>NZ_CP102754.1:0-2325000 GCF_024722315.1 Myroides albus
AATACGGAATTGGATTTCCAGCAGCATCTTTCTCTTCTCCTAAGAACTTATAAACAACTGATCCTTTAGCTTTTAATTCATCTTCAGTCGGTGCTACTTTAGCATCCTTTACTATTGCTTCCGTATCATTTCCGATAGTTTTTTCAAATGAAGTTTTAGTCTCCATTGAATTAAAGTAGATAATTTCAGAAGGTAATGGATCACCAGCTGCATCTAATTTTTTAACTTCAAAGTAGTACCCTTTTCCATCTCCAGCATCCTTGATAGATACACTACCGTCTAATTTATTAATTGTCTCAGAAATTACTTTTTTATTATCTTCAACAATTCTCTCAAAATTAGAACTAACCACATATCTTAGCCCCTAAATAAGCTGGAGTGAAACTAGTAAATTAATTACATAACTTTGGACTTATGAAATACAAGAAATGGAGCTTATCTGAGAAGCTATCAATTTTAGAAGAAGCAGAAGAAAATGGGGGTAATAGAAACTTGTCGTAAACACAGTTTAAGTACAGGTACTTTCTACTCATGGAAGAAGAAATTCGATTCTCAAGGAGAATCAGGATTAAGACCTGCTGTTTCTGACAAATCAAAAGAACTTAAAAAGCAGAAGAAGAGAATAAGATTCTCCGTAAACTACTAAGTGATAAAGAAATAGAATTAGAAGTTCAACGTGAACTTCTAAAAAAAAGTTTGGGACATCCGATCCAAAAAAGATCTGGTAGAATACTTTTATAGTAAATATCAAAAAAGTAAAGCTAAAACTAATACATTGGGTTGGCTTAAGTGAAAGCACGTACTACTTCAAGGGTTCTGGCAAGTCAAAAGGTAATAAAGCTACTTTATTAACCTATCATAAAACCCAAGGTTGGGTTAATGAACAAACTGTTGTAGAGTCAATTAAAGAGCTTTTAAGGGGTGATTTTATGGATTGTGGCTACCGTATGATGAGCGAGTATCTTAAACGCGAAGGGTACACCATTAACCATAAAAAAGTATATCGTATCATGAAAAACGCCAAGCTTTTACAAACTCGTATAACTAGAGATCATTCGGATAAGAAGTACGTTAAGCATCGTAAAGTAAAGACTACGAGACCTTAGAGTGTATTGAAATGGATATTAAGATGGTATGGATACCACAAAAAGGTAAAAATGCTTATTTACTTTCTGTAATTGATGTACACAGTCGTAGAATATTAAAAGACTACTTCAGCTTTAATATTAAGCAGAAGCAGGTAATAGAATTATTGTCAGGGCTTTTTGAAGAGTTAGATTACCCTAAAAATGTGGTTATTAGATCGGATAATGGTAGTCAATTTATTGCCAAGAATGTAAGAGAATATCTTTCCTTAGTAGGTGTATCACAAGAATTTACACACGTAGCAACACCAGAGGAAAATGCTCACATAGAAGCCTATCACGGTACTTTAAAAAGAGAGGTTTTTACTAAATTTGAATACTTTACTTTTGGACAAATAGAACAAATATTAAAGAAGTACGTAGTATTTTATAATAACAAAAGACTACATGGCTTGCTTGGAAAAATCACTCCAATGGAGAAATGGGAAAAGGACAAACACTTGATTTGTAGCAGAGAAAAAGTAGCCTAAAACATTATACTTTAAAAATTTAAAAATACTCTAGGTTTATAGGGGTCAAAACACCACAGAACTAATATCAATAACAGCTACTTTATCATCTGTTACAGTCATTTTAGTCTGCGCATCTTCTCTTTTGTTATTTTTCGGATCTTTTAATATCCATTTAGAAATAGCTTCCTCACCAAAGTAATGTAATTTTTTAAATGTTTTCTTCACATTGTCAACTTCTTCCTCTACTTCTACAACTTTAAAGAATGTTTCGGTTTCATTACCTAATAAAAGCTCATCTAATGGAATTTCAGAAGTCCCGGTAGTTTTATCAATAATAACAAGTTTACCAGGTTTCCCATCCTCACCAGGAACATATACAACTGTTCCTCCACCATTTTCTCCAGATCCTGTTGCATTCTCAACAACTTTAATACGATCACTCAAAGTGTTAACAACAGATTGAGAAGTTACTTTTTCCCATTGACCAGTAGGTTTGTTAGTCCAATAGTAAAAACCTATACCTATTGTTACAACATTACTAGCATCCTTTACTTCAGTAGCGTTATAGATAAGCATACCTTCATCCTTAGTGTTACCAGCTAATCCAAAGGTGTTTAAATCTGTTAGTTCAATTCTTGGTATCAATACCCCTTTGTTAGTTGAGGCAACATCTAACATCGCTGATTGCGATGGAAGTGGATTTCCAATACCTACTCCTGGTATATCTGTTTGCGCTTGCGCAATAGAAGAAACACCTAAAGCAAGTAAGAATAAAGTAGTAATTCTTTTTTTCATGTTTATTTTGATTTTACATTATACTTTGAAAACTCTAAAAAAATCATAACAATATTTTTTTACAAACTCTTCACAGAATTCTGTTTTCGTTTACACTACAAAATTAAAAAAAACAATCATTATAAATGCTTTTTGTTAATATTATTGATTTATTAAAAAAATACACTTAATAACAGACAAAAATCAAAATAATTTATCTTAATTAAGAGAAATAATCATTTTAAAACATTTTAACTATAAATAAACAACCACAGCATTTAAACATATTCAACAAATTATGCTAAAAGACATAAAAAAAGGCTTAAAAAAAGTTAATTATTACATAATAAGTAAAAAATATAATATTGAAAATGAAAAAACACCACAAAAAAAGCCATAGGTTAATTCCTATGGCTTTTTGTACTTTATATAATACGCTATTTACTTACTCAAATCTCCTAATTGAGCCTCTACTTCTTTTACTAACAGCATTGGATCTATTCCAATTGTCAGTCCTTTTCGACCGCCACTGACATATACTTTCTCTAAGTCCTTTACCTGCTCATCTACAAATGTGGCATAATTTTTTTTCATCCCAATAGGAGAACACCCTCCTCTAATGTATCCCGTAATGTTCAATATATCTTTTACTGCAACTAATTCAATCTTCTTCTCTCCACAGAGTGCAGCAGCTTTCTTTAAATCTAACTCAGCTTCAATCGGCACGACAAACACATAAAAAGTATTTCCCTTACCACTCGCTACTAAAGTTTTATATGACTCATGAGGAGAGAGACCTAATTTTTCGCATACAGAGATACCATCTATCAAGCCATCTGAAACATCGTATTCGCAAACATCATAATGTATCTTCTTACTGTCTAATATCCGAAGCGCATTTGTCTTTTGTCCTTTTACTTCTTTTTTACTCATAATAATACTTTGGTTACAAAACTACAATAAAGTAGTTTTATAACCAGTTTGTCTTAAACAGAACATGAAATCATCTTCATTGTCACACACACAATATACTCGCAGTGTTGAACCTACAGACTTTTTAAAAATTGGCTTAAAACTCTTTGGCAAACTGCTGTAAAACTGCTCTAAGTTACTAATAGTATATTTTGGATCTATATCTACTGTAACCAAAACAACAAACTCATTTGTTTTTAATTCAATTGGTAGTTTCATAGTGTTATACTTATTACATTAATTGTTCTAATTTATAAAAAATAATGTATAAAATACGTGTCACTTTAAAATATATCCTTATATAATAGTATATTTTCCAAATGATATCTCTATTAGAATACAATTTACGCGTATCACTTAAAAACCAAAATATTAATAATCAACCCTTTACAACCAACTACCAATTTTAACATTTATTTTATCAATCTTTAAAGATAGGCTGTTTCACAACCTTTTATTCAACTTTTACATACTTATCGATTATTTTCAGGCATACCTCTACTCACAAAACATTACTTTTCCCCAGTATATATCGATGTAATAGTCTCAAGAAACAATAAACCACAGTCTAACACAGTTATCTCCCTCCTTTCTTAAGGATATTTCTAAACTCATAACACTCATTTTATCAAAAAAATAAAATTATTAATAATTCTTAAAAAACAATAATTAAACTCAAATACAACCTATTTTCCCTCCTTATATATAATAAAAACAAAGCGTATTAAAAATATACCTAAAACACCTAAAAAACAGCTTTAATCACTTTTATACTTATTAACACTAATTTGTTGAAAAAAAAATTACATTTGCCCGAAATAACTCAAGTAAGCTTAAATAACAACTTAGAAAATGCAAAACATTCCTAGTGTTGACTTACGTGATTTCCTATCGGATGACCCGGTACGTAAACAAAAGTTTGTAAATGAAATCGGAAAAGCCTACGAAGAAATTGGATTCGTAGCATTAAAAGGACACTTCTTAGATGATCAATTAGTAGAGAATCTTTACCAAGAGGTGCGCAATTTTTTTAACCTACCATTAGAAACGAAGCAAAAGTACGAAGTTCCAGGTATTGGCGGTCAAAGAGGGTATGTCGCTTTCGGTAAAGAAAGTGCTAAAGGACGCTCTGAAGGAGACTTGAAAGAGTTTTGGCATTTTGGTCAATACGTAGAAGACAATCCTGAATTAGAAGCTTCTTATCCTGCAAACGTAACTGTCAATGAATTGGCACACTTTAATGCAGTTGGAAAAGAAACCTACAAAATGTTGGAAAAAACAGGAGTTTACGTTCTAAGAGCTTTATCGCTTTTCTTAGGACTTGATGAGTTCTATTTTGACAATTATGTAAAAAATGGAAATAGCATTCTACGCCCTATCCATTACCCTCCTATCACATCTGAACCAAATAATGCAGTAAGAGCGGCAGCACATGGTGACATTAACCTTATTACACTTTTAATGGGCGCTCAAGGAAAAGGTTTACAGGTTCAAAACCACAATGGAGAGTGGATTGATGCAATCGCTGGAGAAGACGAGTTGGTAATCAATGTAGGGGACATGTTATCTAGACATTCTAACAACAGATTAAAATCGACTATTCACCAAGTGGTAAACCCTCCAAGAGAAATGTGGAGTACTTCTCGATACTCTATTCCTTTCTTTATGCACCCTGTTAGCACAATGCCTTTGAACTGTTTGGAAAATTGTATTGACGAAAACAATCCAAAACAATTTGAAGATATTACTGCTGGAGAATTTTTACACCAACGATTAGTAGAACTTGGATTAATAAAATAATTCAACAAGAAGCATATTCAAAAAGGTTAGCAAATGCTAACCTTTTTTGTTTATAGCACATCGCTCCAAATGAGCCTATTGCTATTAGTAGAAATAAGTATATAATTTATTCGACTACAAGCAATTGTCCTTTTTATCTTATTTTATTCAAGTAGTTTTACGCTTTTTAAGAAATCCTATTGTATATACAATAATCAATCTTATAATTTTCAAATAAAATATATCTTCTTTAAGTAATAATCGCTTTTTAAGCAAATACATTTTTCGTAACTTTGAAAAGAGCGTTTATAATTTAAACACAATTCAGCAAACAACAATATGGCAAAAAAAACAAATAGCTTTGAAGATTTAGGAGGTTTTGTTTTCTCTACAAATGAGAATTTCGATTTCAATACCAATGAAGATTTCGAAACACCTGCCCCTCATCTTCAAAAACTGGAAGCTCGTTTGGACAAAAAGAATCGAGGCGGTAAAATAGCCACGATTATAAAAGGTTTTGAAGGAACCGAAGATGATTTAAAAGCATTAGCAAAAAAACTAAAAACACTATGTGGTGTAGGAGGAAGTGCTAAAGAAGGTGAAATAATCATCCAAGGAAACTTTAGAGATAAAATAATGGAATATTTAACAAAAGAAGGCTACAAAGTAAAACGTGTAGGTGGATAAATAAATTTTGAATATTATGAAAATAAAAGATTCTGAGCTAATTTTAAATCCTGATGGTAGTATCTACCACTTAAATTTAAGACCTGAGCATGTTGCAAAAGACATCATCTTCGTAGGTGACCAAAACCGCGTTGATCGAATTTCAAAACACTTCGATAAAATAGAGGTTGAAACTCAAAAAAGAGAGTTCAAAACTTGTACTGGAACCTATAAAGGGAAAAGAATTACAGTGATCTCTACAGGTATTGGTCCTGATAATATTGACATCGCTATCAATGAAATTGACGCTTTATTCAATATCGACCTAAATACAAGAGAAATCAAGAAAGATTTGACATCGGTTAATATTGTGCGTATTGGTACTTCGGGTTCTTTACAAGCTGATATTCCTGTAAACAGTTTTGTTTTATCACAATATGGTCTTGGTTTAGACAACTTAATGCGTTCTTACGTAATTGACAAAGTGATCGATACAGACTTAGAGGATGCATTTATCAAACATACTAATTGGGATTTGAGAAAAGGACGCCCTTATTTTGTACAAAATAGTCCTGAACTGGAAGCTAAATTAGAAAGTGACAAAACATTTAAAGGCATCACAGGTACTGCTGGTGGTTTTTATGGTCCACAAGGACGTGTATTAAGACTTGCTATTCAAGATCCTGAATTAAATCACAAAATTGACAACTTCAAATTTGGAGGTCATAGAGTGACTAATTTTGAAATGGAAACATCTGCTATTTATGGCCTTTGTAAATTATTAGGTCACCATGCAGTATCTCTAAATACAATTATCGCTAATAGAGCTAATGGTACTTTCTCTGAAGATCCATATGCTGCTGTTGATAAATTGATTGTGTACACATTAGATAAATTAAGTGCACAATAAAATAAAAAAAGAAGTAATTTAATGATATGAAAAGGTAGTATATTTTTATACTACCTTTTTTTATGCCTTTTAATTCCATACTCAAAAGAAAGAGTCTATCTCAAAAATGGGAAACTCCACCTAAAGTTTAGTCAATCTGAGAAGGACAGGCATTCCCCCTATTATATCACTATAGCTAAGATGAAAGAAGCTACTTCTTTAACTTGAAAATCAAACAATAGCCTAACTAAATATGTTCATTATCTAATGTATAGCTCCAAAATCATGCTTTATAGTGGTTTGAAAAAGTTATCTTTTATCTACCCTTGAAACTTAGCGTAAGTTTACTCATGACTATTGCTTTAGCTATTTGATGATGATTTACCTTTCTCAGGAGGGGTGCAACTAATTCAACCTGACTCAACCCTTAGAAAGGTTCTGATAACTGCTCAATATCTTGCTGTTAATAGCTAAAATTTCGTATACCATATAAAGTCATCAATTAGGAGAAATGAAAACACTTTCCTTGGGCTTTCTTGCGGTTTTCTTGCACCTTCCTTGCGGTTTTCCTGCTGAAAAGGCGTGTTTTCCGAACAAAACCCCTAGCAATCGCCTAGAAACCCCAAAGAAAGCCCAAGCAAGACTGCTTTGATTTATCACTTAAACAAAGATCTATAAAGGTCTTTCTATTCTACTATTCTTTAAAAATGTATAGTATTGAGAGAGAATAACTCCTTTGATTATCCTTCTCCCCCAGGCAACAAGGGGTTTCTCCTCCGATTTTTCTATATGCTAAATACTTAAGTGAGATAAGGAGTAATCAAGAAGGACCACCCTGCGTTCCTTAGTGTTACCAATCATAGTTTAGAACTGATATCTTTCTCTTTCCTGCTTTACTGATTGTTTAGATGCTACATAAATATCCACATCCGACCTTATTAAAGTGATAAAACAGCTCATCGCTTTAACTTTCACTCAAAGTAAAGTTCAAATAAAGTACAAAAGTCAAATCACAGTTCGACAAACTCGTTTAAATACTGATAGACAGTAAACACTTAGACGAATACTTCAAGCAAATCAATATAATTATGATTCAACTTGCATACATAAAAGCGATCAAACCTGAGTTGTATCTATATTAAGAAATTATTATTATTTAGTGTACTTTATATCCATGTTCATTCAATAAAACAAAACATATTCTACTTAAATAAGTTGCTTTTTGCAGTATTATCAACTTTTTCAACAAAAGCTAATTACATTAAAAGCAACAAAAAGAATTAAAACCTTTATTTTACTTTTTATTTCTTAAATTATTTCACAATAGTTATATACTTTATACTAATAGATTTAAAGTAAAGCATTAATCTACCTGAATGGCATTTTATTTGATAAATAATAAATAATATTATTAAATTTAAGAGCTTAAAATTTTTATTTGAAATGACGAAAGAAGACTCGAGAATAGAGCGTATTAAATATGCTCCCTATAGAGAACGAATAATTACTGCAGAACAAGCAGCTCTTTTAATTCATGATCAAGCCGTAGTTGGAGCAAGTGGCTTCACTAAAGCAGGAGATAGTAAATCAGTTTTACCAGCATTTGCACAACGCGCTGCAAAAGAGAATGTTGCTATCACACTAATCACTGGAGCTTCCTTAGGACAAACAACCGATGCAGACTTAGCTACTAACAATGCACTTATACGCCGTATGCCTTTCCAAGCAGATGCAGTTCTAAGAAAAACAATTAATAGTGGTCAAGTAAAGTATATCGATCAACACTTAAGTGAAACAATAGAACAATTACAAGAAAAACACATACCTCAAGTAGAGATAGCTATTATTGAAGCTACCTATATTAATGAGGAAGGTTTTATTATTCCTACAACTTCTATAGGAAACTCAGCTTACTTTGCCAGTGTTGCCAAAAAAATAATCATTGAAGTTAACACAGCTATTCCATTGAGCATAGAAGGTATCCACGACAACTGTGTACCAAAAAAACAACCAAGACGCGAGATTATCCCTATTCATACAGTTGAAGATAAAATCGGTGAGTCTTTCATTCGCTTGAATCCTGAGAATGTAGTAGGAGTTGTATTTTCAAGTATAGAAGATACCCCTGCCCTGCTTCCGGAACCTGATCACAAGACATCAGCTATATCTCAACACCTATTAAACTTCTTTGAAGAAGAAGTTAAAAAAGGTAAATTAACCTATGCGTTACTTCCCTTACAAGCAGGTATTGGAAAAGTTGCAAACGCTGTTTTAACCGGATTTAAACACGGCCCTTTCGAGAACCTTACGATGTATTCAGAAGTATTGCAAGACAGTACATTTGACTTAATCGATGCTGGTAAGATGACTTTCGCATCTGGTTCTTCAATTACTGTTACTGAAGAATGCTACAACAGATTGCTTGAGAACTTCGACCAATACAAAGATAAATTAGTTCTAAGACCACAAAACATTAGTAATGCCCCAGAGGTAATCCGAAGATTGGGAATTATCGCTATCAACACTGCTATTGAGTTTGACATCTACGGAAACGTAAATTCAACACATATTGGAGGTAATAAAATGATGAATGGTATTGGAGGTTCTGGAGACTTTGCTCGAAATGCCTACCTAAGTATCTTTGTTACACAAGCAGCATCTAAGGATAATAATGTGATATCACACGTTTTGCCAATGGTGTCCCATGTAGACCACACAGAACACGATGTAGATATTCTTGTTACTGATATTGGTTTAGCAGACTTGAGAGGTCTATCTCCACGCGAAAGAGCTGAAGTAATCATAGAAAACTGTGCTCATCCTGACTACAGAGATGAGTTAAGAGATTATTTCGATAGAGCTGTAAAAGAAGTAGGTGGTCATACCCCACATATCCTTGAAGAAGCTTATAAATTCCACATAAGATTTAAAAATACAGGATCTATGAAATCCTAAACTATTAAAAACTCTACTTAATCAAGTAGAGTTTTTTTATTTAGAATAAACCCATAATTAGATAACTAACAGAATTTGCATTTTTAGTATATTAGCATGAAAATGTATACAATTTAAAAATGAAAAAAGTTAAGATTATAGGGGTTCCCGAACATTTTAATTTACCATGGCACCTTTGTATTGAAAATGGAGAATTCAATGAGATTGGAATAGACCTACAGTGGGAAGATATACCAGAAGGAACTGGAAAAATGTGTCAATTACTACGCAATGAAGAAGCAGATCTTGCCGTTATATTATCTGAAGGAATAATCAAGGATATATCCAATGGCAATCAGACAACAATCGTACAGGAATATGTATCTTCTCCTTTAATTTGGGGAATACACGTAGCAAACAGTTCTCCTATCCAATCAATCGGCGAATTAGAGAATAAGAAAATTGCAATCAGTAGATATGGATCTGGTTCACACCTTATGGCTATTGTACACGCTAAGTCAATGAATTGGGACATCAGTTCACTACAGTTTGTAGTAGTTAATACACTTGAAGGAGCAATAAACGCTTTGACAGATGGAGAAGCTGACTACTTTATGTGGGAAAGATTCATGACTCAACCTATCGTTGATAAGCAGATCTTTCGCAGAATAGGTGAATGTCCAACTCCTTGGCCGTCATTTGTCATCGTTGGTACTAATAAGTTTGTCTCGGAAAACAAGTCCTTGGTTAAGCATATATTGGAAGTTGTAAATACAACAACTGCAGAGTTTAAAAAGATCCCAAGTATCGATAGAACATTAGCAAGTAAATACAACCAAAAACTTGAGGATATACAAAACTGGTTAACACTAACACGTTGGTCTCAAAGACAATTATCACAAAAACACTTTGACAAAATTCAAAATCAATTGCAAGAGTTAGGTCAGATAGAAACGCTAAAAGAATATAAACACATAATACTCTAAGTGGCTTAAATATCCCAGTTTTAAACGATGAACACAGATAATAGAGGTAAAAAAAAATGGTACACTTATATTAGAATTCCAAAACCTTGGGATTCTATCATCATTTTATTACTGAATATTCTGATTACGGTACCTATCTTTATTATCTTACACCACAATATAGTAGACCCTGAATGGCCTTTTCAACTGGATCGTATTTTACTTTTTATCCTCATTGTAGCTATACTTCAATTTTTATTGCAAAAACTAAAGACCCTTTTGCTTATAATACTCTTTTGTTATCTTGGAATACTTACGTGGACAACGATAAAAGGAGGATATGGCTATTATGAAGTTTATGAGGACTACAGGGCAATGGTTTACAATATGTCTGAAGCTCCGGCTCCACAAGATATTATTATCTCTAAGCTATTGCCGTTTCCAAATAAGAACAAAATCATTAGAGCTATTGAGTTCGACAACCCACAGGTAAGGAATTTTGCCTTATTAGCTACGACCAAACACTTTACAAGAACAAAAGGCTACTACGAAAGCCGACAGTTAATCCAGTCCCTTGCTATCTTTAAAGAGATCCGAACGCGATGGAACTACGTTAATGATCCAAAGGGAAGAGAATATATCGCGACAGCATCAGAATCATTAATTCACTTTTCGGGTGACTGCGACGATTATTCCGTATTAATGGCTGCTTGTATTAGAGCTATCGGTGGTACACCACGGTTAATCCATACAAAAGGACATATGTACCCTGAGATGTTGATTCACAACAAAGCGGATTTAGAACAAGCAATATACTTAATCAAAGAAGTTTTGTTCAGAGAAGAAACAAAAGGAAGAGAAATCTATTACCACATTGATGAGAGAGGACAAATCTGGCTTAATCTTGACTATACAGCACGTTATCCAGGTGGCCCTTTCATGTCAGAAGAAATATTAGGACAGTTAACCTTAAATTAAAACAACATATGATAAACAATATTACCCCTTTAATAGCAGGAAGTTTATTTGGCGGACTTGCCATTATCTTTGGTGCATTTGGTGCGCATGCTTTGAAAAAATATATGAAATCTGATTCACTTACGAGTTTCGAAACAGGCGTAAAATACCAGATGTATCATGCAATATTACTTGTAGCAATGGCATTCATGCCTAAAGCAGACCAGTTAGCACACGCTGCTAACATCATTATAATTGGGACCATATTGTTCTCATTTAGTATATATGGACTGACGTTAAGTTCTACTTTTGGTAAAAAAATCAAAATATTAGGTCCAATAACTCCTATAGGCGGGCTTTGTCTAACGATTGGATGGTTTATTATTTTCTTTTACTTTTCATTTATACATTAAGAAATATCATAAATAAACTACCCTATTTATGGTATTTACAACATATCACCTACTAATCATCAAAATATAACAACTATTTTTACCTATATTTGTTATAACAGTTATAAAAACATATACATGAAAAAGATCATAGGACTATTGTCATTTGCTGCTTTAGTAACAGCATGTGGGCAAAGTGGATATCAAATTACAGGATCAACAGAAGACGTTGAAGAAGGTACTGTAGTATATCTTGAAAAGTTAAACTTAGACAATAACCAATTTTTTGCTATTGATTCTACAGTTGTAAAAGACAATTCTTTTGTATTCAAAGGAGCAACTACAAACGCAATTGACCAAGCCTTTATTCACATTGGTGAAAACCCTGGTAGAATTCCTTTTATTCTTGAAGATAATAACAAGATAAAAGTAGAACATTCGAAAGAAAAAAATCTTGTCAGCGGAACTAAATACAATGACGAATATTATAGCTTTATCGCAAAGAAAGATGAATTGACAAAACCTATTGTTGATTTCAGAGCGCAAAATGAAGAAGCTTATATCAAAGCAAAACAAGAGAACAATACTGCAGTTATAGAAGAAATCAAGAATCAAGATCGCAAATTAACTGGAGCTTATGCAGATTGGTATGAAAACTATATCGAAACTAATCGCTCTTCTATTGCTACATTGATCACTTATAATGAATATACTCATAATGGTTACTATTCGAAAGATGAGATTGAACCAATATTTGATAGCTTTTCTTTAGATTTAAAAACAACAACTATTGGTAAAGCTCTTAATGAGTACATATCTAAATTACCTGAGCCTGCAGTAAAAATTGGAAGTAAAGCACCTAACTTCAAAGCACTGACTCCTGATGGAAAAGAATTAGCATTAGAAGATGTTTTAGGTAAAGTTACTCTAATTGATTTCTGGGCTTCTTGGTGTGAGCCTTGTCGTATTGAGAACCCAAACGTTGTAAAACTTTACAATGAATATCACGAAAAAGGATTGAACATCATAGGGGTTTCTTTAGATCAAACAAAAGAGAATTGGGTTGAGGCAATCAACAAAGACCAATTGACTTGGAATCACATTTCAAACCTCGCTTATTGGAAAGAACCAATCGCAAAAGAATATGAGGTAAGAGGTATTCCTGCGACATTCTTATTAGACGAAAATGGCGTAGTAATTGCAAAAAATTTAAGAGGAGATAAACTTAAAGCAAAAGTTGCTGAGTTATTAAAATAATAAACAACTTCGAAAGAGGCTTCATAAGCATATGAAGCCTCTTTTTTATTTGTAAACGGCCATTATTCTTCTTTATAGTCTTAGTGATGTATTGTTTCTAACTGCACAACTCTTTTGTCGTGAAAACATAAAAATAACTAAATAACCATTTACCTTAAGAACATTTATTATACCTTTAGCTTAAAAGAATTAAAAATTATGTTACGTAAATCTGCCCTATTATTAGGAATCGCATTTCTAACTATGAGCTTTTCTTCAAAAAAGCACCCATATACAATCACAGGATCAACACTTCAACAAACGAATGGAAGTTATATCTATTTATCAATATTAGATCCCATAAAGAATGATTTTGTAAAAACTGACTCAACACAGATTAAAAACAACACCTATAGTTTTAAAGGTACGATTACAGCGCCTTCTTATGCTATTTTAACAACAGATGATATAAATGATGCTTTCATTTTAGAACAAGGTCATATCAAGGCTTATAATACTCCACAGAACATCAATACCTCATCTATTACTGGTACAAAGAACAACGATGAATTAGATCAGTTCACTCAGAAAGTTCGCGAAAGTCAATTAGAGTTAACCCGTTTTAAGGATATAAATCAACCCATTCTTGAAAATGCAGTGCAAGAAAACGATGGTAAAACCATTGACGATATTTCTGCAGAATTTAATACTTTGATAAAAAAGGTTTCGGACGTAATCCTTGATCAATCAGCAAATAAACCAAATAGCTTTACATCGCTTGTTGTCCTTTACCAAAGACTCGACAACGACAATATCTCTCGTGAAGAAGCTTATTACAACTATGCGCAACTAAGCAAAGAATTACAAGAGACAAATATTGGTCAGGCAGTAAAGAGAATGATTGATAAAACTAATGAAACAAAAATTAAAGTAGGTGAATATGCTCCTGATTTTGAAGCGGTAGACTTACAACAAAATAGAATTACATTACTTCAAAACTTAGGCAAGGTCACTATACTTCACTTTTGGGCTCCTTGGTGTCCATCTTGTAAAGAAACAACTCCATTTATCTCTGAATTATTCCAAAAATACAAAGGAGAAGGACTCAAAATCATCAGTATTGCTTTAGACGAAGACAATGAGGAACTTAGAAAAACAATACAAGACGAGAAGTTGGATTGGACACACATATCAGATCCTGCAACCTTGCAAATTAAATATGGGGTTCGAACAATACCTACAGCATTTATTATCGATAAAGATGGTGTAGTAGTCGATATTAACCACTTAGAACCATCAATAGAAGATGTAATAAAATCATATCTAAAATAAGAAAGGTCTGCAATAGCAGACTTTTCTTATTTTAGTCTTGGACATAAACCATTTCCCTTGAAATCCAAACAAGTTCTTCATTAACCTTGAACTCTCTACTTTTTTCAGTGAACTGATATCCTACTTTTTCGTAACATTTTATAGCTCCAATATTCCAATCAAACACATTCAGATAAACTTTCGTTGCCTGTAGCTCTTGCAAGCAATAATCTGTCAATAAAACAATCATTTCTTGTCCATAACCTTTTCCTCTAAACGCTGTATCTCCAATTACAATTCTTGCTAACTTACAAGTATTATATGGCTCTAAGACTACTTCACCTACACCTATCACTGTATTACTAACGATCTCTTGTATTGCAAAAAAAGAAGAACCTTCTTTCTTCATAAAACTAATGACTTCTTCTTCTCGCAATGGATAAGAAAAGGCATCACCTGCAAATTGAAACAACTCTTCTTTCGAAAACCCCCATTTAATCATTGTCGGAATATCCGACAGGTCAAATTCTTTTAATCTAAGCATATTATAATATATATTTGCGAAGATATATCTTTAAAGAAATATTAATCATATTATTTGTAACAATAATATAAGTTGTGCGACACATTAGATATGAATAAACATCTGGAGCCTGAATTTATAACCTTATTGGATAACAATCAAAACCTTATCCATAAAGTATGTCGATTATATACAGTCGACGAGGCTTCTCATAAAGATCTTTTTCAAGAAATCTCCATTCAACTATGGAATGCCTATCCTAAGTTTAGAGGAGATGCTAAATTCACTACCTGGGCTTACCGAATCGCATTAAATACGGCAATCTCTTTATATCGTAAGAAGAAGCGATCAATAGACACTACTTCTATTGACTTTAGTATCCACAAATTTGAATACACAGAGTACAACGAAGAGGAAGAAGAACAGCTTAAAGCAATGTACAAAGCCCTACAAGAATTAAATGACATCGAAAAAGCCCTTGTCTTTCTTTATTTAGAAGATAAAAATTATGATGAAATAGCAGAAACACTTGGTATATCAAGTATAAATGCAAGGGTTAAAATGAATCGAATTAAAACAAAACTAAAACAGCTATTAAATCCATAGTAATACGTTAGATATCATGCAGGAGTTAGATTTACTTAAAAAACACTGGAATCAGCAAAAGGATTTTCCTAAGATTTCAAAAGAAGAGATACAGAAGATGATTCACAAGAAGTCATCGTCTATAGTTATGTGGATTTTCGTGATTAGCATCATAGAATTTATTGTGCTTAATCTACTTAGTTATCTATATTCTTTTAAAGAACAAAACGAAATAGAGTTAAAGGGCAAACCTTTATATTTTCTTGTGGATTACATAGATTATATCTCAGGATTGACTTCTATCGTATTTATTGTATTGTTCTTTTTCAATTACCGCAAAATATCTGTAGCAACCTCAACAAAACAACTCATTGCACAAATATTAAAAACCAAAAAGACAGTCAATTACTATATCTACACCAATCTAATCATTATAGGATTAGTTATTATTCTCGCAACTATCAACTATATTCCATGGACAAATTCAAATATTAACTTTAAACAGAGTATAGTTTTTTTAGCATTAATGGCTGTTTTTTCAGCTCTTTTCATCTTGTTAACTTGGGGGTATTATAAAGTGATTTATGGTTTATTAATCAAAAAATTAATGAAGAACTTTAAAGAATTAGAAAAAATAGATTCAGACAATTAGATATCACTTATTTTAACTAACTTACAACAAAATAAGGAATAGTTTATTTATGACAATTACCCAATTAATATATGCTCTGGCTGTTGCTGAGCACCGAAACTTTACGCTTGCAGCCGAAAAAATATTTGTAACCCAACCTACCTTAAGTATGCAAATACAAAAGCTCGAAGAAGAGCTTGGTGTTCAAATATTTGACAGAAGTAGCAAGCCGATTCAACTAACTGCAATTGGAGAAATTATTATAAAACAAGCTCAGAAAATTGTAGATGAATCAGACAGAATAAAAGATTTAATAGATCAGGAAAAAGGCTTTATTGGCGGAGTCTTTAAATTAGGAATTATCCCTACTGTAGCCCCTACATTGCTACCTATGTTCCTAAAAACATTCTTTACAAAATACAGTAAAGTTCACTTAATTGTTGAAGAGTACACTACTGATGAAATTATCTACAAGCTTAAAAATGGTTACTTAGACGCTGCTATTGTTGCAACTCCTTTGCAAGATAGTGATATCGTTGAAAAAGTCTTGTACTATGAACCATTTGTTGGATATATTCCTCCGCAGTTTAAACAAGGACTAAACAAAGAGATAACTGCAGAAGAATTAGACTTAAAAAACCTCTTACTCTTACAAGAAGGCCACTGTTTTAGAGATGGAATCATCAATATTTGCAAAAATGCAAATGCCTCAGAGGACAGGAGTTTTAAACTTGAAAGTGGAAGTTTCGAAACGCTAATCAATCTATCTAAAGAAGGATTGGGTTATACCCTTCTTCCATACCTACATACAATAAACTTGAGTAGAGATGATCAAGCTAATTTGGTTCAATTTAAAGACCCTAAACCCGCAAGAGAAATTAGCTTAATACACACCAAGAATGAGCTTAAAGTACAAATTATAAATGCCTTATATGATGTTATACTAAGTATTGTAAGAGGCGCCATAGCATTTCAAGATGTCAAGATTATAAGCCCTAAAAAAGCAAAATAATATCATTTAGATAGACAAAAAAAGGGACAATGTTTAAAACATTGTCCCTTTTTTATATCGACTCAATCTTATTTTTGATCTTCTTTGTCTTTAACCACTAATCTGAATCCTTCTCCGTGAATGTTTAAGATTTCAACACTCTCGTCTAATTTTAAATACTTTCTCAACTTAGCGATGTAAACATCCATACTACGAGAAGTAAAGTAATTATCATCTCTCCAGATCTTTGTTAAGGCTACTTCACGAGGCATTAAATCATTCTCGTAGATAGCTAACATTTTTAATAATTCATTCTCTTTTGGAGATAATTTGATTGGCTCATCATTCTCAAAAGTTAAAAATCTTAATTTAGAATTCAAATGGAATTTACCAATTTGAAATTCAAACTTAGTATTATCCGTTTTAACTTCTGAAGATTTTCTATGAATAATTGCTTTTATCTTCATCAGTAAAACTTCTGAATCAAAAGGCTTATTTAAATAATCGTCTGCTCCAACCTTATAACCTTTCAATACATCTTCTTTCATTGACTTTGCAGTTAAGAAGATAATTGGAATTTCCTTATTCTTATCACGGATTTCTTTGGCTAAGGTAAATCCGTCTTTATAAGGCATCATAACGTCTAAAATACAAAGGTTAAAAGTATCTCTTTTGAACTTTTCAAAACCTTCCATCCCATTCTTTGCTAATGTAACCTCGAAATCATTAATGGCTAAATAATCTTTCAAGATTGCTCCGAAATTAGGATCGTCTTCTACTAATAAAATCTTTTTGTTGTTTGTTGTTTCCATGTTATATGTATTAATTTATTAATGGCATTTTTATAATAAATGTACTTCCTTTTCCTTTTTCGCTCTCTACATATACTTGAGCATTGTGTACTTCTACAATTTGTTGAACATAGGCCAAACCTAATCCATGACCTTTAACATCGTGTAAATCTCCCGTATGTTCTCTGTAGAATCTGTCAAATATACGCTTTTGAGCATTTTTACTCATCCCTACTCCTTGATCTTTTACTTTAATCAAGATAAAGTCCCTATAGTTCTCAGTATAAACATCGATTATAGGTCTTTCTTTAGAGTACTTAATTGCATTGTCTAAGATATTTACGATCACACTGGTAAAGT
Organism: Myroides albus; assembly: GCF_024722315.1. Lineage (NCBI taxonomy): Bacteria > Pseudomonadati > Bacteroidota > Flavobacteriia > Flavobacteriales > Flavobacteriaceae > Myroides > Myroides albus. The sequence continues at coordinate 18,354 of NZ_CP102754.1, forward strand.
GAAAATCATTACCTAAGACATCAGTTCTAGTAGCATCTAAATGCAAGTTTATATCTCCGCCTCTATCTTGTATAATCAAAGCAACGTGATCAACAGCATTTTCAATAATTTCATGAACATCCATTCTATCCTTCTCAACATCGTAATCGCGCTTTTCCAATTTCGAAATACGCAAGACATTCTCGACTTGAGCATGCATTCGCTTATTCTCGTCCCGTATCATCTTTAGATATCGATCAACTTTTTCTGGATCAGATATCACCTTGGGATTCTTAATAGCATCTAACGCTAAGTTTATAGTTGCAATAGGCGTCTTAAACTCATGCGTCATATTATTGATAAAGTCAGTCTTTATTTCAGAAATTTGCTTCTGTCTAATTAACTGATCAATAGCACTTAGATACGCAGCTATAATAACTACTGTAAAAAGTACTGATAAAAATGTTATTCCAATTAAGGAAGAAAACAAATATTTACTTTTTTCTGGAAAAGACACGTACAAATGATACTTACTTTTCCCACTATTATCTTTCAAGATTGGAACACCATAAGTTGAGTTTTCTTCGTATTCAAACTCATCTGACTTAATCTTAGTAGCCAATCCTTTATTATAAATACCAAATTCAAACTTAGCATTAACACCATACTGCTTTAATTCCTTTTGCAGTAGTTCATGCAAATTATCTTTTGATACTCTTTCATCTACACTTCGCAAAGCAACAATATCTTTGAAATAAATTTCAAATTGCGCTTTGTCTAATAAATCTAATCCACCTGTCTGTTCAATAACCTCATCAGGATAATTTTGATTTATCTCATTTCTCTCAAATCCATTACCGCGATAAATCTCAGTCTTTCTCTTAGAAATAAAATTCTTTACCTTGACTGAATCTGGAGCTTTCTTATCAAAGAGCGAACTTTTTATATTATAGTCCTCTGCTATTAAATAATTCGAGTAAAATATCTCCTCATTGGTAGCAGGGTCTCTCTCGACAATTAAATACTGCTTTAGTTCACTTTGTTTAGGAGCGGTCCCAATACTATCTTTTAACTGATTGTAAAACTTATAGAACTCAGTCGCTTCATTTTGCTGAATTGTATTTGCTACATTTCCAATTACCTGTTGAACATGATATTTAAACTGTTCATCATTATTTCTATATGAGCTTACAATCCAATATAGTTGAACTATTATTATACCTATCAGAGAAAAACTCATAATAGCTACTAATAAACGAAACCTAAACTTACTCATTGATTTTCAAAATTAACATTAAAATAAACACCAATAATAACGATTAACATAAAATTAACTAATTAAATTGAATTTTTTCTCAATTTAATGTCATTAACAATGGAAATTACGCATTCTTTAACCAATTTCATATCAATATTCTCAATAATATAATCGCTTAATGACTTTTTCTTCAAGTCATCCCATTGATTAGCTATAATCTGTCGAATACTGTCTTCCGTTGTGTTATCTCGCTTCTTTACGCGCTCAATTCTTATTTCTTCTGGTGCTGTAACAAGAATCGTAAAGTCACATTCCCTATCCAAACCCTTTTCAAATAGAATGGCTGACTCCTTTATAATAAAATCAGCTGCCTGATTTGCCTGAACAAATTCGAGAAAGTCTTTCTTTACTTCTGGGTGTACTATACTATTTAACTCATTTAACAGTGATTTATTGTCAAATACTACTTCGCGAATCTTTCTCCTATCTAACTTTCCCAAAGCATCGAGCACATTGATTGGAAAAACAGCCTGTATTCTATCTATTACATCTTGTCGATCCATTATATACTTTGCTCTATCATCAGCTATATAAATCGGTATTCCCTCTGCTTCAAACATTTTGGCTACCGTCGTTTTACCACTGCCTATACCTCCTGTTAACCCAACTATTTTCATAACGCTTACCTTCTATTTAAAAAACATCTCTGGCAATGCTTCTTCAGGTTTTCTATTCAAGACAACTATTCTATAAGTAGCTTTAACAAAACCCGTACCATAACCAAAAAATTGTATAAAAACTGACAAAATTGACAAAAAACCTATTTTCAAACTACGCTCTTTTATCGCAGATGTCATAAATACAAGTAAAAAGTACAAAATATAAAGACAAAACAAGTAATAATTTTCAAATAAAATACCTATCAAACTCATAAGTAATCCCAAAATAAAAACACTCGGAAACCAATAGGTTAACTTACTGTACTTTGGATACCTTTTATTTAAAATAGGCCTTGCCTTGCCAAACTTATTTACTTGCGTATAAAATTTCTTCCAGTCTATTCTCCTTTTGTGATAGACATAAGCCTTAGGGAAAAGCTCCGTTTCAAAACCTAATTCCCATAAGCGAATCGTCAAATCAGGATCCTCTCCTGGATGTATTTTACCATAACCTCCTGAAGCTTCAAATGCTTTCTTTGAAATTCCCATATTAAAGCTCCTTGGTTGAAACTTACCTACTCGCTCACTGCCCCCTCTTATACCCCCAGTTGTCATAAACGAGGTCATTGCAAAGTTGATTGCCTTTTGAACATCAGTAAAGCTATCCAATGCTGCATCAGGCCCACCAAAACAATCTACAAACTTGTGATTTAAATATTGGTCTACAATTGTCAAATACTGACTTGGTATTATACAATCTGAATCTAAAACAATAAAATAATCTCCTTTAGCGCGTTGCATACCATAGTTGCGCGAATCACCTGGTCCCGAATTTTCCTTATAATAGTAACTGACTGAAAGTCTGTCTTCATATTTTGCCACTATATCTCGTGAATCAATTGCTGAACCATCCTCTACCACAACCACCTCAAAATCACCTTTATAGGTTTGATTAGTCAAACTATCTAAAAGCTCGTCAATTTCATCTGGTCTATTGTAAAGAGGAATTATGAATGAATAGTACATTTTCCCAATATTTACATAATACTGTAACAAAAATATCGTTAAGTATTGTAATACAAAAATTGATTATTATATTTATCAATACTATTTTATTCTTTATTAGAATTAATACCCCACAAACTAATTACAAAACAATCAAAACATGAACAAAATCAGCATATTATGGGTCGATGATGAAATTGATTTACTTAAACCTCATATTCTTTTTTTAGAAAAAAAAAATTATATCGTTACAACGTGTACTAATGGTCAAGATGCCATTGAACTTGTCAAACAGCAATCATTTGACGTAGTATTCCTTGACGAGAATATGCCTGGGATTACAGGATTAGAAACTCTAAATGAAATCAAAAGTATCAACAGTAGTGTACCAATCATCATGATTACCAAAAGTGAAGAAGAATACATTATGGAGGAAGCAATTGGATCAAAGATATCTGATTACTTAATCAAACCTGTCAATCCGAATCAAATCCTTCTGAGCTTAAAGAAAAACCTCGACGATTCACGATTAATCTCTGAAAAATCAACACTTAGTTACCAGAAAGAGTTCCGCAATATATCGATGGACCTTATGGATGCAAGGACTTATGAAGACTGGATATCTATTTATAGAAAACTGTTATACTGGGAACAAAAATTAGAGACAATTGAAGATCAAGGGTTAATTAATATCTTAGACAGTCAAAAATCTGAGGCCAACAACCTCTTTTGTAAATTTGTCGAGAAAAACTATGAATATTGGATTAATAACCCTGATGACAGCCCAGTATTTTCACATCAAATCTTTAGAAAGTGGATTGCTCCTGAACTAAAAAAAGAAAATGCCAAAATATTATTTGTCGTTGTCGATAATATGCGATACGATCAATGGAGAGCATTTGAGCCTATAATAGGAAATCACTATAAAGTAGAATCTGAATACAGTTTCTTTTCCATTTTACCTTCTGCAACTCAGTATTCTCGAAATGCCATTTTCTCAGGGTTAACGCCTTTAGAAATGTCTGAACATTTCCCACAATATTGGAAGAACGACACTGATGAAGGGGGAAAAAATCTTTTTGAGAATGAATTCTTACAAGCCCAATTAAAGCGATTGCGACTTGACGTAAAAAATGAATACTACAAAATCACCAATCAAAGAGAAGGTAAAAAGTTAGCCGAAAACTTCAAAAGCCTAAAGAACAACCAATTAATTACGATTGTTTACAATTTCGTAGATATGCTTTCTCATGCCAAAACAGAAATGGAAGTTATTAAAGAACTGGCATCTAATGACAAAGCTTATCGTTCGCTAACTGTGAGTTGGTTCAAGAATTCTCCTTTGTTTGAAATGATTCAACAAGCCCAACAAATGGGATACAAAGTAGTCATCACAACCGATCACGGTACAATTAACTGTAAGAATCCTTCTAAGGTGATAGGCGATAAAAACACCAGCCTGAATTTGAGATACAAAACAGGTAAAAGCCTTACTTTTGAAAATAAGGATGTCTACGCAGTGAAAGATCCTAAAAAAATACAATTACCAAGTATTAATTTGAGTAGTTCATTTATTTTTGCAAAGAATGATTTATTTCTCGCTTACCAGAATAACTTCAATTACTATGTATCATACTACAGAAATACATACCAACATGGAGGTATCTCATTAGAAGAATTAATTGTTCCTTTTATTATTTTAAACCCCAAATAAAATGGAAATCACATTTTCTTTAGAAAATATTGATCAGACTGCAGAAACAGTACTAAGAAACATACAGAACAAAGTTGTTTTATTTGATGCTGAAATGGGCACAGGTAAAACAACTTTCATCAAATCATTAGCAAAGCACTTAGGAGTAAATGATTTGACAAGTAGTCCTACGTTCTCTATCGTCAATGAATATCATTCTGCTACGACAAGCGATATTGTCTATCACTTTGACCTATATCGCATCGAAGAAGAAGAAGAAGCCTATGACATGGGAATGGATGAATATCTTGACTCTGGCAATTGGTGTTTTATAGAATGGCCTGAGAAAACGCCTAATATAATTCCCGAAGACCATACTTTAATCGAAATCTTCACTTTAGAAAATGGAGATAGACGATTGACTTTAACAAATAACTAAATACCCTGTAACAATCATGAATTTCTCATCTCCTTTTTCTCAAAAAGATTTAATTCCTCAAGAAGAGTGCCTTATGGTTGAAAGACCTAAAAGCAGCTTATTCATAGGTGTACCAAAAGAAAACTTTGATATCGAAAGAAGAATATGTATCACCCCTGAGGCAGTACATACCTTAACCTCTTATGGTCATAGAATCTTAATCGAAAAAGGAGCTGGCGAAGCTGCGAGTTACACAGATCAAGAATACAGTAAGGCTGGTGCGGAAATTACTGCGGATATCAAAAAGGTTTTTGGCTGTCAGATTATCATAAAGGTTGTCCCTCCTACTTTGGAGGAGATAAAACTGCTTGCTCCATACTCGGTGGTATGGTCAACAATTCAATTAAAAACGCTTGATAACAAGTATTTTAACGCTTTAAGTAAGAAGAAAATCTCTGCTATTGGCATTGATTTCATACAGGACAAATTGGGTTCTTTTCCCTCAACCAGTGCGTTAAGTGAAATTGCAGGAATAGCCTCTATTCACATAGCCTCTGAACTCATGAGTACTATTAACGATGGAAAGGGACTGCTCTTTGGAAATATCACCGGTGTATTTCCCACGGAAGTAGTGATCCTTGGAGCTGGAATTGTAGCAGAAAACGCTGCGCGAACAGCTTTAAACTTAGGTGCAAATGTCAAAGTATTCGACAATTCACTACAAAAGCTAAAAAGACTACAGAACAACCTACCACATCGCATTGCTACATCGACCATACAAGAGAAGATATTGCTAAAAGCTTTAATGCGCTGCGACGTAGCCATTGGTGCTATCCGAGGAAAAACAAGAGCGCCAATCATCGTCAGCGAAACAATGGTAGAAAACATGAAAAAAGGCGCTGTAATCATTGATGTTGCGATTGATAACGGAGGGTGTTTTGAAACTTCAGAACTGACCACACACGAAAAACCTACCATAGTCAAAAATGGAGTTATTCACTATGGTGTGCCAAATATCACTTCCCGTTATTGCAGAACGGCCTCAATGGCATTAAGTAATATACTAACTCCACTCTTATTAGAATTTGTTGAAAACGGAGATCTGGAAGGTACAATTCACAGCGATAATACGATTCGATCTGGAATCTACAGCTACAAAGGACTCGTTACAAATCAAAGTGTGGCAAATTGGTTTAACCTTGATTTTAAAGACATCAATCTTTTCACCTTTTAAAATTTTGGTAAATGATTAGTTTACCAAGTTTGAATTAGTATTTTTGCACAAATTTATTTAAAATGAAATTTACACAACGTTTAGCATACTACTTGTTTGGTATTTTAATTGGCTGTATGTTCTTGGTTTATTTCTTTGGAGAAAAGAAAACTGAATTCTGTTATTTGCCAAACTGCAGAGTATTGAAAGACTTGAGAAGTAAACCTGTAGTTTATTCTCCTGAAGCTGAAAATATCTTTAAAGAGGGATGGGTTACAGACGATGATGTTAGAAATACCTTAACTTATGGTAAAGTTGATTTCTCTAAGAGTAATATCGAGGAAGAAAGTGGTAAACTATACATTGTCAAAGGCAAAAACGAAGCAAAAGAGCCAATCATTGTGGAGATAATTAATTACTCTGATAAAGTCAGATTAAAAAATATTAAAAAGGGAGAATAGATTTTCTCTTTCACCAAAATAGCAAAAGCCAATATCTTTAAGTAAAAGAGATATTGGCTTTTTTAATGGAGTTAAACACCACTATACTGTTATATTTTTAACCCTATCCTTACTTAACGTGAGTTCGACTTAAGCTATTAGTCTATTTTGATCAATAATGTCGTTAATATTATTAATAGAAGGCTTTTTCGGGAAGTATGAATATGTAATCAAAGCAGCTAACATATTTGCTATAAAATTATTAAAGGATCTGTGTCTTGTATGTTCTACTTGACACATATTCTTTAATTCATCATTTACAGTTTCAATAAGTGCTCTTTTCTTTAAATGTATTTTATCGGCAAGTAGCATCATTGAGTTCTTCATGTTTTTTTTGATTTTAGTAACTAAATGTACTCCATCAACGAACATTTGTTCAAAAAGATCTTTACTGATATATCCTTTATCTCCAAAGAGTTTACCAAAAATACGTTTATGAAAATTCAATTCTTTTAAAGGTTTTCTATCATCAACATTGGCTGGAGTTAATAAGAAATCAAGTATTTCACCTTTATCATTTATAATTAAATGAAGTTTAAACCCCATAAACCAACCAATAGAACACTGACCTTTTGTTGCTATATTCTTAAATGTTTTATGCTGCTTTTCTCTTTTAATGTGTGACACTCTTAAAGGAGTAGAATCTATAAATGAAACTCCTGTACATTTGCCTAATCTATTAGATTTTAAGAAGATTCCTAAAGGTACAATAACCGTTTTTTGTAGTTCTACAAAGCGATTATAAGAAACAGTTTTAGGAAATTCCTTTTGCATATGAACTTTTACATAATCAATATAATAATGTTTTAAACATCTAAAACCACTATCATGAAATAAAATCAAAATAGTCATTACTTCACTTGCATTAAGTGTTGACTTTCGATTACGTTTTTTCTTTGTACTATCTGATTCAATACTATGAGATTGCAAAACATTTGAATATGCTTTAAAAAATTCATCGACTTCATAATAAATTTCAGTAATTTTGTCTGTAGATAACATAGAGATAGTTTTAGTTAAATATTTGTGATTCAGAACCTTAAATATACTAATCCTATCTCTTTTTTTATAGCTTTTTTTTGCTTTTTCTTATATCGAACTCACGTTAATTAGCAAACTCTCACTTCAATCCAGTGCTAAAAGTTGACAAGTACAGAATGATTCCCCCTTACTTACCAAGAAAAACTCTATATCATCACCATCCCTAAACCTACCTCCCCCTACTTTAAAACACTTATAGCTACTTTTATTTCCTTTATCAGTGGAAAAATAACAACTTGCCTTAACACAGCTTAAAAGTTCTTAAAACAGCTTTTAAATCGATTTAAAAAAGGTTTCTTGAATGTTTTTAAACCTTTAAAACAACCTTTGTTTTGATTATCCCCTTATCTATTCACTGAATACAGAGTACACCAAAAGCAATAAACCATTTAAAATGCGGGGGCAATTGAATCAGGACTTCTACACCTACTTTCACCTTGTGAAACTCTTTGACTAAATTCAACCTTACTAAACATAAAGAACACCAATACTTTCATCGGACTTTCTTGCACCTTTCTTCGAGTATCCTTGCACTTTTACTGCCCAAAAGGAGTGTTTTCCCAAGAAAACCCCCAGCAAGCTGCAAGAAAACCCGAAGAAAGTGCAACCAAAAGCACACTAATTTGAAAATAATCATACAAAACGGGTTTTGCTACTTTACAAAAAAGAAGTACTCCTATTGAATCACAGAAAGCAATACTTAGAAAATAATTCTTTAACAACAATCAGAAGATCAGAAAGCTTTTACCCAATATCACTACACAAGTATTCTGTTATGGGCATACTATTAGCTTTTTGTATTTTAAATTAAACTGGTGAATACCCACAGAGATTTTTACCTTTTGTTCAACCTAAGACTAATGACCACACAACGGTACACCCTTTTTGGCAAACCATTCTAATAGCTAAGATTCTATTTCTCACTTTAACATACTAAAAAACACTTTAACATGCTGCTATCAACAATAAAATCACTATTTTTATTACCAAGTATTATTGACTATCTCAGTGATAATCAACACACTGAAAAAAAAGTATAAGTACTTAAAAATCAGTATTTATTTAAAAAACACAACTATGAAAAAGGCGATTTTATTAATTGCAATTAGCGCAATGGCTTTTGTTTCTTGTAAAAACAATGAAAAGAAAGAAGACACAACAGTTCCTAATTCTGAACAAAAGACTGAAGAAGTACAACCTGTTGCACAACAAGAAGAAGTGCAGATTGAAGGAACAGTTACTTACATTATTGCAGATAAGTTAGCAGACTGTACAGGTGTCGGGCCAATGAAATGTATGCAAATTAAAGAGAGTAAAGATGCAGAATGGCAATTTATGTATCAAGGGATTGAGGGATTTGAGTACGAAGAAGGATTCGAGTACGTAGTAGAAGTAAAACGTACTGAATTAAAAAATCCTCCAGCAGATGCTCCTTCTATTCGCTATACTTTAGTCAAATTAATTTCTAAAGAGAAAAAATAAAACAACAAGAGGTTAGCTAAGCTAACCTCTTGTTCTGTATTCCACTTACACTTAAACAGTGATGGACTTTTTCATATATTTTCATCAATGCGATTCCACATTGTCACTAAATCAACTTACTCTTTATACGACTGAACTTTTCTATACACTTCTTCATAGTAATTGTTCGGTAGATCGCTTTCGCTTTGAGTTTCCTCACGATGACTTCCTTTCAGTGTACCAACTTTATATCGAATACTAATCCTATTCTCTCTTAAATTCACTATTCCCTTTACCTTTTCATTACTTTCCTCGTACTTGATACAAAGCACGTCCTCTGATAAATTTGAATCAAACTTGACAGTATACTGTTCACTTCCTTCCTTATGCTCACTCACTGATAGAACACCTCCATGCTTAAAAAAAAGCATCTTTTGATAACCATACACATCCAACTTCATCTCAACGTTTCCTTCTTCGCTTAAAACATTCATTTCCGTCATCTCCCACATTGTACCACTTAACGGGCCATTATTAACTAATTCATAATCAGAAGAACTGCACCCAAACAACATGAATAAAAAGACGAAATAGAAAGTTTTAAAATATTTATTTTTCACAGCAATTATTTTAATTTTATTTTATTTGTTAAAATTAATACTATTTGAATAACTTCAGCATAAATATTTGGCTAACCTATTTGTTTTTTGAGTAAGCATACGCTATATATGTAAAACAAAATTAAATAAGTATGAAAAACAGTGGAGTTCAAAGCAAAAAATAAGCTCCTACACTCCTCATTCCTACATCTCAAATAATATTACACACCCGTATTTTCAGCTTTGATTTTTTATTCTTTTACTTTTTCTCAGATGAATGGCAAATCAATTGTGCAATCAATAATCGGAATTAGAAAAAGCGAAACATACTTGCTTAAGACACTATCCCTTGTGGGTTATTAGACAATTTTCACCTACAAGGTACCATAGGTATTTAAGCGAAAAAGAAGGATCTAACACGAAATAGAATGAATGATACAAGTTTGCTACAGTAGAGTTTTAAAGTAAATTGAAAACTTGTGATTTAGATTTCCTTTGTTGGGTTTGAGCAAAGGGGATTCAAGGTTAAAACTCTAAGGTAAAAAACTCACTTTTTGCTTAGGATTATAGCAATACCAAAGAAGAAACGTAGAGGAGTTGCCGACATAAATTTGTATCTTAGCCCCGTATTTAACTTAATAAACATGTCGAGAAATCTACTTGATACACCAATTGAATACCTTAAAGGAGTTGGCCCACAGAGGGGAGATCTCCTAAAGAAAGAATTGGGTATTTTTACTTATAGAGATCTACTACATCTATATCCAAATAGATACATTGACCGTACAAAATACTATAGCATCAATGAACTAAATGGCAATAATAGCGAAGTACAAATCATTGGAAAAATCATTCACTTAAAAACAGTTGAACAAAAAAGAGGCAAACGCCTTGTAGCGACTTTCACAGATGGTACTGGAGAAATGGAACTCGTATGGTTTCAAGGTTTTAAATGGATTAAAGAGAATCTAAAAATCAACACTCCTTATGTTGCATTTGGCAAATTGAATAGTTTCAACTACTCTTTTTCAATTCCACATCCAGAATTAGAGCTGTTAGAAGACCACCAAAAGAACCTTTCTTCTGCCATGCAAGCAGTCTATCCTTCTACTGAAAAATTAGGTTCGAAGATATCAAATAAGGCAATGAATAAATTAATGAATCAACTTTTAGTTGAAACTCATCAATTGTTCAATGACACTTTACCGAAGGAAATGCGACAAAGATTAAGCCTACTCTCTATGAGAGATGCCTTAATTAATATTCACTTCCCAAAAGACCCAAACCTACTGTCCAAAGCAGAATTTAGATTGAAATTTGAAGAGTTCTTCTATATTCAAATGCAGTTGCTAATAAAAAATATTGCGCGTAAACACAAGATTAAAGGTTTTCCTTTTAAAACTGTTGGCGACTATTTCAATACTTTTTACAAAGAACATTTACCCTTCCCATTAACAGGAGCTCAAAAGAGGGTAATTAAAGAAATTAGAAATGACGTTGGCCAAGAGGCTCAAATGAATCGCTTACTACAAGGAGATGTAGGATCGGGAAAAACAATTGTTGCTTTTCTCAGCTGCTTATTAGCCTTAGACAACGGTTTCCAAGCTTGTATTGTTGCCCCGACAGAGATTTTGGCAACGCAACACTTTATTGGTATATCCGAATTTGCCCAACCGTTGAATTTAAATATAAAGTTATTGACTGGATCATCCAAAACAGTAGAACGCCGAATCATTCACGAAGAACTTGAAAGCGGAGAACTGCAGATTTTAATTGGAACTCATGCGCTTTTTGAAGATAAAGTTATTTTTAAAAATCTCGGCTTAGCGATTATAGATGAACAACATCGATTCGGTGTTGAACAACGTTCAAAATTGTGGACTAAAAATGTCCTCCCTCCCCATGTATTAGTCATGACAGCTACACCTATTCCCCGTACTCTTGCCATGAGTTTGTATGGAGATCTTGATGTTTCAGTTATAGATGAACTCCCACCTGGTCGAAAACCAATAGAAACCCTTCATTATTTTGAAGGGAAGCGATTGGCTGTTTGGCATTTTATCAGAACGGAAATTGCCAAGGGAAGACAAGTATACATCGTATATCCACTAATAGAAGAAAGCGAAACCTTGGATTACAAAAATCTCATGGAGGGATATGAGGGGATATCCAGAGATTTCCCTTTACCTGAATACAGTGTAAGCATTGTTCATGGTCAGATGACTCCTGCTGAAAAAGAAGTTGAAATGGATCGATTTGCTAAGGGAAACACAAATATCATGGTCGCAACAACTGTAATTGAAGTTGGCGTGAATGTCCCGAATGCTTCTGTAATGATTATCGAAAGTGCGGAGCGTTTTGGTTTATCTCAACTACACCAGCTAAGAGGCCGCGTGGGTAGAGGCGCTGAACAAAGTTATTGTATCCTTATGACCGGAGATAAACTGAGTAATGACTCAAAAATCAGAATGGAAACTATGTGCCGTACCAATGATGGATTCGAAATATCCGAAGTAGATCTAAAGCTTAGAGGTCCCGGAGATATCATGGGAAAACAACAAAGCGGAACGCTTCCTTTAAAAATAGCAGATATCGTTAAGGACCAAGATATCCTACACTATGCAAGACATCAGGCTGTACAACTTCTAAAAGAAGATCCTAACTTAGAAGACGAAACAAATCAAAATATTAAAAACAAATTAAACGTACTAAATAGCAAAACAACTATTTGGAATTACATAAGCTAAACAACAACACTATGAAATTAGTATTTGCTTCAAACAACAAAAACAAAATTAAGGAAATCAAGAATCAACTACCTGATTCAATAGAAATTTTAAGTCTTGAAGATATTGGATGTAATATAGACATCCCAGAAACAGCTGACACAATAGAGGGCAACGCCAAACTAAAAGCTGACTTTGTCAAAAGACACTATGGTTATGATTGCTTCGCTGATGATTCAGGACTCGAAGTAGATGCACTGAATGGAGCCCCAGGTGTGTACTCTGCAAGATATGCTGGCGAGGATAAAAATGACGATGCGAATATTGACAAATTATTAGAAACACTAAAAGATAAAGATAACCGCAAGGCGAATTTCAAAACAGTAATTTGCCTAAACTTACATACAGAAACTTTCTACTTCACAGGTATTATAGATGGTCATTTATTAAAAGAGCGCCAAGGTAATCAAGGATTCGGTTACGACCCAATCTTTGTAGCAGAGGGTATGGATAAATCATTTGCCGAAATAACTATAGAGCAAAAAAATGCCATTAGCCATAGAGGAAAGGCTGTTAGTCAATTAGTCAATTTCTTGCTAACGCAACAAAAATAAACAACAAGGGCAGTCTGCACAGACTGCCCTTGTTGTTTATTTTTGTTAATCCTATTTTCTGAGAAAGTACTCCCTCCCCTGAGTATCAACATACACTTTTCTTCCATCAAACAACTCACGTATAAATAAATATTCATTTAATCGTTTTAGTTCTTTATATTTTAATGTAGTTATTTTTGCTAAACCATACTTCTTCTCTTTCTCAACAATTAATTCAGAAGGATTGCTTTCAAATACAATACTATCATACCCTATATCAGGCTGACTGTACAAACGATACTTCCCTTCTCTCTCTAAAATATACTATAGAGAATTTCTTGAAACTACATTGGATTAACTTGAATAACCAATAGTCTTTTGTCCATTAAAAATTAAAACATTTACACTCTTTATTAGTTTAATAGAATCTACTAATATCACACTGCTTACAGTATAAGGGGCATAAGTACCACATATCTCATAAATATTAAAAATATCCTTTTCCTTTTTTATTTCATACTCAACAAATGGTTTAAAGTTACCACAATACGCTATACCTGTATTTTTCATAGGTTTATTATCATAATCAACAAAGTACACTTCTCCTTTGTTTGTAATAACTCAATACCTTCCTTCCTCTTCATTTACTCTTTGTTTGTCTAAGGTATCCGATTTATTAAATAGTGGTTTAGTCACTTGAGCTGATACAATACTTTATATTAGACAACATATCAAAAAAGTAAACAATACTCTCACAATCATTTTTTACAGCCAATACAATTAACAAAACACTAATATACTGATCATTACAAACACAAACTCCTATTACATCTTCACAAGTAAAGAACCAATCACATCGTCTCATCTTTCTACCAATCACACTTTAACAAAAAAGTCTAAAACATTAATGGCACACTTTTTAGGCTAAGACCAAACTATTTAATAATGAACACCTTACCTAAAAACAATTGAAAAATCACTGTTTAATCGACATGAAAAGGCATATACAAAGCGTTAAATTATTTATTTTTCAATAATAAATGACTTTGAAGTATAATTTTTCATTGAATAGTAGTACATTTGCGGCTATTTTAATATTTATATGAACAATTTCGAACAATTAGGATTAAATGAATCCCTTCTATCAGCGATTAGTGATTTAGGATTTGAAAATCCATCAGAAATCCAGGTAAAGGCGATTCCTTTATTATTAGAAAAAAATACCGATATTGTTGCGTTAGCCCAAACGGGAACTGGGAAAACCGCAGCATTTGGTTTTCCTTTGATCCAGAAGATAGACTTGTCTAAAAAAAATACGCAAGCTCTTATCTTATCGCCGACTAGAGAGTTATGTTTGCAAATCGCAAACGAAATTAAACAGTACGCTAAGTACGTAAAAGGCCTACATACTGTTGCTATTTACGGTGGTGCAAGCATCACAGAACAAGCAAGAGAAATTAAACGCGGTGCAAATATCATTGTTGCTACTCCTGGTAGAATGCAGGACATGATCAACAGAGGTATGGTTAATATCAAAGATATTGAGTACTGTGTTTTAGATGAGGCGGATGAAATGCTTAATATGGGCTTCTATGACGATATCACAGCTATTTTAGCGGATACTCCAGAAGAAAAAAACATTTGGTTGTTTTCAGCAACAATGCCTGCAGAGGTAGCAAGTATTGCAAGAGAGTTTATGAAAACTCCAGAAGAAATTACAGTTGGACACAAAAATCAAGCTTCGACAAATGTTAGTCACGAATTTTACCTTGTTGGAGGTAGAGATCGTTATTTAGCACTTAAACGCTTAGCTGATGCTAACCCTGACATTTTCTCAGTTGTATTTTGTAGAACAAAAAGAGATACACAAGCAATTGCTGAAAAGTTAATTGAAGACGGGTATAATGCTGCTGCTTTACACGGAGATTTATCACAAGCGCAAAGAGATGCAGTAATGAAATCTTTCCGCGGTAAACAAATTCAAATGTTAGTAGCTACAGACGTTGCTGCTCGTGGAATTGACGTTGACGACATTACACACGTAATTAACTACCAATTACCAGACGAAATCGAAACGTACACTCACCGTAGTGGTCGTACAGGACGTGCAGGTAAATCAGGTACATCTATGGTAATCATTACCAAAAGTGAACTTAGAAAAATCGGTCAAATTGAAAGAATTATCAAAACAAAATTTGAAGAGAAACCAATCCCTTCAGGTATTGAGATTTGCGAAATTCAATTATACCACTTAGCAAATAGAATCAAAGACGTAGAGGTTAATCAAGAGATTGAATCATTCATTCCTGCGATTACTGAATTACTTCAAGATTTTGACAAAGAGGAAATTATCAAGAAAGTAGTTTCTGTAGAATTCAACAGATTCTTAGATTACTACCAAAAACCTTCTAATAATTTAACTTCTGTATCTTCATCTCGTGGAAACTCAAAAGAAATTCCATCAGACGGTGCAGTTCGTTTCTTCATCAACTTAGGAGCTAAAGACGATTTAGATTGGATGACTCTTAAGGATTACTTAAAAGAGACATTGGATTTAGGTAGAGATGATTTATTCAAAGTTGACGTAAAAGAAGGTTTCTCTTTCTTCAATGTTGAAGCAGATCACGCTGAGAAAGTAATGTCTATCTTAAACGAAGAATCTTACAAAGGTCGTAGAGTAAATGTTGAAATCTCTAACAATGATGGAGGTAGAAACAACAATAGACGTGACCACAACAGAAGAGGTGGACGTAGCAACGACAGAGGTGGAGAAAGATCTTTCAGAAGTGGAAATTCAGACAGACGCGGTGGTGAGAGAAGATCTGACGACAGACGCGGTGGTGAAAGAAGATCTGATGACAGACGTGGTGGTGAAAGAAGATCAGATAGAAATTCTGACAACAACAGAGCTCCACGTAACGAAAGAAGCTCGAGAAGAAGTAGCGATGCAGGATCTTCAAGAAGAACAAGAAGAAACTAATTTGTTAATTTTTACGAAATAGTACTTAAAACTGTAAAATATCTTTTATTTTTAAGCAATCTTAAAACTATGAGAAATTTTACAGTTTTTTTATTTCTAATACTGAGCTCCTTTACTGTTTTTGCCCAAAGCAAAAATGAAGTAAAAGGTACTATCATTAATGATAAGTCATTTTTACCTATTGACGATGTCAATGTAATAAACATTACCCGAGTAAAAGGAACTGTCAGCAAAAGGGATGGTACATTTGCCTTAGAGGCGAACCTAAACGACTCTATACACTTCTCCTACCCTGGCTATAATCCGATCAAACTTAAAGTGACCAATGACTGGCTTAACAACGAGAATTTAAAGATTTACTTTGAAGAGCAAACCATTATGTTAGACGAGATTATTATTAGAAAATTTGACTTAACAGGTATATTAGAAGTCGATACCAAATTATTAGAGTTAAATGACAAAATGGAATTTGACTTTTACAGAAGAAATAGAACACCGTATTATAGTTCAGCAATAGGGACTTTCTTTAGCCCTGTCGACGCAGTCTATAATATGTTTAAAGGAAAAGATAAAAAGCTCAAGAAATTGGATGCAATTAAGGAAGATCAAAACATGATCGCTTTAATGCAAACGAGGTATGATAGAGAGATTGTCTGTGGGTTATTAGACATTACAAGAGAGGATATCGTCAAGACTCTTCAAAATTGTAGCTATTCTGATAAATTTATTTATACCGCAACAGATTTTCAAATTTATCAAGCCCTAAATGATTGCTATAACAATTCCAAAGTGCTATCTTCAAAATAATTCAATACATCTATTATATAGATGTATTTTTTTATGCCCTAACGAATTTGAATAGAGAAAGATCAATTTCTGAGAATTTAAAGTATTTTTGCAACAGTAACAACACATCATAATTTAAAACTACGCTATAAAAGATGAATATCATTTTAAAGAAAGTTAAAGTAATTGACACAACAAGTACGCACCACAATCAACTTGTTGATTTAAAAATTGAGAATGGCTTAATTACACAAATTGCCAATACGATCGAGCCTACGTCCGATGAATTAATTATCAAGGAAGATAATTTACACATTTCGCCAGGCTGGTTTGATTCATCCGTTTGTTTAGGAGAACCAGGATTCGAGGAAAGAGAAAATATACAAAACGGATTGCTTACAGCAGCTAAAAGTGGATTTACACAGATTGCTGTAGAACCTAACAACAATCCAATTACAGATAACCAAACCATAGTTAACTTTATCAAGCAAAAAGCACAAGGAGCTACAACTGAAGTTTTCCCTATAGGCGCTTTAACAGTAGGGTCTAAAGGTACTGATCTTGCAGAATTGTTTGACATGAAGAATGCTGGAGCTATAGCTTTTGGAGATTATAAAAAGGCAATTGGCAATGCCAATGTTTTAAAAATAGCACTACAATATGTTCAAGATTTTGACGGCTTAGTTATCGCTTACAGTCAAGACGACAGTATTATTGGGAAAGGAGTTGCTAACGAGGGAACTGAGGCAACAAAATTAGGTCTAAAGGGAATTCCTGCTCTTTCAGAAGAAATTCAAATAGCACGCAACCTATTCTTACTGGAGTATACAGGAGGAAAGTTACACATCCCTACTATATCTACTGCGAAGTCAATTGAACTGATTAAAGAAGCCAAAAAGAAAGGCTTACAAGTTACTTGTAGTGTTGCAGTACATCACTTAGTGATGACAGACGAAAAGCTAAGAGAATTTGATACCAGATACAAAGTATTACCTCCTCTAAGAGATGAAAACACTCGCCAAGCATTAATTGAAGCAGTAAAAGACGGCACAATTGACTGTATCACTTCTGAGCACAATCCACTGGATATTGAACACAAAAAGCTGGAGTTTGACAAAGCCTCTTTTGGAACAATCGGTTTAGAGAGTGCATTCACCGCTTTGAATACCATATTGCCAGTCGATGTAATCGTTGAAAAATTAACAAAGGCAAGAGCCATCTTTCAATTAGAAAAAGTATCAATCAAAGAAGGAGAAAAAGCAAATCTATCGTTATTTACAACTGAAGGAGAATATACTTTTACGAAAAAGAATATACTATCTAAATCACATAACTCAGCCTTTTTAAACTTACAACTGAAAGGAAAAGTAATTGGCTGTATAAACAACAATAATATAACACTGAATAAAGAGTAAAATCAAATGAATACACAGAAAAATCAAGAAGGCGGAAAGTCACAGCTTTTTATTAGCGCTGAAGAAGTAAAAAAAGGAAAGACAATGGCAGTAGTAGCACATATTACAATTATTGGTTGCCTTGTAGCTATATTTAGCAATATTGATTCAAAAAATAAATACTCTGGCTTTTATATCAAACAAGCTTTTGGGATTCACCTCCTATTTTATGCATTAGCTTACTTTGTGGGAATGGCAAACTCTTGGTTTATGACTTCAGGTTTCTTCCTGTGTTTTTTCATCTTGTGGGTATATAGCTTTGTAGGATCATTGAGTAATGACATCAAAGTACTACCTGCTTTTGGAGTTTACTTTCAAAAATGGTTTAATAAATTATCTGCTTAAAATATCACTATGGACACATCTTTATCAATATCATATATACTTAAAGAGCCTAAGGTAATTAAGGATAAGAATCCCTTAATCATCCTTTTGCATGGATATGGAAGTAATGAGGAAGATCTTTTCTCTTTCGCTTCAGAATTATCTGATGAATATTATATTGTTTCTGCCCGTGCACCCTACCCTGTTCCTCCTTATGGATATGCATGGTATGCAATACATTTTGATGCAGATGCAAACAAATTCTCTGATGACGCACAGGCGATAGAATCGAGAGAATTAATCGTAAAGTTTATAGACGAATTGCTTCAAAAGTACCCTATTGACTCAAACAACGTTAATTTAGTTGGATTTAGTCAAGGAGCTATTTTAAGTTATTCAATAGCATTATCTTATCCCGAAAAGGTAAACAAAGTAGTCGCTTTAAGTGGATATTTCAATACAAACATTATCAATGAGAACTTCGAATCAAATGATTTTTCTAAGATTAAGTTCTTTGCTTCACACGGTACAGTTGATCAAGTCATTCCCGTTGATTGGGCAAGACAAACACCCACTGTACTAAAAAGCTTAAACATCGATTTTCAATACAAAGAATATCCCGTAGGTCATGGAGTACATCCTTTAAACTTCAAAGACTTTAAAGATTTCTTAGAACAATAAAAAAGAGGGAGGTGATTAAATATAGTCACCTCCCTCTTTTGTATTTTCCAATCACTTACTCCGTCAATTCCTGATCCGGACTAATGATATTCATTTCTATTGTTTTAGCAGCAGAAAAGACCGTTTCTCCCTTTTCTTTCAAAACCATATCTTCTCTGGTATCCAACTCCCAACCCTCATTGCTGTAAAGACCACTTATATTCTTTTCTTCTAACAGAATACTCTTTAACTCATTAGGTAAAAAGATCTCTGCGAACTTTTTGTCTTCACTTACTATAACAAAGCAACTTACCTGGTTCTCATCAATATCATTTTCTTCATCTATAATTTGCTCGTGTAAGACACTATCTTCTTCGATCGGATTTAATCTAAACCCTTCTTCGAAAGGTCGAATACAATCTTTGCGGAGTTTACTCCAACGATATGCTGCAGAATAAGTACAACCATGCTCATCTTCCTCCCCCACAATAGTCTTTCCTCCATCAGTTAAAACAGTAGGAGGTTCATTTTGACTCTTATTGTCCTTTAGCACAAAGTCACAAGAAACAAACATTGAACTAATTAATAAAACAGAAATAACTAAAGCTCTCATATTAATTTATCGTTTATTTATTATTGTATAACACAGTTTCGATTGTCTCGAAATCAGTAGGCTTGCCTTCACTGTAGAAATACTTAACAAGTACTTCTCCCCTTAAATCTCCAATAAAAAACTCAGCAATCAACCAACGGTGATTCAAGATACTCACTTTATTAATTAAAGCTTTGTCGTCATTTACCTTACCGTAAGGAACCAAAGGATTGCCATTCTCTTGATGATTTAAAGCCAATACTTGTTCTTTTATACCTGCAAGATTATCATCTAAAGTTTTATAGTTAAAATACTCTTGAGCATCTGAATTGCCATCAATAGAAAAATACTTTGCTTCATTCAATTCCATTACTACTGACTTCAGAGAATCTCGTATAATATCAATCCTCTTATTAGCAATTTCAGTCTTTTTCTCTTCTGACCTAGTCATATTTTTATTCGTTGCATACAAAAACACAATGATTAAAAGTGAAAATACGAATAGGTAAAAAAAAGCTTTATGTCTCATTATATAGTGGTTATTTTAAATTTTAATTTGCAAGTTATCATAGGCCAAATATACGTTTTTTGGCAGAACTTTCTCTACTTCTGCATGAAATCCTAAGTCTTGTGCAATGTGGATTAAATAGGTTTTTTCAGGATTGATATCTTGGATAAATGCCAAAGACTCCTCAAGATTAAAGTGAGTAGGATGCTCATTTACTTTCAAAGCATTTACGAT
Source organism: Myroides albus (assembly GCF_024722315.1). Lineage (NCBI taxonomy): Bacteria > Pseudomonadati > Bacteroidota > Flavobacteriia > Flavobacteriales > Flavobacteriaceae > Myroides > Myroides albus. The sequence goes on from NZ_CP102754.1 coordinate 39,037, forward strand.
TAATACTTTGCAACCTCTTATCTTTTCCCTTTGACTCTCATCAATATACTTTGCATCCGTAATATAAACTAAGTCACCTAATCTATATCCAAGAATAGGCAAATTGCCATGCATAATATCCAAAGCTTGTATTTCCTTGTTTTTAATATAAAAAGGAGTAGATGAGTTAATTAAATTTTGTTGAACTGAAGGAGCTCCTGGATACCTGTTCTCAGTAGCAAAAATATAATCATATCGCTTCTTCAAAGCCTCCATTACTTGCTCAGAAGCATAGATAGGCAAGTCACCGTACAACAAGCTGAAAGGTCTAATCTCGTCCAATCCTGCGATATGATCAGCGTGTTCGTGTGTAAATAAGATTGCGTCGAGATACTCACACTTCGCACTTAACATTTGCTGTCTAAAATCAGGACCACAATCAATAACAAGTGTTACATCATCCCACTTTATTAGCACAGAAGTTCTAAGTCTTTTATCTCTTTGATCTGTACTGTGTGCTACTGGGTGATCAATCCCAATTATTGGAATCCCTTGTGATGTACCTGTTCCTAAAAAATATACCTCCAAAACATTTAATTTTATTACAAAAGTAAGGTTTATCTTTTTTTCTTGTACGATATTTGTTACGTTTGTTTAAAAAGCTAATTAATGAAGAAATTTTCAGAAGACTTAGTATTAGAAGGAGATAGATTAATTGAACACCAACCCGCTATCTCTGATAAAGCATTACGCATAAATTTGAACAACAATATTTATGGTACTTTTGCTGAAATTGGTGCAGGACAAGAAACTGTAAGACATTTTTTCCGTGCTGGAGGTTCCTCAAGAACAATCGCTAAAGCAATGTCTGCCTATGATAAAGTATTTAGTGATGCTATTTACTCTGTAGAAGAAGATGGAAGATACGTTACTGAAAGTAGATTAAACAAAATGTTAGATTACGAAACGCGTAAATTAGAAGACCGATTAATACGCGAAGACAATCCTAACAAAACTTTTTTTAGCTATGCCAATACTGTAGCTACTATTGATTACGCTAAGAAAAACAAAGGACATGGATGGATTGGGATAAAGTTTCAATCAGAGCCTGACCAAGCTTTTAGCAAAATAGTTCTACACATTCAATTCAAAGAAACTGATTCTAAACTACAACAAGAAACATTGGGTATTTTAGGAGTGAACTTAATCTATGGTGCTTACTACCAAAATCACGACCCAAAAAAACTTATACACAGCCTATATGATCACTTGGATAAAGATCAAATAGAAATTGACAGTATCAACTTTTCTGGACCTTTATTTCAAGACGTTGACAATAGACTAATGAGCTTGTTCTTGGTAAAAAATGGTATGACAGATGCAGTGATGTTTGGCAGTGATGGACAAAGCAAACTACCAGCTAATGTACTATACAAACAAAACATTCTTGCCCTTAGAGGTAGTTTTAGACCTGTGACAATTGTAAATATGGATATGACACAGAAGTCCATAGATATGTTTATACGAGAGAATGACTTGAATAGACAAAATACAACAGTTGTTTTTGAAATTACTCTTTCTAATTTACTAACAGAAGGGGAAATAGATGAAATAGACTTCTTACATAGAGCTGATCTTCTGTGTTCTTTAGGGCAAACTGTTATGATTTCCAATTTCCAAGAATACTATAAACTAACTGAATATTTCTGTACTTATACTGATCAGAAAATTGCAATGAGTTTAGGTGTAAGTAGCTTATTGAATATTTTTGAAGAAAAGTACTACAAAAACTTGACAGGTGGAATATTAGAGGCCTTAGGTAAACTATTTAGAAAAAACATGAAGATTTACCTTTACCCTATGATGGATAAAGAGAAGAATATTATCAATTCTACTAATCTGAAAGTAGATATTCAGATGAAAGAACTATATAAATTCTTCAAAAAACAAGGACAGATTGTCGACATTACTGAATATGAAGAGAAACACTTAGGAATCTTCTCTCGTGATGTATTAAAGCAATTACAAGAGAAGAAAGATGGATGGGAACAACAACTTCCTGCAGGTATCTCTCAAATGATAAAAGAAAAAGAGTTATTTGGATACAAAAACTAATAAAAAAACTCCCTGTCAAAACAGGGAGTTTTTTTATTTACTTTATACTCTCGTAGTACGTCTTTAATATTTCTTCTCTAAAATCTGGATGTGCAATTTCTACCATTGCTGACACACGTTGCTTTAAGGTTTTACCATACAAATCAGCTACACCATATTCTGTCACAATATATTGAGCATGCGCACGAGTGGTTACCACCCCTGCTCCTTGTTTTAAAAAGGGAACGATGCGATTATGTCCTTTATTACTTGTAGAACTCAAAGCAATGATCGCTTTTCCTCCTTTACTCAAAGAAGCTCCTCTTACAAAGTCCATTTGACCTCCAACGCCAGAATACATCTTTACTCCAAGTGAATCTGCACACACTTGTCCTGTTAAATCAACTTCTAAGGCAGAGTTAATCGCTACAACTTTAGGATTTTGTCGGATAATAGAAGTGTCATTGACATAACTTGACTCTTTCATCACAATAAAAGGATTGTTATCTACAAATTTGTACAAGCGCTCTGACCCCAATAAAAAGGTTGCAAGTGCCCTACCCTTTGCTATTGTTTTTCGAGAACAATCAATTACTCCACTTTCTATCAAATCAATTACCCCGTCTGAAAACATCTCCGTGTGCAAACCTAAATGCTTATGAGAAGTCAACTGAGATAAAACAGCATTAGGAATAGAACCAATCCCCATTTGAAGCGTACTTTCATCTTCTATCAATTCTGCTACATACTGCCCTATAACCTTCTCTGTATCTGTGATAGGCAATTGCTTACTCGCATAAATCGGCGAGTGATGTTCTACTGCTAAGTCAATTTTTGATATGTGCAATACACTATCTCCAAATGTACGTGGCATATTCTTATTGACTTGGGCAATGACCCATCGAGCATTCTCCATAGCAGCAACAGTTCCTTCTACTGAAACACCTAATGAGCAAAAACCATGTTCATCAGGAGGTGAAACTTGAATAAGAACAACGTCTATTTTCAGTACGCCTTTTCGAAATAAACCACTATGGACTGAAAGTCCATAGTTTGTTAAAGCAGACTAAAGTCTGCCTGGGTGGAGCTACTTACTCAAGTATAAAGTTACCTCCGTTATCATTTGGTTTACGATGGTGTTCAAGATATTGATTTAGCATTTCATCAGTAATATTTCCTGTACTCCAACAACCAAAGCCTATTGCCCAAAAGTGACGTCCCCAGTATCTGTGCTTCAACTCAGGAAATTCTATTTGGAGTTTCCTTGAGGTACGACCCTTGAAGAGTTTGACAATATTACTTATGTTTTGAGATGGTCGATATTCTATATGAAGATGAACATGATCCTTTGATACTACACCTTTTAAAATTTGAATATCTTCTGCTTCACAAATCTGAATGATCAGACTACGACAACGTATCTGAATATCTCCTTCCAATACTGGATAACGATATTTAGTCACCCATACTATATGGGCGGTTAAACGTGATACACTATGTCCTCCGGTTCGTTGATATTCCATATATCAAAGGTAAACATTTTTAGAAGCTGAAAGCTAAATGCACTAAAGTGCATAGTTTTAACTACAGTCTGCGACCAATAAAGTAGGTACTTCACTTAAAAAAACGGGCGTATACGATCCGTTCCCTTCAGTTATTGTGTGTCTTACATTCTTTCCTATAAAAAATGAATTTACATGAAAACTATCAGCCAAAGAAGGATCAGCATAAGGAGCAGGTCCTTCTGTGTGAATATGACAAAATTCAACATTTCTCAATTCACTGGCGCGATCACTTATCGCTTTCGTTAATATATTAGGGGTTGCCGCTGCGGCATGTACATAAATTCTATTGCCTGATTCGACTACTTTCGCAGCTTCTTCTGCTGATACATATTTCATAAGTATGCGCTATTTTAGTTTGTAAAAAGTCTTATTTAAAGTCCTTACAAATTACAAAAAATAAAAACACAGAATACCTGATATACATCATTGAACAGAAAGATTTAGCCTATAAAAATGAATAAAAACAAATTAGAAACACTTAGATAGATACATAGAGGAATAAAGTACTTTTTATCACAAATGGCAAAAGTAGTATTGGTAATCTTCTTGAATATCCCAACATATTTAAAATCACCTATCACTCTTAATCCAAAAAGCACAAACAATAACAAATATAGGTAATTAACGTAACCAACTAATATGTAAGGAAACACACCAAAGAAAAGTAAAAAAAAAGCCACACAAATAGTTCCTAAAACACTTGGTTTAAATACTTTTCCACTTAACTGAGAGGGCAATACGCAATCTAAAGCTCTTTTACCTCCAAATGCCCAGTAGAAGTGAATAAAAGAGAGAAAAATAAAAATTACAAAATTTAAAAACTGAATAATTGAAAATAGAGTCATACCCTTAATTAATTTGAATGTATAAGACAAAGATAGCTTGCATTCAAAACATAAAAATTCACTTAAGTTAATCTTTCTTGAGTAATTCTCTTTCGAATTCTTGATAAAGACTGAGCAGTTATTCCTAAATAACTTGCAATGTACTTTTGAGGAACTTGCTCAAAAATCTTTGGTGTGTCAGACACAAGTTGTAAGTACCGCTGTTCTGGATTCAAAAAAAGTAAAAAATCAATGCGTTTTTTAGCTTGTAAAAAAATAGCCTCTGCCATTATTCTACCAATACGCTGAGCCTTTAAAGAAGTCTCATAATATCTTAATAACTCCTTTTTATAAATGATACTTACCTCTACATCATTTAAAGCTGTAATAATTAGATTAGAAGGTTTTCCCGTTAGTATTCCTTCATAGTTAGTAAAGACATCATTCTGCAAATAGAATGAGAAAGATACTTCTTTTCCATTTTCTTCTATATAATACATTCTCAATGCTCCTTTATTTACAAAGCCTACAAAATCACAAGTCTCTCCTAAACTAAGTATCTCATCACCTTTTTTAAACTTTCTATACTTTACTTTATCTTGCAACTCATGTAATAACTCTTGTCCTATCTCAGTACTTTTCATTTTTCTAATTTCTATTTTAGATTAACCTATCTAAAGTAGAATTTTTAAAACAATCCGATCTATATAAAATCAGAATATTAGCAAATAATACTATTTTTGTAGTTCTAATTTTTTACAATCGAATGACATCAATAAATAAGAAGACATTAGAAGACTTAGAATTTGATTCAGTATTAGAAACTGTATCCGAATTGTGCGTAACTGAATCAGGTAAACAAGCTGCTTTAGAAATTACGCCATTTCGCAGTGCACAAGAAACAATTAAATCACTAAAACAAACTTCAGAATACGTTTCTTCTTTTACTAATAATAACATAATTCCCAATCACTATTTTGACAGTATTTCATACGAATTAAAGTTCTTGGGTATTGAGGATAGTTTTTTAGAAGTTAGTAGTTTCAAAAAGATATTCTCACTAACTGACACAACGATTAACTTACTGATATTCTTAAAGAAATTCGAGGAATATTATCCATTTTTGTATGAAGAAATACAGGAAGTAATCGTTGAGAAAACAATTTTAAAGTCAATAGAAAACGTATTAGACAAATATGGAGAGATTAAAGACAATGCTTCTATTGATTTATTAAATATTCGCAAGAACATCAATATTGTCCGTGGAAAGATTAATCAAAGTTTTGGACAAGCCTTAACGCAATACAACAGCTCTGGGTATTTAGACGATATCAGAGAAACTGTCGTCGAGAATAGACGTGTACTTGCTGTAGTTGCAATGCACAGACGCAAAGTAAAAGGAAATGTATTAGGACAATCGAAAACAGGTAGTATTGTTTATATAGAGCCAGAGGCGACTATGAGATTCTCAAGAGAACTCAATAACTTAGAATATGAGGAAAGAGAAGAAATAGTTAGAATACTTAAAGCTCTAACAAACACTATACGCCCTTTTAGAGATGTATTAATTGAATACCAGCATTTCCTTACTTATATCGATGTAACGGCTGCTAAGGCTAAATATGCTAATAAAATAAATGGTTTGTTACCTGAGATAACAAAGGAAAAAACATTGTATTTCAGAGAAGCATACCACCCTATTCTATATTTGAGTAACAAATCTAAGAGAAAGACAACTTATCCCCAAACGATATCACTCGAAGAAGACAGTAGAATCATTGTGATTTCTGGACCTAATGCTGGTGGTAAAAGTATTACACTAAAGACTGTAGGTTTACTTCAACTTATGCTCCAATCAGGTTTGTTAATTCCTGTTCACGAGCGAAGTAAAACTTTTCTATTTGATCGAATATTGACAGACATTGGAGATAATCAATCTGTAGAGAACCACTTGAGTACTTACAGCTATCGATTAAAAAACATGAATTACTTTTTGAAAAAATGTAATGACAAAACACTTTTTTTAATTGATGAATTTGGTACAGGGTCAGATCCTGAACTTGGAGGTGCACTTGCGGAAGTATTCCTAGAAGAATTCTATGAACGCAATGCCTATGGAATCATCACCACGCACTATACTAATCTAAAAATATTAGCAGATGAGTTGCCAAGTGCTACCAACGCAAATATGCTCTTTGATGAAAAATCATTAGAACCTATGTACAAATTAAATGTTGGTCAAGCTGGTAGTTCATTTACATTTGAAGTTGCACAGAAGAATGGTATTCCATTTAGCTTAATAAATCGCGCTAAAAAGAAAGTCGAAAGTGACAAAGTTCGCTTCGACAAAACAATTGCAAACTTGCAGAAAGAGCGACATAAAATGGAGCGCACGTCAAATAACCTAAAAGAAGAAGAAACACGTGCAAGACAGGAGAGTAAAAGGCTTGAGGAAACTAATGCGAGAATACAAGATAAATTAGAAAGGTATCAAGAACTTTTTGACGCTAATCAACGCCTACTATATCTTGGACAAAAGTTAGATGATCTCTCTGAAAAATACTTTAATAACAAAAGTAAGAAAACACTTTTTAGCGAACTTTTAAAAGTGGTAGAAATAGAAAATTCTAAACGAAAAAAAGTAACAATTAAAGAGAAAAAAGAAAAAGAAAAAGTTCAGAAAGAAGTAATAAAAGAAGTTGAACAGAAGGTTGAAATAATTCGTCAAGAGAAGAAAGAAGAAAAAGAAAAGAAGAAACAACAAGATCAAAATAAACCGAAGTTTCCTTTAAAAATCGGAGATCGTGTTAGAATGATTGATGGTAAGGCTGTAGGAACAATTGATGTAATTGAAAAGAACAAAGCCACAGTTAATTATGGTATCTTTACTTCAAAAGTTGATTTAGAACAACTGGAAATGGTAGAACGAAAAAAATAATGATAGCTTTCCCTAAAAATAAGAAAATAATCCTTTTTGACGGTGTCTGTAATTTCTGTGACAGCACCGTCCAAAAGATTATTGCAGCTGATAAAAAAGATCAGTTTAGATTCACTTCTTTAGATTCTGAAATAGGAAAAGAAATTCTACAATACATCGGAGTTGATCGCAGTAAGATTGATAGTATTGTTTTGTACGAACCAGGCAAAGCCTACTATATTAAATCTAAAGCGGCCTTTCAGATAGCATCCTACTTAGGTTCTTACTATTCTATGATAGGAATATTTTCAATATTCCCTCAGAAATTAACAGATTCCATCTATGATTTTATAGCCCGTAATCGCTATAAATGGTTTGGTAAAAAAAGTGAATGCCCTATCCCCTCTCCAGAGATCAGAAATAAATTTTTATAATTTCTTTTAGCACACTGCTATTTAGAAATATTTAATCATAAATAATTTCCCTTAAACTTTCGCAATGCTTATATTTGCGTACTTATAAAAATTATTCGAATGCATATTTCATACAATTGGTTAAAACAATTCATCAAATTAGACATTACACCAGATGAGACTTCTGAGATATTAACAGACTTAGGTCTTGAAGTTGAAGGAATTACTCATTACGAAAGCCTTAAAGGTGGTTTAAAAGGAGTTGTTGTTGGACATGTACTATCATGTACAAAACATCCTAATGCTGATAAGTTAAATGTAACGAAAGTAGATTTAGGAGCAGGTGAGCCAGTACAAATCGTATGCGGAGCTCCCAACGTTGCAGCTGGGCAGAAAGTAGCAGTGGCGACAATTGGCACTGAGCTATTTGATGCAGAAGGAAATGCATTTCAAATTAAAAAAGGTAAAATACGAGGTGAAGAAAGCTTCGGAATGATATGTTCAGCAGTAGAATTAGGTGTTGGAACAGATGGAGATGGTATCATGGTACTTGATCAAAATTTGACACCAGGTACTCCTGCAGCTGAAGTATTTAATATTGTTACAGACGAAGTATTCGAAATCGGACTAACGCCAAACCGCTCTGATGCTATGAGTCATTGGGGAGTTGCAAGAGACCTTAGAGCTGGACTACTTCAAAATTCAAAAGAAGAAACCCAACACAAAGAGCTAATTACTCCTTCTGTTAGCAAATTCAAAGTTGAAAGACGTACATTAAAAATTGATGTAAGCGTAGAAGACTATAAAAGAGCTCCAAGATATTGTGGGGTTACTATTTCGGGAATTGAAGTTAAACAATCACCTGAATGGTTACAAAACAGGCTGAAAGCGATAGGAATAACACCTAAAAACAATATCGTAGACGTTACTAACTACGTTTTACACGATTTAGGACAACCTATGCATGCATTCGATGCTGCCAAAATAAAAGGTGGGAAAGTAATCGTTAAAACAGTTGAAGCAGGAACAAAATTCAAAACATTAGACGATATAGAAAGAACACTACACCAAGATGATTTAATGATTTGTGATGAGAATGGACCTATGTGTATGGCTGGGGTTTTTGGAGGAACAAGAACTGCTGTAAGCGAAAACACAACTTCTATCTTTTTAGAAAGTGCTTATTTTCACCCTGTAGCAATTCGTAAAGCTGCGAAAAGACACGGATTAAATACTGATTCTTCTTTCAGATTCGAAAGAGGTATAGATCCTTCTATAACAGAATATGCTTTAAAACACGCTGCTTTATTGATCCAACAGGTTGCTGGGGGAGAAATAACTTCTGATATCGTTGATTTGTACCCTAAGAGAATTGAAGATTATTCTGTATTCTTGAATTTCAATAATATCAACAGAATTTTAGGAGAAGAAATCTCTAAAGAGACAATCAAAAAAATATTAGTATCTCTTGATATAAAAGTACATAGCATGTCTGATGTAGGTCTTGGAATTACAGTACCCGCATATCGTGCAGACGTAACAAGAGAAATTGATGTAATTGAAGAAATACTAAGAGTATACGGTTTTAATAATATTACCTTTTCTTCGAAATTAAACGCAACGATTTCTAATAATTCGAGAACTGAAGATCACAAAGTTCAGAATACGATTTCAAATTTGTTAGTTAGTCAAGGGTTCTACGAAATTATGTCTAACTCTTTAACTACTCCAGATTATAGTAATTTATCAGAAAGCTTAAAATCAAGTTTTCAAGTTGATATACTCAACCCATTAAGTCACGATTTATGTGTGATGCGACAAACTTTATTGTTTGGTGGGTTAGAAGCTATCGCTTATAACATTAACAGAAAGAGAACAGATTTAAAACTTTTTGAATTTGGTAAGTCTTATCACAAAATGCTTGGAAGCTTTGAAGAACACAAGCACTTTGCATTATTTGCAACAGGTAACGGTACCAAAGCAACGTGGAACTCTACCCCTAAAGCAACAGACTTTTTCGAGTTCAAAGGTTATATCAATGGAATTTTGATGAGATTGGGCTTAAGTAAAGCTACCACTCAGCCAACAGATAATGATGTTTTCTCTGAAGGTATAGCATATTACATCGGAAAAGATTTAATTGTTGAATTTGGTATCTTGAAAAAAGCAATTTTAAAAGAACTGGATATTAAACAAGAAGTTTGTTACGCAGATTTCAATTGGGAAAATGTTTTAAAATTCATTTCTGAAAAGATTAAATTTACAGAGATTAATAAATTCCCTTCTGTTAAACGCGATTACGCTCTTTTAATAGACGAACATATTACATTTGACCAAATCTATAATATCGTAAAACAAGTTGATAAGAACACAATTAAAGATGTTACTTTATTTGACGTTTATCAAGGTGATAAGATAGAGGAAGGTAAAAAGTCTTATGCAATCTCTATTTTAATGGAAGATGCTTCAAAAACATTGACTGACAGTCAAGTTGAGAAGATAATGGGAAAAATAAAATATCAACTTGAGAATAATCTAAATGCTCAATTGAGATAAAAGTTAATACAATATAAAAGAGGCAGTATCATAGTGATACTGCCTCTTTTTTTAGCTTATCACCCTAACATTACGATACAATAAAACAGTGATTGTTTAGTCATCCGTAACTCACTAAAAAGACAAATAATTATCCTTTTATTAATGCATTAACCATTAGGGAGTTTACAACAGAAGATTGCTACATTTCAACCTAATCTTAAACAACTACAGTTTCCCACTCTACTGTAAAGTTGTTTCTGAATATCCTCTAACAATAACACCTCTCATATAATTAGCTATAATATTAGTTAAGAAAAGAAAGCTCATACCTAAACAAACCGTTAGGTTTACAACTAAAGAAAAAATGACTAACAATTTAGTTTGAAAAATATATTAGACGATCCTTCATAATCAATTTCAAAAACGATTCGTCCAAATACTATATTTCATTCATTTCCCTCCAAGAAAGCACAACTAAACTTAATTTGTTACTTCCATTAGAGTAATAGGTAATATCCAAATCTATATGTATTGATGTAGATACAATACAAAAAAAGCTCCCAAGAAATCTTGAGAGCCTTATACTATAAAATGTATTCAGGTAATTAACCTAATACTTCTTTTACTTTCTTACCTATTTCAGCAGGAGAATCTACTACGTGGATTCCACATTCTGCCATAATACGTTTTTTTGCTGCTGCTGTATCATCAGCACCTCCAACAATAGCACCAGCATGTCCCATTGTTCTACCTTTAGGAGCTGTTTCACCAGCAATAAATCCAATTACAGGCTTTTTATTACCATTCTCTTTAATCCAACGTGCAGCATCTGCTTCTAATTGACCACCGATTTCACCAATCATAATGATTGCTTCAGTTTCTGGATCAGCCATTAACAATTGAACAGCCTCTTTTGTTGTTGTTCCAATGATAGGATCTCCACCGATACCGATAGCAGTTGTAATTCCTAAACCTTGTTTCACAACTTGATCTGCAGCTTCATAAGTTAAAGTTCCTGATTTAGAAACAATACCTACAGTCCCTTTTTTAAATACGAAACCTGGCATAATACCAACTTTAGCTTCACCTGGAGTAATAACACCTGGACAGTTAGGTCCAACTAAACGACAATCTCTTGTTTTGATGTAATCATAAGCTTTGATCATATCTGCTACAGGAATACCTTCAGTTATACAAATAATAACTTTAATTCCCGCATCTGCAGCTTCCATAATAGCGTCTGCAGCGAATGCTGGCGGAACGAAAATAATAGAAGTATCTGCACCTGCATTATCTACAGCTTCTTTTACTGTATTGAATACTGGACGATCTAAATGAGTACTTCCTCCTTTACCTGGAGTAACACCACCTACAACGTTTGTTCCATATTCAATCATTTGCGAAGCGTGGAATGTACCTTCACTACCAGTAAATCCCTGAACGATTATTTTTGAATCTTTATTTACTAAAACACTCATGATCTTGTTTTTATTTATTTAAACTTACTCTCACAAAAATAAACAATTCTATCAAGCAATAAAACTTTTTATCTTAGTTAAACGTTAAGTTATATTAATATTACTAACTAATTCTCCCTTGATAACGAAAAACGATTATAACTGTTTCACTTTTTCCATTATTTCAGGAATACGTTTGACGTATGCAATCTGTTTCAACTTTTCGCGAGACTCCTCAGCTGGGTAACCAAAGTACACCTTACCTCCTTCTAAAGATTTAGATACACCTGATTGTGCTAAAACAACAGCTTTTGTACCAATTGTGATACCACTTGTTGTCCCTACTTGCCCCCATAGAGTCACTTCATCTTCTATAACTACACAGCCAGCAATACCACACTGTGCAGCAATCAAGCAACGAACACCAATTACTGTATCATGTCCTATATGAACTTGATTATCAATCTTAGCTCCTTCTTTAATAGTCGTATCTCCTGTAACACCTCTATCGATAGTACAAGCAGCACCGATACCAACGTTATCTTCAATAACAACACGACCACAAGAAACCAATGGATCAAATCCTTCTGGACGCTTTTTGTAATAAAAAGCATCTGCTCCTAAAATAGTACCAGCATGAATAACAACATTATCACCTATAACGGTACCATCGTATATAACTACATTAGGATGGATAAGACAGTTTTTTCCAATCTTTACGTTATGCCCAATAAATACGTTTGGTTGAATAACAGTTCCCTCGCCTATAACCGCATCTTCAGCCTGAACTTTTAATGCCGGTTTAAAAGGATTAAAGTATTTTGACAACTTATTAAAATCTCTAAAAGGATCATCCGAAATCAAAAGAGCTTTACCCTCAGGACATTCAACATCTTTATTGATTAGAATAATTGTTGCATTTGAATTTAATGCCTTGTCGTAATACTTTGGGTGATCTACAAAAACAATTTCTCCTTCTTGTACAACGTGAATTTCATTCATACCATACACCAGAAAATTAGAATCACCAACAAACTTACAACCTATAATATCAGCAATAGTTTGTAAATCTTGAACTTTTGCAAAACGCATAGTCTACCTTATCTGAAATTAATTATTCCTTGATACGCTCAATGTAAGCGCCATTTGTTGTATCAATTTTGATTTTATCACCTTCATTGATAAATAATGGTACATTCACATTAGCACCTGTTTCAACAGTTGCCGGTTTAGTAGCATTTGTTGCAGTATTTCCTTTTACACCAGGCTCAGTGTATGTAACTTCTAATATAACAGAAGCTGGCATATCAACAGCTATTGGCAACTCAGTTTCTGTATTAATTTGAACCATTACATTCTCTCCTTCTTTCAATAAATCTGGAGCATCTAAAATATCTCTAAGTAAAGTAATCTGCTCGTAATTTTCAACATTCATAAAGTGGAACTGATCTCCCTCTGGATATAAATATTGAAACTTATGAGTTTCTACTCTTACAGGATCGATTTTATGTCCTGCTGAAAAAGTATTTTCCAATACTTTACCATTAGTTAAACTTTTCATTTTAGTTCTAACAAATGCAGGTCCCTTCCCAGGTTTAACATGTAAGAATTCTACAATTTTATAAATATCATTGTTATACTTAATGCATAAACCATTTCTAATATCAGACGTCGTTGCCATTGCTTTTAATATATTTTAGTATTACTAATTAATAAATTCCCGAATATCCTCTCATAATTCCTCTCGATGAATTACGGATAAACATTAATATTTCATCACGTTCTGGTGTAGCTTCCATTTCAGCTTCAATTAATTCCAAAGCTTGTGTAGTATTAAAGTTCTTTTGATATAAGATTCGATAAATATCTTGAATCTCTCTAATTTTTTCAGGTTCAAAACCTCTTCTTCTCAACCCTACAGAGTTAATACCTGCATATGAAATTGGCTCACGTGCAGCCTTAATATAAGGAGGAACGTCTTTTCTCACCAAAGTACCTCCTGTAATGAAAGAATGAGAACCAATAGTACAGAATTGGTGTACAGCTACAAGACCAGCTAATACAACATAGTCACCAATTGTTACGTGTCCTGCCAAAGTACTTGAGTTAGAAAAGATACAGTTATTACCAACGATACAATCGTGTGCAATATGACTATATGCCTGAATCAAACAGTTACTTCCTATTACGGTTTTATATCTATCTTTTGTTCCTCTATTTATAGTGACACACTCTCGAATAGTTGTATTATCCCCTATTTCTACAGTAGTTATTTCACCTTCAAATTTTAAATCTTGTGGTTCAGCAGAAATTACAGCACCTGGAAAAATCTTACAGTTTTTCCCGATTCTAGCTCCTTCCATGATAGTCACATTCGAACCTATCCAAGTTCCCTCACCAATCTCAACGTTATTATGAATCGTTGTAAAAGGCTCAATAACTACATTTCGTGCTATCTTTGCGCCTGGATGAACATATGCTAAAGGCTGATTCATATTCTTCTTTTATAAGTTATTTATCTTTGATATTTGAGCCATTAATTCTGCTTCTGCTACTAACTTACCATTTGCATATGCATAACCTTGCATATGACAAATACCACGTCTGATAGGAGTGATTAATTCTAATTTAAAAATCAAAGTATCACCTGGGAATACTTTATTCTTAAATTTCACATTATCCATCTTCATGAAATAAGTTAAATAATTTTCTGGATCTGGAACAGTACTTAAAATTAATATACCTCCTGATTGTGCCATTGCTTCACAAATCAATACACCAGGCATTACAGGTGCTCCAGGGAAATGTCCTACAAAGAAAGGCTCATTCATTGTAACATTCTTAACACCCACTACGTGAGTATCAGACATTTCTAATATTTTATCTACTAACAAGAAAGGTGGTCTATGTGGTAATAGCTCCATAATTCTTGTTACGTCCATAAAAGGCTCTTTGTGTAAATCATATGTTGGAACATGATTTCTTTTCTCATTGCGAATAATCTTAGACATTTTCTTAGCAAATGCAGTATTCACAGCATGTCCTGGTTTATTTGCAATAACTTTTCCTCTAATACGAGTACCGATTAAAGCCAAATCTCCTACAACATCTAAAAGTTTATGTCGAGCAGCCTCATTTGGATAATGCAAAGTCAAATTATCCAATACCCCATTCGGTTTCACACTAATTTGATCTTTACCAAAAGCTTTCTTTAAATGCTCCATTGTCTCTGGAGAAATTTCTTTATCCACATAAACAATTGCATTATTCAAATCACCGCCTTTTATAAGACCATGAGCTAACAACGCTTCTAATTCATGTAAAAAACTAAATGTACGAGCTTCAGAAATATCTTCTTTAAAATCACTCATAGACTTTAAAGTAGCATTCTGAGTCCCCAACACCTTTGTACCAAAATCTACCATTGCAGTAATTTGGTAACTATCCGAAGGCATGACAATAATCTCACTTCCTGTAGCATCATCAACATAAGAGATAACCTCTTTTACAATATATTCATATCGCTCAGCATCTTGTTCTACTACTCCTGCTTTTTCTACAGCCTCTACAAAGTATTTTGAAGAACCGTCCATAATTGGAGGCTCTGAAGCATTCAACTCAATAATAACATTATCTAAATCACATCCAACTAATGCCGCTAATACATGCTCTGTTGTTTGAATACGAACTCCTTTTTTCTCTAAATTCGTACCACGTTGCGTGTTCACAACATAATTAGCATCTGCTTCAATAACAGGATGCCCTTCTAAATCCACTCTAACGAAAGTAAATCCGTTGTTTACAGGCGCAGGTTTAAAAGTCATTGTAACCTCTTGTCCTGTATGTAAACCAACTCCTACTAAAGTAATCTCGTTTTGGATGGTTTTTTGCTTAACCATAATTAAATCTTTTTAGTTTTGATAGGCTATAATTAAATATAAACTAATACTTCTTTTTTAAAAGTTCTACGTCCTCGGCTAATTTAGCAAGATTTTTAAAATAACTGTACGATCTTAAAAAATCTGCATGCCCCAACGCTGGAGTACCTTGAACAGCTGAATCATTTTTCAAGTTTTTAGTAACTCCTGATTGCGCTTGTATCTTAACATTATCTCCAATTGTCAAGTGCCCTACAATACCTACCTGTCCTCCAATTAGACAGTGCTTTCCGATTTTTGTAGAACCCGCAATTCCCGTTTGAGAAGCGATAACAGTATTTTCGCCAATCTCAACATTATGTGCTACTTGAATTTGATTATCTAACTTAACTCCTCGTCTAATAATGGTAGATCCTAAAGTAGCTCTATCAATTGTAGTACCTGCTCCAATTTCTACATTATCTTCTATAATCACATTACCTATTTGAGGAACCTTATTGTAAGTTCCATCTTCATTTGGAGCAAATCCAAAACCATCAGAACCTATAATAGTACCTGCATGTACAATACAATTATTTCCAATAATCGTTTCAGAGTATATTCTTACTCCTGCAAATATTATAGTATTATCTCCTATAACTACATTATCTCCTATAAATGAGTTCGGATATATCTTTACATTATTACCAATCTTAGAATTACTTCCTATATATGAAAAGCTACCAAGATACAAATCATCGCCATGAACAGCTCCTTCCGAAATAACAGCATATTGCTCAATCCCAGATTTCATTAATTTCACTTGATTATAGTATTCCAATAATTTAGAAAATGACTTGTAAGCATCATCTACTTTAATCATTGTAGTTTTCACTTCTTGATCAGGAGTAAAACTTTTATTAACGATAACCACAGATGCTTCCGTAGTATAAATATGATTTACATACTTAGGATTCGCTAAAAAAGATAACGAACCTTCTTTCCCCTCTTCAATTTTAGACAAAGTGCTAACTTGAACCGATGGGTTCCCAACAACTTCACCACCTAAAACTGATGCTATTTGTTCTGCTGATATTTTCATTAGGGCAAAAATATAAAATATAATTGAAATTTAACTTTGAAAAGTATTTTTTGGATAACAAACTAAATACTTGGTAACTGTTTTTGTCAGTGGCTTTAAATTAAGATGATCCGATACCTTCAGAACATCAACTACCTCCCCATCTTTTTTCAGAATCATAATAGGCTGCTTCTCTTTGCTATATGCTTGATTCTTTAATTTTCCTTGGAAAGCAAAGTAATTAGCAGACTCTAATTTTAAACCATACTTTTCGGCGACAACTGTTTTTAAATTAGCTATCTTACTTTGAAGTTCTTCCTTATTATTAAAAACTTCTATACGCAATAAATCTCTATTGACAATCATTTTACTTAGGGTTGACAGGATAAAGTCCTCATGAAATTGCCAACTCTTAAGTGCTCCCATAATATCTGAATCATCCAATAATGAAAAATTCTCCAAAGCCTTGTCTTCAAACTCTTCAATGTCTATCTGATTGTACAAAAAGAATGACAATGCCTCACTTGCCCAAAGTTTTTTACCCCTGCTACACAATTCCTTAGCACGTTTTAAAATGCGAACCAAAATCAATTCAGCACACACACTTGTCTTATGCAAATAGGCTTGCCAATACATCAACCTACGTGCTATTAAAAACATCTCTACAGAATAAACACCTTTCTCCTCAACAACTAGATTATCATCTACCACATTTAACATCTGAATGAGGCGTTCTGAATTAATATTACCCTCTGCCACACCGCTATAAAAACTATCCCTTTTAAGATAATCTAATCGATCCATATCCAATTGACTGGATATTAATTGCAACATAAAATTACGATGATACTCTCCTTTAAAAATTTTAATTGCCAAATCTAATTGACCATTAAATTCCTTGTTGAGTTTTTTCATGAATAGCAGAGATATCATCTCGTGATGAACCCCTTCTACTATACTATGTTCCATAGCATGTGAGAATGGTCCATGACCAATATCGTGTAATAAAATAGCTACATATAGAGCCGTTTCTTCTTCTTCAGATATTGCAACTCCTTTAAATCTCAAAACTTGGACAGCTTTTTGCATTAAATACATACAGCCTAAGGCATGATGAAATCTCGTATGATGAGCTCCTGGAAACACCAAATAGGAAACTCCCATTTGCGAAATTCTTCTAAGTCTTTGAAAATAGGGATGCTGTACCAGATCATACAACAATGAATTAGGAATAGAGACAAACCCATAAATTGGGTCATTCAATAACTTTAATTTATTTGTAGTTGCCAACTATATATAGTTTAATAAATTCTAAAACAAATATATTAAAAAACCACATCTTTATCTCTAAAAAAATGTGGTTTAATATAGTTTTAGTAATTAATTTCGATTAATCTTCTAAATCAATTTGAAAAGTTTGCAAGAATCCTACTGTTTTTTCAATATCATAATGCAGTATTCTATCTTCTGAAACAAAAGACACTTCATCGCGATATGTTTTCACAAAAGCCTCTATAAAATCACTCGATTTCATTGGTCTTCTAAACTCCAAAGCTTGCGCTGCATTAAAGAGCTCAATAGCCAATATCCTCTCTAAATTTTCTACTACCTTAAATGCTTTAGTTGCGCCATTAGCACCCATACTCACATGATCCTCCTGTCCATTACTTGAGACGATACTATCCACACTTGAAGGAGTTGCCAATTGCTTATTCTGACTCACAATACTCGCCGCTGTATATTGCGGTATCATAAAACCAGAATTTAAACCTGGATCAGAAACTAAAAAAGCAGGTAAACCTCGAAGCCCAGATATCAACTGATAAGTTCTGCGTTCCGAAATACTTCCTAATTCAGCAATTGCTATACTCAAAAAGTCAAGAGCTAACGCCAAAGGTTGCCCATGAAAATTACCTCCCGAAACAATCAAGTCATCTTTATGAAAGATATTAGGGTTATCCGTAACAGAGTTAATCTCAGTTTTAAATACGCGATCAACATAGTCAATTGCATCCTTTGAAGCACCGTGAACTTGCGGTATACATCTAAAAGAATAAGGATCTTGTACATGCTCTTTTTCCCTACTAATCAATTCAGACCCTTCTAAAACTTCATTAAAAAACTGAGCAGTCAAAATTTGTCCTTTATGAGGACGAACGTAGTGAATCAATTCATTAAAAGGCTCTATTCGCCCGTCAAATGCCTCAAGTGACACCGCACCTATCAAATCAGCTAAATAAGAAAGCTTTTTTGACTTTAACAACGCATAACAACCATAAGCACTCATAAATTGCGTACCATTTAACAACGCCAGGCCTTCTTTTGATTTCAAGACAATTGGTTCCCAACCATACTTCTCTAAAACCTTAGAAGCAGGTTGTCTAAATCCCTCACAGTACACCTCTCCTTCACCAATCAGAGGGAGTGATAAGTGAGCCAATGGCGCCAAGTCCCCTGATGCTCCCAAAGAACCTTGTGTATACACAACAGGTAATATATCGTTATTGTAAAAATCAATCAATCGCTCTACAGTTTCCAACTGAACACCAGAATGACCGAAGCTCAAAGATTTCACTTTCAACAGCAACATGATTTTCACAATCTCCTCAGGCACTAAGTCCCCAGTCCCACAGGCATGTGATTTCATAAGATTTTCTTGTAATCTTGACAAGTTACTATTGTCTATCTTCACATTACACAAAGAACCAAACCCCGTATTTATTCCATATATAGGATCCGCTTGAGTATCCATTTTTTTATCTAAATAATCACGGCAGTTTACAATATTTGCCCTTGCTTCTTCAGACAACTGTATCTTCTGATTTTGAGTTAAAATCTCATTTAGCTTTTCAATCGTAAAAATATCCGAGCTGATATAATGTATCATTTCCATAAAATAATTGGCTAACTTATTTATTTATCTTGTAAAAACTAACTTATTTCCTTTAGATTCACTTTCACTCAAAGCATATCCATCAATATTGAATTTTTTTAATCCATCAATATCTTCCACATTGTTATCCAAAATATATCTAACCATCATTCCCCTTGCTTTTTTAGCATAAAAACTAATTGTCTTTAATTTGCCATCACGCAACTCTTTAAACTCAGGTATAACTAATTTTCCTTTTAAAACCTTAGTATCGATTGAACTAAAATACTCATTACTCGCTAAATTGACCACCAACTCATCTTGTTTCAATTCCTTATTCAAAGCAGAAGCCAGCACAGGCTTCCAGAATTCATATAAGTTTCCAAACTCGTTAATCGCCAATTTAGTTCCCATTTCTAATCGATAAGGCTCAATCTCATCGAACGGTCTTAAAATACCATAAAGTCCAGACAAAATCCTTACTTTATCTTGAAGCTGATCATATTTCTCATCTTTAAGAGAATACGCATCAAGCCCAACATAAACATCTCCATTAAAAGCAAAAATAGCTTGTCTAAAATCTTGCTTGTTCTTCTCTGACTTTTGGTAATTTCTTTCCTGATTTCTTTTCCAGTTCAAATCAGCAAGTGCATTAGATATCTTCATTAAGTCCATTAAATCCATTGGAGTTTTGGATTTAAGAACTTCATTAATTGTTTTTGATTCTTTTAAAAATTGAGGTTTTGTCACAATATCAACAGGTATACTCGTCGTATAATCTAAACTTTTAGCAGGTGATATTAAAATTTTCATAGTGTCATTTTTTATTTATCCAAATATAGTAGTTATCAATTTATTTTCATAGAACTAACTATACACCACCCATCCTTTTCCAAAGTTTTCTCAATAGTTTAACACCATCTCGCTTTTCTTTCTTCACCTCTCTGACTGATAATTGTCCATCATCATCAACATAAAAATCATAACTAAAAGCAAATTGAATATCTTCTTCATCATTTTTCAAAAGACCAAATCTCAAATCATTAAAAAATATTTTATCATTATCTTCCGTAAAAGTATACTGTCCCTCAGACACCTTTATAAGCCTTTTTAATAAAACATGATTTTCTAAATGTTCTTGATACTCGTGATTCTTAGGGAATGTCTGAAACTTTATTTCTGAAGTATCAAAAAAAGAATACTCCCCTATTAAAAAACTATCCTTTGTTTCGACAATTCCATTCCACAACACAACATTCATCGCAGTAGGCTTTACAGAAAGAGCACTATAACTAACATTTACTCTATCAAGAGCATCAGTAAACTTATAAAAAGCCAATGCCTTCAAAAGTAAAGTCAAAGCTAAATATGAAGAACTAACAATCAATCCTAAATTATTAAACCTCATTCGCTTTCTTAAATTATTCTTCTCGCGCATGGACCTAATTAAAAAGTAAATGAAGGGCAAGGTATAAAGAGGATCTATTACAAAAATAGATTTAAAGGCAAACATATAATCAAAAGGCCACAATACACGTGTTCCCCATGAGGTAAATACATCTAAAATAGAATGCGTAAACAAGCCCCAGAAAAACAACCAATATCCTTCTTCGTAAGTTAGCCCATTTTTTTTCTCAATCTTATACACTACAAACCCTAGAAGAAAAGAAGCGAAAATTGCAAATAATATAGAATGACTCACGCCTCTGTGGATTTCCAAGGCGGTCAAAGGATCAGTCATCCAACCAACAACAACATCTAAATCCGGTATAGTTCCAGCGATAGCACCATACAGAACAGCTCTATTCTTTAGTTTCTTTCCCGCTACAGCATTTCCTATAGCCCCTCCTAAAACAATCTGAGTCAATGAATCCATACTACTCTATTTATTATCAATGGTAATTATACAAAAAAAACTGCCATATAGCAGTTTTCTTTTTTGTTCTATAAGTATTATGAATACTATAATTCTTTAAAAATAGTATGCATTAAACGTTTTTTATCATTGATACTTTCTTCTAAAGAAATCATTGATTCAGTTCTGTAAACTCCTTCAATGTCATCAATCATATAAATAACTTCTTTTGCATGACGTGTATTCTTAGCTCTAATTTTGCAGAACACATTAAATTTACCTGTTGTAACGTGAGCCACTGTAACAAATGGTATTTCATTAATTCTCTCTAAAACGAATTTAGTTTGAGAAGTATTATGAAGAAATATTCCAATGTAAGCAATGAAAGCATAACCTAATTTCTCATAATCTAATGTTAATGAAGAACCTTGGATAATACCTGCATCTTCCATTTTCTTAACGCGTACGTGAACAGTACCTGCCGAGATTAAAAGTTTTTTTGCAATATCTGTAAAAGGAACTCTCGTATTATCAATCAACATATCTAATATTTGGTGATCGATTTCATCTAAACGAAATTTACTCATAAATCAATTATTTATCTTAATTCTAAATCTATAATTCTGTACAATAATACTAAATAAAAATCATCTTTATTCAAAAAACCTTAAATTTTATTATTTTTTTAATAGTTTTTTAACCTCGACATCTTCAATATTTACAACATCTGACAAATTTTTATTCAACATCTCTATCATAAATCTACTACTTTTTTTAAAGTAAAAAACTTTATTTATTGAAAGATGCACAAATTTACTTTGTTTTTTATTAATATCCACAACAATGGGGCAAAATTTAACTTTTTCCTCCTCTAATTCTTCTAAAAATTGAATATTCACAATATAACTTTCACCAGAATCACTAAAGACTACATTGGTTAAAGCTACATCACAAAAGTTTTTCTCATTTTCTGGGATTTGAAAATAATCTTCAATAGTATAGTTAAAATATGATTGAGTAGCTATTCCATCAAGCATATACAACAAAGATTTAAATACAAACATTCTCGTTTGCTCTCGATCATAATCTCCTTGATAATGCCCTGCTTCAAATAACACAGTTGGTATATTGAGTGTCTGACAATAATCACCTATGCAATTAATATTAAAACTATCATCAAATCTACCTACCTGACCAGGAAGATCTCTTTCTAATTTATCTTTGACAGCAGCAATCAACTTCATAGCTACTTCCCTATATGAATTAATATCGCGCTCAAAATTATATGCTGGTGACAAGAAAGAAATAGTAGCTGGTAGATTACTTGAACCCACTCCAAAAATAGTTCTTTGATCATGTAGATTAAATGCAAAATTAGGTTTGAAATCCTCTATACTTTTTCGAAGAATTCTACTTTCTGGTTCTTTCAAATCTATTGAATCTCGATTCAAATCTATTCCATTAGCATTTACTCTTGTATAAAATTCAGCACCATCAGGATTCAATATAGGTATGATTCTTAAAGTAAAAATATCCCTCCATTTTAACACTTCTACCTGAGTATCATCAGAGAGGTAATTTAACAAATCTATCACTGCTTTTGTTGTGGTTGATTCGTTACCATGCATCTGAGACCACATCAAAATTCTTATACTACCATTCCCCCAAGTAATACTTTTAATCTCTTTTCCCAAAACAGATTCTCCTTCTATATTTAACTTAAAGCTATACTTTAAGTCTCGTAAAAAATCCTCGATACTTTTATTAGTGATATACCTACCCTTAATTTTACTATAAGTATTGGTCTTTACAATATTATCTACCTCCATTGCTTGAGTTACTTTTCATTAGTATTACAAATGTAAACAGATATTTTTTTACATCTGTAAACAGTTAAATTAAAATCATAGTTTACAATTGTAATTTACATTAGTATACATTCATACTGTTACTTGCAAATAAATCATTTCAAACAAAATAAAAACACAAAACATAATAAATCAACTATTTAAGTACTATATATTAAACCAATACGTTAACATAGTTTACATATATACAGTTGTAAACATTGGATATATACAATAAATAATTACATTTGTAAACAGTTATATATTTTGTATGTATTTACATTTTTAAACAAATACCTATGGACAATTTTGTAAACAGATTAGAATTTTTACTGGAAACATTAGACTATACTGCTTCCGCTTTTGCCGATAAAATTGGAGTACAAAGATCGAGTTTATCTCACCTTCTATCGGGTAGAAACAAACCAAGTTTAGATTTCATTCTAAAAATAAATGACACCTTTCCCGACATTAATCTCTTGTGGTTACTCAAGGGAAAAGGCAATTTTAACAACCTCGATAATCAGGAAATAAACATACAAAAAGACATCCCTTCTTTAACCAACACACCTATTTCCCCTACTCTATTTGATGAAGATAAACGAGAAAAAGAAAATAATATTTTAACAAAAAAAGAGGAAAATATTGAAAGTAAAAGCTTGACAAATTTAGCTCCAATCGCACAGTCTTTTAATTCAAATAGCGACATAGACCAAATTATTATTTTTTATAAAGACGGAACTTTTAGCAACTTCAAACCTAAATAAAAGAATAATAATCCATGTCCTATTTCAATAAAGTAATGCACTATCTTTGCAATTAAAAACGTTTAAATGATAACTAAATTTCTAAGCTATTTTTTTCCAATTACCATAAAAAAAACAAACTCTAAAATCAACAATCAATTAGAAGTTACATGGCATAAAGGAGAATTAAATTTAGATTCTACAAATACAAACTACTCCTATGGAAATCTTGAAAAAGTACTTCGAGATGGACTAAAATTTATTGGCAGTCATAAAATAAAAGAGATGAATCATATCTTGGTTTTAGGATTAGGAGCAGGTAGCATAGTCGATACTTTAAGAAATTATATTAACTACCAAGAGAACATTATTAGCGTTGAAATTGATCCTATAGTTATCCATTTAGGAAAGAAGTACTTCAATTTAAAAAAGCTAACTCATAAGCACACTATCGTTGAAATGGATGCTTTCGAATATGTTCTTAGAAGTCAAGAAACCTTTGACTTGATTGTCATCGACATCTTTCAAGATTACACGATGCCAAGTTTTCTATTCGAGGACTATTTTGTATCTCACCTAAAGGAATTATTATCAGTTAATGGTTTTATATTATTCAACACTATCATATTAGACGAACATCACAGAAAAAGAAATAACGCCTTTTTGCAGATGTTTGAAAAAGAGATGTACTCCACTCGCATATATCCGAAAAGCCAAACACACAATGAACTAATTACAATCAAAAAGCTTAGGTAATAAAGTTTTAATACACTCACAAATAATTATCTTTGTAAATCTAACAGATGATAAGACTTACAAAATGATAAAGATTATAGAAGCTCAAAGCAAAAAGGAAATAGCTGATTTTGTCAAATTCCCTTTTAAACTTTATAAGAACAATCCTTATTGGGTCCCTCCCATCATAAAAGAAGAAATAAAGAGTTTCGATCTGAAAAATGACATATTCAAAAGTGTTGATGTAAAATTCTTCTTAGCGTATAAAAACAACGAAATTGTAGGCCGTGTTGCTTGTTGTATTAACTGGACAGAAGTAAACGATTTACACAAGAGCAAAGTCAGATTTGGATGGCTTGAGATGATTGATGATATCGAAGTTACTAAAGCGTTAATTCAAGTCGTTAAAGAGTTCGGAAAAACCCATAAAATGAACTATATAGAAGGCCCTATGGGATTTTCTAATATGGATAAAGCAGGAATGCTAACAAAGGGGTTTGACTATATTGCTACCATGATCGGGATATACAATCCTGAATACTACCCTATACACCTTGAACAATTAGGCTTTAAACCTGAAGCTGAATGGATAGAATACAAATTAGACAAGACACTCTATAACGAAGGAAAATTAACTAAGATGGCCAGTTTGATAGAAAGTCGCTATAATGTAAAAGCACTTGAATTCAAAACGACAAAAGAGCTAATGCCTTATGTGAATGAAATGTTCGCTCTTTTAAACAAAACATATGCTGACCTACAAAGTTTTGTTCCTATACAAGATTTTCAAATTGAGCATTATAAAGAAAAATACCTTCAATTCATCCACCCCGATTTCATCTCTTGTATCATGGATGAAAACAATAAGATGATTGCATTTGCCATCACTATGCCGTCATTCTCTAAAGCATTTCAAAAAGCAAATGGCAAATTATTCCCATTCGGTTTTTTACATTTACTTAAAGCCATAAGAAAGAACAATCATGCAGAGTTTTATCTTATAGGAGTAGATCCAGAATACAGAAGTAAGGGAATTACTGCAGTTATATTTAGAGAAATATATGACTGTTTCAAAAAACACAATATTGAATTCATAGAAACCAATCCTCTTTTAATTGAAAACAATAAAATTCAATTGTTATGGAAAAACTTAAATCCAATCATTCACAAAGAACGAAAAACCTTTAGATTAGATTTATAAAAATATAAAAGACTCTCATTTTTTAACATTTTATCCAAATAAGATATTTGAATTATCCATTTAAGATAACTAATGTTAATTTAAAGAAATAACAACATATAATTAAATAAAATATCCTACATTAGCTATAGGAAATCAGAAAAATACAAATAACTATTACTTTTACTACAATTAAAACTATGGTTTCCTAAAACATTAAATTGAACTCTCAACACTTGACGAGTTCAATTTTTTTTATCTATACTTGAACAAGAAAACTTTCACATCAGCTCTTATGCACAAATTTAGAACTATAGATAAAGTTCAACCATCACTATTCCAGAATTCATTTAGAGATGATATCTCTTTCTAAAAATAGTAGCCCTTATACTTATGTTTTAGAGCGAATGAAAGAGATATGAAGTAGAATTGCTTTATAGTATTTAGCTAAAGGAAATCAGTGTTTAAATAGCAGAATAAAAAATAGTACTTTCCTTGGGCTTTCTTGCACTTTTCTTGCGGTATCCTTGCACTTTTGTCCACAAAAAGGGGTGTTTCTCGAAGAAAACCCCTAGTATCCCCCTAGAATCCCCTAAGAAAGTGCGACCAAAACAGCACCTGTTCACATCGTTAATAAAAGTAGTTGAGAGCTATAGCTCCAAAAAGCGCACTAACAGATAGCCGCATTGACAGATATGGATTTCCACAATCATTCTTCCCTTAAAAGTAGAGCTATAATTTTGTCAACAATGCTTTTGTGTTTGCTGTATTAAAGTACTCAACGAAATACACTGATAAACCTATAGTCAATATTACTTTACTGTCCATCATCGAACAAAGTTCCTTCTTTACACTTTCCGCACTTACTTTGCACCTTAAACGACTCTTACCAATTTATGTGATACAAATGAGGGTAAACTATAATACCATGAGCCAACATTAAATTCTCTCTCACTTATAGCCTATTAGCAATCCTGTTTCTCTCTCAATATTGGTGATTACAAGAAAACAAGACCAATAGTCAATAAATCCAATTGATATTTAGTCAAAAAGCAGATTAGAACACCTTAAGACATTTCGCAAACAAGTACTAAAACAGAATTCTCACCTTAAAAAAGCATCAGCTCCATTCGCCTATAAAACCTACAAGTAATCCAAATACAACACTGTGATATAAGTTCATACATCAGCATTGCATAATTCATAGCTTCCACCTCATCTATCCCCCGTATTCTTCAACGTAAACCAACAAACAGCAGCCCTATAGTATTTTATACCTTTCTGTAAAAAAACACACTATAATACAACCATACAACTCAACGTACTACAATAAAAAAATCATCCTAAACAATTAGAATGATTTTCATAGTACCAAAAAAAGGGTTTACGATTTGTAAACCCTTTTATATATTCTTATTTTTCTAGTTATTCAACATAACTGGCATTACTAACATTGTAACAGATTCTCCATCTTCTAATCCATCAACAGGTGTTAAGATTCCCGCTCTATTTGGCAAAGACATTTCTAAGAGAATATCGTCTGATTGAAGATTGTTCAACATCTCAACAAGAAAACGTGAATTAAACCCAATCTGCATATCATCACCTTGATAATCACATGTCAATCGCTCATCAGCCTTGTTTGAATAATCGATATCTTCAGCAGAAATGTTTAATTCTGTACCTGCTACTTTTAATCTAATTTGATGTGTAGTCTTATTAGCATAAATAGAAACACGACGAACTGAATTTAAAAATTGTACTCTATTAATTAATAGTTTATTTGGATTTTCCTTTGGTATTACTGCTTCGTAATTTGGATACTTACCATCTATTAATCGACAAGTCAATGAATAATTATCAAAGTAAAACTGTGCATTAGATTCATTAAACTCGATCGTTACATCTGCTCCAGAAGACATTAAAATATTCTTTAATATAGTCAATGGCTTTTTAGGCATAATGAAACTTGCTTCATTTGAAGAAGAAATATCAGATCTTGAATATTTCACCAATTTATGAGCATCAGTAGCAACAAATATTAATCCAGAAGGAGAAAACTGAAAGAATACTCCTGACATTACTGGACGCAAATCATCATTACCTGCAGCAAATATAGTTTTGCTAATCGCAGTTGCTAAAACTCCTGCTGGCACCTCCGTTTTTGAAGGATCTTCTAAAGACTCAGCTTTTGGAAACTCCTCTCCTTGAGCATAAGCCAATACATATTTACCAACATCTGAACTTATTTCAATTGTATTGTTTTCCTTCACTGAGAAAGTCAATGGTTGCTCTGGAAACGTTTTTAACGTCTCTAACAACAACTTAGCTGGTACAGCTATACTTCCTTGACTTGTTGATTCAATCTCTAATGTAGCTGACATTGTTGTCTCTAAATCAGAAGCAGAAACCTTTAATATATTATTATCTAATTCAAATAAAAAATTATCTAAAATATGTAAGGTATTACTACTATTGATAACACTACCCAAAACCTGTAGCTGTTTTAACAAGTAGGAACTCGATACTATAAATTTCATATTACAATTATTTAACTCCGCAAAGTGCTTTATAGCTACAAATATATCGGATTATTATTAATAATAAAAGTGATTTTGTCTTACTTTTTCTCAAAAATGCGTTTTTTCAAAACTAAAAAAACAATTGAAAAAATGACAACAATCAGTATTGGTAAGATTAAAGCTAACATTTGAATTTTTGTATAATTCTGATACACTTTAACTTTGTCCATCATTGGGAATCTAACTTCTTTGGTACGAAGCTGTATCAACCCACTATCATCTAATAAGAAATCAACTGAATTCATCAATAACTCCTTATTCCCATATAATTTATTAGTCCATTTATCATATCCTAACTCCATGGGAGCACCTCTCTGATCCAATTGATTCTTTGCTAAATTACCATCTGAGAAGACAATTATTTTATTTTGTAGCCCCTTCTCTTTGAAATCACTCATTTGAAAAGGCAATACTCTATTCTGAAAAACAGATCTAAAATCTCCTTCTAATAAGACTCCTAAAATATAGTTTCCTTTTCCTTCATATACCTCTGGTCCTACCTGTTCGTTTAAAACATCAAGACTTATCTCAATAGGAGTTCCTACGGTTGACGAGTATTTTGAAGATTGCAATAAAACTGTCTTAGCAATGTTGTTTTTTAAAGTATCTATTGGCGATACGAAATCAAACTTAACTCCTTCTATATTTTTTATTATTGGATGTTTCCCCTCTGGATAAACAAAAGGAGAAAATTTCCAAATAAAATCCCCATACTGCGTCTCACTTCCTTGTTTTCCTATTGCTAATTTAATTGGAGCACCTATTTCATCTTTAACCAAGACAGGGTTTATTCTAACACCATATTTAAACAACATTTCCCCTAAACTTTGGTCTTTAGCATAAGCTAACATATTACCTGTAGCACGCAAACTATCAAAATCTGCTTGAACTTGATCTAACATAAAAATAGCCTTACCTCCACTGACAATATATTGATCAACTACTTGAATTTGTTTGTCTGTGAAATTTTTATGAGGCTTTGCTATTAAAGTTAAATCATATTCCTTCAGCTCATTTAAAGTCTTTACTGGATTACTTGCAACTGAATCTAAAGTAAAAGGAGCTATATAATAACTCTCTTTTAAAGATAATAATAAATCTGCAATATATACATCTTCTAATTCGTCATTTCCTCTTAAAACAGCTATTTTCTTTTGCTTCTCTTTTATTACCTTTTGTATTGCATCAATAAAAGCATATTCCAAGTGCTGAACAGAAGTCAATACTTTTTCTTCCGTATTCGCTCCTAACATATTTTTCAACAACTGAACTTTGGATGCCTTTTCTCCCCTCGAGACAATCGCCCACGGTAAAACCACTTGCTGGGTTTGAGTCCCTTTATCATTTACCGTGATAGAAACAGGTTTAATTCCATACTGAACAAGTTCATTCAAAACCTCCTCACTACCATTAGCCTCATCTAAAGGGTTTACAAATTGAAACTTTACATTCGAATTTACAAGTTCAAACTCCTCTAATAGTTGACGCGTTTCTAATTGTAACCTTCTAAACTCACCTGGAAATTTTCCTTCTAAAAAAACATCAATTATAATGGGGTTTTCAACCTGTTCTAATAATTTCACTGTTGCTTCTGACAAGGTATACCGTTTATCTTGTGTTAAATCGAATCGCTTGTAAACAAGACCTCCTATCAAATTGAGCAACACAATCACAACAATACATTGCAACAGTACTTTTAGATTTTTACTTAAATTACTTTTCATTATTTGCGCAATGTTTTTATTTTAGAAACTGTCATACTTAAAAATAAAAAAGCGATTGAAACAAAGTATATTAAATCTCTTGTATCTATCACCCCCCTAGAAATACTTCTAAAATGATATTGTACTCCAAATTTCTCTACGAATGTACTCTGCATTAAGCCTGCTAAAGCATCTATTCCCAAAGAGAAAAACAGACACAACCCCACTCCTAATATAAAAGAAACTATTTGGTTTTCTGATAAGGCAGAAGCAAATATTCCCATCGCTCCATACGCAGCAGAGAGAAACAATAATCCAAAATAAGATCCAAGTACACTTCCCATATCAAATTCTTGCCCAGGCAAGAGATAACTCTCTAAAAAGTAGACATTTATAACAGTAGGTAATATCGACAAGAAAATCAAAAACAATATTCCAAAATACTTGCCTAAAACAATTTGCCAAACAGAAAGGGGTTTAGTTAGTAACAACTCTATTGTCCCCTGCTTTATTTCCTCTGACAAACTTTTCATTGAAACAGCTGGAATTAAAAAAGTTAAGACCAAAGGAGCTAAATAAAAAAACGGAGCTAAATCCGCAAAATTACTTTGCAATATATTGTAAGTTCCATCAAAAAACCAAAGCATTAAGCCATTGATCAATAAAAATACGATGATAACTAAATACCCTGTCAAACTACTTAAAAAAGAGCGGATTTCCATTAAACAGATGGCTTTCATTCTTAATATCTTATTTAACTGTTACTAATCTATCTACACTCCAAGCTTCTGCTTTTTCACTAAAAAGCGTTTTGACAAAAGGCCAAACTTCTTTAAAAGTACTTGAATGCCTGTAAGTATCTAAATCTTGCTCTGTATCCCAGTAGCTATATGTAAAAAAAATATTCTTTATATGCTTGTCCTGATACAACTCCAAGAAAGTACAACCTGGTTGATTCCTCACAACACTCTTTATTTCTTCAAAGTAATTCACGAATTCCTCTACCTTATCTTCGTGAAAAGTAAGCTTTACGATTCTAATAAACATCCTTAATTATTTTGTTATGTAATAGGTTCAACGGCAAATTCTATTGATATATTGTCATGTAGTTGAAGACTTAATAATGTTCTTGGAGATCCACCCGGATTATTAGGCCTAGAATAAAAGATTGTAATCACAAGTAAATCAAGGTCATTAAAAACAGCTAATAAATCACCCGCTCTATCTTTGAGCGTCATACTCTCTGTGACTTTAAAATCTGCATAGTATTTATTTAGTCGCGATATGCTATTGCTCTTAACGCGAATAACAAAGTCTTTTCCTCGGCCAATTTTATCAAATGCTTCCTTGGTGATATTAGTAATCAAATTGCCATAGGTGTCTTCATAGACAATTTTACCTGAGATTCTATTATCCTCTAAAATTAAAGAATCACTAATTCGATTTAATTTAGTTAAGCTCTCAACCTCAACCCCTAAACTTTTAAGCTTTCTTCCTTCAGATAACTGATAAGCACAATACACAAATAAATCATTTGATCTCAAACTTCCATCATTGTGAATGTAAACAGCACTTTCAAATCCATCAGAAGATAGCAATTGGGTTAAGACACCATTGTCTACTGTAATAAAATAATGCCCATTGTATTTCATACACACCGCGGGCGTACTTTCAGAAATAAAAGCATCTACAGCAACAATGTGAATTGTTCCTTTTGGAAAATTATTATAAGTGGCAGCAATAACAAAACCAGCTTCTTCTATATTATAACTAGTTATTCCATGTGATATATCTACTATATTACAATTAGAAATATTTGAATAAATCTTTCCCTTCAATGCGCCAACATAATAATCTTTGTATCCAAAATCAGTCGTCAATGTAATTATCTTTTGCATTGTAAATTTTTAGTATAATTTTTAGAAGAGTCGAATTTTTATAGTAGCTTTGAGATACAAAATTATGTTATTTTTTTTAATTAATTCTCATAGGTATTGAACGAAAGAGTAATTGAACTTACAGAATTTAGCCCAAAAGACTTTTGGGGGCCACAAGATATTCATTTAGACTTACTTAAAAAGCTCTATCCAAAAATCAAAATAGTTGCTCGTGGCGGAATCATAAAAATATTTGGAGACCCAGAAATTTTAGATGAATTTGAAAAGCGATTTGACAGACTCATCAAGTATTTTGCAAGATACAATAGAATTGATGAAAATGCAATTGAACGAATCGTCATGGACAATGGACCACAGATTATGAATCCTGCTGATGACATCTTAGTTCATGGTGTATCAGGCAAGCTAATCAAAGCGTTAACCCCTAATCAACAAAAACTCGTCAAGTTTGTAGAGAAAAATGACATGGTATTTGCCATTGGACCTGCTGGTACAGGAAAAACCTATACAGGTGTCGCTCTTGCCGTAAGAGCCCTAAAAAACAAAGAAGTAAAGCGAATTATTCTAACTCGCCCTGCTGTAGAAGCTGGAGAAAACTTAGGTTTCTTACCTGGTGACATGAAAGATAAGCTTGATCCTTATATGCAACCCCTTTATGATGCATTACGAGACATGCTTCCTCCTCAAACCTTAGATGATTACATACTCAAAGGCGTAATTCAAATTGCTCCATTAGCTTTTATGCGTGGCCGTACATTAGACAATGCTTTTGTTATCTTAGATGAAGCTCAAAACACTACGCACTCACAAATGAAAATGTTTTTAACTCGAATGGGAAAAAGTGCTAAATTCATCATCACTGGAGATCCTGGTCAAATCGACTTACCGAGAAAAGTATCGTCTGGGTTAAAAGAGGCGTTATACATTCTAAAAGACGTCGAGGGCATAGGGATTTTGTACTTAGACGACAAGGACATTGTCAGACATCGCTTAGTGAAAAAGATTGTCGATGCCTATAGAAAAAGTGAAGAAAGACCAGATCAAATGTCTTTTGAAGAACTAAAGAAGATGGAAACAAAACAGTAAAATACAAAAAAGGGAAACTTAATAAGTCTCCCTTTTATTTTGTATTTCATCACCCTATTAAAGGCTTTAATTACATCCCATAAACATCGCGTAAAAAAGTCAATTTTTGAACTGCCCCTTCATACAACATTAAATAATCGCCTTTTATCTCATAGCGATCACAATTATCCAATACAGCGAGTAACTCTTTCTCTTTTTGATACATCTCAGTTACATATTCTGGCGATAAGATTATTTTAAAAAAAACAGAATCACCTTCACATCTTAAATCCCCATAAATCATATGATTACCGCCACTGCCTGAAAAACTTCTTGTATTAATATCAATGCAAATCAACGGTATCTGATTTATACCCAATTCTTCCACTCTCTTTCCTTCGTATGACTGAAAAATCCAGTTACCCGAAAGTGAATTGTCATACAAATAATGACCAAAACAAGCGAAGTCAACAGAGTCATCTTGCAATTCTTGCTTTTTCACTAAACTTACAGCTACTGAATGATCAAAACGTCCATCTAGAAAATCACGAGCTGTCTCGTCTTCATAGATCACAATTTCTATTTCCTCGTGTTTTGTTGAAGACTTATAAACACGGCTCTCTCCCTCTATCAAAGGTTCAACAAATGGAAAGATAATCTTTTGATTGGGCTTAGAACTTGAATATACTATACCTTTTTTACTTATTGCAATGGCTTGCAATGAATCTTGAGCTACAGCTTTAAAAAATGTTCCATCCAAATCATTCTTATTCAGTAAATCCATTTGTTTAGATGTACTGTCCTTACTATTTTTTTCTCTTGACTGCTCCATCCCACAAGATGGAAACAGAGAAACTGTCAACGCCAAAATCATAATTTCCCTTTTATTTACAACTTTAAGAATCAAAGGCTATACCAAAAAAATACATTATCGACTAATTAACATTTTTTAAGTTAACATTTACCTCCTAAAACTGCATTATTCCTAACTTTACCTTCTTAAAAAAACGTTGCAAAGATACGACTATAATAAAAAAGTATATAATACTTTATATTAATATTATGACAATTTTCAGACTTATTTATTCTCTTTTAATCCCGAATAAATTATCTATTTTACAATTTTATCTCTTGAGATTTAAACTATTGTAATACCTCTATTTACTTTTCTCTTTTATTCACAAGAATCTTCCATCCTATAGTAAAAAATCACCAACTATTTTTTATCATATACGTCATTACTTTTATACTTAAATCAACTAAAATTCAATATTTTTCAATTCTTTTTTTCCAACAAAAAACCTCTTTTTTGAAAAAAAAGCCCAACCAAAGAGAAATCATTTTGACGTATTTGTAGAAACACAAGTTTTCTACTATTTTTTAGTACTCTATTTCCAACCTATCAAACAAGCTTACTAATGCTATTTAATCTTTCCTTATTTAAAAATTGGCAAAATTGAATATCTTGTTCGGATAGTGATTGCAAACTAACATTACAAAATTGTTACGAAACAAATTAAAAATAAGATACACTCAACAAGTCGCTAACTAAGGAAAAACCTTCTCCTTATCCATTGTCAGGTATTGTCTCTTTAAAACAATTCGCTAATGCTATTATCCCCAACTTCATTTCTTCCTCCTCGAGATTACCAAAGCTCAATCTAAAACCAACAGACTTATTGTCAAAACTATAACTTATTGAAGAAATTAATTTTATACCCTTATCAAAAACACTTTGTTCAAACACCTTGTGATTAAATCCTGTTTTATATTCCAACCAGAAAGCCAGTCCACCTTCAGGTACACTATAATTCACATAGTCTTTCAAGTAGCGCTCTATTAAGTCTTTCATTGTATCCCTTCTCTGATTGTATATTTGAGAGACCTTTCTCAAGTGTTTCTTAATCGTGCCTTCTTGAATCAATTGCAATACAGCTTGCTCCATGATAACATCTCCTTGCACATCAATTAATTTGCGAAGGTTGCCTATTTGCCTCAATAGCTCTTGATTCTTTGTTACCAAATACCCAATTCTCAATGCAGGTGCAACTACTTTGCTCAATGTTCCTATATAGATATAATCTCTCAATCCCTTATTACTACAAAGGGGCATTACAGGTCGATACCCATAGTGAAACTCATTATCATAATCATCCTCTATAATTGTAAAATTATGCTCATTACTCAAAGCTATTAACTCTAATCGCCTTTTTGTACTCATAACTACAGTAGTTGGATATTGGTGGTGTGGAGTGGTATATACTGCTTTAACACCTTTGTACTTATTCAAAATTTGAGACACCTCATCCACCTTCAAACCCTCTTTATCAACACCAACACTCAAAAGAGTTACTCCAACAGTCTCGAATGCTTGCCATGCTGGCTTATACCCCAAATCTTCGACAATGACAATATCTCCCTTTTTCCACAGACAATGAGCTAATAAGTATAACGCCATTTGGCTGCCTCTTGTAATACAAATGTGATCTGCTTGAACATACATACTCCTTTGATGATTAAGCATATCTGCTATAGCCTGACGAAAATCACGTTGTCCATAAGTATCCGCATATCCCATTAATTGCCACTTGGCTTTTCTTTTAAATATTTTTCGATACGCCCTTGCTAACTCGTCTACTGGTGCTAAGCGACTATCTGAATGACCATCATTAAAATTAATCCAATATGATTTATCTTCTAAATTTTTTATTATATCTGAATTCTTTTCTTTTTTAAAGGGATCTAAAACAGGGAGTTCTTCAGCTACAAATGTGCCTCTCCTTTCTTTACTATCTAACCATTTTTCTGCAATCAGGACATTCAGTGCTTCTACAACCGTATTTCGGTTAACTCCAATCTCTGCTGCAAGAACTCGACTTCCTGGCAAAGCCGTACCTGATTTTAATCTACCTAAGGTTATGTCCTGTATGATAGCATCTGCTATTTGAAGGTAAATAGGTTTATCTAAGGTACCATCTATTTCAATATTCAATTTCCAAGGTCTTAACATCTGGACTACTTATTTATATTAAAACTGTATCATTATAGTGGTCCAAATATAAAATACTTTTGCGTAGTATAATCAATTATTCAACATTTAATAACATGAATTTTAAAATCCGAAAAGCTAATCTTGAAGATTTGCAAGAACTAAGTCAACTGTTCAATGAGTACAGAGTTTTTTATCGTCAAGTAAGCAACCTTGAGCGCAGTATGGAGTTCATAAAGAATCGACTACTAAATAATGAATCAGATGTATTTATTGCTCTTGTTGAAGACAAAGTAGTTGGCTTTGTTCAACTATACAAATTATTCCACTACATCAAATTAGAGAAGCAATGGTTATTAAGTGATCTCTATGTACAACCCGAATATAGAGGAAAAGGGATTTCCATAGGATTAATAGATCGCAGTAAAGAATGGTGTATAGAAACAGGTGCTTGTGGTCTAATGCTGGAAACAGAAAAAACAAACCACATTGGGAATACGCTATACCCAAAATGTGGATTTTTACACGACGAGGGACACAATTACTACCATTGGTGGAGATAATCTCACAGTGATAGCGTATCTTTATTCTATTGCTACACACAATGTAAAAATCAAACTACGATGAAAGAAAATATTCTCAATAATTTAAAAGCCATATCGAATAGAATTCAACTTGCTTGTCTAAAATCAAATAGAGATCCCCGAGATGTTAAATTGTTATTAGCAACAAAAACTGTTCGCGCTGAAGACATTAAAATAGCTATTGAAGCAGGCTTCCACTTAATTGGAGAAAACAAAGTTCAAGAAGTAAAAGAAAAGTTCGAAATCCTTTCGACAGTAGAGCATCAAAAGCATTTTATCGGTCACTTGCAAACAAATAAAATCAAGGATATCCTCAAATACGATGTTAACTGTATACAATCCTTAGACCGCATTGATTTGGCAGAAAAGCTACATCAACGTCTATCTAAAGAGAATAAAACAATAGATGTATTCATACAAGTGAATACTTCTAATGAAGAGAGTAAATTCGGTATTTCACCAGAAGATGCTGTCGAATTTACAAAGCAAGTAGCACAATTTGACACTTTGAAGATAAAGGGCTTAATGACAATTGGATTATTTAGTGCTGAGGATGAAAAAGTAAGGGTTTGTTTTAAACTTTTAAAGAAAATTCAAATGCAAATTAACGAACTCCATATTCCCGACGTAAAAGTCAACGAACTCTCAATGGGAATGAGCAACGACTTGGAAATAGCTATAGAGGAAGGAGCGACAATTATTCGCGTTGGAACTGCTATTTTTGGGCAGAGAATCTACCCAGATAGTTACTATTGGAATGAAAGTAAATAATGGTATAAATAAAAAGATGCAATAATTAAACACTATTGCATCTTTTTACTTTTAACTAAAACCACTTTCGCCATTTAATATACCCAATCATTAAGATGACGATAACAAGCATGGCTAACAAAGTAAAGTAATATCCATTTGGATCTTTGAGCTCTGGCATATTCTCAAAATTCATCCCATACACTCCTACAATAAAAGTTAGAGGAATAAATATAACAGAGACGATAGTCAAGACTTTCATGATTTCGTTCATTCGATTACTCTGCGAAGAAAAAAAGTAATTCGTGGCACTATCTAACTTATTCAAATTGTATTCAATCTGATCTAAGATTTCATTCGATTTATATTGTAAACGCTCAAAAAAGGCGATACTCGATCTGCTTATAATTGCTTTTCCAGAGCTTTTTTCATGCTGTGTTCTTAAATTATACAGAACCTCTCTCAAGGGAATTACTGCGCGCTTAATATCATTCAACTCTTGCGTATACTCCTCAATTCGTATGATTATCTCTTTCTGATATTGCACACGAGCTTCTACTAAAACCTTCTCTACATTGTCTTCAACCATATCAAGAGTAACCAAAAAGCTATCCATCAATGAATCCATTAACCCATATAGTAAATAGCCTGCATCTCTTTTTCTAACTTGACCAATTTTCAGTCGAATACGCTCGCGAATTAAATTAAAAAAATCTCCCTTTTTCTCTTGGAAAGACAAAAGGATATTTTCTTTTAGGATAAAACTTATCTGCTCGACATTAACATAAACAT
The DNA here is from genome assembly GCF_024722315.1 of Myroides albus. NCBI lineage: Bacteria > Pseudomonadati > Bacteroidota > Flavobacteriia > Flavobacteriales > Flavobacteriaceae > Myroides > Myroides albus. Next base: position 77,360 of record NZ_CP102754.1, read on the forward strand.
CATCTACAGTATAAGGCAAAATTGCTTTGACACTAAAAAACATCGTCTCATCAAGCTCCTCAACTCTTGTTCTACGCGCAAAGTTTAAAATTTCTGCCATGATATAATTTTCAATAGCAAAGAAACTACCCACTTCTTTTAACAAGTCAATATCGTGTAATCCATGTAAGTTAAACCACTTAATTGCATTGGGATTCGATTTTTTAAGCACCTCTTCAATTTCACTCAAGCTCAAGTCATTGTATTCTTCAAAACTATCCTCATCATATACGAATAACTGCATACTAATTGGTACTTCAGGAAAAGCACCAGAATATTCAAGAGAATTTGGTTGAAGTTTTCTTATTTTCTTATATTTAACTCGTCCCACAATATTAATTTTGTTTAAAAGGTTTATGATAATTAACTTCACGAACTATAAATAACTTCTTAGAGATACAATAGCAAATGAAACTATTAATCAAAAATATAAAAGAATTACTTCAAATCAGAGAACAACATGTAGATAAATTAGCAGGAGAGCAGATGAAAACACTTCCTAAGCTTGAGAATGCTTATCTTATTGTTAAAGATGAAGATATCATTGACTATGGTCCTATGGCAGATTTACCTCAAAATGTAGTCTTTGACCAAATCATAGATGCAACTGGTAAGACCGTTTTACCAAGTTGGGTGGATAGTCATACACACATAGTTTACGCTGGAAACAGAGAACTTGAGTTTGTAGACAGGATAAATGGCTTGAGTTATGAAGAAATTTTTAACAGAGGTGGCGGAATACTAAATTCTGCTAAAAAATTACAAGAAACTTCAGAAGAAGATTTGTATAACCAATCCAAAAAGCGATTAGAAGAAATTATTCAGTTAGGTACTGGTGCAGTTGAAATTAAATCAGGTTATGGATTAACACTTGAATCTGAGCTAAAAATGCTTAGAGTAATAAAAAAACTAAAAGAGAACTACCCTATTGAAATTAGAGCTACATTCTTAGGAGCTCATGCTTTTCCAGCTGAATACAAAGAGAACCACCAAGGATACATTGATTTAATGATTAACGAAATGATCCCAGCAATAGCAAAAGAAAAACTGGCTGATTTCATTGACGCTTTCTTAGAAACTGGTTATTTTTCACCGGAAGAAACTGAAAAAATTATTCAAGTGGGTAAAGAATATGGTATGGTAGCCAAAGTACACGTAAATCAATTTACTGCAATTGGAGGAATTAAAACCTGTGTAGAGAATAATGCATTATCTGTTGATCACTTGGAAATTGTAACGGATGAAGATATCGCTATTTTAAAAGATAGCAAAACAATGCCTGTCGCACTTCCGACCTGTTCATTCTTTATATCTATTCCTTATACCCCAGCACGTAAAATGATTGATGCAGGCCTACCACTGGCATTAGCTTCAGATTCCAATCCTGGGACGACTCCTTCCGGAAATATGAATTTCGTTGTTTCAACTGCTTGTATAAAAATGAAGATGACACCTGAAGAAGCTATTAATGCAGCTACAATTAATGGAGCGTATGCTATGGGAGTAGAAAGAGATTACGGAAGTATTACCAAGGGAAAAAAAGCAAGCTTAATAATCACCAAGCCACTAAATTCATTCTATGAATTGCCATATGCATTTGGTTCAAATCTAATTGATCAAGTGATCTTAAAAGGAAAAACGCAATTGTTTAAACAAAATAACTAAGACACAATTTTATGTCAAGTACAAAACTAAAACTTCTCTCTAAAAGCGAATTAATTTCACTTACTAATTTTAGAAATGGTGAAATTAAATTCGGTGAACGCATTCGCTTATTAGAATCTCCAAGTTGTTGGGAAGAAGAGCTAAAAACGCATGAAAGCAAATACGTAGTTCTTGGAATCCCTGAAGATATTGGTGTCAAAGCAAATCTTGGTAGACCTGGTGCTGACTCAGCTTGGCAAACCTTCTTAAGTTCCTTTTTAAACATTCAACACAATCGCTTTTGTAAAGGGAGCTGGATTACTATTCTTGGTCATTTAAATTTTGAACAAGAACTAAAGGAAGCTGCATTATTAGATGCAAGTATTAAAGAGCAACGTAAACGATTATTTGAATTAGTACAAATAATCGACAAAGAAGTTTCACACATCATCAGCAAGATTGTAGCCGCAAATAAAATTCCTATTGTCATAGGTGGTGGTCACAATAATGCTTATGGCAATATAAAAGGTAGTGCCTTGGCAAAAGGAAAAGCTATCAACGCTATTAACTTTGACGCACATACAGACTTTAGACCGTTAGAAGGTAGACACAGTGGTAATGGTTTTTCTTATGCCTTTGAAGAAGGTTTTTTGAAAAACTATTTCATCTTTGGGTTACACGAAAACTATACCTCTAAATCTGTTTTCTCTGAGATCAAAGCACATGCAGAAAGAGTAAAGTACAACACTTTTGAACAAATAAGGATTCGAAAAGAGAAATCATTTGAAACTGAGTTAGTCACAGCACAAAAACACATTGAGTATGCTCCTTATGGAATAGAAATAGATTTAGATGCTATTCCTTTAGTGGCGAGTAGTGCTATATCTCCTGCTGGTTTCTCTTCAGAAAAATTGCGCCAGTTTATACACTTTTTTGGGAAGTCAAAAAATGTAACTTATTTACATATATGTGAAGGAGCTCCATCTTTAGATTTTCCTACAAACAACCATTTAGTTGGCAAATTAATAGCTTATTTAGTAACTGATTTTATTAAATCAAACTCAGAAAAAATATAATTGTGAATATATTATTAGTAGAAGATGACAGTAGAATAAGCGAGTTCATCATTAAGGGTTTGGAAGAAAATGGAATGCGCGTACAACTTGCCTCTACTGGAGAAAAAGCAAGAGAACTCATTATGCAAAATGATTGGGACTTAATATTAATGGATATTATGCTTCCTGGAATTGACGGTATACAATTGACAAAAATGATTCGCTTTAAGAAAAACTACACCCCTATACTAATATTAAGTGCTTTAAGTGATACTAATGATAAAATAGAAGCCCTCGACAATGGTGCAGATGACTACTTAACAAAGCCTTTTCACTTCAATGAGTTACTTTCTCGCATAAATGCATTAACGCGTAGAACAAAGTTTAACTACGAAAACAGAGAAGTATTTTTTATCTGTAGGGATATTAAACTTGAACCTGAGAAGCATTTGGTAACACAAAATGGGAAGCAAGTAGATCTTTCGCCAAGAGAGTATAAACTGCTATTATACCTTTTAGAAAACAAAGACAAAGTAGTTTCAAGAACCCAGATCCTCGAGCGTGTTTGGGGCATTCAATATGACACCAATACAAATGTTGTCGATGTTTACATTTCTTATCTCCGAAGTAAATTGGATGAATCCAAAGGTAAACTCATACACACCATTAAAGGAACAGGATATATGTTACAAGACTAAATTAGGTTATGAAACTTCGCAAGCGCTTAACCCTTTATAGTACATTTACATTTGGAATAGTGTTTTTCATTACTTCCTTAGTCATTTTTATCGCCTTTTACCAAAAGACGATGTACTCTACAATTTCCCAATTAAAAAACACAACCCTACTCTCTGGTATTTATTACCTTGAGCAAGATGAACTTCCTTCTTATGAACACTCAGCTATAAAAGAAGAGTTTAGAGCGACAATACAAAGTGTAAATGTTGCAATATTCAACAACAAGAATAAAGTCGAGTACGGGCACTTATTGGGGGACGAAAATATAACATCCGCTATATTGGAACTTGTTCGAAATAATAAAGAATACTACTTCACTACAAAAGACTATTTCTATCACGGTATCTTTTACCCTGATAATCAAGGAGATTTTGTCGTCTTTATAAAAGAATCAAAAGAAGATTTTAACGAACAGCTAAGCAGCTTGGTACTTATCCTTCTCAGTGTCTTCACTTTGGGGATTATCAGCATTTACTTTTTAAGCAAATACCTATCAAATGTCGCTTATAAACCTTTCAAAAAGGTTATAGATCAAGTTAATTCAATAAACTTCAATAACTTTCAAGAAGGTATTGAAGTTCCTGACACAAAGGATGAATTAGCAGAATTAATCACAACTTATAACAAACTATTACACAGACTTTCAGAAGGTATTATCATACAAAAGAACTTTATAAACTATGCCTCTCATGAATTTAAAACGCCACTAACTGCCATAAGTGGTAATCTTGAAGTATTTGCCCAAAAAGACAGAACACCTGAAGAATACAAAAAAGTGGCAAATGACGCTTTAGAAAATGTCTATCGTATTGAAAGCATATTGAGTAATCTACTCCTATTGTCAGGACTAAACAATAAAGAGAATACAAAAGAAGAAATTAGAATTGACGAAGTTGTCTGGGATATTTTTGATGCACTTCAACCAAAAGTGAACAAGCTAAACACACAACTCAACTTACAGTTTGAAGTTAAAGATTTCAATATTCTAAAGATATACGGAAACCATACCTTAATACACTTAGCACTTTACAATATCATCGAAAACGCCGTTAAGTATTCGCAGAAAAAACCTATCGACATCTCCCTACTTACAGATAACAATCGATTAAAACTCATTGTTAAAGACTATGGGAGAGGCATCGAACAAGATGACCTTCCTCTTGTTAGACAAACGTTTTACAGAGGCAAAAATGTAGGCGATATTAAAGGGCATGGTATAGGTCTATCTCTGGCATTGCGCATTTTCGAACAGCACAATATAGAAGTTGACATACAATCAAAAGCAGGTGAAGGTACTTGTATAACCCTCTTATTCTAAAAACAAACGCAGTTAATCTATACATCATTTAAAAAAGTATAGACTACAACTCCACTAAAGAATCACAAAATAAAAAAGTCTACTAATATTCCACACAAAGTAAGAACACTAATAAACTTTTCATATATCGTAGATGTAAACAAACTAATGTTTTACGACACTGTACCAAAAACTGTGTAAGTATAAAATTCTGCTTGGGTTAAAACCGAGCAGAATTTTTTTATATATTTAATATTTACATAGTTATGGAAACAAAAGACCTATTTCCGGATGAGTTTTTCAAACAGTTTAAAACTGGGGATGACCTTCAAAACTTCCTAAAAGACATACAAAAGCGAGGAATTGAAAAAATGCTAGAAGGCGAGCTAGATGCTCACCTAGATTACGATAAGCATGATTCAAGAAAGGGAGATAATACACGTAATGGTTATTCTAGCAAAAAGATAAAGACCAGTTACGGCGAAGAAGAAATAAAGGTTCCTAGGGATCGTGATGCTAGTTTTAACCCTATGATTATTCCCAAGCGAAAAAGCATGGTAGAAGGCTTGGAAAACGTTATTGTGTCACTTTATGCCAAAGGAATGTCCGTTTCTGATATTGAAGAACAAATCAGAGAAGTTTATAATTTTGACGTTTCTCAATCGACCATTTCTCGTATAACTGATGCTATAACTTCTGATATTGTAGCTTGGCAAAATCGCCCATTAGAGCCTGTTTATTTAATCGTATGGATGGATGGTATTGTATTTAAAGTTAGAGAAGGTTCTAAAGTAATTAATAAAACCATTTATATAGCAGTTGGACTAAAACGCGATGGACGCAAAGAAGTTTTAGGTCTATGGTTAGGTAAAAATGAATCATCTTCTTTTTGGATGAGTGTTTTAACTGATATGAAAGCCAGAGGAACCGAAGACATTTTAATTACAGCAACTGATAATTTAAACGGTTTTACTGACACTATACGTACTGTATTCCCTGAATCTAAAACACAAATCTGTGTTGTACATCAAATAAGAAATGCTTGTAAATACGTTGTTTGGAAGGACAAAAGCAATTTACTGCAGATATGAAAGAGATTTATAATGCTCCAACTAAACAAGCGGCTGAAGCTGCACTAAACGACTTTGCTGCTAAATGGGAACATAAATATTCCTATGCAATCCAAAGCTGGAAAAACAATTGGGAAGATCTTACGATATTCTTTGAATTCCCCGTAGATATTAGGAAAATCATTTACACTACCAATTTAATTGAAAACCTAAACGGTAAAATCAGGAAATATACTAAGAATAAATTATCCTTCCCTACAGATGAAGCTGTGATGAAATCAGTATATTTGGCTGTAAGAGAAGCAACTAAAAAATGGTCAATGCCAGTGAGAAACTGGGGTGTGATTATTGATCAATTCTTAATCCTATATCAAGAAAGGGTTAGACTTTAATGTAAAACCTAACCCAAGCTTTATTTTTGAACTTACACACTTTAAGAGACAGTGCCTGTTTTACATTTTCAGTTTACCATATTGCTCAATATACATATCTAACATAACAATAGCTGCCATTGCTTCAACAATCGGAACAGCTCTTGGCAATACGCAAGCATCATGCCTACCTTTCCCTTGGACTGTCACAACTTCATTTTGTGTATTAATAGATAATTGATCTTTCATTAAAGTTGCAGTAGGTTTAAACGCTACTCTAAAATAGATGTCCATTCCATTGCTAATACCTCCAACTATTCCTCCTGCATTATTTGTCTTTGTAAGCCCATTAGGAAGTATTTCATCATTGTGTTCGCTCCCCTTCATCCTAGTAGCCTCAAATCCTAATCCGAACTCTACTCCTTTTACCGCATTAATGCCAATCATTGCTTTGGCTAACTCTGCATCCAATCGATCAAATACAGGCTCCCCAAGTCCTACTGGTACCCCTTGAATCACACAAGTAATAGTTCCTCCTATCGAATCCCCGTCTTTCTTTACTTCTTTGATAAGCTGCTCCATTTGTTTAGCAATCAAAGGATCTGCACAACGTACTGGATTATTCTCAATTTCATTAAAATCTAATTCAGTATATGGCGCAGTAACCTTAATCTCCCCAACAGAAGAAACAAAGGCTGTAATACTTAATTTGCCAAGTACCTGTTTAGCGATCGCACCAGCGACAACACGACAAGCTGTTTCTCTCGCAGAACTTCTTCCTCCACCTCTGTGATCTCTATGTCCATACTTCTTATCATAAACATAGTCTGCATGGCTTGGACGATATATATCCTTAATGTGATCGTAATCCTTTGACTTAGAATTTGTATTTTCAATTATAAAACCAATTGGAGTTCCTGTGGTTTTCCCTTCGAAAATTCCAGACAAAAAACGTACTTCATCTGCTTCCTTTCTTTGTGTCACAATCTTTGATTGCCCTGGTTTTCGACGATCAAGTTCGCGTTGAACTGCCACCAAGTCTAATTCAATTCCAGCTGGGCAACCGTCAATCACTCCTCCTATTGCATCTCCGTGAGACTCGCCAAAAGTTGTAACTCGAAAACGATTACCAAAAGTATTACCTGCCATAATATTCTGTATTTCCTACAAGTTTACTATTTTTTTAAGACTTCTTCAGTATACATGTCTAAAAATAGTAAGCTATAAATAATTCCCTATAAAAAAGGGAACAAGTCAAACACCTCATTCCCTTTTACTTATTCTTTTTTTAAGTGTTTTACTTAAAAATACTCGTACTTTAATTTTCGCTGTACATAATGATTAATATATCCTAAATAGTCTCTAAACTTCGGCAATCTATGAGAGTCCTCTACAAATAGAATTTCACTATTGTAAGTAATCTTATCCTGTAAATCAACAAAGTCTAATACTTCATCTTGTTTTCCCACAATAATAAAAGCATCTTCAGGATTATTAATTTTTAGAATACTCTCTCTGAGATTATCGCTAAATATCAATTTACTATTGAGTCTTGAATCTAAATCTAACAAAGGACTTAGCATAATTAATATAGACTTCAATCCCTTTTCCTTCCTCTTTTCTCTCAGTTGATAAGCTAAATTAGCTCCAGTCGAATCCCCTATTAAAATTACCTGCTCTTGTTCAGATAACTCTGCATCAACAACATTTAAAATACTCTTAATATCTGATTCTGGATTCCATTCGACACAAAAACTAGAGGAGTTTTTAAAAAGTCTTTTACAATCTTCATATTTACGAGAAGTTTTATCCGAACCATACCCATGGAAATAAATCATTATCATAGCTAACTCATTTTTTACTTAATTATATGTTTAATTTACAATTATTTTTCAAATAAACATATAGCTTACTGCAAGTACCTTCACTAATTATCATTCAAAAAACAAATAAAAATAACACTTAATAAAACTATTCAATGCTATTAGTAGACTAAATACTATTGCTCTTTCTTAGCGTTAGTATCACCATGCTCTAATCTTGTATCTTTTTCTTCTTCTTGATGATGATCTGTCACATCTTCATAACTATCAAATCCGCCATTTTTTCTTTTCTCATACATGTTTTTCACATGATTAACCACTTCCTCACTCTCTTTCTTAACGTCTTCTCTTACATTCTTAAAGCCCTCTTTAAACTCCTCCCATGTACTAAATCCTTCCTCTTTCGCTTTTTCATATACTACTTTCGCTTTCACTTTAGCCTCACTGTATTCCCCTTTAAATTCAGACCAAGCTTGAGCACCTTCTTCTTTAGCTTTACTATAAATTTCAGAAGCCTCTCCTTTAGCAGTATCAATGCCCTCTTTCAAGAATTGTTCTATCTTATCAGCATTATTTCCTAATTCTTTTAGGCCTTTTGAAAGATCTCCAGCTACCTCTTTAGCCATATCAAACAAATCATCCAATATATTTGCTCTATCCTTTCCTTCTTTGTTATCAAACTTATTTTCCATAGTTATATCTTTTTTGTTAGTATAAAAATACCTCTTTTTAGAATTAAACAATTGCTATTTAGCTTTATTTTAAGTAAAACTACGATGATAATCGATACTCATTGGGTGTCTTCTGAGCATATCGCTTGAAGAAACGACAAAATACAGATGCATCACTAAACTGCAACTCTTGGCTTATTTCATTAATAGTCATTGTTGTACTTTTTAATAAAAACTTGGCATATATAATCACTGCTTCATTAATCCAAGCCAATATCGATTTACCTGTGCGCTCGCGAATCACAGTAGTCAAATACTTTGGCGTTAAATACAGTTTATCTGCATAAAAAGAAACCGCTCGTTCTTTTTTGTAGTTCTGGGATAGCAACACATAAAAATCATCTACAATCTTGTCTTTACGATCTTTAAATTTTCGAGAAGATTCTGGTAGAGTTCTATATACTTTCGAGATTGAACTTATTAAGGCAAATATCAAATGCCTCAAAACCTCCTCTTTATCTGTTATCAATGCCTCATAATAATATCGTTGTAAAAAGCTCATATAATCCATCATTAAAGAATACTGCAAGTCACTTAGCTTGACAATCGGATTATTGCGAACAAATTCATTCGATATAAAATCACGTAGAATTGGATAGGAGACAATAAAATCTAATGAAATAACAATGGTAATCGTACGAAAATCGGGACTTATCAATTCAGATTCTATCAAGGTATGCGGAAGGAGAATCATTAAATCTCCTTTTTCTCCAAAATACTCTGAATGATTGACTTTTATTCTATTACTTCCATCAAAACACATTCCTATCATCAATCCATCAAATAAATGTTGATTTCCAGAAAAATGCTTTCTCAACTGATTCATATCATTAGTAATAAAAACCCCTTCTACCCTTTGGTGATCATAAAGGTTAAACATTGACTGAATAGCCTGTACAGTTAACTTATCGCGTTTCATTAAGTAATATTTAAGACAAAACAAACATATTGCACATAATTGAAGCTTAAAGGTACATATTAAATATAAATTCTAAAACTATCTTTGATGTATTAAAACAAAGATATAATGGGGATTATAAATATCCCCTTTAAACGTATCTTTAAATTGTGCAAAAATGAAAAAAGAAGATTTTGTCTATTCAAATAAATTATACACTCTATATAAAGAGCGTAGTCTTAATAATGAAAATAGCCAAGGTATCCTATATCCGTTTTATTTTTCCGATAAGCTAATTTCGGATAAGAAAGATTTTGGAACAAGTTTTTGCATATACTCGATTTACGAAAACAAAAAGCTCTTAGGACAGATTACTACAAATCAGATCACATTAAATTCAAGTAAGCCAAATAACAAACTTCCAATAATGTACCTTGTCATTAACAACGAGGAGAAATTAATGTGTACAGATTTAATCACAAAGCTTATTGAAAGAATTAAACTTGATTTCGCACATATCAAATACTTCTATTGCTTTAATCATAAAGTAACAAATTTGCATAAAGATTGGAGTTCCACTCCCAGCAGAAGATATAAAAACAACAAAATCAACCTCATAGCGAACAATTGGTAAAATATTTCCAAATATATATACTCTTTTAAAAGAACTTGTTCACTTTCTTTTAGAAGCAAAAGCAGTTAATTAATTAACTGCTTTTTTTTCTTCAAAGTTACAGTTGCTAACTAAGCAAGAGTAACTATACTACATAGCTCTGGGTGGGAGATAAAAGCATCCTACAGCATGGGGAATAGAGTAAATGAAGCAGTGATAAAGTAGAATCTATGTCATCTGTTTTAATTAATCCCAAATTAGGCGATAGAGATATAAACGAAAAGTAATTATACAAAATAGCTCTGAATGATTAAGTGAAGCATACGATAGTATGGTTTTAGAACTAATGAAAAGATATGAACTAGAATTGCTTTGTCGTATTTGGCTAATGCGTAATCCGGGTTAATAGCGATCTGGAAGTTATACCCATAAAAAAAGCCCTTGTTATCACAAGGGCTTCTATATAGCTATTGAAAATAGATTACTTATTATGAGGATATACCTTTAAAGCTTTTGAACAGTTTTCTCTTACCTGAGCCACTAATTCTGGATGTTCATTCAAACTCATTCCAAAAGAAGGAATCATTTCTTTGAACTTAGCTTGCCATTCTGGAGATTCAAATTCATCTTTGAAGCACTTAGAAAGAAGTTTTACCATAATAGAAGTTGCTGTTGAAGCACCTGGAGAAGCACCTAATAATGCTGCTATACTACCATCACCTGCTGCGACAACTTCAGTACCAAACTGCAAGATACCTCTACCTTTAGCATCTTTTTTAATTACTTGTACACGTTGACCTGCTTGTTCCAATGTCCAGTCTTCATCTTTCGCATCAGGAAAGTATTCTCTAAGAGATTCATGTCTTGATTTATTAGATTGTAATACTTCACCAATTAAATAGCGAGTCAAATCCATATTTCTCAATCCAGCTCCTAACATAGGACCTATATTATTAAACTCTAAAGATTTTAGCAAGTCCCAATAAGAACCTTTTTTCAGGAACTTAGTTGAAAAACCAGCATAAGGACCAAACAGCAAGCACTGCTTACCATCAATAAAACGAGTATCTAAGTGTGGTACAGACATTGGTGGCGCACCTACTGAAGCTAATCCATATACTTTAGCTAAGTGTTTTTGAACAATCTCTTGATTGCGACATACCAACCATTCTCCTCCAACAGGGAAACCTCCAAAACCTTTACTTTCTGGAATATCTGCTTTTTGAAGTAATAAAATAGCTCCACCTCCAGCACCTACAAATACAAAATCTGCCGAAACTTCACTCTTACTTCCTGTTTTTCTATCTACTGAAGATACTTGCCACTTTTTACCATTTCTTGTAATATCCTTTACATGAGTATTAAAAGTCACATTTACTCCATCTGTTTCTTCCAAATGTTGAAACATTTGGCGTGTCAAATCACCAAAATTCATATCTGTTCCAAGAGGCATATAAGTAGCAGCATAATTCTCTTTAAGCTCTCTCTTTTCCATTAATAATGGAGCCCATTCCTTGATTTTTTCAGGATTATCTGAAAACTCCATACCGTGGAACAATGGATACTTTTGTAATTCTTCGTAACGTTTTCTCAAGAAATTTACATTATTTTTTCCCCAAACAAAACTCATATGAGGTACAGTATGGATAAAACTCTGTGGATTCTTTAAAACATTTTTATTTAATAGGTATGTCCAAAATTGTCGAGAAACTTCAAACTGCTCAACAATATTGATAGCCTTTGTAGCGTCGATGGTACCATCTGCTCTTTCAGGCGTATAATTTAATTCACAAAACGCAGAGTGTCCTGTTCCAGCATTATTCATTGCATCGGAACTTTCGGCAGCTGTACTGTCGAGACGCTCAATAACCTCTATTTTTAAATTTGGTTTCAGCTCTTTTAATAGGACACCTAGAGTAGCACTCATAATTCCAGCACCTATCAAAACAACATCAGCCTCTGATTTTTGTATACTTGACATTATTATTAATTTAATTTTCTCTACAAAATTACTTCATATTTAGACTAAGAAAGGGTAAAATTTTCTTAAATTATTATAAATCAATTCACTCAAATTATTGATTCATATAATCTTGAAGAATGATTGTGGCAGCAATCTCATCAATCAAGGCTTTGTTTTGCCTTTGTTTTTTCTTAAGACCGCTATCAATCATCGTTTGAAAAGCTATTTTTGAAGTAAAACGCTCATCTATTCTTTCAACAGGCATATTGGGAAACTGCTTGTGAAACTTATCTATAAATTCATTCAATAGTGGGGTTATCTCCGAAGGTTCGTTATTTAAGCGTTTAGGTTCGCCTATAATGACTTTTTCAACTTTCTCCTTGCTGAAGTAATCTTTTAAAAAGTCCATTAATTTACTAGTATCCACTGTTGTTAAACCAGATGCTATAATTTGAAAGTCATCTGTGACAGCAATTCCAGTACGTTTTTTTCCGAAATCAATCGAAAGTAACCTTGCCATTTGTATTTGTATTTTTAATAAATGAATGTTCCGTGTTCCGAGCTAATAGTTAATTGCTTCTTATCAGAAGCTTCAACACGCCCTATAATTTTTGCTTTCACATTAAATGATTCTGAAATGGCTATAATATCATTAGCCACTTCTTGACTTACATACAATTCCATTCTATGCCCACAGTTAAACACTTGATACATTTCGCGCCAATCTGTCTTAGATTGTTCTTGTATAAGTTTAAATAAAGGTGGTACATCAAATAGATTATCTTTTACAATATGTAAATTATCAATAAAATGTAAAATCTTAGTTTGCGCTCCTCCACTACAGTGCACCATACCGTGAATTTGTTCGGCATTGTACTTATTCAAAATAGCTTTGATAATTGGAGCATATGTACGAGTTGGAGATAACACTAACTTACCAGCATCAATTGGCGAATTTTCAACTGCATCCGTTAAATTTACTTTTCCTGAATACACTAATTCTTCAGGCACAGAAGAGTCATAGCTTTCCGGATACTTAGCAGCCAAAGAATGATCAAATACATCATGTCTTGCCGAAGTTAACCCATTACTTCCCATTCCTCCATTATACTGCTTCTCATAGGTTGCTTGACCAAATGATTCTAAACCTACAATAACATCTCCAGCTTTTATATTTGCATTATCTATTACATCACTGCGTTTCATACGCGCAGTCACTGTAGAATCAACGATAATAGTGCGAACTAAATCACCCACATCAGCAGTTTCTCCCCCTGTAGAGTATATAGTAACACCATATTGCTTTAATTCGTTAATTAGCTCCTCCGTTCCATTAATAATAGCAGAAATCACTTCTCCTGATACAAGGTTCTTATTGCGTCCTATCGTACTTGACAACAAAATATTATCTGTTGCACCAACACACAATAGATCATCAATATTCATAATTAATGCATCTTGTGCGATCCCTTTCCAAACAGACAAATCTCCTGTTTCTTTCCAATACATATACGCTAATGAAGATTTTGTTCCAGCTCCATCCGCATGCATTATTAAGCAATAATCACTATCACCCGTTAAGTGATCTGGTATAATCTTACAAAACGCTTTTGGAAATAATCCTTTATCAATGTTCTTTATAGCATTGTGAACATCTTCCTTTTCTGCAGACACTCCCCTTAAAGCGTATCTATTATTTGAACTCATATTTAGTGTGTTGTTGTTTGCGCGCAAATTTAATGCTAATGTTTTTGTAAAACAATGTTATTTTACTCCAAAACACACATTTCTTTTTTTAGGCTCTTTATTTAACAAAAAAAATCCACTATGGTTTATAGTAGATTTTTTTATTTGTTTACTCGACTTAGATTACTTGAAGAACCTCAATCAAAGTATCTATTTCTTCTTTTGTATTTTCATGGCTAAAAGACAATCTTAAACTTGGGCGTTTTAAATCTTCTTCACATAAAAACTGAGACAATACATGTGATGGTTTTTGACTTCCAGATTGGCAAGCACTACCTCTTGACACAGCTATTCCCTTCATATCCAATTGAAACAACATCATAGCTGCTTTCTCTTGCGACAAAGGCAGTAACACGTTCAATATATTGTAAAAACCGACATTATTTCCGTTGAACTTCACATCTGGATACACTTCACTCAAGCGTTCTTTACAATACTCTTTTATCTCACTGATGTGCTTTCTTTCCTCATCTAACAACTCATAAGCCATTTCTAATGCTTTTGCCATCCCAACTACTTGGTGAACACCTTCTGTACCCGCACGCATTCCCTTTTCTTGCTCTCCTCCAAAAATAACGGGTTTCAAAACATTCTTTTTTCTAATAAAAGCAAAACCAATTCCCTTAGGCCCATGAAATTTATGAGCACTTGCCACAATAAAGTCGATAGGCAACTCCTCTAAGTTAATTCGAGTTTTACCAATTGACTGTACTGTATCACAGTGAAACAAAGCCTTGTGTTCAACACATAACGCAGAAACTCTCTTCAAGTCAAGTTCTGTTCCAACTTCATTATTCACGTGCATTAAAGTAACAAGTGTTGGTTGACTTTCATCCTTAAGCAAATCTTCTAACTGATTATAATCTATTTCACTTGTTGGCAATATATTTAAAAACACCACTTCTACACCATACTCTGCACTTAATTGTTTTACCGTATTTAAAACTGCATGGTGTTCTAATTTAGTCGTTATAACTCGCTTAACTCCTAAATCACGCACACATGAACGCAAAATCCAATTGTTTGCTTCTGTACCACATGATGTAAAAATAATTTCTGAAGATGTCGCATTAAACTGTTTTGCGATTACTTTTCGAGCATTCTCTATTAATGATTTTGCATGTCTTCCGATTGCATAAGTAGAAGAAGGATTACCATAATCATTTCTCAACACTTTCACCATTTCTTCGATTACCTCTGGGCGAACGGATGTTGTAGCAGCATTATCAAGATATACTTGTTTCATTATTAGTTGGTTTATTATTTTTCCTAAGTTAGGAAGTATTATATTATTGATTATTTTTTTTCGCGATACGCAAATGTAGTAAATCTCAAAAAAATAGTCCGCTCTATTTTCAAAATTTAAAACTTTGATTCGTCTATATTTACTATTCTATTCTGTCTATTTCTATATTTTGCTCTTTTAAAACTCTTTTGGCGATTAAACCGAAAGCCAAAAGGTAAACAAAACACATCACACATACGATGTATGACTGGTGAATGCCAATTATATCTGCTACTTTGCCTTGAATTGGCGGTATAATTCCCCCACCTAAAATCATCATGATTAAAAAAGACGAACCTTGAGCTGTATACTTGCCAAGTCCCATAATCGAAATATTAAAAATGGCTGGCCATAACACACTGCACGCCAAACCTCCTGCTAAAAATGCATATACAGCTATCATTCCACTGGAGAAAAGTCCAACAATCATCGAAACCAATCCAAACAAACTAAACAATATCATTGTTCGCGCAGATTTATTCTTACTCCAAAACGAGAACAAAACCTGAATAGCAACACAAATACTGTAATAGTATAAATGCTCTATTTCATTTCCAGCCATTTTATTAGCTAACAACACTACGCCATAAGCGACAAAGGGAACCACAATCAAAGCGAATAACCTCTTGCTCTTATCTAAGTTAAAAACGCTCACAGCTCCTGCCCAACGACCGATCATCAAGCTTCCCCAATACATAGATAGATAAGGTGCTATTTCAGAAGATTGGAGAGAACCAAATTCTTCAAGTTTAAGCAATTCGCCCAAATTACTACCAATTCCTACTTCTACTCCTACATATGCAAAAATACCTAACATTCCCAGCAATAGCTGCGGATATTGCATTGCTCCCCATCCCTCTTTACTTTTTCTACTTTTAAAATAAGCCAATAAAACACTTCCGGAGATCACTAACAATACGCCAGATAATAGCATAATACGCTTATTCTCTATAGGTTCTTTGAGTTCGACAATTTGATTGTGCAATCTATCCAACTGCTCACTTACTGCTTCTACAGATAGCTGTTCACTCTCCGCCTTGGACGCTATCTCTTTATACTCCAACTCTAAACTTTCAACTTTCAAAAAATCTTCGCTATTATAAGAACTAAACACCGGAATAAACAACGCTATTAATAAAGCAGTCATTACCAGTAATAATCGAATAGCTTTCTTTGCTGGCTCAATCTTCTCATTGCTTATTCCCTCGGGAATTTTCTTAGAAAAGTAAAACATTGCAGCAGCGAGTAAGAATAAACCACCTACAGCGGCATATAAAAACACCATCTTATCCAAACTCAAATGTTGAATTTGATCATCTGTCAAGCTCTTAGTTGTCCCAAACAGCGCATACGCCATTAAAAGTGGACCTATAGTCGTCCCCAATGAATTAATACCACCTCCTAAACTCACTCTACTTGTACCTGTTTTGGGATCACCTAAAGCAATAGCCAAAGGATTTGCTGCAATCTGCTGTAGGGAAAAACCCAATGCCACAACAAAAAGTCCTACTAACAAAGCAACATATACACTTACCTCAACAGCCCAAATCATCGCCGCAGCCCCTATGGTTGAGAATAAAAGTCCATATACAATAGATCGCTTAAACCCCCAACTACTTACAACATCTTTCTGTCTATAAGAGCTGATTAAAAACAATATTAAAGCCCCAAGATAATAAGCTGTATAAAATGAGAAATCAATCAATTGAGATTGAAACTGATCTAAGTGAAAAAAGGCTTTACAAAAGGGTATAAAAATGCTATTACCCGCTGCAAAAAATCCCCAAAAGAAAAAAACTGTAACTAAAGTGTACAGCGCAGGATAATTTGTTTTGATAGAAGATGAGCTCATAAGGCACAATGTATTTACATTAAATTTAACATTTTCAAAGATAACTAAATATGCTATTAAACACTTAAAAATGATGTTATATACAAAGAAAAAACTATTTTTGCTCTTTATGATTCATTAGACCATATTATGAAAAAAATTATTTGTGCACTAAGCTTAATATCTCTAACATTTTTAAGCTCTTGCGATGATGGAGATGTTGTATACAAGGACATAGACTTCAGCAAAAACACCACTGTAAGTAAATGTACTAATATTGGTGCCGAAAAAATATATTACAAGATTCAAGAAACTGAAGCGCTGATTATGATTCTTGACACGAATACTATTATGTCAGATCCAGGACAGAGATTAGTCGATGTAAATATTGATGGTACTTCTACTTCATTAGAATACAGAAAATACAGTGCTAAACTTGACCAATCTAACATTTGCAATATCCCTGCTCCCGCATTTCCAAATGTCACGCAGAGTATTCCGACTTCACCAGGAGGTACAGTTAGAATTGAGCGCATGATTCACGTCAAAAACAACGAATCGAGTACAAGCAATACGACTACACTTACCTATCAGTATTCCTTTACGCTTTTGAACATTAACTTTGTAGATGCAAACACGAATATCAAGTATGATAAAATGTATTTTGGAACGAATACCTATGAAAATAGAACTCTTTCTTTCAATTTCAACAACAGTGATAATTCGCTGAAGAACATCAATACATGTAATGATCAATATATTGGTTTATCAGATAGAGAAGCTATTATTTTAGACCTTAAACCGGAAGATTTCCCTACTGACGAAACAGTTAAAACCATTGACTTAAACGAAAATAGAAAAGTAAGTTTTAAACATTACAAAAGAGCTGGTATCAATATTGATCAAGTATGTAAATACAAAGGAGATATACCAGGATCAAGTGAGGCCAATACCAATACATTATTGGAACTATGGGTTGCAAGGAACGGTAAAATACAAATTGAATCACGCTGGACAAACCCTGTTGAAGGAGAAAGAAAACTCGTACACAAAGTATCTGTTGTCGATATCCTTTTACAAAAAGACCAATACGAAGACATACAAGTGATGAAAAGCTTTGATGTTGGACAAGTTGAAGAACAATAATTTATCCGATAAGACTATACTTTTTTCAAATAACATTGCATAGTGAAGAGATAGTACATCGATAACGGTCAAATATTAAAAATCTGTTTTGGAGTCATCCCAAACAGATTTTTTTATTTCCTCATCTTACTTGTATTCCCTTTACTTAATTACACTTTAAAGTAAATTCACTTTGTTATTCGATCCATGCAAAGTAGCACAGAGCAATAAAACCAAAAGACAAGCAGTAACTTATTTAAAAACAACACCTTATTTCTAAAAAAGGTAAATACTGGAAATAGTCAGTAAGTTTTCTGTCTAAAAACGGAGTACATACTTTCTCAAAATCAATTCTGATTTTAGAAAATAAAAAATTACTTTTGCAAAAAAACAAAACATGAACATCAAGCTAATCGCTATAGGAAAGACAGATAGTAAACCTCTACAAATATTGATTGACGAATATACCAAAAGACTGTCTTTTTATATCAAGTTTGATTTAGAAATTATCCCTGACATTAAGAATGTAAAAAACTTATCTGAAGCCCAACAAAAACAAAAAGA
Source organism: Myroides albus (assembly GCF_024722315.1). NCBI lineage: Bacteria > Pseudomonadati > Bacteroidota > Flavobacteriia > Flavobacteriales > Flavobacteriaceae > Myroides > Myroides albus. The sequence continues at coordinate 96,153 of NZ_CP102754.1, forward strand.
AGGTGAGTTGATTTTATCTAAGATATCTCCTACAGATTACTTAGTATTATTGGACGAGAATGGAAAGGAATTTTCCAGTATGGGATTCTCTGAGGAATTGCAAAAAAGAATGAATACAGGAATCAAAACTTTAGTTTTTGTCATAGGAGGGCCTTATGGGTTTTCAGAAAGCGTATACGCAAGTGCAAAGGGAAAAATCTCCCTCTCGCGTATGACTTTTTCACATCAAATGATTCGCTTATTTATCATTGAGCAAATTTATCGAGGTTTTACGATTTTGAAAAATGAACCTTATCACCATCAGTAAGCTTACTATTTAATCACCTCCATTTGGCGCTCACTTAGTGCTTACTAACCCCTTGTGACGCTTTAAAACTAACGGGGATTGGATATCTCAATACTGCTTTTTGCCCGTTCAAATAGCGTGGATAAGTAAACAAATCCATGTCTAATTGAAAGAACAAACTTTTATAAGCTGTTTGGATTAATTCGATTTTCTCTTTTGATATCCCATAAGGTACTAAGTCACTAAAGTACAGATTCTTCTTTTTGGAAACAGGGTCTATTGTAAAAACCATTACCAGTGGAGTATCTTGTTTAAACGCAATTTCTTTCAGAATACGTTGCTCCGTAAGCTTCAAAAGAAAAGCAACACTTTGTGCTAAATCCATTGACTCAAAAAAATCTTCTTCGGTATCTAAACAGCCTGAAGTTTTACTTAATAACTTACCTGTTGAATCATAACAAGAGATTACACTCTTGCTATCGCCTATCTCGTAGTAACTCATCCATCCGTTCTCTAAATACGTGCTTGTCTTTATTGTAAATAGACTGTTTTTTCCATAGCCATTCGTATATACACTCTTAGAACTCATATTTACGCGATTAGACGAACCTTCAATCTCTTTACTATAGACAATTCGATTGATAATAAACTTATCCTTTTCTTTTTTTGTAGAATAGACAACCTTATTGGTCCATGGATCCTTATCCGAAACAGGTATAACAGCTTGATAATATTTAGTAATCGTGGTATCTATGCTTTTCATTCGCAATTCTGTCATGATATCACTGCCATTGTATCCTTTTGCATATTCAATATACACCTGAGCAGCATTTCCTCTTTGCGCATGCACCCCCACCCCGACTAAAACAAATGAAAATAAGCTCAACAATTTACAAATACTCATACTTTTAATGCTTATGCATATTTCTATAACGATTTTTGCAATCGATTATTACAAATCACTTTTTAAAAATTGCACATAAAAACACAAAGAGACACAATACATAGTTGCGTCTCTTAATATTCAATTATTCAATAGTTTAATATACTAAATCACTTTGTTGGAATTTAGCGCTAATTTCTTTTTCCTCTAATAATACGCGAACTTGAAGATAAGTTTCAAAGCTAAGTTCTTTATTAAAACCCAGTTGAATACTATCTCGTTGTTGAATAGAAGTCATCAATTCTTCTCTATTCATTTTATTTCCTTCGAAGATAAAATCATTTGCACCCTCAACGTAAACAACATTTTCTAATGCTGTTGGACCAGTAAATGCGAAATTTATATCTTTAAATGGAAACCAAGCTCTGTTCTTGTGTAGAGAATCGACATAGATGTAGAATACGCCTTTCTCATCACTGTGCATATTTTCTTGATCATACTTGTGATCCTTAACCTTTTTTACCATCTTAGCTACATCTAAGAGATTGAGTTCTCGCTCAATAGCAAATAAATAATTTGTACCTGCAATTCTATTAGTTTCATTCAAATAAGCACCTTTTGTATCTTCGTCATACTCTATATAAATATAGGAATGATCATCTACACCTTCCAGAACAGTATGTGAAGCCCTTGTAAGCAACATTTGTTTTCTATTACAACTCCCCAAAACTAACAAAGCTGGAAGTAAGAATAACAGTAATTTTTTCATATAGCTAATTGTTTTAATATTTCTCTGCTCTCTACTGCTTCTTTTACATCGTGCACACGCAAGATTTTTGCACCTTTTTGCAAAGCAATTGTGTTCAAAACCGTTGTACCATTCAGTGCTTCAGAAGGAGAGGATTCTAATAATTTATAGATCATTGACTTTCTAGAAATCCCTACTAAAATAGGCAATTCAAAAACATCAAACAACTCTAATTTTGCCATCAACTCATAATTTTGAGGCAAGGTCTTTGCGAAGCCAAATCCCGGATCTAAAATAATATCATTGATCTTACATTCTCTTGCTTTGGCGATTCGCTCTGCGAAATAAGATCTAATATCTTTTACAAGATCCTCATACGACGTTAGTGATTGCATGGTTTGTGGATTACCTCTCATATGCATCATAATGTAAGGAACTCTTAACTCACCCACCACCTTCATCATTTGTTCATCTAAGAATCCTGCAGCAATATCATTGATAATGGCAGCTCCTGCTACAACACTCTCTTTTGCCACTTTAGCTCTAAAAGTATCGATAGATAAATACAGTTTAGGAAATTCTCTCAATAAGAGATCAATAACAGGAATAAGCCGACTAATCTCCTCGTATTCACTTAAGTAATCTGCACTTGGTTTACTCGAATAAGCTCCAATATCGATAAAATCAGCACCTTCTTTAATCATTTTTTCAGCTTGTTTAAGAAAAGCTGAATCTGTCTTATACTTTCCTCCATCAAAGAAAGAATTGGGAGTTACATTTAATATTCCCATAATCTTTGGAGAGGATAAATCGATGATTTCTCCTTTACAATTAATTGTCATTGTGTATTGTAACTAACTTTTTAGTAATTTTATGTGAATATTTAGTCCAAATTACAATTTTATACTTTCAAAGAGGAGGTATAATTAGTATTTTTGGAAAAATATAATACAAATATAATCCAAATGAATACGACTTCTGACCAATTTGACCAAGTAATTGCGATATGCAAAGATTTATATACAAAAAAGATGACAGATTATGGATGTGCATGGAGAATAATGCGCTTACCTTCACTAACTGACCAAATCTATATCAAAGCACAACGCATAAGAAGTATTCAAGAAAATGAAGTCCGCAAAGTAGATGAAGGTGAAATACCTGAGTTTATTGGGATTATTAATTACTGTATTATGGCACTAATCAACCTTGAAAAAGGCGTAGCAAATCTACCTGATTTAACTGCAGAAGAAGCCATCTCATTATATGACAAACAAGTTGCAATTTGCAAGGCTTTAATGGAAAACAAAAACCACGATTATGGCGAAGCTTGGAGAGATCTAAGAGTGAGCTCTTTAACGGATTTGATCTTACAGAAACTCTTACGTGTCAAATCAATTGAAGGAAACAAAGGAAAAACAATTGTTTCTGAAGGAATAGATGCCAACTATCATGATATGTTGAACTACTCTGTATTTGCTTTAATTCACTTAGACCTTGTCAACACTAAATAATACAAACCTTACCACAAAATAAATTGTTATGAAAGTACTAACTCAATTATCGCGACTTTTTGTAGGAGTCTTATTTATACTCTCCGGATTAGTAAAATTAAATGACCCTTCGGGGTTCTCTTTTAAGCTGGAGGAGTACTTTTCTACAGAAGTATTAGACCTTCCTTTTCTAATACCTTATGCTTTAGCATTAGCCGTTATAATCGTCATTGCAGAAGTTTTATTAGGTGCCGCTCTATTAATTGGCTATAAGCGAAAATTGACACTATGGTCACTTTTCTTAATGATTCTATTTTTCACATTCTTGACGTTCTATTCTGCTTTTTTCAACAAAGTGACTGACTGTGGATGTTTTGGTGATGCTGTTCCCCTTACCCCTTGGGGATCGTTTACAAAGGATATTATACTACTGATATTCATTCTAATCCTTTTAAAAGGAGGAGAATATATCACCCCTCTCTTTAAGCGCTCTACTAACAATATCATAATGCTCGTTGTTCTTTTACTGTGTTCTTTTATGGGATATTGGGTATTGAACCACTTGCCGTTGAAAGACTTTAGAGCATACAAAGTAGGTACAGATATTATGAAAGGGATGGAAATACCTGAAGATGCGCCAAGAGCTAAATATGAAATGAACTTTTATTACGAAGTAGATGGTGAAGAAAAGAAATTTACAGATAAGGAGTTAGGCAATATTCCTGAAGGTTCTAAGTTTATCCGCAGAGAAGATTTCCAAATTTCAGCAGGCTACATTCCCCCAATTCACGACTTTAGTATGGATAAGGACGGAGAAGATCACACAGCTGAATTAATGGCAGAACCTAAATTGGTGTTAATTATCAGTTATGACTTAGATAAAGCAGATACTGAAGGATTAAAACACATGAAAGACTTTGCCAATAAAGCAATTGTCAATAATTATAAAGTAATTGGTATGACTGCTTCTTCTCAAGAGAAAATTGACAAGACTATAAAGGATTTCCAATTGCCTTTTGAGTATTATACATGCGACGGAACAACTCTAAAAACAATTGAAAGAGCAAACCCAAGTATAGTAGTATTAAACAAAGGTGTTATCGTTGAGAAAAAACACTGGAATGATAGAAAAAATGTCAACTTATAATAACAGTTTTCCTTGTTAAGTTATTTTATAAAAAAAATTATATATGCAATGGCTACCCTATTTGGGGTAGTCACTGTTGTTTTTTTACTATTCAATATTCTGCCTGGCGATCCGGCCAGAATGATGTTAGACCAAAACGAAAACCCTGAACAACTGTTAGCTGTTAAGAAAAAATATGGATTTGATAAGTCACTCACAACACAATATTTATTGTACTTAAATGACCTATCTCCTATTTCGCTTCACAGTACTACCGAAGGAGATTTCACTTATGACAATGGCAAATACACCAGTATGCAGATTATGCGTACCAAAGAGATTGCTCTGAAAATAAAGTTTCCTTATCTGAGAGAAAGCTTCCAAAAAACAGACAAAAAAGTAAGTACAATTATCGGAGAAACACTGCCAAACACAGTTATATTATCGTTTTTAGCCATTAGTCTTGCCCTTTTTGCAGGTGTATTATTAGGTGTTATTTCTGCACTTTTTAAAAACACTTGGGTGGATCGATTGATTGCATTAGTAAGTACATTTGGCATGAGTTTACCTTCTTTTTTTAGCGCAATACTATTTGCCTGGATATTTGGCTTCATCCTCCATGAATACACAGGACTGCCAATGATAGGTAGTCTATATGAAATAGATGACTTTGGAGAAGGAAAAACCCTTGCCTTAAAGAATTGCATACTCCCAGCTATCGTATTAGGAATAAGACCCTTGGCTGTAGTTACTCAATTAATGAGAAACTCCCTATTGGAAACACTAAATCAAGATTACATTCGAACAGCCAAAGCCAAAGGATTGCCAATGTCTAAGATAATTAAACGACACGCAATCCGAAACTCTCTTAACCCAGTTGTAACAACACTCTCAGGATGGTTTGCTTCAATGCTTGCAGGAGCAGTCTTTGTAGAATATATATTTGGCTGGAATGGCCTGGGAAAAGAAATTGTCCAAGCCTTAAACACCCTTGACTTACCTGTGATTATGGGAGCTGTTTTAATTATCGCAAGTACTTTCGTAATCATAACAATTTTAGTAGATTTGATATACGCTTATTTAGACCCAAGAATTAAGTTAAACTAATATATTTTATTAATGAAAAAACTTCTTTTCACAATAGCCTTGGTTGCTTTCGCATTTACTGCGTGTAATCAAAAAAACAACAATACAGAAACACCCCAAACTGAAGTTTCTGCTAAGCAAGAAGAAACACAAGAGATAAAGAAAGACAATACAACTTTTGCTACAAGAGCATTAGAACAAGATTTTATCGATTTAGAAGGCAATACAATCACTTTAGAACAAATCTTAGCTAAGTATAAAGGAAAAGCTATATTAATCGATATCTGGGCTGCATGGTGCCCTGATTGTATTAAAGCAATTCCTGCCTTAAAAGAAATTAAAGCAGAATACACGGAAACTGTTTTTGTAAATCTATCTTTGGACAAAACAGAACAAGCTTGGAAAGAAGCTATCGAAAAATACGGAATCGACGGTGAACAATACTTCTCTACAGAAGGAAAGGGAATGAAAGGTGATTTTGGAAAATCACTTGATCTCAATTGGATACCAAGGTATATAGTAGTAGACAAAGAATCAAAGATCGCGCTTTACAATGCGACTGAAAAAAGCTTTGACGAAATAAAAGAAACATTAAAAAAAATACAGTAATTATGAGACATGCTATCGTTGCCGGAAACTGGAAAATGCATAAAACTTATGCAGAAACACATAAACTTTTGGATGAGTTAATCGAAAAGTTACCAGCTGGAAAAGAAGTTGAAGTTATTGTTGCTCCAACGTTTACTAATTTAGGTAGTGCTGTTGCTCACCTTGAAGGAACAAATATTCAAGTTGCAGCACAAAACATGCACCAAGCTGAAGGAGGTGCATTTACTGGGGAAATATCTGCTCAAATGCTAAAAAGTGTAGGAGTAGATATCGTAATCTTAGGACACTCTGAGAGAAGACAGTATTTTCATGAAACTGATGCTATCTTAGCTGATAAGGTTAATACAGCTTTAAGACACGATATGCGCGTAATCTACTGTATCGGAGAAGAATTAAAAGACAGAGAAAGTAAACAATACTTGAATGTAATTTTTAATCAACTCAAAGATGGGCTTTTCCATTTGTCAAAAGAACAATGGAAGAATATTGTCATTGCTTATGAGCCTGTATGGGCTATTGGTACAGGTATGACAGCATCTCCTGATCAAGCGCAAGAAATACACGCTTTTATTCGTCAAGAAATTGAAAGAAAATACGATAAAACAGTAGCTGAAAACACTTCAATTTTATATGGAGGAAGTGTTAAGGCATCAAATGCTAAAGAGATATTTTCCAAACCAGATGTAGATGGTGGACTTATAGGAGGAGCTGCTTTAATTGCAGACGATTTCTGTACAATAGTAGAATGTTGCTAATACAGCATTAATTAAAATAGAAAAGGGCATTTTTATAAATTAAAAATGCCCTTTTTAAATATATGCTTATCTTGGGTTTTGCTTGATGTAAATTTGAGTTGCACCTAAGCCATACTTTTGATAATTTGCATCTTCTGCTACCACTTCTGGATATCGACTAAACAGGTACTCTAACTCTGCTTTTAATATCCCCTCACCTACACCGTGAATAAAGACGATTCTCGGTATTCTATTTCGAATAGCGAACTCTAACTGCCCTCTTGCAGCATCTAACTGCAGTGTTAACATATCGTACTTTTCTAAACGAGCGTAATCTTTAGTCAATTTTTCGATGTGCAAATCTACTTCGAGTACAAATTCATCTTTTCGAGATCGCTTTTCTTTCGTAAAAGAACGCTTTTTAGGACCTACCTTGTCTTGTAAGGCATCTTCTATCATTCCTCTACTCGTTGCTGAACTTATTTCATCAACTGCTTCGCGGTTGACCTTTAAGAGTTCTCTCTTACTATAGTTCAATACAAAACCATCTTTTGTCTCAATGGTAATTAAATCTCCCTGAACCTTTATCACTGTACCTTCTTCATTCTCATCAAGAACATGTACATAATCTCCTTTATTTAGCATCCTTTTGATCTTCTTTATCTAATTCAATCAAATCTTTTTTAATTCCAGTATTAAACTCTCTTTCAGCAGGACTTTCGATAGTTGAATTACTTGCTGTCCTACGAGTTAAACGCGACATTGCAGCAAAAAACAAAATCACTGCCACTATTTGTATCCATACATTAGGTTGCTCTTTTGTCTGCTCAAAAAATGCCCATCCCATAACCCCTAAGGTTACAACAACAAAAATAATCTTCATTACTCTCTTCATACACCAATCGTATTTATGGAGCCAATCGCTCAATCTTCCAGTCTAATTCATCCTCAGTCAAAGTATAGCGTATTCTATCGTGTAGACGATTTGGTCTACCTTGCCAAAACTCAATAGAAATTGGCTTCACTACAAACCCTCCCCAATTACTTGGTCGTTTGATTCCCTGTAGGGCAACCTCTTTCTCTACACGCTCCATTTCTCTTTCCAAAACTTCGTGAGAAGAAATCACTTCACTTTGATTAGATACAATCGCACCAATACGACTTCCTAAAGGACGAGAATCAAAGTAATTGTCTGACTGAATATCAGAAGCTTTAGTAGCTATACCTTTTATAATAACTTGTCTTTCCATAGAAGCCCAGAAAAAAGACAAACATATATGTGGATTAGCCAAGATCGCTTTGCCTTTTTCTGAATTGTAATTCGTATAAAAAACAAAACCATTCTCGTCATAAGACTTTAGCAGAACAACCCTTGACTTTGGAAAACCATCTAAGCCAATCGAAGAAACAGTCATCGCATTTACCTCGTCTACTCCACCAAAGTCTTCCACTTCGCAAAACCACTTGCGGAATTGCATCATTGGATTCTCATCTATTGTACTTTCTAAAAGCACATTTTTTTCATATGATTTTCTATAATCTTTTAAATCACTCATAAGTAAATACATTTATAAGTTAAAAACAGCTCCATCATCACCATTTAGAATATTGCCTTTAAAGACAGTTTCTGCTTCTTTCTTAAAGAGTGTAATGTCACTATAACGCGTAGAATAATGCCCTAATATCAAAGTTCCTGCATTAGCCAGTGTAGCAATCTTAGCTGCTTCCTTAGCGGTACAATGCTTGGTTTTCTCCGTATAATGCTCTTCTGAATCTAAAAAAGTACTCTCGTGATACAACACTTTTACATCCTTGATGATAGGTACTATCTGCTCTGAATAACAAGTATCTGAACAAAAAGCATAACTCTCAGTTGGATCCGGATCATAGGTTATATCGCTATTTTTCACTACTGTACCATCTTCTAAAGTAATATCTCCACCATTTTTTATTTTTTGATAGTAACATCTATCAATCCCCAAATCCTCAATGGCACCAATTCTCAGACGACGATCACCTGGTTTTGATTCAAACAAGTAACCGTTGGTATACACGCGATGATCTAATGGAATCGTCCTTACAACTACTTTATCATCTTCAAAAACGACTTCACTTTCCTTACTGGTCAATTCATGGAAGAACAATTTGTATCCCGTAAAAGAATTTGACAAGCGAAGTTGTAACAGTATCACCTCTTTTATCCCCTTTGGTCCATAAATATGTAGATCTGCCTGTCTATTAAGCAACATAAAAGTGGAAACAAGCCCTATCAATCCGTAAAAGTGATCCCCGTGCAAATGGGATATAAAAATATGATTAATACGCTGAAACTTAAGCTTTCTGCGTCTTAGCTGTACTTGAGTTCCTTCACCTGCATCTATCAAAAACATATGCCCATTCATCTCTAAAACTTGAGAAGTAGGATTTGTTATTGTTCGAGGAGTAGCTGCATAACAGCCTAATATGGTAAGTTTCAATATATTGTATTTTTACTATTTCAGGTTGTAATTTACAAAAATAGCCCACAGATTACAAAAAGAAAAGGCTTAATTACTTAAGCCTTTTCATATATTATTTACTTTATTTAGAATCCTAAATCTCTTTGAATTTCGTCCATTTCAATTAAGTCATGTGCCTCTTGTAGTGTACGCACAACTATTAAATCTCCATCAAAATCATTAAAATCAATATCAGGTACTACAATGACGAATGATTTATTAGCCTCTTCCATATGTGAGATTGCTAAATCCTCAAATAAAACTAAAGATTCCTCCTCTACAATATCCTTATTATGACTCAAATCAATAATTATATTCGCTTTTTTAAAACTATCACTGTACTGCGCTTCCACCTTCTTGACAAACTCCTCTATTGTTACTTCATTACTTGAAACAATGATAGTATGACCTTTTTCTTTTAATTTCATAGTATAAGTCTTAATTTGATTTAGCTAATATAAAACGAATATAAATACTATCATATAGTAGAGCAAAAATATCTTCATTAATCACAATCGCAGAGGTAACCTATAGATGCTTATCACGATGTAGTAACAAATAACGATGTTTATCAATAGAGTAAAATATTTGATTTATATCATTCATAGATATACAGACAGTCCATAGATAGTATTTTTTACTCCTCTCAAAATGAACTATAAAAATAGCTAAAAAAGTAGATTAAAGCAGCTCAAATCAGTTCTTAAACCCAATAAAATCAATACTTCATCGAGGTTTACAGAACCTTTGTTCGGAGATTCTTCGGAAGATGTTCGAAAAACAAGGCTTTTTCCGAAGAGATACCGAACAAACACCGAGAAAAAGCCCAAAAACACAGGGATTACAGGGTACGAACTTTTAATAATCATCAAAAAAAAGAATGCAAAATGCGAAGAATAGATTTGCTTTAAAATGGTGTTTTTTACAAAATAAAAAGAAGGTTATGTACTTTGATTCGTTTACTTCTCAAACCAATTAAACCAATCAAAATAATTGACTAACAATGAAGTACAACACAAATATACATTTTTATTATTATTTACTGCTGAATAATCTTTAAACCAATTCACAAGTATTCACAACCGACCAAGTAAGTAGATGACACAACTGGGGATACGCAAGAAACCCTTTATTCGATACAGTGATAAAACCTACTTGATCATGACCTAAGCGTGCTAATTCACAGAGAAAATCTAAACTTTCTATAGCATTTGCATGGGCCAACTCCTCTACTCATTCGTTTATCCGTCAATCAAAAATTACCCTACGCAAAGACACTGATCCCTAAGCTCGTGTTTCCCCCTTACATCTTCTATAATTTGACCTAATATAGTGTTACACCTCTTTTCTAATCCAAGCGAAAGCACTTCAGCTTAAAGAAATGGAACGATGATTACCGTACCACTTTTAGCCGCCCGTACAATTAGATTTGTTTCTTACAATATCGCTCTTACTCTTCCTTCAAAACCGAATAATAAGACTCAACACTCCTTCATAGCAAATAGACAGGAAAGGTTTTCGTATGACATGCCTTATTCTTATTTCTTTTGTCCAAAAGGACTTGTTCTATCTTCTGAGAATACGTGACGTCGGAGATAAGTAATAAAGACAAAAGTTGCCATATTACTTTTGACGAAATATACTTCGAGAATGATAAGTTTAATAGGTTAACCATACCCCTACCAAATAATAAAATATAGAAAAACACGGCATACAGCACAGTGAATATTGTGCTGTATGCCGTGCTCTATAGGTATAAAATAAGCCAACAAAATGGCTGGCTTTAATTATTTAATTTTTGATGCTAATAAATAGATAACAGCCATACGCACTGCAACTCCATTCTCCACTTGATCTAAAATCACTGATTGCTGTGAATCTGCTACATCTGAAGTAATCTCAACTCCTCTATTAATAGGGCCTGGATGCATCACTACAATCTCTTTATCCAGGGAGTCCAAAATTTCTTTAGTCAATCCATATTGTTGTGCGTACTCTCTTGTATTGGGAAAGTAACTAAAATCTAAGCGCTCATTTTGAACGCGAAGCATATTAGCAACGTCACACCATCCTAAAGCTTTTCTCAAGTTAGACTCTACCTTAACACCAAGGCTTTCAATATGCTTAGGAATTAATGTTTTTGGACCACATACTCTTACCTCAGCCCCTTGCATCTGCAAAGCGAAAATATTAGACAATGCCACACGTGAATGTAGAATATCTCCTACAATAACAACTTTCTTACCTGCTACGTCACCCAACTTTTCGCGAATAGAGTAACTGTCTAACAAAGCTTGGGTTGGATGCTCATGGGCACCATCTCCAGCATTAATTATACTTGCATTGACATTTTTAGACAAAAAATAAGCTGCACCAGGATTGTTATGACGCATCACGACCATATCCACTTTCATTGCCAAGATATTGTTCACCGTATCGATTAGCGTTTCTCCCTTTTTCACAGAAGATTGGGCCGCTGAAAAACTAATCACATCCGCAGAAAGACGCTTTTGTGCTAATTCAAAAGATAGTTTTGTACGTGTACTATTCTCAAAAAAGATATTTGCAATTGTAATATCCCTTAAAGAAGGAACTTTTTTAATAGGTCGATTAATGACTTCTTTAAAATGATCTGCTGTTTCAAAGATTAAATCAATATCGTTCTTAGTTATATATTTGATACCTAAAAGGTGATTTACACTTAATTCTTTCATTGCTTAAGTAAGTAAATTTAATAGTTAGATTGATAAACTTTGCTGTATATAAACACTATCTGACATTCCGTCTTCTGACCAATGTACACGCACTGACTCCTCATTAAAGGCATCTACTTGACGACCTCTATAATCAGGCTGAATTGGCAAATGGCGACTAAATCTTCTGTCAATTAAAACCAGTAGTTCTACTTCAGCTGGACGACCAAAAGATTGTATTGCAGTCAATGCAGAACGAATACTTCGCCCTGTAAACAATACATCATCAATAAAAACGACTTTCTTGTCTTCAACAAGAAAATCAATCTGTGTTTTATTCGCTTCAAGAGGTTTTTGATTTCTTCTAAAGTCATCGCGAAAGAAAGTAATATCTAAAAATCCCAAGGGAATATCAGATATGTTATATTCTTTTTCAATAATAGCTTTAATTCGCTCTGCTAAGAACTTACCACGTGGTTGAATACCAATAAGAAGAGTATTTGAAAAATCTAAATGATTTTCTACTAATTGACAAGCCAAACGATGTAGAATAATATCAATCTCTTTTGAAGTAAGTAATACTTTTGGATTCATATAAAAAAGAGTTGTGTTTGGGGAGTAAAAGTACAATTAATTATTGTTTTTACACTTCAATTTTAGAATTATCTCTAACAAATTGAATAAAAACAGTTGTTTTTATTGGCTATAGAAGTCAAGTTTATGTATTTTTACTTAAAGACTATCGCAAGTTTTTACTTATATTATATTTTCAAAATCAATTGACTATGAAACACTTTTTAATCTTATTCGCCTTGTTGTGTTCAACACCACCAAGTGTATTTGCACAAATAGATAAAAACAGTATTGCCAGCCATATTGAAGAAAAAACAAATGATATCTATCGCACAAAATGGGTTTTACAAAAGATAAATAACCAAGAAGTCAATTCCGAACAACCGATTTATATACGCATAGACGATAGCAATTTCAAAATCCACGGCAACAACGGGTGTAACATTTTTCAAATTAGCATAAAATCGCTAAAGAAATTCAATCATAACCCCATCAAAATAAAAACAAGAAAATCAATTGCTACAAATCACAAATGTGTTGATTCACTTTTTACTAAAGACTGTGATATTCTCTCCTTACTAACAAAGGCAAAGTTTACGATATCAAAACAAAATAACGATGAGCTAACACTCTTAACTAAAGATAAAACAGAGCTATCCTTTGTAAGAGAAGACGAAAACCCCATGTTAAAGTATATGGGAAAATACGCATGGAAACTGATTCAATACAAAGGAGATAGCGACAAAGACTTTTCTGAATATTTAATCTTTGACTTCCAAAAACAAACGGTAACGGGTTATAATAAGAATGCTTATTTCGAAGTAAAGTTTTCGATTAATAAAAAGAAAACGAAAATCACCTTTTACGATGTCTTTTTACTTAAAAACATTCACACAATTGATAAGCAAAGTCAGAATTTCATTTCATTGCTTTCAAACAAAACATATTATTTTGATATAGCTGAGCAAACATTGAATTTATATGAAAACAATAAAATTATTTTAATGTTTGGCATTATTGAGAAAGAAATTATAAAATCAATTACAAATTAATAATTAAGCATTTTATTTTTATTATTTTTAATTTTTGACAAATGTAGACGCACTGTACAAAGCATTTTGCATAAACTTATTCTCTCAAATAATTGTCATACCTTAGTCCGTAAAATATTCAAAATAGTTTTATGAAAGCTTTAATTTTTAATGGTTCTTTAGATGAAGAATCATTTCGTACATCGAGACGTATAGCACAATACTACGCAGATCAATTCATAAAAGCTAATGTTGAAGTCCAGCAAATTCACTTATCTGATTATCAGATCCCTATATTTCAAGCAAAACTCATGCAGGATATCCCTGATGATGTTTTGGACTTTGCAAACGCTTTCCGTTCGGCAGACATCATGATTTGGTTAACTCCTCTATATCATGGAAGTTTAACTGGCGTAATGAAAAATGCGATAGATTGGCTGGAAATCACGTCAAAAGACACACCAGCTTATTTGACAAATAAAGTAGTAGGATTTACTTGCTGGTCGGCAGGAAATCAAGCGATGCAAGGGATACAGTCCTTAGACAATATCGCGAAGGCATTAAGAGCTTGGTCACTACCTTATTCTATTCCTATCAGCAATATGGATTTATATGAAAACAATGACATATCAGAAATGTATAAAAACAAAATGAATATGTTGACTGAATTGTTAATTCAAAGTAAGCAATAAAAAATAAAGAGAGGCTGTCTAAAAAGCCTAAAAAACAAAACCCCGTCTAAAAAAGGCGGGGTTTTTTCATTGTTTGTCCTCAAAAATAATTATCTTCAAGGTGCAACCAAACAATAAGAAAGACAAATATAATGTTCAAATCTGAAAGTTTAAAATCGCCGAGTCTATTTCCTGAAGATATTTTTTCTAAAATTCCTCTAGACCATCCTGTTCGTCTTATCAATGCTGTTGTTGATGAGTTAGATATTAGTTCTATTTTAAGTCAATACAAAGGAGGAGGGACCACCAGTTATCATCCCCGTATGATGATAAAAGTCTTATTCTACGCCTATTTCAATAATATTTATTCATCGCGTAAGATTGAACGGGCTTTGACGGAGAACATTTATTTTATGTGGTTATCTGGTAATAGCTTGCCTGATCATCGCACGATTAATTATTTTCGCGCTAAGCGATTGAAAGGTCAAATCCATCAGCTTTTTGCAGATGTGGTTCGTCTGTTACAAGAATTACAATATGTTAGTTTACAAGTTCAATATATTGATGGAACAAAAATTGAATCTAGCTCTAACCGATACACCTTTGTATGGCGTGGTTCAGTGGAGAAAAACAAGGCTAAATTAGAAACAAAAATTCAAGATGTTCTCACAGAAATAGAGGGTCAAATCAAACAGGATCAAAGTGAACTCGCAAAAGAACACTGTTCCAAAAATATTGATAGTTTAGAGCTTAAAGAAAAAGTGACTCAGTTAAATAAACATAGGGCAGACCTACCCAAACCTACAGCTAAACAGCTCAAACAGTTAGAAGACGAGCATTTACCTCGCTTGCAAAAATACGAACAACAACTAGAAACTTTAGGTACTCGAAATAGTTATAGTAAAACAGATCCAGATGCTACTTTTATGCGAATGAAAGAAGATCACATGAAAAACGGGCAACTTAAACCTGCCTACAATACTCAAATAAGTACTGAAAATCAATTTATTACACATTATACTATTGCACAAAAATCAACTGACACCACTACCTTAATCAATCATCTAGAGACTTTTGAACAAACCTATGCACAACAAAGTAAAGAAGTTGTAGCAGATGCTGGGTATGGTAGCGAAGAGAATTATCTGTATTTACTTGAAAGAGAAATAACGCCCTATGTGAAATTTAATTATTTTCATATGGAACAGAAAAGAGCTTGGAAGAACAACCCTTTTCTACAACACAATCTTTACTACAATAAATTGTTTGATTACATCTTATGTCCAAATGGAGAAAAGCTACCTAATATTGGAAGTAGTACTAAATACACCACCACTGGTTTTGCGTCAAAAATACATCTGTATCAAGCTTCTAACTGCTTGAAATGCTCGTTAAAAGA
The DNA here is from genome assembly GCF_024722315.1 of Myroides albus. Lineage (NCBI taxonomy): Bacteria > Pseudomonadati > Bacteroidota > Flavobacteriia > Flavobacteriales > Flavobacteriaceae > Myroides > Myroides albus. Next base: position 111,983 of record NZ_CP102754.1, read on the forward strand.
GCTATGTAATAAAGCAGCAGAAAACAGAACAGTCTCTATGAATCATAGATTGGTTCAAATAAAACAACATATTAGAGAATTACTCAACTCTGAACGCGGTAAATATCATAGAAGTAAAAGACCTGTAGAAGTAGAAGCTGTTTTTGGACAACTAAAAAGCAACAACAAATTTACTAGGTTTACTCTAAGAGGATTAGAAATGGTCGAAATTGAATTTGGACTGATGGCTCTTGCACATAATTTAAGAAAACTTACTAAGAATAGAGAAAAATCGACTTTAAACAACAATTTTCATCCTAAAAAAGAGACTGATAAACGAAAAATGACAAATTATAAGTCTAAAACTCGTTTTAATTGCAAGAACTTTTAATCTAAGAGAAAAGTAACGTTTTATATAATACAAAAGAGGGTGACCTTTTGGGACACCCTCTTTTTGATATATATAAATTGCTATTTATTCAAAATCAAGAACTCTGAACGCCTATTCTGAGCATCTTGTGCCTCATCACATGGATTACATTTTATCTTTAGATCCTTAGATCCGTAACCTTCATACTCTAATCTATCCTCAGCTACTCCTTGACTAACTAAGTATTCAACAGTTGCTTGAGCCCTATTCTCAGACAATTTCAAATTGTATTCTGCTTTACCTTTACTATCTGTATGTGATGCCACTTTTACACGCATAGTAGGATAGCGTTTCATTACTTTTACTAATTTATCTAATTCGTGCTTACTTTCTAACGTGATTTCCTTCTGATCAAAAGCAAAGTGAATTGGCGCAAGCGTAATGCGGTCTTCTTCAATCATTAATTCCTCTAAAGGTCTTAAGTAAACAACTATTGACTCCCTTTCTTGATCCTTGCCAATTGAAACCTCTAATTCTTCGTTGATATAATCGGCGTGATTAATCTCTACTTTATACGTTTCGCCACAAGTAATATATCCCTCTACTTTACCATCTTCTCTTGTCACAGCTTCAGCCTCAGTCATTCGCTTACTATTTGTAAACTGCACTAAAGCATTTGGAATAACTTTGTCAAATTTCTTGTTTTTTACTGTAATTTCAACATCGCGTTTACATACTGGAAGTACTTTATAAATGTCATTACGACCAATTCTATTGGAAGAAAAGAACCCTATATTCTTACTGGGATAAAATGAAAAAGAATAGTCATCCAATGCGGTATTAATAGGTGGACCTACATTAATAGGTTTAGCATTTTTACTATCTAAGTCAACCATATAAATATCCATTCCTCCAAATCCACCCCATCGATCTGATGAGAAATACAATATATTTTCTTCGCTTACAAAAGGATCGTCGTTGATTGTCCCAGAATTAATAACACTTCCTAAGTTCTCAGGTTCGCCGTAATCTTCATCTTCTAACAATTCAACACGCCAAATATCAAGCTCACCATGACTCCCCTCCATATTAGATGCAAAATACAAATATTTACCATCTGCGCTCATAGCTGGACTCTGGTAAGTGTAATGAGGCTTGGTAAAAGGTAGCTTCTTTACTTTTCTCCACTTTGTTCCTTTTCGTTGTGCTACAAAGAGATTCATTATTCGGTCTCTGCTTTTTACGATTGGATTCTTTCTAAAGCGACGATGTCTATACGATTCGGAAGCAAAGAAAATGCGCTCTCCGTCTGGAGCGAGTGTAGCTCTCCCATCGTTAAAACGCTTATTGATAGTTCCCTTTAATCTCGTTGCTTTAAAAATGGGGTCGGAAGGTGATTTAAACTCCGCTTGGTAGATATCGTAGTTAGGCAATCTCTTATACTTGTCGCGAACTTCAAATAGCTTTCGGGCTATTTTCTTTTCTTGTTTCGTGCGATTCGACACAAAGTATATTGTATCATTTGAAGTCATTAACGCACCAAAATCGTCATAGTATCGATCATTCATTCCTGATTCTTGGTAAGAAAATCGCTCTTTCAACTTTGATAGATTATAATAAGCATCAGGATCTTGTAAAAAGTCTTTTGCTCTACTGTCGGTAGGTTTTAGCTCTGAAAAGTCATCCATCATATCTCGAGCTACCTCATAACGACCACTTTTCTGTAGAATCTTTGCGTAGCGGTACAACACCTCTGGATCTATATCTTTGTCCTTGGCAATGGCTTTACCATAATAAGTAGATGCCTCGATAACGCGATCTAACTTATCATAACAGTTAGCCAGTTGCAAGTAAACATACGCATCTGTATTTCGGCTGCCTCTATCTAAGCGTTTATATTCCTCAGCAGCTTTTGTATATTCAGTATTCTTATAATATTTGTCAGCGCGTTTAAGGCTTGGTTTTTTCTTTGCAAGTACATCCACATTAAAAGCGAAACACATTACTACCAGCATCCCATACTTGACAATATATCTTCCAATCATGTTTATTCTTCTTTTTTTACTAAATCAAATTTACTATAATATTATCCCTTATTAAAGCATAACGCGACAAAACAAAATTAGTTGCCTTTATTCGACTATTTTTTTATATCAATAGATTAAAAAGAAAAAGCAGTTTTCTTCACCATTTAGAAAACTGCCTTAACATTAATTATACAAAACACTTGACTTATCTAAATTAGCAAGTTTTTTATTATTTAACAATAGTTCCTTCGAAAATAATTTTCTTTTTATCTTTTAAACAAATTTTCTTACTACAAAAACCTAAAGAGAAATTATCATCTTTATAGATTGTATCTCCATTAATAACTAATTTAGGCAAGATAACTTCCTTCTTATTAAGCTTAATAAGTGCCCAATTATTTATGTTGTCATAAGAGATAAACAAGGTATCTCTATCCATATTGACATAATTGACATTTAAGACATTTGCTTCCCCTTGATTAATTAATTGATTATTTTCAACTGCTTGCCGTTGTTCGCTTCCCTTTTCTGTTTTCTGTTGACAAGAAAAACTCAGTATCAGAAGAACAAAGCATATAATCTTATTACCTCCTATAATTATCTTCATATTAAAATTCGAAAAAACACAAATAACACATTTACTCTACTAAATTATCTTATCAATAATCTATCTAAAAAAGTACTTACAATATTACATAAAAAAACCGATCACTATGTGACCGGTTTTATAAAAATCTATCTATGACGACGACGAGGTCATCATTATAACCACTACTCAAATATACATTAAGTAATACCTACAAACTTTAAATATTCAAATACGAATATCAAATTTCATCAATGAATCACATATTGAATTTCTGACAAAACAAACCTGAAAATCAATATATAATTGTAAATTAACAGTTCCTTTTAAAGATTATTTTACAACAAATACAAAAAAATGATTGACAAATTCACATAGCAGCCTATGAAATGCGATGCAAAATCATGGTTTGTATAGCGGCAATAAATAATAATTTCTTAACATTATTAAAGCAATTTTTTATAAAAAATCTACGTTTAAAGTATATAACCACAAAAAACAACAACTATGAAAACTGAAAAAATAATCTTATTGCAATCTCTTTTATCTCCAGAAGAACACAATGCTATTCTCAACGAAATGCGAGATAAAGTTGAAGATGACAAACTACTCCATTATCTTTTAGGTAATGACTTTTTCTTTAAACTGAACCTAAATGAGAAACACCAAGAAACAGCATTAATAGATTTCATTGTTCAAAGAGCTTTTGAATTAGATATGGAGTTTTCTAAAGACATCAATACCCTACACAAGAAAATTAAAAACGTTTATCGAAAAAAAGATTTCCTACCCTTAGAATTAAATCAATACACCCTTCAAAAGCTGAAGAAAACACTGCATAAGGACTACACTATAGGTTCGCTAAATAAAGCTGATGATTTCGTATATCTATGTATATTAAAGAAGAAGAACTTAAAAAAACTGAGAAACCTTCACTTTCCTTTTGGGGACTTTGAAAAAATAAGTGATACGTTCGACCAGGACAATTAACTAAATACTTTTACACTTAAACTGACTTGGGGTGACCCCCACATAAGTCTTAAAGAATCTACTAAAATAGGATACATCATTATACCCTAATTCGTATGCACATTCCTTGATAGAAAAGCCACTGTGTTTGAGTAAGTACTGCGCTTCGAGTATAATGCGTTCGTGAATAAGGTGTAATGCTGTATCTCCTATTTCTTCCTTGATAACTTCCGTTAAATGCTTAGCTGTAATCCCCAATAATGATGCATACTCCTGTACGCTTTTCAGATCTTTATACTTTTCATCAACCAATTGTTTAAACTGATAAGTCAATTGATACTGTCTGTTCATATTCTTTCGAAAACCAAGAAGGCAGTACTCACAAGCTCTGTTATACTCATATAATAAACCACTATGGACTGAAAGTCCATAGTTTGTTAAAGCAGACTAAAGTCTGCCTGGGTGGAGCTACTTACTCAAGTATAAAGTTACCTCCGTTATCATTTGGTTTACGATGGTGTTCAAGATATTGATTTAGCATTTCATCAGTAATATTTCCTGTACTCCAACAACCAAAGCCTATTGCCCAAAAGTGACGTCCCCAGTATCTGTGCTTCAACTCAGGAAATTCTATTTGGAGTTTCCTTGAGGTACGACCCTTGAAGAGTTTGACAATATTACTTATGTTTTGAGATGGTCGATATTCTATATGAAGATGAACATGATCCTTTGATACTACACCTTTTAAAATTTGAATATCTTCTGCTTCACAAATCTGAATGATCAGACTACGACAACGTATCTGAATATCTCCTTCCAATACTGGATAACGATATTTAGTCACCCATACTATATGGGCGGTTAAACGTGATACACTATGTCCTCCGGTTCGTTGATATTCCATATATCAAAGGTAAACATTTTTAGAAGCTGAAAGCTAAATGCACTAAAGTGCATAGTTTTAACTACAGTCTGCGACCAATAAACCACTATGGACTGAAAGTCCATAGTTTGTTAAAGCAGACTAAAGTCTGCCTGGGTGGAGCTACTTACTCAAGTATAAAGTTACCTCCGTTATCATTTGGTTTACGATGGTGTTCAAGATATTGATTTAGCATTTCATCAGTAATATTTCCTGTACTCCAACAACCAAAGCCTATTGCCCAAAAGTGACGTCCCCAGTATCTGTGCTTCAACTCAGGAAATTCTATTTGGAGTTTCCTTGAGGTACGACCCTTGAAGAGTTTGACAATATTACTTATGTTTTGAGATGGTCGATATTCTATATGAAGATGAACATGATCCTTTGATACTACACCTTTTAAAATTTGAATATCTTCTGCTTCACAAATCTGAATGATCAGACTACGACAACGTATCTGAATATCTCCTTCCAATACTGGATAACGATATTTAGTCACCCATACTATATGGGCGGTTAAACGTGATACACTATGTCCTCCGGTTCGTTGATATTCCATATATCAAAGGTAAACATTTTTAGAAGCTGAAAGCTAAATGCACTAAAGTGCATAGTTTTAACTACAGTCTGCGACCAATAAAGCAATAACCTTTAAGCGTATCATATCAAGGTGGTAGGCATATTTCTCTTGCAACTCTATTTCAATACTGCTAAATAAGGAATGCACTTCATTATAGCGATCTTCTAATCTATACAATGGCGGATAATCAGCATTTAAATATAGGAGTTCATCAATAATGTTCTCCTTTAGAAATAACTTATACAAAAACGATTTGTGAAAGAAGATCTGCATAACCTCAAAATCTTCAGAAACAGACTTAGTACTGTATATTACGTCAGGTGAAATAATAGAAATCGTTCCTGCATCTATTACAAAACTATGGTACCCAACTCTTAGTTTCATACTCCCTTTTATTCCAAGCACCACAATATAGTAATCCATTTTCTTAGGAGAAGATACTATTAAATGCTTGCTATCGCGAGAAAAAACAATCTCTTTATCTTTTGTAAAAGTGTAATCCATAAATTCTGTAATAACTCTGGCAAAATTAATTAAAATCATTCTATATAAATACAAGATAACTTTCTTTTAACCTTCTGTTTGAACTCCCTTCAACAAAAATTTCACATTGCCGTAAAGTATGAGAAAATAAAAAGCCTTGAGAAATACTTCTCAAGGCTTATATGGTAATAATAATTTAAATCTTAATTATAACAGAACTCTGTAGGAGCAAAATTTAAAGCTCTCAAAAATTCTCTTGGTTGCTCATCTAATTTGACAACCTGCTCATTACTCAAAATGAAATTAGATTTAACCCATTCCTTTGTATTATATACAAGGTTAAATAATTCATTTTGTAATTCTTCTGTTTGCAAACCAAATAATTGAGCTTTTTTGGCTTCAAACCCTTTGTTATTAAAGGCTACTTTCTCCATAATGTTTTGTTTTGTTGTTTTATACTGTTCTTCTTATTTTCAACTACCTTTTACTTGGCTTTATTATAATAATTGAAAATATTGTCTTACCTCATTATACTAATTAACAACAACTGTACCGAAATATTTGTAATTGGCTATTAATACAAATATATTTTATGTTAAAAAGCTAATAAAATAAAACAGCGCAATTTATAACATTACACATTTACTACCAATAAGGCGTATAACAATTCACAATAATTGATACATCTATACCCTTAAGTACTAATAATGAATAAATAAACACGTTTTATTAATACATAATAATCAATGATATTTATATGATAAGAAAATACAATTTAAAAAGAGGTAAAATATGATATAAATCATATAAATATTCACTTGTTTATGCTAAACATAGTCTTTCAATTGAAAGAATTTAGAGTTTTAGAAAGTGATAACTACCTTATTCCCATTTTTTTATTCGCAAACAACAATAAAGATTGTACATAATCACAGTCAAAGCCTATACCGTAAACTTCATCAACACTTAACTCATCAATCGTATCTAACCATTCTCCAGTTTCTGATAGTTCTTCAATAGCGAAAACACACTCACCATCTTTTTCCAGAAATCTACCAATACGCCAATCGTTACTATGCTTTAATCTTAAAGAAAATGCACCATACTTCTGATTGATTTGCTTCAATATAGTAAAGAAGTCTTCACTTAAATCAAAAGGCGTATAAGTGAAATCAATGTACTTAGCCTTGAAAATATCTTCTTTAAACTTGAGATGATCATCTTTAAAGACTTGAGCGATCTTACTTCGATTTATTAGTTCATAACCGTCGATCATATACTCAATTACATTGCGTTTAATCAATACCCATTCCTCATTATAGTCTACTATTATACCGTAGATTATATTCTTCTTTCTACCTTTCAAATGAAGGCCAACATACTGATATAAATACTTTTCGACCATAACCGTAGTTTTAATTAAAAAAACAAGTCTCCTTAAATAACAAGAATAACCTTAAAGAGATTGAACTAAATTTAAGAAAAATAAATGAAAAACTATCATTTACTATGCATTTCTAATCAAGTATTTTAAAAAATATTCAAATATCTATAAGTCAATTTGTTAACTTCATAATCTATTCACTAAAGTTCTGCGACTCTTTTTCTATTGTTCTAAAAGTCAGATTAATTCGGCCTTTTCTTACTTTCTTACATGGAGGTAAACGGTGTAACCAATAATCTTGTGTTACTCCTTTCATTTCAATCAAACTCCCTGTTTCTAAAACGACATCTCTCTTTTGATTCAACTCTTTGTGTTTGAAGCTAAATATTCTTGTAGCTCCAAAACTCAAAGAGGCAATCGATCCATTCTTTTTCAGATCTATCTCTCCATCACTATGCCAAGCCATCCCTTCCTCTCCTGTGGCATAATAATTTAACAAACAAGAGTTATAAGTCTCTCCCGTTTTTGCCTCTACAATTGTTTTCAACACCAATAAACTCTCCGTCCAAGGCAAAGCATATTTAGTAACATTAGAGTACGTATAAGCAAATCTTTCATCTCCATACCAAGCTATTTTCCTCTTTGTACTTATTCTCTTCCCGTTCACTACTGCTTCATCGTGTTTCCAAGCGATTTCATCCAATAACCTGGAATAATAATAAAGACTTTCTTCGACAGTTAAAGCAAAGCCATGTAAAAGTACTTCTCCATCAAAAGGCAACAGATTGTCCCTTTCCTCATCCACAAACTGTGTAAATAAATCCATATCAACATTTTAAAGGACAATATTACAGATAAACAAATAGGGAATCAGAAAAAAAGTTGCGATAAATTAAAGCAAAAAAGGCCAAAGAATTACTTTGACCTCTTTATTGACATTAATCAAAAAGATGTTTTGTGGGGATAAAGTTTTTCAAATTGGCTAAAACTAAATCGTTCTTTTTAATTAAAATCATATTTCTTACTACTATTTTATGTCATTATTAAATAGGACGAGTATAATAACTTAAAAAGTCAATCGAAATCAACCTCTGTAGTAAGAAAAATAAATGAATAATAAATTATAAATGAAAAGCTGTTTTGTTGTTTATGAAATTTTTTTATTACTCACTTTATCTTATCTATTTTCTATACTAAAAAGTAATTTACAATTATCAAAATAACGCATTATGTACTAATTTAGCAGGGGAGTAAAGTACGTAACTTTTATCGAAATGACACATTGAATAAAACACTTAATACATTGAATTAACGCACTTATTTTACTTGAAGTTCCCTAACTTCACTTGGAGATAAATCAAATTGTTTTTTAAATGATTTGTAAAATGTGTTATAATCGTTGTAATTGCACTTGAACGCGATTTCTTTTAAACTCAAAGTAGAGGATACGATAAAGTAAAAAGCATATATATTCTTATTCTCATTGTAAAAACTCAAAAAATTTGTATTGTATATTTTCCTATATCCTATCTGCAACTGGTTCAAAGTTAAACCAACTTTATTTGCTATCTCTACTGGTGTAGGGTACTTCTGATTTACATCAAAATCCATTGCACTATCTATGCGTAGAACAATGTCATGTGCTTGAATTATACTATTTTCAAATCCATTTGATGCGTTGTGTAAATGGGAATCAATTGGAAAAGCACTTTGTATTTCATTAAAAGGCAAAGCAAATCCTTGTAAAATATCAAAATCAGTATTCATAGAAACACGTAAGACTAGTGCCTTGTAACTATTGCTAAACTTATCGACTAAATCAAACTCAATATAGCGATAATGACTAGGCATTTTCTCAAAATACTCTTTATCTTTATTAAGGATATCGCTAAAATCAAACCCTTTACTAATGGGCAATAACTCCGCTAACTCATTAGACATAGCATGAGCTTTATTCTCGTGATCTAACAAAAAGAATAAGGGTAAACACAAAGGTTTACTCTTGCTGCTTACTTTTTTTTCTTTAAGGATTTGCCAATAAACATTCAAGAAGTTAACTATAATTATAAAATTGACCGTCTCTTGAGCATTCGCAACATCAATCCTCCTAAGCAAATCAAACCTCTTAAATAAAAACCAAAGTAAGTGGTAATAATTCTTTTGAATCTTATGACTATTCATTTGTGTTTTAAATTTAAAACCAACAAAGCGCACCATGTAATAACTACCTAAACAATAATTACACAATGAGAAATTGTTAATCTATTTATACTAAAAAAAACACTACCCGTCACTCGTCCAAAAGCAAGTAAGTATTTATTTTGTAAAAATAGTACCTTTTTAAAAACTGACAATAAAAATATTCAAAATATGAGTTTTATTTTCATAAAAAACAACATTCCTTAAACTATTACTAATCATTAAAGTAAAGTATATTCATAATTCGCAAAACAACCTCTTGAAACCATAACAATTGTTTACAAAAAATTATCCAAATTTACATATACAAAAAACAATTCATTAAAGTATTGAAAAATACACGACATAGCGTTGACAAGTTTTCACAACAAAAAAGTAAGCCTTTTGATAGAGAGCATCTTAAAACTCTAAAAAACACAATGAAGAACTTAACAAAGTCACCTATTTCCGATAAAAAACAAATGATCTGGATAAGCTTTTTTAATTTAATTCGATAACTTTTTAAAGTTTCCCCGTACAAACTTCTATTTTACCACATGGATATTCCGTTTTCAGACTGATTAAAATACTTACTTGCAAGGTGAAAATTATTTAAATACACTATAAGTCAACATCAGTCTCACAAATATATTAAGTATTAAAAACCAAAAATATTATAGCTAATAAAACAAAAAAGACGCTTTAAAAGTGGTTAAACAAAACCTTTCTTTCAAAGCGTCCTTTTGCATAGACAATAACAGAATGCACAGTGGCAAATTGCTTTTTTCAGTATGTCAATTTTAATTATAATTGCAAGCGAAACTGCTGCATTCGTCTCAATCTATTCTTTAAAACTGATGGTTCTACTATAAAATCATAGACATATTGAAAGCCAAATTTAATTGGCAAACGCGAACTATATTCATTTGCTTCTTCTACAGAATAAATAATAGTCCTCGTTTTGATATTTTCTTTAACAATATTCAACATCGCTTGGACAATAATTGTCCCAAGTCCCTTTCCTTGTTTAGATTCTTTTAGCCATAACCCCAGCTCAACAGTTTCATCGTTTATATCGTGAATACCACAACTACCAACAAATTCATTATTCTTTGTATCTAAAACAACTAGCACCATTGCAGCTCCTCGTTCAAATTCTACTCGAGAACTTCTTATATATTCTTTTGTAAACTCAATGTTCTTTACAGGGTCAAAACTTAAGTACTTAGACACTTCTTCAGTTAAATTATCATAGATATCATAGAGAAAGTCATTAGATATTGGCACAAACTTCAAATGGTCTATTTCGTAACTAAAGTCTTCAATAGACACAATATTTCTCTGTTGATCTTTAACCATGTTTATAATGGTTTCTAAATCGTAAATTAAACATTGTTCAATTCCATCCTTAGCCCTTACCCCAAAGATTGACTCCTTGTTTGCAATCAATAATTCCCTTGTATAAAACCAAGCGTGATCGTAAAACAATACAGGATCTAAAGAAGCCCACAGCGCATCATCTTCTACCTGACTAAGATATGGAGGCCACAAATATTTTGAATGTTGACTCCATATATCTTCTCCAAAACTCAACCCATCAAACTCAGTCGTATTGATAAAAACTTCCCACTGCAATCCAATGGCTTTTGCTACTTTCAACAATACACGCAAAATCAAATCTTGATTATTGCTATCCACGGTCAAACGCTCAAGTAAATATGCCACAACGATAGGAGTAGAAATAACTAAACCACCTTTTTGTTCAATTTGATTAGCTAAAGTAACAAGCGCCATGCGTTGTTCGTGAGTACTTCCCCTTTCGATTACTTGTATTAATGCGGGAATATTATGGGCTCTACCTTCCCAATGAACTAACCTATCCCAGGGAATTTGATTAAAATCAATCTTACTTCTATTCAACTCTCTATTCTTTTTAAATAACACATCCTTGATTTAAAAGTAAATCAATCTATTTTTTCGCATTGGGTTTTCGATACTGTAACATATTCAATACTTTCTCCTCACTGATGTTTCTAACAAATGAATTGTGATACACATATCCTAACTTCTCAGCTATTTTTATACTTCCACTATTGTCTTTTTCAACATTGTAGATTAAGTAATCTACATCTAAATTATACTTAGTGTAATCTTCCAACCCCTTAATCAATTCAGTACCATATCCCTTGCCGAAAGCAGCTTCTTTCAACCATATTCCAAGTGAAATTGACTCATCGTTAATATCGTGTAAACCACAACAACCGATAAACTCACCTGTCGCTTTATTGCTTGCTACCAATGTGATATCAAGTCCTTTTTCTAATTGACCTAAGCTATAATCGATAAAGCCCTGTGTATCTTCGAGTTTCCCCGTCGGTACAAAAGGAAGAAACTTTGCTACCACAGGTGTCAAAGCATCAAAAATATCTTGTTTATACTTTTCACTTACTATCTCAAAATGCAAACGATCGGTATCGAAAGCAATATCTTTACTAAATCCCATATATTATATTATTTATTTTTTAAAAAACGACAATAAACGAAGTTCTGTGTAGTCTCAAATGGAGTCATGTGATCACTATAGAAGTAGTCCTGCAGACTAAAATGTCCTTCAAATAGGTTGCTAATATCTTCTGCATTATACTGTATAATTTCTAACCCACTGCATTTTAAAGGACCTTGTTTTGAAAATGTTGCCATAATAATTCCTCCTTCTACTGCACTACTTACCAATTCGCTATACTGTTTTGCCTCTTGTGCAGTTAAGAAATGAAAAACGGCTCTGTCATGCCAAATAGCATACTTCTCACTTGGATGAAAGTCCGTAATATTACTTTCTATCCAAGTTACTTGATGAGCTTTGTCCCCTAACCTTTTCTTTGCACGTTCAAGGGCTGACTTAGAAATATCTAAAACAGTAATATCTGTATAACCTGCTTCTATCAAATGATCAACAAGGTTACTATCCCCCCCACCAATGTCGATTATCTTAACATCTTTGGGTAGATTAAAATCAGTTATCAACTTGAGTGAATGAACAGGCTTAACTTGCGTCCAACTCACTTGGTCCGCAGTTTTTGTATTGTAAACACCTTCCCAGTGTTCTTTTACTTTATCCATAAAAAATTACGTAATAGAAATACAAAAGTAATGAATCCAAAATATAAGGAGTCAATTATAAAAGCAAAATAAAACATAAAGGCTTTTCTCCTTCTCGAATGTAAATAAAGATAATCCACTGATAGCATATTTCTAAGAATATAGACATTTCACAAAACAGTCAATTTGGGCTAATGCAGTTAGCGTACCCTTTCCTTTTAGAACTAACCTCATCTTATTTTCACAAGGTTTAATCCAATATTTACGACTACCAAGATCCTAATTAAAACAAGTAGAGTAAAAATCTTATTTTTAACAAAAACATATCTTACTAATAACGAACACGATAAAGATTATACGCAAAAAAGGTTGATATTTTTCCAATAATCTATTTGCAGAAATCAAAAAGTCGCAGTATGTTTGCATCCGCATTAGAGAAGTAATTATCTAAGCAACGGAGAGGTGCCGGAGTGGTAACGGAGCAGATTGCTAATCTGTCATCGGGTAACCGATGCCAGGGTTCGAGTCCCTGTCTCTCCGCTAAGTTTTCGGGGTGTAGCGTAGCCCGGTCATCGCGCCTGGTTTGGGACCAGGAGGTCGCAGGTTCGAATCCTGCCACCCCGACTTTTAGGGTATCAGAATGTGCCTAAATCCGTAAGTATCAATTACTTACGGATTTTTTTATTTTTAAATATATCATAATAATCCATTGTAAATCAATCTAAATGGGATCAATCTCAAAAGTTGTGTTTAGGCATAAAGCTTAGTCAATCTGTATAAAAAGAAATCAATATCTCTTACACCTCTAAACTGAGCTCTGAATGCTTTAATTTTTGCATTAAAAGATTCAGCAGAGGCATTGGTACTTCTATTATCAAAATAGTTAAGAATTGTTTTATAATTGATTTGCATTGTATTGATAACAGTGCCGAATTGTTTTAAATTAATCTTCATAACATCATTGTACCAATGAGCCAGTTTAGTATAAGCTACTTCTTTTACTGTGGTTGTGTTATATATTATTCTTAAGTTTTGCGCTACATTATAAGCTTGTTTAATCAAAGGATATTGATTAAATAATATATCTGCTCTTTGCATTTGATTAGTAGTCCATTTACTTGGATCCATAGTTAGTAGATATCTACTTCTTATAAGTAGTTGCTTAGCTGTATCTCCATTATCAAATTCTATTGGAATAAATTGTTTACCTTCTTTTTTAGCTTGTAGGATTAAGTTGTTTTCAATATCTGAAGCATTCCAACGTTCTTGTATTCTAATATCTTGTAATGCTTCATTTACTAGTTTCTGTACATGAAAACGATCTGTTACTTGTGTTGCATTAACAAAGCACTTCGTAACAATTTTTTTCATAGAATTTGCCATATCAAGTGTTATCTCCTTAACTTTAGATCTTGTCTTAGAGGAGATTGTAAGAAGCTTCTCTATAATAGGCTCTACTTTAGTGCCAGAAAAAATTGCTACTATACTTCCTTGCTTTCCTCTACTATATTTGTTTGTAATAATTGTATAGAGCTCACCTTTTGACAAAGCTGTTTCGTCTATTGATAGTTTAGGACCTATGTTTTCAGGAAAAAGAAGATAGTCTTTAGCGTGTTCTTTATGTTCCCAAGCTTGAAAATCACTTAGTGAATCTTTGTATTGGCGTTGTAATTTTTTACCATCAATATTAAAGAAACCTCCTATTGTATGGCAATCACTTGCCTTAGTATCTATTAATTTCTTTTAAAAAAGAGGCAAACTCATCAGTTAAACGAGTGCCTTTTGCTACTAGATTCCAATCTCTCTGTACTAATTCGCGAGTAGTTTTATCTAACCAACGACGACGCTTGACATGAAGATAAACACTATTTCCTCGTAAAGGAAAATCTTGTATTGTGGTTTCATTATGAAATCCATGACCTATAAGAATACGGTCTTTTGCTTCATCCGGGACTCTATTAAATTCTTCAAAATATAGGTGCATTGTTTCACCTTGTTTTATCGTTTTTACTAAATCAAAATGTTCTACTAAAAACTCAGGTAAAATCATTTTTACAAACTCAATATAGTTTTCCACGGTTATTATTTATTATTACAAAGATCTGTAGTTTTTAATTCACACACAACTTTTGAGATTGATCCTTAACAAAGCGATTGCTTTCAGATATCCTCCTTCTTTAGGCCCAATTCTATGTAAATATTTTAAAGCTAAATTTTCATAATCATACTTTTCTATATTATTTAGTTTTTTATATTTTGCGTCTAAAATAACATAAGATAAATCATCAAACTCAATAATAAAATCAGGTCTTAAATTATTTGTATGCTTTTTAATTGTTGTTAAATTTATAGGTAAGCTCTGATAATATAAAGTAATTTTAAAGCTGTTTTTTTCAAACACTACTTTTTCATAAATGTTAGCTTCATTCAGAAAATTTATATTATCATCAATGATAGGAGTAAAACCTAGTTCAACAAATGTATCAAATAATTGATAGTAACATGCACGTTCAAACAGTTCATCTAATCGACTAATTCCTTTAAAATATTTATTGTCAGTAGAGTAATTAGCACCTTTGCATAACAACCACATTAGTAATTGATTATAAACGTAAAAATAATGTTCTTTCGATTCAAATTTATTTGTATAAAAAAATCCAAATCGATATTAGTAACATATCTAAACTAACTATTGCTAAGTACATGAAAGAGTTAGGATTACGTAGTAAATTAACTCGTAGATATAGAATAACCACAGACTCTGAACACAATTATTTAGTGGTTGATAATATTTTAGATAGACAATTTACACAAACTGAACCAGGGAAAGCCTGGGTGTCTGACATTACTTATATCGCTGTTAAAGAAGGGGTTATTTATCTAACTACATACAGTAATAGATTTATATGATAGAAAGGTTATTGGATGGAGTTTGAGTAAAGATATGTCAACAGAAAACACCACTTTAGCAGCCTTTAAAATGGCTAAAAGAATCTTAACATTATTCTGAATGACTGGACGAGCAAATATACAGAGAATACCTTGCTGACGGCAGCTGCGTTATACATGAGCTTGGAGGAATATAATGAAGCGATTGTGCACCTCTAAAAACTGGAGATTACATCAGAACTTGAAGAAATATTACCTACATATAGGAGACTTGGATCAAGTGGAGAAGTATGTGTATTTGATAGAGAATTCTGATCGACTATCTGAGGAAGATATAGCTAGGGCACATTTGTACAGTGCACAGGCATTGCTAAAGAAAGGAGATAAAGCGTTTGTTATGAAGTAAAACAGAATTGGCGACAATGATAAGCAAGACAGTTATTGATGCAGAGGCACGTTATTGTATAGGACGACTACAGTATAAAAACAAACAGTAGGACAAAGCTCAGGAAATGGTCTTTGATCTGGTCAATAATATGGAGGAGCATGATTACTGGGTGTGGCCAAGAGTTTCATCTTGATTGCGGACACGTATGCTACCAAAGGCAATAAACTGCTGGCAAAGAATATGTTGGAGAGTGTGATTGAAAATTATGAAGAATATGATGATATTATTCCTTCAACAAAAGAGCGCTTAAAGAAATTGAAATTAAGGAAGTTAATTGATGAATTACGACAAACCCTGAAGAAAAGCATCGAAATCATCTTCCTTATCCAATTCAAATTTTTGTTTCAAACGATATTTTGCCATGCGGACACTTTTGGGTGCAACATTTAAGAGTTCGGCTATTTGCTTAGTGGAAAATTGGAGGGAAAAATAAGCACAATAGCGCAGATCGGTTTGGGTTAGTTTTTCAGAGGCTTTATCCTGTAATTGCTTGAAAAAATCTGGGTGAATATCTTGTATTTCTGAGCGGATCAGGTCAAAATCATTGTTGATTCTCAGTTCTTCTTTGATAAATTGATTGAGCTGGGGATGTTGGCTTTTGGCAGTTTCTATTTTTTCTTTTAATTCCTTGAGCGATTCGGCACCACGTTCTATTTGCAGCATCCCGACCATCAATTCCTTTTGCAATTGTTCTTTCTCCTGTGCGATTAAAGTTTGTTCAGCTTTTAATCTTGCCGCTTCCTCAATTTGAAGCTTTTCCCGTTCCAAAGCATATTTTAGTTTAAACCTATACGCTACAAACAAAAACAATAATCCTGTTATAGTAATAAGTGCTATGGCACTATACAGCCAAGTCTGTCTTTTTTGAAAAGCATTTTTTTGGTGTAGCAATTCCAATTCTTTACTCTTTTTGTCATTCTCATATTGAGCTTCCAGCTGTTGAATAATTTCGGTCTGTTTCGAGTCGAATACTTTTTTATAAGTCGTTATATATTTTTGATAATAGTCTAAAGCTTTTTGCGTATTTCCCTTTTTTTCATACAGGTTAGCCAACAATTCCAAGTTATTCAACTCTAAATAATAATTAGACGAAGGCAGTGAGTTAGCTAAGGCCTTTTGTGTTAGTAGTGCTTTTTCGGCTTTAGACCAATCTGAAGCCTGCATATGGATTTTGCCGAGTATTGCATATCCGTTAGCCTGCATCTCAATATTGTTGACTTCTTTCGAAGTTCGTAAAGCAAGATTCACGTATTCTATTATCTCTTTTTTCTTTAAAGAAGAATCATATTCCAGGTACAAGTTCGCCAGATACAGTGCAGAAAGAGCCACAACACTTGGATTCTTAATAGAAGTCTCATGTTGCTTGTATAGTGAAATGGATTGTTCAAAAGCATTTTCTGCAGTCTGAAGACGAGAAGTGTCCCTTTTTCGTTCAAATAAATCTACTTCATGGGTACCGTTAATCTGCCAAGCTTTGATCTGCGCATCTATATCTTTGCTTTTTTGTGCAGTTTCCAGTGCTAAACAGACATATCTTGCTGCGTCGTTTTGATTTTCACGCTCCGAATATATTCCGAACTTTAGGTAATAAATATTTGACAAGTACTTTTGTCCTTTATTCTCTTCCAGTAGGGGAATAGCTTTTTCCCAACTCTCAAATGCATCTTCAGGTTTGTTTTGTAAATTTTGCAAATAGCCCATTCTGAAATAGGCAATTCCTTTATAAAGTTTAGATGCATTTTGTGCATAGTAGAACATACTGTCAGCAGCTTTCTGAGCAGCTATGCCATCCCTTTGGATCATTTCAAACTGCACTTGCTGTGACCATGCGAGACAGAGACCGTCTGTATATTGGTGTTTTTGGCCTAGTACAATGGCTTTTTTATTAGTTTGAATAGCCTTATCAAGGTGGGCTAATGAAATGCTATTTGCCAATTGACACAAGCTTAAAATTCGAGTTTGGGTGTCTAACTGAGAATTGGACAGCAATACCTCCAGCGAATCACTTATTGCTTTTTGAGCAAACGAAGGCGTCCATACAACGTATAGGAACTGTATTAAACATATATAAAAAAAACAAGTTCTTCTCATTCTATTTCTGATTGTTGTCAAATATAGAACAAAAAATAGACCTTCGATTTAACACTTGTAAAAGACTAACAATCAATAATTAAACTTATATGTAGATACTTTGTAGACGCTTCATATAATAAGAATATCTATTTATTAACATATTTTTGCTCATATTAATTAGTTAATACCACATCATCACAATGGTAGTTGAGGTATGAACAAACGACTAAGTCAAGGGATGCAAAACTTAAAAACATATCGCTTCTATATCACACAACTTCAACCAACCTACTTTTTTTTGCTGAGTCTGTTTGGAGGTTTGTTACTGATGATTGTTGTCCCTGTCATCTTTTTACTGAAGTATCAAGGTCAATCTATTTACATCTTATACTTAATAGGCTTTGTACTAATGTCAATGACAGGCAATATAATTTACAGTGTTTGGAAATGGCGGAAAGTTCGTGCAAAATATGCAGAACCTGAAAAGATAATTCTAAGAACAAATCGTTTCAATTCCCAATACTTCGGTATTATCCGATTTGAGGACATCAATAGCTACAGCATAAGGCAAAGCTTACCATGGATAAATTGGAATATGGCTTCTCCAACTCTAAAAATAAAATTACAGAACGAAAAAGTCATTCGGTTTCACCCCAAGCCTGACCAAAACAACACCGAACTGGAAGAGTACTTAAAATTCTTATCTGATTTCACTAGGTATTGGGAGGTTTATAAACAGAATTTGAATAAAGAAACTAGTTTTTCTTCAAAAAAGACAATCTCCTCTCCTTCTCTTTCACCGCAGGAAAACGAATATGAGACAGCAATTCGGGCAATTGCTAAAGCTCGGAAGAAAAAACTACGAAAGAATATTGTGATCCCTTTCAGCTTTATTATTGGTTTTGTCTTGTTTGCTCGATTTTTTGGCGGTAAAATAATCGAATATTACAAGACAAAACCTATGAGAGATATGATGACATATTCTCAGCAACGTATGGACCAGTATCCCGTATTGTTAAGAAATGCAATTGCGAAGGAGGGCGCAATATATATGTACACCAACGATAGCTTAGCCAAGCTTCACTTAGTTCCCTATATCAAGAGTACAAAAATTGAGGAGCTAGATCAGTTGAACGCACTGAATACAGATACGCAGATCCTGAACTTTTTGACTCATCCGAAAGAGAGAAACTTCTATCTGTCTCTAGAAAATGAAAATGGAGTTTGGAAACAACTTAAAAGCTCTGGAATAGGAAACCCAAAAGAATCTAAATCTATCAAGTTTCTATTGGACAATAGCGAGGAAAAAGAGACTGCCTCAAACTTAGGTTTACAATTTGTTGGACATTTTATTTTCGAATCCGAAGCAGAACTTAAAAAGCAGCTGTATCGACATGCACCCATGTTTAACAATCGCAGCCATTCTAAACAGCTACAGGCTTCTCAACCGAAATGGTATCTTATAGCTATGGAAAGTGAAGGAATGGATCTAGAAAGTTTTCAAATAGCCTCAAAAACTATTGTCGAATTTTTAAATAATGATCAAGATATTACTTTTTCATTTCATCTGTATAAGCATAACGGAAATGGGGATCCAGTTGAAACTCCCCCAGAGGAAATCACAGACTCTTCAATAAAAGAATTGCAAGAGGCAATAGAAATAAGAAAACGTATTAAAGGGACATCACATAAAAATCAATAAGTATTCGAATGAGAAAACAAACACTATATATAGGTTCCCATTGGTTAACAACTTTAATTATCGTATTAGGTATGCTTAAGTTGGCAAAAGCGCAAACCAGCTTTATATTAGATGATTTTTTGGAAGAATATTATATCAAGTTGACTGTAGAGCCTGAAACAGATGACTCCGAAATACAAACCGTAAGATTCCATGTGTTTGACAAACAGAGTGACAAAAAACTTACAACCTCTTCTGCAGATTGGAGCAGTCGATACTTCACACAAAACTTCCCACAAGCAGAAGGCATATCTGTACCCTATCAAGAGCAGTCTTGGTTTTTGTATGAAGATATTAAATTTGATAGAATTAAAGACGTTGTGCTTCCTCAAACTTATATCGTGCTTTTTGAGAGCATCCCCTCACAGGGATTTGTAATATTTAAAAAAAATTGAATAAGCTGAATTAAGAAAACTATGGTAGGAATATTATACTTGATCTATTACTTTGCCATTACGCTCTGGTATGTTTACCTCTTAATAGGAGGGCTGTTACTATTCTTAGCTAAAAGGTGGTTTATAGTCACTACTTCTTTAGGCGGTAAGATAGGAAGTGGCTTCCTAATCTTTATAGGTGGATTAATCCTGATGCTAGGAATATATGGTGCTTACGTTTATTTAGACAATCAGGTGTTTTATAAATGGCGGGCGGAACTCAATGATCGTAAGCTAGAGCGTACACAAAACACGGTGTTGGATACAGATTTAGACTTTCCTAGGCTTTCTTTACCCAAAGGGACACGCATAAGATGGCGCAATAGATTTGATGTTAAGAAAAAAGAACACGCTACTTTAGACGATATTTGGTGGGTAACACTTTCAGAATCTACAGATTTTTTTGGGTTTGTTTTTGATAAAGATTGGAGTGTGTATCTAAGGGAAGAAACTATAAGAGGTCATCTGCTGGATGTCCAATATATAGCAGAGTTGCCCGTGTGTGGAGAAATTGTTCTCAGCAAAGAGGGAAAGCCAATTCAGGCACATATTGCCGAGAACACAAAACTTAATGGACAATCGATAGCTAAAAACAGTATAGTTTATTTTGAGGTGGATGAAGAATCTCAAAAGAAATACATTCGGATAATTCATCCTGAAGGTAGAGACTGTGAGTTTACATTTGAGTTGAAAATAGATAAAAAATGATTAGAAACAAACAAACACTTAGCAAAAAAGAAAGAAAAGACTTAATCATGCGTTATCGTTCTGCGCAAGCAAATAAGTGGGTAGGTCTGATACTTACTGGTTGTTTAACTTACTTAAGCTACCTCCTTATTCGTTTGGTTTATGATGAAATACGGTCAAATCGTTACAGCATAAAAGATGCGGAGATCATTGATTTAGGATTAGTAGTATTAATTTTTGGCACGCTTGCTATCTTCACGGTATGGATTACGATATTTGCTTTTCGATGGATGTTCTTGGCATATCGCAAGAAAGCAATATTGTTTGAAAAAGATAAAATACACTCTAAAAAAGAAGTGATCCGAGGGCAGCTGGTCGGAGTAGGTGGACGCAGGCAAGGATTCAGTTTCAAGTTTGATAATGGTGAGGAAGTTTCCGTTGATTTTAGTTATCTCATTTCTGGAGGATATAGGATAATCAATTCAGCTATATTGACAAATGCTGAAGTAGAAATCACTAGACTCCCTCACTCTCTGCTGTGTTATGGAGTGCGTTATATCCAGCTCTCGGAACAAAAGCAGGAATTAATGCAGGGAACACAAAAACAGGTAACAGTATCCGGAACAATTACTTTTGCCTTTGTTTTTGAGGTAGGATTGAAAGTTAAATACAAAGGAATCATCAAATTAGATAGACCACAAATGAT
Source organism: Myroides albus (assembly GCF_024722315.1). Lineage (NCBI taxonomy): Bacteria > Pseudomonadati > Bacteroidota > Flavobacteriia > Flavobacteriales > Flavobacteriaceae > Myroides > Myroides albus. The sequence continues at coordinate 133,538 of NZ_CP102754.1, forward strand.
AATACAGATTGGAAACTATCCAATAAAATTGGCTGTAACAGAACTTCCGATTCCTGGATCCTATACGAAGCAAATAGTACAGAAATACATGGAAATAGAACTATGAAAAATTAAAAACAGATGGAAAAAGCAAGTTTTAAATTTAGATTGATCAAAGTCAAATACATTTACAGACTACTTGGTGCTATTATAGGAGGATTTGCACTGCTTATATCCCTACTCCTTATTGAAAGTTTTTTCTTGATTAAAAACTCTAATTATATTGAGTTAGCTACTTTTTTTATTATCCTTTTGATAGTAATGATTTGTGGGTATTGTGTTTTTAAGATTATTCAATCTACACGCCAAGGACGCGAAACCGTAAGCCTTACTTCATCAGGAATACAATCCAAAGTATTTGGAGATATTCCCTATGCAAAAATTCACTCCTATTGGATAGACTTGAAGTTCACTTGGTTGAATTGGGATAATCCTGCTCCGGGACTAAGGATTCGTTTGAAAAATAATATTTTAATAACTTATGATCTACTATCCAAAAACAATGAAGAAGGAAAACAAGAAGCAGAGGTGTATTTTAGTTTCGTACTACACTTTATGGATCAGATGAAGGCTTTAGATACGCAAGGCGAATTGTCTGAATCCTATTTTAAAGCCTTAGCTAAAATGGAAAAAGCAAGAAAACGAAAAAACAATCCACCCGTTTATCTCTATGCTATACTCCTGCTAATTTTTGGTTCAATCTTACTCTTAACCACATTAATAAAATAGGTTATAGAATGAATAAAAAAGGACTTACTGTTTCGAAAGTATCTGAGAAAGAATTAAGAAAATCGAAGTATCTTAATAATGATGAATATAAGAATCTCTACATAGTATTTGTGAATGTCTTTAATCGATTTACCATTGAACAAATAAGTAAATCATTCTTTGACTTAATTTTAGCCACAATGGCTAATAGTTTATATCATAAAGACTATTGTTGTAATGTTTCAATGCTGAACTTTCATAAAATGTTGGATGCTTGTAAACTCATTCAGCAAAGAGATAAAACCACTTATCTATAAATAGTCAGTCCTTAAAAACACCCCATCTTATTGTTAATCATTGTAATATGATTGTTTTTTAATGAAAAACATTGCAAGATCTAGTATCTTTCGAGTCTAAACCTTGCAAATTATTTACAATGTTAGCACACAATAAAATCCCAAATCAAGTGAGTTTTTTATCAACTTTTGAAGAGATCTTAGATCGAAAACACGGCTTATATAAGTTGGCTAATAAAATAGATTGGAACGTTTTTGAACAAGCTTTTTCGCCGTTATATATTAGTGGAAAAGGTCGTCCAGCCAAACTAATTAGATTAATGGTTGGACTTTTAATTTTAAAACATCTTCGCAATGTATCAGATGAAGTTGTAGTGGCTCAATGGAGCGAAAACAACTATTACCAATATTTTTGTGGGGAAAAATCTTTCGCTACAGGAAAACCATGTGAAGCTTCGGAGTTAGTTCATTTTCGAAATAGAATAGGAGAATCTGGAGTGGAATTAATCTTAAAAGAAAGTATTCGTGTAAATGAAGAAGATAAAGATGATGACAATGTAAATATAGATACCACCGTTCAAGAAAAAACATCACCTACCCCACAGATGTATCCACGCGAGCAACCACATATTTCATAAGCTAACTTAAGGTAGTAAGTTTGTTTCAAATAATAAATAGATGAGCAAACAAGAAATAATGTATTCTCATGTAGAGGATTGGAGAACAAGTGGATTAACGCAATCAAGATACTGTGAAAGTGTAGGAATTAAATTAGCAACCTTTAGTTATTGGGTGGTTAAGTATAAGGCAAAGTCAGAGTCAACACAATTAGACAATAATTTTATAACTGTGACAAAAGACCAAGTAAGCAATAGTCAAGAATATGAAATCGTATATCCCAATGGTGTAAAGCTACGTGTACAAACAGACAATCTTAGCGAACTATATTCATTAGTAAACTTAGTATAATGTTTAGTTTGAGTAGTTCTAATCAATTTCATTTGTATAGACAAGCTTGTGATATGCGCAAGAGTTTTGATAGCCTTTGTGGACTTGTCCAGAATGAACTTCATCAAGTAGCTCATAACGGGAGTGTCTATATATTTATCAATAGACGCTGTAATCAAATGAAGCTCTTGCATTGGGAAGCAGGAGGCTTTGTACTATACCACAAACGCTTAGAACAAGGAACTTTTGCTTTTCCCACGCATAGTAAAGCTCAAATAAGTTGGAGTGATTTAGTACTGATGGTAGAGGGAATCCAGGTTATCAAAAGTAACCAAAAAAGGCGTTTTTCATTGAAGTAAAACAGGTTAAAACCTTGTATATTTAAGGCTTTTGACGTATTTTTACTTCATGGAAATAGACTTAGAAAACTTATCGAAAGAACAACTTTTGGCGCTTATAAAAAAGCAGTCCAAGACTATTTCCAAACAAGACAAAATAAATACTAAGTTAGAGCAAAAGACATCTAAGTTAGAGCAAAAGACATCTAAGCTAGAACAAAAGACATCTAAGCTAGAACAAGAAAAGCAAGAACTCCAACGCTTAGTAGATCTTTTACGACGCATGCAATTTGGACAAAAACGCGAGCGTTTCGAAGACCCTAATCAAACACAGTTGCCTTTAGAGGTTCAGCAAGCAGTCTTGGAAGAACAAGAAGAAGTAATCAAACAAGAGATCACTTATTCTCGTCAGAAGAAAAAACATCCAGGAAGAGCTAAACTACCTGATCATTTACCAGTAGAAGAAATAGAAATCTACCCAGAGGGAGATTTATCTGATAAGATTTGTATTGGTAAAGAAACTACAGATGTGTTAGATTATGTTCCAGGTTACTTTAAAATCAAACGGTACATCCGATATAAATACGCCACGAAAGATAAAGACAACACTCAAATTAGTATTGCATTGCTTCCAGAGCGAATTATAGATAAAGGAATACCTTCAGAAGGATTATTATCTACAATACTTGTTGACAAGTATGTAGATCACCTTCCACTATATCGCCAGAAGCAACGCTTTTCAAGAGAAAATATCGATATAGCTTCTTCTACTATAGATGGCTGGGCAACTCAAAGCATGGATGCTTTAAAACCACTATATGAAAAGCTTCTGCTGGACATCAAAAATGAAGGATATCTTCAAGTTGATGAAACCACCATCAAAGTCTTAGATGAGAAAAAGAAAGATAAATCTCATCTTGGGTATTATTGGGTGTATCACGCACCTATATCCAAACTCGTAATGTTCAATTACAGTCCCACACGTAGTGGTAGCGCTGCACTACCTGTATTAGAAAACTTCAAAGGATATCTGCAAACCGATGGTTATAGCGGATACAAAGCCTATGGAGCTAAGTCAGATGTAACGCATCTTGGTTGTTGGGCACATGCTCGTCGTGAGTTTGAAAGAGCTCTTGACAACAAAATCGCAAAAGCACAGCATGTACTTATAGAAATACAGAAACTATATGCTGTGGAAAAAAAGGCGAAGGAACAAAACTTAACACCTGATCAAATCAAAGAGCTTCGTCTAAAAGAGAGTTTACCTATCATCAATGAACTTGGTAAGTATATGTTTGTTCAAATGAAACTTACACTTCCTAAAAGTCAAATAGGCAAGGCCTTTGCTTACTCTCAAACTAGATGGGATAATCTGAGTGCGTACTTATATGATGGAAATCTACAGATTGACAATAATCTTGTAGAAAACGCTATTAGACCTGTAGCGCTTGGTCGTAAAAATTACTTGTTCGCAGGATCACACGATGCAGCGCAAAGAGCAGCGATGGCTTATACCTTTTTTGCTAACTGCAAAAAACACGATGTTAATCCATATCAATGGCTTAAATATGTTCTAGAAAATATTCAATCTATCAATCATAAGAATATTACAGATTTATATCCTCATAACTATAAAAAGGCAATCTCTGACGCTGTAGAATAATTTTTATACCTCACAAGATGTACTTGCTAGGGTGGATACCCACAGATGCTAAGCTTCATAGAAAAATTATAAAAAAATGTAAGTCAATAACAGAACGAGAAAAAATAGAAGTCAGACAGACTTATACCCGAAATTTAAAGAAGTTATCCATATCTCAGCGTTTTAGAAATCACCCTAAAAATAGTGTAAAAGCAAGGAAAGCTGACAGGAAAGTAAAAACAATAGCAGGACGACTTGTAAGAGAACTTCAGAGAAAATTAGCGCCTGATTCAGTACATCATAAAGAATTAGAAATGTATCAACAAGTGCTGTCCCAAACTAGGAGTTCAAAGAACAAAATTTACTCCTTACATGAACAAGCAGTATGCTGTATCTGAAAAGGCAAAGAACATAAGAAGTATGAATTTGGCAATAAGACCTCATTTGTCAAAACAGACTCAGGAGTAATAGTAGGAGCACTGGGATTCCGTAATGAATATGATGGTCACACCTTAGAAGCTGTATTAGAGCAGGTAAAAAAACTAACAGGTAAAGCTCCTAAAATCGCAAAAGTTGATCGTGATTATAAAGGTAAAAAACAGGTAGGAGAAACAGAAATTCTGATTCCATCAACACCTAAAAAATCAGATAGTTATTACAAACGTAAGAATATTGAGTAATGCTCACAAAAAAAGAGCAGCAATAGAACCTGTAATAGGTCACCTTAAAACAGATCATAGATTAAATCGTAACTTCTATAAAGGGATTGTAGGAGATAATATCAATATTATGTTAGCAGCAGCTGCATTTAATTTTAAAAGAGTGATTAACAAATGTAAATCATCTTTTTGGCTCTTTTTTAAAGAAGCTTTTCATACAATAACCTACTTACTATTTTGGAATAAAATGTTTAAAATGACTTTTTAAGGTTCGACTAATTACCTAAAAACAAAAAAGGTAGAATACCCTTCATAGTAGTTCGACCTTTTTTTATTATATACGATATAATCTAATGTCTATTTACTTTGAATCAACTTTTCTAAACGATTCATCATTTCTTCTTTCTCTTTAAGCATACGCTCATACAAAGCAATCTTTTCTTCATGAAGCTTCACAATTGCATCAATAGAACTATTATTGAAAATAGGATTATAATTAATATCATTAAATGTACTTGATATTATATTAATCGCCTGCTGTTCATCAAAATTTTCAATTGCTTCAACAGGTATCTTAAGTACCTTAGAAATCTGTTGCAGTAATGAATTATCAATTACTTCTTTTTGTTCCAATACTGATATCTTCTTTTGATTCCAATCCTCTCCCAAATCAAAAGCAAGAACCTCTTGTTTGATTCCAAGCATTTCTCTAAAACGCTTTACATTTCTTCCTTGGTGTATTTTATGTTCCATAATTAATAGCTGAGTTAAGAAGGCTCATAAGATAAAGCCATTGATTTAAAAAAGATTGAATCGTAAAGTTACACAAAAAACTAATATTTGAAATACTTCACCTAACAATGTTGCTATTTCAGTTTGTATATGCACAAACAGGCAACCAAGAAAAAGAAGATATTAAGTAATACTAGGTATAGAATCTTCTTTGAGTTAATAGACCTATTTACTTTGTAATGCTGTTCATTAATTGCTTGTAATCTAACGCAAAAATGATTCAGATAAGAGTGAAGTCGTTCTGTTTGCTCTTCCTCTACTTTTTTAAGTTCAGACACGTTTACTTTAACTTCAATATTCTTTATTCTTTTAGATAGCTCAACTTGCTGAGCTATGTTATGTTTCATTGTTTCTTGCAAGTAAACTACTTGTTTAAAAAGTAGCTCAGTGAGTTCTGTAAGTGTTGGTTGCTGCTTTGCCATAACTATCGTCTTATCGTTCGTTTTTTCTTTTTATTGATATCAGGAGTATAGTCCTCATAGTAATTTCCGTAGGAGTTTAGAAAACTAAACAGACTTACTGTATTGGTGTTCCATTTCTCAAATGATATGTGCTTGTCTTGATCTTTAAGTAGAACAGTGTAAAATAAATCATCACTATGTTTGGGAGTATTATTTTCAAACAGTTCATTTAGTTTTAGATTGCGATCAACCTCACTTGCTTTTAGATTTGTGTTAGTGGATAAGTGAATAAACCGGTATCCTTGAATATTGCCTTGTTTGTTTACACTTGGTTTTACTTCTATTTGATGCATACGCATCATATCAATATACTGTTGTAAGCTTTTAGGTTGCTCTTTTAAAACATGGTAGTGCGCTTTTTTAATCTCTTGGGCTATTTGTTTCTGATTAGCTTTTACTTGTTCTTTTTTGTTTTCGTTTTCTTGTCTCATAGAGGTCCAACCATATTTTAAAGCTATTTCATGAGCAATACGTTGGGCTTGAAATCCGATATAATTATCCTTTAATGCCTTTGCATTTTCATCAATACGATTAGCCAGTATGTGAATGTGCTTGTGCTCTTTTTCAGTGTGAACAAAAGCAATGTATTGCGCATTTTTGGGATCTAGCTTTAAACCAACTAAAAAATCATGAACAAGATTGTTTAAATCTTTATCTGTCATCTTCTTACTATCTTCAATAGTAGGTGAGATAACAACGGAGATTGTATTGTTCTTACAGCGTGAGTTTTGATTTTGTAGAATCTGCATAGTTTGAAACATATCTTTCGGAGTTTCCCCCGAAAGATTGTTTCTAACAAGTTCATAACCTTTTTTTGGATTAATCACATAATTAAAAAGAGCTGTTCCTCCAATACACGTTTTTGCTTTAGCTATCATATTACTTTAGTTTTTGAAGATGATCTCTAATTAAGTTTGCAGTTTCAATAGTAACTTCTTTTACGCCTGTGGTATCACCAAATTTAAACAGGTTACCAATTCTTCTAAAGTTATCAGCAAACTTGTTTAGGAGTTTGTAAACTTCAATTTCATCTTGTGTTAGTTTGTAGCTAAGTGCGTACCCAAGTGCAGTACTACGCAGGTACTCAGAAACGCTACAACCAATTTTATCTGCTTTGTTTTTTATAAGCAGAGATTCCGTTAGGGTAACTCTAAATTCTATCTTGTGTTCTCTTTTCATCGTCTTACCAATTTTGCGACCTTCGGGAGAAAAACGAGTGATCTTTGTTCCGGTTCAAATTTTCAATTTGTAAGGACAAAGACACATCTCGATGATTTAAATGTCATTTCGTTGTGGATAAGAACTTCGTTTATAAATTAACCAACAAGCATCTAGTAGCTTATATAAATAGATAGGAGGAATTTGGTAGTGTACTTCAAAAATTCGGTTTTCTTTTAAAGCATCTTGTATATAATCAGCTGAAAAATAATCTAAATCTTCTAGGCTAACCATTGTAAAAATATTCTTAAAGGTCATATAAGGATTTAAGTATTCTTCTAATGTGAGAGAGCCTAAGTAGAAATCATTAAAATCTTCTGTTTTAGGGATAGTTAAATTTCGTTTCTCAAACCCTTTAGGCTTTTTAAAAATAGTATAGCATGCTCTAAACACAGAATGGAGTATGAAAAATCTATATACTATATCTCCAGCAGTTCCTTTATACCGTTTTTTTATTTCTAATACATAATATGAATACTCATTTAAAAATGTCTTATAGCTTTCTAAGCTGTAGGAAGAAAACATTTCTTTAATAATTTTATAAGGGCATTTGATGCCTCTTTTAGTCCACAAATGTGATTCTAAGGGGATTTTGATTGCTTTCATAATTCAAGTTATTTAAGGTTTATATAAAAGTACCTTCTTACATATTGGTAAACTATTCTATATCAGGGATAAAATATACATTTAATCAGCCTGAGTATTATCTTGATCAGTTTTTAGTTCAACAATGCAAGTCATTAAATCGATGAATATGCGTATCATCCCAAACCAAATAATAGTTTCTTTATAATTTTTTAGATTCATAAAAATGAACTTTTTGTAGAAGATATACTATTCGCATCACAAACTATAATATCTTTTAATTGAATAGATTACCTTGAATCAAGTTAAGAAATTGCAGTTGTTAACCTTAAATACTGTAATTATGAAATCCTTCATTAACAAGCTTGAAAGCTTAAAATTATCAAGCGAACTAAAACATGAACTTGAAGAATTAATCAAAAAAAAATTAGTGGGTTTTGTTTTTTATTCACAGAATAACTTGCTCAATCATCCTATTATTACCCTTTGTTTTTACGATATTGATGAATTAAATAATATTCGTAAATGCAAATGGATCACTAAGGGAATTAATCACTACCAAGTAAATATTTATTGCTTATGTATCAAAGATTTTTATCAATCTGATTCTTTTCAGAATATAATGCATTCAACATTAAATTTCCAAAAAGAAAATCTCACTTATGGTTCTTTACTTGATGCCGAACCTTTGTTTAGTTTGCATCAATCCAAGCATAAAGAAAATGATTTTGAAAAATATATTTCTAAATGGTTTGCTAAGCATTACAAAAGAAATACTAAGTTTTTAAAGTCCTTAAAAAAGGAGTTGAAAACTAATCTTATAAATGAACAATCTGCTATGCTTGGTATAAAACAAGTAATACAAGATACAAAAGAAAGAGTTCAACCTATACTATCAGGGAGTATTCAGTATAGTTGTATGTCTTCAAACTAATGTAGACTTTTAGGACGTAAGCATAAGATAGTGTTTTAGTTATAAATTTATTAATTTTTGTTGATTATACAACTGTCTTCTTTTAGTTAAAGTTTCTTGTTTTAAAACAGCTCTTTTTTCTAATATTTTATCTGATTTTCCATAATATACGTCCTTAGGAGTTAAGTTTCCAATTGCCTCGTGATATCTGTTATTATTGTAGTTTTCTACAAAAACCTCAATAGCATCTATTAGCTCTTCAGGATGATAGTAATTATTAAGTTTTACAACATTTTTCATTGTTCTATGATATCTCTCAATTTTTCCTTGTGTTTGAGGATGTAGAGGTCTCCCATGTACTTGCTTCATTTTCATATCCTTCTCTAAAAAGATCTTTAAATCTTTTGCGATGTAGCAAGGTCCGTTATCAGATAACAACTTAGGTTTTGCTTTTGATTTGAGTTTTGCCTTGTTTATAGCTGTTTCTACGGTTCTTTTTACATCATTAGCTTCCATAGAGTCACATAGTTCCCAATGAATAATATAACGGCTGTAATCGTCTAAAATCGTACTTAAATAATACCAACCCCATCCAATAATTTTAAAGTACGTGAAGTCTGTTTGCCACATTTGATGTACAAACTGTGTTTTATCTTTAAATTCATTAGATGCTTCTATTAGAATATGATTTGGAGCGGGTATTAAATCTCTCTTCTTTAATATTCTATAAACACTGGACTCTGAGATATAGATACCTTGTTCATCTGTAATTTTATAAGCTAATTCTCGTGAAGATAATTCAGGATATTCTAAAGCTATCTCAACAACTAAGTTCTGTTGACTCTCAGGAATACTATTCCATTGCCTATTACTTATTCGCTTACTTTTTTCTAATCCATCATATCCTTTTTCTAAGTAACGTTTATACCATTTATAAAAGCTGCTTTTAGGAATACCAAACTCTTCAAGAGTCTTTTTAACTCCCAATTCACTTGTGGTTACACTTTGGATTAGCTCATATTTCTCTGCTGCTGTTAGTCTCATATACTTGCGATATAATTCATTTATTCCAGCATGTCTAAGGTTTTTTTTACAATATCGTAACGCAATACCAAATCTGCAACTACCTCTTTTAGTTTTGCATTTTCTTTGCGTAACTCTGCTACTTCATCACTGGTAGCCTCTCTTGTAATATCTCCTGATAATCGTTTTTTACCTGCCTCTAAAAACTCTTTATTCCATTTATAGAACTGAGTTTGACTAATGGAGTATTTTCTACATAGTTCTGATACAGATAGCTCTGCTCGTAATCCTTCTATTACAATCAATACTTTCTGTTCTGAGGTAAATAGTCTACGCGTATTTTTACGGATATCTTTTACCATACTTTCTGGTGTTTTCTTACTGACTCTTCCCATAATTATAAAGTTATCATTTTTTGAAAACACTATCTTATTTATAGTATCTTAATTGTCCACTTTTTGCTGACGATTTACACATTGCCTATTACTTATTCGCTTACTTTTTTCTAATCCATCATATCCTTTTTCTAAGTAACGTTTATACCATTTATAAAAGCTGCTTTTAGGAATACCAAACTCTTCAAGAGTCTTTTTAACTCCCAATTCACTTGTGGTTACACTTTGGATTAGCTCATATTTCTCTGCTGCTGTTAGTCTCATATACTTGCGATATAATTCATTTATTCCAGCATGTCTAAGGTTTTTTTTACAATATCGTAACGCAATACCAAATCTGCAACTACCTCTTTTAGTTTTGCATTTTCTTTGCGTAACTCTGCTACTTCATCACTGGTAGCCTCTCTTGTAATATCTCCTGATAATCGTTTTTTACCTGCCTCTAAAAACTCTTTATTCCATTTATAGAACTGAGTTTGACTAATGGAGTATTTTCTACATAGTTCTGATACAGATAGCTCTGCTCGTAATCCTTCTATTACAATCAATACTTTCTGTTCTGAGGTAAATAGTCTACGCGTATTTTTACGGATATCTTTTACCATACTTTCTGGTGTTTTCTTACTGACTCTTCCCATAATTATAAAGTTATCATTTTTTGAAAACACTATCTTATTTATAGTATCTTAATTGTCCACTTTTTGCTGACGATTTACACTTATTGCTTATTATAGAAGATCAACCAGAACTTCGTTCTTTCATCGTTCAGAATCTAGGTAGCCAATACCGCTATGAGGAAGCGTCAAATGGTACGGATGGAATAAGACTCGCAAAAGAATTACTTCCCGATTTAATTATTAGTGATGTGATGATGCCAGATACAGATGGACTTGAATTGTGTGAAACACTCAAAAACAATATAGCCACTTCTCATATTCCAATTATGTTGCTTACGGCAAAAGCAGAACAAAAAGACAAGCTAATTGGGTTAGAAACTGGAGCAGATGATTACCTAACCAAACCGTTTTCACTCCAGGAACTCAAACTCCGTGTAAAAAACATTTTAGCTTTTAAAGCATTACTTCGAAAGAAATTCAATGGAAATAATCTTCCAACAGCAGAAGAAACACCCGAATTGAATAGCCGCGATCGAAAATTCGTTGACGATGTAACTGTAATGGTAGAAACCAATATTTCTAATCCGCAATTTAGCGTAAATACTTTAGCAGAAGGTATATTTCTATCCGTTAGTCAACTCACTCGTAAACTGAAAACCATCACGGGAAAAACGCCTGCGGATTACATTCGAAATATTCGCCTTGAAAAGGCTTGTGCATTGTTGAAAAATGGAGGAAGTGTTGCTGATGTTGCTTGGGCAGTTGGTTTTGAAGATGCTGTTTACTTTAGCAAGGTATTCAAGAAACATTTTGGATTTTCTCCTTCTTCTATAAAAAACAAATAGTATTCATTGATTCAACTAAAAAACAGTTAAGTAGTTCTTTCTAGTTGATCACTAGTATATTCCTAGGCTATGATTTAATTGTGATTCGTTAATAATGTATTCAATTGATTGATAAATACATCTTCTGATTTTTTAATTGATTCACTATTGGAATTTGCAATTAATTCAACATTTAAAATACTAAATTGTTTATTGTATTGATTAAGTATGTTTGCGTTGGAAAGTTGTTCTGTATTTTATAGAATGGATAGCGTCTGTTTTTTTATCATCATAATCCTTTAATTTTATCTAAGGAGGATACAAATGAAAACCTTTATATTTGTTTCTTTATTTTAGCCAATTTATTTACATAATGATGGAGCATTTATTCTTCTTTTTTAGTCTTTCGTTTATATACTGTACATTTTCGAAACTTTCTAGCTTCACATTAATGTTTATACATAAAGCGAAACCATCATTCATATATATATTACCTATTGTATTTATTTTCTTTTTTCTATTTGGATGCAATCGTAAACAAACTATACATCAAACAGACCTAGATAATCTATATGCATACAAACGTACTCAAATTCAAAAAGATAGTATTGCCAATAAATACAGTAAAGCAGGTTACGAAATTCTACAATCAGACCAAAGTAAGAAAAAGAATAAACAAATAGATAGCTTAATTTCAAAGTTACGTTGGAGTAGTAATACAGAACTCTTTTTTAAACTAGTAAAAACTGCCGAACAACAAGCTAAAGAACAATATGATATTTCTAGATTGGCACACCTTTATGAAAATATGGCCGTTTATTATCATGATGAACAACAATTAGATAGTGTTTATACCTATTATCTTAAGGCAGAACATTTATATAAAGAAAGTAAAGATAGTATAGCCTTAGCTGAAAATATTTATTATCAAGCTCGTTTACTCTATGAAGTAGATTTGTATCAGGAATCAGAATCGAAGCTTGATTTCGCATTAAATATTTTAAAAAAAGATCCAAAAAACCCAATAAATATAGAAGCGAATCAGCTAAAAACATTTTACAAAAAAGAAACAGATAAAGATATAATACAGGGGTTAATTGTATTAGAACAAATCTATTATCAATTAAAAAAGGATAAAGGAATATATACTATTTTACCAAAAGAAAAATTCAATCTTGCATTTGCTAATTTGTGTTTAAACATAGCTTTAAACTATATTGATTTAGGTCAATTATCAAAGGCTAAGGATTTTTGTTTAGAAGGATTAGACAACGCTAAAAATATAAAAGCAAATCAAATACAAGCGCATTTAAACTGGTCTTACCACAAAATATTATATCAACAAGGATTGCAGAAAAATATTGTAAATGATTTAATAGACTCTTATAACACATACATAGAATTAAACCATCCTTTTTACGCCATATCATTATCCACTTATATAGCAGAATTATACAGAGAACAAAACCAAACTTATCAATCCTTGAACTGGTTACTAAAGGCTTATGAATTAGCAGATAAAAATAAGTTTTACAAACAAAAAAAAGAAGTAATACAACAATTGTTAGAAGCTCATCCTACCTATGAAACACAGGAATTAATTGCTGAACTAGTTAATACATCTTACTTTATGGAAGAGCAACAGAATAAAATAGTAAAAAGTTTTACAAAAATTGAATTTGACACTTTTATATTAGAACAAGAAAACTCAATACTAAAACAACGCGTTATTTTATTGTATTTCATCATAACAAGTGTTATAATTAGTTTTATTTTTATTTTCATTGTAGTGAGACTGCGAATTAAAAATAGGGAATTAATTTATGCTAATGATAAACAACAAAAAAATGAACAAATCTTAAATTTAATACTAGAAAAAGAAAACATTGAGAATCAGACTATTTTAAAAGAACGTAATCGTATTGCTAGAGATTTACATGATGGAGTGGTTAATAGCATTTTTACTCTTCGCTTTAATACACAACTATTACAAATTCCTAATGAAGAATTAAAAAATAGTTTAATTAAAGAACTTATACATCTAGAACATGTTATACGAAATATATCTCATTCATTCGCATACCACGATGTTTTGCAAAACAAATCATTTGAAAAGCTTCTAAATGAATTAGTCAACAAACAAAATAATGAAAATAAAACTGACTATAGTTTTGAGTGCAATATTAATCTTGAATATTTAACTAACCATCAAAAAATTAATATTTATCTAATTATTCAAGAGTGTTTTCAAAATGTGAATAAACACGCTAATGCTAGTAAATGTAAACTCCATGTTGCTTTTGAAAATAACTACATTATTTTTAGTATTAAAGATAATGGTTTAGGCATGAAGTATAATTCCAATCATGGTATTGGACTTAAAAATATAAAAGAAAGAGCAGACAATATATCAGCTAAGTTAAAAATTGAATCTGAATCGAATAAAGGAACAACGCTATTATTATCTATTTTAGCAGAATCAATTTAAAACGAATACGCCAAAAAAAGCAGACATCCCCAACAAGTTAATAATAGTTGAGGACGTCTTTTTGCTTAATTGGAAAAAATACAAATAACTAATTAATTGATAGGCTCATGCTCCACCCTTAACAAAGTTTGTTCAACTTGTATATCATAGGTGAATTTATCATTTGTTAATTCAAAAATATCTACTGTTCTTTCAAATGTAATAGATCCATCTGCTGCTCTCCCAATTAAAGTTCTAGTCTTACCATCTAATGAAACATACCAATCACCTTGAGAGCGAACAGCTGATTTATCCCCATAAGCTGTTATTAGAAAACTACCATTAACATACTTATTATCCTTGTTTTTCGGAAAATATGCTCTGCCACTATTATTTATATAATATGCATCGCCAGAAAAATTTGAGGCTGGAGGCACAGTTCTATCTAACTCTATAGCTTTATCTATCCCGTTTGTAATATCCAAAACCTTAGTAGTTTTCCATTCTACACTTGATAAAATTTCAGCTGGAGTATTTGGTTCAGGGTGATTAGTAACAGGAATATGTTCAACACTATAAATAATATCTGGACTATTTACATCTGCAATCGAGTAGGTAAACTTTTTATTATTCAATTCTATTATATCTACGGAACGTTCAAAAGCTATTTCATTTTTTGAGTTATACGCCTTTAAATTGCGTTTAGAATCATTATCCGTTAAACTCCATAAACCAAACATTTTATGACCATCGTTAAAATCCACAATTCTAAAAGTTCCATTGGTGTTATAATAAGCATATCCTGCATACATAGCACCTGGCATAATATCTAAGCTAATATCGTTACCTTTATTATCCACTATTTTTGAGGTAATCCATACGTGATTTGATAATATTTTAGCCCCTGATTCTTTCTTTGTAATAATTTCGTTTTTAGAATCATCACTAGAACAAGAAAAACTTGCAATTGACAACGATACCAAAAAACCTACTGCTAAAAATTTTAATAAACTTCTTTTCATCTTTTATTATTATTAATGTTTTAATTAATTTGAACCAAAAATAAACACTAAAAACATTACTACAATAAAAAAAACCTCTTTTTTAACATTTATTATCCTAAAAGGATATTATAAAACACATACTTTTATAATATCCATTTCCTTGTAATAAATAATAGCAATGGATACACCTTAACAAAAAAATACTTGACAAAAAATGAGTAAGCTTTAAACATAACTATAAGTGTATATTCATATAAAAACATAATTATAATCCTATACAAACAAAAATGAATTCGATATGAAAAAAATAAAAGCCTTGTATTTTTTATCACTTCTATTCACAACTTCAATAGCCCATGCTTTTCAAGAGGATCTTGGTTCTGCCTATAAGAAGAATTATACTAACTATAAAGTATCTGATTCTATCTTTCCAAAATCATTTTGGAATAGTGAATCTGTTAAAATAACTTTCGTTCCAACTATTTTTTTTGGCTCGACAGCTATAACCTGGAATGGCAGAGAGCATATTCTTGAGACTAGAAATAAATATATTCCCGAATTTGCCAATACTTTTGATGATTATCTACAATATGCTCCTGGAGCTTTAGCTTTTGGTTTAAAAGCATCTGGGGTTAAAGGTAGAAATAATATAAGGCGAAGCGTGTACAATTATGCTGGAAGCATGCTAATTACTGGAATTTTTGTAAACAGTTTAAAATACTCAACCAAAGTAATGAGACCCGATGGTAGTACTACTAATTCATGGCCATCTGGTCATGCAGCAACTGCTTTTGCCAAGTATGCACCCGAGCAAGTACATCTTGTGAGATATAATTATTCTTCTACAACGTTTGAGTTTAATGTTTTATAGTTATGAGGATATAAATCTGTAATGTTCTTGTGGTTGATAGATTGAATATTTTCTAGAACATATTTAAGCCATTGGTATGGATTAATATCGTGCTTTTTGCAGTTAGCAAAAAACGTATACGCCATAGCCGCCCTTTGAGCTGCATCGTGTGATCCTGCAAAGAGATAGTTTTTACGTCCAATAGCTACTGGTCTAATTACATTTTCAATGAGATTATTGTCTATCTGTAAGTTTCCATCATATAAGTACGCACTAAGATTATCCCATCTAGTTTGTGAGTAAGCAAAAGCTTTACCTATTTGACTTTTAGGAAGTACGAGTTTCATTTGAACAAACATATATTTACCCAGTTCATTGATGATTGGTAAGCTTTGTTCTAATCGAAGTTCTTTAATTTGCTCTGGGGTTAAGTTTTGTTCTTTTGCTTTTCTTTCTACAGCATATAGTTTTTGTATTTCTACAAGTACATGCTGTGCTTTTGTCTTATCATTGTCAAGAGCTCTTTCAAACTCACGACGAGCGTGTGCCCAACAGCCCAGATGAACTACACCAGACTTAGCTCCATAGGCTTTGTATCCGCTATAACCATCGGTTTGCAGATATCCTTTGAAGTTTTCTAATACAGGTAGTGCAGCGCTACCACTACGTGTGGGACTGTAATTGAACATTACGAGTTTGGATATAGGTGCGTGATACACCCAATAATACCCAAGATGAGATTTATCTTTCTTTTTCTCATCTAAGACTTTGATGGTGGTTTCATCAACTTGAAGATATCCTTCATTTTTGATGTCCAGCAGAAGCTTTTCATATAGTGGTTTTAAAGCATCCATACATTGAGCTGCCCAGCCATCTATAGTAGAAGAAGCTATATCGATATTTTCTCTTGAAAAGCGTTGCTTCTGTCTATATAGCGGAAGGTGATCTACGTATTTGTCAACAAGTATTGTAGATAATAATCCTTCAGAAGGTATTCCTTTATCTATAATTCGCTCTGGAAGCAGTGCAATACTGATTTGCGTATTGTCTTTGTCTTTCGTGGCGTATTTATATCGGATGTAACGTTTTATTTTAAAGTAACCTGGAACATAATCTAAGACATCTGTAGTTTCTTTACCAATGCAAATCTTATCAGATAAATCTCCCTCTGGGTAGATTTCTATTTCTTCTACAGGTAAATGATCGGGTAGTTTAGCTCTTCCTGGATGTTTTTTCTTCTGACGAGAATAAGTGATCTCTTGTTTGATTACTTCTTCTTGTTCTTCCAGGACTGCTTGCTGAACCTCTAAAGGTAACTGTGTTTGATTAGGGTCTTCGAAACGCTCGCGTTTTTGTCCAAATTGCATGCGTCGTAAAAGATCTACTAAGCGTTGGAGTTCTTGCTTTTCTTGTTCTAGCTGAGATGTCTTTTGCTCTAACTTAGATGTCTTTTGCTCTAACTTAGTATTTATTTTGTCTTGTTTGGAAATAGTCTTAGACTGCTTTTTTATAAGCGCCAAAAGTTGTTCTTTCGATAAGTTTTCTAAGTCTATTTCCATGAAGTAAAAATACGTCAAAAGCCCAGAATATACAAGGTTTTAACCTGTTTTACTTCAATAAAAAACGCCTTTTTTGGTTACTTTTGATAACCTGGATTCCCTCTATCATCAGTACTAAATCAGTCCAACTTATTTGAGCTTTACTATGCGTGGGAAAAGCAAAAGTTCCTTGTTCTAAGCGCTTGTGGTATAGTACAAAGCCTCCTGCTTCCCAATGCAAGAGCTTCATTTGATTACAGCGTCTATTGATAAATATATAGACACTTCCACTATGAGCTACTTGATTAAGTTCATTCTGGACAAGTCCACAAAGGCTATCAAAACTCTTGCGCATATCACAAGCTTGTCTATACAAATGAAATTGATTAGAACTACTCAAACTAAACATTACACTAAGTTTACTAATGAATATAGTTCACTAAGATTATCCGTTTGTAGACGTAACTTTACACCATTGGGATATACTATCTCATATTCCTGAGTATTGATGACTTGACCTTTTGTTACAGTTATAAAATTATTGTCTAATTGCGTTGACTCTGACTTTGCCTTATACTTAACCACCCAATAACTAAAGGTTGCTAATTTAATTCCGACACTTTCACAGTATCTTGATTGCGTTAATCCACTTGTTTTCCAATCCTCTACATGAGAGTACATTATTTCTTGTTTGCTCATCTCTTTATTATTTCAAGCAAACTTACTACCTTACGTTAGCTTATGAAATATGGGCTTGGTCGGGTGGATACTTTGCCAATGCTGCATTTTTAGATAAAGAATATGGATTGGTTAATCCTTCTTATTCTATCACAGGTTACGGAATGGCCATCATGACAGGGGTAGGTCGTAGCATGAATAATAGACACTGGTCACCTGATATTCTAGCAGGTGCTGGTTTTGGAATTCTTTCCACTAATTTGGCTTACTTTTTCATTGATAAAATATATGGTAATAAAGGAGATAATCTGAGTTTCTTATCTAAAATTGAAGGCAATGAAACCCCTTCTTTCTTAGCAGTTAGATTAGGAGCTAGTTTTAATAGTAATAACATACTTAAATTTCATAACGATGGACCTGAGGCTAAAATTGGTTGGGAAGCAGGCTTTGAAGGCGCTTATTTTTTCACAAAATCAATAGGGATTGGAGGAGAGTTTACCATATCAGGATATCCTTTAGCACAAAATAATACAAACAAACTGGAAGCTTCTGATACTTTTGAACAGTATAATCTTTCTACCGTAAATTCTGCACTTGGTTTCATGAATGCTGGTATTGGTCCCTATTATGCGTTTCATTTTTCTTCTAAATTTAATATGATGTTAAAAGCTACAATAGGGTATTCTTTTGGGGCCTCTGGTAAAATTGAAGCCAAACAAAATGACACAGATATATTTCTACCAGTTAACATTCTAGATGACATGACTATTAGCTCTTATAAACCTCATAGTTCTTTTCGTTGGTCAACAGGTACAGCTTTTACCTACAATATAACCGATCAATTAGGATTATCTTTATACGCAGATTATTCTACTACTAAGCCTACCATTAGATATACACCAGGAAATCCTCAGCTTAATTCTTCAAATAATAAATTTGAGTCCAATAAGGCTGACTTACACTATCTTTCGACAGGGCTCAGATTAACGGCTTATTTTTAGAGATAAGTAAGCTGATTAATAATAAACATCTCCCATTATTTAACACTTTTAATATCAAAAATGTTAAAAATAATTAATTTTAAACCATTTACAAAGATTATAATTTTTTTTGTATAAAAATTCAATATGAAAGTTAAATTTAAGGATGAAAAACAACTAAATGTTGTTATGAGCACTATTTCAAATTATGTGCAATTATATAGTATAGAAAATAATATAAAATCTGTCAATGATATGGGTTCTCATGTAGAAACTTTGTATTTATTTTTAAAAGATCATAGTAATGATAAAAAATCCTATACAGATACAATAGATAAATTATTAAAAAAGACTGAATAACCATTTTTAGTTTAAATCTTTACAATTCTGATAATAAATATTTTTATATTAATCTTTTAGGAAAATATGGTATAAAAAATGAAAATAAAAAACATATTATATTCATTTTTTTAATTACATTTGCAATTCATAAACAACTGTTATATTTCTAATATGTAAATTTTAATGAAAGTAATTAGATCTAATATTTAACGCAACTGTATTAGTATCTAAATATACTTAGATTGGTTTTCTAATTTACAATTAGTTAATAACTAAAAGGGAGCTTATATTAGCTCCCTTTTTATTTCATATATAGTAATATTAATCGTTAAAAAAATGCATATATCATCTAAAAGTAAGGATTATGCAGTTTATCGTGTTTAACCCAAATTAAACGAGAGGTATTATATCCAATTTGTTGCGCCTTGTTTACAAAATCTAATTTTATATTATCAGGGATAAATTTTTCTCGAGACAACATCCATAAATAATTTAAATCCTTCCCTACAACTAAAGCATATTTATAATCCTTATCAAGTGCAACTATATTGTATCCTGAATAAAAAGGTCCAAAAAAACTTACTTCCAACGCTCCTTGATCTTCATTATTTCTAAATCTGGCTTTACCATCAATTTTTTTCCATTTTTTTGTCTTTTGATTAAAACCAATATTTACTACTTGAATTGTTCCATCTTCATTTAAAGAGTAATGTGCAGATGTATTATCTAAATCTTTTTCAAAATAAAGATCAAATCTTGCGATTTCATACCAAGTACCTAAGTAGGATTTAATTTCAAAATTTTCAACTACGGTTGCTTTTTCAGGTATTACCTTATTATCACAACTAACAAAAAAAACTAAAAATAAGATTAAATTAAATTTTAAAAGCTTAGATTCCATATACAAACATTTATACTCTATATTTATAGGTCATAACATCATACAATACTATTATTTTATTTCGTTAAAAACAAAGTATAAAACAATAAATTTAAACAAACAAACAATAAAGATTATCTATTAACAGAAATAAACACACATAATAAATATAATTTTTTTTTGATTTATTCTATAGAATTATAAGATTTTTAATTATAATAAAAAAGGCTACTTAGTTCGATTCTAAGTAGCCTTGTTCTTATTCATTATTTATTTTAAGGAATTTGATAATTTACATCTGTATTCTCTTGAACATATATTATTGCCCAAGTCAATGTATTGGCATACATAATACTATTAAATACAATTGTACCTCCGTTGTAAGTTTTAGAGATTGGTGCCCCACCTGATGTTATAGCAGCTGGCCAAATTGTAGTCGAGTTATTACTAGCACTTCCTGCTGTCCATCCTGAATCACCAATATATACATATCCTAAAGAATTATGCTTTAAAAACCATGAACGATCTGTATTACCTTGTTGATGAACGAAACTCTTTAATTCACTTGAGTAGCCCGTAACATAGTAAGAATTATTTACATCACTTCCTGTATTTTTACCTCTTAAATCCCCAAATGGTCCATTTAAAATTGGATCATCTAAATTTAGTACTGGATTTATATAAGTCTGACCAGTTCCTGATACGGTTGTATTTGCTGAATACGCAATAGCGTTAATCATGTTTTCTGTAGAAGTTGCACCATTTTCTTGTGAATGAATCAATACTCCTTTTTTATTCTTAACAAAATCTGCTAAAATCACTATAGAATTTGCATCAGGTTGATAATTATATCCAATAACAACTACGTCAATTTTATTACTATTAATACTGTTCTTTAAAGTATTTCCTTGTATATAGTTTCCATTAAAAATCGTTATACCTTCCATCTTTACAGTTCCATTAGGACCAAAATTACTCCCAGCTTGTGGAATTGCTCTTGATGCTTCAGATCCAGAAGCTGATCCAAGTTGATAGGCGCCTCCACCAAGACCTAATATATTCATTTTTCGATATAAATATTCGATATTTCTATTACATGTATTAGCTCCTATAGAACTATTTGTTGTTATAGTGTAGCGATGAATTCCTCCTGTAACTGGAGTTCCCGTAGCAGTCAAGGTAACTTCTTGTGTACCTGTTATTGTAAAAGTACCACTTGCTGAAAATGTTACTCCATTTACCGTATTGGTAGAAATAGAATAAGCACCTGGATATTGAACATTAACATTTAATATCATTTTATTTTCAGTAGTCATTGCAATATTGGGCGCATATGAGCCCTCTAATTGAATAGATGAACATATTAAATTATAAGCTACTGGTTGAGCTGTTACTGTAACATCAAAAGAACAAGGTGATATCATTCCACTAGCTGCATTTAAAGTAAAAGTATGATCCCCTGGAGTAGTCGGCGTACCAACTGCTGTTAATACAACATTTCTTTCTCCAATACTATCAAAAGATAAAGGTCCAGAAGTAAAATGAATTCCAGCAACAGGATTAGTGCTAATATTAGTCTCACCAGTGGCTTGAACATCAACTTTAATAGTTACAGTATTTGAGGCAGTCATAGCCTCATCCTGCTTATAAACACCTGCTATAGTCGCTTGAGAGCAATCTACTGTATATTTAATTGGTTGTACAATAATTTCAGCTGTACAAGCAGCTGACATCTGATCTGAGTTGGTTGTAAAAGTAAACGAATTAGTCCCTGAACTAATAGGTGTTCCCGTTCCTAACAACTCTACGGTCTGCTCACCTGCTTGACTAAAATTACCAGTTCCTCTAAAAGAATACCCATTACTTGTATTGGTTGTTATACTCCAATATCCAACAGAAATAACATTAACTTTTAAAACTATTTTATGTGTATTTGTCAAAGTTTGTCCAATCATATAGGCTCCTTCAATAGAAGTGTCTGGACATACGATACTATAATTAACATTAGCTCTTTCTACAAAAATATATTTTTCACAATTACTTTCTCTATTATTCAGTAAAATAGTCAATCTATCACCTTGAGCACCTGAATCATACCCGTTATTCGGTGTACCTATTCCTGGGACAAAAAGCGTATATGCACCTGCGGTAGGAAATGTTCCTTTAGTTGTAAAATAATATCCATTATCTGTTGTAGCAGTTAATTCATAGGTACCTGCTTGAGTTACAGTAACTGGAATAGTTAAAAAGTTTGAAGAATTTAAAAATTCACCTTGTTTAAAGTTCCCATTTGACTGTACTGAACTACATTGTAGATTAGTGATTTCAAATACAGCAGGCGGTGGTGTTCCACATAAACTCAACCAAGTATCTTGAATCGTACTCCAATAATTGAAACACCCTGTTGTACTATTGTAAATCAATAAACCATCTGTTCGATTCTCTATAGCTATAGCATCCCTTTGTTGCGTTGTTAAACGAGGGGCTAAAAAACCTTTATTAACACTTTCTAATTCTAATATAACTCCAGGATTCGGAGTGGCACTTGTACCCGATATTGTTCCATCTTTAATTTTAGTCATATGGGTTTGAGCCAAACTAGAAAAAGCCGTAAAAAGAAGTATCAATAATAATGAAAACTTATATTTCATATACTTATATGTAGTGGTATTATAACTCATAATTTAAAAGTTTAGTTTTTACTTTTTAACTCTAACAATTCTTGCTCTAATTGCTCTAATTTTTGATAAAACATTTTATTTATCATTTCCAATTCATTTATTTTAGTTTCTTTTTCCTCTAAAAGATTAATCTTTTTTAATACTTCACGATTTAAAGTTTCTAATTCTTTTATCCTAGCTTCTTTCTGCTCTAACTCATTATTTTGTTCAATCATATGTAAATACAACTCTTCCGTTTTCTCTAGAAGTTGGACAGAAAGTTCCGAAACATTAATTGCATACCCTTCTTCTGTTTTCTTCAATTCATGGATTGGTGTAATACCAGGTAAATGACGATTTTCTCTAATAAAATCAGCAATATCATCTAATTCCTTAAACTTATAATCATATTTAAGTGCAGAGTAACCATCAAAATAATTTTCAAAAACATAATCAGCATAATAACTATTAACTGCAGTTATACTTCCATTAACTCTCAACTTTTCATTTGGTGCATTAGAAGGTTCTGTAAAACCAATTCCTACCCAACCTCTTGTATAAATATCAGATGTATTAGATGTTGCTACTTTTTGTGTTGCAGAATCATACCAAGGATGTTTATTTATTGTCTCTAAATCAATTGTATGAATGATTTGTTTTTCATCAGTATACAATAGAGAATTTGTACTTGCATCAAATTCTAACTTAGTTAATGATTCCCCATCTCCAACTAAATCAGTTAATTTTAAGATAGTTTCTTCTCCCTTTTCATTAGTATAAGTTAGAACATGAGCTATAGGATCATAAACTAAAGTTGTAAGTGTTTCACTTCCCTTCACCAATACTTTTATATCGATAGGGTTTAAATTCCCATTTTCATCTTTATATGTTAAGGTATAAATATCAATAACTTCACCACTTTCTTCTGTCTCCTGTGTTTTTACATTTTCTAATGTTGTCAAAGTTTCATGACCTTTTACTAGACTCGGAATATTAATTTCTGTTGCTGTGCTATTTTCACTTGTATAAGTAAACACATCGTTAACATTAACTAAAGTCGTTAGCGTTTCATTGGCTTTTACAACAGAAGAAATATCCAAACTAACTGTATCACCATCTTCATTGATATAAGTAAAAGAGCTGCCATCATAGTAAACATTTCCCCCTACTGTTTTGATGATGTTGTTGATGATATCCTGAACCTCTGTAGTGTTGATGATAGTCTCAAAATTGCTGATAACATCTGCCTTTACATCGATAACTACAGGTGTTCCTGCCTCATTGGTATAAGTGTATTGTCCATTACCTGAAGCATCTTTTACTAAAGTCGTTAGCGTTTCATTGGCTTTTACAACAGAAGAAATATCCAAACTAACTGTATCACCATCTTCATTGATATAAGTAAAAGAACTACCATCATAGTAAACATTTCCCCCTACTGTTTTGATGATGTTGTTGATGATATCCTGAACCTCTGTAGTGTTGATAATAGTCTCAAAATTGCTGATAACATCTGCCTTTACATCGATAACTACAGGTGTTCCTGCCTCATTGGTATAAGTGTATTGTCCATTACCTGAAGCATCTTTTACTAAAGTAGTTAGCGTTTCATTGGCTTTTACAACAGAAGAAATATCCAAACTAACTGTATCACCATCTTCATTGATATAAGTAAAAGAACTACCATCATAGTAAACATTTCCCCCTACTGTTTTGATGATGTTGTTGATGATATCCTGAACCTCTGTAGTGTTGATGATAGTCTCAAAATTGCTGATAACATCTGCCTTTACATCGATAACTACAGGTGTTCCTGCCTCATTGGTATAAGTGTATTGTCCATTACCTGAAGCATCTTTTACTAAAGTAGTTAGCGTTTCATTGGCTTTTACAACAGAAGAAATATCCAAACTAACTGTATCACCATCTTCATTGATATAAGTAAAAGAACTACCATCATAGTAAACATTTCCCCCTACTGTTTTGATGATGTTGTTGATGATATCCTGAACCTCTGTAGTGTTGATGATAGTCTCAAAATTGCTGATAACATCTGCCTTTACATCGATAACTACAGGTGTTCCTGCCTCATTGGTATAAGTGTATTGTCCATTACCTGAAGCATCTTTTACTAAAGTAGTTAGCGTTTCATTGGCTTTTACAACAGAAGAAATATCCAAACTAACTGTATCACCATCTTCATTGATATAAGTAAAAGAACTACCATCATAGTAAACATTTCCCCCTACTGTTTTGATGATGTTGTTGATGATATCCTGAACCTCTGTAGTGTTGATGATAGTCTCAAAATTGCTGATAACATCTGCCTTTACATCGATAACTACAGGTGTTCCTGCCTCATTGGTATAAGTGTATTGTCCATTACCTGAAGCATCTTTTACTAAAGTAGTTAGCGTTTCATTGGCTTTTACAACAGAAGAAATATCCAAACTAACTGTATCACCATCTTCATTGATATAAGTAAAAGAGCTGCCATCATAGTAAACATTTCCCCCTACTGTTTTGATGATGTTGTTGATGATATCCTGAACCTCTGTAGTGTTGATGATAGTCTCAAAATTGCTGATAACATCTGCCTTTACATCGATAACTACAGGTGTTCCTGCCTCATTGGTATAAGTGTATTGTCCATTACCTGAAGCATCTTTTACTAAAGTCGTTAGCGTTTCATTGGCTTTTACAACAGAAGAAATATCCAAACTAACTGTATCACCATCTTCATTGATATAAGTAAAAGAACTACCATCATAGTAAACATTTCCCCCTACTGTTTTGATGATGTTGTTGATGATATCCTGAACCTCTGTAGTGTTGATAATAGTCTCAAAATTGCTGATAACATCTGCCTTTACATCGATAACTACAGGTGTTCCTGCCTCATTGGTATAAGTGTATTGTCCATTACCTGAAGCATCTTTTACTAAAGTAGTTAGCGTTTCATTGGCTTTTACAACAGAAGAAATATCCAAACTAACTGTATCACCATCTTCATTGATATAAGTAAAAGAACTACCATCATAGTAAACATTTCCCCCTACTGTTTTGATGATGTTGTTGATGATATCCTGAACCTCTGTAGTGTTGATGATAGTCTCAAAATTGCTGATAACATCTGCCTTTACATCGATAACTACAGGTGTTCCTGCCTCATTGGTATAAGTGTATTGTCCATTACCTGAAGCATCTTTTACTAAAGTAGTTAGCGTTTCATTGGCTTTTACAACAGAAGAAATATCCAAACTAACTGTATCACCATCTTCATTGATATAAGTAAAAGAACTACCATCATAGTAAACATTTCCCCCTACTGTTTTGATGATGTTGTTGATGATATCCTGAACCTCTGTAGTGTTGATGATAGTCTCAAAATTGCTGATAACATCTGCCTTTACATCGATAACTACAGGTGTTCCTGCCTCATTGGTATAAGTGTATTGTCCATTACCTGAAGCATCTTTTACTAAAGTAGTTAGCGTTTCATTGGCTTTTACAACAGAAGAAATATCCAAACTAACTGTATCACCATCTTCATTGATATAAGTAAAAGAGCTGCCATCATAGTAAACATTTCCCCCTACTGTTTTGATGATGTTGTTGATGATATCCTGAACCTCTGTAGTGTTGATGATAGTCTCAAAATTGCTGATAACATCTGCCTTTACATCGATAACTACAGGTGTTCCTGCCTCATTGGTATAAGTGTATTGTCCATTACCTGAAGCATCTTTTACTAAAGTAGTTAGCGTTTCATTGGCTTTTACAACAGAAGAAATATCCAAACTAACTGTATCACCATCTTCATTGATATAAGTAAAAGAGCTGCCATCATAGTAAACATTTCCCCCTACTGTTTTGATGATGTTGTTGATGATATCCTGAACCTCTGTAGTGTTGATGATAGTCTCAAAATTGCTGATAACATCTGCCTTTACATCGATAACTACAGGTGTTCCTGCCTCATTGGTATAAGTGTATTGTCCATTACCTGAAGCATCTTTTACTAAAGTCGTTAGCGTTTCATTGGCTTTTACAACAGAAGAAATATCCAAACTAACTGTATCACCATCTTCATTGATATAAGTAAAAGAACTACCATCATAGTAAACATTTCCCCCTACTGTTTTGATGATGTTGTTGATGATATCCTGAACCTCTGTAGTGTTGATGATAGTCTCAAAATTGCTGATAACATCTGCCTTTACATCGATAACTACAGGTGTTCCTGCCTCATTGGTATAAGTGTATTGTCCATTACCTGAAGCATCTTTTACTAAAGTAGTTAGCGTTTCATTGGCTTTTACAACAGAAGAAATATCCAAACTAACTGTATCACCATCTTCATTGATATAAGTAAAAGAACTACCATCATAGTAAACATTTCCCCCTACTGTTTTGATGATGTTGTTGATGATATCCTGAACCTCTGTAGTGTTGATGATAGTCTCAAAATTGCTGATAACATCTGCCTTTACATCGATAACTACAGGTGTTCCTGCCTCATTGGTATAAGTGTATTGTCCATTACCTGAAGCATCTTTTACTAAAGTAGTTAGCGTTTCATTGGCTTTTACAACAGAAGAAATATCCAAACTAACTGTATCACCATCTTCAGTGATATAAGTAAAAGAGCTGCCATCGTAGTAAACATTTCCGCCTACTGTTTTGATGATATTGTTGATGATATCCTGGACATCTGTATTGTTGATTATAGTCTCAAAATTGCTGATAACATCCGCCTGAACATCAATTACAACTTCTGCCCCTGCCTCGTTTTTATACGTATACTTCCCATTGCCCGAGGCATCCTTAACTAAAGTAGTTATTACATTTAATTTTTCTAAATCTATAACTACAAAATTATTATGTGTATCATATAATTTCAATAGTTCTTCTTCCACTACAAACTTACTAATAATCGGAAAATCTACTACTTTGTCATCAATTTCAGTCAATAAACGAGTCCAAGTATTTTGTTTCCAAAAATAATATCCTGGCTGTAATTGTTCACTAGCTGCTGTATTATATACCAATAAACTTTCTACATTTCCGTTGCTTATTGTTTTATTATCTGTAAGATTCTTCAATCTAACCTGTGGAATTAAAATCCCTCGCTTATCAGAAGATATCTCAAGTTGAGATGATGGATTAGGGGTTGCAGTCCCTATTCCAACTTGAGCGTGACTTATTGCGCTTGCGCAAAAAGCACTGAGTAAAATCCATCTTTTTTTCATTTAACTAGCTATTTTTATTATACTTAAAGTGTTTTATTTTATGACATTTATATCCTATTTTGTGCTTTTAGAAACATATCTTTTTTGCTATTTAGAATGTAAATTTCAATAGTTAGGCCTTAAAGCAGGATGAGATGTATTGTAATCATCGTTAACTATACTCTAATTACTCTACAGGTCCCCACTCCTTCTCATCCTATTGCTTTAATGCCTTTACAAAATTTTTATTCTATTTTTTAATATTAGAAAAATTATTTTTAAGTCTTATATTCATTTCGATCCAAGATATTTTGTAATGATTATTGTATGTCTTCAAACTAATGTAGACTTTTAGGACGTAAGCATAAGATAGTGTTTTAGTTATAAATTTATTAATTTTTGTTGATTATACAACTGTCTTCTTTTAGTTAAAGTTTCTTGTTTTAAAACAGCTCTTTTTTCTAATATTTTATCTGATTTTCCATAATATACGTCCTTAGGAGTTAAGTTTCCAATTGCCTCGTGATATCTGTTATTATTGTAGTTTTCTACAAAAACCTCAATAGCATCTATTAGCTCTTCAGGATGATAGTAATTATTAAGTTTTACAACATTTTTCATTGTTCTATGATATCTCTCAATTTTTCCTTGTGTTTGAGGATGTAGAGGTCTCCCATGTACTTGCTTCATTTTCATATCCTTCTCTAAAAAGATCTTTAAATCTTTTGCGATGTAGCAAGGTCCGTTATCAGATAACAACTTAGGTTTTGCTTTTGATTTGAGTTTTGCCTTGTTTATAGCTGTTTCTACGGTTCTTTTTACATCATTAGCTTCCATAGAGTCACATAGTTCCCAATGAATAATATAACGGCTGTAATCGTCTAAAATCGTACTTAAATAATACCAACCCCATCCAATAATTTTAAAGTACGTGAAGTCTGTTTGCCACATTTGATGTACAAACTGTGTTTTATCTTTAAATTCATTAGATGCTTCTATTAGAATATGATTTGGAGCGGGTATTAAATCTCTCTTCTTTAATATTCTATAAACACTGGACTCTGAGATATAGATACCTTGTTCATCTGTAATTTTATAAGCTAATTCTCGTGAAGATAATTCAGGATATTCTAAAGCTATCTCAACAACTAAGTTCTGTTGACTCTCAGGAATACTATTCCATTGCCTATTACTTATTCGCTTACTTTTTTCTAATCCATCATATCCTTTTTCTAAGTAACGTTTATACCATTTATAAAAGCTGCTTTTAGGAATACCAAACTCTTCAAGAGTCTTTTTAACTCCCAATTCACTTGTGGTTACACTTTGGATTAGCTCATATTTCTCTGCTGCTGTTAGTCTCATATACTTGCGATATAATTCATTTATTCCAGCATGTCTAAGGTTTTTTTTACAATATCGTAACGCAATACCAAATCTGCAACTACCTCTTTTAGTTTTGCATTTTCTTTGCGTAACTCTGCTACTTCATCACTGGTAGCCTCTCTTGTAATATCTCCTGATAATCGTTTTTTACCTGCCTCTAAAAACTCTTTATTCCATTTATAGAACTGAGTTTGACTAATGGAGTATTTTCTACATAGTTCTGATACAGATAGCTCTGCTCGTAATCCTTCTATTACAATCAATACTTTCTGTTCTGAGGTAAATAGTCTACGCGTATTTTTACGGATATCTTTTACCATACTTTCTGGTGTTTTCTTACTGACTCTTCCCATAATTATAAAGTTATCATTTTTTGAAAACACTATCTTATTTATAGTATCTTAATTGTCCACTTTTTGCTGACGATTTACACATGTTTCGAGTTAGGCAAAAAACTCACCATACCCATCGACAAAGGCTCTTCTGACTTTTTTGAGGCATCTACTTTAATAATTCCATTTTTGAAAGAAGCTAGTCCTTGGATATCTATATTATTCTTCAAATCGAAAGCAATACCATCTAATTTACTATCAAATACAATGTTATAAAAAGATGACAGACCTTTACCTTTAATCAGCTTAGCATTTGTTTCATCATTTAAAACAAAATAAGCAGAAGATGTCTTATGTATAGATGACATACCATAAATTCCGTCGTTGGTAAAGTCTTTATAAAAATAAATATCCCCATCGTTGGTAAATTTTCCTTTAGACGTATTAATAAAGTCAAACTCTGTAGCAACAATAGTTCCTGGAGAAACAGAAAATACACCTGTATTTACTAATTCAATTTTATCTGCTTCTACTTGAGCATGAGATACATAATAAACATTGCAAAATAGCAGCAAAATTATTTTTAAACAGTTCTGATTCATACACGATTTTATTTTTTTGATTACTTACTATTTTTCTTAGATGTATTTTTACAAAAAACCTAAATAATTCCATCCTAATTTAAACAAATAAAAAAACAAACACAAATATTTTCTTATAAATTATCGATATTTTTACAACTTTTTATCATAAATATCATGATAAAAAACAATGAATTCATTTTCATCTCCAATAGTCAAACTGTTGATCTAGTATTAACATTAGAGAATATTTAATTTACATATATTGCTTTTTACTAATGAAATTGAAGAACACCTTAATATATTACTACATTTCATTCTGACAATAAAAAAAGTGTTTTATAGCTCTAAAAAACCTTTATTTTTTTGCTATTTTATCAAATAAAAATCAAAAATAGAGACTTAATTTACATTATAAAAGACAAATTAATAGTTTTAACTTTTTTTATCCAAAAAGGATACTTTAATTTATTAATCATTTCAGTAGCTGAAATACTCGCAATCTTTTTATAATTTGAAAACTTCAGATTATAATATTAGAAGTCCTCTAAAATTGATTAACAGAAAGCTTACCCATAAAAAAAGGTGGTTTAGTAAAATAACTAAACCACCTTTTTTTATGGGTAAGGCAACAATAAGTTCTAAACGAATATCAATCACTATATCACTAAAAAACATTCTCAACTTTAATCATTCCTTTTGTAATAATTAAGATTGTTCAATTTATTTGATAATTGTAATTTGTCAGTTCTTACTCAATATGTCGAAATTATCTTTTCATATATAATCCCATTAAAGACGCCTATTCCTAATGATTCTATTTCACCATTTGCATTACCAAAATAAACCTCTTTATCAATATTATCATAACGTCCTTTTTCAACATAACCATACAATTTATATTTTACTACCTTATTCACTGTTTCAGTATTACTTATTTGGTCTATTGCTTTACCTGTTATCGATACTCCCAAAAAAACATCTCCTTCCGAGTTTATTTTACTTTCATAGTTGGTTAGTTTTCTTGATCCTTGATCTAATTCTACTAATGTAGTATCTTCCTCAACTTTAGTTAAAGTAACTCCAACATAACCAACAACTATAAGATTATTTTCTTTATTATTATATATATAAATAGGCACGTCATACTCTAAAAAAAGGATATTATCTGTATTGGGAGATAAAGTAACTTCTAAATCCATTTCTAAAGTAATTTGATCTTTAGAAGGATCCATTACATTAGCACTTTTACCTGTATGAACGGTCCTTTTACTCTTAACATATTTAATAGTTTTCAAATTAAAATTATCTGAACTATAGTCCATTGTAGCAAGATCTCCATCTTGATTTAATACTATTTTACGCAAATACTCAGGTTTACGTCCTAATCCCTCTAAACGAATATATCTATCCTCAGGATTTTCAACTTGAATCCCCTTAGGATTTATATCAAAATTTACCACTGGATTTTCAACTCCAATCCCAACCTGTCCAATCATTTTAATGCTGAACAAAATAAAAAACAATATGTTAACTCTCTGCTTCATTTCTATTCTACTAACTCATTAATTGTTATAACAAAAACACCTCTTCCCCAGTTATAATTCTGATAACTGGTCCTATCATCATATGAACCAAATGTAATAGTATAATTACGCAGATTAATATGATCTGTAAAACCGTATACATCATATACAATCTCCAACGGAACATCTGTATCATTTTTTACTATATCTACATAAGTGCAAGAAATTGCTCTACCTATGGCCGTTACAGCATTAGCATTGGATAGACTTGGAGAAAAAACACGCACAGAAGTATTTATTTTCTCAAATTCTCCATCTCCTTGTTTCTTTTTCAAGAAAACACCAAAATCTCCTTTAGGATTTCCTGTTGCTCCATACAATGCAGGGATACTATAAGCTATTTCTAATACATAAGTTTCATTGGGAGGTACCACAATTTTGCTATTCAAGTTTAGTGACTCCTCTTCATAAGTAACATTCCTATCTGGTGTGCTGTCATTTGGAATGTAAATATTTTTATTCATCTTAGCTGTCAAAACATTTTTAAACATTAAATTAGTTGGTAATCCGGTAAATACAGCTAAATTTCCTTTTGCATCAGAAATTAAATGTTTGGGGTAATCCATCATAGATTCCTCCACATGAATAACATCTTTTAATTTTACATCTTTACCAATATGTATGGCAGCCTTAGGACTCTCTATACCAATTCCAACTTGAGCCATACAAATGACACTTTGAAACAGTAAAATTGCACTTATAATTTGTTTCATTTTCTTACTCGCTAATTGTTTCTCCATAATAAGGTTTGTGATAAACTTTAATTAGTAGCATACCTACATTTCCTCTGTTATCAGACATCTGTGAACCATATTGAACTATTCCATGATTATCCTTAGTGTAACTCATTAATTTATAGGTTATTTTTTTGCTATAAACATCATTATTAAGTACTTCTTGAATATTCATTCCTTCAACAAATGAACGTCTAACCTCTAAATTTGGTGCCGTTTTTTCATATTCACTAGGTATTGATAATGATCGATTACCTTCCGCTACATTGCTATAATCACTATCTTGATCTTCTTTTTTCATTAATCTAACACCAATTTCACTAACTAAAGGTGTATCGCTAAAAGCTGAATAGTCCTCTGTTTCGAAAGAGACAGGTACATTATAGTGAATTTCAAAAATTGAAATTGTACGCGGTAGTAATTCTAGTTCTATCTCTAAAAATAAATCCTTACTTTGATCTGTTTGATTTAAAACTACTTTATCCTCCATTTCATCAGAAATCATCTTAACAAAATAAGATCGCTCACTTTCAATTTCTAAATATCCTAACCTTCCTTGATTATCCATCAAAACCTCTCTATTAAACTGTTGTAAATCCCCCTCTTGTAAATTTCGAAATCGTATACTACCTTCTATTTCAATACCACTCGATGGGTTTTCTGTACCTATTCCAATCTGTGCCACCATTATACAAGAGTAGAGTAATCCTATTATTGTAAAAACTAGTTGTTTCATTATGTTCTCATGTTAATTATTTGATATTAATAAGTAATATACTATCGAAAATTATTTCTTTACATACTCTAAAATAAGGTAATACTTGCCTTTAGGATGTTTTACAGTTACTGTACCTGGTGTTCCAAGTGTTAAGACCGTTTTCCCATTAACAACTTCCTTTTTTATTAAATCACGAGTAGAAGAATTAGTTGCTTGATTGATCAATCTAGCATCTAGAATAATTGACGCAAAATCACCATCTAGTGTTATTTTATTGTCTGGTTGAGTTAATTCTATTTCGAAAACTTTCTGAGCTACTTTTTTATCTGTATCTAACCATTTTATATCTTTAATTTGCTCATCTTGACTATAGTCAACTCCATTAAAAGTAACCTGTCTAAAAGCAGCTCCTCCATCACCATCAGCTACCAATAACTCTCCTTCAATTGCTTGCTGAGACGATATTTTTGCAGCTGTCACTCCTTTATCTTTTACTACTGTCCCATATACTGAAGCAGCTCTTAACTTCGCATAGGTTACTGCATCATTTGCAATCTTTTCTGTAATTACTGCATTGTTTTTTAAATGTTTACTATCAATTGATAAGTTATTTACTTCTAATACAACCTCTCTTAAAACTGATCCTATTGATCCTGAAGTAGCAGAAATTGTTTCTCCTCCAGCGATATTAGCCTTAGTTATTACCTGATCAACTTTTCCAAAACTATATCCTCCTTCTCCATCAGTTAACAAAATTTGATTAGATGTAGCACTTTGACCACCTTCTACGGATGAAAGTTTATTTATCGTCACTGTTTTTTCTCCCAAATGCTCTGTTGTAATACCTGCATCACTAACTTTAATAGACGCAGGTGCTAATAAAACACCTTCCCTACTAGACACTGTAATAGAACTATCACTATTTAATTGCTTACCATAACTATTCAAAGATAAAAACTTTGCCTCTCCATCTCCTAAAGAAGTTAAAACAGTTCCCTGATCTGCTTGATCTGCATCTATTTTTATTGCCTGAATTGTTTTGTCTGCTATTTTTCCATTTCTAATACCTTTATCCTTAACACTAATACTCACATCCTTTAAAAGTGCTTGATTTCCTCCTGTAACCTCGATAGCATCACCAGCATACAAAGTTTTACCCGCATCAGCTATAGCTGCTGTAACTGTTTCAAAACTCGCTCCACCTTCACCATCTGTAAGTAGCACTAATCCTTTAGTTTCACCATCTGCATTAATTTTCTGAGGAGTGACAGATTTATCACTTAAATGTTGTTCTTGAATTCCTGATGGAGCTATTTGAATAGTTGCCTGTTTTAAAAGTGCATGATCTCCTCCAACAACAGAGATTGAAGTATCTGCTTTTAATTCCTTTCCACTTTTTGAGGCAATTTCATCCATAAAAGAAAAGGTTGTACTTCCTTGACCATTCGTTACTAAAAATGCTCCCTCACCTATTAACTCATCTCCTATTTTGGAACTAATTTTAGTTGTGGTAACAGCAGTATCTTTTATATGTTTTGTATCCACTCCTTGCTCAGCAACTGCGATACTTGTTTGCTGTAGAAGAGCTTTATTTTCAGCGGTAACACTAATTGAGGTATCAGATAATAAGCTTTCTCCTTTACCAGAAAAAATATTTTCGTTTATTTCTTGAT
Source organism: Myroides albus (assembly GCF_024722315.1). NCBI lineage: Bacteria > Pseudomonadati > Bacteroidota > Flavobacteriia > Flavobacteriales > Flavobacteriaceae > Myroides > Myroides albus. The sequence goes on from NZ_CP102754.1 coordinate 168,636, forward strand.
AATTTACAGCTCCATAACCATCTGCTGTTAGTACTGCATTTAAAACTGCTCCTTCTGAAGATATTTTAGCTGCTGTTACAGCCTTATCTTGTAATTTTGCTGTAACAATACCTTGATCTTGTATTCCTACTGTTGTATTAGCTAAAACAGCAGATATTCCATTACCATTAACAAAGTGCAAACCATCTTCTAGCTGTAAATCTTTCGCTTCTTGTACAATACTCGCTCTATCCACATAATTAAATCCACCATCACTATTTGTTACCATTACCATTCCTTCATCCGAACCTGTACTACTTAATTTATTAATCTGAATTGTTTGTTCAGCTATTTGTTGATTAGTAATACTTTGCTCTTTAATACCTAATCTAATATCCTTTAACAAGGCCTTATCTCCTGTGACAGTTGCACCGTGTTGGTCAGGCATGATGGTAATAATATTATCTGTTAATAAATTACCAGCTACAGAGTCATAAATTTTATCCATTTCTCCCCAAACTGTTCTTCCTTGATCATCACTTAGCAATACCCTACCTTTCCCTACATTACCAGAAGTAATCTTATCATTAGTTACTGCTAATTCTGATATTTGAGCTGTTTTAACCGCATTGTCAGCCAATTGTTCGGTGTTTATACTCTTTTCTCTAATACTTAAATTCACATCTTCTAACACTTTATTTACTCCATTATCAGATGCTATAATAATGTCATCAGTAGTTATTGCTCCTTTATTCTGTAAAACACTTGAAGTTAAAGGTTGATAATTAACTATTCCTTGGTCTCCAACTATAGCTACATATCCTTGTTCCTCTTCTCTAGCAATAAGCTTAGAGGCAGTAATAGATTTATCATTGACCTCTAAAATTACGTTTTGAAGTACTGCCCCATCTGCGCCTTGTATTGCGGTGATTGTTTCTCCTGGTATAATAGATCCTTTTTCTGTCAGCATATCAGATGTTAAAGGTTGATAACTTACAGTACCTCCTGTACCAACTATAGCTACCGATCCTTCATTAGCATTTTCTGCGTTTAATTTAGACGCCGTAACAGCTCTATTGGCGATATGTTTTTCTTTGACTCCAGAAACATTAAGTTCAATCTCCACTTCTTTACCTTGTTCTCCAATTAATACATTCTCACCTCCTTTAACCAAAATAGTCTGTTCTACATCTCCTACAATATCTCCATTGACAGCATATATTAAAGCTTCTTTCAAGGGCGTAAATAGAGCTCCTCCAATTCCATTAGCTATTAAAACCGCACCATTCGGCATATTTTCAGAGCCTATCTTTTCAGAAGTAACACTTTTATCTTCTATATGTTTAGTTACAATTCCACTGGTTGCAACCTGGACTTTAACCCCCTTAAGAAGAGATGCCGAGGCATCACCTTCTATCTCTAAAGAATTATCAACAGATAAGGCCTCTCCTTGTAATACTGTATCTAACTCTTGGTATTTTACAGTACCATCGTTTTGGGCTATAGCAACAAAATTGTTCTTTCCTTGACCTGCCCATAACTTACTCTCACTTACAGCTCCATCTTTTATTTTAGAAGTAAGTATTGCATTATCTTTTAAGTGTTCTGCATCGACTCCTTTTTTAGCTATTTCAATACTTGTTTCATTTAGCAATGCCTTTTCTCCATATGTTACTTTAATAGAAGTATCTGATAATAATGCTTTTCCTTTTGTTTCTATTATTTCATATATATTATTTTGAACATCTTCATTATTAATAATGTCTTCAAAGTTATTTGTTACATCTCCGATAACATCTATAGTGACTTCATCAAGTGCTTCGTTTTTATATACATAAGTACCTGTATTTACTCCATTTGATTGTTCTGGAGTAATAGTAGTTATTGTCTCAAAAGATTTTACTAATGATGAAATATCTATGAGCTGATTCGCTCCTGTTTCATCTAAATATTTAAAAACAAAGCTACCCTCTTCCTCAACATAAGTTACGTTACCTAAGGGAAGAGCATTATTGAAATACTGATTTAAAATCTCTTGAACATCTTCATTATTAATAATGTCTTCAAAGTTATTTGTTACATCTCCGATAACATCTATAGTGACTTCATCAAGCGCTTCATTTTTATATACATAAGTACCTGTATTTACTCCATTTGATTGTTCTGGAGTAATAGTAGTTATTGTCTCAAAAGATTTTACTAATGATGAAATGTCTATGAGTTGATTCGCTCCTGACTCATCTAAATATTTAAAAACAAAGCTACCCTCTTCCTCAACATAAGTTACGTTACCTAAGGGAAGAGCATTATTGAAATGCTGATTTAAAATCTCTTGAACATCTTCATTATTAATAATATCTTCAAAGTTATTTGTTACATCTCCGATAACATCTATAGTTACTTCATCAAGCGCTTCATTTTTATATACATAAGTACCTGTATTTACTCCATTTGATTGTTCTGGAGTAATAGTAGTTATTGTCTCAAAAGATTTTACTAATGATGAAATGTCTATGAGTTGATTTGCTCCTGACTCATCTAAATATTTAAAAACAAAGCTACCCTCTTCCTCAACATAAGTTACGTTACCTAAGGGAAGAGCATTATTGAAATGCTGATTTAAAATCTCTTGAACATCTTCATTATTAATAATATCTTCAAAGTTATTTGTTACATCTCCGATAACATCTATAGTGACTTCATCAAGTGCTTCGTTTTTATATACATAAGTACCTGTATTTACTCCATTTGATTGTTCTGGAGTAATAGTAGTTATTGTCTCAAAAGATTTTACTAATGATGAAATGTCTATGAGTTGATTTGCTCCTGACTCATCTAAATATTTAAAAACAAAACTACCCTCTTCCTCAACATAAGTTACGTTACCTAAGGGAAGAGCATTATTGAAATGCTGATTTAAAATCTCTTGAACATCTTCATTATTAATAATATCTTCAAAGTTATTTGTTACATCTCCGATAACATCTATAGTTACTTCATCAAGCGCTTCATTTTTATATACATAAGTACCTGTATTTACTCCATTTGATTGTTCTGGAGTAATAGTAGTTATTGTCTCAAAAGATTTTACTAATGATGAAATGTCTATGAGTTGATTTGCTCCTGACTCATCTAAATATTTAAAAACAAAACTACCCTCTTCCTCAACATAAGTTACGTTACCTAAGGGAAGAGCATTATTGAAATGCTGATTTAAAATCTCTTGAACATCTTCATTATTAATAATATCTTCAAAGTTATTTGTTACATCTCCGATAACATCTATAGTTACTTCATCAAGCGCTTCATTTTTATATACATAAGTACCTGTATTTACTCCATTTGATTGTTCTGGAGTAATAGTAGTTATTGTCTCAAAAGATTTTACTAATGATGAAATGTCTATGAGTTGATTTGCTCCTGACGCATCTAAATATTTAAAAACAAAGCTACCCTCTTCCTCAACATAAGTTACGTTACCTAAGGGAAGAGCATTATTGAAATACTGATTTAAAATCTCTTGAACATCTTCATTATTAATAATATCTTCAAAGTTATTTGTTACATCTCCGATAACATCTATAGTAGTTTGACTACCATCTTCTGCAGTATATACATACTGTCCATTACTCTGACTTATCAAAGATGTTAATATATTTACATCTTTTAAAGGAACCGATACAATATTACCTTTAGAGTCTTTTAAGTAAAGATTTTGCTCATTATCATTCACCGCAAATTCCTCATTTTTAAGAATATCTCTATAAGCTTCATCTTGATCTGTAATTATACGTAACCAACCTGTCTCAAACCAATAGTAGTACCCTGGTCTAAGCTCATCATTTTCAGTAATATTAAAAACCAATAAACTATTTGTTACATTACCCTTATTGACAAAAGAACTATCTGTAAGAGTTTTTAAAGGTATTCTTGGTATTAAAATACCTTTTAAGTCATTAGTCGACGCTACTACTTCAAGCATCGCTGATTTATCCGGATTTTTTGTACCTATTCCTACCTGTGCCATAGCTAAGCTTGAGACAAACAGAAATGATAGTGGTAATAATTTTCTTTTCATTAACTAGTCTTTTTAAGGTTGTTGTCTTTTTTCTTATTCTTCTAAAGAATTTTATTATCCTTTAAGATGAATTATTTTTTAAGAGTTAAAAAAAATAGATTTACTTTTTATTGTTATAAATATTCAAATATTATGCCATTTTAAAATAAAATTACAAAAAAAATTAATTAAATAAATATAAAAGAGATTATAATTATTTTTTACCTAAAAACATTATTCCTGTACTAGAGCTCTTAAAAAAGTATTATGTTCTCTCCTATTATTATATCCATCTCACTAACCAGATACTCTCCATATAGCATAGCATTATTGTGATAAGTTACTTTGGATATCCAATCACTTAAGTTTAAATGAATTAAAAGATAAAACCAAGATAGTAAAACAAGAGGGTAAATTAGCTGAATCTTTATATAAAAAATGGTTTAATAAGGCTTATGAAAATTTTATGCATATTGATTTAGAAAATAAAAAAGCTATTCTAAAAGATGAAGCTCAATACCACTTAGGAGATAAGAATCAAGTGCTATTAGGAAAAATCATTAAATCAGAAATAGTAGATACTAACTTCTTGTATGCAAAGTATTAGTATGATTTAGAAATGGTTGAGGATAGCTACCAAACCTTAGGAAATGTTTTACTAAACAGTACATTAGAGCAGCAAAAACAACCGCCAAGATCAAGTAATTCATTAATAATAGACTGATATGAGACAAGTATTAAAAACTTATAGTTGTAAATATACATTTCTATTAAAAAAAGCTATTAGAGTTGGAGATGATAAAGTTACTCGTCAGCTAGGATTAGCTTTGATTATATATTCAAAATATCGCTGTAGACTATATTGGTATAAACGTGATATCGTACAGACACGTATAGAATAGTTACTATGGGAAATAAAACAATAACAGAAAAAGACTTTTGGGAGTGTACTGGGGGATTAATGCCTGCTCAATATCAATCTACTCAAGAAAAAGTTAAAAATAAAAAGGGTGAGAAATATATCCTTAAGAGTAACACCGCTACAAGTAGCTTTGATGATTTTAGTTGTAAAAAATTAATGCTAGTGGCAGCTATTTTAGCTGCAATAATAACTGTAGCTGTAGTAGCTACTGGTAGAGCAGCTTTAGTACTTATTGGCGCAATAGCTGGAGCGGCATTTGGAGCGGTCATAGGAAGCTTACTTTGTGGGCAATTAGTGGCTAAAGTAAGAAAAATGGAAAGACTCAAAAAGTAATTTTACTATATTTGGAATTGATACCATAACAGGAGATCACACCATGATTTGCCCAATTTTCGGTGACGAGATTTCTTTTAATCCTAATATAAAAACGTGGACGCAAGCTTATGCTATAGGTATATCTAATTTTATAAAAGGAGTAGCAGAAGGTGCTATGGTAGGTGGAATGATCGCAATGAGTGGAGGATTAATTTCAGGTGGTGGTTTTAGATCTCTATTTGCAGGAGGTGGAAGAGGTTTTCTACAAGGAACACTCAATTTAGTTAAAGTAGCTCCTAGAAGCCTTTTAACTAATTTAAGGCTTGGAATTACTGGTAGAAATACCTATAAAGTATTAGATGGTACTACAGCTTATTTAGATACCTATGGAACAACAGGAGAAGCCTCTTTAGATGATTTTAAAAAAGGTGTAAAAAAATCTACCTTTACGGATATTAATGCTATAGAGAATATTTATACTACAGGTGGAACTACGCAAGATTACTGTGCTTTAGGAATGCTTTTGTTAGGAGGTGGAAAAAGTAAGGGAACAGGTAAAAATCATGTTGTTAATGAACCTCATAGTAGTGGAAAAACAACTCAGAATAAAAATCACGCTACAGAAGGAGTTCATACTAAACCTGCTGATCCTGGACATAAAGCAGTTTCACCAGATAACAAAGGAGGTCATGTTGATGAACCTACACCTAAAACTAAGCCTAAGGCAGAAAAACCAAAAGAAAAGAAACCTGATGGAAATGAAACACATAGTGATAAAGATGCGAAGGTTGAAAATAAATTAAAACCTGGTACTCCTGGGCATAAAGCTAACAGATGGGATAGATATCAAAAAAAGGAAGAAAATTAGATTATGACAAATGGAGTAATAAGTATGATGCAAATATGAAAAATGCCAATAGAGGTAATAAGATGGCTGATGATTATCACAAAATGATTGGTTTTGGAGAACGTGAACTTCCTATGAAACTTGATTCAAAAGGAAATGCAGTAAGAAGTGAATCTGGTATTCTTGAAAGAAAACTTGATATCGGAGATATTAGTAATAAAAAAGCCATAGAAGTCAAAGATTATTTGTCTAAAGAAGTACCTTATAGTTGAAAAATTAAAAACGAGGTTGATTTTGATAAAAAGCTTGCCGAACAAGGTTGGGATGTAGAATGGGTGTTTAAAGGTAAAGGACCAAATAAAGCGTTAGAAAACGCATTAAAAACACCTCCTCCTATTAAAATAAAAAATAATAATATGAATTTTACTGATCTTAGAAAAGATTTACAACAAATGGTTGTTGATGCAGAAGAATATGCGATTAAAAGTATTCAAGAGAATAATGATTTTAGTCCATATATTTATACTGAAGGAAATAAGTTGAAAAAAATAATTACAGATGACTTAGAAGAAGCAATAGAAACTGCACATGAAATTATAGAAGAAGATATTGAGGAAGAAACTGCTATTTTTGTTTATAATGATTATATAGAGTTTAAAGATGGTGAAATTACAGCTATAGTTCTTCAAATATTTGATTTTAACGAAGATTTTGGTTATTCATTTGGACTAGGATATAAAATTAAAAATAATACTATAAGATTTTTAAATCAACGTGTTTTTTTGGGAAATATTAGAAATATATTAATTTTTTAAAAGTAAGTTTAATTCATTTTTGTTCAAAATCAAGTAGAATATGCAGAACAGCAGTTTGGTGAAATTAGTAAACAATATGAAGAGCTTTGCCATCAGACAAAACAAGGTAATTCAAACTTTTCGTATCACATATGTACTATAAAATACTGTCGTTTCATTATACACTTTGATTGCCTAGTACGCAGAATCACAAACTTAAAGCTTTCTGATACATTTTTATCAAATGTCTTAAACAATGTGAATGATACATTATCTTACTTTAAATCAATAAACACACTGAAAATGTATTATTTACACTAACTGTTTTACTTGAATACTATCAAAATATAAAAAATCAAGAAAAGATATTAGAAGTTTTAAATCTTCTTGACACCTACATAGAACAATATGATAATTATAATTTTAATCAAAAAAATTAATTACACTAAAGAAGAAGGAACCTTTGTTGAATGGATCATTAAAGAAAAAGAGAAAATTGATGATAGCACAAATAAGATACTAGTAATGCAAAAAGAGCTTAAGGAACTGGAACAAGAAGAAGAAAAATCACAACACTCTTTTAATAGTGCTTATTTCACGATTCATTTATTTCCTATGGGCAATTTTCAATTTAATCCTAAAGAAATTGATTTACTATTTAAAATATTAAAAATTAATGACATCAATTTAATAGATCACGTAAAATATATGTTTAAGTCTTCTATTATACCTGTAATTAATTGTTATCCAGATGAAATTACAGAAGAAGGTTTTGCAAATGGCAATGAGGAATATAAGGGAGATAAAAACTTTATTAATATTTATAATATAAGAAAACAATTATTTGAACATAAAATACATAAAGTAAAGATATAAGAATCAATTACCTAAACATTCATAGTAAAAAAATGTTTTGTAATAGACAAAAGTCTATTTATTTCAATCTAAAAACACATAATTAAAGCTAAATATACACCCCGACAACACAATAATACCATAACTAGTATATCATTTCATAACAAAATACATCAAATTAAATTAGTTAACTAATAATATAAAATAAACACAACAATACACCGAAAAATAAAACAAAAACAAACAAAGGCTAAAACTAATATTTTTACTAAAATATTCGCTTCCATCAATCAAAAAAACAGGTGATTATTTAACTTTTTAGTACTTTTTTAATACATTTAAAATCATTATATTTGATTTTAACCTAATTTACTAAGGTGAGCTATTAGGTGAGTTGGTTTTTTACAAACAAGCCAATAGATTGATTTAAAGATATTTACAAGGAGTGGTTCGAATCCTGCCACCCCGATAATAGAAAAATATAGAATCCGTAAATATTATGTGTTTACGGATTTTTTGTATTCAAAAGGAATTTATTGCGAAAGTTAGGGATCAGTAACAAAAGTTGGGGACTACGCAAAAAGTTTAGCTAATCTGTATAGGAAAACTTCTCACCTCCCCCCCTAACTCTATTGAACCGTCTCCTAATTAAGCTCTTGGAGTATTATCAAAATATTGATATTTTTACAATGCTCGCTTTTATCTACTCTTTCTAATAAATTAATAGAAAATCACCTTCACTTATTTCTAAAGAATATTTATCATAGGATAAGTACATAAATAATGAGAAGTAATACTTTTGACCTGTTCTAAACCCAAATTTATTTAATATTATAATGCAATGAAAAACGCAAACTCAACAAGTATTTTTCCAACGAAAACTAAAGTACGCTTAGCAACTATTTGGTTAATTGTATTTATATTCTTGTTTTACGGAAACACTATAACAGGAGAAAGCTTAACGCCTTGGTTAGCGAGCACACTGTTTTTAGTGCTTTTATTTACCATTGTAGGAGCAGCGTTTGGAGTAGTTAAAGAAGCAGATGAATTAGCTCACAAGTTAGGAGAACCCTATGGAACTTTAATTCTAACACTCTCTATTGTCTCCATAGAAGTAATTCTTATTTCAGCTGTAATGTTAGGACCTGGCGAAAATCCTACTATCGGAAAAGATTCTATTTTCTCCGTGATGATGATCATAATGAATTTAGTAATCGGCTTATGTATACTATTGGGAGGGTTAAAATATGGTGAACAAGAATACAACGCACAAGGAACCATGTCCTATATCGCCATGATTATTATGTTGGGAGGCATTGGATTGATGCTACCTAATTTTATTCAAGGAGCTGGAGGAGGAAGGTTTAGTGATACTCAAGCTATTCTATTGGCTTTGTTTATTATTTTCTTATACGGTATCTTCTTGTTTTTTCAAATGAAAGGATACAAACACCTCTATGTACAGCCCAAAACGGGGTCTATGGAAATTCTCTACAAAGACAGATTACTACAAGAACAAAACCAAGCAACAGAAGTGATTTCTGAAAAAACGACAACAAAAGCTAACAAGGAGATATGGTTGCGCTCAATTATCTTACTCGGCATGATACTACCTATCGTATTACTGTCACATAATATGGCTGTCGTTGTCGATTACGGCATACAATCAGCAAATCTTCCAACCCTTTTAGGAGGAGTATTAGTTGCAATAATTGTATTTACACCAGAATCGATGACAGCAGTTAAAGCCGCTTTAAACAATGAGTTTCAGCGCGCAATTAACTTATGCCATGGCGCATTCGTTTCTACAGTAGGTTTAACAGTGCCATCGGTCTTAATAGTAGGCCTTATAACTGGAAAAACAGTACTCTTTGGAATGAATAGTACAGAAACAATTCTATTTGTCATCACTTTACTACTCAGTTTAATGACCTTCTTAGGTAAGCGTACCACTCCTATTATGGGAGTAATGCACTTAGTTTTGTTTGCAGTGTTCGCGATGTTGATATTTAACCCTTAAGACAATAATTACCCTTTGCCAATAATTTGGCTTATGTTGGCACAAGAAAAATAATCAAAAACACAAAGGAGGCTGTCTAAAAAGCCTAAAAAACAAAACCCCGTCTAAAAAAGGCGGGGTTTTTTCATTGTTTGTCCTCAAAAATAATTATCTTCAAGGTGCAACCAAACAATAAGAAAGACAAATATAATGTTCAAATCTGAAAGTTTAAAATCGCCGAGTCTATTTCCTGAAGATATTTTTTCTAAAATTCCTCTAGACCATCCTGTTCGTCTTATCAATGCTGTTGTTGATGAGTTAGATATTAGTTCTATTTTAAGTCAATACAAAGGAGGAGGGACCACCAGTTATCATCCCCGTATGATGATAAAAGTCTTATTCTACGCCTATTTCAATAATATTTATTCATCGCGTAAGATTGAACGGGCTTTGACGGAGAACATTTATTTTATGTGGTTATCTGGTAATAGCTTGCCTGATCATCGCACGATTAATTATTTTCGCGCTAAGCGATTGAAAGGTCAAATCCATCAGCTTTTTGCAGATGTGGTTCGTCTGTTACAAGAATTACAATATGTTAGTTTACAAGTTCAATATATTGATGGAACAAAAATTGAATCTAGCTCTAACCGATACACCTTTGTATGGCGTGGTTCAGTGGAGAAAAACAAGGCTAAATTAGAAACAAAAATTCAAGATGTTCTCACAGAAATAGAGGGTCAAATCAAACAGGATCAAAGTGAACTCGCAAAAGAACACTGTTCCAAAAATATTGATAGTTTAGAGCTTAAAGAAAAAGTGACTCAGTTAAATAAACATAGGGCAGACCTACCCAAACCTACAGCTAAACAGCTCAAACAGTTAGAAGACGAGCATTTACCTCGCTTGCAAAAATACGAACAACAACTAGAAACTTTAGGTACTCGAAATAGTTATAGTAAAACAGATCCAGATGCTACTTTTATGCGAATGAAAGAAGATCACATGAAAAACGGGCAACTTAAACCTGCCTACAATACTCAAATAAGTACTGAAAATCAATTTATTACACATTATACTATTGCACAAAAATCAACTGACACCACTACCTTAATCAATCATCTAGAGACTTTTGAACAAACCTATGCACAACAAAGTAAAGAAGTTGTAGCAGATGCTGGGTATGGTAGCGAAGAGAATTATCTGTATTTACTTGAAAGAGAAATAACGCCCTATGTGAAATTTAATTATTTTCATATGGAACAGAAAAGAGCTTGGAAGAACAACCCTTTTCTACAACACAATCTTTACTACAATAAATTGTTTGATTACATCTTATGTCCAAATGGAGAAAAGCTACCTAATATTGGAAGTAGTACTAAATACACCACCACTGGTTTTGCGTCAAAAATACATCTGTATCAAGCTTCTAACTGCTTGAAATGCTCGTTAAAAGAGCTATGTAATAAAGCAGCAGAAAACAGAACAGTCTCTATGAATCATAGATTGGTTCAAATAAAACAACATATTAGAGAATTACTCAACTCTGAACGCGGTAAATATCATAGAAGTAAAAGACCTGTAGAAGTAGAAGCTGTTTTTGGACAACTAAAAAGCAACAACAAATTTACTAGGTTTACTCTAAGAGGATTAGAAATGGTCGAAATTGAATTTGGACTGATGGCTCTTGCACATAATTTAAGAAAACTTACTAAGAATAGAGAAAAATCGACTTTAAACAACAATTTTCATCCTAAAAAAGAGACTGATAAACGAAAAATGACAAATTATAAGTCTAAAACTCGTTTTAATTGCAAGAACTTTTAATCTAAGAGAAAAGTAACGTTTTATATAATACAAAAGAGGGTGACCTTTTGGGACACCCTCCTTTCACTTTAATCAAATTGCCTTAGCAGATCAGTTCTACCTTACCGCTTACCACATCATAATAAGCTCCTACTACTCCTATCTTCTCTTCTTCGATCAGCTTAGTCAATGATGGACTCACTTCTTGTAATTGAGCCACTATGGATCTTACATTTTCTATAGTTACCAACTCTACTAATTCGGCAGAGGATAAATCTTCTCCTGCGTGTTTAGCTTTTACTTTATCTACTACTGGGTGTATATGTTCTAAAATTGTGTCTAACTTTCCTAATGTAGTATGGTTACACGCTCCTGTTACCGCACCACATCTACTGTGTCCCAACACCATGATCAACTTACTTCCCACTACATTACACGCGTATTCCATACTTCCGATTACTTCATCCGTTAGTACGTTACCCGCTATTCTCAAGCTGAATATATCACCAATACCCTGGTCTAATACGTGCTCTAATGGAGCTCTACTATCCATACAACTCAAAATAACAGCATGGGGATGTTGTCCGTCTTTCGTCTCTTGTAATTGGTGTAAGAAGTTACGGTTAAACTTTAGGTTGTTTACGAATCGGTTATTTCCTTCTAATAATAGTTCTAAACTTTGTGCAGGTGTTGTGTTTGCTAATATTTCTTTTGTAAATGAATTCATAATTAAATAGTTTTTCTGTGTGATAAAATAATATTCTGTTGATTTCCTGATACTTTCACTTCTTTGTGAAAACCTGTTGTTGTAATGAGTATGTTTTTCTCTTTTGCCTTTTCGTTTATAAAGTTTTCTATAAGCTCTAAGACATCTACATGGATATACCCCATACGCTTTGCATCTATAGCCAAATAACAATTATCTGGCAATTGATAAAGCCTGTTTTTAATAGCTGTTTTGTTTAAAAAAGATACTTCTTCTGCTAAAGTCAAGGTATAGACTACTTGTTCTTGTTTTATCTGACGTTGCATAGAGAAGGCCTTTCTTACATTTCCTATTAATAAGAACAATACACTTACTCCCATACCGATCATCACTCCGACTAATAAATCAGTTGCTACTACCATAATAAACGTAATTATAAAAGGGATAAATTGTGTATATCCTTTGTGCCAAAAATGCATAACGATAGCTGGTTTAGCTAAGTTGTACCCCACTAAAATTAGCACTGCTGCTAAAGAAGCCAGTGGAATCATGTTTAATACTAATGGCAGAGTGACCACGGCTACTAATAGGAATATTCCATGAATGACAGCCGATGCTTTATACAGTCCGCCAGCATTGACATTAGCTGATGATCGTACGACTACTGAGGTCATAGGTAAACCACCCAATAGAGAACTCAATACATTTCCGATACCTTGTACTTTTAATTCTCTATTCGTATCTGTATGACGCTTTAATGGATCTAAGCGATCTGTCGCCTCTATACACAACAGGGTCTCAATAGAAGCTACAATGGCAATGGTTCCGCCAATCATCCACACCGCAGGGTTCGTAAATCCTGCCCAATCTGGAAAGACCAGAATAGAACTGATATCTGATAGGCTATCAAATAGAGGGATAGATACTAATCTCGATGATTCTATCGCTAATGAACTCCCTGTAGATAACCAAAATTGGTTAATCAAAATACCTACTACTACCACTATTAAGGCTGCTGGTAAAAAAGAAACTTTTTTGGTCCATGCCATTTTATTCCACAAGAGTAATATTGCTAAAGATATTGCTGTGATGATAACTGTACCAAGCTGAATAGATGCGAATGATGTAATATCGCCTAAGGCGCTTACTCCGAATACTAAAGGCAATTGCTTAATCAGAATTACTAACCCAATACCCGCTAACATTCCTTCTATTACACTTGATGGAAAATAGTTAGCGATAGTCCCTGACTTTAGAAATCCTAAAACAAGTTGGATTACTCCTGCTATTACTCCTGCCGTCAATAAAAGTTGGAAAGAACCTAACTCTGTAATTGCTCCTAAAATAATAGCTGCTAATCCTGCTGCTGGACCACTCACACTAATGTTAGAGTTACTTAACAATCCTACTACTACACCTCCTATAACTCCAGATATAATCCCCGCAATAGGTGGAGCTCCAGAAGCTAACGCAATTCCTAAACAGAGTGGAAGTGCGACTAAAAAGACCACAAGGCCTGGTGCAACACTTTTCTTAAGTGCCGCAAAACTCATATTATTTGTCATTATTAATTTTACGTTTTGTTTAATAAACAGCTTGTCCTGATGAATTAAAGCAATACATATCCTATCGATCTCTCTTTACTGAAAAATCGACTAAAACTGTCGCATAAAATCATGTGGACTAGTTAAAAAAGATTCAATGCACTATATGCTTAATCGCTGACAATTAACAAACTTTGCGGAAGCAAATACAGATACATTTTAGGAGACGAAAATAGATAATAGGTACTGCTAATCAAGTGCACTACGCTACAACACAGCATAGCAATACTATCTTAGCTAGATAATTTTACTACATCAATAAATGTCTCAATAAAGTCCAAAGTATAGACTACTTTTTAAACAAAACGTTCGGGAGGGGGTAATAAGATGTCGAATTCTTGTGATTCGTACACTAATTTAGATTGTGCGAAGATAGTCTCTAACTTTTCGTTTGTCTCTAATAGATTTAGATTTTGGTTAGTAGATAATGTCCAAGGATGTCCATGGTTTTCCTCTTCTGCACTTGTAATAGGTTTCTTATTTTCTTCTGAAATAGTTACTGCAGGAATCTCTAATTCAATACCAGCCATCACCGCAATAGTGGGTGTAGCCAAGAAGTTGACAAAGAAAATTAATACAATTAGTGACACATATTTCATAGGAACAAAAATAGTTTTTTTCAAAAAAAAACAAGGAAGCAGGTTGTTAATTTTGCTATAAAAAAGTAGATATACTACTACTTTCAAGCAAAACTACCTCAGTCCTACTATTTACTCCAGACTATGAATACTCACTTAAACCCAAATCTGAAAGATAATGATTCAATACTCCTCCCTTGATTACTTTACTATTCAAAAAGCAGTACGGAGAAGGGCTATTCACAATTTCACTAATACGGAGTATCTCGATAAGTAATAAAATAAACAGACCTAATAAAGTACAGTGCCTTTTTACTTAATAAAAAAGCGACTAATCTTGATTAGTCGCTTATATTTATTATCTCATGACAGAGAATTAATTCTTCGTTCTATTAGTTACCAATTGTTTTAAAGCTGCCCATTGTCTCAAGGTTGTCTTTGCTTCTTGTGCAGGATATCCCAGTACTGTCTTACCTGCTTCTACATCACCAGTCACTCCAGATCCAGCACCTACGACAGCACCTTGTCCGATAGTAACGTGATCTTTAATCGAAGCACTCCCCCCGATGACTACAAAATCTTTTAAAGTAACTGATCCGGCTAAACCACTATTACCTGCCATAATACAGAATTTACCAAGTTCACAATTATGTCCAATCTGCACAAGATTATCAATCTTACATCCATCACCGATAATTGTAGCACTAAATTTCCCTCTATCTACACAAGAGTTTGCTCCTATTTCAACATAATTTCCTATGACTACATTGCCAATTTGAGGAATCTTGACCAAGCCAAACTCAGGAGAAGGAGTAAAACCAAAACCATCTGCACCAATTACAGCGTTGGGATGTAAAATACAGAATTGCCCAATATGACTTCGCTCACGCACCACCACACCAGACCACAAAATAGTGTGATCTCCTATTGTGCTATCGTCCAACACCGTGACATTAGGATATAGTTTGACATTCTTTCCAATAACCACATTTGCACCAATGACACAACCAGCAGCTATCTGTGCTCCTTCATTAATAACAGCTGTACAATCAATCGTAGCATTAGGATGAATATCTGTTTTAAATACAGGCATCTTAGGAGCGAATAACGTAAGAAGTTGAGCTAAAGCTAAATCAACATTATCCACTTTTATAAAAGCTCTATCTACACCTGGTAAGATAGATATATCTTTATTCACTATAGCAATTGGAGCTTTTGACTCACTCCATAGGCGTTCGTACTTTTTGTTACCAATAAAAGAGATTTGGCATTCCTTTGCTTTTTCTAATTGTTCAGCAGCAGTAATTTGCCTTAATGTATCTCCAACGACAACACCGTTCAACACATCATTTAATTCATTCAGCGAGTAAGATTTCATAATTTTAAATAAGTTTCCAATTGTTTATACAAATAAAACGAATAAAAAAACAACTTATTGCATCCAATATATATAAATACTACATTATTTACAATTACCAATAATTTTAAATACAAAAAGGACAAAAACCAAATACATTTTATTGAAAAAAATAAAACAAAAAAAGGAATCACAGTAGTACACCGTGATTCCCATTCTATCTTATCCTTTTAAGAGTTATTACTTCACGTAATCAATGACAACGTAATAACTCCCCGCAGGTAACTTCTGACTATCAATATCATTCACTGTGATATACGTCTTGCCATTATTCACCTTCTTATGTAACAAATCTCTTGTAACAGCATTAGTTGTTTCGTTAATCAGTTGAAAATTAACAATTAAACCTCCTATTTCTTTTTCAAATTCTACTACATTAAAATCAGTAGCAACGTTTAGGCGCTTTGCATATCTCAGTAGATCTTTATCTATCCACTTACCTACTACCTCATCCTCTTGAATCTTCTCATTAACACCAAAGGTATTTGCACTCCTCAGATGATCATCATTCGGATTAAAAGTTCCGTCGATTAACTCCTTGATATAATCTTGAAAGTCATAACTTTCTGCAATTAGTTTAGACAAATCAAATTCGTGAACATCAGCATTTTCATCTTTAAAGGTAAGCTTAGTAGTCTTTTTATCTGGTGTATTAAACACATCTATTGCAGTTACCGTTTCCATTTCCCTTATCCATGTAGGTAAGAACTTACTTTCCTGAAGACCATTTTCTCCCTTCCATATAAAACCTAATTCACCACTCCTTACATAAGCTTTCACATATCCCTCTTGTTCTAATTTCTTTTCTTCAATATCAGACACTATATACTCCAATAAACTTTTCATAGGGGGTGCCGTAAAAACTTCATAGCTCCCATCTATAAAAGACTGTACCAAGTCTATCTCATACTTTTTACCACTTTCACTTATATAATTATACTTCCCTGTAAATTCACCATTCTCACGTATTTCTTCTATACTCGTATCTGTTTCGACAAGATTATTAATTTTAATCTCTTTTAATTCTAAATTACCTTGTTTTCTAACGACCTCATAAAAAGTATCATCCTTATAAACAATACTATTCTCTACCCATTCAGTATTCTGAGAAGTAAACTTCTTTAATTGTTCTTGTACCTTATTATCTTTTAAAACGTCTTGAAAATTATTCTTAACATCTTCTACAACAGTTATTACAGTGGGTACCCCTTCTCCATCTTCATCTTTCTTATTGTAAAAATTATATACCCCTGAATGTTCACCATCATCATTTAACTCAGGTTCTAATTTCGATACAATCAGATCTAAAGAGGCAAAAGCTCCCATTTCCTCCATCATACTTTCCTTAAAGCGAGGATTTTTAAAGAACATCTCTGTCAAATTAAAC
Source organism: Myroides albus (assembly GCF_024722315.1). Classification (NCBI taxonomy): domain Bacteria; kingdom Pseudomonadati; phylum Bacteroidota; class Flavobacteriia; order Flavobacteriales; family Flavobacteriaceae; genus Myroides; species Myroides albus. Next base: position 185,902 of record NZ_CP102754.1, read on the forward strand.
TTCGATTCATTACTATCTTCATCTTTATAAGTAAGTATCACACCATCCTCTTGACCTACAACCTTCAAAGAGGTCAAAGTCTCAGATCCCGTAACAATATCCGTCAAGTTAATTTGTTCAATTTCTCCACTATCGCTTTTCCAAGTTATGTACACTTTACCCTTTTCTTCTTTAATAGAAACTTCACCTTCTTCTTTTTCAATCAACTTGATAATTTCATCTTTAACTAATTTCTGTTCAAAAATTGTTTTACTATTCTCTATCACATCTTGTACGATATCAAAAGTAAATACCTCCTTTTCTTCATTAACATATTTATAGCGACCTGTGTACTTTCCATCTCGATCAACAATGGCTGACAACTCTGTATTAGTCTCCTTTAAATCCTCAATATCAGAAGCAATAATTAAAAAATCTTGGTAATTGTTGTTATCTTTTTTGGTCACGTAGAACTTACCTCCAAAATAAGTTACAGCATCTTCTTGATTTCTTTTAAAATATTGATCAAACTGACTCTTTACATTTGGAACTTCCAACAGCTTTCCAAAATTAGTTGCTACATCTCCGATCACATTAAGCTTTGTGGGTACGTAAGTGGGATCACTATCTCTTTTTTCATTATAATAGTAATACACTCCTGTTCTAACATTATCCACTACATCAGGTACAATTTCAGTAATGGTTTCTTCTTTAGATACCTGATTAACGTAATCTATAATATACTTTTCAAAAACAGTACTTTTTTTGAGAATGTCCGTTAAATCAATTGTTGTCTTATCTCCTTTTTCATCTTTATAAATAATTTGAGCTTTTCCTTCCTCAGCCGAACTAGATAACGAAGTCAAATTTTGGAGATTATTCACAATTGAAGAAATACTAAAATGCTGATCTAAGTTATTCTCGTCTTTCCAATGAAAAATATAATCATCTCCATTTTGCTCTACTCTCACTTCTCCTGAAGCACTATTACTTCTAATAGCTCGTGTTTTTGAGGATGCAATATATTTTTGAATAGTTGCATTTGACACGAGAGTGTTCCACTTCTTACCTTCCCAACAATAAAACCCTGCATCCAATGAAGGCGTCCCTAAATGATAGACAATTAAACTCTCAGGATATGGAGCTCCATCTATCGTTGTAATATCTGTATCTGAACTCAGTGTGACTCTCGGTATTAAGACCCCTTTTTTCGTAGATTGTACTTCTAACTGAACACTCGGATGGGGCAATTCTGTCCCTATTCCAATTTGAGCTTGTGTTGTTATTGTTCCCAACAAGAACAACATTGGTAATATATTTAACTTCATACGTATCAACCTTTAATATCTATTGTTTTTTTAGATAATCTATTATCACATAATAATTACCTTTGGGTATTGTATTATCAGAGTCTTTTGCGTTTTTTAAAAAAAACTTAGTCTTATCTCCTGAACTACTTATTAACTCTATTTTATTGTAAATCAAATTAGAATCTTCATTGATTATTTTTACTTCTAATGGCAAGCCGTCTTTCCAATTAGCTAAAATCAAGTCATCAGTATCACTTTGCTTTACCACTCTCTCCATATACCTAAATCTCTGCTGGTTATTGATCTCTCCCACATAACTTTCTCCATCCAACAAATACTCATCTAATGACTGATTAACTAGTTTAGCACTCTCTCGATGCTGATCAACATTAGTCGTCTTTAACTTCGCTTTTGCTTGATCAATATATCCTTGAATTTGTTCGCGTAAGGTTTCGTTTTCCGTCAATTTTTTTGCCAATTCTCCTTGATTATAGGCCAAGCTTTCACTATCCAAATACAATATCCCTTGATGAGCGCTAAGCATTTTTACCTTTCTGTACATTTGGTAAACTTCTTTTAAAAGTCTTCGTTTAGTGATAAAACTAATATCTTCACTATACTCATCCATAGTTATCCACTCATACCCTATTTCTCCATTCTCCACAAAGAATTTTGGTCGCCTTTCTATGCCGTCAACACCACTTTCAATAGCAGTTAAGACTTTAGGAACACTCAATATTCTATCTATAGAAGACTTTACAGCATCACGAGATCTTAGTGGATATTCTTTCTTTTTCTCATTTACATAAACATAGTCTACAGGATAATTATTCGTTTCTTCTTTTCTAAAGAAAGTCTGGTTTTGTCCTAACATATTCATATTGACTGGTAGAAAGACATCTTTATTATCTTCTATTACATAATATTTAAAACTATCATCTTTAAATAACACTAAGTTCTCAGGTAGAACTGTTAGTTTTGAAAAAAAATCTGAAAGAAGGCTCTGCACTTTAGCGTCATCGAAGACCACCTCTGAATTATTTGTAAAATCCTTGAGTACATCCATTATGGTGTTATCATTCATACTATCAAGTGACCAATTTTTAAACTTATATGGCACGTATGGTTTAGTAGGATCTCTATAATAAAAGTAAGATGAATTTGGTATCATCTTTAAAAACTTTTCGTACTGTACCACAAGCAAGGGGTCTTTTCCTACCCCCTGTAAGTAAGTAGAGTAATCTTTCGCTTCAATGATCTCATCACTAAAATAAATAAAATTAGTATTCTTCTTTTCATCCAAATACTTTAAATTATAATAATTTGAAGTATCCCATCCAATTCCAGTTGATTCTAACTTTGTTAATGTAGGTTCGTTATCTACTATATTTGATAGCAAAAAAGTCTTTATCTGATTATTACTATCTTTCCAAGTAAACTTAATATCACTACCATTTACAACTTCTACTGTTATTGGGGCATTATTTTTCCGAGCATTCTTTACTATTTCACGAGTATACTCATTATCAAATATTTCCTCACTTCTATTGACAATATCACCTAAGACATGGATCTTATAAGAGAGGTTATTCTCTTCTATATATTCAAATCCAATAGTATCTTTTCCCTGTTCATCTTTAAGTGAGCGTATACTCGTTACTGTTTCCTTAAAATCAAACAACTCTTTATAATCGACCTCTTTCTTTTCTAGTTTTTTATCTGTTAAAGTAGTAACCCAAAACTTGCCATTCTCAAAGGTCAATTTCTTATCCTCTGCAGAAAGAGCAAGTTCTTCAAAACCTCGTTTAACATTTTCATTATTGAGAAAACTACTAAAATTGTTCTCCAAATCCTTAATTACATCGATTTCTAATGGAGTGTAATTTAAAGACAGGCGATTCTCATTATAGAATTTATACTTTGCATCATAAGTAGATACAATGTCTGTTGTAATCTCTTTAATAGCTTCTTGCTGTATAAAAGACTTAATATAATTTTGAAATTCTGAACTACCTGTTAACAAGGGTGCTAAATCAATGGTCGTATTCTGAGCCTCCTCATCCTTATAGATCAGTGCTACTCCCCCTTCTTTATTAGTAGATGTCAAAGAGGTGACTTGTTCTAAAGCTTTGACAACATCACTTATAGAAAACTCTTGAGCAGCATTAAACTGATCTTTCCATTTAAATACATAATCATCCCCTACCTTTACAATTTGCAGTCCTTCACTGGGAACCACTTCAGTAATGTAATCTTTGATATTTTCGTTGGTTACAAGAATATTCCAACGCTTATTTTCCCAATAATAAAACCCTGCAGGTAGAGATGAATTTCCGCTGTGATAAACTAATAAGCCCTCAGGATAAGGATACCCTGCTACTGTGGATTGATCACTCACTGATTTAAGTAATAACCGAGGAATTAATACTCCCTTGCGATCAGAACTAACCTCAAGCATCGCAGATTTATCAGGCAATTTCGTACCTATACTTGTCTGGCTGTATCCTGTTATAACCCCCAAAAGAAATGTAACAGATAATATCCTTCTTTTCATTAACCATATTTTAATAAGTAAAATTAAGTTAAAATTTTACAGATATACCATAAACAAATCAAACATTAAAAAACAAGATTAACAAAATAGCTAAATAAAAAGAAAATATATAACAAAAAAACACATTACTATATATTTTAACTATATCGAAGTGGTTTTATATGATAAAAAGGCAGTCTTACAGCTAGAGAGATTTTAACAAATTAACTTTTAATTAAGAATATCCATCCTAATAGGATAACTTAAATAATACGAATTATTCATTTATTAAGCAATAAAGTACAATAAATAAACAACTATAATCACATATAACGATATATTAATAAATAAAAGTCAGATAAAAAAACCAAAACAAAAAGATAATATAAAGATTTTTAGATACAAAAGTAGCTAAGGAATTCATGATAAAATCAAAGTGTGAGCTTACAAAAAAGAAAAAATATGATAATCTAAGTTTAAATACTTTTTGTCAACAACAAAACATACTAAAAACTCATGAAGAATAAAAAGAAAAACTAATTCTCTTTATTCCATTTGACAAACCATTTTCCTATCCTACTAAAATTTGTCAACAGTATGAATCCCAAAACTAAATTAGCAAAAGCAGTAAAAGCAGCATATTGATTATAGGAAGGCATATTTTCATTTCTTACAGCTGCAGTAAATCGCTGTATTACCCACGTAATCATATAAGGTAGATTATTCACAATAAGCATTGCTCCAATAATAAACACTCCCACCTTAACAATATCTACAGTTGTCAAATTACTGATCTCTATTTTATCAGATTCATAACCTTTACCCAAACGAAAAAGGTTCACTATCTTATCTCCATACAACATAACCACAGTGAATCCTATTAGCAAAAAGATATGTTGACCTATATCTGACATTAAATCACTTAAAGTATTTTCTTCAACACTAATCCAATAGTACAAAGTACTCAATAGAGACAAGAAATAGGTAAGGAATAAGTAGAATCCTATTAACTTTACTAATGCAACAAACAAATCTCTTTTACTCATAGCTATTTTACATTATATAAAATATAAAACTTTAATATACAACATCTTAAAAAATAATCAGATTAGTTTTCTGTTATCTTATTAATGAAATCACTTATATCAGGATTATTTATAATTTCTGGCTGATCATAATTATTGAACATTGTTAAAACTGGTTGTGTTGTTTTGTAAGTGAAGGCAACCTTCTAACAATATAGTACTTTAAAAGTTGTAAACTTGGATTGGCACTATCTAATTTCAAAGCTTTTTCTATTGCTATCAAACCTTTTTTATATTGACTATCCTTCGAATGAAGGTATATCGTGCCTCTGAGATAATATAACGGAGCTTTCTTATACCCAAGTTTCTCGGCTTTAGTTAACAAATTGAGTATTTCATCTTCTCGATACTCTAAATGATTAGATATACTGTAATTCACTTTACAATTAGCTAAAAGTAAATACAAGCGAGGTTCCTTAGGATGGTCAACTAACTTTTCATTTAGATAGTTTTCTAACTCGATTAAATCGAACTGTATCCTACCACCAGCCATACTAAAGGCATTAATCAAAGCATCCAGTTCTTCATCAAAACGAGAATCTGTCCTATAGACAGAACTCAAAGTATAGTAAAAAGGATTAACTGAATAACCATCTAAAATATAACCTGACTTTGTCTGAGGAAAATACTTTAAACATTGATTGACAATATACTCTGCTTCCGAAAGTCTATTCTGTTTAATGTACAAAATCGCTAACTTATTAGCATAATTTAATGTGTACTTAAAGAATCTATTACTTTGATATCTATCTGAGTCTGTATCTGTATCTTTATTATAGTATTTTAAATAATACTTATACCGGTAAGTAAAAAATCGATACTGTTCTTTTAGTAATACTTTATAATACGCTTCCAATCTCTCATCGTAATGAAAGGTAGTCAATAGTTCTTCTTTCCAAGTTTCGTATCTATCCATATACTGTTTACTCATCTCGGTTGCCTTATAGTTCAACTCAATTGTACTCAACTTTTCAACATACTCTAAAGACTGTTCTAAATTTTGTTCAACAGCTACTGATTCGTGTTTTGCTAAATTATAATAGTATATAGCCAAATGCTTATAAACACTTTCTTTACTATCTTTCAAAGTCGGATCTTTTTCTACTTGTACTAATGCCTTCATATAATCATCTAAGGCATTTTCATAGTTTCCTAAATAAAAGTTCATTAACCCACGACGCAAAATATACTTCACTCCTTTAATACCATCTAAGCCATTCTGTTCAGCGTGAATTAAGAAATTAATATCGTCCATCAATTCTTCAAAAGACAGCCCTAGATAGGACATTTTACTATACAGCTTCTCTCCATTTTCGTCACGCACATTACCTTTTGTATGCAAATCAATAGCTGAATTAAATGTCAAATCTAAACGGCTAATTCTCAAGCCTACATTCAAAGAATCTTCGGCAATTCGCTTAGAAATGCTTCCTACGATACCTCTCATCTCTTGACCTGTAAAACCAGGTTGAGCGTACATAGAGAACGTTGTCACAAAAGCTAAGAAAAATATATTTAAGTAGAACTTACTCATTTTATCCTATAATTATTAATTATATTAACAAAAATAAACCACTATGGACTGAAAGTCCATAGTTTGTTAAAGCAGACTAAAGTCTGCCTGGGTGGAGCTACTTACTCAAGTATAAAGTTACCTCCGTTATCATTTGGTTTACGATGGTGTTCAAGATATTGATTTAGCATTTCATCAGTAATATTTCCTGTACTCCAACAACCAAAGCCTATTGCCCAAAAGTGACGTCCCCAGTATCTGTGCTTCAACTCAGGAAATTCTATTTGGAGTTTCCTTGAGGTACGACCCTTGAAGAGTTTGACAATATTACTTATGTTTTGAGATGGTCGATATTCTATATGAAGATGAACATGATCCTTTGATACTACACCTTTTAAAATTTGAATATCTTCTGCTTCACAAATCTGAATGATCAGACTACGACAACGTATCTGAATATCTCCTTCCAATACTGGATAACGATATTTAGTCACCCATACTATATGGGCGGTTAAACGTGATACACTATGTCCTCCGGTTCGTTGATATTCCATATATCAAAGGTAAACATTTTTAGAAGCTGAAAGCTAAATGCACTAAAGTGCATAGTTTTAACTACAGTCTGCGACCAATAAACATTAATTAATCACAAAATAGATTCGACACTACCATTTATTCACATATATACATTACTTTATCCATATCGTGATAAAACAGCATTGTCCAGTGCTCTGCTTCTGCCTGTACCTTCCAGTCCCCACGCCACTTCATCGCCAACTTTCCATCATAGTCGCTTTTAAAAGCCATATTAAATTCCAGATAATTATACTTAGGTAAGTTATCAGCTCCATAAAAGATAATCTGCTCATCGTCTTTTATCCAAAATACTTGCATATAAGGCGTGTGGCCTCCTACTACTTCATACGAAATACAGTCATCTATATTCCCTCTATCTCCATTCATCCATATAATATTAGGCAAGGCTAAGACCTCCTCTAAAATATCATAATCAAAAGATATATCATCCATAGAAAGTTCTGCAAAAGCAACTTCCCTACGCTGAATATAAATATCTGCGTTGGGAAAACGCCCTTTATATCCCTTTTCTGTATCTTCAACAAGACCATTAACATGATCCTTGTGTAAATGCGACATCAGGACTCTATCAATATCTAAAGGAGTTAATCCCTCTTTTTCAAGCAACTGATCTATGATATAGGCTCCATTCTCTTGATATCCTAAACCAGCATCTAATAAAGTCTTGTGATGATCCGTTATGATAAGAAAAGGCTGTACAGCTAACTGTATTTCCGTTGTTAATACCTTATCTCCAATTGGCAAAAAGTTCTTTACCTCATCTTCATAAAAATCTCCTTCTTTCAGGGGAACTACTTTTATCATTTTTTTGTGTGAATTTGTGGTAGCAAAGATAAGTAGAAAATAAAACACCCCTTTTAAACAATCCTCTACAGAAGAAGATAATAAATAAAAAGTATTAAATAAGCATATAATATATCTATATTTGTTCGCGCTCAATTAAGAAAGCTACTACAATCATTTCTCTGAAATAACTTTATATCAACGTCTTTTGATTTTTTGTTTTTTCAGTTGCCTATATATTGTAAGAGGTTCAATCTCATAGAGGCAAGAGAAAATAATACATTTAAAAGTGGTTTTACCTCCTTTGCTGTATTTCAATTAAAAAACTCATTACACATAATAGAAAATTACAGTTTATTACCTATAAACTGTTTAAATTCCATTGTGAAAAATGAAAAAATATAAAACAACAAAATGAACTTTAAAGATCTCAATATCATTACGCCAATACTCGATGCTATCGAACAAGTAGGTTATACTGCACCAACACCTATTCAAAAACAAGCAATCCCTATTGTGCTTGATAGAAAAGATATTATCGGATGTGCCCAAACAGGAACAGGTAAAACAGCTTCTTTTGCCATACCGATTTTACAAATATTGCACAATAACGAGCATGCTAATAAGGGAATTAAAGCTTTAATTCTCACCCCTACAAGAGAACTTGCAATACAAATCAGCGACAATTTTAAACTGTATGGTCAAAACCTTTCTTTGAAACATACAACGATCTTCGGGGGCGTATCTGCTGAAAAGCAAATTAATCAAGTAAGAAGAGGTTGTGATATATTAATCGCTACACCAGGTAGACTGCTGGATTTAATCAATCAAAACGTTGTTAAATTGAATCAAATCGAACTATTTGTTTTGGACGAAGCCGACCGAATGCTCGATAGTGGTTTCATACACGACATCAAAAAGATACTAACCAAGCTACCTAAGAAAAAACAAACATTATTTTTCTCGGCTACAATGCCTACTGAAATTAGAAAGTTTGCCCAATCTATTTTATATAAACCAACAGAAGTAAATGTGACACCTGTTTCATCGACAGCAAAGACCATTGAACAATCTGTTTACTTTGTCGATAAAGAAAACAAGCAAGAATTGCTAATTCACTTGCTTAAAGACAAACCAAAAGAGCGTATATTGGTATTTACCCGTACAAAGTATGGAGCGGATAAATTAGTCAAAAAGCTTTTAAAGGCAGGGATACAGTCAGCTGCAATACACGGAAACAAATCTCAAAATGCAAGACAGCGCGCCCTTGAGAACTTCAAAACGAATACAATCAATGTGTTAATTGCCACTGATATTGCTGCACGTGGTATCGATATAGATGAGCTCCCTTGTGTAGTTAATTACGAACTTCCCAACATTTCCGAAACTTATGTACATCGCATTGGACGTACAGGAAGAGCTGGTGCAAATGGAGTTGCTATTTCATTTTGTGATGAAACAGAAAAAAAGGATCTAATGAATATTCAAAAATTAATAGGATTTAAAATTCCAATTAAGAAAGTTGAATTATAGGCTCCTATCTACTTGTTTCACTATTAAACGCTATAAAAGTCGGTATCACCTTTAAGGTTTATTCTCGCAACAAATCAAATCTATTGTTGAATAAACACAAGCTTAGAGAGAGACATAGGATTATTTTTATATAAAAGTAAAAAAATATACCCGATAACTATTTACTTCTCAAAGAGTTGTTGAAAACATCGAAAAAAACATTATTTTTTACTTGTTTCGTATATTTAAAAAGCAATATATTTGCAACGTCAAAATGAGACACACACAGTGTTAGACTCATTACAGACGCCTAATTAAACACTAAGTTTAAGGACGGTCCAGTAGCTCAGCTGGATAGAGCAACTGCCTTCTAAGCAGTAGGTCTCAGGTTCGAATCCTGACTGGATCACAAAAAAGCCTCAACAAATGTTGGGGCTTTTTTTGTTTACATTCTTATCTAATTTAAAGAGTGGATTTCAAAATGGATCAATCTCAAAAGTTGTGTTTAGGCATAAAGCTTAGTCAATCTGTATAAAAAGAAATCAATATCTCTTACACCTCTAAACTGAGCTCTGAATGCTTTAATTTTTGCATTAAAAGATTCAGCAGAGGCATTGGTACTTCTATTATCAAAATAGTTAAGAATTGTTTTATAATTGATTTGCATTGTATTGATAACAGTGCCGAATTGTTTTAAATTAATCTTCATAACATCATTGTACCAATGAGCCAGTTTAGTATAAGCTACTTCTTTTACTGTGGTTGTGTTATATATTATTCTTAAGTTTTGCGCTACATTATAAGCTTGTTTAATCAAAGGATATTGATTAAATAATATATCTGCTCTTTGCATTTGATTAGTAGTCCATTTACTTGGATCCATAGTTAGTAGATATCTACTTCTTATAAGTAGTTGCTTAGCTGTATCTCCATTATCAAATTCTATTGGAATAAATTGTTTACCTTCTTTTTTAGCTTGTAGGATTAAGTTGTTTTCAATATCTGAAGCATTCCAACGTTCTTGTATTCTAATATCTTGTAATGCTTCATTTACTAGTTTCTGTACATGAAAACGATCTGTTACTTGTGTTGCATTAACAAAGCACTTCGTAACAATTTTTTTCATAGAATTTGCCATATCAAGTGTTATCTCCTTAACTTTAGATCTTGTCTTAGAGGAGATTGTAAGAAGCTTCTCTATAATAGGCTCTACTTTAGTGCCAGAAAAAATTGCTACTATACTTCCTTGCTTTCCTCTACTATATTTGTTTGTAATAATTGTATAGAGCTCACCTTTTGACAAAGCTGTTTCGTCTATTGATAGTTTAGGACCTATGTTTTCAGGAAAAAGAAGATAGTCTTTAGCGTGTTCTTTATGTTCCCAAGCTTGAAAATCACTTAGTGAATCTTTGTATTGGCGTTGTAATTTTTTACCATCAATATCAATAACGTCCTAAACGTTTAAAAAAAAGGTACAAAAAAAGAGAGTAAATTAAGGATCTCAAATTATCTTTGAGTTGCACACCAAAAAACACTCTCTCTATGACAAATGTAACTTTATTTTCTCAAATAATCCAAAAACTAGATCGTTCAAAGTTTAAGAAAATAGTAAAGGAAAGGCAAACAGATAAACACAACAAGGGTTTTGATAGTTGGAGTCATTTAGTATCTATGCTATTTTGCCATTTTGCCCGTAGTAAATCTGTTCGTGATATTAGTAATGGCCTTCGCTCTGCTACTGGAAACTTAAATCATTTAGGTTTAACTATAGCCCCATCTAAATCATCAATCAGTTATCAGAATAAAAAAAGATCCCATGAGCTCTTTAAAGAGTACTATTTTACTTTGCTCGAAAGTTTAGGACAGCATCCCAAGTTTAAGCAGGTGAAGTTCCGAATCAAGTCAAAAATCCTGTTATTAGACTCCACAACCATATCTCTGTGTTTGAGCATCTTTGATTGGGCAAAATACAAGACCAATAAAGGTGCTGTTAAAATGCATACACTCCTTGATTTTGATGGGAATTTACCAGCCTATATTAATATTACAAATGGTAAAACGGCTGATAATAAAGGAGCTTATGATATCCCATTACTCAAAGGCAGTGTTATAGTTGCTGATCGATTCTACAATGATTTTAGCCTTTTAAATGTTTGGGACAGCAAACAAGTATTCTTTGTGATTAGACATAAAGACAATTTGAAATTTGAAACTATTAAGGAATTAGAGCTTCCAGAGAACAGACATCAAAACATCTTAAAAGATGAGTTAATTAGCTTAACTAATACAAGGTCAAAGCAGATATATCCGAAAAAATTAAGGCGTGTAGCAGTGTGGGATGAGCAAAATAATCAGGTCATTGAACTCATTACCAATCAATTTAATTGGACTGCAAATACTATAAGTGAATTGTATAAAAGTAGATGGATGGTAGAAATATTCTTTAGAGATTTAAAGCAGTTACTGCATATCAAATCTTTTATAGGAACATCTGAAAACGCTGTGATGATACAAATTTGGACGGCGTTAATTACCATTTTAATACTAAAAGCATTGCGAGCACAGTCTAAATTCAAGTGGCATTTATCCAATTTAGTCGCTTTTATAAGATTAAATCTCTTTGTGAAGATTCAGCTGAAATTATGGCTCGATAATCCGCTAAATGAAGTAGAAAAACCACCTCCTAAATTACAACAGGGGGTTCTGTTTTAAAAATCATCATATATATACTCGTATCCTACTAAAGTGGGAGGATATTCTATGTACTAAATTTATTTAGGACGCTATTGCATCAATATTAAAGAAACCTCCTATTGTATGGCAATCACTTGCCTTAGTATCTATTAATTTCTTTTAAAAAAGAGGCAAACTCATCAGTTAAACGAGTGCCTTTTGCTACTAGATTCCAATCTCTCTGTACTAATTCGCGAGTAGTTTTATCTAACCAACGACGACGCTTGACATGAAGATAAACACTATTTCCTCGTAAAGGAAAATCTTGTATTGTGGTTTCATTATGAAATCCATGACCTATAAGAATACGGTCTTTTGCTTCATCCGGGACTCTATTAAATTCTTCAAAATATAGGTGCATTGTTTCACCTTGTTTTATCGTTTTTACTAAATCAAAATGTTCTACTAAAAACTCAGGTAAAATCATTTTTACAAACTCAATATAGTTTTCCACGGTTATTATTTATTATTACAAAGATCTGTAGTTTTTAATTCACACACAACTTTTGAGATTGATCCTACAAAAGTTGGATCAGGAGCAAAAGTTGGGAACTAAGTATAAATTTCAGACAATCTTTTAATTGAGCAAAGAGATCTAATTCTACTGCAAGGAGATTGTTGAGCAGTAGTATCCTTTATAACTCCATTTTCAACATGACCATATCAACTAATTGAACCCCATTTTCAACAATAGGCAAAGTATAATTTTCAATAAAAAAATTCTTTCGAACACCATACTTAACAAAGCCATTTCGCTCGTAAAAACGTATTTGTGCATCTCCACAATCTGCTGTCCCAACAATCAAAGTCTTTACATTGCTTTTTTTGACAATAGAGACAATTTCTTTAATAAGGATACTACCAACACCTTTTCCCTGTAAAGATTCATCTACAGCAATATTTTTAAGTTCTACGACATTATCCGATTCTTTAAATAGACAAAAGACCGCATATACTTTACGTTCACGGGTCAAAATATAAACATCACAGTGAAATAAATATTTATCGATAGCTTCCTTTGTTTCATCTGCCAATAATAACAACTCATATGGATATTGATCACCCTCATCTAAAAGTGAAAGCTGAAAGGGCTGATCTTGGATATTCAATGTCTTTTGCATCATGTATAGTCTAATTTTATTTGTACCCGCAAAATAACTCAACTATTTCAATACAGTACAAACTTTCTCACTTAATTCTCATATACTTTACTTTCTAATACTTCATATGGCAGTAACAAATAGTACCTACAACTACTTACTTTACTTTTGTAATAGCCAGAAGTAAAAGCACTTTAAAGAAGGCTGTCAATTCTATAAAGTCAAACAATTAACCACTTTTTAATGGACAATTTATCGTTTCTATCCTCTTGAGAATAATTCTTCATACAAGAAAAGCACAACAATTTCTTGTTGTGCTTTTACAAGTTGTAACCTTATTTACTTAACAATTCACTTTTACTATGACAAAACTGGAATAATATGATCCCATTTCAAGTATTGAGCATACTCTAAAGCAGTTTTTCCATCTTCAGATTTAATATGCTTGTCTGCCCCTTTTGCCAGTAAAATCTCAATAGTACTTAGATTTCCAGCTATAGCCTCTCTGTGTAAAAAAGTAAAGCCATCTGGATCCACTAAGGTGATCTCCTCCGGGTTCTTATCTAAAAATTCGATTAAACTTTCTTTCATATTCTTACTCATAGGGTGTTCAATGAGATTTTCTGGGTGTTCTTCTTGATTATAAGCTACTAAGATATTATTAAAGTCTCCAAAATCAAGCCCCCATGCCGTATCGTGTTCTTTCAACTCTTCTTCTGACATTTGTGAGCGCATAGCTTGTACAGTAAACCCTCCGTATGATTTACCTTCAGTCAAAAACATCCAATCACTTATTTGATCTACAGTAACACCAATTGATTCTCCTTCTTCTATATTAGTCAAGATATTAGGTTCATTTAGAAGTTCTCCATAGATATACATTCCATCAAAGTAAATATCACCAATCCACATATGCTCTACTTCTACATATGTTTCCCCTTTGTCATCTTCAAACTCTTGTGTAAATGCCACCTTCACACTTGCCATATCCAATGCAGGAATAATTCTTCTACTTTCCCAATATAGTTCTCTCCAAAAATACTTGAAAGTTTCTTGTGCTTTCGCAAAAGCATCTATCATAATCTGATCTTCTCCTGAAGCAAAAAATACTTTATTATCTTCCATAATAGTTTGTTTATTTTATCTTTTATTTAATTTATAAGCTATAACACTTCCCACAATTGCTCCCATTAAATGTCCTTGCCAAGAAACTCCTTGATCTACTTGACTTGGAAGTATACCGTAGACGATTGATCCATAGACAAGAAAAACAACAATTGAGACAACCAATAATAGCAACTTTTTACTGAATACACCACTAAAAAACAAGAAAAAAGCTAAGGCATAAATCACTCCGCTGGCACCAATATGACAACTGTATATACCACTTTGAAAATAACTAAAGTCAGGCAATAACCATGTAGCTAAACCCGTCAGAATCCACGATGAAATAATGACGAAGTAGGCCTGTTTGTTATAAAACAAAAACAAGACAAAACTCAAAATTAGCATAGGAATAGAATTACTCATAATATGCTCTAAGTTTCCGTGAAACAGAGGACTCAAAACAATTCCCCTAAGTCCTTCCATTTTCCAAGGAATAACGCCATAACACTGATTAAATAAACCTGTTTTTTGGATCAAAAAAATGAACCACATCAGACCTACCATTAACAGTGGTACAACGACAGTTGTCTTCTCTATTTGTTGCTTTCTTTTTTTCAAAACACCTTTATTTTGACAAATACTTTTTATCCACTATATCTGTTAGCCAAACCCCATTCTCTGATTGGTAAAACTTGAATCCATCTTGATACATTTGTCCTGCTAAAACAGTAAACACTTTTGCCTTCCCCCTTCTCGATCCAACTTGAATAGCAGTTTCTTTATCTTTACTCAAGTGCACGTGTTGCCTTTGCATTTTCGAGATTCCAGTATTCAAAATTGACTGAACAAAACGCTCTGATGTACCGTGATATAGAAACATTGGCGGTTCTTTTTCAACCAATCCCAAGTCAACATTAAGTGAATGTCCTTGATTGGCTCTAATTTTTAAACCGTCTTCGTTATACGTATATCTCTTTTTGTCATTTGTACTAACTATCTCGTCTAATTCTTCCTTTGAAAAACAAACTCCTTTCATTGCAGATTTAGCTATCAATTCTTCAACATTTGCCCAACCTTCATTATCTAATACGATTCCTATCTGACTCGGTTCATGTCTTAAAATTAAACTAATAAATTTACCTATCGCCTTTTTCTTTTTTTCATCCATTATTAAAGTGTATTATGCTTTTAACAAACTTACTCTTGTTAAATTGTACTCTTTTAATCTATAATCTAAATTACTATTTACATAAGTATCTTCTCTATCGATATACTTTACAGCAATATTTTTATAATAAGGCAATAAAGAATCTTCTTTCACCTCTTGCAACGCCTGTAAAACGGATATCAACACAGATTCATCTTGATCTTGTAATCCCGTCATAAACTGCGGTAAATACTTTACCTTATCATCTAATTGGCCTAATGCATAATAAGCTAAACTTCTAATGCTTTCATCCTTTGATTGCAATGATTTGAATAAATAATCACCATAATCTACCTTCGCTTCTTTCAACAAATAAATACAGAATCGTAAAGTCTCAGCATCGCTTATCGTTTTAAGGTAATTAACAAGATCTTCTACCCATTCATTTGCATGCTCTTTTGCATACCAATAAACAGTTTGAATGCAATAACAGAAGTCAATATCCTTACATTCTTGTAAGTGTATCTTTGCCTTATTATAATCGTGTTTAGCTAACAATCTACTCAATTTTAAATATACTTCTCCATCACATTGAGGTAAGTATTCTTCAATTTTACAAAGTACATCATCAGCAATAGTGTTCTTTTTTATCAATCCATCTATGTACTCAATCTTTCTCAGTGCTGAGTCATGCTGCAATACTCCATTCCACAGCTCCTCAACTGTTCCTCCTCTATGATACCCAAACCATCCGGCTGAGTCACCTATTAAATCTCCCGAAATAACCTCATCCAACCATCGTTCATACCAGTCCAGAAAATTGCTTTCAAAAGCAAGTATTGGCTTTTGGTCTTCATTGGTATAGGCAATTCTTCCTTTTAACGGTCCATTGAGAATAAGATTAGATGTAATAGTACAACCCTGTGACCCCAAGGGCAGCAAACCACCAAATACAGTCCCCTGCAAATAATTATACTCCTCATCTGATAACTGATCATTATCCGATACACTATATAGTATTTTCCATTCTTCTTCAGTCATTTCCTCAGTTAACTGACAAGGATGACTCAAAAATTCTTCTGGATTATCACTATACAACACCTCATTCAACCCTTTGCCAAAAGGTAATATTCCATAATAAGGACCTGCTCCAGAATGAAGATAACCATCGTTGTCCTCAGTGCCATTGCCGATTTCAGTTACAAATAACTTGTACGCTTCTGGAAGACTTAAATTATTCGCTTTCTCAAACTCATCTACTACCGCTCTTGAAATAGGCTTCCCTAAGTCATATCGATGAGACTCTGATCCAAATACTTGCAAAGTAATATCTCTTTGCTTAGCTAAAATAAACTTCTCTTTAATTCTTTTTAGTTGGTTCATGTATGAAAATTTAAATTCATTCTTGTGGTGTAAACTACGGTATTGTTTACCAATACTTACTTGCTTAAAACTTATATTCTATTTCAACAACTTCATGATACGACACAGTTAGATTGCAAATATCTCGTAATTCTCATGTGAAATAACATATTGTATAGTAAATATGTCTTCATTCTTCTCCTGAGATACTACCTATACGAACTATTGATATAGTAATTCTAACTCTTGTATTAGGTAAGTGAACAACTGATAAGAAATCAACTAAGTACGCTATAAATATTCAGTTTCCTCCACTGAAAATCCAAGACTATCAAACCAAGTACTCTCCCAAACAAACTATCTTTCAATCTGAAAAAATTGTAGAATAAACTATTCTTTTGTCAGAAACAAGGACTAACTATTTGATACTTTAGGTAATGAAAAACTCAAACGATGTTTGAAGCTATTCCTTGAGAAACTACTTTAACTCAATCACTTGTATACAAAATTTTATATTCTTGTTTTTTGCCACTGTTCAAATCGATGATCTAAGGTTTCCTCCACATCGTAATAATTCTCCCAGCAATCTTCTATATAGTAAACTCGATCAGGGTGTTTTAAATGAAAAGTCTGTATGTAATCATCTAAATAATTAGAAACTCGCTTAGCAAATACACCTGTATCCTCATAGTAATCTTCAATGAAGTTATTTCCCATTTCGTTAAAAAATACAGAAAGTAATCGACCATTAAAATGATCTAATAAAAATGATGCACCTGATAACCTTTTTTTTCTCACTGCTTCTAAATCTTCTTTAAAAGCAACAAAAGGCTCTTCGCTCACTAAATGGTTGATCACACACCAGGTAAAGAAGAAACCAATATGTGTAGCTCCTCTCTCATAAGCTAAATCAACTGGAAACTCTCCTGAGTGATGCCATGCGTAATCGTCGTATTTTACTATCCCCATAAACTTGATTCAAAGTGATTAAATATTCTACTCAAAGTAAAGATATTGTTTTCACTTATTTTAGATAGAAATAATTTCTTTTAGATGTTGTTATTTCTTAGAATGTAAAATACTATAAAGGATTACTTAAAAATGATCGTGAAAAAGCGTATAATATTTGATCTTGCACATCTTCGGATATAATCTCTCTTAGTAGTCGTTGATAAACTCCACTTGTCCCGCAATCCTCAGCCAATTTTGATTTATTTCTTGCAACGAAGCCTTCAAAATAGCAATTGCTCCCAGCGCATATCATGTGTAAGAACACACATTTTAAGTAAGGTTTCTTTCGAGTAAATACAAATATATCGTCTTCCGCACTATAAAGCTCTTCTTCTTTGTGTTTTCCCATTTTGAAATAGTGACCTACATTTATATATAAAATTAACAGTAATTGAGAGCCAACATACAAGTACTTTAAAACTGCTAAGGGAAACAATCTTTCCAGCTCCTCATTGAATATTTTTTCTTGTCCTTCTACAACAGGAATCATAATATAGGTAACTTCCATTTGTTTGTTATTTTAATTAATTCTAAAGTACAAACAATTCTATATAGATAAAAGAAGTCTATTTTAATAAATCATTAAGCTATCGTTAAGCTTTTACCACAAAAACAATACAGTAATTATAATTTTAATATAATTTATTTCCATTATCCAATAAAACAAATAACACAAACAGAAAAACACTTAACATTGACTTTTACCATATCGTAATTCTCTATCAGCAATAGATCATTTTTCTCTAAATGGTAAACCTTATCTCCAATTTCTAAGACAGATAACTCAATACTAAAAATGAAAATAAAAGAGGAGGTACTTTCTATTTCACCACAGTGCACTATTACTTCTTCTTGAACACCTGCTCCAATCATTAAATTAAAATCATTTCCCTTACTGTACGATACAACTCTATCACTCGAATCAAATTGAAATATTTCACCTTTAGCAAACTTCTTTCTTTTCTCTTGGTGTAAAACATCTAAAGTATTATCAAGCATGACAAGATATCTGCGAAAGCCTTTAAAATTTGTAAAAACTGAAGGGATTTCCTCTATAAGAGCACTGCTTATGCGAAAGGTGAATGACCTACTTGCATAGTTTGCTCCCTTAGGGTAAATAAAATATTCCGTTGTTTTTCCTCCTGACCAATTTGAGGTCTGTAGTTCTCCCCTTTTGATGATTGTAATGCGATTCATAGCAAAAAATAAAGCCTCTAAGATAAACTCAAAGGCTTGTAAAACAACATTATTATAGAAAATTATTCCGTAAGAAATCTAACATCCTTATTGTGCTCTTTATCTACTACAATAAAGAAAAAAGGATGAGTAGTAAAAGTAAGTTCTTCATCTCCCTCTTTGTAACTATAAATAAATTCTAAATACTCCCCTCTATCCTTCAAACTTACCACGTAGAAATCAGTACTTTTATTAACCTCAACACCAATTACGGCTAAAACAAAGGAAGTATTAAAATCAATCTTGGTAAGCTCTTTACTGTTACCCATAACAGCTGCAGGACTAAATACTTTGTCAAATGCCTCTTGAGTTTCAATCTTTAAACTTTCAACTTGTTTATTCTCAAATGTATTCTTGACAAAATAGCTTTTACCTAAAGTAAAGCTAATTTGCTCTGTTTGCTTAACTACTTCCTTTACCTCATCCACTGTAGACTTTTGTTTTGTGTTACATCCAACCAAGGCAATTCCACTAAACAATAATACAAAGACATTTTTTTTCATTTTAACAAAATATTTACAAAAACACATACTTATATAACTACGCCATTCGACATATATTGTGCTGATTAACAAGTTTTTTTTATCTCAATCAGTGCATTGCTTTTTTGAGTTAGATTACATACCAATCTCATGAGGTATTTGCGAAAGTCATTCACAATTATTCCCTATAATAAACATACTACTAAATTAGATACTCTACACACACTCCACTTCTAATAGCAGAAAACACTAACTAATCTACAATTGCTCTATAACACCACAACAAAGACAATATAAGTAAGTATACGTGATTTAACATGCAATCTATCTAACCTAAATACACTCACAATCCATTTACAACACATAAATAACATACACTTGTTTGAAAGCAACAGCAAACTTACTTCACATAAAACAAGTAAAACTAAGAGGCCTACGATTAATAATATCCTCGATGAAAGCAGCGGCATAAATTGACAAAAAAAGAGAATTAACTCTAATTAGCTAATTCTCTTTTATATTTTATAATGGATTCTTTTAAATAGAATGCTGTAATACGAAAACTTTATTATAAGCTTGCTTTCTTGGCTTTCGAGGATAAAAAACAATTCCTATTGTATCTTTCTGTCCACCAACAGTACTGATACCAGATACAGCTAAATCATTATTATCTATACTCAAAACTTCTTGTGTAATCAAGTTCTTATATCCCTTCTTATTCTTATTATAAAAAAGCTCTACTAACTCATCTTCTTTGATTACAAGCCAACCATTGCCAAACTCTGTGGTGAATTGAACAGCCGCAGTTGTTTCATTAATCACTTGTGGGTGCCAGGTTCCAAAAAACTCATCTCCTAAGTTAAACAGCTCACCATATAAGCAATCTCCATTTTCATCTATCTCAACTATTCCAATTTCGCCATTCTCTTCACACAATAAATACGATTTCTTATCAAACGATAAGCTAAGCGCTTCATGTACAAAAGGAAAATCAAACTCTAAGATCCTACTTCTCAATTCATTTCCTTCTTCATCAATCTCACGATGCAACCAACCATCTTCTACTTCTGTAATCAAATTTATCTTGCCGTCTGAAATACTCACTTTATTCCCTTTAGGAAATGGAATAGCGACCTTTCTTTCCTCTTTAATTTGATTGTTGTCAAAATTCAAAACAAACATTACATCTGCTTTTTTCTCATCCCAGATATCCACATCATAAAATACAGAAGAATGCGCTGTACAGCCTACAAATCTACCATTAAATGATTTTGTTCCTTTAAATGGCTTCACCTCTTGATTAAATATAGATAAAGATAAAGTAGTCTCAGATTCCTCTGAAGGAACCAAAGAAACGTAATTATCACCATAAGGATTGACGAACAAAGTAGGTAGAATACCATTATCTTCCACTATACTATCCTGTTTACCATCCTTACTTAGAACAGTATAACACAATTTGTAACTCTCAGATTCTAACTCGTCCCAAATATAATTTGCCAATAACAATCCCTCTTTGGTCCAACAACTACCTTTTATACTCAATGCTGTAGGTACTTCAATAGTTGAAATTAATCCAAAAGATGTCTGTTGATCCATAAACCCTAATATTTAATTTTCTACAAAGGTATAAATCTTAACGGTATCAAACTAAAGTTACCACAGTATTTTCTTGTGATTCTGTGGTGCTAAAACCTTCTATTAAAAGCGACAACCTATTTACGCCAATACATCTCTTAAAGACTCATTTTTGTCGAAAACAGATTTTGCAAAAGGACAAAGTGGAATCACCTTAATACCGTTCTCTCTTGCATAGGGTACAACTCCATCGATAACAAGTTTCTTCCCTACTCCCAATCCATTATAGCCTTCTTCCACCCCTGTATGGTCAACAATAATCTTATCTATTCCAGCAACAGAATAAGTCATTTCACCGGCTTTTTTCCCATCTATAAAAGCAGTAAAAACACCTTTACTCTCTAATGCAGTATGTTTGATTTCCATAATCTCTTATTTTACAATTGTTTGAATTTCTATTTCTCCTTCAAGTGCCTTGTGTACGGGGCATTTGTTTGCAATAATATCCAGTCTTTTCAGTTGGTCTACATCCAAATCAGCATTGCCAAAACGAACAGTTCTTACCAGAAGTGTTTTATTCTGTTCTTTAAGCTGTTGAAGATTGACCTCTATTTCAATATTGCCTAAATCCCAAGCTTTGCGATCGGCATACATTCTCAATGTAGCAGCCGTACAGCTTGCCAAAGAGGTAGCTAATAACTCAAAAGGATTAAATCCCTTATCTCCACCCCCTAATTCTTTGGGTTCATCAGTTATCAGTTGGTTGTTACCTGCTACAACTTCAGTATAATATAATTCCTTACCTAAAACTGCTTTTACCTTTACATCCATAATTCTCGTTATTTTCTTTCTTTATTTTTAAATGATTTCATCCCTTCTGGAAAGGGTACATAAGACTTATCATCTTGTGGAATGAGAGGAAAAGCCTCGTGATTTTGATTAATCCAATCTTGCTTAGCTTGTTCTAACCTCTGGATGTCATCAGACACAAAATTCCAAAGAATATAGCGCTCTTCTGGCAGAGGTTCTCCTCCAAAAATATAAACAGTAGAATTTGCTTCCAATTCAAACTCACAAAGCTTACTGTCATTCGCTATCAATATGTGTTTAGGTTCATAAGAATGTCCTTCTGAGTACACTGCACCGTCTAAGATATACATAGCAGCCTCACCAAACAAACCACTTCCAATAGAAATCTTCTGGCGCTTTGTAGACTTTATCTCAATAAAGTACAAAGGACTATATACAGGAACAGGTGATTTTCTACCTAATGCTTCTCCGGCAATAAGCTTATATGATACACCATCTTCTTGCCAAGAAGGCAAATCCTTAGCTTCAATATGAACAAATGAAGGTTCAACTTCTTGCAAATTTTTCGGCAAAGCAATCCAAATCTGCAATCCGTGTAAAATAGAATCAGGCTTCTCTTGTCTAATATCCTCAGGCATACGCTCTGAATGTACAACTCCCTTGCCTGCAGTCATCCAATTCACTGCACCTGGAGTAATACGCTCCACACTTCCTATGCTATCTCTGTGCATAATCTCCCCTTCAAACAAATACGTCAATGTCGATAGGCCAATATGGGGATGTGGATCAACATCTAAATTATCGTGATCTTTAACGGCAATCGGGCCCATGTGATCAATAAAAGCAAAGGGGCCAACTGTTCTCTTTTGACGAAAAGGGATAAGCCTTCCTACCATAAAATTACCAATGCTCGCTGCTCTTTCTTCTATAACTAAATCTACTATTGACATAATATTACTATTTATTTGATTAAAGTACTATAAAATTAGATACTCTCACCCTAACAAACACTTAATTTACATTAAGAAAAACCTTAAAAAGACAATAGAGTGCAAAAAAAGCTTCACTTATTTACCCAAAAAAAGAAATAAAGTCCAAGTATATGATATAAAAAAAGAAGCTTTATCAATTGATAAAGCTTCCTTACTATAATAATTTTCTTTGATAGTTATTTAATTCTAATACAAAGAATAAACTTTTAGTTTTTTACTTCATTCTTTTGATGCTCTTGAGCATAGTCTATCGCCCAGTGAACAAGATTCAATAAGAAAAATGAATTATAAACATCACCACCTGTATAATTCCTTTTAATAGGAGTACCATCTTCCTTAGACGCTACTGGGTAACTATCTTTAGGTTGACCACTAAACCATCCACCCATAAAACCTCCGCTACCAACTCCAACAAAGCCATATGTTTTATGAACAAATGCAAACGCAGAAGATTGACTACCAGCTAAAACAACATACTTATTAGTTCCTGATAAATTTGTTACAGTGGTACTTGCTTTATCATGTGATGCTATTTTTAAATTACCTAACCCTGCTGGAGCTTCACCTTTACTAAAATAAGTATTAGGTCTTCCAACAATTAAAGCACTTACTAATTGGTTACTCGATGTTACAGTAAATGGTCCAACATTATTTAAATCAGAGGCACTGCCACTATCACCCAAATAATTCAAAAATGCATTCATATAAGCCTCCTGTCCTTCTCCATAAACTAAAGCTATTTTCTTACTTTTCACAGCATCAGCTAATATTCTTAATTGTTGATTGTCCTTTTTGAAATTATTTGGCACACCATAACCACCAATAAAAATCATATCACTTCTAAACAACTTACTTTGAAAATCTCCTGCTTTACCCGCATCAGATAAATCTTTAGTATTATCAAGCCCTAACCCCTGCTCAATAAAATTATTAATTTCAATAATTTCTAATCCTGCAATACGTACTGTGCCGTCCCAACTAAAATGTTTATACTGACGAACTACACGAGGTCCTGCACTCCAAACATTATTATTTCGCCCACCAGGATGCCATGCTTGTAAATTTGGCCCTCCAATAGAATACATTTTCATAGGTCTATATACAAAATCCACAAACATAGTACCTGTATTGCTAAGGGCTGGATCTAGATTATTTCCAGTAAAGTCAAATCTACCTAAAGCAATAGGCAAATCTGACTCAGATTTTCCATAAGCTCGTAATTCTATCGTTTTAATACCTTCCTTTACATCATCATCAGAAATCGTACCTACTCCTTCAAACCAAATTCCATTAACTTTCTCTGATTTAATCACATATTGACCTGCAGCTTTAGGACCTATAGTCACTACAGCTTGAAAATCTAAACTTCCATTAGGTCCCATGTCAGTTTTAGGAGTAATATAAGGTGTTCCATACGGTACATTTCCACCCGTTTTATTCTTAGTTCCAATTTGAGAGACAAACTTACTTTCTAATTCAATTGTACCTATACTATATTTAGGTCCATCGCTTGCTACATTAATATTAAAATCACATCCTGGTATTGTTTGTAAAGTCTCTTCTGCAAAAGGGTCATACTCCTTTTTACCTTTAGATACAAGTTTAAGTTTACCTGAAAATGTTCCACCTGTAAGAGGCTTTCCTGTCCCTGGTAATGGTAAAAGTGCTACTGTTTGAACCTGATTTACATCAGTTACTCTAAAATCAATAGTTTCAGATTCATATTGTATCAATTCATTTTTTCCTGTTGCAGATAGAATTTCTCCATATATCTTACCTCTACCTGGTTTAGTTACTACTAATGAAACAATTAATCTATTAGCGGAGGTTAAAGCAACTTTTTCTTTATAAGTACCTTCTGCGACAACAGGTGTGGTACAATCAAATCTAGCTTCTAAAGGCTCAAAGTCAGGTTTTACGTGATTTTTAACTTCACAAGTCACTTGCTTTTTGTTTAAGAAAAATTTGATTGTATCTTTTACATTTGTATCAGCACTACCTACTTTGGGAGTACCACTGCCTTTTAGCACTAAAAGAAAGCTACCACTTGAGGGAAATACTCCTCTTGCTGTAAAGCTATAACCATTCTCAGCACCAGTAGTATTATAAGCAATTGCTTCTACTTCAAAAGTACCTGGTGAACTAACATTCACTTCCACAGATATTAGATTTTTTCTTTCATCCAATAGCATCCCTTGAACATAATCACCACTAATATTATCACCAATTTGTCCACACTTATCTAAAGGAATAGTAAAAACAGCTGGTTCAACATCACCACACATATTCATCCACAACTGTCTATTGATATTGTAAAACTCTATACATCCAATTGTTGTATTGTAGATAACTAAACCAGCTGTTAAGCTTTGTTTAGGAATATTATCTCTTTGTCCTGTGGTTAGTCGAGGCATCAAAAAACCACGTTCTGTAGAGCTCAAATCCAATAAACTAAAAGTAAGAGGATCTAAAGAATTAGGCGTTGAATCATCGGATATTTGTGTTCCCTTAGCAGTCTCTTGAGTAACTTCTTGTGCATATACATCATTAAAAATCATCCCAAAAAAGAAGATAACTGCAAACAAGCCTTTCATTATATAATTTAACTTACTATATTTTTTCATAAATCACTTTGTATTAAATAAGCTAGGGTAAAACCCTAGCTTATAAATTCAATTATCTATTTTTTATGACATAATCAATTGCCCACTTAAGCGTATTAGCATAAAGATAACTGTTATAAACTTGGAAATTTTTATCACCTTTATAGTAATATTCTTTTCCAAATAAATTACCACTATTATCAAAAGCAACAGGCCAAATAGTTCCACTATTATGATTTACTCTTCCTGAGAAAATACCTCCATCTCCCATGAATATAAATCCAAGCGTTCTATGTCTAAAAATCCAAACATAAGAAGGATCAACATAACTTGTCGCAATAGGTATATAATCAGAAGGTAAATTTCTAAAATACCAAATATTACCACTTGCGTCATTTCCTAATAACTTACCATTCAAATCCCAGAAATCAGATTTTATAATCGGATCTTCTGAAGGTCCTGATACTTTATTAATCATGGTATAAGGATGACTAGCATCATTGCGAGGTCCACCATTAAAACCTGCCATATAAGTTCCATTACTTAAATTAGCAATTAAGTGATTTGTAGTCCCTACATTACCTGAAGGTCTTGTATCTAGATTACTTTCGTCCGTCATAATAACTACTCCTTTTTTAACCTTGATAAATTCTTCTAAAGCAATTCTTTCTTCAGGACCATATGTTGTAGGATATCCTACGATAACAATATCAATATTATTACTCTCTAAATAACTAGATAAATTCTTAGGAAATTTATAATAAGGAGAATTATTAAACAATTTAATACTATTAACTTTCACTTTACCATTTGGCCCAAATAATTGAGGATTTGTAATAATATCCGTTGGAGCATAATTAGTCCAACCATAAGGAACATAAGAAGCATTACCAATAGCTAGAACATTAATATCTGGTCCTCTAAAATTAACTGAAGCTGTACAAGAGTGAACTACGGCACCTTTACTATCTGTTGCTGTAATATCGAAATTAAAACTTCCTGACTCTAGTGGAGTACCACTTCCATCAATAACTAAATCAACTCTTCCTCTTTCCCTATCAGCATCACTAAATGTTCCTGATTTCTCAAAAGTCACTCCATTGATTGTATTTGTTTTAATAGAATATGTATCTGCGTAACCAACATCAACAGACACTTGAATTCCATCACGTCCCTTAGTTAAAGGAGTATTTGTTCTTAGTGATCCACCAGTTGCTGAAATATAAGAACAATTAAATGTATAAACCTTTGAACGTTCTTTCACTGGTACTGTAGGCATATTTTGACACAATGCTACAGATTCAGGCTTCATTGACGTAAAAGTTATCGCTGTAGTATTTGAAGGTATCTTTGTTAAATCTGCAACACTTAATGTAATATTCTGTATTTCACCTTTTTTACCCAAAAACAAACTAGATGCATTAAATTTTACAGATTCACCTGAATTAGAACCAGTAAAAGAACCTATTAACTCTACATCTATTGGTCCTGGATTAATAACCTTTACAGGTATAGTTATAGAATTTCCTCTAGTTAAAGTTATACCTTCTTGATACTCTCCTCTATACTCAAAACTATTTGTCATTTCACTACAAGCTAACTCAAATGAAGCTTCTAAAGTTTCAACTACAACCGTAGTATTAGGTAATTTATTGCTTGCAGAGTTAGTTTGAAATTTAAATGTATTTGTCCCTGTTTTTTCGGGCGTTCCTTGTCCATATAAATAAATTTTCTTAGGCTCTCCTCCCACATCATCTTGTGTGAATTGACCTGCTCCACTAAAACTAATTCCATTTTGAGAATCTGTACTTTGTATTCTCCAAAAACCAGCTGTAAGCACATTCACGCTTAATTCTATTCTATTGTCATCTCCTGTTAAAGCTATACCTTTATATGCTTTCCAATTTATAGAAGTAGCACTTAAAACAGTATAGTCTATCACTGAAGATTTAACTTTAATATCTGTTCCTTCACAATTAGGGTCTTTCTTACCATTAATCGTAAACAATACTCTATCCCCAGCTCCACTACTTGCCTCCATAGGTGTTCCAAATCCTTCTAATGCGACTGAATACACACCCGAGGTTTCAAACACTCCAGATTTACTAAAAGAATAACCATTGGAAGATACAGCACTAATTGTGTAAGAACCAGAATGTATCACATTAACTGATACATATAAAATATCAGTATCACGTAAACTACGTCCTTGTGTTAGCTCTTTTTGTCCACTAGCATTCAAGCTAGCATTACAATTATTCATTTCTACTGTAGCTGGAGGTAGTGCTCCACAAACGCTTAGCCATTTTCCCTCAAAAGATCCATCAGGCTTTTTCGCACCAGCAGTCTTGCTCCAATAATTAATACAATCATCTGTAATATTATAGATAGCTAAACCATTTCCACGGTCTTTGTCTGTTATTTTAGCGGTTAATGCATCGCGTTCTGTTGTAGTCATACGCGGCAACAAAAAACCCTTAGTATTACTCTCTAACTCTAAGATTGCAAAATCAACAGCGGGTTGATTTATACCACTTCCAATACTACCATCTGTAATCTTAGTAGTTTTAACCGGATTCTGTCCAAATGATAGCGTTACATTCATTAACAACGTAATTACTATCAACAGAATCGAATGAAACGGTTTTATATTTATATAGTTACTTTTCATCAATACAAAATTTAATAATTATTACTTGGTTAATAATGCTTCTAATGCTTCTAAACGCTTAGCCATGTCAGACATTTCTGATTCTAACTCCTCTATACGCCCCTCTTTTGCATCTAACTCTTTTTGTTGTTCAATTACATGTAAGAACAACTCTTCTGTTTTTTCCAGTAATTGGATCGATAACTCAGAAACGTTAAACGAATAACCTGTTTCTGTTTTTTCCAAATCACTTATTGGTGTAATACCTGGTAAGTGTCTATTTGAAGCAATAAAGTCGCTCACACTACTTAAATCATTAAACTTATAATCGTACTTCAAAGTAGAATATCCTTCAAAGTAGCTTTCAAAAACGTAATCGGCATAGTAACTATTTGTTGCAGTTATACTACCATTAACACGTAGTTTCTCTTTGATATTATCAGCATTTGGTGATTTTTTATCATAGCCTATTCCTACCCAACCTTGTGTGTAGATATCTTGATCATTGCTAGTAGCTTGTTTATCTATAGTTTGGTTTCCTTCTTTTGCAACATACCAAGGTTCCTGAACTAAATCATCTAATGGGATTTTAACAACTGCTTTATCTTTTTGAGCTTGATCCTCATGTGATATTAACTCATTTGTATAAACCAATTCTCTATTAGGTTTTGAAAACTCTAAAGTCGTAGTTGTTTCAGATTTTTGAAACATCTTTGACATTGGAATAAAACTTTCTGATTTTTCCTCGTCTGTATATACTAAACTAGGTCCATTGCCTTGATAGTCATCAATAAATCTTAAAGAAGTTATAGTTTCAATACTTCCAGGTTGCCCACCATTATCATCATTAGAACGTAAAATATCAGATCCTTTTACCTCAACAATATCTCCTTTTTCATTTGTATAAACTATTTTTTTACTAGGATATGTTTGATGTAAAATTCTTCCATCTAAATCCGCATCATCTATTTCTCCATCAGAATAAGTATAAACATCTACTCCCAATACAGGATCAAACTTCTTGTAGACCCATACCTCATAACCTTGTAAAGTAATACTAGTCAATGTCTCCGCAAATTTAACATCTGCTTCTCCTGCTTTCCCATTATTAAAAGTAAAACCAGCTTTCACTTCATCTGCATTCTCTGCAGCAGGTGTTACTTTCAAATTTGAAACGGCACCTGGACCTGCAACATCTTTAGCGATATTCTCGATAATTGTTTTATTCGTACCTGTATTAACAATTGTGGCAAAGTCATTACTTACATCTTCTGAAACTGATATATATCTAGCTTCTGGTGTTTCATTATCGTACTTATAATAAGTAAAGCCATCTGCAGGTTTAGCTGAATTCTCAACTTGAGCTCCTGTAGCATCAAATTTTGTTACAGCAGTTTTTGTTTCATACTCTTTTACTATACTAGACATATCTAAAGTCTGAGGGTTACCATCCTTATCTGTATAATTAAAGATATGATTCTTATTTTCTAATTTATATGTCACAGTTCCTCCTGCTGGTGGATTAGCTGTAAAGTAATCATTAAATATCTTCTTAACATCTTCATTATTAATAACATCTCCGAAGTTATTCGCTACATCCTCTGTTACATTAATGGTAATTTCTGTACCTTTTTCAGACTTGTATTTATATTCCCCTGTACGAACATCTTTTCCTCCTACATCCTTTAAAGTAGCAGTAATAGGCGTATCTGTCTCTTCTATTAGCGTACTTAAGTCGATTAATTCTTTGGTGATAGTATTTCCATCATTCTTCACAAAATAGAACTTACCGCCTTCATAAGTAACATTTCCTTCTGCGTTATCTTTTAAATAATTATTAATTACATCCTTGAACTTTTGATTCTTAACAATCGTATCAAAGTTATTCGCTACATCATCTACTACTGTTATCTTAACATCTGTTCCTGCCTCATTCTTATATGTATAGGTACCTTTAGCATCTGATACTATCGTAGTTAAAGTTTCGTAGTCCTTAACTACCTTAGACATATTTAAAACTTGAGGCTTACCATCCTTATCTGTATAATTAAAGATATGATTACCACCATCTAATTTATATGTCACAGTTCCTCCTGCTGGTGGATTAGCTGTAAAGTAATCATTAAATATCTTCTTAACATCTTCATTATTAATAACATCTCCGAAGTTATTCGCTACATCCTCTGTTACATTAATGGTAATTTCTGTACCTTTTTCAGACTTGTATTTATATTCCCCTGTACGAACATCTTTTCCTCCTACATCCTTTAAAGTAGCAGTAATAGGCGTATCTGTCTCTTCTATTAGCGTACTTAAGTCGATTAATTCTTTGGTGATAGTATTTCCATCATTCTTCACAAAATAGAACTTACCGCCTTCATAAGTAACATTTCCTTCTGCGTTATCTTTTAAATAATTATTAATTACATCCTTGAACTTTTGATTCTTAACAATCGTATCAAAGTTATTCGCTACATCATCTACTACTGTTATCTTAACATCTGTTCCTGCCTCATTCTTATATGTATAGGTACCTTTAGCATCTGATACTATCGTAGTTAAAGTTTCGTAATCCTTAACTACCTTAGACATATCTAAAGTCTGAGGCTTACCATCCTTATCTGTATAATTAAAGATATGATTACCACCATCTAATTTATATGTCACAGTTCCTCCTGCTGGTGGATTAGCTGTAAAGTAATCATTAAATATCTTCTTAACATCTTCATTATTAATAACATCTCCGAAGTTATTCGCTACATCCTCTGTTACATTAATGGTAATTTCTGTACCTTTTTCAGACTTGTATTTATATTCCCCTGTACGAACATCTTTTCCTCCTACATCCTTTAAAGTAGCAGTAATAGGCGTATCTGTCTCTTCTATTAGCGTACTTAAGTCGATTAATTCTTTGGTGATAGTATTTCCATCATTCTTCACAAAATAGAACTTACCGCCTTCATAAGTAACATTTCCTTCTGCGTTATCTTTTAAATAATTATTAATTACATCCTTGAACTTTTGATTCTTAACAATCGTATCAAAGTTATTCGCTACATCATCTACTACTGTTATCTTAACATCTGTTCCTGCCTCATTCTTATATGTATAGGTACCTTTAGTATCTGATACTATCGTAGTTAAAGTTTCGTAGTCCTTAACTACCTTAGACATATCTAAAGTCTGAGGCTTACCATCCTTATCTGTATAATTAAAGATGTGTTTGTCATTCTCAAAGGTATATGTAACTGTTCCTCCTGCTGGCGGATTAGTTGTGAAGTAATCATTAAATATCTTCTTAACATCTTCATTGTTGATAATATCTTCGAAGTTATTCATTACGTCACCCACTACTGTTATCTCTACAGGCTCATAATTCGAATCTGCTCTCTTTTCGTTATAGTACTTATAGACACCTGTCTTTTTAGTACCATTCATCACAGCAATTATACTTGTTTCTGTTTCAGTGATACTTGCAGAACTAACGAATACTTTCAAAAACTCATTAAACTCTTTACTATCTTTAAGTAGTTTTGTAAGATCTATTTCTGTATCAGGTGTTGTGCTATCCTCATTTTTATAAACTAAAATAGCCTTTTCAGTACCTGTACCAGGAGCTAAAGTAGTCACTGTTTCAAACTCTTTTACTAAATCACTGATAGAAACCTCTTTCTCCTCTTTAGTTGATTTATCAATCCATTTAAAAGTAAAATTATTATCACCTTCATTAGTAATTGATACATTGCCATCTTGAGCTGTTTCTTTAATATAAGTATATAATGTACTATTTGAAACCAAAGCATTCCACTTAGCATTTGACCAAAAGTAAAATCCTGCTTCAAGGGTTGTACTTCCTGTATTGTAAACTAATAAACTTTCTGGATAATCTCCATCTTTAACAATAGTAGTTAAATCTAAACTACTCTTTAACTCAACTCGTGGTATCAAAACCCCTTTATTTTTGGAGCCTATTTCTAGCTCAGCACTAGCATTTGGTAGTGGTGTACCGATTCCTGTTTGAGCATAAACAGTCATTGTTCCAAACAATGCCAACAATGGTATAATATTTTTTTTCATAGCTTTTGTTTATATATACAATACAAATTTAACATAATAGATTAAACAATAAACAAAAAGTATTATAAATCAGCATATTACAAGCTACTTCCATCAAGTATTTAATTAACAAATTCAAACTAATATAAAACATTTAGCACTTTAACTACTATAGAAATAATAAACACAAAATAAAACAAAATATATAATATTAAATACATAAAAATAACAATTCAAATTACAAAACACCAAAACTATAATAAACACATTATGTTAATAAATACTATTTTCTGTTGAATTCATCTAAATGTTAATTTTCAACATTTTTAAATTGATTCTGAACTCAGTAAGTGAACGAAGTAATTGTCCTTTTGTGCGACTTTCTTTGCGTTTTCTTCGACTATCCTTGGGGTTCTCATGCTAAAAGAGCGTGTTCTCCGAGCAAAACCCCTAAGAATGTGCGCAAATACTCGAAGAATGTCCAACCAAAATTGCACTGATCTAAAAATAATATCACACGACAAATACCTCCGTTATTCCCAAAAGAAATAAACCAAACATTAAAAAATACACAATAAAGAACCTCTATATGATATTGGACATCTGACAATATTTCTTTATGGTGTAGACAAATTATTTACAAAAACACTAAGTGAACTCAATCTTTAGCTTAATCAAAAACAAAGGCCTTTCTACAACTTTAGAAAGGCCTTTGTTTTAACATACTTAAAGTACAGTAAATACTCATTTTGTTAATCCCATTTACTTGAGGTAGATAAAGCAAATTTACCACTGCCAGTAAAGAATAAACTTAAAGATACCAAAAGGTATATTAACAATAACTCCACCGTTAATCCACCATTGTCGTTCAAAGTAAACAACTGCGTTGACTGCGCAAGCATCATAGCTGTAAAACAATTAATTGCAAAAACGAGCCCAGCTATTCTCGTGCGAAAACCCAGTAAAATCATTATAGGTGCAACAACTTCGCCTGCGTAGACTCCATAACCCAAAAAACCAGGTAATCCTTTATCTACCAACATACCTTGAATAAAAGTAATTCCGTTAATTACCTTACCAATTCCATAAAACAACATTGGTAACCCTACTGAAATACGTGCTAATAATAGACCTACTCCTAAATTTCTATCTATATTCATATATTAAAATTTTAAAAATTATACTTCACAAACACACCTAAATTCTCCAAGTGATCCCATGAGATATTAAACTGTTCTGCATTAAAAGCTAAACCATACATTAACTTTTCATCCTTTAGCCCTATTCTAATATGTTGAAATCCTCTTGTATACTCGTTAAAATCAGTATTTCCAACTGCTGATAGTCTAAAGAAAGCATTTAACTTTTGAGTTAACTTAGGGGTATACTCGATTAAAAAAGATTGTTCTAATGTAAATCCTGCTTGGTAAGTTGCTCCAGCAGAATATGATATATTCAAAGTATTTTGCTTATTCTTATATTGATACTGAAGATAACTCAGAAAAAAAGCTCCTGGGTTTTTCACTCCAAACCCATTGTGAAGGCTAAAACGATCACTAATCTTATAGCTAACTGTATTTCGAATAAAAAGAATATTATGAGTATCTTCTGTATACTCTGTATCGAACAATATCAAATTTGATAATTTCCATTTGTCATTAACTTGATAAGATACTGTGTGTGTGTGTAAAAGTATGACCTATTTCCCACCATCACTTCTGGTGAAAAAGATAATTGCTGCCCTCTCATGACGATGGAGAATAAAAGCACAATTACGAATATAAGTTGTTTCATTGCCTATTATTGTTGTTTGTAAGGCAAATGTATTGTCATTGAGATTCCTAAAGATTAAGATATCTTAAGAAATAAAAACAACTATAAAAAAAGTAAAAACAACCATTTTAAAAAAAAGACAACCTTATTAGAAGGGTACTAAGGATTTACTAACTAAAAACTTACATACTGTGTTTTTTCTTTAGATAGCTTAAAAATTCAGGTGTTACCCCCAAATAAGATGCGATCATATATTGAGGTACTCTCTGTTCGATATTTCTATATTCTTTAATAAATTTCTGATAGCGATCAAAAACTTGAATACTCATTTGTTCCAGCATACGCTCTTGAAGTGAAACATATGCATTTTGAATCTTTATCCTAAAAAAAGTTGATAGTGCGGGAATTTTGACATACAACCTCTCCAATGCTTCACTATTGATTTGTACAAGGGTTGTCTTTTCAATAGCTTGAACAAACATTTGTGACTCCTTACCACTTAAGTAGGAATACAAATCATTGATCCACCATCCTTCTATGCCAATTTGAAGAGTGTGTTCTTGACTATCTAAATCCAAATAGTAACACCTCATACTTCCTGTTACAACAAATCGCATGTGTTTAGAAACTTGACCAGGCTGAAGGACGCACTCTTTGCGTTTTAATTCAACTATATCTATAGATTCATATAATAATTCAACTTCATCTTGGGTCAGATTGACACTCTCTTTTATATGATTAAGAAAAAAGTCTAATATCCTCTGTCTTTTATCCATGTTACTTCTAAACTTATTAGAGCGCAAATAAACAATATTTATGCCTTTTATTGTTTATAGAAAATAAAAAAGTCTTTACTGCTATCGCAGTAAAGACTTTTTTAGTGTATAGTTGTAATACTATTCTACTGTATAATGATAATTATTCATTCCATTATCTTGATTAACGAGCTTAAATCCTATCTTTTCAAAAATCTTCTGTCCTGAGTCATGTAAACGAGGAACAGAATACTCTAAACAAGAAATATCAAAATTGTGCAATAATGGAACAAGGCTTTTCAAAGCATTGGACATAATTCCCTTTTTCTGCATACTCCCGTTAACCCAAACTTTAGCCTGCCAATTATCATTCTTATTTTGAGGAGCTCCCAAGTATATATAGCCAATAGGCGCAAGAAAGTCTTTGAATCTAATACAGTATAAAATACTTTCTCTCTTTTTTGCCTTTCCTATAAAATGTAACAACCGCTCTTTAGCTTCTAATTGATCTGCCGCATAAAACTCCGGAAACTGTTCTTTTACTCCAGAGGTTCTACAATTATGCTCATACAAAAGTGCTTCTTGATCAATAAATTCTTCAATAATTGGCTTAATCAGAAATTTCTCATTGATATCTATTGTAGTGTTCGAATCAAAGATATCTAATTTACTATTTTGCATAGTTTCTGCTATTTAATAATTGCTATTTCAATAATCACTAAGTTAACATAAAAAACCCAATAAATAGTACAGTTTGAACAATTAAAATCCGAATTATCCCATCTTTTTTTAATTAGAAACAAACTTTAATCCTATAATCGACCCAATTAAAGTTGTGATAAAAAACAACCTCCAAAATGTAGCAGGATCTTTAAAAAACAAAATTCCCACAATAACAGTTCCTACTGCGCCGATACCTGTCCAAACAGCATATGCTGTACCTAAAGGCAAGGATTGTGTTGCTTTAATTAAAAAGCCCATACTTAGTGTCATTGCTATAAAAAAGCCAATATACCACCCGATTGCTTCATTACCTGTTGATTCTTTTGCTTTTCCTAAACAGAAAGTAAAGCCTACTTCAAATAACCCACCGATAATCAATAATAACCAATTCATTTTATGCTTTTAAAATTCGGTGCAAATTTCGCTTATATTCACCTACTTTTTTTTACATAGGTTAAAAATTATATCGGGATTTTTTAGTATGTCATTTACTTCAATTTACAAAAGACAAATCACTTTTAAAGCAATAACCAAAATAACTTCGTAAATTTCCACCATTGTCAATTCTATTTTAAATCTAAACATGAGTAGTCCAACCAAAATACCTTTTTTGAGTTTTATCCAGATTGATAAAAAATCGAATACTCCTCTTTATATGCAAATCGCCAATCAATTTAGCAATGCTATACAGAGAAACTATTTATTGAAAGGAACTAAACTACCGGGTACAAGAAAGCTATCAGAACTACTGCAAATCAATAGAAATACAGTTATTGCTGCTTATGATGAGTTACAGGCTCAAGGCTGGATTGAAAGTAAAGCCAATAAAGGAACCTTCGTTATAGAGAAAACGAAGAATACTCCTGTCAAATTAAAAAACTCTTTTGAGCAATATTCATCTATTTATCCAGATAAAGCTGGCTTTGCTTTTAAACAATCTAATATATTAGATAGCCCTTATGAGAAAATAACAACAAAATACTATTTTACAGATGGTACTCCTGACAATAGATTAGTTCAAATCAATCAATTATCGTCATTTTACAGTGCCAGCATAAAAAGAAAGACCAATAAGAAGAAATTAAACAATAGCAGTTATGAGAACAATGCCTTTTTTCTAAAAAATATGGCAAATTATCTCAACTTATCTCGAGGATTACAAATCAATACTCAAAATATACTAATCACCAATAGCAGTGAGATGAGTCTCTATATTGCAGCAGAGACATTACTAAGCAAAGAGGATAAAATCATAGTAACCGACTTAAGCTATTTTTCAAGTAATATGACTTTTCAAAACAAAGGTGCAAAAGTACTTACTGCTGGAGTTGACGAGGAAGGTATTATTATTCAACACGTTGAGAATTTATGTAAAAAACACAAGATCAGACTACTTTACATTACACCTCATCACCACTATCCCACAACAGTTACACTTAGCCCTCAACGAAGAGTTCAACTACTTCACTTAGCAAACAAATATGGTTTTGTCATATTAGAAGATGATTATGACTATGAGTTTCACTATGACAAGAGCCCAATTGTTCCCCTTGCAAGTTCTGATAAAAATGGAATGGTTGTCTATACAGGTTCATTTGGCCATTCACTTATCCCTGGTTTTAAATTGGGTTTTATAGTTGCCCCAAAGGATGTGATACACGAAATGCAAAAGCACTTAAACGTAATAAATCCACAAGGAGATATTCTGATGCAACAGGTCTTAGCAGAATTAATTGAAGAAGGTGAAATAAGTAGATATTTAAAAAAGGCCACCAAAGTATATCAGGAAAGACGCAATTACTTTTGTAAATTACTCAATGAATATTTTCCAGATCAAATCTCATTCAATAAACCGTCTGGAGGATTGGCTGTCTGGGTAAATTGGAATAAAGAAATTAACCTATACAATCTGATGAAAATTGCACTCAATAACAATCTGAGTATCCCTAAAACACTCTTATACCAAAATAAAGACATTAGGGCTACACGCCTTGGCTTTGGACATCTTGACAAAGACGAAATAGAAATAGTTTTAAGTATTCTACACCATAGTGTCAATCAGCTTTAAATTCGATAGTAGCAGTAAATTTCTAAGAGATTTGTTTTGCCTATCTGATTGATTAAATTGTAGAACTACCAGTCTTTTTGGTAGAGTCTTACACGTTTTCGTCAAGCATGGCTGGTATGGTAATCTCCTTTACACAACTGGCATTAGTAGTACTAAGTACAAACTTAATTGCTGATATGACATCAGAAAGAGGGATTAGAGCTCCTTGCGTTTCTTCTATAACTTCTTCAGTAGGTACACTTATATCAAACTCAGTTGCAAGATAGCCAAGGTTTAAAATCGTAATACCTATTTTATCTTTGCGCAGTGATTCTCTTAAACTGTGTACGATTCCTCTTAAAGCAAATTTAGTTGCAGAAAAAGCAACTTCACTTCCCTTGTGGTTTTCTAATCCCCAAGTAGATCCTATCAAAATAATTTTAGCATTACTCGATAGTCTTAAGTTAGCAATAAACGCCTGTAAACCCATGATACAAGCCGTAATATTTGTTTGTACAATTGAATCTATTTCCTTAAAAGAACATCCTTCGAAATCATACTCCTCAGAAAACGCTGTTTGTTCCCATATTCCAACATTATAAATAATACAGTCTAAAGTTGTATCGTGAATGGTTTCTTTAATCTTCAAGACAGCTTCTTCAGGTTTAGATAAATCCGCTGGAATCCAAACAAAGTCGCCTTTGGTTTGTAAAGGTTTACTTCTGGAAACACCAAATACTTTATCATCATCTTCTGGTATGCTATTTATAATAGCATTACCCAAACCTTTACTTACCCCGTATACTAAAAAACGTTTATGTTTCATAAATCAAGTTAATTATAAATATGCAATCCATTGAGAAAAGCCAATTGAAAAACTTTATTCTCTTTTTTAGTACTCTCAATAAATCCCATGTATTTTGAAGATCGCATTTCTTTGTAAACTCGTTTGGCATGCGATACTAAACCTTCTCTCTGCAAATATAAATTAAAAACCCTTTCAACTGTTTTTATATCTGTATAACACAATAAAAAATCAATAGGAAAAGCTAACTGCTGTATATTCATATCATCAGTTAACCTCCATCCTTTCTCTGAAATTAATTCAACGGCAAGTAATGTTTCTTCAAAAATGAAAAGTAAAGGGGCTAAATATTTAGATAACATTTCTTTAATTTCTAAATAGAGATTTTCTTTATTAACACTAGTGAGAACCCACGTATTTACCTTTGCGTCAGGAGGAAGTAAATCTACTACAGAAACAAGCAAAAGTGTAGCTATTGCATTATCCTTACTTCTATACTTATTAAATCGCCATTGTTGTAATCTCTCGCTTTGCACTGCAAAAAAGCAATTAACTTGAATATCACCACTTTTTTCTAATACGACAGGTTGAAATCTTATCTGTAATTCCAATTCACTGTCTTTAGATCTCTTTTTGAGCATTTGCCCTTTTTGAGAACTAACAAAACCTTGCTCTACGTAGTCCTGTCCTAAAGATGCTATTAATTGTAAAAAATCTTGTTTTACAGCCATTGTTTATAAAAGTAAAATAGTTTTTTTAACAACCTGTTTCTTTATTCTGCTATTTCTTCATTTTCAGGTAGAACACTGCTCATCAAACACTGTAGTCGAATAAAATGACGCACAAAATTAAAACAGATTAAAACCCCTATAAAATTTAGTAGGTGCATATAAACATTCAAATCAGACAAAAACTTGAATCCACCATACATTAACAGAACATTTCGAAACAAGTTAATCAAAATGAAAACAACGTAAATAAACCACCATAATACAAATAGACTAAATGGGTACTTCTTTCCGTAACTAATTTGATTCTTTCTCAAATACAAATAGCTACGTCTACACATCTTCGCTAAAATAGTAAAGGGCAAAAACAAATTAAACACGGGAACTATCCAAGCTAAAATAGTCCAGTACTTAGATTCATAAAACACCGTGTCCAGTTTTTGCAAATTCTTGAATGCATTAAAAAACCAGGCTAAAAAGGTTACTACAAAAAAGACACCTACAACAAGGTGAAACTGATTCAAATAAACACTAATTGTTTCTAAATGCACTAAATCAGAGCGCTTGTAATGAATCCCCTTTAAGACGTTACTCACCACAATGCTATCCATGATTGTAAAGTTCAATAAGGCATATACATCGACAAGCAGTAAAAAAGATGAAAACTTAACTAATTGATTTATTCTATGTGTTATTTTATCCATTTACTTATCTCCAAAGTTCAACATCCTGAATTTTAAACTCTTTTATTCTATTTCCCTTTTTATCATTCACTGCGTTATCAAAAACTACCCAATACATTAAACTGCGTTTACTCTCAGGATTTGTATAAATACAACTTAACAATGGTGCATCCTCTGCATTTCCTTTACCGTTTTTATAACTCATTGCACGTGTACAATACTTCTTCACTGATTCGTAATCACTATTGTATTCATAATCTGGTTGATCATATTTAATACTACCATCCTTCTCAATGGTATATGAACTACTTACTAAAAATCGGATACTGTAATAAGGCTTATCATTCATTTTCAATTTTTCAATTGACATCCTATCTTCATCTGCTGTTTTATAAGAAGTATAGTATAACATATCTCCTTCTAATCGATCATACATACTGTAGTTCATAGGATTCTCCTTAAACTCTTTTCCATTGGGAACCATGGTCTTGACAAGCTCTTTCACTGCAAGAGTATCAACCTCATTTTCTGTTACCAGTTGCATAAGAGTGCCTATCTTTTCGCTAAAGCTCTGTGCACTCATCCATTGAGATAAACACAAAAATATCAAAGTAATTATTCTATTTCTCATAATAATAAATTTTGTCCAATATAGATACACATATCATACCCAATTAATAATTTATTGCGTGTATTTTTCTATATATTCTCTTTGCTTTTCCTTATCAATTTGCAATCCATTCAAAATATAGTTTTCCATCGAACCGTATTCCTTAGCAATACCATCAAACATTGCTTGAATATACATAGGTTTTATCCAGGAGAAATTCTCTATTACTTGATAATTTATCTTTGGATATAAAAACTTGCCAAACTTAGCCAATTTCATACGACTGCTTACCTCTTCGACACGGTAATTATTAGAAAGGAGATACTCATCTATAATTACTTGTTGCTCTACCTTTAAAATACTCAATAAAATAGCTCCAATCATTCCCGTTCGATCTTTTCCTGCAGAACAATGAAACAAGGTCGACTCTGTGTTATCTAAAATAGTTAAAACTATCTCCCTTACCTTTTTGATATCGTGTGTTGGATACAAACTGTAAAACTCCACAACTAAGCTATCTGCTTGACTTGGTGTCAACTTTCCTTTTAAAACATCTTTCTTTGTTTTGCTAAACATATCTTCAGAATCATCATATGCTTGATAATTGTGATATGTTAGAGAATTTGGAGTCTTGTCAGGTTTCTTTCCTATTTCTTTGTCTGTTCTTAAATCAATAATAGTAGTAATTCCCAATGAAACTACTTTCTCTTTTTCTTTACTGTTTAATTTATGCAAGTGACCACTTCTGTATATCTTTCCCCATTTAGTATAACGACCTTCACTCGTAGGAATACCACCTAAATCTCTAAAATTGTGAACCTTTCTAAAATCAATCTCTCGATTTGATACAACTAAGGTATCCTCTTTGTGAACAACAGTAAAAAACTTTCGATCTGTATGGGTAAAGTTGACTTTATCTTCCGTAATATTTAGTGGCGTAGGATCTATGATTCTATCTCCTTTATCAAAAACACCGATATATTTGTTGCTTTGCTCAACGATGCGAGGTTTATCATTAACCATTGATGAATATTCGATTGGTTGATAAGTTGTTTTGTATGAGCACCCTTGCAAAGTCAATACAAGTAAAAAAACAACGCTAAACACCTTCTTTATTTCCATACTAAAACCTTTATTTCAAAAATAAGCATAATAACCCAAAAGTGTATTTATTTACTTGTGAAAAACCACTTAAGCAATACCTCATCAAAGAAAACGCTGTGTAAAAAAGCTTTTGCCTATTTTTGCAAAAAAAAGATGACTCCTGTAGACAATATAAACAATTACTCTATAAAAGAGTTACTTGATATCTTGGGACGAGACTACCAAGAAAGTGGTATTTATATAGATTTTCACAGCTCCTTTAGCGAAAACCCCTTAAAATATCCCTATCGAAGTAATAATTTTACATTGCTTTTAATTAACCAAGGACAAATAAATTTAGAAATTAACCTGATAAAGTATACTTTATTAGAAAACACAATAACGATTATTCCTCCTCAAATGGTTATTCACTTTAGACAGTTTAGTGACAATA
Organism: Myroides albus; assembly: GCF_024722315.1. NCBI lineage: Bacteria > Pseudomonadati > Bacteroidota > Flavobacteriia > Flavobacteriales > Flavobacteriaceae > Myroides > Myroides albus. The sequence continues at coordinate 227,742 of NZ_CP102754.1, forward strand.
TAAACTTTACTGCTATTAGCTTTGACAAGTCTTTTGCTTTTGAAAACACACATTCACAAAACGAAAAAAGCACATTTATCCTCTTAGCTCCCAATACGGTTAATAAGCTTTCTTTAAATCAAGAGCAAAAAAACAATATACACAACCTTTGTACCTTAATCGATCGTAAAAACAATCAAAAAAGCCACCTTACGAATCGACAAGTAGCGATAAAGCACTTGTTTTCACTACTTTTATTAGAACTCCTCGATACAAGTCAGTACAATTATAACACGCTAAAAAGAAATCTATCAAGAAAAGAAATTCTGACCATAAAGTTTCTTGAATTACTGCAAAAACACTTCAAAACCGAGCGATTAATAAGTTACTATGCAAGTTCCCTTTGTGTATCTGAAAGCTACTTGTCTAAAGTCGTTAAAGAAATAACAAGTAAAACCATAGGACAAATAATTGATGATGCTATTATTGTAGAAGCTCAATTACTATTGAGCAATACATCGCTGAGTATTTCTGAAGTATCAGATATTCTTCAATTTAATTCCACTTCTTTTTTCGGAAAGTTTTTTAAAAGAAAAGTAGGTTGTTCACCCCGATTATACAGAAAAGGATTGCTTTAGACCAGTTTTGAGCAAAAAGAGGTCTTTTTTTACACTTTTATTACATTGAACTTTGCTAAGTCAAACAACAACAAGAATTAATCTCTAAAAAAACTAATAATGAGTAAGCATTATATTACTTGTCAAAAGTGTAAAACTGAAAATCTTAATAGCGATTATTGCGTAAACTGTGGGGAAGTCATCAACCTTGTTTTACGACGTCAATTGGAACAACAAAAAGTTACTGAAGAAAGAATTCAAAAAGAAATAAATGCTGAACCTACAAAATTTGAAAAGTTTACTCGTAAGATGTTAAAACACCAGAATCCTTTGATACGCATCACAGCCCTAATTATCCACTCTATTTGGATTGTTGGAGTTTCTATTATGGCTGGTATTGCTTATATCATTGGCTTTATCGCAGCTTAACAAAAAAAAGCAAATTTGAGTTTATTATATTTAATCAGTTCCTAAACGACTCCTTTGCTATAAAGCAAGCAGGAGTCGTTTTATCCTTTTAAATGAAAACAAAACTTTTTTATATCAGTTGTTGCATAGCAGCAATAATCTATGGACTACAAAAAGCAGATATCACTCTTCCGTTATGGATAAATAATTATGTAAATGATTTTTTAACGATACCCCTTGTCCTTAGCATTTGCCTATTCACATACAGAAAGGTCAAACGCAATAAAACTTTGCAATTGCCCTTGAGTTTTATATTAATTACTACATTCTATTACTGTTTCTATTTTGAATGGTATTTGCCTCAAAACAACGAAAGATATACTGGGGACTGGATTGACTGTGTCATGTATTTTTGTGGCGCATTGATATTCTATAGCTTAAATAACGCAAAAGCCCTAAAGCAGTACTCTAAATACTTAATTAAAGTATAGCTCTTTGCGTTTTCACATATGTTATTTCTAATTGACGTTTTACTGAATATATGTTAGCACAACCACCTAAAAACTACAATAGTTTTAATGCTCATACACAATTAATCGTCCAAATTATATTGCATCCATACATTAGGCTCTATATAAACTCCTCTATTTGTTTCAATACTTATTTCTATAGGGTTTAATGCAAAGGGAATAATATATTTTCCTGACGATTGAAAAGTATACCCCGTCCATTCTTCCCATTGTTTTACAGTACCATCAACGAACATAGACTCCTTACAAACTTTAACTATCTTAGCTCCATTGTTCAAATGAGTTCTGATCCAAGAGTCGTAAGGTTGCCCTTTTTCATTAATCCACTGCATATAATCTTCCATTCTTTGCAATGGGTACAAGTGCTTCATACTTGGGCGAATTGGCAAAATAAAATCTTTCAACTTTTGTTCTCTCGCTATTGCTTTCATGAATCTCAAAAGCAATTTACTTATCCCCTGACCTTGATAATTCTTGTTGACCGCTATTTGAAGTGCACAAAGTGTATTAACCTTTGACTGTTTATCCTTGTCAATAAAAGCCTTTTCTAAAGCCCAATCCCATCCCCTATCGGATAAATTCTGGCGCTCAGATTTGGTCAAATACAAGGGTACGCAATTGCCATTGGCTACTAAAACATCACCATCCATTAGAAAAAATTGAAACAAAGGAAACTCATAATAAATCCTTTCCCAATACTCCATATTTATGCGGTCATTTAAAATATATTCTGGCCACACATTTAAGGCATCTACCTTCTCTAATAACAAGTCAAACTGAGGAGATTCAGTTTGAGTCGTTCTAATAAAAGAATATCTATTCTCTTGTATGTATCAAAATCGATTAAATAAAAACATACCTTTTTAATAGGCCTAAAGATAAATATTTCAAAGTATTTCCCCTACAAGATATATTCCTTTAATAAATAAAAAAATCAAACACATCTAATCATTAATGGCTTAATTATTGTATTTATTATTTGATTCTATTAAATAAGATAAAACTATTATTAAATATTTAATTATAAGTTTTACTTATAACAGTATCGATTCATAATATCAAATAGACTATAATTCAACAACTTATCGCGCTAAGTTTGTACCAAGAAAAAAGATATAAACTTCTAACAAATAGATTATGGAAAATAAAAAATTAACTACGGCTTCGGGAAGACCATATGTAGATCATGAAGATTCATTAACAGCAGGCGCAAGAGGTCCTGTTTTATTAGAGGATTACATTTTACACGAGAAATTAGCTCATTTCAACAGAGAGCGAATTCCTGAGCGAATTGTTCACGCTAAAGGTTCTGGAGCTTATGGTACTTTTACCGTTACTAATGATATTACAAAATATACTAAAGCTAAACTATTTGCAGAAGTAGGAAAACAAACGGATGTATTTGTACGTTTTTCAACTGTAGGTGGTGAAAAAGGATCTGCTGATTCTGAAAGAGATCCAAGAGGATTTGCAGTAAAGTTTTACACTGAAGATGGGAATTGGGACTTAGTGGGTAACAATACTCCTGTATTCTTTATCAAAGATGCTAAGAAATTCCCAGACTTTATTCACACTCAAAAAAGACATCCAGCAACTAACTTAAAGTCACCTACAATGGTGTGGGATTTTTGGTCATTAAACCCTGAAAGTTTACACCAAGTTTTGATTTTAATGTCTGATCGAGGGACTCCTTTTGGATTTAGACATATGAATGGTTATGGAAGTCATACTTTCTCAATGATAAACAGCGACAATGAGAGAGTTTATGTAAAATTCCATTTCAAAACTGCACAGGGAATTAAAAACTTAACAGGTCCAGAAGCAGATCAAATGAGAGCGACGGATATGGATTATGCTCAACGCGATTTATATCAAAATATCTCAGAAGGAAATTTCCCTAAATGGAATTTAAAAATTCAAGTAATGACAGAACAACAAGCGAATGAAGCTGTTGTTAACCCTTTTGATGTTACGAAAGTATGGCCTCATTCTGACTATCCACTAATCGATGTTGGGGTTATGGAATTGAACAGAATGCCACGCAACTACTTCCAAGATGTTGAACAAGCAGCTTTTGCTCCGACTCATATTGTAGACGGTATTGGTTTTTCACCTGATAAAATGTTACAAGGGCGTATTCTTTCTTATCCAGATGCACAGCGTTATAGATTAGGAACTAACTACGAGCAAATCCCTGTAAATCGCTGTCCTTTTATGACTAACAACTATCAACGTGATGGATACATGCGTGTAGATGGAAATGGAGAAGATTCACCAAATTATTTCCCTAATAGTTTTGATGATATAGTTGTTGATCAAAGTTACGCTGAACCAGCACAAAGAATATACGGTGAGGTAGCTGATCGATTTGACAGAAATGCTGAAGGAGAAAATGATCACTTTAGCCAACCAGGTAACCTATATCGCATTATGACTGACCAAGAAAAGCAAAATACAATTAACAATATTGTAGCTTCTATGAGCGGTGTTGAAGGTCCTAAACGCAATGAAATTATAGGTAGACAACTTTGTCATTGGTTTAGAGCAGATGTAGAGTTAGGTACACGTATTGCACAAGGTCTTAATTTTGATATAAGCAAACACATGAATTCATAATAATTTTTTTTAAAACTCTATTACGAAAAGCGGTATTTCTTACGAAATATCGCTTTTTTCATGGAGAACATTTATCTCCGTTTTATGTACTTTAGCTTTTTAAATAAGAGCACTCAATGGCACATCGCTTATATGTTTACAACGTATCTTTAGACAAAGATTTTTACGACACTCAACTAATAGGAGAATGGAACTATGTAATTCCCATTTTCTTTTTTCCTCTATTTAGTAATCCCATAACTAAAGAGGAATTAAAAAACTTCGGTATCCGCAAGAATAAAGACTTATATTTTAATATTAAGAAAGCACTTCCTCTATTTAAAGAGTTTCACCAATGGCTCGTAGAAGAACACATTGTATATCCTTCCAAATTAGAAGAATATCAAACTGCGTATGAAAAGCAATTGCACTACTTTGAGAATCTACCTTATGACTACATACTGTTAGATGCTTCAGATGTTTATAATATGCAAGTTGGCAGTCACAAAAAGCAGTCCGAAGAACTAAGTTTAAGCATTGATGAACTTATCCATGAGTTTGTAACTACTTTTAATTACGCTTATGGCAAAGAATATATTGAAAACACAGCTGCTTACACTTATCACTTTGGAACTGGTGCTTCTTTAGTAGAACACATCAATAACGATTATGCAAACTACGGTTGGGATTGGCTTGAAAAAGACCAAAGTCAACTCGATCTTGATTGTTTTGTCTTTGAAGACAATGGATTATTTGGCCTAAAAAATTATAAAGGAGAGATCATCACCCCTCCTATTTATGAATATATAAACGACTTTGAAGAAGGCGCTAAGATTACTATTTATCAAGAAAACAACTTATATGGTTTTATTGATAAAAAAGGAAACATAATCATACCAGCAAAATTTGATGATGTTAGATCTCCTCACATTAACTATATTTTTGATCAAGACAATCAAGATACTCACATAGAGGAGTATTTAGCTCCTGTCTGTACAAATGAACATTGGGGACTAATCAATATAGAAACTCAAAGCTACATTATACCATCGCAACACAAAGACATTGAGTTAATAAATGCAACTTACTACAATGTGTTTAATGGAAGTAAATATGCTATTTTCGATGAAAAAGGCAAACAGTGTACTAACTTTACAAGTTCCTCATTATTTGAATACCACTACAGTCATTTTTGCTCACAGAAAGGAGAAAAGTATAGCTTTTATAGCCCTACCTTTAATTACTTAGGAGAATTTAACTACGCTGACGTTGAAGAAAGTTACGTCAAAGATACCCTGTTAATACCATCCTTAAACTATCCAAAAAAGAAAACACTTATTGATTACAGTGCAAATGTGATCTTAGATGACTTAGTTAGTGTTTCTCAATTAACTGACCAAAACATCCTTGTTAATAAAGGGGCAGAGAAAGGTATCTTTAACTTAAAGTCAAAACAATACACACTTGAACCTTTTAGGTGTAAAGTTGAACAGTACACTTTTTATGACATCAATTTACAACAACACCAACTCTACTTTTCTCATGGTAAGAAAAAGGGAATTTACGATAGTCAAAGCCAAAGGTGGGTTGTGCCTTATGAGAACTTTGATTACATTAAAGTACTAAACAACAACAAAGCTACTGTCAAGTTAAATGAAAAATGGGCTCTAATTGATTTCGATCAACAAGTTGACACTTTCGTTTACGATTGTAATTTTATTACTCTTCACAAAATATTTGAAGAACAAGAAGTTATTATTATCTACAAAGATGACACGGTATATAGTTATAAAAACAATCAATACCACTCCATCTCCAATAGTGTCATGTTACTTTTATACAGCATTCTAACGTATGACACGGACCAAGAATATGCCCTATTCAACAACTATTTTCAACGTGTAAAATCAAGTATCACTATTGCTGATTACCAACCTATCTCACACTTTAAAATAAATTGGATCAGAGAAAAGTTTCTTGAAAAAGAGGAAATCGCTTTATATGATCAACTCTTGTTTTTTGCAGAAGAATTAAATCACAGCGACCTACTCCAAGACTTAGGATACAAATACTTAACTGAGCCTGATTACCTCGATTACAACAAGGCTCTAAAGTTATTTCACATAGCAGAACAACACAACAATCCTTACTCTATTACCAATATTGGATATATGTACGAATATGGTTTAGGAACTGAAATAGACATTAAAAAAGCTTTAGAATACTATGAGAAAGGAGCAGAATTAGGTAATGAAACAGCTAAATATAATGCTGCTATTATCTACTATTTTGGACAGGGCAACATTGAGAATGATTTCAATAAAGCCCTATATTACTTTAAAAGAATCAAGAACAACGACAACTATATTGAGGACTATATAGCCGATTGTTACTACCTTTTAGGCGAGTACAATAATGCTCTGAGACACATTAAAAAAGACATCAAGCAAGAGGATCGACTGGGATCACTCCTATTAGGTAGAATGCATTGCTATGGTTATGGAGTAACAAAAGATGTAAGAAAAGCAATCCCTCTCTTGGAGAAAGCTATTCAAAATAATTGTACGAATGCCATTTATGACCTGATACATATATATGCCCATGAAGGCGATGCTATCGATCAAGAAAAGTTAGCTTACTACCTCAATCTTTTAAAAGAAAACAAGATGGAACTGCCCGAAGAATACCAAGACAAAAACTATCTTAGCAAACTTCTTGGAAAATGGTTTAAAAAGTAAAATACAAAGGGGATGAGCAGATTGTTCATCCCTTTTAGTATCTAATAAATAAACTCGTTTAAAAAAGCTTCTTTATAAATACGGATAAAATACTGCCAAAAGAGAATTAATTATCTTTTATTTTATGTTCACAACCCAATAATTCACTTAAACTCAGTATTAATCATTATTTTTATATCTTTCACAGCAACAACATTTTTCGCTAAAATTAACGTGATATGACTAAGAAAAAAGGGAAGCGAATTTTCAAATTAATAGTTTTAAGTATCTTACTTATCATTGGCATCAATTACATTTTAATCAATTGCTCGTCAAACACAAAGGTATATAACTATGATTTTAAAGCTGATACTTTACTTGAACAGAAATATTCAGAAGTATTGCCTAATAGAGATTCTTTGTGGAAGCATTTGGAAGAGTTAAACAACTTAGGTCCTCGTTATACAGGTAATGCTGCTCATGCTCATTTCGTTGAGTATATTCGCACTAAATTTGACCAATGTAATATTGAAGTATTTGAAGATAAAATAAACTTTACTAAATGGGAAGCTAAAAAATGGCAATTACAAACTATAGATTCCCTCAATAACAAAGAAATTATCCCTACCTCATTTTACTATCCCTATTCGGGTTCAACAGAGGCTAAAGGAATCACTGCCCCCTTAGAATACGTAGGGAATAGTAAATCTAAATTGAAAAATGCAAAGGGTAAAATTGCCATTTTTGAAGTAAGCATACCTCCTGTTCCAAGATCCATGCTCTTTCGTAAAAGAAGTTTATATCCAACAGATACTCATCTCCCTACTCTAATAGAAAATACAGTTATTGCATCAGTTTTGAATGGCCCTGATTTACAAGAAGCTCATGATAACGATGTATTAGGTATAATCTGTGTTTGGAAGAACCTCTCTGGTGAAAATGCACTTAACCAATACTTGCCTTTCACTACTCCTTTGTTTCACTGTCCTACATTATGGGTTAATCAAGAACAAGGGGAAAGATTAAAAGAATTAGCCAAACAAAATAAATCAATTAACTTAGTTTTAGAAGCTGATATTACCCCTGATAGTGAATCCTCTACTTTGTATGGAATAATAGAAGGAAAAAACTCACAAGAGGCAATTATAATAAACACACATACCGATGGCCCCAATGCTATAGAAGAAAACGGAGCAATAGCCTTAATTGAGCTTGCCAAATACTATAGTGCTTTACCAAAAGAAAAGCGAAATCGAACGCTAATCTTTGTATTCGCTACTGGACATTTTCAGCTACCCCAGTTTGGTATAAACCACAGGCAAGCAACGTCAAAATGGCTCAAAGATCACCCTTACTTATGGGATGGAGTAGATAGTCACAAAAAAGCTATTGCAGGTTTGACAATAGAGCATCTGGGAAGTTCTGAATGGAAGGATAACAATCAACACACTGCTTATTCAAAAACAAATCCTATTGATTTAGAATTAGTTTACACTTCCAATAAAACAATGGATGCAATTTATTTAAAAGCTCTTGAGGCAAGAAACAAGGTTCGAACAATGACTCTTCGCCCACATAATACATTCTATTTCGGAGAAGGCCAACCATTGTATCAAGTAGGTATTCCAACCATATCTTTAGTTCCTGCACCAGACTATTTATGCAAAGAAATGCCCAATGGAGATATCGATAAATTAGATAAAGAATTAATATATGAGCAGACAATGACATTTAAAAAAATCATCGATATACTTGACAAAGTAAATGCTAAAGAGATTAGCCAAAATGATTCCCAATCTTTTGGATTGTGGTAAAAAAGAAAGAGACTATCAAAAAAGATAGTCTCTTTTACAATATATTCATTACTCTCCCATCTCCTATACGAGATAGGCTAAGATTAAAATCAAGATAAGTAATTCGCAACATACGCGAAAGCCACAGATACGAAAAGTACTGCTACAAAATAGGTCTAAATTAGCGATATAAGCATACAATAGGATAGCTTAAGAACTAATAAAGGAGCTATGAAGTAGAATTGCATTTCAGTATTTAGCTCATGCGTAGTTTAGGTTAACCTTTACAACCAATATTGTCCTTAAATTCCCAAAAACTGGAATGGCTTACTATCTTTCAATTGTGCATTTGCTAATCCAAAATATTGCTCACCATTAGCTACTTGCAATTTTTTAACAGACTGTCCTTTACTAAAATCAAGTGTTTTTAAATCTAACCACATAGGTGATAAAGAAATAGGATCTTCATAGTAATAAACTAAATTCTTTTGATCAGAAACTGTTCTCCATCTTGTTGAAGATAAATTTGGCTCACCGTCAATATGTACTCCAAAAGGTACCGAACAATTGCGAATAACACTGAAAATAGCCCCTACAGACAATTTCTCATCATCACTTTGTTCTACCGCTGTTGCATAGTACTTCGCTCTGGCAAAGCGATCCTCTGATCTTCCTGTTCCTGGCAAATTCTTATTTCCTGGCAAAAAGCTCAAATAATTATTAATAGCTAATTGTTTTTCAAAAGTTGGTGAATTAGTTACCACTGTATACGAAGGATCATGGTATACATTTAACTTTCCATCAATATACTCAAACACAGCGTTATCTCCAGTTGCATCAGATACTGTTAAGTGAACTGTTGCTAATGTAGTACGACCCGGTGTATTTGCAGTTACTACTACCAATGGGTTCTTTTGTAAATCGACTACTGCTTCAGCAACAGTAGCATAGTTATCTAAGGCATACTGTGCCCACATTGCCAAGCTTATTCCTTTATCTTTACCATTTGGGTTATATTCTGGGTATTGAGATTCAACTAACCATAGGATATTTGCTACTAATCCTTTTTCATTCATCCCATCTGTCGTAGCTAAATCAAATGCTGAGGTTACCACACTTCCGTACTTTGCTGTCCATTTCGCAGAGGCTTTTCCTACCTCTCCTACTCTTTCTATCCCTCTTGGAAATACCCAAATATTAGGCATGATTTCCTCTTTCCAATCCATTGAACGAGCTGTTAATATCGTATTGTTTGGCCCTTTATACATTACTCGAGTACATGCTAAAGCGTCATTAGCTATTAAGGCAATCGCTCCTACTAATAATACTTTGGCAATCTTGCGTTGAATTGTTTTCATATTCTATACTAGTTTTAGTTTCTTAAAAATAAGCAATTATTACACCAATAACCGATTTTCACCTGTTTTTTTATCAAATCAAAGCTTTTTTATACGTTTCAATCGCACGTATCCTTGCTTCTTTATTATCTACTATAGGATTTTTATAGTCTAAAGAATCAAATTCTTGCACCCATTTTCGAATATAAACTCCCGTTTTATCAAACTTTTTCTGTTGTTCCAGTGGATTGAATATTCTAAAATACGGAGCTGCATCACAGCCACATCCAGCAGCCCACTGCCAATTTCCATTATTAGATGCTAAATCATAATCTAATAAATACTGTGCAAAATAAGCTTCTCCCCACCTCCAATCTATCAACAAGTGCTTAGTCAAAAAACTCGCTACTACCATTCTTACACGGTTATGCATAAACCCCGTTTCATTTAACTCTCGCATCCCTGCATCAACTAATGGATATCCAGTTTGCCCTTTACACCATAAGTCAAATTCTTCTTCGTTATTTCTCCAATTAATTCGCTCGTATTTATCTTTAAAACAAGAGTTAACTACCTGTGGAAACAAATACATAATTTGACTAAAAAAATCTCGCCAAATCAACTCCTTTAGCCAAACTTCATTGTGATGTAAAGCGAAATTCACACATTTTCTAATCGAAATCGTTCCAAATCGCAAAGCTATGCCCAAGCGAGTAGTACCCTCAATAGCTGGATAATCTCTATTCTTATCATAGTTACTGATAATCCCTTCATCTAAAATAGGGTGAGTATAATCTAAACTTGACCTTTCAAACCCCAATTCTTCCAAAGTAGGCAAGTCATTTTCTACGGAAACAAAACTCTCTTGACAAAGTATAGTCGTATAGTCAAATAACGCTCGATCATCTAATTTTACTCTCCACATTTTAGCATAAGGAGTATAGATCTGATAGGGAGTTCCATCACTCTTCAATATTTCACCTCCTTTAAAAATAACGTGATCTTTATACTGAAAAAAGGAAATATTGCGAGATGACGCCTTCTTTGCAATCAAATTATCTCTGTCAATAGACGTTGGTTCATAATCTTCATTACAATAAATTGCCGCTATATCGTATTGTTCAAATAGTTTATCATAAGCTTCACTCGCTGTTGTATGCAAACACATGACAGAAGTATGATAATCTTTTAAAGTGTTATTTAGAGAGTTAATCGCCTGATGAATATAATCCACTCGAGCATCATCTCGACGAGAAAAGCGAGCGAGAATACTTTTGTCAAAAATAAATAACGGCAGTACGCGATAACCTGAATTTAAAGCGAAATACAAACCTACATTATCTTCTATTCGCAGATCTCTCCTAAACCAAAAAACAACTACCTTCTCTTTTCTTTCCATAATGCAAACAATAAAAAAAACTCATTACCCCAGAAAGGATAATGAGTTTAAATTTAATAAAAAACAATTATTAATAAGTTGTTCAGCTGTTTTAATTATTGAAATACACACTACTAATACCCAGTAATATAAACGACCTATTTAACTTTATAATGAATTATTCAATCTTTTCGTCCAACTTAAACCTCTTAAAATCTACATTGGAACTGTATGAAAGCAAGATTTGAATTATATGCCTTGCTATCTTTTACACTCTGTTTAAAATTATCTATTTGCATTCCAACTTGTATTCTTGCGGCATAATTTTTTAGAAACTCCAAACTAAGCATAGGTACCCAAGTTTGTCTACCATTAGAGTTTACTTTTGAGTTTTCATCTAAATATTCATAACGACAGGCAAATTCAACTGCTTCGAAGTGCTTCTTACCGATTTCATAGCGTATATTAGGCAAGATGTAAAAACTTTTCATGACATAATCATTAAGTTCCCCAAAGCGCATTTCTGGTGCAGTGCTATAATACAAATTGTGGTTGGTTCCTTGTTTTGCCTCACTTTGAAAATCAAAACACCAACGATCATTTATTGGCAACTTGGCACTAACTTCTAAACCAACGGCATAGATTGTCTCTTTTTGAACTTCTCCCACTCCTCCACTAACTCCAACATTCAATTCATGTTCTTTATCTAAACTGAACAATAGTCTTGAAGAATAGTGTTTTCCATTATCTGAATCGGTTTTATTCCTTCCATTTCCATTGGTCACTGATAGTCCATAACTCATCGGTACTTTACCTAAATCTACACTACCAGTTAAAGCAGCACCTACCTGGAAACTCGTCCAACCATTACTTGAATACAAATAATATGAATTTGAATAGTCAATCGATTTCAGAACATCTGCTGGATAGGTTTCTTCTAATCCAAACAAAGGTCTAAATTGCCCAATTTGAACTTGTAAGTAGCGACTAAAGGTGTATTTAGCATAAGCATTCTCCAAAACTTTGTGTTTAGGATCTTGCTTAAAATCAGCTAAATTAACCAATGCGACTACCTCAAGGTTCTCCATGACAGTTGCATTTAAGGAAACCCTCATCCTCTTTAAGTCAAATGAATTACTCGTTCCTTCTCCATCACTATGATGCAGACCGTCAATATCAACACCATTTTTAAAATTATTCAAATATCTACCTTGAAACACACCTCCAACTTTAAACTTAGGATAAGTTGTCTCTACAGGATTTAGAATAATTTTTTCTTCAAAAACTTGAATGGTGTCAGTCACTATTTTTTCTTGAGCAAAAAGTGATACACTGCAACACAAAATCCCAAGTGCAATCCCTTTTCTCTGAATTGATCTAAACAAATTGTTCATAGATTATTTCTTTTTAAACTTCAAAAAGCTTGCTCGATTATACTCATAGTTCATACGTGCAATATTAAGTACTGAGATTCCCTGAGGACATTCTACTTCACACGCTTCAGTATTTGAACAGTGACCGAATCCCTCTTGATCCATTTGCCATATCATGCGCAGTGCTCGTTGTTTTCGTTCTTCTTTTGACTGTGGTAAAATAGCTAATTGTGTAATTTTTGCAGCAGTAAACAATGCCGCACTACCATTTTTACAAGTAGCCACACAGGCTCCACATCCTAAACAGGCTGCAGAATCAAATGCCGCTTCTGCTACTTCATGTGACACGGGAATTGTATTTGCTTCTGGTGCTTGACCTGTATTCACAGACACATATCCTCCAGAAGATATAATTCTATCAAATGCAGAACGATCTACTTTCAGATCCTTTTTTACTGGGAATCCCGCAGCTCTAAAAGGCTCTATCAAAATCGTTTCTCCATCTTTAAACTCTCGCATATGCAATTGACAAGTAGTTGTATTCTTTAAAGGACCATGCGCATTTCCATTAATCACAACACCACATTGACCACAAATCCCTTCACGACAATCGTGATCAAACTCTACTGGTTCTTCATTCTTTAAGATCAACTCCTCGTTCAAAGTATCTAACATCTCTAAAAAAGACATGTGAGTATTGACATTATCGAGCGTATAATCTACAAGCTTACCTTCAGATTTACGGTCTTTTTGTCTCCATATTTTTAAATGTAATTTCATAGACTATATATATTATTTATAACTACGGATAGTTGGTTTAACAAATTCAAATACTAACTCTTCTTTATTCAAGATTGGCTCCTGATCTAAACCGCCAGGCCATTCCCAAGCAGAAATAAATTGATACTGTTCATCATTTCGTTTTGCTTCTCCATCTTCCGTTTGGTATTCTTCTCTAAAGTGAGCTCCACATGACTCCTCTCGAGTTAAAGCATCGTAACACATTAATACACCTATTTCCAAATAGTCTGCTACACGACCTGCTTTTTCTAACTCGGAGTTCATTGTCTTAGATTCACCAGGAATGCGAACATCTTTGTAAAATTCTTCTCTTAACTTCTTGATTTCTACAATAGCGTATTCTAATCCCTCTTTTGTTCTTGCTAACCCACAATAGTCATATAATAGCTTTCCTAATTTCTTATGGAAATAATCGACTGTTTTTGTTCCTTTGATATTCAATAGGTTATCTAACTTCTCTCTTACCTCTTTTTCCGTTTTTTCAAACTCAGGATGATCCGTTGAAATAGCTCCTACTCTAATCTGATCTGCTAAATAGTTTGCAATTGTATATGGAGCAATGAAATAACCGTCTACAGATGCTTGTAACAATGAATTTGCTCCTAAGCGATTTGCTCCGTGATCCGCAAAATTAGCCTCCCCTAAAGCAAACAACCCTGGAACAGTTGTCATTAATTCATAATCTACCCACAATCCTCCCATAGAGAAGTGAGCTGCAGGCGAAATCATCATCGGCTCTTTATAGGCATTAATACCAGTAATCTTTTCATACATGGTAAATAAGTTTCCATATTTCTCAGCAATTTTTGCTTGTCCTTGCTCGCGAATTGCCTTAGAAAAATCCAAATAAACAGCATTCTTTAATGCTCCTACTCCATGCCCTGCATCTATTCTCTCTTTGGCTGCACGAGATGAAATATCTCTCGGAGCTAAGTTTCCAAAAGCAGGATAACGGCGTTCTAAGTAGTAATCCCTTTCATCTTCTGGTATATCATTCGCAACTCTTGTTTCATCCGCTTTTTTGGGAACCCAAATACGTCCATCATTTCTCAATGATTCTGACATCAAGGTCAGTTTAGATTGATACCCGCCAGATTGAGGTAGTGAAGTTGGGTGTATTTGAGTCCAACTTGGTGAGGCAAAGAATGCTCCTTTTTTATGCGCTCTCCAAATTGCAGAACCATTACATCCCATTGCCAATGTAGACAAATAGTAAATTTTACCAAATCCTCCGGTTGCCAATACAACAGCATGTGCTGCATGTCTTTCTATCTCACCTGTCTCTAAATTTCTAACAATAACTCCTCTTGCCTTACCATCAATAGTAACCAAATCTAACATTTCGTGAGAAGAATACAGCTGAACTGTCTTCTTATCTACTTGACGCATCAATGCTTGATATGTTCCTAAAAGCAATTGTTGTCCTGTTTGTCCTCTTGCATAAAACGTTCTACTAACTTGAACTCCTCCAAAAGATCGGTTATTCAAATACCCACCGTACTCACGGCCAAATGGCACACCTTGAGCTACTGCTTGATCTATCAAGTTTACAGAACACTCAGCTAAACGGTAAACATTCGCTTCACGTGCTCGGAAATCCCCTCCTTTAAGCGTATCTACAAACATACGGTAGATACTATCTCCGTCATTCTTATAATTTTTAGCAGCATTCACCCCTCCTTGAGCAGCAACAGAGTGCGCTCTACGTGGAGTATCTTGAAAGCAAAATGACTTTACATTATAACCCATCTCTCCAAGAGATGCCGCTACAGAACTTCCTGCTAATCCAGTACCAATTACTATGATATCTAATTTCTTTCTATTCGCTGGATTCACCAAGCGAGCAGTTTTTTTATAGTTAGACCATTTATCTTCTAATGGTCCTTGAGGTATTTTTGCATCTAATTTCATTACAACATCTTAATTTTGGGTGAAATACATATATAAAGGCATTAAAGCAAAGCCTACACATAATACTACAGAATAAATAATTCCAATTACGTTAATCCAACGAACAAACTTTGGATGAAATAATCCTAATGAGCGAACCCCACTATTGATACCGTGAATCAAATGATAACACAATGCAATCATCGCTACTACATAAAGTATTACAATCCACAGATTAGTAAAAGTCTCTTGTACTAACAAGAATAAATCCTTATTTCCATTAGCATCCACAGCCGTAAACTCTCCAAAACGATAGATATACCAAAAATTAGCAAAGTGTGTAACTAAAAAAACTAAAACTATAGTCCCTAATAATCCCATATTTCTACTATACCATTTGCTCGCTCTTCCTCTATTATCACGTTTATACAAACCACCTGCTTTTCTGTTTTTCAAAGTGATGATTAATGCATAAACAACGTGCCCGATAATAGACAAGTAAAGAACATAGGATATAATCTTTACAATAGGATTAGTTGTCATAAAATGCGAATAAGCATTAAAACTTAATTTTGCTTGTTCTGGTTCCAGAAATAATTGTGTATTCCCTAAACAGTGTATTAATAGGAATAAACACAAAAATAACCCTGTCGCTGCCATTACAATCTTGCGTGAGAGTGTGTTCATTTTTGTAAATGTTTAAAATAATTAAATATTTATTGAGCTAATCTATCTTGATTATGTAAAAATAAGATTCAAATAGTACCGTTAAAATGACAATTATCACAATAAATGTCTTTTGCCTAACAGCATTCGTATTTTAACATTTCAAATAAAAACTCAAGACCTTATTCAGTCATCAAACTTAAAATTATTGCTTTTCCTTAACATAAATAAATATTTCAACTTAGTTTTTTAAGATTCCGATATTATAGAACTATTATAAATAAAAACGTGTACCTTTTTAAAACTGTATGCTTTTATCTACAATTGCTTATTGAGGTTTTATAGTCGTTTTTATCCTATTGATTAGATACCTCAATCAAAATAGAATCACATTCTTCATAGTCCCCAGTTGTTACATCAAACTTGTATTTCATCTTTAAATTATTCAAACAGTTACCGTTTGCATCAAACTCTCCTGTTTCTACACTAATAATCAACACATCACCTTCAAAAGAAACTAATTCACATCTAATTTCTTCTTTTAAATCTCGATCCAAGAATTGAACAATATCACCCGATGCC
Source organism: Myroides albus (assembly GCF_024722315.1). Lineage (NCBI taxonomy): Bacteria > Pseudomonadati > Bacteroidota > Flavobacteriia > Flavobacteriales > Flavobacteriaceae > Myroides > Myroides albus. The sequence goes on from NZ_CP102754.1 coordinate 244,408, forward strand.
GTATATTGCTTGTTGTACTTTTGAGCAAATTCATCAAAAGTTGTTACGTCAAATTTTTGCAGTAAAATATGATTTATCTGCTCATTTAGTCTTTTGGTTACTGCTGCATTTTTTAGCTCTACAAATAATCTCTTGAACCTATATACTTTCTGAGTAAATACATAAGAATCTTCGTTTTCATTACTCACCAAGACAGTCTTTGCATATTCGTTAGTAAAAGATTTAACCTCTATTTCGCTACTTCCTAAACCTCTTCCAAGTTTTTTATTTACAGCTTGGTTATTATAATATCCTTTAAGCCTTATTGTACTGTCGCTTGCAAAAGTTAAGTCTAAATACTCTCCCTTTTCATTAGTCAACCGCGCATGCCTTCCTGTTAACTTCCCTATTAAATAATTAGGATCTCTTTCCCAAAATAAAAATACGTGCAAACGCATAGAATCAAGTTCTTTATTCACGATTACATACCAACATTCGTCTGTACCGCTTAGCTTGGTTTTGCATTTTTTGCTTTTGTCAATATAAACGCGATTAAAATATTGTGGTAATTCAAGTTTCTCATTTTGATAATTGTTAGAGCGAAATGCTTTACAACCAGAGAGACCTATAACCATAAATAATCCCAGTATCAAAAAGCAATAACGTCTAAAAAGCGATCTTCTTTTCATTTTTTTCAAATTATTAATCTAAATATACACAATAGATAACCTATTTAACGCAAATTAAATATAATAAAACAAAAAATATTGTAGCTCTACGCTTACCAATTGATATGCATTTATTCCCTCTACAAGACGAGCACTATCTTATTTAGTGATGAAAACACTAAAATTAATAATCAAGTTGACGAATTTTAAAAAACAGATTAACATACTTTATGTGAGGGGTTTTCTTGCACTTCCTTCGGGTTTTCTTGCACCTTTCTTGGGGTTTTCTTGCCCAGAGCGTGCTTTTCTCGAAGAAAGGTGCAAGAAAACCGCAAGCAATGCCCTTGTATATCGCTACAAAGCTTTTAATAGATTGTCTAGTAAGTATGGAAAAACTATAAACTAATACCTTGATTCGAATTCACCTCATCTATAGCTTTTGTGGAGCTTGACATCCTTATACTTCATAGTATCTTTAGATATAACTGTCTTTAGTCTAATAGAAGATTTTTACCAAAAACTCCTGCAAAGTCTCATTATTCACTCATCATAAAGAATAAAAGAACACAGATAAATGGTAAAAGATATTTTCGTGCTAAAAAAGAAAGCTTAAAAATGATCTTAAAACTAATAAAAACAAAAAAAAACAGTAGTAAACCAAAGTCTACCACTGCTTCATTCTATATATCTTTTGTCTTAGTCCTCTAAGACTGAGGTTCTATTTTAAATATTTGATCAGCTACTTAGGTGCTTCCTCACACCCTTGTCTGAAATAGAAGCGATGTTTGTGTGTCCTTCTGTTATGACTATGTAGTTCTATCCTATCACACTTTCTACTATTAATAATCCATCTTCCTCATTAGCGAGCAAAACCCTTATGCACTTAAGAGAAAATCCTTATGTATCAAGATATTCCATTTGCTGTAATAAATCTCCTACCACACAAGCATCTTCTACTTTCAATTGCCTAATTCTCATATCACTCATTTATCACGCTGAAACTCATTTACCTTTACTTTGCTTCATCCTTATTGCTATACACTCTATTTCCAGCCATGCTTGCTCCAGAATTGCTATCTAATTTGGTAAAGACATAACTGGAGATTACGGTAAGCAATCCCATTACCAAGAACGTATAGCGAAAAACATCAATACTATCTCCTGTGTCTCCTACAAAACTCTTTTTGAAAATCAACAAGAACATTGCAGAAACTGAGATTCCAAGACTGATTGCCAGTTGTTGTGTTACGGACAAGAGGCTATTTCCTTCACTTGAAGTCTCATTATCTAAATCAGCAAGTGAGATTGTATTCATTGAAGTAAATTGTACAGCATTAAATGCCCCGTTGCCTATCATTAATAAAATCACAACCCAATAAGGCGTATTTCTATCAATAAAAAAGAACATCGAGATCAATAACCCTGTCAAAATAGTATTGGAAATCAATGTTTTTCTATAACCGTATTTCTTAACAATCGGCACAACAAAATTTCTCGAAATCAAATTAGATAAAGCTTGTGGGATCATCATTAACCCCGCATAAAAAGCAGAATAACCATACCCTACTTGTAATAAAAGAGGAATCATTAAAGGCATTCCTCCTATGCCAAGACGAGTAACCAAGTTGCCTATTAATCCTATTTTTAGAGTATCTATCTTAAATAAGCTAAGTTTGATTAAAGGAAAGGGCGTGCGTTTCGCATAATAAACATAACCTACAATACACAATATCGCCAATAAGCCAAATGCTATTAGATTGAATACTGATATACTCGGAGAATCCCAACGTTCAATCACAATTGTAATCATGGTTAACCCTCCACTCAATAGCAACCATCCCCATAAATCAAAACGCTTAACTTCATTTGTAAAATCTGGTACAATTGTCCTTGCAAACAATACAGCTATAATACCAACTGGTAAATTGATTAAAAATATCCAATGCCAAGAGAGTTTCTCTACCAAGAAACCACCAACTGTAGGCCCCAACATCGGACCGATAAGAGCTGGAATAGTAATAAAGTTAATCACCTTTAGCAATTTATCTTTTGGATAAGCGTAAATCAACGTTAAACGAGCTACTGGCACCATCATTGACCCTCCAATGGCTTGGAAAATCCTCGATAATATCAACTCATCTAAGTTTCGGGAAACTGAACAAAAAAGAGAACCTAACGTAAACAAAGTTACTGCTAAAATAAAAATCTTTTTTGTACCAAAACGGTCTGCTAACCAACCGCTGAGAGGAATAAGTAATGCAACAGTTAAAGTATAGGATACAATCACACTCTGCATCTGTAAAGGCGACTCTCCCAAGCTTTTCGCAATAGAAGGTAAACCTGTATTTAAAATAGTCGCATCTAAAGCCTGCATAAAGATTGCTAATGCGCCTAACCATGGTAAATATTTTTGGATTTTTGGATCTTTGATTACACCCGCTTTCATAAATTCACAGCAATTTTTATATGATTAGCTAATACAGATCTATATTAAAATCATATGTAGTAAAACATTCTAATAAAAATAAACAATGTTTGAGCTCTTGAGAACATTTTTATTTCTACTACTTCCTTTTTCATTCGTTTCTTGCGATTATTATTAGTTGTTAAACTTCTAATACTTCTCAGAAACAGGACAAAGATACGACATATAATCCAATTTACTTTTAACTCATTTTCACGATTTAATAGATTAAACAACATTTTAATCAACGTAAACTACATAAACCATGAATTTATTTCTGTTATTTCAATTTTTCAATCCATTTTACTCAACAGTCATAATTCTTACTGTTCAATCCAATTTTTTATCATCATTGCCCCTTGTTCTGTCATAAAAGACTCCGGATGAAATTGAATCCCCCTGATATTGTACTCCTGATGTCTTATCCCCATAATTATTCCATCAGTACTTACTGCTGTAACAATAAGCTCGGGTGGAATACTTTCAGCAGCTAATGCCCAAGAGTGGTATAAACCTACGGTGGAATTATTAGCCACCCCTCTAAATAACAATTCGCCAGAATCCAGAATACACAGTGATCGTTGTTGACCGTGTAAGACATCTGGCAAATTAAATAAAGTCGCACCAAAGTAATCTCCTATGGCTTGATGTCCCAAACAAATACCCAAAATAGGTTTGGTCTCTTTATACTTCTCTAAAACTTGATACATGATAGGGCTTTTTTGTGGAATATCAGGTCCTGGAGAAAAGACAATCTGATCAAAAGATGAAATAGCGTCAAGATTAATCTGGTCATTTTGAACAACAGTAACATCACAGTCTGGGTGCTCGTCAAATAATTGGTACAAGTTATAGGTAAAGGAATCGTGATTATCAATAATGATAATTTGTTTCTTCTGGCTCATAAAGTATTCGTAATTTTGAAAGCGAATTAAAACGTTGAAATGAATCTCAAAGATACAACTATAGCTAAAATGAACGAATTGGGAAGTCAAAGAATTCCCTTTCTCTTTATCATCGACTTTGAGGAACAAAATAGCTTTATCTCCCCTTTAGCAGAAATAGACAAGAATCAAGTGCAATACGACTTTAACCATATCACTAATACCACTTCTTGTCCTGTAAAAATAAAGCCTGAACTCAGCGCCTACCCTATTTCTTATCAAGAGTATTTAACCCAATTCGAAATAGTAAAAGACAATATCCAAAAGGGTAATTCTTATTTGTTAAACCTTACAATTCAAACACCGATAGAGCTAAACTGTTCATTAGAGGAAATATTTCATTCTGTTTCAGCCAAGTACAAACTTTTAGTCAAAGGGAAATTCACTTGTTTTTCACCTGAAATATTTGTCAAAATAAAAGACAATAGAATCTATTCTTTTCCAATGAAAGGGACAATTGATGCCAATCTCCTTCATGCCAAAGAAATACTGTTAAACGATGCCAAAGAAAATGCTGAGCACTATACGATTGTTGACTTAATTCGCAATGATCTAAACATAGTTGCTAAACGCGTAAAAGTAGATCGATTCAAATACTTAGATAAAATTCATACCTCTAAAGGTTCCATTCTGCAAATGAGTTCACAAATTAGTGGCGATTTAAATGAGAATTGGCATCAACACATTGGAGATTTATTTCAAAAAATTTTACCTGCGGGATCGATTACGGGATCGCCAAAAGAAAAGACAATTGAAATTATCAATCAAGCAGAAAGTTATAATAGAAATTTCTACACTGGCATTGCAGGTATATATGATGGAGAGAATCTAGACAGTGGAGTTTTAATTCGCTTTATAGAAAAACAAGGTGATAACTTTTACTACAAAAGTGGAGGTGGGATAACTTACGCAAGTGATCCGAGAAAAGAGTATGAAGAATTACTACAAAAAATATATATCCCCGTTTCTTAAACGTCACAAGGCAACCCAAATTTATTCTATAACTTTCCCTATCACTGACTTAGATAGCTAAAGAAAATTGCATATTATATATTTTACAACAGTTTATGCTTTTTACAAATGAAAAAATAAAATGAGGGATAGCAAAAGTCATTATATTACCAATCTAATACTTTTCTCTGTATTTCATTGAGATTTTGTCAATCTTTATTTGTTATTCACTATTAAATTTACAGCTCATATTTTTCAGTTATTCAATCTTTTATGTATATTTCTACAACCAAAAAACTAAAAAATGAGAGAATTGTATAAGAAAATCGGTGAGTTACTCATCGATCAGGACTATCGTGCCTTACACGATCTTAAAATCGACAAACCTGAACACTTTAATTGGGTGAAGGAGATTTTTGAAGATATACACGTCAAAGAAACACCAGATAAAACAGCATTACTTTGGACAGATGGAAAAGTAACACATCACTATACCTTCTTGACACTGTGTAATCGCTATAATCAGTTAATTAATTTTTTGCGTTCCAAAGGCATCCAACAGGGAGATGTGATTCTGACACAGATGATGTTACAGCGCATTAACTGGGTAACTCATTTGGCAACGATTAAAGCGGGATATAAGCTTTCACCAGCAGCAAGTATTTTAGGCGTAAAAGACTTAGCCTATCGCTTTGAGAAAATTACTCCTAAAGTTATTTTAGCAGATCAAGACAATGTCGAGAAAATTGATGCGGCAGAAAAATTAGCTGGTATTCATATTCCTGTTAAAATTATTGTTGACGGCCAACGAGAGGGTTGGTATCCTCTTGCGGTATTAGATGAGCAGTCAACCGAAGCAGAAAGTGCACATACGAAACCAGATGATGTTTTATTTATGTTCTTTACTTCAGGTACTACAGGTATGCCTAAGATTGTTTGTCATACACAATTGAGTCAACCCCTTGGTCACTTAACAACTACAGCGTGGATTGGAATTACCAAAGATGACATTCACTATAATATCTCTCAACCAGGATGGGCAAAATTTGCATGGAGTAGTTTATTCGCTCCCTGGAATGTAGGTGCTACTATTTTTGCTTTCCATACCAAAGAGCGATTTAGTGCAGCAACCACACTTGAATTAATTGAGAAACACAAAGTAACTACATTGTGTGCCCCACCAACTGTTCTACGTTTTTTCATCCAAGAAGATTTAAAGAAGTACAATTTTAGCTTAAGACAGTGTGTCGCAGCGGGCGAACCGCTGAATCCTGAAATAATTGAGGAATGGAAAGAGGGTACGGGACTACTTGTCAGGGATGGCTTTGGACAAACCGAAAGTACTTGTATGGTTGCCAATTACCCTACTGCTAAAGTAAAATATGGTTCAATGGGTAAACCTACATTCTTATATGATATCATCATCGCTGATGACAACGGAAAAGAAGTTCCAATTAATGAAGAAGGAAATATATGTGTCAAAACAGGTACTGATCAACTTAATGGCATATTTAAAGAATACCTATACGATAAAGAAAAACAAGCACAGGTATTTAGAAACGGTGTATATTTTACTGGAGATAAAGCATATAAAGATGAAGATGGGTATATTTGGTTCATTGGTAGAGATGACGATGTTATCAAAGCGTCTGATTATAGAATAGGTCCTTTTGAGGTAGAAAGTGTATTGCTTGAACACGATTTAATTGTCGAATCAGCAGTAGTGGGAAGTCCACATGCAGTCAAGGGATTTGAGGTCAAAGCATTCGTTATTCTCAATGACCACACAAAGGCATCTGCTGAATTAGCTAAAGAGATCTTTGCTTATTGTAGAGAACACTTAGCACCTTATAAAATGCCGAGAAAAATTGAATTTGTAACGGAATTACCAAAGACGATTAGCGGTAAGATAAAAAGGGTTGAACTTAGAGCGCTACAAGCTGAGCGCATCGCTAAAAAACAAGAGGTTCCACTTGAATTTGATTATACTAAATAAAGAACTGAATAGTTTCTCCCCATAAAAAAAAAGAGGCTGTCTAAAAAGCCTAAAAAACAAAACCCCGTCTAAAAAAGGCGGGGTTTTTTCATTGTTTGTCCTCAAAAATAATTATCTTCAAGGTGCAACCAAACAATAAGAAAGACAAATATAATGTTCAAATCTGAAAGTTTAAAATCGCCGAGTCTATTTCCTGAAGATATTTTTTCTAAAATTCCTCTAGACCATCCTGTTCGTCTTATCAATGCTGTTGTTGATGAGTTAGATATTAGTTCTATTTTAAGTCAATACAAAGGAGGAGGGACCACCAGTTATCATCCCCGTATGATGATAAAAGTCTTATTCTACGCCTATTTCAATAATATTTATTCATCGCGTAAGATTGAACGGGCTTTGACGGAGAACATTTATTTTATGTGGTTATCTGGTAATAGCTTGCCTGATCATCGCACGATTAATTATTTTCGCGCTAAGCGATTGAAAGGTCAAATCCATCAGCTTTTTGCAGATGTGGTTCGTCTGTTACAAGAATTACAATATGTTAGTTTACAAGTTCAATATATTGATGGAACAAAAATTGAATCTAGCTCTAACCGATACACCTTTGTATGGCGTGGTTCAGTGGAGAAAAACAAGGCTAAATTAGAAACAAAAATTCAAGATGTTCTCACAGAAATAGAGGGTCAAATCAAACAGGATCAAAGTGAACTCGCAAAAGAACACTGTTCCAAAAATATTGATAGTTTAGAGCTTAAAGAAAAAGTGACTCAGTTAAATAAACATAGGGCAGACCTACCCAAACCTACAGCTAAACAGCTCAAACAGTTAGAAGACGAGCATTTACCTCGCTTGCAAAAATACGAACAACAACTAGAAACTTTAGGTACTCGAAATAGTTATAGTAAAACAGATCCAGATGCTACTTTTATGCGAATGAAAGAAGATCACATGAAAAACGGGCAACTTAAACCTGCCTACAATACTCAAATAAGTACTGAAAATCAATTTATTACACATTATACTATTGCACAAAAATCAACTGACACCACTACCTTAATCAATCATCTAGAGACTTTTGAACAAACCTATGCACAACAAAGTAAAGAAGTTGTAGCAGATGCTGGGTATGGTAGCGAAGAGAATTATCTGTATTTACTTGAAAGAGAAATAACGCCCTATGTGAAATTTAATTATTTTCATATGGAACAGAAAAGAGCTTGGAAGAACAACCCTTTTCTACAACACAATCTTTACTACAATAAATTGTTTGATTACATCTTATGTCCAAATGGAGAAAAGCTACCTAATATTGGAAGTAGTACTAAATACACCACCACTGGTTTTGCGTCAAAAATACATCTGTATCAAGCTTCTAACTGCTTGAAATGCTCGTTAAAAGAGCTATGTAATAAAGCAGCAGAAAACAGAACAGTCTCTATGAATCATAGATTGGTTCAAATAAAACAACATATTAGAGAATTACTCAACTCTGAACGCGGTAAATATCATAGAAGTAAAAGACCTGTAGAAGTAGAAGCTGTTTTTGGACAACTAAAAAGCAACAACAAATTTACTAGGTTTACTCTAAGAGGATTAGAAATGGTCGAAATTGAATTTGGACTGATGGCTCTTGCACATAATTTAAGAAAACTTACTAAGAATAGAGAAAAATCGACTTTAAACAACAATTTTCATCCTAAAAAAGAGACTGATAAACGAAAAATGACAAATTATAAGTCTAAAACTCGTTTTAATTGCAAGAACTTTTAATCTAAGAGAAAAGTAACGTTTTATATAATACAAAAGAGGGTGACCTTTTGGGACACCCTCCTTTCACTTTATAACTTCTATTCTTTTTAATCTAAAGAAAAACTAATAGAAACACCTGATGTGACTTCAATTTCACCAACTGCTAAAGTTTGATCCATTGAGTCGGCAGTACCTTTCATTAAATACATTGGTCTTACAACTGGTGGAGCATAACCTCCTCCATCTGACACTAAAATAGCTTTACCTACTTTCTGTCCTAATGCATTCGCATAATCAGTAGCTTTTTGTTTTGCTTCTTTTACTGCTAAAGCTCTTGCTTCTGCTTCATAAGTAGCAATTTTAGAGGATTGAAACTCTACCCCTTCAATCTTGTTCACACCTGCTTCCATTACCCCTACGATTAACTCCTCGTATTTTGTAATATCAGTTAAAGTGATACTGATCACTTGACTGGCATTATAGTAATCTTTTTTCTCCTCATAATCTCTTGACTGATATAAACTTACACGTTGTGTTTGAATATACTTGTCTTCAATTTTCAAGCTTTTAAGATACTTCAAAACTTTAGCAATACTCTGATCGTTAATTTTCTTAACTGAAGCTGCATCGCTTGATTTATTCTCAACACCCAAACGTATCACTGCCTTATCTGGAACTACAGATACTTTACCTGTTCCGTTTACCTGTATTTGCGGAGTTATTGGAGATGTATAACTTGTCTGTGCAAATGTAGCTGTTGTAGCTAACAATGCTGCACCTAATAATATTGATACTCTTTTCATATTTTTTCTTTTTCTGATATAAACAAATATATTTAAAAGCTTTCTATTTACGAGTTTCTCCTATTGAAAATTAACATCTATTAGGCTATAGTTTTCCCTTCTTAAACAAGATAAACAACAGTATTATAGGAACTAACATCAAACCTATTAGCAATAAGTTTTGTTGAATTAAGATCGGAAACTTTAACAATATCAATAGCAGACCTGCTATTGCTCCTCCAATATGAGCAGAATGCCCAATGTTGTCGTTTTGCTGTCTCATCCCATAAACAGAGTATAACAAATACAAAATAGCAAACAAATAACTTGGTATAGGAATGATAAAAAAGATACCTAACATCATATCTGGGTTAATCATAATACTGGCATATAGTACCCCCATGATAGCTCCTGAAGCACCTACAGCACGATAGCCCGCCTTGTGTTGATACATTTGATATGTTATGAGATTTCCTACTATCATACTTACAAAATAGATTAATATAAAAAACACAACACCTACATTCTGCATTAAATAATCACCAAAAAAGTAGAGTGTCATCATATTGAATATAAAGTGCATCCAGTCTACATGTAAAAAACCCGAAGTCAGTATCCTCTGCTTTTCGCCTGCACGTACTGCATCTATGTCAAAACAATACTTGTAAAAGAAATTAAAATCATTTAGCCCCTTGTAAGTGACTATACCCGTAATAGCCATTATAGCTAAAACTACTGGTGAAATATCCATCATATTTTGAAAAAGTAAAATTTGAGATAAAAATAAACATACTTTTGTAAGCGCAATCATTTTTTGCCGAAAATAGACGAAAGAAGTATCTTTGCATAAATATTCAAATATGAAATTCTTTATATACATTATAGCTTATCCCCTACTTTGGTTAATTTCAAAGTTGCCTTTTCCTGTTTTTTATTTTGTATCTGACTGTTTTTATATTCTACTTTATAGAATCGTGGGATATCGCAAAAAAACAGTACGTGCAAACATCAAAATGACTATGCCAGAGCTAAGTGATAAAGAAGTAAAACAAGTAGAAAAAGAGTCTTTTAGACACCTTTGTGATATTTTCTTAGAAATGATAAAGACATTTACTATTTCCGAGAAAGAGCTTAAGAAACGCTTCTCTTTTACAAATCTTGATACAATCTTAGAAATAGAAAAACAAGGTAGAAGTATTATGCTTTTTTGTGCGCATTATGCTAATTGGGAATGGATAATCATCTTAGATAAATTCATAAAATTCCAAGGGTACGCCGTTTATAAGAAAATAAACAATCCCTACTTCAACAAACTTATCAAGAAGATTCGTATGCGATTTGACACAGTCCTTATCGAAATGAAGGAGACAATAAAAGTGACACGCAAAAACGAATTAGATAAGAACCACGGAGTATATGCCTTTATAAGTGATCAATCGCCTATGATTAGTCAAACAAACTGTTGGCAAGAATTTATGGGTATTGAAGTTCCTATCTATACTGGAGGTGAAGCTCTGTGCAAAAAATTCAATATGATCCCCATGTATCTTGAAGTTGAATATATCAAAAGAGGACATTATCAAGCCACATTCATTCCGCTGTTAGAAGAGGGTGAAAACATTAAAGATGTTCCTAACTATGAAATTATGCATCGCTTTTTAGGTAAAGTAGAGCAAACTATTCGAAAAGCACCTGCTTATTACTTCTGGACTCATAAAAGATGGAAACACCAAGGTAAAAAACCGAAAAACATAAAGTAATTAAAAGATTACATATTCAAATATTAAAAAAAAGCTGTTTATTTATACTTGTAAACAGCTTTTTTTAGCTCCTATACAAACAAGAAGATGAAATATCTGAAATTAAGTTTAAAGTATATCGCCTATTTTTTAATGGGATTCATTTGCATTGTCCTATTGTACTTATTATTTGCAAGATTACTATCAAGCATTACAGTGAATAAAGAACAAAGTGGCACAAAAAGTATAACAATGTATATTCACACAAATGGCATGCATACTGATTATGTTTTTCCAATTAAATCAAAGCAAATCGATTGGAATCAGATATATCCAATTACGGATACGAAAGGACAAAATCACAACCAAAATTACATCGCCATAGGCTGGGGTGATAAAGGTTTCTTTCTCGATGTTGAAGATTGGAATAATGTCAAACCAAAAATAGCCTTAAATGCCGCTTTTGGATTAGGTTCAACAGCAATACACATCACATATTATAACTCCATTCAAATAGGAGAACATACAAGAGAAATTAAGATATCAGAGGAACAGTATAAACACTTGATCGACTTCATTTTATCGTCAACTAAGATAGATAAAGATACCAGTAGGCCGATTGTAATTGTTACAGATAAAGTATACGGACAAAACGACTCTTTCTATGTTGCTAATGGAAAATATAGTTTCTTGAACACTTGCAATACATGGGCGAATAAGGGACTTAAAAAAGCCAAGATGAAAAGCTGTTATTGGACAGCATTTCAAGAGGGAATATTCAGAAAATATGAATAGTGCTTACTTAGGAAATACAAAAAGGGAATTACAGACTTGTAATTCCCTTCTTTTGTATCTATAAGCAAAGGAACTAAATCCCTGCTATTACTTTTAATTCTTCCATCATGCGCATTGCTAATCCATCTGCATCCTCTTGGGTTGGTGCCTCAGTATAAATGCGTATAATAGGTTCTGTATTTGATTTTCTCAAGTGTACCCAGCTTGTTGGAAAGTCAATCTTCACTCCATCTACTGTTGATATTTCCTGATTACTATAGTTCTCTGCGATTTGTTCAAGGATCATATCCACATTCAACTTTGGAGTTAATTCTATCTTATTTTTACTCATAAAATAAGATGGGTAAGACGCTCTTAACTCAGCTACAGTTTTATCCATTTTAGCCAAATGCGTTAAAAATAAAGCTACCCCTACAATTGAGTCACGTCCATAGTGAATTTCAGGATAAATAATACCTCCATTTCCTTCGCCTCCAATCACTGCACTTGTTTCTTTCATCAAAGCTACAACATTTACTTCACCTACTGCTGAAGCGGCATATTGCCCTCCTCTTGCCTTAGTCACATCTCTCAAAGCGCGAGAAGAAGATAAATTTGAAACTGTATTTCCTGGCGTTTGACTTAACACATAATCAGCTACTGCAACAAGCGTATATTCCTCTCCAAACATTTCTCCATCATTAGAAATAAAAGCTAATCTATCTACATCTGGATCAACAACAACACCGAAATCTGCTTTCTCTTTCTTTACTAATTCACAAATATCAGTTAAGTGCTCTTTTAATGGTTCAGGGTTATGAGGAAAATGTCCATTTGGTTCGCAATATAACTTTACTACTTCAACACCTAATCTTTCTAAAAGTGCAGGAACAATAATTCCTCCTGACGAATTAACAGCGTCTACTACAACTTTAAACTTGCGTTTTTTAATCGCCTCAACATCGACTAATTTCAATTTCAACACTTCATCAATGTGGATATCCATATACCCCTCTTTTGGAGTAATTGTTCCTAAACTATCTACATCTGCAAAGTCATAAGTTTCTTTCTCTGCTAATTCAATGATTAAAGCACCCTCTTCACCATTCAAAAATTCACCTTTTGCATTCAATAACTTCAGTGCATTCCACTGTTTAGGATTATGAGAAGCTGTTAGGATAATACCTCCATCAGCCTTTTCTAAAGGTACTGCTACTTCTACTGTAGGCGTTGTAGAAAGTCCCAAATCAATTACATCAATTCCAAGTCCAATCAATGTATGTGTCACCAAATTGTGAATCATTGGTCCAGAGATTCGAGCATCTCTACCAATAACAACAGTTAATTTTTCTTTATTTGAATTCTTCTTTAAAAACGTTCCATACGCTGAGGCAAACTTAACTGCATCGATTGGCGTTAAATTATCACCAACTTTTCCTCCTATTGTACCTCTAATACCAGAAATAGATTTTATTAAAGTCATAAGTTTCCTATTTTTGTTTACCGCAAAGATAGAATAAATAACAAAAAAGACCTCTTTTATTACTCTTTAAAAGCCTTCTTGTTTGTATAAAAAAGCACTTATGAATTTTTTAGCGCATATATATTTATCACTTGATAATGATTTTTTAAAAATAGGTAATTTTATAGCTGATAGTGTTAGAGGTAAATCTTATTTAGATTACCCTATCCCAATTCAAAAGGGAATACTACTTCACAGAGAGATTGATGAATTTACAGATTTTCATCCGATATGGAGAACGAGCAAGCGAATTGTAGTTCCGAGATACAATCACTATGCAGCAGTGCTTATCGATATGTATTACGATCACTTCTTAGCTTTAAACTGGGATGTATATCACACTACTCCTTTAGAAACTTACGCAAATGATTTCTACCAATTATTAGAACAGAATTTCGATGTACTACCAACTCGAGTACAAAATTTCTTACCAATTATGATCAGAGAAAATTGGCTTTTAAAATATAAGACAATTGACGGTTTAAAGTATATTTTGACTCAGATGGACAGAAGGACAAAAGGAATATCACAAATGAGCTATGCTACTGAAGAATTAGTGGATAACTATGACATTTTTCAACAACAGTTTACTGCTTTTTTTGAAGAACTACAGCAACATATTACAGAATACGCCATTCAAGTAAATCTCACAACAAAATAATAACCCTCTACTTACTTAGGATATTCTTTTATTTTTAGTATCTTTTTTGATAATAGTTTGATTTTTGAATTATTTTTGCATTATGAAACTAATCAACAAGCGTCGCATAAAGTATTATTTACACCAAAGTTTTAAATATGCCGAAGGCATTTTATTCTTTTTAAAGTCTATACTTTCTGAAAGACAGTTTATGTATTTATCTTGTGTTATTGTAGGAGCTTCTTCAGCTATTGCAGTGATAATACTAAAATACTTTGCTCACACAGTACTTGAATTTGCGACCTATATTGACAATATTTCACACCTGCCTTATACAAATAGTATTTTACCTATTATCGGGATATTACTAACTGTATTTGTCATCAAGAAATTCTTGAATGGTAGTATAGAGAAAGGGACTTACCAGATTATGATAGCTGTAGCAAAAAAATCGGGAATAATGCCACGTAAGCAAATGTATTCTCAGATAATTACCAGTTCACTTACTGTAGGTATGGGTGGTTCATTAGGATTAGAATCCCCTATTGCCATCACTGGAGCAGCATTTGGTTCAAACTATGCTCAAAACTACAAGCTAAATTACAAAGATAGAACACTATTACTTGCCTGTGGAGTAGCTGCTGGGATATCAGCGGCATTTAATGCTCCAATTGCTGGTGTATTATTTGCAATTGAAATCATCATCGTAGATTTATCAGTTACTGCTTTTATTCCTATTATGATTGCTTCTGCAACTGGAACAATTGTTTCGAACTTAATCATAAAAGAAGACATTTTACTTTCTTTCAAAAACCAATTAGTCTTTGATACAGGAAACACATTCTATTATGTTCTATTAGGTATATTATCAGGCTTTTTCTGTGTGTATCATGCGAGAATGTTTAGAAAAACAGAAAAGTATATCTCGAAGTGGAGTAATCACATCTATAGGAGGGCCTTATTTGGCGCTTGTTTATTAGCTTGCCTTATTTTTCTTTTTCCAACTCTTTTTGGAGAAGGATACAACAGTATTAAAATACTAACAAGTGATACACCACAAGATATCCTAAACAATACCTTATTAAGCGGCTTTAGCAGTAGCGAATGGGTTTTATTACTATTTGTAGCTGGTGCTGCATTAGTCAAAACTTTTGCCGTAGGTTTAACTATGGGGAGTGGTGGTAATGGAGGAAACTTTGCTCCATCACTATTTGTTGGATCTTATTTGGGTTTTGCTTTATCAAAACTTTTAGTAATGATGGGGATGAAAGATATTCCGATTCAAAACTTTACAGTAGTTGGAATGGCTGCAGTAATTAGTGGCTTATTTCACGCTCCGCTAACTGCAATTTTCTTGATTGCAGAGATTACTGGAGGATACGGACTAATGGTTCCTTTACTGATAGTATCTTCTATCAGTTTTGCAATCTCAAAACACATGGAAAAATACTCTATGGATATTAAGTCAATTGCTACTAGTGGTTTAGTATTTACGTCTGATAAAGATTTCAATATCCTAACAACAATTAATCCTCAGAACCTAATTAAAGACGATATAAAAACCTTAACTACAGCTCATCAAACAAGTGATATAGTTTCTGTTTTCTCATCTACAAACCAAACTTTTATTCCCATACTTGACAGTGAAGAAAAGGTTATTGGAATTATTCAGTTAGACAAGGTAAGACCTATTATCTTCAGTACTTTTCAGACTAAGTTCACCCCAATCAATGACCTTATTGAACCAGCAGTAGTGATGTCTTATCAAGATAGCACAAAGATTTTTATGGATGCCTTTGACTCTAATAAACTCAGCTTTTTAATTGTCCAAAAAGACAAAAAATACATTGGTTATATAGCTAAGTCCGATTTGATGGACAACTACAGAAGAAACTTGAAATCATATAGGATTGACTAATATTACCCTAAAAAAGTAAATTACATATAAAATAAAAGGTCACTAATTTAAAAACTAGTGACCTTTAATTTTTTAGCAAAAATATGTGATTCGTTTTTTAATTCATGAAATAGAACAACAAAACAACAAAACCAAATCCCTTATAAGTAGCCAGCTCAAAAGAAATTGAAAATAAAAAATCTATTCCTGAAAACTACACATTTTGCACTGTGTTGAACTAATAATACTTCGCCTTCGTATTTAATAGTCATGACAAATGTACAATATTTGACGTACATTCAACAAGAAGCTTACTTTTTTTAACAATTGTTATCCAAAATAGATACTCCTACATCAAGTATCTCAATGACAAACATTTACAATAAACCTCCGAAACTATTAAGCCCCTTGTATTTGCTGATTTTTTAATAAAAACACATCAATTTTATATTATTCAAATAATACCTGTTTATTTATTTTTAACAATTTAAAAACAAAACAAAACAAGAGCTACTATAGAAGCCGCTTGATATCTAATCAGACATTCACCTCCAAAATGAGAATTTTACAAACTACCATATTCATGGTATTTTTGTGTTATTGAATGTTAAAAAGCCGCATAACACTTATTATATTTTTAATTTTACACTTCATGATTAATATTTGATTTATATTCTAAATATAGAATAAGTCAACAAGTAACATAAACAGAAAAGATTAATTCAATAATTTTTAATGCAAACAAACTTTATAAAAGAATTACTACATCAGAATGAGAGTTCTCAATCTTTCTTAGATAAAAAGCGAATTGAACAATTTACGGATTCACTTTTTCACTTTTTATTTCAATTAGAAGATAAAAAATATACTTCAGAGCAAGCTATCAATATCCGATTAACTATCCTAAAGAATGAACTGATTTCTATTGTATTTAATATAAATAACGATATCGATAAATCTAATAAGATAGCCAGTGATTTCTTTGAAGCATTGCCAAGTATCTATTTTGTTCTTCGAACAGATGCTCAGGCAATTTTAAATAACGACCCAGCTGCTACTTGCTTACAAGAAGTATACATAGCTTATCCAGGTTTTTATGCTATTGCGATTTATCGCTTTGCACATCAGCTCCATAGACAACAGGTTAAGTTATTACCTCGTATTTGGACAGAATATGCTCATAACAAAACAGGTATTGACATTCACCCTGCTGCATCAATAGGCAGTAGTTTTTGTATAGATCATGGAACTGGCATTGTGATTGGAGAAACATGTGTTATTGGCAATAATGTCAAAATATACCAAGGAGTAACTTTAGGAGCTATTTCTGTATCTAAAGACAAAGCTAATACACGTAGACATCCTTATATCGAAGATAATGTCATTATTTATTCTGGGGCAACTATCCTTGGGGGAGAAACAACTATCGGACACGATACTGTTATTGGAGGTAACGTTTGGTTAACCAAGAGCGTTAAACCTAATTCAATTATCTACAGTAAAAGTAAGAGCTATTCTAAAGACCAAGATATATACCCAGAACCTATCAATTTTGTAATATAACCTAAAAAAAATAGAATATGAAAATAAACAGCGTATTGGAGGCGATTGGAAACACTCCCCACATTAAAATCAACAAACTGTTTCCCAATGATGTAAATGTTTGGATTAAACTAGAAAAACAAAATCCTGGTGGAAGCTTAAAAGATCGTATCGCTTTAGCTATGATTGAAGACGCCGAACAAAAAGGATTGATAAATAAAAATACCACAATCATCGAACCTACCTCTGGAAATACAGGTGTGGGACTTGCCATGGTTTGTGCTGTAAAAGGGTATAAACTGATCTTAGTTATGCCTGAATCAATGAGTATAGAAAGACGTAAGTTAATGGCTGCTTATGGTGCCAAATTTGTCTTAACACCTAAAGAATTAGGTACAGCAGGATCAGTTTCAAAAGCAACTGAATTGGCAGAACAAATAGACAATGCTTGGGTACCTCAGCAATTCAATAACTTAGCGAACCCTGAAATTCACAAACGCACTACAGCTTTAGAAATTGCTAATGATTTCCCTGAAGGAATTGATTATCTGATTACAGGTGTTGGTACTGGTGGACATATTACTGGGGTAGCAGAAGTATTAAAGGAGAAGTTTCCTAAAATGAAGGTATTTGCCGTAGAGCCTGCTAACTCTCCTGTCTTAAGTGGAGGTCAGCCTGGTCCTCACCCATTACAGGGAATTGGAGCTGGATTTATTCCAAAAGTAGTCAATACTACTCTTTTTGATGGTATCATTACAATCGACAAAGAAGAAGCATACGAATACACCAACAAAATAGCAAGTCAAGAAGGTATTTTGGCTGGTGTTTCAACGGGAACTTCATTGGCAGCTATTGCCAAAAAATTACCAGAAATAGAAAAAGGTGCTACTATTTTGACGTTTAATTATGATACAGGAGAAAGATATTGGTCGGTAGCAGACTTATTTGACGAGAAAGTAGCTGAGATTAAATAATTCATTATCAATAAAATAAAAGCCATCTATGATTAATAGATGGCTTTTATCTTTATATACTTATACTAAAAAGTTCTATATCAAACAGAATAGCTCTAATCAAATATAAAGTTGTAATTTTGTATACTTATAACAGTTAAAACATAGAATTATGCTTAAAAGATCTTTCCTAATCGCAGGACTAGCATTCGCAACATTAACAGCTTGTAAATCAGTTCCTCAATCAGTTGTAGCTACAAACGACAATGTACTAAACAACATCGAAGTAAATGGAAAATTATATGCTGCTGTTTTTCAACAAAATGCTGCTGAATATCAAGCTCTTTGCGCACAAGCATTTAACATTGCTACCTTACAATTAGATTTAATTTTACAAGAGAATCACGACAAACCTATTGCTATTGTAACAGATATTGATGAAACTTTCTTAGACAACTCTCCTTATGCTGTAAAAACTGCTCGTGAAGGAAAATCTTATGACCAAACAACTTGGACTGATTGGACTTCTAAAGGGGTGGCTATTCCTTTATTAGGTAGTCAAGAATTCTTTAACTATGCTGCTTCAAAAGGAGTTGAGATTTTCTATATTACAAATAGAAATCAAAATGACAAACCAGGTACAATGAAAAACTTGGTGAAATACAATTACCCTTTTGCAGATGAAGAACACGTAATCGTTAGAACTGCTGAGTCAAGTAAAGAAACAAGACGTCAAAAGTTAAGTGAAACACATGAGATCGTAATGCTTTTAGGTGATAACTTATCTGACTTCTCAACTCTTTGGGATAAAAAACCACAAGCTGAACGCATTGAAAATGTAAAAAACAATAGAGAGCAGTTTGGTAAAAAATTCATCGTATTACCAAATACTGGTTATGGAGATTGGGAAGCGGCATTATTCCAATACAGAAAAGACCTTTCTAAAGAAGACAAAGATAAAATCTATAATAAAAGCGTAAAAGGCTTTTAAGACATACTCTATCAACAATATAAATTAATAACAAATTCAATTTACATGAAGAAAATAATGGCTTTAGTACTATTTGTAAGTACTTCAATCGCTTTTACAGCTTGTTCGAGTGATGACAACACACCTGTAAGATCTGAAATGGAATCACCAGAAGGTACTTGGGAATCTTCTACATTGACTTATGCTGCTTTTGATGAAAATGGAAAGCCTTTTCACGCAAGTCCTGAAGGTGTGGAATACACATATGATAAAATCCCTTTTGGAGAAGATCCGACTAAAGAAGAAACATTCATCATTGAAGGTAATAAGGCAACATTAAAAGATATTGCAAAATCTAATAAAGAAACTATTGTTGAAGGTGAACTAATTAACAAGACAACAATCGTGCTTGACAATGAAAAATACCACGATAGAACAATAGTAAATGTTACCAAGACTACAATGACACTTAGCTATAGAATGGACTTAAGTATGGATAAAATGAAAAATGCTTATGGCATTTTAACAGTAAAATACCTTAAGAAGTAACTTCTTCTAAGATTAAAATAATGAAAAGGGGGACTGCATAGTCCCCCTTTCTTATTATTCCATTTTATCAATTTACAAAATCAATTACAAATGACACAATCAAAAAAACATGTACTACAAAAGCAATTAGCAACACAATGCATTAAAAATCAAACACCTATAAAATACACATTCTTCATCATAAACGACCAAACACTACTCATTCCTTATTTTAACGTTTCCAAATAAGAAGTTACTTAACATATTTTCATATATTGAAAAAAATTATAACCCACAACAATATATGAAATCACATAAAAAATCCAAGGGAAAACCAGTTACACTCCTGCAATCGTTAATCCCAATGGTAATACTTATCATTCTCTTAGGTATCAACGTTTTTGTCTTTGGAAGCTCGGCTCTCGCTGGATCAAACCAATTTGTATTATTAATCGGAGGATTAATAGCAATTGGAGTAGGATTATACAACAAAGTTGATTACGAAGATATTATCAAAAAAATAACCAAGAACGTAAGAGAAACCACACGAGCAATCTATATTCTATTGCTGGTAGGAGCCTTATCGGGTACTTGGTTATTAAGTGGTATTATCCCTACGATGATATACTATGGATTACAAATCCTCGAGCCACATATCTTTCTCCCTGCAACAGTGATTATCTGTTCCATTATTGCCTTAGCAACTGGTAGCTCTTGGACCACATCTGCCACTGTAGGTATTGCACTAGTAGGTATAGGTAATGCAATGGGAATAGAACTTGCACTAATTGGAGGTGCTGTAATCTCAGGAGCATACTTTGGAGATAAATTATCTCCCCTATCAGACACTACTAATTTAGCATCTGCTATGGCTGGTACAGATTTATTTACTCATATAAGGTACATGATGTTCACCACTATCCCTACCTATGTAGTAACACTAATTATATTTATCATCATCAGCTTTAATCTTGATGTACCTGATACAATAGATATGTCTGCTTCATTGCAAGCCATTGATCAAACATTCAATATCACACCTTGGTTATTCTTAGTTCCTGTGATTGTAATTGGAGCAATATTAAAAAAGATGAAACCAATCCTTGCTTTATTACTGGGAACCTTACTAGGTGCTGTATTTGCTCTATTCTTCCAGCCAGATATAGTAGCCTTTGTAGGAGAAGGAACTACATTAACACCAGTTACAGCCTATAAAGGAATTATGAATGCCATTACTACAGATATTGCTATTCTATCTCCCATGGAAAGCTTAAATAGCTTATTTGAAGCAGGAGGAATGAAAAGTATGTTAAATACAGTATGGTTAATTATCTGTGCAATGTTCTTTGGTGGAGCAATGGAAGCTATCGGAGCTTTAAAGAAAATAACACAAACATTATTAAGTATAGCTAAGTCAGTTTTTGGGCTATTCGCAAGTACAATGACAAGCTGTGTAGTGGTAAACCTAACTGCTTCTGAGCAATACCTATCATTAGTAATCCCTGGAAAAATGTTCTCTAAAGCTTATAAAGATAAAGGACTTGCACCTGAGAACTTAAGTAGAACTTTAGAAGATTCAGGGACAGTGACATCGGTGCTAATTCCATGGAATACCTGTGGAGCTTATCACTCAGGGGTATTAGGTATTGATACAATGACTTATGCGCCTTATGCATTCTTTAATATCATTTCCCCATTTGTATCTCTTACTTATGTGGTATTAAATATTAAAATCAGACGTTTAGTTGATGCTGTAAAAGCATAATTTTTAATTAAGAATTATGACTCTGCGCTTACGTCATGAGGTAAGCAGAACTTATATAAAATAACAAAAGGCTATTTCTCTCGAAATAGCCTTTTGTTATTTTATTATTTCTACTGTTAACAGTGAACCATCAACTGTAAACTAATTATTATCTAGAATAGTTAGGTGCAGATTTAGTAATCGTGATATTGTGAGGGTGACTCTCTCCAATACCAGAAGCTGTTAACTGAACAAATCTCGCTACCTCTTGCAAGGTAGGTATATCCTTTGCTCCACAGTAGCCCATCCCTGCTCTTAGACCTCCTATGAACTGTAACATACTCTCGTTTAATTCTCCTTTATAAGGCACTCTACCTTCGATTCCTTCAGGTACAAGTTTTTTTACATCGTCTTCCACATCTTGGAAATATCTGTCTTTAGAACCTTGTTTCATTGCAGCAACAGATCCCATTCCGCGGTAGGCTTTGAACTTTCTTCCTTCGAAAATAATTGTTTCTCCAGGAGACTCTTTAGTACCTGCCAACATAGATCCTAACATTACACAGTCTGCTCCTGCACCAATTGCCTTAGGAATATCACCTGTATAGCGAAGTCCACCATCCCCAATAACAGGAATTCCAGTTCCCTTTAGAGCTGCTGCTACTTCCATAATCGCAGAAAACTGAGGAAACCCAACACCTGCAACAACGCGAGTTGTACAAATAGACCCAGGTCCTATTCCCACTTTCACAGCATCAGCACCTGCCTCAACTAAAAATAAAGCAGCTTCTGGCGTCGCAATATTACCTACCACAACATCTATTTCTGGAAAAGCTTTCTTAACTTCTTTTAATACCCCTACTACTCCTTGTGAGTGTCCGTGAGCCGTATCAATGATTAAAGCATCTACACCTGCCTGTACCAACAATTTAGCTCTGTCTACAGCATCAGCAGTTACTCCTAAAGCAGCAGCTACACGTAGTCTACCAAACTTATCTTTGTTCGCATTAGGCTTTAAAGTAAGTTTAGTGATATCTCTAAAAGTGATTAAACCTACTAATTTATTATCAGCATTAACAACTGGTAATTTCTCAATCTTTTTCTCTTGAAGAATTTCTTCTGCTTGAGCCAATGTTGTCCCTTCTGCTGCAGTTACAAGATTTTCTTTTGTCATAACCTCAGTGATAGCGCGTTCGTTTTGTTTCTCGAAACGCATATCTCTATTAGTTATAATTCCCTTTAGATACCCTTCTGAATCAACGATTGGAATACCTCCAATACCAAATTCAGCCATAGCTTTTTTCGCATCACCTACAGTAGCAGACATAGGAAGGGTTACAGGATCGATAATCATACCAGACTCTGCTCTTTTTACCTTTCTTACTTCTTTTGCCTGTTCTTCCGCTGTCATGTTCTTGTGAATCACTCCGATTCCTCCTTCACGAGCCATAGCGATAGCCATTTCACTTTCCGTTACAGTATCCATAGCCGCAGACACTACAGGAACGTTTAAAGTAATGTTTCTTGAAAATTTTGATTTTAAACTTACCTCGCGAGGTAATACTTCAGAATAGTTGGGAACTAATAATACGTCATCGTAAGTTAAACCTTGACCGATGATTTTAGTTGTGTGTGCTTTCATGTGCAATTGTAATTGAATTGCACGCGAATTTAGCTTTTTTTGATTAAACTAAAAAACTTAATGGTAAAAATTAAATATTTTTAACGCTTCGTTGTAAGCGCTCTCAAATGACATAGCACTCAAATTCGTATCTACCTTATTAGCTGTAAAATAACTTAGCAATCGCTCTGTAGGCATATTCCCTGTCAAATCATCTTTTGCCATTGGACATCCTCCATATCCTTTAATTGCTCCGTCAAAACGCAAACATCCTGCCTTATAAGCAGCATCTACCTTCTCATACCATGAATCTAAGGTCGTGTGTAAGTGAGCTCCAAATTCAATATCAGGATATGCTTTAATCAAATTACTAAACAAATAATCTATCACCTCTGGAGTTGAGCTCCCTACAGTATCAGATAAAGAGAGTATTTTCACTCCCATCTTTGCCAATCTTTCTGTCCATTCTCCAACAATCTCTACATTCCACGGATCTCCATAAGGATTTCCAAATCCCATAGACAAGTAAGCTACTACTTCTTTATTGCTCTTGGTCGCTACATTTAATATCTCATCTAAAGTCACAATAGATTCTGCTATTGTCTTATGCGTATTTCGCATCTGAAAGTTCTCCGAAATAGAAAACGGAAAACCTAAATACTGTATTTCATTGAATTGAGCTGCTTGTTCAGCACCTCTTGTATTTGCTATGATAGCCAAAAGCTTACTCTGTGTCCTACTCAAATCCAATTGACCTAATAATTCCGCAGTATCTTGCATCTGTGGAATCGCTTTAGGCGAAACAAAGCTTCCAAAATCAATCGTATCGTATCCAACTCTAAGAAGAGCTTGAATATATTGTGCTTTTTTCTCAGTCGGAATAAACATCTTGATACCTTGCATGGCATCACGAGGACATTCTATTATTTTTACTTTTGGTTTCATAGTGTTTCAAATATAGATGAAAACTTGATAATTCACAAAATGAATTATTTGAAATTGAATACAAATAATTTACTTCATTAGTTAACTGAATTTGAAATAGATAAATAAAAAAGAGGCTCGTTATTTAGAATAACGAGCCTCTTTTTTATTATTTTCAAAACTAACTCACAAGTAGAAAAACTCCTAATCCCGAGAAAATTATAATTTGTAACCATTTCAAAAAGACATTTATAATCTTGTTGTTCTTCATAAACTCTGTCAACTGAGCAGCAATCGTACAAATGATCAAAAAGATAACTAATGCCTCTGTTATAAATACGCTCCCCAGTACAAATACCTGTTGCTTTATATTTCCAGCAGCTTCACTAATAAATCCTGGAAATA
Source organism: Myroides albus (assembly GCF_024722315.1). Classification (NCBI taxonomy): domain Bacteria; kingdom Pseudomonadati; phylum Bacteroidota; class Flavobacteriia; order Flavobacteriales; family Flavobacteriaceae; genus Myroides; species Myroides albus. The sequence continues at coordinate 269,200 of NZ_CP102754.1, forward strand.
GAGCTAAAAAGAACATCATGACCTTTGGGTTAAGAATATTCATAAATAACCCCTTTCTCACAAACCCCATAAAACTCTTATCACTCTTAGTTGTAGGGCTATCATCTATCGTAATAACATTTTCTTCTTGGTACACCTTATAAGACAACCAAAATAAATAAAGAGCTCCAAATATCTTAACTGCTTTTAAAGCAAAAGCTGAATTAATAATCAAAGCTGAAACTCCAAAGGCAAATAGAGATAAATGAAATAATAATCCTCCCATTTGACCAATAACTACAGCATAACCGTATTTCTTCCCCCTTGTGATACTTTGAGAAACAACATAAAGTAAGTCTGGTCCAGGCGTAATTATCAATAAAAAACAAGTTATAAAAAAAGTATAAAGAACTTCTGTTGACATAGTTTGTTTTTGATGTATTTAGTTTGTTATGATTGCGATAATATTTTTTTATTGATTTTCTTGATCAAACTTGGTCCCTCATAAATAAAACCAGTATACAATTGAATCAGACTTGCACCTGCTTCTAATTTTTCTATAGCATCCTCAGCCGAGTGAATCCCTCCTACTCCTATAATAGGAAAAGCGCGATTGCTCTTTTCTGATAAAAAGCGGATAACCTCAGTACTTCGTTTAGTCAAAGGCTTTCCACTTAGACCACCTGTTTCTGATTGGTTTACAGACTTTAGATTCTCTCTTCCAATAGTCGTATTTGTTGCAATTACTCCAGCTATTTTTGTTTCTGTGACAATCTCTATAATGTCTAATAACTGATCATCTGTTAAGTCTGGTGCTATTTTTAATAAAATAGGCTTAGGAGCCTCTTTCTGATTATTTTTAACTTGTAAGCCATGAAGTAGTGCCTTCAGTGGTTCTTTATCCTGTAAGGCACGTAAATTAGGTGTATTAGGAGAACTCACATTCACAACAAAATAATCTACATAAGGAAACAACGCCTCAAAACAGATCTCATAATCTTCATTTGCTTGTTCATTTGGGGTCACTTTATTCTTACCAATGTTCCCTCCTATCAGCGTTCCTTTGTTCTTCTTTAGACGTTCTATTGCCTCTTCTATCCCTCCGTTATTAAATCCCATCCTATTAATCAGACCTCCATCCTCTTTTAGTCGAAATAATCGCTTAGTAGGATTTCCAGGTTGCCCTTTGGGAGTCAACGTTCCTATTTCAATAAAACCAAAACCAAAATTCTCTAACTCACTATACAATTTCGCATCTTTATCTAATCCCGCTGCAAGTCCCACAGGATTCTTAAACTTTAGTCCAAAAACTTCTCGTTCTAATCGAGGATCATTAACCTGACAATTGGCGCGAATCAGCGCGGATATACCTGGAATGGCATTAAAAAATTTAAGAGCACCAAAAGTAAAATGGTGTACCTTCTCCGGGTCAAACCTAAAAAGAATAGGCTTTATTATGCTTTTATACATGTGCTAAAGTACTTTGTGTTGTTGTGTGTAATTTGGTGCAAAGGTAGTCTTTTAACCTTTAATTTCATATAGCTATTTTTTTGTTTTTCATCCCTCCTTACTAAGTTAAAAACAACCTCACTTTCCGAAAAAAATAAGTGATTTACTAAGAAAACACTATATGACTAACTTCACTTCTGTCTTTACATCTCCTTTGCACATCTGAATAAGGAAACAAATCCACATTTTCACTTTTATATAACAACTTTCAATAAACATTATACAAGCTATCTTTCCACTATAAAATCCTTCCTTCTATAATCTTACTTAAACTAAAACTACTATAATATCTAAGTCCATAGAACTTTCCTCCTCTTTAGTCCCTCCTTAATAAACAGAGCAGCACATGTTAAATAATATTAAAAAAACAAACAATTTTAACATAACTTATTTAAAAAACATACATTAATTACTATTAAAATTATTAAATACGTATATTTATTAAAAAATAAAAATAAAATTTTATGAAAAACAAATATTATATCCCCTTCTTACTTTTGTGTTTTGTTCTGTATTCATATACGTCATTTTCACAAATAGTCATTGGAGAAAAAGTGTTACCAAAGCAAGGTACACTATTACAAATTCAGAACTTACCTGATCAACCAAACGACTTAACTAATTCCAATAAAGGACTGTTATTACCACGTGTTAGTCTGACAGACATAAACAACCTATACCCAATGTTTGCAACAGGGTATAACAAAAGTGTATTAGATCCAATACATATAGGGTTACTCGTTTTTAATGTCAATGAAAACTTAGTTAACGGAAAAGGTATCGGAATTTACGTTTGGGACGGATCTAAGTGGACCAATCTAGATCTTAATCTATAATTAAAAAGTGTATCATGTTATTCTGCTGTAATAACATTAAAAAACAAAGAAAACTTTTGCTATGAAAAATAAATACTTGATTACCTTTCTCCTATTAATTCTCTTCTTCAGAATAGATGTTTCTGTGGGGCAGGTTACTATGGGAGAATCGGGAGTACCGATGCCAGGCTCTATATTACAACTACAGAATCTCGAGTCAAACGCTACGAACTTAATCAACGCAAACAAGGGATTGCTATTACCTCGAGTTAAGCTTACCGATATAAACAATCTTTACCCTATGTTCGCACCAGGGTATGATAAAACAGAACAAGATCTTGCTCATGCAGGCTTACTTGTTTTTAACGTTAATGAGGACCACTTTAATGGGGACGGAAAAGGTGTTTACAGTTGGAGTGGTAAGAAGTGGAATGGTATAGGGTTAACTCCTCGTTCCATTAATGTCTCACCAAAAATAGTATACTTATCTAAAAACAAACTTACTGGGACAGCCGAAATAGCTCCAAGTATACCAGGTCTTCAATGGGAAGAAACAGTGTCTGGTATAGAGGACTCTTCTACTATGACTCTTGATTCAAATGGAGATATAAAGAAGATGACCTTTAATCGCTCAAATACAGTTTTTGGGAATAAGACATATACCTTTACCTTAAAAAACAACCCTGATAGAGCTACCGAACTGCAAGTTGCCAACCTTGAGTTAGTGATTAACACTCCTCTTTTTAAAGTTGGTGTAGGAGATAAAAATGGAATTGTACAATCAAGCAACGCTGTTACAGCTCATGGAGGACAAGAAAAATGGGAAGTAATTAGTTATTCTAAAGACGTTTTTAACTGGGATATACCTCCGAAACTAGAAGATGGAAAGTTAACTTTTCAACTAGGTGAGGCTAAGATGGCAGGAAACATAGAAGGCGAAATTATAGTAGCGCATATAGACGACAAATCCTTAACTGGAAAAATTACTGTTAGACAAAACTCTGAGTTCAAAAGACTACCGGATTTCGATTATATTGTAGCTGAACTCTATGCTCAAGATGGAGGTATGAATCCTCAATATGTTTTATTGTGTTTAACGAGTGAAGTTCGCGGCACAGGACATCCAGAAGTTGACTATCAATTCGTAGGATACCAACAAGAACATCCCGATTTAAACGAACCTGTTATTATAATGGAACGCTACGCAAATACAAATAAACAACCTTCTAAAAAAGTGGAGTTCTTAAGTACCTCTCGACACAGAGAAAGTTATAGTCTTCCCAAATATGCTGTATTAAACATGTCTTTATTGGCTAACGAAATTTTAACATCTGAACACAATAGAGAATTCAAGTTCCAGAGTAGAGCTGCTTGGTTTTGGCCAACACCAAATGCTACGGACGACTCACTAAATAAAGCTACAGTAAGTTACACATTCTACAAAGGAGGTAGGTTAGTTTGGGATGAAGATCAAGATTTCCCTAAAATTGTAGGAGGAATTCTCGTAGATCAATTCTCCAAAAAAGACATAAACGTTCGAAAGGCATCTGGTGAAGAGGATGTAACTGACCCTGCTGTTAGAGATCGTTTAACGCAGCCACTGTATGAAATAGAGTATGACTTCGTGGAAAAAGCGGGATTATTCTTACCGATGGAAGGAGTAAATTAGATTACTATTCACTTTGGGCAAATACCTTAGTCAACGTGAGTTCGACTTAAGCTATTAGTCTATTTTGATCAATAATGTCGTTAATATTATTAATAGAAGGCTTTTTCGGGAAGTATGAATATGTAATCAAAGCAGCTAACATATTTGCTATAAAATTATTAAAGGATCTGTGTCTTGTATGTTCTACTTGACACATATTCTTTAATTCATCATTTACAGTTTCAATAAGTGCTCTTTTCTTTAAATGTATTTTATCGGCAAGTAGCATCATTGAGTTCTTCATGTTTTTTTTGATTTTAGTAACTAAATGTACTCCATCAACGAACATTTGTTCAAAAAGATCTTTACTGATATATCCTTTATCTCCAAAGAGTTTACCAAAAATACGTTTATGAAAATTCAATTCTTTTAAAGGTTTTCTATCATCAACATTGGCTGGAGTTAATAAGAAATCAAGTATTTCACCTTTATCATTTATAATTAAATGAAGTTTAAACCCCATAAACCAACCAATAGAACACTGACCTTTTGTTGCTATATTCTTAAATGTTTTATGCTGCTTTTCTCTTTTAATGTGTGACACTCTTAAAGGAGTAGAATCTATAAATGAAACTCCTGTACATTTGCCTAATCTATTAGATTTTAAGAAGATTCCTAAAGGTACAATAACCGTTTTTTGTAGTTCTACAAAGCGATTATAAGAAACAGTTTTAGGAAATTCCTTTTGCATATGAACTTTTACATAATCAATATAATAATGTTTTAAACATCTAAAACCACTATCATGAAATAAAATCAAAATAGTCATTACTTCACTTGCATTAAGTGTTGACTTTCGATTACGTTTTTTCTTTGTACTATCTGATTCAATACTATGAGATTGCAAAACATTTGAATATGCTTTAAAAAATTCATCGACTTCATAATAAATTTCAGTAATTTTGTCTGTAGATAACATAGAGATAGTTTTAGTTAAATATTTGTGATTCAGAACCTTAAATATACTAATCCTATCTCTTTTTTTATAGCTTTTTTTTGCTTTTTCTTATATCGAACTCACGTTAGTCAAGAGAAAACACCGATATAGAGTTTTCGCTTCTAATCTAATGTAACCAATTCACGGAATTAAACTTAGTAAGCATACATACATGCTGTTCTTATACTGGCATGTATAAAATACAAATCAATACTATGAAAAAAAAATATACTGCAATATTAGTGCTATTAAGCCTTTTCTTATCTATAGATACTGTCAGCGGACAGGTCATCATAGGCGAGCCGGGCATACCTGCACCAGGATCAATATTACAATTACAAAACTTAGAGACAAATCAAACTGATTTAGAAAATGCCAATAAAGGATTGTTACTTCCAAGGGTTTTCTTAACGGATGTAAACAACCTATATCCTATGTTTTCGACTGGATATGACAAAACCGAATTAGATTCTGCCCATTCGGGACTAATAGTATTTAATACTAACGACAATCTCTTTAATGGAGATGGTAATGGAGTTTATCATTGGAATGGCCGTAAGTGGAGTGGTTTAGGTTTAATTCCTCGCACCATAAATATCTATCCAAAGACCGTCTATTTAACTAAAAACAAAACTAGTGGGACAGCCGAAATAACGCCAAGTGAACCAGGACTTCAATGGGACGAAACAGTGTCTGGTTTAGAAGATTCTTCTACCATGACCTCAAGCTCGAGTGGAAATACGACAACGATGACCTTTAATCGTTCAAATACAGTTTTTGGGAATAAGACATATACCTTTACCTTAAAAAACAACCCTGATAGAGCTACCGAACTACAAGTAGCCAACCTTGAGTTAGTGATTAATAGTCCTCTTTTAAAAGTTGGTGTAGGTCCAGAGGATGGTTTAGTTACCTCTAAGAACGCTGTGTCTGTTTATGGAGGACAAGAGAAATGGGAAATATTGAGTTACTCTAAAGATGTTTTTAATTGGGATATACCACCGAAATTGGAAGATGGAAAGCTAATCTTCCAATTAGGTACTGCTAAAGAGGAAGGAAACGTAGATGGACAGATTACAGTGGCCCATGTTGATGACCATAATCTTACAGGTACCATAACAGTTAGACAAAACTCAGAGTTTGTACGTTTGCCTGATTTTGATTATATCCTATTAAGTGTTTATGCGGAAGATGGTGATCCTAATTGGAGTAATAACCAGTACATACATATTTGCATTTCTTCTGAACTTAGAGGAACAGGAAACGAAGAAGTAGATGATCAATTTGTTGGTTATCGAAAAAAGAGATTATACGATATTGAATACGTAGAGTCTCGTTCTGCCAGTACTAACGCAGCCCCTAATAAGAAAGTTCCTTTCTTATATAGTTCTGGAACTCATAAGGGTTCAACAAGAACCGAATATGCTTTATTACATATGAATACACTTACTAAAGACATATTAACTTAAAAACAATCGAGAATTTCAATTCCAAACTAGAGCTTCTTGGTATTGGCCAGAACACAGACCTGAACACGATGATCAAAATAGAGTAACAGTAACATTTAGATTCTTTAAAGGGGGGACAATTTATTTTAATGATCATCGTCCTCAGATATCTCAAGATGCTGTGGAGGTAAGAGATCCATTTGTAAAAAAAGGAGTACATGTTAGAAAATATGCAGGAAAAAACGACTTAACTAAGAAAGAAGATCGAGAGAAGTATACACAACCTCTTTATCAAGTAGAATATGATTTAATTGAAAATGCAGGTATCTTTACACCTATGCTGTAATATAATACTCTTCTCTAAAATAGAAAAGCCTATTTAAATGATTTAAATAGGCTTTTTCTATTTTAATACAGTAAATCATAGCTTGTAATCTATAACTGTTTAATTTGAGTATAATAGCAAACTCCAACAATAAAGCATAACTAAATCTATAAAACCTATAAACCGCTTGCCAACACTTTTCTAAATCTACATTTACTACTAACAAAACTTTCAATCAACCTTCATAATCTCAACTTTTTGATTTACCCCAATTTAGACGTGGATAGATAACCTAACAGTTATTCACATACCTAACCATATAGGATAAAACAGTTTACACATCTCCTCTCTTCACTAAGCTTTAATAAGCACTCTATACAAACCATATCGTATTTTCCTTGCACTTCCTTGGAGGTTTCTTGGGGTTTTCTTGGGGTTTTCTTGGGGTTTTCTTGGGGTTTTCTTGCCCAGAAGGCCTTTTTCTCGAAGAAAGGTGCAAGCATCCCCCTAGAAACCACCTTAAAACTCCCTACTAAACGCATCCAAAAAGAATCACTTAATCAAACCTATTCAAGGTCAATTCTGTTTTAGTTAGATTTTTAGTCAGATAATTATCTTATAAAACAGGTTTCAAGAATAAACCACTATGGACTGAAAGTCCATAGTTTGTTAAAGCAGACTAAAGTCTGCCTGGGTGGAGCTACTTACTCAAGTATAAAGTTACCTCCGTTATCATTTGGTTTACGATGGTGTTCAAGATATTGATTTAGCATTTCATCAGTAATATTTCCTGTACTCCAACAACCAAAGCCTATTGCCCAAAAGTGACGTCCCCAGTATCTGTGCTTCAACTCAGGAAATTCTATTTGGAGTTTCCTTGAGGTACGACCCTTGAAGAGTTTGACAATATTACTTATGTTTTGAGATGGTCGATATTCTATATGAAGATGAACATGATCCTTTGATACTACACCTTTTAAAATTTGAATATCTTCTGCTTCACAAATCTGAATGATCAGACTACGACAACGTATCTGAATATCTCCTTCCAATACTGGATAACGATATTTAGTCACCCATACTATATGGGCGGTTAAACGTGATACACTATGTCCTCCGGTTCGTTGATATTCCATATATCAAAGGTAAACATTTTTAGAAGCTGAAAGCTAAATGCACTAAAGTGCATAGTTTTAACTACAGTCTGCGACCAATAAACTCTATCTCTTCAAGCAACTTATTTATACCGAGTATAAACAAAGCTCTTCTCTCTTATCTTTTTTAGATGTTTTGTAAATTGTACGCTTATAAAATCACAAAATATGTTACCATTAGAATATCAGAAATTTAAAGACGAATTAGCTAACTACATTGAAGCAGATAGGATTATCACTAATCCTATACAATTGTTAGCTTATGGTACAGATGCAAGTTTTTACAAATTAGTTCCCAAGATAGTTGTTCAAGTTCACAATCACGAGGAGGCTGTCGCTACACTAAAAACAGCAACAGCGTGTCATGTTCCAGTAACTTATCGCGCAGCGGGAACGAGTCTATCAGGACAGGCTGTAACAGACTCTGTACTGATGGTAGCAACACATAAGTGGAAAAATTACGAAATTTTAAATAACGGCTTACAAGCTAAGTTTCAACCAGGTATTATCGGTGGTAGAGCTAATATTATTTTGGCTCCTTATGGCCGTAAAATCGGACCAGATCCTGGTTCTATCAATGCTGCTATGATCGGAGGTATCGCAGCTAACAATGCCAGTGGGATGTGCTGTGGTACGTCTCAGAACTCTTACAACACCATTGCTGATATCACCATCGTACTATACGATGGTACGGTATTAAATACTTCCAGTGAAGAAAGTAAAAAAGAGTTTGCACTGAAGCATCCCGAAATTATCCAAGAAATCGAACGCCTTAGAGATGCTATTCATACAGACCGCACATTATACGAAAGAATAGAACGAAAGTTTAAAATCAAAAACACTACAGGTTATAGCCTTAACGCTTTTATTGATTACCACGATCCTTACGAAATCATCAAACACATTATGATAGGATCTGAGGGAACTCTTGCTTTCATCTCTGATATTACTTATAATACAGTCGTAAACTTCAAGCACAAGGCTTGTACACTGATGATATTTGAGACTATAGAAAAAGCGTGTCAAGCTGTTCCGTATCTTAAAAAGAGTCCTGTAGCCGCCGTAGAATTGTTAGACAGAAACAGTATCAAGTCTATAGAAGACGAGCCATTGGCTCCTGAATACTTTAAAACACTGCCAGATACAGCCTGTATCCTACTTGTAGAAGCACAAGCTGAGAATGCAGAAGACATGGCTATTAAACAACAACAAATTAGAGAGGCCATCACGCCTACTCCTACTTATAAACCTTTTGAGTTCACTTCAGAACCTCAACAATATGCCTTTAATTGGAAAGCCAGAAATGGTCTATTACCAACAACTGGAGCTTTGAGAGAAACAGGTACTACTTGTATCATCGAAGACGTAGCATTCCCTGTAGAGAAATTGGCAGATGCCTGCATCGCTATGAAGAAGTTGTTCGCGGAGTTAAAATACGACGATGCTGTCTTATTTGGACATGCCTTAGAAGGAAATTTACACTTAGTATTTTCTCAGGACTTTTCTACACAAGAAGAAATAGATCGCTATGCGAAGCTAATGGACGACTTGGTAGAGATAGTCGTAGACCGCTTCGATGGGTCTCTAAAAGCAGAGCATGGTACTGGTCGTAATATGGCGCCATTCGTAGAAAAGGAATGGGGTGAGCAGGCGTATGACATTATGCTAAAAGTCAAAGCTATCTTTGACCCACACAGCTTAGTCAACCCTGGTGTTATTATCAACGCAAATCCTCATGTACACTTAGAGAACTTTAAAGCTTCTCCTGCTACGAATGAGATTGTGGACAAGTGTATCGAATGTGGATTCTGTGAATCACACTGTGTATCTGAAGGCTTGACTCTGTCTCCAAGACAACGTATCGTAGTTGGTAGAGAGATTGCCAGATTAAAGAATTTGGGTAAAAATACAGAAGAACTTGAGAATTTAGTAAACAGTGCACATTACTATGCTGATGAAACTTGTGCGACAGACGGATTGTGTGCCTTAGCTTGCCCCGTAAAAATTGATACAGGAAAGTATATTAAAGATATTCGTCATAGCGAAATCACTGAAAAAGATAGAAAGAATGCGGAGTATTTTGTAGAAAATATGGATCGCGTAACTGCTATGGGTAGAAAAGCACTAAACACGGTTGGCGTGTTCCAGAATATCTTAGGTAACAAGATCATGACAAGCGTATCCAGTGGAATGCGCAAAATATCTGCAAACAAAATTCCGCAATGGAATGTGGCTATGCCTAAAGGCAATAAACACAAAATAACAGAATCGACAATCAATCCAGGACAAGACCGAAAAGTTGTTTACTTCCCATCTTGTATCAACAGAACAATGGGAAAATCTCAGGATTACCCTAAATCCGATGTAGATCTAACTGCAAAAACAGAAGAACTATTAAAACGCGCTGGCTATACTATTATTTATCCCGAAAATGTAAATAATATGTGCTGTGGTATGCCATTTAGTAGCAAAGGAATGAAAGAAGAAGGACATACAAAATCTTCTGAATTAGAACTGGCTTTACTCAAAGCAACAGAAGACGGCAAGTATCCTGTACTATTCGATATGAGCCCTTGTTTCTATACTTTCCACGAAGCACATCAAGGAGGTAAACTAAAAATGTACGATCCGATAGAATTTATGTTAGATTTCGTTATGCCACATTTGCCAATTAAAACACCAAGAAAGCAAATTAATGTATTCCCTGTGTGTTCAGTAAAAAAAGTGGGACTTGAAGCTAAGTTATTAGAATTAACAAAGATGTGTGCTGAAAAAGTAAATTACATCGATAGTAATTGTTGTGGATTTGCCGGAGATAGAGGGTTTACACTTCCTGAATTAAACAAGCACGGAAATAGACATCTCAAAGAACAATTGATAAAAGATTGTAACGATGGTTTTTCAACAAGTAGAACTTGTGAAATTGGCCTAACAGAATATGGAGGAGTAAACTTTAAGTCTATATTCTATCTAATCGATGAAGTAACGAAATAAATTAATTTTTTATTTTCAAGATATCATCACTTATAATAAGCTAAACGGCATAGAGTATATTCTATGCCGTTTTTTTATAACCGAATTTTCTAAATACGGTTATACTTATTATTACACATTTAGCATGATACAGATAATAGTAAAACAAAAACTATTGTTTACAAATTCGGTTTAATAATATAAGTAAAAGAGTACTTATGCCGAATAACTATATTTCTACTACTCGTTTATGTTCGAATGTGATTTAGTATCTTTGACAATTACTAATAGTGAAATAATGAATATTTATATTAAAAATATGGTTTGTACTCGATGTAAAATGGCAGTAGAAAGCTTGTTTACAGAGTTAAAATATACAGTTATCAATATTGATTTAGGCGAAGTAGAAATTAAAGAGTCTCTAAGTGACACTCAATTAGGAGAAATAAAAGATCGTCTTGAAGCTATTGGTTTTGAATTATTAGACGATCGCAAAAGTAAAATTGTCACAAAAATCAAAAGCTTACTAATAGAGTTAGTGCAAAAAAACAATGCCTATTTAGAAACACCTCTTTCAAATTACATTAGTGAGCAAATGAATCAAGATTACCATGCTCTTAGTACGCTTTTCTCCTCATTAGAGTCGACAACTATCGAACAGTACTTCATTATTTTGAAAATTGAACGCGTAAAAGAACTGTTAGTCTATGATGAGATAAGCTTAAAAGAGATCGCTTACTTACTTAATTATAGCAGTGTTGCACATCTAAGCAAACAATTCAAGAAAGTAACAGGACTCACACCCACCCACTTTAAAACCACAGGTGATCAAAGAAGAAAACTTATTGATAAATTATAGCATAAAAAAAAGCGATTAAAATCGCTTTTTTTTATATTATAATTTATGCTCTAACTTCTCCCTGACAGTTTCAAACCACTCCGATTTCAAAATACTCAATACTGCAGTATCTCGTCTGCGTCCATCTCTCATTAGAGTATCCGATCTCAACACTCCCTCCAAAGTACAACCTATGCTTTTCATCGCAGCAATACTTCTTTGATTTGAAAAGTCCGCACGAAACTCTACTCTTTCCATCTCCAATACCTCAAAAGCATACTTTAATAAAACGTATTTACAATGCTTATTTACCCCAGTGCCACGATATTTCTTACCGTACCAACTATAGCCAATAAGCAGTGTTTTTTGAACAGGATTAATATTGTATAAACGCGTACTACCAATATACTCATCTATATTCTTATCATAAACGATGAAAGGTAAAGAAAGCTTATGCTCTCTATCTTTTAAAGCCTGACCAATATACTTTTCGAGATTCTCTCTGCCCGCACCAGTTGTAGGTGAATAATCCCATATTTCTGGTTCATTCTCCGAAAAAACCAATAAATTATCTACATCATGTTGCTCTAATGGTCGTAAGAGAACCCGATCATCACTGAGGATTATCGAAGGCGTCATGGTTAATTCTTTTTTATTTTAGAAATTTCTCTCACTAAAATATAGCGTATGGATGAACCATCTGCAGGGGGATTAGCTACAGTTTCTCTTTTAATTTCTAAACTATATTCATACCCTGGCTCATAAGTAAAACCTTCTATTGGATCGTACATCAATTCCCACGGCATATCCTCCGTTTCTCTAACCAAAAGGCACTTCATCTCAGCTACACCTGCACAATCTGCTTTTTCACTTGCGATAAATAATGTAACAATATCTTCTAACTCATCTGTAGTCAATTCTTCTTGCACAAGAGTTTCTTCGATTAAATCTTCAGCAACTTTAGCTTCATTTTTATGTTCTGTCTTACAACTTGCAAAAAAAACAGAAGCAGTGGCTATTACTCCTACTATAACTTTATTCATTCTTTATTACTTCTAAAATTTAAACCTCGTAAAAATACACAAACTATAAAGTAGAACAAAACAGCTAACGCATAAAAAAAGGCTTATTTCCAAAAAAGAAATAAGCCTTTCCAAACTATAAACTAAATTCAATTGATTCCTTCAACTCTGGTTTCATCTCGACATACTCTCCTACCCATTGATGTAATCTTTCTAAATCATAAGGCAATAACGTCGTTGTTGCCTTTTTTAACTCCTTATTAAATAGGGTTGAATCAAAACTCACATTGTGTAATACTGTTTTGACATAATTCAACTCAACTTCCATAACTACTTTTATTTAAAAAACTATAACATGACAAATATATACACATTAACATATTAAATCAACAAATAAAAAGTAAAAAGTTAAATATTGCGATTTTTATAAATCAATTTCACTATTATAACATATAATACACTATATATTAACTATCACGTAAATTCTATACATGAATACACACATTTAAAACTCTTTTGTCTACGTCATAAAATGACGATAGCAAAGCATCTTAGAATATCATCTAATAAAAGACCGTTTGCAAGGCAAGTTTCCAAAAGAATTTGTTGCATAAAAAAAGGTAGATTCGATTAAAACCTACCTTTCTACTGAAGACTCAACGTCTCTATACCTTCTTTAATATTCTTTATCGCTTATAGGCAATTACCATTTCTCTCTTACCTGGTGGACCAGGTACTTTCTCAATCTCAAACCCAACTTTCTTCATTGTTCGATTAATAACTCCCCTACAAGCATAAGTCGTCAATACACCTCCTATTTTAAGACAAGCATACATTTTTGCAAAAATTTCTTCGGACCACAGATCTGGTTGATAAGGATAGCCAAATGCATCAAAGTAAATGAGATCATATCTATTGCTTTCAAGTTCTTGAAGTTCGAATTTATTAAGCATTTTAAACAACGTGAAATCAGGAGTAATAATCTGCTCAATATCCCAAGATACCTCATGAAGCTTTCGATAAACAACTTTATCTTCTGCTTGTTCTGCTAAAGAAAAGTAATTCAACGCCTCCAATTCTGTATCGGAAACTGGAAAAGCCTCAATAGTATGGTAAGCAACCTTTGCTTTGCCTTTCGCTTCTAAATAAGTCAAATAAGCATTTAACCCAGTACCAAATCCCATTTCTAAAATAGCAACCTGCTCCTTATCTATTACTTTTTGTAATCCGTGCTTTATATAGACGTGCTTTGCTTCCTGTACTGCTCCGTATATAGAGTGATAAGTTTCACCCCAATCTTCCATCTGGATTGAAGTTGAACCATCCTCTGTTGTTATAACTTTTCGCTTCATTTAATCAATAACTTTTGAATACGCGGAATAGGTCCTCCACATTTCTTCTTGTGACAAGTTAAACAAGAGTTAACAACTGCATTAAAGTTTTCAACAGCATTGGCTCTGTTACTTTGAAATAATACACGTTCCAATTTTAAAAACTGTTCTGCTTGTTCTATAAAAAAGAAATCCTTGTCAGTGGGGTCAGTAAGCTCGGCTGTTAGTAAATCATTGTGTAGTTCGGGAAAATCACCCAAATCCAATGAATCTCCACCTTCTTTTATAATTTGCTTCACTTGATTCATTTGTCCATACATCTGCTCCATTAAGGCCGCCATAGGAGATAAATTATACATCTCAAATTTAGTTTTCTCTACTGAAGCTTGCTTTGATGGGCCGTTTTCTACTTCCTTTTTGTCATTACAACTAATCAAAAGTAGCATAAAACACAAAAAAGATAAATACTTATTCCACATTTGGCTTCTCGTTTTTAATAGCAATACCATCAGCTAAAAAGCCATAAGTAATTTTAGGTTCCACGATCTTTGCAATATCTTCTTCCGTTTTTCCAGCATCCTTTGCATAGTGTTTTAACTCGTCAACAGATATAATCGAAACAAAAGCTTTTCCATTCACAACAACTTCATGTCCACTTGCATTCATTGGAGCAAAGAACCCATAATCTTTAAACTTGACGAAGCTCTTTTTATCATGACCCAGGTCAAGGCTAATCCAACATCCTTTTTTCTGACAAACTTCATTAATATTAGAAGCAAACTTCACCTGAACTGTATCGCCTTTCTGCATTGTTTGATATTGAGAATAAATGTATTCTTTATCTTTCAACTCATCAGTAAGAGCAAACTTTTCTCCAAAAAAGGCAAAGTCATTTTCGTTTAAAACAACTGCTGTTTCAGGTGTTTCAACTTTTCCCTTACACGCCGTAAAAACAGTTGCACCAATTAAAACTAAAAAAGCTAATTTTTTCATATTTTATACCTTATTAAATAGACATAAGACAAAAGTACTTCAAAAAAATAAATTAAAAACAATTCAATACGCTACACAAAACTCACATATTATTATAATTTCAGTAAATAATTCTAATTAAACAATAATTACTACATCATTTTAGATAAAGTTCAACAAGACACGAATAATCCTTTATATTTTTGATAAATTTGCAATGTCTTGCTTATTTTTATAAATTGCATGACATAACCAGAAATAGACAATCGTAAAACATTAAAATAATGAGTTTAGAAACAACTGCTGGCATTTCTATCCAAAAAGTAGAAAAGTCTAAAATAGGTTCAATCGACTTTGAAAACGTAAAATTCGGTTCAGTATTCACAGACCACATGTTAGTTTGCCACTACAAAGATGGTAAATGGGGACAAGTAGAAATCAAACCTTATGGACCAATGTCATTTGAGCCATCAGTTAATGTATTCCACTATGGACAAGCTATCTTTGAAGGAATGAAAGCTTACAAAGATGAAAATGATAAAGTTTGGTTATTTAGACCAAGAGAAAACTGGGCTCGTTTTAACAAATCAGCAGAGCGTTTAGCAATGCCTCAAATTGATGAAGCTCGTTTTGTTGATGGATTGAAAGCTTTATTGCAATTAGATCAAGAATGGGTAAGAAAAGGAGAAGGAAATGCTCTTTATATTCGTCCTTTTATGATAGGAACACACCCAGGTGTAGTAGCAGGACCATCTTCAGAATTTATGTTCTGTATCATCCTTTCGCCTGCACGTACATATTATTCAGGTAAAGTAAAAGTTCAAATCGCTGAACACTATAGCCGTGCTGCAAATGGTGGAGTAGGATCAACAAAATGCTCTGGAAACTATGCTGGACAATTCTACCCAACAAAATTGGCTCAAGAAGCAGGGTACCAACAAGTTATTTGGACAGATGACACTACACATACAAAATTAGAAGAAGCTGGTACTATGAACGTATTCTTCAGAATTGGAGATACTTTAATCACAGCTCCTACTAGTGAAAGAATCTTGGATGGTGTGACTAGAAAAAGTTTAATTGCTATTGCTGAAAGCAAAGGAATTAAAGTTGAAGTGAAGTCAATTGTAGTTCAAGACTTATTAGATGCTCAAGCAAAAGGAGAATTAAAAGAAATTTTTGGAGCTGGAACAGCTGTAACTGTTGGTCAAATTGAAGGATTTGCTTACCAAGACAAATACTACCAATTACCAGAAATTGCAAATGAAAATTCTTATGCTATTCAATTAAAAACAGCATTACAAGGAATTCAACAAAAACACATTGAGGATACATTTGGATGGACTGAAACTATCTAATTTTTCTCAATAAATACAGTATTTCAAAACGGCAGAACTTTCTGCCGTTTTTTATATCTAATATTACATGCTTTTCCCTATTTTTGTAAAAATTACTAATTATGTTTACTGAAGGTCAAATTAAATTCGCAATCTTTTTCATTGTAACCTTTGCCATTGTTTTAATCATTGTCTATCGCAAAGATCTAAAACTGCATAAAGTTTATTATAAGAATAGATTATGGGTACTACTTGCTTTTTTTGCTTTTATAGGCTCATTATTCTTACTTAAAAACGTATTAAAATAAAATCAATGCTTTTTAAATGAAACAGTCATGAAAATATTCAAATACTTCTTATTGTTAATCTTACTTGGTGCAATTTCACTTACAGTATTTATTTTAACTCAAAGTCCTACTTTCAAAGTAGAACAAAAGTTTACTGTAGATGCCCCCAAAGAAGTAGTATATGAATATATAGAAAATTTAGATTTATGGTCTGACTGGATTGACATTCAAAAACAAGGTAATGGTATATATGATATATCTATTGACAATATTGGAAGTTTCCCTATCAAAGAAGAATATAAACATCCCTATGACAGTTTGTCCCAAGATATTTTATACGATGATAAAATTTCCAATATCTTTTGGTCATTTAAAAACAACAAGAATAAAACAGATATTAATTTTACCTTTCAAGGTCGTCTGGATTTAAAGACAAAATTAATTACTTTCTTTCAAGGAAACCCAAATCAAGTTGTTTCTTCTTCTATTGAAAAGAACATAAATAATCTCATTGTTTACTTTTTGAAACAATACAAAGATTACAAAATCGAAGTAAGAGGTAAAAAAAGGATTAAGAACACTAATTATATATCTTTCTATAAAGAATCTACTTTAGGAACACTAAATATTGATATCAATAAGGCTTATACTAATATTAAGCATTTTTTAGACCAAAACAACATTGAAGTTGTAGATAAACCATTCTTAATATTACAAAAAGACATCAACAGAGATCACCTGACTTACGAATTTGCTATTCCCATTAAAGAAACGTTATTCCTGACAGAGAATGATCTTTTTAAATTTGGAGTTCTTCAATCTCAAGACTACTTTGATACGAGTTTAGAAGGGTATTATTCACACTTAGGAGAAGTATTTCTCAAAACTAATGTGGAATTAAACAAACTCGACTACAACAGAGATCGTTCTAAAAACTTAATTATCTTCTTAGAAAATTCAGTTATTGATACGCGTTTCCCTGCTCAATGGAAAACAGTTATTAAAACACCTGTTGTTAAAGCTCCTGAAAATATTAATACGGCTTATTAAAACAAAGTATATCATACAAAAAGGGATAGTTATTTTTTTATAACTATCCCTTTTTGTCTATTCTTCCTATCGTTGCTTAATATCCTAAACTTGGATTATCTTTCAACATTTTTATAGCTTTTTCTAAATCTTCAAAAGTATCAATTCCAATTCCAACGTGATTTGTCTTAGCCATTTTGATGCGTTTACCATACTCTAAATAACGCAATTGCTCTAATTTTTCAGAGGCTTCTAAGAACTTCATTGGCAAAGTAGTAAACTCAAGCAAAGCTTGTTTTCTAAAGGCGTAAATCCCGATATGTTGATAATATTGTACACCCGCATTCTTTTCTCTTGGATATGGAATTACAGATCTTGAGAAATAAAGGGCTGTATTAGATTCATCTACGACCACTTTGACGTTATTTGGGTTCTCTATTACCTGCCAGTCATCAATTGGAGTCATTAAAGAAGCTAAATCGACTTGTTTCTGCTTGTCTTCTTTAAAAATAGCAATCAAACTCTCTAAATTGCTTTTATTGATAAAGGGTTCGTCTCCTTGTACATTGATGATAATATCTGCATCAATATCCTTTACAGCTTCGGCTATTCGATCACTACCACTCTCATGCTGCTTGATACTCATAACAGCCTTTCCCCCATTATTAACTATCTCATTATAAATAAGCTCTGAATCTGTTGCAACAAAAACATCATCAAACAAATTAGTGTGTATTGTTGCTTCATATGTTCTTCTAATCACTGTTTTCCCACACAAATCTTGCATCAATTTGGCCGGGAAACGCGTTGAAGCATATCTTGCTGGAATTACGGCTATAATTTTCATTTCTATTATTCTTGTTTACCTTCCAAAGGTAAGAAAAAGCACCTCATTAAAATTCATTGAAATAACTATATAAGCAATTTTTTATCAATTGTAGAATTTGTAAAACTGATCACTTACTATAAGTACTGTTTAGAATATTTATTGCCTGTATTTTCAATTACCTATAGAAGTTCAAAAGATTACACAAAGAACTATTCTCCTATGAAGAACTCATCCTTAAACCCTATTAAATACAATTTATCCTTTGCACGAGTCATAGCTGTATATAGCCAACGAATATACTCTGGTGAGATTCCATCTGGCAAATAGGGCTGTTCTATAAAAACAGTTTCCCATTGACCACCTTGTGACTTATGGCAAGTGATAGCATAGGAAAACTTTACCTGTAATGCATTGAAATACTCGTTTTCCTTTACCTTCTGAACCATTTTATACTTAGAAATTTCATCTTGATAGTCTAACATTACTTGCTGATAAAAGTAGTTTTGCTGTTCGTAAGTTAAGGCAGGAGATTCACTTGTTAAAGTATCTAACAAAACGATCGTATCAAAACTCTTCATATCAGGATAATCAATCATTCGTACGCGAACATTGGCAAACCTAAACCCATATAGTTCTATCGTCTTATATATTTCGAGCACTTCAATAATATCTCCATTGGCTATAAAATCTGTTATCGTTGAATCCTTTAGCCAATAATAATTATTCTTAACAACCATGAGCAAATCACCACTGGAAATTTCACTTTCTTTATCCAAAATCCGAGCTCTTATCTGTTGATTATAGGCATTTGCACGCTTATTAGATCTCACAATAAAAGCAGTTTCTTCTGGCCCACTATTTGAATACGAGGAATAAATAGCATCTTGAATATCGTAACCATCGACTAATCTAACGATATCTTTAAAGCCTTTTACATCAAACTGAAAAGTATCAAAAAAAGCAGTATCTAATAGTGATCGCAACTCTGTAGCATTATACAAAATACCTGAATCCTCCTCTTGACGCATTACTTCATCTAATTCAATATACTGTACATCCATATTAAACTGAAACCCCAATTGATCGATATCCAAAGCAGGACTTACTTGCATGTTCACTGGGGGCAACTGAGCGGAATCTCCAATGAGAATCAACTTACAGTTTATACCTGAATACACATAATAGATTAAATCATCCAAGAGAGAACCATGAGGATACATATTACTATCAGAAGCGCTCATATCTCCAATCATAGAGGCTTCATCAACAATAAATATGGTGTTTTTGTGTCGATTATTTCGCATGGTGTATCTCATACCGCCACCGCTATTACTTGGCTTTGGGTAGTAGATGTGCTTGTGAATAGTAAAGGCTGGTCTTTGCGAATAGTTGCTTATTACCTTAGCAGCCCTACCAGTTGGTGCAAGCATCACCGCAAACTTATTGATCATCTTGAGCTCATTTACTACACTTGACAATAAAGTAGTCTTACCTGTCCCAGCATACCCTTTCAAGACAAACAATTGATCATCTTTGTCATTTGTAACAAACTCAGCTATCTTTTGCAAAAAGACATCTTGTTTTAAGGTTAATTCATAAGGAAATCTATCGCGAAGCAGTCGGTAAAACTGTTGTCCAATCATAGTTAAAGCTTTTTCTGTATTGCCTGTAAAGATACCATGCTTTTTAGGGACAAACTAAATTTCACCTAAAAAACTCCATAGCAAGAGCTATAATGTACTTTAAAACATTCAAATAAAGTAAGCCTTCAAATTTGTAAAGTATAAACCTCATTTCATCTTAAATGCTTAAATTTGCTTTTTTATAATCATACATCATAATCAATCGCGATGGCAAGAAATAATCAGAAATTAGTGATACAAGCTTCTTTAAACAAATTTTCATTTGTTATTAAGAATCTATTATCTCATGAGATTACTTATTTTGCTTCTGAAGCAATTACCCATAAGAAAAGCTTTGAAGAGCAACTTGAACGCTTTTTTGAGAAGTATGATCAATTATCAGAAAAATACGACGAAGTACTTGTTCTTCACGACAGTACTCTCAACACCTTTGTACCTAAATCGCTATTTAAAGAAGAATTGATGGGTGCCTATCTACAGTACAATACCAAAGTATTCACCACAGACTTCTTTGCATTTGATGAAGTGAGTAATTACGATTTTAACAACGTATATATTCCCTTTATCGATCTGAATAACTTCTTATTAGACAAATATGGTACATTTACATATCAAAATATAAATACAGGACTTGTTCAACTTTTACTACCTAAAAGTAAAAAGGAAACAACGACCGCTGTTTATACATATTTAAAAAAGGATCGCTTTGAAATTGTCGTTGCCAAAAACAACAAACTACTGTTGTTTAACTCTTTTCAGTACAATAGCCCTGAAGATTTTATTTACTACGTTTTATTTACCTATGAACAATTGAATCTTGATCCAAATCTAATTCCTATTTACTTGCTTGGAAGAGTCGATCAAGACGATCATGTATACCAGCAAGCTTATACTTTCATCAAAGAAGTCCACGTGATAAATGAACACGCATTTATTGCAGAAGGCCTACTTCTACATTATCAAGTACCTAAACAACATTATATATTATTCCATTCATGAGAATTATATCCGGAAAATTAAAAGGAAGACGAATTAATCCTCCTAAAAACCTACCTGTTCGACCTACAACTGATATGTCGAAAGAAGCCTTATTTAATATCCTAAATCACCATTTCAATTTTAGTGAATTAACTATCTTAGATTTATTTGCTGGTACTGGTAATATCAGTTATGAGTTCGCCTCACGAGGAGCCGAATCTATTGTGAGTGTAGATGGTGACTATGGCTGTGTCAATTTCATCAAGAAAACAGCAAAAGAATTTGATTTAAATATAGTTCCTTTTAAAGCAGATGTATTCAAGTTTATTGAAAAACACAAAACCTCTTACGATATTGTATTTGCTGATCCTCCATATGACTTCACACAAGAACAATTCGAGAAAATAGTCACAGATATCTTGAATTTGGAATTAATAAGTGAAGATGGAATGCTAATAATAGAACACTCTAAATTCACTAAATTGGAACACTTGCCACACTTCTCATTTGAGAAAAGTTATGGAGGTTCAGTTTTCACATTCTTTGAATTTGAACAAGAAGAAATAGAAGATGACGAGGATGAGAGTGAATATGACGAAGAAGATACTTGGGATAGAGAAGAAGAATAGTTTACCCTAACTTATAATACAAAAAAGAGAGCTAACAGATTATAAATGTTAACTCTCTTCTTTATAATACATCCGCCTGTTTACTAAACGGATTTCTTTTAAAAAAAATGCAGACCTATAAGCCGGATTCTGTAAATACTCAAAAAAGTATCCCCTTATCATTTATCTAGGCCATCAATTACTCAATGGCTCCATCTGCCTACCCCTAAAGCATCGGACGAGTCGCCCTCAAACGCTAAATATACATGGCATTTCACCGCATAGAGTTTACCTGGTTTCACTACAGCATTACCTGTACATACTTTCTGTTGCACTTGTCCTCATAGCAAAGCTACGGATGGGTGTTACCCATTATGCTACCCTGTGGTGTCCGGACTTTCCTCCCGCTTTATAATAAAGCCGACGATAAGGCAGTCTGCATAAGTCGGCAAAAGTACTATTTTATTTAACATAACAGCTATACTATATCTTTTTTTACTTGTACTTTTCGTTAAACCTTTGTCAAAGCAAGTTTTAATCAATAGAGATTTATTATACAATACTCTCTTTCACTTATAATTACACAGTAAACAATCGCAACTATCTCTTGTTCTATGATTTCTGCTCATTTTCATTTTTGATAACTATTTTTTAATCTGCGATATAAAAGTATTTTAAGTATTTTTGCTTAAATCATTTTAAAATCTAAAGTGGAATTTACAAAAATAACAGAACAAGCATCTGTGCATAATGACTTAGAAAAAAAGTCAATAAGTGAGCTTTTACACATCATCAATGAAGAAGATCACAGCGTACCTATGGCAATAAAAAAAGCATTACCTCAAATTGAAAATGCAATTAAGCAAGTCGTATTCCAACTAAAAAAAGGAGGAAGACTATTTTATATTGGAGCAGGAACTTCTGGTCGACTTGGTATTTTAGACGCTTCCGAATGCCCTCCCACTTATGGCGTTTCTCCAGATTTAGTAATTGGAATCATAGCTGGTGGAGATTATGCTATTCGTCATGCAGTTGAAAATGCAGAAGACAATCTTAACCAAGGTTGGTTAGATCTTCAATCTCATCAAATAAACAATAACGACATTGTAGTTGGCATTGCAGCATCAGGTACTACCCCTTATGTTATTAATGCTTTAAAGATGTGTAATACTCATGATATTCCCACGGTAAGTATTTCTTGTAATCCCAATAGCCCACTTAGTCAAAGTTCAAAATTCCCTATTGAAGTGATTGTTGGACCCGAAGTAATCACAGGAAGTTCAAGAATGAAAGCAGGCACAGCCCAGAAATTAGTATTAAATATGATTTCTACTACTACAATGATTCAATTGGGAAAAGTAAAAGGAAACAAAATGGTAGATATGAAAATGACGAATGCTAAGCTTATCCAAAGGGGAATACAAATGCTTGTTGAAGAACTACAGGTTTCCGAACAAGAGGCTAAAAGTCTATTAGAAAAACACCAAAATGTCCGAAAGGCAATCATTCAATACAAAAAATAATATAATGGAACAAAAACACACTGACCGTAAATTACTCTTTAAAGGCGTCAAATACTTGGCAGCTACCTTCCCAATGTTCTTTATTGGTCCTGTTCTAATTAATACATCTTTAAAAAATCAAGATCACCCATATTTCTACTTAGTTTTTGGGTTAGGATGCCTTGTATGCGTAGGGTCTATGCTATTGTTTTTTAAAGGTTTGCAAACAATAATGAAATCACTATTTGGAAAATAACAACAATATGAAATCAAAATTAATCTACTTTATTTTACCATTAACAGCAATTGTTGCAACTTCTTGTTATAAACAAGAACGCAATTGCAAAGACTTTAAAACAGGTAAATTTGAATTTACTGCAGAAGTAGATGGTGAAAAGAAAACATCTACGTTTATTCGCACGCAAGAGTACGAAATAGAAACCTTTGAAGGAAAGACAGATACTTCAAGTATTCGTTGGGTCAATGATTGTGAGTATATATTGCAAAAGCTACACCCAAAAAACATGGCTGAGAAAAAGGCAGTGACTATGAAAATCATTACTACAGATGGCAACTCATGTGTATTTGAGTATGGAATAGTAGGTGATGCAAGAAAAGAGAGAGGAACTCTTGTCAAAGTAGGAGAATTATAATTGCTAATTCACATATAAAATAGAAATGGAAGTACTTTTTACAGCTGATGCTATAGTCGCCTTTATTACCCTAACATTCTTAGAGATAGTCTTAGGGATTGACAACGTAATATTTATTTCGATTGTTACAGGTAAGTTACCTGAAAATCAAAGAAAAAAAGCAACGCAAATAGGGTTATTTTTAGCAATGTTCATGCGTATCGCTTTACTATTTGGTGTATCATGGCTTATCGCAATGAAAAAACCTCTTTTCTCCATTGACTGGGGATGGTTTAGTGCCAGTTTCAATGGTCAAGCCCTTATTCTTTTATTAGGGGGTATTTTCTTAATCTATAAGTCAACTAAAGAAATACATGAGAAAGTTAGCCATGTACAACACAATGAACCTGTAGATGAAAAAGATTCAGCAAAGAAAATAGCTGTAAAAAGTTTTGGAAATATTTTAATTCAAATCCTAATGATTGATATTATCTTCTCTATAGATAGTATCTTGACTGCTGTTGGTATGACCAATGGAATACAAGGAGCTTTGTACATTATGATTGCTGCTGTAATTGTATCCGTTGCAGTAATGATGATCTTCGCAGTACCAGTAGGTAATTTTGTTAATAGAAACCCTTCTATACAAATACTCGCATTATCCTTTTTGATTCTAATAGGCTTTATGTTAACAACAGAGAGTATGCATATCTCTCATGCTGTCTTAGCTGGCCAGGAAGTTGGAGCCGTTCCTAAGGGATATTTGTACTTTGCAATTGCATTCTCACTTGTAGTGGAATTTATTAATATGAAAATTAGAAGAAAAACAACATAATATCAAAGGGAGGTAGTTTTCACTACCTCCCTTTATTTATACTATAATTCTTGTTTTTGTTCTAAGAAACGCGCTGTAACGAAATCGATGTCTTTAATTGATTTTCGTGCCCAATCTATTCTCTTCTCAATTAACTCTGCTTCGGTCAATTGCCAACTGACATTTGACTGACGAATACGAGTGGTAAGATTTTGAATAATAACAGCTGCCGAAACAGAGATATTTAAACTCTCTGTAAAACCAACCATTGGTATTTTAATATACGCATCTGCTTGTTCAATTATTTCTGGAGATAATCCAGTTTTCTCAGTACCAAAAAAGATAGCTGAGGGCTTAGTGATATCGAAATCTTCTAAGTGATTTGCCTCAACATGGGGTGTAGTAGCTACAATCTGATATCCTTTTGACTTTACATCATCGATACTACTTTGAACTGTACTATACCTGTGAATGTCTACCCATTTTTCTGCTCCTAAAGCAATTTCTTTATCTATTCTCTTTCCAAACTTTTGCTCTATAACTCTTAATTCTTGTACTCCAAAAACTTCGCAACTACGCATTACTGCACTCGTATTGTGTAACTGATATACATCCTCCGCGACTACTGTAATATGTTTGGTTCTATTGACAAGAACTTCCTTGAATCGCTCTACTCTACTTTCAGTCAAGAAAGACTCTAAGTATTCTAAATATTCAAGATCCTGAAATAGCTTTTTTGAAATATTCATTCTATTTTTATTTTTTTGAAACACAAAGGTAATAATATTATGCAAAAACGATTAGTAGTACTTAGTGGAGCGGGAATTAGCGCTGAGAGCGGCATAAAAACTTTTAGAGATGCTGATGGATTATGGGAAGGGCATGACGTAATGGATGTTGCATCCCCACAAGGGTGGATTCGCAATAAAGAACTCGTATTAAAATTCTATAACGACCGAAGACGACAACTTTTGAGTTGTCAACCTAATCAAGCACACCAGCTATTAGTTGAGTTAGAAAAAGATTACAATGTATCTATCATTACTCAAAATGTCGATGACTTACATGAAAGAGCTGGTAGTAAAGATGTTTTACATTTACACGGCGAATTGCTCAAAGTTCGCAGTGAAGAAGATGAAACATTAGTATATCCTTGGACAGGAGATCTATTGGCTTCAGACCAAAATGACAAAGGACATAAATTAAGACCCCATATTGTTTGGTTTGGAGAAATGGTCCCAGAATTAGAACGAGCAATACCAATTGTTGAACAAGCAGATATTATCCTTATCATAGGTACCTCTCTTCAAGTTTATCCTGCTGCTTCTTTAATTAATTACGCCAACGAAAATGCCAAAGTATATTATATTGATCCCAATCCAGCAATGACAAACTCCTTTAGGCATCACATTACAGTTATCGCTGAAAAAGCGAGTACAGGTGTTCATGCTTTTATTAATCTGCTGTGAATTACTTTGTGCTTTACTTATTTTTTGTATTTTAGATTTTACTAATCAACTAACTTTAATAAACATGAAAAAAGTCTTAACCTTATTTCTATTGACAGCAATAAGTTTGACAAGCTGCTCGTCTGATGATAACAAAGGAGAAACAGAGCATTCTAATATCTCTTTCTCTAACGTAAACTTCAATGATAAAGCTCCAGGAGAAACCGTTATTCTTGAAGGAAAAGGACTTGACCCTGAACAAGAAAGCAAGTATAAAATTATTTTTAGAAAGCAAACAACAGCACCTAAGCTATCCACCAGAGCATTACCTCCAGATAACAGCTTTGAAACCGTAGATGCGGTAATCTATAGGGTAACAACTACATCTGTAGAGTTTAATATACCAAAGGAAGCAACAAATGGCGAAGTTATATTTCGAGATGGTAAGTTCGACTTACGTTTAACAAACTACAATTACAAAAAATAATAAAAAAACACCCGATAAGCATTACTTATCGGGTGTCTGTTTTAATTTAAAACTTTAATTTTCTTTAAAAAGATCCAACGTACACAGATTTTATCTCCTTGATCTGTTTTGAATACTTTAAACTGCGGAGCTAAAATGGTTGCTACAACTGCACTAATCACAGGCAACCATAGCCCTTGCAAATCAGTAAAATAAGACAATCCAAGTCTTGCCAAAACAAACAGAATTGCAAAACTAACGAACTGTAATAAAATGGTTTTAGTACCTACTCCCATGTTTTTTTATTTATCATTAATATACTTCCCTTTTTTACTTCCTTCATATAATTCATACTTTACCAAGCGAGACTCTAATTTACCATTAAATAATTTAATCTTTCTCGAAGGTCTTAGACCAACATATTTCAATGCTTCTATATTTCCAGTAATAAACCAAGCCTCTGTTCCAGGGTATCCTTGTTTTAAAGTATCTCCTATTTCTCTGTAAAAGCGTTCCAAATTAATATCAAGACGCTCACCATAAGGAGGATTAAAGACCATGTGTAAAGGTCCTTCTGTCTCTTTTTTCGTGTCAAAGAAGTTCTCCTCTTTGATGTCTATATATTCTTCTAAATTAGCATTTCTAACGTTGTCTTTTGCTTTCATTACAGCAGAAGGTGCTTTATCATAGCCTTTTATTGTATAGTGAAACTCTCTCACTCTTTTGAGCAAAGACTCTTGAACCTTATCAAATAAATCAGCATCCCAATCATTCCAACGTTCAAATGCAAACTCTTTTCTATTGATATTGGCAGGGATATTACAAGCAATCATTGCAGCTTCTGTCAATATAGTACCTGATCCACACATCGGATCAATGAAATCTGTTCTACCATCCCATCCTGACATCAATAGCATTCCAGCAGCTAAAACTTCATTAATCGGAGCAATATTCGTTGCTGTTTTATATCCTCTTTGGTGCAAAGAAGCTCCAGAAGAATCAAGAGAAACAGTACACATATCTTTTTGAATGTGAACGTTAATTCTCAAGTCAGGAAAATCTTTGTCGATACTTGGGCGTTTGCCAAACTCATTTCTAAATTGATCAACGATAGCATCTTTTGATTTTAAAGCTACAAATAATGAGTTATTAAAATTGTCAGAAAACACAGTTGAATCAATTACAAAAGTTTGATTTGCACTAAGGTATTCACTCCAGTCGATACTTTGTATTCCCTTATATAAATTAGCTTCGTTATAGACAGCAAATTGTTTTATAGGCTTTAATATCTTTAAGGCAGTTCGCAAGGCCAAATTGGCTTTATACATAAAGCCTTTATCACCAACAAAGCTTACCATTCTCACTCCTTGTTGAACATTCATTGCACCTAATAACTGTAATTCTTTAGCTAAAGTTTCTTCGAAACCAAAGAAAGTCTTAGCTACCATTTTAAAATTTCCCATCTTGAATTTATATTTAGGAATAATTTGTTTACTCTAATTAATCCACAAAAATAAAGTAAATTTGTAGGCTAATAAAAAATTTAAACTAAAACTATGTCTAAAGAGAACAAAGCTTGGTATGCTTCTTGGTTTGACACGGAGTATTATCATACTTTATACAAAGATAGAGATTATGAAGAGGCGCAATTATTAATTGATAATCTGGCACATTACTTAAACTTACCAGAGGATGCAAAAGTACTTGATTTAGCATGTGGTAAAGGAAGACATTCTATTTACTTAAACAAATTAGGATACGATGTAACAGGAGTAGATCTTTCAGAAAATAGTATTAATGCAGCAAAAGAATTTGAAAATGAAAAACTTCATTTCAGTGTGCATGATATGAGAGAAGATCTCACTCAAAAGTACGATGCTATATTAAACTTATTTACAAGCTTTGGTTATTTTGCGGATGAAAAAGACAACGCTAAAGCTTTAAAAGCGATTCAAAACAGTTTAACAGATTATGGATTAGCTGTAATAGATTTTATGAATGTCGATAAAGTAATCCCAAATTTGATTCCTCAAGAGACAAAAGAGGTAGATGGTATCACTTTTGACATTAAAAGAAAATACGAAGATGGTTTCATCATAAAAAATATAGAATTTGATGCAGATGGACAACATCATCAATACACAGAAAAAGTAAAGGCATTACGACTTGAAGATTTTGAAAAAATGATGGAAGAAAATGATATTTACCTTCTTGATGTATTTGGAGATTACAAACTTAAAAAATTCTATAAAAAAGAGTCAGATCGTTTAATTATGATTTTCAAATAAGCCAATGGTTTTTATAGTACCCTTTATAGCGGTCATTGTAGGATACCTAATAGCGGTTCTCCTACAGCCCAAAAACAAAAAGCACCTAAAGCTACTTATGGCTTTTAGTGGTTCATTTCTATTGACGTTGACTGTAACACATCTACTTCCTGACGTTTACAGCTATGGAATAGAAGATCAAGCTCATCAGCATTTAGCTGATGCACATGGGCATGGACATGCCCACAATGGCAATACGACAATCGGCTTTTTCATTATGATTGGTATTGTATTTCAAATTGTATTAGAATACTTTTCGAAAGGAGCTGAACACGGACATGTACATGCACACGACAAATTAGACAAGATCCCTTGGTTATTGTTTATCAGTTTGTGCATACATGCTCTATTTGAAGGAATGCCAGTGAGTCAACATCATGAATTAGCTTGGGGAATAGCGATACATCACTTGCCAATTGCGGTAATACTTACTGCCTTTTTTATTAATGGTGAAATGAATAAAAAGTCTATTTTATTCTTTATGCTTGTTTTTGCTGCGATGACACCTTTGGGTACTTTAATATCAGGTGAAATTACCTTATTGACTCATTATTATGCTGAAATATCAGCAATTGTAGTTGGTATCCTATTCCATATATCTTCTACAATTATTTTTGAAAGCAATGAAGATCATAAGTTTAATATAAATAAATTAGTTGCAATTATCTTAGGTGTGATTGCCGCCTATTTTATCTAACTTATTTCTTCAGTAAAATATAGAAGTCGATAGTAAAAATTTACCATCGACTTTTTTTATCTTATGATTAAAGCTCAAAGTTTCGATTATATTATTCAAATTAATATAATATGAATTCAACTTAAGCCAGTAGTCTATTTTCATCAAAAATATTGTAAATACAATACGTTTAGAGCTTTTGTTTTGTATGTTTAACTTGGCACAAACAATTCAGTTCACCCCTTTAATCTTTTAGCAATCACATTTTTCTTCTAATATAGATTAGCAAGTAATAAAATCTGTGAGTTCATTGCGTTTTCTTGACTTTAATACTTAATGAACGCTCTTGGCGAACGTTTTATTCTAATAATCAAACTTACGTGAACTTAGCTTTCTTGTAATAATCTAATAAGTAAAGTAAAAGCACATAAAAAAATTGGAAAAACAGAATCATAAAATATCATTGTCAAAAATAGTTACTTAAAAAAAACTATTGATTACCCATTTCTATCTATAACCAACCCTTTACTCTATTCCAATTTAATAGGGAGTTGCTTGAGATTTTCTTGCACCTTTCTTGCACCTTTCTTCGAGAAAAGTGCCTTCTTGGCAAGGAAACCCCCAAGAATCCCCCAGCAAACCCGAACAAAGTGCAAGCTAAGACACTTAATAAAACATCAATTAAACTTTCCTTCCTTTTAACTTGGTCTTCAACATCAGTGATTTAGTGATAAGTAACATCGATATATTTTAGGATTGAATATTGGTAAATTATTACCTAAAAAACACTCATTCTATTTCATTCTATACTTATATCGAACTCAAGTTATTATAAGTAAATCTAACTAAGCCCTTAAGTACCATTGGTCGAGCATCTATTCTCCATAAAAAGACCAAAGATCCTATAATTAATAATAAATACTAAGCCATTATTCTATTACATCAAAGAAAAAAGTACTTGAAAACTAAAACTTTAAAAGTCATATCTCTCTATGAAGATCTCTCGTACTTTACGATCTTTACCAATGAGAATAAAAAAAAGCGACATCTAATTAAATTAGATGTCGCTTTACTAATAAATAGAGTGAATAACTAAGTTACTATTTTGATAATTTACCTTCCAGAGCTTTTAATCTTGCTTCCATTTGATCAACTTGATTCTGCAAACTATTAATTTGCTCTTGTTGTTCAATTGTGTGTAAGTACAGCTCTTCAATTTTTTCTAACTGTTGAATTGACAACTCAGTAAAATCAATCATATACTTACCATCTTCTGATTTAGTTACTTCCGATATTTTTGTAACACCTGGTAAGTGATTGTATTTTTCAACAAATTCTTTAACGTAATCAAGAGATTTAAACTCATAGGTCAAATTCAAATCAGATGCACCTGTAAAGTACTTTTCAAATACGTAATCCGCATAAATAGAACTTCCTGAGAAGAACTTACCTGAAATTACCACATCTCCATCAACAGACAACTTAGTCTTAGTTGATTTCGGATTAGTTAATAAAGTATTCCCACCAATTGCAACTGTACCTGTATGAGCAATATTATCACTGTCAAGTTTAGCTATATTTGCAGATCCTTGTACTAACCAAGGATTCTTCGCATCATTTGCTATCATTTGTGTAATATTAACCCTCTTTTCATCTTCATCATTTACAACAACTAAAACAACATCACCCGCATCATCAATCACTGTAACTTTACTACCTTCCGTCTTCATAGTGTTCTTGATAATTTCTTCAAGTAAACTATAATTATCCCCTTGATTAATGATTGTTTTAAATGTATCTGCAACATCTTGAGTAACAGCTATTTTATGTGTATTACCAGACTCATCAACATAATCGTAATCAATTACATTTCCTTTAGTATTATCTGGTAATGTTACTTCAGTAGTATTCTTGGTTAAACCAGTTACGGTTTCTAAGAATGTACCCGCCTCAGCTTTTCCATTATTAAACGTAAATCCAACACCTTTTTTATCTACTTTACTAGCTGCAGTATTAGTTATACTTGCTAATGGAGCTTGTTGGTTCACAATATTCTCAATCAACTGTTTATTTCCATCTTTATTCAAAACTGTCTTAAATGTCTTAGAAATATCTTCTGTAACATTTAATGAATGCGTATTGGTTGACTCATCAGTATATTTATAAACAACAGCATCTCCTTGAGTAGTGTCATCTAATGTTACTGTTACAGTCTCTGACAATATATCTGTTACAGTTTCTAAGAATGTACCTGCCTCAGCTTTTCCATTATTAAAAGTAAAACCAGCACCTTTTTTATCTGCTTTAATAGCTGTCGTATTGGTTATACTACCATAATTTTGAACACGTTGAATTTCTGTAGTCAAATCTAATGCTTCTGTTTTATCTCCATCTTTATAAGAAATTGTGATATTTCCAGTTGTAGCATCTTTAGAAACAACTACACTACCTGTAGCTTGAGTAATAAATTTGTTCAATTCCTTCTTAACGCTTTCGTCTTTAAGAATCTCTTCGAAGTTATTGATTACATCACTAGATACGGTTATTTGAGTCGCAGAGATTTTTCCTGTCTCATCTACATAATTATAAGCAATCAACTTATTGTTTGCATTGTCTGTACCTCTGGCCAATGATGTCAAAGTCTCTGCAAAGAGAACTTCTGCATTGCCTTCTTTACCGTCTTTAAATTTCTTAGCCAACTTAACCTCAGATGTGTTTTCTGTAGCTGATTGATCTGTTAAACTACTATAAGCTTGTACATTCTTAATTTTTGTTATAAACTCATTATTATTAAAGATCTTATCAACAAAATCCTGATTCTCAGTAAGCTCTGTAAGGAATGTTTCATTCTTAGCTATATCCGCTACAGCCATATGTACAGAGTTACCGTCACTGTCTATAATTACTAAGCTTGCTACTCCTTCAACGTCTTTTAATTCAAACGTTTTATTAACTGTATTGAAATCACTCCAATCTATCTCTGTCTTATCTCCTGTTTCTGGATTAACAGTATAGAACTTGTCGCCTTCAAAGATGACATTTCCGTATTTGCCTTTTAAGTTGTTGATTACTTGATCGATGAACTTCTGATTGTTCGTTAACTCAGTAACGAATTTCTCATTCTTAGTAAGTTCCTCTACAAAGGTTTCATTCTTAGCTATATCCGCTACTGCCATATGTACAGAGTTACCGTCACTGTCTGTAACTACTAAGCTTGCTACTCCTTCAACGTCTTTTAATTCAAACGTTTTATTAACTGTATTTAAACTACTCCAGTCTATCTCTGTCTTATCTCCTGTTTCTGGATCAACAGTATAGAACTTGTCGCCTTCAAAGATGACATTTCCGTATTTGCCTTTTAAGTTGTTGATTACTTGGTCGATGAACTTCTGATTGTTCGTTAACTCGGTAACGAATTTCTCATTCTTAGTAAGTTCCTCTACAAAGGTTTCATTCTTAGCTATATCAGCTACAGCCATATGTACAGAGTTACCGTCACTGTCTGTAACTACTAAGCTTGCTACTCCTTCAACGTCTTTTAATTCAAACGTTTTATTAACTGTATTGAAATCACTCCAATCTATCTCTGTCTTATCTCCTGTTTCTGGATTAACAGTATAGAACTTGTCGCCTTCAAAGATGACATTTCCGTATTTGCCTTTTAAGTTGTTGATTACTTGGTCGATGAACTTCTGATTGTTCGTTAACTCGGTAACGAATTTCTCATTCTTAGTAAGTTCCTCTACAAAGGTTTCATTCTTAGCTATATCAGCTACAGCCATATGTACAGAGTTACCGTCACTGTCTGTAACTACTAAACTTGCTACTCCTTCAACGTCTTTTAATTCAAACGTTTTATTAACTGTATTGAAATCACTCCAGTCTATCTCTGTCTTATCTCCTGTTTCTGGATTAACAGTATAGAACTTGTCGCCTTCAAAGATGACATTTCCAAACTTACCTTTTAGTTTATTTACAATATTTTGAACTACCTGATCATTATTAATAATATCTCCAAAATGATTTATTACATCAGCCAAAACATCAATAACAAATTCATGCCCATGTTCGTTAGTATAAACATAAGCTGCTTTATTAGTTTTAGATTTTTCTAATGTTGCTACTAATTGTAAATCAATAAGAGGCACATCAATAGTATGACCATGAGCATCAGTAATTGAGAAAACTTTTTGCCCAGCAGCATTATCTTCTATACCATAACTCATCATTTTATTATTTACTTTATCAGATAAGTTATCTCCAATTTTAACCCACTGAGGTCGATTTGGATTTTCTTTATCATTATAGTCAATTCCCCAAAAATAATAACCAGGAAGTAATGCGTCTCCATTGTTGGTAGTATTATAAACTAACAAGCCTTCTTTGGGGTTATTACCATAGATTGATTGAGTATCAAATAAACCTGTTAATGCAATTTTTGGTATTAAAAGACCTTTGTCTTTTGCTTGTAATTCTAAGATTGCTGATTTATCTGGTTCCTTAACTCCTATCCCAACTTGAGCATAAGAAACCATACCACTAAGCAAGAATGCGATAGGTATAATTCTTTTTTTCATAACTTTTACTTTTACACTTAATTCAAATTTAACGAAAATTACGATATAAATCACAATAAAAGTTCAAAAATCAAATTATTACAAACATAATTTATACAAAAAAAACCACAACTAATTAAAACCACAACTATTTACAACATAAAACTATTGTTAAAAAACAATCACAAATAGTACTAAAACGTGTAGTGTAATAATAGAAAATCACTGACTTTACTTATGCAAAAAGGAAAATAAAAAAAGGGATAGCTCTTTAAAAAGCTATCCCTTTCCTAAGTATAATTCAATCAAATAAAAAACTTATTCATTACCCCAAAAAGCCCATTCTTTTCCATTAAATATGCAAATCATATTTGATTTTGTATCATAAACAATAGTACCTGAACTTGGAGAAATCATTTTTAAGTGAGGGCTCTCTACTCGTGGTAACACAAGTGCTTGATTTGTACTATCTAAAACCAGTACACCTTCAGTACTAATATTGGCGTCATTACCAATAAGGGTACGAGCACCACTTACCTCACTTAATCCATCTTGCATAGCCGTGTCAACAACCCCTTCGTTGATAGACAAATCTTCCCACATACCATTACCCGTACAATATTTTACTTTTTTATCTAAAACATCAAATATTAAAGTCCCTTCGACTGCACCTACAACTACACTACTATCTACCTTAGGCAAGACCACACCTCTCGTATCATTATCTGGAAATTCTAAAATAGAACTCGAAGAAATATAATTTGCTTTAGTACCAATAATAGCCTGTTGACTAAAAGTCTTTTGTGAAGTCATAAATAAACTAAACAAAAAAACAAATAGTAATAAAATCTTTCTCATAATAATCCCTTTTTAATTATCTGGACAAGACTGTAAAATACATGCCCATTTTGTTCCATCATAAAACTTCAAACACTTGTTTGTTGTATCATAAACCAACATACCTGCCACAGGATCAACAATAGCTCCAATCTGTGCTTCACTCAAACGAGTAGGAACGAAACCTTTCGTTTTAGATTCTAAGTATAACCATGCATTAATATCACTGGTAGATATTGATTCCCCTTTACTGCGATCTAAAGTAGTCATCATGACAAAATCACTGTTCTTTTTAGTAATTTGTCCTGAAACAGGAGGATAGTAACATGATAGATCCCTACCACAAAATGGAATTGTTGGATCCAAATTAACATACGCATCCTCTAAACTAGCATTGATACATTCATCTTCAGAATTACCAACTAACTCGAGTTGTGCACCAAATTCTACTACCTTTGCAATATCCTCATCTGGTACATCGCGTGGTTTGGTATATTTGTTACCTGTTGCCACTTCAATTAGTGCCAGAAAATCTAGAGCTTGTACTTCATAAGTCAACTCAAGTGTTTTTCCTCCATTAATACTTAATCCTTCCACAATATGAATTCCGTCCTCTTTGACTTCTGTTCCATTTCCGAAATTTGAACTAAATGACTTAAAGATAAAATCATCATTATAAGTAAATGTAAAGTTCAAATCTGTAAAGTCTATAGATGGATTTGGATTTTCAATGGAAGCTTTAACAGTAATTATCCCTTTGTCTTTATAACATCTTCTCGATACTGGAATAAGTTTAATTTTAGGAGACAAAACCCTATCTTGATGAATCATTTCAACTTTAGTTGATACACATTCCGTAAAATTATTATAGTCACAACTCTCTATCGTAATCTCCTTACCTTCATTAAGACTTTCATAAGTTAGTTTACCTCTATTCTCATAAATTTTCGGTACCGCATTATCGTCAAACCTAACCCTTGCTGTAATCGTAGTAAAAGTACCAGGTGATAGTCTAACTTTATCTATACTCAAAACTCTTGTACCGCCGTAATTATTGAACTTGGCTTCATTAAAAGCAAACTGAGAAGAAGTTACTCCTTCATTAACCCATGTCATGCCTTCTGGTAATTCATCATCAATTTTTACATAACGAGCCTCACAAGCATAATTCCAAACTTTGAATGTGTAAAGAAAATCTGTACAAGACACCACCTTTGCAGGTGCTTGTAATGTATACTCTATACCATCAGGGTTCGGATTAGCAGGACGAGGACAATTGAATTCAAAATCGCCAATAGCTATATTCTGATATCCTCTTGAGCTTGTACGATAATGTAAGTTATGTTTTATTACAATTCTATTTACCTCATGAGGAAACTCCACTATTGCAGCTGCATTTTTATTAGTAATACTTGATCGTTTAGTACCATTTGCTTTTCTACCTCCAATCGTAAAAGTTTGCTTACTTGGATCTTTTGTATTGAATGAAAGTATAGCATTGTAAGCAATATCACCACAATAACCAATTACTTCAACTTCATCTGCTATAAGAGTGGTTTTATCTATTCCATAGATATTAAATTTAGCAAAAGTAGCTCCATCTTTAAATCTAATTGTTGTTACGGCTGAATTATCATCACTTCCTTTAACCCCTTTGAATCTAGACTCAAGTAATGTTCCATTTGATACTCTTGGATATCCACTCATTTGCATTGATCCATTTTCAGTCCCGTTACTAAAAGTCTTAAAATCTACATCAAAACGAATACCATTTGTTGCTTTTAAATTTGTAACTGATTTACTTCCACTTTTCCAAGTTTGGGAACTAAACTTATAATTTCCTGCTATATTAGTGGAACATCCAACACAAAATCCAGGTGAAGGTTTTGCCCCAAAAGTAATATAGAGTTCATCTTGATCTAAAGGCAGATTAAACAAATGCTCTTCAAGTTCACCTCCTACATAAGTTCCTGGAATCACAGCCAACCATCTTCCAGCATAAGCATCTGCTTCTGTTTTAGCTACAAGCATTCTGACTTCATATCCTGGTCCTTGATAGGCAAAGGATTCACCACCGGCACGTACTTCAACAGTTGTTTTAGGAAGTCCTGTTTTTTTAAATTTCCAAAACTTATCTTTCAAGGCAAAGTTAAAATCACAACCTGGTTCATTAATAGGAACTGAAACACCACCATCATCTTGGTTACTTCCCCAATAAATAGCTGTATTATCATCAGGAAGTTCTACTTCATGAATAACACCAACTCCCGCTTCAAACTCTGTTCCTATAGTATTTACAGTCAATACAGCTCCAGCCGCAGTAGACCTTGAAACACTTATACTTGTATTATTATCATCCCTAAAAATACCTGCCACGTTATTGTGATAACCAATTCCTGTTCTACCAAAAGGCCAAAATACATTACCTGTAGAGGAAGTATATGCAACCCCATCTAGTGTAATACCATATTTTGTTCCTAAGTAACTCTCAATCTTATTTATTTCACTTGCAGTAAGAATTCTATTATAAACAATTAACTCTCCTAATTGTCCTCCCATAGGTCCACCACCACTATCGTGAATACTGGCTCCACCAAGAGTCATACCTCCATCAGTTTTAAAATACGTACTAGTAGGTCCAGGCAAACTTTTTCCTTTTTTATCTTCTGAAAAATCTGCACCATTGAATCTAAACTTCGTATAGTCTTTCTCTTTCAATAATGAAGTTTGTAATGCTGTGGTATTTTTAACATATCCTCCTTCACCATCAATATATCCAGGCCCAAAAGTTCTTCCTCCACCTTTAGCATCTTTCTTCTCTGGACTAAATCCTAATGGAGGTTTTCTTGTAGAAGAACCTCTTGGATCAGTTCCTCCAAAACCGACATAATACATCCTTGTACTACCTGCTTCTTTTAGAGCAATGTATACAGCAAAAACGGTTAACTCACCTGTTGTAGGCACACCTGTATTGGATGCTAAGAAATGAGCTCCATCGAAGACTAATGCACTATTAAAATTCATCTTATAACTCCCTTTAACAAAAGAAGGTCTTTTCTGAGGTTTACTATTACTATTTGTTCCGGTTAGATTACTAAAACTAAAATTAGCATTTCTCTGCAGTGCAACAGAAGCATTAGCCCAACCATCAACTTGTGTGGTTTGACCATACATTTTAATAGAATGATCAGGTTTCAACCAAACTTGAACACCATAAACCCCTCCGGGGTAATCCACCTGAGCCAACAGCTCAGATGGATTAAAAAAGATCAATAGAAGAACTAAAAATCTATATATATATTTAAACATATCCAATAATTTAAATTGTTATTATAATATTTCGACTTTTTGTCTCTATTTTTTCACATATTCAATAACTACACAATACTCTCCTGCTGGATTACTTGTTATTATTGTACCAACAGTACCTATTGCTATAGTTGTTTTACCAGCAACTACTTGTTTACCAATCACACCTCGCACAATTGCATTAGTACCTTTATTAATCAAAGTAGCCTCTATAACCATACCTTCAATTGCTTTTGGCAATTCTAATGAAGTAAAAGACGTTGCTTGAGTTAATTCAACAACATATCTCATGATATCCTTATCATTGTATTTCCCCACTATTGTCTCTTTGGCAGTTGAGTATAAGTTTCCACCTTTTGATATATTTTCAATAAATGTTTTATTGTTCCCTTGATTAATAATAGTTTCAAAATCATTACTTACGTCTTGTGAAACTGTAATGTTTTTAGCAGTACCTGTTTCATCTTTATATACGTAATAAGTTAAATCCCCATTTGGTGTAGTAATTGGTGTACTACCTGCAGGTGCTATACGTTCTATTGGAGTTAATGTCTCAGAGAAGGTAACCTCTTGAGGGTTTTTACCATCTTTAAAGACAAAACCTGCTTTAACATCTGAAAGATTTCCAGTTGTTTTTAAAGTTAAAGATGCTAAGTATGCACTATTTTTAATCTCTTGAGATAAATTAATTTCTTGTCTATCTGTACCATTAACAACAATCAAAAATACCTCTGTACCTCTTTTTTCAACAGTAACTTTACTACCTTGACTAATTACTACTTTCTTAACAATGTCTTCAAGGTAAGTTTTATTATCACCTTGATTAATAATTGTCTTAAAGGTATCTGCAACATCTTGTGTAAGTGTTATTGTATGAACGTTTCCTGATTCATCTTTATAATCATAAGAGATAGATTTACCTTTTGTAGCATCAGGTAGATTAACTTCAACTGTTTTTTTAAGTAAATCAGTTACCGTTTCACTATAATCACCTGCTGCCAATTTACCGTTGTTATATGTAAATCCTGCTCCTTTTTTAGAAGCCATATCAGCTGGTGTACTAGTTACTCTTCCATAGTTTTGAACGCGTTTTACTTCATTAGTTAAATCTAAAGATTCTGGATTCTCACCATTTTTATAAGAGATTGTAATATTACCTGTCGCGCTATCCTTACTTACTGATACACTACCTGTTGCGTTTGTAATGAATTTGTTCAATTCTTTTTTAACGTTGTCAGATTTTATAATCTCGTCAAAATTATTAATTACATCACTAGACACAGTGATTTGAGTCGAAGCAATATTACCTGTTTCATCAACATAATTATATGCAATCAATTTATTGTTTGCATTGTCTGTACCACGGTTTAATGCTGTTAGAGTCTCTGCAAATAATACAGCTGCATTGTTTTCTTTACCATTATTAAACTTCTTAGCTAACTTAACTTTAGATACATTTTCTGTAGAAGTTTGATCAATAAGTTCTCCATAAGCCTGTAAGCTTTTAATATTGGTAATAAACTTAGGATTATTAGTAATTTCATCAATAAATGTTTGACTTGCTGCTATATCTTTTACACTTAATTTTACTGTTCCACCTTTGCTGTCTGTGATCACTAAATAATCAACATCGTTCTCTGGAACTAAAGTAAAACTGGCATTGGTTGTATCTAAATCACTCCAGTCTATTGGTGTTTTATCACCTGTGGTTGGGTCAACACTATAGAATTTTTTATTCTCATAGATAACATTCCCATATTTACCTTTTAACTTATTGATGATTTGATCAATAAACTCGTTGTTATTGGTAATCTTATCGATGAATTTTTTATTCTCGGAAAGCTCAGTGATGAACTTATCACTCTTAGCGATTTCTACAACGTCTAATTTTACTGTGCCTCCTTTGCTATCAGTGATCACTAAATAATCAACATCGTTCTCCGGAACTAAAGTAAAACTGGCATTGGTTGTATCTAAATCACTCCAGTCTATTGGTGTTTTGTTACCTGTGGTTGGGTCAACACTATAGAATTTCTTATTTTCATAGATAACATTCCCATATTTACCTTTTAATTTATTGATGATT
Source organism: Myroides albus (assembly GCF_024722315.1). Lineage (NCBI taxonomy): Bacteria > Pseudomonadati > Bacteroidota > Flavobacteriia > Flavobacteriales > Flavobacteriaceae > Myroides > Myroides albus. The sequence continues at coordinate 309,575 of NZ_CP102754.1, forward strand.
TGATCAATAAACTCGTTGTTGTTGGTAATCTTATCGATGAATTTTTTATTCTCGGAAAGCTCAGTGATGAACTTATCACTCTTAGCGATTTCTACAACGTCTAATTTTACTGTGCCTCCTTTGCTGTCTGTGATCACTAAATAATCAACATCGTTCTCCGGAACTAAAGTAAAACTGGCATTGGTTGTATCTAAATCACTCCAGTCTATTGGTGTTTTGTCACCTGTGGTTGGGTCAACACTATAGAATTTTTTATTCTCATAGATAACATTCCCATATTTACCTTTTAACTTATTGATGATTTGATCAACAAACTCATTGTTATTGGTAATCTTATCGATGAAGTTTTTATTTTCAGAAAGCTCAGTGATGAACTTATCACTCTTAGCGATTTCTACAACGTCTAATTTTACTGTGCCTCCTTTACTGTCTGTGATCACTAAATAATCAACATCGTTCTCCGGAACTAAAGTAAAACTGGCATTGGTTGTATCTAAATCACTCCAGTCTATTGGTGTTTTGTCACCTGTGGTTGGGTCAACACTATAGAATTTTTTATTCTCATAGATAACATTCCCATATTTACCTTTTAACTTATTGATGATTTGATCAATAAACTCGTTGTTATTGGTAATCTTATCGATGAATTTTTTATTTTCGGAAAGCTCAGTGATGAACTTATCACTCTTAGCGATTTCTACAACGTCTAATTTTACTGTGCCTCCCTTACTGTCTGTGATTACTAAATAATCAACATCGTTCTCTGGAACTAAAGTAAAGCTCTCATTGGTTGTATCTAAATCACTCCAGTCTATTGGTGTTTTGTTACCTGTGGTTGGGTCAACACTATAGAATTTCTTATTCTCATAGATAACATTCCCGTATTTACCTTTTAACTTATTGATGATTTGATCAACAAACTCGTTATTATTGGTAATCTTATCGATGAAGTTTTTATTTTCAGAAAGCTCAGTGATGAACTTATCACTCTTAGCGATTTCTACAACATCTAATTTTACTTTACCTCCTTTACTGTCTGTGATTACTAAATAATCAACATCGTTCTCCGGAACTAAAGTAAAGCTCTCATTGGTTGTATCTAAATCACTCCAGTCTATTGGTGTTTTGTCACCTGTGGTTGGGTCAACACTATAGAATTTCTTATTCTCATAGATAACATTCCCGTATTTACCTTTTAATTTATTGATGATTTGATCAACAAACTCGTTATTATTGGTAATCTTATCGATGAAGTTTTTATTTTCAGAAAGCTCAGTGATAAACTTATCACTCTTAGCGATTTCTACAACATCTAATTTTACTTTGCCGCCTTTGCTATCTGTGATTACTAAATAATCAACTCCATTCTCTGGAACTAAAGTAAAGCTCTCATTAGTTGTATCTAAATCACTCCACAAGATTGGAGTTTTATCACCTGTATCTGGATCTAATGTATAGAAATTGGTTCCATCGTAATAAACATTACCATACTTACCTTTTAACTTATTGATGATTTGATCGACAAACTCATTGTTATTGGTAATCTTATCGATGAAGTTTTTATTTTCAGTTAACTCAGTGATGAACTTATCACTCTTAGCGATTTCTACAACGTCTAATTTTACTTTACCTCCTTTGCTATCTGTGATTACTAAATAATCAACATCGTTCTCCGGAACTAAAGTAAAGCTCTCATTGGTTGTATCTAAATCACTCCAGTCTATTGGTGTTTTGTCACCTGTGGTTGGGTCAACACTATAGAATTTCTTATTCTCATAGATAACATTCCCATATTTACCTTTTAATTTATTGATGATTTGATCAACAAACTCGTTATTATTGGTAATCTTATCGATGAAGTTTTTATTTTCAGAAAGCTCAGTGATAAACTTATCACTCTTAGCGATTTCTACAACATCTAATTTTACTTTGCCGCCTTTGCTATCTGTGATTACTAAATAATCAACTCCATTCTCTGGAACTAAAGTAAAGCTCTCATTAGTTGTATCTAAATCACTCCACAAGATTGGAGTTTTATCACCTGTATCTGGATCTAATGTATAGAAATTGGTTCCATCGTAATAAACATTACCATACTTACCTTTTAACTTATTGATGATTTGATCGACAAACTCATTGTTATTGGTAATCTTATCGATGAAGTTTTTATTTTCAGTTAACTCAGTGATGAACTTATCACTCTTAGCGATTTCTACAACGTCTAATTTTACTTTACCTCCTTTGCTATCTGTGATTACTAAATAATCAACACCGTTCTCTGGAACTAAAGTAAAGCTCTCATTAGTTGTATCTAAATCACTCCACAAGATTGGAGTTTTATCACCTGTATCTGGATCTAATGTATAGAAATTGGTTCCATCGTAATAAACATTACCATACTTACCTTTTAACTTATTGATGATTTGATCGACAAACTCATTGTTATTGGTAATCTTATCGATGAAGTTTTTATTTTCAGAAAGCTCAGTGATGAACTTATCACTCTTAGCGATTTCTACAACGTCTAATTTTACTTTACCTCCTTTACTGTCTGTGATTACTAAATAATCAACACCGTTCTCTGGAACTAAAGTAAAGCTCTCATTGGTTGTATCTAAATCACTCCACAAGATTGGAGTTTTAGCACCGGTATCTGGATCTAATGTATAGAAATTGGTTCCATCGTAATAAACGTTACCGTATTTACCTTTTAACTTATTGATGATTTGATCAACAAACTCGTTGTTATTGGTAATCTTATCGATGAAGTTTTTATTTTCAGAAAGCTCAGTGATGAACTTATCACTCTTAGCGATTTCTACAACATCTAATTTTACTTTGCCTCCTTTACTGTCTGTGATCACTAAATAATCAACTCCATTCTCTGGAACTAAAGTAAAGCTCTCATTGGTTGTATCTAAATCACTCCACAAGATTGGAGTTTTAGCACCGGTATCTGGATCTAATGTATAGAAATTGGTTCCATCGTAATAAACGTTACCATACTTACCTTTTAACTTATTGATGATTTGATCAACAAACTCGTTGTTATTGGTAATCTTATCGATGAAGTTTTTATTTTCAGAAAGCTCAGTGATGAACTTATCACTCTTAGCGATTTCTACAACATCTAATTTTACTTTGCCGCCTTTGCTGTCTGTGATTACTAAATAATCAACTCCATTCTCTGGAACTAAAGTAAAGCTCTCATTAGTTGTATCTAAATCACTCCACAAGATTGGAGTTTTATCACCTGTATCTGGATCTAATGTATAGAAATTGGTTCCATCGTAATAAACATTACCAAATTTCCCCTTTAATTTGTTAACAATATTCTTTACGACTTCTTCATTATTGATAATATCACCAAAGTGATTTATCACATCTGACAACACATCTATAACAAACTCTTTACCTTCCTCATTCGTATAAACATAAGTCCCCTGCTTAGTTTTTGACTTCTCAATTTTAGTCAATAGTTGCAAGTTAATTAACGGTACATCAATTGAATGTCCGTGAGCATCGGTTAAGGTAAACACCTTCTGTCCTTGAGCATTATCACCAATACCATAAGACAACATTTTATTGTTTACTTGATCAGAAAGAACATCCCCAATTTTTATCCATCTAAACTTATTAGGTACTATCTTATCGTTGTAATCTATTCCCCAAAAATAATATCCTGGTAGTAAATCATTTCCATTATTAGTTGTATTAAAAACTAATAACCCTTCTTTAGGATTTCCTCCATGAATTGAATTATTATCTAATAGACTAACCAAAGCAATTTTTGGAATCAAAAGCCCCTTGTCTTTTGCATGTAATTCTAAAATTGCAGATTTATCTGGTTCCTTTACTCCTATACCAACTTGGGCATAAGAAACCATACCACTCAACAATAGAGCAATTGGTATAATTCTCTTTTTCATAACTTTTACTTTTACTAATACAAAATTAGTAAAAACAATAATTAATAATTAAATTAATAAAAATTACACACATTATTATACAATAAACAAGCAAACATAATTTTAATTAACTTAATTAAACAAATAATACACACAAACATAAAGAAAACAATAAAAAGCACACTTTATATTGAATAAAACACAAAATATAATTAGAAGCTTTTAGAATAATTCATAAAAAAAACAAAAGGTTAGTATTAAAAATACTAACCTTTTGTTTTAAATTGAAAATATATAAAAAATTAAAATACTATTTCTTCAAGTACTTCTTATACTTTATAAAAGATAAAACACTTATGATAAATACAAAAGCAAGTGACCACCATATGATTGTTGGTGTGATTACTTTCTCTCCTGAAGCATATGAATGTAACCCACTTAAATAGAAATTCACTCCAAAGTAAGTCATCATAATAGAATAGTATGCTACTACGCTAAATACATTATATATCCATGTACCACGCATAGCTGGAACTAATCTGGCATGAATAACAAAAGCATAAATCATAATACTAATAAGTGCCCAAGTTTCTTTTGGATCCCATCCCCAATAGCGTCCCCAACTTTCGTTTGCCCATTGTCCTCCAAGGAAGTTCCCAATAGTTAAAAGAACTAATCCAACAGTTAACGCCATTTCGTTAATGTAAGTAAGTTCTTTAATATTCATGTCCATCTTCTTCTTATTCTTTTCATTTGTCAAGATCATAAGAACTAAGGTTACCACTCCAAGCATCATTCCTAATGTGAATGGACCATAACTTGCTACAATTACAGCTACGTGAATAATTAACCAATATGAGTTAAGAACTGGTTGTAAATTAGAAATAGCAGGATCCATATAATTTAAGTGTGCTCCCCAAAGTACCATACCTGTAACGAATGCAGTAGATGCAACAGTTAATTCTGACTTTCGACCAAAGTATATACCGAACAAGGCAGTAGCCCATGCCACATAAATTACAGATTCATAAGCATCACTCCATGGAGCATGGCCTGAAACGTACCAGCGAATTCCTAAACCAATAGTGTGTATAGCAAACAATAAAATCGTAAGCCATCCTCCTATTTTTACAACCCAAGTACTAACTTTAGACTCTTTAATAATTCCAGCTACAATAAAGATAAACATCAATATAGCACTTAACATATAGTAACTATAAAGTGTTTTGAAAATATCATACTTATTGTACAAAATTTCAAATTCAATCTTTTTCTCACTTGGAATTACAGATTTTCCATACTGAGACTGATATGTTTTTAAATGTGCAAGATACTCATCTGCTTTAGTATAATCACCAGTTTCTTTTGCTCCAAATAATGCTGGAACATACATACGTGGTAAAATACTTTTTGTAAAAACAGAATCCATTCCTGTTATATCAGATTCATTTAATTCCAATGGAGATACCCATTTGTCATTATCGTGCCCAGGGATAGGGAATACAGTTAAAATACCACTGGTAAATGCAGCATTTAACAAGGCTAATTTCCCATCTAAATCTAAAAAGTCTGTTTGGAACTTATTCTTTATAGTAGAGTGATTGGCATCATCTACTTCCTTAGCTAAAATATAATTACCTTCAGCATCAAAAAAGTCAATTAAACTTGCATATTTTGTTCCCTTCTCTAAACCAAGTAATTCCGTAATTTTATCATTACCTCTTGGAAGAGCAATAATGTCAGCATAATACCAAAAGTTTGGAGCTCCTTGCATTTGTTGAGCTACCGTAAACTGCGTCATCGATAAAAACACCTGATCAGGAGTCAAGCCTTTGTAAGTTTCCTTTTTATAAACTTTACGCACCAATTCTGAAGCAAAAGTATTGATAGGCTTCATACGACCACCATAGTCTTGAATAACCAAAGTACCAAACTTAGCAGCGTGCTCTTTACTTACAGCCGTCGCTTGAACAAGCGAATCTATTAAAGCTGCATCTGGTTTTTGAGAAGGATTGCTACTGTGATTGTGCTGTGCAAATCCAACGGTAGAAAACAACAAGACTAAAATAGTCATCATTGTCGCTTTCTTTTCTCTTATTTTGTCTAATTTTTTTCTCAAATCGTAAAAACGTGTATTCTTATCAAATAAGATAGCCAATAAACCTACATACAATAAAAAATATCCAATATAGGTTATCCAAGTTCCCCAGAAGTCATGGTTAACTGATAAAATAGTTCCCTTTTCATCGCGGTCAAACTCTGCTTGGAAAAATCTATAGCCTTTATAATCTAAGATATTGTTCATGTAAATTCTCGCATCAAAACTTTCTTGACCATCAATTACGGTCACTTGACTTTCAAAAGAAGAATAACTTGTTTCTGTTCCTGGGTATTTCTCTGCAATAAACTTATTTAATTTTACTTGGAAAGGGGTTGTATAACCTTTACTTCCGTACATAAGTGTAAACTCTAAATCTCCTAATTTAATCGATTGAGGTTCTCCAATTCTACCACCTTTCCCCATAAGAGTAACATCTTGCTCTAAACCTTGCGATTTGACAGTCACTGTTAAAGCATCTGTGCTCATTCTACTTTTAAAATCACCATCTGATGCCAATACAATCTTTCCTTTAATCGGCATTTCTGGCAAGACAAACTGAGTCCCAGCCATATTATAAAGCGATCTCAGATTTAACGGTTGTTTCTCATTAGGAGTAACATCACCCGTAGCCTGAGTAGCCATTACCATATAAGTACCTGAAAAAGGAGTATCTATAAAAAACTCTCCATCTTCTTCAATAATATTAATTGCTCCTTCTGTCGCTTTATTGTAAGCAAATAATACATTGTGGATACTCGCTACTTCACCTTCTTTCAAAAAGTGTTCGTGTCTATCTCCATCACCTGACTCAACAAGTTTCAATAGCTTAATTCCATCTGGATCTTCCTGAATGGTTTCTGTAGCTCCCATGATGAAGTCTTTATAAACTACTTCAAAAGGAATTCCATTAAACTCTTCCTTAAGCTTAAAATTGTTATTGGTTACTTGAGAAAACAATAAAGGCTCTTCGAATGTTCTTCTTCGAACCTCTCCTTGATAGTCTCCGTCAGTCATCACTGTTAAGAAGGTTTTATCTGATAAAATCAAATCAGCTGTTTCTCCTTCTCTAATAGGCATCATCCCTTCAAAACTGATATAACGAGTAATGAAAGCTCCTATCATTATCAGTATAAAAGAGGCATGTATGATAAATGTTGCCCATTTTTCTTTAGTAAGTAAACGGTATCTTTTAATATTTCCAATAAAGTTTACTAAGAAGAAAAACATAATTAATTCAAACCACTTGGTGTTATAAATAATTATGCGCGCTGTTGTAGTGTTATAACGGTCTTCAATAAAGGTTCCAGCTGCTAATGCAATTGCGTAAACAATAAAAAGTACAGCCATTAACCGTGTCGAAGAAAAAAAAGAAATTATTTTTTTGTCCATGAGTTGTTAATACGTTGTTTTACAATTCAACAAAAATAACCAAAAAGCCCACTAATTCAGTATATTTAACTTATTATTTAGTAATGATTTTCCCACAGTATATTCCCAAAAAAATATACATTTGCACTACACTACCCAATTGATTCAGCTTACAATAATTATTTGTCTGATTTGGTCAATTATTAAAGATTAAAATATATAAATTATGCCAAAAATTTCTCAAAAAGGGATTAATATGCCTGAGTCACCAATTAGAAAATTGGTACCATATGCTGAAAAAGCTAAAAGCAAAGGTCATCATGTTTATCACTTAAATATTGGTCAACCAGATATTAAAACTCCTCAAGGAGCTTTACAAGCGGTTAAAGATGCCAACTTTGAGGTATTAGAGTATAGCCACTCAGCCGGTTTTGAAAGCTATAGAAAGAAACTTGCTACCTACTATCAAGGACATCATTTAAACGTTGACTTCTCAGATATCATCATTACTACTGGAGGTTCTGAAGCCTTAATGTTTGCCTTGGGAAGTACTTTAGACCCAGATGATGAAATTATTATTCCAGAACCTTTTTACGCTAATTACAATGGGTTTTCTATCTCAAATGGAGTAAAAATTGTACCTGTAATGTCATCTATAGATAATGGGTTTGCATTGCCTTCTATCAGTGAATTTGAGAAATTAATCACTCCTAAAACGAAAGCTATTCTAATCTGTAACCCTGGTAATCCTACTGGTTATTTGTATTCTGAACAAGAAATGCAACAACTGACGGACCTTGTTGTTAAACACGATTTATTCCTTATCGCAGATGAAGTATATCGCGAATTTGCATATGATGGCTTTAAACATATCTCTGTAATGAGTATCCCTGCCTTAGCTAATCACGCTATTATGGTGGATTCTGTATCTAAAAGATATAGTATGTGCGGTGCTCGTATTGGGTGTATTGTTTCTAAGAATAAAGAGTTAATGACAGCAGCGATGAAATTTGCCCAAGCTCGTCTTTCTCCTCCAACATTTGCACAAATTGCCTCTGAAGCTGCTTTAGATACACCTGAATCTTATTTTGATGAAGTTATAACGGAATACAGAGAAAGAAGAGATGTATTTATAAAAGCACTACAAGAAATTGATGGAGTACAAGTAACAGCACCTCATGGATCTTTTTACTGTGTAGCAAAATTCCCTGTGAAAAATGCAGATGATTTTGCAAAATGGCTATTGGAAGACTATGACTTAAATGGCGAAACAGTCATGATTGCTCCTGCAGCTGGTTTCTATTCTACTCCTGGTGTAGGATTAGACGAAGCTCGTATGGCTTATGTATTGAAAAAAGAAGATTTACTTCGCTCTGCCCAAATCCTAAAAGAGGCTTTAAAAGTTTATCAAGGAATAGAAAAATAGTCAATGACTTTTCAACTATAACAAGAAAGAGAGTGATAAAATCACTCTCTTTCTTGCTTTTATACTTTTCTTGTATTGCAATAATTATTACAAATTCATTTACTCTCGCAACTTAATTGCCAAAATCTCTCCTGTAGCACAGACAACATTATCTGCCGATAAGGTCATTTCTACTGTGATTTTGCGTCCCTCTATGTGCTTCAACTTACCCATAATTACTAATTCCTTTCCTTGAGGGGTCATCGCTTTGAAATTCACATTGAGGTTACCTGTCACGCAGCGAACTGGAATTTGTGCTTGTTCTAAACTAATACCTTCTGCTACACAAGCAAATGCAGCAGCCGAAGCCGTACCATGACAGTCTAATAACGAAGCTATTAATCCTCCATACACACTTCCTGGAATTGCAGTATACTTTAAATCTGGCGTAAATCTACTAATCGTTTCTTCTCCTTCTAAATAGGTTTTTAATTGGTGACCTTGTGTATTATTCTTTCCACAACCATAACAGTGTGCAAGATTCTCCGGATACAAATCCTGTATTGGCTTTTTCATAATGGTTTTTCTTGGTTTAAGGCTTAAATATCGACATTACAAAGCAACTAAACAACCCTAAAAATAAAAAAACAAAGTGATCTAAGTATGGTTTGCTCACTACTCCTACTTCAGTTTTGAATAATAAAAAGAAAAATACTACTGCTACTTAGGGATCAATTCACAACTACATGATCCAAAAACACTTCTATATAATCTCTTGACAAAATACTGAAATTGACAAATTCTGAAAAGCATATTCGACTGTTCTATTAGAGGGCTTTTCTTGCACTTCCTTGGGGAATGCTTGCACTTTTCTGGGGGTTTCCTTGTCAAAAGCACGGTTTTCTCGAAGAAAGGTGCAAGAAAGGTGCAAGAAAAACTCAAGCAACCCCCTATCAAATGGATGCAAAGCGATTGATAAATCACCTGTAAATTTGGTTAAAAAATAGTTCCTCTATTTGCCTTGTTTTGAAAACCTCATTTTATTGTATGTTACTTCACTTTTTTATATGTTTTTATTTTACTTCGCATACAGCTTATGATTTATCGCCTAAAGTATAATTAAGTTGACGACACCTTTTCCTTGTGTTTTACCTATCTTTCACTAATAAGTTTACTTAGTGTAAACCTATTCTTATATAGGACAAATACTACCACAAAAATAAACTGGCAGCACTTCTATCTTGAGAATAAATAGTCGTAATGAGAGTACTTCAATTACTAAAGACAAGAAATACAGGAGGAACTCAATATTGTTATTGATAAATAAAACACATTAAAAGAAAAGAGTACTTTATAAAATAGTCAAGGGCTACATTGAATATTCTGTGTCAAGAAGATCCCACAAAACAAGATACTTCCCATTCATCATGAGAACAACATCACTAAAGAGAATAGCCTATCAACTAAACACGAAGCCACATTGATACAAACTACGAAATGTGAATACAGACGCTAAACAACAGAATTATACTCCTCCAAATCGTGATAACTATATACTTTCACATCTGGATATTCCTTCATAAACCCTTTTATTATATCCATAGATTTTAAGCGCAAATCATTATCATCTGCTCTTGCTTGTGTAAGCTGACTAACCGAATGATTGTCATCGAATAGTTCTGCTTTTAAATAATAAGCATCTCCTATATAAAAATACCACTGATTAGCTACTTGATATAAAACGCCACAATGCCCAAGAGTATGGCCAAATAATGGAGTAAGGTAAACTTTCAAATCGCCTTCTATATCTACTTTTCTGACTTCTAAACCAAATAATTGTTCTGATGCTGATTCATATAACTTTACAACTGGTTTATGATCTAACAAATTTCGAAGATAGCGAGGATTATCTGATAAATAATTGTGATATTCCTCCAACCCAACATGAAGTCTTGCTTTAGGAAAATCACTTGCACCTCCTATATGATCACAGTCTAAGTGAGAAACTACAATGTCAGTAACACAGTTGGGATCGAGTCCCAATCTTTTTAACTGCTTATACACTGTATCTTCCACATGGAGGTTAAAACCGACCATCTCAATTAGCTCTTTGCCCAATCTTAGTTCTGGTGAAAGACAATCAACCACCCCAATACCTGAGTCAATCAGTACAAGACTTTCATTTACTTTAAGAACAACACAATGTCCTATAGCATGATCTCCAGTAGGAGCATCGATATCTACACAATTTAAATGATGTATTTCCAACATAATCTATCTAATTTAAAATACAAAATTCAACTTTATCACGCACTAAAAATAGAACGCTAACGACATAAAGTCTTATCGAACCCCTACGATACGCATTGGTTGTTCTACCGTTTGTTCTGTATCAAAAGCAATACAGTGATTCAAAAAGTCCTTTGGAGTACTTCCCGAAAACATTTTAAACTCACGGATAAAATGGGATTGATCAGCATAACCGTAGTTATAAGCTAAATCACTCAATTTGGTAAAGTCTCCTTTGTAAATAGCATTACAGGCGTGTTGAAACTTTACCACTCTTTTATACTCTTCAATTGACAAACCGATATCTTCTCGGAACTTCCTTTGTACTTGTCGCTGTGAAATATGCAAATCACAGGCAATTGTTCGAGAATCAGTGTGCAAAAAATCCTGATTCAACAACATCAAACCTTGATCTACAATAAAAGTATTTGAATAACTCAATTGTATCTTTTGTATAAAATAATCTTCTAAAATAGAGACCGCTGATAAGATAGAAGAAGAATAAACTACTTGTTCGATTATAGAGATAGGGATTAACTCTTGGGCTTCTATTAATGTATTTGTGAGTTCATTTGTATTAACGTTAAATATCTTCTTAAAAGCAGATGCGTGAAAATCAATGCCAATAATTGATCCATGTGTTTTAAAATAGTTTACACAAGGTTCATCACTTTTTTGGCCATAGAGAAAAGCAATTGGCAATTGCCTTTGATCAGTATAATTAAACAAATTAGACTTTCCTCGACAATGTTGAATAATTAAACCTGTTGAACCTGCGGCAAGAATCTTGTATTTTGAAATAGAATCAGCTTCAGATAACACATCTCCATACCAAAACTTTTTGATATACTTCTCAAGTGAAGTACAAGGGGTAAAATATTTAATTTCCATATTGGCAGCCGCTTACATATTTTACAATTATAAATAAAACTAAGATTATAATCCGTTTACATCAGTAATTATATTATTTTTAACAAAAAATTAATATGAAAAAAGGACAAATACTTTGGGGTGTTATTAGTGTAATAATATTCACCGTACTCCTTTACTTTATTTCTTTAGAGAACTATTTCTTCAATCCTTATCTAACTACTTTTGTAACAGGAATTGCTTGCGCTATCACAGCTTTATTCTCTTTAACTAACATTACATCTACTTATGATGTAGGAGAACTTCTCACACAGTCTAAAAATCAAGACAAAGATGCAAGTGATTTCGGAAAAATGCTATTAGCTATTTTATATGGTTTGATTATGGGGGTACTCTTTTTTACTATTCAACAAAAAAGAGTAGATAGTGAATTTGAAACAAATGGAATCATAGCCTCAGCTAAAGTATTAAATGGTACACATATAGCAAATTCAATCCATCGAGGGGTAAAAAACAATACTTTTACACTACAAGTTAGCTTTCATGAAACATTATCCCAACGCGATATAAATACCCAAGTTGAAGTACCGCAAGAAGTCTTTGAAAGCGTATATAAGGATCAAACTATTGAAATTATCTATTCAAAAACAAATCCTAATATGCTTAAACCAATTATATTAGAGAGTGATATAAAAAGATTCAAAAAGATTGAAAACAGGTTAATTACTTTTCAAGATTTGGAAATATTAAGTAATAACGATATAGACAAAAATAATCTTTTGGAATATTTGCTCAGTGTTAGTACAGGATGGAGTAGAATAGATGATGAAAGTGATGCTACTTTTGTGGCCTATCACAATCCCTTAAAAGATGAAAATGTCGCTTACTCTAACATTGATCACATGCTTTTCTATTCTGGATCAAACTTAGAGTTTCTGTCTCAGAACGAAGAACTTGTTTTCAAATATGAAGATCTATTCAAAGATAGTTTTCCACAAAGTGATTTAAACCCTATTAATCTCAAAATAAAAGAAACGGTGAAAACATATGACTATAAACATTACTTAGTTAAAATTGTTTACGACTACTACAATTTAAAAACAATGGACACTATAGTAGCTACACCTAAAACATTATTTTTTGCTAAAAAATATTAAAAGAAAAGGCTTTGGAGTATTCCAAAGCCTTCTTGTATTATAACTGTTAGTATAAAAATTCCTGTACAAAGAAAAATAAAACATCTTCTTTCCTACCAAATTTTTCTAACATTTTGTCCCAAGCCTTACTGCTAAATTCTATTGTATTCTTGTCTGTATCTTCATACATCCAAGTACCTTTAAATGTTTTCTTTAAAGTTGCCTTAACCCCACCTGATGAGTATTCCACTTCTCCTCTAAAATTAGTACTAATAGAAGAGCTCTTACCTCCTCTATTCTCTTTAAAGGTAGAGTTTCCGTGAATATCTTTTCCCATTTCAGTCTTATTCCCTCTATTATCCTCAAAAATAACAGTATCGAAAATATCAACTTTATATGTTGCTACATACCCATTATCTTTTTGATGCGTTAAAAGAAGTTGTTCGAATAAAGAAATCTTCTTTCCTTCACTATCGTGAATACCTGGAAACTGTAGGTCTAAATACTTCTTCGTAAATTCTATTTTATTCTTTTGATTGTCAGAAAAAACTAAATCATCGAATATATTCTTTTTAAAAGTAGCTGAATACCCCTGTGAACGGTACTTTAGGTCTTCAAAAATATCCTTTTCAATTCCTTGCCCATGACTAATCGAAGAAGATATGACAAGTAAAAACAGAAAAATAAATTTCTTCATAATTTGTAAATCAGTTATAGTAGCAAGATAAGATATTTATAGAAAAGTAAAGTGGATTTTCACAAGATTATCAACACTGTGCCAATTCAATTATAAAATGTAAAAAAACAATACAAAACAACCGAAATATTTAATGTTTTTACTTGACAAAACAGGTATTTACTAAAACTATTATTGTATAAAAGCAAGGTGATAATGTACGATTAGTAATACAATAAGTATACGTCAAAATGAACTAAAATACACTTTGTACAAATACCTTTAAACCGCTATTCACTAAAAAACCAAAATGCCAATAACGCAATTAAAACTGTGGCATATCCCGTCAAGAAATACAATACATCAATATCAAAAAAATGCTTTATAAATAAAGAGATAATAAACACTATAGGATACACTAAGGCTCCAATTAAGAACGTTTTTGAAACTCTTACTTTAATCTTTTCTTTTTTAGTTGCATAACCAAAACTTGGTGAACCTAATGACATGATTGAAGGTATGAAAGTAATCAAACTTCCTACTAAAACAAGACTTATATAAACCCACAGAGCTATACGCATAAAACTATTTTTTCATTACTAAATTTAAAGATACAGTTGTTGTGGTTATAGATTCAACAACAAAAGCCTAATTAACATTTAATTAATTATAAACAGTATTTGAGTTAATGTGATACTACTTAAGCGTCCTCGTCCACCATTACCTTACCCGTAATACTTGTTCCTGCATTTGAATCTAAGAAAGTAAAGGTATAACTCGACAGTACCGTTAGTATTCCCATTACTAAAAATGCATATCGAAATGCGTCGATTTGATTATTCGTTTGAATGAATTCTTTATTCTCAAAAAGCAACAACAACATCGAGGCAAGTGAAATTCCCAAACTAACAGCAAGCTGTTGTGTCACAGAGATCAAACTATTCTCATCACTTGACGTTTCTTCATTTAAGTCAGCCATTGTGATGGTATTCATAGCTGTAGATTGTATAGCTGTTACTGCTCCTAAAGAAACCATTAATAAAATTACCGTAATATACGATGTGGCTAAGGTTATGAAAAAGAAATTACCAATGATAAGACCTGTCAAAATCGTACTAAAAATCAGAGTTGTTCGATATCCATACGTTCGCACTATTGGCAATACAAGTGTACGCGAAAATATATTTGCTAAAGCTTGAGGTATCATCATTAAACCAGCATGAAACGCAGAATAACCAAATCCTACTTGTAGCATCAGCGGAATCATTAGGGGCATGCCACCAGTACCCAGTCTTGAAATAAGATTACCTACTACACCCACCCTAAGACTAACTAAAGAAAAAATACCCAAATTAATCAAAGGGTATGTTTTCCTTTTTGCATGTAAAATATAGATTGCTAAAGATAAGGCTCCCAGCACCAGCATAGCAAAAAGTCCCAAAAGTGTAAAGTGCGGATTATTCCATTTCTCTATCACTAAAGTTATTGCCGTTAACCCTACGCTTATATACAACCATCCCATGATATCAAATCGACCAACTTCACTGGTGAAATTAGGGATAATTCGCTTAGCCATTACGATTGCTGCTAACCCTATAGGAATGTTCAAAATAAAAATCCAATGCCAACTTAACTGTTCAACTAAAAAACCACCTACTGTTGGACCAAGCATTGGACCAATTAAGGCAGGAATAGTAATATAATTTATCACTTTTAGAATTTGCGCTTTAGGATAAGTATACAAAAGAGTTAAGCGAACTACAGGAACCATTAAAGCCCCGCCAAAAGCTTGAAATATACGAGATAAAATAAGTTGATTCAAAGAAAACGATAAGGCGCAAAATAAAGACCCTAAGGTAAAAAGCACAATAGCACTTATAAACACCCTCTTTGTTCCATACTTTGCAGTTAACCAACCACTAACAGGAATAAGAAGTGCAACAGTCAAAGTATAAGAAACGATTATACTTTGCATTTCTAAAGGAGATTCACCAAAATCTCTGGCTATAGTAGATAGCGCTGTATTCAAAATCGTACCATCTAAGGACTGCATAAAAATAACTAATGCGCCCAAAAAAGGTAAATACTTTGAAACTGAAAGGTTTATATCCTTTTGTGATCCCATACTAAGAAATATATTACTTGCCGCTATTTAAAAAAGCGAACAAAACTATGACTTATTCACTTAAAAAAGCGTTTCCTAATAAAAGTTTACCAATTTTAACTTTTAGATAAGGTTAAATTAATTATTTAATTTAATAAAAAACGATATTTCATATTATTTTTTTCGAAACTCACTTAAAGTTACTCCCTTGTGTCGCTTAAAAAACTTATTAATATGACTCTCATCTATAAAACCAAACTCATCCGCAATCTCGCTAACTCGCTTAGCGCTAAAAAGAAGTCTATGCTCTATTAAGCGAAGCCTGTACTTTGATATAAAATCTTGAATACTCTCTCCACATTGCTTTTTAAAATAGGCACCTAAATACGTGGAAGAAATACCAAATTTATTTGCTATGACAGCTATTTTCAAAAGCCCTGGATACTGTATATGCTCTTGTATATAGGATATAATATTCAAAATTCTATCTTCTTTTGACATTTGTTCATTCAAAGGTCGATTAAATGCAATATTGCGTGCAGCTAAAACAATAACTGAGTTTATTAACTGTCTTAGCAAATCACTTTGATATACTTTATCTTCATTTATACATTCCTGTATTATTGTCATTAAACGCTCCAGAATACCTTGATCGCTTTTATTTTGTATTAAAGTACCAGACAAATGACTCGCGTGATATAGCAAACACTCTAAATGGTTGATTGACTTTGATTCGTAATCACAGATGAATGTACGTGTAAACTGAACAACAATAAACTCACAAATTCCTTCTAAATCAAATTCATGAGTGTCTTTCGGAGAAGTGATAAATAAATCACCCGATTTAAAAGCTATCTTATTCTCATTTACTACGTAAACCCCTTTTCCAGAAATAACATAGACCAATTCAAAAAAGTTAAACGTTCTGTTTCTACTTGGACACGCTCCTATTTGTTCATAAAAAACTTCTAAGTCACGGTATATGTTTTCTCTTACCATAATGCAATTTTACTTTTTTATACTTTAATTATACCTACAAACATCCTATTTATCAGTATAATTTTGCACAAAAGTAATATAAAGATATGAAGACTACGCAACAAATATTTGAACTAATGGCCTCTGACCTGCAGATTAGCATGCATGAAAATAATTGGAATAGCATAGACTATGAAACGCTATTGAAAGATAATCCCAAACAAATTAGAGCAATAGAGAAAACCTTATTTGAAGAAGATAGCAGCGAATTAGAAAGCCCCAATCTCACAATCAAAAACGCATGGATTCCCTCTCGTGAGAAAGACAGATCGATCAGAATAAGAACCTACCACAATAATGCTGTAACCGAAAGGCAACCTGTCTACTTATTCTTTCACGGTGGCGCATTTATATTTGGTTCCCCTGAACAATACGACTCACAGTTAATAAATTTAGTTAACAAACTAAATATTACGGTTGTCAATGTAGATTATCGCCTTTCTCCTGAGCATCCTTATCCAGCAGCTATAAACGATGGAATTGACGTTTTAAATTACCTCTTAGATAACTGTATAACATTAAATATCGATAAAGATAAAGTGATTATAGGAGGTAGTAGCGCTGGTGCAACTATTGCGACGAGTATATGCTTACACCTTCCATATAACCTGAGCAAACGCATTACTCATCAATATCTGCTATATCCCCCTTTAAGTGATGATTTGTCAACAGAGTCTATGTTACAACTTGCAAATGCACCAATGCAAAGCAAACAATCAGCTGTTTATATGTGGGAGAATTACACCAAGAATAGTCGTAAAAAAGAGAAGGCATCTCCCTTAAATCACACTCATTTTCAAGGAATACCCAATACTACAATTGTATATTGTGAATTAGACCCTTTTAAAGATGAAGCTATTAACTATGCAAAAAAACTGCAAAGCCAAGAAATCAAGACACAGTTAATTGAAGTTAAAGGTGCAGTACATGCCTTTGACTTTTTTGATTGTCAATTAACACAAAACTACTTCGACTTACAAATATCATTATTCAAAGAAATAATTAAATAAGATGAACAAAATAACAATAATAAATGGGCATCCAGATTATGAAAACTTTAATCAAGCCATAACAAATACATACAAAGCGCAGGCCTTAGCAGAAAAATGCGAGGTAAAATTAATTGCTATTAGAGAATTGGATTTCAACCCTAATTTAAAGAATGGATACCGAAAAAGAATGGAGCTGGAACCAGATTTACTGCAAGCTATCCATGACATTAAATGGTGTGATCATTTAGTTATTATTCATCCTATATGGTGGTTAAGTATGCCGGCCATACTAAAGGGATTTTTTGATAGAGCATTTCTACCGAGTATAACATTTAAACACACCTCTGCGACCACTTCAGAAGGATTATTACAAGGAAAAAGTGCAAGGATAATCAACACTGCTGGAGATCTTAGCTTTTCTGTATACGAAACTGTATACAAGAGCAGCGGTATCGTTCAATTAGAAAAAGGTATTCTTGAATACTGTGGAATAGCTCCGATAAGCAAATCTTTCATTGGTCCATTAAATACAATGACGGCCGTAGATCGACTAAATCTTCTAAACACTATACCACAATTAGTTCAACAAGATATTCAATAAAAAAGCCTTGTGAAATACAAGGCTTTAATCTTACTATCTTCTCAGTTCTAAGTTTTCACTTTTAGCAAACTTCTCTTGAGCGCTAATTGCTTTATCCTCTAACTTGTCAATTTTATCAAAAACAACATTAACTTTATCAGCAAGATCGTTGTACTGAATAATTTGATCGTCATTTAAGTTCTTTTCGTCTAAACTCATCAATTCTTTAAATACTGGTATAAAATCAGTTTTTACAGTACTATATAAATCAACTACTGCCCCGTGAAATTCTTTAGCTGCATCACTTGGTTCTAACTTACTCATCACCGTAGAACAGCTATCTGTCAAGAACTCCAA
The DNA here is from genome assembly GCF_024722315.1 of Myroides albus. Lineage (NCBI taxonomy): Bacteria > Pseudomonadati > Bacteroidota > Flavobacteriia > Flavobacteriales > Flavobacteriaceae > Myroides > Myroides albus. Next base: position 328,399 of record NZ_CP102754.1, read on the forward strand.
TCTTTCAATTGACTTGCCAACTTCTGCTTTAGATTTCTCATCCTTACTCACTACAGCATCCATTATCGTTCCCATTTCGGATGTATAAGCTTCATAGGTATTTACAACTGTTTCATTATAATTAGTGCTCTTTGAACATGAAAATGTCAACATAGCAGCTAAACTCAATACAAATAATTTCTTTTTCATAATATATTTTTTACATATCAAAGATACTTATTTTAACAGCTATACAAACAAAAAAGTCTTACCAAATTAATGGTAAGACTTCTAATGAAGCAATATATGCTATAAAATTATTTTTTTGAATCTTCTAAAGAAGCTTTTCTAAATTCTTTCATTAACTTTTCTAAAGATAAAGAAGCTTTACGAGCTCTTGTTCCAGCAGCTTTATTTCCGTTTTCAATTTGTAATGCTGCATCTTTTTGGAATGCGTCGTACTCAGCAGAGATTTTTTCTAATAATTCTTTCATGGTATTTTTTACTTTAATTTTTATAAACACAAAATTAGAAGAATAAGAACACAAAACCTGTTTTTAACAAAAAAATATACTTCCAAAATCACTATTTATAAGACTTCAAAGCAATTTATACTGTAAAAAGTTCACTTGACTCCAAAACCTAACCTAAACAATAAGACGTATGTAATATTCTTTTTTTTGTAAAAAGACGTCTAAGTCGCAATTTTATTAGTAGCTTTATAGAACCTCCTTCAACAGAGGCAAGTACAAATTATATCCAAATTAATTCAATTATGACAATAAAACCGATTCGAACTGAAGAAGATTACCATATGGCATTAATTAGGATAAAGCTTTTAGAAGATGCTAAAAGTGATACTCCTGAAGCTGATGAGTTAGAAGTATTAAACATACTTATTGAACATTACGAAAGAGAAAACGCGCCAATGGGCATGCCAGATCCCATTGATAGTATAAAAATATTCAACAAATACTTTAATGAATAAAATGCAAAGAAAAGAGAAGTTGTTTAATAATAAATATCTTCTCTTTTCTTTTTAACCAATTCTTGTTAATAGAAAGCAATAAAGATAAGTAACTCAAGATTATACAACTATTAAGAACTTTTTAGTATATAAATAATATATAGTATTTTTGTATTTCATTTTAATCGTTTCGAAAAACTAATGGCAAATAAAATTCGCAATTTTATTTATTATCCTATTACATTTCTAATCTTGTTCACTGTAATAAGTTGTCATGAAAAGCACACTGTATACAAAACGGATATAGATAATCTGTATGCTATCAAACGCGACATACAAGATAAAGATTCGATTGCACAATCCATTCAAGACAAGACAAAGCGAGCGTTAAATTCGAAAAATACAAAGAAAGACGCCCAATTAATTGACAGTGTTATAGATGTTTTACGTTGGACCAATGAAAAGAAAGCCTTTCTAAAATTGAATAGTATTGCTCATGACGATGCAATACAACAAAACGATCAAACAAGGTTAGCGAATACTTACCACGACTTAGCCGTTTTCTACCACGATGAAGGCCAATTAGACAGTGTATATTATTACTATCTGAAAGCAGAAAACATCTTTAAAAAAAATGGAGATAGTTTACCTGTTGCAGAAAACAATTTTTATCAATCACGGTTATTATATGAACTGGGACTTCAAATGGAGTCTGAAGTTAAACTTTCTAAATCACTTAAAATACTACAAGATTTCCCTAAAAACCCATTATTAATTGAAGCTTATCAATTAATGTCTTTATACAATATAGAACACGGGGAATTTGACAAAGCATTAATTAACTTAAAAAAGGCCGAGAAAATACTTCAAGATGATGAAGGAAAATTCGAAGTGCTACCCCGTGATAAGTTTTATTTAGCATATTCAGCATTGTATGCCAACATATCTTTTTTATACATTGAAACGAAAGAATATAGCAAAGCAGTAGAATACTCCACAAAGGGAATCGAATACATACAATATAACTATACTGATTTAGGTTTTGCCTTCATCAATTTAGAACATCAACTTGCACAGCACTATAATGGCACTAACCCCGATGTAATTGGTGGTTTACTTATTTCGTATAATTTATTTGACAAGCTAAAGCACATCTTTTTTCAAGCAGATACTGCAAAGATTATTTCTAATATATATAGTGAGTTAGGAGATAAAAGTAACTCTCTAAAATGGGCATGGACTTCTTATAATCTTGCCAAGAAAGACAAATTCTTTAAGAAGCAAAAAGAAGCAATCGAACTCATTTTATTAAACGATAAAGATTATCCTACTCCAGCATTAGTAAAAGAGCTTATCGACTTAAATAAAGTACTGGAAGTTGAACAAAAAGAAACGAGAGAAAAGTTTGCCAAGATTGAATATGAAACCTTTCTGTTAGTGAAGGAGAACCAATCCTTAAGACAGAAAATTGCTGTTATTTTAGCGATTTCGACAGTGGTTACCATCGGTTTAGCTTTTATTATCTTTTATTTTAGGTTGAAAAACAAAAACAAAGAGCTTTTTAATCTCAATATTCAGAAATCTAAGAATGAGAAAATTCTAAATCTTTTAATCGAGAACAATAATATCGAACACAAATCAATACAAAAAGAGAGAAATAGAATATCAAAAGATTTACACGACGGAGTAATTAATAGTCTTTTTACGCTGAGATTTAATCTTCAACAAATGGACTCTGCCAATAAAGAGATGCAACAATTGTTGATTAAAGAAATAGTAAACCTTGAACAAACAGTAAGGGATATTTCTCACTCTTTAGCGAAAAGTAGCCTTTTAAAGAATAAAAGTTTTGAGAATCTATTGGTTGAGTTGGTGAATAAACAGAGTAATAACTTTAAGACTGTATTTACCATTACCTTAGAGGATGACTTGTCTTTTGAGCATTTAACTACTTTGCAAAAAGTAAATATTTACCATATCCTACAAGAGACACTCCAAAATATAAACAAACACTCCTATGCTACAAAATGTCAAATCAATGTGACCTCAACAAATGACAAGATTGTCTTTGAAGTAAAAGACAATGGCATAGGAATTAAAGGAAACCGAATTAATGGTTTAGGTTTAAACAGTATGAAAGAAAGAGCACAAGCGATAAAAGCGGACTTTAAGATCATATCTAAAATAAACAAAGGGACAACAATCACCTTAGCTAATAAATAGAAAACTAAAAAGGAGATGAGTTAAAAACAATATAAGTTTTTAACTCATCTCCTTTTTTTAATTAATAAGTCTTTATTCAAGGAATTATACTATGAGCATAAGACACAAAAAAAGCCACATATTTCTATGTGGCCTAAAACATTAGTAAGGTAATGTTTTTATGTAAATAATGAAACTAAGTAATACACAAGCATTGCCATTACAGCTGAAACAGGAATAGTCAATATCCACGCCCACAACAAATTAATTGTTACTCCCCAGCGAACTGCAGAAACGCGTTTAGTAATACCAACACCTATTATTGAACCAGTAATAGTATGCGTAGTTGACACGGGAATTCCCATGTGTTCTGAAACATATAGAGCCATAGCTCCTGCCGTTTCAGCTGCCACTCCTTCTAATGGAGTAACTTTTGTAATCTTTGACCCCATAGTCTTGACGATCTTCCATCCTCCTGATAAGGTTCCCAAACCAATGAAAATAAAAGATGCTAAAGGGACCCACCACCAATGTTCAACGAACACAGAGAAAGTATTTACTCCTTCTACAGTATAAGCAGGATCCATATCAATGTGCACGTGATAGAATATAACAGCGGCACCTATAATTCCCATTACTTTCTGAGCGTCATTTCCTCCGTGTCCTAAAGAAAACAAAGCTGAAGAAACAAGTTGTAAACGCTTAAACCACACCTCGCATTTGTGGTGATTCATTTTTCTACAAATCCACAATATGGCAATCGTAATGAAATAAGCCAAGAACATTCCCAGAAAAGGAGCTCCAAAAATAAATAAGAATATTGGAATTACTTTTGAGTACACAATTACATCTATCCCTCCTGGTGCAAAACTTCCTGCATGTGCTAAAGCTGCACCTATAAAACCTCCAATCAAAGTATGAGATGAAGAAGAAGGAATACCTAACTTCCACGTCAATAAATTCCATATAATAGCCGCAATCAATCCAGAGAAGATAACTTCTAATGTTATAAAATCTTCATTTACAGATTTAGCAATTGTATTACCTATCTTGAACTCACCTACAATGTATAAGGAAATAAAATAGGCAGCAAAGTTAAAAAACGCAGCCCAAAGGACAGCTTGAAATGGGGTTAACACACGTGTTACAACAATTGTAGCAATTGAATTAGCAGCATCGTGAAACCCATTAATAAAATCAAAACCAAGTGCCAAAATGATAATGATAATCAGCATTATCCCAGCTTGATTACTCAGTAACTCTGATAAAAACTCCATAGTTAAACCATTATATTTATTAAGAGTACTTCACCGTGATTGCCTCTAATACATTAGCAACATCACGGCAGCTATCCGTTGCCGATTCTAAAGCAGTCATTACCTCTTTATATTTAATAATTTCTATGGCATTATTTTCATTTTCAAAAATATCTGCAACAGCTTTGTCAAATACCTTATCTGCTTTGCGTTCTAATCTCGAGATATTTTTACATACACCAGATAATACTTCAAGATTTTTCATGTTCTCCAGTGTGTACAATCCCTTAGCTACTTCATTACACGCTTCCAAGTTTGCCTCTGTCAATTTATGTAAAGGCTTTGTAATTTTATCAATGTGATATAAACGCATACGCGAAGCAGCATCTGATAAATTATCTGCAATGGCATCCACTGCTGTTATCAAATTGTGAATATCTTCTCTATCAAAAGGAGTAATGAAATTTTTACCTAATTCAACACGAGTCGTCTGAGCAATTACCTCAATCTCTTGCTTGATAACTTCAACTTCCTTCAAAAGCTTCTCTCTTTCTTTGGCTGGTGCATTTACAGCCTCATGAAGAGTCTGTGAAAGCTTTTTAATCTTATTAGCTGCCTTTTCAAACAAAGGATAAAATGTTTTGTCCTTAGGAACTAAAAACTGAAAAATATTGTTTAATGACATTTGTTTATTATTTAATTAAAGCGGATGCAAACATAGGCTATCCATCAATAACCAATGTTACCAAATCATTAAGAAATAGATAAAAAAAGCAATTATTATACGATTATCCTCCTTTACTATTCACTTTATCGCAATCTCTATATACACAAAGAGTTTAAAAAGTCAAATATCTTGACCTTCTAAACTCCCTGTGTACTGTTGATATTCTGTTGCCAATCCTAATGTTTACCTTAACTTCAATAGAATACTTATTACTTAAACTCCTCTATATAATCCAGTGTATTCATTAGTTGGTATTTAGGACTGCGCTCTAACCACATATTAAAGAAGGCCGTATGCGTTCCTCCCATTAAGATAAATACGCGATCATCTTTCGTCAGTGGGATCTGATTTAAATTAGAATACATCACCAAATTACGGTGATAAAATTTAGCCGTTTCATCTATTCATCCCCCTAAAGGTATTCAAGCAGCTAATTAGAGAATAAAATAGATCTATAAAATCACTTGTATCAAGTGGAATTGACCATTGAGATAAATAAACGTCAGATTCTTATTTCTCCATTTTTTATTCAACGCAGAGGCAGAGTCTATCCCTAATACCAAAATTGGATACTTTGCCATACGCCACTCATTACAGTTATTAAAGTACTGCTCTAACTCCTTGACCTCAGCGAAACTAAAGGGAGCACTACTTTCTGACCTAATATAATAGTCCTCTTTTTTTGCACCATTGATCGTTTTAAGGTATTTCTCTATAGTCTTCTTATTACTTTTTAAAAATGCTGTAGGAACCAATGAATTAGGCATTTGCTTATTGTAATCGTAGCTGTAATAAGAAAGATAACTGTGCTTCAATAGATTCTCAATAGTAGGATCATCTAACAACTCCTGATGCACAAAATCGTCAAAAGCAGCTTCTAAATCCGTAAAGTAATAATACTGACCATCTGTTCCCTGAAACATAATTGTATTCTTGTGCTCCTCAGGGTTTTCACTCACCTTATAGTTATATAAATCGATAGACTTATCGCCAATATCGAAGTTTTCTATTAACACTTTATTCTCTTTAGTCAGCAGTACAGTCTCGCCTCCTACTAAGCTATAGTGATTACATCCACTGTGATTTCCTTCATCCCAATACTCTCGTGTAGCATTCTTTAACCCGATAATCAAGCTATTATTGCTCTTACTTAACGCACTGTAAACAGCAGGAATAGCCACATTTCCTTTCGCATCAAACATTCCTACTAAATTAGTCTCTTTGTTTACAAATCGGATTAGTCCCTCCTGTTCACAATCAAAAGTATTATCAAATATATATAAGGAATCCTGACCTATTTTTGTCCCGTCCTTAAGCAGGTAATAACTCTCATAGCTTTCATTAACCAACTCATTTACACCAGCAATATCATCAAATCGATAAGCAGTCATATATGGGGTAAAACGAGGAGTAATCATTACTTCACCTTGACTATTTTTATACCCTAATAGTTCTTCACTCTCATTGTAGAAAGTAGTCCAAGTATCCTTTGTCTGGCCTATAACTTGTACAGAGGCAATAAACATTAAAAAAAAAGCAAGCTTTCTCATAACTAAGAATATTGATTTACTAAATAAGCTCTTTCTTGCTGTTCATCTAAAAACAGAAAAACGTGATTGCCATCACCAAAAAAAGATTCTGACCAACATACACCAATAGGCCAGTCTATTCCTCTTTCTTGTCTATAATCTACAATTTCCTCTCCTACACTAATAAAGTTAGTATCCGTAAATGGAGCAAAGACCTCTGAAGAAATACTCGTATAGGGCACAAATTGATCACTCTTTAGCTTACTTCTCTTTTTCTTAAACTCATAATAGGTGGTGATGTAATATTCTTTATCAAAATCACCTAATTTACCTTTATACTCGTTTAATACCTTTTGTAAAAAAGCATCAGAAGAATTGCAACCGTTAATCAATGAAGTATAGTGTTCTTCCAAATACTGAAATAGCAACTGAACGTATTTCCATCCACTAAAGTTAGTAAGTGAACCGTGAAACTTATACTTGTCTTTCACTTTCTCAAAAACAGTAAAAGATTCATAAGGATTATTAGGTTCTCCTTCTTGTGCAAACCACAAACCATTATGAGAAACAATGTGAACAGTTTCCTCTACTTCATTACCTACATTGCAAAACTTCAAACTGCATAACGGATAGTAAAACCCTTGACATTGATTATTGACAAACACTTCGTTATACGCTGGGAACAGCTTTACTTTTAAAGTAGTAATATCTATTCTCTCTAAAGTTTGTTGACACAGTTCCCTCCATTGTTTACTCATCTGCTTACTACTTTCAATATTACATCGAATACACATCTTTGTTCCATCAGGCATCTTACTCACACCATTCACAGCCTTTTGACATACATCACATTGCTCTGCGAAAATTCCCCTAACACATAAAGCACAACAACCATCATTTTTCTGTGAAGTTGTTGGTAAAACCATATTTCCACATATTCTACAAGCTACTTTTTCCATATTTTATTTTGTCTATATAACAATGACAAAATACAACACAAATTCCACTTATCAAGTCAAAGCCCAATTAAATAATTATTAAATCTATACCTACTTCAGCATCATCGTCAATGTCCCAAAAAAGTTACTTGGACTTGGTAACTTAGCCTGGACATTAAGTTAAGCATAAAAACTTATCTTTGAATTATGAAAAGAATTAGAAAGGCCTACGATGCTGCATTTAAGCAGCAAGCCGTTGAACTGGCTAAGGAAAGAACAAACAAATCAGAATTGGCTCGTGAGCTTGGAATCAGACCTACATTATTGTATAAATGGTGTAAAGAAGCTCAAGAGTTAGGCGATGCTAGTTTTCCAGGCAATGGGAAACAAAAACTTACTCCAGAACAAGCAAGAATTAAAGAGTTAGAGAAGAAGTTAGCAGCTGTCGAATTAGAGCATGAAATATTAAAAAAAGCAATCGGCATTTTCTCAAAGACCGGCAAATGATTTACATGTTCATATTTGATCATGAACATGAATTTCCGATTGGGATTATGTGTAAGGTTTTAGAGGTAAGTAGAAGTGGTTATTATCATTGGAAACGGTCTCCTGTTAATAAAAGACAACAAGCCAAAGCAAATCTAAAACGTGTTATTACAGAAGTTTATCTAGAATTTAAACAGCGTTATGGCAGTCCTCGTCTTACAATAGAACTCAATGCACGAGGATATAAGATATCAAAACCTACCGTTGCTAAGTATATGAAAGAGTTAGGATTACGTAGTAAAGTAGCTCGACGATATAGAATAACCACAGACTCTGAACACAATTATTTAGTGGTTGATAATATTTTAGATAGACAATTTAAACAAACTGAACCAGGGAAAGCCTGGGTGTCTGACATTACTTATATCGCTGTTAAAGAAGGGTTTATTTACCTAACTACAATAATAGATTTATATGATAGAAAGGTTATTGGATGGAGTTTGAGTAAAGATATGTCAACAGAAAACACCACCTTAGCAGCCTTTAAAATGGCTAAAAAGAACAGAGCTTTTGAAGAAGGACTAATTTTCCATTCTGACCAAGGAGTACAATATGCAAACTACAAATTTGCCAACTACCTGAAGTCATTTAAGGTTGTTAGAAGTATGAGTAGAAAAGCAAATTGTTGGGATAATGCCGTAGCGGAAAGCTTCTTTAAATCCTTAAAAGTGGAGATGGTTTATGGAAATTTACAACTAAGTACAAAGAAAATGGAGTCTAAAGTCTTTGAATATATCGAAATGTGGTATAATAAAAGACGCAGACACTCCTACTTAAACTACCAGACAATCAACGAATTTAATCAAATAATAAATAGTAATAAAGCTGCTTAACTAATTGTCCAGATTTCGTTTGGATATCCAACTCCCATTATGTGCTACTATAGGAAACAAGATACTCTTGCTCTTTATCGCTATCCATCCATAAATATAACCTGCAAAACCAGTCTGTATGAAATAAACAATATCGAAAGACACCGCATACTCTCTAGATAATACAAAAGCGTGAACAAAACCAAACAGCATAGCTATAATTAAATTACTTGGATTACCTATATACTTCACATTTGACTTTAAAGATGACAACAACAATCCCATTAATACCCCTCTAAACATTATCTCTTCATCTATACCTGGCAAGGTCAACTGAAATGCCAATGTTTCTACATTCCACTCTCCTCCATTACCTGCATACCACCACACTAATACAGCCAATAAGGCAATACTAAAAGTAGCTATCCTAACTCCCTTTTGACTATCAGGTGCTTGCCTCAGTGTAAAGAAATTGTGTTGTTTAAAGTAAGAGCGAAAAGCAAAATAACAAACTCCCCCACATAATACACCGTATAGTTTCCCATTCCAATTCCAATTCCCTTTAATTATATAAAAGCTATCAAACACATGAGCTAACCTTAATGCAAAACTATAAAGCACAAATACAAAGCAAAATATGCCAATACGCATAAAATCTTTTTTCCCCCTGTCTTTCATAAACAAGATCATAAGGGGAAGTAATGCTCCTAATTGCATTAGTGCTTCAAATATAATTATAGCCATAGTCATTAGTTTAACCTTTCTAAAGTAACCAATTCTTGTAAAAGAAAAAAGCCTCAAGTATTTGAGGCTTTAGTTTATTTCTTCATTAATTCATTTACAGTATCTTCTATAGAATATTCAAAATACTCTCCTAGCTTATTTTTATTACGCATAAAGAACTTATTAGAATACTTAGGGCAGTTTAGCTTCAAAAAAGAGTAATAATAATCACTTAAATACCACTTAAACTGTTGTTTAAAAGTAGTACCTTCTATCTCTTCAGAAACATCCAATACCTTGAGAATAGTCACTATCTCAGTTATCTCTTGTCTACTAATATCCTTTACCACTAAAGGATCAGGTAATGCTATTCTAAAGCTAAGTACTTCTGCCCCTTCTCCTTCCCAATACTCCCATAAGTCATACCTAGACATATCTTTCCCTGTCAACTGATGTAACTCTTCTTCTACTCTTTTATACTCTATAAGATCATCATCTCCATACTCATCACAGAAGTCAGTATATCCTAATACAGCCTTTAATACTATGGGGTAACGCTCTTCTGCTACCTTCATTTGAGGAGCTATTTCACTTCTTAAACTCATATCATTCATTTTATACTGAGACGCAAAATATTGACGTCTCTACTGCGTTGGCGCAGATTTGTAATCTGTGCCGTCTACACCCCATACTGAAGGCAAACAATGCCTCTACTGCGTTGGCGCAGATTTGTAATCTGTGCCGTGTATACCCCATACTGAAGGCAAACAATTCTTAATTAAAAGAGCGTAGCGTCACTGCTATTTTCTTAGTAGCGCTCACCTTACTCCACTCCTCTATTAAGGCGATAACAGCAGAATTCGTCACCTTAGCATTATTAGTATGAAGCACCTCTACATACTGCTCTAACAAAGTCTTCAATCCCTTAATAGGAATAGGCTCTAACTGTTCTAATATCCCCTCGATTAGCAATTGCAACGCTCGGTTGTGTTGTACACTTACATTCATCATAAACCCTTGTATAGAGTCTGTCAAACGCTTAATCGTCACATACTCCTTAGCCTCTGCCTTACCTATTATATTACCTACCTTTTGTTGATCTAAACGAAGCGCCTCCTTGATCCAATACTCCGCTACGAAAGCACGACTTACCTTGTCATCACATATCAATGCCAACCCAAAGAACAAGTAAAATTGCTCTGAAAACACCACATTGTTCATCTGTAATAAGTACGTAAACATTCCTTGCAACAATCTCTTCTCAGCAACTTCGAACGTCGCACTACCGCCATAATGCAGACACTTCTCCACTACCGCCATATAGATAGCATCAGCCTGTCTTGGATTAAGAGCCAACAGTGATTCACTTACATTTACCTTTGTATCGATAATTTGATACTTCATCAATTCCATTAAATTCACTGATCCCATGCGAGCACCTATCGCTGTCTTAGGCATCGCTTTATTGACACGGCTAAAGATTAAAGACGAATTAATATCATAAGGTATCTGTTTTAACTTTAACTTCTTATGCGTAAACACCTTGTCTATTTGTTTTTTTGTCTTGTGATCCCAATCCTTATACGTATGAGATTCTTCTATCACTTCCCAATTGCCTAACCAACCCGCACAGTATTCTTGTTGTTCTTTAGTATAACGATCATTAGTCAAACTTTCTAAAGGATGATGAGGGTACTTTAACGCTGCCGCTCCTCTCCATACGTCATAATAATCTACTGACGCTTCCTTCACCTCACCCTTGCCTAAGTAAAATTCAATGATAGAAAGCATCTCTCCTTTCAGATGTTTCTGAGCTAAAGCTAATCCTGCTTCTTCTGTATTTTTATCTATACGTGCTAATGCAATCTGTAAATCTAATGCATCTACTAATTCTCCTTGCTCTTGATACGCTACTAATCGGTTTACCAATACAGTACTATCTATATAAAAAGGATTGTGTGTAGGCAAACTCAAGATAGGCAAGACACGTTTTTCCAGTACCAATTGTAAGCTATAGTAATACAGTGTCAAATATGGACGTAGAGCAGCATAGTAATAACTAAAGCGATTACTCGCCTCTAACTTTACCTCTCCTAAGGTAATACCACTATTAGTATATAGTTCAGCCTTAGCATATTTGTTATATAATTTTTCTAATTCCTTAGTTTCTATATTTTCCTCTGCAATCAACATACGCGCCCATTCCAACAGCCAAAAAGCCATAGCGTTCTGTACTGTTGTCGTTGACCACAAATCTTTAAAAGTCTTAAACACCTTGTCAAAAGCAGGTAGTAATTGCTCAATATGAGCTGCTTGTAGCTCTCCTTGAAGTCTGATAATCGCGTCTATCATTTGCTCAAAGGCATAGTGACTCTCTGCATTCTTCCAAGCCGACAAATAGAATATCAAGTCTTCTACGGTATCAATAGAAGCAATAGGCATAAGCTCTACTTCGCCTTCTTCTACTACCTCTCCCAAAGTGATATTCTCCACAGTAATATAGTCTGCTAACAAAGTCTTTGTCTCACTCATCAGCATATCTTGGTACGCTGACAACTGTGCTGTGAGCTCCTCATTCGGTTTCACATATTTGATAATCTGCTTTCCTACCTTCGTTTGCAATGCTTGATCTTGAATGTGAAAAGTCCCTACGATAGCCATTGCACTAGATTCCTTATATGCAGGATGTGCCTTATCAAATACAGCCACGATACGCAACACCTTATTAATAGTCGCTTTCACTGTACTACTCATCAATATAGGAAGATGATTAACAAAAGTCTCTGCCTGGAAGGCCTTATCTTTCGCTATCTTAAACAAGATATCCAAAGCTGTATTGACCACTTTCGAGATAGGGCTATTCAGTAGTTGGAATAGCTCCTCTTGAAAACTTAATAGCTCTTGCTCCGTCAAGGGAAGTTTACTCAGTAAGTTAGCATGCCACCCACTCAATGCTTGATTTGTATGTGTTAAGGCACTCTGTACTGCAATCTGCACAATACGCTGTTTATCTAATCGCCCTTGTTCTATTAAGGTAACGATAACCTCATCCCAAGGATTGTAATTAATACTCACCTCGTGATCAAATAGATACCAAAACTGCTGCTCTAACAACGCAGGGTATTGATCGAATATCTCTACAGTACTAAAGCTCACCATAATAGTCGCCCAAGTAGCCTCAGTCAATGGAGTCTTAAACCCTCCTTTTTCATTTAACTCATAGACAAAGCTAATCTCGTTAAAAGGCGCTCTTATCCATCCTTCTCTGGCTGTATCATTAACATAATCCCCTAACCAATCTGGCACATACCAATCTAATACTTGCTTAAACTCCTTTTCTCCTATTCCCCATATTCCCGTAAAGTCTTTATACGTACAACTCGTCAGTACCGCCAAGTTCACTGCTAATCGCTGTTCATCACTCCCTCTATATCCATATACATTTCGGTGACCTTCTTCTAATATGTACTCTTGATAATACTTTCCTAACTTAGAGATCTTCTTCGTGTATTTCACTCGTTCCTCTAATGGTGTATTTTTAAGTAATGCAAGTACTCCCGCCGAATTCCCAGCTTCTACTAACTGTTCTAACTCAGTATAAAATATATCTTTACTCATGATGGCTCTTGTGTGGTTTTGTTGTTTGTTTTAAAACCGAAAGATACAATTTTACAACTTATGACAAATAATGGAATCAAGGGATTTTAATGAAAAAAAATGCTGTGGAAATCAATAAACCACAAGGTAGTTCGTCAGATATAACCTATCGCCGAAGGCACATATTCCTTTTTCTTAATTCCTCGAAGGGTACCGTGAAACGGCTATTATCACTCCAAAGTCACCATCAGTCTGCTCCCACTCCTTAGAAGGGAGATATGCTCTTGACACGAAACCGTCTAAATACAGTGCGTCTGTACACCCTAGTTCTTTAAATAGCTTAGCGAAGTCGTAGAAATTTACTTTCTCTTTAGACATCGCGAAGACTACTTCTCCGTTCTCTTTTACACCTACGCCATTGCGGATATTGAGATTCACAGAGCCTGGTGTAAAGACTGTATTAATCTCACTATTTAATAGTAAAATAGGCCCTGACTGTGTAGCATACTTAATCGGGGTATTATGACTATATGCTGATGTTGATACTACTTTCGCTTGATTATCACGAGTAAGATAAAACACACCATTAGGTTGCAGGTAGAAGTTACCTTTACCTTCTTTTAAAGTATCTAAAGATTGAAGTAATTGATAGTTTTCGATGTATAAGCCTTTAGGAGTATAATTCGGTTCAAACATTCCACCATTCATCGCGAAGACTAACTCTTCTCCTCTGTTTTCTGATACTTCTTTTAGCTTTCCTAAACTGCGTATTCTCTCTCCTTGTTCATCCTTCCAATACATCTTGATATGCTCCTTAGTGGGATCACAGTGATAAATAACATAGTCATGCTCATACTTATCTTGTTGGCAAGAGAACAAGGATAAGAATAGCAACCCTAAAATTACAAGGTGTAACCGCATAGAAAACATTGGATTAACAAGTGATAAATGTAGTACTATTTTTGTTATTCTGTATTTGACTACCGCATTAATAGACTCTGATAATGTGAAATATCTTGAACTAAGATTGATAAAATCAAGATAAAACAAATTGAATAGTTACAATTAAAAATTCCTTAATCTATTGCAAGAACAGTCGTAATAGTTTAATTTTGATTAAAATAGAAATTATGCTGTACCTTTTTATTAATAAACAGCCCTCCTATTTTATAGACAAACCAATAGATTATGAGCACACATAAATTACAAAATGACAAATTAGATCTAATTCATTGGATAAATGAATTGGATGACTATACTGTAATTGCAAGACTTAAATCTATGATGAATACAATTCAGAAAGAGGACTTATCCTTTGCTCAAAAAAAAGCCATTGATGAAGCACTTGTTTCTATAGATACAGAAGTTCTTGAGTCACATGATACTGTAATGGAACAAACCAAATTAAAGTTCCCTCATCTATTTCAGAAGTAAAAGATGAATAGTATTGTTTGGTCACAAACTGCTCAAGATGATTATTGGGATAATATTGATTTCTTATTGCGAAGATGGACAAAAAGAGAAAGTATTCGCTTTATCAATGCAGTTGAGAAGACTATTGAACTACTAAAACAGGGCCAAGTAACATTCAAGTCAACTGGTTATAAAAACACTTACCAAATTACTATTGTAAAGCAAATTACACTCTACTATATCTTCATTGAAGATAATAAAATTGTTCTACTTCGTTTTTTTAATAATCACCAGAATACAAATAAGCTCTCTTTATAAAGTAAAAGAAATGTACTGTGTAGCAATTGTATATCAATAAATCGCAAGGTAGTTCGTCAGATATAAACCATTGCCTAAGGCACAATCCTTACTTCAAATCACAACTCATCCTTCAATTGCTTAATATACTTCTCTCTTTCGGGATAATCAATAGTCGTAAGGTAATCTGTTACTTCTGCTAACCACTCTTCATTAGACTTTATCTTCACGCGAGCCACCGTCTTTCCTTGAAAGTACGGTCTATCGTCAAAAGCAGCTACCAAGTGTTGATTCATCGAATCCGCTGTCTTAGGACTCACAGGTTGTCCCTCAGCTTTTGCTAATGAGTGTAAGATTCCCCTCTGAAAATCTGGATTCATAATGGCTTCTTTGTATTCTCCTGAATATGCCAACACCACAGGTATCTCTTTCCTTTCTAAGATAGCCGCTCTTAGTCTGTAATTTCCGTCGATAATCCAGTACCCTCCAAGTGAGGGAATATACCAGGCAAATACAGGTGGTAGTGATCCCTCTATCGCTTTCTTACGCCACCATTTTAGACGACCAGAATACTCATCTACTCTGCGTGAGTACAATAGTTCTCTATCCCAATGTGCATAAGTAAAGGCGTCAAAATCATCTTCTGCGGCTACAGTAGTTCCATAATTAGGAGGGGATGCGAAGTCCTTATACCCCTCGAATAACCAGATAGAATCATAAAAGAAGTGCTTATTAGCCTGTACCATCTCTTCTGCAAAATAGCGAGACCACGACTTTAGTCTTTCTTCACTGGATAAGCCCTTGCGTTTCTCTACTTCTTGTGAATTGATATTCTTAATCAGCCTACTGTCTTCCTCAAAGGTTCTTACTAATCCTATATCACAGAAGTCTCTACTGATCAGTCCCCACATCACTGGTTTATCTTCACAGACCAACTTCATCTTCCAATTCGAACCACTTAACAGCTGCATCGCCGGAGGGGTTAAACCTTCTACCTTTAACTCTAATGCTTTCCATTGTTGATTATCTGTCACAACATCTTTCCAGTAGTATTTCATGGGGTGTATTTTATTGTGGTGGTAAAGGTATTAGTTTATATATGACAATTTAGTTTAACGAAAAAAACTTTATTCTCCCATCAAGGTATAATGTTCTCCTGACAATTCATCTCTAAACTGCTCAATAAGCTCTTCTCTTTCACTATAATTAATACTCTTTAGATAATTATCTATTTCATCTAACCACGATTGATCTGATTTAATATTGGCACGAGCAAAAGTCTGATTCTTAAAATAAGGTCTATCATCAAAGGCTTCTGCTAATCTTTGATTTAGTGCTAATGCAGTAGAATAGCTTACTTCTCCTTTATTTTTCTTTATTATATCGAAAGTAGAAAGTATTTCCTTTTGAAATTCCTCATAAACGACAGTTTCTCTATATTCACCTGAATAGGCTAAAACTACTGAAATTTCTTTCTTTTCTAAGATAGCAGCTCTTAGTCTATAGTTACCGTCTATAATCCAGTACCCACCTAACGAAGGGATATACCACGCAAATACAGGTGGTAAAGTTCCTTCTATGGCTTTCTTTCGCCACCACTTGAAGCGTCCTGAGTATTCATCGACTTGACGTGAATAAATCAAATCATTTCCCCAATACACTTTATCATAAATACTAAAGGAACTACTTTTTACAATAGATTCACAATAGCAGGAATGAGATATAAACTTTGAATATCCTTTAAACTGCCACAATGAATTATTAAAGAAATGTGTATTAGTAGCAAGCATTCTCTCTATAAAATAAACAATCCATGATTTAAAGTAATTTGCATTATTTAGGTCTTTACGTTGTTCTATATCTTGAGAGGTTATACTGCCTAATAAACGGCTATCATTACTAAAAGTCCGAATAATATCCACATAATAGTACTGTTTGTTTTTTGCCCAAAAAAGAGGTATTTGATTATAAACTAATTTAGTTTTCAAATTATGACCACTTAACAACTGCATAGTTGGCTTAGTTAAACCTTCTACTGTTAGTTCTAGTGCTTTCCACTGTTGGTTATCATCTACAATATCTTTCCAGTAATACTTCATTGGGGTGTATTTTATTGTGGTGGTAAAGGTAAGGTGTTTTTATTAATCATGTAAAAATGGGCTATCTACCATTACAATAGGATAGATACGAAATCAATCGACTTCGCACAACATATAATCTCTATTGTGTGATATGTCATCCCAATAGTTGAATACAAAAACTGTTAACTGTTAACTGTTAACTGTTAACCGTTAACTATAAATTCAAATCTTCTTTTGTCTTCCCCATCGTAATCCATTATTTCTGTAAAACCGATGTTTTGCATCATCTTAATAGACTTGTCATTGGCACTGCGGGCAATTCCTACTATGGTAGTGACATTGGGCTCATTAGCTTTAATATACTCCATTAATCCTTCTGTTCCCTCTTGTCCATAGCCGTACTTCCAGAAGTCTTTACCGATAGAAAAACCTATCTCGACAACTGTAGGCGATTCGAAAAAGTACATCGCTGTACCGATTAGCACATCATTTTCTTGTTGAACAACAGCCAACCTTACTTTCGTTTTGCTCTCCCATTCACGATGAGCTTGCTTCACCATATTCTCTGCATCTTCCAGAGTTTCTAATGGTTTACTGGCTCTGTGCTTCATTGCCTCTTTGTCAGAGTAGATATACAGCAGTTGTTCTTTATCCTCTATGACAAGAGGTCTAAAATATAGTCTTTTCATTATTCAGTTTGTTTAAAACAGGATATAGCACGAAAATCAAAGCACTCATAATCTATCTATTAGCGTACAAAAACACTAAATGCACTTAATCAAATCAGCTCTGTTTTGTTACCTATCCACTTTTCAGCAAGGTAAAAAAATATTCTCTTCAATTCTACCACTTTATTTGACTGAACTTTCAAAAAGAAAAAAAAGAAACTTCCCTAAAAAGAAAAAAGCAATAGTACTTACTATTGCTTTCTTTATATTATTGTTCTACATCACAGGACAAGACTGTCTTTGTAGCCCCTTTGCCTTTAACTCGAATATTACTATCGGGGTTTGACAATATATAATCTATTTTCGAACCTCGAACGGA
The DNA here is from genome assembly GCF_024722315.1 of Myroides albus. NCBI lineage: Bacteria > Pseudomonadati > Bacteroidota > Flavobacteriia > Flavobacteriales > Flavobacteriaceae > Myroides > Myroides albus. The sequence continues at coordinate 346,513 of NZ_CP102754.1, forward strand.
CTTAACTTCTCCAGGCTCAATAAAAACAGAAACTTCGTTGTCTTTTGGAACATTATTCCCATAATAAACATATTCAAAACTCAGTGTATTTGAAGTATTATTAACCACATAACTCTTGTAGCCATAAGAAGTATTTACGTCTTCTATTTGCGTAGGTAACAAGATTACCTCTACAGTATAATTCTCACAAGATTCAACCACTAATTTTCTCGGAGTATAGAGGTAGACAAAAAACACCACCATCAGCATAATCAATGTAATCCAACTGCCACTTACACTTTTGCCTTTCCAGCGAAAATACAAATAAACGCCAATAGCTATTAAAACTAATACACCTATAATGATGTAAAAAGTATTCTCTGATACAATCATATTATTTTGATTTATAAGTAACAATACACACCTTTTGACGCTTGATCGTATACCACTTCTCAGAAGCCTCGAAGTCCTTCTTCGTGTAAATGTGATCAATCACTCCATCGTAAAAATCGTCAGTAGACTCTTTACTTACAACAGGGGCAATTGTCAAAATTTTCTCTCCTCTTTGATTGTAAAAATCAAGACATTGTTTGACTCCTTGATCATGTATCATCTTGTCTATCTCACTATACCTCACAGTATAACTTCTGCTGCCAATCTTTACATACATCACATCATTGGAATAGGTAATCGATGCCGAATCACTATAAAGAGGTTTCATTAAAAAAAGAGGAATTGCTCCTAAAAAAGCATAAATAACGGCCATATACATCTGGTCGTTCACATATTTGACAATGTCAATAATACTGAAAAAATAAGTAAGTATTCCAATAGCTATTACAACGTAACTGATTCCAAACAAAACTCCTTTTGCCTTGTTTCTTTGTTTATAGGTAATACCTTTTGTAGACATTTTATTTCTATTTTTTGACATTTCGAGAGTAAATATATTAAAATTTTAACACACCTAAGTACTTCTACAATGAAATATAGTTCACTCTAATTTACCAAAAGTCACTTAATGCCTTTTTGAATAATCCACAAACCAATGAACACATGCCATGACAGGATTTATCGCCATATTTCGACAATTGAAATAGAATTAAAATAAGCATAGAAGCAAAAGGTAGAAACGGCACTATTTACCTCAACATAGCCTCTCTTTTTAAATTTAAAGGCATTTTCTCAATGGCATATCGCAACGTGGTTCGCGACAAAACAGTTTTGTGCTGAAGAATAAAGTCAAACACTTTCTCTTGATGCAATCGACTTGCTTCCTTTAGCATCCAACCAACGCCTTTCTGCACTAAATCATCTTTATCTTGCATTAGTAATCGCGCAATTGTAAAAACTTGAGCTAAATACAATCCCTTTTTAGCAGGTACGACAAGACTAACTGCTGCCCCTCTGCGCATCCACCTATTAGTTGATATTGCCCATTGACTTAATCGATCTACCTCTTGAGGAAATTGCATGAGAATTGGCCCAACAGTAGAAGTACACAAAGTATCACAACTCGCCCAATTACTGACATAATTAGCTAACCAATGTTCAAACAGATTGACATCTTTCGCAGTATAATGACGGTGCAAGCGTTTGGTTATTATACAAGCAATATAAGCTTCTTCAAAATACAAGGACTTCCATAGCTCCTCGCACAAAAAATACACTTCCTCCTTTGGTTTCTCCTTTACATCGTTGAACAACTCTTTACCTATCTTAGCTAGTATTTCCTTAGAAACTCCATATTCTCTGGGTTGCTCTCCTTCTTTAAAGAAACGCGCAGAAGCAGAGACCAGAGCAGGCTCAGCAAAGTCTTGTAAGGTCTGACGTATATCGAGTAGTATATCTTTCATCACACATTAATTTACAGGTAGAAAGGTATTTTATTTTCCAATACACCCTACAATTAGTTTGCGAAATATTAGTGCAAAAAAAATGCCCCGAATATAGTCGAGGCCCTAAATGTTTTTAGTTCCACTATGGTGTGTTTAGAAGTATTCAAGTATCTCCAGAGATCGTGAGATATTCGTGATTTCAATACCTATATGGTACGGTTAAAAGCAAGTTATCTTGCTAAGAAAGGTCTATCTATACTTAATTTCAATACCTATATGGTGCGGTTAAAAGAAGTATAGATTAACAGAGAAAGAGAAAGAAATACATTTCAATACCTATATGGTGCGGTTAAAAGTTGCAAAGCTACCTAAGGCTGTGCATATCAAAGTGGGATTTCAATACCTATATGGTGCGGTTAAAAGGATAGGCCTAACGATTTAATAGTTGCAGATAATGCATTTCAATACCTATATGGTGCGGTTAAAAGCTGTGCTTCCTTATTAGCTTGCGACTTTATTAGTTGTATTTCAATACCTATATGGTGCGGTTAAAAGCTGTGCTTCCTTATTAGCTTGCGACTTTATTAGTTGTATTTCAATACCTATATGGTGCGGTTAAAAGATTAATGGGGGAATACGCAGGGGCGAGTAATAACCCATTTCAATACCTATATGGTGCGGTTAAAAGTTTACTACATCTTTATTAATAGTTCCAATAGAATCAATTTCAATACCTATATGGTGCGGTTAAAAGAAATAATCTAAAGTCGATTCAATATTTCCATATCCGATTTCAACACCTATATGGTGCGGTTAAAAGTTCACGTTCTTGTCGTAATACATCTTCTTCAGCAATTTCAATACCTATATGGTGCGGTTAAAAGAAAGGCTTAATCTCACTTAACTTATACTTTGTTACATTTCAATACCTATATGGTGCGGTTAAAAGGTCGTTCAAAATATCAATCACAGTATCTCTAACAGCTATTTCAATACCTATATGGTGCGGTTAAAAGCCGTGAATTGCACGACATAAAAAAGCCTTTTTTGAAGGCTAAGCAAATATATTTATTCCTTTTTGATTACCAAAATTAGTCGACCTATAATAACCGATTTTCCTCTTAGGTTCGACTACCCTATAATTATCTGAAAATCAACACCTAATTTACGTTATTACAATATTTCAAAGAACGAACCATCTAAAAGTAGCGCTATCGACGACTATAAGAAATTATCCAACTCATTTTTCTCTTTCCCTACTACTTGTTTTTCAAGCCATTTCTCTTGTCTACTTTTAAATATAATAATACTGTCTTTTTCTTTATCTATAATTAATTTAGCTTCTGACAATAGTTCTTTTAATTTTACTTCAGTAATCTCTCCTTCAAATACTGAATTTTGTATCCAATTCAGGTATTTTCTACACAGCTTAAGCATCTTTCCTACTTTCTTGTCACCAATATCATAGACCAATATTACATACATTACCAACGTGATTTAAAAGGTTTATACTCTTCTATTCCTAAAATGTGTTTACTCAACTTATAACATTCTAACTTTATTAAATGCTTATAGCTAACACTGCGTTTTAGGACTGGGTGTTTAAAAGTTTCTGTTACTTTCTCTTCCCACGCTTTTACGAAGATCTTTCTCCCTGATTCCTTTAAAACACAACTATTTAACTGATGATCAAAATCTTTCGCTTGTATCTCTTTCTTATTTAACAATCTAAATATTAAACGGTCTACTAAAAGTGGTTTAAATATCTCTGCTAAATCAAGAGCTAAAGAATAACGTCTATAACCTGGTTCATGAAGAAAGCTTATTGTAGGATTAAGCTGTGTATGATAAATCTGGCTTAAACAAAGGCTATAACACATCATATTGCCAAACGAGATCAATGCGTTTATCTCATTTTGTGGAGGTCGCTTACTACGAGTATCCATTGTGAAATCAGAAGTAATGATATCATTAAACGCGGAATAGTACATTTGTCTAATATTCCCCTCTACTCCCATCAACTCATCCACTTCATTACTGCTTTCGATAAGTGAATTATATCTCTCTATTGCATCTTGAATATCTTGCAAATCTCTATCTCTGTTAATATAATAACGAAGATTCTTAACCATATTAAATGAGGCTCCTGACACAAACTTCCTTGCTAAAATCAATCTTTTCTTGTTATCTATATAATTCTTAGTTTGTTCTATTTGCATCTTACCTGCCAAAAGGTATTCTTTAGGCATAAAAGAACCTGAATAATGCTCATAATAATCAAAAAAATGAACCGCAATACCTTGCTTGCCAAGAAAAGTATATAAAGCACTATTAGCGTCTAAACTTCCAAAACAAAACAAGTCAGCAATTCCTTCTATGGGAATATACTTTGGTGTACCCTCATTACCATTTGCATCTGTAGGGGTAAACTTTAGGGTATTATCCTTTCTACTTAAGCGTCCTGGATTGAATAAATAATAAGTCTTTTTCATAGTCGTTTATAGTTTAATACTCTTCCTTTATATAGCAAAAATCACAATAACTACAAGACTTACATATCTTTGCATTTATCACTTTTGGACATTCTTCACTTTCGCAAATCTGTTGTATATCCTCTTCCCACATTTTTATATCATCAATATCTTCTTTACTTAATAGTACTTGTTCACGTTGCCTTAAAGTAGGATATTCAATTATACCTGTAGCATCATCTATCCCTGCTAACAACAATCTATACAAATAATATTTAACCTGCGCCGTATAAGCATGCTCTACCTTGTCTGACCTCTTTACTTCGTGTACTACATGATTTCTTGCATCATAGAAGTCTATTTTTATGTTACCTAATTGTAGTTCGGTATATTTTTCTGACCTATCTTTATAAGATGTTTCTCCTATCAATTTACCATCGGCTACAAGATCTGAATTGAATTCCATACGCACACCGTGAAAGTGTAGCCATAATTCGCGTTTACATACGTGATATAGGTTGATATGTGTTGCGTTAATTAACATTGTTATAAAAATTGAGTTTCTTCTATCCCATTAAGTCTATTTGTGTCCATTCCTCCTTCTTCTGTATAAAATTCTCTCCAACGCTCTATATATTTATAACCAAATTTAGACTTATCTGGATTGGTAAAAATGTCTATTTGTGTTTCAATATTTTTACTTGCGAAAACAGAAAACACGTACTTAGACATAACTGTAAATCGTCAGCAAAAAGTGGACAATTAAGATACTATAAATAAGATAGTGTTTTCAAAAAATGATAACTTTATAATTATGGGAAGAGTCAGTAAGAAAACACCAGAAAGTATGGTAAAAGATATCCGTAAAAATACACGTAGGCTATTTACCTCAGAACAGAAAGTATTGATTGTAATAGAAGGATTACGAGCAGAGCTATCTGTATCAGAACTATGTAGAAAATACTCCATTAGTCAAACTCAGTTCTATAAATGGAATAAAGAGTTTTTAGAGGCAGGTAAAAAACGATTATCAGGAGATATTACAAGAGAGGCTACCAGTGATGAAGTAGCAGAGTTACGCAAAGAAAATGCAAAACTAAAAGAGGTAGTTGCAGATTTGGTATTGCGTTACGATATTGTAAAAAAAACCTTAGACATGCTGGAATAAATGAATTATATCGCAAGTATATGAGACTAACAGCAGCAGAGAAATATGAGCTAATCCAAAGTGTAACCACAAGTGAATTGGGAGTTAAAAAGACTCTTGAAGAGTTTGGTATTCCTAAAAGCAGCTTTTATAAATGGTATAAACGTTACTTAGAAAAAGGATATGATGGATTAGAAAAAAGTAAGCGAATAAGTAATAGGCAATGGAATAGTATTCCTGAGAGTCAACAGAACTTAGTTGTTGAGATAGCTTTAGAATATCCTGAATTATCTTCACGAGAATTAGCTTATAAAATTACAGATGAACAAGGTATCTATATCTCAGAGTCCAGTGTTTATAGAATATTAAAGAAGAGAGATTTAATACCCGCTCCAAATCATATTCTAATAGAAGCATCTAATGAATTTAAAGATAAAACACAGTTTGTACATCAAATGTGGCAAACAGACTTCACGTACTTTAAAATTATTGGATGGGGTTGGTATTATTTAAGTACGATTTTAGACGATTACAGCCGTTATATTATTCATTGGGAACTATGTGACTCTATGGAAGCTAATGATGTAAAAAGAACCGTAGAAACAGCTATAAACAAGGCAAAACTCAAATCAAAAGCAAAACCTAAGTTGTTATCTGATAACGGACCTTGCTACATCGCAAAAGATTTAAAGATCTTTTTAGAGAAGGATATGAAAATGAAGCAAGTACATGGGAGACCTCTACATCCTCAAACACAAGGAAAAATTGAGAGATATCATAGAACAATGAAAAATGTTGTAAAACTTAATAATTACTATCATCCTGAAGAGCTAATAGATGCTATTGAGGTTTTTGTAGAAAACTACAATAATAACAGATATCACGAGGCAATTGGAAACTTAACTCCTAAGGACGTATATTATGGAAAATCAGATAAAATATTAGAAAAAAGAGCTGTTTTAAAACAAGAAACTTTAACTAAAAGAAGACAGTTGTATAATCAACAAAAATTAATAAATTTATAACTAAAACACTATCTTATGCTTACGTCCTAAAAGTCTACATTAGTTTGAAGACATACACTTCCAGAAACAATGCAAATCAACTTTTTTTGGGAGGTAAGCAGGTTGCGATTATTGAATCAAATCAATTATCAGAATTAACTGCTGATGATATATTCATTTTTATGCAAATAGGAGAACAGATTTTTCCTGAATTGCAGACATCACTAAAATCATGCAACTTAGACCAATATATTATCTTTAATCGTAAGACAGGTTTTAGACAATATGGTTACTTTGAAGTATATTAGTTTTAAAAAAAAGATAAGTCCCTTACTTTTTAGAACGGGACTTATTTTTTTACATTCTAATGTTTATTTGATTGATCTTCGCATTGTCCGGTACAAAGATAAAAATTTCCAATCAACTCATCTACTATCTCATTTATTTTCTTGTTCTTAGCAAACAATATCTTGGCAATCTCTGTATTTATAATTGACTCATTTTCTGTTATTTCCACAAGTTCTCTTTCTAAAAAGCACGAATTAAATATAGTTTCATGATCAATTGTATAAAAGAAAAAACTACTGCCTTTAGATGTATTTAGTAAGAGATTATAATTATTGAGGTTTCTATCTTCATTAGCAACCCAAATATCAAAGAGTGCAATCAATAAAAAATCAGTTTTATCCTTTAGCTTGAGTCTAAAATTCTTGTCCTTACAACAAGGAAAAATATTCTATTCATTTGTGTGTCATTTTCTATTCTAAACATTCCTTTCTTCAACTACATTTGTCAAAAGTTAAGCTCCAATGGTCAAAAAGATTTAAACCTTTTTGTTAGACTACCTGCCCCTCCCTAAAAACACTGTACAGTTAAAAGCAGGATTATAAACAATAACTGTACAGCTATATTAGGACGAGACAGACCTAAAAGGGGGTGGTCGGCTTGTGGTCGCATAGTGATCGCATAGTGGTCGCATACTTTACAGTCAAATTCATGCGACCACTATGCGACCACCTTGTTATCACTTACCGATCAATTGCCTGAATATACCGCACAAAAAAAGCCTAACTACATTTGTAATTAGGCTTGTATATGATTATACACTATAGATCATACATGAAGAAAAATGATTGGCATGGCGCATATCTAATACCGTTTGACCTATCCTTTCAATTCTCCGTACTTGTATTCCGTTTCTATTATCAGTTTTCCCTTGTCATCATACTCTTTGGTAAGTCCGTGAAGTAACCCGTGCTCATAGTTTGCTTCCTTTTTTAGTTGTCCGTTCTTGTCATACTCCTTAACCACGCCATCTAATACCCCACTTTCATAATTTGCCTCTACTTGCACTTGCCCATCTTCATAATATCCTTTCACTATCCCATTTTCTAATCCATTCTCATAACTTGCTTCGCCAGATAACTGCCCATTCTCGTAGTACCCCTTAATCTGTCCATGCAGTACCCCATCCTTATAGTCTGCTTCCGTTACAAGATGTCCTTTTGCAGAATAACTCTTTTTAACCCCCTCTATCTTTCCGTTTTTATAACTTGTTTCAGAGATAATCTTCCCCTCTTGGCTATATTCTTTCAGTATACCCTCTAATTTCCCTTCCTTATAAACAGCTTCAGCCTTTACTATTCCACTCTCGTAATACCCCTTAGTCATTCCATGTAGCACGCCATCCACATAACTATCTTCTACTTCTAATTGGCCATTGCCATAATAACTCTTTGCGATACCTGTAAATCCTTTATCAGAATTGACCTCATAAAACACTCCTCCTCTTTCTTGAAGGTTTTTAAAATTAACTTCTTTCTCTTGACTTGTACAATTCATTGATACAATGGAAAAAAGTAATAAGCACAAAATTCTTTTCATATCTTGTAATTCTATAATTTGATAGGCTATTGCTTTTCTTTAACTAAAGCGAATAGACGCATTAAACTTGATTTAATTTGCCAATCCATGAGCTTAAATCCTTTTTGTCAAAATAGCTATCTCTACAATACTACTCCGCTAAGATTGGCTTTAAATAGGGACCAAAACAATACTCTTGGTAATTGTACAACGGCAATTCACATCATTTATTTTTGGATAAGCACCTTTATTAAAGACTACAAACGCACAAAATAAAGAGTCATTTTTATCAAGAATAACAGGATCCTTTTAAAAAAAACGATCTCCTTTGGGTTTGTATTCTTTCTTACTTAGGTCGTAAAAAGTATTTTTACTATTGAGGATATAAAGATACACTTTATCCCTATTCTCCTTTACCAGGTCAGCATCGATTACTTCTACATTTTCAAATGTATCTACTTCTTCAGAAGAACTATAGTACAAACTGATAAAGTCATTCTTCTTTGAAGGGGTAATCACCCATTGCATCGTCAAAAAATCCCAAATTCCCTTTTCTCCATCTTGACTGACAATACCGTAAGCTAATTCGGGAAGCTGATGGATAATTTGCGTATCAACTTCACTAATAGTCTTTCCAGATAACAAACCTTTTATGCGATACCTTTCTTTGTCTACGCCTACAACAACCCACAAGTCTGACTGTGAACTGTACTTTTGCAAGATATCAGGATATTCTTTGCTATCAGCAAATCCCTCTACAACTGCTCCATTTTGATGAATGATAGCATAGTTCCTTTCAGCGTGATCCCCATTGACTATGACTGCATAAAACTGATCGCGATACGAGAAGGGAGTAAATACCTTAGCTCTCTTGGAAACTTCGTCGTAAAGTGTAGGACTAATTCCCGTGAGCTCTCCCAAGTGATTGACGCGAAACCCCTTGATTGTAGTATCTATTAAATAGCTATACTCCATAGGATTATACACGCCAATTTCGGGTTCTAAAAATGCTATTTGATCAAAAAAACGCGAATCATATCCAGCATAACTCCCTTTAATCTTTCCATAAAGTCCAAAGTCATTTCTGGTCATCTGATAGACATGTAAGTCCAAATCTGGGCAAAAGAATATAGGAAATGCGATAAAAGGTTGGGATAATTTCTTTTTTGAGATTCTATGCATATAACCCCATTTTTGGGATTTCTTGTCATAATAAGGAGTCAAGTCCTTAGATGAATAAGGTTTTATTTGACTGGTCAAACGCTCTTCAACTTGAGTACTATAACTACCTTCTTGTGCTGAGAGAACAAAGCTCATCAAGAAAAGAACTGCAAAGATTATCTTCTTAATCATATCATTTTTGCAGTTAAAGATACACAAAAGCCTAACTACTCTTGTAATTAGGCTTATATATATTGACTATTTTTTTAAAAAAATTATGGGCGAATTGCAATTCGCTCAAATAGCAAACGGGCGAATTGCAATTCACCCCTACAGTAAACTTTCTACGCACATGATGGCGCATTTTTCTCCATCTATTGCTGCAGAGATGATACCTCCTGCATAACCTGCTCCTTCTCCACATGGATACAATCCTTTAATCTGTGGGTGTTCTAACGTCAAATCTTCGCGTGGAATGCGCACTGGTGATGATGTTCTACTCTCTGGTGCATGAAGGATAGCTTCGTTGGTAAAATACCCTTTCATCGACTTGCCAAACTCTTGAAAACCTTCTCTCATAATTTGGGTTAAGAACCCTGGGAATACTTCTCCTAACTCAACAGAAGTCGTTCCGGGCACATAAGAAGTCTTAGGGATCGATTCAGATACTTTAGACTGTGAGAAGTCCACCATGCGCTGTGCTGGTACAGCTTGTGTCTCTCCTGCTAATAAAAAGGCCCTTTGTTCAATTGCCTTTTGAAATTCCATACCCGCCAAGGCACCAAATTTCTCAAAAGGTTTAAAATCTTCTAAGCGCAACTCTACTACGATACCAGAGTTGGCTGTTGGCTGATCGCGTTTAGACGGCGACCATCCATTCGTTACTACTTCCCCTGGTGCAGTAGCACAAGGCGCAATAACCCCTCCAGGACACATACAGAATGAATACATTCCGCGTCCATTGACCTGCTTCACGATAGAATAAGGTGCTGGCGGCAAAAATTCACCTCTGTAGTCACAAGAGTATTGTATCTTGTCGATAAGAGATTGGGGATGCTCTGCTCGTACCCCTAAGGCAAACGGTTTTGCCTCTATCAATATCTGTTTGCGATCTAATAATTCGTATATATCACGAGCGGAGTGCCCTGTGGCTAAAATGACTTTTTTTGCTTCAATAATATCACCCCCATTTACAACAACTCCTTGGATTGCACTGCTTTTGATTACAAAGTCTTCTACGCGTGTTTCAAACAAGACCTCTCCTCCAAACTCAATGATCTTCTCGCGCATATCCTGCATAATCTTTGGCAACTTATTAGTTCCAATATGTGGATGAGCCTCTACTAAAATATCTTGAGTAGCACCAAAAGCGACTAACAACTCTAAGATGCGGTTGACATCTCCGCGTTTTTTAGAACGCGTATATAATTTACCATCAGAATAGGTACCTGCTCCTCCTTCTCCAAAACAGTAGTTAGAATCAGGGTTCACAATGTGATCTCTGTTAATTGCCTTCAAATCACGACGACGACCTCTTACATCTTTTCCTCTTTCTAATACGATTGGCTTTACTCCTAATTCGATTAATTGCAAAGCAGCAAAGTACCCTGCAGGACCTGCTCCGACAACAATTACTCGCTCGGCATCTCTTACGTTCTTATACTCAGGGAAATCAATTTTTCTGTGTACAACATCATCATCTGCATAGAAAACAGCAACTTTTAAATTGATCTTCACGGTGCGCTGTCTGGCATCGATAGATCGCTTTAGGATAGTAATATGCTTAATATCCTTAGGAGAACACTTCACGTGGTTCGCAACGTACTGTGTCAATAGATCAGCTTTTGCTGCTACTTCTGGAAGAACTTGTAACTGTAATTCTTGTGGCATTTTGTTATAAAGCAAATAAAAATTAAAGGCGCAAAAATAAACTAAAAACGCTTACTTTTTTTACTATTTTATAGTCGTAGCTTATTTTTTTTAACATGCTCATCCAAAGTACACCTTACACTTGTAAAAAACTAATTTTAAACACATTATAGACTATCTCTAATTAACCTGTTCGATATCGATTAAGTCCTATGGACAACTCTTGTATTTGCAGAATAAGAGAATCATTGAGATCGACACCTTGTAATCCACTACACAAATCACCAAAGAGAGAGTCGCTTTTCAAAAGTTATACTATTAAAATATTTTCGTATAATTTCCTATACAATAAACCATATCTAAGGATAGGTTTGGTTAATTTTATTATATTGTTCTAACATTCAAACAACACCTTATGCACGTAAACTACCAAACTACAATTGTAAAAACAGCTGAAAAAGACGATCGAATCCGAGCAGTAATTCTCAACGGGTCGAGAGCTAATTCTTTAGTTAAACCAGATAAATATCAAGACTACGATATTGTGTACTTTGTCACAGATATTGAAACTGTAAAGATAGAAGAAGTCATTCACCAAGCCTTTGGCGAACCAATTATAGAACAACGTCCTGACGATATGGAATTAGGCAACGAGATTGGCAACACTCCTATTTCGTACACTTACCTTATGATCTTCGAAGACTACAGCAGAATAGACTTGACTTTATTTCCCATAGGAGAACTGGCCAAATACAAGCGAGATAGTCTATCTGTAGTGTGGTTAGATAAAGACCATTTGTTTGATGATATACCTCAGCCGTCAGACCGTGACTACCACGTAAATCGACCAACTCAAAGAGCTTTTACAGAAGTGTGTAATGAATTTTGGTGGTGCACAACTAATGTTGCAAAAGGCTTGGCAAGAGAAGAAAGACTCTACGCTAAAGATATGATGGAAACTGTCGTCCGCCCCATGTTTACAGAATTGCTTTCTTGGAAAATTGGCTGTGAACACAATTTTGAAGTATCCATTGGAAAATCGGGAAAGTTTATCAAACAATATCTCAGTGCTGAAGATTACAATCGCGTCCTACGCACATATAGCAATGCTAATGTGCAACGCACTTGGGATGCACTGACCGTTATGACGACTTATTTCTATGAGTTGCAACTTTATTTGGGAAAACAATTGGAATTGGAAGTCAATACATCAGAGGCTAATCAAGTCTTAAAATACATCAAGTATATTCAAGAAAATCCCCAATAGTAGCTCAATTAGCTCCTGATATCGATAAGAATGAGCACCTCTCGTTTTTAGGTGCCTTCTATCTTGATTCCTGTAAAAGTTGCTTGCTCAACTCACCAATTCTCACAAGTTTGTCTTCTACTTCAGTAGACCACGGCAAGCCTATACACAGGCGAATACAGTTTTCGAATTGCTCTTGAACCGTAAACATGCGTCCTGGTGCAATACTTATCTTTTCAGCAATAGCTAAGTCATAAAGTTTCATTGCTTGCACTCTTTGGTCAAACTCAATCCAAAGTGATAAGCCTCCTTGTGGTCGGTTTACTTTAGTACCAATGGGAAAACTTGTGATGATTGTATTGAGGTATTTTTGGTAGTTACTATACAAGTTTTGTCTTAGTTTTCTCAAATGCTTATCGTAGTTGCCGGATTTCATAAAGCTGGCGACTGCCTCTTGCATTAGCCCCGGCGTAGATATCGCGTGAACTAATTTTTGATGGAGAATCTTATCCTTGTATTTTCCAGGACAGACCCATCCTACACGATAACCAGGAGCTAAAGTCTTTGATACAGAACTACACCAAAGCACATTACCTGTCTTGTCAAAAGCTTTACAGCAATTGGGGCGATGATTGCCAAAATAAAGATCCCCATACACATCATCTTCAATCAGAGGAATATTGTGTTTGTCCAATAGGGCTACAATTGCCCTTTTATTTTCCTCTGGCATACAGCTTCCCAATGGCGTATTGTAATTAGAAATCAGTAAACACAAGTCGATATACTCAACTGCTTCTTCTAATGCCTCTACCTTTATTCCCGTGATTGGATCAGTTGGAAGTTCTAATACTTTGAAGCCTAAGTCAATGGCTAATTGGAATATACCTGGATAACACGGACTTTCAATTGCTATAGTATCCCCTGGTTTTCCCAAAGCTAACATACACAGCGAAATCGCACTCATACTGCCATTAGTGGTAATGATATCTTCTTCCTTCAACGTACCTCCCCAAGTCATTGCTCTATGTGCGATCATTCTTCTCAAGTGCAAATTGCCCTGTACAGAATCATATTCTATTCCCCCATCAACAAGTAAACGCGAGGCTGCTACTATTTCCTTTTTCATCTTAGAAGAAGGTAAAAAACCGTCGTATAAAGTACTATACGAAAATAGCGTAAAATCTCTGTTTCCCATATTAGAGTAAACTTTTCGGATAATTTCCTTAGGTTCCTTATTATTGGCTAACAGTACAGGCTTGCTAACCTCAGGTATAGGGACTTCTGCATAAAACAAATTACTCACAAAATAGCCTGATTGAGGCTTTACTTCGATTAAGGCATTTGCTTCTAACTCTTGATAAATTCGCTTGGCTGTATTCATGCTAATTTTGTACTCACTACAAAGTGCGCGAATAGAAGGTAAACGATCTCCTTCTTGTAATACACTACTTCGAATCTGACTGGCAATCGCATCAGCAATCGTGACATAAATATAACTGTGTTCCATAACTATCTTAACTGTACCCGTGTAAATTTACAAAATTGATACTGTACTTATTAAAGATTCAACGGATTTTTGTCTGGTAAATAAAACATAGAAATGAAAACGACAACAGTAATAGATATTACGCCTTCTTCAAATTCAACTAACGGGTGGATCAATGGATTCATAGGAGTATTCTTATTTAGTGGGTCTATGCCCGCAACAAAGGTAGCTGTCATAGAAATGGACCCGCTATTTGTAACGGCTTCCCGTGCGGGTATTGCTGGTGTTTTAGCTCTGATCTGTCTTTTGATTTTCAAAGAAATAAAGCCAACTAAAGCACAACTTCTTCCCTTGGGTATTGTAGCAATCGGCGGGGTGATTGGCTTCCCCTTACTATCGGCTTTAGCACTACAGTATATCACCTCAGCGCATTCTCTGGTTTACTTAGGGATCTTACCTATGTGTACAGCGGTTTTTGCAGTAATTAGAGGAGGAGAAAAGCCCAAAGGCATCTTTTGGTTATTCTCCATATTGGGTAGTCTGTTAGTCATTGGCTTTGCAGTTCTGCAAGGAGGAACAAGTTCGCCCCTTGGAAACATACTCATGATTATCGCTATTCTACTGTGTGGTCTTAGCTACGCTGAAGGAGCTAAATTATCCAAATCCCTTGGTGGATGGCAAGTAATTTCATGGGCTGTGGTGCTTTCACTACCTATCTCACTGCCAATTATGTTTATTACAGCACCTGCCACGCCAGAGTTCATCAGCATAGATGCCTGGATAGGAGTTGCTTATTTAGGAGTATTTAGCATGTTTGTAGGTTTTATCTTTTGGTATAAAGGGTTGGCACAGGGAGGAATCGCTTCTGTAGGTCAATTGCAGTTGTTACAGCCTTTCTTCGGATTAGCTTTAGCTGCTTATCTTCTGAACGAACACGTAAGCTCCAGTATGATCTTAGTAACATTAGGTGTTATTCTATGTGTAGCTGGGAGTAAAAAGTTTGGTTAACTCAAAACAATGAGCTCAGATTAGGCATTCGCTATCACACAAGCATACCACACAGTTGCTTCAGTGTCAATGGACGAATTGTCAATGCAATATGCTCTTGTCGTATAAACTCTATAGATACTCTGGATCAATCACAGTGGAAACTTTAATTGAGAAAGCTTTACCTTATTTTTAGCTTTCAAACCAAACCACAATAAAATGATGATACAAAATAGCAATCTAAATGACAAAGAGGAGATCTTCAAGTTATACGAACTGGCTACTAACTTTCAGAAAGAGCGATATACTGTACATTGGCCTATTTTTAAAGACAGCCTCATCGAAAGTGAAATTAAGCAAAACAGACAATGGAAACTTGTGATAGATGGGCAAATAGCTTGTATTTGGGCAACGACTTTTAGCGATCCTCAAATATGGCAAGAGAAAAATAGCGATCCTGCTGTTTATATCCACCGAATTGCGACTCATCCCAATTTCAGAGGTAGGCAGTTAGTACAACACATCGTAAATTGGGCCAAAGACTATGCTTCGGCAAATGACAAAGCCTACATCCGAATGGATACCGTAGGAGAAAACACCAATCTTATAACTTACTACCAACGATGCGGATTTGCTTTCTTAGGCTTATCCAAACTAAATGACACGGAAGGTTTACCCAAGCATTACGACAATGCTATAGTCAGTTTATTTGAGATTTCACTGTAGCACATACAAAAAAGCAAGCTAATAAAGATTCTTTCTTAGCTTGCTTTTCGATTTATGGAATGAAATGATTAAGTAACGATTGACTTGTGTGTACTGTACTTTTCCCACACTTGATCTTGGGCAATTAGCGCCAATTCTTCCACCAACAAGTAAACCTCTTCAAAGGTATTGTACAAGGCAACAGGGGCCAACCTAATAATATCTGGCTCTCTGTAATCAGGAATAAAATTGCGTTCTTTTAAAGCCAGGCAGATTCTATAGGCTTGTTTATGCACCAAAGCAACATGTCCTCCTCTACATTCATCCTGCTGTTGACTAATGTAACTGTAGCCCCACTGACTTAACTTGTGGTCTATCAAATACATCAAATAGGCGGTTAACATAAGCGATTTCTTGCGTATGCGATCCATACCTGCCTCTTGGTAAATATCCAATATGCCTTCCAAGGGTGCCATTGAAAACATATTAGGTGTTCCTGTTTGAAAAGCTTTGATATCAGCAGCTTGTTCAAAATTGTGTTTCAGCTCAAACTGAGTCTCATCGCTATTTCCAAACCAACCAGCAAGTCCTATTTCTCTTCCAAAGTGCTTCCTATTTACATAAATACCAGCTGTCGCACCAGGACCAGCTGAAAGATATTTGTAATTGCACCAGATCGCAAAATCAGGTTGGACTAAATTGAAGTCATGTTCTACAGCTCCAATAGAATGACACAAGTCAAAACCAATGATAATTCCCCTTCGATGAGCCTCTTTTGTCAACTTATCAAGGTCCAAAAGCTGTGCACTGCGATAGAGAACAGAAGGCAACAAAACAATCGCTACATCTTCTGTCATGGCATCAATGATACTTTGCTCGTCTAAAAACATCCCGTCTTTACTACTTACAACTTTAATCACATCTTCGACCTGCATCCCTTTTAGCTTAATCTGACTATCAATCGCGTAACGATCAGTTGGAAAATTTAAATCGTCTACTAATATCTTATAGCGCTGTTTGGTTGGTTTCCAAAATGTTGCTATTATCTGATGAATATTCAAAGTTGTATTAGCCGTAACAATTACTTCATCACTATTTGCCTTTATCAGTTTTGCCAATCGAGCACCTAACTTTTTGCCGTAATTAAAATAGTAACCTTCATCTGTATTCCAAATCAATATTCCTTGTTTCTTCCATACCTCCATGACTCTTAACAAGGCCTTTTCTGCATCAATCGAGGCAAGGCCTAATGAATTGCCATCCATGTAAATCTGATTGTTCTCAAGTGGGTAGAATCGCTTCTTAAAACTACTTAAAGAGTCATTTTCATCAAGTGACTTAGCATAGTCCAAGGTGGGGTTAAAATTGTTGTTTGTCATAAGTTTATTCTATTTTTTCAAGATTCTGCGTTTGATTGTTGTTGTTTACTATTTAGATTCCACTTGGGGATGTAAGCCAAAGATAGCTTCATAATCCAAGGTAAAATTTCCTTTTTTAATTGTAATTTTACTCTCTCTTAAGGAGAGAACCTCTAACACTACGTAGTCATTCCAAAATTGCTTTGAAATGACTTCTCCTTTCTTATATCCCTCTAATTTGGGCGTTACCTGCCAATACGCTGTAAACAAGTTTGCCACAAGATCAGAATTCCCAACGATTTCAACTGATTGAACAAGGGTTGCGCCTTCTGAATACGCACCGTAGATGTTATTATCTCGCTTTATGTGATAAGTAACGTTTAAATACTCACCTTGACGCGTTGAAATCCCTGGTACGTATTTTTCGATAATTTTACTTTTTTGTCTTAGCTGTTCTTTGTAAGCCATGCGCATTTGTCCTTGTAAGAAGGAAGTAAAATTCATTGTCACAAAATTGTAATCAAGATTTCGAAAAACGGTAAAATAATCTTGACCAAAATGCCCCTTAAGAGCATTAGCAAGATTGTCATATCCCCGTTTTGACTTTTCTTGAGCAGTCAGTTCCCTATTGCTTTCAATTGGAACCTGTCCATTTCTTTGTTGAGTGTTTTCCGTACTGTAAACTGCCTGATTTTGATTGGTCTCTTGGGCTAAAGAAATACCTTCTCTCCCCTCTATGTCAACATCAAGTAATAATTCAGCTGCAGTAATTTGATTCAGCCACTCCTCCTTATAACAGGCAATACATATAATTTTCTTTAAGCGAATTTGGTTCTCTGTCGTAGCCATTGTCAAACTTTGCTTGACAAGCTCATTAATAGCAGGATTCTGAATATTGGGATCTTGCTGTTGTAACAATATGGCATTATTATCTAATACCTGCTCAATTTTCAATAAATAAGGAAGGGCTTTATTGGAAGTCTTTTTTACTTGAGTTTGTTCCTTCTCAGTCATTCGAAATGTCTGAGCTTGTCCCCAAAAACACATACACAAACAAACTATTGTTGCTACTATTCTCATTTTGCCTTTTATCTTAATACTCAAATATACAAATAAATAGTAGCGAGCCTTGCAGTGATCTACAGCTAATTTTAGTTTACTGAATTAATATTATCTTTGCCAGATAATTCAGCATATATGATATTACAAGATACAATAGTAGCATTGGCAACCCCATCTGGTGCAGGTGCTATTGCCATCATAAGAGTTTCGGGTAAAGATGCTATCACATTAGTAAACGGTATCTTTAAATCGATTAAAAACAAAGACCTGACAAAACAAAAAACACATACGCTACACTTGGGGCATATCGTAGATGGAGATCGCGTTTTGGATCAGGTGTTAATCTCTATTTTTAAAGGTCCTAATTCCTATACAGGAGAGAATACAGTAGAGATATCTTGCCACGGTTCTACCTTCATCCAGCAACAAATAATCCAATTGTGTCTGCGCAAAGGTGCTAAGATGGCCCAAGCTGGGGAGTTTACCATGCGTGCCTTCTTAAACGGTAAGTTAGATTTATCACAAGCCGAGGCTGTCGCTGACTTAATCGCTTCTGATAACGAAGCAAGTCATCAAATCGCAATGCAGCAAATGCGCGGGGGATTCTCAAGTGAGATTGCTAAACTACGCGAGCAGTTGTTGAACTTTGCCTCGTTGATTGAATTAGAACTTGATTTCTCAGAGGAAGATGTGGAATTTGCAGATCGTACGCAGTTTAAAGAACTAATCGACCGCATAGAATTTGTGCTAAAACGCCTTATCGACTCTTTCGCAGTAGGTAATGTAATTAAGAATGGAATCCCTGTAGCTATCGTTGGAGAACCTAACGTAGGGAAATCAACTTTATTAAATGCTTTACTAAATGAAGAGCGCGCTATCGTCTCTGATATTGCAGGGACAACCCGTGATACGATTGAGGATGAATTAGTAATCGATGGTATTGGTTTTAGATTTATAGACACCGCTGGTATCCGCGAAACAAAAGATGTGGTAGAAAGCATTGGTATCCAAAAGACGTTTGAGAAGATTGAAGCGGCTCAAGTTGTTATATACCTAATCGATGGAGCTAAATTAAACAGTAGTTCTTTAGATGAAATAAAAGTTGAGTTAGAAAAACTCAAAAACAAGTATCCACTAAAACCACTACTTGTAGTTTGTAATAAAAAGGATTTATTATCAGAAGAACAAATCGCTTTATATCATGCAAACATTGATAATCTGATGTTGATGTCTGCAAAGGAGAATGTAGGTGTAGAGGAGCTAAAAGAGGCTCTATTAGGCTTTGTTAATACTGGTGCTCTACGCAATAATGAAACAATCGTAACCAATACGCGTCACTACGATTCTCTTCTAAAAGCTTTGGAGGAAATCGAAAAAGTGAAATGGGGACTTCAGACTAATTTACCTGCAGACTTAATGGCTATTGATATTCGTCAGGCTTTATATTTCTTCGGTGAAATAACAGGGCAAGTTACGAATGACGAATTGTTAGGTAATATTTTTGCGAACTTTTGTATCGGTAAATAACCTGTCTTTTTAATACTTTTATTTTGTTTGAAATGATTTGAAAATCAAATAGTTGAGTGTTAAATATTTTTATAAGATGTCCTTATTTTCTATATTTAGTACCGCATTTGTACAACATAATTAAAAAGTGTTGTACAAATGTTGTACAAATTGAGTCTCCCTAACCTAATATAGAAAATTATGAGAATCACACTTAAACAACGAAAATTACCAAGTGGTAAGATTAGTCTCCATATAGAATACCTCAAAGGAACTGAAGTTCTGGCTGATGGTAAAAGGAAACATATCAGAGAATTCGAAAACCTCAAACTCTTCCTACATGGCGCTCCTAATAGCCCAAAGGAGAGAAAGGAAAACAAAGAAGCGCTACAAATGGCTGAGAATATCTTAGCCATCAGACAAAGTGAAGACCTTCGAGGTAAATACGGAATTAAAAACAAACATAAAGGACAACGTTGCTTCCTAGACTTCTTTCACGAAAAAATGGAAGAGAAATACGAAAGTCCTAAAAACTATGGAAACTGGACTGCTAGTTTCCTTCACTTAAAAAAATGTATCTCTACTACTTTTACTTTTGATGAAGTAGATGATGACTTTTTAAAAAAGGTCAGACATTACTTTGATACAAAGGCCCTTACTAAAAGTAAACTTCCGCTTTCATTAAACTCAAAATACTCCTATCTCAATAAATTTAGAGCAGCTCTTCGATTAGCCTTTGAAGAGGGGTATCTAACAATTAACTATGCTCAAAAGGTAAAGAGTTTCAAACAGGCAGAAAGTCAAAGAGAGTATCTTACTTTTAATGAAGTTCAAAGACTTGTAAAAACAGATTGTAAATACGAAGTACTTAAACGTGCCTTTTTATTCTCTTGTTTAACTGGTCTACGCTGGTCGGATATTAACAAACTTGTTTGGTCTGAGGTAAGAGACGAAGATGATGTTTGTAGAGTCATCTATAGACAAGAAAAAACAGAAGGTGTTGAATATCTTTATATCTCCAAACAAGCAAGAGAACTCTTAGGAGAAAGAGAATCACTAAATCAACTCGTTTTTACTAATCTTAAATATTCTGCTATTTACAATAATGAAATTGTCCGTTGGTGTAACCGAGCGGGTATTCACAAGCATATTACCTTCCATAGTGCGAGACATACCAATGCGGTGCTACTCCTAGAGAATGGCGCCGATATTTACACGGTTTCTAAACGTTTGGGACATCGTGAAATTAGAACTACTCAAATCTATGCTAAGATCATAGATAGTAAAATGAAAGAAGCCTCTGAGCTTATCCCAGAGCTTAAATTTGGATTTTAAACTAAGGATTAATTACAGATTATAATTATGCTAAAGCCAAGTGGTACTTGAAAGTACACTTGGCTTTAGTCGTTTATGATATAACTGTAGTTTGCTTCTAAATCTAAAAATAATTGATTATGGAAACTATTAAACTTATACTGGAAAAACTTAATTATTTAGAGCAACTTATTATCTCTAATCACAAGGAAATACTATCTGTGGAAGAACTAGAGAAGTATACTGGTTTTAAAAAATCGTATATCTATCATTTGGTTCACTACAGTAAAATCCCCTACTCTAAACCTAATGGTAAATACTTATTCTTTCAGAAGTCTGAAATTGATGAATGGTTACTAAAAAACAAGTCTTTATCTGATGATCAAATTCAGGAAAAAGCGCGTGAATATGTTTTGAAAAAGAGGAATATTTAGGTGGTTTTTCTTGAATTAAAATGTCGGTACAAAAAGTTATGGGTCTTTAGTGGTGAGGAGTAGCGGAGAATGTAGTACATCTGAAATTTACATTTGAAAAAAAATGTTAGCACAGAGTTGTAAAAAAGTAGAATATTGTAAACATAAAAAAACCGATAGCATGAGCTATCGGTTTTCAAGTCTATATTAAAGAGCGTTTTAACCCCTACTCCGTATGTCTTATAAATAGCGACTTTCATATTAAATAGGCAAAAAAATTACTTCTTACCATACTTCCTAAAAGCCTGTATCGTTTGATAATATCCATATGCAATAAATAGTCTCCCGATAAATAGTACAACGTATCCATAGTCATAACTATCTATACCAAAAGGTTTAATATCCCATTTTGAGACATTTAAAAATTCCACGAAATGTTTCAAAGTCGATTTTAACGCTAGCTTAGATGTAGAAAACATTAATTCACCTGATATAGTCAATAAAAAAATAAGATAAAAAATCAAAGTGATAATTAATGTAAAACAGATTCCTCTAAACCAATTAGTTCCATTATCATTTGAAATTTTATTGAGCCAAATTAAGAATCTATCATTAGTAAATCTTAACCAAATAAAAAATTCACTTAATTTTTTCTCAATATCTCTTCTTTTTTCTTCTCTCTCAATATCTCTTCTTTTTTCTTCTTTATAAGCAATCATTTCATAATTAAAAAAATCTAATGAGTCAATCGCATTTCCTTCTTTTGTAAATTCATTCTTTATTATACGATAAGATTCTCGTATTTTTTTATAAGCCTCCTTTTTAGGTTCTAATACAGATACTTTCTCGATATCATCAGTACAATACAATCCTATTTCTTTAGGTATAGTATTCTCTATTTCTGAGTTCCAAAAAGTAAGTTTACACCAAAAATTTGCTCTTGATATATCCAAGGATTGCTTAAAAATTGCACTTTCAAAACTAATTATCGAATTAGAAGAGACTTTGTTATTGTATGTCTTCAAACTAATGTAGACTTTTAGGACGTAAGCATAAGATAGTGTTTTAGTTATAAATTTATTAATTTTTGTTGATTATACAACTGTCTTCTTTTAGTTAAAGTTTCTTGTTTTAAAACAGCTCTTTTTTCTAATATTTTATCTGATTTTCCATAATATACGTCCTTAGGAGTTAAGTTTCCAATTGCCTCGTGATATCTGTTATTATTGTAGTTTTCTACAAAAACCTCAATAGCATCTATTAGCTCTTCAGGATGATAGTAATTATTAAGTTTTACAACATTTTTCATTGTTCTATGATATCTCTCAATTTTTCCTTGTGTTTGAGGATGTAGAGGTCTCCCATGTACTTGCTTCATTTTCATATCCTTCTCTAAAAAGATCTTTAAATCTTTTGCGATGTAGCAAGGTCCGTTATCAGATAACAACTTAGGTTTTGCTTTTGATTTGAGTTTTGCCTTGTTTATAGCTGTTTCTACGGTTCTTTTTACATCATTAGCTTCCATAGAGTCACATAGTTCCCAATGAATAATATAACGGCTGTAATCGTCTAAAATCGTACTTAAATAATACCAACCCCATCCAATAATTTTAAAGTACGTGAAGTCTGTTTGCCACATTTGATGTACAAACTGTGTTTTATCTTTAAATTCATTAGATGCTTCTATTAGAATATGATTTGGAGCGGGTATTAAATCTCTCTTCTTTAATATTCTATAAACACTGGACTCTGAGATATAGATACCTTGTTCATCTGTAATTTTATAAGCTAATTCTCGTGAAGATAATTCAGGATATTCTAAAGCTATCTCAACAACTAAGTTCTGTTGACTCTCAGGAATACTATTCCATTGCCTATTACTTATTCGCTTACTTTTTTCTAATCCATCATATCCTTTTTCTAAGTAACGTTTATACCATTTATAAAAGCTGCTTTTAGGAATACCAAACTCTTCAAGAGTCTTTTTAACTCCCAATTCACTTGTGGTTACACTTTGGATTAGCTCATATTTCTCTGCTGCTGTTAGTCTCATATACTTGCGATATAATTCATTTATTCCAGCATGTCTAAGGTTTTTTTTACAATATCGTAACGCAATACCAAATCTGCAACTACCTCTTTTAGTTTTGCATTTTCTTTGCGTAACTCTGCTACTTCATCACTGGTAGCCTCTCTTGTAATATCTCCTGATAATCGTTTTTTACCTGCCTCTAAAAACTCTTTATTCCATTTATAGAACTGAGTTTGACTAATGGAGTATTTTCTACATAGTTCTGATACAGATAGCTCTGCTCGTAATCCTTCTATTACAATCAATACTTTCTGTTCTGAGGTAAATAGTCTACGCGTATTTTTACGGATATCTTTTACCATACTTTCTGGTGTTTTCTTACTGACTCTTCCCATAATTATAAAGTTATCATTTTTTGAAAACACTATCTTATTTATAGTATCTTAATTGTCCACTTTTTGCTGACGATTTACAATTTAGATTTCAATAATTCAAATTCTTCATTAAACTTACCAACTAATATTTCATTTCCTTTAAAGAACATAACATTTTCATCATTATACTTTTCAGCAAAATAGGTCCAATTATATGATCCATTAAAAATTACATTATTGTCTATGATACAAAATTTATGATGCATCACATATGGTAATTCACTTAGATATAATCTTCCTCCTAAATCTATAAATTCTTGAAATGGTAATCCTAGTTCCCAATTATTAATATAATCATTTATAATAATCAACTCCACTTTCACACCACTCTTTAATTTCTCACAAAGAATATTAAATAAACTATCCTTAGTAAACCAGGCAACCGCAATAGAAATACTTTTTTCAGCAAGTTCTAACTCTTCTAACAACTTTGCTTCAATTCCTTTAAAATATACTTCTTCAACTACATTTGACTTAATATTCTTGACACTATATACTAAAAATCCAAAATCATCACCGTTACATCTCTTTATTATATCCTGTTTAAGACTCAAATCAGAATCTTCAAAGAATCTTCTTAATATATCTGTAGAACAATACTCTACATAACCTTTAAACCAAAAAAGAAACTTATATTCATCACTAGCTATATTATAAAAAACCGAATTTAAATCCTTTAAACTATTTTCTATTTTACCCCTATTTATCTGTAGTAAATACTCACATTGTGTAAATACCTCCTTTGAATCAATTTTATGGATACCATTAATTATAGTTTTAAATAGTATTTCATTATACTCATCAGAATTTGCATTAAAAAGATTTTCTAAAAAAGATTTTTCTTCAATAAAACTCTTTATACATTTTTTATCTCCAACATCTTTTTGTTTGTCACTTATTCTATTAGTTAATGATAGAGTCTCTATACCCAAAGCATCAATTCTTTTCTTTAAACTTAAGCTAGCATTATTATAGATAAATTCAATTTCCTCCTTTGTATACTCAACAATTTCACTAATCAGGGTGTCTTCAAATAATAAAAAACCACAAGTAGCGTCATTTCTTTCTCCTTTTTTTGTATTTGATATTTTATCTACAAACCTTACAAAAATACCTTTCTCTATCTTTTTATTATTTGCTCCCTCTTCTAAAAAAGAATTCTCATGAAAATATATTTTTTCATTATTACATGTCTTGATCCATCCTGAAATGTAATTCCGATAATCAATCTTAGGTAATACAATTTCAATTATCCCTAATCGCTTATTATTGCTATCCATAATTTTTCTTACTAAAATGTCTAACTGTGTGTTTCAAACAAATTTAGTGAAAACCAAATACACTCAATTATAGAATTTAGTGAAACCATACTATTTATTAGTGCACTATAAGCTAATTATAAAAGCAAATAAACTTAAATACAAACACTTGTTATTCAGGAATTTAAACATAAAAATAAAATTAACAATTAGTCTTTACTGCCCTAAATATTAGCAAATTCGGTTTTTAGTATTATAAATGGATGAATCTATCCATTTATTCCTTAATTTAGCAAAATATACAAAAATATACAACTATGACACTAAAATTTTCAGGTCACGATACGTTTCATTGTAAGCAACAATGGTTATTAAAAGGTTACGAATTCACTGAAAATCAAGGATATAAAGAGTTTAATCAAACAGAAAAAGCAATAAAACTTTTAGGTATTGGTCGAAATATGGTTTCTTCTTTAAAGTATTGGTTAGATGCCTTTAATATAACTAAAGATGGGCTTCTAACTGAATTTGCTGATTACATATTTTCTGAAAAAGATGGGGTAGATAGATACCTAGAGGATGAAGGAACTTTATGGTTATTGCAATTTTATATTTGTCATTTTAAACATGCTAGTATCTATAACTTAATATTTACAGAGTATTTTATAGACAAGGCTTCTTATGAATTTAATGAAGAAAAAGTAATAAGTTTCATTAACAAGTTTGGAGATGATAGAAATGTAAGAAGAACAAGTGAAAACACATTATCTACTGATTTCAAAGTTTTTATTAGATCTTATATTGCTACTAAAAAAGATGCAAAAAACATAGAAGATGATCTTAACTCTCCTCTACTTGAACTAAATTTAGTAGAAAAAGTAGATAGCAAAAGCGACCTATACAGAATAAATAAAACTGAAAGAGAAATTCCTTTACCAATTTTAGCATACTGTATCTCAGAGCTTGCTACATCACTAGACAAGAATGTTATAGATATTAATGATATTCAAAATACAATTGCTAATTACTTTTGTATGACTAATGAATCATTGCAAGATCATCTTATTGGATTAAACGCAATTAAAGAGCTTTCAATGACATATAGCGACACAGCTGGCAATAGCAATGTTTCAATCAAAAACAACTCAGAAGATTTAAAAAAATCACTTTTAAACAACTATTATGAAATACAATAATATCTCAACTAATATACTTAGAGATCAAGATAAAGATCTAAACTATATTGTTACTCAAAACGCCGTTGAAATATTCAATAATATATTTCATAAACAAAACTCAGTTACAAAGTCATTCACTATAGTTGGAAACTACGGAACTGGTAAATCAACTTTTTTATGGGCTGTTGAGAGAAATTTAGAAAAAAAAACTTTTTATTTTACGCCTACTCCTGCTAATATTAACGGTTACGATTTCTTTAAAATTGTGGGGGAAAGCACATCTATTTGTCAAAGTATTTCTACAAGCTTAAACATAGAAGAAAGTGATCATAAATCAATTATGAAATCACTTGAGTCTCTACGTCTTAAATCAAGCAAAAAAGGAAAAGAGCTTATTGTTGTAATAGATGAGTTTGGTAAATTCTTAGAACAAATAAATAAAACCGGAAATGCAGATGATTTATACCTTATTCAGTTAATTGCTGAGTGGGCTAATGACGAAAGAAAAAATGTTTTCTTTATTATTACGTTACACCAGAACTTTTCTGAATACAGTAACAATCTATCTCAACTAGAGAAAAGAGAATGGGAAAAAGTAAAAGGAAGGTTTAAAGAGCTTGTTTTTAATGAGCCTATAGAACAGCTTATATTCTTTGCTAGTGAAGCTTTAAAAAGCATTACTATTAGCAAAGAAAACAGTGTAAAAGCAAAAAAACTAAATCGCTTTATTAAGACGACTAACCTTTTTAAGTACAAAGATCAGACTATAGATCAATTATTAGATTCAATCTATCCTCTAGACTATTTATCAATTAATACACTTGTTAGTAGCCTTCAGCGATATGGACAAAATGAAAGATCATTGTTCACATTTCTATCTGATCTTAATACAGAAAAAAAACACACTTTTTACTCAGTAGATGTAGTCTTTGATTATTTAATTAAAAACTTAGCTACTGAAATACACAGTTATAAAAATCCTCATAGAGTACAATGGCAAATTGCCTTTAGAGCACTTGATAGAGCTGAATTACTATTTGAAAACAAACTTGATTTTGAAATTGCAAGTAAATGTATCAAAACAATATGCTTATTAAACCTATTTGCTGTAACTAACAGTAATTTAGACAAAGACATTCTAACTCTATATATCTCTAAGACAAATAATTCTTACTCTAATTCTGCTATAGAATTTTGTATAGAAAAACTTCATAAAGCCGCAGTAATTAGATTTTTCAACCACAGTGGGAAATTAAACTTTTTAGAAGGTACTGATTTAGATATTGACCAAGAATTAAGTGATATCTCAAAAGAGGTTAACCCAAATTTTAAAATAGAACAAGAAATAGTAAATAACATTAGCTTCCCAGTACTATCTGCTAAGAGATACTCCTTTATACATGGATCTAATAGATATTTTGAATTTAGAGTTTTAAATAACTTAAATGAGATTAGTGCTGCTCAAGGAGCAATTGATGGTTACATCAACCTAATTTTTGATGAGAAAATTGCTCAAAAGCATATTAAAGAAACTTCTGAAAATACAGGAGCTAATCTATTTGTTTACTACCATAACACTAAAAAGATACATGAAAATCTTTTTACTTTAAAAAAACTGCAAGCTATTAAAATCAAGAAAAAAGAAGATTTTACAGCTAAAAAAATTATCGATCAAGAAATACAATACTATATTAATCAATTAGAGAATTTAGTATTAAATAACCTATTTGAAACACAAAATAATAATCAATGGTTCTTCAATGGTAAGCAAATTAGCATCAAAGATAAAAAAGCATTAAACAAGCAACTATCAGATATTTGTACTGAGGTTTTTAGCAAGGAACCTATACTTAAGAATGAGCTAATCAATAGAGAGTTTATTAGTTCACAAATCTCTACTGCAAGAAAAAGATTAATTAAGGCATTACTAAACAATAGTACAGAAAAAGATCTTGGATTTGAGGAAAATAAGTTCCCCCCAGAAAAGGCAATCTATTTATCTCTTTTTAAAGATACTGGTATACATAGATTAGATTCTAATTTAGGGTATTTTCAGTACTATACACCAAAAGAAACACAAGGCAGTGAGACCACTAACAAGAAGTTTACTACACTATGGCAAGAATGTGAAAGTTTCCTTACAAGTGCAACTAACTCAAGGAGAAATCTTGCTGAATTATATGATGTATTAAGCGAGGCTCCTTATAAACTTAAAAAAGGTTTTAGAGACATATGGATACCTGCTTTTTTAATCATTAAAAAAGAAGATTATGCTTTGTTTCACGAACAATCAGGATTTATCCCATATATAGATGAAGAGATACTTGAACTAGTTCACAAAAACCCAAGTAAATTTAGTATTAAACATTATAAAATAGAAGGGTTAAAACTTAACTTATTAGAAAGTTATAAGGATCTTATTCAAGTAAGCAACGATGATAACCTAGGGGCAAAATCATCTTTCTTAACAGTATTTGCGAGCTTTTTAAGATTCTATAATTCGCTTAATGACTTTAGTAAGAAAACCAAGAATATTAGCACTAAAGCAATTGCCTTTAGAGAATCTATTGACAATGCAAAAGACCCAGAAGACGCTCTGTTTAATCTATTTCCTCAAGCTTTAGGCTTTACTAGTATTGATTTCGAAAAAGATGAAGAAAAACTAGAAGCATATATATTCCATATTCAGGATGCTATCAAGCAGCTTAGAGGGGCTTATGATGAACTTTTAAATAGAATTGAAACAAAACTAAAATTAAGCTTTAGTTGTGAAGAAGAATTCCCTGTATATAAAGACATTATTCTAAATAGACTCAAAGGAGTTAAAGTAGAATTACTTGAAAAACAAAGTGCTATCTTCTATAGACGATTAACCTCTGCAATACCTGATAGAGATTCATGGTTAAAATCAGTAGCAGATGTTGCTTTAAACAAAGATATTAATCGAATGATTGACAATGAAGAAAGTATTCTATTGTCGAATTTAGAAAAGTATTCTAGTAATATACTATCTGTTGTTGATCTTCATCAATTTGAAGAGGAAAATAAAGAAATGGTATCCATAAATATCATGTATAAATCATCTATTCCTTTAGGAGAGACGATAATTGTAGATAAAAAATTAAGTGATAAACTTAATCCTACAAAACAAGAAGTTACCAATTTAATTAGTAACTTAGAAAAGCAAGAAAAAATGCAATTACTATATGAATTGCTAGAAAACGAATTAAATTAAAATAATATGTCAAAAGTAAATCATCTTTTAGGAATCTCAGGAGGAAAAGACAGTGCTGCACTATCTATCTATATGAGTCAAAGACATCCTGAGTTAGATATTGAGTATTATACTTGTGATACAGGTAAAGAACTACAAGAGACCTATGATTTAATTAATAAGCTGAACTCTGTTTTAGGAAAAGACATAAAGTTATATAAATCAATGGATGAGGAAAATTCTCCAATGAAAAATCCATTTGATCACTTTTTAGAAATGTACGGAGGGTACCTGCCCTCTGCTACAGCTAGATGGTGTACTGCTAAAATGAAACTTGAACCTTTTGAACAACATGTAGGTACAGCGCCTACTATTTCCTATGTAGGTATTAGAGGAGACGAAAATCGTGACGGGTATATATCAACTAAAGAAAATATACAAACTATATTTCCTTTTAGAAAGAATATCTGGAGTGAAGATGTAATTAGAAAGTTTTTAAACAATGCTAATATTGATTTTATAACACAAGTATACAAAGACTTAAATCCTGATAATCTAGAGCTTATCTTAGAATATGTATCTCAGCCTATATCGCTTCGATACACTCAAAAACAGAAACTTAATTCTCTATTAGACGCAAATACCAAAGTGTTTAATCACGTTGTGTTTGCTTGGCTTAAAACAACAGAATACCCAGTTGGTCAACTAGATGAATTTCCTCTTTTAGATAATGATGATAATTTAGATATCAATGATATCTTCCAAATTTTAGAAGACTCAGGAGTAGGTATTCCAGCTTATTACAATCCAATACAATACCAGGTTGAAATAGATGGAGAAATTCACCAAGGGACTTATTACCGAAGTAGATCAGGTTGTTTCTTTTGTTTTTATCAACAAAACATTGAATGGGTATGGTTATTAGAACAGCATCCAGAATTATACGAAGAAGCCATTAAGTATGAAAAAGAAGGTTATACCTGGATGGAAGAATCTCTTATTGAACTTAAAAAGCCTGAAAGAGTCAATGCTATTAAAAAAGAACATTACTTAAGAACCAACAAACAAAAAGCAAATCAAGCTACCTCTTGGAAAGATCAAATTCTAGCCGCAGAAGCAGAAGGTTGTGCTAGTTGTTTTATATAGATATATACTCACTATGGAATTAAAGTACCTAGAAAGTAATAACATATCAATATTACAAACTAATACTAAAACTAGAAGGTTAGGTTATTTAAAAATAATTATTGAGTTATTTGAAACATCGAATTACTATCCAACAACGTACTTAAATAGGCATGTTGAAAACATCTGTTTTAAATATATTGATGAACTTAAAGATTATGGAACAAAAAAAGGTGATGATAAAGGTCTAATCAAATTAACATCTAATGGATCGTCAGCAAAACCCTATATCGAATTATTAGAACAATTGAATCTATTAACTCAAATAAATCATTCTTATATATTGACAAAGCAAAGTAAAATATACTTTCATCTAAATAAAACAGTGACTCAGAATGATAACATATTTAAACTTAATACATTAGACAAATTGTTCTTCTTAAGACAAATACTAAAGGTCGATTCATTATACATTTTAGGAATTCTTAATATTATCTATACTTCGCAACAACCTTTAAGTACAATAAAGATTAAAGAACAATTTGTTGCTTACATAATAAAAGAATTAGATTTAAATCAACAAAATACAGACAACAATGTCACTAAGAGAAAAATAATGGAATTAAAAATCAGAATTTTATCTTGGAAAAAACCAATAACTTATCTTGAACACATTATCGAACCAAGAATAAATTGGTTAGTAGATTTAGGTATTTTAGAAATAAAATTAGACACTAAAGAAAAAAAATATTGTCTCTCAAGTTTTGGGTTTAATTTCGTCAATATTTTATCTGAAATCTCAGATAAAAATTTAAACAAAAGCTTAGTTATTGAATCTATTCTAAATAACAACTACTTTTTAATTTTTAATAGTACCTTTGATCTTAATAAAGTGAAATCAAATTTAAATATTAATAAGATAGATGAGTATCTTTTGGAAGCTTTTCAGATATTTAAAACTGAAGCTCCGAATAGAATAGCAGCATCTCAAGCTATCGATTATGTGTGTTTTAATTCATTTTTAAAAGACAACTTAATTCTTGAATTTGAAGACATAAAAAAACACTTACAAGGTTTTAATAACAATTTTTCAATGGATTGGTTTAGAACAGAAAATGATGGAGCTCTATATTTAAAAAAATAAATACAATTATGGAATTATCAGATTTAAAGCTTAAAGAAAATCCTTTTAGAACTGGTCCTTCAATCAATCCTAAAGATTTGATCTGGGCAGGTTTTCCTGTTTTAAAAGAAAAAATAGAAGAACGTATAAACTTCTCTATGAAGACGTCACCTTCTAGAATAGTATTAAACTGGGGCAGATATGGTAGCGGAAAAACGCATGCGGCTAATTTTTATACTAAAACAAGTAGAATAGATGATCTTAGTATAGATTTAGCAGCTAAACCGGTAAAAAGTGTAAAAATAAACTTACCTCGTACTTCAAAAGATCCTGTACAAGCTTTTTTTAGAAGCTTTCTAGGGCAAATTAGTTTATCCGATATTAAAGCTGATTTTGATTTGCTAAAAAACACCTTAACCGCTGATGAAACAATAGAAGCTATTATTGAGGTAAATTCAAATGATATCATCATTTCTGATTTATTTAAATTAATAATAAAAGCTGATGACCCTAATAAATTCCAAGACATTGAAACATATCTATTTGGAGATTCAACAAAAACTACTTTAGGAAAATTAGGATTACCTTTTGGACTAAAAGACGATGAACAAATTGTAAATTTTTTAAGTACTTATATAAATAGTATAACTTTTGAAAAGAGATGCTTTTCGACTTTTATTATTTGGCTTGATGAATTTGAAGATATTGATACTTTAAATAAACAAAGTCAAGATAGGGTTACAACTTTTTTAAGACAACTATTCGATAAAACACCTAACAATTTTTTACTATTTTTAAACTTTACACCTAAAACCTTCTTTAACATTGAAGATTTATCAATTGTTTTAGGTGAAGCATTGTCTACAAGAGCTAAAATTCGAATTTCTTTTGAACCACCTTCTATTGATGATGCAATTCAGTACCTAGAAGAACTAATTTCTTCTCAACTAGAAGATCCATCAAACACATATGGTCCTTTTAAGGATATAGATGTAATAAAACATGTTCTAACAGGCATTGGAAATTTATCTGTTAGAAAAATAAATGAAGTATTTTCCTTAATAATTGAGTTAGCAATGCTGACGGACAATGATGAAATTGATATTAAATTCATTGAATCTATAAAGGATGAAATTCCTTCATTCGAAAATTAATTATGATAGCTTATTTGGACACCTGTACTATTCTTAATCTACTTCAAATTAATTATGATGATCTCTATATTAAATACCTTGAAAAATCATTTAAAGAAGTTAGACTAGCGCCAATAGTTTTTGAAGAATTAAGAGCTAATAGATTCACTAATGTTATAAATGACTCTAACAAATTAGCATTAGATGAAATAATTTTTAAACAAATACCAAAATATATTGACAATACAAAAGGTTCAGATTTTTTAGATTTCACAAAGAAGCATAATGCTAGTTGTTTTAAAGAAAATGGAGAATCACACTCTGTTAGTTACACTCTAAATACTAGTCGATTTGAAGGTAATGATCTTGGTGATTTTCTACTAAAAACACATTTCATAACAGATGATACTCCAGCACAAGATGATTTTAATCACTTCTATCATATTAATGTTATAGGTCAAATACTCAATTCTATTGACTTAATGACTGTTTTTTTTATAAAAGAATATATCACTAAAAATGATTTAATAAAATATTGTCATTCACTCAAATACCTTTATAATAAAGATGTGAGTATATTACTAACCAAACTAAGAAGTTATAGCCATAATTTTTCAGATGATTTGACAAGCAAGCAAAAAATTATACTTACAAATTTAATAGATGTCTTAAGTAATCTTGATAGCGACACTAATGATAAAATAGATAATATAAAAAATAATCCAGACTTTGAGAAGTTATTAATAAAGAATAAAGATTGGAAGGAATTACTAACAAAAATTGAAAAAAGCAATTTTCGAGAAAAGATTCCTTATATAAACAGAAGAATAAAAGACTTTGAAAAATTATGGTTCATATAAAAGCATACTGTTAATAGAATTTAGTATGTATTCAAAATATAAAAAAACAAGAGGTTGAATAAATTTATTCAACCTCTTGTTTTTTTATAACCACTCCTCCAATCTATCCCAAGCGATAGAAAGAATTCGTTCTGTTCTTTGACTCACAAGAGCAGAATTCCACTCACTATCCTCTCCAACAGTGACTAATGATTTAATGTGATCATTATACTTAGCAGATACTAATAATTGAATAGTATCTTGATTTAAAGAAATACCTTCATTGTCTGCTTTTGTCTTTAACTCTTTAAGTTTATCTGGATCTTGTTCACTTAAATGCTTATAGTAAAGTAACTTTTCCTTCCAACCTTTATTACTCGCTGAAGAATTTACTTCTGTAGGCAACAATGTCAAGTTCCCTATTGATTGATACAGGTCATTTTCGTCATATAAATTGTCATCCCACGAGCCATCTTTAGTTTGAGGTGCTATATGTTCTATAGTAGCGACTCCTTTACTATTCCATTTTTCAAGATTCAAATAATTCGAAACACCTTTTGTAGAAGCTTTCATTAAACCAGGTTTGTTTGGATCTGCTATAGTATCATGCGCTGTTAAAATAAGTAAAAATTGGATTAGTGATTTTGATTTATAATTTAAAAATTTCCCTGATTTTTTTATCCATGTATCTTTATCATAAAGATCATTATTTTTTAATACATCTTTTAAATAAGATTTTAAATCATTAATACAAAACTCTTTATTGTTTAACCAGTTTTTGGGATCTATTACATTAGGTTCACCTTTAAAAAACTGTCTATAAACAGTATCTAAGCCTGCATTACTTTGTGCTGCTCTCCAAATTGTATAAAAAGCACCAATAGCTTTACATGCATCTACAAAGTTTTTAATAGAATCTTCTTTACCTTCTAGAACGGCATTATAAAAAGGCCCTAAAATAGTTACAGCCATTTTATGATTACTTTTTTTCAAATAAAGTAAAATAACAGATGCTAACTCAGCATCTGAATTAGAAGAAATCAATAACGAAACCTGATTATCCTTACCTTCATAATCAAGCCATACATCTTTATAAAAAACCGCATAATTACCAACAAAGTTTATATACTTTTTCTTTAGTTCATATTCACCTAAATCTTCATAAATACGATCTAACCATTTACGTTGTTGACTAAAATGACTTGTTAATTTATATCCTTCAATAACAATAGCCAGCGAAGTTAAAAAGTCATTAGTTAACTTGCTTTTCTGAGCTGCACTATTAATTTTTTCAAAAAGTTTATCAATTTTTTCAAAACTTAAATCTGATGAACTTCCTTTAAAAGTTGTTTTAGTTTCATTTAAGTTTGTAGTATTAACAACTAATGGTTTAAAGGTTTCTATAGCAGTTAAAGGAGTACCTGATGCATTTAATGATTGAAACATATCAAAAGCCCAATCATCATTTAAAGGTTGGATTAAGGTAAAACAACATCTATCTAATAAATAATGACACACTGTAAACAATCGCACTAAAGAAGATACAATACCACTTTCATGTTTATTGTCTTCATTACTATTTATTATCAATTCCTTAAGCTCAGGTCTCTCATATTGCCAAATATCAGACTCTTTGATTTTACTTATTAAAGTTAGAGCAGATGGAAAATCATCATTTTCATTCTGATTGGCTTTTACAACTTTAGTCTCTAACCATTTATTTATATCTTTTGTATTTCTACCTACATTTGCTTTATTTGGTTTAGGTAATTCTGCTCCATCTATATAGATATAATTAATAAATAATGCTAAATAATTTGCTAAATCAGACTTATAAGCTTCTTCTAAATTTCCATCTTTAATCCACTTGTCATCATGTCCTCTAATTATCTGTGGTTTTCTCTCTGGTATACCTCTTTTTAAATCTAATGAAAAAATATCTAGTAATTTCTCTTTCCAAGATTTACAAATTTCATCAACTTCATCTTTATAATCACTTTTAGCAGTAATTTTTTTATTTAAATCATCTATATTTTTATATAATTGAGTAGCAAATAAACATATTGTAGACAAACGTTGTTGTCCATCAATAATCTTCTCTATCGCAGTAGGAAGCCCTCGATGGTCAACAGGTTCAATATTACTTTTATTTTTTTCAGTAACAGATATAATAGTACCTAAGAATCTAATTTCATCATCACTATTTACCTCTGTTAAACGTTCAATTCCTCTTGTAATATCATCGAGTAATTGTTCCACATTATCATTATCCCAACTATACTCTCTCTGATAAAGAGGAATATACAAACCTATTCCTGGTCTTTGAAAAAACTCATAAACACTTGTTCCTGTCGTATTAAAGGCCTGATCAATTTCTAACATAAATTTTTTATATTTTTTTTATAACCATTTACTATTTAAATTTTATTTTTAAGTAAACTCCATATATACATAATGCATACTATTAAACTTCATTTAACTATTGATCTATAATAAAATAGAATCTATCTAACGTCTATCAAATTCAACAAATCATCAATATCTGCTTTAGTATTCTCATAACTAAATGATATCCTAATTGCTCCTTGGCATTGATTTTTGTCATATCCCATAGCTAATAACACATGTGAAGGTTCAATAATTCTAGATGTACAAGCAGAACCGTTACTAACGGCTAAATCTTTGTTTTTGTCTATAAAAATATTGGCGTCAAAATTATCAACTGCAAAATTTAATATATAAGGAGTAGAGATTTCATTTTTTGAAATAATATGAATATCAGCTCTTTTACTAAGTTGCTCTCTAGCATACTTATTTAATTCCTTCACGTAGGCCAAATGTTTATCTAAACGGCCTAAAGCCAGCTCACAAGCTTTTCCAAAACCTATAATGAGCGGTGAATTATAAGTCCCTCCCCTTTGTCCTTTTTCTTGACTACCTCCATGAAGTAAAGGAGTTAACTGAATATCTTTCCTTTTATATAAAAAGCCGACACCTTTAGGTCCGTATAATTTATGCGCACTTGCACATAACATATCAATTCCTAATTCTTCAACATCAATTGGCATTTTACCAATTCCTTGGGTGGCATCACAAAAGACCTTAATCTTATTTACTCTAGCAATCTCTCCTATCTTCTTTAGATTCTGTACTACCCCTGTCTCATTATTGACTAACATAATTGCAATCAAACAAGTTGAAGGTAAAATACTCTTATGTAACTGTTCTAAATCAATAAGACCTTCTTTATTCACATCAAGATATGTGACATCAACACCTCTAGATTCTAAATACTCTAAGGTTGCTAAAATGGCCTTATGTTCTGTTTTGGTAGTAATAATATGATTTCCTTGTTCAAAATTCTCTTCAAGGTAGCCTTTAAGCGCATAATTAATGGATTCTGTGGATCCTGAAGTAAAGATAATTTCTTCACTCTTAGCACCAATAATTTTAGCACAATTCTCACGCGCTGTTTTAATCTTTTCACTAATTATCTTACTCTTTTCATAGTTACTCGATGCATTATAGAACTCATCCATAAACACAGGTAACATTTCATTTAAAACTTCAACAGAGACTTTTGTTGTAGCAGCATTATCTAAATAATTCATTTGCTTCTATCCTTTCTTGATTTTTAAAGACTTAAAATCTCAAATACATTTTATCTTAAAACACGGCCAAAAACCTAATTCAAGACTCTATAAACAAAAATAATGGTATAATATCAAACTCTTTTACGGTTTTCCATATATCTTCTTTTTAAATTGAAAAACACTAAGTTTTAAAGGTCTTTTTTATCTCTCCTAAATTAGGGAAACTTTATTGAGCAAGAAAACATAAACAAGAAAATCTCTATATTTTATTAGTAAAGCGAGAATAATAAAAAGCAAGTAAATTATAAATCTAATTTTAACTGATCTGGATCATTAAAGTACTTTATTTTTTCTATATGTTTTTTATCTTTCTCTTCTAAATATTCGTACAAACTATCTAGCATTTCTTTGATCCTATCTAGCAACTCTGATTCTGATGATAATAACACAGTAATTGGTTTCCACTTAATATATTGTGTTTCAAATTCATCCACTACTTCCAAATCTCCTTTTCTTTTATCCATTAACCAACCAGGACACATTTCGCCGTAATAAGAATAACTTAGATTTCTTAATATATTCTTACATCCTAAATCAATTACATTTTCAAAGCTTGGCATATTAAACTGAGTATAATAATTATAATAACTTGGTATCTGTTTTAAATAATAATCAGGTAAAACATATGCTAAAATTGTTGCAGCATTAGTAGCTACGTCAATGTCTTTATCTAAAATAAACCTATCAAAAAGAGTCTTATCGAAATTACTAGGTATTATTTCAGAATACTCTTCTATACCAAAGTACTCAATCACTAAAGATTCTCTGACATCTAAATCAACAATATTAGAATCATATTTAACTAGCAATCGCATCCAAAATTCAAACGTATCATCTTTTTTAAACACATCAGAGTCATTATAAACAAATGAAAGCAACAAATTACCTAAAGTTGTTTTATATTTACCCCCATCAAAATATTTATTCTTAATAATATATTCAACAATCTTTTCTAAGTCTTTCATATAAAAACTTGGATCTAATTCTGATTGTTTGAATATAAACACTGCTAATACGGATAGTAAATCCTGATTATAAAAATCATTTTTAATGCAAAACTTAACTGAATTCAGCATCATTTGATGATATTCTTCACATTGTGAAAACCAGCGAAAAGCATTTTGTCCACTTTCAGTTTCTAAAATTAAACTCAAAGTTTTTTTAATATTCTTGTTTTCGCTATTTGATAATACTTCATTCAATTTCAATTTCAAAATAGCTAGAGAATAATTTTTATCATGTGTATAGTAAAAATCTATTTTGGGAATCTCATCCTCCTTTATTTTAATTAAAATAGCACTCTCTATCCATGCCTGCATCTTCTCATCAATCATTAAACTACTTGGTAATTCTGTACAGTTAAAAGGTGTATCGTGCTCTATAATTATATTTGCTACCTTTTTTAAAGTTGTAAATAAAGTAATATCATCAATATTTCTTCTTTTTGCTTTTCTTATTAAACTCTTCTCTATTAACTTGCTTTGCGTAACACTTTCAATATCTTGCTTATTAGCATTTAATTCAGCAGCCAAACGTATATAAAATGGATTTTTTGCCCAATCAAAAGTTCGCTTAAGTTTGGTATTATAAGCTTTTTCATATAATTCTATTACTCTAATAGCTTCATCTTCTTCAAATTCTCCGATCTGCACAATATTATACTTACTTGTCTCAACCAACAAACGTGAAGCTACTTTTTCGATCGCAGCATGATTCAGATTAACCGAAGTTCCTATATGAGTAATATTATCTGCTTGATCTATCAACAAGCGATCTAATGAACTAGAGGTAGTACTTAATACAATTTTAATTTCCTTACTATCAATACGTTTACATTCATTATTAAGCTCTATAGCATTTTGAGACATTTCATTCCAACCATCTATAAACAAAATAGCTTTTTTTCCTGTTTGCTTAACAATTTTAGTAATCTTGTTAATAATAGACTGCGCAGTAAATTCTTGTTTAAATTCCCATTGAAAATCCTCCAAGATCTCATAAAGCAATCCCTTTTTCAAAGATATTGCAGGATAAAACATAACAAAATATCCTTTTGAAAGATAATACTCAACACGGTTACATACAAAACATGTTTTGCCTTGTTGAGGACTTCCATTAACTAAGACAACATTAGGGTTATCTAGTTTATCAGAAATTCTATTATCTAATTCTTGGTTATTTTTTTCCCTTTGTACATAAAGTTCAGGGATATATTTTCTCCCACTATAGATATCATCACTTTTTAATAATTGCATTTTATCATCTACTTGTGCTTTGCAAAAAACATAAAGATTCTCAGGGCAAACTGATATTAAATACTCTAATGCTTCTGCCGCTTTTTCTTTTATAGCATCCGCAGATATCTTAAAACCCTCCTTAAGATAAGGATGATTACTAATTACAATGTCTCCATCAATTCTTTCTCCTGAAATAGAATCAAAAATCTTTGATTCTATTCCATTGGTCAAAACTGAGAAGGGAGCTATTCCTCCATCTGAATCAGATAATGACCTTGCATACGAAATAGCTTGCGTTTTATCTTCATCATTTAATTTGTGTTTTGGTCTCTTTACCTCAATAATAAATAAATTTTGACCTTGAGAATTCTTAACTAAAACGTCTGCTCTAGAATTAATATTTCTTATACCTTTTCCTAGTTGAATATTTATAGAATGTTCTACTCTTATATCCTTATCTGATATTCCATTTTCTCTTAACCAAGGATAAACAATTTTAGTCCTTAAATCATCTTCTGATAAATCTACTAAATCCTGTGACATATATAATTAATTAAGTACTTTACACTATTTCTTTTAACTTAAAAATAATAACACGTCTATCATTATTCTCAACATCTTTTTGTGTAGATTCAATAGGTTTGGTATCTGCAAGTTTTAGTCGTCCAAAATAAGTATACTTTAAAGGTTCAAAGACTTCAAAATAGTAGATTTTAGTTCTCTCGTTTTTAGATTTCAATAACCTTAAATTTGCTTTTTCTAATTTTTGATCTCCTAATTTTCCTTCGCCTGTATAATACAATAAATCGTCCTCCCATTTATCTTGATAAGGATTATTAACAATATCTGAGGTGTGATTACTTATTAATACTATATGATTGCGTTCCTTCACATATCTTATCCCCTTACTATTATCACATTCAAAAAGTTGCATTAATTCCACGTTTGACAATACATCTCCTTTTTTTAAATCATTAATTTTCATAACTAAGTCTTTTATATAAAAAAACAACAGAAATGTTCTCATTTAAAGACCTCTTCTGTTGTTTAATAAACATACTACTTTTTATCTTAATTCAAAATGAATTTTTCTTATTTGCTTACTTTTTAATATTATAGTTCCTTTAATTTTTAGTACTTGATTTCGAATACCACTCTTCTCAATAACTTCAATTAGAAGTACTTGCTTATCAGACAAAGTAAACTGATCAAACATAAAAACATTATCTTGCTTACTTTGGCTATTTATCGTTTGATAGTCAGAATAACTTCTAATTGGTTTTAAACTCATTTCCTGAATTGTCATTCGTTTTGAGGTTCTTCTGTCTTTAATTTTAAAACTGACGTAGTCAACTGTATAAGGTAAATTGCTTTTGTTATTAATAGAGATATGAAAGTAGAGTTTACCATCTTGGATATAAATACTTTTCAACCTTGCTTCTACCCCGTAGTTTTTGCTTTTAATGTTTAGCTCTTTCTTATTCTTTTTGATAATAGCTTTCATAAAAAGATCAACTAAACTTGGACTAGTGTTTCCTAAGTTTTTAAATAAT
Source organism: Myroides albus (assembly GCF_024722315.1). Lineage (NCBI taxonomy): Bacteria > Pseudomonadati > Bacteroidota > Flavobacteriia > Flavobacteriales > Flavobacteriaceae > Myroides > Myroides albus. The sequence goes on from NZ_CP102754.1 coordinate 387,702, forward strand.
ACTTCGCTTTGCTGTTTACTATTCTGTTTGTCAAACTTGGTTAAGTCATAACTTAGTTGTATTGGCTGCTCTTTGTAAGTAGCATTGAAACTATAGTACTTGCCATCGTTTGTAATTACTGTAAAATTCGTTGATGAAATATCTTCTTTTACGGTTTTTAATCGAAGTACATTTGATGTAGCTTCTACTTTATTGGCTATAATTTCACTACTACCTAAATCCACGTATTCAATACTACTTGGAAGCAGAATATGAGTCGTTTTGTTATGGGTAAGCTCAATTTCATATGGCGTTACCTCAGCATTAGATAAGTTGATAGACTTGGTATTATTTTGGGCGGTTACTGTGTTTACTGTTAGTAAGCATAGTAACATATATTTAATAATTGTTTTCATAATGATTTGCTTTATGTGTTTAGTTGTTATTCTTTCGAAACAAGAAACAGTTCTTGTCCTTGTTTTAAAGTTACTCGTTGGGCTTTTACTTTCTTTGAAAAGTATCCTGATACCCCTTGAATGAGTCCTTTAGTTAGATCCCCTGCGATTTGATCAGAAGCTGATCTACTCATCGAGATACTCGTTCCTGCTGTTTGTCCCATATTAGCGATGATTTCTTTTGAGGCGCTTATTTCTTGAAGGTCTAATACCTCAAGTCCTTTCTGCCCATAGTTATCATAACCGATAAGCTCTGTATCAATGATGCTATCGTCAATTTTAATAGAGTTTACACTAAGCTCTAATCTAGCGTTACTTACTTTGACTTTAGCAATCAGCGTACTTGCTTCAGGTAACAGAGCTCCGTTTATAACGATGCTCTCTAAGAGTCTTAGTTTGATGTAACCTTCATTTATAATAACCTGATCTTCTTTGATACTAACTCGTATGCTATTTTTATGAGTTTGTGTTTTACGTTCTCCTTCGGCTGTATAAAAAGTTGAATTATTTTCTAGATTGATAGGCAAAAAATCCTGTAAACTCATTGGTTTTACAAGTGAGGAGACAATCTCTTTACTTGTTTTATCAAGCGCTGTTATAGTCTGCTTTTTACTTGCGATAGTTTTGGTATTTGTAGTCTCATTTGAAGGTGGTAATTCAGTTTGGTTTTGACCACCTGGTAAATACTTTGCTGCCATCTGAAACGACTTTTCCATAAGCTCTAATTGATTATCCATGGTAAGAGCAGTTGGCGTATCTTTTTCTTCTAATCTTTGCTCTAACTCTTCAATCTGTTTTTTAAGCTTATCGGTTTCTTTATTTTCTGTATTATCATAAAAACTATTCAGTACATCTTGGCTTTGCTTATAGTTCTGATAAGACCTCTCATAAGGTGCATATGTAGGCTCTACATTATAATCTTGATGAGTATAACTATTATTAGACTCTTCTTGAGAATCATTCCAATAATCCGCTAAGGAGTGCATCTGGTTTTCATTTTCTTGCTGCTTTTGTTCCCATAATTCTTTTTCATAGGCTTTGACCTTGTCTGTGGGCATCCCTTGTGTTATCGCTTCAGGAACTGAATCATTGTGAGTGATAAGCGCTTTGTCTTTTGGTTTAAACAAAAGATACATGGCCCCTAAAAACACAATCCCCATTAAAGCAAAAACAATATGTTTTTTGTGTTTTTCAATGATGCCTTGGAATACCTTATTTTCTTTGGGTATTTTTTCTATCTGATGGGTTTTATCTGATTGATTGTGATTCATAATTTTTGGTTTTAATAGTTGATTTTGATTCTATCTTTTGCCTCTCAAGCAAATACTTTACGGGTTTTATATTGCTTTGTCTTTCTTGATTGTTTGAGCTGTTTCTTATAAAACTTGTCTTTACAATTAAAAGGCAAACAAGGCTGTAGAATGTAAATACAGTAAGTAATAAAACTCGCTGCCTTTTTACTGAGAGGTTATTCCAATAGATCTGTAACCTACTGGAATAACTATGTCTTAAAAATTGTAGCTTATTCATAGTCATGTTTTTTTAGCGTTTAACAACTTCTAAGTCTTTGTTCTCTACAACAGTGAACTTTTCGATAATAAACCCCTGAGGGTTATTATCTGACCGAACAGCAGATATGAGCTGACTACTTGTGACAAGGTTTCTTTTGGTTAGATTACTTGACCTGATGATGTACTGAGTCGCATAGGTCGTTGTTTTATAGGGATAGGCATTAAAATCTATTTTAATACTATCTACCTCAATTCGCTGTTGAATATTTCCTGAGATAACCCTACTGTAATACCCTTTTTCAAGTAGATCTTTGTAGTAATCAAAGGCAGTTTTATCAGAGAGATTAAACGCTCGTTGCATATTGCTCTCAATAGCAGCTTTTTCAGGTGAAAGGGTAAAGAAAAGCTCGTGAAAACGTCTTACGTGTTCTCTTGCCTCTACTGGTCTATTTATACTCGCATCTTGAGATAGGGCAAGCATAAGGGATTTCCCCTTGTCAAGAACATAGATTTTCTCTCGTTGCTCATTAGCAAAGTCATAGCTTTTGTAAATAGAGAGTCCTACAATTAGCAAACAAACTGTAGCAAATACAATGGCATAAAGCCGAATCTGTTTAAAGCTATTTTCTATATTTCGAAGTGATTTAAATTCCATGGTTTTTATTAGTTTTAATAATTTATTGTGTCTATTTCTTCATGAGTTTACCTGCAATATTGCCAACTGCTGCACCTGCGCCTGCTGTTGCCATATTTCCTGTTTTCATCACCGTTTGATTCATGTTGCGCATAAAGTTTCCGGCTCCACCGGCTTGAATAACCCAACCTGTTACCGTTGGAATCGTAAAGTATCCTACAATGCCAATAATCATAAATATGACATAAACGGTATTAGAGGTATCGGGAATAAAACTGGGATCTGAAAGCATCTGCATATCTCTTTCGATAATTAGTGATTGAATCTTAGCAAGCATCGCACTAAATAGATCTGCTACTGGAAGCCAGAGATACACGCTTATGTACCTTGTGAGCCACTGGGTAAGTGTAGATTCAAAACCACTCCATATTGAAATTGCAAAGGCAATGGGACCAAGTATAGAAAGCACCACTAAAAAGAACGTACGAATGGTATCAATAACAAGGGCGGCGGCTTGAAAGACCATTTCTAAGAAATCCCTAAAAGCATCTCTAATTACTTTCTGCGTTTCATAAATTCCCTTTTCTATGTACATCCCGCTCATGGTAGCTAAATCTGAAGGAGACCATCCAAGCTCATCGATTTTTTTGTCAAACTCCTCTTTTGAAACTAAATAAGCGGTCTCTGGATTTCGTAGCATTGCCTCTTTTTCTAAAACATCTTTTTTCTGCTGTAAAGAAGTCATATCAATTACTTGATTTTCTAGTATCTGATGTGTTCCCTTAACTACAGGACTTAAAACGGTATTTAATGTTCCAAGAACAAGGGTTGGAAAAAACATAATACATATGCCCAAAGCAAATGGTCTGAGCATTGGATACACATCGATGGGTTCTGCTCTGGCTAAGGCTTGCCATACTTTAATGCCAATGTAAAATAGAGCGCCAAGACCTGCTAAGCTTTTAGCCACTCCTGCCATCTCAGCCGAAAGTGGCATCATATCGTAGTAGAGATTCTGAAGTACCTCATGTAAATTGCTATCTTCCATAGCTACCAGTATTTTTGATTTGAGGTTCCATAGAGATCAAGTACTCTCTGAGTATTATTTTTCTTTTTTGCTCTTAAGATGCTAATACCTATATTTTTTCTAGTGTAGTAACTAACCAGATTGTGATAGTCCTTTACTTCTTTGTAAACTCTGTCTATTACATCCATTCGCTCTTTGTCATTTAAGGAAAGACTCGAAGCGCTTATAATCTGCCTAAGTTCTTTTAAAAGCTCTGTACTCTCATTTAAAAGAATGGCGTAACCATTGGCAATAGCAACAAGTTCTTGAGCAGAGAAATTTGGATCATTGAGCATTTTACCAAAGTTCTTGACATAGAACTCTGATACTTCTCCTACTAAAAGCACTGTATGTTGTACTTTCCTCGCATCCTTGACAAGATTGTTTACTGCTTGGAGCTTATCGTAATACTCCTTCCCTTGTTTATAGACCTTCTCTACTTCTTTAAAATTTTTAATGACATTACTTACTGTTGAAGAAGTCTGGATAATCTCATTGGCACTATTTAATATGCCTGATGCCAAATTAGTGGGATCCGTTACCACCCACTGAGCATTCATCTGTAATGGTAGAATAAATAGCATAGCCACCACAACTACCTGTAATAGTTTTTTCATTATAATATGTTTTTAATGATTGTTTTATTACTCTTTTTTATCCTTATAGAAGTTGAATTAGAGTACTATTTTGTATTATTCTTTCTGTCTTTCTTGCACCAGACGTTTTATGGCCATCTCTACATTACCATCAAGTTCTTTAGCCAAGTTCATGACTTGTAGTTTTTCAGTCTCCTCTGTGGTATAGGCGAGGTATTCTGAATAGCTCACCTCTGTAGCATACACCCCTGAGTGAGTTCCTCCAAGACCAATCCACACTTCTTTGTAAAGACGCTTTGGATTGTTGTTTAAGTTGATAGACAGTATCTGGGCTTTTTCTTTATCGGTTAGGCCAAGCATCGCCTGTATATCATCAAACTTGTTCATGTACTTGCGCTGATCAAGTAAGATTTTACAATCTGAATTATTGATAATACTCTCCTTTACAATAGGAGATTGAATAATATCATCCACCTCTTGGGTTACAATAATGGCTTCTCCAAAAAACTTTCTAACGGTTTTAAGTAGGCTAAGCACCCAGCGCCTTATCATATTTCTATGGTAGGTTTCCAAATGCTCGCCCCCGAACCGGACTTACACGTCTCCGCGTATCCGGCTCTCCACTAATCTTGTCAGTCTAATGTTCCATTATGGATTTTCTGATGACAGCTATGGCATACAGCGACAGTTTTTCTTCTTCTTGCAATCATATGTCTTTCCCAACTCTTTTTACCTTCTAGGTTTTTGAGTTTTCGTACATGATGCATGACAAGCTTTTCCGTAGCTCCGCACATTTCACACTTTTCAGCTTTGAGCCTATCTACAAGACTTGTCCTACTTGCATCAAAGATGGAGTAAGGCATAATGTCAAAGCCTGCGTCTGTCATTGGGTTCTTTCTCCTAAACCCCAAGTCATAGAAGTATCTTTCTTTGACCGCTCCAGATTTAGTGGTAAACCTTACTGTGAATTTTCCATTTCTACGATACTTGGAATTTATCTTTCTCGTTGAACTTTTGTATTTCCCAGCAAAGGTTTTGTACATACTGTACTCCATGATAAATTTGAAGTTGTGCAATTCAGAACAGTTATTAGCAATAGAAAAGTAATTGTAGAATCCTCTTATTTCCCGATTGTATCGGTCAAGAATTTCAAGATCGTCATTGAATATAAGTCCAGATCTGCATTTCGGTTTCCAAATTTCCTTTCCGTTTTGGTATCGGAATTCCAATACACCATAGTCAAGTAATTTGTTCCTTATCGTTTCCGTACTCAATTTAAGATATACCCTTTTACCATAGGTTCTTCTCAAACGACCTGCAATATCTCTTCTCTGTGCGTTTGACTTTCTCACAAAGATTTCATAGCCGAGAAAATGTGCCGAATCTTCCGTGTGGGTAATGAGTGTTTTCTCATCTGACAGTTCCAGTTTGAGCTTTTGGTCAAGGAAATTTTTAATATCTTCCTTAACTTCTTTCGCATCTTGCTTACTACCAATTATCCCGATTAGAAAATCATCTGCATATCTGACGTATTTCAATCTTTTGTATTCCGTGTCCATTTCGTCACAGCTTGGAAACATTGCACGCTGCTTATCCTCTGCCTTAATCCTTTGGATTAAAATTGTTCTTTCACTTTCGTCTTCTACCGACTTTAGTTTTCTCACAGTTCTCTTTCTTGCATTGTCAAAGTCCATACGAACTCTACTTGGTCTGCGTTTTTTCCCTTTATCGAAGTTTGTGATGTATTCTTTCATGTATTTGTCTAATCTGTCGAGGTAAATATTTGCTAATATTGGGCTTACAATACCTCCTTGCGGCGTTCCGCTGTACGTTTTATGAAATTTCCAATCCTCGATATAACCTGCTTTAAGAAACTTTCTAATTAGCCTTATGAATCTATCGTCAGAGATACGTTCTTTAAGGATACTTATCAATATATCATGACCAATATTATCAAAGAATCCTTTTATATCTCCTTCGATAAACCATTTAGCTCCGTTAAACGATTTCTTGATTTGAGCTAGTGCAGTATGGCAACTACGATTTGGACGAAAACCATGTGAAGAATATTCAAAACTCTCTTCATAAATAGCTTCTAAAATCATTCTTATCACTTCCTGCACCAGCTTGTCATCGAAAGCAGGTATGCCAAGAGGTCTAACCTTACCGTTTTTTTTCGGTATGTAAATTCTCCTCGATGGTTGGGGCTGATAGCTTTCATCTCTCAATGAAGCTATCAGTTTCTCAATGCGTGACAAGCTCATATTGTCAATACTTTGACCGTCTGAGCCTTCTGTCATATTACCTTCTTTTGCATAAATGCGCTGATAGGCAACATAGAACATCTCGTCATTAAACAGAATTCTGTAAAGCCTTTCAAACCTATAGCTTGAAGTTTTACTGTGTTCCACTAGACTGTTTAATACTCTTTCTGGATTTCTCATAATGTCTCTCACATTTTCCTTTAATTGTATTAATAAAAATTAGCTGCTTCCCTTGGCCATGTACAAGGCTTTCCCTTGCTCAAACTACTACGGAAGCTCCGTTACCATGTCGGATATTCAGAAAACTTAACTTTCATAGCCTTTCGGCATTCCGATTTAGGTAATCCCCGTTTGCGACTTAATAACTATTGGCACGATGGATTGTCGGATACGACTTCCGTCCTTTGTACGCTTACTGCGACTGCGCTGTAATAAGTTCAAGCTCCAACCATACCAATTCACTGGTGGAGTATTACAGTATGACGATTGATAGCTATCTTACGCCATAACTTCAAGTGGAATCGCTTGGACTATCGTTTAATCAATTCGGATTTTATCCTCATATCCATCTTTTCATCTCGCCATTCAGTAGCAGTTTGATAGCTGACTGACTTATGACTTTACCGACATGCTTCACTCCCTGTCCAGTTTCCCTTTCAGATAAGTCGGTTGATGATAGGTTTTCCAAAGAACACTAACCTAATCTCTTGCCAAAGAGATATTTACTAAGCCACCTTGACGGGCGCACAAAGATATTTAATGTACGATGCCATCCCCTCTTTGGCTATGGCTTTCCAAGCCTCTTCAATTAAGATTAATTTGCGCTGACCTTTAAGTCTACGCATCTTATTTATAAACACTTCCATAATGATAATAGTAACTATGGGAAACAGAATTTTGTGATCCTTGATGCTATCAATTTCAAAGACGATAAAGCGTTTGTTAAGTAAATCAAGCTCGCTTTCGGAGTTTAATAAATAGTCATATTCACCTCCTGTATAGTAGGGTTCAAGCACATTTAAAAAGTTCGCCAGATCAAAGTCTTTTTCTCTAACTTGTTTGTTTTCTAACTCAGCTTTGTAATCTGTTTTGATATACTCATAGAAAGTGTTGAAGCTTGGTTTTATGTGGCTTGTTTGAAGCTTTTGGATGTATCCACTAACTGCGTTTGAAAGCGCTACTTCCTCAGCTCGTGAGGGCGGCTGGTCATCACGTTTCCAAAGCGTTAAAATTAGCGTTTTAATACTCTCTCTTTTTTCAATATCAAACACCCCATCATCTGTGTAGAAAGGATTAAAAGCAATTGGATTTTCTTCGGTGTAGGTAAAGTACACTCCATCCTCCCCTTTTGTTTTGCCTTTAATTAATTCACATAAACCTTGATAGGAGTTTCCCGTATCAACAAGCAAGACATGCGCATTTTGCTCATAATACTGCCTTACCATGTGATTGGTAAAAAAGCTCTTACCACTTCCCGATGGTCCCAAGATAAACTTGTTGCGATTAGTGATAATTCCCTTTTTCATGGGGAGATCCGAAATATCTAAATGAATCGGTTTACCAGTTAAGCGATCCGCCATCTTTATTCCAAAAGGCGATGAGGAGTTTTGATAATTAGTCTCCCACGAAAAAAAACAAAGTGCTGGTTCAATGAACGTATAAAAGCTTTCTTCACTTGGAAAATCCCCGCTATTCCCTGGCATACCTGCCCAGTAAAGTGTGGGAGCATCCGCTGTATTGTGTCTTGGCACACACTCCATAGAAGCAATTGCACTTCCTGTGTCGTTTTTAAGCTGTTTAAGCTCACTTAGATTATCTGACCATGCCATTACATTAAAGTGAGCCTTAATGGATGTTAATCCTTTACTATGAGCTTCATTTAGATACTCTTCTATCCACTGCTTGTTTATTTGATTAGCTCTGCTATATCTGGCAAGGGAATGCATATTCTTGGCTGACTTCTCAAACTGCTTTAAATTAGAATCACTATCCTCTATAAACAAATACTGATTATAAATGTGATTACAATTAAGCAAGAGTCCAACAGGCGAGGCAAACGATAAAGCCATACTACTTTTATCGGTTGATAGTTTTTCATAACGAGATAAATAAGACACCTCAGTAGGCAAGTCATCTGTACTTGAAAGGGTATGTAAAGAGAGTTTATTATCTCCTACTCTAACCTCCTCAGCGCTGATGGCAATATCCTGAAGGCTTCCTCTTTTAGTTGAGTTAAGAGTCAGGTACTGTTCCAAGAGTCCGCTTTTATCCTCTGAGCCAATGATATCCTCTTCCGATAATTTAGTTAGGTGAATCAGTCCACTATCATTGACAATTTTCCCCAATTGTGTAGTAGCCTCTAAAAAGCTCTGAATGATGTCTTTATCTCTGATTTCTTTTGGAATGAGCTCCCCTCTTGTAAGAGAAGAAAAGTTACTCTGACTTTTAATTCGCTCTTTGGTAGTCTTTGTGATAAACAAATAACAGCTGTGATTCAGATAGGGACGCTCGTTAAAATGCCTTTCAAAGCTTCTACTTAAATAGCTCTGCTGTTCATCTTTAAAATCAGCCTCATAGCTTTCTTTTACAAACCAATCCTGTTTGTGTATCACAGTAAACTCGGGTAATGTTTTAATCGCCTTATGCCATACACTGTGAATGGTCTCATATTCTTTATCTGAGATAGTGAATATCTCTGGTAAGATTACCTTATAACAAACCGTTATATCTCCCTGTTTGGAAACAATACAGTTGTTCTCTACCGATAGAATCGGAAACATCCGCTCAAGGGTGTTTGTCTTAGCTGTATTTCTCATAGTTTCTTAGTTTTAAGTTTCTATTGAAATACCCTTTTACCTTTTTTCTTGAGATGATATATTTTGGAAAGTATTTTCTTGCCTGAAGTTTCATAAGCCCGTACTGACCGTATTTTTTGCTTAGTGAAAATACTTTGTAGATCAGATAGCCTGATGTACTAAGGCCAAAGGCTAAACAAATAAGATTGTTTACCCCAGCCATATACATCACCATAACAAGAATAAGATTCCCCAAAAGTCCACCTGCAAAATAAAACAGGTACTGCGCCTTGAGTCCTTTAAATTCTACGCTGGCTCCAATACCTTTATTGATACTATACTTTTTCATAAGCGTAGCTTTTAAAGGAAAAATGAACGTAAAATGGTAGCGGCTACAATTAAGAAGATACAAGCTCCAAACCAGCTTGCAGCTGTTTTGCTTGTATCGGGATCACCACTTGAGAATTTGTTGTATACCTTCACTCCTCCAATAAGCCCTACTACCGCTCCAATAGCATAGATAAGCTTGGTGGCTGGATCAAAGTAAGAAGTAACCATTTGGGTAGCTTCTGTGATTCCTGCAGCTCCGTTTCCTTGAGCTAAGAGTGGCAGACTACTTAGTACGATAAGTAATAAGAAAAGCCTTTGTTTGATTGTTTTTGTTTTCATAAGAATGACATTTAGTAAGTTATAATCATGCCCTTTGCATGATACTTTGGTAAATGTCTTTGGAAAACTGTTTGAGGGATTGATTGTGGAAGTTTGGGGTTATGTTTGGCTTTTAGGTAGTCCTATAATTACAGGTCAATCTTTTTTTGTAGGTTTGTTTATCACTTACTTTGTTTTAATTACAAAAAGAATAATGCTGTTTTTTCAGCAACAGGTATAAGGATTGATGTAGTCATTGTAAGAGAACAAGCAACAAGTGGGGTATTTATTTTTAAACTAAGGGTGTAATATGTTTTATCTATTAGCAACCAAAAACGGTATTGGTTTTGAATTGTGGGGATCTTATGAAGATTTATCTTCTTTATATAATTCCTTTGATGGATTATGGAATAATGAAGAGTACTTAGATCAGCCAGATTTTAACTCAAGAGAATCTATTATAACAAGTATGCTATATGAAATCCGAAAGGCTTTTCAAGGCAATAGATTAAAGCGTACAGGCACTCATTTCCATTTTAATGATACATCTTATTTTGGATGTCGAATATCTTGGATACATGGACTGTTCTTTCTGCATGCTGTTCGATACAACGCACGTTATTTTAACATCAATAAACTTCAATTATCAAATCTATTGCAATTAGAATATTGGTTAGAAAAAGCGATGTATAGTTATGATCCTAATGGAGCAGTTAACTTGTCTCATTACATAACAGGTGGTATTGACGCTTCTAATGATTGCTTGTATATCTACATGAGAAGGATTAACCTCGATTATTTCTTATTAAATGGAGGTAAAAAAGCCTTTAGACAATTACCTGAACTATTAAAGAAAGCTTGTTTTGGAACATCTGAATATTTAGCATACAAAACTGAATTAGAAAAAGACGCGAAAAAATTAAATACCATAGCTCCGAACCTGGAATTGGATGATGATACATTTGATTATGATAGTGTGAAATGGTAGAGGAATAAATGTCTTTTAAATCTACATAAGAAGTTGGTAATAAACAAAGAGAGTGTTTAATTTTTAAAACTAAACACTCTCTTTGTTATATAAAATCATTGATATTAAAATCTTCATTATCGATTACTTCTTCTTCTTTTTTTGGTGATTTTTCGTTTAATGATTGATCTAATAACTTTGCTATGGTTGCAGCAGAATCAGGTATCGCCTGTTGAAGTAATTCCAATAACTCTGAGCCTTCTATTTTTTTAGCTGTCTTTACTGTAGTCTCACTGATTAACTCTTGTTCAATAGAGTTCACAAACCTATTAAGCTCATCCATACTAACACTTTGAGTAAATTCATGATCTACAGGTTGTAAACTCTCACTTAGTTCTTTTTCTTCCTCTTCTAAGTCAAGCTTCTCTTCTGTTTGACTCATTAGCGATTGCTTTAGGATGACTGGTTTACTTTCTCCTATAATGCTGATGGGTACATCTTGTTTAAAAGGTGGCTCTTCTGTTTTAGAATGGTTCTCTTGTTTAATGGTTTTATTTTTATCTAATAACAAAAGAGCAATTACAAGAACCAGACTGATTATTATAACTATTTTCATGGGTTAAAAAATAGGTTTATACTTTTGGTTAAACTTTTCTACAATCGTCTGTGAAAACTCCTCAAAGTGATTATCAAGCAGATTATCTAAGTATGCATAAATAGAAACTTTGTCCTCTCCTATGACTTGAACAATACGAGTGAGTTTTTCATGAAACTCTGGTCGGATGTAAACCGTTTTTCCATCTCTGGCTCTGGTTGATGTTTCTTTTAAAAAAGTATCAACATAATTCTCTTTGCTCTTAGTTGTTTGTACTTGAGCTGCTTTCCTAAAGTGTTTAAATTTTCTCATTATAAAATAGGTTTGAATTTGTCATTAAAATATTGGGTAATCTCTTGGCTGTAATCTTGTAGATGTTGCTTTAAAATATTGTCTAAATATGAATACAGCGTTGTTTTCTCTTCTTTAGCTAATTGCGTTATACGAAGCAGTATTTCATGATACTCTGGCCTTATATAAACCACCTTGCCAGCTCTTGTTGATAGGAAGTCATTAATCAAAAAGAGTTCTTGATATTTAGTAATTGCTACTTCTTTCTTTGGTTTCTTCTCTTTTTTCTGTGGTACTTGTTTTTGGGTTACTGGTTCTTCTTTTTCCTCTACAATAGGTTTAACTTGTTTTGCAGACTTAACTTCTATATCACCACTCATAATATTCATTAGGTAGTCTTCATCGAGTAATTCATTTTGAGTCCCCTTTTTTGATGTGTTTTGCTCTTTCATTACATGCTAGATTTAAAGATTAGTAATACGTAAAAACTCATCGGCAAACTCCGATAAATTCGTAGCCTTCATAAGGCTGTTATCCGCAGGTAATAGACTTGATCGAAACACATATTTACCTTTAGCTTCTGTTTCTTTTCTAAAGCGTTTACTGTCTTTTATTCTCGCCTTCATAATAGGAAGATCCAATTGTTTAATCACAGCCTCATAGCTATTATATAATTCAGTCTTCTCCCTTCCATCTACTTGATTCCAAAAAAGCCAGAGCTGTTGTTTAATCGAGTTCTCTTTACTTTTTGGTAATTCCGCAAAAGCTTTAGTAAAACCTAACGTGCTCTCTACAACTAATCGATCTGCGATAATTGGACTAAAGATGTAATTCATTTGATTTAAGGTGGATAATACTCCTTTAGTGTTAGCTGTCCCAGGTAAATCAAAGAGTACCACATCAAAAGTTTGATCTAATTCTTTCATAGTAGCCTCAGCAACTTCTAAGGCTTCTTCAACCTTGCATTTGATAATCGAGTATGCTTTTCTTTTTAATGTTTGAAACTGCTTAATAGCAGCTTGTTTGTAATATTCATTTTGCATGATACTATCCTTGTCACGCTCTCTCATATTAACCAAACTGTTCTGAGGAAAATCACAATCCATAACAAGAACATTATAGCCTAATCGATAATGAAGCTGACTAGCTAAGAGTGTTGTTAAAGTAGATTTACCTACTCCGCCTTTTTGTGTATAAAAGCTAATTTTTAAAGGTTGTTTTACTGTTTCCATATTGTACATTTTTAATGGTTTACGTTTTACATTATGGATAGTTGTAAGTTTTAGATCGTTTAAAACATAGCGTTTTGTTTTTACTAAGTAATACTTGATTCACTGTTTCGTTACAGTAATATTGTAAACCTTGTTTTAAATAAACAATATTTATCAATTAACTGAGCTTATTCAAAATGATACCTCTTACTTTACAAAAACAATTTTTACTTTAAGCTTTAGCTTCTTCGTTTTTTTACAACCTTGTAAACAGGTTCTATTAAAAAGCATAAACTGTAAAAACTGTTTTATCGTTTTCAAACTTTACGCTTTTAATTTTTTACTAAAAAATCACTATAAAAAAGCTTTAAAGCGCTATTTAAAAGACAATTGCAAAACTTACTTTACTATCTTACGACAAAGAAAGTATATATACAGATTGAAAACTTTAAATGGAATTTTATGGTTGTACTTGGCACTTTAGTGTCAAATAGTGGGTGATTTACTAATATGAAATCACTATAAGTTTTACTTTGTAAAATTGATAGATTTAGTTACCGAAAAGTAACAGCAAGTTATGTTTTGAGGCACTCGAAATAAGGTTCGAGCCATCAAAACAACTTGCTCTTGCAGAGGGCTAGAAAACTACTCCGAAGTCGCTAGTTTTTTTGTGGAAATAGTAGGTAGACTCAAAATATTGTGTGGTTTACGGATTTCCGTATTAGAATTAGAGAAAGTTTTAATATGTTTGATTTATTTTTTTTAAAAAAAGTAAATATAATTATTATTAATAAAGTTAAAGTTCTTACTAATGAATATAGACTGGAATAAAATTTCACCAGAGAGATTTGAACAATTATGCACTGAAATTATAAGAAATGAAGGTTTTTACAATATTAGAAGAATGGGAGGTAGTGGAGATAGAGGAAGAGATATTATTGCTCAAAAGCAAACTCAGTTGTTTTTTGGTTCAAATGAAATACAGAATTGGATAATTCAATGTAAAAGACTAGTTAAATCTAATTTAACTATAGATGATTTGTCATCAGAGTTAAATAAAGTTAGAATGCATAAGGTGGATTACTATTTATTAATTTTAAGTAATACATTAAAATCTAATTTAGTAGATTGGATTGATGGAGTTAGAAAAGATTATTCCTTTAAAATATTAATAAATGATATTGATTGGTTGGAAAATCAGCTAAGAAGAGAGCCAAGTTTGTATAAATATTATTTTGAAAACATTTCTAGAAATGAAGTGATTTATTCAATTAAAAACAATACTCAATTACAAATTTATACAGCAGGAAAAATGCCTTCAAATGCAATTAGAGGGGAAATAACAGAATGGAGAAATAACCTAGAAATTGGCTCTTCTATATTAGGCAGTAAATTTGGTTTTTATCACCCAGAATTTGCTGGGTGCGATCATACTGGAATTTATCTATCTGAAACTGTCCAGTCAGATTTTAGGATGATAGCTCAATCAGATATCCTCATTGCTTATTTAGAAGATAATGAACAGTTTGGAACTATAACAGAAATTATGATTGCTTATTCAATGAATAAGCAAATTGCTATTTTTATTGATGAAAAAATAAAAACAAATATCTCTGTGCCAGAAATGGAAGATGAAAACAATGTTAGCTTGGAATACTATAAAGAAGTTTATAATAAGGTTTTTAAGACTAATCACTCTTGTCCTTGTGATTTAATGAATGATTTAAAACCAATTCATTTGAATAACTATTGGTTTATGATTGAATTTTTGCTGCTTAGACAACCTGATACTTTTATTAGAATGACAACAAAGAACAAACTAAATTCGGATATCATAAAATATCTAAAAGAATTTGACAAATAATATATTTTAGTATAAAAAATGAAACATCCTCGAAACAAAGTATTTCTTTCATATGTAAATGAAGATCAGCAGAAAGTAAATTTAGTTAAATATAAATTATTGGATAAAAATTTACAAGTTGTTAATATATCTCTACATAATCAGTTTGAAAATATGAAATATTCAATTCAAACTGGGGATTTTATATTAATCCTTTTGACACAAAATTTTTTTGATTCATTTATTAGCAATCAAGAAAGTTACTTAGATTTTTTTCATTCAATTAAACAACGAAAAATCAGCTTATTATTTACAAAAATAGAAAAATGTGATATAGATATACCTAATATATTCTTAGAGTATGAAGTTTTTGATATAGTAAAAAATTCCGACAAAGAATTCGATAAAATATTAAAACGTATTAATGGAATTCCTGAAATAACATTCGATAATTATACTCCATTAAAATTTGAAAATTTAATATATGATCTTCTAGTTAATTATCAATTTAAAAGTATTATACGAGAACAAGAACTTATAGATAGAGGTTTTGACTTTCAAGCTAATTATTTTTCTACAAATCCTTTTGGACAAAAAAACAAGGAAACTTGGTTAATAGAGGTTAAGTTTTACTCACACTCAAGATTTGATATAAAATCTATTAATCAAATAGTTAATATGTACGAAAGAAATAATAACAAAAATGCTAAAATTCTTTTAATAACTAACAGTCAATTTAATTCAGTAATTGAGGATTATATTGAAAATTTAAAACAGACATATCCAATTGAAATTAATGTTATAGATGGTATATTACTAAAGAAACTAATTGTTAAAAAAACAAAATTGTTTAATAAATATTTTCAAAATGAATCAAGTCAATAATTTTATTCAAAGATTAGATTCTTGTCCTCTAGGAAATACTGGATGGAGTCAGTTTGAAGATTTGTGTTGTGAAATTTTAGAATTCCTATTTATACCACCATTAAGTACCATACAACGTCAAGCAAGAACTCATTCAGGAATAAATAGACGTGATGCAATTCTACCTAATAGAAATATAGTTGCAACAAACAACCTTAACTGTAAAAATTGGTATCACCTTTTTTTAGAACTAGGAGCTAGGATGATTCTTTTTGAGTTTAAAAACTATGATAAAACAGATATAGGTAAGGATGAAGTAAATCAAACAAGAAACTATATGAGTACTCCTATGGGACGTTTAGCAATTATGATTTGTAGTAAAATACCTAATGAATCGGCACATTTACAAAGAAATTCAGTTTATTCTCAAGAGCAGAAGGTTATATTGTTTATTACTAAAGATCAATTAAAGGAGATGTTAATTATGCAGGAACGAGGTGAACAACCCTCAGATTTGATATTAGATTTAATCGAAAGTTTCTATATTCAGCATGAATGAAATCTAGGATTACTTAAAAATCAGCAAAGTTGATAAAAAAACAACCATTTCGCATATTTTGAAACTTATTAAAAGAAAAGTTTATTATGTTTGATTATATTAAGAAGGGTTCTCTTCTGATAATATCAAAGAAACGTATAATAGAATGGCAAAAAAAAATAATACAGCAATTAATTCAGGTGTAGAGAATAATGTTGGAATGGGATTCCAAAAGCATTGTACATTGTATCTATTATTAGAGAACTATCATTCAATCAAAGAAAGAAAATACTTTATTATTTTAGAACATTTAGAGGACATTATTTTTGGTTATTTAGATGAAAAGAATTTATTAACTGAAATAGAAACATTTCAAGCCAAAAAATCTACAAACAAATGGTCTTTAAATAAGATATTAGAAATATTAAAGAAAATAGCAGAAGTGAGTCAAACAATTTTAGAAGATCCACTTCCTAAATCATCAACTTTTTTCCAAACAAATTATTTTGCTACTAACAATACGATTGAATTGAAAAGCAACAAAATAAGTGGAAAAACTTATAAAGAAGTAATTAACGAAACGAATATAAGTGTTAAATATTCAGATTTAGATTCTAATATAAAAAACAAAATCTTAGAAGGTAATACTAATATTACTTTCAGTGATTTAGATAAAGTAAATTTAGAAACTCTCACGTTACAATTTGTTGATTTAGCCAGAACACCTAAAAGTCAAATTGAACATTTATATGGGAAATCTAAAGTTGTATTTGGAGAAACAATACAGGACCACAAAGCAAGTATAGATACTTTATTAAAATATTTAGATACCATTGATTCAAAATTTAATCAAGGCGGAATCGCACTTCTAGGCGATGTTACAAAAAGAATAGAATCAGCTGAAATTAATCAAATTTTTAATATACTCACAACAAAAAAGTTGGCTTATGATTTTTGGAGAGAAAAAGAAGCAGATATTTGTAAACACTTAAAAATAAGTTTTCTAGATAGAACTAATTTTAAACTTCATTATTTAAATAGTTTTGATAATTTCAAAGACTTAAAAGAAAGTGAGCATAAAAAAATATATGATTTTGTACTATCTAATAAAACAATAATGGGCAAGCATTTTGATGAAAAAGATTGCATCATGGAATTTATCGAAGAATTTAATAAACAAACCACAACAACTTTTAGAGATTTGCAATTAAAAGCTGTAATATCAGCTGCTTTTGTAGAAATAAATAATACATTATGAATGTTAAATTAGATATAAAAGAGATATTAATTTATAGCGAAAAAAATAATAAATTTTTTCATACTTATTTCGGTAATAAGATAAATGTAGTATATGGAAAAAATACAGCAGGGAAAAGTACTTTAATTCAACTCATTCTTTTTGCTTTTGGAATAAACGATAATAAAATTAAACTTTCTGAAATTTTACGAGAAGAAATATTTATTAGATTAGATTGTATAATAACTAAAGATCATAAAACACATAAATTTACTTTTGTAAGACAAGATGATACTCTTTTTATAAAAAATAATGAATCTAAAATAATTCGTTTCAATGGAATTGGAAGTGATCAATCTGCCGAGCATATTAAATTAAAAAAATATTTTAATCACCTATTTAATTTCAGGCTTCTTTTAGAATCTAACAGTGGAATTACTGAGGCTCCAATAGAGACCCTATTTTTACCATATTATATTTCACAAGATGTAGGGTGGGTTTACTTACGTAAATCTTTTAGCAACTTACATTTCTATAAAAATTTTAAAGAAGATTTTTTAGATTATTATTTAGGTATTGAAAATGTAATAGATAGAGAAGAAAAGAGAAGGTTGGAAAATGAATTAAGAAGTTTGCAACAACAAATAAAATTCTTTTCTGATGTTGAAAGAGAAAATGAAGAACTAGAAATATCACAAATTATAAATGATTCATTGTTAGGTAAGGCAAATGAATTAATGATAACTCTATCTTCACATAAAGATTCATTAACTACTTTAGAAAAAGACTATGTGAATGAATCTAATAAATTAACTTTTTATAGTCAAAGATTATCTGTTGTTTCTAAAGTTAAAAGAAATCATGATAGACAAGTCCCCGGAGAAGATGCTTGTCCGACGTGTACTCAATTATTACCTGTAGATATTAATAGTATTTATGACTTTTATCAAGAAGAAAATGATACTGTTTCTTTGCAGAGCGAATTAAAAGAAAAAATAAAAAAATCACAGTCTAGAATTAACTCTTTAAATAAGCAAATAGAGCAAATACAAAAGGAGATTAATAAAGAGTATCAAATTTTTTCCCATTACACTGAAAGCAATGTTTCAATAGAAAACTTGATTAATAATAAAGCTAATATTCAATTATATAATAATTTAATTAATCAGATAGGTAAATTAAAATTAGATATTGAAGAAGTAAAAGAGAATTTAAAAGAATTTAAGACTGAAGAGGATATTTACAAGGAGAGAGATAAGAAGAATCGTTCATTTAAATTAATATATAATAGAAACAATACTAGTTTAGGTGTTCCATTGTTAGAAGAAGATAGATTTAATAAAGTATATGATATTTCTAGTTTTCCTTTTCAAGGAGTTCAACTACATTTAGCTTTATTAAGTTATCATTTTGCTTTCAATGAACTTTTAACTAAAACTCAAGAAATTCATAGATTACCATTTATTTTAGATAGTATATTTAAAGAGGATATTGAAGGGGGAAATAAAGAAAAGATTTTAAATTTTATTAATTCAAATTTTCCAAAAGATACGCAAACAATTCTTTCAATAGCAGATGATAAGAATATTGATTCACGGATTGAACAATATAAAAAAAATATCTTTAAGGATAATGCTTATATGATTTGTATAGGAAATGGTACAGAAGAAAAAGCATTATTACAAAATAATGATAATTCTAAATCAGAATTGATTTTAGATACTTATAAAATTTTAGAAACAGTATAAAACTATATAATAGGATTATACTAATAGAATATTTATAATTTTTGTATATTTGATATAGAATCAAATGATTCCAATCATAGTCCAAAACTTTCGGAATAAGGTGCTCGCTACAATTGAAAAAAGTGAACATCCCTATATATAAAGCATACGAAGTAAAAGAGGCTAACCCTCTTTCTCCACAATATAAATAGAATTATTACCTTATAAAGAATTCAAAACATAACAAAAGCCTGCAAATTAATTATTTTTGTAGGCTTTTCTATTTGACTTAAATAGTTATTTGTTTTAAAAGTGCTCATAATATGAATGTCTAATTAGGTGCACTGTATCAGAAAGATCTTTTTTTTCTTCTTTTGATCCTTTTCTCAAAACTTAACTCCTCATAATCTATCTCTTGGTTATTGTTTAAAAGATTAAACAATGATAAAAACTCATCATTATTAAAATTGGAAGTATCAGAATATAAGTGCTCAAACATTGGATGTAACTCGTCTGATTCATTGGTATTAGCCTGTTGAGAAGGTATTAAAATTGAACGAGGATAATCTTCTGTACTACTCCATTTTTGATTCAATATATTAGCTGATAACTCTTTACCTAAATCAGAGCCTTTATAAACACTTTTTGAATTGTGATCGATAAAAGTTACGCCATAGATACGATTGTCTTTGTTTTGGAATAAAACAACGTTTATTCCATGATCTAAAAGCTCAGCTTTAAATTCTTGTAATGAGTTTGTAGTGTATGCACCCGAGCAACCACATATTTCATAAGATGATGTAAGATAGTAAGTTTGCCTCAAATAATAAAGAGATGAGCAAACAAGAAATTATGTACTCTCATGTAGAGGATTGGAAAACAAGTGGATTAACACAATCAAAGTATTGTGAAAGTGTTGGAATTAAGCTAGCGACATTTAGTTATTGGGTAGTAAAGTTTAAGGGTGAAACAGAGCAAGAAGGCTCAAGTAATGGGTATTCCGGTCTAAACTGAACAGGTAATTCCGGTTTAAACTGAACAGGTAATTCCAGTTTAAACTGAACAGGTAATTCCGGTGCAAACTGAACAGGTAATTCCGGCCTAAACTGAACAGGTAATTCCGGTCTAAACTGAACAGGTAATTCCGGTGCAAACTGAACAGGTATTTCCGGTGCAAACTGAACAGATGATTCCGGTGCAAACTGAACAGTTCTGAGCTTAGTTTTTTAGTGTAAATTGTGATTAAAAATCACAAAGTTATGGCTAATAAACCTATCTCAACGACCATGATAAAAAGTATCATTAAGATGAAAATCAAAGAAATTTCTAATTCTAGAATCGCATCTAGTTTAGGAATTTCAAGAACTACATTGATTAAATATGTAGATAATATTTGTAAATCAGGGCTTAGTTTTGGTGAATTAGACAAATTAAGTGAAAAAGATTTAGCAGATTTATTCCATACTCCTAATCTGCTGACAGAAATCAAAAACGATAAGGTTACTACAGATCTACTAGAGTATTTTCCCTATGTAGATAGAATGTTACCACAAGTAGGTTTTACAAGATTAATACTATGGGAGCAATACAAAGAGAAATACCCTGAAGGGGTCCAATATAGTAGGTTTTGTGAGGCTTATAGTAATTGGTGTGCTCAAGGAAAAGGTTATGTACCTATTGAACATAAAGCAGGTGAAAAGCTATTCATTGACTATGCTGGCAAAAAATTAGAAATTGTATGCCCACAAACAGGAAATATTAGTAAAGTAGAAGTTTTTGTAGCCACTCTAGGCGCTAGTCAATATACTTATGTAGAGGCTTGTGCAAGTCAAAAAGCCCCTGATTTTATAAAAAGTATTGAAAATGCATTACACTATTTTGGTGGTGTACCTAATTGTATTGTACCAGATAACCTAAAGTCAGCAGTAATTAAACCACACCGTATTGAACCAGAATTAAATCAGCAACTATTAAAATTTGCCATGCATTATGATACCACTATAATGCCTGCTAGGGTCAGAAAACCTAAGGATAAATCTCCAGTGGAAATGGCAGTTAATATTACCTATAGCCGAATCTACACCAAACTACATGGTCAGATATTTTTCAGTATAAATCAGCTAAACACAGCTATTAAAAAACTTTTAAAGCCTTACAATGACTATCCTTTTCAGAAGAAACAAAGCAGCCGAACAGAGATGTTCTTGGATTTTGAAAAACAAGCTCTTAAAGCTTTACCAATCGATTTATATCCAATTAAAACTTATAAAACAGCTACTGTATTAAAAAACTATCACGTTGATTTTAGAGAGGATAAACACCACTACAGTGTTCCATATCAGTACTTAGGAAAGAAAGTAACTCTTATTGTAGATCAAAATATTGTTGAAATCTATCATAACTATCAACGCATTGCTGTTCATCCTCGTAATAGGAGAACTAGTGGATACTCAACCTTAAAGGAGCATTTACCGCCAAAAAGTCAATATAATGCAGGTTGGAGTGAAGAGTATTTTATTAGTTGGGCCAATAAAATAGGCCCTGAAACAAAAGCTTTTATTGGGAAAATACTGCACAAACAAACCTTTGTAGAACAGAGCTTTAAATCATGTATAGCTGTTTTGTCCTTTGCTAGTAAAGTAGGGAATTCTAGACTAAACTTAGCTTGTAAACGAGCGTTAGCTTATGAACATATAAGCTATAAGGCTATTGAAAATATTTTAAAAAACGGATTAGATCAACAGGAATTAGAACAAAACTTACAAGCTATACCCCAACATGAGAATATCAGAGGGAATAATTATTTTAACTAAATCTTTATGTTTATGAATGTTAATGCAACAATTGAAAAAATGCAAAAACTTAGGCTTAATGGTATGAAAAGAGCCTATGAATCATCCTTAGAAACTAAAGCTATAGACTCTTTTACCAATGACGAGTTTATAGCCTGGTTAGTTGAGGCAGAAGATAACCAAAGAAATAATGATAAGACTCAGCGGCTTATAAAAAATGCTAGATTCCACTATCAAGCTAGTTTACAAGAGGTAAAGTTTACTGCTGAGAGAAACTTAGATAAAAACACTTTTATAAGATTATCTGATTGTAGTTTTATTGATCGAAATCAAAATATCATTATTACTGGTTGTACTGGAACAGGGAAAAGCTACTTAGCTACTGCACTAGGCTTCCAAAGCTGTGTAGCTGGTTATAAAGTAAAATACTACAATTTAGGTAAATTATTACATCGTTTGGCTATGACTAAAGCTGATGGTAGTTATTTAAAAGAATTGCTAAAATTAAGCGCCACTGATGTACTTATTTTAGATGATTTTGGATTACAACCCATTACTGGTGATAAGCAACTTATACTAATGGATATTATTGAGGATCGTAATCATCATAAGACAACTATCTTTTGCTCACAATTACCTGTAAAAGCATGGCATGATTTATTTTCAGAAAAAACAATTGCAGATGCGTTTTTAGATAGAATAATTCACTCTGCTATTCGCTTTGAATTAGAAGGAGAATCTCTCAGAAAAATAATCAAAAAATAATAACTCTTTTTAGCTATATTTATACTACTAAAAAACAAGGCGAAGAACTGTCCACTTTCACACTGGAATACACTGTTCACTTTCACACCGGAATAGGCTGTTCACTTTCAGTGGAATATTCAAGTAACTTTATAGCAATAAGTAAAACATCAAAAACAGAAGGTAAAGAATATGAAATCGTGTATCCTAATGGAGTGAAGTTACGTTTAGAAAGTATGCACCCGAGCAACCACATATTTCATAAGATGATGTAAGATAGTAAGTTTGTATGCACCCGAGCAACGTATCCACCCTAGCAAGTACATCTTGTGAGGTATAAAAATTATTCTACAGCGTCAGAGATTGCCTTTTTATAGTTATGAGGATATAAATCTGTAATATTCTTATGATTGATAGATTGAATATTTTCTAGAACATATTTAAGCCATTGATATGGATTAACATCGTGTTTTTTGCAGTTAGCAAAAAAGGTATAAGCCATCGCTGCTCTTTGCGCTGCATCGTGTGATCCTGCGAACAAGTAATTTTTACGACCAAGCGCTACAGGTCTAATAGCGTTTTCTACAAGATTATTGTCAATCTGTAGATTTCCATCATATAAGTACGCACTAAGATTATCCCATCTAGTTTGAGAGTAAGCAAAGGCCTTGCCTATTTGACTTTTAGGAAGTGTAAGTTTCATTTGAACAAACATATACTTACCAAGTTCATTGATGATAGGTAAACTCTCTTTTAGACGAAGCTCTTTGATTTGATCAGGTGTTAAGTTTTGTTCCTTCGCCTTTTTTTCCACAGCATATAGTTTCTGTATTTCTATAAGTACATGCTGTGCTTTTGCGATTTTGTTGTCAAGAGCTCTTTCAAACTCACGACGAGCATGTGCCCAACAACCAAGATGCGTTACATCTGACTTAGCTCCATAGGCTTTGTATCCGCTATAACCATCGGTTTGCAGATATCCTTTGAAGTTTTCTAATACAGGTAGTGCAGCGCTACCACTACGTGTGGGACTGTAATTGAACATTACGAGTTTGGATATAGGTGCGTGATACACCCAATAATACCCAAGATGAGATTTATCTTTCTTTTTCTCATCTAAGACTTTGATGGTGGTTTCATCAACTTGAAGATATCCTTCATTTTTGATGTCCAGCAGAAGCTTTTCATATAGTGGTTTTAAAGCATCCATGCTTTGAGTTGCCCAGCCATCTATAGTAGAAGAAGCTATATCGATATTTTCTCTTGAAAAGCGTTGCTTCTGGCGATATAGTGGAAGGTGATCTACATACTTGTCAACAAGTATTGTAGATAATAATCCTTCTGAAGGTATTCCTTTATCTATAATTCGCTCTGGAAGCAATGCAATACTAATTTGAGTGTTGTCTTTATCTTTCGTGGCGTATTTATATCGGATGTACCGTTTGATTTTAAAGTAACCTGGAACATAATCTAACACATCTGTAGTTTCTTTACCAATGCAAATCTTATCAGATAAATCTCCCTCTGGGTAGATTTCTATTTCTTCTACTGGTAAATGATCAGGTAGTTTAGCTCTTCCTGGATGTTTTTTCTTCTGACGAGAATAAGTGATCTCTTGTTTGATTACTTCTTCTTGTTCTTCTAAGACTGCTTGCTGAACCTCTAAAGGTAACTGTGTTTGATTAGGGTCTTCGAAACGCTCGCGTTTTTGTCCAAATTGCATGCGTCGTAAAAGATCTACTAAGCGTTGGAGTTCTTGCTTTTCTTGTTCTAGCTTAGATGTCTTTTGCTCTAACTTAGTATTTACTTTGTCTTGTTTGGAAATAGTCTTGGACTGCTTTTTTATAAGCGCCAAAAGTTGTTCTTTCGATAAGTTTTCTAAGTCTATTTCCATGAAGTAAAAATACGTCAAAAGCCTTAAATATACAAGGTTTTAACCTGTTTTACTTCAATGAAAAACGCCTTTTTTGGTTACTTTTGATAACCTGGATTCCCTCTATCATCAGTACTAAATCACTCCAACTTATTTGAGCTTTACTATGCGTGGGAAAAGCAAAAGTTCCTTGTTCTAAGCGTTTGTGGTATAGTACAAAGCCTCCTGCTTCCCAATGCAAGAGCTTCATTTGATTACAGCGTCTATTGATAAATATATAGACACTCCCGTTATGAGCTACTTGATGAAGTTCATTTTGGACAAGTCCACAAAGGCTATCAAAACTCTTGCGCATATCACAAGCTTGTCTATACAAATGAAATTGATTAGAACTACTCAAACTAAACATTACACTAAGTTTACTAATGAATATAGTTCACTAAGATTATCCGTTTGTAGACGTAACTTTACACCATTGGGATATACTATCTCATATTCCTGAGTATTGATGACTTGACCTTTTGTTACAGTTATAAAATTATTGTCTAATTGCGTTGACTCTGACTTTGCCTTATACTTAACCACCCAATAACTAAAGGTTGCTAATTTAATTCCGACACTTTCACAGTATCTTGATTGCGTTAATCCACTTGTTTTCCAATCCTCTACATGAGAGTACATTATTTCTTGTTTGCTCATCTCTTTATTATTTCAAGCAAACTTACTACCTTACGTTAGCTTATGAAATATGGGCTTGGTCGGGTGGATACTTTTCTGGGGTGATAACAAAGACATTATTCTAAGCCTTGAAAATGCACACTTGGTACTTATTGATTATATTCTTTCAAAATCAACTGAGATTAAAATACCTTTAGATTATAAACTTAAGCAAAATACCTTAGTACACCCTATCTTCTTAAACAATGGTAATCTTATCATTGTAGTGAATCAAGTTCTTGATAACAATACTCATAAACAGTTTGATGATTACCTTGATATTTGGAATGGAAATAGTAAGACCTTAGAAAACAAAACAGAAAGAACAAAAAACAGTAAAACAATACAAAAAGGTTATCTATTTAATAGGACTCGCAAGCAAGTTACGCCTATTGATATTCCAAATAGCTTAAAGACATTATACACAAGAAATCCAAACTCCATTTTAATATATGATGATATAAAATATAAAGATTATACTACTTATGTTCCTAACATTGAACTTTCAATATATGATATATCAACACAATCAATCAAACCAATAGTAGACTCTCTTCCCTTTTTCAACAAATATCTATCTTTCAGTTTAGATGGAAGGTATCTATCTTATACTAAAGAGAATAAACTTTATATCTATGATAGTTATTTTCACCTAACAAAAGAAATAGGTGTTTTTAAAACAGCTATTGAAATTATTTGGAACACTGATTCTCTAACTGCTTATCTAATTTCTAATAAGGAAATATTACAATTAGATTTAAAAGATTTCTCAATAAAACAACTACTCAAAACAAAAGATGCTACTACTATTCAATTACTAAATAAACATAGCAACTCCATAGCAATAAATCAAGGAGACGGGTTAATACCTTATTACATAGATTCTAAAAAAGGAATGCTCTTTAAAACAATAAACTTAAAGGATAATACTAATAGCTTGATTCTGATACAGGGTGATAAAACCTCAACTTTATACTCCACTACAAGGAAAATAACTCAAATAATATGGAATGATACGCTAAATACTATAACCTTCTCTGAAGAAAACTTTAATAGTCCTCCAAAAATAAAGCTTATCAAAAACAAAAAAACAAGTACAATCTTCGAAAATCCAATGCCAAAAAAACTTTACAATTGGCGTAAGCAAAAAATAATTGAATTCAAAGATGAATTAGGTAATGATCTAAAAGGTATTCTATACTATCCGAAAAACTATGATTCTAAAAAATCATATCCTATGGTAGTTAATGTTTATGAAAGTCAATTTTTTAAACAAAATACATTTTATGTTCCTTCAATAAATGAAAGTACTGGGTTTAATATTCCTTTATTAACTTCGTTAGGATATTTTGTTTTCCTTCCTGACACAAAAATTAATCAACAAGGTCCAGGAGTCTCTGCTCTTAATTGTGTAGAAAACGCTATTCGTATAGTCCTTAACAAAGAGAAAAGTATTGCCAAAGACAAAATAGGTATTATTGGAAATTCTTATGGTGGGTATTTGGTCAATTATATAATTACTCAAACAAATATTTTTTCTACAGCCATTAGTGGTGTAGCAATCAGCGATATAGTATGGGATTACTATTCTTATAATTATAACTTTCCTAAGCCGTCTTACTACAAATATGAAAATGGTCAATATGGATTCAATATATCATTACAAGACAACCCTTCCCTATACATCAAAAACAATCCAATTTTATACGCTCAAAACGTTCAAACGCCAGTGTTATTATTTACAGGACTTAAAGATCATAATGTACATTGGGAAAACACAAGACATTTCTACACTGCTTTAAAACGATATAACAAAAAGCAAATTGCTTTATTTTATAAAAATGATGGACATGCAATTGCAAATAAAGACTCATCAAAGGATCTTACTTTCAGAATCATTAACTGGTTTGATTATTTTTTAAAAGACAATAAAGATTGTGATTGGATAAATGAAGGATTATAAAAAGACGCCCTAAAGAGGGCGTCCACTTCTATGATTAATTTGTTTTCTTGTATAGTATTCCACTACATTCAGAAGTTCCATTAAGTTCGTAAACCTGGTGCTGTAACAATGGAGTCTCAGACCAAGTACATATCTCACCAGTATTTTCAATTGTACAGTCCACTTTAGGCATACATTGAATAGGTGCTTGTGCATCAAAATAATACCCTACTCTATCATTTGGGTTTAGATTCTTAAAAGCATTTGTAGCAAATGCACTACCGATAGCAAGCGCGAATACTCCGATTGGCAAACCTGCTGATTTTAAAAATTTTCTCATGACTTTAATGTTTTTATTTAGTTAGTTAGCTTTTTTTAAGGTTGAGCTAAACCTTACTGAAACTTGCTTGTTAGTGATATGGCCATTTTGTAACGAACAAGGTTCTTGTCAAATAGACCATAGAGATAATGGTCTGTAACAATTAAATCAGATAACTTATCTTCCCCTAGGTGGTTGATGTAAAAGCTTCCTATATAACTGCTACTTGTAAAGTCATAGACATCTACAATACTGGCTTGTTTCCACATCTTTTGAGACTCGTTTTGCCCCATTGAGTTTGATACTATAAACAAGAGATTGCGATGAGCTATCACCTTTGAATTAATAGCTTTTATAGGAGAAGTCATTTTATTTTCTCCTGTTGATAATTTAGCTGAATTGATACCTTGGGTTTTAGTTGTATCTATAGTGTTTTGTCTGCTTAATAAAGTAAGATGATTATCAGTTTGAATAAACTGATTTTTATAGTAGTAAGTATAGATTAGTTGCTGTTTTTCTTTGCTATAAGTGAGTATTCCATCTGTATCAAACACTCCATCTGAATCACTTTGTAGTAGATCAGAATTGAGTTTTACTTTCGTAGTACTTTTTTGATCAATTACTCCAAGTACATTTTGGAAGTTCTTACTACTTTGTCCCTTAAAGACAATAGTAGTTGAATCTATTGGAATAAAGTCCGAAAAATAAGCTTGTTTGTAACTCCATACTTTTGTTACTTTTTGTTCTTTTGAATTATCCACTCTACCATTAAACACCATAGCCAGAGTTCCATCAGCTAAATAGAAATTAGGATAATGTGTTTTGAATTTTAGTTGAGAATAAGGCAAATGCAAAGAATCAATCTGTATCTGAAAATCTTGTCTTTGAAGATTTTGATCAATAGAAATGTAACGAAGTGGTGATGTATGATTCCCCAGATATAGAGTATCGTTATAGTATCCTGAAAAGTAGAAAGAGTTAACCTGTAAATCAAGAGTTTGATCCTCTATTACTCCATGAGGCAAATATCTTCTTACAAAAGGATTTTCTTTTTTGATGATGTATTCTGAAGAAATAAAAAGTAGAACAACAATACCTGTGCTTAATACAGTTAGCAATACAGAAGATAGGATGAATCTTTTTTTGTTTTTCCCTTCCTGAAAATAGATGGCCAGTAATCCCACAACACATACGATAATATTAAACCAAAAATGTTCACTCCATCCCATCTTTTCAAGTATACCTCCACAAGAACAAGGAATAAAATCACTGTAGTTTAATATCAAGTAGATATAAATAGTAAAAGCTACCATTAAGCCATAACTGAGATACAATCCTAAAGTCTTCGTTTGTTTTAATGCTAAGAGTAAAGCAATAACAAGTTCAACAATAATAACCAAATAGGCTATTATATTAGCATAAGCGCTTAATAGTGGGGACTGAGTAAGTTGAACTTGAAATGCTTCAAATGTAATGAGTTTACTTATGGCTGCATAGACAAAAAGTAATACAAAGAAATATTGTATAATAAGAGTGTATTTGGCTTTCATAGTATTGGCATTTTGGGATACCCAAACCTACAAATAGCTAAATACCAAAACAATACGTGTTTTTACCTAATTTTTAATATACTTTAGTATGATATCTTCTGAAAGCTCTTCTTTAACCAAAATATTAGGTTCAACACCTATTTGATCAAGTACTTTTCCTTGACTTGTAACATACATTGCAGTGGGTAAAAAAAGTGTATAACCATCTCTGATTTTAAATTCCTCTGCATTTAGCATTTTACCAGCTGATTTCTCGCCAATGATTATAGCCATTTTATTTTCTTTAAAGCCTTGTAGAATAGGCTCACAAGTACTTGCTGTTTTTTGATTTACCAAAAAATAAAGCTTTTGATAAGGTATTGTATTTTTAGCTTCAACCTTTAAAACAATACCTTCTTTTTCTGAAATTCCCTTTAAGAGTAACTCATAATTTGCTTTGCTAAAAACATCATATTGATTCAGTTCTTGCTTTGTTGGTAAACTGTTTTTTGTATTGTAGTATTTTCTTGTAAGAAACACCCCTCCTACTATATCCTGTTTCACAAGTCGTTCTGCGAAAGTCATTCCTGCCTCAATACTTCCTCCGGAATTATCTCTTAAGTCAATTACAAGGTTTTTAAACTGTTTTTGAGCTACTTGATCTAAAACCTTATTCATATCTTCTGAAGTGCCCGAAAAAGAGCTTATTTTTACGTAATACGTATCACTATCTAAGAACTTATGTGGAAAATCTGTAGTTTGATATTTTATATATTTATCCCAATCTTCCCACGCAATAAAAGCACTGTAGTGCGAAAAACCTAAATCATTGCTGAAATAATAAAACCCCATTAAAAATTCTAAATCATCTCTGAACTTCTCACAAGAATTATCCATCTGTTTTTTGAAGGACTGCCATTTCTTGGAATCTAAAACAGATCTATTATATATCTTATCTTGAGTTATTTTTTCTATATCATTCCAAATTGTTTTATAATCTTTCTTTTTAATCTTTAGATTCAAATCTGAATTAAATAAACCAACTGTTTCTTTTTTTCCATTGAGTAATTTTCCCTCTATCCTATCATTTGTTTTAATAGCTCTAAAATAGAAATTACCAAACATTGTGGTCATAACTCCTTTCAAAGAGTCCCCCTTAATCTCTCCCTTTTGAATCTTTATTAAACTTCCTCCCTCTAACTTTTTATTAAACAGACGAGCCACACCTGCTTTCATCCCCCCTAAAATAAGTTTATCACTTCCTTTTGGGCTCTCAGCAAAAAAAGTATTCTCTTGTTTATTAAATGAAAAATCAAAATGGGTTTGTACAACACCAATATCTTTCATTTTTAACGTTGTAGGCCACTCTTGTGTTTCATTAGCCTTTGTGCATCCTGTAATTGATGAGAAAAAAAGTAAAAAAAGACTTCTCATATAGATTTTAAATTTCATAATTGGTTTACTTTAGTATAATTTGGTTTTCTAATAGGTCATCGATTGCTTTTTGTTGATACGTAATATTATCAATACAATAGCTATCCATGACTTTCACTTGGTTGTTTTGGATATAGGTTAATAATGTGAAGAGCTCTTTTGACATTTCAATACTTGCTAAGGTTAATTTATCAAATAGAACATTAACCGTATTGAATTTTAAAATATGATAACGCTGAAAATTAAATGACAAAGAATTCTCTTTTGGTTTTAAATCTTTGTTTTCTATTTTTTCTTGAGGTAAAAACTTTTCTAAATATAGCCATCCTTCCCACTGCGAAGGAGATTTCTTGATATAATGCTCCAAGATCAAAAACAGTTTTTTAGTTGTCTGTTTTATGTAAGATGTAGAATCTTGATCTACTTGTAAAATTGGAGCTTTAAATATCAGCTTTATTTTTCCCCAGTCTTCTCTTGGAGCAACAACTGGAATAATTGGCAATTCAAAACGAGATGAAATATAGGCTATTCCTTTTCTTGCCAGTATAATCCTATCTAAAAATACAACCTCTTCTAAATTCTTATTATCGCGAAGTGGTACACCAGAATTTCCATCGATATAAAAAACTAAAGAATATCCTCTTTTTATATAGTCTCTAATCTGTAAAATTGAATTCCTATTCTCCGCATTTATAATTTGAAAATCAAAATTAAATGTTCCTTTATTTATTTGGTTATTTAGTTTTTCTATATCCTGATAGGTTTCATCACCCTGTTTTTCAATATATTGCTTATCTGTAATTAAGACAAAAGGTATTTGTTTTGAAAGTAAATACATATTAAGTATTCGATAAGAACCGACATGATAAGTACAATAGATTGTTGACTGTTTATTATCTAACAGCTCTTTACTATTTTTATCATATACTACATCAATTGTATCTAATAGCTCTACATATTTTTGATCAAAACTTGCCCAACTTTGAAAATACTTAACCTCTCTTGCAAAGTTCTCATGACTTTCTACAGTAAAAGAGATTTTGTTTAAATTCTGATCTATCTGATAGAAGTATTGCATTAATGTTGGATTGCTCTTAAAATCAGTTTCCATAAAGTATGAACGTGCACCTATAACCCACTCGTAATAACTATAAGGCAGCTTAAATTCTGATATATTCTTGTCCATCTTAATTCTTGTATTTGTTATTTACTGCTCTGGTTAAGAGATGCAGTATTAGTTGTAACACTATGTCTCCTGTTACACCTGTTTGGTCTCTTTGTGGATCAACTTCGACAAGGTCTATACCTGCTATGTTTAGTTTTTTAAATAAGATATCAAGCATAGATATAACCTTATTAAAAGAAAGGCCATTACTAATTGGATCTGAAACACCCGCTAATAAACTAGGATCAAATACATCAACATCAAAAGTTAGATAATATGATAAATCAGGATTAATAGCACTTAGCCAATCATTATTTTGTTGAATCTCAAATGAACTAAAAAACATATGTTTCTTATTTAATTCTCCTGTTAGTTGACAACCTTTCAAACCCCTGGGACCAAGTGTAATTACCTGTTTTATTCTGTCAAGTTCTAATACCTTAGTTAAAAAATTACCATGATGATTTACCGTAATATCTCCATAGAACTCGTCAATTTCACTGAAATAAGTATCCGAATGTGCATCAAAATGAATTACTCCTATATCATGATTTTCACTTACTGCCTTTATTATCGGATAACTTATTGAATGATCTCCTCCTATTGAAAAAGGAATATTCTGATTCTTTACCAACTGGCTAATCAACCTATCTATTTTATTGAAATAATTACTTGGTGATTCTGTCAAATAATAAAACAAATCCCCAATATCTGTTGTATTATCAATCAAAGCTTCTTTATTAGATTCTAAAAGCTGTTTATCCATTCCTAATAATTGTCCCAGCAGATTTGTATTTAAATGAGACAGATTAAATCGAGATGAAATTGCCCTTAGATATGAAGGTGCTTTTTCTATACTTAATGAATTGATGTTTCCCATAGCATAAGGAATACCCATCAAACATATTTTATTCCTTACTTCTATATATTCTTGAGCTTGAAGTCCAAAATAATTTTGGTTATAAAGGCGCATTAATGGTTCTGTTTTATAGTTGTCCTTCGAAATAATTATCTGATTGTTAAGTAAAAAACTCCAAAAAGATTGCTTCTCTTCTATTGTGCTACTATTTAGATTACAAAAATCTTCATAAGTAAAACCTATTTTTTTTAAAGCACTAATCATTGAATATGATTCAAAATTTAAAGCGCATCTTTTAAGAGTTATCTTATTTTCTACAATAACTTCTTTCTCTAAAATCTGAAAACTAATACACTTGGCTACTATATATACCATCTTTAAAAAACAAAAAATTCCTCCAAAGAACTACTATCATAATACTATCCTTGGAGGAATAATTAACAACTAGTTTTCAATTCTAAATTGCAACCTAAATGATTGTGCCACATCTCCAACTTTTGGATTCATTGGCTCTAATGTTTGAATCGTTTTTAACTCAACATCTACATCATTGCCATTACATCTATTACTACATCTAGCAGTTTCTTTCTGTAATGCTTCTGCATCATTGAAATCTAAAGTCGCAAGTCTTTGTTGAAAATCTTGAAACGATAATTTGTTGCTAGCTAATTCTTCTGAGAATGAGCCTACAACTAAATTCTCTCCTGTAACATTTTTAAGTGTTTTCATAAAAATAGTTTTGATTGGTTAATAATATTAAACAAGGCCAAACTACCACATGGTAAACACTTAAAAAATACGTGTTTTTACGTATTGATAGTAGATACACTACTAAAACAAATCATCCTCAGTAATATAGTGTCTAGTGATGGCAAAGATGATTACACCAATGAAATTACTTGCACCTGTCTTTTGCATGAGTATTTCCTTGTGTTTCTCAATAGTACGAATACTAACGTTTAACTTTTTTGCAATCTCTCGACCATTGTATTGATTAGCAAATAGTCTAATAATCTCTACTTCTTTATCTGTGATAGTAACATCTTTGGTCTGCTGTTGAGTCTGTAAATGTTTTACTAGTTCTCTGATTTGTTTATCATAATATACACCTCCGTTAAAAACAGAATGTATCGCTTTTTCTAACTGAGCAATCTCAATATTCTTAGTTAAATACCCCGAAATATTGTACCTAAGCATCCTTTCAATACTGTAGGAATCATTAAAACTACTAAGTATAAGAACTCTTAAATCAGGATATTTTTCATTTAATCGATGTGCAATTTGGAAACCATCCATAACAGGCATCTGAATATCTAAGAATAAAATATCCACCTTCTTAGCTTTCAATGATTCAAACAACTCAATACCATTGGCACATTGAAAAACTACTTCAACACCCTCTATCTGAGAAAGAAGAAAAGAAAAGCTCTTTCTAAAAAGCTTATGATCATCTATAACACCTATTTTAATTGCCATCTTTCCTCTTAACTTTTAATTGAATAATATTATTGGAATCATTGGATTGATTAATAAACTCAGCCTTTATTTGTTGTATTCTTGTCTTAATATTACTTAGTCCTAAACCTACATCTTGTCTTTTTAAATCAGCATTAAAATCGTATTTTATACCGTTATCTTTAATTGATAATATCATGTACTGTTCATGCCATTGTAAAGAGACTTCTGCATAAGTAGCCTGACTGTGTTTTATAATATTCTGAATCAATTCTTGTACGATTCGATAGATTTCTAATCGTTCAAGCTCACTAAGATTAAAAGTCTGATGATCTGAAGTAAAAGTTATATCTATAGATGTAACTCTGGATATTCTAATTAAATAACTACTTAGAATTAAGTTGATTGGATTATCCTTAATTAGCGGTGGAGATAAATTATAACTAATTCTCAATACCTCGTCATAACATTGAGAAACACTTTCTTGAATATCTATAATCGTTGTAGCAACTAAATCCTTATCTTTTATCAACTTCAGAACACTAACAAAGTTTTTCAAAGTGGCTAAATCACCACAAAGTCCATCATGTAATTCTTTTGCAATTCTCGCTCTTTCTTTATGCTCTACTAGTAAATTAGTACGGAGCTGCTCGGCAAGTTGTTCATTGCGGTATTTATTTAGATTCTTCTGATAGACAATAACTAATATTACCACCATCATACAAAGTGAGATCATAATAAAAGTTCCCAGCCAAAAAAGTATTTTTAATTCATTTTCCATACGCCTATAGATAATAAAATTCTTAATATTAAACTGGCAATAACATTAACAAGCCAATAATCATAAAAAAACAATTCGCTCTTATACAAATAATTAGACAATACAAACAAAGAAATTGTTGTGCTATAATAGAAGAAAAGTCCTATAACAATAAAAAAAGTACTTTCTTGATATAATCGTAAGATTAGCTTTTGATCAAACACTTGCTTTACCCAAAGAAAGCTACAACTGATAACAAATAAAGTCATATAAGATTTATTAAGGCTCTTCGACACAAGAATCATTTCATTGTTTAAATAGATAAATGATAAAATGTAAACTACTAGAAAAAGACCTAAGCTAATTGTAAAAAACCACTTAGGTCTTTGTGTAATTAGATTCTTAAATAGATAAAATACAGCCAAGAATTCGAATAAAGAGTGTATCTGATACCAATGTGTCACTTTCATTTGGAGTTGAATAATTACAACATATTCATACACAGACGAAAATGCAATTAATGCTATAATTGGTATAATGGATTTATTACATACAATATCCTTTCTCATAACAAGAAAAAGCAGCATTGGAATTACTCCCGCAAATAAGGCTATATATAATATCAGACTGTATATCACTCTATTTTTCTAACTAATTGACTTTTCTTTGGACATAAATGCGGACAAGTCACTAGTTCATCAAGCATGATTCCACTAGTTAAATCTTCTCCACTTTCATCAACTCCAACTAAAACAACATTACTTTGATTTGTTTTCACATTTAGACCAGGATAAACACGTAATCCTACGCATCCTTTTTGCTCTAATAACTCATCTAACTTATCAAGTCCAACAAAATAACTATTCGGTTTTTCACTGTTTTGTTCTTGATAAGAATACGTCAGCTCAACTGCCTTTTCAAGGCTAATTATCGTGCCTGAATTTTTGTTAATTTCCATAAAACTAAACATTTAAAAGTTAATTATGTAAATGTTTATAATTTTCAAACAATAAACAATACGTGTTTTCCGCATATTTATTCAGAATAGACGTATTGATTTTTAAAGAGGCTTTGCTTTATTTTAAAAAGGCAATAAATCAAAAAAATATTGGGGTTAAACGTGTCAATAATTAACCAACCAAAACTCAATAATTATGACACAAAATGCTCTTTACACAAGTGTATTCAAAACAATTGAATCAAAGGAAATGTATCCACCCTAGCAAGTACATCTTGTGAGGTATAAAAATTATTCTACAGCGTCAGAGATTGCCTTTTTATAGTTATGAGGATATAAATCTGTAATATTCTTATGATTGATAGATTGAATATTTTCTAGAACATATTTAAGCCATTGATATGGATTAACATCGTGTTTTTTGCAGTTAGCAAAAAAGGTATAAGCCATCGCTGCTCTTTGCGCTGCATCGTGTGATCCTGCGAACAAGTAATTTTTACGACCAAGCGCTACAGGTCTAATAGCGTTTTCTACAAGATTATTGTCAATCTGTAGATTTCCATCATATAAGTACGCACTAAGATTATCCCATCTAGTTTGAGAGTAAGCAAAGGCCTTGCCTATTTGACTTTTAGGAAGTGTAAGTTTCATTTGAACAAACATATATTTACCCAATTCATTGATGATAGGTAAACTCTCTTTTAGACGAAGCTCTTTGATTTGATCAGCTGTTAAGTTTTGTTCCTTCGCCTTTTTTTCCACAGCATATAGTTTCTGTATTTCTATAAGTACATGCTGTGCTTTTGTCTTATCATTGTCAAGAGCTCTTTCAAACTCACGACGAGCATGTGCCCAACAACCAAGATGCGTTACATCTGACTTAGCTCCATAGGCTTTGTATCCGCTATAACCATCGGTTTGCAGATATCCTTTGAAGTTTTCTAATACAGGTAGTGCAGCGCTGCCACTACGTGTGGGACTGTAATTGAACATTACGAGTTTGGATATAGGTGCGTGATACACCCAATAATACCCAAGATGAGATTTATCTTTCTTTTTCTCATCTAAGACTTTGATGGTGGTTTCATCAACTTGAAGATATCCTTCATTTTTGATGTCCAGCAGAAGCTTTTCATATAGTGGTTTTAAAGCATCCATGCTTTGAGTTGCCCAGCCATCTATAGTAGAAGAAGCTATATCGATATTTTCTCTTGAAAAGCGTTGCTTCTGGCGATATAGTGGAAGGTGATCTACATACTTGTCAACAAGTATTGTAGATAATAATCCTTCTGAAGGTATTCCTTTATCTATAATTCGCTCTGGAAGCAATGCAATACTAATTTGAGTGTTGTCTTTATCTTTCGTGGCGTATTTATATCGGATGTACCGTTTGATTTTAAAGTAACCTGGAACATAATCTAACACATCTGTAGTTTCTTTACCAATGCAAATCTTATCAGATAAATCTCCCTCTGGGTAGATTTCTATTTCTTCTACTGGTAAATGATCAGGTAGTTTAGCTCTTCCTGGATGTTTTTTCTTCTGACGAGAATAAGTGATCTCTTGTTTGATTACTTCTTCTTGTTCTTCTAAGACTGCTTGCTGAACCTCTAAAGGTAACTGTGTTTGATTAGGGTCTTCGAAACGCTCGCGTTTTTGTCCAAATTGCATGCGTCGTAAAAGATCTACTAAGCGTTGGAGTTCTTGCTTTTCTTGTTCTAGCTTAGATGTCTTTTGCTCTAACTTAGTATTTACTTTGTCTTGTTTGGAAATAGTCTTGGACTGCTTTTTTATAAGCGCCAAAAGTTGTTCTTTCGATAAGTTTTCTAAGTCTATTTCCATGAAGTAAAAATACGTCAAAAGCCTTAAATATACAAGGTTTTAACCTGTTTTACTTCAATGAAAAACGCCTTTTTTGGTTACTTTTGATAACCTGGATTCCCTCTATCATCAGTACTAAATCACTCCAACTTATTTGAGCTTTACTATGCGTGGGAAAAGCAAAAGTTCCTTGTTCTAAGCGTTTGTGGTATAGTACAAAGCCTCCTGCTTCCCAATGCAAGAGCTTCATTTGATTACAGCGTCTATTGATAAATATATAGACACTCCCGTTATGAGCTACTTGATGAAGTTCATTTTGGACAAGTCCACAAAGGCTATCAAAACTCTTGCGCATATCACAAGCTTGTCTATACAAATGAAATTGATTAGAACTACTCAAACTAAACATTACACTAAGTTTACTAATGAATATAGTTCACTAAGATTATCCGTTTGTAGACGTAACTTTACACCATTGGGATATACGATTTCATATTCTTGAGTTTTGCTTACTTGGCCTTTTGTTACAGTTATAAAATTATTGTCTAATTGTGTTGACTCTGACTTATGCTTAACTACCCAATAACTAAAGGTTGCTAACTTAATTCCGACACTTTCACAGTATCTTGATTGCGTTAATCCACTTGTTCTCCAATCCTCTACATGAGAATACATTATTTCTTGTTTGCTCATCTATTTATTATTTGAAACAAACTTACTACCTTAAGTTAGCTTATGAAATATGTGGTTGCTCGCGTGGATACAAGGAAATTGAACTAAACTTACTTGACTCAACTTCTATTTCAAAGGCTTATGAAATGATTCAATTTTTAAGACTTCTACTTATGAACCTAAAGCAAGAAATACTTCAAGTGGGATTCAAAAATCAAATAGATGAGATTGAATTTTTTAAAGTAATTAAGCCTCAAGTCTTAGGCAAACTAATCTTTTACAACAAACTCTATTCTATAGAAACAAGTTGCCCAATAGATATTGTTGTTAAGAATAAATACTATCATAAGCATTTGGAAGAATTAAACCTTGAGTATAAGAAGTATTTTGCTTACAATGAATTTTATAAATACTATAATGCCAAACGAATAGATAAAGACATCGAGTACTTTACCCTTGGAAAAACTGATTTACTCATTGGTATAAACAGCTTTATCTTTGAATTAGACGCTCTTTTCTCCACCTATTATGATTATAAAATAGCTCGTATAATAGCTCATGACTTACTTCAGAATTATCTTCATGAGAAAATACAGGAATATGATATTGGTAACAATTCAATATCATCATCTAACTTAGTGTGGTCAGAATCTCAAAATGCACTCATAGAGCTTATCTACGCTCTTTACCTATCAGGATCTATTAATAATGGTAAGGGAGAAATACGGAAGATAGCAATACTGTTTCAGCAGTTATTTGGTATAAAACTCTTAGATATACATCATGCTTTTCACCGTATGAAAACAAGAGCTAAATCCAAGACTTGTTATTTGGATAAGTTAAAAGAAGTATTAGAGGAGTATATGGATAAAACATAATATGAAAAAATATTCCACCGAATTAATATGACATACTAATTCAGTGGAATATTTTTTAAGTAATCACCCTTGTTTAAGTAATTTTCTCAAATCCTAATACATTATACGTTTTATCTAAAAAACTACACACCATCTGAAAAATAATCTCTCATTATATTCGTAATTTTCTTTGCTCTTGAATCTTTTGCTTTCTGCATAATTTCCTTTTCAGAATAAAATTCAATATCGTACTTTTTTGTATTTCCTTTTTTTTCTTTTAAAAAAGATAGGGCTTGTTCTGTAAAACCTGACACTGACCAAAATTCAAAAACACATCTTTTATTATCATAATTATTTTGATGATGATTTTTAAAAATCTTAGAGACTTTTTTAGAGAACCTCTCTTCAACTATATCCTTAGAAACCATATTTTTATAAGCTTTACATTCGCGAAAAATTATTTTATCTTCGAAATTTGCTTCCACATCAATTTCTCTCTTTTCTCCAGTATCACTAAGGGTTATGATTCTTCCTATATTTAAACTATTACATATTTTGCTATAATAATACCCTACTGCTAATTCAAGTTTTTTTCGCTTTTTGCAACATGAAATAACAACGTATTACATTTTAAGCGTTTTTGTAACATGTATTTTCTTTGCAAACCTTGCTAAGTCTTCTACCTATTACATTTATCATTATGCCATCGAGATGGATTATTGATGGTATAATTTGATATATCCTGATAGGCTTTTTCATCTCTTATCATATAATCATAATAATTACATTGTCATATTTTATAATCTAACGATTGGATAATTTCAATTAAAAAAGAATTACATCTTTTTCTATCAGATTCATCTTGTAGGGGCGAATTGCAATTCGCCCCCTACTTTTATTCTTTTTATCGCTGCATTTCTATATCTCCTCACTACTGCTCTTATAGACTGACTTAAAGATTTAAAACTTCCTTGTATATTCTCTCTCTTTTTAAATAGAATCTCCACAATACCATGAATATGATTTAGCTTAACTATACACTCATACAGTCGGATATTATCTCTCACATTAGTTGTATTCAGCCATTCTTCCAATGCAATCTCTTCAAATATATTCAATCGCATTTTGCTCTTAAACACTTCTCCAAACAAATGTGCTCCACCTTGACAACAAATCGTAATAAAGTACAACTCAGCTTGGCTATTATCATACCCTTCTAATCATATAAAACGACGCTTATTCTTATCGGGATCAAAGTGATTCATAGAGATAGTAGTTTTAGGTTAAGATGTAGATTTTAGCTTATATCATTTTATTTCCACCAATACTTAGAATTTTACTCCTCAAGTGATACTAATTCTGCTAATTTAGATACTATGTTTAACATAGTATCTTCACCAGTGCTTAAACCACTTCTCGACCCAAGTAATGGACTCACATCACGCAAATTATCAAATGTTGTATTATGCACAATAGGAACAAGTTGATCACGAGATAAAAGAGCAGAAAGTTCTTTATCCGCAATACCCTCTCCCTGAATTCGTTTTAGAAAATTTGGAGTAACTAATACAATTCCAACACGAGATTTTGCAAGACCTTTATCAATTTCACGTAATAGTGATGATCCTAACAAGACATCTTTTTCACTAAACCAAACTGTCACCCCTTTCGATTCCAATAAATCGTGTAATTCCTTTGCTACTTCTTTTCTATCATCCCACGCATGACATAGAAAGACATCTCTTAAATCAGGAACACCTGAACGTTTCTCAATATTTTCACGAACAGGTGTAAGTGTTCTTATTTCTGTTGGTGTATAATAAATACTTGATGAAACTGGAGACCATTTTGCTTTAACTTTATTTTGTCCAGTACTACTACTTCCACTTGTACTACTTCCATACGAGGAAGAACTATAAGAAGAGTATGAACTGTAACCTCTTGAACTTCCTCCACATGCAGGACAATTTTGTCTTGCACTTTCTGTGCGATGACCATTAACTGGTGCTGTACATCTTGCCATAATTTTATTGCTATTTTGGTTAATTAAAATATTTTTGACTTCTAAAATGTGGTAACATTACATACAGACGAATTGCAATTCGCCCCTACTTTATCCTGCAACTATTAAACTATTTAAACCAATAAATTCAGCTAAGTTATCAGGAAACAACAGATTTGAGATAACGAAATTTTGGTTCTGTATTATATTCCATATTTTCAAACCACATTTATCATCACTATTGTAACCAATAACTTCTTCCAATTTCTTTACGTTGAAGTGTATTTTTTCTATAGCTGTACTATCAATTAAATTCCTATTTGTAGTAAGCATACCTTTTTTTATTCTACCCCCTCCTGTATAAATCACATTTGCTTTAAGGCTTGCTAAATCTGCAAAACCTCGTATTTGTTCAATAGATACATCAGCTAAATCAAAATCCCAATCATTAATTAGAAAATAATCTATTTGAAAATGTTTACATAATTCAACAATGTACAAAGCTGTAGCTTTACCATGATGGCAAACAAAAGAGATATTTTCAAAATTGAGATAAGTATCTGCAAATTTAAGTTTATCAATAATATCATCCCTTTCAGCTATTGATTCAAAGACTTTTCTTCGAATTACTTCTTTATAAACTAATACATCATTAGGTCCTTCAACAAGAATTACTTTCTTGCTGAAAAGCATTCTATTTAAATTAGGCTCTACGGTCTTAATATATTCATTAAAACGAGTTACATTTATCGGTTCTTCAAAATCATTAGGATCCAAGTCATTAAAAGGATTTGTAAAATTCCCAACGTTATTATATGCTTTAATAGTTTGATTATTTTCATCTGTATCTAATCTAATAATCCCTTTTGTATCAAAAGCATCTATCATTCTATCTGAATGAGTAGTATATATTACTTGATGCCCTCTTTCTGCCAGTGTACACAAAACCATTTTATAGAAATACTCTTGATGATTCTCATGTAAAAAACTCTCTGGTTCTTCAAATAAAAACAAACACCTATCTTCAATATTTGTTTCAGCAATAGCTTGAATAACAGCCATCACAAACATAGAAATGAAACCATCTCCAAAATGATCTATTGGAATAAGATTTTTAGAATCACCGTTTAAGCCTACTTTAAACATCATTTTTAAAAAAATATCTTCATAATGAGGTAAACCAAACTCTACATGACAACTATTATTTCTAAGATTTTGATGATAATTTTTTTCGATAGATTCAATAAAATGCTTTAATTGTGAATCATTCAATACCTTATCTGTTGACTGTTTAACCTCATTTTGGAAATCTGCCTTTTTGGCTTTCATAACAGCATCTAAATCCACTAATTTCTGAATATGTTTCGCTAAAAAAGATTTCAAATTCCCCCAACTTGTTTTTTGCGTGGAAATTTCCTCCTTGATATTATGGAAGTTAATATAAAAAATATTATAATACTTTCCTTTTCCAAAAAAAGAAGGTTCACAATTACTTTTTAAATCTTCATTTTCAATACTTGTATAAATGTGATAATCTCCTGCTATAGCTTGCCTATGTCCCCTATCTTAGCCCCTAAATAAGCTGGAGTGAAACTAGTAAATTAATTACATAACTTTGGACTTATGAAATACAAGAAATGGAGCTTATCTGAGAAGCTATCAATTTTAGAAGAAGCAGAAGAAAATGGGGTAATAGAAACTTGTCGTAAACACAGTTTAAGTACAGGTACTTTCTACTCATGGAAGAAGAAATTCGATTCTCAAGGAGAATCAGGATTAAGACCTGCTGTTTCTGACAAATCAAAAGAACTTAAAAAAGCAGAAGAAGAGAATAAGATTCTCCGTAAACTACTAAGTGATAAAGAAATAGAATTAGAAGTTCAACGTGAACTTCTAAAAAAAAAGTTTGGGACATCCGATCCAAAAAAGATCTGGTAGAATACTTTTATAGTAAATATCAAAAAAGTAAAGCTAAACTAATACATTGGGTTGGCTTAAGTGAAAGCACGTACTACTTCAAGGGTTCTGGCAAGTCAAAAGGTAATAAAGCTACTTTATTAACCTATCATAAAACCCAAGGTTGGGTTAATGAACAAACTGTTGTAGAGTCAATTAAAGAGCTTTTAAGGGGTGATTTTATGGATTGTGGCTACCGTATGATGAGCGAGTATCTTAAACGCGAAGGGTACACCATTAACCATAAAAAAGTATATCGTATCATGAAAAACGCCAAGCTTTTACAAACTCGTATAACTAGAGATCATTCGGATAAGAAGTACGTTAAGCATCGTAAAGTAAAGACTACGAGACCCTTAGAGTGTATTGAAATGGATATTAAGATGGTATGGATACCACAAAAAGGTAAAAATGCTTATTTACTTTCTGTAATTGATGTACACAGTCGTAGAATATTAAAAGACTACTTCAGCTTTAATATTAAGCAGAAGCAGGTAATAGAATTATTGTCAGGGCTTTTTGAAGAGTTAGATTACCCTAAAAATGTGGTTATTAGATCGGATAATGGTAGTCAATTTATTGCCAAGAATGTAAGAAAATATCTTTCCTTAGTAGGTGTATCACAAGAATTTACACACGTAGCAACACCAGAGGAAAATGCTCACATAGAAGCCTATCACGGTACTTTAAAAAGAGAGGTTTTTACTAAATTTGAATACTTTACTTTTGGACAAATAGAACAAATATTAAAGAAGTACGTAGTATTTTATAATAACAAAAGACTACATGGCTTGCTTGGAAAAATCACTCCAATGGAGAAATGGGAAAAGGACAAACACTTGATTTGTAGCAGAGAAAAAGTAGCCTAAAACATTATACTTTAAAAATTTAAAAATACTCTAGGTTTATAGGGGTCAAAACATCCCCATTGATTTGGTTGAGCAAAATCTGAA
The DNA here is from genome assembly GCF_024722315.1 of Myroides albus. Taxonomy (NCBI): domain Bacteria; kingdom Pseudomonadati; phylum Bacteroidota; class Flavobacteriia; order Flavobacteriales; family Flavobacteriaceae; genus Myroides; species Myroides albus. Next base: position 431,731 of record NZ_CP102754.1, read on the forward strand.
CTTTCAATACTTGTTCGGATATGAACATTATTATCATAACTTAAATTATGAAGATCTAATAACTCAAAAGTCTTTGCACTAACGAATTTCTCACCAATCCCATAAAGTAAAGAATTTAATAAATTGCTTTTACCAGCATTATTATAACCAATAATAGAAACTGGCTTTAGATAATCTGTATTAGGGAATTCAAATTCTTGAATATCCCCAAACGATCGATAATTTTCAATTGACAATCTTTGAATTCTTATATATGACATAATTCCTATTTTACTTAACAGTTATTTTTCTTGAGTTAGTTTTTTTGTTCAGTTTATTTACATAGAATGTTTATGTATCCCCTTCAACTCATCAACAATACCCCCTACCAATTCATCTCTTTTTTCAGGTTTGATTAATTCAAAGACAGTATCTTCTGAAAAGTCGAAGTACTCATATCTATTTTTTTGAAAAAGTAGTTTAAAATCAGTACTACTTTTCTCTTTTACATTTCTACCAATACTAAAACCATTGGCATCATTACACACATAATATGGAATATTATCTACTTCAAACACCAGAACTGTTATAACTCTATTTTTGCTACCATGAGTTAGCTTAGTTATCTGTTCTTTATCAATATCACCTACCTTAGCACCAAAAGTAACTTCTATCACTTCTTTTAGCTTGGCATAAAACTCATAGACAGTATGCCATTTGAGATGTATGAATTGATCTTTAATCCTATGATACTTTACATCTATATCTTTATACTCTGCTTGCCAAAATACTTTAGCGTATTCATAGTTCTTTAATGTGGTCTTTTTTAACTCCAAAGCTAATTTCACATCATTTAAGAACTCAAATCGCGCTTGTTTATAGTGTTCTATACTTCTTTTTAGATCACTATCTTCTAATAAACTATTTAAGCACATATCCAACCACTTCGCAATATCTGAGAGATGATCTTTTTTATTAAGCAGTCTTTTCACCTCTGGTCGAAAATGCTCATAACCCTCAGGATCCTTACCATTAATGGTTAAGTATATCATACTCACCACTTCGTGTTTATCATTTGTTGGTTCAATAACTAACTTATGATAATACCTTGGCAATTGATATTTTAAGTATGGATCTTTTTCATCTGGTTTAGTCTGATCTTTAGCAAATACTTTATTCTCTATTATAATAGCTTGCTTACACTTATTGTTAATCAGAATATCTATATTGTGTATCTCTCCTCTGCTTCTCTCATTAGGATTAACAGTTACCTCTTCTAAACTATAGTTTGATACTCCAATTACTTCCAGAAACAATGTTAAAAACTTTGTCCCTTGTCCATGTGAACCATTAGGGTCTAACAAAAAAGAAATGAGTCGAGAATGTAGATACTTCTCGTCATGTAACTTAAACATCACACGAAAGATATTAAACTGATTATAGTTAGATAAATTATACCCTGTATTGATCTGATCTAACTGCTGTAAAAAGCAATCTTTATATACATCTTGATTCATTTACTTTATTCTTATTAATTATTCCTGATAGATTCAGTAATAGCAAAATATATTCCAATGATATGCCTCGAGGTTGTTCTCATGAGAATGAGTCAAACATTAAACTCACAACGAAAAAAACATATCATTAAATATTAGTCCATATAACCAATAAAGATACTATAGGATAATCTAAGATACTACAGTAAACATGTGAAGTAACTACTATTTTGAGTAAAAGAAATAAATAACATTTAATTTCAAATTTATTTTATGGTTAAATAGAAAAAAGTAACTTGATATAAAGTATACATCTACTAAATAGTTTTTTTTAAATTTCTTTACCTCAAAAATAGACGATTTACCAATTCCTCATACATTCCCCCATTTCTCCAGATAAATCTGTTAAAATTTATCAGTTGATTTTCCTTTGAATTATTATTGAAAAATCACACAAATAGGCTCCCCCATGAATGCTTGGATCTGAATTATTGTGTCACGAGGTATAATATTTTACTCCATGAAACGATTGAAAAACGGGCTAGTAAACCTTCTAATTTTATTTATAATGTGTTACCACTACTTTCATGCCTCTAAAGGATATTATCATTCAAAAACACCAATGACTATTAAGGAATTGCTTTTTGCGCTTGCTAAAGCATTGCCTATAGCTACTCCATAATTAATTTAAAAATATAATAGTATGGAATCTAAAGATTTAAACAGCAATTGGTTAGTGGCATCAGAGATAGAGCTAATCTACAAATCTAAAGTTAAAGCGTCTGAAAGACCTAGAATTGACTCTTCTTACTCCGCTTTTGAAGTAGCTTTAAAAGCATGGGATGAGAATCAGATTGAATTATTAGAGCAATTTAAAGTACTTATGCTTTCAAACAATAATAAAGTACTTGGTGTACTTGAAATATCATCAGGTGGTATTACTGGAACAATCGTTGATCTTCGATTGATATTTGCAGCTTTACTAAAATCTAAAAGCACAGCTTTTATCTTAGTCCATAATCATCCTTCTGGAAAATTACAACCAAGTGATGCAGATAGACAAATCACGCAGAAGATTAAACAAGCAAGCCAAATACTAGATATCGCTCTTTTAGATCATTTAATAATAACTTCTGAGAATTATTACTCTTTTGCAGATCAAGGCGTCTTATGATGCTTTTATAACTTTAAGACTACAAAAAATAACTAAGGCTATTTAATATCACCCAAGTATCCCTTCACTCAAAATTTGAAATAGTTTACCTATTTTCATATAAATAATAAGAAATACTTCTTTATGTTTATATCTCATTTAATTACAAATAAATCATGAGCTTTAAATTACTAGCAATAAGACCTTGCGTTGATATAGACCAAACATTTTTAAGAAATCTTACCGAAGGTGAAATCTACAGTTTTTGCAATGATTACAAGTTTTTAAACTCTGAATTAAAACCTGCTTTATATAATGATCAAGTTTTTACAATCAAATACAAACAGACCGTTCCTGATAACCTATACACAATTCAAACAGCAAAAAAGAATATTAATATAAATATATCTGCAGTTGTTGGTAAAAATGGAGCAGGAAAAAGTAGCTTAATCGAATTATTGTTATATACCCTATTTATTGTATCTGATAACTTAAGCTTAGTAGACACAGATAAATTCATTGAATCTGAAGATCAAGAACAAGCACAGTACGAAAGAAAAAGATATGAAAAAGATTTAAATCAACTAAAAAAAGGATTAAAAGTTGACATCTATTACTTGTTAAATAATAACTATTATAAACTAAGTATTAATGATGGCAATTCAATTTTAGAGTCATTTTCTAGTTTAGAAAAAAAAGCTAGTTTTAAACCTGATAAAATCACAGTACAAGATTATAACGCAGTAAATAATTTTTTCTATTCAATAATCGTAAATTATTCATTCTACGCATATAATTCTAACCATAGTGGTATTTGGCTTAAATCCTTTTTTCACAAAAATGATGGTTACCAAATGCCATTAGTAATCAATCCTTTTAGAGACCAAGGTAAAGTAGATATAAATACAGAAACTCTATTAACGAATTCTAGATTACTATCAAATATTTTAAGTATTCCAAATTATAAAAAGATTAATTACAAATCACCAATTAAAAATATTGAATTGTATATTAATCAAGAAAAATATAACAATTTCTTATCAAACGGAAAAAAAAGATTCAGCCAAAATTTTATTGATAAATTTAGGTACTCCATTCTGTCTCCACTATTTAACTACATGTTTAAAGGCAATTTCCAGTACCCTAAAATAGACACTCAAATAAAAGAATTAGCGGAAATTTATCTTATAAATAAGATTATTACAATTCCAACAAAATATAAAACTTTTGAAGCCTTTGATAAAAGAATTGAGAAAGATAAAGAACGTATAAACAATTATAAAATAACCGAAAAATTAGCAAATGCTTTTGTAGAAGAACTTTGTGAAGATAAAAGTCATATAACATTAAAAGTAAGACAGACATTAAACTTCCTTAGGGAAGATCTATATGATCTCTCTTTTCAAGATTTTTCAGCAAATAAATTTGACATAAAATCAGTTGTAAAAAAAATGAATCAATTAAGGCAACAAGAGTGGTTTACAGACCCTCTTGATTATCTTCCTCCTCCATTTTTGATAAGTAAAATAAAATTTAATGATGGAAGCTATTTCGATGATTTAAGTTCAGGTGAGAAACAAAAAATTTACTCACTTAACTCCATTATTTATCATTTGAGAAACTTAGACTCTATTAATAAAAATAAAACACGAAACTTAATAAACAATGTTTCTTCATATCAATCAATCAATTTAATTTTTGATGAAGTAGAATTGTATTATCATCCACAATATCAAAAAGAAACTATTCATAGCTTACTTGATTTAATTCGAATCTCTAACTTTAAATTTATTGAAAATATAAATATAATTTTCTTGACACATTCTCCCTTTATTCTCTCTGATATACCTAGTCAAAATACCATACAAATGACAATTGATAAGAAAACAGGTAAGAGTAAAATGATTAAACGTAAACAACAATCTTTTGGAGCAAATATTCATGATCTATTAGCTAACAATTTTTTCTTAACAGGGCCGTTAATTGGAAACCTTGCTGACAAAAAAATTATGGAATTAATAAACAATATTAAAAACCAAAATATCACAAAAAATGATAAACTATTGTTGCAGCTAATAGGTGATACATTTTTAAAAACAAGTATAGAACTATATAGTAATAAACATGATAAAAATTCAGATAAATAATCTCCAAGACACAAAAAAAGAATTTATTAATTCGATAGCTCATTTAGTAGCAAATAGAATTAAAATTTTACAAGCATCGTTATCTCATTTAAATGGAGAGTCCATTGATTTTAATTCAGCCCCAGTTACAAGTTTTAAAGCAATAACAAAAGATATAGTGAAAATTACAGGAGGTTCTATTAATATACAAAATGGTCAACAAGAATATATAAAAGCAATTCAAGATTATATTGGTAAAAACAACAACTTAATGACCATAAATATTAAATCATTAATTAATTTTTGTAAAGATTTACTAGCAGATAACAACAAAAAACTAGCTAAATTATTGACTTGTGAACCTTCTAAATTAATATTTCTAAACAATAAAATAATCCACGATTATGACTTAAATTCCAATAATCATTTGGCGATAATAAAACTGGCTTTTGATTATAAAAGATTTGAAAAAAACATCTCTTCTAAAATTAGAAAGTACTTTATAGAAAAAAAATTTGTGGAGATTTGCCCTTACTGCAATACTAAAAAAGCTCATCAAAAAACTAACTCTTCAAAAGAAATTGTAGAGTCATTTCAATTAGATCATTTTTATGACAAAGCAAAATTCCCTCTGCTATCTTATAGTCTTTTCAATTTAATACCAAGTGATCAAACTTGCAATGCAATAAACAAAAAAGATATTTTATTTACTGATGAATACCACCTTAACCCTTATTTATCTGGTTACACTGAATCTATCAATTTTGAACCTATTGGATTGAACACTTCCTATGAAGTAAATAAAATTCAATTGAATATTTCTGAAAATAAAAAAACTGACCTATATAAAAAAATAAATGGCACTAATGAACCTTTAGTTGAAAAAGGTAAAGAAGGAAATCTCAATGTATTTAAAATACGTTCAAAACACGATGATCAACAATATTTAGCAAGTAGAATTCTAAAAACATTAAATGCAACTTATTCCAATATAAACCACATAAATAAATATCTTAAAATACTCACAAGGAATTTAAAAATAGAAGATAGTTATGTACAATGGTATGAAAAAGAATTTAATGTTCGTTTTCTACCTTCAAATTTTAACGACAAAGCCTATTCTAAATTTTGTAGAGATATACACGATTATTATTACTCTAATAACAAAAAAATTAGGAACCCACACATAATCGAATTACCTAAAAACTCTTAATCCACTTGATATACTTCTATTTAAAATATTGCTTTTCATTACTGTCTTAACAAAGCTAAGTTGATTTTAAATCATATTAAATTTATTTTCTATCTCTTTCAAACAATTCAGTAAATCAGTCCAGTTTAAACTATCACCAATAATCATATGCTCTTGCATTGTTTTATAGTCTTCTTCCCATTTTTCAAGTACTTCCTCCGGAGGTAAAATACTCAATTTACCTTTTTTATGATTTGAGTAATCTATCCCTCTTAAAGGCGTTACTTTTTTTCGATGATCAACAATACTAGTAAACAAATTATCATCAACTATTGCTAGTTCACCAAATTCTGAATCCATAATTTTACTTATGTCATAAAAATGCCTAGTTAGTCGATCAGTCCTAATATTTTCAATTGGCTTTGAGAATTCTTCGTGCAATAACAATACTTTCTCAATTAAAGTACGAGTAGGAACAACAACTTCTACATTAAATTCAGGCATAGCAAAAGTCGATTTTGAAAATTCCGAATCAATATATGAAATAATAGGTTTTGACTCAGCTGGCTCAGTTAACGATCTAGCTCCCATTTCAAGTAAAACACGCTGTTGAATATATTCATTAGTAACAGGTACACATGATTGATAATAAACCTCTAACGTATTGGGATCACTTGTGTCGTCAACATGGTCATTATACTTAATTTCATATAAACTCGGATCTACTCCCAACTCAGTTAATTGATGTATTAACTCTTCTCTAAATTCATTAATAATAAATCCACCAGAAGCCTTTCTAAGTTTTTTAATTTGTGTTTTAGAATCAAGCTCACCAAACCCCAGTAAACTTCTGTCAATAATCAAATCAATATCTTCTGAAAATCGCTGTATTAAATTATAAGCCTTACTCAGAGAAGTTCCTCCTTTAAATATAATAGAACCTGCATACTCAGATTGAAAGATTGCCTTTAAAAGAATACAAACCCACCAATCTTTCTCTATTACAAAAGCTGGTAGTCCATAAACAGCTTCAGCTTGTTTTAATACAGTAACTTTTTGTTCTTCAGATAAATTAACCCACATAATCCTGTTTATAATAAAGTTTTCTAATTTCTTTTTGAATCCAAACTGGAGCAAATTTCAATTGAGATTCTATCACTTGTTGATCTATTTTATCAATAGTTAATTTAATAGTATTTAAAAAAGAATCTGTAATTTCTTTTTGCCCCTTCTCTTTAAAAGCCTGTACTACTAAATGTAACAGATTATCTTTTATCATAAGATTTTTAGGGACAGTCCTCTTAAAATTAATCTTCCTATTTCCAACCTTAATCTCTCTTTGAGACCCTTCAGTCAAATAAACAGTCTTCAAGGGGATCTGGGTTGTTAGTCCTAATAAATACAACGCTAATACACCAGTTGGCGCTATACGCACCTTATCTCTTTTTGCAATCTCATTTGCAATTTCCTCTATACTAGGATAAATTGTTCCTAATAAAGAATCTTGCTTTGGTTTTATATAAATACCATGGGCTAATCGTTCAATAAGATTTTCTTTTTCTAAACGAGAGAGTACTTGGCGAATATTGTCAGATGTGCCATATTTAACAAAATCATTAGCGAAAAAAATTTCTCCACGCTTAGATTTAGAAATCTTCTCTACTATCTGATTACTAATAGATTCATTCATAAAAAAAGATTTACATTTGTCACAAATTTAATCAATATTTGTGACAAATATCTCTTTCAGTTAATCAAAATATTTGTTTATCGCGTGGGGGTTCTTTATCTTTGTATTACTTAAGTAATACAAAGATAAAGAACCCCCATCATAAAACACAACATAACAAACTGATTTAAAACGTATTACATCTTACTTATCAAACAAAAACTCAGTAGTCAAATCCTTCCGCAAAACAACAAAAACATCAAACTCTTTCTCAGCTTTGCAAATTAAACCTTTTAAAAGTAGAGACCAAGAAAATTTAAAGTGATAGCTGTAAATGAAATAAATAATATTGTAGAAATAGCAAGTTATCCTTATCTTCTCATTTAACATAGCGATACCATTTGTATCCAGAAGATGTATAAAAGTCTGTCATAAGTGGTATTCGGTAAATTTATGTGTTAGTTTAAAGCTATAAGTTTATCAAACGCTTCTTTAATCTTTGAAGGAATATGGTCGCGATGATTCACTACTTTTAAAATAAAATCAGAAGATTCATTACCTTTATCTGGAATTGAAATAAAATCATCAATTTCATTTCCATCCTCCATCCATTTTGTTTTTAATGATGATGATAATTTTTTAAAGAACTTTTTATTACTCTGTATGCCTGCTCCTTCGGGAATAGAATCAAAAACCTTTTGAATAAATGCTTCATCAACTTCAAACAATCCATCGTAAAATTGATTAACTATATCAGTCCATAAATTAACGGCAATCGAATCTTCAATATCTTGTTTTCCTACGAAAAAAACATTCTCTGTTTTATCAATAGCATCCATTTCAAAACTCATATCATTATCAAAAAGAAGTATCATTGAATCCTCAATCTTGTTAAACCCTTGAGTTATTGATTTTAATACTCCTTTATTTAATCTCCACTTGTCCTTACCTTCGATATTAATTAATTGAATATTATCTTCAATAAAAGTTCTTCCTGTATATATTTTATATAATGCTGGTATTATATATTGTTCAGTATCTCCTTCAACGATTAAGAACTTATCGTGAAATAAAAAATCCGAATTTTTAACTTTTAAACTTTCAAAAATACTTTCTACACTATCACAACTTGATAAATTTGTATATCCAGACTCTAATTTGTATGTATTTAAAATATCGTTAGTATTAGCTTTATCAATAAATATGGTTGAATGGGTACTTATTAAAGTTTGAACATTTCCACGAGACAATCCTTTTAAAATATCAAAAAACTCTCTTTGTGCACCAGGGTACAAATGTGTTTCTGGTTCATCAAATGCCCAAATATGCTTTTTAATACCTAATTGATCTGTGCTTTCTGCTTTTGCTTTTATTAAAGAAAACCATATTTTTCTTTTTAAACCCTCTCCTTGATTATCTAAATGAATCAATCCATCACTTTGTAGTTTCTGTACCATTATATCAGAAACCTTTTCTTTTACCTCAAAATGAATTTTACTAGTGATTGACTGAATCTCTGGTGCTACCGAAGATATAATTTTTTGAATTCGGTTAAATTCTTCATTTATTGCTTCCTCTGCTAAATGTGCTTTTTCTTGAGCAGTTGTTTTAATTGGTTGAATGAATTCCTCAATTTTGTCTTTCATTAAACCCGTTGCTATAGAAATAACTTCTTCCATAGAACAATTCCAATCAAAATATTTATACTCAGGAAAAATATCAGAATCCTTTTTTGCAGGTTTATATTCAATCCATAATCTTTCTAATTCTATTTTACTATTAATAGCTCTTATTAACTCCAAATTAGAAAATCTTCCCGTAGCATTAGAATTAATAATATCATCAGAAGTAATATTCAACTCTTTTTTTATTGTATTTAATTTTGCCGCTGTCTCAGTGTATATATGTTTGTATTCTATATTTGAATTTTGAGCTAAATATCCAGTTACAGTATTAGCATTAATTTTCTTGATCAACCAAATGGAATTATCAATCAAATTTTCTAACATCCAACTTAAACTATTAGAAAAATCTATATTTTCAAATGAATCTAACTCATTTTCTTGTAATCTTAATTTACCTAATACGTAGATACTAGTATTATCATATTCGTCAAAACAAGGTAAATTCCTTTCTTGGAAAATAGATTCAAATTCTTCCAGAGCTAATGTAGAATTAGATAAATCACTTTTATTATTTCCTTCTTGACTAAATGAACAATTAACTCTATTAAATAATAACTCTATTCCTTTTAACAAAGTAGATTTTCCACAATCGTTTAATCCAATAAAAATATTAGGGTTATTTTCTTTTAATTTGAAATCGACTACTTTACAGCTTTTGTAATTGATAATTACTATCTCTTCTAAATACATTACAATTCTTGATATTTAAATTTATTAACAATATTTGAAACTAAATAAGAATCATGAGAAGATGTATTCACTATTCCATGATAAATATTTTGAGGAGTATTATTATATTGGTTAACTCTTCTTTTATTAAATTCTACTTCTAAAATTGAGTTATTATATCCAATAGATCTGGTATTACATGATGATACTCTTTGTCTTTCCATTATTTTCTAAGTTTTATAATTGTTTTTATTAGTTATATTTGTCCTAACCTCTCAAATCGGCTTTACAACAACAATTGTAGTAGAGTGAGCTCTTGGTTATTTACCTACAAATCCCTTCAATTCAGCTATGATATCCTCTACTAATTTATGCCTTATTCTTATTAATTATTCTTGCTAGACTCAATCATAGCAAAATATACCTCATTTGATTGTTCTCATGAGAATGAGTCAAACATTAAAATTACAACGAAAAAACACATCATTAATATTAGTCCGTATAACAAATAAAGATACTATAAGATAATGTAAGATACTGCAGAAAACATGTGAACTAGCTACTATTTTGAGTAAAAGCAATAAAAAGTATTTAATTTTAAATTTATTTTATGACTAAATAGAAAAAAGTAACTTGATATAAAGTATCCAACTACTAAATAGTTTTTTAATCTACTCTAAATATCAACCTTAAATAATAACTATAAAAAAACGAACAATTAATAACCTTGTCTAACTTCTTTACATTCAAAAATAGACGATTCCCCAATTACTAATTCCTCACCAAACTCCCCTATTCCCTCCGATAAATCTGTTAAAAAGAAACAGTTGATTTTCGTTTGAATTATTTTGAAAAAAGTGTTGTACAAAAACATGCAAATTGACAATGAACCCCTATGAATGCTAGGATCTGAATTATTGTATCGGAAAGTAGATCTCTACTTACTTCAAATTATATTTAACTAAAACCAAGGTGTATATTATAGTACCCTTGGTTTTTTGTTTTTTACTGCGTCGCCTTGAGTTGTAGTCTTTTGTCTTTGGCTTAGTAAAGATTACGGATACTTACAAGCATATTATCTTCCATAGTGCGAGACATACCAATACGGAACTACTCCTGGAGAATGGGGCTGATATTTACACGGTTTCTAAACGTAGGGGACATCGTGAAATCCGCACTACTGCGTATCCACCCTAGCAAGTACATCTTGTGAGGTATAAAAATTATTCTACAGCGTCAGAGATTGCCTTTTTATAGTTATGAGGATATAAATCTGTAATATTCTTATGATTGATAGATTGAATATTTTCTAGAACATATTTAAGCCATTGATATGGATTAACATCGTGTTTTTTGCAGTTAGCAAAAAAGGTATAAGCCATCGCTGCTCTTTGCGCTGCATCGTGTGATCCTGCGAACAAGTAATTTTTACGACCAAGCGCTACAGGTCTAATAGCGTTTTCTACAAGATTATTGTCAATCTGTAGATTTCCATCATATAAGTACGCACTAAGATTATCCCATCTAGTTTGAGAGTAAGCAAAGGCCTTGCCTATTTGACTTTTAGGAAGTGTAAGTTTCATTTGAACAAACATATACTTACCAAGTTCATTGATGATAGGTAAACTCTCTTTTAGACGAAGCTCTTTGATTTGATCAGGTGTTAAGTTTTGTTCCTTCGCCTTTTTTTCCACAGCATATAGTTTCTGTATTTCTATAAGTACATGCTGTGCTTTTGTCTTATCATTGTCAAGAGCTCTTTCAAACTCACGACGAGCATGTGCCCAACAACCAAGATGCGTTACATCTGACTTAGCTCCATAGGCTTTGTATCCGCTATAACCATCGGTTTGCAGATATCCTTTGAAGTTTTCTAATACAGGTAGTGCAGCGCTACCACTACGTGTGGGACTGTAATTGAACATTACGAGTTTGGATATAGGTGCGTGATACACCCAATAATACCCAAGATGAGATTTATCTTTCTTTTTCTCATCTAAGACTTTGATGGTGGTTTCATCAACTTGAAGATATCCTTCATTTTTGATGTCCAGCAGAAGCTTTTCATATAGTGGTTTTAAAGCATCCATGCTTTGAGTTGCCCAGCCATCTATAGTAGAAGAAGCTATATCGATATTTTCTCTTGAAAAGCGTTGCTTCTGGCGATATAGTGGAAGGTGATCTACATACTTGTCAACAAGTATTGTAGATAATAATCCTTCTGAAGGTATTCCTTTATCTATAATTCGCTCTGGAAGCAATGCAATACTAATTTGAGTGTTGTCTTTATCTTTCGTGGCGTATTTATATCGGATGTACCGTTTGATTTTAAAGTAACCTGGAACATAATCTAACACATCTGTAGTTTCTTTACCAATACAAATCTTATCAGATAAATCTCCCTCTGGGTAGATTTCTATTTCTTCTACTGGTAAATGATCAGGTAGTTTAGCTCTTCCTGGATGTTTTTTCTTCTGACGAGAATAAGTGATCTCTTGTTTGATTACTTCTTCTTGTTCTTCCAAGACTGCTTGCTGAACCTCTAAAGGCAACTGTGTTTGATTAGGGTCTTCGAAACGCTCGCGTTTTTGTCCAAATTGCATGCGTCGTAAAAGATCTACTAAGCGTTGGAGTTCTTGCTTTTCTTGTTCTAGCTTAGATGTCTTTTGTTCTAGCTTAGATGTCTTTTGCTCTAACTTAGATGTCTTTTGCTCTAACTTAGTATTTATTTTGTCTTGTTTGGAAATAGTCTTGGACTGCTTTTTTATAAGCGCCAAAAGTTGTTCTTTCGATAAGTTTTCTAAGTCTATTTCCATGAAGTAAAAATACGTCAAAAGCCTTAAATATACAAGGTTTTAACCTGTTTTACTTCAATGAAAAACGCCTTTTTTGGTTACTTTTGATAACCTGGATTCCCTCTACCATCAGTACTAAATCACTCCAACTTATTTGAGCTTTACTATGCGTGGGAAAAGCAAAAGTTCCTTGTTCTAAGCGTTTGTGGTATAGTACAAAGCCTCCTGCTTCCCAATGCAAGAGCTTCATTTGATTACAGCGTCTATTGATAAATATATAGACACTCCCGTTATGAGCTACTTGATGAAGTTCATTCTGGACAAGTCCACAAAGGCTATCAAAACTCTTGCGCATATCACAAGCTTGTCTATACAAATGAAATTGATTAGAACTACTCAAACTAAACATTATACTAAGTTTACTAATGAATATAGTTCGCTAAGATTGTCTGTTTGTACACGTAGCTTTACACCATTGGGATATACGATTTCATATTCTTGACTATTGCTTACTTGGTCTTTTGTCACAGTTATAAAATTATTGTCTAATTGTGTTGACTCTGACTTTGCCTTATACTTAACCACCCAATAACTAAAGGTTGCTAATTTAATTCCTACACTTTCACAGTATCTTGATTGCGTTAATCCACTTGTTCTCCAATCCTCTACATGAGAATACATTATTTCTTGTTTGCTCATCTATTTATTATTTGAAACAAACTTACTACCTTAAGTTAGCTTATGAAATATGTGGTTGCTCGCGTGGATACACTACTGCTATCTATGCTAAGATAGTAGATGAGAAAATGAAAGAAGCATCTGAGCTTATTCCGGAACTTAAGTTTGGGTTTTAAACTAAACTTTAATTACTGATTATAATTACAATAAAGCCAAGTAGTACTTGAAAGTACACTTAACTTTGATTTTATCCTAGTGTTTAATTTCATAACGCTTTATTCTTACAGAAAAAGAAAAATATTACTCAAAAGAATAGAGTTTAATCTTGAACTCATTATTGAAATTTAGATAAATTAGGGGTGAATATATTACCACAATACTTATACTTTAACAGCAAACTAAACCAGTTATTGAACAAATACCAGGTGAATATATTACCACAATACTTATACTTTCTTTTTCTTAGTAAGTGATTCAATAAAGTATTAAAAGAAAGTCCACAAATTGAAAAATAAATTGTAACTCTGTATAAACCATTTAAATTATGAAATTGAAACCTATAAAATCAGAACAAGATTACAAAGCAGCTTTAGAACGACTAGCGTTGATTTTTGATGCACTTCCTGGAACAGAAGACAGTTATGAATTGGAGATTTTGGGCATGTTGATTGAAAAATATGAAAAAGAACATTTTCCTATGGATTTACCAAATCCAATTGAAGCGGTTAAATTTAGAATGGAGCAAATAGCTACAAACAAAATGATTCAGCAGAAATGATCGGATTAAAAAGTAGAGCAAGTGAAATTTTAAATACCTTAGCACTATTCTAGTACAAACCAACTATCATGATCGATCCAAAACTAACCAAGATTCTATCTAAAGTTTATTTACATCAAAATACAGTAGCTTATGATAGCGATAAAAAGTTCTATACCTATCAACTACAACCTGATAATATAAAAGAAAAAGATCTTTCTTTATTGACTGCTAGTGGGTATTCAATCAATCAAATTGAACATTATCAGCACAATCAAGTTGTACAGGATTTAAGAACAATCGTCAATCAAGAAGGATTAGAACATAAAATCTATCATTTATTTATCAAGGCTATTGGCACAGGACTTCACCGCGGTTTACAGCCCATCATTAGCTATGCCTACGCCAAGCATCTACCCGATCATATTTTCGAACCTTTTAAAGAAGACACTTTTCGAAATCCTTGTAAAATATGTGGATTGCCCAAAGAAAACTGGGAGAATGATGGCAAGAACAGCCATGATTTATACATCGGCTATTGTCGTATTGGTGGTTATACAGAAATCCTTTTAGATTTAAGAGAAATCTCAACACTAGCTCCAATTAAAGCGAATAAAAATGATATAGAGGTATTTAAAAATCTTATAGCCTGTATCGAGCAAGCCAATGAAAATGAAACACCTACAGATCTATTAAACCGAATTTCAAAAGCAAAGATACTCCCAAATAGCAACAATACCTCCCGAACTTGGTTATTGCGTATTTTAGCTGCTTTGGGTATTTTACACAATAAGCTCGTTGAGGATTACAGTATGCTCAATGGTTTTACGCCCTACCATCAATTACTTTCTTGGGAGAAACAACTCCATCAAGAAGCGCCAAATCACCGAACAGAAGTCAATTTTCCTCTTTCAGCTTGGCGTGGAAAATTGGGAGTTAACAAGGAAGTAGTTCATCGTATTTTGAATACAATGCAATAAATCTTAGTATTTGTCACATTCATTTTATAATGTTACTTCTGTTCGCATTCCAGAACTTTGATTTGAGCGTTAAACTGAAGTTTTGATTATTAAATAATTACACCAAAGCCAAGGATAAAAGCATCCCTTGGCTTTTTTTGATTGAGCAATAAGTCCTATTTAGATTCCCTCCCCTAATTACTAGCTATTTCAAGCGAGAAATCGTCGGTATATTTGATTTATTATCTATAAAACTTCATTCATCTACACGATCAAAAACCCAACCTTTGAGTTTGTGTTTCTTATAGGCTTTACTAAAATCTTGATCTACCCAAATACCATCTTTATAACTAATTTTATCCTGATCTATATGATTTAAAATATGTAATAGTTTATATTCCGTTTCAACAAAAACATTATTTGAATATATTGAAGCATCTAATAATTCAAAGGCATTTTGATAATGTAAGTGAAGTAAATCTATTACTTTTTGATTAATTAAATATATATTTACTTTGTCTGTTGGAATACAATCCCATTTCTTTTCAATTGTATGAAAATCTAAAAAATCTATACGCATAGTTAGCTCTAACGGATCAGGTTTAATAAAAAACACATAGTGTAATGGGCTTTCTTCACATAAAAGCATTCCATGCATTTTATTTGGGTAATTATTATTTAAGGTTATTCTATATTTCATACTTATTTTATCACAAAATTACAGGATGAAGTAGATGATACAAGGGTATTAATTCGTTTTATATCAACCTGTCTCTTACCAGATTTTATACTCAGCCATTTTTAAAGGCTCATTCGTTTTAATGTAAAAAACGCCATCAAAGACATCCAACCACGTACCCGGTTTATTGTCATAACCGAGTATCATACTAGCAAATGTGGTTTGCTTAAGTGTAGGTTCTTTGTTTTTTATTTCATTAAAATCGAGATAACCAAAGGGCGTATTACTCTGATGTAAATAATGTTCTAAGGAGTTCTCAGGGGTGTAAATTTGATGCAGCTCACTCGTTGTTAAGATATCCTTTACCTCTCCTGAAGAAGATATAAAAGCCATGCTGTAGACCTTATCCTGAAACGCATCGACTAAATATTCCGCAAACAACTTAAAGTTTTGATACAACGTCGGATCCTCTTCTCTATAGCGCACGTTTTGTACGTGTTTTGCTCCGTGAAAATTGGCAATCCAAACAATAATCTTCGCGCCTGGATTGTTCTTTTTATGCCAAATAACATTTTCAGCCATGCGTTTATCTCGAATATTAACATATTGATTTTCACCTTCATATCCACCTAAAACAAGACTGTATTTATAATCCTCTATCCCTCCTTTAATATTGACTAAAGCCTGGGTAGTAAATCCATTTTTAGTTTCATCTTTTCCTTTTTCAATAATAGCCGTTATTATTTGTAAGATAAAATCCATTTCTTCCACGGTTATCTCTTCGTCAAACCGATTCATTTTTTCATAGGTTTCCTTAAACTGTTTCTTGGTAGTTGCATCAATATCCACTTTTTCTAAAGCGGTATAAAGGAAATCTTCCACGGGAACATTGCGATTATATCCTTCAATGCCGATGTACTTCCAATTGAGGTCCTCATTGTGTAAAATATCGAGTACCATCCCCTTGGTCTGCACCACATCTCCCCAATGTGGCTTCCATTTACTTAAATCAGCAGTGGGAAAAAGATCGGGGTAGGCATTATTTTTTAATTCTAAATCAATAAATCCCTCCCCTTCTAAAGCTAGTGTATTAAATCCTTTTTCTTTCATCAAATATTGAACAAGTTCCGCTTTAACCTCATAGGTTTTACCATCTCCGTGCCCCGCTTCTCCTAAGATAACAATTTCGCTATCCCCAATGCGGTGGGCAATTGCTTCAAACGAAGCTTGATCCACTTGCTCGAATGGAATCATATAAGAAGCTATTTGCTTTTCGACAGTTGCCTCTTGAGCGCTTGAAAACAAGGCAGTACCTACAAGCAAAGAGGTCGTAATACTTTTGATCATACGTAATATAAGTGATTTGATTGTTACTAAGTTAAATGGTAGAAGATTGACATCCTATTGTCTTTTAATCCAATCTACCATTTGTTGTTTCGGTTGTTGGTGAATGTCATAAGGCGTACTTTCTCCATCCGAGAAAAAGTGGTTTTCACCCTCTACTACTATCGCAGCTATCGCAGGATTCTCGAGGCTATTTAAACGATTGATATTCGCTACCGGATCAACAATCACATCCTCTGAACCAATCATATAAAAAACGGGGATGTTGGTGTTTTTCAATACATCAATACGGTCTTTTGCCACTAAATCACGCTCCAGATAGCCAAGTAAAAAAGGGAAACGAGTAGCATGTCTTTTCTTTGTGTAACCGACTCTCTTTACTTCTTTTCTATACACTTTCCAAAACCTTTTTTCTTCTTGATGGGCAATGGCAAAATCAATTAACTCCGAACATATATTCTCTTTTTCTTCGCGTGTATCGTAGAGAAAGTAATCATTAAATATATTTTCACTGTTTTGTAATTGATAGAGGAATAGTTGTTTACCTGTAACAACGGGAGCAGCTAAAAGCACTAAAAAGTCCGGATTAATCTCGTGTTCTAAGGCATCCATAACCGCTACACCCCCTAGACTATGACCAATAATTCCTATTTTTTTACCCTGTAGGTCTGGATGTTTCTTTAGCATGTTAAACGCACTAGCCAACTCTTCCCCCATCATTGTCGCCGTGTAAAGCATATTACCTCCTCCTTCTCCTTTAGAATTTCCCATTTCACGTTCATCATATCGAAACACAGCAATGTGATTATCCAATAAAGCTTCCGCTAAAGGACTATGGGTATTGCGCGTATTATAACCCGTTCCGGGTTTAATAATCACCACTTGATCAAAACCATCTTTGGGAAGAATTAAACTCCCTTCAAAAGACACACTGTCCACTTTTTGTTTATAATCAAAGGCAGGCACATTAAAATTGATCGTGGAAAAAGAATAGTTGTTCTTTTTAGTGATAAAGGATTCGTATGGAGTTTTTACATTTTGTCCAAAACAAAGGGGCGTTAGTAAAAGAAAAGCCCCGAGAGTTCTCATCTTCATAGTTATTTATTTTATTTGATTTGTATATATTTCACTTAATAGGGAAATAAACTTAGTTAATTACATCTTAACAAGTAACAGGGTTATGTTTATTTTAACATAGTGTTTCCGTTTAATACGGCTCTGAACACAGTTGAATGTAAGTAGAGAAACAAACTGACAAACTAGCAAATAGGCGATTCCTCCGCTTTTTTTAGCAAACCGAAATCACCGCTATTTTTCTATTTTTTTTCAGCATGTTGTAACTTTTTCATTTACACACGTCTTATCCTGCAGCACGCTTTGTTCGTTCTACGTCGTTCTCTTGGCACATCAAGAAAGAAAGCACCAAGCAACAAAACCTAACCCAAACAACTAAGTTATATGAAAAATCAAGCAAAATACACTCTTGTTTTTTTACCCTTTCTCCTTCTACTTTTAGCCCCTGCTGTAGTTGCACAAAACACAACCTATACCGATTATTACACGGCGATCAATAAGGCCAAACAGTTAGCTGCAGAGCAACAAAATAAGCGTGCTACTCAAGCCTACAACAGCGCCTTTGAAACGGCTTTTCCTTTTCCGGACGATATTATAGATGCCATCAAATTAAACGGAAAACTAAACAACAAAGCTGAAGTTGAGCAACTCTTGAAATTATTGGTTTTAAGTGGTTATAAAAAAGACAATGAAATTGCAGTATACCTCGAAGAAGATCAGCAGTATTTTAAACATCGCAGAGACACCTATTTAGCTATTCCCGAGTATCAAGACGAGTTGGATACTATTTATCCACTCCATCGACAAGCCTACCTCAAAAACGTTGATTTTGCAAAAGATCAATACCTGTCGATGTTTAAGTCACACGAATTTTTAATTACCTACACCCGAAAATACGCTAACGCTACTGCAAATCAATCTCAGGGAGAATATCTACAAAATACCTTATGGAGTAGTACCAAAGACCTGTTTTTAAATCTATATCACGCGGGACAGGATATCAGCAGACAACAAACCGATACTTGGAATGATGATCTATTTCTAAATTGCCTTATTCACTCAGCCCAAACCCCAACCTATAAAAAAGAAGAATATCAAACATTCTTATTTGACATGGTGAAATTGGGCAACTTATCCCCTTACCAATATGCCACAATCATCGATGATGTTGAGCGAAGATTGGGCAATCCTCAACGCTATGGAACAATCACGGATCCCGTAGCCTTTGATGGGAATATTGAAAAGTATAGAAATACGCCAAAACAAATTTCTTCGATTCAAGATATCAAAAAAGTCGATGAAAGAAGAAAAGCTATCTTTCTTCCTCCGCTATGGGTCAGTGCAAAGAAATTCGGTTTTAAACTTCCAGAGGACTATACGTTTTAGCATATCGAAAGGAGTATGTATCATGGTTCGATCTACTAGCTCCTATTTTTATAAACTCTGTTTTTATTGAAATAACTATTGATTATCTTAGCCTATAATCTATATGGTAAACTTGGTCATGAACACCCTACCTCAACAATTGAATGCGCTCGATATCCTTAACATTTTTATAGAGGAACATCGCATTTGTAGTCCTTTAGACTTTGAAGCCGATGTAAGTTTTATTTTAAACTTTAATACCACAATCAGCGATTGGAGATGTGCTAGAGACCTCATGCCTTGGAGACCACTGTCTCGTTTTTTGAATGTCGAATTTAATCTCACCGTATCCGAACAACAGTGGAAAGCGGTTCTTACCCCTGCCCGAAAAAGAACGTTGAGAGACGTATGTGAATTAATTGCTCAGCATTGTACTTTTACCTCGGTTACTCCCGTTCAATTACTGGAAAATTCCTGTTTAAGTGCATCTGTTTTTATCACCCTAAAAAAATATTTAGCGCGCAGAGGAGTTCAAGTGGATGAACTAAAGCCCTCCACCACTATTGCCCCTTATCTCCATACTGATTTTTCTGCTATGATTGAACAAATCGGAATCCTAGCTCGAGGAAATAAGGTCTTTGAAATATAGGATTTTACTTCAGCAGCGCATTTGGATAAATCCTTTTTAAATTTACCCTTCACTCCAGTTGCATTAGAGACGGGATCTATACTGACGTTTCGGGATGTAGTAGAGAAAATTATCGCTGTAAATGATCCCTATCGTTCTTGTGAATCCTAGCGAACTTTAGTAAATTAACCTATACTAAACCTCATTACCCTCACCATTGAAAAACTACATTTTACTTCTAACCCTACTTGGTACATTTACGCTACAGGCGCAAGAACAGGTTTTTACCTCTCGTAAAGGTCCCAAATTTTTACCTGGTCATTACGATATCACCATAACGGTTCAAAATGACACCTTGAAATACGAACTATTTAATCACTGGTATTCCAGATCCTATGCGCAATTGCGAAATGTATCCATTCCTCTAAGCGACATACACAAACAGGATAGTATTACCTTCAAAATAACTAAAAAAGGTATTCATCTAACGGATGAAAAATTTGGTATTACTAAAAAAGTAAAGCGTAAAAACCTGTGTGATTCGCTGGAAGATATGAGAAAAATCTCCTATGCCTATGAAATCGCACAAGATAACAACCTAATGCATTATGAGCTATTTAAGTCTGCTGATTTACAGCTATCCGAAGCAGCCTTTCGAGCAAAAGTGAAGGAAAACCTGTTAATTAAAAGGGAGAATGAGTGACAAGATGGGATGAGTATAGAACGCTATTAACTATGGAATTAATTGGACATGGATCAAAGAGGAGTAGAAATGAGTGTCTAAGCACACCAATGTTGTGAACAATAAACTAGTTATAAAGTTGTTTTTTCTAACAGCCAAGCGATCGCTAAACCAAGCGAACTCTTGATTGCTAATTAATTCTTTATCAAACAATGTTGTTATAAAAGAGGCATACTTACTTTGAATTTTTCCATCGGCATGTTGAATGATATAGTACAGCTGAGCTAGTGAAACATCCGTTAGTTTAATTTCCTTGGCTATATATTGATCCAAAATAGGCAGTACGATACGTTGATTGTCTAGATCAATTTTCTCAGCCTTAGCAAAATGGTCTACTAATTCTTGATTACTCCTATTTTCATTTGCCAATAAGGAATCCAATTCCACTCTGATTTGTTGATCCTTTTGATAAGATTCAGCAATAAGGCTATCATAGGTAGAAACTACCTTGGGTTGTGCAGTCATTTTGACCAGAATAAAGAATAGGAATACGGTATAGTGAAACGATTTAAGCGTAAACTTCATAGCTAGAGAGTAAAGGGTTTTCTACTTCGGTTTTTAGAATCAGAGAAATAGTCAGACAAGGAATCAAACTATTTTATTGGGTCCTTACTCAAATATACTTTTTTTAACCGTTTATCGAAACATCTAGTTGGATTAAAAAATACTAATTATCAAGTAGTTCTGGCACTTTAACAACCGTCCCCGTGGAT
Source organism: Myroides albus (assembly GCF_024722315.1). NCBI lineage: Bacteria > Pseudomonadati > Bacteroidota > Flavobacteriia > Flavobacteriales > Flavobacteriaceae > Myroides > Myroides albus. The sequence goes on from NZ_CP102754.1 coordinate 453,434, forward strand.
AACCAAGGTAAGCTTTTATCTTACTTTGGAATCAAAAAATTCAAGGTTTGCCGTGTGTACTTCTATAAAAGAACCTTAGTTCGAATAGCCTAATGCACTTAACAGCAAGCGACATGGTAAACCAAATTTAGCGTCATCTCTTTGTATAATTCGCAAGAAAATGAGTCGTAATTCCTCATTTAGTTCATCCTTATGTTGGTGGCTGACAATGCGCAATAAATCATCAAAACACGCCTCGCTATTGATCATTCGAAGAAAAATCAGTTCTTTCCATTCTTCAGCCTGTTCCTGAAACGAATCCATAGCGGCTAAAATAAGCTCAATATACTTGGAAAACCCTAAAGTGCTTACATAGGATTCGATCGCATGGAGTACGCCATACATGACTTCTTCCTGTTGTGTTCGATCATCTAATACGCTTAGAAATAACGGGAGATACTCTATTTTTTCTTGTTGATACAAGAGGGCTAAGGCTTCTTCAAATTGTTCCACTTCTTCCTCACTCGTCATTAATCTAGTTGCAAATAGCTGTAAGGCTAGGTCTTCCGTTGTTTTCATCGTTTTGTCGTATTTTTTTATGTTGACTCCTTGTCATTTGCCGTTTCGTTCTGTTTCAAAGTTACCTTTTTATACTTAACTTCCTCTGCTAATTATACTCGAAAATCTAGTCGCTTGTTTTACTCGAAATACGTGGTATGATCTAAAAGTTCTGAAAGCATCCCAAATAGGCCAAGTACTACCCTAAATTACACTTGATATACATTCTTGACTAGTTAACTGTAGTTTGCTTCTAAATCTAAAAGTAATTGACTATGGAAACTATCACACTTATTCTAGAAAAACTTGACTACTTAGAGCAACTCATCATTGCTAATCACAAAGAAATCCTATCTGTGGAAGAACTAGAAAAATATACTGGTTTTAAAAAATCGTATATCTATCACCTGGTTCACTACAGTAAAATCCCCTACTCTAAACCGAATGGTAATTACTTGTTCTTTCAGAAATCTGAAATCAATGAGTGGCTGCTAAAAAACAAGTATTTATCTGATGATCAAATTCAGACAAAAGCACGCGAATATGTCTTGAAAAAGAAGGAATTTTAGATTGATTTTTGAGGTTTTAAATGTTGAGGCAGAAAGTTAAAGGACTTTGGTGGTAAGGGTTAATGACTGGTTAAAGATGTTGAAAATTTACATTTAGAAAAAAATATTGACGCAGACTACCTGCTTTTGAGAATGAAGAAAATTTCGAACTGAATGAAGCTCTTAATGTAAAGACATTCTATAGTCTTGTATTTAAGGCTAAATCTAACTGAACATATCCTACTTTAGTTTTTAAACAAAAGCAGATAAAGGTCCGCCTGTATACTGATATTATATTACAAAGAACAGACAAATTGTTAGCAAACATTATAACTTAGAAAAGACAATAATTGATTTCATCTGAATTAGGCGCACTTGGCTTTTAAACCAAACAGTTACATTTCCTCCATCTATAATTCGAAATTGAATGTTTCCATTGAGTCAATACTTTGACTTATAAATGAAATATTGCAGTTGACTAAAAAATTTCTAACTGAAAAATTCCATCTTTTGACTAAGCTAAAACAAATAAGTTGTAGGCTTCCCTAAAAATGGGACAGTTGTTAATTCGAAATTATTAACTTTAAACAAAACTGTCAAGTATGAAAACAAGTAATTTTAGTGAGAGCCAAATCATTAAAGCTCTCAAAGAAAATGAACAGGGAAGATCAGTAAGTGAAATCTCTCGAGAATTAGGTATTGATAAGAGTACATTCTACTATTGGAGAAAGAAGTATGGTGGAATGGAAAAACAAGAGTTGAAACGTTTAAAAGAACTTGAAGAAGAAAATCGCAAGCTTAAACAGATGTATGCAGATGTTAGTTTAGACAATAAAATGCTCAAAGATATTCTGTCAAAAAAGTTCTAAGCTCAGCAGATAAAATAGAAAGAGCAAAGTATCTGTTAGAGCAATATAAGTTATCCATTGTTCGTATTTGTTTATTAGTTGGATTATGCCGATCAATGTGGTATTATCAAAGTAAAAAAGATGATACACAGGTTATTGATAAACTAAGCGAATTAGCAGAACAATATCCTACTCGCGGCTTTGATGAGTACTACAATAAGATACGCAGAGAAGGACTTATATGGAACAGAAAAAGAGTTCTACGCGTTTATCGCTTAATGAAACTAAGTCTAAGAAGAAAACATAAGAAACGTTTAATAACAAGAGTTAAACAGCCTTTAGAAACACCACAAGTACTCAATGAGTGTTGGAGTATGGACTTTATGAGTGACTTACTTACAGATGGCAGAAAAGTACGAGTTTTTAATGTATTAGATGACTGTAATAGAGAAGCAATAGCTATTGAAGCTGGATTAAGTTATCCTGCAAGGGCGGTAATAGAAACATTAGAAAACTTAAAACAAGAAATAGGTACTCCAAAGTACATTAGATGTGATAACGGCCCTGAATTTATCTCTAAAACCTTTGTAAATTGGTGTGAGAATAATTTTATAGAAATTAAATATACCCAGCCTGGCAAACCAATGCAGAATGGATATATAGAACGTTTTAATCGATTTTTTAGAGAGGATATATTAGATGCTTTTTACTTCAATGATATCTACCAGTTACAAAGATTGGCTGATAAATGGAGAGAGGATTACAATTTTCACCATCCTCATAAAGCATTAGGGAATAAATCGCCTAAAGAATATAAGCCCAGATTTGATAAAGAATTTAAATTCTTCATCAAATCTGAACATAATAAGAATTATTTGTCGAATTTAGAGGTGTCCTAAAATGGGGAAGCCTACATTAATATTTTTAAGTGGATCAAGGGAACTTATTATTCCCATAGTAACTATAATACTTAAATTTCGAACATTACTTAGGTATTGTAATGCGCTTAAATCGCCTTCTTCTAAAAGTTTTTCTGTTGTTATTTCGTACAGTACTAATAAGTCAGAATAATTGACAAGCAGTTCATTTAACATGCTCAAGCATTTACTATCAAACTCTTTATTACTGATATAGACACTTGATGAAGTAATCAATTTTTCCTCTAAGGTTAAAACATTACCTTGGTTTATCTTTGAAAAAAAAGTCTTTGTTTCATTATTATACTATTAAATGTAAATCTCTATTTAGACCTATCTTTGGTCAATACTCTTGTTTTACCCTCTAGGTTTTACATACGAAATCATCGCTTGGATGTATTGGCGGTGTATAGGTGTTAGTGCGGGGTAAGGTACTTGTCAATTAAATTGCGTTTGTTTATGTTCATCTACGATCAATACAAAACCAGCCAACAAGAGTTCTTCTCCTTTCTTTAGCGCTATGCTAGGCATTAAACTATCACAACTCTTATGTTGTTCTTCTCCCCTAGTTATCTCGCTCAAAAGCAGTCTCAATTTCAACAGAACAGCCTGATTAGACGCTGACGCACTAAACGCCGACTTCACTATCAAAGGTAATGTCGCGAGTCAACTGATGTTCTTTTGCCAATTTTCTTGCCAATTGCTCAACAGAATATCCACCGCGCCTTTTTTACCAAAATAGGAATCAAAGTAGTGAAAATTCGTGTAAATGATGGAGAAAACACGTGGAGTACTCTAGTAAAATACAAGGAAAAAACTCATTCATTTTCTTCTTCTTTACGGTAAGTTTTCAGTTGTCGTTTGAGACTATCTTTGATTATTTTAGCACTAATTTTCTTGCTGCAATACAGTAATTCAGCAGTAAAATCAAGCTGTTGATTGGCTAGTAACGCATCAGCTATAAAGGACCACAAATTATCTTTTAAACTAAAGTCTGACGGAGCCCATCTCACCCTAGCTGGAATTGCATCCAACAGTTGTTGTAAGTAGGCAAAGTTCTCATGTGTTTGATTGGCTTTGTTATAGCGAAAAGCATTGGCCAGAATTATTTCCTGCACGTACAAATTAGGAGCTTCAAACGCTAGAGCATTCAATAGTGTTTGAATAGCATTAAACGATTCCTTTTTCACTAAAGGCAAGAAAGCGGCGACATAATATGCAGGTCCAAAGGGTTTGTTTTGAACTAACGCCATTACCTCCTCTAAAGGATGTTGAGTAGCAGAGGTTTCGATAAAAATGGTCTTGATTTCCTCTAAGTCATCAATATCTTTTCGGGCATCACATTTTTTTAAGACCTGAAGAAAATTTGCTTTATCTCCACGACTAGCATAATAGTGTGCGAGTAATCGATAACTGCGGTAGTGATACGCCTTGTCCTTTATTTTAGGAATTAGAGCTAGACTTGTTTCAATATTGTCCTCCAACACTAGTTTTTCAATGGTAAAATTGACCAATCGACTCTGCAAAATTTCATCTGTTGCCGCTTCTATATAGCCTTGTAAAGACTGGGTAGATACGTTCTCATTTTCACAGACTTGCAACAAGTGATAGACCACATCGAGAAAGGAATACGGATACCGTTGATTGTGTACCTCAAGTGTTGGATCCGCCTGCTCAAGCGCTTCAAGTGCTTGTCTAACGAGCTGTTGTAAGGATTTTCCTAACATTTTTCCCTTTCTTTGTTGATCGAGAATAAGGGCTTTAGCCAGAAAGTCTTGGGTATCAATACACGATATAACCACTTCATTGGACAAGGTATAGTCTTGCATCCAATTGATTAATTGGATACAGATGGATATTTCTTCTTCTTGTTTCATAACAGCAAGCAAAAAAGACAAGTGAACTCGTCCTTTGTTTTTCTTTTTTATAAAAGTAAGCAAAAAACAGTAAACCTAGTTTGATACGCAGCCTTACTATACAAAGAAAGGATTCAAAGCTTACTCTGCGTATACTTTCTTACCTTTTCTAACTTTTTCAATTAGATTATGTCTTTTTCCTAAATACTCATCTTTAGAACATTCTTCTATAAAACTACTAATTTTAGGGTCTTTTCTATCCCACTTAGACATTGCAGATAACAAATACTCTCTTGGGTCAAAAACTCCAACCTTATGTTGTTCTTTTATAAGAGATTTTTTTAAATTAACTGCATCTATAAGTTTATAAATATCTTTTATTTCAGGGACAACATCATCAAATGCCAACGATTTTAATGCTCCATTAAGTACTGATAAATTGCCTTCTTTCAATAATTCCAGAATAGGAATTATATCATTTTTATTTTCCCTTTTTATTCTTATAAATGCTAAAGTTGCCTCATTAGTTATCATGTCATGTATTATATTATTCTCTATGATAATAGATAACTCTTGAAGAACATTCTTATACTTAATTTTACCTAAAGCTTTTATCATTATACATTGTGTTTCCCATGCTTTTAGATTCTTACTTTCTTTCAGATATGCTTGGTATAATGAATCACCAAGGTCAACTATTCCAAAATCACCTATCAATTTAGCTGCTTTTCTTCTTTCAGGTGCTTTGGAAGATTCTAATAATAATTTTAAATCTTCAATACTTTCTTTTAGAACTTTTGCCATATATCTTCTTTATTTTTTCTACATTTTTTTACTAACTCTTTTGTCATAATTCTAATCTACAATTTAACCGAAGTATACTTTGATCTTACTGAAACCGCTTGAGTTGCACCATCAACATAAGAATTAGCATCGTTGTGTAATGGTGTGAATGATCAGACTACAAACAGGATTTTGTTTATTTGCTACTTTGATCTTATCAGTTACATTATCAGTTACATTTACTTCATAATAATATTGTTCTAATCCTCTTGGTCTATTTTTCCCAACTTAATCTTGACACACCTTACCACCACATTTCTATTGAAAAATAAGGATTTGTCCTTATTTTATGAATATAAGCAGTGAGCTCACCTGTTCTTTTAATCAAAGTATCACCTATTTCGATGTTTTGTACATACTGACTCCATCTTCTTCCTGGATCAGTAATAGTTTTATCTACATTAGTATATGGATCTGTCCCCCTCTACTATAAAATAGTGGCGTCCTTTTTGAATAGGAAGTTTTTTAACTATTACTATACACTCTGTCTTTAACTCATCACTAGTTAATCACTCACAATCTACTTATAATTATTACATCCACTAATTATAAGGAAACTCAAAAACAGCAAGTAATGTTTATCTTTCATTTTTTGTGACTTAGTTTTTAATATGCAGACCACTAAATACTATCTTTAACCTGTAAGTCACTTAAACTTTTAATTATATCTTGAATTTGATTCTCTGTCAAAGAATATATGTTTGGTCGTGTTTTAACTATAGTTTTTCCATTTTGAAGCAAACTAAATTTATTAAACTTACCAGAGCTTGTTACCACATTTTTATATCTATATTCTAATTCCGCTACTTTATAAGTATTTTTAATAACTTTGCCGAATCTTGCAAAACTATAACTAACTGTTTGGTTACTTGAGTCTATAATAAACTCAATATCTGAATAAATAAAATTTGAAATACCTAGTAGCCCTAGAACTACTATATTTAAGATAATAATATTAAGGGCTTCCATGTCTATAAAGTATCCTATAACTGAAATACCTATCACAAGAAAGAGAATAACTGAATAATCTAGTTTAGCTTTATAAATTTGCATACTTGTTTGTTTTTTTACACAGTATTAAGTACTAAGAGAATTGATAAAATAATATGACAAGACTTTCAAAACAAACTATAAATATTTCTTTTTTCAACCTTTTTTTATTACACTAAGACCTTATCAGCAAAATTTATCTTACCTAGTTCTCTTATAATAGTCTTCTTTTAATTTTAAAAAAGGTAGAGTCTGTGTTACCTGATCTATTGTCATTCCATTTATTAAACGATTATCACAATCCCACTTCATATAATATATAGTATCTTTTGAATGAATTTCGGTAATCATAGAATCGTTATGTTTTATAATTGTATCTCATACTGACCAAAAAAATTGAAAGACTCTGTCCAACGATGATTTAGTAGTTTAATCAAAGTATCATTTGATGTTTGTAAGTCTTTTCCTTGCAAGAGATAATGAAACTCACCACCTTTAGAACTTTTATAAGGATATCCACTTAATATAATTTGATAATCTTCTTCATTAGTGATTTTTGTCATCCTATCACAATACTCCTTATGTAAAAAAACAAGAAGTTAGCAAAAGTGATAGTCCTCCTATTAATTTTTTTTAATCTTTTCATTTTACAATAGTAGTTTTATAACTATCATTATCTGTTTAGCTATATACTCTTGATCAGATCAATTGTCAATGTCAAGCACCTCATAACAAAAACAGATATATAGGAGACCTTTAAAACCCTAAGTATAATATCTTTTATTGATTCAATAAATCCTCAATACTATCCGCCACTTTATTAGGAATTCCCTCCTCATGCCACCATGCATAAATAACCTCACTCAGTTGTTTTTCATTATCATTTTCTGGTAGTAGAATTAAATGATCGCCGCTCCCATTGGAAGCAATCGCTATTGCATTAGCAGGAAAATTACGCCATTCTTTGGCTTGTTTCGTTTCTAAACCAATATGATTACACGTGCGACTCATTCTTTTTCTATCAGATCGATCAAAAAAAGGATACAACTGCCAATCATCCTCTTTGGTTGTTAACTCTCCCCCATTCTCTTGTATCATCTTCTCTTTAAAACGCGTAGGAAACAAAACACCTAATTCGTCTTCGGTTTGTACAATATATTTAAGTTCAATTGGAAATGGCATCTATTTACACTTTTTAAAATAGTTTTTTACTCATTTGTAAATATACCAAAGTATTTTTTATGGGACTCTTTCTACTTTGAGTGTAAATAAAAAAGAATGGTAGCTGATGTCATTATTTAATTGAGGTTGCGGTTTTTAGTAGATCCATCGCTTCTTACTTCTATAAAGAATGGAAAACTAACTTTGTTTTATATTAACCTTCATACCTAGCATAAAACTCGTACCTTTACTAAACTTTTTTTTAACTCCTTTTTTTTCACCATGAAAACACAGATAATCAGTGATTTACATTTAGAATTTGGCAGTAGTGCCACTTTGTCTTTTGACAAGGCTGATCTGATTATATTAGCTGGAGATACCCATTTGGGTAGCAAGGGAATCGAGTGGATTAAAAAATACATTCCCAATAAAAAAGTGCTGTACTTATTGGGCAATCACGAGTATTATAAGGGTTCATACCCAAAGACTTTAAACAAAATAATCGATGCCGCAAAAGATACAAACATTCACGTACTTGAAAATAGTTTTATTGATATAGAAGATATTCGCTTTCACGGCTGTACCTTATGGACGGATTTTTCAATTTTTGGTAGCCCAATAGAATATGGAATGATTTGCCAAAGCAAAATGAACGACTACAAGCAAATTAAACGAGATCCCTCCTATTCCAAATTGAGAACAATTGATGTTTATCAAATCCATCAAAAATCAAGAGCTTGGTTAAATCAAAGTTTAAAAGAGTCTACTGCTAAAAAAAATGTAGTTATCACTCATCATGCTCCTAGTATTTTATCCATTCCCGAAAGCTATAAAAATGATCCTGTAACCGCCGCTTATGCTTCCAACTTGGACGATTTTATTTTAGAACATCAACCCACCTTTTGGATTCACGGTCATATTCATACACCTTGCCAGTATAAAATTGGCGAAACAGAAATTATTTGTAATCCACATGGCTATTTAGATGAAAGAGATAATGGGTTTGATAAAGAACTGATTATTGAATTATAAAAAGAGAAGCTATTTACTATGCGATTTAATTAATTTTTAATCAATTAAAAGTTACTATCTCATTCCTTTACCCTATTTTTATAGTAATCTAAATGCACAACAAAGAAATTAGCGTGGAAAAGACAAAACAGTTTCCATTCATTTCTAAGTAGCTCAAGATATATTAAAAACAAAAAACATGACTAATTATATAATTCCACCTTTGCCTTTAGCTACTGACTTAGAAACTAAAAAAGTGTTAAAAAAAGGAATAGCAGCTAACAAAGCATTAGCTGAATTAAATGGGGTTTCTGAAACTATTCCCAATGAACAGATCATTTTGAATACGCTTTCCTTACAAGAAGCAATACATCGATAAAAGTAAGCAATGAAAATGGAGAAATTATCGATATGCCCTATGATGAAATCAACAGTATGTTTTCCCCTCTTTTTGAAGAAGATATTGAGTTTATCATCACATTTCCTCATGATATATTTGATACCCCAGCATATTCCACTTTAAAGCTCTCCTTTCAAACCAATTTTTTTAACTTGATTCAGTTTCTAGAAGAGTTTCAAAAAGAAATGGAGATTACTTAGTTTTTAGACATTTTTAAATAAAGTAGTCATTTGTTTTTATTTTATTCTATATTTGTAGAACAACTTCTTCAAACATAGAACAAATGAAATATATTCAATTGATTACCATATTTACTTTAGTCTTTATTTTTAATTCTTGTAAGACTAATCAAAAAGTAGGCGGTGAAAAAGTAGGTCGATGGATATTTAAAAATACCGTAGAAGGGCAAGTGGAGATTCACAAAGGCCGATTCAATAAAGATGGTTTTCAGAAAGGAACTTGGAGATATAAACGCAATGGTAAACTATATAAAAAAGAGGAATTTCATGATTCAGTATCCTTTACTACTTACTATTATCCTAATAGTAAAATTGAATCTTTTGGAAAGACTGTTTTTATCGAGAACAACGAAGGATTACATTATTACTATACAGGGTCTTGGTTTATATATGATATAAAAGGGAAGTTAATACAAGTAAAACATTATAACAAAGGAATATTAGAACATATTGTAACTGTAAAAAAATGATAAAATTACCACAAACAGAAGAACAATTAATGGAGTATATATGGGAAATGAAGAAGGCTTTCACTAAAAATTTAATGGATAAATACCCTGATCCTAAACCTGCTCAGACTACTTTAGCTACTCTATTAAAGAGATTGACTGAAAAGAACTTTATAAACTACAAATTATATGGGAATTCGAGAGAATATTATCCTTTGGTAAAAAAAGATGATTATTTTGAAAAACATATCAATAATATGATTGAGAACTTCTTTGATAATTCAGCTTTGCGTTTTGCTTCTTTTTTTACTAAAAATAGCAAGATGAGTAAGGAGGAACTAGAAGAGCTTAAGAAAATTGTAGATGAACAACTCCAAAAATAATAGATTATGTTACTATACCTAACCAAACTTACAATTATTCTAGCAGTTGCCTTATTAATCTATAAGTTAATTTTAGAGAATACAATGGCTCATCATTTTAAAAGATACTATTTATTAGTTGGCTTAGTGATATCCTTTACACTACCACTAATTACTTTATCTGTCCCATTAGGACCAACTGTCGTAAATGATACTCTAACAACATTCAGTGAAACTATTATTGTCTTACCTAATACTCAAAAATTAGCTTCATATGACTGGCAAAGCTTACTGATTGCCATTTATACAATAGGGGTTATTACTAGTTTTACATTCTTGATAGCAGAAGTATATCAAATAGAAAAGTTAAAGAGAAAAGGAACAAAAGTAGAGTTTGAAGGTATGACAATAATACTTTTAGATAAGTTAAACAATACTTTTTCTTTTGGAAAACACATTTACTTACCACTATCTCAAGAATTAAGCCTAACAAATAAGATACTCTTACATGAAAAAACTCATATAGTACAGTATCATACATTGGATATTTTGTTTATTGAAATAGTAAAAGTGGTGTTCTGGTTTCATCCATTATTTTACTATTACAAAACCTGTATTGCACTTAATCATGAGTTTTTAGCTGATAAAGGTAGTATCGCTTCTAAAGAAGAAACTAATGCATATTTAGAATTACTATTAAACCAAACTTGTAAGAAAATAGAAACTAATATTATAAGTTCATTCAACTTTAATTTGACTAAAAAACGCTTTGTGATGATAACTAAAGATAAAAAACCAATGTATGATTTAGCAGCAATTGCATTATCTAGTACTTTATTTCTTGGTATTGGAGTATTTACAATCAACACGCAAGCAGCACCTTCACCCCAGAAAGTAATTAATAAACAACAAATATATACAGCAACAGAAATTCCTGCTACCTATAAAGGGGGTATAAATCAATTTGTACAAGATTTTGTTAGTCGACTAGAAGTTCCTAAACAATTACATAGCAATAGAATTGAAAATTCAATGATTATAGTCCAATTTACAATAACAAGAGAGGGTACTCTTGAAGACTTTAATATATTAAAAGATCCATTAGGCATTGGAGATCAAGTAATATCTATATTAGAGAATTTACCTCCCTGGTCACCAGCTAAACACAATGGAGAATCAGTTCCCTCTAAGTTCACTTTACCAATCAAATTAAAATAGCTTACAATGATATACCTTAACGCTACCTACTCCCATGTACTAAAGTATTTTACTTTGATAATATCTCTCTTTATATTAAACTTAAATCAAGCAATTGCTCAAGAAGACACCTTTGTTGCATACAAAGATTTTCTGAAAATTAGATATATAGAACTACCTAATAAAACAAAGTTATTAGTGCATCAGATTACTTATGTCGATGTAAATATAAAGGGTGCCGAGTATATAAATAACCAAATATTGTTTTGGGATTATTTGCTTACTAATTATACAGACCAGATTAAGTATACACCTTTAGAAAAAGTCAAAGATACAATTGCCTTACAAGATACTTATGTATCATACATAAGCAAAGATGAGATTTTAACGCCAATTGTATCAGATTATATCTCTAAGGCATTTTCAAAAACTAAAAGTAAAGATCAGGTATCTATTGACGAGTTACTAAACATAGCTGTAAAATTTTTTAGTATAGACAAAGTTACACAAGAAGGGATGTATTCTGTAAAGGTATGTGTGGGGTCTAACGATCTTAAAAGTACAGAAGCTAATCGCAAACCTTTTTTAGAAGCTTTTGCCTTTAATACTTTAATGAAGAACCTTAAAAATAAAAAGTATGATGTTTATCCATATTTTATAAATGCAGTAAAGGAAATCTATAAGCTTAACTTAGGAATTGATAAAAAGGAAATGTTACTTCGTGCTCAAGGAGCATTGTTTATACAGATGCTACAAAGTGAAGATTTAACTAAATTATTAAAAGAAGAATACCTAAAAAACAAAGAAGTATTGCCCTTTGTACTATTACTTTAATAGTCAAAAACATATTTTGAAACACTAATTTGAACAGGTAAGCTCTAGTTTTAAGCTATAAGAAAGTATACAAAATTATTTGCTCTACAATTAAACAATATGGTAATAGTTCTTTTAATTTAGTTGATAAAACAAAGTGAGTAAGTTATAAAAAAATAATCATCTGTTTTTTCTTCTAAAACCATAATAGATAAACACAGCACTGATAAACATCAATAGCGACGCTAATAAAAACGGAGCTCCCGAGAACTCAAAAGGTGCACTCTCATGGGAAAAATAATAGAATAAGTTAGTCATAATAGGTGGTCCAATAATAGAAGTAACACTTACTAAACTTGTTAAAGCACCTTGTAATTCACCTTGTTGATCAGAAGGTATACTCTTACTAATTAAAGACTGAAGAGAAGGGCCGCAAATACCCCCTAAAGAATACGGTATTAAAAAGACTAACATCATCCATCCCTGATTTGCAAAAGCAAACAATAATAGTCCTAATGCATAAAACAAAAGTCCTAAATAGATGCTTTTTTGTTCTCCTAATTTAGGCACACTCCATCTTATTAATACTCCTTGTACCAATCCTATTAATAATCCCAATATCCCTAATGAGATCCCCACTAGCCTTTCCGTCCAACTAAACTTATACATCGTAAAGAAATGCCAATTACTCTGAACTGCATGTAGCCCAATATAGACGAACACTAAAGCAAATACTAAATTGGAAACTTTAGGATGTTTAAATAAAAACTGAAAAGAACCTATCGGATTAGCACGTTTCCACTCAAATGATCTTCTCTTACTTTTATCTAAACTCTCTGGAAGCATAAAGTACCCGTAAAGGAAATTCAGAAGACATAACACAGCTGCTACATAAAAAGGTACTCGCGCTCCATAATGTCCTAATAAACCTCCCAAAACAGGTCCTATTATAAACCCTAGACCAAAAGCAGCTCCTATTACTCCGAAATTCTTTGTTCTGTTCTCATCAGTAGATATATCAGCAATATAAGCACTTGCCGTAGAAATACTAGCTCCTGTCAGTCCAGCTATGATACGACCTACAAATAACCATCCTATAGAAGGTGCGAGAGCTAATAAAATATAATCTATCGAAAAGCCAAAAAGAGAAATAAGTAAAATAGGTCTTCTACCATACTTATCACTAAGATTACCTACTACAGGTGAAAATACAAACTGTGTAAATGCATAGGCAAAACCAAGCCATCCACCATACGTAGCAGCTTCACTAATATCACCTTGAATAAGCTCACCAATCAGTTTCGGAACGACAGGAAGTATAATACCCCACCCTGTTATATCTAGCAATAGAGTAAGAAAGATAAACCCTACTGCAGCTTTTTTATCTATTTTTTTCATGTGGTAAAAGTAAACAGAGTGCCAGAATGAGATATTGACGATTTAAGAGGTTTTAAGTACTATTTCTAAGCCTTCTTGATGATTACTCTTCCTCTCGATATAACTTAGGAGACATCCCAGTATTTCGTTTAAAATATCTACAAAACACACTAGTATCTGTAAACTCCAGCTCATTACTAATTTCTTTTACTGATAAACTTGATGATTTAAGTAGTGTTTTAGCGTGTAAAATGAGTACATGATCAATCCATTGCAAAGTAGACTTACCTGTATTTTGTTTTAGAAACGACGAGAGGTACTGCGTACTTAAATGTAGTTCATCTGCATAAAACTGTACATTTCTTTGCTTATGAGCATATTTAGAAACCAAAGAGTAAAAGTTATCGATAATTTCGTGTGTTCGATTCTTTGTTTGGCTTTTAGTATTAGGCACATCTTGATACTTTTCTATAATCAAATTAATCAATGCCATAACAAGGTGCTTGAGCATTTCTATTTTATTAGAGCTTTGCCTCTTATTGTATACTTTCTCAATAAGCCTGATTAACTCCTGTTGTAAAAGAAGCTCTTCGGGATCCAATCTTATAATCGGTTGCCAACGAATCTGATCATTCATTACAAATTCTCTTAATATGGGAAAAGTTGAAATATAGTCTAATGAAAGACCAATAGTTACTATTTCTGCATCTTCACTTAAAGACTTTGTCTCTATCATAACCTGTGGAGGAACAACAGCTATATCTCCATTTTTGACTTCATACTCAGAAAAATGAATTTGGGTTTTCATTGTCCCTTTTAATACAACACCTAATAACAGTCCCTCAAACAAACGACTATGTTTCTTATAGTTTTGATTTGCCTTACTGTGTTGATGAAAGACAACAATACCATCTATTTTCCTAGCCGAATCAAGATCATATAGACTATAAACATTATCAAGGGTTATAAATAAAGCCATATTCACACATATTTTTATATACTAGCAAGAAGTACTTTTCGTCTTTCTAATGGCGGATAGCCAAACATAAACTCTTTAATAGATATGTAAGATACTACCAAACCTTACAATGTTACCTATTTCTTTTTAGAAATTAGTATTTTATTGTCTTTAAATTTCTTGATCTTGACTATTTAGAATTCTAAATAATACATGCTTAGTGATTTTTTGATTTTCATCTAATTCTATTACTTCTTCATCTAACTCATAAAATGAATAAGACAGTTGAATTTCATCAAGTAGATTAATTATTTGCTTTAATAGAATAGATACATCAGTGTGGTTGTTATAAAATAATACTCCAGTAAATATTGGTTGATTCTTTTCTATTCTCAATTTTATGTCACCTAAAGGTGTCATAATAAGGCTTTTTATTTCTACATCTCCTACTCTTCTATATAATCAGGTATATCCATGTCCGAAAATTGAGATAACTTTGGAAGAAAACAACCTTCCATTTTCACCCCTCTAAAATCACATGCAACAAATGCAGTATTTGTAAAATTACAATTATAGAATCTTGAAGCCCTAAATTCTACTCGAACAAATTGTGCATCAGTAAAATCGCAATTATAAAACTTCGTTCTCCTACCTCCATACTCATACCCGTATGTTCCTATACCTATTTTAGCACCAACAAAAGAACAATCTTCAAAAACAGTGTCATCAGCTTTAAATACCAATTTAGCTTGCTGAAAATTACACTGTTTGATTATAGATTTACTTAAAACACTTCGATTGAGCTTTGCTTTAGTAAAATTACTTAATTCCCATACACTTTCATGAGCATCAACGTCTATAAAGGAATAAGATAAGTTAACATTATACAACTTCGATTTAGACAATGATGAGTGTTCCAGTAGCTTTATTTTATTACCTAAGTGAATACCTGCTAAATCGATATCTTTTAAATCTGTTACATTTTTATAGTGTAGTGATTCTATTTCCTTCTGTAAAGTAGTAGTAAACTCCACATCATTCCATCTATCTTTTAATTTTTTCATATTTAATTTGTTATTGGAATCACATAATCCACTAAACCACCGTATTTATCGATCTCAAAGATAACAGATTTTTCCATCGTGATTAGTGAAATATACATCCTCACAACTATTTGTTGATTTTTAACAAAGATCAACTTAACCAGGAAGCTCTATGCTTTTTCTAAAAACTTGTTTAAACTATCAATCCTTCACTACTCTAAAGCTAAGTACAACCTAACTCTTGCGATATTCTATAGGTGTCATACCTGTGTTCTTTTTAAAATAGCGACAGAACAAAGTAGGCTCTGTAAAATTTAAGGCTAAAGCAATCTCTTTCGTTGTTGAATTAGTATTTTTCAACTGAGATTTGCTATAGAGAATGACTAATTCACTAATCCAATGCGAAATAGTATGCTGGGTGACACTTCGAATGACAGTAGATAGATGTTGAGGAGTGACACAGAGCGCGTCGGCGTAGAATTGTAGAGAGCGCTCTGTCTTAAAGTGGTTGTACAAAAGCTTAAAAAAACTTCTTGTCAAGTATTCATAACGCGACTCTACCCTATCCTCTACACTTTTGTGTAGATAAATCCTTTGGATTTCTAACAATAGCGCACTAAACAAATGAGTACGTACCTCTGAACTGGGGTTCTCTGAGTAATTATACCGACTTGCTACTGCAAACAACTCCTGTAATAAAGCCATTTGAGAAGTTCCTAATTGAATGACAAATAGATCCCTTAAAGCCTCTAACAATTCAATCTTAAAAAAAGAAGCTGATCTTGTTATAAAATCAAACGAAAACATCAATGAGTAGATTTCGATATCTTCAGAAACTTCTATTGGGGATACAAGCGAATTAGGTATCAGACTGATTAAACTTCCCGACTGAATACTATATTCTTTTAAGTCTATCTTAATCCTCGCATTCCCTTTTACACAAAGTCCTATCACAAAAGCATTAATGCTATGAGGATATTTGGCAAAGTAATCTACTATTTCCTTAGCATCTCTTGAAATATAGATTGCTTGATTTAAATCTAATCCCCTATCCTGCACTATAGATTCTATTGTATGCTGTTTTGCCTTCATAACAAATCTTTCTTACAAAAATAAATAATCTTAAGAAATGAACATCTATTACTTTTATTTGTTTACAATCAAAAAGTGCTTTATAAATACCTTTACACTATTAATAATTAAAACATTTGCCATGAACAAGAATAGAATTTATACTTCTAAACGTCTTAAAGTAATCGAAATTGATCATAATGTATTTGCCGCCCTTTCGCCTTATCGCGGAATTAGCTGGGCAAATGCAGCCTTTATAAATCGAGGTAAAGGATTGGTTTACGATACGTTTTTTAACTTATTCCACGCATCGGAGTTAAAAGATATTTACACGCAAGTGAGTAATCAAGAGCTGCCACAATATGTTGTAAACTCCCACTACAACAGTGATCATACATGGGGAAATAAAGTGTTTAAGGATTCGTGTATTATCATGCATCACAATGCCAAACAAGAGCGTTTGACCGAAAATATACAATGGATGGACGCTGTTATTAAAAGAGGAAAAGACTCTACTGAATCAACAGCTGGTGAGCGATTCTTTGCAAACGAATTTGAAGGTTTTGACTTAACTGGTGTAGAATGGATCACTCCGGATATAGAGATTAGTAGCAATACCACTATTCATTTAGACACTACAGAAGTACAACTTATAGACGTAGCTCCTTCTCATTCGAATAGTGATGTCCTATTGTGGTTAGAGAAAGAGAGAATCTTATTTGCTGGCGATGTTGTGTTCAATGGATGTACAGCATATAGTGAACAGGGCATTCACAACTGGGTGAAGGTATTAGACTATATCATAAAGGATCTAAAACCTAAATTAGTCGTTCCTGGTCATGGTAGTTTGTGCACTGTGGACTTTGTTGAGGAGCAAAAACAATACTTGACTTTCATCTTAGAACAAGTAGATAAATACTATACCAAAGGGATTACTGCTGAGGAAATCACACGAAAAATTGACATAGCTAAATACTTGCATTGGATACAACCTGAGCGCGTTTATATGAGTATTCTGGCTGTGGTAAAAAGTAAAGAAGAAGGGCACTTTATCCCACAGTGGAACGATATCCCTGCTGTATTAAAAGAGATGAAAATACATTTTGATCAAAAATACAACAACAGCATTCCGACATGGGATCCTTATAGCTCATGGTCTGAGTCACTTAAACTTTTAAATCTATAATCCATGAAGTTCGTAACTTACCAAAACAACAACCAAGCAAGACTTGGCGTGATAAACACCTCAAATACCGCTATCTTAGATCTAAAATCTATAGCCCCGTATAATGTCGCTTTTAATTCTATGCAACACCTGATAGAATCGGGTGATGAGGGATTAGAAACTGTTAGAACGATACTTTCTAATGAAGAAGAATATAAAAGTATTCCTCTTCACACTGTTCAATTACTGGCTCCTATTTTCCCTAAGCGAATACTGGGAACTATGTTTATGAACCCCGATAACCATCTTGCAACTGCTTCCAAAAGACTTGTTGAGCGCATCACTCAAGAGACCAATATGGATAGCAGTGCCTTGACCGAGCAGTTCAACAAAATGACTATGCGAATTAAAAATAGTACAGAAACGCTCTACGAACTGCGCGATCACACTTATATTTCACATACTGGAGAAACTATAGCTACACCATTAGGTACAAGAGAATTAGATTACGAATTGGAAATAGGATGTGTCATCGGTAAGACAGGAAAGGATATTGCAATAGAGCATGCTACCGATTACCTATTTGGATACACCATCTTTAATGATTGGACCTTAAGAGATTTACAGATCAAAAATATTTTAAGTGGAAAAGGTTGGGCAGATAATGCCAAAGATTTTGATCAGTCAGTGACTTTAGGACCGTGCATTGTGACAAAAGACGAAATAGATCTAAACAACTGCACGATGAAAGCCTATGTAAATGGGCAACTGTGGTCTATGGGAAATACGAGTGAACATACACAATCTTTTAAACAAATTATCGTTGGAATAAGTAAAGGAAGAACAATACACGCAGGAGAAGTTTGGAGTTCGGGAACTGTGGGAACTGGGTGTGGTTTAGAATTAGGAAAGAAACTGAGCCACGGTGACATCGTAGAATTAGAAGTAGATGGCATCGGAAAAATAACCAATACAGTCTGTGTAAGCGACTTGCCATCCTTATAGACTGTTATACAAATTGCATTGTGTTTGACAGAAGTAAGCTTATCAAAATGGAATAAGCTTACTTTTGTTTCTTTAAGCAAAGGGATATATTGATTAATTAAAATTTTATCTCCCTATTAAAAAAGAAACTTCACCCAAGAACTACATCTAAGTACTTTATTACCTCATCTTCTGATAAACTAAGATGTAGGTCAAAAAGAAACTTGGAGCAACTGAGGTACAAGATAAAACAGCTTGTGGCTATGCATTATATCTCCACTCTTATCTGAACAGTACATCACTTAAATAACAGGATATCATTCCCAAATAAAACGCAGAAAATAAGGGGGAATGAAAGACTTGCTAAGCTTACACCTTTTGCAATTCAAACATCATACTAATTTGCTTATCCTTTAAAAAAGAAGGAGCTAAGCGAAAAGCCAAATTTCGAACAGAAGTAATCAAGGGATTACTCAACTGAGCTACTTGCCCCATGCGCCAACTATCTCGAACAATCTGAGACACCTTCTTGCGTCGAATAGAAGTAAATCGCTGAAAAGATTCTTCAATAGAATATTTCTCTAATAATTCACTGATTATATACACATCCTCAATCGCCTGACAAGCTCCTTGTCCCAAATTAGGCGTGGTAGCATGTGCAGCATCACCTATTAAACAAACCCTGCCTTTAGACCACTCCTTAATAAGAGGCAAATCATAGATCTTGTTCAAATAGATATCATCATCTGCTGTCTGTACAATCATATCCCTTACCAAAGGATTACAATCCTGTATTAAGGCAGTTAGCTCTTTATGCTTTAAGTATTTATGCTCATTAACTAAGAAATACCAATAAACCTGTCTGCCTTCTAACTTAACGAATCCAAAACGCTCTCCTCTCCCCCAACCTTCTAAAGCGATATTATTATAATCGTCTGAGAGATCATAATCTAACACACCACGCCAACACACCTGTCTGGCATCGCGCAATGGATAGTGGCCAAATAAACCTGAGCGAACTTGTGAGTGAATCCCATCAGCACCTATTACATATTCATGAGTTGTGGTACTTCCATCTGTAAACGATAATGTATACTGAGCATCACTGTTTTTCTCAAGATGTGCAAGACGCTTGTTCAGTAGAATATGTTTCATTCCTACCTCATCCACGAGTACTTTGTGCAAATCACTTCTGTGAATAGCGATATTGGCCAACTGATATTTATCTTCGAATGGAGCTAAGTCTGATTTCGTCAATACATTTAGATCCATATCACTAAGCATAACAGTAGAGATACGGGTTCCCTTCTCACTTAGGAGATCAGATACTCCCAAGTGGCGATAAACCTGCATGGCATTATTAGCAATAGCAATTCCAGCACCGACAGGCTTAATCTCCTTTGTCGATTCATAAACGACAAATGGAATATTTGCTCTTTTAAGGGCAATTGCCATAGTTAACCCTGCTATACCTGCTCCGATTATCGCGATCATAATTCTTGCTGTTTTGAGTATTTACCAAATGGCTAAGATACAAAGACAAGACAAGCATTAAAACAAATTACAAATGCAATTAACTGATAGAAGAACTAAATATTCGATCAGTATAAATTAAAAAAGTTTAAAGAAGATAAGCTTACTCAAAACACAATATCAACCAACAAACACCATAAAAATAAGCATAGTACTGACCTCAATACACTTCCTCAACTAAGGAGCGTGTGTATTGCGCTACCTAATAAATAAACATTCCTAAAAGAGCAGCTGCAAACAAAATCAAAATTGGATGTATTTTAAATCGTATCGAGCAAATAAGTGTCAGTACAAAGAGAATTATACTGATATAATCTATGAAATTCTCTTTATTGACAAGCGTTAAAGCAGCCAAAGCAATCAGTGAAATACTCAACGGTTTGATCCCTAAAAGAGCGTAGGAGAAATATCTATTCGTACGAAATTTAAAGTAGAAATAAGAGATAAAACAAATCATTATAAAGGAAGGTAAACACAGCGCTATTGTAGCCACTACCGCTCCTAAAACAGCAAGTGGCGTCGAATATCCTTGATTAATCAAAGCACTATAGCCCACGTATGTCGCCGAGTTTATACCTATCGGACCAGGAGTCATCTGTGAAACAGCTACCAAATCCGTAAATTCACTCTTCGAAATCCATTGATTCTTATCGACTACTTCTTCTTGTATAAAAGATAGCATGGCATATCCCCCTCCAAATCCAAAAGTACCGATCTTGATAAATACCCAAAAAATCTTCAAAAATATCATACCTAACTCTTTATACTTTGGTGATACAAAATACCTGCTACACATCCCATAATGATAATCCAAACTGGAGATACACCTCCCACCCACATTAACAATAAGGCTATAGTGGGCAAAATAAGTGTCTTCACTGTCATTTTATTCATCTTTATTGCCGTATAACACGGTGCTGCTATCAGTGCGACTACTACAGGTCTTAAGGCTTTAAAAGCTTTAGCAACATAGATATTCTCCTGAAAACGACTAAAGAAAACAGCTATGAGTAATATAATTACAAAAGGAGCCAATATTGTACCTAAGGCGGCTAATAGTCCACCTTTTATTCCCGCTATTTTAAAACCTACTAAAGCAGCAATATTAGTGGCAAAAACGCCAGGCAATGATTCTGTAATAGCCAGAAGCTCATAAAACTCATCTTGACTCAACCACTGTCTTGAAACAATGTCCTTTTCTATTAAAGGGATAACGGCATATCCTCCGCCTATGGTAAAAACTCCTATTTTAGTAAATAAATAAAACAACTTGAAAAGCATAAATACGATTGTATAACTGAGGTCAATATTCAAAAAAACAAGATACAACATCTAACCTTTTTCTCCTTTAACATAAGTAAATTAATCACCTTGACTCATCAGTTTATACAGGTTCTACATTAATATGACATCCACAAACGTTACAGGAACTACAGTTGAATTAGGACTGCTCTTTTCTATAGTGAATAACCTTATCTTTGCTGCTATCAAACACTATTAAAATGAGTTATAAAGTATTCGACATAAGCACTTGGAATAGAAAAGAGCACTATAATTTTTACAAAAATCAAGTAAGGTGTAGTTTTAGTTTAAGTACAAAAATTAATATCACTGAGCTAATCTCTTTTACCAAAAGTAAACAACACAAGTTTTACCCCGTAATTATTCACTTACTAGCCAAAGCAGTAAACACTCATCCTGAATTCAGATTTGCAATTAAAGATGGTGAATTGATTCTTTGGGAGACATTGAATCCAAGTTACACAGTACTCCACCCAGAGACAGAAACCTTTTCTGAGTTTACTTCGTTGTATTGCGATGATCTCAACACTTTCATGGAACACTACAACTCAGTAGAACTCGAAAACAAAGGGAATTATAATATGTTTGCTCAACAGCGTCTCGAAAACACTTTTAATATCTCTATGCTACCTTGGGTTAGTTTTGATGGTTTTAATTTAAACCTACCTGACCTCGGAGATTACTTTGCTCCTATTTTTACCTTAGGAAAATACTACACTGACAATTCAAAAATCCTAATGCCTATCTCCATTCAAGTGCACCATGCTACTTGTGATGGCTTACACGTAGCCAAATTCATAAACACCTTACAAGAACTATGTGATACAATAGGCCGATAATGAAATAAAAAAAGCACTGCTATAGTATATAACAGTGCTTTTGCATTTATAATCAGTATATCCTTCTATTTCGTTTCGGGTTGTTCCTTCACATACTTCGGAGGAACAGTTGAATCTTCTCCATCTACAATTCTATTAAAGCTATAGTGAGGAGCTACCATTTCGATATTATTCTCTGCAAATACATCTTGTGCATGCTGACGCAAATCAGAATATACCTTTGCTGATAACTTAGCCTCTCTGATATACACATTCAATTGATAATCGACATAAAAGTCTCTGAATTGATCCTGTAATATAAAAGGCTTCTGACGTTTCAAGACGTTTTCAGTTCTATTAGCTACCTCGTATAGCATCTCGTGTACCTTTTGCCAAGGCACGTGATAACCCGCTCCAATGGTCAAGTATAAAATCAAACCGTGTTCTTTAGCTGACTGAGAGTAATTCACTGTTTGAGCAGTCATTATATTCGAATTAGGTATAGTAATAACCTCATTCTTTGGCGTTTTGATTCTCGTTACTAATGCCGTTTTTTCTAATACATCCCCTGTAAATTCCCCTAATTTAATACGATCTCCTAACTTAAAAGGTCTCATATAAGTTATGACTAATCCTGCTACCAAGTTTCCAATAACTGAAGTAGACCCCAGTGATAACATAATACCAGCAAATACCGAAACCCCCTGGAATATCTGAGAATCTGAATTAGGTAAATACGGAAAAATCAAGATAAACATAAAAATGAACAATAGTCCACTTACTAAGTTATAAGTCGGAAATGCCCAATCGGGATAAAATCCTTTGATCGTAATCTTATTATGAGCTATCTTGTCAGCTAATGACCTTACAAATTTCTGTATATATCTAAAAATAACTACGATAACTAATATCGTAAATAGTTTTGGCATATAAGATATTACACTCTTTCCTGCTACACTTAGTGGAGATAAGACGTAATCTAAAAGCTGATCTGATAGGTGCTTAGTATATGGAAATAATTTAAATACTGCCAATAATCCAAAGTATAGAAATATCAATACAATTAATATTTTTACAGCTTTTGCTATAGACATTGTTGTGAGCATAGCTCTTTGATCGTCTATGATGCCAAAAAGTCCTTTTATCTTCTTTCCTCTCTGTCTCCAGATAGCAACACGAGATCTGCGGTAAACATAGCGTATTCCTTTTAAAATAAAATACTCAATGACTACAATTAGAATTGCTCCTGCTACTTGCATTAATATCTGTTGCCAACTTGTGTTGTGCAACTTCATTTCTACACTGGAGACAATTTTTGCCTTGTAAAACTCAGCAGCTTCCAATTTACTCTTGTGCTCTTGAGCAGCCTGGAGCGTATCGACACTCATGATAACTTCTTTCTTATAGACAAGATTCAAATAAGTACCTGTATCTACTAATTTAATTGAATCACCTTGAAACAAATAGTTATCAGCAAGTATATCGATTTTTTGCTCAATTGATCGAGCGCGTTGTTTTGATGTAAAAGACCCAATATTTCCATAGACATTAAACAGTGTGTCACCATATGAAATAACGGGAGTATACTCCATGGTATAGGAGTCTGTATGTATTGTATCAACCGCTTGTCTTTGTGCAGTATCTTCAAATTTTGCCCATGCTGAACACGTCAGAAATAAGGCTGTACATAAGATAAAAAAACGAGTCCTCATCGTAGATAATAATCTAAAAAATAAAAGTAAATGTAAACAAAATTTACAAAAACTATACCGATTGTATCATATCGATTAATTAGCTGTTCGTATTTTCTATAGTCTAAACCAAAGTATCTCACAGTTAGACATTTTACATCCTATACATAGATTCATATAAAAACGATAATCATTTTATATGTAGCCGACAGAGAGATGAAACACTGTATTTCATCTTTAGTCTTGTAAGCCTACTACAGAAGGGACATGATAACCAGCATCTCCGACGTTAATTTCCCCTCCTTTTAATCCAAAAATATCTACCTAAATATTTACATCCTTTAAATATGAATAAAAATTATTCATCAAATCTGAACATAATAAGAATTATTTGTCGAATTTAGAGGTGTCCTAAAATGGGGAAGCCTACAATTGTGCTAACTTTCTATCTAAATACGCTAAAATAAAAAATATGAATCTTTGCCAAAGTTGTGGTATACCGCTAAAATTAGATGAATTGAAAGGTCACTGATCCTCAAATATGGATAGAGAAATAAAATCCATTTAGGTAAACAAAAAAGGGCTGTATCTAGTCAGTCCATAGGTACACCCTCTTTTATTTATAAAAACTTTTGTTACATAGAATAGAGATAACAAAAATCCCAAATCATATTAATTGTTTCTTTTAAACCAATTCTATTAAAAAAAGATTTCATATCATCATTTGTTATATTATTATATAAAGCTTCTATAAATGGTTGACATTTCTTTTTATCTTTTAGAATACTTTTATCATAATTAATACTCTCTAAAACTAAATGATAAAAAGGTATTATGTAACTAGTATATACATCATATCTAGTATTTAATATAGAAGGATTTATTAGTTCTTTTTTTGATGCATAAACTAAAGACTCTAAAACTCCGGATTCTATAATATTAGTAATTTTCTTTTGACAATTCAAAAAGAAGTTTTTATCAAGCATTTGACTATAATCAATTTTAATTTCAATATGAGCGGATAAACTATCTAGCCCATCATCTGGTCGATCAATAGGTCCTACCCATAATGTGGTTTCTAATGCCCCATTATTTTTATGAATTCGTGCAATGATATAACAATAAAAATCATCTTCAAGGTGTTTTGTTAGTGCAACCAATTCATTATACCACAACTTTTTAGGGCATTTAAAATTATATTTTTTAATTAAGTTGTCAAAGTCGTTAACAACATTATGAAAATCTGACATATTTATTTTTTTTAATGTGAGTGTGGATAATTTTTACCATGACTTCTAGTGATTCCATTATCATCCATTTTCTTTAAAAACTCTTTCATATCAAGAGCTTCTGTAGGATCATGATCAAAATGCCAATGAGGATTAGCTTTTCCACTTAATTTATTTGCTATATCTTTATCTAATTGTTTATTCATTCTTTCTAATGATTCTTTTGTTCTAGGACCTTTTGAAAAATTGTCTGATTTAAATTCGATATCTTTACCATCTACATATTTATCATAATTTCTACCTCCTATAGACCTTCCCTTATTTTCTACACCAAAAATTTCATCTGCCCTTTTATCATGCCACATTTTAGCCCAATTAAGCCAACCTCTTCCTTCACCAGCCAACCCAAAAACATCCAACCATCCATTCACATCATGTACATACCCATATAGTACCATACCTCCTATAATACCAATAGGGTCTTGTGAAATATACATACCTATCTTAGGGTCATAATACCTAAAGCGGTTATACGCTAACTGAGTCTCCTTATCATAGTACTGACCTTGGTATAAAAATGGTACAAAATCATTATTACCCTTAATACATCTCCCATAGATATCCAGTTCACGATGCCAAACTTCCTTATCTTCCTTATCATAAGCATACGTAGGAATGCCCAAGTAATCTGATACAATACTAAAACTCTCCCCACCTACAATCTTACCACAAGGTACAAAAGAATTTACTTCGTACGTATGCCCCAAGCAACTGCATATTTTATAAGCAACTGTCACTATACTAGTTAGCCTCCCATTTAAATGGGATTACTCCTGGTAATTCAAAACCAGCAATATAACTAGTCATATAACCACTAGGATCTGATTTATTATATCGCATATATAAAACAAAAGACTTAACTGTAATAGTTAAGTCTTTTGTTATGTAATTAATCCATTCTTCACCTTACTCAGAATATACTTTCTTACCTTTTCTAACTTTTTCAATTAGATTATGTCTTTTTCCTAAATACTCATCTTTAGAACATTCTTCTATAAAATTAATAATTTTAGGATCTTTTCTATCCCACTTAGACATTGCAGATAACAAATACTCCCTTGGATCAAAACTTCCAACCTCATGCTGTTCTTTTATAAGAGATTTTTTTAAATTAACTGCATCAATAAGTGTATACATATCTTCTTTTTCAGGAATAATATCGTCAAACGCCAATACTGCTAAAGCTCCTGAAAGAACAGATAAATTACCTTCTTTTAATAATTTCAATATTGGAGAAATATCTTTAATAGATTTTCTATTAATTCTCACATATGCTAAAGCTACTTCATGCGTAATCATATCATCTACCTGGTTTTCTTCTAGAATACGCTCTAAATGAGGTAAAACGTTTTTATACTTAATTTTACCCAAAGCTTTTATCATTATACACTGTGTTTCCCAAGCTTTTAAATTCTTACTTTCTTTCAGATATGCTTGATATAATGAATCACCAAGGTCAACTATTCCAAAATCACCTATCAATTTAGCAGCTTTTCTTCTTTCAGGTGCTTTGGAAGATTCTAATAATAATTTTAAATCTTCAATACTTTCTTTTAGAACTTTTGCCATATATCTTCTTTATTTTTTCTAAACATACTTTCATTAATATGCATTTCTGGTAAGGCTTTTAGACTTGGATCTATTTCTAAAATTTTTTTAACCGGACCTTACCTAGGCTGTATAACTCTACATACCATGTACTTAGTCCTTCCTCGTCATACATCTGAGTAGGAGTACCTAAGTGGTCTACTAAGATACTATGTTTTTTTGCTTTTTTTATCTTGGTACATGGCACAAAGCCACCTTGTTCAAATCTATATTAACTTATATTGGTAATGCTAACCATTCCTCTTCTGTAATTTTTCCCGAAATTATTTTCAAATACACTTCATACTCGATAGGTATATCTCTATTAAAAATTAAATCTTTTAATGGATCTACATTCTTTCCGATCTTATAACATAAATAAAGACGTTCATTGAATTCAGCATATATTCTGATATTCGTTACTTCATATTTATCAATAATATCATTATCATTAAAGGCAACCTTTTGTACAATAGGTCTATCAAAATTACTTCTATCTTTAATATCATCATAAATTAAATTTTCTCCTAATCCTAATAAAAGAACTTCGATTTCATTTTTTGTGTTTTCAAAAATGATTCTTTTGTTTGAAATATGATCAGAAATCAACCAATATTTCGGTAAGTTTAAAGGAAGCTCTATTTTAAATTTTAAATTAGTAATTGTACTCTTTTGTATAAACTGTCTTGTAACAGGTACACAGCACAATACTTCTAAATTTGATAAATCTGATTCTTCCCAGTTCTCATCAAATCTAAAATTATTATAGACTACTAAATATATATTTAATGTCATTTGTGCTAAGACATAAAGTCCTTTCCTTGTCTCTATACTAATAAACTTCCCTTCTTTCCAAACTATTCTCGCCATATTTTTATTTTTTAATTTTTGAACAACCTCCTGTGCCAGACTGTTTTTCTTGTAAGTGAGTATCTGCTACCTTTCTATAGTCATTTTTTTTCCCGTTTCCTTCACCGACAGGATTTTGTTTATTTGCCACTTTTGTTTTATCATTACCATTATTTGCTAAATCTACTTCATAATAATGTTGTTCTAATCCTCGTGTCGTATTTTTTCCAATTTCATCTAATCCATAATATTCAGCTACAGGAGAAACTCCTCCAAAATCCTTGAAATCATTATTATAACGATATGCTATTATCTCTGCAGGTTTCAAATTCATATCTTTCGGTGCACTTGCATAACCTGTATAAGGTTTAGGTACTCCGTCTACAATTTTAGTTCCCTTATAAGTGACATGTGCTCTGTCTTTCCCTGTTTTTACATCAAGCCCAAAAGGATCAATCCATAAACTAATGTCATGTACATACCCATACAACGTCGGGTTACCACCAGAAAGACCTATAGGGTCTTGTGAAATATACATACCTATCTTAGGGTCATAATATCTAAAACGGTTATAGGCTAACTGAGTCTCCTTACCATAGTACTGCCCCTGATATCGAAACGGACAGTCTGTCCGCTTGTCAAGTTTCATATCGATACGTTCGTAGATATCTAACACACCATGCCAAACTAGCTCTCCTGTAGCATCACACATATACTCAAGTGTAAGTATCCACGCGAGCAACCACATATTTCATAAGCTAACTTAAGGTAGTAAGTTTGTTTCAAATAATAAATAGATGAGCAAACAAGAAATAATGTATTCTCATGTAGAGGATTGGAGAACAAGTGGATTAACGCAATCAAGATACTGTGAAAGTGTAGGAATTAAATTAGCAACCTTTAGTTATTGGGTGGTTAAGTATAAGGCAAAGTCAGAGTCAACACAATTAGACAATAATTTTATAACTGTGACAAAAGACCAAGTAAGCAATAGTCAAGAATATGAAATCGTATATCCCAATGGTGTAAAGCTACGTGTACAAACAGACAATCTTAGCGAACTATATTCATTAGTAAACTTAGTATAATGTTTAGTTTGAGTAGTTCTAATCAATTTCATTTGTATAGACAAGCTTGTGATATGCGCAAGAGTTTTGATAGCCTTTGTGGACTTGTCCAGAATGAACTTCATCAAGTAGCTCATAACGGGAGAGTCTATATATTTATCAATAGACGCTGTAATCAAATGAAGCTCTTGCATTGGGAAGCAGGAGGCTTTGTACTATACCACAAACGCTTAGAACAAGGAACTTTTGCTTTTCCCACCCATAGTAAAGCTCAAATAAGTTGGAGTGATTTAGTACTGATGGTAGAGGGAATCCAGGTTATCAAAAGTAACCAAAAAAGGCGTTTTTCATTGAAGTAAAACAGGTTAAAACCTTGTATATTTAAGGCTTTTGACGTATTTTTACTTCATGGAAATAGACTTAGAAAACTTATCGAAAGAACAACTTTTGGCGCTTATAAAAAAGCAGTCCAAGACTATTTCCAAACAAGACAAAGTAAATACTAAGTTAGAGCAAAAGACATCTAAGTTAGAGCAAAAGACATCTAAGCTAGAACAAGAAAAGCAAGAACTCCAACGCTTAGTAGATCTTTTACGACGCATGCAATTTGGACAAAAACGCGAGCGTTTCGAAGACCCTAATCAAACACAGTTACCTTTAGAGGTTCAGCAAGCAGTCTTAGAAGAACAAGAAGAAGTAATCAAACAAGAGATCACTTATTCTCGTCAGAAGAAAAAACATCCAGGAAGAGCTAAACTACCTGATCATTTACCAGTAGAAGAAATAGAAATCTACCCAGAGGGAGATTTATCTGATAAGATTTGCATTGGTAAAGAAACTACAGATGTGTTAGATTATGTTCCAGGTTACTTTAAAATCAAACGGTACATCCGATATAAATACGCCACGAAAGATAAAGACAACACTCAAATTAGTATTGCATTGCTTCCAGAGCGAATTATAGATAAAGGAATACCTTCAGAAGGATTATTATCTACAATACTTGTTGACAAGTATGTAGATCACCTTCCACTATATCGCCAGAAGCAACGCTTTTCAAGAGAAAATATCGATATAGCTTCTTCTACTATAGATGGCTGGGCAACTCAAAGCATGGATGCTTTAAAACCACTATATGAAAAGCTTCTGCTGGACATCAAAAATGAAGGATATCTTCAAGTTGATGAAACCACCATCAAAGTCTTAGATGAGAAAAAGAAAGATAAATCTCATCTTGGGTATTATTGGGTGTATCACGCACCTATATCCAAACTCGTAATGTTCAATTACAGTCCCACACGTAGTGGTAGCGCTGCACTACCTGTATTAGAAAACTTCAAAGGATATCTGCAAACCGATGGTTATAGCGGATACAAAGCCTATGGAGCTAAGTCAGATGTAACGCATCTTGGTTGTTGGGCACATGCTCGTCGTGAGTTTGAAAGAGCTCTTGACAATGATAAGACAAAAGCACAGCATGTACTTATAGAAATACAGAAACTATATGCTGTGGAAAAAAAGGCGAAGGAACAAAACTTAACACCTGATCAAATCAAAGAGCTTCGTCTAAAAGAGAGTTTACCTATCATCAATGAATTGGGTAAATATATGTTTGTTCAAATGAAACTTACACTTCCTAAAAGTCAAATAGGCAAGGCCTTTGCTTACTCTCAAACTAGATGGGATAATCTTAGTGCGTACTTATATGATGGAAATCTACAGATTGACAATAATCTTGTAGAAAACGCTATTAGACCTGTAGCGCTTGGTCGTAAAAATTACTTGTTCGCAGGATCACACGATGCAGCGCAAAGAGCAGCGATGGCTTATACCTTTTTTGCTAACTGCAAAAAACACGATGTTAATCCATATCAATGGCTTAAATATGTTCTAGAAAATATTCAATCTATCAATCATAAGAATATTACAGATTTATATCCTCATAACTATAAAAAGGCAATCTCTGACGCTGTAGAATAATTTTTATACCTCACAAGATGTACTTGCTAGGGTGGATACATTGGAGCGAAGTTACCTTCTTCAAATACCCAAGTGATAATTTCGTCCGCAATAGCCTTATACAAAAAAACCTAAGAAAGATTAACTCTCTTAGGTTTTTTGTATAATTATTAATACTTCAAAGCTGTCATTTGTTTTTAAATATACATCTAAAAACTCTTTGATAGGATATATTTCTGATTCATAACATAACTCTTCTATTTTTTTTACATCCAATGTAAAAATCATGCAACTCGAAAAAACGAATCCTTTTAAATTAAAACAATGTACAAATATTATCTAATATTAATTCTCTTTTTTAAATTTATTCGAATTAATGTAAACATTCGGTAGAGCTTCTAAAACAAGTTCTAATTCCTTCTTTTTCAACGTTATATTTACTTGTTTTAGATTTTTTAATTTTTTTAAAACTTCTATACTGCTCATAATATTTAGGTTAGGGCAAAACGAAACATCCAGAAATATCAAATTATGCTCTTCTGTTAAAAAATCTAGATTTACCAATGTTTTGCTATTATCCAAATTCAAAAACAATAAATTTTTCAATACTTTAATATCATCAAAGTTATTAAATTTTGGTGTTCTATATATAGTTAAGTCTTTTAGGTCTATTAGTTTAGACAACCCTTCTATCTCAGTCATTTTTGGCATAGTATCTATAAAAAGCATCTCTAAATTCGGCTTAGTAATTACTTTTTCACATTTTCTACAAGCTACAAGACTTATTTTTTTTACGTCTCCTTCAAGCTTAGTACAATCTATAATTTCTGATTTATCTCCAAATAAATTAACAAAAAACTCACTAACAACTGTCTCCAAACTTGCAGCTAAATAAGGGTATAGATTATTGCGTTGTTCTCTATACTTATAATTTAAAATAACTCTAATATTCATAATTTCATTATACCCTATTTCTCTACTAAAAGCAGGAAGTATACTATCAAGTGAATAAATAATAGGTAAGTCTAGAAATTCTTTCACCTTTTCTTGGTCAAAGAAATCATAGTTAGTGTGATTCTTAATAAAGTCATTATAAATTGTTACCATTAATCAAAATATTTATCATTAAAATTTATTTTCCCATTTGGAGCATACTTTTTCCACTTTTGGGGACTTACTGCTCTAGTTCTTGTAGATTTATTAGCCAATGGAACACCGTCTGCATCAAATCCAATTTTTTGCTGTTCAAAGAATCTTCTTGCTCCTTTATCAGATCTATTACCAGTATTTACTGGTGTAAACTCAACTGTATTTCCTGCAGGAAGCATTCCTGTTCCAACATGATCATTCATTCTAGATTGAAAATCATTTGTAGAACCTCCATATGTATTACCATTCTTATCATTAAATGAATATACTCCTCCTCCTTCAGGTGCATTTGCCCCCGTATTAACTTCTTGATTTGTAGGTGTACCAGTTGTTGGCTCTTGACAATTAAGTCCAAACACATCTAACCAATTATTCGGATCCACTACATACCCATACAGCGTAGGGTTACCACCTGCAAGACCTATCGGGTCTTGTGAGATATAATTCCCATCCTCAGGGTCGTAGTAACGGAATCGGTTATATGCCAGTCCAGTTTAACTCCCTCTTTATTATTTTAAATTAAGGAGTCGTTGAATGCTGAAGCATTTCACTATCCAGTGTCTGACCTTGATAAAGGTAGTTACAAAATCTCTAAACTTCGCATAGAAAACCAATAGTTTACTCTCTCTTTTTTGTTTTACTCTTGGAGGTGTTCCATTGAGATTTAACTTCTGAAACTGTATTTCTATTCTCCCTTTATCTATGAAATTATATATTAATCCCAGATTACGCGATAGACATATAAACGAAAAGTAATTATACAAAATAGCTCTGAATTAGTGAGTGAAGCATACTATAGTATGGTTTTATAACTAATGAAAGAGATATGAAATAGAATTGCTTTATAGTATTTGGCTAATGCGTAATCCAGGATAATTATAGTTAAGTAAACCTTAAACACACGACTTCTATCTCCCCTAAATCTATGATCTAATATTACCTATATCTCCTACTTTTGCTTAAAAAACACAAAACACCTCATTACCACCAACTTAACACACATTCAACTTATTTCGACATTTTACAAAACAGCTTCTGAGGCCACTAAATATGGACGTTGTTCAAAGATTGTAGGAGGTTTGTTCGGAGATTGTTCGGATATAGTGCGGAAAACAGGGCTTTTACCCAACAATATCCGAACAATCTTCCAATAAGACGTTTACAAGGGAACCTTCGACACTAAACTAAAGGGATCTTATTTATCTCTCATAGAGAATAGAGCAAATGCAAAATTAGAAGTAATCAATTAACAAAATCAAAGAGTTACAATAAGCATGAAATGATACCATTCCAAACTAACTTGTTGTTTATGTAGTTAACTCAATATTCACTCTAAGTTAAAAGCAATAGCTAACAAGAAGTCAAGTGCAACAATATGTAGTTGACAAATCTTCTGGTTAAGTGGCATTTCATAATTTGCAAATTAGGACATATTTACAAGATAAATATTAGCGATATTGTACTCCTAAACAAAAAAGCATGGATACTGAACCCATGCTTATCGTTTTTATATTACTATTCTATAACGCAATCTCACTATTCGCTATTTCGTTCAACAAAACAACCATTGCTGGAGTTGTACTCTTCTCGACATTAGCTATAAAGTGTTCTTTTTCACCAATGAGAATCATATCTTCTTTGCTCCCCATTCTGGCTGGGTTATCCTTTATTTCTTCCCATGTACTCGAAACGCATTCTTCCATTAAGTCGCGACTTGTAATACCTGTAGGAGTAATCACCAATCCATAAGGTGAGGCCAAAAGCGGCTTCATGACTACACCGTACAAAACATCTGCAACATGGTACTTATCCATAAACTTTACAAAGTTTTTCTTATTATCTTCAAATGGCTTTAATTCGCTTTTAATTCCCAACTCCATTATCCTACCCTTGATTGTTGTTGCTTTTTTAACTTCGTCAGGCAAAATATTAAGGCTCTGAATTTCAGGCAAAATGATTTGGATAACTTCACGCAAAGCTACTTGCATGGCTTTCAGCTGTTCTTTTGGTATATCAAGTTTAAACTTTACAGTAAAGTCATTCCATACTTTGTTAAAGAGTTCCTTCGCATCTTGGTTTTGAGTAAACTGATATCCCAAAGCCCCTGTATTTCTTCCTACAAATGAAACATCACCTTGTACCAACACTCTTAAATTTGTTACTATAAAACCAATACTATGGCGCTTACCTACAACTGGTATTTTCAAGTGCATTCCAACATAGCTATATACATACTCAT
The DNA here is from genome assembly GCF_024722315.1 of Myroides albus. NCBI lineage: Bacteria > Pseudomonadati > Bacteroidota > Flavobacteriia > Flavobacteriales > Flavobacteriaceae > Myroides > Myroides albus. Next base: position 487,686 of record NZ_CP102754.1, read on the forward strand.
CTGGGAGAGCCCCAACAGGTTGTAAAATCTGCTCAATAGCTAATTTGATAATGTGAGAGTTGTCCTCCCATTTTGGATGTTCTATATTAGAAACCATCAAAATCTCTTGTATTGTAACCGAAGAAGAATCCAGGTATTCTTTTAATTTTCGCTCAATATTTTGCATAGTATGTTAATTTTAACACACTAAAGATAAATATTTTAATATCATAAATCACAATTATGAAGTAGCTTAATACTTCCAAGCTAAGATACGACTTACTTTATTTCCTTGTTCCATATTGATAATACGCACCTCTTTTACTTCTGAGCGTTTAAGCAATGACTCAAGTGGCTTTAAATTATCCTTATTTGATACAAGAGTAGTAAACCATACAGCTTGCCTTTTAAAGTGTTTACTTTCGTAGATATAATTCGTTATAAAAGCTTTCTCTCCTCCTTCACACCAAAGTTCGTTATTCTGTCCACTAAAATTTTGAATAGGTTTTCCAACCACTTCTTTTCCTAAATTCTTTAGTTTTTGGGTGGTCTTTGCCATTACTTCTGCTCTTGATTTAAAGAAAGGAGGATTGCAAATAACAACATCAAAGTACTCCTTCTCTCCTATAATGTTTTTAAGAATATTTCGCTTTGATGTTTGTTGTCTAATACTAACATGGCTTTTTAAGTGGGGATTATGCTCTACTATATGACTCGCAGTTTTGATAGAAACAACGTCTAACTCAGAACCTACAAACTCCCATCCATATTCGGCTACGCCTATAATAGGGTAAATAACATTAGCTCCTATTCCCAAATCTAATATTTTGACACTCTTACCAGTAGGAATCTTTCCTTGATTTCCTTCCGCTAACAAATCTGCTATATAATGGATATAATCTGCACGACCAGGTATTGGCGGACAAAGATTTGTCTTTGGCATTTCCCAAAATGTTATCTTGTAATCCTTCATCAATATCGCTTTATTCAACAAAAGAACTGCTTCTGGAATGGCGAAATCAATGGTATCAACACCAGAGGGATTCTTAATAATGAAATTTCCTAACTCAGGTACTACTTGTTTCAATTTATCAAAATCATATAAATTGTGATGCTTGTTGCGTTGGTGTAGTTTCTTTTGTGTTTTCTTGCTATCTTTCATTATCTTGAGATTTGCTACAAAATTAGATTATTTAAAGAACTAAACAGACACAAACTAAAATAAATAGAAACCATACCTATGTTAATTTACGAGTAGGAGATTAGTACTTTAACCCATCAATAAAAATCAGCACTATTATCATCTCTAAACCATTAACATAGCATTATTAGAAAAAATTAATCCAATTAATTTAGTTATTTATTCGAATAGCCTGTAATTTTACCATTCACAAAAATCAATGATTAAAATGAAAGTTGGAATAGATAGTTTAGCATATTTTATCCCTAAAATTCACTTGCCTATAGAGACCTTAGCCAAAGCGAGAAATATTGAACCTCTGAAACTTACCAAAGGTTTAGGTTTACAAAAGATGGCTTTGTTAGATACTTTTCAAGATGTAGTGACGATGGCTGCAAATGCCGCTCATAATCTACTTAAAGACAATCCAAATATACTTCCGAAAGAAATAGCTAAGATTTATGTTGGAACAGAAAGTGGGATAGATAACTCTAAACCTATTGCATCATATACACTGGGATTATTAGAACAAGTATACGGACAAGGAACTTTTAGAAACTGCGATGCTGTTGATCATACTTTTGCTTGTATAGGAGCAGTGGATGCTATGCAGAATGCGATAGACTTCATCAAAGCAAATCCTACAAAAAAAGCCATCGTTATCGCTACGGATTATGCCAAGTATGACTTAGCTTCTACAGGAGAGTACACACAAGGTGCTGGTGCTATTGCCCTACTTATTAGTACAAATCCACGTATGATTGCATTTAGCTCACAAACTGGTGTAGCCACTGAGAGTGTATTTGACTTCTTTAAACCGTATCGCACACTCGAGAAAAAGCTAATAACAGGAAAGGATACAAATCAAGTTTGGCACGGTATTGAAGAAGGGGAAATAACTTTGCACAAAGATCAACCTGTATTTGAAGGTCAGTATTCAAATCAGTGTTATATCAATAGAATTACAGAGGCCTACACCCACTTTAAAGAATTAAACAATAGACAAAGTGAAAAAGTATATCAACACTGGAAGGCTATCTTAATGCACCTACCTTACTGCTACCAAGGCCGTAGAACTTTTCATGAAATTGTATTGTTGGAAAATCCTGATTTAATTGATATCACAGCGGAAGATGCTAAAGATCAAATTAAAGCATTTGCCAAATCAGAAAAGTACATGGAATTGGTCAAAGACAAAATTGCCCCTTCAGAAATAGCTTCTGGAAACGTGGGAAATATCTATACTGGCTCTATTTTTTTAGGACTCTTGTCAACACTGACTCACTTCGCTGAGACAAGTGAAAATATCGAAAACTCGAAACTTGGATTTGTCGCTTATGGATCAGGCTCTAAATCAAAGGTATTTGAGGGAGAAGTACAATCAGAATGGTTGCAGGGAATGCCTTCAAAGTCCATTTTCACTGCGATTGAAGAATCTGAAGCAATCGATTTTGACACCTATATTGCACTGCACAAAAAAGAGAGAAAATCTCCATTAAAACAAGCTTGTAATGAATTCATACTTGATAGGATAGAACAAGAGATACCTCATTTGATAGGTGCTCGTTATTATAAATTTATACAGTAACTTACTGCCTTTGTTAATCCCTTGAATATAATTCAAGGGATTTTTTGTTTTATCCTCTATTCTACTTTGTTAAATCAAAACAAAAACGTCCCCCACTTCTCTACCGAATACTCATCCTACTTCCTATTTTCACCCATTATTCTTTGGGCAAATCAATTCTATTTTTTGATCTAAATCTTGTATTCGACACTTACATCGAAAACAATTATTTAAACAAAAATACAAAAAAGACATTTTTTATCAATAAAACTTAAAACAATCAAATATTTTTATATTTTAGCAATATTGTGTTGTTAAATAAATTAACAATTAAACTAACCCAAAACTAAAAACTTGAAAAATGAAAAAACTATTTGTATTAGCTTGCTTTATTTCCATGGCAAGTATTACGAGCTCGTGTAGTAATGACGACTCATCAACTCCTTCGAAAGAAGAAGAAACAAAAAACGAATTGGCCCTAACTAAAGGTCAAGGAACTTACCTAAAGACATTAGATGACAAAGGTTTTTTCAATCTAACTTTAAGTGGAGAGGACACTAAACTTGAATTAAGTTTAATTTCTAAAAAAATTGAGAGTGTAGATTTGTTAGAACCTAACATTGAATCTCATAAATATATACTCTCAACAGATCAACTACTCTACACCTTATCACCTGAAAGCAATCTAATCAATAAAAATGAAAAACTAACTATTCAATCTGCAGAGTTAGAAATTATCAATCAAGAGAATAAATACAGTATTACAGGTACAATTGTCGATAGCAATCAATTAACTTACACTGTAAAATTTAATGATGCAATTGATATTCAGCCCCTTTATCACACCGAATATACCTTGCAAAATGGTTGGTATTGGGGAGATGATGAATACAAACATCCCAATATCGGACAGTACATGACATTTTTTGCTGCTGGAAAAACAAATAACTATGGTGAACTTGACGGGGACGGCTACCGCGTTTCACTATCTCTTTATGACGAAAAAGCACCTAAAGCATGGGAAGCAAAAATACCTAATAAGACGTATCAAGCTTCTACAACTTTTGATAAGGGAAGCTTCTATATTGCAACATCTAAAGACATTGAAAAAGAAGAACCTGTGTACCGATATGCCTATTTTGAACACAGAGATAGCGACAAACAAATAAATCGAAAGGTGTATATACGAGATAATTCTTTCATTAAAGTCATAGAAACACCAAAAGGTCAAGAGGTGAGATTTAATCTTGAGTTATCTGATGGAACTCGTCATTTAGGAAAATACAATGGACCTATTAGACAAGGAGATGAAGCTACTATAACATCATTAAAAGAGAATAGGACAGTTGGCAACTTAGATATTGGTTATTTAGAATTTCAAGGTGCTTCGCCTATTAATGGATTGCAGAATAACAGATGGAATATTTACTTGTACAATAAAGACTTAAAAACAGATCCTGATAACTATTGGGCAGTAGGTGGCTCAGGGGAATATATGCGCATTGCTTTATATACGGAATTAAACCAAAAAACTTCTATTCCATCAGGTACTTATAATATAGGACCAGAAGCACCAAATATGGCAGGTTTTGGAGAGGGATTTGAAGCAGGTTTTGATTGGGGTACTTGGTACTTTGATTTAAAAAATAGCGATTTTAAAGATGCGGCTCCAGCCAAGAGTGGAAAAATAATTGTTACAAACCAAAACAATGTCTACACTATTTCTGTAGAATTTGAAGACGACAGAGAAAATATAATTACGGCTAAATATACAGGAGAATTGATCTTTAAGAACAATGATAAAAACAAAAATTTTGATATTCATTCAGCTAAGTATAACAAGAACACCAAAAACTTCTTAGAGCAGTATAAACAAGAAAAAGCTTTAAGAGTACTTAATCGCTATTTGGGACAATAATTAGTCAACTAAAAAATACACAATATCAATACCCTCAACGTTATAGTTTGAGGGTATTTTTACTTGTGTAAACGCGCACACAAATTTGTCAAATAACTATGTAATAAAAATATTTCTGTTAATTTTTTTTTCAATACGTCACATAAAAAATAGAGTTTCAAGTAGAAATAGTCGAAACAAACAAAAGCAAATATTCTCAATAAGTACATATTTTAACATTTTAAAAACAGAAAATAACAATATGTAAATATAAAAAAGACATTTTTTGTCAATAAAACTTCAAATAATCAAATATTTTTATATTTTAGCCTCATTTAAACGTTAATTCATTTTAACATTTTGAACTAACAAAATTATAACTAACCAAATTACACCTAAATGAAAAAATTGATCTTTATGGCAAGTTGCTTATGCTTAGGAAGCATGACTACTTCATGTAGCAGTGATGATTCTTCTCCTCAAGTTCCAACAGAAGAAGACAAATCACTTAACTTAACAATTGAAAACAGCAAGGGAACTTATTTAAAAACAGATAAAGAAGCAGGAGTATTCAATATCGTTTTAGATGCAAAAGATACCTCTGTCAATTTAAACTTAATCTCAAACAAAGTAGAAGAAAAAGACTTATTAGATGCAAGATTAACCTCACAAAAGTATCTGGTTTCTGATAGCCAATCACTTTATTCACTAACACAAGAAAGCTCAATTACACACAAAAATGAAAAGCTAACAATACTTAGTGGAGAATTAGACATTAAAAACAATGATCAGAGCTATTCGATTGAAGGTTACTTAGTGGACAACAATAAACAAACTTATACCATTAAGTACAACTCTGATATTGATATTGAACCAGTATATCAAGTAAATTACGATTTTCAAAATGGTTGGTACTGGGGAGATAACCCGTTTGACAATCCAGGGATTGGAGAATATTTAAGTTTCTTCTCTTTTGGAGAAAAAGATAAATATGGTGATTTAGAAGGTGATGGACATGCTATTACAATTACATTCTTTGACGAAATGGCAAGTAAAGCATGGGAGGCAAAAATACCTAACAAGACCTTCAAATCTTCAAGCGAATTTGAAAAGGGAACATTCAAAGTTATCTCTAAAAAGGAATTAGAAGAACTTAAAGAAGGGGAACAAATTTACAATGTTGCTACTCTTCAAGTTAATAACAAGGCAGAGAATATAAAGGCGGAACTGTATATCATAGATGGTAGTATTAAAGTATTAGATAAAAATGGCAAGCAAGAAGTACGCTTCAATGTAGAGTTAGAAGATGGTACTCGTCACATTGGTAAATACAGTGGAAATGTTAGACAAGGCGATGAGTTCACAGTTACAACATTGAAAAGTGATAAACAAGTTGAACAATTAGACTTTGGATACTTAGAGTACAAAGGAAAGTCACCAATTACAGGTAAAGAGTTGAACCGTTGGAATATATTTCTATTCAACAACAAGCTTAAAACTTACCCGGAAAATTACTGGCAAATAGAAGGGTCAGGAGATTACCTACGCTTAACGATGTACACAGATGTAAGTATGACAACTGATATTCCGACTGGCGAATTTACTATCGGGGAAGAAGAAGTTGGCTTTATAGGCAAAGGTGGTGGTTCAGAACCTGGACTTGACTGGGGAACATGGTACTACAACGTTCTTAATGGAGATATGAATCAATACGCTCCTCTAAAAACTGGTAAAGTAAAAGTTTCTAAAAACAATGACACATATACCATAACAATCGATGCTATTGACGACAGAGAAAACAAAATCACGGCATCTTACAGCAGTAAACTACAATTTGTTGATCACGATATAAACAAAAACAGATCACTTGGTCTATCAAATAAAGCGATGAATGACAAAGCGAAAAACAAATTCGAAAAAACAAAACAACTCAGAACAAAGCAATTAATGAATCATTATTTTGGAAAATAATTTAAAGAGGCTGTCTTATAGACAGCCTTTAACTATTACACTCAAAATAAAAATTCAATTAAACAACTGAACTTTCTTCAACTATATTATCTAGACTCTCGTATATAGAGTTTTGAGACTTAAACTCAGGAACAATATCTTTTAAATGCTTAACTAAAATATAAGCCTCTTGCTCACTATTATAATCACATATAATCTGACACAATTCTTCTATTTGACCTTTGGCCTTATATAGATCTTGAGAACGAACTTTAGCAATCATTATTTTATCGTGATGAGTTTTAACAGTATTTTCGTCATTTGCTAAAAGCTCTTCAAAAATCTTCTCACCTGGACGAAGACCAGTAATTTTTATATCAATGTCATCCGGGTAACTTAAGCCACTTAATCGAATCATACGCTTTGCAAGATCAAATATCTTCATTGATTGTCCCATATCAAATACAAATATCTCACCACCTTTACCCATCACTGAAGCTTCTAAAACTAATTGACAAGCTTCAGGAATTGTCATAAAATAACGAGTAATATCTTGATGAGTAACAGTTAAAGGTCCTCCTTGATCAATTTGTCGCTTAAACAAAGGTATAACAGAACCATTAGACCCTAAGACATTTCCAAAACGAGTTACTATAAAATTTGTTATACCATTACCTGCCAAAGTAGATACATAAATCTCTGCCGCACGTTTTGTAGCACCCATTACATTTGTAGGATTCACAGCTTTATCAGTGGAAACCATAACAAACTTGCCTACCTTATACTTAACAGATAAATCAGCTATAACTTTTGTACCTTTTACATTTGTATGTATAGCTTCATAAGGAAGTGCTTCCATCAAAGGCACATGCTTATATGCTGCTGCATGATAAACCATATTAGGCTTATAAAATTCAAACAGCTTTTGCATTGACTTTTCATCTCTAATATTAGCTACAATATAATAAATATCCTCACATCTACAAGATTTCATTGTTTGTTGAACATCGTACAAAGCAGATTCAGCATGATCAACTAAAATTAAAGTCTTAAAATTAAAGTTAGCAACTTGCCTTGCTATCTCACTACCAATAGATCCCGCAGCCCCAGTAATCAACACAACCTTTCTATCAATTTCCTGGGCTATAATAGGATTATGTAATTCTATACTTTTACGGCCTAATAGATCTTCAATTTTAAGTTCTTTGATATGCTTATTAGTATATTTACCCTCAAGCCAATCACTTGCAGCGGGAATTATCTTTATACTAACTGGAAGGGTTTCTAACCATTCAGATATTTCATTTAAACGTTGACGCGAAATATTCTGAATTGAAATTACAATATCATCAATCTTATTCTTCAGAATAAACTCTTTGGTAATATCTCCAGGACTATAAACTTTATAACCAGAAATTCTAGTACCTATCTTCCCTTTACTATCATCTATAAAACCAATTATTTCAGTACGCATCTTGGTATCAGATTGCAAAGCTCGTACAGTTATAATACCAGAATCACCAGCTCCGTAAATAAGTATTCTTCGCTGATTTCTTACCTCTAAAATATAAGTATGATAAAACTGACTATAAAATAAGCGAGCCAAAATCATCATTACACTTGTGAACAATAAATGAAATAAAATAAAGGAATAAGAATATCGCAAATAATCTTCTAGTTCATAGCTAAAAACACCATTACGCTGTAAAGAACTACAAATAGTCAACAAGACAGATGCAAACAGACATGTAAAAAAGACATTCTCCACATCTTTCAAACTAGTTTGCCTGATTATTCCACGATAAGGTTTGAAAATATAAAAACTAACGATATAACAAATAAAAACTATTGGGAGTTTATTCATTATTAATTCCATAGAAAAGTTACCAAAAAAATTAGTCAAAAATAAATTTGATACTAAATAAGTAAACAAAACTATTAGAAGGTCGATAAAAAAAACAATCCCACGAGGTGTATCTCGTTTCAACTGCTTTCTTAAGGCATTATTCATACTACAATTATTAAAACATCACTTGTAACCTTTTCTTTTCCCAAAGCAAAGATAAAGTAAAAAAAACTCATAATAAAATTTAAAGCTTCAACAAAAACTCATTAGAACTAAAAAAAAAACAAAAATTAATACTAATAAGTAAATACAAGAGAAAAAAATACTGTTAATTATATTCCGACAAACTTAATATAACGATATTCTTATGAAGTATATAAACAAAAAAATCCCCAACCTCATATGAGATTGGGGATTCTTAAAAGAAGGGCGACGACATACTCTCCCACTGGTTAGCAGTACCATCTGCGCTAGCGGGCTTAACTTCTCTGTTCGAAATGGGAAGAGGTGAGCCCCGCCGCAATAACCACCCTAAATCGGTTGTTACTTTAACGTAACTAATATTGTTAACTATATTGATATTGTAACTTAACTATCACTTAGAAAGTTGCCCTCCCCTTGTATTTAAACAAGGGGAGATTCACATAAGCTTACGGGCTATTAGTACTACTCGACTATGACATTACTGCCTTTACATCTATAGCCTATCAACGTGGTAATCTCCCACGGCCCTTTAAAGAAATCTCATCTTGTGGTGGGTTTCGCACTTATATGCTTTCAGCGCTTATCCCTGCCCAACGTAGCTACTCTGCGATGCCCCTGGCGAGACAACAGATGCACTAGAGGTTGGTCCAATTCGGTCCTCTCGTACTAGAATCAGATCCACTCAAATTTCTAACGCCCACAGTAGATAGAGACCGAACTGTCTCACGACGTTCTGAACCCAGCTCGCGTGCCACTTTAATGGGCGAACAGCCCAACCCTTGGGACCTTCTCCAGCCCCAGGATGTGACGAGCCGACATCGAGGTGCCAAACCCCCCCGTCGATATGAGCTCTTGGGGGAGATCAGCCTGTTATCCCCGGCGTACCTTTTATCCTTTGAGCGATGGCCCTTCCATGCGGAACCACCGGATCACTATGCTCTACTTTCGTACCTGGTCGACTTGTTAGTCTCTCAGTCAAGCTCCCTTATACCATTGCACTCTACGCACGGTTACCAAGCGTGCTGAGGGAACCTTTAGAAGCCTCCGTTACTCTTTTGGAGGCGACCACCCCAGTCAAACTACCCACCAAGCAATGTCCTCCACAATTGCGGAGTTAGATCTCAAATAAGCAAAGGGTGGTATTTCAACAATGACTCCACAACGCCTAGCGACGCCATTTCACAGTCTCCCACCTATCCTACACATCACTTATCCGAGAACAATACTAAGCTATAGTAAAGGTGCACAGGGTCTTTTCGTCCCACTGCGGGTAATCGGCATCTTCACCGATACTACAATTTCACCGAGCTCATGGCTGAGACAGTGTCCAGATCGTTACACCATTCGTGCAGGTCGGAACTTACCCGACAAGGAATTTCGCTACCTTAGGACCGTTATAGTTACGGCCGCCGTTTACTGGGGCTTCAATTCAATGCTTCTCAACAATTACTCATCGATAACATCTCCTCTTAACCTTCCAGCACCGGGCAGGTGTCAGGCCCTATACGTCATCTTACGATTTTGCAGAGCCCTGTGTTTTTGATAAACAGTCGCCTGGACCTCTTCACTGCGGCCAGCTTGCGCTGGCGACCTTTCTCCCGAAGTTACAGGTCTATTTTGCCTAGTTCCTTAGCCATGAATCTCTCGAGCGCCTTAGGATACTCTCCTCGACTACCTGTGTCGGTTTACGGTACGGGTACTTATAACCTATGTTTAGAAGCTTTTCTTGACAGCCCTTAGGCACACTATCTCTTTGTCCGTAGACGCTGAGTACTATCGCATTTCTCCAAGTCTGACGCATTTTACTATCAAACCTATAGGTACGTGCTTCAACGAACTATTCCGTCAGTTCGCGGTGCTTTCATCACTGTGTCACTCCATCACTGTTATAAGTAGTACGGGAATATTAACCCGTTGGCCATCGACGTCCCCCTTCGGGTGTGCCTTAGGTCCCGACTAACCCTAAGCTGATTAGCATAGCTCAGGAATCCTTAGTCTTACGGCGGGGGTGTTTCTCGCACCCCTTATCGTTACTTATGCCTACATTTTCTTTTCTATAAGCTCCAGCAATTCTCACAAATCACCTTCTCTGCCGATAGAATGCTCCCCTACCACTCACGTTATAAAACGTAAATCCATAGCTTCGGTAGTATACTTATGCCCGATTATTATCCATGCTCGATCGCTCGACTAGTGAGCTGTTACGCACTCTTTAAATGAATGGCTGCTTCCAAGCCAACATCCTAGCTGTCTGGGCAATCAAACCGCGTTTTTTCAACTTAGCATACATTTGGGGACCTTAGCTGATGGTCTGGGTTCTTTCCCTCTCGGACATGGACCTTAGCACCCATGCCCTCACTGATGATTATCATTAATTAGCATTCGGAGTTTGTCAGGAATTGGTAGGCGGTGAAGCCCCCGCATCCAATCAGTAGCTCTACCTCTAAGTAACTATGATCATCGCTGCACCTAAATGCATTTCGGGGAGTACGAGCTATTTCCGAGTTTGATTGGCCTTTCACCCCTACCCACAGGTCATCCGAAAACTTTTCAGCGTTAAACGGTTCGGTCCTCCATTTAGTGTTACCTAAACTTCAACCTGCCCATGGGTAGATCACACGGTTTCGCGTCTACCACTACTGACTAAAGCGCCCTATTCAGACTCGCTTTCGCTACGGATCCAGACCTGAAGTCCTTATCCTTGCCAGCAACGGTAACTCGTAGGCTCATTATGCAAAAGGCACGCCGTCACCCCACAAAGGGGCTCCGACCGCTTGTAGGCGTATGGTTTCAGGATCTTTTTCACTCCGTTATTCACGGTTCTTTTCACCTTTCCCTCACGGTACTGGTTCACTATCGGTCTCTCAGGAGTATTTAGCCTTAGCGGATGGTCCCGCCAGTTTCAATCAGGGTTTCACGTGCCCCGACCTACTCAGGATACCACTATTCTTATCTTTTCTTACTTATACGGGACTGTCACCCTCTTTGGTATACCTTTCCAGGTATTTCTAATTCAAGCCGCAAGAAATGTCGTGGTCCTACAACCCCAAAATTGCCGTAACAACTTTGGTTTGGGCTATTCCGCGTTCGCTCGCCACTACTTACGGAATCACTTTTGTTTTCTTCTCCTCCGCCTACTTAGATGTTTCAGTTCAGCGGGTTCGCCTCCTATACAGGATAATATGTCTTCAACATATTGGGTTGCCCCATTCGGATATCTACGGATCAATTCGTGTGTGCCAATCCCCGTAGCTTTTCGCAGCTTATCACGTCCTTCTTCGCCTCTGAGAGCCTAGGCATTCCCCATACGCCCTTATTTTGCTTATGTGCTTACAATTCTTTCGAATCGTACTTTCTATATATTTCTATATTTTTTGTTCTTTCTAACTGTTTTGTTAGTTAAGTTTTATCAATATGTCAATGAACGGTTGGACTTTAGTCCTTGTGGAGAATATCGGAGTCGAACCGATGACCTCCTGCGTGCAAGGCAGGCGCTCTAGCCAGCTGAGCTAATCCCCCGTTTCTAGTGTTTGGTTAACAGCTTACAGTTAACAGTAACTTTTAGGCGGTTAGTTTAACCTCTAGTATTTCCTGTGTATTTTAGTAGTCCCGGGCAGACTCGAACTGCCGACCCCTACATTATCAGTGTAGTACTCTAACCAGCTGAGCTACGAGACTCTGTATAATACCTTTTTTTATTTTTTGAACAAGCAGCGAGAGTAAGTAGAATTAACACTTAACTAATTCTCTAGAAAGGAGGTGTTCCAGCCGCACCTTCCGGTACGGCTACCTTGTTACGACTTAGCCCCAGTCACTAGTTTTACCCTAGGCAGCTCCTTGCGGTCACCGACTTCAGGTACCCCCAGCTTCCATGGCTTGACGGGCGGTGTGTACAAGGCCCGGGAACGTATTCACCGGATCATGGCTGATATCCGATTACTAGCGATTCCAGCTTCATAGAGTCGAGTTGCAGACTCCAATCCGAACTGAGACAAGCTTTGGAGATTCGCATCCTGTTGCCAGGTAGCTGCTTTCTGTACTTGCCATTGTAGCACGTGTGTAGCCCAGGACGTAAGGGCCGTGATGATTTGACGTCATCCCCACCTTCCTCTCGGTTTGCACCGGCAGTCTTGCTAGAGTCCCCGCCTTAACGCGATGGTAACTAACAATAGGGGTTGCGCTCGTTATAGGACTTAACCTGACACCTCACGGCACGAGCTGACGACAACCATGCAGCACCTTGTAAATTGTCCGAAGAAAAGTCTGTTTCCAAACCTGTCAATCTACATTTAAGCCCTGGTAAGGTTCCTCGCGTATCATCGAATTAAACCACATGCTCCACCGCTTGTGCGGGCCCCCGTCAATTCCTTTGAGTTTCATTCTTGCGAACGTACTCCCCAGGTGGGATACTTATCACTTTCGCTTAGCCACTCAGTCCGAAAACCGAACAGCTAGTATCCATCGTTTACGGCGTGGACTACCAGGGTATCTAATCCTGTTCGCTACCCACGCTTTCGTTCATCAGCGTCAATAAGTACGTAGTAACCTGCCTTCGCAATTGGTATTCCATGTAATATCTAAGCATTTCACCGCTACACTACATATTCTAGTTACTTCCATACTATTCAAGTCAAACAGTATCAACGGCAGTTTCATAGTTAAGCTATGAGATTTCACCACTGACTTATCTGACCGCCTACGAACCCTTTAAACCCAATAATTCCGGATAACGCTCGGATCCTCCGTATTACCGCGGCTGCTGGCACGGAGTTAGCCGATCCTTATTCTTACGGTACCGTCAAATACCTACTCGTAGGCACATTTCTTCCCGTACAAAAGCAGTTTACAATCCATAGGACCGTCATCCTGCACGCGGCATGGCTGGTTCAGAGTTGCCTCCATTGACCAATATTCCTCACTGCTGCCTCCCGTAGGAGTCTGGTCCGTGTCTCAGTACCAGTGTGGGGGATCTCCCTCTCAGGACCCCTAGTCATCGTTGCCTTGGTATGCCGTTACCATACCAACTAGCTAATGACACGCATGCCCATCTTTTACCGATAAATCTTTATTATTCAAATGATGCCATCAAAATAAACCATGGAGCATTAATCCGAATTTCTTCGGGCTATTCCCCTGTAAAAGGTAGGTTGCATACGCGTTACTCACCCGTGCGCCGGTCTCTAAAAAGCAAGCTTCTTATACCCCTCGACTTGCATGTGTTAGGCCTGCCGCTAGCGTTCATCCTGAGCCAGGATCAAACTCTTCATCGTATATTTTTTATATTTTCGATTAGCGCGTTAATTCAAATCTTTCGACTTGCCTTACTCTCTTTTTGTATGCTGTTGTCCAATATGTCTTAGAACGTATTCTTCTTGTTTTTTCCACTTGTGTTTCAAAGCGAGTGCAAAAGTAAAACTATTTTTTAATCTCCCAAAACTTTTTTTTTGAAAAATTTCTTTTTCTTTTTTTCTTGCGAGCTACAGTATTTACTGAAGCGGACCGCAAAGATAACACCTTATCTTTTACTTATCCAAACTTTATTTTGTTAAAGTTTTTAAAGCTTTTCAAAGTTATTAATTCTTCTTTGCTGCTTTCTTTATATTTAGGAGCGTCTGCCTCTAGAGTCGTTATTACTTCTCTAATGCGGATGCAAAAATAGTATCTTTTACGCTACTTCCAAACTTTATAACGCCTTTTTTTAAAGGTTTTTTTCGGAGTAACGATAACTACCTATTATGGTACACTTTACAAGTGAAACTTTTTTTTGGATTAATGATATCATACCCCCTTTCCTACCTTACTTACACCAGTAATAATGCATTTACTTCCTTTAACAAGATTCTTTATACTATATATAGTATAGCACCTACTCGTAAGTACAATATTAAAAACAACAAAGGTTCTACTATATTTATTATAATAGAACCTTTGTTAACTATACTCAAAATCGTTTTACTTCTTAATTAATTTCTTACGATATCGTTCTCCACCAATCTCTACATAAACCAGATAAATTCCTTTCGGTAAATCAGAAACGTTAATTATAGCACGATTAGACCCAACAATTTCTTGTTCTTTTAATAGTTGTCCATTTATACTATACAACTCTACAGTATGTTTATCAAAGACGTAAGCCTGATCAATTTCAATATAGCAGTAATCTTCTGCAGGATTAGGCCAAATAGCAATACTATTATCAAGTGTGATACTATTTTGATTATATGAAATCCCATTAAAAGACGAATTACTAACCACTAGAGAGAAGTCTTGTACAGAACCTACCAACGCACCTTTATGTCTAATTACTATTTCATATTCTCCTTTGGAAGCATTTTCAATCTCTATTTTCTCAACATTATCGACTAAATTATCCCCCTTAACCGCCTTTGGATTTAAAAAATCTTGGTTTAACATCCAAGGTAAATACTCTTCTCCATTATAAAAAACGCGCAAATCCAAATCATTGACCAAATCTCTTCCATAATATTCATTATTTACACCTATTTTATTAACACCTTCTTTATCCGTCCAAACTAATGTAAACAACATTTTCTCGCTATCTGAATTTAAGTTTACTGTAGTTCTAAACTCTCTATTTTGAAATAAATTACTCTCCAAAACTAAAGCTTCTTTAGATAGAGAATTATTAAGTAATTCTACTCCAGATTTAGCATTTAACAATCCCCATCCATATCGGTAACTTGGTCCATCGTAAAGTTCTATTTTTTGAGCGGATTGAATCATTACAGCCTTTAGAGTTGCCGCCTTTAGAGGAAAACCTTTCTTTTCTATAGCCCATTGTTGCCAAAGCGACAATACTCCAGTAACAACAGGTGTAGCCATAGATGTTCCACTCAAATTAGTATATAGATTATCTTGAATTGAAATACCTTTAACCAAAGGGTTGACAAAGGCAGTAGAGAAAATATTCACTCCATCAGCTGTTATATCAGGTTTTACTCTAAAATCATTTGTAGGCCCTGTACTACTAAAATTTGTTTGAAAATTCTGTTCAGGAACCCCAGGATCCAATGCAGCTACAACAATCGGATTCTTAGCAGTAGAATAACCAACTAATAGATTCACCCCATTCTTTGTAGGATTAACAATATCCGCCACACCTAAATCATTACCAGCTGCAATTACAGGTTGAAAGTAGGGAAACAAATAACAAACTCTATCAAAATTATGCGCATCAATATTATAAGTTCCAAAGTAATTAACAGGTAATAGAGGCCTTTTATCATCATCTATTACTGCGATACCATAAGAGTGATTAGACAACAATACTCCTTGTTTGGCTAAATCAGTTATTTTAAGAATATCATTATCCCAACCAAAAGAAACCACATTTGCCATCGGAGCCATACCTTTTGCTTTAGGATTCAATCCCTTTGCTAATATAGTACCTGTCACATGTGTAGCGTGTAGCCTTGCCGATTCCCTTTTCTTTTGAATCGCTTTATCAAATGAATAAATATCATTTTGTTCTTCCCCTAACACCACACGCCAAGCATCTTTATCCCCTTTAAATTCAATATGTTTAGCTAAAGCAGTTTCTCCATCAACAACAGCCACTATCATATTGTTTCCCAACAAATTACTTGTGCGACTATCCATATTCAAACTATTCACGCCACTAACTTGTCTGGCTACAACATTCCCTAGTTTATAATAAATCGGAAATTGTTGTTGCTCTATTCGGCGCAAAGAAGTAAAAGAATGAGTAAAATTCGTTTTCTTTTCAGCAGTATACAAATCTTCAAATTGAACAATAGAAAGTGAATCACTTTTATGTTGTTGATCTAAAGTAGAAATAAAAAGATCTACTTTTTCGCCATCATACTTATTTCCAATCTCACTTCTCAAGGCAGTATTTTGTCCAAAAACACTACTTGTCATTAATAATAAAATCCCTATACCAATTCTCATACCTGTCATACACTAATTCAAATGTAAATTTCATCTTTTTCCAGTTCTTTTACTAATTATTATCAATAATTATTACAAATACATACCTATATTCTCACTTTATCATTTCAAATCAACCTCATTTAATAGCAGTTTTCCTGTTTTTACCTAATATTTCAATATATTTGACAATAACTAACATTAACTTATAATAATATGTACGCAAAACAAGCTATTTTAAGCGTTGTTGTAGGAGCTTCTGTTTTTTCAGTCTCATGTAACAACACAAAAAAAGGCACTACAGAGGTAACAGATTGGAACGAAAACAATTCTTTCTATAATCCAAGTACGCTACCTTACCAAACAGCAGATTTCAGCAAAATCAAAAACAAAGATTTCAAACCAGCATTACTTGAAGGAATGCGTCGTCAAATTAAAGCAATTGACAAAATCACAAGCACTACTGATGAAGCAACCTTTGATAATACATTAGTAGCTTTAGAAAAATCAAGTGAATTATTGGATAGAGTAAGTTCTGTATTTTATCTATTAACAGGAGCACATACAAACGATGAATTAAAGGCTGTTAGCAATGAATTAGCTCCTAAATTTGCTGCCCATAATGATGCTATATACTTAAATGATGCTTTATTTCAACGCATTAAAAAATTACATGATAATTTAAAAGATTTGAATCTTACTTCGGAACAAGAACGCCTTGTGGAGGTTTATTATCAAAACTTTGAAAAAGCTGGAGCAAACTTAAGCCAAACAGATAAAGAAAAACTAAAAGAACTAAATCAAACTATTGCAACATTAAATAATCAATTTGGAGATAAATTATTGGCTGCAACTAAACAAGGAGGAGTATCTTTTACAAAAGAAGAGCTTTCGGGCTTAAGTACTAGTGAATTAGACGCAATAAAACAAGAAAACGGAACTTATCTAATAGACCTAAATAATACAACTCAACAACCAGACTTAGATAAGTTAACCAATAAAGAAACTCGTAAAAAACTATTTGAACAAGCATGGATTAGAGCTGAAAAAGGAGATGAAAATGACACTCGTTCTACTCTTATAGAGCTTGCACACAAAAGAGCTGAAAAAGCAAAATTATTAGGTTTTGATAACTATGCTGCTTGGAGCTTACAAGGAACGATGGCACAAACTCCTGATAATGCTATTAAGATATTAAAAGATTTAAGTCCTTTTGCTGTTAATAGTGCAAAAGAAGAAGCAAAAGAAATCCAAGATTTAATAAACAAAGAAGCCGATCCATTTACTCTAACTGCAGCAGATTGGAACTATTATGCAGAAAAGATTAGGGAAGAAAAATACGCTTTGAATCAAAACGATTTAAAACCCTATTTCGAAATGAACTCTGTGATGGAAAACGGTGTTTTTTATATGGCTAAACAACTTTATGGTTTGTCATTTAAAGAGCGAACAGATATTCCAGTATGGCAAGAAGACGTGAAAGTTTATGAAATATTTAATGAAGATGGAAGCCAAGTAGGATTATTCTATGCTGATTACTATCAAAGAAATAGTAAACGTGGGGGAGCTTGGATGAACAATATTGTTGGACAATCTAAGTTATTAAATCAATTACCTGTGATTTATAACGTAGGTAACTTTCCAAAACCAGCAGCAGGACAACCTACACTTCTATCGCTTGATAATGTAATAACTATGTATCATGAATTTGGTCATGCCTTACACGGATTTTTTGCAGATCAAACTTACCCTACTTTATCAGGAACAAGCGTATCTCGTGATTTTGTAGAATTTCCTTCTCAGTTCCACGAACACTTTGCATTTGAACCGTCTATTTTAAAGAATTATGCAAAACACTATCAAACAGGAGAAGTAATTCCTGATGAGCTTGTCAATAAAATAAAGAAAGCCTCTAACTTCAACAAAGGTTATAGCTTAACAGAATTGTTAGGTGCTTCAGTTATTGATATGGAATGGCACATCATTGATAGCAATACCAAAATTACTGATGCAATAGCTTTTGAACAAGAAGCTCTTAAAAAATATGGTTTAGACTTAGCTACTGTACCTCCAAGATACAGATCAACTTACTTTAGTCATATATTCGCTGGAGGATATGCAGCTGGTTACTATTCATATAAATGGTCTGAAATGTTAGACTATGATGCTTACCAGTGGTTAGAGCAAAATGGAGGAATGACAAGAGAAAATGGTCAAATCTTAAGAGACAAAGTATTTTCTAAAGGAAATTCAATGCCACTTGAAGTTATGTACAAAGATTTCAGAGGAAAAGACCCTTCAATAGATGCTTTATTAAAATACTCAGGTTTTACAAAATAGTCAGTAAAAAAAAGGCCAGCAAAATTGCTGGCTTTTTTATTTATTCAATATTGCTATCATCTCAGCGTCAACAAATCTCCCCTTTTCAAAGAAGTAATCACGTAAAATTCCTTCTGTTTGCATACCATTCTTAGTAAGAACCTTACGAGAAGCATGATGACTTGGGTCAATAAAAGCTTCTACACGATGTAAATTCATATTCTTAAACCCATATTCGATTAAGAAGCTAACGATCTGTGTCATATAACCTTTTCCCCAGAGATCAGGATGCAAATCATACCCGATTTCTGCCCTATTATTTTCTTCAGACAAATTGTGAAACCCACAAGTTCCTACTAACTTATCTTCTTCCTTATACGTTATTGCCCAACGAATTCCTTGCTTTAAAACAGTTCGCTCAATCCAGGTTTGGATTAATTGAGTAGCTTCATCAGTAGATTTAAAAGTAAACAAATCATAAAACTCAGTTACCTCATCTTTTGAAAAATACGCGTATAAATCTTTATCATCATTTATTTTTAAAGGTCTTAACCTTAAATCTCCAATTGTTACAATCGGTTGCTCTGCGGGAAATATCATATTATCTTTTTTTACAAAAGAACATCAGAAAAATTGAACAGACAAGAAATCATCAATATAAATGAATCTCCATATAACGTTAAAAATGTATTATACTATGCAATAAAACTTTGTAGACTTCGCTTTATTTCTATATTTGAGATAATGAAAACTAACCTAAACAATAATTAAATGAAAAGAAAGAATCTTTTGATTGCTATGTTTTGTCTTACAACATTGAGCATTCCCCTATTTACGGCTTGTAATAATGATGATAGCAATAAATCAATCATTATAACTGATCCAGTTATAAAAACTTACATAAAAGAAGAGGCTTACGCAATAGATAAATTAGATGAGGCATCACAGATAACTATTATGACTTATACAATGCCTAATGTATTAAGTCAACCAACGCAGGCAACTGCTTTAATTTTTTATCCAAAAACAGAAAAACCAAAAGACGGATGGAGAGTAGTTGTATGGGCTCATGGAACTGTAGGAGTTGGTGATGCGTGTGCTCCAAGCAACAACATGATAGGAGCCAATTTCAAAGTAATGGCTAAAAGTTTACTTGAAGAAGGCTATATTATTGTAGCCCCAGATTACGAAGGATTAGGTACAAAAGGAATACATCCATATCTAAATTTAAAAAGCGAAGCACTGTCCTCTATTTATGCTATCCATGCCATAAAAGAGCAATACAAAGACGAATTACAAGGTGGTTGGATGTCCGCAGGACAATCACAGGGAGGACAAGCTTCTTTGGGAGTAGCAGAGTTTGCTAATGATGACCCTTTTTTCAAGGGAGCAGTTGCAGGAGCACCAGCTTCAAGTCTTGGAGAAATCATTTTAGAAGTTGCCCCTAAAGCATTAGCGCAAATAGAACAGCTTGAAATTAAAAATAACGTGCCATTAGACAAAAGAAATTCCGTTGGTTCTTATGCGACTTTGTTATCCTATGCTGGGCTTGCAGGAGCCGGAATTAAGGCATATGAGCAAGAATTTGATTATACAAACCTATTTGAAGAACGCGCTAAAGACCTCGCTTTGCTTTCAGAGGGAAACAACGGAGAATGCCTTGATGAAATTCGCTCTGCGTTCAAAGATGATATAATTAAATTCATGAATGAAAAACAAGGCAATAAAGTAATGGATTATCCAGGATTAAACGAAGATGCCTTTAAAAATGACCCAATTGTTCAAAAGTTCTTATTAGAAAGCCAACCCGGAACAAAGAAAATAGACAAACCTATTCTTGTAATTCAAGGTAAAGCTGATACTAATGTACCTTACACTGTTACTGAAAAAATGGTAGAAGGACTAAAAGCAAAAGGATCTGAAAATGTTACTTTATTATTAGTAGAAGGAGCTTCTCATACAGAAGCCATAGTAAAAGAAAATAAAACTGCAGTAGAGTTTATAAAGAAATACTTACCTGTAAAGTAATCAATAAGATTGTAGATAAAAAAGCTAACTCTTGAGTTAGCTTTTTTTACTCTATAGCTACTAAGTAGCTATCAATTCAGTCTTAAGTAATTTGAAAAAAATAACTTCAAATCAACTAAGAAATCTCTTTTTCATAGCATTTTTGAATGTTGAGACAAATTTAAAAATTTTCATATACACCTTTTTACGGAAAACCACATTCTCCATTTTATATGTTGCTAAGATGATAACCACCAATTAGCGTTATATCAATAAACAAAACCAATTAATATATTTTTATCAATCGTACTGTATTAAATTTTTATAGTCTATATTTTTTACTACTTTTTACAACATCACTTTTTTTAAATAAAAATAATAGTTTTTAATACTTTACATTCATTATAAATAATAACTCTATATTTTTAGAATCTAATCTACTAAAAAGCCTCTATTAAGAAAACAAATTGATAAAACTCAAAACTAAATAATTACAGCAATGTTCTATTGCGTAATCTCCTTACAATTTTAAATTTCACTCGTTATACTTACTTTAAATGCATTGACAAAAACCCCATCATTGTTTCATAAAAAGAAATACTATTCTCTTCCTTAGCAAACCCATGTCCTTCATCATATTTTACCATATAAGGAACATCAAATCCTCTTTTTCTTAATGCACTTACTATTTGATCAGATTCTGCAATCTTTACACGTGGATCATTTGCTCCTTGAACGACAAATAACGGTTTAGATATCCTGTCTAATTGAAAAATAGGTGAAACTTCTTTAGCTATTTCTCTTTCCTGTTCATTATCTAAATCATACCAGATCTCTTTAACCATTTCCTTGTATGGTTTCCAATATTCGGGGAACGATTCAAAAAAAGTAAAAATATTTGATACACCAACATAGTCAACTCCACAACAATATAAGTTGGGCGTCTTGACCAATCCCATTAATGTTGCATATCCACCATGACTTGCACCATAAATAGCAATTTTTGAAGCATCTATCCATCCTTTTGTAATAACATAATGTACACCATCCTCTACATCATCCATCACTTTTCGCCCAATTTGTTTAAACCCTGAAGTAAAGAATTCCTTTCCATATCCACCGGAGATTCTAAAATTAACTTGCAAAGTTGCATATCCTCTACTTGCAAATAATTGTGTTTCTGGATTGAACCCCCAACTATCTCTAATTCCCTGTGGCCCTCCATGAGGATTAACCACTAATGGAACACGTTGACCTTGATGCACTTCTTTAGGCAAGGTAATATAGCCATGCAACTTAACTCCATCTCGACTTAGAAAAGAAATAGGCCTCATCTCAGCCATATCTTGTTCTTTTAACTGAGGCATTAAATCATACAATAAAGAGATTGCTCCAGTATCTCTATCATAATTATAATATTTACCATACAATTTATCGCTTTGAACAATAATCAGATAGCGATCTTCTTTCTTTGTCTTGGCAACAATAGAATATTCGTAACCTCCAAAATGGTTTTGTAGGTCTTGGTCGATTTTCTTAAAAGTATCACTGACTGGCTCAATAACAACTTTATCACCTTCGTAACCTAAATAGTCAATTTCCCAATTTCTATTACGTGAAAGACCTATAATAGAAGCATCATATTCAGAATTTGAATAAACTTCCTTGAGTATCGATTTAGTTTTAAAATCATAGAGAATTATACGCTGTTTGTCAGAATCTAAATTAGTAAGCACATAAGCCTCATCTTTATTCTCTGAAGCATAATTAAAAGCCAACAAAGAGAAAGTATCTGACCAATTAACAGTATGGAACAATGTAAACTCATTCTCCCCTATAGCTTTATAAAAGTATTGTGTTTGAATCCCATTTAGCATTTTAGAATATCCTCTCAGCACACCATCTTTATCAAAATCGTAGTCTGCAACAGGATTTGTAGGATCATCATTTGTAAATAACTTTACATACTCTCCTGTATTGATATTAATTTTATAAGGTTCAAATACTTGGGCATTTTCTAAATTCATTGTAATAATGATATAATCCTTTTGCTCTTTCAGCATATTTAGAATACCAGCTTGAACATTATCAAAAGGCGTTAGATCTATATTATTTGAACCGTCAACATCTACAGCGTAAATATGATAATTTTCGTTCCCTCCTTGATCCATCACATAAGCCAAGCGATCATCATTTATCCAACCATATCCACGTACAAGCTCCCCTGCTTCTTCTATTACACGAGTTACAATACCTGTTTCAATCTCTTTCACATAAACGTGACGTTTATTTCGCTCATCTTTTTCTCTGTAAGAAAGATATTTACCATTAGGAGACAATTGAAAACCAGAAGATTTAGGTCTTTGAAAATAGTCTTTAACTTGATACTTAAACGCCCCTTTTTCTTGAGCAGCCAATTCTTTGAGTTCATCCTCAGTACTCACTAAAGTTGTATCCCCTGGCAATTTAATCTCCGTTTTTTCAAATTCTACTTCTATTTCTTGTTCTTGTAGTTTAGCACTTCCTTTAAACTTTTGCTCACTGTAAATCCCTTGGTACAGCATTCCAATCTCTTTCACTTGATAGACAAGGGTACTATTCTCAAAAGATACTTGGGTAGCTTGTAAACCAACAGCTCCCTGTTCTGGTAAATCTATACTAACTTCAAGATTATCACCTTTTAAAGCCACTTTCATTATAAGTGCTAAAGACATTTCTTGTATAACTAATTGCGCTTTGTATATTCCTTCTATTTCTTTCATATCTATTTTAAACTATATCTTTTGCTTAAAGCAAATTTACTTGATTTTTAAGTGAACATAAAAGTTATCTATAAATAACTACTTTTTTAAAAAACTCATAACTTCTATTACATTTGTAAAACTTAACCATAGAAAATCAATTAGTGGAAATAGTAACGGATATACCGACAACAAGTTGGAATGCTATCGTAGACTTCTTACAAAAGAACAAGTGGAAAATCAAAAAGCAATATCCCATAATGGCATTTGACAAGGGAATTGATTACGATTATTATTTATTAGTAAAAAACAACCTTTACATTGAAATGGCCTGGTGCAATTGGTTTGAGGGAGAGCTTAAAACTGATTCAACAACTTTTATATGGCTTGAGAGTCAATTAAACTTTTCTTTTCAAAAAAATACGCCAAACCACCTAAATATATAAAAGTAAAAGAGCAATACTTTTCGAAGTATTGCTCTTTTAAACTTTATAATTAAAATAACTATTCCACTTTATCCTCTACAAGGTCAAATCCCCAATCTTTACCTTTCATTGTTGCAGGTATTCCTTTAACCATCCATACAGGTGCTTTAGCATCTTTTAGATAGTAATCAAAAAATTGTTGTTGTCGAATTTGAATATCCTTTCGATTTTGACGTTTCATCAAGTTATGCTCATCGCCATTGTAGTTAAGTAACCAAGCTGGTTTACCTAAACGGCGCAAAGCCATAAACATTTCTATTCCTTGGTACCAAGGCACAGCTCCATCGTTATCATTATGCATAATTGCCACAGGTGTAGTAACAGCTGGCATATTGAATAATGGTGAATTTTCAATATACAAATCATATCCATCCCAAAGAGTCTGTCCTATTCTACTTTGTGTTTTTTCATATTGAAATTGACGACTCATACCACTTTGCCAACGGATACCTCCATAAGCAGATGTCATATTGACAACTGGAGCACCAGACCAAGCAGCAGCATACATATCAGTTACTGTAATTAAATGTGCTACTTGATAACCTCCCCAACTCTGTCCTTGAATTGCAATTTTATCTGGATTAACCCAAGAATTTTGCTTTAAAAACTCTACTCCTGAATTAATAAACTCCTCTGCCGATTTACCTGGATATCCATCTACATAACTAATATCTGGTGTAAACACCAAATACTCATTACTAACATAAAATGGAATATTCAATCTTGAAGGTGTAGGTGCAGGAGCTTCATAGCGATGCAAATTATCAGACAACTTCTCATAGAAATACACGATCATTGGGTACTTCTTATTTGGATCAAAATTCTCTGGTTTAAACAATACACCTGTGGCCTCGTAGCCTTTTGGAGTTGTCCAGTGAATTAATTCATTTGTTCCCCAATTATAATTAGCTTGTTGCGCATTTAGATTACTCAACTTTACTTCCTCTTTAAAATCTTTAGTCACGTATAGATTAATCGATTCTTTAAAAGATCCTTTCACATAACCATAGACTTTGGCATTTTTAGCTTTAAATAGAGAATTAAATCCACTATACGGTTGCATCCACAACTTCTCAGGAATCTTATTACCTTTAATCACTCCGCTATAATAACCTGCATCTTTATTCAACTCGTTAAAAGCAGCAAATATTAAATGTTCTGATCGGTTATACGATTTCTTATCCGAATCTAAATTCAATATATCAAAACTAACTTTATGTTCACGACCATAACCATTGGTAACCATACGTGGTGCCTTATTGCTATTTAAGAAAAACTCCCAAATATCGTAGCGATCTCCAATCAATACTGACTCATCATTATCTGTCCAGCCTTTAATTCCGTATGCACTTGCATTATCAGGCATATCAAACTGCTCATCTGCAAAAGATACAGACAATTGCTTATTCAAATGTTTAGTAATTTTCGTTTTAACATCATAAGCGTACCAATTACCTTCTTCACTATTATAATAAACAACAGCAGTTCCTTTAGGCGAGATGCACGCTAAACCAGGTAAATCACTAACAACTTCTGTTCTTTTACCTGTATTAACATCTACGATATAATAAGAGGCTGATCCAGAAATATTCCATTGTCTCTCAACTCTTTTACCAAAATCAGTAGAACCAAAGACAATATTGCTATTTCCCTCGTCCACTAACTGCATTCTATCTAATGTCTGATCCGCTAAAGCTAAAATTCCCTTATTACGAGTTAAATCAATTGTCGCTAAATATGATTTTTTTAAATCTTTCTCTAAATTGACTAATTGCTGTGGCTGAATGTAATCCTCTTTGTAATGCCAGATATCAACTACCGCATGATCCTCTGCTATTAAAGTAGTGTCCTTAGCTACTGGAGTAGGTGCTATTCCAAGAAACATACGCTTTCCATTCTTACTAAACTGAGGTTTATAATTTTCTGATATTACCCAGTTATTTGGTACACCTGTTGTTTTATCAGTAGCTATTTCACTTGCTTCTCGAGGCAACGTAGAATAATAAACCTTGTATGTTTTGACAAGTGTTTTCTCTTCATCGTCATTTGCTACAAATGCCAATTGTTTACCACTCTCATCAAAATTAAACTGCGTATACTTTCCTTTACCTTCTAATAAGGTTGTTTTCTTTTTCGTCTTTAAATCAACGACAAATACGCCAAAAGGTCCTTTACTTTCTTCGACTTCAGAAGTCTGTTCAGTCACTTTTACCACATCGCTTGATTCAATATTCTCTTTCTCTTTAGATTCTACCTCTTTCTTAGCCTTATCCTCTTTCTCCTTTTGTTTTGGGTCTTTTGTTACAATAACCAAATACTGTCCATTATCATCAAAGTAGTAATCAACAACATCTGTAAATACGGTATCATCGTTATTTACCAAGTCCTTTAAAACTAAATCTAAAGGAGCGTCCTTACTTGTTTTTTTCTTAGGAGCTTTAGAATCTTTAGCATTAGCAGAATCTTTTACTTTCTCTAGTAAATACGCTACAAAATCACCTTTTTTATCTGGTGTTTTAAACGACTTAATATTAGCTATTTTATCTACAGCACCTGACTTTAAGTTAAAAATACCCAACGAATCTTTTGCTATTTCATCTTCTTTCTTCTTCTTTACTTTCACAGCTTTTAGATCAGCATAAGTAGGTCTAATTGAAAATAGTGCATAGTTAGAATCTCCTGTAAAGATAGGTTTCTCACCTCTTTCTACTTTTAATTCTTTTTGACCGTCTGTTGTTTTGATAAATAAAGTCTTATCACCTTCTTGAGGAGTTACTTGATATAATATCCATTGTCCATTATTGGAAAACTGTTTGGTTCCAATAGATTCCCAACTATCGTATACACTGTGATCTAAAGGCTTCTTCTGTGCATGAACTGACAGAGAACCAAAGGCTAATAAAGCAAAGCTAAGTTGTTTAAAAAACTTCTTAGTCTGCCTTTTTGATTGATTGTTTTGTTCTTGTTTTAATTTCATTTTTAAGGTAGTTATTTTGTCGGCTGAAAGATACCTTATTTTTACAAGCATTTCAAAAAATCCTTATATTTCGTGACTTGCGTACATTTCTCTAATTTTCTTTTTACTTATTTTGCCAACACTTGTCTTTGGAATTACTTCTACAAATACAAATCGATCAGGTATAGCCCATTTATTAATTTTCTTCTGATCTACAAACTTTTGCATATGGTCTTTCAACTCTTGTTCGCTGAGTGTAAAGCCCTCTTTACATACAACAAGAGCAAAAGGTCGTTCTCCCCATTTAACATCAGGAACTCCTATAACAGCAACATCATTAATTCCTTGGTAACTGCCAATCATTTCCTCTAAAGCCAAAGAAGACATCCATTCCCCTCCTGTTTTAATGACATCCTTAGAACGATCTACAATCTTAATATCGTTATTCTCATTTATCCAAGCAATATCACCTGTATGCAAATAACCACCTTGCCAAAGTTCTTCTCCTTTCTCTTTTTCTTTGTAGTACCCCATTGTCAAATAAGGAGCACGTACAATAA
The DNA here is from genome assembly GCF_024722315.1 of Myroides albus. Classification (NCBI taxonomy): domain Bacteria; kingdom Pseudomonadati; phylum Bacteroidota; class Flavobacteriia; order Flavobacteriales; family Flavobacteriaceae; genus Myroides; species Myroides albus. The sequence goes on from NZ_CP102754.1 coordinate 515,288, forward strand.
TTTCCCCTAATGATTTTCCGTCTTTAGGCACTTCCCTACCTTCCTCATCTACTATTTTCAGATCGACTAATAGAGCTGCTCTACCCGTCATTGTACGAATATCTAACTGAGATTCTATATCATTTTTAATTGTTACTAAGGACAAGTATGACGAAGTTAACAAAGGACAAGTTTCCGACATTCCATATCCAGTCACAACAGAAATTCCTCTATCTAACGCTCGCTTAGCTAAAGGTTTGCTTAGAGCCGACCCTCCGATTAATACACTCCAAGTCGACAAGTCAATATCTCTTGCAGCAGGACTTGATAACAACATATTTAGGATTGTAGGAACGCAGTGCGAAATTGTAGGCTTTTCTCTTCTAAATATATCAATAAAGCTTTGAGGTTCGAATTTACCTACATACACTTGTTTTAGGCTTAAAGTAGTTGCTAAATAAGGTAGACCCCAAGCATGCACATGAAACATTGGTGTTAATGGCAAATAGACATCTGATGATTTTATCTTGAAAGCTTCATTCATCATTGATAGTACACTACTCTCCACCATCGTATGCAATACCAACTGTCGATGTGAAAAGTAAACAGCTTTTGGATTCCCTGTCGTCCCAGTGGTATAAAACAAGGTCGCTATAGCTTCCTCACTAAACTCTGGAAACTCATATATCGTAGATTGTTCTAATAGTAACTCATCAAAGAAACCATCAATAACAATAGTCGTATTTATCTTACTTCCCTTTTCTTTAATGACAATAATCTTTTTTACCGTTTCCAATCGATCAAAAAATGTCTCAACAACAGGTAAAAAATCTTCGTGGACAATTAAAACCTCATCCTCGGCATGATTGATTGTATACAAAATCTGCTCAGGTGCTAAACGCCAATTCACTGTGTGTAACACGTTTCCTGTTATAGGCACAGCGAAGTAATTCATTAAAAAACGATGACTATCATAATCAATAACTCCTACAACGCTTCCACCATCAAGCCCCAGCACACCGTACATATTACACAATTGTTTAATTCGATCATACAATTGATAGTAGTTTAACCTCTCCTGATCTTTGTATACAATTTCATGATTGGGATTGACTCTTAACGAGTTTTCCAGAAGGTCTTTTATCAGTAGCTGGTAATGATGCGCATTACTTGCACTCGGTATGGTTTTAATTTTCATAATTATAAGTATTTGGTTACTCACAATTTATAAAAAAAAATCTACTTATTTAAGTTTACATATTTTCTGTAAAACATTAGCAACACAGCTATATTTCTCTTATATATTTAATAAAAAACACTTCTAAAACTCAGCTATTACAAATAATGATAGTTTAGCACAAAATAAAAGAGCCTAAAGACAACGTCCCTAAGCTCTGATAAAAGTATAATGTAAAGGATTACGATCCTTTAATTTCTTATGCGATTAATAAAATCTTCAAGATCTGCATCAAAAGTAGTTTCTTGAAGTAAATCATTAGCTAATTTGGTCATTTTTCTATAGTGAACAACTGTAAAGCTTCTACCAAAACTCATCTTACAAAAATCCCCAATAATCCCAAAAACACCATTAATTTCATCGACTGTCACCTCCTTTTTATCTGCGAATCTACCTCTTAAAACAGCAGCTCCAACATAAGCTCCTATTTCAACTACAAGATCAGTATTTAAAATTTCTTTCTTATCTGCCAAATACAATAGTTCATCTAAATTATGATGAATCAGTGTTTTTATATCCATAGTACGTTTTGAATTTACACAAAGGTAAAAAAGAAATAATGGTCTAAAAATCTAATTAAACTTATTTTTAATGAATACGAATTAAAACTAACTAAAAATCAACACATTAACGAATAAAAAAAACTAATATTTTATACCTTTACAGTATAATTTAAAAATGAAAAAGAAAGAATTATGAAAACAAATCGATTATCTACAGCACTAACACAAGCTTTAAACAAACAAATTACTTTAGAAGCAGTGTCTGCTCAAATTTACTTAATGCTTGCTTGTTGGGCAGATGAAGCAAAAATGGCAGGAGTAAAAGACTTTCTAATGAAACATTCGCATGAAGAAAGAATACATATGGCTAAAATAATTGAGTATGTACAAGAAAGAGGATCTACTGTAAAAATAGAAGCTATTGGAGCTCCAGGAAAAGAGCCAAAAAACGTATTAGAATGTTTCGAAATGGTATATGCTCAAGAAGTAAAAAACACAGATGCTATATACAATATAGTGACACTTGCTTTTGAAGAAAAAGACTGGGCGACTTGGAATTTTCTACAATGGTTAGTAACAGAACAAAGAGAAGAAGAAAAACTTGCTCTTGAGTTATTAGACAGACTAAAACTTGCAGGAGGAGCTAAAGCAAGTGATATTGCTTTATTCGAGTTTGACAAATCGTTCAAAACGACCTCGCAAACAGTTAGCATAGCTGATGAAACAAACCCTTTACAATAATTACTATACACTTTAACGCAAAAAAGGCGTTTGAACTTGGTTCAAACGCCTTTTTTAATGCTATAATTCGATATTATACAATTTCATCTTATTATACAATGTCTTTCTATCTATGCCAAGTACTTGAGCTGCTTTTGTCTTATTAAACTTAACCTTTTCCAATGCTGTTCGAATAGCTTGTTCTTCATTGCGAGATGAAAAGAGCTTCAAATCTTCTTCCTGTCCTGCAGACACAATATCTGTCGAATGAGTGTTAATTCGAGGATTGAGTATCTCTTCAGGTAACACATTTTCTTCTACCACATCACCACGAGTTAACAATACAGAACGCTTAATTATATTCTTCATCTCTCTAAGGTTTCCTGGCCATTCATAAGTTAAGAAAACACGTTCTACTTCACCAGAAAATTTGTTTACATTCTTTTCGAGCTCTCTATTTGATTTCTTCAAGAAGTAATTTGCAAACATCAAAATATCTTCTCCTCTATCTGCAAGCTTTGGAGCAACGATACCAAATTCATTTAATCTGTGATACAAATCCTCTCTAAACTCACCTTCTCTCACTGCTTTAGGCAAATCCTCATTCGTAGCTGCAATAACTCTAATATCAACGTCAATCTCCGTACTACTACCTACTGGCTTAACCTTTCTTTCTTGAAGTGCTCTCAGTAATTGAACTTGTACTTCATAGGACAAATTACCCACTTCATCCAAAAAGATAGTACCACCATTTGCAGCTTCAAAATGTCCAACTTTATCCGTTACAGCTCCTGTAAATGATCCTTTGATATGACCAAAAAACTCACTTGAAGCTAAATCTTTTGGAATCGCACCACAATCTACTGCTATATACGGTTTGTCTTTGCGTTTACTTTTTAAATGTATAGAATGCGCTATATGCTCTTTCCCTGTTCCACTATCTCCAATAATTAGTACAGACATATTGGTTGGAGCAACTAATTCAATATATTCATTCAATTGTTTAGAAACCTTGCTATTTCCTTTTACATATTCATCTTCATTTGTAACTGTTTCCTTAGTCTTAGCGTTATTATCAGGTGAAAGATCTTTTACATCGTGCACCACAATGTTCTTTTTATCTAAAGCCTGTTTGATTGTCAGTAAGATCTCGTCAGGATTAATAGGTTTAGCAACATAATCAAAAGCACCTAATTTCATTGCGTTAACTGCTGTTTTAATCTCAGTATACCCTGTCATTAAAATTACTTGTGTAGAAATACAAGTTGCCTTTATATGCTTTAACAATTCTATACCATCACTATCAGGTAACCTCACATCCGTTAATACGATATCATAACATTCTTTACCTATTAATTGTTGTGCTTCCACGCTATTAAATGCATTGGCTACTATATATCCTTTTTTACTTAAGAAAGTTTTTAGCATTTCGCAAAATGGAACATCATCATCTATTACAAGAATCTTGTGACTCATATTATATATATCTTTTTAAGTGCTAAACGCAAATTTAATGTTTTTCTTATTGAGAAACTAACTACATTTAAAAATAACCCCTATAAACGGTAAAAGGGAGCTATTGCTCCCTACTTACCTGAAGATTTCTCTTCTTCACCTTACTAACGATCTACTTGCTACTTAATTAAGTAGCATAATTTCTTTAAACAAACACTTAATTTTCTTTTTCTTAGCGAGACTTTCATCTCATTTTTATAACACCTTATACTAAATAAAGTAGTAAATATCATGCCAAATTTACAAAAACCACGACTTTACCACTTATACAATAGATTATCAACATATTATACTTTAATTATTTTTTTTACAAAAAGTATACTATCTACAAACACTCCATTTTCCACAACTCATCTTGTGTAATAATTCCACAATTTTTAGAAAGGATACCCAATTGCGAAGTTAAACATCAAGTTATCCTTGCGCCATTGTTTGTCACCAAATCGAATGTCGTCAATTACCCAACGCTCTCCTGATTGATTATACGGAATACGCAATGGAAAGGCAAAGTCGAATCGCACCACTAAAAATGTAATATCAAATCGCAATCCTGCTCCTGCACCAATTGCAAATTCTTTATAAAAGTCTGATCCTATTTTTCCACCTGGTCTGTCCGATACATCATTCAAATTCCAAATATTCCCTGCATCTACAAAAAGCGCTCCATGTAAAATACTAAAAAGCTTTTTTCTGTACTCAAAATTCATTTCAATAATCATATCCCCAGATTGATCAGGTATGAACTTTGAATCAATAGTATGGGGGTCAAAACTTCCTGGTCCAAGTGTACGAGCTCTAAACGCGCGAATACTATTAGATCCACCTACATAGAACTGTTTTGTATAAGGCATATTCTTAGAGTTACCATAAGCTACTCCAACTCCAGCGTGAATACGGCTTACGAATTGAGAATTCTTACCCAACTTTAAATAATGTCTAAAGTCGTGTTCTGTTTTAACATACTGACTAAAAGGAACCCCTAAAATGGTCTTTTCTTTATCACTATCTACATCTGCCCCCATTAACAATCCAGGAATATTACCTGAAAAATCTAAAGATCCTCTATAGTAAAAAGTATTTTTCTTATACTGTTTCATGGTATTAGTATAAGTAAATGTATATGTAGGTCCAAATATTAACTGTTTGTCCAATATCCTTTCAAGTGAAGGATTACCTGCTGCATACTCTCTGTATAAATCAGTGACATTATTGGGACTAACATAATTTGTTTCTAATACATTAAACTGGTGTTCGATTGTACTACTTTGTTTCCACAAATATCCCCAAGAGGCTTTAAAAGAATTTAAAGAATACAACTTACTTCTTTGTAAAAATTCATAACCCACAGTTGCTCTGGTCTTCGGTACAAAACCTGTTGAAGGATTAAAATCAATTGGAGCAATCAGTTTAGGCCAAGTTAAACTCGCCTCAATACCCGCTTTATATACGTTATATCCATTATTCTTAGAAGAAGATTGGAAGTCAGCCCCACCATATGTTGAAACAGAGAATAGTTCAGCTCCTCTAAAGAAATTCTTATTACTCCAGTTCAGATTTAACTCAGCACCATTGTAACTTGCTGAATTGGTTTTCCCTAATAATTCTAATCGAATTGCCTTTGGGTTATCTGGTGTCAAAAAGTAATAGGCATCTAACTTATTATTTATACTATCCGATATTTCAAAGGAGTTCTTTACAAACTTAAACACCCCTAAGTTGACTAATCTATTCAATGATAAATTATGGTCATTTCGATTATAGGTTTCTCCTTTTTCTAAATAGATTGCTCGGTCATAAATTGTAGGCTTAAACTTACCTGTAGGATCCACAATTGTCAAATCCTTATGTTGGTAAGCTGAATCTAATTTGCTCAAATACTCACTATCGGAAATCTCATAATCCGCAAAAACATAAATTTTATCAATAGTATAAGATTTCAAAGCAGGCTTGGGAGTATCGTCTTTTACTTTGACAAATAAATCCACTTTATGATTCCCTACACTACTATCTACTTGAATTAGCAAGTTATTCGGACTAAAATAATAATATCCTTTATTCTTGACATAATTATCAAATCGAACGCGTTCATCCTTTATTTGATCAAGATTATAAGGCTTACCTTCTCTTAACTTTGACCATCTTTTAGCATCGTAAATTAACTGTTGTAGTGGAGTAGAGTCATTCAAAAAAGTAACTTCATTTATTTTATACTGTATTCCAGGAGTTACCTTATAACGAGCTCCCTTTTTCTTATCTGTTACCTCGAGAGTATCACTTTCTACTTCTACATTAAAAAAACCTACATTTTCAAGTCTATTACTCAAAATAGCACTATTATAATCAAGATCTACCTCTTCAAATAAAACAGGTGGTTCACCTAATTTCTTTCTCATCCAATTTCGAAACTTGCTCGATTTATCAGGATCTCCAGCCATATTATAAAGTCCTAACTTCGGTCGCATCCCAAGGATCTTACCATTCGGTATTGGTCTTAGAAGATCTGCTAATCCTTCCGCCATTTCCTTTTTCTGGCTTTTTGACAGTGAATCACTATCAATTTCAATCGTTCCTCCTGTATATAAAAACTCTCCTTCTTTTAGATGACGAGTACTGCCACAAGAACCCAACATCAGAACGATTGATCCTACTGCGATAAAATACTTTATACTTTTACTCTTGTTTACTCTCATCTCTTAATTGTCTTTTTAATTCTCTTTTATCCTTAGAACGTTCGAATAATTCTTTGAATCGCTCATAACTCATCGTAATGATAAAACCTACTCCTGTTTCTACTATTTGTCCCTGTAGGGCTACTTCATACTGATTTTTTCTATACACTCGCATCAGATATCTACCATCTTTAGACAAAGTATACTCCAACTCGATATCCCCTGCAATATTACTTGCCTGTTCATTTTGTCGTTGATTACCTTCTACTTCAAAACTACTTCCTACAGTTACTTTCAATCGGTCTGAGAACAATCGCTTAGAAACGGCGATATTCAAATCAGTTCTATTCTCTCTTGAACCACTTGAAAAATCTTCGCTTGATTCTAAATTAAAGTTAAGCTCAACCCCTTTGATTAAACTTCCTGCCAAATTATTTAATTGATCTGACAATAGGCGATTCACACTTTGCCTTGCGATAGTACCTGCAGTCATTCCACCCGCACTACTTTCAAAAGGATTCTCTCCGATAAATCTATTTAACAACAACAAGGCAAAGACTTGTTTATTCATTTCTGATTCATTCGCTCTCAACTGCGTCAGTTTATTCTTAGTATTGTTAAGTACTTCTCCTGATACAGAAGTAACTCCCTCTTTTAATTGAATATCAAATGAGATTTCTGGCTCTAACAGCTCACCTTTCATCTTTAATAAAGCTTGGAAAGGAATTTTTTGCTTATACTGATTTTGCTGTGTTGGCGATAATGTGCTTAACTGATTTTGAAGCAAGTCTATAGGCGCCGTATTTGCTTCATAGATTGCTGTCAAGTTTAATATAGCATCGGTTGGCTCCCCTGCAAATACAATAGAACTACCTTTTTGTACTTCAAATTTTCTCTTTATCATATTAAACGATAGATCATAAGACCCCTCGTTAAATTCATATCGCCCTGTTAAAGATATTTTACCTGAAGGGTCAATACCTCCCATGATCTCACCTTCTCCTTTCAAAATCAGTTTATCCCCACTTTGCTTATCCATAATCATGGTAAAAGTAGCTTCCTTATTCACTTTAATAGCCAAAGCAACATCTAATCCCTTTATCTGAGAACTATTGAATTCATCTTGTAATTTTTTCAACTCAGCAGCCTGTAAACTCTCCTGATCAATAAACTCAACAATACCTTCTCTATCTGCAATAGAAGGATCTTCTTGTGGCATTATCACAGTGAAATTTGTTTTCTTGCCAACCTCAATCTTACCATTGACAATAGGCTTATCCATATTCCCTTTAATGCGGATATCGGAGTCAAAAATAAGTGCTCCATAAAACATATCGTTATCTTTTGACGTTGAATTAATCGCTTTAAAGTCTACCGCCTTAATACCCAAATCAAAAGCAAAATCTTGATAACTCTTAGTTAATACAGCTCCAGAAACAACTAACAAATTACCATCAACATCAGTTATGCTAAATTTATCGAGCTCAATTCCCTTCTCTGTAAAGGAAATTGTTTCATTAATCTTTCTAAAATCTGCGTTTAATTGATCTAAGTGAAATCCAATATCGTTAAACTTAAAGTTTCCTAATACTTTGGGTTCAGTAAATTTTCCAGTTACATTTATATCTCCCGAAAAATATCCTTCTGCCTCCGAAAGCATTCCTGTAGTAAATCGTTCAAATGCACTCATTTGCAACTTATCTACTAATACTTTCAATTTCAAATCTTCTTGTTCAACATCGGCAATCCCTTTTACTTCTACTCGATTTGGCCCCCCCTCTAATACAACTTTTGCCAAATAAGTGCTCAATGATTCATTCTTCACTCCTACATATAGATTCCCAAGTAAGATTTCAAAAGCATGAAGCTCCCTAATATTGATATCTGAAACAAATCTAAAATCAGTAGATAATTCTGTCAAGTCTAATGATCCATCAATAAAACCACTTGCCAATAATTTATCCTTTTTAACTAATTTAGTTAAAGTCTCAATGCTGAAGTTTTTAAAAGTCAAATTTAAAGGACTATTAGCTTCTGCTTCTTGAGAAGCAATGTATATTCCACTGTTTTTATATTCAAGTGAAAAATCTTTTACATAAACTCCATCCTTATCCAAGACAACTCTATTCTCTGCATTTACTTTCCATGGATTATAATCTAACATAAAGCCGTCTTGCTCTAATTTCATAATTAAAGCATTGTTCTTCGCCTCCAAATTTCCAGCAATGACATAACAATCCCTTCCCTCTCTATCCTTTAAATTAAAATCGTAGGTCAAAATATTATTATACGCTGCACCATGAAGGTTTAATCTACGCAAGCGAACGCTGGCATTAGAAATACTATTAACACCGAAACTGTAAGTTAGAGCATCTTGTTTTGGCTCGATAATCCAATTAATTCCCTCAATCTTATTCTCTCCATACTCTAAATTAGAGATTCCCCCTTTTAGGCTAATAAAATCTGTTTTTTTATCATATCGACCAAAAATATGAATAGGCTCTAACTCTTTTAAATCAGGTAGCATATCCTTGTACACATTATCGTACTTTACTTTTAAATCATATGAAAAAAACTGAGGCTTAGCTACCTTAGCATTTTCTACTTCTTCATCTTCTTCACTGCGCTTAAAATAAGACTCCAAACTTGTAGTTAGCGCATCGGCCAAGGTGGTTAATTGATAATCACCTTCAAGTGAAAAATCAAGTATCTGAGAAGTTAAGCTTAGCTTTCTGTAATTAGGCTTAGCCTCGGCAATAAGATCAATAGGTTTAAGTCTATACTTTCTCTTAGCTAAATCAAAACCAAAGTCTCTAATTTGCATTTTACCAACTAAACTATCTGGTAAAATATTTTCCATTTTAACATCAATAACTGTAGATAAATTTCTCTGTTCCTCATCCAGCTTCAGTTGATAGAAATCTACATTCTTTATGTCTGCTAACAAATCTAAACTTAAACTCTTACCTGTCCATACGCCACTTGCATCCAACACAAAGTTTAAATTGGGATCTTCGTTCTCAGATGTCACCACATATTTACCTTTATCAACACTGGCATCTAAGCGAATGTGGTTGTATTTGTAATTATTTACTTCCGCTTTTTCAATTTCAAATACAGCGTTGGCTTGAATTAACTCAGGATCGAAGCTATTCCCATCTACTTTGGCGTACAGAGAAATAGCCCCTATTGAATCGTTCTTAATCAACCTACCAACTTCTAACTCTTTAATTCCAAAATCTAATTTGTACTTTTCTTTTCCCTTTTTGCGTTGATCAAAATCAACATCCATGGCTATTGCCCCCAAACTCGTCTTTAAATCGACATGAGATTGGATTTCTTTCATACTCCCCCTTACAAACCCTTTTAAAGACATTGAAGAAGGTATTTCAATATTGTTGGGAATTATATCTTTTGGCGCTACTGCATGTATATCACGAGACGATGTAAGCACATCTTTAATTTGTAGATTTACATAAGCCTTATCAAAATCAGGCAAACCTCTAACTTTCCCAGAAACATCAAGATAAGTCGTTTTTAGCGCTTTGATATTAAATCTTTCGATATCTAAATCTGCTACTTTTCCCTTCGCTTTAGCACTAAATTTTATAGTTTCATTCTTAAGGTGAGATACATCTGCTTGTTTGAGTATATCAGGCATTAATAACTCCACATCAGCTAGTCCAAAGTAGGAGTCTGATATAACTGCATCCACAGAAATATCCCCTAACTGCTCTTGTAATTTGCTAACATCTAAATAATTTAAAACGATAGAAGACTTAACCGAAGAATGTCCTGTTTTTAATTCGAAATCTTTAACTAAAGTTGATTGCTCGCTATATAGAAAATAGGTTTGGAACTTACTCAACTCAAAACCACTTTTCTCTTTAAAAGAAAAGCGTTCAAGATTACCGCTGATATTGTTCTCAGAAAATAAAAAGTCTTTCAATTTAAAATCTAAATCAGCAACAGCAAGGTGATTTACATCTAAGCCTTTTGTCAGTATCTTTTCATTGTCATTGTCAAATGAAACGTTTATCGCTTTTAAAGCAATGTCCTTTACAGCTAACTTCCAAGGCATAGCTGCTGAAACTTCTACTTCGCCTTCTTGTGCAACAGCAGCAGTAGAACTCTGAGACTCTATTGTGTTTTTTGATTTATCCTCTAACATGCGAACAGTTGCAGTGAAATCATCAAGGCTAATATTCTTGATATCAATATTCTGTTCGTTCAAATCAATCATATTAAACACCGCTTGAAATTCATTCAGCAGAATTGCTGCTTGTAACTTGCTATCCTCGTCTTTATACTTAATATCAAAATTAGAAAACACAATCTGCCCTAAGTCAATTTGAGGAAGCGCTTCTTCTATGGGATTCTCAATAGTTGCCTCCACCATAGCATTGGGATCTTTGATCGCCTTAGAAGGTTCTTTTTCATAATTGACGAAAACACCATCTATTCCCACTTTGGGAATGCCAAATTTCATCAGTTCTAAATCAAACTCTTTGAAGCGTGTGACAAATGAATTCAAATGAAAATCTAAATGATGTCCTTCATATTGATCCTCAAATTTCACAGTAATATCGTTTAACTCAATTTGACCTATAGCAATGTCCATTGGAGTTGACTCTGGTTCTTCCTTTTCTTCTTCAGATGCAAATGCATCTATGATGTAATCAAAATTAAACTGTTGTAAACTATCTCTTTTAACAGTGGTCTTTAATCCTTCTAATTCGACATTAGACACTTCCACAGTATTCTTCAATAGTTTAAACAAACTAATATCTACACCTAAGTATTTTGTATACAACAAAGTATCCTGTTGTTGAGATTCAAGATACAATCCCTTTACGACTACTTTCTTTGGAAAAGCGATTTCGATTCTATCAAGAGAAACTGGCGTTCCTATCTTATCTTGCACGAAAGATATGGCAAAATCCTTTACTTTATTCTGTACATAGGGAATTTGAATAGCAATGGCAATAAGTAGGAACAACACTATAATAATTCCAACAATCCAACCTATAATTTTGCTTATTCTGATAGCTATTTTTTTCAACTTGACTTTTTTCTTCAAAAATAGCAAAAACCAAACCATAAAGGTATAAGACAATTCAATAATTTTAACTATTGTACACCATTATACGCATACTTTTTTTCAAATCAAGTAGATATCATTTCAAGGTTTAGAACAAATAATTAAACAATTTGAATTACCATAGACTTTGCACTTCATTTTATTTATAAGAAACAGCAACAGAATAAGAAAAAAGAGAATAATTACATTTGCTTCAATAGAAGGTTTACGCTACCGTATTTAATGCTGTTTTATGGTTAGATTGTAGGCTTCCCTTTTTTAGGACACCTCTAAATTCGACAAATAATTCTTATTATGTTCAGATTTGATGAAGAATTTAAATTCTTCATCAAATCTGGGCTTATATTCTTTAGGCGATTTATTCCCTAATGCTTTATGAGGATGGTTAAAATTGTAATCCTCTTTCCATTTATCAGCCAATCTTTGTAACTGGTAGATATCATTGAAGTAAAAAGCATCTAATATATCCTCTCTAAAAAATCGATTAAAACGTTCTATATATCCATTCTGCATTGGTTTACCAGGCTGGGTATATTTAATTTCTATAAAATTATTCTCACACCAATTTACAAAGGTTTTAGAGATAAATTCAGGGCCGTTATCACATCTAATGTACTTTGGAGTACCTATTTCTTGTTTTAAGTTTTCTAATGTTTCTATTACCGCCCTTGCAGGATAACTTAATCCAGCTTCAATAGCTATTGCTTCTCTATTACAGTCATCTAATACATTAAAAACTCGTACTTTTCTGCCATCTGTAAGTAAGTCACTCATAAAGTCCATACTCCAACACTCATTGAGTACTTGTGGTGTTTCTAAAGGCTGTTTAACTCTTGTTATTAAACGTTTCTTATGTTTTCTTCTTAGACTTAGTTTCATTAAGCGATAAACGCGTAGAACTCTTTTTCTGTTCCATATAAGTCCTTCTCTGCGTATCTTATGATAGTATTCATCAAAGCCGCGAGTAGGATATTGTTCTGCTAATTCGCTTAGTTTATCAATAACCTGTGTATCATCTTTTTTACTTTGATAATACCACATTGATCGGCATAATCCAACTAATAAACAAATACGAACAATGGATAACTTATATTGCTCTAACAGATACTTTGCTCTTTCTATTTTATCTGCTGAGCTTAGAACTTTTTTGACAGAATATCTTTGAGCATTTTATTGTCTAAACTTACATCTGCATACATCTGTTTAAGCTTGCGATTTTCTTCTTCAAGTTCTTTTAAACGTTTCAACTCTTGTTTTTCCATTCCACCATACTTCTTTCTCCAATAGTAGAATGTACTCTTATCAATACCTAATTCTCGAGAGATTTCACTTACTGATCTTCCCTGTTCATTTTCTTTGAGAGCTTTAATGATTTGGCTCTCACTAAAATTACTTGTTTTCATACTTGACAGTTTTGTTTAAAGTTAATAATTTCGAATTAACATCTGTCCGATTTTTAGGGAAGCCTACAAGATGAGTGAAGTGTTTTTGTGGATCAATCTCAAAAGTTGTGTGTGAATTAAAAACTACAGATCTTTGTAATAATAAATAATAACCGTGGAAAACTATATTGAGTTTGTAAAAATGATTTTACCTGAGTTTTTAGTAGAACATTTTGATTTAGTAAAAACGATAAAACAAGGTGAAACAATGCACCTATATTTTGAAGAATTTAATAGAGTCCCGGATGAAGCAAAAGACCGTATTCTTATAGGTCATGGATTTCATAATGAAACCACAATACAAGATTTTCCTTTACGAGGAAATAGTGTTTATCTTCATGTCAAGCGTCGTCGTTGGTTAGATAAAACTACTCGCGAATTAGTACAGAGAGATTGGAATCTAGTAGCAAAAGGCACTCGTTTAACTGATGAGTTTGCCTCTTTTTTAAAAGAAATTAATAGATACTAAGGCAAGTGATTGCCATACAATAGGAGGTTTCTTTAATATTGATGGTAAAAAACTACAACGCCAATACAAAGATTCACTAAGTGATTTTCAAGCTTGGGAACATAAAGAACACGCTAAAGACTATCTTCTTTTTCCTGAAAACATAGGTCCTAAACTATCAATAGACGAAACAGCTTTGTCAAAAGGTGAGCTCTATACAATTATTACAAACAAATATAGTAGAGGAAAGCAAGGGAGTATAGTAGCAATTTTTTCTGGCACTAAAGTAGAGCCTATTATAGAGAAGCTTCTTACAATCTCCTCTAAGACAAGATCTAAAGTTAAGGAGATAACACTTGATATGGCAAATTCTATGAAAAAAATTGTTACGAAGTGCTTTGTTAATGCGACACAAGTAACAGATCGTTTTCATGTACAGAAACTAGTAAATGAAGCATTACAAGATATTAGAATACAAGAACGTTGGAATGCTTCAGATATTGAAAACAACTTAATCCTACAAGCTAAAAAAGAAGGTAAACAATTTATTCCAATAGAATTTGATAATGGAGATACAGCTAAGCAACTACTTATAAGAAGTAGATATCTACTAACTATGGATCCAAGTAAATGGACTACTAATCAAATGCAAAGAGCAGATATATTATTTAATCAATATCCTTTGATTAAACAAGCTTATAATGTAGCGCAAAACTTAAGAATAATATATAACACAACCACAGTAAAAGAAGTAGCTTATACTAAACTGGCTCATTGGTACAATGATGTTATGAAGATTAATTTAAAACAATTCGGCACTGTTATCAATACAATGCAAATCAATTATAAAACAATTCTTAACTATTTTGATAATAGAAGTACCAATGCCTCTGCTGAATCTTTTAATGCAAAAATTAAAGCATTCAGAGCTCAGTTTAGAGGTGTAAGAGATATTGATTTCTTTTTATACAGATTGACTAAGCTTTATGCCTAAACACAACTTTTGAGATTGATCCCTTTTGAGATTGATCCGTTTTTGTCAAATACCTGTTTCGCACCCCAAAACCAAATCACCCTAAAATAAGCACGTGAATTTCCAAACTGCTTAAAATAAAAAAATCCCCTTGGAGGAGATCAATAGAAGTAATAAAAAAATGGCAAGCTACCTACATCGCACCGCTACAACCTCATACCTTTGCTGCGTTCCCACCCTGGAGGATTAAGAGGGAGCTGGTCGTGTAGGACTTGCCACTGCAAATATACAACGGTTTTTTATTTTTCCAAGTCTTTTCCACTATTCTAATTAGATTTGTATCTTGCTAAAAAATAAATACAACCAATGAAAAGATATAACTTTCTAATAACGTTAAGCTTAGGAATCTCTTTTATTAGCTGTTCTAATAAAAAAAATTTAGAAAAAAATGTAATTTCGATTGATACTACTCAGCTAAAGCAGGTATATTCGGCAAATGAAGATGCAAAATTCACTTTAAAAACAGTAGAAAATGCAGAAATCGACTCTGTTGCTTACTTCCTTGACAATGTAAAAATAGGAACAAGTAAACACAATGAGATTCTAACGCATTCCCTTAAAAAAGAAAACTTAGGTAAAAAAGAAGTAAAAGCAATTGCTTATGCTGATAACAAATCAAGAGAGTTTACCTATAAAATAGAGATTATATCAAGTATAAATCCTATTGAATACGACTACAAAATAATAAAAACCTACTCCCATGATCAAGAGGCTTACACACAAGGCTTGGAGTTTTATAAAGGTGTACTATTTGAAAGTACGGGAAATGGTGAAGGTGGATTTACGACAACTGACGGTCGCGGTACGGGAAAAAAAGGTAAGTCAAGTGTGCGAAAAGTTGATTACAAAACCGGAAAAGTGACTCAAATAAATGAGTTAGATGATATTATCTTTGGAGAAGGTTGTACGATTTTAAATAATAAACTATACCAATTGACTTATTTAAACAAAGAAGCCTATATCTATAACATCGAAACTTTAGAAAGAGAAAAATCATTAAAGTACTTTGCTGATATAGAAGGATGGGGACTGACAAATGACGGTACTCACCTTTATATGTCTGATGGAACTGAAAAAATATATAAAGTAAATCCTGATACTTTTGAATTATTGAGTTCAATAAGCGTTTATAGTCCTAAAGGTGCCCTTCCTCATATCAATGAATTAGAGTGGGTAAATGGAAAAATATACGCTAATGTATACGGGTATAACAGCATTGTAATTATAGACCCTCAAACAGGAGCAATAGAAGGAATGGTTAACTTCAATGACCTACTTAATATGACCACATACCATGCGGATAGAGATGTTATGAACGGTATTGCTTATAATCCTGAAACAAAGACCTTCTTCTTAACGGGTAAAAACTGGGATAAAATGTTCGAAGTACAGATTATTAAATAATTTAGGGAAACTGGAAACAGAAAACAGGGAACGGAGAACTGGGAACTGGGAACTGGGAACGGGAGGACCGAGCGTGAAGAAAATGTCCAGTGGACATTTTTAGCGAAGGGGCCAGGAGGCGTGGTGGCAATTTAGGGAACTGAGAACTGGAAACTGATAACAAAAAATGCTGACCGTGGTCAGCATTTTTTTATTGTACTATGATACTATCTATTTCTTTACTTCGGAATTTCTAACTCTCTTTTTAAAGAACTATTTTTAACGGCTTTTCTACACCTTACAGCACGTTCTTTATTATCTCGACTGCCATAAAAGAGATTTACAAAAAAGACATCCTGTAATTTAGCCGCTCCCCACTTAAGTTTTCTATCTACCTGCGTCGCTCTATCAAACATCACTTCAAAGTCATCATCAACAGCTAACCCAAATTCCTTTGCCTTCCAATAAGCATGTGTCAATACATGCAATTCTCTTTGTACTTCAGGTTGTTTTAAATCAGGATATTCTGTAAACATCTGTTTTAACTCTTGATATTTACCTTGCTCAGCAAATGCCATTAATGCATTATGATGAAATTTAACTCCTAAATTCTTATGTTTACACAAAGTAAGTCCTGCTTCTACTCCATTTTTTAAACAATAGTTTGTTACCAAGAATTCTTTTGCTTCATTTACTTCATATCTATTTATAGCAGGTTTACTCTGTTTGAAATATTTAAAGAAATTCACCTCATCACCTAGCATGGCATAATACTGAAGAATAATAAGATATCCCTGATCAAAATTATCTTCCTCTTTAAAAACAACAGTCGTTTTAAAATTCGAAATATACTGCTCTGCTTGTTCTACATCTCCCTTTACAATACAATTACTAATAATATGCTTTAAAACATGATTAAAAACAATATTGTCATTCACAATACAGTTAGCAAACTTAAGAATCTCTTCATCCTCATAATTCGCCAAATCAAACAACGTTAAAAGAGCATTTAACCAATCTAATACATGATAAAGTTCTTTATTACGAAAACTTCTTTCCTTATTATCAATAGTATCTCTATGTGCATTATAACCAATACTACCTATCCCTAAGCCTCTACCACGATAAGGTGCCTCTAAAGCCTTATTCAAAGCCGAAACCACAAATAAACTATTACACTCCTTATCACGCTTCTTGTCATCTTTGATATTCAAAGCTTCTATACAATAGCTTACTGCTTGTTCAAACTCTTTATTCATAACTTTCTAGATCACTATTTGGTTAACAGTTTACAATCTTACCCACCGGATATAATATACTTAGAAGATGTCATATGCTATTGATTAATATGATAGACTAAACGGTTTCACAAAAAAACACCTTCACAAAAATCCTCTACTCATACAGACTCACCCCATTCACATCAGTAGTCAGTACATCTGACATATAGTCAAATAGTGGTCGCATGGCAAGAAATGTCTTGATCACCTCCTCTTTAAAGTTAGGCGCTAATACCTCTTTATCTGTAAAAGAACGCATCACGAGATACTGCTTCTTGCGCAATAAGTCGATAGCAGGATGCTCCTTGTCAAATCCCTTAGGAGCAGTCTTTAGCTCCTCCCCTTGTAGTGCTCCGAAGTACTTCTGAAATTGTTCTTCGGCGATAATCTCACGAAGTTCACTATCATCCATAGCGATCTCCTTGCGGATGCGCAATAAATCTTCTTTATTAGGTTCCCAAAAGCCTCCCCCTACAAAACTACGTCCTGGCTCTATATTTACGTAATATCCTCCTCTCAGCATTGGCTTGGTACGTCCTAAGTGCAGTCCAAAATAAGTCTTATAAGGTGTCTTGTCCTTAGAGAAGCGTACATCTCTATAGATGCGGTGTACGTGTAATAGGTCTATACTATCATGCTGTAACATCTCATCGTGCACTACTTTAAAGAAAGCCTTCACCTCAGCGAATAGCTTATCGAACTCTGGCTTATGATCTGCAAACCAAGGTTTATTATTATTCTGACTTAACGTCACTAAGAAGTCTATATGTTCTTTTTTTAACTGTTTCATACTTTATTTTTTAATTCTTGCCAATGAGCTAATTTTTCTTCAAAACTCATCCGTGCATTTGCCCCACTCGGCGAAGGTAAAGTTAGTAAAGATACTCCCTCTATCTGCCCTATGTATTTATCGAAATATTGTCTTGCCTTTTGACTGGAGAATACGATTGTATCGATATGGGGATATTCTATTAATAACCCTTTGATATCATTAGCTTTTTCTGCGATAATATCACTGTCTAAGCTACTCTTGCGTTCACAAGACTGCAAGACATCCCATAAGACTATTCTGTTTCGCTGAAGCAAATCGAGCTTATCCTTATACACATCGCTATACTCTTCTCTAAAAACACTAAATAACATCTTCCAAAACACATTCTGCTTATTGCCGTAATACTCCTGAAAGTCCAATGATTTAATACTCGGCATCGTACCCAATATCAATACTTTAGCTTCATCAAAAACAACAGGTTTAAAAGAATGTATTCTTTTTTCTCTCCCCATATCTCAAAGATATTATATTTTATTGCAATAGAATAGAGATCGTTAGCTTAGGTTAATGATTTGCTATAATTTCTAACAATTCCCAATAACCAACACAGTTACAAGATCATAATAGGTGTTTTTCATTTAATAAATTCAGATTGTCGAAACTAAAATCGCCAACCACAAAACACATCATAAGATTATAAAACAAGTGTATAGTCAAAAGCAGGATTATAAACAATAACTGTACAGCTATATTAGGACGAGACAAACCTCAATGGGAGTGGTCGCATAGTGATCGCATAATGGTCGCATAGTGGTCACATGTTTTGGGGCATTTTTTATGCGACCACTATCCTATCAATACCCGATCATTTCGCCATCAATACGCAGTAGATCTACACAATATAAACTGAGCTACCAATAAACCAAAACCCAAATAAACAACACCTTACAATTCTAACCACATAAATAAAATGTGACATTACAGATGTGCTTGTCTATACGCTAAGGGAGATAGACCTGTAGATTTTTTAAAATAACGACAGAAGCTTGTCGCATCTAAGAAATGAAGCTCTTCCGCTATGGTGTAGATAGGTTTATCCGTTGCAATAAGGTAAGACTGGGCTTGAGTGAGTACTAACTCATTTATAATCGCAGACACTGTCTTACCCGTCTGCCTGCGTACCAAAGTCGTTAAGTACTTAGGAGTGAGCTTTAATTGATCAGCATAAAACTGTACTGTGCGCTCAGCTAAATAATGCTGATGAACCAAATTATACAGCCTAAAAACAGTTGTTTCTTTCTTAGAACTTGGCTTCAGATTCACCTCATCTTGTTCATAGAATCGGTTGATATGAGCAATTAAAGAATACAATAAATACTTCATCGCATCAGGATAAAACACAGATGTATCTGTATTGCAATTAGTCAATAACAACTGATAGTAATCGATGAACACGCCCTGATCACCTGCATCCAGATGAATAATAGGGTGTCTCACCAATTCGTTTAAAAACTGATAATTAGTTGGTAGAATAAGATCCTTTATACTATCCAGATCAAATAGCACACATAGATACTTCCCCTTGCTTTCTGTAGTAGGAATAGAGAATAAACGCTGTGGAAACACAGTCAATAGAGAACCTGCAGAGAAATCTTCTATTCGATTGTTTACTTTAAGCTCATTAGTTCCCTCCATACAATAAGACAACAGTATTCCTTTCTCTCTATATGTAGTAGTAGAGAATAAAGAAGGAATAATACGATCCGATGTGATAATCTGAATAGGAAAGTGCTGACTCATCACGCTGTAGTTAATAAGTCAAAGTTAACAATAAAAACAACTTCTTGCACATTTATAAAACAATACTGTCAATAGATAAACAAGGTCTTATTCAGAACTTTGCTCCAAATAAATAAGAATTATGATCAGTAAATCAGTAAGTATAAAAGGAACTCCTTATACCCTATATATCAACTATCAAGATGATAAACAAAAACGAAAAGAGTTTAATCGAATGTGTCAGGAAGTATGGGAGTTTGATTTTGAAGCCTTTTACCAATCGGGATACTGGGGAGAGGAGTGCATACTATTTTCTTTATTCCAAGAAGATAAGATAGTTGCACATATAACTTTAAGCCTATTCGAAATAACGAAAGAAAATAAAACGTACAAGGCAGGACAATTAGGCACTGTGATGACAGACTCTACCTATCAAAACAAAGGGTTGTCAAGGTTCTTATTAGAATATATAGAAGCAGAATATAGAGATATCGTAACAGGCTACTTCTTGTTTGCAAATGATACAGTACTGGACTTCTATCCAAAATTTGGTTATGTGCCTGTTGAAGAGTATCAAGCTACACTAAAGGTGAATACCAAATATTCTCTTCTATCGAGTATAGAGAAATTAGATTTAGACAACCCTGCATCGCTTGCTTTATTTAAAGAATATGTCAAAAGTGGCTATACCTATAATAGATTGAATACTAAAAATGTAGACTTAGCTTTCTTTTATTGTTATGCAGACTACGACTTCAGTTTTAAAAACGCTATTCATTACAGCAAAGCATTGGATACCATCATCATCTATGAACAAGAAGAAAGTGAACTGACAATCTATTCTATTTATCAAAGAGATCACCATGTCAAACAACTCGATGCAATAATAGATGCATGCTGTACAGCAGAGACGCAGACTATCAATTTTGCATTTAGCCCTGAGGCAGAACAAGCTACTTATAGCTTATATAAAGAAGATGACGATATTACACTCATGGTGACAAAAGAGCTAATAGACTTATTCTCTGATCAGAAGACTATGGTAGCTTCACTATCCCATACATAAATGCTGAATATTCAGAGTTCAATAAAAAAGGCAGTACGAAAACTTATCTTACTGCCTTTCTGTTTTATTTATACTTTACTGCAAGAACATCTTGTGCTTGTAAGATAGCCATCGCATTCATCTCTTTCAATCCATGAAGGTGAACATATCGCAATACTTCTGATAAGAAGTTCATGCTTGTCTGTATAGCTTCTTCTATCGTACGCCCCTTCGTTAGCTGTGCAGAGAGTGTTCCCGTAAACAAATCGCCTGTTCCCACTACTTCTACAGGTATATTATCAGCATAAAAATGAGACAACTTACCTTGATTAATCAAGATGACTTCTACTTGGTGATTTACATTCTCTTTCATTTCGGCTGTAGTCAAAACAATGATTTTAGAAGATAATACCTCATCCGCCTGTACAGCTGTTATCAGTTCTTGCTCATTCGTTATACGCTTTCCTAAAAGGTATTCTAATTCAAAGTGATTAGGTGTCAAGATATCACTTAGCGATAATAATCGTTCTTTTGAATAATCTGCCTGTTCTTTGGGGATATACAGCCCATCTGTACGTGTATCACCAAATACAGGATCATAGATATAAGTAATACTATGCTGTGCTTTTAGCTGCTTTATGAACTTTGCCGTAGCATCTATTATCTCTTTGCTCTTTAAGTATCCACTTACAACATACTGTGTAAGCTGTGCAGTGTTAATTTCTAATACTCCACGTGCCAGTTTATCGAATAATTCTTTTGGCACTGCTTCTCCATAATAAACAGGCTTGTCTGTGTGACTTGATAAAAGAATGGTAGGCATCGCTACGCAATTAATTCCGTGAAGCTGTATAGCAAAACTGGCTGAGTTATTCCCCACATACCCTGTAGATACAGTACTCTGTATGGATATAATATGAGGTTCTATTGTATTATTTGTCATGATAATGAAATGAGAAAACAATTCTATACTCTTGCTTATTTACTTCTATAAGACAAGGAGAATATACAACTGTACTTCTTAAATTATTTCTTGC
Organism: Myroides albus; assembly: GCF_024722315.1. Taxonomy (NCBI): domain Bacteria; kingdom Pseudomonadati; phylum Bacteroidota; class Flavobacteriia; order Flavobacteriales; family Flavobacteriaceae; genus Myroides; species Myroides albus. The sequence continues at coordinate 537,231 of NZ_CP102754.1, forward strand.
AAAAATACAACTATAATCAGCAAGCGACATAGTCCAGTTTAAAGAAAATTAATTAAACCCAGAATAAGTGATAGATAGATAAACGAAAAGTAATTATACAAAACAACTCTGAATTAGTGATACAAGTATACTATAGTATGGTTGTAGAGCTAATGAAAGAGATATGAAGTAGAATTGCTTTGTAATACTTGGCTAACGCTTATTCTGGGTTAAAATAATACCAATAAAAAAAGCAGACTATAGTCTGCTTGATTCTATCTTATGGTATAAGGCGTTCTGCTTTTAACTGTTCAAATAATGCTATGAAAGAGTCTTTTGTCGGTTTAAAAGCAGTAAAACTATTTCTTGGTAATAAATAATGTATATGGTATAGATGAATCCCAATTTGTAATTTCAATATCCTTAGAGTTTCTGGAAGTTCCTTTTAGATCAGCTCCAAATGGTTTATTCTCTGTATTTTGTGTCCTATTCAAATGTATGCTTATCAAATCGCCCGCTTTACAACTATAAACAACTGATGGAAAATTAATAAGAACTGATGACCCATCAATATGTGGTAAAACAGCACTGTGATCCCCTCCAGAAACAAAATTCCAAGTATTACCATTATCACTACTACTCACAATTCTCATTCCGAAATAAACTCCAGTTTTATTATCATCACTAGCCAGAAACATACTTACAAATCCTGAAAACAGATAATATCCATCGTATTTAATCCTAAATGTATTCGGAAGATTCCCCTGCTCAATACCAAGGTTATTAACTGTTGCATCCTTAATATTTATTGGAAGAACTACAGTTTTTAAAGTATTATAATCAGCTATCCCATTTGGGATATAGAATGCTTCTGATTTCCTTACTATAAAAACCTCTGTTTCAATTGCTTCTTCCGTTTTTGTAAAAACTGTTCCCTTATCATCAATATATAATTTACGCTCACCAACATTATCAAATTCACTAATCTCCCTCATTTTTACTTTACCATTTACATCGAGTTTTTCTAGTGGCAACTCAGTACCTATTCCAAGATTTTGCGTATAACCAACTAAACTAAAAAAAAACAAGTAAACTATTAATATTTTATCTTTCATAGCTATAGTTTTAATATTATAATAGTATATGGGCTAATCTTATTTGTAGCCCCTAAAGTAAATGACTCCATTGTTGAAAATCCTGTTAAATTTCCATTATTATCTTTTACTCTTGCTAATTTCATACGTACAAGATCACCTGCGTTATGTTTTACAATGCCACTAGGCAAAAGAATAACTGCATTTCTAAAAACACCTGCAACAAGCATTTTTGAAAAATGTATACCAGAAACAACATTCCAGCTTGTTCCATTATCTTGACTTACTTCTATTTTTGCAATAATATCAAAAAAAGGATTCGTTGTTGACGATATTGGTTGCATATATAAATTAAGAAATGCATTATACTCATAATATCCTTCAGTAGCAATCCTTAAATTATACGTATTTTCAGGTTGTGTTATCCCCAGATTATTATTCTCTGTCTTAGCAAAATCAATAGGAATAATAATATCCTTTCCAGAATTATATTCACTACCTAAAGTATTCACTGGCAATGATTGTCTAGCTACATTAGTATAAACTTGTGTCATTAATACTGCATCTTCTTTTTTTCCTATTAAACCATCTTGTCTAATATACAACGATCGTAATCCTTCTGCTTTGCTCTCTTTAACATCTCTCAATCTAATTTTCCCCTGTACATCTAACATTTCTGTTGGTACATCTAAACCTACTCCCATTTTTTGTGAGTAGATTATGGGTATTGAAAAAAAGAAAGTTAATAAAACGCCTATATACCTCATGCTTCTTAATATTTTAATTTTGTTACATTTTACTAATTATCAAATTATAAGTTTTTAACCCATTATCATTAAAAAGCTCAAAAGCAGTCACTTCATCACCTTGTGGCAAACCACTACCACTACCACTAGCAGATCTAACAATAAATATTCGAACTAAATCACCTTTTTTATGTTCATAAACAATAGAAGGTATCACCAAATTTCTAATCTCTCCATTATATGAAGAACCAGTAGATGACTGATTTATTTTCTTGATTTTATGTAAACTAAGAGACCTTGTTTCCCAATTTTGTCCATTATCACTACTTGTTTCTAAACCAGTAAATACCCATACTCCATCCTTCTCTGTATTAACTTTGCTACGTATATTTACTGATGTTTTATAATTATAAAACCCAGGAGTATTTATTTTTAACGCATCACCGACATGACTTAGCCCAAGATTATTTACAATAACATCATTTACATTTATAGGAACATGAATTCTTTTTCTAGAATTAAACTCAACACTTCCTCCTAATGGGGGAGCATTATTCAATCCTTGCGCTGAAAAAACTTGAGATTGTACTTCTTTAAATACTTTTATCCCTAAAACCCCTTCATTATTTATAAACAAAGGCTTTAAACTTTCATCATTCAAATAATCTGTATTTCTAATACACATCGTACCATTTACATCCACCATCTCTGTAGGAACCTCTACTTCTACACCTATCTGAGCAAACATCAGTGAATTCATTAACATAAAAAAAAACAAAAAAACACCTCTTATCATAACAAAATAAATTTAACTGCTAAATTAACATAATATTTAAAAAATCAAACATTGTAGATAAAAAAAACAGACTGTAGTCTGCTTGATTCTATCTTATGGTATAAGGCGTTCTGCTTTTAACTGTTCAAATAATGCTATGAAAGAGTCTTTTGTCGGTTTAAAAGCAGTAAAACCTAACTTTCTACTCTTAGACATATCAGTAATTACTTCTATTGGACGACCTAAATCAGCATCCGTATGCCAAGGAGAAACTAAGGTATCTAAATCCAAAGCTTGCAGTTTATGCTTCGCTATAATAGTCTGCCATACCTCACTCTTCTGTAACAAAGTTGCTTCTAATGGTCTGATCGTATCCTTATACCCTTCAAAAGGTATGTCAAAATAATTAGCGATCTCTTCCCATAACCACTTCCATCTAAACACATCTCCATTGGTAACATTGAAGGCTTGATTCTTAGCTATATCAGTAGTGGATGCCCATACCAACTGTTTTGCTAATACACTTACATCTGTTACATCTGATACCCCATTCCACTGTGCTTCTGATCCTGGCCACACCATAGGAAGCCCTTCTTCCTTACATATACTCGCATACACAGCAAGTGTAATCCCCATATTCATCAGATTACCTACTGCATGACCTATTAGTGTATGAGGTCTATGCACACTCCAAGTAAAACTATCTCGCTCAGATGCTTTATACACTTCATCTTCTTGAGCGTAATAGAAATTCTCTAAATCTAAACGAGGGTGTTCTTCTCTAACAGGGGTAATGGGCAATATACCAGACTTCACATAAGATTCAAAAGGGCCTAAATAATGTTTTAATCCAGTCACTAAGGCTACGTGCTTTACGCTCTGTTTAGGAGATAACAACTCTAATAAGTTCCTAACTAAAGTAGCATTGACCATGATATTCTCAGCCTCTGTATCCATACGCATCCATGTGGTAAAGTAAACATGAGTAGGGACTATATCTTGTAAAGCTATAGCTAAACCTTCTTTATCTAATAAATCCGCAGCAATGGGAATGACTCCATCTACTACGCCTTTTGGATTTCGCGCCAATCCATATACTGTCCAATTTTGAGCGATAAGCTCCTTTGCCAAGTTACTACCAGCGATACCACTAACGCCAACTACTAATGCTATGTTCTTCATATTTTATTTCTTTGAATAACAAAGCTAAAGCAAGTAAAACAGCTGTGCATTGACCTAAAACAAGGCTTTCTATTGATCTAAATCAAGTAGTTTACTTCATTTTTTTCTTTATGCGGCTAACCGTTTCTGGAGTCAGTCCAAGATATGAGGCTAAGAGGTGTTGAGGAATACGATTGACTAAATCTGGATAACAAGTAATAATCTGAGCATATTTTTCCTCTGCATTATAGGCTATATTACTCAATATACGCCTATCTTTATTAGCTAAGCTACGTTCATACAGTATTCTGAAGTAGTTACTCATTACTGGCATATCTATCATTAACTGATCATATTGCTCTTTTGAAATTAACAAAAGCTCTACATCTTCGATCGCATCAATATTTAGTACACCTTTTTCACCTGTAAAGAAACTATAGGAATCCGCCATCCACCAGCCTTCCCAACCAATAAAGTTGATGTTTTCTATTCCTCTTTCATCTATCACATAAGACTTCAGTACTCCTTGCACTACAAAAGTCATATACTTGCACACCTCTCCTTCTTGTAGCAAATACTGTCTTTTGCGCAATTTTTTAGAAGTAAAATAGTCTTGTAATCGCACTGCCTCATCTGCAGTTAACTGTACTTTCTCTTGAATGTGTTGAATGAGTATGTCAAACATAATAAGTTATAAAATATCCTATCTACAAAAATAAGCAAATAAAAAGCGAAATGTTTACCTTTAGGTCTTCATTGTAACCTTATGCCAATTATAACTCAACAAAACTTACTTATTCCTTATCCGCAAAAAGTAGCACTATCTATACAGTTTGACTATGCTATCGTGGATATACACAATAGTTTTGACTACTTAGAAGAACTATGGGATGATATTGTTTTGACGATTACAAATGCTTTTAATGATAGAGGAATTACAATCTTAGAAGGCACAACCAATATCAATGAGGATTATACTGTTATCAGCTATGAAGTGGTCACTTTAGTCACACCTCCTTATATAGACTTTTCCTTCGTTTTTGATAATTTGTATGATGTTGACTTACCTAGTGCATTTCTAATAAGTACTCCTAATTATTACGACAAGGAGATAAAAGACATTTTACTACAAACAAAATAGCGATGATAAAACCAATTGATAGTACCGACTTACCCCAGACTTTACAAGTATTAGAAGAAGTAAAACAATCTATGCTCAGCCAAGGTATTGATCAATGGGATGAATCCTATCCTAATAAAGATATTATCTCTAATGACATTCAAAAGAAGCAAGCTTATATCTATACAGAAAACGAACAGATCTTAGCCTATATGGTCTTAAACGAAGAATATGATGTAGAATATAACGACTTACATTGGACCAGCCCTGTTCCATTTATTGTTATCCACCGATTATTTGTCAGTCCTAAGGCACAAGGTAAAGGAATATCCACTAAGATGATTTTATTCGCAGAACAATACGCCAAAGACAACAACTATGCATCTATTCGCTTTGATGCATATACACTAAATACTACTGCTAATGCGGTTTACACTAAAAAAGGATATCAATTAGTAGGTACAGTTCAGTTTAGAAAAGGGGTATTTAATTGTTATGAGAAGACAATATAGTAATCACTAAAAAGTTTATTACGCTCAGAATCAACTTCCATATTTCAAGTACAAACAAAAAAACCGAGTCTATATAGACTCGGTTTCTCAATTATAACTATAAATAACTTAAGGGTTCTTATTTTACCTCTTCGTAATCTACATCTTGTGCACCATCAGAAGCATTGTTGTCACCTCCTTGGTTTGGCTGTCCTTGTTGAGGACCTGCTTGTTGTCCTTCAGCTTGTGCTTTGTACATTTCTTCAGAAGCTGCTTTCCAAGCCTCATTGATTTTGTCTAAAGCTGGTTGAATAGTGTCGATATCTTTTGTTTCGTACGCTTTTTTCAACTCCTCTAAAGCACCTTCGATATTAGATTTATTTCCTTCAGATAACTTATCTCCGAATTCTTTTAGTTGTTTTTCTGTTTGGAAAATCATACCATCAGCTTCGTTGATTTTATCTACTGTTTCTTTCGCTTTTTTATCAGCATCAGCATTTGCTTCTGCCTCTTTTTTCATTCTTTGGATTTCTTCTTCAGTTAATCCAGATGAAGCTTCGATACGAATATCGTGAGATTTACCAGTTCCTTTATCTGTAGCAGATACTTTGATAATACCGTTAGCATCAATATCGAAAGTTACTTCGATTTGAGGCACCCCTCTTTGTGCTGGTGGAATACCATCTAAGTGGAAACGACCGATTGTCTTGTTATCGTTAGCCATTGGTCTTTCTCCTTGTAATACGTGGATTTCAACCGATGGTTGGTTATCTGCAGCAGTAGAGAACACTTGAGATTTCTTAGTAGGAATCGTTGTGTTAGACTCAATCAATTTAGTGAATACACCTCCCATAGTTTCGATACCTAATGAAAGTGGTGTAACGTCTAATAATAATACGTCTTTTACATCTCCTGTTAATACACCTCCTTGGATAGCAGCACCAATAGCTACAACCTCGTCTGGGTTAACTCCTTTGTGTGGTTTTTTACCGAAGAATTTTTCTACTTCTTCTTGGATTCTTGGGATACGCGTAGATCCTCCTACTAAGATTACCTCATCGATATCAGATTTAGATAAACCTGCATCTTTTAAAGCTTTCTCACAAGGAATCATAGAACGACGTACTAAATCATCTGATAATTGCTCAAATTTAGCTCTTGTCAATGTTTGTACCAAGTGTTTTGGTCCTGAAGCCGTAGCTGTAACATAAGGTAAGTTAATCTCTGTCTGTGTAGCAGATGACAACTCAACTTTTGCTTTCTCAGCAGCTTCTTTTAAACGTTGTAATGCCATAGCATCTTTACGTAAATCTACTCCTTCAGCAGCGTTAAACTCGTCTGCTAACCAATTGATGATTACGTTGTCAAAGTCATCTCCTCCTAAGTGAGTATCTCCATTAGTAGATAATACTTCGAATACACCGTCTCCTAACTCAAGGATAGAGATATCGAATGTACCACCACCTAAGTCATATACTACTACTTTTTGGTCTGTTCCTTTTTTATCTAATCCGTATGCTAACGCAGCCGCAGTAGGCTCGTTAATAATACGTCTTACTTTTAATCCTGCAATTTCACCAGCTTCTTTAGTCGCTTGACGTTGTGCATCATTAAAATATGCTGGTACTGTAATTACAGCTTCTGAAACTTCTTGTCCTAAGAAATCTTCTGCTGTTTTCTTCATTTTTTGAAGAGTCATTGCAGAAATCTCTTGTGGAGTATATAAACGACCATCGATATCTACACGTGGTGTATCATTATCTCCTTTCACTACATTGTATGGTACAGCATCAACTTCCTTACCAGCTGAACTGAATTTTTCTCCCATAAATCTCTTAATAGAAGCAACAGTCTTAGTTGGGTTAGTTACTGCCTGACGTTTTGCAGGATCTCCAACTTTTATTTCTCCTCCTTCTACAAATGCTACAACTGAAGGTGTAGTTCTTTTTCCTTCTGCATTTGAAATTACTACTGGTTCATTACCTTCCATTACTGAAACACATGAGTTCGTAGTCCCTAAGTCAATACCAATTATTTTACTCATAATATCTTTTATAGTTTATTTTTTACAATTCTTTTAATGAGTTTGCAACTCGCTTACTGATTAGACAATCTTTGTGCCAACAGAAAAAAAAGAACTATTTGTCGGTTTTTAGTCAGTTTTAACCATTTCATAATGCCATAATGTCACTACTTCATTTACTCATCGACTAAATCAATCCTATTTCGTCAGTAATTTACTGACATAAAAAAGAGGGTGTCCCAAAAGGTCACCCTCTTTTGTATTATATAAAACGTTACTTTTCTCTTAGATTAAAAGTTCTTGCAATTAAAACGAGTTTTAGACTTATAATTTGTCATTTTTCGTTTATCAGTCTCTTTTTTAGGATGAAAATTGTTGTTTAAAGTCGATTTTTCTCTATTCTTAGTAAGTTTTCTTAAATTATGTGCAAGAGCCATCAGTCCAAATTCAATTTCGACCATTTCTAATCCTCTTAGAGTAAACCTAGTAAATTTGTTGTTGCTTTTTAGTTGTCCAAAAACAGCTTCTACTTCTACAGGTCTTTTACTTCTATGATATTTACCGCGTTCAGAGTTGAGTAATTCTCTAATATGTTGTTTTATTTGAACCAATCTATGATTCATAGAGACTGTTCTGTTTTCTGCTGCTTTATTACATAGCTCTTTTAACGAGCATTTCAAGCAGTTAGAAGCTTGATACAGATGTATTTTTGACGCAAAACCAGTGGTGGTGTATTTAGTACTACTTCCAATATTAGGTAGCTTTTCTCCATTTGGACATAAGATGTAATCAAACAATTTATTGTAGTAAAGATTGTGTTGTAGAAAAGGGTTGTTCTTCCAAGCTCTTTTCTGTTCCATATGAAAATAATTAAATTTCACATAGGGCGTTATTTCTCTTTCAAGTAAATACAGATAATTCTCTTCGCTACCATACCCAGCATCTGCTACAACTTCTTTACTTTGTTGTGCATAGGTTTGTTCAAAAGTCTCTAGATGATTGATTAAGGTAGTGGTGTCAGTTGATTTTTGTGCAATAGTATAATGTGTAATAAATTGATTTTCAGTACTTATTTGAGTATTGTAGGCAGGTTTAAGTTGCCCGTTTTTCATGTGATCTTCTTTCATTCGCATAAAAGTAGCATCTGGATCTGTTTTACTATAACTATTTCGAGTACCTAAAGTTTCTAGTTGTTGTTCGTATTTTTGCAAGCGAGGTAAATGCTCGTCTTCTAACTGTTTGAGCTGTTTAGCTGTAGGTTTGGGTAGGTCTGCCCTATGTTTATTTAACTGAGTCACTTTTTCTTTAAGCTCTAAACTATCAATATTTTTGGAACAGTGTTCTTTTGCGAGTTCACTTTGATCCTGTTTGATTTGACCCTCTATTTCTGTGAGAACATCTTGAATTTTTGTTTCTAATTTAGCCTTGTTTTTCTCCACTGAACCACGCCATACAAAGGTGTATCGGTTAGAGCTAGATTCAATTTTTGTTCCATCAATATATTGAACTTGTAAACTAACATATTGTAATTCTTGTAACAGACGAACCACATCTGCAAAAAGCTGATGGATTTGACCTTTCAATCGCTTAGCGCGAAAATAATTAATCGTGCGATGATCAGGCAAGCTATTACCAGATAACCACATAAAATAAATGTTCTCCGTCAAAGCCCGTTCAATCTTACGCGATGAATAAATATTATTGAAATAGGCGTAGAATAAGACTTTTATCATCATACGGGGATGATAACTGGTGGTCCCTCCTCCTTTGTATTGACTTAAAATAGAACTAATATCTAACTCATCAACAACAGCATTGATAAGACGAACAGGATGGTCTAGAGGAATTTTAGAAAAAATATCTTCAGGAAATAGACTCGGCGATTTTAAACTTTCAGATTTGAACATTATATTTGTCTTTCTTATTGTTTGGTTGCACCTTGAAGATAATTATTTTTGAGGACAAACAATGAAAAAACCCCGCCTTTTTTAGACGGGGTTTTGTTTTTTAGGCTTTTTAGACAGCCTCTTTCTTATCCTTTACCTATATCATTTAATACTTCGTAACACTTAGGTTAGTCAATACACCTTTTCCTGCTGACCCTTCTTGAACTCCCTCTAAAAATACATTTCCATTTCCATATGGATTATTCAAAAAGACCATTGGATAAACCTTATCCCCTTTCTTTAGAGTAAGCAAAGTAGTATAAGAGGTAAACCCTCGACTTTCTCCTGACCCTGATAAAGGAATTCTATAAACACTGCGTCCGATCCATAAATCTTAAAATTACGCACTGTTATTTTTTAACATTCAAGTAAAATGACATACCTTGATACAGTATTTTTAAATGCATAAAATCCGCATATTCTATTGCCTCAATTTGCGAAGTTAAATAGCGTTAGAAAAAGTTGCGGCTGCTTAGAATTTGGCTATCTTCGTAATACTAAAACTAAACAACTTTATGGAATGTATTTCTGTATTTGACATGCTCAAAATAGGTGTTGGACCATCGAGCTCACACACCCTTGGTCCTTGGAGAGCAGCAGAACAATTCTTAAAAGAACTGCGTGAACGCTTAATATTCAACAAAGTTTATCACTTAAGAATTGATCTTTACGGATCTTTATCTCTCACAGGCGTAGGACACGCAACTGACTTAGCAGTTATGTTAGGTTTAAGTGGCGCTGATCCAGAATATGTACCTGTTGAGGATATAAGCAATATTATCACTCGAATTAAAGAATCTCAAACGCTACATTTGGGAGGAGAAATGTATATTAACTTCATCCCTGAAACAGATATTGTTTTCAATAAAAACTTCTTGCCTTTCCACGCGAATGGAATGACATTTACAGTAGAATATGAAGGAGGAGATTCATATGAATCTACTTTTTACTCTATTGGTGGAGGATTTGTTGTAAAAGAAGAATCGGCACATAATCCAGAAAACGATGAGATTAAGTCAAGCTTCCCATTTCCTATAGAAAAAGCTACTGAATTATTAGCCTACTGCAAACAAGAAGAAAAGTCAATTTCGGAGATTGTCTATGAGAATGAAAAGTCATTGCGCACAGAAGAAGAAATTCACAATGAATTACTCCGAGTATGGAACACCATGTTGGAGTGCATGTATATTGGATGTCATACGGAAGGTGTATTACCTGGAGGATTAAATGTTCGCCGTAGAGCATATGATATGCACGTAAAACTCAAAGGTGAATTACCATATAATACACCTGTTGAATGGCTTGGAACCATAAGAAAAACGAAGGTATACTTCAGACAAATATTAAAGTGGGTGAGCTGTTTTGCTCTTGCTGTTAACGAGGTGAACGCTTCTTTAGGGAGAGTAGTTACCGCCCCTACAAATGGTAGTTCAGGTGTTATCCCCGCAGTACTGATGTATTACTTAGTTATTGAGAATCACAAAGCAAGTGATAAAGAAATTAAACAGTTCTTGATGGTTGCTGGAGAAATTGGGAGTATTTTCAAAAAAGGTGCTACAATCTCTGCGGCTATGGGAGGATGTCAAGCTGAGATAGGTGTATCAAGTGCTATGGCAGCTGGAGCCTTATGTGAATTAATGGGAGGAACTCCTGAGCAAGTAATGATTGCTGCCGAAATCGCTATGGAACACCATTTGGGACTAACTTGTGACCCTATTGGAGGATTAGTACAAGTACCTTGTATTGAAAGAAATACAATGGGTGCTATCAAAGCTATTAATGCGGCTGAACTTGCCTTAGATACTGACCCCAAAAATGCTAAAGTTCCCTTGGATAAAGTAGTAAATACAATGTGGGAAACGGCAAAGGATATGAATACAAAATACAAAGAAACCTCAGAAGGTGGACTTGCTGTAGCAGTAAACTTATCGGACTGTTAATAGATGAAAAGATATATTTTAGCGTCATTGTTAATGACAGTGAACTATATAATGGCACAAGAAAAGTTGTATGTCAATGCGCCCTCTATTGCCTTTAAAGATACTGAATTGACAGTTGAAGCAGGTGTATTTCTCGATGGTAGTACTATAGCTTCCTATGAGGAAACAGATAAGTACTATAAAATATATAGAGATTACGTACCTCCTGTTTACGTAGAAAAAAGCAATAATATACAACTGACCTATAACTCCAAAAGAATACCTTCTCCTGCTCCGATTATAGATAAAGATGAGTACTTAAACGGTCCTCACTTATATACTGTAGTGGCAGGTCTAAAAGTAAGAGAGTATCCTCAACAGACAGCGAAAGTATTAGGCACTGTATTAAATGGTACTCCTATTGTACTATCTTATTTCCCAAAAGATGAAAACGAGTATGTAGAAATTAATTACTTGGGAGAGAAAGGCTTTATTCCCGCTTCTTTTATCGGTAATAGACCTAATCTTGACCAATTGATTTCACAATACAACGCTGTCAATACAACTGATGAGCAAAAGAAATATGCTGAGCGCATTTTAGAATTAGCATGGAATAGTTCAACAAAGGATATCATAAAAGCTTTGGAAATATTTATTGAATATGCTGAAACAAATGAATTGACCAGTTTAGCCAATCAATCTAAACTACTATTAGAAATGCACAAAGCCATACCCAAAAAAGGGGAAACCAAGATCGTTGAAAAACTGTATAAGAATAAAGACTTTGGTTTTGTCATCCAAGGAGCAATAGAGCCTCAAGAAGGCTTTGACAAAGAATTTGTGCATGCTACTATTGGATACTCCTTAGATTCCTTTGACGATTTAGAAGATTACACATTAGGTGATTATGAGAGTCTATCAAATTTTAATTCAGCCGTATTTATTGTCAATGACTACAATGAGAAACACAAAGTAAGAGAATTGTCCATGATCAATGCTAATCAGTTTAAAATTAATCATTCTCTCTTAAACGAAAATACCTCTGAAGGGGATTTCTTACAGATTGGCAAAGGATTAATCACGTCATATAATCCTGTCGAGCAGACATATCTTATTGAGCGAATAGGAATGTCTTACAAGTTTCAATTCAAAAATAACAAGTTATTCAAAGTAGAATCTTTTATATCTTGTTAAATCTATTTATTATAAAAGGGTTTAGAGTAAAATAAATTTGATGTTATTGTATTTTATTTACCTTTACAAATCACAATAAACGCAACAAAATGTCAGTAGCAAAAAAAGATTATAAAAAAGTGACAACAAAATCACTTATTGATATGAAAGCCAACGGAGAGAAAATTTCAATGTTGACTTGCTATGATTATTCAATGGCTAAAGTATTAGAAGCAGGTGGAGTAGATGTGATGTTAGTAGGTGACTCAGCAAGTAATGTAATGGCTGGACACGAAACAACATTGCCTATCACTCTTGATCAGATGATCTATCACGCTCAATCAGTAGTAAGAGGAGCAGATAGGGCGTTAATCGTAGTGGATTTACCATTTGGTTCTTATCAATCAGATCCCAAAGAAGCCTTGCGATCTGCTATCCGCATCATGAAAGAAAGTGGAGCACATGCTGTAAAAATGGAAGGTGGAGAAGAAATAAAAGAAGGAATTAAACGCATCCTTGATGCTGGTATTCCAGTGATGGGACATTTAGGTCTTACTCCTCAATCGATCTATAAATTCGGAACGTACACTGTACGAGCGAAAGAAGAACAAGAAGCAGAGCAATTAATTAAAGATGCTAAAATGCTTGAAGAAATTGGCTGTTTTGCAGTTGTACTTGAAAAAATACCAGCAGCATTAGCTAAAAAAGTGGCTGAAAGTATTTCAATTCCAGTAATTGGTATTGGAGCTGGAAACGGTGTAGATGGTCAAGTACTTGTAATTCACGACATGATAGGTCTTACTCATGAGTTTAATCCTAAATTCTTGCGTCGTTATCTAAATATCTATGAGCAAATGAAAGAAGCAGTTGCTCAATACGTAGATGATGTCAAAGCTGTAGATTTCCCTAATGAAAACGAACAGTACTAATTATTAAAAATAACGCATTATCATAACTTAAATATCCTTTTTAAAATTAAAAGGATATTTTTGTTTAAAAATATTACAGATGAAAATTGTTTCTACCCCTGATAACTTACAAGTACTACACGAAGACAATCACATTATTGTCATAAATAAACGCGTAGGAGATATTGTTCAAGGAGATCAAACCGGAGACATGCCTTTAAGTGAAATTGTAAAATTGTATTTAAAGAAAAAATACAATAAGCCAGGAGAGGTGTATTTAGGTGTAGTACATCGCTTAGATAGACCTACTTCTGGTATTGTGTTATTTGCCAAAACTTCGAAAGCTCTAACTCGCTTAAATGAGTCTTTCAAAAACAGAGAAACACAAAAGACCTATTGGGCTGTAGTCAAAGATGCTCCTCCAAAAATAGAGGATACTTTAGAACACTTCTTAGTGCGAAACTCGAAGAACAACACTTCTAAGGCACATAAGAAAGAAGTACCTAATAGCAAGAAAGCGAAGTTGACCTATAAGATGTTTCATCAATTAAAAACTTATTCTACTTTAGAAATTGATCTACACACTGGTCGCCATCATCAAATACGCTGTCAATTAGCAGCTATTGGATGCCCTATCAAGGGAGATTTAAAATACGGTGCTGATCGCAGTAATCCCGATGGAGGAATACACTTACATGCACGCCAACTTACCTTTATTCATCCAGTGACCAAAGAGACACTTACAATAGTAGCTCCTACTCCTGATGAAGTAATATGGAACAATATAGAACCTAAATAAAACAAAAGGCTTTTCACTGATGAAAAGCCTTTTAACTTTGTGTGCATTTATATCTGTCAAATTCTTCTAAAAGCAAAGCTAATAGTTTACTCCTCGTTATCTTTAATGCATTTGTAGAAATACTGATTGGAGTGCCGTGGTGTTTACAATTAGACGCTACCATTCTACGCTTCCAAACATTAGCTACCTTTTCTATATATTGCTCAGGATTGCGCACCATAATTAGAATAAAAGTCTCCGAGAAAACTCTTACTTCTTCTATACCTACAATGTCTTCCCAAGGAATTAATCCCGCTGAAACAGCAGTCGCATTATCGAAGACTCCCTCCCTATTAATTACCATACCTGGTTTTGTATCTAACATTTTCTTAATTAGAAAAAACATTACTAAGCTTCCAAATACAATAGACATTGCACCCACAATACCCAATAAGTAGGGATTGCTAAGTAGCATGTGATTTCCTGGAGGAGGAAATGCAACGAACCAAATCCCCAACCCAACAAATACAGCACCTATCAATATCAATAAAACAATCTTTTGCTTGCTAAGCGGAATAACAACTTCTTTATTTTCTTTCATTCTCTTTTTCTTGTAAATGTAGTAATTTAGACGTTATTTAGTTAATATTTAGATGCTCCTACACGATAGGAGTCTATAATAAAGTGTACTCCCATCGATATGAAACTTATCAATAGTCTATGAGTGCACTCTTACAAGACGCCTCCAATACTCTTTAAGCTTACTGTAATTCACACAGATTGATAGTAACCTAATTTCGTTTATATATAAAAAGCTGCTTAGTCGACCTCTAAGCAGCTTCCTATAAATACTCCCTTTGTGCTTGAACAAATCTTTATTTGCAATGAGATTCAAAATACACTATAAGTAAACTCACCCTTATTTATCAGTTGCTATAGGGTTTTCACTTCTTGACCATTCACTCCATGACCCTACATATAACTTTGGTATAGGCAGACCTGCTGACGCAATAGCCAATAGTGTATGACATGCTGTTATTCCAGAACCACAATGCACTATAGTTTTATCCGTATCAAAATTCTCTAGTAATTCTTTGTACTTAGCCTTAAGCATATCAGAAGGTAAAAAACAACCATTCTCATCGAGGTTTGACATAAAAGGAATATTAACAGCGCCTGGGATATGTCCAGCTACCTCATCTATTGGTTCACTAATGCCTTTGTAGCGATTAGGTTCCCTAACATCTATAACTAAATAGTCCTCACTCTGTGAATTGCCAACCAGTTCCTTTATTTCTGCAATTGGCAATTCCCATGAAGTCACAGCGTATTCCTCAGTAGGTTTGTGTACGGTAACTTGATTACTCATAGGTAATTTACTCAATACAGCTGATTGATACCCTCCATTTAATACCTGTACATTGTCATGTCCTACAGCTTTTAACATCCACCAAAAGCGAGCAGCTGAATTACCGCCATACTTATCATCATAGATAACAACATGACTGCGCTTCGATATTCCTAACTCTTGTAACACTTTGGCAAACTTTTCAACACTGGGTAAAGGATGTCTACCTCCCATTGCTGCAACATCCCCTATAGTTGCCAATTGCTCATTTGCATCAACAAATATAGCCCCTTGAATATGTTGCTTTTCATAGTTTTCTCTAGCTTGCTTGTGATTACTCGCATCTACAATAATTAGATTTGAGGATTGTTTTTGTATTAACATGAAAAGCTCGTCTTGCTCGATGATCGGTTTCACTTTCATAAGATACATTTAGATTATTAATAGTTTTCTAATGTAAACTATTTTCTCCTAAAAAGAATGGGAATAACACTATTTTTATACAGGTGCTTAGGACTTAACAATTAACATTGAAGGAGCGTAATTTAACCAACGACTTCTCGTACCAATTAACTTCTTCCAACTGTCCAAACCAATAAGCATTATATCGTATTCTTCAATAAAATCCTTGCGAATCGTTCTTTTTTTGATCACTCGGATATGGTTTGGTTTATACTGTTCAATTAGCCTAATTTGCTCTTTAAAGTCCACATATTGATCTAATTCTCCCATTGCATCTAACACTGTTACTTGAGCATTAGAATTTGCAATCCACTTCTGCGCAAACTTTAATAGGGATAGATCAGCTTTTGTAAAGACTGGCAATATAACTTGATCTACTTTTTGGAAATCTTTATTGATAAAAACCCCTACAGGTACTTTACTGTTATTTAGAATCTGTTCTGTGCGAACATCAAAAATAGATTGTTCAAACAAACGCTCTCTACCAGTTACTTTATTTATTAATACATTCGGATTGATTATTCGAGTTGTAAATCCTAAGATATTACCCAATAATGTCCCGCGATAAATAGAATACCCCATCTCTGTTAAAAATAAATCGCATGTATCTTCATTAATAATTTCGACAATATCTGTTTCAACATCAGTAGACACTTTATATAGTGTATGAACCTCTTGATTAAGCTCTTGCGCTTCTTGAATAATGGGTTCAAACATTTCCTCCTCATAAGCTCCAGCACTATAAGCACTTACCTCTGTACTATCTATTAAGTGCATAGCTGTGATACTTGTACTCAGCTTATTATTACCTACAAAACTATGTGCTAATTTCAACAAATCTTTGGGTTTACTAATGGCATCAAAAAACATGTAAATCTGGTAATTCCCCTTTGCATTGACAATAGACACCTCACTTTCAACTTTATCCTTACCAAAGATAAAGTTGATTAAATCTAACAATGGCCCAGTCATAAAGGTGGTTGCCAAAGCCATAATAACCATCATAGCAAAGATTTCTCCAGTCAATACACCTAAATCGAAACCTATATTTAAAACAATTAATTCCATAAGTCCCCTGGTATTCATAAGTGCACCTATAGTCAAACTATCTTTCCAAGATATCCCAACAAACTTGGCTGTCAGCGCACTTCCTAAGAACTTCCCTACAGTAGCCACTAGAATAATAACGGCCGTTACTTTCCATAAATAAGGTTCATTTAATAATCCTATCTCTGTACGAAGTCCAGTATAGACAAAGAATAAAGGTAAAAAAAGAATAACAGCTATGTCTTCTACCTTTTCCATAAACATTTCTCTGAATCGAATATTATCAGGCATAATCGCCCCTGTCATAAAAGCGCCAAACAATGCGTGTATTCCAATAACCTCTGTACAATAAGAGGATATAATAAGAGTTAATAAAAAGATAGCAACAAAAGACTTAGACATTCCTTTCCCATTGCTTTGATTCTTTCCTACTTTCGCCAAAAAAGGACGTACAAAACGCAGCATAACAAATACATACACAACTGCTAATACAATAATGTATAGTGAACTCACAAAACTACCTGCTTGTACAATAGCGATTACTGCTGCTAATAAACACCAAGCTGTAATGTCGTCTGCAGCTGCACAGGTAATAACAATAGTACCAATTCTACTCTTGTGCAATCCCCTCTCTTGTACAATACGAGCCAAAACAGGAAAAGCTGTGATACTCATTGAAATACCCAAGAACAATCCAAATGATAAAAACTCTACTCCATCTGGAGCAAAAGAAGTGAATATAAAATAGGCTAAAATCATTCCCAAAGCAAAGGGGATAATAATACTTGCATGACTGATAAGTACAGCATCATGCGCCTTATTCTTTAATACTTTCAGGTCTAATTCCATCCCTATAACAAACATAAAGAGAATAAGGCCTATCTGACTCAAGAAACTAAGGTTTCCCAAAGAAGCCTCTGGAAATAAAACTGCTGAAAACTCGGGGAAATACATTCCCACAAAGGAAGGTCCTAAGGCTATACCAGCAATAATCTCTCCTATAACAGAAGGCTGACCAATTTTCTTACAAAACCAACCAAATGCCCTTGCAACCAGTACTATTGTAACTATTTGAGCTAATAGTAATGCTAATGGATGATGAAGATTATCTTTTAGTGTATTGAGAAAGTTTTCAAAAGGCCCTAACTCAGATACAACCTTAACAACATTGTGCTCCAATGCAGCGCCTTTATTTACCACCCAATACATTGAGCCTAATCCCCCTCCTATTAATCCTAAATACAATAGCGAATTTCTATATTTCTCCATTTTAGTAGTTGTTTTAATTCAAGCAAACATCTACCATTTATCCTTGTATTTCTTATACAATGTAGTGATAAACTATAGTTTTGTAATGAAAGTAGAAAAATGTGTAACAAGTTACATATTTGCTAAAAAATCTGATTTGAAAGCAGCTCCAATAGTAACTAATAAAGGCTTGTTATTAACGTCAAAAATAGTAGTAGTGATTTCATCATAACTAAAGAATTGCACAGCTTTATAAGCAATTATCTCTCGCTTATTAACTCTGACAAATAACCCGTGGGGCAGAACTTCTAATAACTTATCCAGTGAAATATTCTTCAGGGTAATACGCCCATCATTAATTAATAATACTTCCTTATCTCGAGGATCGTCTTCTGAGGTAGTTATCAATAATATATCTTCAAAGTAAATTACTGCTTTTCCTTTATTGGTATTGGAAGTAATAAATAATGGTTTCTCCTCTTTTTCTATATTTCGCATAGCTTTGTGTACAGCTTTTAGCAATCGATCTTTTCGCAAGGGTTTTGTCAAATAATCAATAGCATCTATTTCAAAGGCTTCAACTGCATATTCTTTATAGGCTGTAGTAAATATTATTCCCTTTGTTGGAACAAGCTGAGCTACTGACAAACCATCTATTTGAGGCATATTAATATCTAAAATCAACAATTGATAATTCAACTGTTTTTGTTGTTCTAAAAACACAAGCGGATTATCAAAGACTGCTACAATTTCTAATTCTTGAATTTGTTCACAAAGCATCTTTAAATACTTTAATCCTAAAAGTTCATCATCTAAGAGTATGCATTTTATCTTTGAAGTCATATAAGTTAAGTTTTAGGTGCATTGTATATACTTGTGAATCAAATGATTTTTCTAATTTAAAATAAGAGCCGTAAATTAACTCAAGTCGCTGCTGTAAGGCACTAAGACCAAATCCCCCATGTTCTTTTTCTAATCCCTTTTTACTTGATGCTTTATTGGAAACAATCAAATCAAACTGTCCTTTCTTCATTTTGAACAATACTGAGATAAAAGAATCTGAACTTTGTAAATCTGCGTGTTTAAAAGCATTCTCGATTAACTCCACACAGATCAAAGGAGCAACCAAGTCCTCATCATATAAGAGTTCTCCTTCTTGTATCACCGAACGAACATCCAATCGAAACAAAGGATTCAGTTTAATCTTATTGATATCAATTAATTTAATTGCAAAATCGTGCTCTTCTCTAAGTGATACAAACTTCTTTTGGCTATCGTACATAATGTAATCCATAACTCCTGCCATCTTATCTAATGCATAATAGGTTTGGTATGCAAGGGATTGTACCGAATTCAAGATATTCTTAAACAAATGTGGGTCCAATCTTGACTCTAAAGATTCCAACTGAAAATACTTTAACTTGCTATTTAGGAGATCTTGCTCCTTTTCGAAATACACTCTTGAACGATTAGAGCGAATTAATAAGTAAAGTAAAATACCGATAATAACTAAAAGTAGTATGATGATAATGATAAAATATACATTCATTTGAATCTGTTATTTAATACAAAAATAAGAAGAAGTAAACTTTGAACAAGACGACTAAAATGAATAATACAGTGACGTTTGTCAATTATTATTTCACTCGAGTTAAAATCATGCCCTTTGGCTAATCTCACTTTAAAAAAGACTTCTTAATCACAAGAATCACTAAAAGAGACTTCTCTAATTAGTCCTTTGCGCGATTGACCTATTCAAAAAAACATTAAGGTATGACAGCAAATATTAGGCTTTGATTATTTCATTAATATCAAACATCGCACTTATTGTTATCAAAATTAGTAAAAATCTCATCTGATAAACCAACCTATCAACCTAAATGAAATAAAGATTCAAAGAGAGCCGAAACAATCAACTATTGGAATTTTACTTCTACCAATTTTAAAATACAATTACAGCAGTATTCACCAGAGTTGTTTACTTTGAATTCATCGTAGGTTCGATGATATACTTTTCAAAAACCGCTTTATACAATTCATTGCTATTAGACTCATCTAATGCTGTAAACTCCTTGGAATAATTCACTATTGACTTTTCCCCCATCAACAGCTCCCTTACCACGACAGCCTTAGCTTCTATCACAAAATAAAAAGGATCAACAGAAGAATCTCTAAAGCGAACCTCTGCCTTCAAAACCCCATAACCTTCACGAGGCAATTGTACAGGTAGAGCAGAATTAACCAAAGCACTTACACCCTTACTTGTATATACAGTTAGCTCTAAAGGAGTACACAAATCAGCAGTATGACGCAACTCTTCTTTGAGTTGATAAAGTACCTCTTTTACTTCATACCCTGCTACTTTCATATCCGTTTCTCGTTCCTCTCTTGTATAGTTGTTTTCATCGATAACTATTAAGAAGTGACGGTCTATTTGCTCCACTTGCTCTTTTCTAATCGAAAAGTTTACGCCCTGTTCTGGAGATAACATACTCCTATTTCGCCCAATAAACCCACTTCCTTGACCTTGCAACTCATTCATTTCCAATTCATACAAATAAGTTAACCCTTCTCTATAACTATTTACGTTATATCCTGCTATGCTTACTGTATTTTTTATAAAAGGTAATTTACCATAGCGCTTTAAAAAGTCAGGATTATTCTCAAAGAAATTCTCAATGTATTTCTTATCCTCGGGCTTTCCTTTGTATTTATCCAATAGAGCTTTTATGTTCGTGGGTGCTTGAGCAACTTTGTCTTTGATAAAGGTATCTACTATAGAATCACTTATGCTTAATTCATAAGTAAGTAATCCCTCCGAGAAGGCCTCTTTCTTTATCTCAGGTTTCACCTTACCATAAATCTCAGTAGGTTTTTTACTTTGCTTACAACCTATACACACTACAGCGATAATAAGCACAAGACTAATCCTCTTTTTCATACGCTTTCTCTTTTAATAAGTACGAAAGTACAAAATATCCTTTGTACTCAATTCTAAAAGGCAGCTCAATTGCTTATTCACTGATCTACAATACCTATCCAATGACTAATAATAAAAATATATAACCAATTTCCATAATTGTATAACAGGAATTAATCAATTTAAACGAATTTTGTATGTATAAATTAAGATTATTAGTTTTTAGATATGAAAAAGCAATATAAAGTAAGTGGGATGACTTGTAATGGCTGTAGGACTAAGGTGGAAGAAACACTAAACACAGTTCACGGCGTACACGCTCACGTTTCATTAGAAGATGCACAAGCAGACTTAGAGTTACATCACGACATAGATACGAAAACTCTACAAAAGGCATTGTTACAAAAAGGTAACTATATCTTGCAAGAAATAGTTACAAAAGAAGATGGTACACAAGAAATCCTACCTGCTATCGAAATCAGTGAGGAGGATAAATACCAACAAGAAATTCCCGATAACATGGCTGATAAAGCAGGTAAATACTTCTGCCCAATGCTATGTGAAGGAGATAAAGTATATGACACTAACGTAGGATGTCCTGTTTGTGGTATGAATTTAGAGCAGATACCTGCTGCTAAAATCGAGAAAACAGTTTATTACTGTCCAATGCTTTGTGAAGGAGACAAAACCTATGACGAACCAGGAGATTGTCCTAAATGTGGTATGGCATTAGTTGCCAAAACAATTAGCATAGAACCAGAGGATACTACATACACAGATATGCTTAAGAAACTGAGAATATCAGTTCTTTTTACAATACCTGTCTTTATTTTAGCCATGGGGTCTATGATACCAGGAGATCCAATAGGTAAAGTTGTTCCTCATCACATAAATAACTACCTACAATTGCTACTTACTTTACCAGTAGTATACGCTTGTTGGATGTTCTTTACCAGAGCATGGGGCTCTTTTAAAACGTGGAATCTAAACATGTTTAGTTTAATTGGATTAGGATCAGCTGCAGGACTATTATTTAGCGTTGTAGCCTTATTCTTCCCAAACCTATTCCCTGAAGACTTTAAAGGAGAACACGGAATACACTTATACTTCGAGTCTGTTGCTGTTATTTTAACTTTAGTTCTTGTAGGACAAGTAATGGAAGCTAAAGCTCATAGTAGAACAAATTCGGCAATAAAAGAATTACTTAAGCTATCTCCTACTGATGCGACCTTAGTGACAGAATCGGGAGAAGAAGTAATCGCTCTTGAAAAAATTGTCAAAGGAAATAAATTACGTGTAAAACCAGGAGAAAAAATACCAGTTGATGGTTCTATATTTGAAGGAGACAGTAGTATTGATGAATCAATGATTTCTGGAGAACCTATCCCTGTTCATAAAACTAAAGGAGATAAAGTAGTTGCAGGAACAATAAATGGCAATAGTTCATTCCTAATGATTGCAGAGAAAGTAGGAGATGAAACACTCTTATCGCAAATCATCGAAATGGTTAATAACGCAAGCCGTTCTCGAGCACCGATCCAAAAATTAGCAGATAAAGTAGCTAAGTATTTTGTGCCTACTGTAGTGTTGATCTCTATCATCACGTTCATCTTGTGGAAAACACTTGGACCAGAACCAAAACTTGCATACGCTTTTGTCAATGCTTTAGCTGTTTTAATTATTGCGTGTCCATGTGCATTAGGATTGGCAACACCAATGTCTATAATGGTAGGTATAGGTAAAGGAGCTCAAAATGGTATCCTTATCAAAAATGCAGAAGCACTTGAAACAGCCAATAAAGTAAATGTCTTAATTACTGATAAAACAGGTACTTTAACTGAAGGTAAGCCATCAGTAGAGAAAATTGTATCCATAGTAGAAGGTTATTCTGAAAATGACTTATTGCATCTAACAGCTTCATTAAATCAAAATAGTGAACACGCACTTGCAACTTCTTTTACCAATAAAGCAAAAGAAAAGGGATTGTCCTTAAGTTCCATTAAAATGTTTAACAACGTGACAGGTAAAGGAATACAAGGAGTTGTAGACAAGAAAAGAATCTCATTGGGGAACAAAGCTTTAATGGAAACTGTACAAGCTGAGGTAAGTAGTGAGTTAGAACTTAAAGTAAGAGCAGAACAAAACTTGGGTAAAACAGTATCTTATATTGCAGAAGACAACAATATTATTGGTTATGCTGTACTATATGATAAAATCAAGGAATCAAGTAAAAAGGCTGTTCAAGACTTGCAAAGTAAAGGTATCGAGGTAATTATGATTACTGGAGATAATCCCAATACAGCCAAAGCTGTAGCAGATGAGTTAAATATCAAACACTTCTTAGCCGAAGCAATGCCGGAGGATAAATTGAACGAAATCAAAAAATTGCAAGAATTAGGTAAAGTTGTAGCTATGGCAGGTGACGGTATTAACGACGCCCCAGCTTTAGCACAGGCCAACGTAGGTATCTCTATGGGTACAGGAACTGATGTGGCTATTGAAAGTGCAGAAATCACACTGCTAAAAGGAGATCTAATTGGTATCCCTAAAGCTATTAACCTAAGTCATGGAGTAATGCGAAATATTAAGCAAAACTTATTCTTTGCCTTTATATACAATTCGGTTGGTATTCCAATTGCAGCAGGAGTACTATATCCTGTTTTTGGAATCGTTTTATCACCGATGATAGCCGCTTTAGCAATGAGTTTTAGTTCTGTCTCAGTAATTACAAACTCACTAAGACTAAAGGGTCTAAAGCTGTAAATCACAGTTTCGTTTGCATAAAATTAAAAAGCCATTAATAGATTATTAATGGCTTTTTATATAGCATAAAGCAACAAAAAAGGTCACTTGTACAAGTGACCTTTACCTTGTCATATCTAGTTAACGATAGAAAATATGTCCCCACTCTACTTTCTATCCCAAATACACAGTAGGATTTTTATTCTTTCTACAAATAGCTTACTGCAATATACAATTTATATAACAATTTTAACAAGCATTGAATAATTTTGCCTTTATTTAATTAAAAAAATAGTAATCACAAATATTATTTAACCATACTATTCAAAACACACTAATATTTCACAATACATAGCGTATATTATTAATAATTTGATGAAATCACAATAGGCTAAAACAAAGCACTTCTATACCTTTTAGGTATAAATAGAGCGATGAAACGCGTACGCTTACTGTTTTTCCACTTTATTCAAATTGAAAAAACTACTGCCAATCAGATAAAGTACTGCTAAAATGGTAATCGATTTCCAAAGTATAGGTGAAATGGTAACAGTATAAAAAGGTTGAAAAATAACAATTAATACGATATACGTTAAAACTTCTATTAGCTTCTTGTTCACATGAGAATTGTAAGCTAAAATACCCAAAGACACCATTACAATTAGGCTTACAAAACGGTACAAGTCTGGAGGTAAAGAGAATACTGTAAATATCAATAATACAGCTACTATGATTTTTAAAGCTTTTTCCATGATATTTGGTTTTATAGTTGTTCTATAAATTTAGCCATAAAAAACCTATATATCTAATAATTAACAAGTTAATTAATCCCAAGAATAACAATAAACAAATAAAGTATGTCTTTAGTTACCAAAAGAATGATTGCATTTTAATAAAACTCCTTCAGAATACATTCTATTTAATCAAAAAAAAACTTAATATTCTAAATTAAAAAATTAACATTATTACTTACTTCGAAAAATTAAAAGTATCTTTAACAGATAATTATACAGTTTATAAAAAACAAATAGACTTTTTGTCATTCTACACAACTCAAACACGTATCAACATTAGGTTTTAGGGGTTATTAGATAGGCATCTATTGTCAGTATATACGCCTGTGAATTCAACTATATGTAGTAGCCATGAAAAGTAAATTCCGTCAAAAAACAGATTTTTTGTTCCATCAAGTTGTCAACAGTCCCTTATGGGATGACAAAAGTGAAACAATGATTGTCGTTTTTGGTATGGTTTACTATGGATACAGTTTAGGCTTATCAACAACGCAAAGAATGCCAATTGAAGATATAAATACACTGGCAAAGAGAAAATTGCGTACACTAAATATACAGGCCAATTATATAGAAGGAATGATTGATTATGCCTATCAATTAATCCAATCTTCAGAAAATAATATCTATACTACACTGATTGAGTATGGCAAATCGTATGCGAATCACTATGAAATTGACTTATTAGTCTATGGCATCTTCGAATATACAGAAGAAATTAAACTAAACAGATAAAGGCACTTTCTGTTCTACACGCTCTCTATTGCTATCAAAAGGGTTAATAACTTTTTTATTTATTGTGAAATCGCATTATACTAAATCCCTTTTACCTTTTATCTTTGCAACTGAATTAGGTTACATACCTACTCTTATAAATAAATAATCCGAATATTATTCTGAAATGAAAGAACAGTTAGAACAAGTAGTAGTAAAGTATTATAGTGAAGTATTAGAAAAAAATACGGAAGAAGTACTTTGGGGAGTTGTAATTGATGCCAGCAAAGGTTTATATAAAATAGATAATATTCCCTATTATGGACCAGAACTTTCATGTGAAGATGTGGTTTATGCTTCAATACAAGATGACGACAAAAGGTTGGTAATACAACATATAGAAAGTTATTCGGGCAATAGTACTGTTCAAGTCATTGTCCAAAAAGAGAAATACAATCGAGAAGATCTATACAATGAAATCCTATATGCTAATACAGAAATAGAATTAGTAGATGATTATTACTTTGTAATTAGCATTCCTCTTCAAACAAATTATAAAAACGTATATGCCATTTTAAGTGCATTAGAAGAAGAAGAGGTCATCTCATTTGCTGAACCGATGTTATCGCCTAAACACCAAGCTGATTTACGCACAAAATAATACAAAAAGAGGGTGTCCCAAAAGGTCACCCTCTTTTGTATTATATAAAACGTTACTTTTCTCTTAGATTAAAAGTTCTTGCAATTAAAACGAGTTTTAGACTTATAATTTGTCATTTTTCGTTTATCAGTCTCTTTTTTAGGATGAAAATTGTTGTTTAAAGTCGATTTTTCTCTATTCTTAGTAAGTTTTCTTAAATTATGTGCAAGAGCCATCAGTCCAAATTCAATTTCGACCATTTCTAATCCTCTTAGAGTAAACCTAGTAAATTTGTTGTTGCTTTTTAGTTGTCCAAAAACAGCTTCTACTTCTACAGGTCTTTTACTTCTATGATATTTACCGCGTTCAGAGTTGAGTAATTCTCTAATATGTTGTTTTATTTGAACCAATCTATGATTCATAGAGACTGTTCTGTTTTCTGCTGCTTTATTACATAGCTCTTTTAACGAGCATTTCAAGCAGTTAGAAGCTTGATACAGATGTATTTTTGACGCAAAACCAGTGGTGGTGTATTTAGTACTACTTCCAATATTAGGTAGCTTTTCTCCATTTGGACATAAGATGTAATCAAACAATTTATTGTAGTAAAGATTGTGTTGTAGAAAAGGGTTGTTCTTCCAAGCTCTTTTCTGTTCCATATGAAAATAATTAAATTTCACATAGGGCGTTATTTCTCTTTCAAGTAAATACAGATAATTCTCTTCGCTACCATACCCAGCATCTGCTACAACTTCTTTACTTTGTTGTGCATAGGTTTGTTCAAAAGTCTCTAGATGATTGATTAAGGTAGTGGTGTCAGTTGATTTTTGTGCAATAGTATAATGTGTAATAAATTGATTTTCAGTACTTATTTGAGTATTGTAGGCAGGTTTAAGTTGCCCGTTTTTCATGTGATCTTCTTTCATTCGCATAAAAGTAGCATCTGGATCTGTTTTACTATAACTATTTCGAGTACCTAAAGTTTCTAGTTGTTGTTCGTATTTTTGCAAGCGAGGTAAATGCTCGTCTTCTAACTGTTTGAGCTGTTTAGCTGTAGGTTTGGGTAGGTCTGCCCTATGTTTATTTAACTGAGTCACTTTTTCTTTAAGCTCTAAACTATCAATATTTTTGGAACAGTGTTCTTTTGCGAGTTCACTTTGATCCTGTTTGATTTGACCCTCTATTTCTGTGAGAACATCTTGAATTTTTGTTTCTAATTTAGCCTTGTTTTTCTCCACTGAACCACGCCATACAAAGGTGTATCGGTTAGAGCTAGATTCAATTTTTGTTCCATCAATATATTGAACTTGTAAACTAACATATTGTAATTCTTGTAACAGACGAACCACATCTGCAAAAAGCTGATGGATTTGACCTTTCAATCGCTTAGCGCGAAAATAATTAATCGTGCGATGATCAGGCAAGCTATTACCAGATAACCACATAAAATAAATGTTCTCCGTCAAAGCCCGTTCAATCTTACGCGATGAATAAATATTATTGAAATAGGCGTAGAATAAGACTTTTATCATCATACGGGGATGATAACTGGTGGTCCCTCCTCCTTTGTATTGACTTAAAATAGAACTAATATCTAACTCATCAACAACAGCATTGATAAGACGAACAGGATGGTCTAGAGGAATTTTAGAAAAAATATCTTCAGGAAATAGACTCGGCGATTTTAAACTTTCAGATTTGAACATTATATTTGTCTTTCTTATTGTTTGGTTGCACCTTGAAGATAATTATTTTTGAGGACAAACAATGAAAAAACCCCGCCTTTTTTAGACGGGGTTTTGTTTTTTAGGCTTTTTAGACAGCCTCTTTTTGTATTATAGGTTCGACTATATTTTGATTCAAACTCTTTAAAACTGGAAGTAAATAAATGGTTGTGGACCTGCAGTAGCTGTCGCGTAAACAACCCAAAATATAAAGCTTAAAAACACAGACTTCACAAATACTGGAGCTGTATTAAACAACTGATGTGGAATTTCCATCCATTTCTTTGGTATAAAATGCCATACAAATGCTATTAAGATTAACAAGAAGGCGTTTTTATATCCATCTATTATCACCATCCAAGCATGTAAATCCCAATCTATTTTACCGATATTATAAATAATATCTAATGCCGTATCAAATGATCTCGCTCTAAAGAAGATCCAACAAAATGTAACAAAATGAAAAGTTATCACTATAGACATAACTTTCCATACAAACGAAGGTTCTTTACCTTTTGCTCTTGGAAACAACTCCATAAAAATCTTATGTACAGCTAATGCTATACCGTGAAGTGCTCCCCAAACGATGAATCGCAAACTTGCTCCGTGCCATAATCCACCAAGTAACATGGTAGTCAACAAGTTGAAATTGGTAAACAAGCTTTTCTTTCTCTCTTTTGAAAACAAAATAGTAACACCAAATACAATTATTGATCCTATGGCTATTAACAACGGAATAGCGCTGGTCTTATAATAGTAAATTCCCCAACCTAAAACCCCTACAAAGAAAAGAGAGGGAAAGAAGAATCCTCCAAAACTACCATTTCTATTCCCCCCTACTGTGATATACAAGAAATCCTTTAACCAAGTAGAAAGTGATATGTGCCAACGTCTCCAAAACTCAGTAATTGACGTAGATTGATATGGTACATTAAAGTTCATTGGCAAACGATACCCTAACAATAATGCAATACCGATAGCCATATCTGAATATCCAGAGAAATCACAATAAATCTGAATCGCATACCCATAAGATGCCATTAAGTTCTCAAAAGCAGTATAACTATTCGGCGAATCAAATACACGGTCAACAAAGTTAATAGAGATGTAATCAGAGATAACAGCCTTTTTGAGTAATCCTCCGACAATCAATAATAATCCTTCATTTACATTATCACGTGTAACCTTTATATTTTCATAAATCTGAGGAATAAAATCTTTTGCTCGTACAATTGGTCCTGCAACCAATTGAGGAAAGAACGATATAAAGAACAAGTAGTCTAAAAAGTTCTTCGTTGGTTCGATTTCCTTGCGGTAAATTTCTATTATATAACTGATCGATTGAAAAGTAAAAAACGAAATACCTACAGGCAAGATTATATCATCGATATGAAAACCAGTTTCAGCAAAGAAATTAACACCATCTAAGAAGAAGTTCGTGTATTTAAAATACCCTAACATTCCCAAGTTAACGATAATACTAACCGTCAACAAAGTTCTCTTCTTCGTCTCGTTTAAAGTATCATTAATTATTTTCGCAAAATAATAGTCCATTAAAGAAGAACCGACCAGTATTAAAAAATACATACCGCTCGACTTGTAATAGAAAAATATAGAAAACAGTACCACATACAATAATCGCACATGGAAAGTCTTCCTCATTAAAATATAGAATAGATAAAAAACGATAAATAACCCCAAAAACAAAGCTGAATTAAACAGCAAAGGCTCCTTTGGATTAAATGTAAACCAATGGATAACATCATCCCATGAAACCGAAGGTATTTCTATATTAAATAAACTCATGAACAACATTATTTCTTTTTCTCACAAAATTTTTGATATGCCTCGATTAAAGCATCAAAGAATAAATCAGCAGAATACTCATATCCCTTCACTGAATAATGTACTAAATCACGAGCTAACATTCCCTGATCTTGCAACTCTTGCAGACCTAAATTTCCTCCCAAATTAAAGTACAAATCCCATACAGCATAGTTATTTTCCAGGCCGTTAATGGTTAATTCATTTGATAACTCAGTTGCTACCGTATTGACATTCCCTTTAGAAAAATAACTCGGAGGTGGGGTTGTTATTAGAACATTTACTTTTGGTAAGTGTTCTTTTACTTTCTTAAGAAAAATATTTACCTGATTTTGAAAATCAGCTGGACTCATTTTGTCAAATGCCTCATTAGTACCCATTGATAAAACCAGCAAATCTGGTTCTAATCCCTTTAACTGTTCAAAGAACAGAGGATACTTTCCGTAATCTGAATATCGAGCGCCATTTACTCCTATACTGTGATATAGCAGTCCCGCTCTATCGTTCTCTAAAACAATTCCGTTCAAATCGTATAACTCCTTCTCCTCATTTGAATAAAAATAGATGCGATTTTGCTCTCTATCAAATGTGAAGTCGTAATAACCTTCTGCTTGAGTAGCATCTACTCTATTAAAAACCTCAGGATTAACCACTACAGGCTCTCTTTCTGGAGTAGGTATAGATAAACTTCTACCTGGGTGAATGGTACTGGTTTTTAACTTATTAATGCGTTTCAAATCAATCACAGAGGTTCCATATCTTCTGGCAATACTCGACAGAGATTCTCCACTCTTGATAATGTGATTTACTTTCTTAGGAACACCAGACTCTAAACTCAATTGTTTATCAGTACTACCTAAATTAAACAATTGATCTTCAGTCGGAGTAAAAACTTTCATGCGCGAAAAACTATATTCGTTATCGCGAATATTCATTTCGATAACTAAGTTTTTATTATTAGTCGAAAGTGCAATCCCACTTAAACCAACGTTAGCACCGTTAACAGGATAAATATTTCTTCTACTTTCCCAGTCTACATTTGATGTATAACGCACGATAGAGTTACCATTCGTCTTTGCCAATCTATAAGGAAAAACAAATCCCAACCCACCATTTCCAAAACGGGATTGCAATAGTTTTCTCATTTTTCCTGTAAAAAAATCAGCTTGAATATGTGAATCGCCAATATGTACAATATTGACCTTACCTTCCTTTAAAGAATCAAGCTCATATAGTTTCTGAAAAAACTCATATAATCGGTCATCATAATATATACGGTTTCCCTCTTCCTGGTCAACAGCACTTATGCTATCAAGATCTGAATCTGAATTAACTTGATACTTAATTAAATTTTCTTGTGCAAAAGCACAAGTTCCCCAAAAAATGCTACTCAGAACAAGAGCAATTTTACTTTTTACCATTCTCAACAGTGTCTACTACAGTTGTATTTTCTTCTTTTTCTTTTTGTTGTAATGAATCAACACTACTTTCTTCTTTTATTCCTTCTTTCTTGTGGCGTTTAGTCCTATACTCTTTATACCCTTCATCTAACTGTTGATAAATCAACTTAGCTATATCTTGTGCTCCACGATGATTGAAGTGAGTATAGTCCTTGTTTGCACGATTAGGAGACTCCTCTACCCATTTAACCATTGAACCATCTCCTCCCATTGCTTCATATAGATTTAAAAAACCTGCATGGTTCTCCATTGCATACTTACGCTGTGCTTTTACCAACGGTACAACTGCTGGGTCAGTTTGCATCTTCATGTCCTTCTTGCTTGACTTATCTGCAGTCGATATTACTAAAATAGCCGCATTTGGAAAACACTGTTTCAAGTGATTTACCACAACTCCCATTTGCTTAGTATACCATCTGTAATCAAGCGAACCATAATTAAGCACATTAGTTCCATAGTGAAGTATAATAAGATTATAATCTAAACTACGTTGAAACTTCTGCATCAAACTCACTCGAAATAAAGACAATGGCAAACCTGAGTTTCCTCTACTTGAAAAATTATCTACTTGAACACCATTATAAGCACTTACATCTATACCGTAAATTGGAATTGAATCTGCCGATTGAAACATCAACTTGATCTGTCTTAAACTTCTATTTGAAAGTTTCAAACTATTCAACTCACCATTAATAGCTAAGTCTTTTACAACAGTATCTCTATCTATTATAACTTTAACTTTACCCTTTTTATTATTCGAGGCCCCATAATAAAGAGTTGGAGAATTCAAACTGGTCATATTTCTAATATTTCCAGCTTGCAAACTAATCCAAGTGTCTTTTACAGTGTCTTTTATAAAGAATACTTGTCCAGAGACACCGAAGGGTCTCATTGGTCTTTTTACATTAAGAAATGATTGAACTTTCCAGTTTGCTGAATATCTATGAACAATAGATCCCCTTGATTTAGCAGACTCAACATTAATGGGAATATAGCCAACTCCAGCTCCACCATAAGTATCTTGGTAGGTCTTACGCAAATCTTGAACAATCAAATCCCCGTCTGTCATAGAATCGCCATAATATGCAATACGAACGCGCTTGCCTTTGTTGTGCTCTAATTCATATAGTCTTTCAAAGAAGGGCTCTAAATACAACATCCCCTTAAAGTTATCCTCTGATTCTAATGACAAAAGATCACCTTCTTCAATGAGGGTAATATTCCCATCTCCTATAGCAGATGTTAACGTGTCTTTAGAACTGTTTTCCTTCTCCTCTAATGCTTCATCAACTAACCCTTTCTTACTACTTTCCTTGGCTTGTTCAAATGCTTCTAAAAGCAAACTATCAATTACGACATTTCCAGTTTTAGGAGCAGCTTCAGAAAATATCTTTGAAGGTAAATTCCCCTTAAAAAACAAAAAAAAGCCACTTGCCATTACTAGAATGGCAAATGACTGTATAATATAAGATTTTTCTTTTTTCACAAAAATGTATAATTACATTCGTTCAGGTACGACAATCCCAAGTAATGCAAAGGCATCTTTAATTACTTCACCTACTTTATGAGATAATTGTACTCTAAAAATTCTTAATACAGTATCTTCTTCTCCTAAGATAGATACAGTTTGGTAAAAAGAGTTATACTCTCTTACCAGTTCATAAACGTAATTAGCTACTAATGCAGGGCTATGTGTACGTGCAGCATCTTGAATTACAACAGGGAAATCCTCAAGTAATTTCAATAGTTCTTTCTCTTTTACATCTAAAGTGATACCAGATATCTCCGTCGTGTAATCGAAATCAGCCTTTCTTAAGATCGATTGAATACGCGCGTAAGTATATTGGATAAATGGACCTGTATTTCCTGCAAAATCAACTGATTCTTTAGGATTAAACATCATCCCTTTACGTGGATCTACTTTTAAAATAAAGTACTTTAAAGCACCTAA
This sequence comes from Myroides albus, assembly GCF_024722315.1. NCBI lineage: Bacteria > Pseudomonadati > Bacteroidota > Flavobacteriia > Flavobacteriales > Flavobacteriaceae > Myroides > Myroides albus. The sequence continues at coordinate 570,215 of NZ_CP102754.1, forward strand.
ACCTATAGTCGTAAACAACTGAGAACGCTCTTCATCTGAATATCCTTCAAGTTTACCTAATTCCTCAGAGATACTCTTAGCCGTATCAGTCATCTCCTGCATCAAGTCATCAGCATCTACTACTGTTCCCTCTCTACTTTTCATCTTTCCAGAAGGTAGTTCTACCATTCCATAAGATAAATGATATAAACTCTCAGCCCAATCAAAGCCAAGCTTTTTAAGAATCAAAAACAATACTTTAAAGTGGTAGTCTTGCTCATTACCAACAGTGTAAACCATACCTCCTACATCTCCGAAATCATTTACACGTTGTATAGCTGTACCAATATCTTGCGTCATGTACACTGAAGTTCCATCTCCACGTAATACTAACTTCTCATCTAAACCTTCATCTGATAAATCAATCCAAACTGAATTATCCTCTTTTCTAAAGAAAACGCCTTGTTCTAATCCTTTCTCTACTTCATCTTTTCCAAGCAAATAAGTATTACTCTCGTAGTACACCTTGTCAAAATCTACACCTAAGTTTTTATACGATACAGCGAAACCATCATATACCCATTGATTCATTGTTTTCCACAACTCTATCACTTCAGGTACTCCATTCTCCCAATCAACAAGCATTTGCTTAGCCTCTTTAATGATAGGAGCCTCTTTCTTAGCATCGTCCTCAGACATACCTTGAGCCATCAACTCTTTGATTTGACTCTTGTATTCAACATCAAACTTCACATAGTAATTACCTACTAACTTATCACCTTTCAAACCAGTAGATTCTGGTGTATCCCCGTTTCCATATTTTTGCCAAGCCAACATTGACTTACAAATATGGATACCTCTGTCATTGATAATTTGAGTTTTATAAACCTTTTTTCCCGAAGCTTTCAATATCTCTGCTACAGAAAATCCAAGTAAGTTATTTCTAACATGACCTAAATGCAAAGGTTTATTTGTGTTTGGAGATGAGTATTCTACTAATACCGCTTTATCACCAAGAGTAGGTGTTACAAAACCGAAGTGTTCCGCGTTGCGTATAGCATTAAAAAACTCAATATAATAACTATCTGAAACTACTAAATTTAAAAAACCTTTAACTACATTAAACCGTTCTATTACAGATGTATTTTCTACTAAGTACTCACCTATCTTCGTCCCAATTTCTACTGGATTTCCCTTTATTTGTCTTAAAAAAGGAAAAATAACTACAGTAATATCTCCTTCAAACTCTTTTCTTGTCGCTTGGTATTCAACTTTATCTACAGTTGCACCGTACAATTGTTGAATAGCCTTCTCTATCTGCGGAGTTAAAATCTGATTTAATGTCATTTTGATTATTTTTTTTTAAAGAAGCAAAGATAATTTAATTTCGCTCATATTGATAAGAGTTGCTAAGGAAAATATAATTTTAAACCATAAACTATTACCTGTAAAACTACTGTTTTAATAGTTTTACTTTTTATTTCACAATATCAATAAATCACTATTAAGTCTTTCTTCTCATATCCTATACCTATCTACATGTTACTCTACAATTCAACACAATATCAAATTACTAATTCCCAAAACACAAAAACAAATAACAACACACCATTTTAGCAATTTAACAACCAAAAATAAAAAAATTTAACCATAAATCAACAATCACCCATTAAAATAAAAAGTCCAAACTCCCTTATCTCCCCTAAACAACAATAAGTGAATTGAGAATAAAGATTTAGATAAAAAAGCCCATAGTCAGATTAGAAAGAGAACAATTGCGTAAAAAAGCATCCTTTGAAATCACTCACATATAGAACATTCTACAGTCTGCTAAACATCAACGACTTTTCAATACAACCAAAATCAATGCTATATTGCTCGCACTTTCTTGGGGGATTCTAGGGGCTTGGTAGGGGTTTCCTTGCTGAAACACGCCTTTTTACCAGGAAAAGTGCAAGAATACCCCTAGAAAGGTGCAAGGAAGTCCTAAGAAAACGCACCCTTTTTTTGTTCTCAGTATACTAATAGGCTATGTACAAATTTCACAATAAAGAAAAAGAAGGTTTGATTTGACTTCACTTATACCTAAAGGCAAAACAGGATTATATATAATCCACAAAACACAAATAGAAACAGAGGTCTACAATGTGTTTAAAAAGTAGTAATAACCAAACTTTGTTTCTGATTCCAAACCTGTAAAATTGTCCCTGAGAAATCACGATAAAAATGCAGAAAATCAAAATGAAGTATGCACGAACAAAAAAAGCCGTAGATCACTTGATCTACGGCTTTTATCTGTGGGCAATGAGGGATTCGAACCCCCGACCCCCTCGGTGTAAACGAGGTGCTCTGAACCAACTGAGCTAATCGCCCAAAGTTATTTAAACTAAGGTCTTTTACTGTATGGTAAAATAGTGGGCGATGAGGGATTCGAACCCCCGACCCCCTCGGTGTAAACGAGGTGCTCTGAACCAGCTGAGCTAATCGCCCAAAGTTATTTAAACTAAGGTCTTTTACTGTACGGTAAAATAGTGGGCGATGAGGGATTCGAACCCCCGACCCCCTCGGTGTAAACGAGGTGCTCTGAACCAACTGAGCTAATCGCCCAAAGTTATTTAAACTAAGGTCTTTTACTGTATGGTAAAATAGTGGGCGATGAGGGATTCGAACCCCCGACCCCCTCGGTGTAAACGAGGTGCTCTGAACCAACTGAGCTAATCGCCCAAAGTTATTTAAACTAAGGTCTTTTACTGTACGGTAAAATAGTGGGCGATGAGGGATTCGAACCCCCGACCCCCTCGGTGTAAACGAGGTGCTCTGAACCAGCTGAGCTAATCGCCCAAAATATTATTAAATAATTTGGTGTTCCAATAAGTCTAAAAAAAATGGTGGGCGATGAGGGATTCGAACCCCCGACCCCCTCGGTGTAAACGAGGTGCTCTGAACCAGCTGAGCTAATCGCCCATTTTTCTTCTTTTTAAGAACGTGTAACCTTTTGTTGATTACGGGTGCAAATATACGACGTGATTTTTAGTTTGCAAGCTTTTTGTATTTTTTTTTACAAAATTTCAGCCACTACAAAAGTACTTCCTCCCACATATATCAAGTCCTTCAAAGTAGCTTCGATCTTAGCTTTCACATAAGCATCTAATACTGAACTACAAACAACACCATTCAAACCATATTCCTTTGCTTGCTCCTTTAATTCGTCAGCATTTAATCCACGTGAAATATTTGGCTTTGCAAAAAAGTATTTAGCTGTTTTTGGCAATAATGGCAGTACTGAAGACAAATCTTTATCATTTACCACTCCAAAAACAATAAATAAATTCTCGTATTCTTCGTGTTTCAACTGATTCATAACAATATTTAACCCATGGGCGTTATGTGCAGTATCTGCAATTACTTTGGGAGCTTCTGAAATAATCTGCCAACGACCTAATAAATTTGTATTTCTAACTACCTGTAGTAAACCTTGCTCTTCATTGTCATGAGTTATATTAAAACTCTTTCTCAATAAAGCTATAGTTTGTCTAACTGTACGAATATTTGCTTTTTGATAATCTCCTTTCAAATCTGACACCAACGTATTATCCTCAAAAGTATCTTGTGCAAAGAATATCTCAGCTTCCTCCTCTTGTGCTTTGGCTATAAATACAGGTTTAGTCTGATCAGTATATTCACCTATAACTACGGGAGTATGATATTTTATAATTCCCGCTTTTTCCCTTGCTATCTCTTGCAAAGTATTTCCTAAAAAAGCAGTATGGTCTTTGCCTATATTCGTGATCACAGACACCAATGGCGAAATAATATTGGTAGAATCCAACCTACCTCCCATTCCAACTTCGATCACAGCCACGTCAACTTGCTCTTGTTTAAAATATTCGAAGCACATACCTACAGTCATTTCAAAAAAGCTTAAAGCATTTTCCTCAAAAAACACTTTATTACGCGCAATAAAATCTACAACGAAAGACTCAGTGATTTCTTGTCCATTAATTTTAATGCGCTCACGAAAATCTTTTAAATGAGGAGATGTATATAATCCTACCTTAAATCCTGCCTCTTGTAAAATAGAAGCGATCATAGAAGATGTAGACCCCTTTCCATTAGTTCCAGCAATGTGGATCGTTTTAATGTTTTCTTGTGGATTACCTAAGTGATTGACCAACTTAATTGTATTTGATAAATCTGCTTTATAAGCAACTGCTCCCTTTTGTTGATACATTGGCAATTGCACATACATCCATTCTAAAGTTTCAGTATATGTCATAAACAAAATAAAAAAATAGGATCTAAGACCCTACTCTGAAATTAATTACTATAAATCCTACTTGAATATTAGGTGCTTTATCATCCGGCTTCCAACGAAATGTCTTAGCAGTTGCTATGGCAGCATCTGTCAAACACTTAGCAGAATTGGTAGTTCCCTGTGCATACTTAGCAGCTACCACATTCCCAGTTTTATCTACTCGAATCTCGACAACTACTGTCCCAACTTCATTACAATCTGGCACTACTTGCCCTTTTGATGCTAAGCTACGACCATTGAGTCCCCAACTTGTTCCTCCACCCGAACCTTGTCCCTTTCCACTACCATAAAAAGAATTTGCATAGATATCTCCATCCAAACTTCCTTGAGCCCCACTTTGATCTGTAGTTCCGTTCCCCTCAGACTTTTCTCCTGATGTTTTAGGACCATTTATAAGACTTGCTAACGCATCTGTAGTCGTTTGACTTGGTTTTTGTTCCTTTTTGGGTTCTTGTACTTTCTCCGGCTTCACTTCTTTTTTAACTTCCTTAACAGGAGTTTCGTCTACTTTCTTCACTATAGGAGTCTCAACAGTATTTTGCACAACGATGGGTTCTGAAACCTCCACTTCTGTTACTTCCACAGGAGTTACTTCAGGCTGCATTTCAATTACCTCTTTCGGCTGTTCATTTCCTCTACCCTTGTCGCTATTGCCAAAATTAATTGCAATCTCTCCTCCTAACAAATATGGTTCTGGTGTAGGTTTCGTTATTTTATAAAAGAAAAACAAAAGCAATAACAACACAAATACAGTTGATGTAATTGCAAAAGCTTTTTTCTCACTTTCTGTTTGTAAAATTTTCATACTATTTTGGTTCTACAGCCAATACAATTTTATAATTATTGCGGTAAGCAATATCCATTACATATACTGCATCTTCAACTGGTACCCCCTTAGCTACGTGTAAAACAATATTAGGATCTTCCTGATTCGAAAGCTTGTTCTTCAATCCTTCTTCCAACTGCTCTAAGGCTACTTTGTCCTGATCAATGAAGTAATTAGACTGCTCATCTACACTTACAGCTACAGTTTCAACAGAATCAGACTTTCCATCAGAATTAGGTAATACTAAATCAAGCGCATTAGTCGTAGTCATAGTGGTAATTGCTACCATAAAAAAAATCAATAATAGAAAGACAATATCGGTCATTGACGACATATTGAACTCTGCAGATACTTTATTTCTCCCTCTAATATTCATTATGCTGGCTCGTTTAATAAATCTAAAAACTCAACAGCATTTGCTTCCAACTGATGAACTATTTTATCAATCTTACTCACTAAGTGATTATATCCGATATAAGCAACTAAACCTACGATTAGACCAAAAACGGTAGTCATCATAGCCGTGTATATCCCTTCTGCCAATACACTCATATCGATGCGAGCTGACCCATTATCTGACATTTCATGGAAAGCCATTACCATTCCCACTACAGTACCTAAGAACCCTGTCATAGGACCTGCACCAGATAATGTTGCTAACAGATTAATATTCTTCTCCATTTTATACACTTCTAATTTCCCAGTATTCTCTATAGCTGTATTAATATCTTGTAAAGGTCTTCCGATACGAGACAACCCTTTACCTACTAAACGAGCAACTGGTGTATCAGTATTTGCACAGAGTGATTTTGCTTGATTTATTTTTCCTTGTGATAAATAAGACTTTATTTGAGTCATAAACCCTTCATCCACTTTAGCTGACTTGCGAATTGCAAAAAAACGCTCAAGATATAAATACAAAGCCATGAATAACATAATGAAGATCACGACCATAATAGATTGACCTATAATACCTCCACTAAATATTATTTCACTTAGTGCTAATTCTTTCTTAGCCACTTCACTTCCTTGCTCAACTAAATCTGTAGCAGCTTGACTCACTACAGTTGTGTCCACTTGTAAAAAATGAATCATATAATTATTAAAGTTTAATTTAACTACGTTTACTCTTTCCTATGAATTTTTTATAACAACCTATTGCTTGGGTTATTCATATAGAACGCATTAATGCGTTTTTTAATATGAATCATCACAAAAAACAACATATTATTAACAAATTTACTCATTTCTAAAAGGGTTCAAATATATAATGTTTTGTTCGTTATGTATATAAGATTTAGGATAAAAAAGTTAGTCCCCCTTACTTAACTGTAAATAAAACAACTAAACAACCTATTTCTATACATTCCCTTTACATATTGCACCTTACCTACACGCAACAAAGCTTACTTCTATTGCCGTCTATTCGAGTTGGGAAAAGAAACGATATACTTTCCCTGACGAATGATCGTACTTAGCCCCCGTTACACTTGCTAATACATTTACGTCATCTCTCCATTTGAGCACACCTAATAAACCAAAAATAATAGCTTCTTTATAGTCCACAATCTCTTTGGCAGGAACCTCAAAAGCCAAGGGTGATTTTTCTCTTATTCTCTCAAGTAAAAAAGCATTATGAGCTCCACCACCTGTTACTAAAACGCGTTCGCCTTCAGATAAGGGAATTCCCTTTACAATTTGTTCAGCAATATGTTCGACGTAAGTAGCTAATAAATCAGAGATACTCAAATGATTATACTTTTTGATTATCGGATTGACATAAGTCTTCAAAAACTCAACTCCAAGTGACTTTGGAGGCGCTTGATTATAAAAATCAATTGAGTTCAATTCACTCAACAAATCACTATTGCTTGATCCTTGTCGAGCTATATCACCATTACAGTCATACTCTTTACCCAAAGATTTTACTAAGTCATTCAATACTGTATTTACAGGACATATATCATAAGCGATTCGATACTTGAGATTATTCTCAAAAGAGACATTGGCAAACCCTCCTAAATTCAAACATGCCTGGAAATCAGAAAACAATAAGCGATCACCAATCGGAACCAAAGGTGCCCCTTGCCCTCCAAGCAATACATCCTGTACTCTGAAATCGCACACTACATCATGTCCTACATAATCAGATAAAATAGGTAAGTTTCCTATTTGCAGCGTATAACCTAATTCTGGTTTATGAAAAATGGTATGACCATGAGAACAGATCAAGTCAATATGCTGAAGATTATTGCGCTCTATAAAACCACTAATGACACTTGCCAAATAAACAGTATAACGCTCATCTAATTTCTCAATATCCATTTGATTCATGCTAATTGCTTGGCTCAAACGACCCTTCCATGACTGTGAATATGGTATTGTATCAGCAACTAAAATTTTGAATTTCCATTGTCTGTCAACATCATAGTCAAATTGAATAAATGCGAGGTCTATTCCATCTAATGAAGTACCTGACATAACGCCCAAAATATTGTATTGATGTCTTTTCATAGGATAAAATTACATAATGTAGATTGAATAATTAATTTAATTCACATATATTTGAGAACTACAAAAACTTAAGGACTAAAAATTAAAGAACTATAGATGGATTTTAAATTAACAGAAGAGCAGTTGATGATTCAACAAGCTGCTCGTGATTTCGCACAAACAGAACTATTACCAGGTGTAATTGAAAGAGATGAACATCAAATCTTCCCTACAGAACAAGTAAAGAAATTAGGAGAACTTGGGTTCTTAGGGATGATGGTTGACCCAAAATATGGAGGAAGTGGACTTGACAGCGTTTCCTATGTATTGGCAATGGAAGAAATAGCTAAGGTGGATGCTTCAGCTGCTGTTGTAATGTCAGTGAATAACTCTTTAGTTTGTGCTGGACTTGAGAAATATGCAAGTGAAGAACAAAAAGAGAAATATTTAAAACCTTTAGCTTCAGGACAGGTAATAGGAGCATTCTGTTTATCAGAACCAGAAGCAGGATCAGATGCTACATCTCAAAAAACAACCGCTGTTGATATGGGAGATTACTATTTGCTTAACGGTACTAAAAACTGGATAACAAATGGAAGTACTGCTGATTACTATATTGTAATTGCTCATACTAATCCTGAGAAAAAGCACAAGGGAATTAATGCTTTTATTGTAGAGAAAGGTTGGGCTGGCTTTGAAATTGGAGCTAAAGAACAAAAAATGGGAATTCGCGGTTCTGACACGCACTCATTAATGTTTACAGACGTAAAAGTACCAAAAGAAAACCGTATAGGTGAAGATGGGTTTGGTTTTGCTTTTGCAATGAATGTACTTAATGGTGGGCGTATAGGTATTGCATCACAAGCTTTAGGTATTGCTCAAGGAGCGTATGAACTTGCTTTAAAGTACTCAAAAGAACGCAAGGCTTTTGGTACAGAAATCATCAATCATCAAGCTGTAGCATTTAAATTAGCAGATATGGCCACTCAAATCAGTGCTGCAAGAATGCTTTGTTTCAAAGCGGCTACTGAAAAAGATGCAGGAGAGGACATCTCTTTATCTGGAGCTATGGCTAAATTATTTGCATCAAAAACAGCGATGGATACGACAATCGAAGCTGTTCAAATCCACGGAGGAAATGGATACGTTCGCGAATACCACGTTGAGAGAATGATGCGCGATGCTAAGATTACTCAAATTTATGAAGGTACTTCAGAAATACAAAAAATAGTAATATCTCGAGCTATCTCTAAATAGAAACTATTTATTTTAAATATAGAGGCTATTAACGACTTGTGTTAATAGCCTTTTTTCTTTTCATCTAATGAATAAAAAACGCTTTGATAAACACAGTACAGCATTAAAACGACTTTAAATTTTGACAAAAGAATAGATTCTAACAACGATAGTAAAAAGCTGATAAAAAAAGACCTATTCAAAGCGAATAGGTCTTTTTCAAAAAACACATTAAACATTGATGAATTCCTTTTTACAATATATTGTATAGATTTTCTCTCTTTAGTAGGAACCACATACTCAAATATACAATAAAAAGTTAAATAAAAACACTATTATCACATTAATTCTTAAATAATCAAACTATTTCATATGATTTAATTTTTATAAAACAAAACCTACCTAAGATTAAACTGGATTATTCACTTTTAATTACAATTCAAGCTTACTTCTTTGTAATTTTGCTCGTTAGTGAATGATATTAGCCAATCAAATATGAAAAACTCCTTTTCCATTAAACTCAAAATAGCAGTTCTATACTTAATACTTTTTACAGCAGTAATAGCTTCGGGAATATATATTTACAAAGAAGCTAAAAAATTTACTGTACCAGAACTTCACATGGTAAATGAAAATAACAAAATCTTTTTGGTTAGCAGTACTATAAATGATCTCTACAATTCCGAAGCATATGGTAGAAATGCTATTTTAACTGGAAATCAAAAAGATATACAAACTTACTTTGCCCAACTTGATACAATTGTCAGTCATATCAGTCAAATACAAAAAGATGTAAAGGATCCAGTAACGTATGATAAATTGAATACTGTAAATGACCTTTTAGCAAAGAAAAAGAAAAGTGTTGCAGAGTTAGTTAAAGCCAGAAAAGCAATCAACGAATCAGGTGACTACAAAGAAGCTTTTGATGAAATTTATAACTTAAGAGAAGAAATTGAACAAAATATTCAACCAATAATTATTCAAAGTAGAGATAAACAGAAAAGAAGTGCATGGGCAAGGCTTTTTAAAGGTGACAACACGGATACTATTACCACAACTATTAATTACCCAAGCATCTCTGACTCTCTGATATCCGCTATGGAAAAAATAGTCTTGAGTACACAAAATAAAATTGATCAAAAACAAAAAGCCCTTTTCCAACAAGAGCAGCAACTACTCGTTGAGAATAAACACATTACTGATCAATTAAGAGATATATTGCAAAATGTAGAGAAAAATATCATCTCACTTTCTTATCAAAAGATTAACGAATCTAAATCACACATAAGCACAGCCTCCACCAATATTGCGTATATAGGTGGTTCAGCACTTTTAGTGATTATTATTTTAGGTTTTATTATAATCAAGGACGTAAATCAAACGCAAGAATACAGAGTTGCCTTAGAAAAGCTAAACAAAGAAAAAGAAGAATTATTGCGAAGCAAAACAATGTTGTTTGCAACGGTTACTCACGATTTACAAACTCCTTTAGGTGGCTTAATTGGCTTCACTGATTTACTTAACCAAACATCTCTTGATGACAAACAAAATCAATACGTCAAAAACATAAAAACTTCCTCTCAGTATATACGCAACTTAGTAAATGATCTTACCGATTTTTCTAAACTAGAGAATAACAAGTTAACTATACAAACTCAACCAACAAATTTAACTGAACTAATTCAGAATACTTGCTTATTGTTACAACCAAATGCAGACAATAAGAAAATAGAATTACTTTGGGATATAGATCCTGTTCTTAATTTAAACATCGTAACTGACCCATATAGAATAAAACAAATACTGACAAATCTGATCTCAAATGCAATCAAATTTACACAGGTAGGACACGTAAAAGTTAGCGCATTAAAGAAAGAGGATTCTATCAGTATAAAAGTTGAAGACACTGGCATTGGGATCCACAAAGATAATGTCAAGAATATCTTTCAAGAATTTAGACAAGCCCATGACGGAATCGAAAAGAAATTTGGTGGTACTGGATTAGGGTTAAACATATCGCAGCGATTAATTAATTTGCTCGATGGAACAATTACAGTTGATAGCAAATTAGGATTAGGGTCAGCATTTGAAATAGTTATTCCGTACATTGAAGCTATTGAAGGAGAACAAAGCGAACAAACAAATTCATCAAGTTTAAAGGAAACAAATATTCTAAGTGACCTTTCAATACTTGTGATTGATGATGATAAGATACAATTGCAATTAATGGAAGAAATACTTAGCCCTATCTTTAAAAGTGTTGTCTTGAAAAATGATCCTACAGAAGTAATTTCATACCTACAAAATAATACAATAGATCTAATTTTGTCAGATATACAAATGCCGAAAATGGATGGTTTTGAATTATTAAATCAAATTCAACAGAATAACATTACAAAGGACATACCCGTAATAGCACTATCTGGAAAAAGAAACCTTTCAAATGAAGACTTCACCAATGCTGGATTTACTGGTTCGCACCCTAAGCCTTTAGATTTAAATGAATTATTAAAGCTAATTGCAAAGATATTTTATCCAAATACCACTTTTCAAGTTAGTGTTGAAACTCCAACAACTACATTTGAAAAGGAGAAAAACAACAAACCTTACAATACAAATACACTTAAACAATTCATAGGAGATGACGTAGAAGCTCTAAAAAACCTACTTGTCATATTTATAGAAAGTACACACGAAAACTTATTAGACCTTGACTATGCCGCTGAAGAAATGGATATAGATACTTTGAGCAATATAGCTCATAAGATGCTTCCAATGTTTAGACAATTAGAGATCAAGAAGATAATCCCTCTCTTAGAGGCTATAGAAGATAAATCTAAAGCTTATAACACTAAAGAAGCACTTGATACTGATATTCAAAATTTGAAACAGCAAATCACATTTATAATCGATTTAATCCAAACAGAACATATTCACTAAACAAAAAAAGAGAGCTAATAGCTCTCTTTTCTATTTAAAACAATAATCTATATTATTTAATACTTTCAACAGAAGTTAGTTCATCTGATTCAGCGTTATAGTCAATATTATCAAACTCAAAACCGAATAAATTAAAGAAATCTCTTCTATAACCAGCTAAGTCAGAAATACTTTCAATATTCTCTGTAGTCACTTTATTCCATAATTCAGCTACTTCAGCCTGTACATCTTCACGCATTTCTAAATCATCTACACGAATACGCCCTTCGCTATCTAAAACTACGTTATCAGCATACAAGCGGTCTGCAAATAATCTTTGCATTTGCTCCACACAACCTTCGTGAATCCCCTTTTCTTTCATTACTTTATATAACAAAGAAATATACAATGGAACAACAGGGATAGCAGAACTAGATTGAGTAACCAAAGCCTTATTAACTGATACATAAGAAACTCCATTCAAGTCACCAAGTAGTTCATTCAGATATGGAACAGTACCTTCTAAATCATTCTTAGCCATACCAATAGTACCATTTCTATAAATTGGATAAGTCAATTCAGGTCCAATATAAGAATAAGCAACTGTTTTACACCCTTGAGCTAAAACACCCGCAGCTTTTAAATCTTCAATCCAAAACTTCCAATCTTCACCTCCCATTACAGCAATTGTATTGTCTATATCAGATTGCTCAGTAACAGGATTAATAGTAATATCAGAAACTACACCAGTGTGAAAATCTACAGTTTTGTTAGAGAATGGTTCACCTATTGGTTTCAAAACAGAAGCAAAATTCTCTCCACTCTTTGGATGAGTCCTTCTTGGAGAGGCCAAGCTATAAACTACTAAATCAATTTGTCCTAAATCTTTCTTAATTAGCTCAATAGCCTCTTTCTTGATTTCATCAGAGAAAGCATCTCCATTAATACTTTTTGCATATAATCCAGCAGCATGAGCTTCTTTCTCAAACGCAGCAGAGTTATACCATCCAGCAGTTCCAGGACGTCCTTCTGTACCAGGTTTCTCGAAAAACACTCCAATAGTAGCAGCATTCGAACCAAAAGCAGCAGAGATACGAGAAGCTAATCCAAAACCAGTAGAAGCCCCTATTACTAAAACTTTTTTTGGTCCATTATTAATCAGTCCTTTTGACTTAACATATTCGATTTGCTTTCTAACATTTTCAGCACATCCTTCAGGATGAGAAGTTAAGCAAATAAATCCACGTGTTCTAGGTTGTATAATCATTATAAATTTATTTCTACTAAATGAATTAATTCCAAAGTGCAAATTACATAATTTCTGTGAACAATGCACATAAAGGTTTTATAAAATATAGGAATAAAAAAAGGAGTTCCAATGGAACTCCTTCTCTTTATATAAAACTTAATTTTATAATCCAATTACAATAAACTCACTACGTCTATTTTTTTGATGCTCACGCTCACTACATGGAACATTGTTCTTACAGTGATTCATGATTTGGCTCTCACCCATTCCAATACCTTTAATTCTGTTACGGCTAATACCTTGTTTTACTAACCAATCTACAGTTGATATCGCTCTTCTTTCAGATAATCTCATATTATAAGCATCAGGTCCTGTTGCATCTGTATGAGATCTAACTTCTAATTTTAATTGAGGGTAATTTAACATTAATGAAGCTACTTTAGATAATTCTATTTGAGCATCTAATCTAATATTAAACTTATCAAGGTCAAAATAAATTGGTTGCAAGTTTAACACCTTAGTTAAATCATCACCTTCTTTTACTCTTACATCATCACCATAACCTGTAGTTCCACCATATTCATATCCTGGGATTACAAGCTCTTTACTTCTATTTAAAGCAAAATCAACAACAATGTCTACATTCTTAGTAACAGGATCAATTGCAGTTTCAGCAGAATTATAACCTGGAGCTTTAGCAGCAATAGAGTATTCACGGTTAATCTTCACATCTGTGAATTTATATTCACCTCTCTTATCAACTTCAATTTGATCAATCAATCTGTGTTTTTCATCATATAAGAATACGAAGGCATCCCAAATTGGTTTATCAGTAGCCTGATCAACAACTTTACCTCTGATTTCTTGGGCAACATTTAATTCTGTACCTAACTTCATACGAACAAAATACAAATCATCTTTTCCTTCACCATTAGGTCTATTTGAAGTAATAAATCCAAATTTAGACTCAGGATCTAAATACATTGCGAAATCATCGTGAGAACTATTGATAGAGTTACCTAAGTTAACAACCTCTCCAAAAGTACCATCTTCATAAATTTGTACTCCATACAAATCCAATCCTCCTAAACCAGGATGACCGTCAGAAGCGAAATACAAAACATTATCAGAGCTTACAAATGGGAAACTCTCTCTACCTTCCGTATTAATCTTATCTCCTAAATTCTCAGGAACCCCGAATGTACCATCACGATATAGCTTAACTCTATATAAATCAGACTGACCATATCCTCCAGGTCTATCTGAAGAAAAGTATAACCAATCTTGATCAGGACTTAATGCTGGTTGAGATGAGTTAGCATGAGGTACGTTAATAGATAACTTCTCAACATCCCCCCATTTACCTTGACCAAATGAATAAGCTCTATACAAACTTACTAACATAGTTCCATCTGAATAACGAGTATTCTTATCACCACGTGTATTACTTGAAAAATACATAGCACGTTGATCAGCACTAAATACTGCGTTTGCCTCGTTAAAATTACCATCAAGCTTCTTAGCAAATGGCTTTACTTCACCAATGTATCCATCTATACGAACTGGAGCAGAAAATAATTTAGTATAAGGATCATTTGTCCAACTGTGTATCTTATCTTTTCTGAATTTACTTTTTTGAGAAGATGCATAAACAATTTCTCCTTTATACAAAGCTGATCCGTATTCAGAAAATTCTGTATTAACACTATTCAATAACTTAACTTTATACCCTTCTCTATTGCTATTTACTTCAGTAATATAGTTAGGATCCGCTAAGTATTTTTTAATACGACCATCTTCTGGAAACTTATCTGCCAATAAATCCATTTTTGCATTTGCTACAGTATAATCTCCTAAAGTTCTAACTGTTTGCACATAGCGATAGTAATTATTCAAATCTTCAATCTCTTGAGAAGATTCTATCTTACCAAATGCTTCTTCAAACCAGTGATTAGCTTCAATATATAAACCATTTTCGTAATATGCATTTGCTAAACCCAATACAACTTCTTGAGAGGCTTTACCTTTTTTTACTAACTTTTCATAAGAATCGATAGCATCAGCAAAGGCTAATCTCTCAATTTGCTTATTCACTCTGGCTAATTCTTTCTTAGACTGCCCGAAAGTAGTATTAACAGAAAGCATAAGCATGGTAAATATTCCAATCTTAAAGATACTTTTCTTCATAACTTTTATTTATTAAAGCGAACCAATAGTTATTAATTGGCTTTTGATATTATACTCAACTTGTAATTAAAATTCCTTTAATCTATTTGACACAAAATTATACAAAAAAAGAGAATAATTAAAACATAATTATTACACTATTCAGTAAAAAACGTATTTATTTATAACTATTTTCTATTAAAAACAATTATGTATTCTTCATTTGAGGTAGCTAAAATACAACCTTTTCAATTCCAAACAAGTAAAAAATTACTTTCGAATCAAAAATACTCTATTTAAGGTCAACCTTTACCAGTCCTTAATTAATCTTAAAATAAACCACTATGGACTGAAAGTCCATAGTTTGTTAAAGCAGACTAAAGTCTGCCTGGGTGGAGCTACTTACTCAAGTATAAAGTTACCTCCGTTATCATTTGGTTTACGATGGTGTTCAAGATATTGATTTAGCATTTCATCAGTAATATTTCCTGTACTCCAACAACCAAAGCCTATTGCCCAAAAGTGACGTCCCCAGTATCTGTGCTTCAACTCAGGAAATTCTATTTGGAGTTTCCTTGAGGTACGACCCTTGAAGAGTTTGACAATATTACTTATGTTTTGAGATGGTCGATATTCTATATGAAGATGAACATGATCCTTTGATACTACACCTTTTAAAATTTGAATATCTTCTGCTTCACAAATCTGAATGATCAGACTACGACAACGTATCTGAATATCTCCTTCCAATACTGGATAACGATATTTAGTCACCCATACTATATGGGCGGTTAAACGTGATACACTATGTCCTCCGGTTCGTTGATATTCCATATATCAAAGGTAAACATTTTTAGAAGCTGAAAGCTAAATGCACTAAAGTGCATAGTTTTAACTACAGTCTGCGACCAATAAAACCAATTAATAGCACTAATTAACATTTATCGGATACAAATATAACAATTACACAACTAATTAACTAATTAAAATTAACAATTAAACTATTATATAATAAATTCAATAATCATACAAAAAAATAAAGGCCATCTAATGATGACCTTTATTTTAAATATCTTCTACAATAAATTCACTTCTGCGATTTGCTTGATGTTCTTCACCAGAGCAAGGTACACCACTAACACAATTATTCACTGGAACAGCTCCACCAAATCCACGACTGGTTAGTCTATTTCTACTAATTCCTCTTGCAATTAACCAATTCATTGTATTCTCTGCTCTTCGCTGCGAAAGTTTAAAATTATAAAATTCCTCTCCAATATTATCTGTATGTGCACGAACATCCACACGCATACTTGGATATAGCTTCATCACTTCTAAAACCTTATACAACTCTACTTCCGCATCATAGCGAATATCCGCTCTATCAAAATCAAAATAGATAGGTTCTAATCGAAGGAGTTTTGTAAGGTCATCTCCTCTTCGAATTTCACCATCATCAACTTTTTGTTTAGGCTTGACTCCTTCTCCATCTAACCCAAAATCAAGAACTGCTTCATTATTTTTATCAATCTTTGGCAATCCTAAATCGATTGAGTTATAACCCTCAACATCTACACCTATAGTATAACCTATATAACATAGTTTATCTTTAAAAATATACTGGCCTTCTTTATCTGTATTTACAGTTTCGATTAAGTTGTGATGATGATCATACAAAGATACAGGTGCATCCGTAATCACCTCATTCGTAACTATATTATAAACTTTCCCCCTTAAACTTTGGTAAAACTCTAAATCAACACCAGTAATCTCACGTACAAAATACAAATCATCTTTACCAATCCCCCCTGGTCTATTTGAAGTCATGAAGCCATACTTACAATTAGGGTCCAAATAAAAAGCAAAATCATCATACTCACTATTAATAGAACTTCCTAAATTTACCGCATCTCCAAAACTGTTGTCATCATTTATTTTAACAGCATAGATATCAAACCCTCCAAGTCCAGGATGTCCATCTGATGCAAAATACAATACATTATCAGTACTTATAAAGGGAAAACTCTCTCTACCTTCTGTATTAATCTTAGCCCCCAAATTCTCAGGACTACCAAAACCTCCGTTAGATAAAATTTCTACACGATAAATATCACTCTGCCCTAAACCTCCAGCTTTATCTGATACGAAATACAACCATTTTTCATCTGTACTTAAAGCAGGATGTGCTGTATTTGTATTTGGTTGATTAAAAGGTAACTTTTCAATATTAGTCCATTTATTATCAACCAACTTTGCTCTATACAAACTACCTAAAACAGTCTCACCCTTCTTCAAAGCTGACCTGTCATTACTAGAGAAATACATTGTTTGTCCATCAGCAGAAAAAGTAGGTGTAGACTCGTTAAATCTACTATCTAATTTTTTACTAAACAGTTTTGACTCCCCAACATAACCATCAATGTAAACAGGAGCAGCGTATAACTTTGTAAATGGATCGTTAGTCCACGAATGTATTCGCTGATAAAAACTATTTCTTTCTTGTGACGATGCAAATATAATATGTCCTTTATACATTGCTGCTCCATATTCCGAGTAAGGTGTATTTACCTTATCCATCAAAGTCGCAGAAAAAGCCCCTAAATTTGACTCTATATTCTTGAGATAACCTTTATTAGCTTTATACATTACTACTCGATTATCTCCAGCAAATTTAGTAGACATCAAATCCATAATACGATCAGCCTCAGCATAATTCTTAGCACTCTTCAAAGTTTGAACATACTTGAAATAAGCATCAGCAGAAAACACTCTAGATTCATCTCTCATTGCTTCTTGATAAGATTTAAGAGCTTGACTATACAGACCATTAAAATAGTATGCATCTCCTAAGCTCAAAAGCAACTCAACATTTTTACCGTCATGACGAAGTGCATCTTCATAATATGCTATTGCATCTGAATACGCTAAATTAGAAAACTCTCTATCCGCCTTATTCTTTGATCCCTGTCCAAAAGAGACGAGCGAACAAAGAACTGAAAGTAACAATACAATTCTTTTCTCTATTTTCATAATGGTAGTGGTTATTATAGATTTCTAGAAGAAACGAGTTGTACTTACTTTTCTATATCTGTTAAATAAATCAAATCTCAAGAACACTTCGTGTGAACCATCGTTATACTTATTTAACTTAGAAGTATCTGCATCATATGAATATCCAATAAACAAATTATCATTCACTTGGAATCCAGCTAAACCACTCACTCCTGCATCTACTCTATACGCAGCACCTACAGTAAACTTATCTACTAACAAGAAGTTAGCTGTTAAGTCCAATTGGAATGGAGCACCGTCTACTGCTTTCGCTAAGAAAGCTGGTTTAAATTTAACACTTGGACTAAGCTCAAACACATACCCTCCCGTTAAATAATAATGCATTTTTTGTTTCATTAACTTAGCTCCATCATCCTCTCCACTATCAGTAGAAAGCATCATTGGTACAGAAAACCCTAAATATCCTTTTTCAGAATACAAGAACATACCAGCACCAATATTCGGAGTAAATTTATTATTTACTTTTTGATTGTAATTTACGTCAGGATCATACCAGTCTAATTTAGTCGGATCAAAACTCAAGAGATTAACAGTTCCTTTAAGACCAAATGCCAATTTCCAATCGTCATTAACATCGATAGTATAAGAGAAGTTTAATGCAATTCTATTCTCGTCAATAGCACCAATGCGATCATTCATAAAGTTAATACCTAAACCAACTCTACTTCCTTCAATTGGAGTCTCTACTGAAATATTAGCAGTTTTAGGAGCTCCATCTAAACCAACCCACTGTGCTCTATATTGACCAAATACACTTAGATTCCCACGAGAACCAGTATAAGCAGGGTTAATATTTGAAGGATTATACATATACTGTGTAAACTGTGGATCTTGTTGTGCCTGAACTTCAGACACACTTCCTAATGAAAGCACAGCCATTAACGCTGCAATTTTTATTTTATTTTCTATTTTCATCTCAACCACTTTTTTTAATTATTCTCTAAATTCAAATAACCTGCTTTCTTAATCCATCTACTACCATTAGCATCTGTATATTCATATTTTACAATATAGTAGTATGTTCCAGAAGGTAATTTTTTACCTTTATTTATTACACCTTTTCCATCAGCTTCACCAATAAATACGTTTTCACTACCATCTCCTTTTCTGTCATATCCTGTAGCACTAAACACTTTACTACCCCATCTATTTACGATTTCCACACTGTTATTTGGAAATTTATTAATATTTTCAACTAAGAAGTAATCGTTTTGACCATCTCCATTTGGAGTAACAGCATTCCAGATTTTTACCTCGTCGCTATATGCTTCATCTACCAACCCTAAAGTAAATATCCCCTTAGCATTAACTTCTAAAGGAGTAGTAACAAAATTCTCACCTTCAATCATACCTCCTTCATCAACCCAAACTTTTTCAGTTTCATCCCAACGCAGTACATGAACACTTTGTCCTTCCACTTTATCTTTGTGAAACGCTCTTGGAGTTGTTCCTTCGCTCCAACTTAGAGAAAGAATTACATTAGCATCAGTTGCTGAGTTCTTAACCTCCCAATATTCTGTATTATCAACTTCAACAATTGGGCTTCTCAATACATTATGTGGTCTTGTTGTTAATGGATTTTCTGATACGTATTGAACGTTAAACATATCATTAACAGTTTTACTAGCACGCAATTCTATTGGGCGATAATACTCCCCATTTCCAACTGGGAACATTCTATCTTCTTTTCCTTGTCTATCAACAGTACCTACAACGTGACTATCATTTCCCACACCTTCAATTACAGCCCCATCAAAATAAGTCATCGCTCCTTGTAAAGGTGCGTTAACAACCACGTGCCCTCTTTGGAACACACTTTTACCATAAATACTTATCTCATTCTGCAGATCAATTCCCTCTTTTGAATTGAATACCACATTATTGAAAGAAGTTTGCTCTGATCCCGCTAATACAACTTTACCAGTTTCTTTATCAAATATTACAGTACCTCCTTTATCCTTTTGATCATATCCAAACAATCCATTATTAGTAAGATTATTAAACAAATACATCGTACCATCATTTTCTAAACCGATATACTTATCTTTTGAAATGTAATCTCCTTGTTCATTGTAAACATCAAGGTAGATATAAACCTCTGTTCCCTCCTCAATCTTGATATTTCCTTTATTTGAGAAAACCTTTTCTCCAGTTTGAGAATAAACCACTCCTGTTGTTAAACACAACAGAAATGTCATTTTTTTAAAAAAATATTTCTTTTTCATAAGCTCTTTATATTAACACCACTTTATAATACATTGCACTCGTACAAATGTAGACAAAATAAATAATTCAATTTATTTTAATATATACTATTACAACAACATTAATAATTAATTTAATTTATTATCATATAATCAAAAATAAACACATTAATAAAAATTAAACTCAATTTTAGACCACATTAACAAAAAAAAATAATAACAAAAAAAAACATAATAACAACCAAAAACACAACAAAAGAAATATTATTTAGCATATTACAAACATTTAAAATAGAATATTAGCTAAAAACACAAAAACAATCATTTTAAAAACCTTGTTTTTTACATCAAAGAAACTACCCTTTTTTTTCCTAAAACTCTTAATTATTTTATAATATACACTACTTAAATCATCTTACTGTATTATTTCACTTCCAATTTCATTAAAAATTACTTGGCCTAAATCTAAATTTCACTGATCCACATACGTCAAAACATTTATATTTAAACTCAATTATAAATATACTTAAAAAAATATTAAAATTTCATTTAAAAACAAAAAATACATAACTATAAATATTTACTTAAGTAAATAAAGACATAAAGTAACACCCCATAATATTAGAAGTTAAAATAAAATATTAAGCTATACCTATCCTGGTACTCCCTCAAAGCAAATCAAGACAAGAAAAAACTCAAATAATAACCTTTACACAATCTTCTATTCAAACTGCTAATGAGCTTAGAAGTAAATTTTGATTTAAACATAGAGTTTTTCTCCTGTAACATTACTTAAAAATTCAACTCCTTATAATTGCTATTTACTGGGATATTCTTGTAGTTTACTTAGGAAAACACTCTTCTCTCCAATAAAAGATAAAGCACCATGATAAAACAAAGACCAAGAAAGCCCCAATACTTCTTGTGTTTTTCCTTAGAGGTTAACTAATCTTTTCACATAGACTACAAATTTTGATATGACTCTTTTATTCATTCTTCATCACTATCATACATTATTGCATAAAAAAGAGGGTGTCCCAAAAGGTCACCCTCTTTTGTATTATATAAAACGTTACTTTTCTCTTAGATTAAAAGTTCTTGCAATTAAAACGAGTTTTAGACTTATAATTTGTCATTTTTCGTTTATCAGTCTCTTTTTTAGGATGAAAATTGTTGTTTAAAGTCGATTTTTCTCTATTCTTAGTAAGTTTTCTTAAATTATGTGCAAGAGCCATCAGTCCAAATTCAATTTCGACCATTTCTAATCCTCTTAGAGTAAACCTAGTAAATTTGTTGTTGCTTTTTAGTTGTCCAAAAACAGCTTCTACTTCTACAGGTCTTTTACTTCTATGATATTTACCGCGTTCAGAGTTGAGTAATTCTCTAATATGTTGTTTTATTTGAACCAATCTATGATTCATAGAGACTGTTCTGTTTTCTGCTGCTTTATTACATAGCTCTTTTAACGAGCATTTCAAGCAGTTAGAAGCTTGATACAGATGTATTTTTGACGCAAAACCAGTGGTGGTGTATTTAGTACTACTTCCAATATTAGGTAGCTTTTCTCCATTTGGACATAAGATGTAATCAAACAATTTATTGTAGTAAAGATTGTGTTGTAGAAAAGGGTTGTTCTTCCAAGCTCTTTTCTGTTCCATATGAAAATAATTAAATTTCACATAGGGCGTTATTTCTCTTTCAAGTAAATACAGATAATTCTCTTCGCTACCATACCCAGCATCTGCTACAACTTCTTTACTTTGTTGTGCATAGGTTTGTTCAAAAGTCTCTAGATGATTGATTAAGGTAGTGGTGTCAGTTGATTTTTGTGCAATAGTATAATGTGTAATAAATTGATTTTCAGTACTTATTTGAGTATTGTAGGCAGGTTTAAGTTGCCCGTTTTTCATGTGATCTTCTTTCATTCGCATAAAAGTAGCATCTGGATCTGTTTTACTATAACTATTTCGAGTACCTAAAGTTTCTAGTTGTTGTTCGTATTTTTGCAAGCGAGGTAAATGCTCGTCTTCTAACTGTTTGAGCTGTTTAGCTGTAGGTTTGGGTAGGTCTGCCCTATGTTTATTTAACTGAGTCACTTTTTCTTTAAGCTCTAAACTATCAATATTTTTGGAACAGTGTTCTTTTGCGAGTTCACTTTGATCCTGTTTGATTTGACCCTCTATTTCTGTGAGAACATCTTGAATTTTTGTTTCTAATTTAGCCTTGTTTTTCTCCACTGAACCACGCCATACAAAGGTGTATCGGTTAGAGCTAGATTCAATTTTTGTTCCATCAATATATTGAACTTGTAAACTAACATATTGTAATTCTTGTAACAGACGAACCACATCTGCAAAAAGCTGATGGATTTGACCTTTCAATCGCTTAGCGCGAAAATAATTAATCGTGCGATGATCAGGCAAGCTATTACCAGATAACCACATAAAATAAATGTTCTCCGTCAAAGCCCGTTCAATCTTACGCGATGAATAAATATTATTGAAATAGGCGTAGAATAAGACTTTTATCATCATACGGGGATGATAACTGGTGGTCCCTCCTCCTTTGTATTGACTTAAAATAGAACTAATATCTAACTCATCAACAACAGCATTGATAAGACGAACAGGATGGTCTAGAGGAATTTTAGAAAAAATATCTTCAGGAAATAGACTCGGCGATTTTAAACTTTCAGATTTGAACATTATATTTGTCTTTCTTATTGTTTGGTTGCACCTTGAAGATAATTATTTTTGAGGACAAACAATGAAAAAACCCCGCCTTTTTTAGACGGGGTTTTGTTTTTTAGGCTTTTTAGACAGCCTCTTTCAAGGCTAAGTACTGTTAGTTTTATATCCTACAGCAGGATGGTCGAAAAAAAATTGTTTTGTTGTTTGTGCACAGCACACTTGTTTCTATTATAATTCTATTACAATAAATTCACTTCTTCTATTGAGTTGGTGTTCCTCAATCGAGCACGGTACTCCGTTACTACATTTATTTATCAACTGACTCTCTCCATATCCTTTACCAGTTAATCTACTCTTGTCGATTCCTTGCTCAATCATCCACTTCACAGTTGATTTTGCTCGGCGATCCGACAAGCTCATATTGTAGTTGTCATTTCCTCTACTATCTGTATGAGAGCGAACATCTACTTTCATATTTGGATACAGTTTCATCACCTCTACCACCTTCATTAACTCTATAGCTGCATCTGGGCGAATATTTGACTTGTCAAAGTCAAAGTAAATTGGCTGTAATTTCAACTTCTTAAACAAGTCATCATTAACCGTTACTTCTTCTGTTGCCTTGTCAAGACCTACATTAACTGTTCGCTTGCCAAAAGTGCGATCTGCTTCTAAAACAAGCTCCACTGTACTATACTCTTGTTTTGAGGCTTGAAGGCGGTATTTCTTACCACACGATTTAAGCTCTGAGATATAGTATCCTTTCTCATCTGTATATAGCGTATCTACTTGTTGATACATGGCATCGGAGATAATCACCATTGCATTAGAGAGTACCTTTTCAGTTTTGATGTCATAAACTGTTCCCTCTATTTGCTGTTGACAAGCTTTCTCGCTGACAAAGTAAATATCATCGGATCCCTTGCCGCCTTGGCGATTCGAGCTCACAAATCCCTTGCCGGAGTTTGTGTTTAGGTAAAAGCCAAAGTCGTCTAAACTACTGTTTATTGGCATACCAAGATTGGTTACCTCTGATACAGTTCCATCGGAGTAGATTCTGGCTACAAACACATCTAATCCCCCAAGGCCTGGATGTCCATCCGAGCTAAAGAAAAGCAAGTTGTCCGAAGATATAAACGGAAAAGTCTCTCTGGCTGGAGTATTTACTCCTTCTCCTATGTTTTGAACCTCTCCATACTCTCCTTGACTTGAGATACTCACTCGAAAGATATCCGAAGCGCCTTTTGTACCTTCTCTATCCGAGGAGAAATACAACCACTTCTCATCTGGAGTAAGTGCTGGGTGAGCGGTGTTAAAGTCATCCGAGTTGAAAGGCAACTCCACTACATTATCCCACTCTCCCTGATCGTTTAGACTCGCTTTGTAAATCTTCAATAGCGTATCGTCTTGTTTATTTCTCTTTTTCTTTCCGCTTTTCTTTGAGTTATTGCGCGTAAAGTACATCGTCTTTCCATCTTGAGTAAACACCGCTGTAGCGTCGTTTACCTTTGAGTCCAATGCTTTGGATAACTTCACTGGCTCTGAAAAGCTACCATCGGGATTGATCTCACTTGCATACAAACTTGTGTAACTCTCGTTTGTCCATTGATGTCTTTTACTCTCTCTTGTATCTTGAGTTTCTCTGGCTGATGTAAACACAAGTTTGTTGTCTAAAAGCGTTGCTCCATAATCGGAATACTCCGAGTTGATCTCCAAGTTCTTCAACTGGTATCGCTCTGGCATCTCAGCTATGCGCTCTCTATAGGCTTTGTTGGCTGAGTAGAGTTGCGCTCTGGCATCATCTCCTTCCATTTTAGAGAACTCCTGCATTACCTGGTCAGCCTTGTCGTAGTTTTCCACCGCGCGCAAACTCTGCGCATAGCGGTAGTAGTACTCCGAGCCCAATGCAGATAAGTCTTTATCCTCATAATCAGATTCGAAAAGCTGAGTATACCACTTGTTGGCCTCTATCAGTTTTGCGTTAAAGTAATACGAATCCCCTAACTTTTGCAAAATGGACTGATTCACATAGCCTTTATCTGCTATGGTTTCATAAACTTTGATTGCATCGATATAAGCTAGTTTTTCAAACTCCTTATCGGCTTTCTTTTGCTTTACTTGTTGTGCGTGAATGCTCATACTTCCTACGAGCATCAAACACACTAAAAAGCTTATCTTTTTTATCTTTCTTATCATCTGTGTCTTGTGTTAGATTGACTGTTAACTCTTAGAAGAAACGAGGGGCGTTGATGCGTCCTGTTCTGCTAAAAATATCAAAGCGAAGCACAATCTCGTGTGATCCTGAGTTATAGTGACGCAAAGCGGTTGTCTCTGCATCGTAGCTATAACCCACAAATAAATTGTCGTTTACTTGGAATCCCGCCAAAGCGCTAAGGGCTGCATCCCAACGGTAAGCCGCTCCTAAGGTGAACTTCTCTGCTATTAAAAAGTTTGCCGATACGTCTACTTGTAAAGGAGATCCTTGTATTGCCTTGGCCAAGAAAGCGGGTTTGAACTTCAAGTTATCTGACAAGTCAAACACATATCCCCCCATAAGGTAAAAGTGCATCTTCTCGCGCATAGTCACGACCTCTTGATTATCGTAGTTGTCGTTGTATCTATCCACTTGTAAAAACTTGGGAACAGACAATCCAAAATAAGCTTTGTCGGAGTACACGTATACCCCTGCTCCTATGTTGGGATTAAACTTGTTGTTGATATTCTCTTGAGATACCCCGTCTGATGGATCAAAAATGCGAAGCTTCTGATAGTCTACACTCAATAAATTAGCCGTTCCCTTTAATCCAAAGGCCAATTTATAGTCATAACTAAGGTCAATTGTATAAGATAGATCCACAGAGATATTATTCTCATCCATCGCTCCTAATCGGTCGTTGACAAAGTTTACTCCAAGACCAAGACCTGACTCGCCAAGTGGCGTAGACACCGATACATGTGCTGTCTTAGGTGCTCCTTCCATTCCTACCCACTGCGTGCGGTAAAGACCAAAGATGGATAAATTTGATTTAGATCCAACATAAGCCGGATTTATAGCTCCTGTATTGTACATGTACTGCGTGTACTGTGGGTCCTGTTGTGCATTAGCTGTAGAAACACAGCCTAATGTCATTAGGCCGATTCCAACTGCTTGTATTGTTTTATGTAAATTCATGTAATCTAACTAATTAATTGGTCTCTAAGTGTAGGTATCCTGATTTTTTGATCATGCGAGAACCAGACTTATCCTTGTACTCATAAGTGACAATGTAGTAATATGTTCCCGTTGGTAATAGCTCACTTTTGTCAACTGTCACCCGGCCATCTGAGTAACCATTAAACACATTGCCTCGTGAGTTGTAATTACTCGTTTCGTAAACGCGTACTCCCCAACGGTTGAAAATCTCAACCGTATTGTTTGGAAAACGCTCGATATTGTCAATGATAAAGTAATCATTCTTACCATCTCCGTTTGGAGAAACAAGGTTGTAGATAACCACATCTCCGTCTAATAACCAATCTGTTTTAACCGTAGCAAGAGTAAAAAATCCATAGCCTTTCACACTTGTCGGGGTAGTGATTTCTTTCTTGTCTAAATCAACCACTCCACCTTGGTCAACCCAGATCTGCTGTTTGCTATCCCAGCGAACAATGTGCAGCTCTTCTTGGGGATTGACAAGTAATTCTTTCGGAGTTGTGCGCTCATCCCAACTTAGCGTTAGCATTACATCCCCTTTTAGGTTGTCCTTGGCTCTTTCAACCGTCCAATACTCATTCTTATTCAACAAGTTTATCACCCCTGAGGTGTTAGAGCGAACGCGGAAAAAGTTGTGATCCTCTGTATTGTATTTTCCTTGGTAAGAATCCTTCTCTCCCTCTGGAGCACTTATACGCGCATAGCGGTACATGCCTTTGTCTCCTTTTGGATACTGAAACTCTTCGTTTCCGATCTTCTCTACAAATCCCTCTGCGTGACTTTTATCACTTGGTTGTAGCGCTTGAGCACCTTGGTGAAAAGTAAGCATACCTTGCAAG
Organism: Myroides albus; assembly: GCF_024722315.1. NCBI lineage: Bacteria > Pseudomonadati > Bacteroidota > Flavobacteriia > Flavobacteriales > Flavobacteriaceae > Myroides > Myroides albus. The sequence goes on from NZ_CP102754.1 coordinate 597,396, forward strand.
GAGTCAACTTTTACTATCCCGTCTTGAAAATCCACTGAGCCGTATACATTCGCTTCATTCTTTAAATCAAAAGCAACCTGTTTCTCAGGGTTATTTAAGACAATATGATAGAAATCTGATGGCTTGCTTCCCGAGATGATTTGTTTACCACTACCTTCTAATTTAGTAAACACAGCTGTTGAACTGTTTTCCTTCTCACTGTGATGATATAAATTATCGTTATTAAAACTTTGATAATAATAAACAATACCATCATTCTTCATGTTGCCATTCACTGTATTATCGAAATCATACAGTGTTGACATCACCCCGCCATTCGCAACTGAAATCACTCCATTATTTACGAAGACTTCTTTCTCTTTAGTCTGCTGTGCTACTACTGTAGCAGGCAATACCAAACCGAATAAGGCAACTGATTTATATATTTTTTTTGATTGCATAGTTTTCAGTTTTTAAATACTGTGTTAGTACAGAACTAACACAGCTATTTAAGTTTATTATTTTACTACAAATACCACTGTCATGAAAGCTCCATATTTTGCTTTCTTGATTACTTTGTAAGTTAAAACACCATTAGCATCTACATTCACATCAGAAAACACTGCTGGATCATAATATGGTACAAAGAAATTTAAATCTTCTTTCTTATATACAGGAATAGTTGCATTAGCATCAGACTGAACCATAGGAGGTCTATCTCCTGAAATAGGTGTATCAACTACTGCTCCTGTACCACCAAACATAGCTACATACTCATCGTATAAGTTTCTTGTTTGTATTTCATTATGCTTTTTAGATGTATCAAACATTACAGGAGGCATATAGAATACTTTTGGCATTGCAGATTTTACATCTACTACATATTCGTTAGGATTTGTTCCTGGCTTAACCACTACATCACCTGTTTCCGTTTTACCACCTGTAACAGTTACTGGTTTTTCTTTGTCTTTCCAAACTACAGTTGCATTGTTTCCTGTACCAACAGTTGTCAATACTTGGTTGTCGTTACCAGCTGTAATTTGGTTTACATTTAGAGAACCGCCTATTTGGTTTAACTCAAAGTTACCTTGATTCACTGTTAAAGAAACATTTTGAAGAACTACTCCATTTCCTTTATCTACAGTTAATAGGTTAGATTCAGAAGTTAAATCCCCTTTTTTCGTAATATCAACTACTGGAGTTTTCCATTCTACAGTTTTCTTACCTTCTGTAGATACAGTTGTTGTAAGAACTTGTCCATTATTACCTCCTGTAATCTTATCCGTTGTTACAGCTCCATCTTTAATTTTAGCAGAAGTAATTGCATTATCTGCAACGTCAATCTGAACATCTTTTAACAATGATGTTGCTCCATTAGCAGAGATTGTAATTGTGTTCTCAGTAGAAGATAAAGCCTTACCGTTTCCAACATTTGAAGCATCTACAGCTGGTGTTTTAGTAACCCATTGACCACCTTCGAATACCAATACATTTCCTTCAGCAACATTAGCTGTTACTAAGTCTTTTCCTTGTAATTTAGAAATTGTTGTATTATCAGCATTACCTGTTACATCACCTCCTAAAGTAATATTAGTAAGTGCACTCTGATCAACCCAAGTAGCCTTACCTTCTTTAGATGTGACCATTACTTGATTTTCTTTACCAGGAGTAATTGCAAGAGTCACATCTTTTAATGTAGCATTAGCTCCACCTGTTACAGTGATTCCTGTACCTGTAATTCCTTTAGTCGAAGCTACATTATCAGCTGTTAATTCTACAAATGAATCCTTTCCATTAACCGTACTTGTTAACTTATTACCCTCTAATTTTAATGTATTTGAAGTATTCTCTGTAACTACTGTATCAAGATTAATTGTCTGCTTGCCTCCTTGAGAATTAGTATAAGTCAACGTCTTCTTATCTGCACTAAGAGATAAATCAGTATTATTTAATTTTAAAGTATTGCTTTCTCCTTTTGTATTAACGTAAGTTAATTCATTCTTCCCTGCTTCATAATCTAACTTCCCGTTATTTAAAGAGATAGTATGCTCTTTACCTTCTTCGTCTTTGTACTTTAAAGCGTTTGTTGGTATATCATACCCTAATACAGTTAAACTCTCATTTGTATCAACGATAGACTTTTGAGTTACCCATTTAGTAATAGGATTACCTTTATCATCAGTTGTACTTACTAATACATCTCCTTCATTTCCTCCTTGGATTTGGTTATTAGTAACCTGTCCTCCTATATTTTGTAAGCTTAATTTAGCCTCATCAACATCAACAGTATACTCTGTATTTTTATCTTTTGTACCAGCTCCTGTTGTAACAACTGTTACTTTATCAGAACCATTTTTAACTGATGTTGTTTTTTGTCCAGCTTCGATAGCTGGTGTTAAATCAAGTGCATCTCCTTCTACTCCGTTAACTACAGTAATCAATTGATTATCTCTGTTTAGTTTATTCTCTACAGAGTTAATAATAGTTGCTGTTTTAGAAACACCATTAACATTAGATGTCATAGTGTTATCTTTTGACGTTAACTCATTCGAAGTATTATTCTTAACGATATCGTTTTGATTAACCCAAGTTGTTTTATTATCATCTCCAGTAACCATTACTTGTCCTGCAGTACCAGGAGTTATAGCAAGAGTAACATCTTTTAATGTAGAGTTTTCTCCCCCATCAACAGTAATACCTGTACCTTTAATTCCTTTAGAAGAAACAATACTTGCATCTGTTAAAGTAACAGTTGATGATTTTCCATTTACTGTACTTGTTAAACTATTTCCTGATAATGTTAATTCATTAGAAGTATTTCCTTCTACTACTTCTTTTTGAGTTTTGTACGAAACATTACCATCTTTGTCAGCAACAGCTACTCTATTATCGTCACCTTTCCCTGCATTTAATTTCTCAGAAGTAACAGCACCATCTTTCAACATTGGAGTTGTGATAGCTTGAGTTAAATCTGTTTTAGCTTCTTTCCCATTTACTGTAGAAACTAACTCATTACCTACAACTTCTAATTTATTTGTTGTAGCTTCTGTTTTACTTACCCATTTAGTGATCATTCTATCACCTTCTTTTACGGTTACTAAAACTTCACCATCTTTACCTGCTGCAATTTTTTCAGTTGTAACTGCTCCAGCACCTAATTTATCAGTTGTTACAGCACCATCTGCTATACCTAAGATTACATCTTTCAATAAAGCGTTTACTACTTCTAATGAATTACCTACTGTATCTCCTGCTGTTACAGTGATTCCCTCTCCTCTTAATGATTTTGCTTTTAACTCGTCAGTAGAACCACCTTTAGCAATCGTATCTTCCAACAAGTTTTTAGCAGAAGTTTGTTTTAATTCTCCTGTAGCAGGATCAGTTAATACAATATTATTAGTAGTTGGATTGTTCTTAACATCTTCTAAACCTTGAATTGCAAGTTCACTTCCTACTCCTGTAGTTAAAGTTGTTTTTTCTGTTAAAGCACCTCCTAATTTAAACTCACTATTTCCCTCTGTATCATTTACTACAGTAACACCATTCTTTGCTGTTACAGTCCCTGATACAAAATCCTTAGGATTAACCCATTCTGTAACTTGATGTTTTTCTATGATATTATCACCATTAGCATCTTTACCAACTACAATATCTTTTGTTTTAGTAACTAAAACTTGACCATCTTCAGTACCACCTTGTACTTCAATCACTGTACCATCTAACAAAGCTTGACTTCCACCAAATACTTTAATCGATCCAGAAGTAAGTGCTTTACCATTTAAAACTTTGCCTGAAACTTGCTGATATGTCACTGTCCCATCTGCATTTGCTACTGGTACAGTTCCTTCCGCTGCAGGTGTACCTTTTCCATCAGCATCTTTAGTACCTGCGTATAACTTATCTTGTGTTACTGCACCTGGCGCTAACTTCTCAGTTGTAACTGCTCCTTTTGCAATCTCTAAAGTAACATCCTTTAATAAAGCGTCTTTTCCTTCAGTTACTACAATATCTGTAGAGCTTAATGTTCCTTTAGTTCCTTCTACTGTTGTTATTTTTTCTAATAACTTCTCTATCGCACCTTGAACATTTGTTACCCCTAATTGAGTTGTATTATCATTAAATGTAATAGCTCCTGCATTAGTATCTATCTTCGCTAACTCTGTCCCTGATTTATCAGTAAAAGTGTAAACACCATCAATAGAAGTAACATTTAACGTATTAGCATTAAATGGAACTCCTTTAGCGCCTGGCTTTAACTTACCATCTTTTCCATAGTCAGATTCGTTATAGTAAGTAAATGTTCCATCACCATTATCAAAGATAGTAGTAACAGTTTCGTTAGCTTTTACTAAATCTTTAATAATAGCAGCATCTTCTTTAACCCACTTCACAGTACCATCTTTATCAGTAACTAATACTGAACCCGATTCACCTTTTTCAATTTGAGTCAACTGAAGTGTACCACCAATTTTGTTTAACTCAAACTTCGTTTGGTCAATTGTCAACACAACATCTTTTAATACTACTCCTGCTGTATTAGATACAGTCATTAAGTTATTAGCTGACGTTAATGCTTTACCATCTACATTAGTAGACGAAATATTTTGGTAAACTACTGTTCCATCAGCTTGCACCACAGGTACTTTACCTTCGTCTTTCTTATCTGCTCCTAATTTATCAGCTGTAACTGAACCATTTTGAAGCATTTCAGTAGTTAATTTATCTTTTAATGTTTGTGTAGCAGGTACTCCATTAACTGTAGAAGTTAACTCTGTACCCTTTAATACTAAACTATTCGTAGTAATAGCATCTTTAGCAGACCACACTACATTACCCTCTTTATTTATTACTAAAACATCACCTGCATTACCTTTTTGAAGTTGTGAAATATTTAATGTACCTCCTAAGTTTCCTAACTTAATTGCTTTTTCGTTAACGCTTAAAGCAGTTGTTTTCAATACAGCCCCTTTACCATCAGTAACAACGATAATATCATTACCTGTAAGGTCTTTTCCGTTTAATGCTGTTTCTAAGTTAACTGTTAAGTTACCGTCTGCATCTACATCTAAGCCACTACCTGGTTTTACAACCCCAGCTACATCTTCAGTAGCTGTAGGTACGTCTAATGTATAAGAAATAGAGTTAGCACCTTTAACTTCTGTAACTTTAATATTATTTCCACCTTTTAAAGTAGTTAATGTCTGATTTTCTTTTACTAATGCATCTACATCTATATTATGTGTAGCGTTTTGCTCATCAGTGTAAACCAATTCTTTACTCGTAGCATTGTAAACCAATTTCGTTAACGTTTGTTCTACGTTTACTAATTGTTTTAATACGTTATATAGATCCTGATCTGTTTTCCCTTTGATTACCTCAGTAATATCACCAATAACAGTAATCTTAGATTCCTTACCAGCTTCATTAGTATATGTATATTTACCAGCCTCTTCACGAACTAAAGTAGTAATCGTCTCATGTTTCTTCACAAGATCCTTAATACTTACCACATTTTCTGTACCTGCTTCATCTTTGAATGTAAGTGTCCCAGCATCTACATTGTTTGTAATACTTGTTACTGTTTCAAATGACTTAACAGCTCCTTTAATATCTATAGTAGTAACTGCTTTCTTCTCATCAGAATACGTTAAAGCACCTGTAGCTTTATCAAAAGCTAATACAGTCAATGTCTCATTGTTCTTTACTAAATCGATAATTAAGTTCGCTACCTTATCACCATCCATTTTTAGAATCTTTGCAAACTCATTCACTACAATTTGAGGAATATCCGCATCTGCAGTTAAACGTTTCCATACGTTTACATCCCAATAGTAATAACCTGGTGTAATGTCTTTTTGTTCTTTAGTAGCATACACTAATAAACTCTGTACGTTACCGTTTGTAATAGTAGTCTTATCTTTAGTGTCAGTCAATGCCACATTAGGGATTAACAAACCTCTATTTGAAGATTGGATTAATAATTCTGCTGATTTATTTGGAATAGCAGTACCAATACCTACTTGTGCATTAGCAGCCATAGTTCCCATCAATAATGCAACTGATAATAATCTTTTTTTCATAATTGTATATTTTGTGTCTTTAACGTCTAATTATTGTACTTTGTGATAAATGTGTGGATTTGTCATTAATGGACCACCGCCTTCAACTGGAGTGATTGTTGGTTTATCAAAACCTTTATCATCTTTTGACTCCGCTGTTGTTGTTTTTCCTTTTGGAGCTGTTCCTGTTACTTCTGCTCTATTCTCAACTTTCTCAGCATCTACATCTGTGTCTGTAATCGTATAAGTAGCAGTTGCTGTCCAAGTTTTCCCAACTTCTAAACTTCCTGTTCCTTGCCCTTCTGTAAATACTGGAGTAAATTTTGGTATCTTAGAATCTTTAAAATCTTTTAAAGTCAAGGATACGTTACCTGTATTTGTGATTGTAAACGTATAGTTGATTACTCCATTCCCTTTTGATGTATCAGCATCCTCATCTACTACTCCTACTTTTACTAATGTGATAGAAGGTTGTTGTTCTAAGATGGTTACTGTACAAGTTTCACAATCTTTATAAGCTGGATCTTCTAAAGGGTAATTTGGATCTTCTTTATCAACAGGTATAGTAGGTTTCGACTTACCTGTTACTGGCCCTGTAGGAATATTACCTTTACCAACAGCTTGATTAAATACTCCACCTCTCTCAATATCTGCTTGCGTTATTACATAATCTGTATTCACACTAAACTCTTTTAGTTCTCCAGGCAATAAAGAAGCTATTGTAGCTTTAAAATCAGGTAACTTAGGATCTGTTACTTCTATATTTGTTAGAAGGGTATTTCCTGTATTAGTTACTTTAATTGTGTATCTGATTACTCCTCCTGGTTTGATAGCTTTATCAGTTCCTTTACCAATATATTCTCCATCTTTAATAATAGATAATCCTGGTTCTGGTTCGATCGTTAACTTTGCACACATCTCAGAGATATGAGGAGTATTCTCACAATCGAATTTACTTACAGCACTATTATTTCTAGTACCATCTCCCATACTTCCATTTGTCTTATGACCTATATAACAGAACTTATAATTCTCTCCCATATACATAGAAGTATGCCCCCCTATCTCTACATAGATAGCTTTATTAACTAATTTACCATTCTTATCTAAAAACCCTTGAGGAACAGATGCATAAACCACATCACTATCTCCTGGTTGACCTAACATACTACTTCCGTTTTTCCCCCATAGGTATAACTTCCCATATCTATCAATAGCCCCTGCTGCTGTTTCATGTGATGAGTTATCTGCTCCTGTGATGAAGATTATGTCTGACAATTCAGTTTTAGCATCACTCTTAACTACTTGCCAAGTATTTTTAAACTTACTCTTACCTGATTCGCCTATTCCTAACTGCCCGTTATTATTTCCTCCTATTGAGTATACTTTTCCGTTATTTCCTAATACTAAATAACTAACTGAATTAGGTGCCTGTTTATCATTACCTGTAACAGCAATCATTTTAGGTTTCTCTCCATTACTATATGGAGATTTTACATTTATGGCATTGCTATTATTTTTGATAACAGGATTCTGTCCATCATATTTCTCCTTACCCCAAGCAATGAATGAATCATCATTTAATAAAGCAAAACCACCATAACTATGAACACGTACTAACTTTACATCTGTTAACTCAGAACCATTTGTTCTTTTAACAATATGCCATTCATTATCTGCTCTTAAACTTCCATCACCATACATCTGATAATCTGCTCCCATCGTATATAACTTTCCTTGTTTAGTCTTAAGTACAAGTATATTATATGATGCTGTCATATAAACCACATCTCTAGGTTTTACATTAGCAGGTAAAGAAATTTCTCCAAAACTAGTATTCTTAGTTAGAGCAGTTGAAATTACTGTCCCTTCTGTACCCCATACATATAGACCTTTAGAGGTTAATAAGAACATTTGAGTTTTTGTGTTACTATACGTCCCCATTGTTGCGAGCATAGGGGAACCTTTAAAATCATAACCGTTCTTAGGTAATATTCTTAAAGGACTGTATACATGATTTGTCCCATTAGGCATACCTCTCTCTCCAAAAATCTCAAAACCATACTTAGTTTTTACAATAGTTGTATGGAATCCTGAAATAAACTGATCTCCTTCATTATCACAGAAGTTATCATCTACTGCTCCAAATGGTAGTGGTACTATTGTAGGATTCTCATTTGTATAATCTGTTCCTGATATTTTACTAATCACTTTATTACTATCTGTCAAAGCCGTAACAGTAGCCTGATTTACTTTCTCTGCATTATCAATATCTTCTTGTGTGATAAAATAAACAGCTTCGTATACCCACTCCTCTCCTTCATCTAATAACTTATTGTTATTAATATCTCCTGATTTAAAGATAGGAGTAACATTTAGTAATTTAGGATCACTCACTTTTACATCGTGTAGAGCCACATTACCTGTATTCTTCACTGTAAATGTGTAGTTAATCATATCACCTATCATAGAAGCTTCTTTGTACTCTTGAGAATTCTCATTATACATACTTCTATCTCCTTGTACATATTTACCTTCTTTTTTAAACTTAACTTCCGATTTATTGATATAACTTAAATCTCCACATTTAGAATTATCATATCCTTTAGGTAAATACTTATTATTTCCATCAGCTTTTTCTCCAGAATAATTTGCACTATTCTTATCTAATCCTAACTTAGACATCGTCCACATCGCAACAACATTAATGTTATCCGAGTTACGTAGCTTACTATTATTATCAATACCTTGTGCATCTCCTTTTACTATAAAGTATGCGTTCTTATAATCACCATTATATTTTAGAACAGGATAATCTTTTGCATCTTGTTTATATGTACCACAAATTTCAATAATAGAACTATTTCCTAACTCAAAATTTGTTTGTCCACTCACTGGTTCATATTGTGTAAGAGAACCTGTCATTGTGAAGTAACTATAATCCTTTAAAATAAACTTTGTTTCTTTTTTAGCATTCTTACCTATATCAGCAGATCCTTTCACTTCTATTCCTCCATAAGGACATATCGAAACTACACCACCTTCTTGAACAAATGGCCCATCAACATATAATTTTGCTCCCGATTGAATATATAATTTTACACCTTCTTTTATAGTTAAACCTCCTTTTATAGAAACAAATCCATTTACACAATAAATACTTCCTGCATTTAATAATTGAGCTGTACTGGAACTTTTTAACTCTATAGCACCTACAGGACATCCACATGGGATCTCTGGAGTAATCATAGTTTCTACAGAGCTAGTTAATCTACTTGGATCTTTAGCCTCAGCAGATGTAAAGTTTAATGCATCTACATTAATAGTAGCTGTATTATTTAATTTACCTGAAGTCGGCAATTGTTTTACTTTACCTTTAATAGTAAATACAGCTGCATCTCTACTACCCAAATTGATATTAATATCTTTTAGATTCTTTAATGAAGTAGTAAAGTTCGTTGCTTTAGTTTCTGCTAAACCTAACTCGCTTTTAAAAGTAATGCTCTCTATTTCAAAGTAAGGTTTTAAATTATCAAGAATATCATTCAATACGATTCCTTTATATACACTCTGAGATAAGTTTCTCACCTCTACAGTATACTCCAAGTCATCTCCTACAGCAACAGTTTCTTTATTTACTCTTTTTTCTACTTTTACACCCTCTGGTACAAAAACAGAAAGTCCTCTAATCTCATGATAGTTTACAGCACTTCCTGTAGAAGCTGCAAAACCAATCTTAAGTGTTTCAAATGGTGCTTCTGTATAGTCAGAAGTAAATAGGTGCTCAAAAGCTCCACCTTTCTCACGCATCCATCTAACTTCTACTCTATATCCGTTACCATATTTATACAACTCCATCTGCACTCTACGATAAAATACTGCATCTGATGGTCTATCAGTTAATATAGATGGATATCCTACTTCATAACCTTTCTTCTTTAATGTTGTAAAGCCAATTAATGGAGTATTATTATTCGGATTTGACATTCCACGTAATCCTACTGAATTTTTCAAAGTATAACGCATCTCCTCCATGGCATCACCTGTTATCCATTGTCCATTCTTTATACCATTTGTACTATAATACCCATTAGTTCCAGAAAAAATATAGTTCCCATACTCATCTAATCCTAAACCTAAATATCCACTTGTAATAGAAGGAGTAGCATATTGTCCTGAATTATCTCCTCCATATCCTAAATGATGACCTGTACCTCCTAATGTTACATTATCACCTAAAATAGCACCATTAATTAAGAATACTGTAAATCCATCACCTCCACGTGATGCCCATCCATGTGGTGGTTTATCATCTCCTGGTACGGTTCTCCAAGTTTTATATTCAAAGTCAAGAACAACGCCTTTATTAGAAGCAAATGCTTCATCTATAATAACTCCTCCATGTTGACTTCCTCCATCTTCTGTTAAACGAAGCCATCCATCACCATCTATATCTTTAAATTCACTTGTATTCTTTTCAGAAGCTGTTAAATAAGCTTTACCTTTAAAAACAACATTCTGTCTTTTAGTAGTACTCCCTTTAAAATCTTCTTCCACTTTAAACTGAGCATACGTACTACTCCCCATCCCCAGGAAGAGCACCAAAAGCATCAATACTTTAATAAGTAGTTTTCTATTCATAATCTATTTTCAATTATTAATTGCATAAAGTACAAGGACCTCTTCAAAACAATACTCGTACTTAATTACCTCAACAAAAATCTACCTTAAAAACTAACTTTTGGTTTCAAAATGCCTAAAAAACATACTTCCCAACATAATGAAACACATATAAAACACTATATAACAACAACTTAAACACTACTTAACAGAACCTATCCAAAAAAGACCCCTTGTATACACATCCTTTTAACAAATATTCTTATTATACCTAAAACTACTAATTGGAATATCTAAAATAGAATATAGTATGTACACATAATACCAATAAAAAAAGCCACAGTACTTTGGCTCTGTACTGTGGCTCGAATGTGGTTTAGAAACCTATTGGCTTATAAGTTTCAAATTAAAATTACTTTTGTTGTTGTTTATGTTGATCTATATAATCTGATGGTGAAACACCAGTATTCTTTTTAAATGATCGAAAGAAAGAAGTCCTTGAATTAAATCCACACTGCTCTCCCAGTTCCGATATATTGATATCTTCTTTAGTATTTGCAATAATCTCAATAGCATAACTGATTCTCAACTTATTCAGGTAAGGTTTGAAATTTGAGTTATACTTTAAAGTAAACAGCTGCGATAAGTGATGTTTACTGACTCCTGTCTCTTCTTCTAACCTTTCAATAGAAAAATCACTTTCCAAAAACATCTTATCTTCAACTAATACCTTTTCTACCTTTGAGCGATACTGATTAAGCAACTCATCAGGCACTTTAGACTTTTCATACTTACTTCCTTCATCCACTAAAGGAGATACATCTGAATCAGTATGCTGAATTACATCTCGATTAATCTGGCCAACAAACACTTCATCATTATTACTTGTACTATTTACCCTTTTAGTATAAAATCGGAAAATAAAGAAAGCTAAAAACAACATTCCAAAATAAACGATATCATAATCATTATTAGGAATAGCGTTATAAGTCACCAAGCCCACTAACATAATAGACATAAAGAGCATTACCCAGATCACCTGAATAATCAACACTCGAAATCTATAGGATAAACTAAGTTGATTAATCACAATGTAACCATATACAGCATAACCAGAAACAATCACTCCAGTAGAGACATACATGACCAAATAATAATGAATCAAAAAGCTTATATCTATATTGCTCTCTCCTATATTCAGTATATATATATACAAAAAGGAAAAAACCAAGGCTGGTATAAAGTGAATTATAATGAACGTATTTCTTTTTTTATACCCGTCAACCTGCGTTTTTAATGCATTCAGAGTTATATGGAAAAAAGGACCATAAAAAACCATAAAGGGTGAACCTAAGCTCAAGAATGTATTATCAGAAAAAAAAAACTTACTAATAGCAATATAACTACAGTGAAAAATAAAAAACAATAGAAAAACTCTTAATACAGCTTGCGATGCAGTTTTAGTTACTAATCTACTATTGATAAAATAAGAGATAGATGCAAAAATAACTGCTACTGAAAGCACAAATATGTAAAGAACTGTATCCAATTATTATTTATTAATCCATTAATAAGTTTCTATATGCTGAAGGTGTACATCCCACAAAAAATTTAAAATATTTATTGAAAGACGATTTTGAGTTGAAGCCAGATGCTTCAACAATCGCTTCAATAGTCAAATTATTGGTATCAATCAGCAACTCTTTTGCATATTCCACGCGATACTTGGCTACTAACTGATAAAAACTAACTTGCATATATTGATTTAAAAAATCCGAGACCTCATTCTTTGTCATATCGAGTGACTTAGCCAAATCTTCTAATGAAAATTTTGCATCTAAATACCCATTATTGTGATCAAAAAAATTTTCAATGCGGATTCTCTTTTCTAATTCACTTTGTTTGTACTCAACTTTTACAGCTTCTTCCTCTAAGCAACAATCATTCCAAGACGATATTTCAGATGTATGAACATTGTCTTTTTCATGTATAAAAAGCGTCACAATACAAAATACAGAAGCAAAAAAAGAAATCCCTATCAAAATAAATGACTCTTGAAAGTACAATTTATACTGAAAGAACTTTGATATAGCATAAACACTTGATACCAAAGCATTCATTGTTAAAAACAAGGCATAGATAGCAATAAAATTGACCTCAACATGATATTTGAATTCACTTTGATACTTGTTCGAGTTTACGTAAATCCAGTACATATAAATAGTCACATATACCAGTTCTAACAGATTAATAAAAAGTGTTTCAAATAAGAACTGTCCGCATAAAATAGATACTGCACCTACAAAATGCAATACAATCTCCTTTGGATTATCAAACAAAGCAGCTTTTTCATACTTAACGTATAAAAACAAAATTGGCAATAAGATGTAAACTACATTAATTTCAATACTTATGAAAGAACACATTAATTGAATCAACGATCCTATAGCCAAAATATGGACTACGTTCTTAAAGCTAAACAGCTTAACCAATAATACCTCTATTTTATGAATTAAATCCATGCGCCCGTTAGTGATTAATACTTTGCCTTAGAAGCATATCAACCCACCGTAAATAAATTACGTAACCAAACGCAGCAGAATTGCTGTATGAAGTTTGCTCTATTATTGTGGGGACAAAAAATAAAAATATTCGCATATTTCTATTTTATTCTAAAGCATTGCAAAATTATTACTTATATTCTATTTTGAAAGACAATTTAATACCGATAACTAATTTTTACATTAAAAAAACATATCAACACATAAAGTCATACAATAAACACTTAAATTATATAATTTATAAAAATAATTTAAAGAAATTACAACATTACTTCCTTTTCAAAACCTCAAATCACACTATTTAACATTAAAAAGATGATTCCATAAGATTTACAACCCTTTAAAACGTCATATTTTATCAAGTATAATAACAAAACATGACAAAAATCATTTTTACCAATAAATATTTTATCTAATACTCGCTATGATATTGTTACTATTAAGACAAAGAACCGTAAAAAGAGTCACAAAAAGAGATTCAATTCTATTTAAAAAATCTCGTTTTGAGCATATCTACAAACAACTATTTAAGCCTTTTAAATAACTTATGGAATCATATTACACAAAAAACATCTCATAAAACTTACTTTTAACAATAAAACTAAAGTTTTAGCAAAAAGTATCTTTTCTGTATAAATTTTTTTTCTAACAGAATATTTATAGATCTACTATGCATAAGAATTAATGTTTCAACCAATAAAATGATACAACAAATTACTTTTAATCCTGTTACAGGTACAGCAAAAGTCAAATAGTTTAACAAATATACTCCCTGAGGTAAATTGCATAAACGAATAGAAAGTAATCTACTGACGTTTTTATCCTCCGCTATAAGGACTTCAAAAAACAATCGCATCACAAAATTGAGAAACAATACAACTGTAGTTTTGTATCAAACTAATAGGGTGTTGCTTAAGGTTTTCTTGCACCTTTCTTGCACCTTTCTTCGACAAAAGCACGCTTTTGGGCAAGGAAACCCCAAGAAAACGTCCAGCAACCCCCTAAGAAGTGCAAGAAAAGCCCTCTAATAAGACATTCAGATTTGCTTTTAAAAATCTACCTACTTTGCCATCGAGTTCAGAAGTTCAGTTAAGTGATAATAAAGGAGTAGTGTACTTTAGATAGGTATATATGAATGCTTTAAGAGCATTAATCCCATTTCTTTTATTCTTTTCTCATATAGCACTTACCTACATCGAAAAATGAGTTGCCACAGAGCAAGTTGCATATTCGAGTTATTCTCTCATGTGCTAATTTTTTCAGTCAACTTAGAAAAAGTAATATACACTGCCTTATAGACATTAACAGCAGGCTAAGAAAAATTTGAGAAGACAAGAGATGATATTTTTAGACACAAAAAAAGGTTTTGTAGCGAAATACTTACAAAACCTTTGTCTATTAAAAATTAATTAGAAATCTTGCGAACCATATCGTTCCAAAGTTCTTGTGCTAAGAGTTGAAACTCTTTCTTCTCTTTGTGATAAGCTATGGCGTCGTTTGAGGTGCTTTCACCTTCTGAATAATGATAAAAATATACCTCAAACAATTTTGTCCATTCCTTCTTGGACTTTAAACCGAAGAAAGAACGAATCACTTCCTCTCGTTCATCGAGATTAAAGCGAATAGTTATATTTTGCTCTTGAAAGTAAAAATCAAACAAGCTCTCAAATATAATCTCTGACGAATTTTCTCTTTGGTGCCTTCCTTCAACTTTCAAATGAATATTGTCACTAATCCATTTTTCGACTGTAATATGCTGCCCTTGCATTATTTCTTCGCGAATACGCTCGAAATAAGTGATATAATCCTCCCTGTAATCCTTTAGAGGGTATTCATCCGTAGAATTGCAATCTCGCTTCCAAAAGCAATCTAACCTTTCAAAGGCGTTTCGCTCTATCTTACCCAATCTATACTCATTAGGAATTTCATCGATAGACGATTGATATTCTCCCCCCTCAAAGTTGTCAATCATAAGTGTAAAATACTTTGCAGCTTCATCCCTATTTTCCAAACCATGATAACACCAAGCTAAACTAAACCAATAGTTAATATTAGCTAAATCCTCTCTCAATTCAAAATAAACTGGATTGCTAAAAAAGTCTTCTGTAAAAGCGATTGTACTTAAATAATCTTCTCGCTTAAATCTAATGTAAGTAAAAAACTCTGCAGCCAAATAGATCATTTCCCCTACTATGTCTTCATCCTCTATTTTTTGCTTTTCAAAGTCATCTTTTATTTCAGAATAGAACTCTAAGGCTTTTTCATATTCATTAGCGAGAATCAAATTCTTCATCATCGTCCCTTTAACCGACATCCAACCTTCTGAATAAGGACTGTGAAACGTTAAGAGCTCTTTTGCAAAGAAATCAACAGATTCATAATCCTTTACTAAAGTTGCCATGCGAATACCACTTTCCATATTTTCCCAAAAGGGAGAATACTCATAACCTTTCTTGTGGAGCTCGATTGCCTTTTTATAAATATCTTTTGTATAGTCTTGTTCATCAGACAACTCACCTACATTGCGAATAACAATTCCCAGATTATTGCATATCATAGCAAAACCATGTGCATTATTATTAGCCTTATCTCCTATTCCTTTAGTAAAATAATCCTCGACCTGATCGTATATATTCAAACCAATTTTTTGGGCGATTTGATAGTATTTCAAGGCCTTCTCTTTTTCTCCTTCTCCTCGATACTCTCCTGCTTGTTCTAAAAATCGCGTCATCAAGTTATACCCATAAAAACCATTCAACTCAAATGGATAATCAAACTTTTCTACATCAATATCTAACTTTGCTCCCAGTTCGTAAAATGTAAAGTACAAAGGTCCTTTAATAGCTTGTAATGACTTATAATTATGCTCCAAGGACTCAAATGCTTTCTTGGTATTCTTTTCTACATAAATATAGTGCAATGCTTTCATGCGCATTGCAAAATTATTAGAGCTATTCTTTTCAAGTTCCTCCTCTATCAGAGGTAAATACTTCATCCCATACTCCTTCACGTTCTTTGCTCCGAACTCTGTAGGTCGAGATAATCCAATGCTATACATTAATAGAATGAGATTCCAATGGTTTGCTAATTTTCCCTCATTGTGAAATGCTTCTATTTCTTTCGCATAGGTAACCGTGTATTCATTGCCGTGAAAATCGGTATAGGCCTTTAAGAAAGGAAATGCTTCATCAAAACACTCTCTTTCCAATAGCAGCCTTCCACCTTGATAACTTGCATAATAGTGATCGGGAAAATGCTCATGTGATAATTTATAAAATGATATAGCAGTGTCAAAATCTTCTAACTCTCGATATAGAAATGCTATCATATAGTAAGTCTCACCAAACTCTCTATCTCTCAACGAATAATCATCCTCAATCAAAGAAACTTCGATCAACTTATCGTGTAGTACTTCAATTGCTTTTTCTTTTAGTTCTAATTTATTGTCGTAGATCCACGCCATCCAATCATAAGCAGACATCACAGCTTTCTTGTCCTCTTTCAACTTCTCTACAATCTCTTCACAAATAGAAAGCATTAAGGAAGTATCTTCGAAGTGTGGTCCATTATAAATCTTTATCTTCCAAAACAATGCATCCTTATCAAGTGGTTCCTCATTCAAAACTTCTTCTAAGATATTCACTATATGTTCAGATAACTCTTGATTTTTATTGTAAATTTCAACGCGGTCTTCCTCTTTTGCCTCATTTATTTCCTCAGTGAATTTCAACTGATCGTATAAAGCCTTAACATCATCTAACCTATTCTCCTTTTGCCCCATAAAAAACTAAGTAACTTTTTCTAAATTAATTATAGGGCTAAAGATACTACAATTATAAAAATTCAATCTTTTAAAATTGCTATAAAACAAAGGAGAAACTCCTCTCGAAGTTTCTCCTTTGTTTTATTTACAATTACTGTTATTGCTTAATTTACATTCTGACTTACTACTCCAATATAGTAAGGTTTAGCAGTGTTTGCTTCATTTCCAATAAAAACTATTGAATAGAAACCTTTATTGTTTAAAGTAATATTATCTCTTTGAGCCAAAACCTCATTAGACTTATTAAGTACTTTTAATGAGTATTTTTTTGCCTCTACCAAACTGAATTTTTGATAGGTTCCAACAGTTTCCTTTGAATCCGTTTTTCTATCTTTAAATTCATCTGCAATCGCGTTATCGTCAAATTGTAAAGAGATAGTCAAATCATCAGCACTTAAATTAAAAAAGCGCACACCACTCTTTCCTTCCACATCAGCCTCAGTAAGTCCATCTATACGGTCATTGGCTGTAAAGAATACAGGTTGTTCTTTCGTTCCTCCAACAAACGAGGTATAGAATCTAAACTTTTCAATCAAGTGAGTTTCACTTGCTATTTCACCTTTAGCCTCGCTTACGCCAATTTTTCTATCCCCTGGGAACAAGTTCGCATAACTAAACATCTTATATTCCAATACCGGATTATAAATATCTTGTATATACCTTCCATCAACGTGAAACTTCACGTTATTAGAATCCGTATAGCCATTTACTGTAGTTAATATACCTACAGGAATAGGTTCTACATTCACATCGTCATTGTTACAGCTTTGTAAGGTAAGCAACCCTACGATACTGATAGCTAATAAAAAACCTTTTCGCATAATTAGTTTTGTTTTAATTGTTTATATAAATTCTCAAAATCTATTCCACTTTCAAAAAACTAATTATTAATAACCTTTACTTTAACTTTATAAAGATATTATTTTTCTTTTATATGTCAATATCTGTCTCTCTTTTTGATTAACAAACTTCACATGGCTAATCTTATATGATGTAAAGAAACATCCTAACAAAACAGGACTATCCAATAGAATTAGTTTCTAATAATTTTCACAACAAGATTTGAACCTACCACAAAAACTATTAAGTTTGTTCTGTTATGATGGCAAAGAAAAAAAATAGTATCCCTTCATTTTGGAAAAATAGTATAACTACGCTTATCCTATTGTTAACGCTATTGTCTTCATGCAGCATTCAAGCCACTATAAATTCAATATTTGACAAGCATAACTCAAATATTGAACAAACGGCTAAACCAAATAAACACAAGTTAAATAGCAATTGTAAAACGACCCTGGGGCAGGAATGCCAAAACCAAAGCGTAGAGAAGAACATCATTTCTATAGCAAAACTAAAGATTGCTATTCCCGTTGCGATTTTAGACAACGAGAATGATTACTTTAGTAGTACACTTCCTTTCAAGTTCTTCAAGGCATTTACCAGCAAATACCTAAACCGAAATACAACTAAGTATAAAACTTCGATATACATACGACTACAGAATTTCAGACTTTGATTTCACTTTATTTTAAGCAAAAATTACTTTGGTAGAATGCCAAAGCATCCATTACAAACTAAAATATAAAGTAAAATCTCATGAAAGAGTTCTTAAAAAACACAAGTAAATTAGCCATTGCAACAGCATTTTTATTGCTATCAACTCTTGCAATTGCCAACAATCCAAAAGACACAACACCTTTAAATACTGCAACAACAGACATTACAATTGTAGATGCTGATGGGAATAAAATCAAGTTGAGCTCACTTAAGGGCAAAGTATTATTTGTAAATTTTTGGGCGACTTGGTGCCCTCCATGCATCAAAGAAATGCCTTCTATACAATCATTAAAAGAGAAATTCAAAAAAGAAGACATTGCTTTTATCATGATTGACGTAGATGGGGACCACAATAAAGCACAGTCCTTTATGGATAGAAAACAGTATAACTTACCCGTTTACATCCCAGGAGGAGCTGTTTCGCCAAACTATTTGGGCAATTCAGTACCAACGACATTAATTTTCGACAAAAAAGGAAACTTAGTACAACGCATAGTTGGCGGAGTAGATTATGACTCCGAAGAAGTTGAAAAATTCATGAAAGCAGTTATCAAATTATAATGCAGATAAACAAAAAAAAGGATGAACTACTGTTCATCCTTTTTGTTATAATAATCGTAAGTACGCTTTTTGTTTAGTTCCCTTTCAGCTTCAATAAACTCCTCTGGAATAACTTTAAGAAAAGACGGGTGTTGTTCAATTGCCATTTCGATTTTTTCAACGATATCCTCAATTGAATCGTTTTCGTAATCCACCTCAAGAGGTTCTTTAATCACCATAGATTGAAGAATACCTTTTTTCTTAAGGTGTAATCCCTTTTTGTCAAAAGAACGTCTAAAACCGTCTATGACAATAGGTACTACAATGGGCTTATAATTCTTAATAATATGAGCAGTTCCTTTGCGAATAGGTTTAAAAGATTTGGTAGTCCCTTGTGGAAAGGTAATTACCCATCCATCGTCTAACGCTACTTTAATATTTTCAACTTGATCTTGATTAACCGCTCTTTTCTCTTCTAATTCTACTCCTTGACTTCTCCAAGTTCTATCTACCGTAATTGCCCCTACATAAGCCATTATACGAGGTAGAAGACCCGCCTTCATCGTCTCTGATGCCGCTACATAATACAAGTTTAACTTGGGCTTCCAGATATACATGATATTCTTAATCGAGTTCTCTCTACCTTTTAAGCTGGCATTGAATACGTGAAACATTGCTACTACATCCGCAAAATACGTTTGGTGATTAGATATAAATAAAACCTGACGATTAGGTAAGTTTCGCAATATTTCAGACCCTTCGATTTGCAAATCATTAAATCCTCTAAAACGCTGATGTGTTGCAAAACCAAAAACTCTAATAATCCATTTCTTTAAGAACAATATATGTCCAAATGGATTTCTTTTAAATAATCCCATATTACACTCTCATTAAAGCAAGTGACAAATTTACCACATAAATACTAAAAACTTTCACTTTCTTTTCTTAAATAAGTAATAAATGGCTAAAACACCAATTTAAGCGTTTCCTTTAGCTCACTAATCATCATAGCTGTAGCACCCCAAATTTGATATCCTTCATACACATAAGCAGGTACTGAAATAGATTGAGCATAACTGGTAGTCATCGGTACTTGTTGGATCAGAGTATCATCTAATAGTGCGTGCAAAGGTATAGCTATAGTATTGGCTACCTCATCGACAGAAGGAATAATTCTTGGAGTATCCTTGACAATCCCCAGATAGGGTTGAACAATAAAATTACTTGGAGGGATATAGACAGTTGTAAAAGGCTTGATGACTTCAATATCTTTAGGTAAAATCCCCACCTCTTCCATCGTTTCCCTAAGAGCTGTACGCTCAAGGTTTAAATCGCTGTCCTCATATTTACCTCCAGGAAAAGCAACTTGACCAGAGTGAACCCCTTTATATGTTGCACGTTCAATTAACAAAAGAGAAATCTCTTCCCCTTTAGGAAACAACAACATCATCACTGCTGAACGCTTAGGATGATGTTCTAAAAAGTCTTCAGCATACAGATAAGGTATCCTTTCTTTGGGTACCATTAGTGCTTGTGCTTCTACACCTAAAGGTAAAGTGTTTTTAATTTCCTGTATTTTATGCAAAAAAGAATCAAATGTCATAAGTTTGCTCCTAACAATATTTCAATATTTAAAATTACAATTTTTATTTATGTTTAGTAAAGAAGAAGCACAAAGAATCAAAAGAGAATTCTGGATACAATTTGCAGAAACTTATCCGAGAAAATGGCTATTGCACAACACGAAGATTAAAGACTTTTCTTTTAAGTTCTACTGTGACAACAAAAAAGCATTTGTTCTACTGGATATAGAAAATAAAGATGAAGAAAAACGCAAAATATACTATGAAAAAATAGAGTCTTTGAAGACTATTCTATTAGAAGACTACCTTCCAGAAGCTATTTTTGAAAGAAACTTTTATTTGGAAAATGGCAAACTAATTAGCCGCATTTGGGTTGAATTGCACGGGGTGTCAATTAACAATAAGAATACTTGGGATCAAATCTTTGATTTCTTTTCAAATAATATGACTCAATTTGAAATCTTCTTTTATGAACACGAAGATTATATCAAAGATTTGGAAATAAACACTTAATTTTAACGTTTATGTATTAACCTTGATTTTACTATTAGTATAAATGCGCAACTATCTAATTATATTTTTTTTACTATCACTGACTGTTACCTCTTTTGCCCAAGAAAAGAGTATAGCAGAAAAAGATAGTATTAAGTCAATTAAGATATTCTATCCTAAAGAATTAGATAGTCATGCCTTTGTTCCAGATACAACTCGAATATTTCCAAATCTTGAGACAAATAATAAAAAGACAAAATTTGGAAGGTTTATCAATAAGTTAATCTATAAAAACAACAAAAGACTGACCTCAAGAGCACCCGAAATTAAGACAAACCAACACTTGGAACTCGGGCATGGAAAAGTCATTCGAAACATCCGAATTACATCATTAGATCCTTTTGGCTATTCTACAACTGATACAGCAAAGAAACCAACCTCAAACTTAGAGCACTTTGGAAATAAAATGCACTTAAAAACAAAGCGCTTTACCATTAACAACTTCCTGATGTTTAAAGAGGGCGAGGTATTCGATTCTCTAAAAGTTCGCGAGAGTGAGCGTTTACTTCGTACGCAGCGATTTGTAAGGGCAGTGACAATTTATCCAATCCCAACAAGTTCTCCTGATTCTGTTGATGTATTAGTAAGGGAATTAGATTCTTGGAGTATTTACCCTTCTGGTTCTATATCTACTTCTACCGCAAGATTTAAGGTAACAGATCGAAACTTTGGAGGTTTTGGTCACGATGTAAGTTTACAGTATAAAACAAGACTAAAAGAAGATAAAGACGCTTTCTATTTTAATTATAGAGTTAACAATATTCAGAATACATTCGTAAGAGCAAATATTTTATATGATTCCGATTTATGGGGAAATTATGTAAAAGTACTTGCTGTAGATCGACCATTTTATTCGCCTTATACGAAATGGGCAGGAGGGGTAACTGTCTCTCAAATATTTAGGAGAGATTCTCTACCAGACATGGATATGAAATACAAGCTTGAATCTGTCAAGTCCAATACATTTGACTATTGGGCAGGTTATTCGATTCCGCTTTTCAAAAGCTACAAAGACAAGCCTGTAATTACGAATTTACGAACATCTGTTCGATTTATCCAACAACACTTTCTGAAAACACCAGATTACGTCTATGATCCCTTAGGTTTTTATGGAGATCAGCGCACCTATTTGGCTTCCATAAGTTTGAGTTCAATTAATTACGTACAAGATAGGTTTATCTTTAGCTATGACCGGATTGAAGACGTTCAAGTAGGGAAAACATTTGCTTTAACCGCAGGGATGAAAGATCAGTACCAAAAGAGACGATCCTATTTCGGTGCTAAATTTGCAATTGGAGGATATACCAACTTAGGGTATTTTGCCACAAATTTAGAATGGGGTAGTTACTTCCATGGTAGTCGGGGAGAACAAGGAGCTTTACGTATTGACGCTTCCTATTTCACTAAATTATTTGTGTGGGGCAATTGGCGTTTTAGGCATTTTATCATGCCTCAATTTGTCATGGGATATCACCGTATAGATCACACAGGAGATCGATTAAAACTTGAAGATGTCATTCAAGGTATCAGGGCTCAAAAAATACTGGGAACGAGAAGGCTATCTCTCGGATATCAATGGCAATCTTATGCTCCTTATGAATGGAAGGGATTTCGTATAAACCCTTTCTTAAATTTCGAAGGTGCTTTTATGGGGTATGAAAAAGAGAGATTCTTAGATCCTAAATTTTATTCGCGTATTAGTATTGGTTTAGTTGCCAATAACGACTATTTGGTATTCAGTAGTATTGCCCTTTCGTTAGTTTATTACCCTACGATGCCTGATTCTGGTAAACCAGTATTCTTTGCTAATTCGAGACAGTACAACTTAGATTTGCCAAACTTTAATTACGACAGACCAAGACCTGTCTCTTACTATTAATTAAAGCTTATATTTAAATTGCGTTTTTTCATATCTACTTTAGAAAAAGTATCAATAGTTTAAGTTGCGATCGTTAGAAATGCCTTCCTTCTAATTCTCTTGGTTAAGGCAATTTCTATCTCAATACTTCTATATTACTACCGCCCTGAATAACAGTTAAGAAGGACAAAAAAAAGCTAACCGGTAAAGATTAGCTTTTAGATAGTATTACTTTTTTAAATGATGCTCAAACCTGTCTAATTGAGTTTCATTAAAAATATGTCTAATTATTTCTTCATCCACTGCTGTTAACTCAATATGTCTTCTTTCCATAACTATTTTCATGGTGCCAATCGCTTTGTCTACATCGTAAAGTTCACTGTGTTCAACACCTCCCCAAGTAAAGTTTGGCAAGTACGTTTTTGGAAATCCTCCGCCAAAAATACTACTTGAAACACCTACTACTGTACCGGTATTAAACATGGTGTTAATTCCACTTTTGCTGTGATCTCCCATCATTAGACCACAAAACTGAAGCCCTGTATTCTCATAAGCTCCTTCTTCGATATTCCACAATTTTACAGGAGCGTAGTTATTCTTTAGATTTGAGTTATTCGTATCTGCACCTAAATTACACCATTCTCCTAAAACAGAGTTACCAAGGAAACCGTCATGCCCTTTATTAGAATAACCGAACATCACAGAATTACTTACTTCTCCCCCTACTCTACATTGTGGTCCAACCGTAGTAGCTCCATATATCTTTGCTCCCATCTTTACCTGTGCTCCTTCACACAATGCAAAAGGTCCTCGAATAATAGACCCTTCCATAATCTCCGTATCTTTTCCGATATAAATAGGACCAGTGGATGCATTCAAAGTTACAAACTCCAATTTCGCACCTTCTTCTATGAAAATATTTTCAGGAGCAATTACATTTACAGATTTAGGAATTACCTCTGATATTCTATCTTCCGTCAACAACTCAAAATCAGCACGTATAGCCTCGTCATTCTTTAAAAAGATATCCCACTTATGCTCTATCTTCAGTAGGTCAGATTCAAAAGGAATAATCTCATATTCATCAAAATCTACATCTTCTTGAGAATCTTGTGTATAGAAAGCAATAATATCCTCCTCTAAAACAATCGCTTGTTTGGGCTCGAGATTCTTAATCATTTCAACGATTACCTCATTAGGTAGGTATGCTGCATTAATCATTATATTATTCTCAACCTCAACCATAGGATATTTATCAGCTAAATAATCCTCTGTAATAGTTGTAGTGGTATATCCTAAGAACTTCTCCCATTTTTCGCGAATTGTCAAAATACCAACTCGGATATCAGCTACTGGACGAGTATATGTAAAAGGCAATAAATTCCCTCTTACTTCGCCATCAAATAATATATAATTCATAATACCTATTCTTTAAAATTTCAAGTTGATTCCAAAGTTAAGTATTCTCTTGTAAAAACAATATTTCAAGCCAAATAAAAGTAGATTATAACCTAGTAAAATCAATACATTTTCTATATCAGCAAGCATAACTATATAAAAAAAGGAAGCTTAAAAGCTTCCTTTCTATCTTACTCCATTGTCATTTAAGGCAAATACTCTTCATTTTCATTCTTCGCTCTAATATGCGGATTAGCTATTGCTCCACAAGCTATACCGCTTACTGTGATAGCTGTAGGACGGGACTTTCCTCTCTTTCCATTGCTTTTATTATCCCCTTCTACGGTATAGTACACTTTAGCCTCCTCTCCTGGTTTGAAATACTTGTTAGATATAGTTAAAGTAACTTCGTTATAATAAGAATTGTATTCCCATTTACCGACATCTGACTGATGATAAGATGAATCTCCTAAATAATTACCAGACTCGTCTGTAAATTCAAAAGTATCGTTCTCTAAATCATAATCTTTACTATCTGCCAATTCAAATTCTATTCTTGCTCCATCACTGTTTTCAGAATCACTCACACACATCTCCTCATTACTCTCTTGCAATGTAAATTCTTCATCTCCATCTTCCTTATCATCTATAGGCGATACTTTTACATTTCTAATAATGGTTTTTTGAGTATGATTATTCATTGTAGTAGCAGCAAAACCAATATTAACTCTATCTGGAATACTTGAATTATAATTGTATTGATAATCTTCATATTCATTGTTTACTACTTTACCATCTCCATAGGTTTTAAACGAATGTTTGTAGTAAAAATTATCGATTAACACATTGCCATTACCTTTTATTGTCACATATATTCCGTCTTCTCCATCTGGTCTTACTTCCACTTCAATCTTTTGAAATTTAGGGCTATAATCGAATCCTCCATCAGCTATATTAAAGTCATCTCCTTCATAACTTCCACTAAAATTATAATCACCAGTATTGTAATCCAGAGTTGCCATCGCAACTTCATTTGCTGCATTTTGACCTCCAAAATATTTGGTCAACAACAAAGGATTTCCTTTATAACTGTTACCTTGTCCCGCTCCTCTTAATGTAATGTGATTTTTGTAATAGCTTCCAAAAACATTACGGCCATAGTCATACTTTACATCATTAATATCAAACCCTGCATCTACATATCGTTGAGCAGTAAGTCCTTCACGGGTTTCGTAACTTCCCATTTCGAAACCTCTTCTCTCTTTGTTGTTCCCATCTAAATCAAAACCTATACCTAAATAAGCACCATTAAGTCCTGTTTTGATTGCTGTTGACCCACTTGCTGTTGATCCATTAAAAGAATATCCTAAGGCACTTCCAAGATATCCCATACTAAGTGATTGACCTGCCTCATAAATAAAAAAGGTCATACCTCCTCCTCCAAACCCAACACCTTGAGCATCATTTGGATTTACTATAGCCATGGCATACTCAAACTCAAACTTTGCTCCTTTGCGCAAATCAAGATTTAAATCAGTAATAGCAAAAGCACTTGTTGTTGCTCTTTTTATGGTTAATACAATTCCTTCAGAAGTATATCTTGACTGCTCAGTAGGTCCTGACAAACTTCCTTTCCCAAAATCATTTGCTATCCAAGAAGGTAAATTATTATAGTCAAGGTCAGTTAAAGGATACTCATGTGTAGTCTGTGCCTTTACAGTCAGCAGAGTTAAAAACGCTATCAATAAATAATAATACTTTTTCATACGTCATTTTTTAAACCCCAAAGAAGATTACTTCTTCTTTGGGATATAGATTATTATTTCACTTCTAACACAATATTAAAGAAGGTTCTACCTGTTGGTTTAGCTCCTTGTTTTACTGTATAACTCAACTTTCCATTACTATCTAAATTCACATCCTCAAACACATTTTTGTCATAGTAAGTTACATAATAGTTTAACTCATACTTATCGTATACTGGTAAAGTAGAATTCCCATTACTTGATAACATTGGTGAACCAAATTGTTCTTCATATACATTGTATAACTCTATAGAATTACTTTGACCAGATACCATTTCCACATAAATAGCTGGTAAGTAAAAGAACTTCGGTGATGCAATATTACTTCCACCTCCAGATACTTTCTCCCAACGAGCTCCTCCATCACCATCAGACATTAAAACTTCGAATTCATTTGCTCCATGAGAACTTATTTTCTCTACTCTGATTGACTCATTTACAATATGTTTATTTTCAATAGATTCCTCTTTAACATTAAACTTTAAATCTTTAAAGAATGCTCCTTCTCCATCTTCATCTCCATCTATTTCAATTGTATCACTTTCTTCAAAATCTCCAGAACCACTATCTACAGACACATATTCCCAACGAGCTCCTCCATCACCATCAGACATTAAAACTTCGAATTCATTTGCTCCGTGAGAACTAATCTTCTCTACTCTGATTGACTCATTTACAATATGTTTGTTTTCAATAGATTCCTCTTTAACATTAAACTTTAAATCTTTAAAGAATGCTCCTTTTCCATCTTCTTCTCCATCTATTTCAATTGTATCACTTTCTTCAAAATCTCCAGAACCACTATCTTCAGACACATATTCCCAGCTTGCTCCCCCTACTCCATCAGACATTAAAACTTTGTATTTATTAGCTCCGTGAGAACTAATTTTCTCTTTTGTTACTGCTTTTTCATCTATAATACTTTCTTTTACAGATCCATTCTGTAATTCTAAATAACCAACAGCATTATCTGCTATATGTATGTTTTTAATAGATCCCTCTTTAACATTAAACTTTAAATCTTTAAAGAATGCTCCATCTCCTTCTCCTTCTATTTCAATTGTATCGCTCTCTTCAAAATCTCCAGAACCACTATCTACAGACAACTTCTCCCAGCTTGCTCCGTCATCAGCACCAGCTGTCAATACATAACCTTGAGGTACATTAGGTCCTGAATAAATCTTATCAATTGCAACAGCTAAATCCTCGATTTGTTCATAATCTACTGCTTTATCTGCTATTTTATCTTGTGTTATTGCTTTTTCTTTAATAACAGATCCGTAAACAGCATTTTTTTGTAATTGGGTATAACCAACAGCATCATTTGCTATATATTTAGTATTAATAGATTTCTCTTTAATATCAATTGTTGCTTCAGCTAAAAGTATGCGTCCATGATCTGGTGCCTTAATTGATATCGGCCCATCTTGGTCTGTTTTTAAGTAACTACCATTATCAGACATTTTAGTATACTTAACAGTACCATCTCCCTGGGCAGTAAGCACTTGTCCTTTCTTCGCTGATTCTGAATCAATCTTTGCGATTGTTACTGACTTATTAGCTATCTTCTCTGTTGTTACAGCATTTACATCTATCTTCTCTGTTGTTACAGCCTTTGCATTAATCTTAGCAGGAGAAATAGCATTATCTTTAATGTGCTGACCTTCTATAGACAACCCCTTCACTTCCAATGCAACATCTTGTAAAACTGATCCTATACTACCTTCAGTTGCGGTAATTGTACTACTTTCTTTAATATTAGCCTTATTTACTTCACTACCTCCAGATACTGCCTCCCAGGTAGCACCTCCATCACTATTAGCAGTTAATACATATCCTGCTTTATCTTTATCAGCTCCTATCTTATTTGCTGTTACGACTTTAGCTCCTAAGTGATCGGTACCTATCCCTAGATCCTTTACTTTAATAGTTACCCCTTCAAGTAAGGCTTTATTAGAAGATACTTCAATAGAAGAATCACTTTTTAATTCTTTACCATATTCATTCATTTCTACATATTTGGCCTCTCCATCTCCTAAAGAAGTCAATACTGTTCCTTTATCAAAACCTTTTGCATTAAATTTAGAGGCTTCAATTGTTCGCTCTGCTATTTTTGCATTCGTAATCCCAAGATTAGCAACATCAATACTTACATCTTGTAATGCAGCTTTATTTCCTTTTGTTACCTCAATAGCACTGCCTCCTTTAATTTCTTTTCCAGCTTCAACAATTGCATCCGATATAGGAGAAAATTCCGCACCTCCATCTTTAGTTACCAATACCAAACCATTACTTGTTCCTTCTGCACCTATCTTATCTGCTGTAACTGCTCTTCCTGCAATATGTTCATTCTGTACTCCAGACTCTGCAATACTAATTGTAGCATCGTTCAAAAGGGCTTTATTATTTGCAGTAACAGTAATTGAATTATCTCCTTTCAAGTCTTTTCCTTTTCCTTCAAAGGCACTATCTGTAAGTTTTTTATACGCTACATTCCCTTCTCCATCCGCGGTTAAAACTGTATTGTTATCAGCTCCCTTAGAAGATATTTTCGTTACCGTAACAGCTCCTTCTGCTAACTTTTCGGTGTGAATACCACCCTCTTTTACATCAATCTTTGTTTCAACTAATACTGTATTCAATCCGTCACCAACAGTAAATTCTAATGCATCACCTACATACAAATCCTCTCCACCAGATTCAAATGATATTATCCGTTTTAAGTGCAGCGGCTTTACTCGATACATCGGTATCTATTACTGATTTATAACTTACTGTGCCATCCCCATTCACTGTTGCCACAAATCCTTCTTGATTAGTTCCATCAGCTACTAATTTAGCAGCTGTTATTTGTTTATCAGCAATATGAGTTGTTTTAACTCCATCAGTGGCAATTCCAATATTTAGTCCTTCTAAACCAGCTTTATTACCAACTGGAATAGCCAATGAACCATCTGTAGAAGTTATCGCTTTTCCTTGTGCTGCTATTATATTGTAAACCTCAGTCTTTACATTAGTGTCACCAAGAATAGTTACAATTGAATTAATAACATCTGTAGCAATATTTATAGTAGCTAAAGGGTTATCTGAAGACAGATCTTTAAAGACATATACGCCCGGATTACTACTATCGATAGAAAGTGAATTTACATCAATAGTTACACCTGCCGTATTATTCTTTACAGCCTCCTCATTAAAATAAGTATAAATCCCCTTCCCTTCATTTTTCAAGACTGTTATAGTCTCCTTACTATTCACTATATCTTTGATGATATCGTCAGTAGCTTCTACCCAGTGTGCTTTTCCCGCTTTGGTCACCAATAGACTATTGTCTTTCCCAGGGGTTAATTTAGTCGGTGCCACCTGCCCATCAGCCAATCCTATAGTCACATTACCTAAAACCTTTCCAGTTCCATCGTCTACACTAATACCATCAGTAGTAGCTATATCACCTTTATTCGAAATAGTAGCTGACGTAACAGGTAAATAAGACACTGTGCCATCCGCATTTACAGTTGCCACAGCTCCTTGTGTTGCTCCTGTAGCGTCTAATTTACCAGCCTGAATCGTTTTATTTTTGATATCATTATTTTCTATCGTCTCATTCTTGATATGCGCACTTGTAATTCCTCCAGCAACAATAGAAACCTTTACATTTTTGTTGTCATCACCATATAAGACTTTGTTTCCGCCTTCTACCTTGATTACTTCTTCCTCACCTACTAAATTTCCTCTCATAGCTGGCGCTACAGTTTCTGTAGCCGTTGCAAAGCTCGCCTTTCCTAATCCATCAGCAGTCAAGACTGTTCCTTTTACAGCTCCTTCCGAACTGATCTTAGCACTTGTTACTTGTCCATCTGCGATATGCTTTGTTTTCACTCCTTTTTCAGCGATAGTAACAATTACATTTTGCAGAGTAGCTTTGTCTCCTCCCGTTACCGCAATCGACTGATCGGTACTTGTAACACTTTTAGCACTTGAATTAATCGTTGCGATTACTTCATTTTTAACCTCATTACTATTAAAAATAGTAGTGATATTATCAATAACGTTTTGCGTTACATTGACCGTTCCTATAGGCGTATCTTTTGATTTATCGTAGAAGTTATAAACCCCATTTCCCTTTCCATTAGTCCCCGGAATTTCCTCAATTCTCAGTGTATTCGCATCAAAGGTAATTCCCGTAGCTCCTGGTTTTCGATTGCCATCTGCATCGTAGTCAGCTTCATTAAAATAAGTAAACTGACCAGTACCCAAGTCGACTAATTCTGTAATCGCTTGATTCCCTTTCAAGAATTCTTTGATTACTTCATCTGTCGCATCAACCCACTTAGCCTCATTGTTTACATTCGTTACCAAAAGCTGTCCTACAGTACCCCCTTGTAGTTTGGCAGGAGTCACTGCTTTATTCTGAATCATTTCAGTACTTACCCCATCTACAGCGATATCTAAGGTCATCTCATTGAGTACAGCTTTATCTCCCTGTTTCCCTATAGCTATCGAGGTACTTGGTGAAGTCACTGCTTTTCCCTTAGCAGCTACTGTATTATAAATATTATTCTGTACCGTAGTGTCATTTAATATCTCATTGATATTCTCGATTACTGTTCCAGCGACATCAATAGTCATCAAAGGTGCAGTCAGAGAAGTCTGTCCATCATAGAAAACATAAACTCCTTTCTTTCCATTCTGTTCCTCTATTTTTAGTGTATTCGCGTTAAACACTACGCCAGCACCCCCATTTTTAATATCATCTTCATTTCGATAAGTAAATGTCCCATCAAGGTTAACATCTAATACCGTAACCGTTTCATTCTGTTTGACAACATCTTGAATAATTGAATCAGTAGCAGGTACCCACTCTACCTCTCCGTCTTTAGTAACCAATAAATACTTATCAGTACCTGGTTCTATTTTATCTGTACTAATCCCCTTTGGAGCAACCGAAATCTTTGTGTTTGCCAAGACAGCCTTATCTCCACCAGTAATCTGGATAGAAGTATCTTCTGCCTCTAATTTTTGACCATTAGCTGCTACCGTTTTAAAAATTGTGTTTTGAACCGTTGTATTATTGAGTATCTCATCAATATTAGTAATCACCGTTCCCTTAATATCTATGGTAGCTAAGGGACCTTTACCATCAGTAAACACATACTTTCCTTTACCATCATCACTGATAGAAAGTGTATTTGCATCAAATTCTACTCCTGGGTTACCCTTTTTAATATCATCTTCATTTTGGTAAGTAAATGTCCCATCAGTGTTAACATTTAATACCGTAACCGTTTCATTCTGTTTAACAACATCTTGAATAATTTGATCAGTAGCAGGTACCCACTCTACCTTTTTATTTTTAGTTACTAAGATATACTTATCCTTTCCTGGCGCAATTTTTTCAGGTATAACAGCACCATCTCTTAACTTATAAGAGGTAACAGCACCATCGACAAGTTTAGATTCGGATACAGCACCATCAGCAATAGTCAATAAAACTTCTTTTAATACCGCTCCTGATAATACAGAACCTCCGTTAACTAAAATCCCTTTCCCTTTTAAATCTGCAGCCTTACCTTTCGCTTCTTCAATTTTCTTAAAGATATTATCGATAACGTCTTGTAGATTATCCCCTTCAATAATCGTCGAGTTATTCTCAAAGAAAATAGCATTTGCACGTGTGCTAATTGTCATTAAAGGATTGTCCTTGGTTGTTTTACCATCGTAGAAATCATAGATTCCTTTACCTTTTTGCCCTTTTCTCTCCTCTATTCTCAGTGTATTAGCATCGAAGAATACTCCCTTATCCTCTATTAAACCACCATTTTCATCTATTCCAATCTCGTTATAGTACACAAATGTACCATCCTGATTATTTTGTAAAATGGTAACTTTTTCATTTAGCTTAATCGCTTCTTTAATTACCTCATCTGATGCACTTACCCATTTCACTTGTCCTGTTGCATCAGTTATAAGTAATTGTTTATTACCACCAGGTGACAGCTTAGCTGTTGTAATTCCCTTATTAGCTACCGATATCTTCGTTTCATTTAAAACGGCCTTTAATCCACCTTCTACTAAGATAGAACTATCAGCTGTTTTTAGCTCTTTACCTTTTGCAGCAACGTTATTGTAAATTTCATTGATGACAGTTTCGTCTTGAAGAATAGTTGTGATATTATTTATCACACTTCCACTTATATCGATAGTCTGGGTAACTCCAGCCTCGTTCGTATAGGTATATGTACCGTCTTTGTTATCTATAATTGAAGTAACTATATTAATATCACTTAATGCGACACTTACAGTATGTTGATTAGAATCCTCGAGATACAATTTCTCTTTAACTTGATCTACAGCTAACTTCTTATTCTTCGGAATAAGATCTTTATTTGCATCAAAGTCAACTTTACTAATAATTCTATCCCACTGCTTACCAGTCCAATAGTAAAATCCCGCACTTAAATCAGTTGCATTCGTAGTATTATAAACCAATAAGCTCTCAGCAATATCCCCATTGTTAATAATAGAGGAATCCTTACTCCCTTTCAAAGCAACTCTCGGAATCAATAACCCTTGACTCTTTCCATCCATTACTTCTAAATGTAAAATTGCAGATTTATGTGGTTTAAGCGTTCCTATTCCTACTTGAGCAAACCCGCCATTGGCGATTAACAATGCACCTAATACAATCCACTTTTTTTTCATACTATCACTTTTTTACTATTACTACCAGTTTATAAATTATCATTAGTCAAAAATTTCATCTGTTAACTACTGCGCTAAAAAGCTACAAAACCCTGTATAGACAAGGGGTCACACTTAATTATATCACATTAAATTTACTAATTTTTAAAGTAAACTTACTTTAATTATAAAAAAACAACATTCAATCACCGCACCAAAGCTTAAAATTAACCAAAAAAATCATTTATAATCATTCTTACGCAAAATATATTCGGCCTTAGCCATGTATTATGAGAATAATTAAGGCTATTATAAAAATAATAATCACAATTTGACTTAAAAAACACCAATTTACACAACAAAAACAACTAACAAACACTCAAAACAAGTTAAACTTGAAAATATTTTAACAAATCAACCTAAAATGCAGCAAGAATCACAAGCATTAGATTCTCGGTAAAATTCAAATGAAAAAGAAGAATGGAAAAGTAAAAGAAAAGACTGTACTACAAAAGATAGCAGGTCAATAATAAAGTTAGATCTAAAATGTAAGAAAATATACTCAACTACCTCCTAAGCAAATTAAGACAATCCGATCTACAGTTTAAACAACAAGAGCAAAGAGATTTTGCTATGCTCTATTTTTTTTAATCAATGAATTATTGTTGCTACTTTCTTAGGGGTTTCTTGGGGGATGCTAGGGGTTTTCTTCGAGAAACACCCCTTTTTGCGAGCAAAACCCCAAGGATAGTCGAAGAAAACCGCAAGAAAGTCCCAAAAAAGCATGACTATTTCAAACATATGGGCAGTTCAAAATTTGTACAATCAACATGAAAGAAATAAACCCCTATTTAAGGAAGATCTGTATATTGAACACACGCCTACAGACTGTCCCATTTACAAATAGATACACAAACAAAAGATTAACAACGAGATAGACGTACCTAAACTTACACATCAAAGCAAGGGTCTTGATAAAAAATCATCGATACACTTTCATACCTCTCTAATAATCTTCAAGGTAAACTATAACAATATTTTTCCTACCCTTATACACAGAAGCGCAAATGTTGCTACTGAATCTTTAAATACAACAACTTTAAACAAGTAAGTATGATAGAGGTAAGAAGGTTTTTCTCTTCCTAATTAGCTAAACTTATTGTGAAGATTTCTAATTTTTACATCAAATAGAGATTCTCCTAACACCAATAGAAGGGCTCTAAAATGGAATATTGCAAAGGTCAAAGAGAGAGTAGAATGGTTAAACTGAAGTTTTAGCCCCCTTTACAATTGTGACAAGGACAAAAAAAAGAGGCTTCTGCAATAGCAAAAGCCCCTTTTATAGTATAATATAAATTCAAATTATTTTTTGAATTTAGCGTATTTAGTTTTGAATTTATCAATACGTCCTGCAGTATCGATAAGTTTAGATTTACCTGTGTAGAATGGGTGAGATGTACGAGAAATCTCCATTTTGAACACTGGGTATTCTACTCCATCAACTTCAATAGTTTCTTTTGTTTCTACTGTTGATTTCGTGATGAATACGTCTTCGTTAGACATATCTTTAAACGCTACTAATCTGTAATTTTCTGGGTGAATACCTTTTTTCATGATAAATCGATTTTAAAATTGTGAGTTACCTACTATTTTGCGGCTTTCTATTTTTCAAGAAAGATATAAACGTACTATAACTGTTTGTAAAAAATTATTTTTATTTCAGATTGCAAATGTACAAATTAATTTGAAAAATCAAACAGCTAATTTTATTTTATTTACCACAGTCTTATCAACGGTACAATTTTTACAAAAACAAAGTAGTTACAGCTGTCTAATCCCTTTCATAATCCCTTGTAAAGAGCAGTTATCTGGACGATTCGAAATTCGATATACGCTACTGCATTTTCCTATCAACTGAAATTGTTATATATTTTATTAACCACTTTCCTTGTCTACTCCTCAAGTTAATTGTGGTATTATGCTCTAATAGAAACTCACTTTCATAAAACTCTACCTTAGACAATAGTATTAAAAAACGACACGAACCTTAACCAAGCACTTATTACTATACTTTTATATTGCCTTTCTTCGTCTAAATATCACTCTTGTCAAGCTTAATTCGAATCTTTTATTCCTCTATATTTTCACCTATTGATTAACAATGATATATTTGAGGAATCAACCAAACCATTTATGATGTTTAAAAAATTAATTACACTATTGTTGCTACTTATTACAATGGTAGCAGTAGCTCATCCAGACCAAAAGAAAATAGAGCAAGCACTCTACAATTTAAAGAATGTAACCTTTAAACAACTGGAATCTAAAGATGACTCTTATCTATTGTATGAACTTAGAGTAAGACAACAAGTAGATCACACAGATCCCTCTAAAGGATACTTTGATCAGAAAGTACACTTTTATCATAGGGATTTTGACCACCCTATGATTATGGAGACTAACGGTTATGACCTATACGTTAGAGCTAGCGAAATGGTAGGTTACTTAGAAAGTAACTATCTAAATATAGAACACAGATTCTTCGGAGAGTCTATCCCTGAAGGCAAACCATGGCAGTATCTTACTATGGAACAAGTAACAGCTGACTTACATGAGATCAACCAACTGTTTAAAGAAATCTATACAAACAATAAATGGATCAGTACAGGTATTAGCAAAGGTGGACAGACTAGCATCTACTATAAATACTTTTATCCTAATGATGTAGACGTAGCGATTCCTTATGTAGCTCCTTTTAACCAAGCATTAGAAGAGCCTCGTATCTATCCATTTTTAGCAAATGTGGGAGACAAATCATGCAGAGACAAAATCTACAATATCCAGGTAAAACTATTTGAAAATAAAACACAGATTATAGAAAAGCTTAAATGGTATGCTAAAGGAGCTAAACTGACTTTTAGCTATTTAGGTTCTTTAGAAAAAGCTTTTGAATACGCAGTATTAGAATACAGCTTCGGATTCTGGCAAAGTGGTCACTCCTGTGCTACATTCCCTAATACAAAAAACATTGATGAGTTGACAGAACACTTCCTTAGTGTGAGTAATATAGACTTCTTTAGTGATCAAACGATTAAGCGATACGAATCTCACTATTATCAGTCTGGAACGCAATTAGGCTATTATGGCTATGACATCACTCCATTCAAGAAATACGTGAGCTTTACATCTAACCCATTAGCTACCTTTATGCCTGAAGGAACTACATATAATAACTTTAACGATGCACTAATCCAAAAAGTGAAAACATGGTTAGAGAACGATGCGAATAACATTATCTATGTATATGGTGAGACAGATACATGGAGTGCTTCTATGGTAGTACCAAGTGCTAAGGTCAATTCTAAATCTTACGTACTTCCTAAGAAGGATCATGGGCAAGCACGTGTGAAGAATATGACTCCAGAGATGAGAACACAGTTCTTCACTACGTTAGAAAAAATGACAGGATTAAAACCAGTAAAATAACTTGAAGAAATAAACCTAAAAGTGCCTTTCTCTACTAAGTAGAGAAAGGCACTTTTAGGTTTTTAATATTCGCTGTTTATTCAAAAATAGAAAAATAAAAGGATGCTTGACAGAAAACTAAAACCACTTGTACTATAACACAAAGATTACAGGAAACTTTGCAAAAAACAGAGAAAACCTATCCAAAAATCCCCGTGATGAATCAATATTTAATCTTACGTGATTGATCTATCTAACAAACTAAAAACAGTCTTTACTTAAGAAAAAACAGGAATAAACACATAGCTACCTCTCTGTTGTAGTACTTTAGCAAAAAAACAACCGTTTACTTACCAGACATAGGTGCACAACTGCAATATTTCAAATATACCTCACCTAAAATGTTCAGAGCTAAGTACAATAAAATAAACCGAGGATAATGTGTTAACAAACTCCCATTAGATACCATTCCAAAAGGGTTATTTTACTATATTTGTGTCTTATAACATTTAATACTCACAATGAAAAATCCCCTAAATAAAGTAGGAATACAATTTGGAATTATTTTATCCATTTATTATATCATCTTTAATTGTGCCTTATTTTTTACAGATGTAACGTTATTTGCCAATAAGATAATCGGAATGGTTAATATTGCCTTTTTCATTATTATTGGTGTCATAACGATCTTTATGGCGAGAAGAAAAGCAGGTGGATTCGTTACCTTTAGAGAAGCGTTTACACCTTATTTTATTTCGATTGCCATTGGAATAACAGTAAAATATCTCCTATTAGTGGTATTATTCAATGTAGTTGATCCTTCAGCTAACGATACTTTGCGCCAGATTATGATGGAAATGCAAATCGAAACGCTTACAAACTTAGAAATTCCACAAGACCAAATTAACGAGCAGATAGAGGCGGCTAAAAATTTAGACCAATTTTCTCCTAAATCCACATTATCAATGTGGGCAATACACATTGTTATAAATAGTATTTTAGGTTTCTTGCTTGCTGCTGTCTTTAGAAACAAGTCAGAATTCACGCAACCTACTACGACAGCTGAAGAAAATAAACCTCAACAATAATCGTCAAATAAATACGCTTTTCCTATGAATCTATCCATTGTCATACCACTGTTAAACGAAGCAGAATCGCTGCCTGAGTTATATGCGTGGATAACTAAAGTCATGCAGAAAAACAACTTTTCGTATGAAGTACTTTTTATCGATGATGGCAGTACAGATGACTCTTGGAAAATAATTTCTGACATATCACATGACGATTCTCATATAAAGGGAATACGATTTCAACGTAACTTTGGTAAATCACAAGCATTGCACGCTGGATTTGCACAAGCCGAAGGAGAGGTTGTTATCACAATGGATGCAGACTTACAAGACAGTCCGGATGAAATCCCTGAATTGTACAAGATGATTACACAAGAGGGATATCACTTAGTATCAGGCTGGAAGAAAAAGAGATATGATTCTGTCATTTCAAAAAACTTACCCTCCAAATTATTTAACTGGGCTGCCCGTCAAACTTCTGGAGTCAAATTAAATGATTTTAATTGTGGTTTAAAGGCATATAAAAACGAAGTTGTCAAGAATATTGAAGTTTCTGGTGAGATGCATCGCTACATCCCTGTTTTGGCTAAAAACGAAGGTTTTACTAAAATTGGAGAAAAGGTAGTAATACATCAAGCTCGAAAATATGGAACGACTAAATTTGGTATGAGTCGTTTTATAAATGGCTTTTTAGATTTGATAACTATCTGGTTTTTGTCTAAATTTGGTAAAAGGCCAATGCACTTTTTTGGTGCTAATGGCGTGATAATGTTTGGCATAGGATTTATCGCTGCTTTCATCATTGGAGCGCGTAAGCTATACAAATTATACATGGGCGAACCAGCTATTTTGGTGACACAAGATCCTTGGTTCTACATTTCTCTAACGACGATGGTTATAGGTACGCAATTGTTCTTAGCTGGATTCATTGGGGAAATGATATTAAAAAATAAATCAAACATTAGTAGATATAAAATCGCCGAAACAAGCGGTTTATAGTAAACACTAAAAATTACTTATTATGCAAGTAGAAAAAGAAATCTTAGAAAAAGCGGAGCAATGGCTAAAAGCTCCTTTTGACTCAGAAACTCAGGGTACTGTTCAAAAAATGATTGACACTGATGCTGCTCTTTTAAAAGACAGTTTTTACAAAAACTTAGAGTTTGGTACTGGTGGAATGAGAGGTATTATGGGTGTAGGTACAAACCGCATCAACAAATACACTTTAGGTAAAAACACACAGGGTCTTTCAAACTATATCAAACAATCGTTCCCTAACCAAGAATGGAAAGTTGCTATTAATTTTGACTGCCGTCACAATAGTCAAGATTTAGCAAAAGTAGTAGCTGATGTATTCACAGCGAATGGTATTAAAGTGTACTTATTCGGTGAAATGCGACCAACTCCTGAACTTTCTTTTGCTGTAAGACACTATGGATGTAATGCAGGTATTGTATTGACTGCCTCTCACAACCCTCCTGAATATAATGGATATAAAGTTTATTGGCAAGATGGAGCGCAAATTGTTCCTCCACACGATGCTGCTGTAATAAACGAAATCAATAAATTAACTTACGAGCAAATTAACTTTAAAGGCAATGACGCTCTACTTACCTATGTAGGTGAAGAATTAGATCAAGCATTTATTAAATCAACAATTGAAAATGCAAGTTTTAACACACCTCAAAGTGCAAAAGACGGTCTAAAAATTGCTTATACATCACTACACGGTACTTCAATTAAGTTAATTCCTCGCACATTAGAAACAGCGGGATATAAAAATGTTTATATCGTAAAAGAACAAGCTGAACCTAATGGAGACTTCCCTACTGTAAAATCACCAAACCCAGAAGAGCCAGAAGCATTGACAATGGCACTTAAATTAGCAGACGAAAAAGATGCTGATATCGTTATCGGTACTGACCCTGACTCTGACCGTATTGGAATAGCAGTACGCGACTTGGATGGTAAAATGATCTTGCTAAACGGAAACCAAACTAACGTTGTATTAACAGGGTTCTTATTGGAGCAATGGAAGCGAAATAAAGGATTTAAAGGCAATGAGTTCATTGGTTCTACAATCGTTTCTACTCCTATGATGTTAGATTTAGCAGAAAGCTATGGTGTAGAATGCAAAGTAGGATTAACTGGATTCAAATGGATTGCTAAATTCATCAACGAATGCGCTGATCAAAAATTCATTGGAGGAGGTGAAGAAAGCTTTGGATATATGGTAGGAGATGCTGTTCGCGATAAAGACGCAGTTGCCTCTACTTTATTAGCTTGTGAGATTGCTGCAACAGCTAAAGCTGCTGGAAGCTCTTTCTACAAAGAATTAATGAATCTGTACATCGATAACCACTTCTACAAAGAACACCTTATTGCCCTTGTAAAAAAAGGTATTTCAGGTGCTGAGGAAATCAAACAAATGATGGTAGATTTAAGAGAAAACCCTCTACACGAAATCATCGGACAACGTGTTGTTTGCGTGGAAGATTACCAAAGTAGCGAAGCTAAAAATATCATCACAGGAGAAGTAGAGAAAATCAATGTTCCTAAATCGAACGTACTTATTTACTACCTTGAGGATGGAACTAAAATTGCTGCTCGACCAAGTGGTACTGAACCTAAAATCAAATTCTACTTCAGTGTAAACGAACCGTTAGAAAGTTTAGACAAAGTAAAAGCGACAGAAAAGGTTTTAGACCAAAAAATTCAAGATATCATCAAAGAGATGAAATTGAGTTAACAAGCTTTATACAGTGTGTAAAACACATATTTCAATATAAAAGAAAGACTGGTAGCATTACCAGTCTTTTTTCTTTATTTTTGCTTTTTTACAAACAATAAATATGAACGAGTATTTCAAAAAGATAATTTACTTCGCGAAGCCATATAAGTCTTATGCGTATCTAAACATTTTCTTTAACATCCTATATGCCTTATTCAGTGCACTGTCTTTTGTGGCATTAATTCCCATGATGACAGTCTTGTTTGGAGATGAAAAGAAAATAACTGAAAAACCAGTCTATACTACACTGGGTCATGCAAAAGAATACTTAGAAGACTATATGTCTTATTTCATTACACAACATTCTTCAGAGCACGGTGCGCAGAATACGTTAATGATCATGGCAGCAGTGATTATCTCCCTATTCTTGTTGAAAAACTTATTCAACTATTGGGCAATGTACTTCATAACCTTCTTGCGAAATGGAGTATTAAAAGACATTCGAAATGCGATGTACAAAAAGTCATTGGAACTACCCCTATCTTTCTTCTCTGAGAAAAGAAAAGGTGACGTGATTTCAAGAATAACTTCTGATGTATTAGAGATTCAACACTCTTTCTTGTCTATTTTAGAGGTATTAGTAAGAGAGCCTTTGACAATTGTATTTACAATTATCGCCATGTTTGCTATCAGTACAGAATTGACAATATTCGTTTTCATCTTTGTTCCTGTTTCGGGAATTATTATCTCTAAAGTAGGGAAAACACTGAAGAAAAGTTCACAAAAAGCTTCTGAAGAACAAGGGTACTTTTTGTCTATTATAGAAGAATCATTAGCTGGATTAAAGGTCATCAAGAGTTTCAACTCTGAAAAAACATTCAATAAAAAGTTTCAAGATTCGACACAGTCTTTCTATGAGTTAAACAATACTATACTCAATCGCCAAAACCTATCATCACCGTTAAGTGAGTTTTTAGGTATTGTAACCATTGCCGTATTATTAGTTTATGGAGGGCATTTGGTTTTAGGAGAAGGAACATTGACAAGTGCTTCTTTTATTGCTTATATCGGTATGGCTTATAACATCCTTACTCCTGCCAAAGCAATGTCAAAAGCATCCTACTCCCTAAAAAGAGGAGATGCAGCCGCAGAGCGTGTATTGCAGATATTAGAAGAAAAGAACCCTATTACAAGTAAGGACAATGCCATAAGTAAAAAGAGCTTTGATCAGCAAATTACTGTCGATAACATCTCTTTTAAATATGAAGATGAGAATGTTTTACAAGATTTTAGCTTAAACATTCAAAAGGGAAAATCAGTTGCATTAGTAGGACAATCTGGAAGTGGTAAAAGTACAATTGCCAATTTGCTGACTCGCTTCTGGGACATCAATGAAGGGACTATTAAAATTGACAATACAGATATCCGCGATCTTGATATGGAGGATTTAAGAGATCTAATTGGTTTAGTAACTCAAGACAGTATTTTGTTTAACGATACCATTAAAAACAACTTAAAGTTGGGCAAACAAGATGCTACGGATCAAGAAATTATCGAAGCACTTAAAGTAGCCAATGCTTATGAGTTTGTAAGTGAACTACCAAAAGGAATAGAAACCAATATTGGAGATTCTGGAAACAAATTATCTGGAGGACAGAAACAACGCCTTTCTATTGCGCGTGCGGTCTTGAAGAACCCACCAATCATGATCTTAGATGAAGCTACTTCAGCGCTGGATACAGAAAGTGAAAAATTGGTACAAATTGCATTGGAAAATATGATGAAAAACAGAACGTCGATTGTTATAGCACACCGATTATCTACCATTCAAAATGCAGATCATATTGTCGTAATGCAAAAGGGAAGAATTGTTGAGCAAGGTTCACATGAACAATTATTGAATAACAATGGAACTTACTCTAAATTAGTATCTTTACAAACATTAGATTAAATGTACGTACCAAACAAGAATATAAAGCTCCCTGCTGATCCAAATACAGTCATTTGGAAATACATGGACTTGTCTAAGTTTTTAGATCTCTTGTTGTCTAATAAGATGTTTATGTCGCGCTCTGATAAATTTGAAGATCAGTATGAAGGGACTTTTAGTGAACCTACATTTGAAGAAATCAAGCGCATTAGTCATGACAACCCTGCTTTCTTAGATCAATATAAGCAACGCAGAAAAAACATTGTGATTAGCAGTTGGCATATTAATGAATACGAATCCTTTGCTATGTGGCAAATCTTCACTAAAAACAGTGAGGGATTAGCTATTCAATCCACTATCGGCAGGCTGCAGAAAGCATTAGCCGTAGAAAATAGAGCTGATCAGTTTATTGGAGAGGTACATTATATCGATTATAAAAAAGAGTACATTCCTTTTGAAGACGATTTCTTTCCCTTTTTGTTTAAGCGAAAAAGCTTTCAATATGAAAAAGAAGTGAGAGTGTTGACTGATGTTTCTCATTTGGATAAATGCGTGAATGAAGGAATTAAGATTAATGTGGATATTAATCACTTAATAGAAAAAATATATATACATCCTAAATCAGAAAACTGGTACAAAAAACTTGTATTAGAATTAATGGAGAAACTCCACTTTCAATTTGATGTAGAAAAATCTGATTTAGAAAGTGATATTTTAATATAAAAACTATGGAAACAGCAAATACTAACCAAGTCATCACTTCTATTTTAGACAATGACTTTTATAAGTTTACGATGCAGTACGCTGCTATTAAACAATTCCCTTTTGCAAAGGCTTCTTATATTTTCATTAACCGAGGAGAGCACAAATACCCACCAGGATTCGGAGATGCACTAAAAGCAGCAGTAGATGAAATGGCTAAATTAAAGCTTACTAAAGCTGAAAAAGCCTTTCTACAAGCTACTTGTCCGTACCTTGACCCTACCTATTTAGACTTTTTGCAAGGTTATCACTACGATCCTTCTGAAATAGAGATTAAACAAGAAGGAGAAGATTTACAAGTAAGTATCAAAGGTTATTGGTATAGAACTATTCTATGGGAAGTACCTTTAATGTCACTTATCTGTGAAATATACTACCGAATGACTAATAACGAGCGTCACTCTGCTGCACAGATTGTAGAGACAACACGCACGAAAATAGAAAATTATAAAAAACTGGGAATAACGATTGCCGAGTTTGGTACACGCAGAAGACACTCCTATACTGTACATCAAATTGTAGTAGAGACCTTACAAAAATACGGTTCGGGCTCGTTTATAGGAACGTCTAACGTTCATTTAGCTATGAAATATGGGACCAAACCAATTGGCACACATGCTCATGAATGGTTTATGTTCCACGCTGCTAAATACGGCTTCAAAATGGCTAACTCGATGGGATTAGAACATTGGGTTGATACTTACAGAGGAGATCTTGGCATAGCATTGACAGATACCTATACAAGCAAAGTTTTCTTCGAACAATTTGACAGAAAATTTGCAAAGTTATTTGATGGTGTTAGACACGATAGCGGTGATCCATTAGAATTTGCAGATCTTGTCATCGCTCATTATAAAAGTCTTAATATCGACCCCCTATCTAAAACAATCATTTTCTCTGATGGATTAAATCCAGAAAAAGTGGAACGCATTGCAAAACACTGCAAAGGAAAAATTGGCATGTCGTTTGGCATCGGAACAGATTTCACTAATGATGTGGGGTTAAAGGCAATGAATATTGTTATCAAAATGACCCAAGCACTTCCTGAAGGAGGACATTGGACTGATGTTGTCAAATTATCAGATGAACCAAAAAAACACACAGGAACGCCAGAAATGATTGAATTAGCACAGCGATTATTAGATATTCCTATACAAAACTAATATTTACAAAGATTTAAAAAATAAATATAAGTTAACTATCACACTTTTATTTATAAAAGACTATTTTTGCAACAAATTTAAATAGAATATAATGGCAACGAACAGAACTTTTACAATGATCAAACCTGATGCTGTAGAGGCAGGTCACATCGGAGGAATCATCAACATGATTACTGAAGCAGGATTTAAAATCGTATCTATGAAGTTAACTCAATTAACTGTTAGAGACGCTCAAAAATTCTACGAAGTACACAGCGAAAGACCTTTCTACGGAGAATTGGTTGAATTTATGTCAAGAGGTCCAATCGTAGTAGCTATCTTAGAAAAAGACAACGCTGTAGAAGATTTTAGAAAATTAATCGGAGCTACTAACCCAGCTGAAGCTGCAGAAGGAACAATCCGTAAAAAATATGCTAAATCAATTGGAGAAAATGCTGTACACGGATCAGATAGCGACGAGAACGCTGCTATCGAGTCTGCTTTCCACTTCTCAGGAAGAGAGCAATTCTAAGCATTAGTATCTACTGATACAATTAAAAAAGGGGCTAATCTAAGATTAGCCCCTTTTCTTTATATCTCTTAATGTTATTTGAATAAACTCAAGTCGAGTTGATTTACTAAGTCTAAAATCATGTGATATCCTGCAACAGAGTTTCCTTGTGGATCCAAACTCGGACTAAATGTCCCAATGCCAATTCTACCAGGTACACTGACAACAATTCCCCCACCTACTCCTGAT
Source organism: Myroides albus (assembly GCF_024722315.1). Taxonomy (NCBI): domain Bacteria; kingdom Pseudomonadati; phylum Bacteroidota; class Flavobacteriia; order Flavobacteriales; family Flavobacteriaceae; genus Myroides; species Myroides albus. Next base: position 642,272 of record NZ_CP102754.1, read on the forward strand.
TTACTTGGAAGACCAACAGTTCTGGCATATTCTCCACTCGATTCATACATTCCTGCAATCAACATCTGAGATTGAATTAACTTAGACATCTCTGAGCTCTTATACTTAGTATCTCCGTCAAATCTCACACATTGGTTCGCAAAGAAATAACCTATCTTCGCTAAATGTTCAGAAGTAACTTCGATAGAACACTGCTTAAAATAGTTATCTAACTTATCTTCTTCTCCTTCTACTAACCCATTATTCTTTAAAAGATAAAAGATACCTCTATTGCGATGCCCTGTTTCCTTCTCTGACATATACACAGTTTCACTAAAAGTAACTGTATCGTCTTTGGTTATATAGCGCACCATGTCAAGAATTTTCTGCAAGGGAATATCTCCTTCTCCATCGATTAAAGCTGTAGTCAATATTGCACCTGCATTCATCATAGGGTTTAATGGTTTTCCCTGTGTTTCAAGATTAGCGTAATGATTAAACGGCTTATCAGTACCATAATAGCCCATGCGATCGAATATCTCTTTTTCTCCCTTTTCTTCTACAGCAACCATGAGAGAGATTATCTTTGATATACTCTGAATCGTAAACTTCTTCTGAGTATCTCCAACGCTAATTACCTCACCATTGGGTTTTACAACAGAAAAAGCAATCGCTCTTGCATCCATTTTCCCTAACTCTGGAATATAGTCAGCCACAATTCCTTTTGTACAATAGGTCCTATTTTTTTCTAATATATCTGAGAGCATCTTCTCAGTTATCAAATTTGTAGCATCCCCTTTTTGAATAATTCGCTTTGCATAAGCAGTATTACCAAACGATACCAAACACGCAATAATTAAGCTTAATACTGCATTACAAAAACCGTTTCTTTTCATTTACCTAAACCAATTTTATTTAATATTCTCTTTCCTTTTTACTTTACCTGATCCTGTTTCTACAAACGCATTGACAAACTGAACCTCTTTCGGTTTCTCAAATCGATGTAAATCACAAAACACGTCCTCTGGCAAAGTATAAGGCTCACTTTCAATTACTAAGACTAACTTATTACCTAAATAATCATCTTCCTTAGCTGCTACAAAGAAACGATAAGGAATCCTCTTTGACAACTTCTCTTCGATTTGTTCTGGAAATAATTTAACACCACCACTATTTATCACATTGTCAAACCTACCACACCAAACAAACTGCCTATCACCTATTATTTCTACAATGTCATTTGTTACGACAAGATCTTCTGACACAGCAGGGGCCTTAATGACCAAACACTTGCGCTCATCTACCGCAATCTGTGCATGAGGCAATGCTGTAAAGCAATCCTCTTCGATGAGTTTTGCTGCTATATGGGTAACTGTTTCCGTCATCCCATAAGTTTCATAAACTTTCGTTTCAACACCTTTAAGTTTGTCTTTTAATGCTTGACTAACCTTCGCTCCACCAATAATAATCGTTTTAACCTTAGCCAATTCTTTTAAAGAATGTTCTACTTGCATGGGAACCATTGCAACAAAATCATAGGTCTTTACATTGCCTAATAAAGGACTTGATGTAGGTTTTACAAAATCTAACTCCCATCCTAAAATCAAAGACCGAATTAACATTAACTTTCCTCCTACGTATTTAGTTGACATGCACAATAGTGCCTTCGAACCTTCACCTATACCAAAGAAAGTACCTGTTGCTTTAGCCGAATTAATCATTGACTCCTTTCGAATTTGGATGACTTTAGGAGGTCCGGTCGTACCCGAAGTAGTTAATTCAACATATTCTTTTTCATCAAACCAAGAAACGATTAAAGTTCCTAAATCGATTAGGTGTTCTTCATCAGAAAGCAATAATTCACCTCCATAGGAGCGCAATTCCTCAATAAAGTTGAATTTATGCCCATTTAACCTAAAGTGCGGATGTATATAATTTCTCATTTAATCTTTTATTTTATACGTCCAAAAAGACGTCCTGTCCAATTATTCCATTTGTATTTCTTCCCCAAATAAAACAATACCAAAGGTAAGACAATACCAATCTGAATAAAAGTCTCCAAATAAGATATAGTGGGCTGTTCGCTTACATCTAAAAAGATGGAATTTGTTTGAAATGCAGTCCAATTTGAAGTTAATAGCAAAGCTCCTATAATATTATTTGCTGCGTGAAATCCAAGAGCCAATTCAATTCCATCATCCATCAAAGTCATAATACCGAAGAAGAAGCCCATACCTATATAAAATATCATAATACCGTATCCCAATTGTTCTACTTCAGGATTTGCCAGGTGCATTAACCCAAATATAATGGAAGTAGTACATAATGCAACTGCTCTACTCTTAGTCGCTAAACCTATACCTTGCATTAGGTAACCTCTCATTAAGAATTCTTCAAAGCTTGTCTGTAAAGGAATTAACAAAAGTGCAATAAATAAAAAAGGAAAGAATGCACTCGCATTAAATGTTAATTCATAATCCTTTGGGGAGCTAATAATGGCAATCCCGATAAAAACTAATGTTATCACAGACCAAATACAGAATCCATGTAAAACGCGTTTCCAATCCACTTGTGAGCGTGCTGTAGTTAAGGACAAAATAGATTGTTGATGAAAAATTCGCACCCAACCCAATAAAAACACAAGCAATACAGCCATTGGTAAAATATTAATCAAGAAATTAATATTTTTACCATATTTTTCGATACTCATTTTTATTGCATCGTTAGTAGAAACCTCCGAATACTTAATTAAAAGAGCATTTAGGAACATAATACCGAAAAAAAACAAAGAAAACGGTAAATAGTGCCATGAATTTTTATTATCTTTTTTTCGCAATAATTGTTCAATATATTTCATATTTCAAAAATTGTACTATATTTGATATAAAATTATCTATTTATGATTACAATTTATCACAATCCACGTTGTAGCAAATCTCGAGAGAGTATCGCTTTTATGGAGCAACAAGGTGTAGCTTACAAAATTATAAAATATTTAGATGCTGACCTTACTCCTACAGATGTAAAAACTATTCTGACGAAGTTAAACTATTCTCCAATCGAGCTTGTGCGAACTAAAGACAGTTTATGGCAAGAAACATTTGGTGACGCAACTTTAAGCGACGAAGAAGTAATCGAAGCTATGGTTAATTATCCAAAATTAATTGAAAGACCTATTGTAGTAAATGGCCCTCGAGCTGTTATTGCAAGACCTACAGAAAAGATTCACGAAATCCTGTAGTAGAATATTAACATTATATTAACGACCTACCAATTAAACTTTAGTAAGCATTTATAGTCTAAGAATATGTAAAAACTAACGACTATAATGAAAAAACTAAAGACATCAAAAGCCTTGCTAATGCTGTTTGTCCTTCTGACAAGTCTAACAACATTAGCACAGGCTTCTAAAAAATCTTCAATCACGGGAACAGTAATTGAAGCAAGTACCAATCAACCTTTAGAATTTGCAAGCGTTTTCGCTCAAAATGAGCAAAATGAAACTATTGTATCGGGAGGAATGACTGATGCAAAGGGTAAGTTTTCCTTTGATGTGCCAAACGGTAACTATTATGTAAAAATTGAGTTTCTCGGTTTCAAAACGATTGAGTTACATCAGGTAGCTATTAACGGCAATACCGATATAGGTGTACAAAAAGTACACGACGATGCGCAAGTATTGGAAGGCGTTGTCATTATAGCAGAGAAATCTACCGTTGACATTAAACTCGATAAGAAAGTTTATAATGTTGGTGCTGACATGGTTCTTAAAGGCGGTACAGCTGGTGATGTATTAGATAACGTACCTTCAATCTCGGTTGATAGTGAAGGAGCAGTTAGTCTTAGAGGAAACGAAAATGTAAAAGTTTTAATCGATGGTAAGCCAACTGGTTTAGCAAGTAATATACAAGAAGCAATGCGTATCTTGTCTGCTGAATCTATTGAAAAAGTAGAAGTAATTACTAACCCTTCTGCTCGATATGAAGCTGAGGGAGGAGCAGGTATAATTAATATCGTACTGAAAAAAGGTAAAGCAGAAGGTATTAACGGAAATATCACTGGTACTTTAGGGGATCCAAGAAATTATGAGTTAAATGGAAACTTCAACCTTAGAAGTGAGAAGTTTAACTTTTATACTACATTAGGTTATCGCGATACGAAAACTAAAGGATATGGCGTAAACGATAACGAATACTTTGACCAACACGGTAACACCACACAATTTATTGATGAGTACAAAGACAATAATAGAAACAGACAAGGCTACAATGCAATGTTTGGACTTGACTATTATATCACACCATCATTTACTTGGTCAAATAGCGTTAATGTAAATAGAACCAATATTACAGCTCCAAACACAGTTGACTATAAATACTACAATCCCGATCGTGAACTAATGTACACAAGAGATCGAAATGAGTATAAAACTGGAAGTCGAAATAGTGTTGAGTACACTACTGGGTTTGAAAAGAAATTCGCAAATCCCGATCATAAATTAGTTATTGAAGGAACTATCTCACAAGACAAGTCAACTGATGACTCTAATATTGCAGACATTAATGATTTTGCAAACATTAGAACTTTTGAAAAAAACAATAGTAAAGATGATTACTTACAAGGTTTAGTGAAATTAGATTATACCTTACCTATTGGAGAAACAGGTAACTTTGAGGCTGGATATTATGGAAGCTTCAAAAAGACAACAAATGATTATGACTTCTACAACCAAGTAAATAATCAATGGATCAACAATAACAACATCTCAAATACACTGGAGTACAAAGAGCAAGTTAATGCTGTTTATGCTCAATATGGAGATCAGATAACGGACAAATTAAACTTCATGGTAGGTTTGCGTTGGGAAGATAGCAATATTGATGTCAATCAACTTAGAAACAACGATTACAACAATAAAAAATACGATGACTTCTTTCCGAGTGCTTTTTTAAACTATGAACTTACCGAGTCAAGTAATGTATCTCTTAGTTATAGCAAGCGTATCATGAGACCAAGAGGTTTCTTCTTAAATCCTTTCTCAAACTATACGAGTAATATTAACTTCTTTCAAGGTAATCCTAACTTAGATCCTGCAAAAACAAATGCATTTGATTTGGGGTATACACAAAGATGGACAGGTTTTACATTAAGTGCTTCTGCTTATTTAAACAAAACGGATGATACCTTTCAATTCGTAAAAAGAATTGCAGGAACCACTGATAATGGAACACCTATTACAGTTAGTTCTCCTATAAACTTAGCAACAGAATACAGATATGGTTTTGACTTTACTTTAAACTATATTCCGTACAAATGGTGGAGACTAAATGGTAACTTCAACTTTTACCGTACAGAAACGAAAGGAGATTATACTTTCACTGACTTAAATGGAAACAAAGAGTCTCAGAATTTTGACAAGAATACATACGCTTGGTTTACACGCATTAGTTCAAAAATCACATTGCCTTATAAGATAGATTGGACAATGAACGGAATGTATAGAGCGCCATATGATACAGCACAAGGAAGAGTAAAGAGCAATCTATCTGCTAACTTAGCTTTGAGTAAAGATATCATCAAGGATAAAGCTACTATTACTTTTAATATCAATGATATTTTTGATTCCAGAAAAAGAGAAATGGATACAAACTTACCTCAAACTTTCTCTCATAGTGAAATGCAATGGAGAGGAAGACAAATAAATCTTTCTTTCACTTATCGTTTTAATCAAAAGAAAAACGATAGACAAAAACAAAGAGGAAATGGGGAAGGAAATATGGAGAATGGCGAAATGGAAATGATGTAAGCGATTTATTTAGAATAAATTTAATGTTTCAAAACACATTGTGTGATTAATCTAAAAAAATTAAATTGCAGTCGCTAAATTAATAATAGCCCCTAACCAATACGGTTATATTAATTGCTGAGGAAATGACCTTATCTTTTTCTCCAGACTTTAGAAAACTAACTAACTTTAACTATAATCAATCCAGAAGCCAAAGTTTACCTTTGGCTTCTTTTTTTTAATTGAAAGCTTTGATACTCTTAAATACGCAATGCAGTAAAGCACAATTATTACAATAGCTCAAACAGACTATAAAATAAATACAACAACTAATACAATCAAGATAGGGCAAAACAAAAAAAGAGCTACAATTCTATTGTAGCTCTTTTATCTTTTTAATTCATCAAAGTCTTACATTTGACTTTCTTCCAATTGCTGTCTTTTAGCTTTTTTTTCTTTTAAGAACTCACGAGTTCCTCCAAATGCCCAGTAAGAAGCAAATCCTACTAAGAAGATTAAAAGCCAGAAAGCCATCGTAATCACAGTCATACCGATGATGAAAGCTAAATACTGTTGAAATTCAAACATTGTTCCGGAATTTTTTGTATATACAGCCCCAAATATACGTACTTTATAGATTTAAACCTACAATGATTTATATTTTGAATATTACTTTAGAATGATACTAAATAATTTAATACCTTTATGAGAAATCAAACTAAAGTAGTATAACAAATGAAATATCGTATAGAAAAAGACACAATTGGTGAAGTAAAAGTACCTGCTGATAAATACTGGGGTGCTCAAACAGAACGTTCTCGAAACAACTTTAAAATAGGACCTGAAGCTTCAATGCCTCATGAGATTATAGAGGCATTTGCCTACTTAAAAAAGGCAGCAGCGTTTGCAAACCATGACTTAGGTGTGTTACCACAAGACAAAAAAGAAGGAATAGCAACAGTATGCGATGAGATTCTAAGAGGGGAACTGAATGATCAGTTTCCTTTAGTTATTTGGCAAACTGGTTCTGGAACACAATCTAATATGAATGTAAATGAAGTAATAGCCAATCGCGCACATGTACTTGCTGGAAATCAATTAGGTGAAGGAGAACAGAATATCAAGGCAAATGACGATGTAAATAAGTCCCAATCATCGAACGACACTTACCCAACGGCCATGCATATTGCAGCTTATAAAGCAGTAATAGAGCACACAATACCTGGAGTCACACAACTGCGCAATACACTTGACAAAAAAGCAAAAGAATATATGTCTGTTGTAAAAATAGGTCGTACCCATTTAATGGATGCTACTCCTCTAACGCTTGGACAAGAAATTTCAGGCTATGTAGCACAATTAGATTACGGCTTAAAGGCATTACAAAACACTTTATCGCATTTATCTGAATTAGCATTAGGAGGAACAGCCGTAGGAACAGGCTTAAATACCCCAAAAGGATATGATACAAAAGTGGCAGCTTACATAGCTCAATTCACAAACTTACCTTTTAAAACTGCACCTAATAAATTTGAAGCTTTAGCTTCCCACGATGCGATTGTAGAAACACATGGTGCATTGAAACAATTAGCTGTTGCACTGTACAAAATTGCCAATGACATCCGTATGCTTGCTTCGGGACCTCGTTCAGGTATTGGGGAGATAATCATACCTGCAAATGAACCAGGCTCATCTATTATGCCAGGAAAAGTTAACCCTACACAATGTGAAGCTCTCACAATGGTAGCTGCACAAGTTATTGGAAATGATGTAACGATTAGCTTCAGTGGTACACAAGGGCAATATGAGTTAAATGTATTTAAACCTGTTATGGCTGCAAACTTCTTGCAATCCGCTAAACTAATTGGAGATGCATGTGTATCATTTGACATTCACTGTGCACAGGGAATAGAACCTAACCACAAAAGAATTACTGAGTTATTGGATAACTCTTTAATGTTAGTGACAGCACTTAACACACATATTGGTTATTACAAAGCCGCTGAAATTGCTCAAACAGCACATCAAAATGGTACTACTTTAAAAGAAGAAGCTATTCGCTTGGGATATGTTTCTCCAGAAGACTTTGACAAATGGGTAGATCCTGCTAAAATGGTTGGAGAGTTATAAAAATATTTTGAAAAAGAGAATTTTTATTTCAAAAAGTCCTGTTTGCATTAGCAAGCAGGACTTTTATTTATGTGTTTCAATCATTCAGAAATTAAAATAGCTTCTGTAATTATCCAAATCTTTATCACCTCTCCCAGATAAATTAATGACAACTATATCGGTTTCTTTAAATTGCTTCTTATCCAAAATAGCAAGTGCATGCGAACTCTCAATAGCAGGTATAATACCCTCATCCTTACACAAATTCAAACCTGCTTGCATAGCTTCATTGTCCATTACTGCAAAAAACTCTGCTCTACCCAATTCTTTCATATGTGAATACAAAGGTCCGAAACCAGGGTAATCTAAACCAGCTGAGATAGAATATGCTTCTAAAGGCTCTCCATTCTCATCTTGCATAAATAGCGTTTTACTACCGTGTAATACTCCGTCTTTTCCTACAAAAGAAGTAGCTGCTGTTTCTAACTCCTCAATACTTCTTCCCCCTCCCTCAGCTACAACCAAATTCACCGTTTCATCTTCTAAGAAATGATAAAAAGCTCCTACTGCATTACTTCCACCCCCGACACAAGCAACAACATAATCAGGTGTTTCTCTACCTTCTTTCTCAAGTAACTGCTTTCTTATCTCCTCAGAAATAACTGATTGAAAGCGACTTACCATATCAGGATAAGGATGCGGACCTACAGCTGACCCTATCAAGTAAAAAGTGTCATCTGGGTTCTCTATCCAGTAAAGCAACGCTTCATCTACGGCCTCTTTCAAAGTTTTTGCGCCTGACATTGCAGGACGTACCTCTGCTCCCAACATTTTCATTCTTGCAACATTAGGTGCTTGTCTTTCAATATCTAAAGCTCCCATGAAAACAATACACTCCATCCCCATTAATGCACAAACTGTCGCTGTAGCAACTCCATGCTGACCTGCCCCTGTTTCTGCAACAATTTTATGTTTACCCAAGCGCTTTGCCAATAAAATTTGCCCAATCGTATTATTGATTTTATGTGCTCCTGTATGACATAAATCCTCGCGTTTTAAATATACTTTGGTATTGTACTTCTTAGAAAGATTCTCTGCAAAATACAATGGAGTGGGTCTACCTACGTAATCTTTAAGTAACTGCTGCATTTCTGCCTGAAAATCAGCTTGATTAATGATGTCAATGTACTCTTTTTGCAATTGACCAATAATAGGTTGTAAAGCTTCAGGAATGAAAGCTCCACCATAATTTCCATAAAAACCGTTTTGATCTACTTGATATTTCATATTTTCTATATTTTACATTTAAACAAAAAAAAGAGGCTTGTCGCGTAGACAAGCCTCTTTTTGTATAATTATATATTATTTCATATTAACTCTTATATACATAGCAAGGACTGCTCACGACATTTGACGTAAGTTGAGTCCACCACCAAGTATTTGTAAGAATTAAATTCATTATTTCACTTTGTATTTGATTACAAATGTAACATACTTTTTTTTAATAATCCAAATTAAAAAACAAAAAAGCGATATATTAAAATTCAATATATCGCTTTAAGTATTATTTTCTTTTTTAATTAAAGAGAAACTACAGCATTTTTCTCTGCAAAGATTTCAGATGTATCATATCCGCTAAAAGCTTCTAAATAAGAGCGAATTGATGTTCCATATCCGTCACTAAAGCCTTGTTGCCCACCACTGTTTAAAAATTTCTTTACTGAACCAGCTCCTCCTAAATGCGCAGCAGCAATGATTCCAGATTCAGTGATAGTAATACCATTAATCCTTTTCCCTTCAAATTTTCTAATCTCATTTCTAAGAATCCACTTGTTTTTTGCTACCAAAGCATCAAATGCTTTTTCTTGTAACAATGGATCATCTAAGAACGTTTTCGTGTCTGTAATACCAATTGATTTAAGTGCTACTTTACCAAATTGATATTTTCCCATGTAACCGAATGAATTAACAATTTTGTATAATCCATATGATTCTCGGACACCTAGTGCCTGCTTGAATCCCATATAGGTCTTTCCTAAAAACGGAATTGCTAAATTATCGTCTCCTTCTATTTGTGTTTCCATTGGATTTACATAAGAAAGAGTCCCTGTAGGAACAATTTTATACTGTTCTAAAAGGCTAATTTCATATTTCTTAAAACCTGAAACTACACCTCCTACTAATAAAGCAGAACCGATAAAAAAAGAACATGTTTTTCTCATTAAATATAATTTCTCAAGCCCTGTCACCACTTGAAATTTCTGTGGGCAAAGTTACGCCGATTTTTTAATTCCACTACTTTTTTAGCACTTTTAAGTAGATTTTTAACAGTTAAATTTTTACAAACTCTTAAAAATCAATTGATTATAAATTAAAAAAAATCTCTCTAATCTATTGTTTTTACCCTGTTTTTTACATAAATTAAAGGACAAACGAACCCGAAAAAGTCTAAAAAACGTCAAATCAAGATATTTTAAGAACAAAAAAGCGAAGTCAGAAATCAAATTTCTAACTTCGCTTTTTACATTTTTCAAATATACTTTTGATAAGATTATGACTCCATTTTTGCAGAAAGTTCAAACCAACGCTCTTCCATTTGCTCCAACTGACTTAAAACTTTTTGAAGTTCCCCTGCTTTTTTCTCTATTTCATCATCTCCTACTTTTCCTTCACTAAATAAGGCCTCAATCTTTACTTTTTCTTCCTCTAACTTTTTAATTTCTCGTTCCACCTTTTGAAACTCCTTTTGCTCTTGAAACGTTAAGCCATTCTTTACTTGACTTTCCTTCCAATTTACTTTTTCTTTCGGCTGTTCTTCTTTTACAGGCTCAATACTATCTTCATACGCTCTAAAGTCAGAATAATTCCCTGGGAAATTCTCCACCTCACCATTACCTCTAAAAACAAATAGCGTATCGACAATCTTATCCATAAAATAACGGTCATGCGAGACAACTACAAGACAACCTGGATAATCTAACAGGAAGCTTTCTAATACATTCAGCGTCACTATATCCAAATCATTCGTAGGCTCATCGAGTATTAAGAAATTTGGATTTTGAATTAATACAGTACACAAATACAACCTCTTTAATTCCCCTCCACTTAATTTCTCAACGAAATCATGTTGTTTTTTCCTGTCAAACAAAAAGCGCTCAAGTAACTGACCTGCTGAAATTGTCCTTCCTTTTGCCAAAGGAATAAACTCTCCAAACTCTTTAATTACATCTATTACCTTTTGATCTGGCTTCACGTAGATTCCACCTTGAGTGTAATAACCAATTTTAATTGTCTCTCCTTGTACTACCTTTCCTGAATCTGGTTTTATGGATTGTGTAAGAATATTTAAGAAAGTAGATTTACCTGTTCCGTTCTTTCCTATGATACCAATGCGCTCTCCTTTATTAAAGCTGTAGCTAAATTCACTTAGAATAACTTTATCCTTAAAAGCTTTGTTCAACTTATGTAACTCTATAATCTTACTTCCCATGCGCTCCATATTAATTTCCAACTCTACTTGGTGTTCAATACGGCGACTATGAGCTTTCTCCTTTATAATGTAGAAATCGTCAATTCTCGATTTAGATTTTGTCGTACGAGCCTTTGGTTGTCTTCTCATCCACGACAATTCTTTAACAAATAAATTTTGTGCTTTATCGATACTGGCATTCTCAGCAGCAATGCGCTCATCTTTCTTTTCGAGGTAATAGGAATAGTTACCTTTGTATTGGTAAATCTTTCCATTGTCTAATTCGATAATCTCGTTACATACTCTCTCCAAGAAAAAGCGGTCGTGCGTTACCATAAACAAAGTGATATTCTCCTTGGCAAAGTAATTCTCTAACCATTCGATCATCTCAAGATCTAAATGGTTAGTCGGCTCATCTAAGATTAGCAAATCAGGTCTATTAATCAATATAATAGCCAAGGCCAAACGCTTCTTCTGTCCTCCTGAAAGTGTTTTTACTTTTGCTTTTAAATCTTCTAACTTCAGTTTAAACAAAATCTGCTTATACTGAGTTTCAAAATCCCAAGCATTATGCGCTTCCATCTTTTCAAATGCTTTCTGATACGCCTCCGTATCTTCAGGATTTTCAAGTGCCTTCTCGTATTCCTCTATTATTTTTAAAGTTTCATTATCCGAGGCAAAAATGCTTTCCTCTACTGTCAACTCATCTTGCAAGTTTGGTTCCTGTGCTAAAAACTCAACTCTAATGTCTTTTCGCATAACAACTTGCCCTGAGTCAGGATAATCCTCGCCCATCAATATCTTTAATATTGTTGTTTTTCCAGAACCATTTTTAGCGACAAAAGCAATCTTCTGATCTTTGTTAATTCCAAAAGAGAGGTCTTCAAATAGTGTTCTCGCTCCAAAGGACTTTGATATATTTTCTACTGATAGATAATTCACAATTTAATATTTTTTACAAAAATAACCTTTTATTTGACTATTACTGCTTATATGTACAAATGCCATAGAACAGCTCATTTACTTTACATTAATGACTACATACTCTGATTGAGTACCGATGCGATAACGTCCTCCCCAAATTCCCAATCCAGAACTGACATAGTAATGTGTTTTTCCTTTCTTTAAGTATCCGTGTGCATTCTCAAATAGCCTATCTGTAATCCACGATATGGGCCAGACTTGTCCTCTGTGTGTATGTCCTGACAATTGTAAGTCAATACCATTCTCATTGGCTTCAGACAAATTATACGGTTGATGATCTAATAATACACAAGTAAGATTCCTGTCTATATCTCCTATAATGTCCGCTAACTTTTTGCGACGTGGGTTCGTTTTGTCATCTCGCCCTATCAAGCACAGTGAAAGATCTTCTATAACAATTGTTTGATCGCTTAAAACGCGTATACCATTACTTTGCATAAAACTGACACATGCTTTTGCTCCTGCCATATATTCGTGATTTCCCAAACAAGCATATACCCCATATTTGGTTTCTATCTTTTGCAATAAACTCCCCAACTCATTGTAGATCACAGGCTGTAAGCTATAATCGATTAAATCTCCTCCTATAAGAACCAAATCCGCCTGTTCTTGATTAATTAACGCTACCCATTTTTTCAATTCCCTTTTCTCTATAGCATATCCTAAATGTAAATCCGATACAAATATAATCTTGTAACGGGTCTTGGTACTAAAAGATAAATCTATCTCCACTCGTCTTTTCCTTTGGTAATTTATAAAACCCAATAATGCTATAGCTACTACTCCGAAAACAAGTAGGCAAGACTGAAGGTCAGAATGATATATCAGTATTCGATTCTCAGAGTGAACGAAAAAATGATTAACAACACTGACCACATCCAATATCAAGACAAATAAAAAAGCATAAATCAACAACATTAACCAGCCCGTACCTATTTTATACAAATAAGCTGAGAGGTATACGGGCAACTTTCGACCAATGCCAAAAAACAAAAAAATAGAACTACAAACGAGCACTACGACTAACCAATAAATAAAATGTAAGCTTGGGGATAATAAATCCAAAATAGGATATACTCGAAAGAATACGTAAAAATTACCCAATACAAACAGACTAAATACAATCAAAAAAACAAAGCGCTTCATCTTACTTATTTTATTATTCCTTTTAACTTCATTACAACTCTTGTCCCGTGTTCATCAATTGTCGTCACTAAATCTTCGTCTAAATAATCCTGTATAAAAGACATCCTCTCCCTTACAATAGTCATTCCTACAGAAGTACCTGTATGTCTTTTTGTTTTCTTAGAATTGCTACCTATTCCATTATCCGTAATAACAATCTCGATATCGTTTAGTTTCTGATATAGCTCTATGTTTATTTCAGGCCTTTCTATAGAAGGCGGAAAAGCATGCACTATAGAATTTTCGACAAAGGGTTGCAACAACATTGGCGGAACCATCACTTCATTTAGTTCCACAATCAAATGCGATTCAACCGTAAACCTCATCCTTCCTTCAAGTCTCATATTTTCAATGTCAACATACTTTGCCAAGTAATCTAATTCCTCAGCTAAAGTAATACGCTCTTTTGATGAAAGACTCAAGGAGGCTCTGATGAATTTTGAGAACTTGCCAAGGTACGTAAAAGCAGCTTCAGATTGATTGTCTAAAATATAAAACTGTATAGAGCTCAACACGTTAAAAATAAAATGCGTATTCATCTGGCTTCGAACAGACAATAACTTCACTTCCGCAAGGCGTTTTTCATAAGATAGCTTGTCTTTCTCGTGATTCAATTTACTTGCCTCCACCTCTTGTTGTTGTTTTAAGCGTACCAAGCGACTTCGATAAACTAAATAAGTAATCAAGAAAATCAAAGCTCCACAACTTATAAAGAACCAAAGCTTTAAATAAAATGGCTTTTCAATTTCTAAATACAAGAGTGGATAAATCATCTCTGTACCCGAATCAAAATCATATATCTTCAAGTCTATTGGGTAAATCCCCGCTTCTAAATAGTGTAAATCAATTTTAGAACCTTTGACATCATTCCAGTTCTCCGTTAACTTCAATCGATATTTAAACAATAACTTATCAGGATACTTAGCCCCTAACACATTAAAGCCAATCTGCATTGAATTTGACTGATAGGGAAGCTTTAATTCTTTTTTAATAACCGTGTTACCTGATTCATCTGTGTACTCTTTCCCATTGATCAACAATCGAGTGAGTTTCACATTCAGTGATTGTTCTCGTGGTTGAAAATACTGTGTATCTAAAATGTAAATTCCTTCTGTTGTACCAATATACAGAACATTTCCAATGGTCGTAGCACTCGTTATTTCGGGATTAGACATCCCCTGTTCCTCGTTTATGTAGAATTTTCCCGTTTTGGTAATAATGGTCAGCCCCTTATTTGTCCCTATAATTAGCTTATTATTGACTACCTCTAATAAATTTATATTGGTGCCAAACAACTCTTCATTTGAAATGAGATTATTAATCTTCACAGTGTCGTTTTCAACACTCAGACAATAAATATCATTAAAATCAGTGGCAACATACATTCGCTTATTAGGCTCTTTTATAGCCAACATCTTAAGTCTTCGCTCAGTAAAACTCCCTTTCTCTTTAAGGGAAACGAACCCCTCCTTATCACTATAAGAGTATAGACCATCTAATGCTCCTGCAAAAAACAAACGATTACCTAACTGCTTTATATCGACAATATCTCTCGGAATATTAGTCCCTTCAATACGCAAGTGATAATCGTATTTCATCTGCTGTATATCACTGTATACTCTCACTCCACCATAAGGATTAGATTCTATCAATGTATTGTTTATAAACTCGAATTGATAGTGGTGAATATTGTAATAACTCAAAATATTACCATCAAGATCTACTTCGAACATACCAATATTCGTACTGACCCATATAGCGTTATTCTTTACGATAGCCTTGTAATAGATTATTTTATTCGCTGGAATAGTATAGTCTAATTCAAAAAAGTGATTCTCCTTAGTCGCTAACTTTTGAAATTTGTGATAGTGTTTCTCTTGAAATTGCTTGAATTTCAAATTAGGTGTATGAGAAATTACCTTGTCATCGCTTTTGATAGTCAATCCATTCTTTGCAAATACATAGAGCCTTTTATGGTGACTCGTCAATGCCATAATTCGGCCAATAGAAGTATCATAAGACAAAGCAGAAAACATATCTACTTTATAAAGTCCCTCTGATTCACTACCTACATATAGAAAATCATTTACTTTATCATAAGCAAGAGAATACAAATCTGTGGACGTAACATTGAACTCTTGGGTAACATCTACACTTTTGTCGTTTTCCCATTTGTAGATCCCTCCTTTATTCTCAAACATTCCAGAACTGACAAAGACAACTTGTCCATTTATCTCTTTAATCAATCGAACACTTGGCAAATCGGCATGATAATTCAACTCACGAGTCTTGATATTCTCAACTACTAATCCAAATTGACAGCCATAGAAAACATAATCTCCATATTGATATACTGACAATACTCGTTCAATATCATTCACTTTAATCAAAGAAGTATCGTCTATTAAATATGTCCCATCGTTTATTGTGGTAGCATAGACTTTATCCTCTACGGCAAAGAAACCCGAAACTTCAAAATTGTGATCTCTATTTTTTACATATTGTGGACTGCGTATACTAAAGTCGTTGATATTTATAATAGATAAACCTTCTACTGTCCCAACATATAACTGATCTCGATGTATAAAAAACTTGCGAATTCGGTCAGAAATTAAACCGTCTTGAGTAGTAAATAACCGTTTGGTGCCTTCATTTTGATACAGTACCCCTTGTCCATAACTCGATACCCAAATACTCTTATTACTATCTTCTATAATATCGGTAACATTGGTATATCTAAACTCTGTAGCAGCGGCATTGGCTGTGATATTTCCTTGTATTATTTGCGTTAATCCTGATCTTGACCCGATCCATAACACACCATTAGAATCCAAACATAAGGTACGTATATCATTTGCCAAAAGGCCATCGCTAACAGACAGCCTCTTGGTAATATAATTATTTTGACCTAATACATTTAGTCCTACTAAAAGCAGCAATAAAATGTGCCATTTCTTTACAAGTTCCATTTATTCAATTCTCTAATCATGGTTGCTGCTACGATTATCTCTATATCGTGACATTCGGGATTATCAATTAGCTCCTCCTTAAAGAAAACTCTATTCGTATCCTTTTCAATATATTTCACATAGTTCATATTCACAAGATAAGAGCGATTCACGCGAACAAAATTAGAGTGTTTTATCTTTGACTCAATTGCACGCAGCGTTTTTGACACCAAGAACTTAGTGTTCTCTGCGTAAATTTCACAGTAATTATCAGCTGCCTTACACAATATGATATCATCCATTTTGAGCAAGTGGCGCTTTAAATTGTGCTTGATAATTTTATAATACTCCTGATACCCTTCCTTTTCTTTGTACTTGTCAAATACACTTTGTACATCTTCTACATCAATTGGCTTCAATAAGTACTTCAGGCAATTATATTGGTTAATTGCTTCAATTGCATATTGTTCATAGGCCGTTGTAAACACAACCTCAAAACTCTTATCTTTAATTTGCTTTAAAAAATCAAACCCATTTTCTTCAGGCATATGAATATCTAAAAATACAAGATCAGGTTTATCATTGTTGACAAAATTAATTGCTTCACTTACTGAAGTAACAGTAGTAACAACTAATTTATCGCTATACTTTACTTTCTTTTCAATTATTTTCTTTAATAGTTCGCCAACTTTAGGTTCATCATCAACCACTAAAATCGTTAGTTCATTCGTCATTTTGTAAGGTGATTTTTAATCAAAAAACAAATATAATCATTAATCTAATTTATCTTAAATTATATAGTCAAGATCTACCCCATTTAGAGTATTTATCTCACTATTTTATACAATATGTCTGCATTTAATCGAGAAGCACAATCATGCATTGTCTTGGAGTATAACCTAAAACTTATCTCTATAAAATCACTTCAGCCACTTAATCGCAAAACAAGGAGAAAACAATTCAAAAGGATGAGTGAATTAAGACATAGCATCCAATCTATTAAAAAAGTATAATGCATATAGCCATCACGATAACAAAATGAAAATTTGTTTTCTACACAAAAAAAAACATTTTTTTTTTCTTCAATAGAACATATTTTTCTCTTTTTTTTTAGAAAACAACCTTAATTTCACTTTAAAATGATCAAAATATTGACTTAAACAGGCTAAAATCATCCGAAAAACAAAAAAAATATTATTTTTTTTTAACACAAAATAAATACAAGTTATTAAAAATCAACTACTTAATACAAAACACCAGCTTTTACCCAAAAGCATGTAACTTGCCTTAGCCTTAGTAAAATAAGGGCTTGTAGGGATATTGTAGGACAATAACGGGACAATAGTAGGACAATAATGCGTAAAACAAGGGGTTAGCCCAACTATTGTGCTAGTATACTTTCACCATTGATCTCATTAGTTTATCGAAAAACAATAGAAAAACAAACCTAAGCCTATGATATAAAGGAATAAGCATGGCAAGAAAAAATATGGAAGCAAATCGAATAAAGAAAATACTAACAAGTAAAATGCTCCCCTAAAATCACTGCTATATATCTGTGATTCAAGGAAGGCATATCGCTGCAAAACCTTACGAAAAAGAAAGCGGTAAGGCGCTTCATAGAATTACTAAAGCCAAACAGCTCGAAAATTTACCAATCTCAGGTAATTTTATAAGCTATCAACCCATTAGTCTTAGAAAAAACCGGCTCTTACCCTTGTCAAAAAAGTGTACAATAAGCGTAGGCCTTGGCTATCTAAAGTTAATTATTCTTTTTAGAAACTTTTTTGAGAAATAAGTTATTCATTGGATTTATACCTAAGTTCTCAACTTTATTAGAAGTAAAACGCGCCACTTTATCATAGAACAAAATGATAACTGGTTTTTCATTTACAACTATACGATCCAATTCTTGGTACATTAGATCTCTTTTATCGAGATCTTCTTCCTCTATTGCAGCGCGTAATAGCGCATCATAGTTGCGGTTGTCAAACCGAGTGTAATTTGCCCCATATGGAACCTTATTTGCCGAGTAAAACAGCGATAAGTAATTTTCAGCATCGGGATAATCTGCTATCCAACTACCTCTAAAAAAGGAAACAGTACCAGAAGCAATACTCTGTCTTAAGGTAGAAGGTGGCATCACATCTACTTTAAGTTCGATACCTATTTTCTGCCATTCGCGTTGTAAGTACTCTGCAATATCTAAATAAGAAGCATCCGTTGATAAAGTCAAAACAATCGAACTCTCGTTCTTCTCTTTTTTATAAGCATCAACTAACTCTTTCGCTTTGCCAAAATCATATCGATCACCGAGTGCGAGATGACCTTCAAGACCGTTCGGTATCATCCCCCCAACCTTGCTTTCTCCCATTCCATTTCTCAAGTAAGCTAACATTTTGTTCCTATCGAAACCAATGTCCAGCGCTTGTCTGATACGCTTATCTTTTATGATCGCATGATCACTCGAAAAGTTAAATCCCAAATATTCCGTATTCAAATAGGGTCCTGTTATCATTTTAAACTGGTCTTGATATTTCGGTTTTAAATTACCGTGAATATCTATAATATCATCTTTATACGAGGGGTCTAATCCAGAGATGAAATCGAGATTTCCCTGTATAAATTGCAAAAAGGCACTTTGTTTATCTGGTAAAAAAGTAACTGCCACAGCTTCCAAGTAAGGCAATTGAACCCCGTTCTTATCTCTCTCAAAATACAGGGGGTTCTTTCGCAAAACTAATTTGATATTCTCCTCCCATAGTTTGAATGCAAAAGGCCCTGTCCCAATAGGATTAGAGCGGAACTCTGCTTTTTTATCTTCTACGATTTCACGTGGTACCACTGAGGCATAACGCATAGACATCAATCCTAAAAAAGCAGGAAATGACTCTGTTAGATTTACGCGAAAAACAGTATCATTAATCGCTTGGTAGCTTTTTACTTTTTGGAGTATCCAGCCCCCTGGCGAAGCAATAGACGAACTCGACAATCGATCAAAACTATATACAAAATCACTGGCAGTAACTGTACGAGTACTGTCTACTCCAAAATTAGAATGTTTGTGAAAATACACATCATCTCTTAAGATAAAGTCGTACTGCAGTCCACCTTTGGTTATATTCCAATATTTTGCAATATCTCCTTGAATATGCAAGCTGTCATCTAATTGAACTAAACCATTAAAAATTTGATTGCAAGGCCAGATAATATTCATGCTTTTTGCAAAAGCAGGATCCAATGTCGCTATATTGGCACTCTCATTATATCTAAATACTTTATTTTCATCATTTTGTATCTTTTTATTTTGACACGAAATCATAAAAGTTAAAACACAAAATATTGATATATAATATATTATTGATTTCATCAAACCGATTTTTGTATGTAAATTTGCAATCCTTTTTTTAGTAAAAAGTAAATATAGTCAAAGTTACTATATAGTATAAGAACATTATGGAAAATAGAAAAAAAGTAGCTTTTTATACCTTAGGTTGTAAACTCAATTTCTCAGAAACTTCAACAATAGCGAGAAGCTTTACCGATGAAGGATTCGATCGTGTAGAATTTGACGAAGTTGCAGACATATATGTAATAAATACCTGTTCTGTTACAGAGAACGCAGATAAACAATTTAAGCAAATTGTAAAAAAAGCTCAAAAGAAAAACGACAAAGCATTCGTTGCTGCAGTAGGTTGTTATGCTCAGTTAAAACCAGAAGAATTGGCTTCTGTAGACGGAGTAGACTTAGTACTTGGTGCAACAGAAAAATTTAAAATAACAGACTACATCAATGATCTAACTAAAAATGAGATGGGCCAAGTCCACTCTTGTGAGATCTCTGAAGCTGATTTTTATGTGGGTAGCTACTCAATTGGGGATAGAACACGTGCATTCTTAAAAGTACAGGATGGATGTGATTATAAATGTACGTATTGCACAATACCACTTGCTCGTGGTATTTCTCGTAGTGATACAATGGATAATGTACTAAAAAACGCAGCTGAAATTGCCAAACAGGACATTAAAGAAATTGTTCTTACGGGAGTGAATATCGGAGATTATGGTAAGGGAGAGTTCGGAAATAAAAAACACGAACACACTTTCTTAGAACTTGTACAAGCATTAGATAAAGTTGAAGGGATAGAAAGGCTAAGGATTTCTTCTATCGAACCGAATCTACTTAAAAACGAAACTATTGACTTTGTATCTAAGAGTAGAACGTTTGTTCCACACTTCCATATTCCACTACAATCAGGTAGCAATGACATTTTGAAAAAAATGAAAAGACGTTATCTACGCGAATTATATGTAGAACGCGTTTCTAAAATCAGAGAAGTGATGCCAGACTGCTGTATTGGAGTAGATGTTATCGTTGGATTCCCAGGAGAGACAGACGAAAAGTTCTTAGAAACGTATAACTTTTTAAATGACTTAGACATCTCTTATCTGCATGTATTCACTTATTCTGAACGAGATAATACAGAAGCTATCGAAATGGACGCTGTTGTACCAATGAATGTGCGAAACAAACGCAGTAAGATGTTAAGAGGGCTTTCTGTAAAAAAACGCAGAGCATTCTACGAATCCCAGTTAGGAAAAGAGAAGACTGTTTTATTTGAAAGTGAAAACAAAGAGGGCTATATTCACGGTTTTACTGAAAACTATGTAAAAGTAAAAACGCCGTGGAATCCTGAACTGGTAAATACACTACATCAAATTAAATTGACAACGATTGATGCAGATGGAATAGTAAGATTAGAATTTCTATAAAAAAAGGTCTGAGTTTTATAAAATAAACTCAGACCTTTTTTAATGTTTTTTTCAAAATACAATGTTGTGTGTTAAATAGGTTTTTCTACCTACGTGTTTTTAGATTCGAATCCCCGGAGGTAACATTTCTTTGTACCCAGGATTCTTTCTGAAAAAAGAAACAATTTTTGGGTGTGTAGGCACCACGCGTAGTTTCTTTTCTCTTACTAATTCCAAAATTGCTTTTAAGAAGTCCGCTGCTTGGTTTTGAACAGCATTTTCAAGACCTTTTAGCTTAGTTAAGAATATTTTCCTTTCTTGCAATGAATATTCTACACTAAGCATTCCTGTATCAGTTTCACACTCGAACTGACGAAGTAACTCATTGTCTTTAATTTCCATTATATCAGTATGTTTTTATATATTTTCATTGCTTATACAATGCGATTAGATAACTAAAAATAAAATATGTGGGAAGTAAAAGGTGAGGGATATTAAATAAAAAAACTTTAAAGTAGTATCCTTTTCATTTTAGTATCTGAATTCATTATATTTATCAAAATTACGTTTTTTTTTTCATCCCTACAATTTTAATAAAGTTAATTTATTTAAAATGAACAAAATACCTATTTTTTTCTTTCCAGGAATGACTTCAAATTCTCTGATTTTTGAGAGAATTAATATTGATTTGGATCTATATGAACCCTTTTATTTTGAATGGTTGCCAATTGTAGAGGAGCAAAGTTTAAGCGAATATTGCGACAGATATATTGAATTAATGCCACAGCCCAATCCGGTTTTGATAGGGGTATCATTTGGAGGTATCATCGCACAAGAAATTTCAAAAAAAATAGAGGTCCGCAAAACAATTATAATATCAAGTGTTCGTTCTAATAAAGAGTTTCCAAACCTATATCGCTTTGCAAGAAAAACAAAGTTGTACAAATTGCTACCAACAGGGAAAGTCAATTTCTTTCTAAAGGTTTACCAGTTTTTTTTGAGCAAGAAACACAAAGAACGCATGATTATGTACGATAAATACTTACCTTTAAGAAGTAAAGGGTATTTAGATTGGTGTATTGATAAAATACTCAATTGGAATCAGGAAAGTAATTTAGAAAATGTCATACATATCCATGGTGAGAAAGATGAATTATTTCCAATAAAAAACATAGAGAATGCCATTGTTCTCAAAGGAGGAACACACGCAATGATACTCACAAAGTACAAGTGGTTCAACAGCCACTTATCAAACATAATACAAGAAGTAAAAAAATGAAAAAGACAGTTCGTACAATTTTATCTATTATAGCTGTAACTGCTATATCGTCTACATTAATATTTTCTGCAAGTCATACAGAAAATCCAAATGAGAATGAGACAACTACAAGTAGCCCTCATTTACACTCTATTCCAAGTAAAATAGACTTTGCTGGAGAAGCTGCCCCATTACACCTGACAGATGTAAAAGAGCGCTTTGACAGAGAGATGATTGTCAATACAAACCTCCACGGTTCGACAATCTTAACGATGAAAAGAGCAGATAGATACTTTCCTGTAATCGAACCTATATTAGCCAAAAATGGTATTCCTGACGACTTCAAATATCTTTGTGTCATCGAAAGTGCTCTTGCTAATGCTGTTTCACCAGCAGGTGCAAGTGGTTTTTGGCAAATTATGAAAGGAACTGGAAAAGATTACGGCTTAGTTATAGACGAAACAATAGATGAGCGCTATGACTTAGTAAAAGCGACAGAAGCTGCGTGCAAATACTTCAATGATGCTAAAGCTAAATTCGGTTCTTGGACTTTAGTAGCAGCTTCATACAACAGAGGAATGGCAGGTATGACCAGAGCTATGGATAGTCAATATGTAACTGATTACTACGACTTATTCCTAAACCAAGAAACTTCTCGTTACGTATTCAGAATATTAGCGCTGAAAGAAATCATGAGCAACAGCGAAAAGTACGGTTTCAATGTTCCAAAAAATGAAACATACAAACCTATTAAAATGAAAAAAGTAGCAGTTGATTACGACATCACTGATTTACCTCTTTTCGCAAAAGAACAGGGGATTAACTACAAACTATTGAAGCTATACAACCCTTGGCTTGTAAACACAAGTCTTAAACCAAAGGGAAAAACCTATTATATCGAGATTCCCACTCAAGGAATTAAGTAATACAAAAGGACTGAAATACTTTCAGTCCTTTTTTTAATACCGATAATTACTATTTTTGCAAAAAGCTATTCATCCCCATGGACAAAGAAACATATATCAAACAATCATTAGAGGCTATTGCCAAAAAGAATTTAACTACACCGTTTACCTTAGCACCGGGAAGTACTGTTACTGACTTGGATTTGTACTTAAACAGCCTTGTAAATTCTTATATGACAAGTAAAGATCCTCGCCTTGTAAATCTCTTTCAAGATAAAATAGAGGCTTTAAAGGCGCTGTAATTACAAATACCGCTTAAAGAAAGATACTACAACGTCTAATGTTTGCTCTTTGCACTCTTTGTGCGGAGTATGGCCTATATCTGAAAAGATAACTTTCTCGACCGGTCCTTGAGCCTTTGCTATTGTTTTCTCTACTTGATCTAAGCTGCCATATTCGTCCAAATCTCCTTGAATGAAAAGCAATGGAGAGGTAATATTGCTCATTTTATCCTCTACAGACCAATCTTTATATTCGGGAGACAACCAAGTATCTACCCATGCTTTCACTATATCATCTACTTTGGTTCCATGGTACTTCACTAAGCGATCGGCTAAATCCGTTGTTTCGTAAGCTAATTTAGCTGACCTTACCCCCTCTAAAGTAATTTCCTCTACAAAAATATGTCCGGCTTCAGCGATTAATGCGGAAGTATATTGCGGGTATAAAGCAGCATATAACAAAGCTATAGATGCTCCATCGCTATGCCCAAAAAGCGCCACGCGTTCTAATCCCAATATTTCTAAAAAAGCTTTTAAGAATACAGCCTCCTGTGTTAAATAGTTCTTTCCTCTAACAGTTGTATCCATTCTATCTGATAAGCCATACCCTACTCTATCGTAAACCAAGATATTACACTGTAACTTTTCAACTAATAACTCAGGCCAATCGCGCCATAGAGTTACACACCCTAAAGAATCGTGTAACAATACAATCGTATCCCTACACTCCTCTGAATACATAAAGTGCTTGTAAAAAATATTCTTTTGATTGACTAAGACACAATCTTGAATAGCTGTAATCATTTGTTAGAAGTTTTACTGTCGTTCATCTCAAATGTAAAAAAGTAAAAACAATAGTGCCTAATAAAACTGAATTAATTTGAAATAACTCGAATTTCACTACCTCTCGTAAAGACATGGAAAAAGAAAAAGAATAAAAAAAGCCTCAACGTATGTTGAGGCTTTTGTGATCCAGTCAGGATTCGAACCTGAGACCTACTGCTTAGAAGGCAGTTGCTCTATCCAGCTGAGCTACTGGACCTAACCAAATCGCTAGGATTTTTAGTCGGGGTGGCAGGATTCGAACCTGCGACCTCCTGGTCCCAAACCAGGCGCGATGACCGGGCTACGCTACACCCCGAAAACTGCGGAGAGACAGGGACTCGAACCCTGGCATCGGTTACCCGATGACAGATTAGCAATCTGCTCCGTTACCACTCCGGCACCTCTCCGTTGCTTTAGATAATTACTTCTCTAATGCGGATGCAAACTTAGCACTACTTTTTATTCTATGCAAGTTTTGCAAACAAAAAATCACACTTTTTTTTACTAAAAAAACGAACACATTATATATCAACATCCTATAGCGAAAAATATTTTTATTATTTCTAATACATTTCATTGAAACCAGCCTCAAACCCCCAAAATAAAACGGTTTCCAACACCCTTACTACATTACCTATTTCCATTTTACCTTACATATTTGCAGTTGTTATGACTATTAAATTTTATTCCTTACCACTTCTCCCCTTTCTGTATCTTGACAATTCAAAAAAGAAAACACAATTGAATAACCGCATTATCAATACTTATCGAATAGTATAATCACCTTGGTATAGTTATAAATTATAAAAATTAATTTTTTTTATGTACTTTACCGACGCATTAGTACATCTTGTTAACAAGAGATACTATGACTAACAGTAAATAACTTTATAATAATACCATAAACTATGAATAAAAAAGTAGTAATCGTTTCTGCTGCAAGAACGCCAATTGGAAGCTTTTTAGGTGCTTTATCAACAGTTCCTGCGACTAAATTAGGTTCAATTGCAATCAAAGGTGCTTTAGACAAAATTAAACTTGATCCAAAATTAGTTGATGAAGTTTACATGGGGAATGTAGTACAAGCAGGAGAAGGACAAGCTCCAGCTCGTCAAGCAGCTTTAGGTGCGGGATTGTCTAACGAAGTTCCTTGTACAACAGTAAATAAAGTGTGTGCCTCTGGAATGAAAGCTATTATGTTCGGTGCACAAGCTATTATGACTGGTGATGCTGAAATCATCGTAGCAGGAGGAATGGAAAACATGAGTATGATTCCTCACTATGTACACATGAGAAATGGCAATAAATTCGGACCGACAACATTGGTAGATGGATTGCAAATTGACGGTCTTATAGATGCTTATGATAACAATGCTATGGGAGTTTCTGCGGACTTATGTGCTTCTACTCATAATATTTCAAGAGAAGAACAAGATGCATTTGCCATCGCTTCTTATGAAAAGTCTGCCAAAGCATGGGATGCTGGTAAATTTACAGAAGAAATCGTTCCTGTAGAAGTACCACAAAGAAGAGGTGAACCTATTGTAATAAATAGAGATGAAGAATACACAAATATTAAATTAGATAAAGTAACAAGCCTTAGACCTGCTTTTACTAAAGATGGTACTGTTACTGCTGCCAATGCTTCAACGATAAACGACGGAGCTGCTGCTGTAGTGATCATGAGCGAAGAAAAAGCAAAAGAATTAGGTTTAACTCCACTGGCATATATTAAATCGTATGCAGATGCAGCACAAGAACCAGAATGGTTCACTACAGCACCTGCAAAAGCACTTCCTATCGCACTTAAAAAAGCTAACCTAAGCGTAAGTGATATTGATTACTTTGAATTTAATGAGGCTTTCTCTGTTGTTGGAATTGCCAATACCAAATTATTAGATATTAATCCTGCATTGGTAAATATCAATGGTGGAGCAGTTTCTTTAGGACATCCGTTAGGTTGTTCAGGAGCGAGAATTATTGTTACTCTTTTAAATGTTCTAAAACAAAATAATGCAAAATTAGGAGCCGCTGCAATTTGTAATGGTGGTGGTGGTGCTTCTGCTATGGTATTAGAAAGAGCATAATATTCAATATTTTAAAATATCTTTAAGATGAGTTTGATTAGTTCAAACTCATCTTTTATTTTTGCATATAAATTCAACTATCTATTATGTTTGCATATTGCAATCTTGCCATTGTACCATTAAGAGCTGAAGCATCTGACAGAAGCGAAATGGTAACACAAGTACTATTCGGAGAACACTTTACTATTTTAGAACAAACTGAAAAATGGTCTAAAATACAGCTATCCTATGACAAATATGAAGGGTGGATGGACAACAAACAATATCAGCTGATTACTGAAGACGACTTTAACTACTTAGAACACACTTCTACTTTATTCGCCTCAGACCTTGTTGACTTTGTTTCGACAGAAAACAACCAATTGATGTCTATCCCTTTAGGTAGTTGCCTTAATGGACTTAAACGAGACTCTATTAATATTGATAATTTTCAATATGAAGGTCGAAGTATTTCTGGCCAATTCAACAAAAGCTTGTTCTTAAAAACAGCTTTTATGTATTTAAATGCGCCATACTTGTGGGGAGGAAAAACTCCTTTTGGAATTGACTGCTCCGGATTTACCCAAATGGTTTACCGCATCAATGGATACAATATACCAAGAGATGCCTCTCAACAAGCTACAATAGGTGAAGCTTTGAGCTTTATTGAAGAAAGCGAAGTAGGAGATTTAGCGTTTTTTGACAATAGTGAAGGAAACATAGTACACGTGGGTATTATTATGGAAAACAACTATATCATACACGCACATGGTAAAGTGAGAATTGATCGATTAGACCACTTAGGAATTTACAATATTGACTCGGGAAGACACACGCATAAACTAAGAGTCATAAAAAAGATTCTTTAATTGCATACAGACCTCACCAAACGGTATTCAAAACAACAATAAAGTATTACACAAGCCTATACTGCAATTATCCGCAGCAAATCGGGTAAGGCTAATGGGTTAATTACCAGCTTTAAAGTAAAAGCTACTCTATTTCACAGCATTTAGGTTTAAAACAAGTATACCTAATAATACCCTATTGTTTTCTTATTTCTTTTGAACATTCACACTCAATCTTGTTCATTTTTTTTAAACTGTGTAGAAAATATGTTTTTATGACTAAAAAAATAAAAATGTATCTTTGCACAAATTCAGATTATTATGAACACTTTCGAGCAATTCAATCTTCCGAAAGCTTTAGATAAAGCCCTTAATGAGCTTAATATAACAACCCCAACTCCTATTCAGGTAAAATCGCTCCCTGTGATCCTATCAGGAAGGGATATGATGGGGATTGCCCAAACTGGTACAGGTAAGACATTCGCCTACCTATTACCTATTCTTAAACAGTGGAAATTTGCGAACTTCGAATCTCCAAGAGTTGTGATCATTGTTCCAACAAGAGAATTAGTCGTACAAGTTGTAGATGTTATTGAAAAAATAACCCAATATATGTCTATTCGCACGCTTGGTGTGTATGGAGGAACAAACATTAATACGCAGCGAAAAGCCGTTTATGAAGGGGTAGATATCTTAGTTGGTACGCCTGGTCGTATGATGGACCTTGCATTAGACGGAGTATTGAGATTTGACAATCTACAAAAACTTGTCATTGATGAGTTTGACGAAATCCTCAATTTAGGATTCCGCACTCAGCTAACTTCTATCTTAACGATGATGAAAACAAAAAGACAAAATATATTGTTTTCTGCGACTATGACTGAAGAAGTAGATGAAGTATTAGATGAATACTTTGATTTTCCTGAAGAAGTGTCATTAGCTCCATCTGGGACACCATTAGAAAAAATCGATCAACTTGTCTATAACGTACCGAATTTCAATACAAAAATGAATCTTCTTTTACATCTTCTACAAGATAAAGAAGTATATAATCGCGTATTAATTTTTATAAATAGTAAGCGATTAGCAGATGTTGTTATGGAAAAATTAGAGGCTGCATTTCCAGATGAATTTACAGTGATTCACTCTAATAAATCTCAAAACTTCCGTATGCGATCAATGGCTGAGTTCCAAGCAAGTGAACTACGAGGTCTTTTGACAACAGATATTATGGCACGTGGATTAGACATCTCTGATATATCGCATGTATTTAACTTGCAGTTTACTGATTCTCCTGAACAGTACATTCACAGAATTGGACGTACAGGTCGTGCAGATAAAAAGGGAACTGCAATATCATTGGTCGACCCAAAAGAGGAAGAAATGCTTATTGCTGCTGAAATGTTAATGGAAAAAGAATTAACAGTAACAGAAATCCCTGAAGAAGTAGAAATATCAACTTCTTTAATGGAATTTGAAAAGTCTAAGCTCAAAGCAAAGCAATTAGTTAAGATTAAAAAGCCAGAAGAAAAAGGAGCTGCATTTCATCAAAAGAAAGAAAAGAATACTAAAGTTAACCTTGGTGGACCAGGTAAGAGAAAACCAAGAAAAACGAAGCCAAGAAACAGAGCCGTAGACGCTAAAAGAGCGGCGAAGAAAAAGAGAGGTAACGAATAAGCTTTTATAATATTACTAAAAAAAGGGTTGCATAAAGCAACCCTTTTTTTTGGTTTATATAAATATATTTAAAACACTAACGTTTTAGATTCTCTACATTCTCAGGTTTGTGTTTGTACTTAAACAGAATAGCAAACAAGATTGTTACAACCAAAGCATAGGCTGCGAATATCAACCATGAATGTCTCCATCCTTCTAATTGTAATGCTAAATCAGTTTGACTGTAAACATAGTGATTTACAACTTCTCTTGCGATTAACATACCGATAGTAGCTCCAAATCCATTTGTCATCATCATAAATACACCTTGAGCAGAAGATCGAATATCTTCACCTGTCTCATTATCTACATAAAGTGAACCTGATACATTAAAGAAGTCGAAAGCAATACCGTAAACGATCATCGAGATAATAAACATCCATACACCACTTCCAGGATCTCCTAATCCGAAGAACCCAAAGCGAAGTACCCATGCAAACATAGACATCAACATAACTACTTTTATACCAAATCGCTTCAAGAAATATGGAATAAGTAAGATACAAAGAGTCTCTGAAACTTGAGAAAGCGAAATTAATGCGTTTGCATTATTTGCTCCCCATGAATTTGCATAGACATCCATGTCTTTAAAAGTAGAAATAAAAGGATTGGCATACCCGTTTGTAATCTGCAATGATACCCCAAGTAACATCGAGAAGATAAAGAATATTGCCATTTTCTTTTGCTTAAACAAGCTAAATGCTTTTAGTCCTAAGGCATCTGATAAAGACAATTTCTTATCACTCTTATTAATCGGACAGTTAGGCAATACAAAACTATACAAGAATAAAATCACACCAAATATCGCCGATATATAAAACTGGTGGTAACTCGTCTGAAAGCTTGCAAACGCTAAATCATTAGAAAAGTTAAATCCAAGAACTCCATCTTTGAACCCAAAGAAGTTAACAAACAACATTGCACATATAAACCCAATAGTCCCAAATGTTCGTATAGGTGGGAAGGTTTTAATTGTATCCATATGATTGTGCTTAAGTATAGTATAAGCAGCAGAATTGGATAAGGCAATAGTCGGCATAAAGAATGCCACACTAGCAGTATACAAGCTAAAGATAGTAGTAAAGTTTACATCAGCCCCCGCTGTAAACCCATAATATCCAGTAGCAAACATGAATATTGCAGCTAGTAAGTGATTAATTCCCAACAGTCGTTGTACAGGTATCCATCTATCAGCTACAATCCCCATAATTGCTGGCATAAAAATAGAAACAATACCTTGAACTGCGTAAAACAATCCAATCTCAGGACCTAATCCTATAGATCCTAAGTAATTCCCCATAGACGTTAAATAAGCTCCCCAAACTGCAAACTCCAGGAAACTCATTATAGTCAATTTTGATTTTATATTCATAACCTAATCTCTTTAAACTACATTAACAAATTTACAGATAATATATCTTTAAAAATAGTTTTTACTTACCTTATTTAACACGTTCACCTACTAATTTTAAAAGAATATCATATTGTTCTTCTCTAGTTAAATTTGAGTTATCAATCTCTATTGCATCCTCTGCTTTCACTAATGGAGAATCTTTGCGAGTTGTATCTATATGATCTCGCTCAACTACATTTTTATATACATCAGCATATTGAATTGTAGCATCTTTAACTACAAGTTCATCAAATCGTCTTTGTGCTCTTACATCTGCTGAAGCATTCATAAAAATCTTCAACTCTGCATCTGGAAACACAACAGTTCCAATATCGCGCCCATCCATTACAACTCCTTTAGCTTTCCCTAAATTTTGTTGCTGTTGAACCAATTTTTTTCTCACTTCCTTTACTTCTGCAATTTGACTAACAAATTGTGAAACTTCAAGGGTTCTTACTAAATCTTCTACATTCTCGCCATTCAAATATACTTCCGCAAAACCACGCTCTCCATTATACTCAAAGTGTACGTCTATTTCATCTAAAGCCTCTACTAATTTCTCCCCATCAAAATGCTTTGTATCAATATATCCTTTTCGCATTGCAAATAGAGTTATGGCACGATACATCGCTCCAGTATCTATATATACATATCCAAGTGTTTTTGCAATTGCTTTTGCCAATGTGCTTTTCCCCGTAGAAGAAAAACCATCAATCGCTATCGTGATTTTTTTCAAAACTGAAAATTTAATAATTAATTCAAAAAATAAATAAGTCAAACATAATTCTATTTACTGAATATACCTTATTCGACTGTACTTTTTTCTAAAATAGAAATAGTACAAAGCATCAAGATATTTAATTCAACAAGATAGAGCGCTAAACACCTATCATAACTATGTTTCCACACAAAGGTACATTTTCTACAACCTACAAATTATGATTAATCTCAATTGAGATTAATTTTATTGATTTTTCAATTTATCCTTTAAAACACTTCGAACTATCAAAAGATATAGGCAATTATAAGCAAGCTATTTGCTATAGTTTCAAAAAACAAACTGTTTAAATGCAATCATCTCTAATGAAAAACAACTAAAAATCACAAAATCACAGAACAAAAAATGTTCTTTTCTCCCAACTCACTACTTCGAAACAGAAATAATAAAGTGAACACTAAACCATATAAAACAAAAAAACACAACCGTTAAGTTGTGTTTTTTTATTCAATTCATTATTTACAAAATAATTATTTAATCTTGCTTGCTCTCCTTCTCAACTTTAAAAGTCTTAAAGTTTTTCACTTTCTGGTTCGTTATAGCAATATCTAATACTTCATGCATCTTATCTACATAGTGAAAAGTAAGGCCTTTGAGATAATCTTCTTTAATTTCATCGATATCCTTCTTATTCTCTTTACACAAGATAATCTCTTTGATATTTGCTCTTTTTGCAGCTAAAATCTTCTCTTTGATTCCTCCTACAGGTAAGACCTTACCTCTCAAAGTTATCTCTCCTGTCATGGCTAAATTCTTCTTCACTTTTTTCTGTGTTAAAGAAGATACCATTGAGGTCAACATTGTGATTCCCGCACTTGGTCCATCTTTTGGCGTAGCTCCTTCAGGTACGTGGATGTGAATTTTATAATGGTCTAACACATCTTGGGCAATACCTAACTCATCTGCATGTGCTTTGATATACTCTAAAGCAATAGTTGCAGACTCTTTCATAACATTACCTAAGTTACCTGTAATACTTAAACCTCCTTTTCCTTTTGAAACCAGAGACTCAATGTATAAAATATCTCCTCCTACACTTGTCCACGCAAGTCCTGTTACTACACCGGCAACATCGTTATTCTCATATTTATCACTGTCAAATCTCGGCGTTCCTAAGATCTTTTCGATATCAGCTTCAGTTAGCTTCTTATTGAACTCTTCCTCCATTACTACAGCTTTAGCAATTCCTCTTGCCACATGCGCCAACTGCTTATCTAACCCACGAACTCCAGATTCTCTGGTATATCGAGAAACAATATACTCCATTTGCTTTTTGCCAATCGCAATATCTTTTTCACCTAAACCATGCTCTTTCAATTGTTTTGGCAACAAATGTTGTCTTCCTATCTCCACTTTTTCCTCCACAGTATATCCATTCATTTCGATGATTTCCATACGATCTCGCAAGGCTGGTTGTATCGTAGAGAGATTATTAGACGTAGCGATAAACATAACCTTAGATAAATCATATCCCATTTCTAAGAAATTATCATAGAAATCTGAGTTTTGCTCAGGATCTAAAACCTCTAATAAAGCCGAAGACGGATCACCATTGTTCCCTACAGATAACTTGTCAATCTCGTCCAATAAGAATACTGGATTTGATGTTTTTGCCTTCTTTATACTTTGAATAATACGCCCTGGCATAGCACCAATATACGTTTTTCTGTGCCCTCTAATCTCTGCTTCATCTCTCAATCCACCAAGTGATATACGAACGTACTCTCTCCCTAACGCATCTGCGATAGACTTCCCAATAGAGGTTTTACCTACTCCTGGAGGACCATATAAACACAAAATAGGAGATTTTAAATCATTGCGCAGTTTTAACACCGCCATGTGCTCAAGTACACGCTTCTTAACATCCTCTATACCGTAATGATCTTTGTCTAATACCTTCTGTGCATTCTTTAAATCAAAATTGTCTTTCGAATAACTATTCCAAGGCAACTCCAAGAACAGTTCAAGGTAATTACGTTGAATACCAAACTCCGCTACTTGAGGATTCATGCGTTGAAACTTCAACAATTCTTTATCAAAACGCTCTTTTGCTTCTTTAGGCCATTTTTTCAATAAAGCCTTCTTGCGCATATCTTCAAACTCCTCTTCATTTGAAAACCCACCAAGTTCTTCTTGAATTGTTTTCATTTGTTGATGTAAGAAGTATTCCTTTTGCTGTTGATCTAAATCTATTCTAACTTTCGTTTGAATGTTATTTCTCAATTCCAGCTTCTGAAGCTCAACATTCATCAACTTAAGAGTTTCAAACGCGCGATCTTTTAAATCGTTTATTCTCAATAATTTCTGCTTATCTTCTACAGTTAAATTCATGTTAGAAGAAACAAAATTGATTAAGAATGATTGACTTTCAATATTTTCGATTGCAAAAGAAGCTTCGCTTGGAATATTTGGACTTTCCTTGATAATCTCTACTGCAATTTCTTTAATAGAATCGACAATAGCGTCAAACTCTGAATCATCTTCAATTGGTCTACTTTCTACACGTTCAGCTACAGTAGCCTTTAAGAAAGGTTCAGTTTGAACCATCTCAAGAATGTCAAATCGCTTTTTACCTTGTAGAATAACAGTAACATTTCCATCAGGCAATTTCAATACCTTCAAAATTTTAGCTACGGTCCCTTCGTGGTAAATATCTTCAAATGTAGGGTCTTCTGTACTTTCGTCAATTTGACCTACTACCCCAATTGTTTTATCTCCTTTGTTAGCTACGTTAAGTAACTCAATAGATTTATCCCTACCAGCAGTAATTGGTATTACCACTCCTGGAAACAATACCATGTTTCTTAAAGGCAATATTGGCAATTCTTTAGGCAATACTTCTTTGTTCATTTCCTCCTCGTCCTCAGAACTTAATAATGGAATAAACTCTGATTCGCCCTCCACAATATCTTGTAACGACAAATTGTCTAATGTAATAATCTTTTGATTCGCCATATTTTATTTTACGTCATTTTGTCAGTTAATTCTTTTCTTATGTGTTTTTCAAACTTTACCTTACCTACTACAAAGCACACATATCCAATAGATTAACAAATATATTATTTATTCTTCACAGTAGTAAGGACAATCTTTATGCCATAAAAAAAAATCTCTATTAAAGAATAGAGATTTTTTAAACAATTATATTTTAGATCTATTTTTTACTAACCTTAAAAGTACCATACTTAACTTGAATAACTCTTTTTTCCTCATCTACCCCTTTGAGTTTCATATCAAAACTTCCTTTCAAAACAGTTCTTTCAACCTCTGTACCATCAACTTTTTCAATAAACTTCTCAACCTCCTCTATTTCAATTTGAGCATCTTTCAGCATCGCTTCATCTTCTTTATCTAAGGTATATTTTATCCCAAACTCAGAAAAATAATATGCATCTACTCCTTCTTCTGACATTTTGATTACTTCCCCTACAACTGCTCTTTCTTTTGGAAATGTAAAGTGTAGTACTTGATCTACATTATCGCGTCCAACTCCCATTACAATGTAATTAGTATCGTTCTCCTCAAGAGTTGCATTTGTATTTCTAAATTCAGCTCCATCTATTTGCGCATCTACATACTCAGATTCTTCACGTTCATAAGGAACATTTTCAAAAGTACCTTTTACTTGAAAAGAGCGAATACTCGGATCTACATTACCATCTTCTCCTTCTGGTTTAACGGGAATCATTCGCATATCAAAACTACCACTTACAACTCGAGCCGAGCGATTAATAAAATCAATCGTTACAAAACCAGTGATATAAGTCGGTCTATCAATATCTATCGTACTAAAATATTGATTATTTTCTCTATCTAAATAAGTAGATCTATTAGCATTTGTTGGAAAATTACCCTGTTTAAAAGTCTTAGTCATAATAGTCAACACATCCTTTTTTTCACCTTTCACAGCATCTAAGGTAAAGTGCATTTCGCCTTTTGCATTGATCTTTGCTACAACGTTTTCTCTAAAAAAATCTTCTACACCATCTGTATTGACATAGACTACTGGCTTTCCAACTTTCTTGTTATTATCTAACAAAGGATCAACAGACTCATTGTCACATGAAATAGCAAATATCCCTAAGAAAAGCGTCAAACAGATAACAGTTAGTTTATTTAATTTATTCATAGTAATTTTTAAAATAATATTTAAAAGTAGAGTTTATTCGTCAATAATTATAATTTTTTTTATCCTATCTGATTTGACTTATTAGGCACCCTCAATAATAAAACGAAACCTATCGCAAAGAAGATAATTAAAAAAAGTATAGCATTCTGCATTTTGCCTGTCAGATCACTAACTAAACCATACATAGACATCCCCAGTACAATTCCTATTTTTTCTGTAACATCATAGAAACTAAAAAAGGATGTTGTATCAGTGGTTTTGGGTAACATCTTTGAATACGTTGAACGCGACAAAGACTGAATCCCACCCATAACCAGACCTACTGCAGCAGCAGCTATATAAAATTCATTTGGACTAACAATGGTGTATGCATAAACACATATTATTATCCATAACGCATTTAAAGCACATAACGTATATATATTTCCAATTTTTGACGAAAGTTTAGAAGTTAGCACTGCACCAAGGACAGCAACTAATTGAATAACTAATATACTAATTATCAATCCTGTTGTTCGTTGACTATCTGACTCCCATGCTATTTCTTTCTCTCCAAAATAAGCTGCAATAATCATCACAGTCTGCACTGCCATACTATAGACAAAAAAAGCCACTAAGTACCTCTTCAACGACTTGTGATCACCCAGTTGATACCATACTTTCTTCAATTCCCTAAACCCCTTAAAGAACAGTGAACGCGTAATTTTCTTTCCATTCTTAAAATCAGGCAAAAACTTAAAAGTATACAGACTAAACCCTATCCACCACAAACCTACTAAGATGAATGAAAATCGCATAGCTTGTAAAGGAGAATCAAATCCTAAAACTTCCGCTTGCATTACCAACGCAAGGTTGATAAGCAGTAAAATAACACTTCCTATATAACCAAGTGCATATCCTTTCGCACTAATTTTATCCTGCTGATCTTCAAAGGCAATATCTGGTAAATAGGAATTATAAAAGACCAAACTCCCCCAAAAACCGATCAAACCAAACATGTATAACAACAAACTCAAAATCATGTAGTCTAAACTAAAAAAATACAACAACATACACGATATAGAACCTATTC
Organism: Myroides albus; assembly: GCF_024722315.1. NCBI lineage: Bacteria > Pseudomonadati > Bacteroidota > Flavobacteriia > Flavobacteriales > Flavobacteriaceae > Myroides > Myroides albus. The sequence continues at coordinate 678,754 of NZ_CP102754.1, forward strand.
CACAAAAGAGTTTCATAAAGAACTTCTTGGTTCCCAAATAATCTGCAATACCAGATAATATCGGAGATATAAATGCTACAATCATAAAACCTATAGCAGTTACATAGCTGATTATAGCCTCGCTTTTGATATCCGTATCAAATAATGTAAAGCTATCTACACCTAACTCTCTAAAAAGAGCACCGTAGTACAATGGAAAAATAGACGACGATATAACCAAAGCATACACGGAGTTAGCCCAATCGTAAAAAGCCCAAGCAGTTAGCGTTTTCTTATCTCCTTTAACAAAGTTTTTCATAGAGTGTAAATATAAGAAAAAGAGCTATCCACTTGGATAGCTCTTATGCAAATATATTAATTGAAAGAAATGCCATATTTTGCTGCCTCAGCTTTCGCCTCGGGAATCAATTTGCGCAATTGATCGATTCGCTCTTTATTACTTGGGTGAGTGCTCGTGAAAGAAGATCCATCACCTCCTCCTGTTTTTTCAGCCATTCGCGACCAAAATGCAACAGCTTCTTCAGGATTATATCCCGCAATAGCCATTAACGTTAAACCGATTTTATCAGCTTCACTTTCGTTCGAGCGACTAAACGGTAACATTACCCCGTATTGTGTTCCATATCCATAAGCTGCAGCCCACATTTGCTTAGCCTGAGGGTTTGATTTTTGCGTTAAAACATCTAAGCCTACCGCACCCAATTGCTGTAACATTGCATTACTCATGCGCTGTTGGCCGTGGTTTGCTAATGCGTGAGCTACCTCGTGTCCCATTACAACAGCAATTCCTGCATCTGTCTTACAAATTGGCAAAATACCAGTATAAAACACTATTTTACCACCAGGCATACACCAAGCATTATACTCATCGTTGTCTACAAGGTTGTACTCCCACTGATAATCTTTTAAATAATCCTTATGTCCATTCGCATTTAACCACTTCTCTGCAGCACCTTTTATCTTTTTTCCTATATCTTCAATTCGCTTCGCATCTTGAGTACCAGTAATAGCCTTGTGCTCTTTCAAGAAATCATCATATTGCTGAAAAGACATTGGAAATAATTGTGAATTTGGGGTTAAAGCTAAAGTACTTTTTCCTGAAAAAGGATTGGTAGCACAAGCTCCCAACAATAAACCACTTAATAGTAGAATAGCTGTTTTTCTCATATTGTAAGTTTTTTTTGTCAAAATTATAATAAATATCCATATCTAATCCAGGGATAATTCTAAAACTATAAAAAAGTCTACTACTAAATTAATCAAATGACAATAAACACATTACAAAAAAATACAACAAAAACCTAAGTAATATGACTAACCTACAGAACATATTGAACTTGCGTAAATATAACTAAACCTTAAAGGAATAATCTTGGCTATAAATGTAAAAACCATTACTTATCTACCTCAGATAAATCAACTAAATCAGTGATGACATCTGTACTATTAACCAAATAATTAACGTCTAAAAACATTAAAGAAAAGGCCTTATACTACAATAGAAATGTTTGCAAACACTCCGAGAACATTTTAAAATATAAAATACGAAAATTGCGATTTACTATTTTTATTAGGTAAGCATAGCATTAAAATTTTGTACATTTACAGCAAACAAGAGCATAACAATGGAAACTCAAAAACAAAAGCAGTCCCTTGAGATTCCAAGAGGAATTATACTGACTGCTAAAACATTACAATTCTTCTCCATCAAATTGGCGACGAGATTTGCACAAAATCTATTTATTACCCCAATAAAGTTTAAGCCACCTAAAAGAGAGAAAGAGATGTTAGACAAGAGCATTAGTTCTGTCATAACAGTAAAAGCTTTAAAAAAAGATATATGTGTTTATCAATATGGTACAAACAAACAAGCTGATAAAAAAGCCTTATTGATACACGGTTGGAATGGAAGAGGAACACAATTGGTAACGATAGCAAATATGCTAATGCGACAAGGTTACGATATTGTGAGTTTTGACGCGCCTGGCCATGGAAAATCACCTAAGACTAAAACTAATTTAACCGAGTTCATGGCTTCTGCTTTCGAAGTAGAACAACAATTTGGCCCATTTGACTTGGTCGTAGGTCATTCCTTAGGAGGTATGACAACAATCAATTGTCTAAAAGATGGTTTAAAAGCAAAAAAAGCTGTAGTCATTGGCAGTGGTGATGTGGTTGAAGATGTGATTGACGAATTTGTACAACAGATCGAATTAAAACCCATCATTTCTACGAAGATAAAAGAGCGATTTGAGTCTCAATTCAAGCAGTCCATGCAGAGTTACTGCGTGCATTTGGCAGCCGAAAAAGTAAATATCCCGCTGCTAATCATTCATGATGAAGATGACGCTGATGTTCACTACAAAGCAGCCTATCAAATCAAGAAACACAGCCCTAATAGCGAACTGATGATTACTAAAGAATTAGGTCATAGAAAAATATTAGGAGATAAGAAAGTGATTGAACGCATTCTACAATTTGTTCAAAAAGAATCTTAATGAAGTACTTTGTCCTTTTATTATTATTGAATTTTAGCTTTGTTAACTGCAAAGGAAATCAACCAATTAAAACGCACGCTATGGAAAAAAACCAAAGTACATCAGAAGAACAATGGAGAGAAATACTTACTCCTGAAGAATATTTTGTATTGAGACAGAAAGGGACTGAAAGGCCTTTCACAGGCGAATACAACGATTTTTATGAAAAAGGAAGCTATCACTGTGCAGCTTGTAACCAAAAGCTTTTTGATTCAAATACCAAATTTGACTCACACTGTGGATGGCCTTCTTTTGACCAAGCCATAAAGGGATCTGTCAAATACATCAAAGATTTATCGCATGGAATGGTTAGAACGGAAGTTGTTTGCTCTAATTGCAATGGTCATCTTGGCCATGTATTTCCGGATGGCCCCCAAGAAACAACTGGAGAAAGATACTGCATGAATTCGATATCACTCAAATTCCAATCAGAAGAAAAATAAAAAGAGCTGGTCAAGGTGACCAGCTCTTTTTGTTTTTTAGTATAGTAGTTTTATTTCCTTAACTCCAAATTCTTCCACACTGTCATCCTCTAATTTAACTTGAAGAAAACCATACATAGACACTCCGATAATTATCCCCATAAACCTCTTGCCTGTAGGTAATTCAAATGCTGAAGGAACTCCTTTGCGATACAAGACATCAAGATATTCCTGCCACAAGTTTTCTTTTTCTCCTTTTTGCAGACGCTGACAATACATCTCTAACTCTTCCACAACCTTCAGCATGAGCGCATCCTTGTCAATTTGACTTCCCAAAAGCAATGCAAGAGATGTTGCCTTAATTAAATCTGTAAACTGAACTTGGTTGACATTCAATCCAATTCCTACTATGGATGTAATAGCTCCCTCTGCCTTAAAAATATTCTCAATTAAAATACCGCCAACTTTTCTATTTACTGACAAAATGTCGTTTGGCCATTTAACATCTAATTCCAAAGTAAATATTTTTTTGACAGCCGATCGCACAGCTAAAGCAGCAATAATATTTAAACAAAACACATCCTCTACCTCAAACAAAAAATCACGTACTAAAACACTAAAAGTAAGATTACTACCTACTTCAGAGGACCAAACTTCTCCTCGTTGACCGCGACCAGCAAATTGATTTTCAGTACTGACAACCGTAAAATTATCTAAGTCATAAGAAGTTAAAAGATCTTTTAAATAAGTATTAGTAGATGCTGTGGCATCGAGTTTGATAACATTCATATAAAATAATTATAGACAAATCTAAACTGATTCATTATATTTGGAGCCAAATTATAAAACAAATATATTTAATCGCAATAAATAAGATAAAAATTAAATGGCAGAGAAGAATATCAACAACGACGAACTAATTGCTAACGTAATAAAAGGAATTGAAGCGGTAAAAGGAGACAACATTACTATCTTAGATCTAAGAGAAATAGACAATACACCATGCGATTATTTTATCATCTGTGACGGTAACTCAAACACACAAGTAAACGCTATCTCAGGTGCAATCCAAAAAACTGTATCGAAAGAATTACACGATAAACCATGGCATGTTGAAGGTGAAGACAATGCAGAATGGATTCTGATGGACTATGTGAATGTAGTGGTACATGTGTTCCAAAAACACATCCGTGAGTTTTACAACATAGAAAACTTATGGGGAGATGCAAAAATCACTACTATTACAAGCCAATACTAAATAAAAACTATCATTCATGGCAGGAAATATGAAACCAAACCAAAATAAATCAAAATTTAACCCTTGGCTATTGTATGGTAGCATACTGGTGATAATTTTGGTTATCCAACTGCTGACGAAAGGAAGCAGTTTTGGAAACACTAAAGAATTAAGTCTTTCCAAACTATATGAATTCGTAGAAAAGGGATATGTAGAAAAAATCGAATTTAATCGCAGTGCTGCAAAGGTGTACATCAAATCTGATGTATTGCAAAATAACGAGGAATTCAAAAACGCACAAAGCAAACCTATCCTTGGTCAAGAAACTAAGGGACCTCAATTCATTACTGATATTGGTGATCCTAAAATCTTACAAGAAAAATTAGACGTTGCTGTACAAGAGCAAAAACTAACAGAATATAAATCTGAACCTGAAAGTAACTGGGGAGACTTATTTATAAGCTTCTTGCCTATTGTTATTATCATCGGATTCTGGTTATTCATGATGAGAAGAATGACTGGTGGCGGTGGCGCTGGTGGAGGAGGTCAAATCTTCTCAATTGGAAAGTCAAAAGCTAAATTATTCGATGAAAAAAACAGCATAAAAGTTAGTTTCAAGGACGTTGCTGGTTTAGAAGGTGCAAAAGATGAAATAGTAGAAATAGTAGAATTTCTAAAGAATCCTGAAAAATATACATCCATCGGAGGAAAGATTCCTAAAGGAGCTTTACTTGTAGGACCTCCTGGAACAGGAAAAACACTATTGGCAAAAGCGGTAGCAGGAGAAGCAAATGTACCTTTCTTCTCTTTATCTGGTTCTGACTTTGTTGAAATGTTTGTAGGAGTTGGAGCATCGAGAGTGCGAGACTTATTTAAACAAGCAAAGGAAAAAGCACCAGCTATCATCTTCATTGATGAGATTGATGCAGTAGGACGTGCAAGAGGTAAAAGCAATTTCTCTGGTTCAAATGACGAAAGAGAGAACACTTTAAACCAACTATTAACTGAAATGGATGGTTTTGGTTCACATACAAACGTTATTGTTTTAGCAGCGACGAACAGAGCTGAGATATTAGACAAAGCCCTTTTACGTGCTGGTCGTTTTGACAGACAAATTTACGTAGACTTACCAGATGTTAAAGAAAGAGAAGCTATATTCAATGTTCACTTGAGAAACATCAAGAAAGTAGACAACTTAGATATTGACTTTTTAGCAAAACAAACACCTGGTTTTTCGGGTGCTGACATCGCTAACGTTTGTAATGAAGCTGCTTTAACAGCTGCTCGTAAAAACAAAACTCAAGTAGATATGCAAGACTTCTTAGATGCTGTTGACAGAATCATTGGAGGACTTGAAAAGAAAAATAAAATTATCAGCCCAGAAGAAAAATACGCAATTGCTATTCACGAAGCTGGACACGCTACTGTAAGCTGGATGTGTGAACACGCTGCTCCATTAGTAAAAGTAACTATTGTTCCGAGAGGTCAAAGTTTAGGAGCTGCTTGGTACCTTCCTGCTGAAAGACAAATCGTTCGCACAGAGCAAATGTTAGATGAGATGTGTGCAACAATGGGTGGACGTGCTGCTGAGAAAATTATTTTTGACAAAATATCAACAGGAGCATTAAGTGATCTTGAAAAGGTTACTAAGCAAGCAAAAGCTATGGTAACTGTTTATGGATTAAATGAAAAATTAGGTAATATCACTTATTACGATTCGTCAGGTCAAAGTGAATACAACTTTTCTAAACCATATTCAGAAGAAACAGCCAAGGTAATCGATGAAGAGATTTCTAAGCTTATAGAAGGACAATATCAAAGAGCAATGGAAATTCTAAGTCAAAATAGAGAAAAACTTATTCAATTAGCCGATTTACTATGCGAAAAAGAAGTTATTTTCAAACAAGACTTAGAAAATATCTTTGGAAAACGTCCTTTTGACAAGGAGATAATTGAAGATATCACAGAAGAAGATACAGATAAAACGCCTGAGGCTGAAGTATAAACCTCCCTTAGGTAACGTAAACACTAAAAAACTTAACTTAAAGCAAGCTTTAAGTTAAGTTTTTTTTTATCTTTGAATACTAGTAGTATTATTTTATCTCTATACTTTTCGTATGAGTTTTTTCAAGAAATTATTTAAAGTTTTCGAATCACCAGCACCTGAAGAGGAAAAGAACACTGAGGAGAGAGGTCAATATCTTCCTGAGAAAATTCTTCCTGTCGATGAGTTATTCACTATTAACTTCACACAGAATGGAGGTAAATTCCTCTATTGTGAAACTAATGAAGAGCTTGCTGAGACATTCGTCAATATTTTATTGGAAAATGATTGGTTTGAGAAAAAAGCACTAACCTATGAAAGTTCTCTACATCATTTATTAAAAGAGAACAATGTCAAGTATAATGAAGTAAACAATCCTGCCTTCTTTTTTACCACTTGCGAAAGTTTAATCGCTGATGATGGCGCTATTTTATTCTCAGATAGACAACTAAAAGACAATAAAGCAAACCACCTACCCTACAATATTGTAGTATTAGCAAAAACAAGTCAGATCACACGAACCAAGAGTGATGGACTACGCGAGATAAAAAGAAAATACGGAAGCTCTTTACCAAGCAATATAACTGCTTTTAACTGCTTCAAGCCTTCCGCTGTAGAAAGTGACTTCCTAAGTTATGGAAGAACACCTAAAAACTTATATTTAATCCTCTTAGAAGATTTATAAAATGTCTGAAACATTAACTCGTGCTATATCAGGAATAGTCTATATAGCTTTATTAATAGGGGCAACACTATTTGATCAATTAGCCTTTGAAATTCTGTTTAGCTTCTTCTTACTTGTAGGAGCATTTGAGTTTTCAAAACTTATTAAACTACCAAAGTCACTTTGTTTGTTTGTTGCTGCTTTGGCAATAGCGATTGTATTTTGGAAAAGAGACCTTTTACCCTCTATAGCGATAGCTACTTTTGGGATTCTAACCCTTTTAGCTTTAATGGCGGAACTGTTTTCTAAAAGACAACCTAATCGCTCTTTACCTATTAAACTAATTATATTCCTTGGATATATTATAGCGCCCTTTATCACTTTACTCTTTTTACCTATAACAAAAGAGAGTGGATATCTACCACAAATCATAATAGGGATGTTTATTCTGATATGGACTAATGACACCTTTGCTTATATAGTTGGTAAAAAATTTGGTAAAAACAAATTATTTGAAAGAATATCTCCTAAAAAGACAATAGAAGGATTTATCGGCGGAATTATATTTACAATATTAGCAGGAATAATATTAAGTCAATATTTTGACTTCTTTTCTATCGTTATTTGGATAAGTAGTGCTATTTTTGTAGGAATTTTTGGAACTATCGGAGACTTAGTGGAATCTCGATTCAAGAGAGAAGCAGGAGTAAAAGATAGCGGGGCAATAATGCCAGGACATGGCGGTATATTAGACCGTCTTGATAGTGTTATTTTTGTAGCACCATTTTTGTATATAATTTTTCAAATATTATAATCATGTTTCACAAGGAAGGAACTAAAATTATTTTCTACTCAATGCTAATAACTATAGCATTAGTTTTTGCTGCTGATTATTTACCTTTTAATTGGCTTCGAATTGTTGTACAGTGTACAATCATTGTTTTATTATTATTAATCTTACAATTTTTCAGAAATCCTAATAGAGGTATTACACCTTGTGATGATACAATTTTAGCTCCAGTAGATGGTAAAGTTGTAGTTATTGAAGAAGTATATGAGCCTGAGTATTTTAAAGATAAAAGACTGATGGTTTCTATCTTTATGTCTCCTATAAATGTTCACGTTACCAGATATGGACTTAGTGGTATTATCAAATACAGTAAATACCACGCAGGTAAGTATCTTGTTGCATGGCATCCAAAAGCAAGTGAAGAAAACGAAAGAACTACTGTTGTTATTGACAACCCTGTATATGGCGAAATCATGTATAGACAGATTGCCGGAGCTTTAGCTAAACGTATCGTTAACTATGCTAAAGTTGGTGATCAAGCTATTCAAGGTACAGATGCTGGGTTTATTAAATTTGGTTCGCGTGTAGATTTATACTTACCTTTGGGAACTGATGTTAACGTCGTATTGAACCAAAAAGCGAAAGGGAATATAACATCAATTGTAGGAAAAAAGTAATTGTACGAAAATAAGTGATGAACACTTTAGATAAAGAATTTCACGAAGCATATATACGCATCTCGAATGAGGCAAGAAACCTTGCTCCAGATATTATGTTGCGCATATATGCTTATTACAAACAAGCTACCAATGGCTTAAGTCACAGAGACTTTCAAGATATGTCTACTGATTTGAAAAAAGCTTTCAAATTCAACGCTTGGACACAAATTAGCCATCTGTCAGCTACTCAAGCGAAGGAGGAATATATCAAGCTCGCTAAACAAATATTAGACAATCCTCAAGATGATGAATAACAAAATCTATTCATTAATACTACTTGGATTACTTACACTAAGCTGTAATAATCAAAATAAACTTACCGAAGTTGAAATTCCAGAAAGGGAATCTTTTATTATACCAAAGAAAGATTTTCCCGATCCTGCTACAATTAAAACAAAGCAAGGACCGTTTGATATGCCAAAATTAAGCTATCAATTCAACGAGTTACCCGAATTATTTAGTGCTGAAGATTTTTATACGCATTATGCAGTAGTTCAATTAGACAATGCCAACAAACTAAATTCCGCTATACACGGTACACAGTTTGAAAACTTGAGCATAGAAGACATTGTCAAACAAGCTAACAACAATGATAAACAAATCAAAAAATTAGCTGGTATATATTACAATCACTACCTATTTTGGCAATCTATGACGCCTAAAAGCACAGAACCAAGTCAAATCGTAGCAACAGCAATAAACACTAATTTCGGGTCTTTAAATGACTTTAAAAAGCTTTTAAAAAGCAAAGCACACGAATTAGACGGAGCAGGTTATGTTTGGCTTGTCAAAAAAGGAGAAACATTAGCAGTGATTGCTACCGATAACAATATCAATCCAATGATGCCTGAATACCAGTTAGGTAAACCACTTTTAGCAATAGATTTATGGGAACACTCCTATTACACTAAATTTGAAAACAGCATAAGTGATTACATCGATACCTATTTCAAGTACATTAATTGGCAAAGGGTAAATGATCAATATAATCAATAAAAAAATCCTCATTCTAAATAGAATGAGGATTTTTTTATTGATTATATCCTACGTCTTTTAAAACGGAACATCGTCATCATTTATACTTGATCTTCCAAAAACATCATCTGCAGGAGGTAAACTGTTGGCAAAATTACGTGAGTTACCATACCCCTCATTCGTATTCATTGATGAGCCAAAAACATCCGAAGATGAAAGATCACTGTCCAGATTGTCAAATTTACCAAAATGACCTAAGAACTTTAATCTAATATTATCCAGACCACCATTACGGTGTTTCGCAACAATAAACTCTCCTTGTCCTGTAGTAGACCCTCCTAACTCATCATCCCATTCATCAATCTTATAATACTCCGGACGATAGATAAACGAAACAATATCCGCATCTTGCTCAATCGCACCTGACTCCCTTAAATCCGATAACAATGGGCGCTTTGAAGTCCCCCTTGTCTCCACCGCACGGGACAACTGAGATAAGGCTATTACAGGGATGTCTAACTCCTTCGCCAAAGCTTTCAAGTTTCGAGAAATAGTCGAAATCTCCTGTTCACGGTTTCCTCCCCCTTTTTGATTACCTCCGGCGGTCATCAACTGTAAATAGTCAATAATAATCAACTTGATACCATGCTGCGAAGCTAAACGTCTTGCTTTGGCACGTAAATCAAAGATAGACAAGGAAGGAGTATCATCTATATACAATGGAGCGCGTTCCAGATCTTTCACTTTCACGTTTAATTGCTCCCATTCATGAGTTTCTAATTTACCCGTTCTCAATTTTTCAGAAGATAGCCCTGTTTCTGAAGATATCAAACGAGTGATCAACTGTACCGAAGACATCTCCAAAGAGAAGAAAGCCACACCAGCACCAGAATCTATTGCAATATTACGAGCCATCGACAATACAAATGCCGTTTTCCCCATACCTGGACGAGCGGCAATAATAATCAAGTCACTTGGTTGCCATCCAGAAGTCAAATCATCTAATTTGTGAAAACCGGTAGGTATACCACTTAAACCTTCTTTCGTACTGATCTCCTCTATTCGCTTTTTAGCTTGAGCGACTAAAGACTGCGCTGTTTCAGAACTCTTTTTAATATTACCTTGGGTCACTTCATACAGTTTTGCCTCTGCTTTATCCAATAAGTCAAAAACATCACTGGTCTCATCGTATGCATCCTCGATAATTTCATTAGAAATGCGAATCAAACTGCGTTGAATGAATTTCTGAAGAATGATTCTCGAGTGAAACTCAATATGAGCTGAAGAAGTAATACGCTGCGTTAACCCAACCAAATAATAGTCCCCTCCAACCAAGTCTAATTTGCCATTAGTTCTCAATTGCGTTGACACGGTAAGTAAATCAATAGGTTGATTACTCACAAATAATTGATCAATTGCTTCAAAAATATACTTATGCGCCTCTTTGTAAAAAGCTTCAGGTTGAAGAATATCGATTACCTCATCAATTCCCTTCTTATCAATCATCATTGCTCCCAATACTGCCTCTTCCAAATCAATTGCTTGAGGCGGTAATTTTCCTTTCTCTAAAGCAATCACATCTTTAGAAAAAGATTTCATTGGTCGTATATCTTTTGCTTGTTCCATATTGCGAAAATACACCTTTTTTAAAGATTAATAAATCATTTTTTTGAGCACATAATATCAACAACTCAAACAAAACTGTTGATAATAAAAAAAATCCGAGACAGTATCTCGGATTAAATTGTTTATAAAAATAGAAAGAGTACTAATCTTTGTATTCTCCCATTTCAAAATATTTTTCCATGCGTTTATCAAGTAATTTATCAACTGACAATTTACTCAACTCAGCATATGATTTCTCAATGTATTCTTTTACTGACTTGAATGTAGCCTCTCTGTCTGAGTGTGCACCTCCAAGAGGTTCAGCAATAACATCATCTACTAATTTGTTTTTCTTCATGTCAAATGAAGTTAACTTCAGTGCTTCTGCTGCTTGCTCTTTATACTCCCAGCTTCTCCACAAAATAGAAGAACATGACTCAGGCGAAATTACAGAATACCAAGTATTCTCAAGCATAGTAACTTTATCTCCTACACCAATTCCCAAAGCTCCACCAGAAGCTCCTTCACCAATAATCAAACAAATAATCGGCACTTTGATACGGAACATCTCATAGATATTTCTCGCAATTGCCTCTCCTTGTCCTCTTTCTTCAGCTTCTAATCCTGGATATGCTCCCGGAGTATCGATTAATGTAACAACTGGAATATTAAACTTCTCAGCCATTTGCATTAATCTCAATGCTTTTCTATAACCTTCTGGATTAGCCATACCGAAATTGCGGTATTGTCTTGTCTTCGTGTTATATCCTTTTTGCTGCCCAACGAACATATAACTTTGATTACCAATCTTTCCAAGACCACCGATCATTGCTTTATCGTCTTTTACATTGCGATCTCCAAACAATTCAAGGAAAGTATCTCCACATAGTGCTTTGATATAATCCATTGTGTAAGGTCTATTTGGATGTCTTGATAATTGAACTCTTTGCCAAGGCGTTAAGTTCTTATATATATTCTTTTTCGTTTCAGCAAGTTTCTTCTCAATTTGCTTACAAGTACTCGTTACATCTACCTCTGACTCTTCACCGATCAACGTACATTTTACTAATTGCTCCTCAAGATCTTTAATTGGAAGTTCAAAATCTAAATATTCCATTTATGAATAGGTTTTAGTTTCAATTATGATTTACAAAGATATAAGTTTCTACTAATAGAACACCTATTTCACTGCAAGTTTTCTTCTTTTTCTATTTTTTACAATACCATTGATTATCACTGTCAAAAGAATTAACGAGGCAGCAAAATAAAAAGTCGCATTCATTTTCTCGTCATCTTTAAAGATTAACAATGCTAATAAAATTCCATATACAGGCTCTAAATTAATCGTGAGCATTACTGTAAAAGGACTCAAATCTCTTAATATATACACTGATCCCAAAAAGGCAAAGGCTGTACAAAACACGCCTAAAACCACTAACCAGAACCAGTCAATCTCACTCACTTGAAAAAATTCGTAAGTAAAGCCTCCTGTCACAGCTAAGAAAATACTGAGAATCAACAATCCTCCTAACATTTCATAGAATGTGATAATAGGCGCGGCCGTATCTTTTACTAACTTACCATTAATTATGGAAAACAAACTTGAAAGAGCAGCGGCTACAAGTCCCAATATTATCCCTTCAATATATTCAGTGCTAACACTAAAAATCAACACCAAAGCACCAATTACAATTAAGCCGAGAAATACCTCTATATAATCTATTTTTCGCTTGTAAAATATAGGTTCTAACAAGGATGCAAAGAATGCTCCTGTTGACAAACAAGCTAACGTAATAGAAATATTAGAAACTTTAATCGCCCAAAAAAAAGTGAGCCAATGTAAGGCAATGACAACACCTGCAGCTAAAAACTGCAACAATTTGTTCTTGCTAACGCGAAGTGTTTGCTTGCGAAATGCAAATACAACGAGCAAAGTAATTACTGCAATAAGTATCCTATACCATACCAATGGCAAAGCACTTAAAGTAATTAACTGACCTAAAATCGCTGTAAAACCCCATATAAAGACAATTATATGAAGGTAGAAGTAACTCTTAATATTATCTGCGAGCATTTCTCAATAAAAATAAACCTAAAATAGCAAATACAACGTTTGGTATCCAAACAGCAACAATAGGAGGAATACTCGATGCCTCTCCTAAAACACTAAATACCTTGTCAAAAAACACGTATATAAAAGCTAACGAGATACCAATAGCTAAATTGATTCCCATCCCACCTCTGCGTTTCATAGAAGATACAGAGACAGCAATGATCGTTAAAATAAAAGCAGAAACAGGTACACTGTACTTTTTGTATAATACGACTAAATAGATATTTATATTCGATGATCCTCTTGCCTGCTCCTTAGCGATAAAGTTTCTAAGCTGTTGCAAGGGCATCGTCTCAGCAGCATAAACAACAGGAGTTAAATCATCTAAGTCAAAATCTAACTTCAGTTCCTTCTTGTCTGCTCTTTCTATTTCATCTCCTTCTGCGCCTACCTCTCTCTTGGCATATTTATGCAACATATAAACTTCTGCCTCCGGATCCCATACAATGCGTTCTGCTGTAATTTTTGTCTTTAACTTATTGCCATCCATCTCCTCCATCATAAAGTTAAAACCTGTCTTTGTTGTCGACGAAAAACTACTTACATAAATAAACTCATTTGCACTAATTTGCCTATAAACATTCTGAGATTCCCGAGCCTCACTTCTCGTCAGATATTTATATCTAAAATCATTGTATCCTGCACTTGCTTTAGGCACTAAATAAAATGCCATAAACATAGCCATTAAAGAAACCAAGGTAGCTCCAATAAAATAAGGTCTTAGAAAGCGATTAAACGAAATCCCAGAACTTAAAATAGCGACGATTTCTGTATTATTAGCCAATTTGGAAGTAAACCAAATGATAGAGATAAACAAAAATATGGGAAAAAGCATATTAGCAAAGTAAATCGTAAAGTCGAGATAATACTGCAATATTTCTAACAGAGGAGCTTGCTTGTCTATCATTTTATTTACTTTCTCTGAAACGTCGATAACTATTCCGATAGGTACAAACAATAATAACATTACAGTAAATGTTACTAAATACCTCTTAAGAATATACCAATCAATAATCTTCATACCTTGCTAATTAGATCTTTTTCTATACTATATTACAAACGTTGATCCATTTGTCTTACCATCTTATTCTTCCACTCTGTGAAAGTTCCAGCTAATATCTGACGACGAGCTTCACGCACAAGCCATAGATAAAAACCTAAATTGTGGATACTTGCAATTTGTTTCCCCAGCGATTCGTTTGCTGCAAACAAGTGACGTAAATACGCTTTTGAGTAAGCCGTATCTACCCATGTATAGCCATTCTCATCGATAGGTGAAAAGTCTGCCTCCCACTTTTTATTCTTAATATTGATAGATCCATGTGCTGTAAATAACATTCCGTTACGCGCATTACGCGTCGGCATTACACAGTCAAACATATCTACTCCTAATGCGATATTCTCCAAAATATTAATCGGCGTACCAACCCCCATTAAATAACGAGGTTTTTCTGTTGGCAATATACCACATACTAATTCAGTCATTGCGTACATTTCTTCTGCTGGCTCTCCAACAGACAATCCACCAATAGCATTCCCTTCTGCCCCTACATTAGCGATATACTCCGCAGATTGCTCGCGTAGATCCTTAAATGTACTTCCTTGTACAATCGGAAATAACGTTTGAGAATATCCGTACATCTCTGGAACTTTAGCCAAGTGATCAACACATCTGTCCAACCATCTATGTGTACGGTGCATCGATCTTTTTGCATATCTGTAGTCACACGGATAAGGCGTACACTCGTCAAAAGCCATAATGATATCTGCTCCAATCGTACGTTGAATTTCCATAACGCTTTCTGGTGAAAAGAAGTGATATGAACCGTCGATATGCGATTTGAATTTTACACCCTCCTCCTTAATCTTTCTGTTAGATGACAGAGAATAAACTTGAAATCCACCACTATCCGTCAAGATATTTCTATCCCAATTCATGAATTTATGCAAACCACCTGCTGCCTTTAAAATTTCCATTTTTGGACGCAAGTATAAATGGTATGTATTCCCCAAGATAATATCTGGGTTTATTTCCTCTTTTAACTCTCTTTGATGAACACCTTTAACTGTAGCAACAGTTCCAACTGGCATAAAGATTGGTGTTTCTATTACACCGTGATCTAACGTTATCTTACCTGCTCTCGCACGAGATTGTGCATCTGTCTGTAATAAATCGAACTTCATATTAATTATTTACAACTCGCAAAGATAATGTAAAACAATCTAAGCGAACAATATTAATTTATTTTTATCATTTGTCATTCACCCTATAAATAAGCCCTGCTTTTCAACAACAACCAAATTACAATTGGAGCTCCAAAAAGTGACGTTATTGCATTAATAGGCAGCAAAAAATGATCTCCTCCTATCTGTGTTAGCATATCACAAAGCAACATCAATATTGCCCCTATACCTGCCGAATAATAGATCAAACTTCGGTGCTGATTTACTCTAAATAGCATACGCGTAATATGCGGAACTGCTAACCCTACAAAAGCTATCGGTCCTACAAATGCTGTGGATACACCAGCCAACAAAGCCGTTACTACAATAATGCTATTGCGCGTTAACTTTAAATTTATCCCCATCGAAGAAGCGTAATTATCTCCAAGTAATAAGGCATCAAGTCCCCTTGCTAACGACAAAGCTCCCAATAGACCTATCAGTACAACAAAGGCAAAAAAGCTAATGACTTCATAACTTAAATTGCCCAAGCTACCCAAGGCCCAAAAAGTAAATCGCTTGATTTCCTCTGCTGAACTAAAGAAAGTCAGTATACTAATAGCAGCATTGGCAAAACTCCCGAACATAATTCCCACAATTAGAATTGTCGCAGTATTCTTAACTTTATAAGACACACTCAAAACTAAAAGCAGTAATAAGAAGCTCCCTAAAATAGATATAATAGCAACACCGTAGGTAGAAGATAACAGAGAAACCAGACTTGCAGGTAAAATCGAACTCCCCAAAAACAATATAGCAACACCTAAACCTGCACCAGAGCTAACCCCTAACACATAAGATTCTGCCATCGGATTTCGAAAAAGGGTCTGCATTAACAAACCACTTACTGACAAAGCAACCCCTACCAGCATAGCTACTAAAGCTTTGGGTAAGCGAAAATTCAATACAATATAGCGCCAAGTACTCTTCATTTCCTCATCCCCCAACAATATCGCTACAACCGAATCAAAGGGTATGCGAATTGTCCCTGTGGAAATATTCAATATAAATACCACAAAGATTGAGAAACATAAAAGGAGGGCTATCATTTTTTTCATCATTATTTCAACTGCTTGTAAAACACAGGCTCATACCCGGGTAAAACCTCTGGGTGAAAAATGTAGATTAAATCTTTCAATACAAGATCAGGACGCGTAGGTCCTAATTCATAAAAGACAGTTCCTCCCGTGCTACCTTTGGTAGGTGCAAAAGAAAACACCTTGCCCGATTGAAAGGATTTAAAATTGGCGTAATGAGGATTTGCCTCTTTCAATTGTGCCAATGTTTCATAGTGCCCTGGATTGATCCAATATTCAGCGTCTTTCGCCTTATCGAATACACTTTCGAAACTCAGAGCAAGACTACCTGTTACCTCAGTGTCTTTCCACAAGTAATCAGATACAGCGTCTTTGAAATAGATACCTGCCCAGCTGCCTCCTCCTGGCATATACCACACATCTTGGTACATAACACCACTCATCACCGTTGGCTGAACAACTATATCATTTACTAATTTCAAAGCATTTTGATATTCCTCCTCAATCTCTGTAAATAAGCGTTCAGCTTTTTCACGTTTGTCAAATAAAACACCATATAACTTGATCCATTCCGCTTTACCCAATGGAGTTTGCTCTACCCAATCGCCATTGTACAAAACTGCAATGCCACTTTGAGCAATTGTCTGTAAACTCTTATTGCTATCGTCCATTGCAAAAGCCACTACCACCCCAGGTTCCAAATCAATTACTTGTTCCGTGTTTAAGCTCTCGTTCGACCCTAACTCTTTTACTTTCCCCTCATTGATCAATTGACGTACAACAGGAGTAGAAATATAGTCTAAACCTGGAAAACCTCTTAATGTACCTACTTCATTCAATAATTCTAAAGCTGGTATATGCGTTGTTGAAGTAACGACAATATCCTTGACAGGTACTTCAATCCTCTGTCTGTTCTTTAATGAATCAGGTAAAACAGCCTCTTTCTTAGCTAATACATAACTATAAGTCTTACTACTCCCTGCCCAAGGTTGTGATATATTTACAAGGGAATAATCTTCGTGATATTCAATTTCTAACCCTTTAGCATAAGCAATGGAAGTCGTTCCACTAAAAATATTCTCACGTTGAACATCTCCTCGTGCTATTTGTTTTTTACATGATGTAAAACCAAATAAAACTGATAATACACTAAGTGTAATTACTATTCCTTTTTTCATATAAAATCAATGGTTTGTTTCACAAATGTAGAATTATTTCTTAGACTTTTGAAGCAATTACACCTCCTGATAATTGTAATTTATGACGAAAAGAATAATTTATATTAAAAATCTCATTACTTTTATATATAATTGTATTATCTATGGCAAACTTAAAACAACTAATATATACGAATAAAGCATTATTGTGTATAGCTATTTTGCTCTTTGCTGTTACTTTGCAAGCTTGTAAAAAAGAAGTCAAACAACAGCCTAAAGTAGAATATGGTACATTCACTAACCCAGAAACTGCGTTCAATGAGTGCAAAGAAATATTGAATAACCTTTCTTTGAATTTGAATAAAACACTCGATAAGAAACAGACTACAAAATAAAACATTATGAAGTATATCATTAAAAAAGCGATAATAACCTTATTATTTGTTTTTGGATTTTCGCTAAACTTCTTTGCACAAGAAGCTTTTTCGGAATTTGAAAAAGACAAACAGGTTAATAATGTCATCGTAAACAAGAAGATGTTTGAAATGATGAGCAACGTCAAAGTAAATCAATCGAGCGAAGAAGATAAAGCTTATTTTAACTTGATAAAAAAGCTTGACAACCTTCGTGTTTTTCACACTAAAAACGATGCAAGCAAAAGTAAAATGACAACTGCTGTAGCTGACTATGCATCTAAAAAAGGCCTAAAACAATTTTCGTCAAGTAATAAAAATGGCGCTGAAGTAACCATCTATATTAACAAAGACGGCAGTGCTACGAATGTCAATGAATTGGTTATGTTAAATCAAGACAGCAGCAAGGGAGAAAATAGCATCATGTATTTGCAAGGCAGTTTCAGTATAAATGAAATATCAGCACTAACAAACAAAATGAATCTACCTGTAGGAGATTCTTTCAAATAATCAAAAGCACCGAATGGTGCTTTTTTTATGCTGTATAAACAATACCTCATATATAACAAAAAAAGCCATCCTTTTAGGATGGCTTTATGCTTGTGACCCGACTGGGGCTCGAACCCAGGACCCCAACATTAAAAGTGTTGTGCTCTACCAACTGAGCTATCGAGTCATTGAAAACATATTTTGTTTCCCAATTGCTGTGCAAAGGTAAACCTTTTTGAATACCATCCAAACATTTTATTTATATTTTTCCCAGCATTTACAACACTCCAGACCTAACTATTTAGTTTTTAAGCATTAGAAGAAATAATAATATTTACCTGCTGTAAATATTTTAAATCATAGATTGTACAAAAGATAAAGTAGCTCCATAAAATGAAAACATAAGGATCTCCTTCCTCTCCCAACTACAAATAAAAAGAGAGAAAATAAACAAAAGTCAAAAACACAACACCTTTGAATAGTCACTCTATCCCAACAAAAGAGCATTCATTCAATTACCAACTCATATCCAACCTCATCCCTTCTATCTCACTTGTTTCGGCAACACCCCTTACAACTTTCAACCAACTACAGTCACCTCAACACTACAAGACACCTACAAATGACTACCGAAGTTCAAAGCCGTATCTCCTTAAAATTTCTACTCCATTTTTAAAATAATGAGGTTAATTCCCTCCTTTTTTTTCAATTCCCCTCCTTTTTCCCATCTTTTTTTACACTATTGAAGGCAGGAAGCTTCCTCAAACAACCTGTAATGCAAAAAAAAGTATTTTTTTTCGCAATCAAAACAAAATCTAAACCACTACAAATAAACACATTACATCAATTTATTCAAAATTCCCTTTTCAGAAACACCCATTCTCATCGCAGCAACAGAAGGCATTCAAGCAAGATTATAGGACATTCTTAGGACAATGATAGGACTATAACAGGCAAAACAAGCCTTTTGTCCTTCTATCCTCCCTTTGTAGATTACTTATTGATAACAAATAATGCCAGATCATCAACCGCATCCCCTCGTGAAATATCCACCTACTTGCCTTATACCATTCTTTGATTTCCTTCTTTACAAGTTCAAATTCCATTCAAGCCCAGCAAAGTAAAGCAAGCAACTTTTTCAATTTTCTTTTATTTGTGAAACTACCGTATCTAAGCATTTTATACCTTATAATATTCAAAAAAAGACAAGGCCATGGCAGAAATAAAAGAAGGAATATTAGGACCCTTAGTAGGCAAGATTGCATCTGTAGTTGGAGTAAAGTGGAGAGGTAGAAATATACTGAGATCAAAACCGACAAAATCGAAGAAAAAAGCCACAGAAACACAGCTCAAACAATGGGACAAGATGAGCTTGGTTTCTTCCTTTTGCAGTCGATTCAAAGAGTTTGTCAATGCAAACTGCCCACCTATAGCCGTAGGAACAAAATGGTTGAACGGAAAAGAGCAAATGATTTCAAGGCTAATGAAACAAGGAGTTGTCGAACACGAAAACACACAGTATATCAATATCGAAAAAGTATTGCTCTCCATAGGCGTACTCGCTCCTGCTGTGATCAAAAAAATCAACCGATTAAAAACGGGCAAGCTAAAAGTGCAATGGGACAATGCGCTAATTAATCCCCTCGCTTTAGATACAGATCAACTTACGATCATGGCCTATCACGAAGATTTAGATCAGTTCATCCCTATCACAGCTATCGCACAGCGCAGAGACAAATATGCTCACTTTAATCTACCTGAACAATGGACTACGGGTAGAGTTTACTTGTGGAGTATGTGGAAAGCCCAAGATGGCAGTGTTCACAGTACAAGTTGTTTTCACGGTGTATTGGATCTAAATGCAAATTCAGAAGAATTACCCATAGAAAAAACAACAACACAAATAGACAACGAAAATAAAGCAACTGACAATCACACAAAAGCTTCAACTACAACAACCACTCCTAAACCACACTCAACAGTCAAAAACGCCAAAGCGAAAAAGGAGGTAAACAAAACGATTAAAGTAAAGCATACCGAAGTCAGCCAAACAAAGACTAACATCGATACGAGCAAACACACTCCTTCTGTTATTACAGAGCAACAAGACAAAAAAGAGGTCAGCCCAAACGTCCCCTTTGGTCTAATTCGAAAAATTAAAAAAGTAACTCCTAAAAACAAGAACCAGATCAGTCGAACAAACTCCCCTCAGTACACAGAAAACACATTGAACGCTCAAGAGCTCCCTAATAGTATGATGACCAAAATGAGGGAAGAACAACGAGAGTGAAATAGTTTGTGTAAACGAGTCATTCGGAACACAGCCTCTTATCCCTATTTTGTAAAGTTCAATAAATAGATTTCCTTCTGAGATAGTACATCCTTTAGAAAGGGAATATCAATATTTATCCTTTAATTTGTCTGAGCGATATCTTATCGCTCAATCTGTTTTCGTTAACAAAAAATAAATAGGCAATTTCGGAAAATTAACAAATGGAGAGATTTCATCTTCAATGCCTTATACTACACTACACAACAGAACATCAATAAAATGAAAACAAGCGACCATAACTATCGATATGATAATTATCATTTTAAATGTTAAAAAATATAACTACCTTAGTGTTAAAATAACAAAAATAAACAAGTTATGGCACTACAAAACTTACCTCTTTACAACTTTGCCAATGGTACATTAATGATTATCATATTTGCATTGGTATGTGTGGGATTAGTTATTGCTTTATTCATGTTCATGGGAGGCTCACCTAAGCTACCTGATACTGAAGATGAACAAGAGAAACAACAAGTTCCTCCTCAAGTTACACAAGATAACATGGAAAAAACGGAAGATCAACAATAGATATGTTCTATTTTAAAGAATTGTTCTTGCGCAAGAAAAAACAAAGAGAGTTACTACATAGTGACTCTCTTTGTTTTTTTATAGATACAGTATCACTTGACTTTGCACTAAGTCAACATACATAACGGTATTATACAGTCGAGCGCAAACCTATGATATACAAAAAAACGAGATACAGTAGCTGTATCTCGTTTCCACGATGTGACCCGACTGGGGCTCGAACCCAGGACCCCAACATTAAAAGTGTTGTGCTCTACCAACTGAGCTATCGAGTCAATTATGTAATTCTTTTTTTTATAGTGACCACAATGGGATTCGAACCCATACGTCTTGCGACACCACCCCCTCAAGATGGCGAGTCTACCAATTCCTCCACGTGGCCGTAATCTGTTACAACCAACTTTCCTTTTGACAAAGGAGAGTTAAGGTAGTTTTTCAAATAAGCCAAAGCTTACTCTTTTTGAAAATAAAAAGCTACTCTCATACTGAGTAGCTTCTTATCTTTGTGACCCGACTGGGGCTCGAACCCAGGACCCCAACATTAAAAGTGTTGTGCTCTACCAACTGAGCTATCGAGTCGGCATTTTCAATAAATAGATTTCTTACTTTCGTGACCCGACTGGGGCTCGAACCCAGGACCCCAACATTAAAAGTGTTGTGCTCTACCAACTGAGCTATCGAGTCAATTTATTAATCTCTGAAAATGCCAATATGTATTTGTGACCCGACTGGGGCTCGAACCCAGGACCCCAACATTAAAAGTGTTGTGCTCTACCAACTGAGCTATCGAGTCATTGCGATTAGACTTGAATTGTAATTGTGACCCGACTGGGGCTCGAACCCAGGACCCCAACATTAAAAGTGTTGTGCTCTACCAACTGAGCTATCGAGTCGTTATTTCAATTCCTAATTGCGGGTGCAAATATAGAACGTTTTTTTTAAAATCCATGACATATTTGTTTTATTTTTGCCCTTAATTTCAAATTATCCCCTAACTTACTATATAACAACTCCTTATTTTTATGAAAAAAATTATCCTTGTAGGCTATATGGGCTCAGGAAAATCAACCATAGGTAAAAAACTTGCCGAAGACTTATCTTTCCCTTTTATAGACTTAGACGACTATATCGAACAAAAAGAGCAAACTTCGATTAGTGCTATATTTAAAAACAAAGGAGAGATTCATTTTCGAAAATTAGAACACCTTGCTCTTCGCGAAATTATAGATCTACCCCAAAATGTAATTCTCAGTTTAGGAGGAGGCACACCCTGCTATGCAAATAACCACGAAGTATTACAAAGGGAAGATGTCAAGTCTTTTTACTTGAAAGGTTCAATAAAGACGCTTGCCAATCGATTAGAAAAAGAAAAAGAGCATCGCCCTATCTTAAATCAAGATACAGACGATACTCTCGAAACTTTTATTGCCAAACATCTATTTGACCGTAGCTACTTTTACTATCAAGCAAAACATATTATCTCAATTGACGATAAGTCCGTCAATGAGATTGTCACTGATATCAAAGCACTATTATAAATAAAACAAGATAATTGGATTAACTTAAATATGCGTATTCCTCTTCTTTGTCAAAAACAACTTGAATGTGTTCCAATAGAGAAGTTGAAAGAGATATCCCTTTAAAGTCCGCTTTAACGGGATATTTTTTATGATTTCTATCCACGAGTACAGCAGTCTTCATTTTCTTTAGTGGAACGTTTAAAAAGTGTTTTACACCATAAATTAACGTTGCTCCTGAATTAAGTACATCATCAACCAACAAGATTGCTTTATCCTGGTACTCTGACGCAGAGATAGAAGTTTCAATTGGATTTATTGGACTTTGCTTATCAATGCGCACCTCGCAAAGACTAACTTTTATATCAGATATTCGCTCAAGTTCTTCAGCGATTTTCTTTGCAAAAATGTAACCGCTATTAGCTATACCTGCAATAACGATTTCCTTTTCATCTACGTAGGTTTCATACACTTGATAAGCAATGCGCTTTGTTTTAAAAGCAATCTGCTCTTTCGTTAAAATAATATTCTTAGTCATGTTGTTGTTTTACTATTTTTATAAATACTTCTCTATCTTTTCGGGGTTTTATAGAATTATAACAAGGTTCTAAAATCTCAATGTTGAGATCCGAAACGCAAAATAACTTCTTATATTCACTTAGACTGCCTCCAAAAGGAGGATCAACACTATCAAACTCACAATCAAAAAGGACACCAACCAAGCGCCCATTCACTGCGAGGAGTTCTTTCATTTTAGCAACATACTTCGGCCTTAACGCTATAGGCAATGAACAAAAGAACGTATGCTCCAATATTAAATCGTACTGACCTTCATGCTGAAAGAAATCTCCTAAAACTACCTCGTCAATAGGAAACAAAGGAAACTTTTCTAAGGTTTCACGAGCAGCTAAATCTGTCAAATCTAAACCGACCACATTAGCGAACCCTTGTTCTTTGAGGTACATTAACTCATATCCGTGTCCCAAACCTGGTATCAGAATCCGAATATGCTTATCTGTCAATTGATTCAAATACTCCTTGATCGGGGTAGTAATTCCTTTTGCATTCCAAAAGTCACTCCCTTCAATATATCTACGTTCCCAATATGCTTTATTCATTAACTTCATCTTCATCATCCTCGTAATCCAAAAAATCATTAATATCTCTCAAATCTTTTTTGGTAGGCCTACCTGTGCCATTTGCTCTATAGTGACTCTTGGCTAATCGCAACATTTCTATGTGTTCAAAAGCTTCTTCTGGAGTAGTATCTCTACGGTAAATATCTACCAGTTTTGCCCCTACTCTATTTTGGGGAATATCTAAAACTGACAATTGATATACTATCTGATCCTTTCTTAACGTTATCTTATCGGTAGGGAATACTTCTCGAGATGGTTTAGCGGCTTGACCATTAACTGTTACGTGCCCCTTTTTACAAGCTTCTGTAGCTATATTTCGAGTCTTATAGTACCTAACACACCATAAATACTTGTCAATTCGCATAATAAAATATTAATTTTTAATAACAAAGTATACAAAAATAAAGTAAAATTGTATCTTGCACTACTAAAATAAGTCAAAAAAATGAAGAGAATTTTTGCCGGTCTAAGTCTATTATCATTAAGCTTAGTATTTGTTAACTGTAAAAGTGATGACAATAGCGGAGGTACTGTAACTGTACCATTAAGAGACCGTACTGAAGTTTATACTGAAAACAAGACGGATATAGAAAAGTTTCTAACTAATAACTATATCTACGAGAATAAGGAAACAGGAGAAATTAGATTAGATAGTATACAAAGTAAAGACTACGATGGAGAGCCTATCTTAAAAGATGACCCAAGATTTAAGACAATAAAATTTAAAAACGATTTATACAGTATTAACCCAATAGCGACAAAGACGATTGACCCTTATACAGGAATGTGGAAGGATGCAGTAAGTCGTTTGGAATACAATCCCTTTGACGATGCTGTACAGGAATACGAAATCAACTATTTCATCATAGAAGAAGGAACGGGAAGTCATGTTCTACCTATCGACTCTACTTATGTGAAAAGTAAAGTATATAACTTAAATAACGAAGTAGTATCAAATCCTTATAAACCTGACTATTATTCTTATCCATTGACAATACACGAATACAATGGTTCGAATGTAGTAACAGGTAAATCAGTGTCTCGTCCTGCTCAACTAACATCAGGAGAAAGACAACTGCTTTCATTAATCAAAACAGCTACGTCTATCAAAACAGGAGCTGACGGAAGTGTAGAGGTTGAAGGAAAAGCAGGTAGACTTATAGCAATTATCCCATCAGGACTATATACATTCAATAATCCTGTCGGAGGAAAATTAAAAGGTTACCAGCCTGCTATTGTCGATATCTCTTTATACTACGCCATAGAGCGAGATCACGATTTGGACGGAATCCCTTCAAAGTACGAAGTAGATCCTTCAAAAATCGGTACAGAATTAACACTGGAAGACTATTTCAGTTATTCGACAAGCGGTTTTAGCAATACGCCAAACTTTTTGAATGTTGATGATGATAATGATGGAGTTCCAACCTATTTAGAGTTACAATACAAAGAAAATGGGGTTGTTAAACATTATAAATATGATGATGAGAAGTTAAAAATGTGTACGGATACACCAAACTATTTAGATAGAACTTGTCGCCCTTATATGGAAGAAGGTGAATGGGTTTGGAAAAACTTAAAATAACAATTATTACATATATCAAAAAAGGAAGTCGTCTACATAGACGACTTCCTTTTTTTTGAGAATAGTATACCACAAAAAAAAGGAGTAGCTCACGCTACTCCTTTTTATATTTCTAATGACGATTATCTTTTAAATTTTCTATTGATAGCTTTCTCTGCTTTTTCAATGATTGCAGCAGCATTCAAACCATATTTCTCCATCAATTGCTCTGGTGTACCAGACTCTCCAAAAGTATCTTGAACGGCAACAAACTCTTGAGGTAGTGGATTATTCAAAGCTAATACTCTCGATACGCTTTCTCCTAAACCTCCTAAGAAATTGTGTTCTTCTGCAGTAACAATACAACCCGTCTTAGCAACAGACTTCAAAATAGCTTCTTCATCTAATGGCTTAATCGTATGAATGTTAATCACCTCTGCAGAAATACCTTTTTTCTCTAATTCTTCAGCAGCAATTAACGCTTCCCATACTAAGTGACCTGTTGCAACAATTGTAACATCCGTACCTTCACTTAACATCACCGCTTTTCCAATCACAAACTTTTCATCTGCAGGAGTGAAGTTAGGCACCACTGGGCGTCCAAAACGCAAATAAACAGGTCCATTGTGCTCTGCAATTGCAATCGTCGCCGCCTTTGTTTGATTGTAATCACAAGTATTAATTACAGTCATACCAGGTAACATTTTCATCAATCCGATATCCTCTAAGATTTGGTGTGTTGCACCATCTTCTCCAAGAGTCAACCCAGCATGAGATGCACATATTTTTACGTTCTTTTCAGAGTAAGCAACTGATTGACGAATTTGATCATAAACACGCCCTGTTGAGAAGTTAGCAAAAGTTCCAGTAAAAGGAATCTTTCCACCGATAGTCATTCCAGCAGCAATTCCAATCATATTAGCTTCAGCAATACCGATTTGGAAGAATCTCTCAGGATTATTCTTGATAAACTCCTCCATTTTTAATGAACCGATTAAATCAGCACACAACGCTACTACATTCTCATTCGTTTTACCAAGCTCAGCTAAACCAGCACCAAAACCTGAACGAGTATCTTTACTACCTGTATTTGTATATTTTTTCATTTTCAATACTATTTAATAAGATTAATAATCTCCAAAAGAAGTTTCTGGATTTTGTTTAAAAGCTTCCTCTAATTGAGCGTCATTTGGAGCTTTACCATGCCAAGCATGTGTTCCCATCATGAAGTCAACTCCATTCCCCATCTCTGTATGTAACAATACACAAACTGGTTTTCCTTTTCCTGTTTTAGCTTTCGCTTCTTCGTAACCTTTTATAATAGCATCAATATTGTTTCCTTCTTTCAGTTCAATCACGTCCCATCCGAAAGCTTCAAACTTAGCTCTTACAGATCCTAAATCCAAAACCTTATCTGTTGGTCCATCAATTTGTTTCCCGTTTAAGTCAACTGTAGCAATGATGTTATCAACATTCTTAGCAGATGCGTACATTAAAGCTTCCCAGTTTTGACCTTCTTGTAATTCACCATCACCTAACAAAACATAAACAAGGTGATTATCGTTATTTAACTTCTTAGCTTGAGCAGCTCCACAAGCAACAGACAGTCCTTGACCTAAAGATCCTGATGCCATTCTCACTCCTGGTAAGTGATCATGTGTTGTTGGGTGCCCTTGTAATCTTGTATTGATTTTTCTAAATGTAGCTAATTCGCTTACAGGGAAATAACCACTACGAGCTAAAACACTATAGAATACAGGCGATATATGTCCGTTTGATAAAAAGAAAATATCTTCATCTTTACCATCCATATCGAACCCTTCTTTTCTATCCATTAATCTTTGATATAATGTCACTAAGAACTCAGCGCATCCTAAAGATCCTCCTGGGTGTCCTGAACTAACAGCATGCACCATTCTAAGAATATCTCTTCTTACCTGAGTAGTTAACTCAGTTAATTGTTGTGTGTTTGGTTTCATTACTTTAAATAATATGATTTATTGCTATACAAATATAGCACATATTTGTCGTATTACTACCTTTTTGTACCTCCTTAATTGATGGATTTAATAACTTTAGCATCTATTTTTTAAGGATAATACCGTATGTTTGTTGTAATCCAAAAAGCCAAAAAAATGGAAGATACACCTATATCTCTTAGAACAAAAAGCTTAGCAATAGGCTACAAATACAAAGGAGCAAATATAGCTATCCAAGAGAATATCAATCTTTCACTACCCCAAGGACAGTTAATCAGCTTGCTCGGGATAAATGGCATTGGCAAAACAACTCTACTGCGTACCCTCGCTGGAGAATATACTCCTCTTTCTGGAGAGCTCTATATACTTGACAAATCTATCAAGGAATACACAAGAGAAGAAATCGCAACAAAGATAAGTGTAGTGCTTACCGAAAAGGTGATTGTGCAAAATCTAACTGTATATGATTTGATCCGAATAGGTCGTACTCCACATTTAAAGAGAAATACCCTTTTGAGAGAAGAAGACATCAAGTGGATTGATAAAGCTATATACTATTGTCAGTTAGAAGATCTAAAAGGCAGAAATATTTCGGAGTTAAGTGATGGGCAATTACAACGCGTATTTATTGCAAGGGCAATTGCACAAAACACCCCTATTATATTACTTGACGAACCGTCAAATCACTTAGATTTTCACCACAAAGTATCGCTGTATAAAATCTTAAAACAGCTGGCACGTGAGGAAAACAAAACAATCTTGCTCTCCAATCACGATATAGACTTAGCGTTAAAACTAAGTGATCAAATTATTGTTTTAAAAGAACGCTTTTCAATACAAGGCAAAATAAAAGAAGTTGTTCAAATGAATGTATTTGACAACTTCTTTAACGATGCTTCTATCTCTTTTTGTCCAGAACAACTTCGCTTTACTTTAGTTGAGTAGGACTATTGTGTCTTTTGTTTTTTAGAACATTCTCTCTGTTCCATTCTATTTGTTTTTCAAATGGGTCACTTCTAAAAGGGCAATCTTCTTTGGTGCAAATTTTACATGAAAAACTTTTACAATCATCCATATGAACAAAAAGCTCTAAGTCTGTACCAAACTTTTCACTAATCTCCCTTTCTAATATTTCGACCTCCTTGTGTCCTTCAACAATTGTAAAATACCATGGAACAGTCATGTGACAATCGAAATGCAAAACACTGCCATATTTGATTATTCGCAAATTATGTAAGTCAATCCAATTAGCTCTGCGGTGTTCTTGTAAATAAGCGATAACTTCTTCCAAGAGTAATTCGTCTGTTTCGTCCATGATGCCCGATATAGCTCCCCGAACAATCTTATACCCAGTCACGATGATTATACCGGCAAAGATTAATGCGACTCCACCATCTAACCATTGATATCCTGTAAAATAGAGTAAAACTAAACCTATGATAATACCAATAGTTGAATAAGTATCAGATTGCAAATGCTTACCACTTGCTATCAATGCCAATGATTTATTTTGACTTCCCTTTCGGATAGCATACCAACCCAAGACGTAATTTACAATCGCAGTAATACCAACTAATAAGATACCGTAGTCTAATTGACCAATAGGTTGGGGATCCAAAAAGTTTCTAACGGCTTCGAAGATAATCACTACACCAGCCATAATAATCAATCCGCCTTCAATAGTAGCGGAGATAAACTCCACTTTTCCATGTCCGTAAGGGTGATTTCTATCTCGAGGTAAAGAAGACAAATACAAACTATACAAGCCGATAAAACCACTTACAACATTTGTAACACTTTCTAATGCATCCGTAAGAATGGCAACAGAGTGTGTAATACTCCAAGCTATAATCTTGACAACAAATAAAAGTACTCCTACTGCTGCAATGATCTTTTGAAACTGATAATTATCTTTAGCTTTAGTATTCATTCCCTTACTATTTTAACTATTAAAATTCTTTCACTTCAACAACTTCTCCTACGCTTAATCCTTCCAAACGGTGATTGCCAATGCGAACTCTCACAAGTCTAAGTGTAGGAAAACCAACATTAGCCGTCATTTTTCTCACTTGTCTAAACTTTCCTTCGGTTAGTACGATGCGTACCCAGCTTGTAGGTCCATGTCTTTCATCTCTCACCCTTCTACCTTCACCTACCCAATCGGGTAAACACTCAAGTAGTTCAGCTTCACAAGGTTTTGTCATATACTTTTCCCCTTTCACTCCTATCTCAACCCCTGTTCGCAACAAAGCAACAGCTTCATCTGTTATCATACCATCAACTTGAGCATAATACTCTTTTTCGTACTTTGCCCCTCTAACTATTTCACTCATCATTCCATCGGTTGTCAGCAGAAGTAACCCCTCTGAGTTTTCATCTAAACGTCCAATAGCCATTGTTCCCTCAGGAAAATTATAAAGTTCCCCTAATTTGCGTTTATTGCGTTTCTTTTCATAGATGAACTGACTGATATAACCATGTGGTTTGTACAGTTTAAAATGCTTGTGATTCGATTGTTCTGACATTCTTTCTCAATACCTTTTCTGGGTGCAAATGTAGCCATTAAGTCCTATCCTATTATTAGGATTCTATTATAATTTGAAGTTTATTCCTTAAAAGTGCGTTCGTAAAAAGAGCTAATGGCTTCAATATACCTTTGACCGTGATATTCATTTGACAATGCTTGGAAGCCTTGCAAGTGCCCACCTTTGAACAAGATAACCTCACTTTTTTCATTCAAATACTTAGCTCTATAACTATCCTCAGGTGAGGTCAAACCATCTCTGTCTCCCGCGAAGAAAAGAACAGGTAAAGACAACTTGCTTAGGGCCAACTCGTATTTAGAGGAGCTTTCAGGTAGAGTCAATTCTCGCTCTAAGTGTTTGTGTACCACTTCTACTACTTTCTTTGGATTTCCAACAAATCCCTCAGCTATCAAATAATCATAAGGAAGTTGCGAATAAAGTTCTGTTGCATAAATAGTCCCCATAGATAAAGCCCATACTCCTATTTTGGTATCAAAACGCGCTTTGGTATAATTTACAACAGCTTTTAAATCTAAAGTAAACTCGTCGTAGTACAATACATCTTTTTCAACAACAAAATCTTGACTCTCTCCAAATCCTCGGTAATCAAACATAACTACAGTATACCCTTGTCCGACTACTTCCAATACTTGTCTAACTAAATAGGACATATTGCCATTATCCCCATAAGCCAAAATCAAAGTGCGGTGCAAGTCACTTTCTTCTTTGGGAAAGATAATCCACGACTTCAATTTATAAGCATCCTCCGTAAGAATTTCAACTGCTTCAAATTTATACTCCGAATTACCTGGGTGATCTACATACTCTTTTATGGGTTCCAATGCGTATACTGTACACGTAAGAAACAACAACAAAAATGACAGAAAGTTTCTCATAGTAAAATATCTTTTCTTACTCAAAGATAGGAATAAAGAAAAGACACAAATAATGATTTTCCAAAATTGCGATGTCTCAGCATTGTAAATCACTATAAACCCCCTCTTTGATTACCGACAATAATACAGGTCTAAATAAGAAATCCTTAAATATTTGAACTTCTAAATAATTAATTCTTATTTTTGTTTACTATAAAAATAACACATTATGCAACATATCATTGATCGTTTTATCAGTTATGTAACTGTTGACACTGAATCTGATGCTTCTTCAAACACATGTCCAAGTACTGAAAAACAATGGGACTTAGCAAATAAATTAGTAGAGGAGCTTAAACAAATAGGATTAGAAGATGTTACTATAGATGAAAATGCTTACATCATGGCAACATTACCAAGTAACGTAGATCACGAAGTACCTACAATCGGTTTCATCGCTCACTTTGATACATCTCCTGATTTTTCTGGTGCTAATGTTAAACCACAAATCGTTGAAAACTATGATGGTGGTGATATCGTTTTAAACAAAGAACAAAATATCATATTATCTCCGTCTTACTTTAAAGACTTGTTACAATACAAAGGTCAAACCTTAATTACTACTGACGGTACAACATTATTAGGTGCTGATGATAAAGCTGGTATTACTGAGATTGTATCAGCAATGGAGTATCTAATCCAACATCCGGAAATCAAACACGGTAAAATCCGCATTGGATTTACACCTGACGAGGAAATTGGTAGAGGAGCACACTTGTTTGACGTTAAGAAATTTGGCGCTGAATGGGCTTATACAATGGACGGAAGTCAAATTGGAGAGTTAGAATTTGAAAACTTTAATGCGGGATATGCTAAATTGACTTTCTCAGGAAAAAGCGTACACCCAGGCTATGCTAAAGGTAAGATGATCAACTCTGTCTTGCTTGCAAACAAGTTTATCAAAAAATTGCCAAAAGACGAAGTACCTGAAAGAACAACAGGATATGAAGGTTTCTTCCACGTACACCACGTTACAGGTACTATTGAAGAGTCTGTAGTTGAGTTAATTATACGCGATCACAACTTGAAAAAGTATGAAAAGCGCAAAAAGCAAATTGCTAAACTTGCAGATAAAATCAACAAAAAATACAACAAGAAATTTGGTGGCCCAATTGTGAATTGTGAAATTGGAGATCAGTATTTCAATATGAGAGAAAAAGTTGAGCCTGTGATGCATATCGTAGATATCGCTGAAGAAGCTATGAAAGCCCTTGACATTAAACCTTTGATTAAAGCTATTAGAGGTGGTACAGATGGAGCACAATTGTCTTATATGGGATTGCCATGTCCAAACATTTTTGCTGGAGGACACAACTTCCACGGAAAATACGAGTACGTACCAGTAGAAAGCATTGTAAAAGCTACTCAAGTAATTGTAAAAATTGCTGAACTTACTGCTGCTAAAAAACAATAAGGATATTCTTATTCTCATATAACTAAAAAGAGGTCTATGTATAGGCCTCTTTTTTTTATATCTGCCAAATCATTCCTTAATTTTTTAATAAAAATACTTTGTCATAATATGACTATATTTTGATAATACAATAATTTTACACTAACATTACTTAGAACAAATAAAAATAATTCATGTTTTATTAGGTTAGAATTAATATCCATTATAATTTTGTTATTTATTCTAATTAAAAATAATGAAAACGTATTGGACAATTACCTTCGCAGTTATAAGTGTACTCTTTCACTTAAACTTACATGCTCAGACTGCTGTTGGAAGTATTAAAGGAGTAGTTTTAGACGAAAACTCACTTCCAGCTATTGGAGCAACCGTAATGATTGACAAAACAACAACTGGTACAGCTACAAATGAGCAAGGAGAGTTCGTTTTACAAAGTAACTTAGGTTCCACGACCATTACAGTAAACTATATCGGATATAAACCATATTCGAAAACGATTGCTGTAAAAGAAGGAACACAGTCCTTGAGAATAAAATTAGAACAAGACTTAGCTGTTCTGAATGATGTTGTGATTACTGCTAAATCGAAAGTCACTTCTCTTAAAGAAGAAGCTTTTACTGTTAATGCTATTGACATGAAACAGTTGGCAAACAGCACAATGGATCTGAATCAAATCTTAAACAAAACATCGGGAATCAAAATACGCCAACAAGGAGGAGTGGGATCGGATTACAATTTCTCTATTAATGGTATGTCAGGTAAAGCTGTTAAATTCTTTATCGATGGGGTGCCTTTAGAAATGTTAGGTAAAGGAGTAGATATGAATAGCCTACCTATCAACATGGCACAACGCGTAGAAATATTTAAAGGAGTCGTACCAGTGCACTTAAGTACCGACGCTATGGGAGGTGCTGTAAATATTATATCAAATGGAACGAGTAAAGACTACTTAGACGCAAGCTATACAATAGGCTCTTTTAATACACATAAGGTTAATCTTAATGGACAATTAAAAGATCAGAAAACAGGTTTAATCATGCGCGTAAATACCTTCTTAAATAAATCAGATAACGATTATAAAATGAAGGACATGAAAATCTGGAACACCAATACAAATGCTTTTGAATTAAAAGATGTAAAGCGCTTTAATGATGAGTATCAATCGCTATTTGTTATGGGAGAGTTTGGTATTGAAGACAAATCATGGGCTGATCAATTGTTCGTAGGAGTTTCTCATTCCCTTTTTGACAAAAACATACAAACAGGAGCAGATCAAGAAGTTGTATATGGAAAACTAAAACAAGATGGAGATGCCAATAACTATTTTGTAAAGTATAAGAAAGCTAATCTACTCAATGATAAATTGGATATTAACTTTTATACTGGTTACTCTAAAAGCTTAGAAACTTCAACAGATACAGTTCTAAGAAAATACAGTTGGGATGGTAGTTATGTACCTTCAGCTACAAGTGAATTAGGAGGTTATCAAATAAACAAAAAACACGAAGATAGATTATACTCACAACTTACCACTACTTATAGAATAGCTGAAAATCATAAATTCACAGCAAATTACACCTTTGATTACTTAAAAAACACATCGTATA
Organism: Myroides albus; assembly: GCF_024722315.1. Classification (NCBI taxonomy): domain Bacteria; kingdom Pseudomonadati; phylum Bacteroidota; class Flavobacteriia; order Flavobacteriales; family Flavobacteriaceae; genus Myroides; species Myroides albus. The sequence continues at coordinate 712,722 of NZ_CP102754.1, forward strand.
ATACTCTTGTAAATAAGAAATCTGATATAACACCATCCAAGATGACCAAGCAAATACTGTCTTTAGCCTATCAACAAGACTTTTTTGATAAAAGATGGTCCAACATTTTTTTCGCTAAATACTACAAAGTAGATTTAGAAAAATTAGTTTTTAATAGAGAAACGCGTTTGGATGAGAAAGTAAAAGAACCATATGATAATTGGGGGTACGGTATTGCCTCTACCTTTAAAATAACAGATAAACTTGGAGTTAAAGCTTCGTATGAACACTCTTATCGCTTAGTTGAACCTGATGAAATATTTGGTGACGGCGTATCTGTAACGGCTAATATGGAACTTAAACCAGAAACAAGTAATAACTATAACCTTGGTTTCTATTACTCAAATAATTTTGCTGACCATTTTGTAAGAGCTGAAGTAGCTGGATATATAAGAGATACAAAGGATTTTATCTATACTGTACAAAACTTACACAACAGTACATTTAAATACGAAAACCTGACTAACATCCTAACTAAAGGAATCGAAGGGGAAGTTAACTATCAATACAAGGACTTAATCAGAGTCATGATGAACATCACGTATAACTATGCGTATGACAATACTAAATATGCGAATAATAGCAATGACGTGGTTTCTGCAACATACAAAAAAGAGGTACCAAACCAACCTTGGCTATTTGGAAACGTTGATGTTAGTATTGGACAAAACAATATCATCCAAGAAGGCAGTCGCTTAGAATTTCATTATGGCTTACAAATGACTGAATGGTACTATAAAAACTGGCAGTCTTACGGTAACAAAAGAAATATTCCGACCATACCAAGACAAACTTTACACAATGTTGGAGTTAGCTACTCCATGCAAAATGGCAAGTATAACTTTGCTCTTGATTGCACAAACATAGGAGATGCCCTTGCATACGATAACTTTAAGTTACAAAAACAAGGCCGCGCTTTTTATTTCAAGTTTAGATACGCATTAAAATAAAAGAATAAAATGAAATTAAATATATACAAAAGCATATCGTTACTATGCCTATTCTTCGTTTTGGGAAGTTGCAGTAAAGAACCAAGCAGCGCAGGAGGATATCAAGGAGAAGAAGATTACAACTACTTTTTGTTATCTGCCCTGGGAAGCTGGCCTAATACAGTTCACTATATGACAGCTACCAATGACCTCACACAAGGCCAAATGGATTTGAAAAAAGAAGGTGATGAAATTAACACTAAAGGTACCTATTCCTATATCGTAAAGAATGGATATATCTATAACTATAAAAACGATCAAGGTATCCTAAAGAAATTCAAATATACCAATGACCGATTAGTGACCATTAAAGAAATACCATATACCTACATATCAGAAATCTCAAGCTTTGTTTGGATAGATAGCAAAACACTTCTAATTGCTGGTACAACAGGAAATGCTGGTGAAATAAGATATACTATTATCAATGCAGAAGACCTTTCTATCATTAAACAAGATGCTTTTAAAGGCCTAACACCTTTTCCTGATGAATACAATCACTATATGGTCGGTGCAATTACTTATTTCGACAACACATTATATATGCAATATGGTTTTCGAGATGACAAATGGTTAATTCCCGATTACTATAATTTTGCTACTATTGATTACAGCGATTTTACAGTTAAAGATACAAGAGTAGATAATCGAAGTACAGGGGTGTCAAATGCTTCACCTTACTTCCACACGACATTTACAACAGAAAACAATCAATTTTATTATCCGTGTTTTCCAAGGGTACAAAGTGATGATGAAGACATATACTTGTTTAGAGTAAATCAAGGAGAAACCTCTTACGATGCAGACTACTCCTTTAACTTAACTAAACTGGTAAAAGGCAAAAAGGTAGAAACCATATTACAATACTTAGGAAACAATAAGATGATGGTACTTTACCGCGACAAAGAACTTGGTAATAGTTATAACGGAAGATACATTTTAGTCGATTTAGAAACGCAGCAAATCGTCAGAGAATTTAAAGAACTTCCAAGTGATGAACCTTATGAATGGGGAACTTTTGTTCAAAATGACAAATTATACTTCGCTATTAATTCGAAAGACAATAACAATTATGTTTGGATCTACGACAGTAAAACAGATAAAGTTACACAAGGAATGTCAATTCCAACAAATATCTCAGGATATGCAAGATTTGACAAATTCTATGATTAACGTATTTATATGGTATAAAAAAGCTTTCTAAATAGAAAGCTTTTTTTATTGTATGACGTTATCTATAACGTTTACTTTTTATTCGTGTCTACATTATTGTTTAATAAACGTTGTTTTAACTGATGTTCAGCATCTTTTAACTCCACTTCTACAGCTTTACGTTTTTCACGTCCCTCTGTTTGAATACGTACAATTTCGTCAATAGTACTAAGGATATCAGAGTTAACTTTGCGTATCGTTTCAATATCCACAATACCTCTTTCAGTTTCTTGTGCCACTTTTACTGTTGCATCACGTAGCATTTCACTGTTGCGAGTTAGCAATTGATTAGTTGCATCATTAACGGCTTGTTGTGCACTTAATGCTTGCTGAGAACGAGCAATCCCCAATGTAAGAACCATCTGGTTTTTCCAAAGTGGCAAAGTATTTACAATACTGGATTGTAGTTTCTCCATCAACATTAAACTATTATTCTGCACCATTCTTATCTGAGGGGAAGATTGAAGTATAACCATACGCGTCAGTTTCAAATCATGTACTTTTCTTTCAAAGCGCACAACTTGTTGCTCCATATCTTTATAAGCTTGAATCTTTGAGGGATCATTGTCTGACTCAGCCTCTTGTTTCATTTGTGGTAAAACTTGATCGTGTAATTCTACCAACTTCTGATCACCTGCTTCAATATACAAAGACAACTCCTTGAAGTACTTCTTATTCTCATCAAATAACTTATCAAACATTGCGACATCCTTCATCATGTTCTTATAATGACGTTCAAGTTGAAGTTCAATCGCATTAATATTTGTTTCAACCTTACTATACTGTGCTTGTAGTCTACCTATTTTCTTTTTGATTGAGTCAAAAAAAGGAATTAAGCTTTTCTTTTCAGCTATGCCCTCAAAAGATTTAATCTCTTGACGCAATCCAACAAGTACATTGGAAGTTTCTCCCAAATCTTTTGTCTGTACCTGTTTAAGTATCTCTGTTGCAAAAGCACTTGACTTTAATTGGCTCCCTGCACCGTATTGAATTACTTGAGTAGTGTTAGCTAAATTGATACTGTTCTTATAAGATTCAATTTGTCGCTGTTCTTGCTCCGTGAATTCCACATTGATTTCTGGAGCTAACTCTCTTTCTTGTCTTAATTGTTGAATATCTTTTTCCATATTTCTTTTTATAATAAACCTCGTGTTTTCATATCTTCTAAATAAGCTGATGATTCAGCTTCAATGGACATATTCTGAAATTTCATCTTACCTGTCAACTCATTTTCAAATGCTTGAGAAGCCTGTCCTATTGTAAATCTCAATTTTTCTTCTGCCTCCTTAATAACGTCATTCTCTATTTTTGACAACTCAATCTGATAATACTGTTGCAGAATATTCTCAATAGAATATGCATGTCTCTCTAAAAACAGTTCACTAACAAACTGGTCATTTTGACTTGTTATCTTCTTAACTAATAGAATCATCTTTGCAATATACCCTCTTACTTCAGCATTCTTTACTACAGTTTGCCACTTAGTTAAGCTATCAATAAAGGTACTTACTGATAAAATTTCAGATATATTCTTTCTTCGTATAAAATCCTTATAATCGTATTTCTTAGACCATTCTAAATTAATAATATACCTCAAGTGCAAACGTTGTAAAAACACTCTTAAATACATTGAAACAACTACTGCACCTCCCAAGAAAACGCAAAAGGATAATAATTTAAAGAAAGTTGTATTACCTATAAAAAAGTAAAAAAAGTAAACTCCTGTATACAAAGCCATCCAGAGAAAGCTTCCGTATAATAAACTTCTAATTTTACCAACAATTCCCATATATAGCATTCCCAATGGAGGAAAAACAAATGGAAAAAACAGAGATAGTATAGCCAACCAACTATGCTTTATCTCCCAACTATTCTCTTTCTTAGTAAACCATCCCATTATAAAATCCCCCTTCCTTTCAAAACAGATATATACACAGAAGCTTCTCCATCGACTTGAAGTGCTTCCGTTTCAATCATATTAGACAATTCATTTTCAAATACTACTTTAGACTGTGCAATAACATGTTCTAAATTCTCTTTTGTGCTAATCACTGATGCATTTGCGATATAAGTTTGATCCAACTCAACATATTGCTGTAAAACATTTTCAATTGTACTGCCATGACGCACGAAAAACAAATCAGCTCTACTTTCATCCTTTGCAATGATGATTTCTGTCAAGCGTATTAATTCGCTTACATTCTCAACCACTTTAGCATTGCTAATTTGATCTCTCCAGAAAGTAAGTTTAGCAATAAAACGATCTTTGGGTGATATATCTTCCTGTACTTGATTAAACTGACTAATTACAGCGTCGTAGTTGTAATCTTTATTCTTCTCTAATGTAATATAATTCTGTAGATCTAATCGTTGTAGATACTCTCCTAAATCTAAAGACATATAAACTACATAAATATAAAAGCTTAAAAAATTAACTGCTAAAACATAAGTTGAACTTACATCAGCTACCAAAAAGAAAAGGGCTAATATTAAAAACAACAGATAAACAAGGGCAATCATACAAGATTTCCAAAACCATCTGTTAACATTGACTATATTGCCAAAAATAGCAATAGCAATAGGTGTTAAGACACCGAAACTGATAAAACTAACTGATCCGACTACGCCTAATAAAAGTACAGTATTTTTAACTTCCCAACTTTTACTTCTTTTAGTAAACCAACCCATCAAATTAAAAAGATTAAATTTCTTTTAAAGATATTAAAAACAATACAAGATTAGATTTAATTTTCGGTATTTATTAACAAATTATATCTTATTTCAAGCCTTCATACTTCAATTGACCAACATTAATAGCAAGATCAATTCAAAATGACATAGTTTTAACACCATTAATCTCAAGAACCTCCTGTTTATAACCTTTAATCACAACAACTAATGTATCTGCTAAATGCTGCTTTAACTTCAGAACCTTGTCATTATTAATTTTGATAAGTTCCAATTCGTGATACTGACGCAATCTTGTACTATAAACTATGACAAAAGATTACCAGGCTTTCCAAGCAGCACTCCTATCCACATAACTTCCCAGTTAGACAAAGAGCTTAGAAAAGTAATAAGTACTTAACTTGGTACTCTTTTACAACTTTAGCTTAATAATTTAAAAACAAAAAAGCCCTAACATTAAAATGTTAGGGCTTGAAATATTATAAGTTAGGAATTATTTTCCTTTCTCCATTCTTTCTTTTAATTCAGCAAGAGCGTCAATATCACCAAGAGTTGTTTTCTCAGCAGTATTGTTGTTAGAAGCCTCAACAGCTTTTACATTTTTCTCTTCTTCTTCACGGAAGATTGAAGTATGAGAAGCAACTACTCTCTTGAATTCTTTATTGAACTCAATAATTTTGAACTCAGCAGATTCTCCTTTTTTCAATTTCTTACCATCTTCTTTCTCTAAGTGACGAGTTGGAATGAAAGCAACTACATCCTCTTCGAATACTACAGTAGCACCTTTGTCAACTACTTCAGAGATTTCTCCTGAATGTACAGTTCCTACAGCGTAAGCATCTTCGTATTTATCCCAAGGATTAGCAGTAGTTTGTTTGTGTCCTAAAGATAATTTACGTCCTTCAACGTCTAACTCTAATACTACTACGTCTAATTTATCTCCTACGTTTACAAACTCAGATGGGTGTTTGATTTTCTTAGTCCAAGATAAGTCAGAAATGTAAATTAATCCATCAATTCCTTCTTCTAATTCTACGAATACACCGAAGTTTGTAAAGTTACGAACGATACCTACATGTTTAGAACCTACTGGGTACTTAGCAGTGATATCAGTCCAAGGATCTTGAGTTAATTGTTTAATTCCTAAAGACATTTTTCTTTCTTCTCTATCAAGAGTTAAAATAACTGCCTCTACTTCATCTCCTACTTTAACGAAATCTTGAGCTGATCTTAAGTGAGTAGACCAAGACATTTCAGAAACGTGGATTAAACCTTCAACACCTTCAGCAACTTCGATGAAAGCACCGTAATCAGCTAAAACAACTACTTTACCTTTAACTTTATCTCCAACATTTAAGTTTGAATCTAAAGCATCCCATGGGTGAGCGTATAATTGTTTTAAACCTAATTGAATTCTTGTTTTCTCATCATCAAAGTCTAAGATAACAACATTTAATTTTTGGTCTAATTCTAATACTTCACTTGGGTGGTTAATTCTTGACCAAGATAAGTCAGTGATGTGGATTAAACCATCTACACCTCCTAAGTCAATGAATACACCGTAAGAAGTAATGTTTTTAACAACACCTTCTAACACTTGACCTTTTTGTAATTGACCGATAATTTCTTTCTTTTGAACTTCGATATCAGCCTCGATAAGTGCTTTGTGAGAAACAACAACGTTTTTGAATTCGTGGTTAATTTTAACTACTTTGAACTCCATTGTTTTGTTCACATATTGATCGTAATCACGGATTGGTTTAACATCAATTTGAGAACCTGGTAAGAATGCTTCGATACCGAATACGTCAACGATCATACCACCTTTAGTTCTACATTTAACGAATCCATTAACGATTTCTCCAGACTCATGAGCAGCGATAACTCTATCCCAAGCTTTGATTGTACGAGCTTTTCTGTGAGATAAAACTAATTGTCCGTATTTATCTTCTCTTACGTCGATTAATACTTCTACTTTATCTCCTACTTTTAAGTTTGGATTATAACGGAACTCGTTTAAAGAAATAACACCCTCAGATTTAGCATTGATATCAACAATTGCATCTCTGTCAGTGATTCTTACTACAACTCCTTCAACAACTTCCTCATCATCTGTAGAAATGAATGTTTTGTCTACTAAATTTTCAAACTCTTTTAATTGACTATCATCAACAGCATCAATACCGTTTTCGTAGTTTTCCCAATTAAAGTCTTTTAAAAAATCTTCTTGTGTTTTATTGATTTCAGACATAGCTGATAATAAATTTGTATTCTATTAATGTGTAAGTTTCTTAATACCAGTTACATTCAATAGAAGAGGTTTTACTTTTTATAAAATACACTAATGGAGAAACCAAGCTGATCCAAAAGCTGTGCAAAATTACTATTTTTAATTTAACCACCAAACAATTAATACATTTTTCATACTTAATACACTAACTTCAAAATAATTACAAAAACAAAAGCCTCCACAAATGCAGAGGCTGATGTAATAATATTAAAAAAGAATTAAACGCTAATTACTCATATGCAATTGCTCACTATCCGAAGCTTTTACATTTTTTTTCTTTTTGATCTTTTTAAAAAACTTACTATTCTTATAAAGATCCCAATTCATCAACGCGACACTTACAAGAACAACACCTAATCCACCGATTTGTAAGCTTGTGATGATATCATCAGTAAAGAAATAGCTCAATGCTACTGCTACAACAGGGTTTACATAAGCATAAGTACTCACCTCTGTTACTGGTCTATTCTGTATTAACCATATATATGAACCAAATGCCAATATTGATCCAAAAGTAATTAAATACACAAGTGAAAACCATCCACCATTGCTAATCTCACTTGGCTCAAATGCACTAAACTCCCCATTTACTGTAGCTACTATAGAAAATAATACTCCAGCAGTAATCATTTGCCAAGAAGTTTTAACCATAACGTGAAGATCCTCTCCTTGGTTCTCATTCTTATCTTTAGAGTATTTTGAATATAAGGACCCAATCGTCCAAGCAATAGATCCTAAGATCAATAAAAACATACAGAATATATTTAACAAACGCTGTGACTCATCACTTGCAATGGTAATCTGCTCTGCAAACAGCATAATCACGCCTACAAACCCCATGATTAACCCAAGTACAATTGGCAAACTTGAAAAATTATTCTTCCACTGAGGTTTATCTAAAATTATAAACCACAAAGCTGCCGCTGCCGCCATAATAGCTGCAATACCACTCGAAACATGTTGTTCTGCCCAAATAAGAGCTCCCATATCAATAAACAATAATAAGAAACCAGTAATACACGCTTGCTTAACCACTTTCTTATTAAACAACTTATATCCTTTTAACTTACAATAAGTCAATAATATAACACTCGCTGCAAAGAAGCGAAGCGATCCCAACACGAAAGGAGTAAAATCACTTAATGCTTTATGAATAAAGAAAAAAGTAGATCCCCATACAAAATAAACAACAAGATATGCAAATATTACAGATCCTTTACTTGCACTATTATTAACTACTGCACTCATACCTAATCTAATTTTTCAGGAATAATTAATTTATTATCTTCTTTTACTGTTTGTAATACTATAATCGTTCTCGTCGATATGACACCTTGAATCTTTGAAAGCGAGTTTCTCATCAACGAAACAAGAGCTAAAGAATCCGATGTTCTAACTTTAATCATATAACCATCATCTCCTGCAATATCGTGAACTTCTAACACCTCTGGAATCTCAGCTAAAAGCTTACCTGTCTCCTCATCACCAATAATCTCATCAACTTTTATAAAAATAAATGACAACATCTTTTGATCTATTGCTGTAGGATTAACCCTTGCATGATATGCTAACAATACTTCTTTTTGTTCCAACTTCTTTACACGCTCTAGAACAGCAGATGGAGCCATTCCTAATTCTCGCGCAAGTTCAGAATTATTAATTCTAGCATTGTCTTGCATCATTCGCAATATCTTCAAATCTATCTCATCTAATTTATATTCCATACTTTTCAATTTGCCGATGCAAAAGTAATAAAAAGAATTTTATTCAGCAAACAAATAGTAAAAAAGAATTTTATTCGGTATTAGTAAAGTAAATAAAAATAATATTCTAAAAAAATATTATACGGAAAAGGAAGCTACTTATTATAGAAACAAAAAAGAAAAGTACTAAAAAATATATTAAACAAAATATTCTCAGCACTTGAATACAAATTCACCAATAGTATCCTCCTACTAAGTTGTGAAGTATATAAACAAAAAAATCCCCAACCTCATATGAGATTGGGGATTCTTAAAAGAAGGGCGGCGACATACTCTCCCACTGGTTAGCAGTACCATCTGCGCTAGCGGGCTTAACTTCTCTGTTCGAAATGGGAAGAGGTGAGCCCCGCCGCAATAACCACCCTAAATCGGTTGTTACCTTAACGTAACTAATATTGTTAACTATATTGATATTGTAACTTAACTAGCATTTAGAAAGTTGCCCTCCCCTTGTATGTAAACAAGGGGAGATTCACATAAGCTTACGGGCTATTAGTACTACTCGACTATGACATTACTGCCTTTACATCTATAGCCTATCAACGTGGTAATCTCCCACGGCCCTTTAAAGAAATCTCATCTTGTGGTGGGTTTCGCACTTATATGCTTTCAGCGCTTATCCCTGCCCAACGTAGCTACTCTGCGATGCCCCTGGCGAGACAACAGATGCACTAGAGGTTGGTCCAATTCGGTCCTCTCGTACTAGAATCAGATCCACTCAAATTTCTAACGCCCACAGTAGATAGAGACCGAACTGTCTCACGACGTTCTGAACCCAGCTCGCGTGCCACTTTAATGGGCGAACAGCCCAACCCTTGGGACCTTCTCCAGCCCCAGGATGTGACGAGCCGACATCGAGGTGCCAAACCCCCCCGTCGATATGAGCTCTTGGGGGAGATCAGCCTGTTATCCCCGGCGTACCTTTTATCCTTTGAGCGATGGCCCTTCCATGCGGAACCACCGGATCACTATGCTCTACTTTCGTACCTGGTCGACTTGTTAGTCTCTCAGTCAAGCTCCCTTATACCATTGCACTCTACGCACGGTTACCAAGCGTGCTGAGGGAACCTTTAGAAGCCTCCGTTACTCTTTTGGAGGCGACCACCCCAGTCAAACTACCCACCAAGCAATGTCCTCCACAATTGCGGAGTTAGATCTCAAATAAGCAAAGGGTGGTATTTCAACAATGACTCCACAACGCCTAGCGACGCCACTTCACAGTCTCCCACCTATCCTACACATCACTTATCCGAGAACAATACTAAGCTATAGTAAAGGTGCACAGGGTCTTTTCGTCCCACTGCGGGTAATCGGCATCTTCACCGATACTACAATTTCACCGAGCTCATGGCTGAGACAGTGTCCAGATCGTTACACCATTCGTGCAGGTCGGAACTTACCCGACAAGGAATTTCGCTACCTTAGGACCGTTATAGTTACGGCCGCCGTTTACTGGGGCTTCAATTCAATGCTTCTCAACAATTACTCATCGATAACATCTCCTCTTAACCTTCCAGCACCGGGCAGGTGTCAGGCCCTATACGTCATCTTACGATTTTGCAGAGCCCTGTGTTTTTGATAAACAGTCGCCTGGACCTCTTCACTGCGGCCAGCTTGCGCTGGCGACCTTTCTCCCGAAGTTACAGGTCTATTTTGCCTAGTTCCTTAGCCATGAATCTCTCGAGCGCCTTAGGATACTCTCCTCGACTACCTGTGTCGGTTTACGGTACGGGTACTTATAACCTATGTTTAGAAGCTTTTCTTGACAGCCCTTAGGCACACTATCTCTTTGTCCGTAGACGCTGAGTACTATCGCATTTCTCCAAGTCTGACGCATTTTACTATCAAACCTATAGGTACGTGCTTCAACGAACTATTCCGTCAGTTCGCGGTGCTTTCATCACTGTGTCACTCCATCACTGTTATAAGTAGTACGGGAATATTAACCCGTTGGCCATCGACGTCCCCCTTCGGGTGTGCCTTAGGTCCCGACTAACCCTAAGCTGATTAGCATAGCTCAGGAATCCTTAGTCTTACGGCGGGGGTGTTTCTCGCACCCCTTATCGTTACTTATGCCTACATTTTCTTTTCTATAAGCTCCAGCAATTCTCACAAATCACCTTCTCTGCCGATAGAATGCTCCCCTACCACTCACGTTATAAAACGTAAATCCATAGCTTCGGTAGTATACTTATGCCCGATTATTATCCATGCTCGATCGCTCGACTAGTGAGCTGTTACGCACTCTTTAAATGAATGGCTGCTTCCAAGCCAACATCCTAGCTGTCTGGGCAATCAAACCGCGTTTTTTCAACTTAGCATACATTTGGGGACCTTAGCTGATGGTCTGGGTTCTTTCCCTCTCGGACATGGACCTTAGCACCCATGCCCTCACTGATGATTATCATTAATTAGCATTCGGAGTTTGTCAGGAATTGGTAGGCGGTGAAGCCCCCGCATCCAATCAGTAGCTCTACCTCTAAGTAACTATGATCATCGCTGCACCTAAATGCATTTCGGGGAGTACGAGCTATTTCCGAGTTTGATTGGCCTTTCACCCCTACCCACAGGTCATCCGAAAACTTTTCAGCGTTAAACGGTTCGGTCCTCCATTTAGTGTTACCTAAACTTCAACCTGCCCATGGGTAGATCACACGGTTTCGCGTCTACCACTACTGACTAAAGCGCCCTATTCAGACTCGCTTTCGCTACGGATCCAGACCTGAAGTCCTTATCCTTGCCAGCAACGGTAACTCGTAGGCTCATTATGCAAAAGGCACGCCGTCACCCCACAAAGGGGCTCCGACCGCTTGTAGGCGTATGGTTTCAGGATCTTTTTCACTCCGTTATTCACGGTTCTTTTCACCTTTCCCTCACGGTACTGGTTCACTATCGGTCTCTCAGGAGTATTTAGCCTTAGCGGATGGTCCCGCCAGTTTCAATCAGGGTTTCACGTGCCCCGACCTACTCAGGATACCACTATTCTTATCTTTTCTTACTTATACGGGACTGTCACCCTCTTTGGTATACCTTTCCAGGTATTTCTAATTCAAGCCGCAAGAAATGTCGTGGTCCTACAACCCCAAAATTGCCGTAACAACTTTGGTTTGGGCTATTCCGCGTTCGCTCGCCACTACTTACGGAATCACTTTTGTTTTCTTCTCCTCCGCCTACTTAGATGTTTCAGTTCAGCGGGTTCGCCTCCTATACAGGATAATATGTCTTCAACATATTGGGTTGCCCCATTCGGATATCTACGGATCAATTCGTGTGTGCCAATCCCCGTAGCTTTTCGCAGCTTATCACGTCCTTCTTCGCCTCTGAGAGCCTAGGCATTCCCCATACGCCCTTATTTTGCTTATGTGCTTACAATTCTTTCGAATCGTACTTTCTATATATTTCTATATTTTTTGTTCTTTCTAACTGTTTTGTTAGTTAAGTTTTATCAATATGTCAATGAACGGTTGGACTTTAGTCCTTGTGGAGAATATCGGAGTCGAACCGATGACCTCCTGCGTGCAAGGCAGGCGCTCTAGCCAGCTGAGCTAATCCCCCGTTTCTAGTGTTTGGTTAACAGCTTACAGTTAACAGTAACTTTTAGGCGGTTAGTTTAACCTCTAGTATTTCCTGTGTATTTTAGTAGTCCCGGGCAGACTCGAACTGCCGACCCCTACATTATCAGTGTAGTACTCTAACCAGCTGAGCTACGAGACTCTGTATAATACCTTTTTTTATTTTTTGAACAAGCAGCGAGAGTAAGTAGAATTAACACTTAACTAATTCTCTAGAAAGGAGGTGTTCCAGCCGCACCTTCCGGTACGGCTACCTTGTTACGACTTAGCCCCAGTCACTAGTTTTACCCTAGGCAGCTCCTTGCGGTCACCGACTTCAGGTACCCCCAGCTTCCATGGCTTGACGGGCGGTGTGTACAAGGCCCGGGAACGTATTCACCGGATCATGGCTGATATCCGATTACTAGCGATTCCAGCTTCATAGAGTCGAGTTGCAGACTCCAATCCGAACTGAGACAAGCTTTGGAGATTCGCATCCTGTTGCCAGGTAGCTGCTTTCTGTACTTGCCATTGTAGCACGTGTGTAGCCCAGGACGTAAGGGCCGTGATGATTTGACGTCATCCCCACCTTCCTCTCGGTTTGCACCGGCAGTCTTGCTAGAGTCCCCGCCACAACGCGATGGTAACTAACAATAGGGGTTGCGCTCGTTATAGGACTTAACCTGACACCTCACGGCACGAGCTGACGACAACCATGCAGCACCTTGTAAATTGTCCGAAGAAAAGTCTGTTTCCAAACCTGTCAATCTACATTTAAGCCCTGGTAAGGTTCCTCGCGTATCATCGAATTAAACCACATGCTCCACCGCTTGTGCGGGCCCCCGTCAATTCCTTTGAGTTTCATTCTTGCGAACGTACTCCCCAGGTGGGATACTTATCACTTTCGCTTAGCCACTCAGTCCGAAAACCGAACAGCTAGTATCCATCGTTTACGGCGTGGACTACCAGGGTATCTAATCCTGTTCGCTACCCACGCTTTCGTTCATCAGCGTCAATAAGTACGTAGTAACCTGCCTTCGCAATTGGTATTCCATGTAATATCTAAGCATTTCACCGCTACACTACATATTCTAGTTACTTCCATACTATTCAAGTCAAACAGTATCAACGGCAGTTTCATAGTTAAGCTATGAGATTTCACCACTGACTTATCTGACCGCCTACGAACCCTTTAAACCCAATAATTCCGGATAACGCTCGGATCCTCCGTATTACCGCGGCTGCTGGCACGGAGTTAGCCGATCCTTATTCTTACGGTACCGTCAAATACCTACTCGTAGGTACATTTCTTCCCGTACAAAAGCAGTTTACAATCCATAGGACCGTCATCCTGCACGCGGCATGGCTGGTTCAGAGTTGCCTCCATTGACCAATATTCCTCACTGCTGCCTCCCGTAGGAGTCTGGTCCGTGTCTCAGTACCAGTGTGGGGGATCTCCCTCTCAGGACCCCTAGTCATCGTTGCCTTGGTATGCCGTTACCATACCAACTAGCTAATGACACGCATGCCCATCTTTTACCGATAAATCTTTATTATTCAAATGATGCCATCCAAATAAACCATGGAGCATTAATCCGAATTTCTTCGGGCTATTCCCCTGTAAAAGGTAGGTTGCATACGCGTTACTCACCCGTGCGCCGGTCTCTAAAAAGCAAGCTTCTTATACCCCTCGACTTGCATGTGTTAGGCCTGCCGCTAGCGTTCATCCTGAGCCAGGATCAAACTCTTCATCGTATATTTTTTATATTTTCGATTAGCGCGTTAATTCAAATCTTTCGACTTGCCTTACTCTCTTTTTGTATGCTGTTGTCCAATATGTCTTAGAACGTATTCTTCTTGTTTTTTCCACTTGTGTTTCAAAGCGAGTGCAAAAGTAAAACTATTTTTTAATCTCGCAAAACTTTTTTCAAAAAATTTCTTTTTCTTTTTTCTTGCGAGCTACAGTGTTTACTGAAGCGGACCGCAAAGATAATACCTTATATTTTACTTATCCAAACTTTATTTTGTTAAAGTTTTTAAAGCTTTTCAAAGTTATTAATTCTTCTTTGCTGCTTTCTTTATATTTAGGAGCGTCTACCTCTAGAGTCGTTATTACTTCTCTAATGCGGATGCAAAAGTAGTATCTTTTACGCTACTTCCAAACTTTATAACGCCTTTTTTTAAAGGTTTTTTTCGCATTAACGATAACTATCTATTATGATACACGTTACAAGTGAAACTTTTTTTCACACAGTTATGCATTATCATTGTAATAGTAAAAATATTACCTAAGTTAGGTTATAGTCTTCTCCTATTTTTTTACCACTTTTTCAACGATATTGTACTCTCCAACCTGAAGATCAATAAAGTACATACCTTTTGGCAGTTTTTCCATTGAGAAACTATACAATCCCTCATCATTTTTCTTCTCATATGTATGTACTAATCTACCCGTGGTATCATATACACGTATATAAATAGCTTCTTTAGCAAACTCTTCCATAATTTGAATATTGACAAAATCAATAATTGGATTCGGCCAAAGACTTTGAATTAATTTGACAAGTTCATCTTTTTTATCCTCTCCTGGTATTTTTTCAACTGTGTATGCATCTGACAAACTCATTGCTAAAGAAAATTCTTGTTTCAGTTCCTTTTCTCTTTCCCAATAACTAAGATCCCCTTTGTGGCTAATATAAATAGTATACGTACCAGGTTCCACGTCTTCAATTTCGATTTGTTCGATATTGTCCACGTCATTATTACCTTTTAAAGCTATTGGGTTTGACCAATCTTTATTCAATTTCCAAGGAAGATATTCTATCCCATCTTTTTTGACAACGATATCTAAGTCATTAACAAGAATAGGATTCTTCTTAGTGTAATCTTCGTCTCTATATAAATGAAAATCTACTCCACCAGCTATATCAGTCCAGGCCAAAGTAACTACTAACTTATCCGTAGCTTTCTTTACAACAATCTCTTTTGAATAAACCTCTTTATTCTTTAGTTCGTGCTCTAATAAAAGTGCATACTCCCCTTTTCTACTTGCCTCTAAAAACTGTACACCCTTTGCAGCATTGATTAATCCCCAACCAAATAAGTGATTAGGTCCTTTTCTCTCGCCTGTTTGATCAGCCGTATGCGCCATAATCGCACGAATTGATGCTGATTTCAAAGGGTTCTTATCCTTATTCCTTTTGCTTGCCCATTCTTGCCACAAGGCAAAAACACCTGTGACAGCAGGAGCAGCCATTGATGTTCCCGAATAACTAACATACAAACCTGTATTAGGATCATTATTCATATTCGCAGGGTTCTTATATGTAGTAGAAAAAACCATATCCCCTTTTGCTGAAATATCAGGTTTGATACGAAAATCATTAGAAGGACCTTGACTACTAAAGCTCGCTAACACGACACTTTCCGCTCCAACATAATTTTTCACTTCCTTTACTGCTGCAACGACAACAGCATTTTTAGACAACGAATAACCATTCAACATGTCTACATTCTTTTTCTCAGGAAAGTTTCTATAAGTCTGTTTGGTATACTCTCCATCATTACCAGCAGCAAACACAGGTTGATAGAACTTCCTTTCATAAGCAACAATATCAACCATTCTACTTTCATTCACATAAGCTCCTAATTCATGTCTAAGAGATTGATCATAAAGAAATCCATACTCATCAAAGAATTGAAAACCATAAGAGTGATTACTAACTAATAAACCGTCATTTGCTAAATCAAGCATATTAAAAATATCATTATTCCAAGAATAACTTAGAACAGTCGCATGAGGAGCAATCCCAAGAGCTCTCTCATTTAATCCCTGTGCTACAATTGTTCCTGTCACGTGTGTTGCGTGAGCTCTACCACGTTCAAAACCAGTTTTACTAAAACCTGGAGAGTTAAAGTCTGGCAAACTTTCACCTAAAATCACAACACTTTTATTAGTCACCCTATCGACAAATTCTCTGTGTTGATCTAACGCCACCTCTCCATCAAAAACACCAACAAAAATTCCATGCCCTCTCAATTCTCTTCTATATGCCGTATTCTTAATACCGTCAACACGAGCAGTAATCCTAGACCCCTTATTTAAAGTGGCTTTATAAATAGGTACCCCCTCCTCATTAAATTTTACAAGTGAATACACATTTCCTTTCATATCCACCCCTGTTATGGGTATACTTTTTTCTTCCGCAATACGCCAAGCCTGGTTTGTTTCATTTAACGTACTTTGGATTGCAAGATTAAGTTGCCTACTATGTTCCCCATAGTTTTCCATAATCTTATTTCTCACTTCTATAGATTGAGCTTCAACAATATCAAGCTTAAAAAACAGAACAAGACTCAGTAATAATAGCGTAATTTTTTTCATATGGAATACTTTATAGTTTAGTTTGTTAATTATAATTTATAAAGTAAAACTTTAGAAATTATATAAAAATATAGGAATCAAACAATTTTAACATTCTACAAAAACCACTCTCTGCTCATATCATTTACAAAGAAACTTTATCACCCAATCTACAACAAAAAGAATACAAAATTATAATAATCAAATAGTTATACCTATAAATGTAATCAAAAAAAAAGGAATTGCATGAAAGCAATTCCTTTTTTTTATACTATTCGAGTATTAACTACTCATTATATTTCTTTAAAAAATCATTCAAAGAACTACCTAACTTTTCAGCTGCTCTTTCAACGACTTCATCAATATCTTCAATTTTAACAAATGGTTTTAATTTAGCTTCACTTCTCAACCAATCTAAATACTCTTTATTAAACTCAGTAGGATGAAACTCATCCTCCTCAATCAATTCTTCTTTATCAGGAAAGCTAACCTCATCCTCAAAAACATTTGGCTCAACATCATAAGCTGCTATTTGCAATAGTTCAGTTAAGTTTTGAGCTATAACGTGAACTCCCTCTTCACCCCCAAAAACAACAATTGGTAAGTTCTCTAAATTTTTTTCTTCCTTATTATTGATCCAAAAAGCATAGATGCTACCAACTGAATCTGCCTCTGCAAAAGGAATAAAAGAGTTTAAAAATTCTGGTTCACTCGAAAACCCATCAATTACACCATCTACTTCATCTATTAAATAAATAGCATTTGAATAATATGATGCTACATTTTCTGAAGTTTGAAAATCAATTAAGCTTTTCAAAACATTTGGGATTTTATACCCCTTAAATAACGCAGTAAATTCTTCTTTTACCATTGTCTTGTTCATTTTGTCCACGAAGTGGCTTTTTCTTTTTTTAATATTAAACATAAAAATAGGCATTCTAAACGTTGCACTATTTCATCAAATAAAGATATAAATATTTTATTTACAAAAAATAATATTTTATAAAATAAATCAATTTTTCTCTATCTAAGAATAGAATTAAGTAAATTAAACTTAAAAAGCAGATAGAATACCTAAAAGTTCTACTCTACTTCAAATTTATTCGCATTTAATCTATAAAAAATAATGTATTAATACCTTTAAATAAACCACTATGGACTGAAAGTCCATAGTTTGTTAAAGCAGACTAAAGTCTGCCTGGGTGGAGCTACTTACTCAAGTATAAAGTTACCTCCGTTATCATTTGGTTTACGATGGTGTTCAAGATATTGATTTAGCATTTCATCAGTAATATTTCCTGTACTCCAACAACCAAAGCCTATTGCCCAAAAGTGACGTCCCCAGTATCTGTGCTTCAACTCAGGAAATTCTATTTGGAGTTTCCTTGAGGTACGACCCTTGAAGAGTTTGACAATATTACTTATGTTTTGAGATGGTCGATATTCTATATGAAGATGAACATGATCCTTTGATACTACACCTTTTAAAATTTGAATATCTTCTGCTTCACAAATCTGAATGATCAGACTACGACAACGTATCTGAATATCTCCTTCCAATACTGGATAACGATATTTAGTCACCCATACTATATGGGCGGTTAAACGTGATACACTATGTCCTCCGGTTCGTTGATATTCCATATATCAAAGGTAAACATTTTTAGAAGCTGAAAGCTAAATGCACTAAAGTGCATAGTTTTAACTACAGTCTGCGACCAATAAAAAAAAATGGCAAGATATTCTATATAAAATCACTCATTAAATATCATTACAGCTGTAATATTGAATTACTAATACATTTTTTAGACAGTAATGATTGAAGAAAAAGAATCAACGACAAAAGTTGAAATTAAGGTAAAAACTCAGTTATAGCAAAATAGTAAAACCACTTATGACGCATACTTATAGACATAAACAAAAAGAAATTAATTTCGCCATTTGGTATTTTTTGCAGAAGTGCATAGAAATAAAGCAATGAATTAGCCTTATATAAGAGCAATCAAAATTCGCTAAAAAAGTTCTAAAGAATTGAAAAGGCACCATACTCCATATTTAGAAAACAATAAGTTCCCTAAATTACACTCTAATTCTTTAGTTATCTGTTCACTAAACTTCATTTGAGCATATTTACAAACACACAGCGTTGTTTAAAACAAAAATTTACTTCGAACAACATTTGATCACATTCTTCTTGATAGCAAAAACTTCAAGCAAACTAAAAACATCATTTCCTTGGACTTTCTTGCACTTTTCTTCGAGTATCCTTGGGGTTTTACTCGCAAAAAGGGGTATTTCCCGAAGAAACCCCCAAGAAAGCCCCTCGAATTCCCAAAGAAACTACCTCCAATCTTACAGTAATTTTCTCTATAACCGAAAACTTTTCGTATTTAGGTTACAATAGAAAAACACAAAACGAAGTCATCATAGAGGCTATTAAATCCCGTAGACACCTTTTCTTAATCGTAAAAATGAAGATTACTCTTTAACATGACTAATGCAGTAATAGCAAGCTGCTAAATTACACAAGTGAGAAAAGTTGTTTTTAGCCTTTCTTTACCATTCCTGAGAGGAACAAAATATTATTTTACTTTTTCCTATCAAACATTCAACCTTAAGTCAATAAAATTTTAATATAAGACAACGGATAAACTATTCTCAATTAATACTATGAGTAATACTGTTTCAATCTTGACATATCCCCTAAGGTTTACTAAATTGCCAAAAAAACAAAATGAATACTACCACGATCTATTTAGCCTCAGCTCTTATTACTGATCAAGACAATCGCATGTTAACCGTGCGCAAAAAAAAATCCATCTATTATATGATGGCTGGCGGAAAAATAGAAAAGGGAGAAACTCCCGAACAAGCATTAATCAGAGAGTTGCAAGAAGAATTAAGTCTGACTATTACAACAAACGAGATAAAATTATTAGGTACACATAGTACAACAGCAGTTAACGAAGCAAATACAATTGTCACAGCTCATATTTACCATATTATTGTAAATAATACTGAAATACAACCTGCATCAGAAATTGAAGAAATTAAATGGTTAACAATAGATAACTATCAAGAAACGAAACTCGCACATTTACTAAAAGAGTTTAGTCTTCCTATTTGGCTTAAACTTATGAAGTAGTTCACTATTTCATGCACCACATTTTTTTCATAGTGGTGAACTTACTTAGAGCAGAGTTGCTCAGCATGATGACTCCTTCAAAAGGATATATATACGCAACTCTCTACAAACAAACCTAATATTATATGCTCTCTACTGCGCTTACCCATTCTATAAAAAATAGAGCTACAGTTGATTACTGATTGCTAACCAATGGATTTTATAAAAATCAAAATACATTATAGAAAAGACAAAAGCCTCTTAGGATAAAACTAAGAGGCTTTTTATATCGTTAACAATCACTAAGCTTGTTTCTTGACGAACTTCGTTAAAATAACAATCTGTTGACCGTCAATTTTTCCTTCAATTTGTTCAGTATTATCGTGTACCAAACGGATATTACGCACAGCAGTACCAATTTTAGCATTGATTGTAGATCCTTTTACATCTAAATCTTTAATTAAGGTAACTGTATCTCCACCGACAAGTATATTTCCATTGCAATCTTTATGCAAATCAACGCTTCCATCTCCAGTATGATCACCTGTTAACTTAGCAAATTCCAACAACTCATCATCTAAATACATCATCTCTAAACTATCGGCCGCCCAACTTTCATTGCGGAAACGGTTTAGCATACGCCAAGCTACAACCTGAACAGCAGGAAACTCACTCCACATAGAAGTAGTTAAACATTGCCAGTGGTTTGCATCTAACTCTGCTTTCTTTTCAATTTGCTCTAAACAAGTATCACAAATATAGATTTCTCTATCTGCTTCGTTAGCTGCCGCTGGTGGTACTTCATACACATTCAAATGTCCTGTTGCTTCACATAGTTCGCATTTATTACCACTTCTCTCTTTTAATTGCGCTTCAGTTTTCATTTATAAAACAATATATTATTAAAGTTGTAAAGATATATGTTATTATTTAGATATAAAAAATAATAAAACACTTCAGTAATTAAACCTTTTTTATTGCACAGATATGAATTTAACAAAACACTTAATTTTTTAAAATGCTTCTAAAAATTAGTTCTTAGAATTGTGGTTTCACCTAAATAGCGTTCTAAATCATTACACAATTCATCATAATACCTCATAGCTGGTGAATAAACAGAAAGACAGTGTCAAAAAACCTTATCTTTACTAATCAATAACACAAACTATTATTTTACATGAAAACAGATATCGAAATTGCTCGCGAAAGTGAGCTAAAAAGAATACAAGATGTAGGCCAATCTATTGGTGTGAACCCTGATGAATTAATTCCCTACGGGAAATATATGGCTAAAGTTCCTTTAAGTGAGATGGACACAGAAGGCATCAATAAATCAAACCTCATATTAGTTACTTCCATCACCCCTACAAAAGCAGGAATTGGCAAAACTACTGTCTCTATTGGATTAGCATTGGGATTAAATAAAATAGGTAAAAAAGCCGTAGTAGCACTACGCGAACCTTCATTAGGTCCATGCTTCGGAATGAAAGGTGGGGCTGCAGGAGGTGGATACGCGCAAGTATTACCTATGGAGAATATCAACCTGCATTTCACTGGCGATTTTCATGCTATCACCTCAGCGCACAATACCATTAGTGCCTTATTTGACAATTATATTTATCAAAATAGATCTTTAGAAAATGGCATCAAGGAGATATTGTGGAAAAGAGTTTTAGACGTAAACGACAGAAGTCTTCGCTATATCAATACAGGACTTCGAGGTAGTGCTAATGGTGTTCCTCAAGAATCAGGTTTTGATATCACTCCTGCTTCTGAGATTATGGCAATCCTTTGTTTAGCTACAGATATAGAAGATTTGCGTCGCCGCATTGAAAACATTCTCTTAGGATATAGATATGACGGCAGTATGTTTACTGTAAAAGATTTAGGCGTTGCTGGTGCGATTACAGTTTTACTTAAAGATGCACTAAATCCCAATTTAGTACAGACTACAGAGAATACAGCTGCTTTTATACATGGAGGCCCATTTGCTAATATCGCTCATGGGTGTAACTCTGTTATTGCAACTAAAATGGCGATGAGCTACGGAGACTATGTGATTACAGAAGCGGGATTCGGAGCAGATTTAGGAGCTGAGAAATTCTTTGATATCAAATGTCGTAAGTCTGGCTTACAGCCGAAGTTGACGGTAGTAGTAGCTACTGCTCAAGGATTAAAAATGCACGGTGGCGTAGCAATCGATGAAATCAAGACTAAAAATATAGAAGGTATTCAAAAAGGTTTAGACAATTTAGCTAAGCACGTTGAAAACATAAAGTCATATGGGCAAAGTATCGTTGTAGCCTTTAACAAATACGCTACTGATGATGCCGAAGAACTAGCTATCGTAGAACAATATTGTAAAGACAATCATATCGGATTTGCTATTAATAATGCATTTATAGAAGGAGGTGAAGGTGCAAAAGCATTAGCAGAAGTTGTAGCTAATACTATTGCAACTAATCCAAGCAAACCTTTACAATTTCCTTATCAAGATGAAGATACTATCTCAGTGAAGATAGAAAATATAACTAAGAAAATATACGGTGCTAATAATGTAGAGTTTTCATCTGCAGCTAAAAAGAAATTAGCTCAGCTTCGAAACACAGCTATGGATAAGTTTCCAGTATGTATTGCCAAAACACAATATTCTTTTTCTGCAGATGCAACAGCTTATGGTGTAGCTAAAGATTTTGATATTGTGATTAACGACATCGTGATCAACAGAGGTGCAGAATTTATCGTTGCCATCGCTGGTGATATTATGCGTATGCCTGGATTACCTAAATCACCACAAGCATTGAGAATTGATTTGGTCGATGGGTTAATAGAAGGATTAAGTTAATTTACATCTCATATAGGAAAACAAAAAAAAGGTATTGACGAATTGTTCAATACCTTTTTTTAATTGCATTAACTTTTAACAGAGTATTACAAATTAATAAAATAAAAATAAATTAACAAAATATAAAAAAACATAATTTTCACCATGTGTATTTTTACTATATTTGTTAACACTATTTCAGTATATTAAAAAATAAAATATTAAAAACATACATATTATTAAATGACAGAGATTATTCATCATTTATTTAATCCTTTACCTAATGCAATCATGACTGTATTAATGGGAATATCTACTATCTATTGGATATTTTCGGCAGTCTTAGGAGGGTTTGACGGTTTTGATATTGATATGGATGTACAGCCTGAAATTGATATCGACGTTGATGTAGATATAGATGCTAATGTAGATACTGATTTTGATTTACAACAAAATCATGTAGAGGTCATTCACGATAAAGAGGTTGACTTAGCCGATCATGTCAATGTCAGACAGCCAGGTTTATTTACGCAGATACTCGAATTTATGAATGTCGGCAAAATTCCCTTTATGATTATACTGACCATTTTCAAATTTTTTACTTGGGCAGGAACATTATTAACTACAACTATCCCTAAAGTTGCCAGTTTAGGATTGTGGTCAGCAATTATTTTAATCCCCTTATCCTTTATTGCGGTTATTTTGACACATTACGCAACTATTCCCTTGGTTAAATTTTTAAAAGACACTGGGTTTCACGGTGAAATAGCTATTAACTGCATAGGAAAAGAAGGGACTATGTTGTCGAGTATAACGGCAGATAAATATGGGAACGTAGAGATTGTCATCAACCAAGATCCAATTAAAATATTAGCGACAAGCACAGATGGCACTCCTATACAATATGGGGACAAAGTGCTTATCGTCAACAAATCAAAAACAGAAAATATATATCAAGTACAGAAAATACAATAACATTATTAACTACAAACACTAAAAACTATGGGTGAGTTTGGTATAGGAACATTGATAACCATAATTATTGGAGCCTTATTTCTATTAGTCTTATTATTCTTTGCAATACTTGCATCGTTTTATAAAAAAATACCACAAGGTAAATCTATTGTAAGAACAGGGGTTGGAGGAACAAAAGTTGCTTTTAACAAAGGGATTTATGTTATCCCAGTGTTCCACAAAATGGAGATTATGGATATCTCTGTAAAAAAACTTCAAATAGATAGAATGCAAAATGAAGGACTTATTTGTAAGGACAATATCCGTGCAGACATTAAGGTAGCATTTTTTATTAGGGTAAACAAGTCTATTGAAGACGTTATTAACGTAGCACAAACACTGGGATGTGAACGTGCAAGTGATGTAGAAACACTTCGCAATATTTTTGAAGCAAAGTTTTCGGAAGCTTTAAAAACGGTAGGTAAAAAATTTGAGTTCATCGAATTATACGAAGCGCGTAGAGAATTTAGAGAAGAAATCATCAATATCATTGGTCGAGATTTAAATGGGTACATTTTAGATGACTGTGCTATTGACTACTTAGAGCAAACGAACATTTCTTACTTAGATCCACAGAATATCTTAGACTCTGAAGGGATTAAGAAAATTACAGAACTTACTGCTCAGCAAAACATCAATGCTAACCTTATCCGTAGAGATGAGCAAAAAGTAATCAAAAAACAAGATGTTGAAGCTCGCGAAGCCATCTTAGAATTAGAAAGACAATTATCTGAAAAAGAAGAAAAGCAACGCAGAGAAGTCGATAATATCCGTGCTCGTGAAGAAGCAGAAATTCAAAAGGTACGTGAAGAAGAACGCTTAAAGTCTGAAAGTGTACGTATTTCAACAGAAGAAAGCTTAGCTGTGTTAGAAGAAAACAAACTACGCCAAGTAATTATTGCTGCAAAAAACAAAGAGAGAACAGATGCTGTAGAAACAGAAAGAGTTGAAAAAGATCGAGCGTTAGAACAAACAGAAAGAGAGCGTATCGTAACCTTGGCGCAAATTAACAAAGAACGCGCAGTGGAGGAAGAGAAAAAAACAATACAAGATGTTATCCGTGAAAGAGTACAGTTAGAAAAAGGAGTAGTGGAAGAACAACAAAGTATTAAGGATGTGGAAGCATTCCGTTCTGTAGAAAGAGAGAAACAAGTAGGTATCACTCAAGCAAGTAGACAAGCTGAAGAAAACTTAATCAGAACAATCAAAGAGGCTGAAGCTAAAAAATTTGCACAAGAACAGATTTCTCAACAAATGTTAATCGAAGCAGAGGCACAAAAAGAAGCATCACTTAAACAAGCAGAAGCTCGTAAAATACTGGCAGATGCCCAAGCTCGTGAAGACGCTACTCTTGGATTAGCAGAGGCAGAAGTAATCAAAGCTAAAGCCGAAGCAGTCGAGCAACAAAGTATTGTTGACGCTGCAAAAATACAACGCATCGCAGCTGCAGAAGCTGCAGGTATTGAAGCGAAAGCAGAAGCTAAGAGAAAAGAAGGATTGGCTGAAGCCCAAATTATCAAAGAAAAAGCTATTGCAGATGCTGAAGGATTAAAAGAAAAAGCAGAAGCAATGAAGCAGATGGATGGTGTAGGAAAAGAACACGAAGAGTTCAAACTACAACTTCAAAAAGAAAAAGATGTAGAATTGGCTGCTCTAAATATCCAAAAAGACATTGCTAAATCTCAAGCAGAGGTATTGTCTTCCGCTTTACAAACAGCTAAGATTGACATCGTAGGAGGAGAAACAATGTTCTTTGAAAATATCATTAACCAAGTGAGTCGTGCTAAAGGATTTGATCAATTGATAGACAAGAGTCAGAATGCACAAGATATCAAATTAGCTTTATTAGGTGATGGTTCTACAATTAGTCAAGGCGAGTTGTTTAACAATATAAGACACTATGCGAGTCAATTTAATATCACCACTGAAGATTTAAAAAACCTTAGTATCGCATCGTTAGTCTTAAAGATGCAACAAAACGCAACAGAAGACAATATGGGATTGTTAAGCAGTATTGCCGATGCAGTTCAGAGCTTTGGTATAGGTAATAAAAAATTATCGTAACAAAATATTTTGACATCACTCTTTTCTAAAGAAAAGGGTGATGTTTATCCTATCCCCTATCTCATCCTTCATTTACCTAAGTATTCGTGATCGTTCACTGATACAAAGTATTAATTACCTATGGCTGAATTAGAAAACCAACATATAGAATCGCTTGATTCTAATACTTATGAGATCATACAGAAAAGGCTTCAGACACAGAAAGGAGATTTAATCCAACGATTAAATGCCCTTAATGAAGATAGAAAAAATGTCTTTACTTCTGTTGACCTTAAACTTATTGCCAATCAACGTATAACAACAGAAAACAACTGTACTGCCAGAGGTATAATTGCCTTTGACTCTATCTGTATTTTTGCCTATAACGTACACTTTGGCCTTAAAACGGATATTCAACTAAGCGATGTATTTAGCATTTATCGCTTTGAAGACAATCAATTCTTACCTCAACCTTTAGACTTTATCAATGATGCTAATTTCATTGAGGATTACAAAAATTTATACAAATACTATAGAGATTCTATCTTCAGTAGATTTAAGAAGACAGAGAATTACCTCTATATGGTATTTCAAACAAGTAAAAATGCCGATAGTCTAAAAGCTTTTAAATGGCTTATAAAGGATAATCAGTTAATCTATCAAGATGATAGAAGCATACACGAGGTAGTAAAAAGTCCTCAATTTGAATTCAATTGGGTAAAAACTAATCTCGAAAATAGACGATTAGGTATACACCCTCATATCTCTATACAAGACAAAGTATTCATCGAAGCTGTCGGAGGAGATATCACTTTTAAAATAGAAGACAATACTGACAAGGGACAGGGTATCTACTCAGAACCGGTTAACAATATAGATCAACAATTAGATGATGCTGATTACTTCTACGCTGATTTGGGTAATTTTATTGCCATCCGCATTAAGCCTTACCAAGAAGACTTTCGCGCATTTATCTTTAACAACAGAACCAAACAAGTCATCAATGTACCTGCTCTAAATGAAACAGGTATATTATTACCTGATGGTCAAGGTATTATCTTCTCTAATGGGTATTATTTACAAAATGGTGATTACAAGATATTTGACAATACTGTCAAGAACTTAGAGTTCATCAGAACCATTCCTTCCCACAATGGAGAGGACTTCTTATACCTATTCTATCAAGCAGAAAACAACATCTACACCTTGATGTCTTATAACATCATCAAACAACAAGTAGAAACTCCTATCGTATGTAGTGGTTTTACCTTGTTCAACGATGGTAAGTTAATTTATTTCCGTTCAGAAAATGAAGCGGTAAGACATCATGTCGTACAGATATGGGAAACCCCATACACTGCTACATTAATAGAAAACAAAGAACAAAAAGAAAATCACTTATACAAAATTGGAAATAAAGACATCGTCAAAGCAATGGCTGAATGTCAAGAGATTATTCACCTCATCGATAAAGAAGATTCGTATGAAGGATTATATGGTGACATAGCCAAGAAAGCAAATGACATCATAGATGCTTATTTCTGGATTAAAACGAGTGAGACCAAAAGTTTAAATGAACCTTTAGAGCAGATCAAGGGAATTGCAAATACAGCAATAGACGAGTTCGAAAAGGTACAAGAGCAACGTAAAAGGGCTGCAGGCTTATTGACAGAGCTAAAAGACAAGGTAGATAAACAACTCTTTAATGTTAAAAATGCCAAAGGAGACACCCTTGAAAGTTTAGTGCATCTATTAGCTGAAAACAGAAAATTGTTAGGAGAGGTAATTAGTGCCCGTCAAACAAAATATGTCGATTTAACTATCTTGGAAAAGTACCAAGAACAGTTAGGTAAGACCAATGAGTCCTTATCAGATAAAACAATTGCATTCTTACTACAGGAACAAGCCTTAGTTCCTTATGAACAAAAGGTTATTGATCAAAAGAATAAAGTAAATGAGGTAGTTAAGGTTATTGACGCTAATGCTATTGATGAAAACTGTAAGGCTATATCCAGTGAATTAGAATTACTAATCGATATACTGAATAGTTTAAAAATAGAGGACACTACCCAGGCGACAAAGATTATTGAGAAGATATCTGTCATCTTTGCTTCGCTAAATGAGGTGCGTTCTCAGTTAAAGAGAAAAATAGATTCTCTGCGTACCAATGAGTCTATCGCAGAATTTCACGCTCAATTAACTCTACTTGATCAGAGTATTATCAACTTCTTAGAGTTATCCAATTCACCCGAAAAGTGTGACGAATACCATTCTAAAGTAAGTGTACAGGTAGAAGAGCTGGAGAGTAAGTTTGCTGACTTCGATGATTTTATCTTAAAGATAGCAGATAAACGAGAAGAAGTTTCTAAGGCTTTTGACACGCGAAAAACACAGTTAGTTGAGCAAATCAATAGACGTACAAGTTCGTTAGAGCAGATAGGGCTGCGCATCCTAAAGAATATCGAAAACAAATCAGCATCTTTTAAGTCAAAAGAAGAAATATTGGCTTTCTTCTCTACTGATTTAATGGTGGACAAAGTACGTCAACTGGTTATTGAATTAAAAGATTTAGGTGATGTCTCTAAAGCAGAAAACTTAGAGAATAGTATTAAAACCAGTCAAGAAGATGCACTGCGTACGCTTAGAGATAAGCAAGACTTATTTGCCGATGGAGAGAATATCATTAGCTTAGGTACTCACAAGTTCTTGGTTAACAAACAACCTTTAGATTTGACAATTGTCAGACGCAACGATACGCTTTACTATCATCTTACTGGTACAAGTTTTTCGTATCCTATCACAGATGACAAGATATATACTTATAAAGAGATATGGAATCAAGACATCATCTCTGAGAATAATGAGGTCTATAGAGCGGAGTATTTGGCTTACCAAATACTGAAAGAGTTACAAAAAAATCCTACTTTGAATACTCAAGAGGCTGTCAAGTTTAGAACAGAACAAAACTATTCAGAAGGGTACCTTAAAGGTGTACACGATTTCGACGCTTTAGAAATTACTCAATCCCTGTTAAAGTTGCGCAAAGACTTAGGTATATTAACCTATGCTCCTGCTATCCGCGTATCTGCACAAATCTTTTGGTATGAATTAGACACAGCCGTAAGAGATAACATTTTGAAAAGTATAAGTAGTGCAGCTGCAGTACAAAAGGTATTCCCTCTAAGTACAAACTATAAATATATACTTAGTCAATTAGAGGAATTATACGCTTCATGGGTATCTCCATTACGCGATGTAAAATATCAAAAAGCAATAGCACATTATTTATATGAAGAATTTGCTACAGGTATCTTCTTTACCAAAACTGTACAAGCTTCCCAATTAAAGAAACAATTTATTGCTTTCTTACAGCAAAAAAATGCAAATATCACTTTTGAAAATGACATCAACGATGTTAACTTAAGTAGGTTAGATGCATTTTACTTGATTCAAAACTGGCTGTATTCTTATATTGACAATGAGCCAAAAGTAAGTGAGTATAAAAAATACATTGATGAGACTTGTTGTTTACTATTATTTGAAAAGCAATACAACTATACTTTAAAAGAAAGTAGTGATACAATAGTACTAAAGAATCTCAAAGGCAATCATCCTTTAATTGTCAATGACACCTATACTTTAGACTATCACGATTTTATAGCGAGATTAGAGAGTTTCGAAACAGAGCGCATACCAATGTTTACTGACTTTATTGCTACTAAAGAAATGTTGCTTTCAACGTATAAAAAATCACTTAAAGTGAATGAGTTGAAACCACGTGTATTAACTTCATTTGTACGTAACAAACTAATAAATGAAGTGTACTTTCCTCTAATAGGTAATAACTTAGCCAAGCAGATTGGGGTACACGGGGATAGTAAGCGTACTGCGCGAATGGGAATGTTATTGTTAGTATCACCTCCTGGATATGGTAAGACTACACTAATGGAATATTTAGCAAATGCATTAGGCTTGCACTTTGTCAAGATTAACGGGCCTACTATTGGTCATTCTATTACTTCTATCGATCCAACTGAAGCGAAGACTTCCGGTGCTCGTGAAGAACTGAAGAAGATCAACTTATCGTTCGAAATGGCGGATAACGTAATGCTATACTTAGACGATATCCAACACTGTAGTTCTGAGTTCTTACAGAAGTTTATCTCTCTTGCTGATGGACAGCGTAAGATGGATGGTATATTTGAAGGTGAGAGTAAAACGTATGATTTAAGAGGTAAGCGTTTTTGTATCATTATGGCAGGTAACCCATATACAGAGTCTGGAGAGAAATTCCAAATACCAGATATGTTAGCCAACCGTGCAGATACCTATAACTTGGGAGACGTCATTGGTAGCACAGAAGATTTGTTTAAATTGAGTTTATTAGAAAATGCAATTGCTGAGAATACTTATTTGCAGAAATTAAGCAGCAATTCTTTAGACGATTTCTATAAACTAATCAATCATATAGAAACCAAATCAGAAGATTCAATTTCTTTAGAAGGAAACTTCAGTGGACAAGAAATAGAAGAATTTACAGCTGTTTTAAAGAAAGCAATCGCTGTAAGAGATATTGTACTAAAAGTAAACCAACAGTATATCTTAAGTGCAAGTATGGACAATGCTTATAGAACAGAACCTGCCTTTAAGCTACAAGGTTCTTACCGTGATATGAATAAGATGATGAGTAAAATTGTTCCACTGATGAACGATAGTGAAATAGATGAGTTAATCTTGACTCACTACGAAAACGAATCACAAACATTGACTTCTGATACAGAAGCTAATTTGCTAAAATTAAAAGAACTCGCGGGCAGACTATCAGGAATAGAGCTCCAACGCTGGACAGAAATTAAAGATATATTCGTCAAACAAAACAAGTTGGGAATGGCCGGTAAAGACAATCAAACGGCACAAGTATTAAGTCAATTGATGGACTTCAATCAAAACTTAGAGAGTATCGCAAAAGCGATTAAAAAATAAAAGTACTTCAACGGTCTGTAAATATACAGACCGTTTTTATTTATTCATACATTTACAGCTTTCAATCAAAAAGAACTATGTCAAAACACTTAGCACGTATAGCCGTAACTGCTTTATTCTTTATATTTGGAGGGATTTCAGCCTCATGGGCTTCGCGTATTCCTACGATAAAAGAAGCTTTTGGAGTAAATGATTCCGCTTGGGGTTTTGTACTTCTCTATATATCAATAGGAACCTTAATCACACTTCCTATTGCAGGTAAAATAATAGAGAAACTGGGGAGCAAGAAAGCAACTCTTATCTTTTTATTAACCTATCTTGTATTATTAGTTGGTATTGGCTATTGGGAAGTGCTGTGGCAATTGAAGCTAAATTTAGTACTATTCGGAGCCATTAGTAATATCACGAATATTTCTATTAATACACAGGCAATCAAAGTTTCTAAATTATACAAAGGACAAATCATTGGCTCTCTACACGGAACATGGAGCATTGGAGGTTTTGCTGCCTCGTGGATAGGTGCAGAAATGATCAGTAGTTATGTCCCTCCTATCGAACACTTTATTTATTATTCTACAGTAGGTATTGTCATCTCCCTTCTATTGTTCAAATACTTAATACCTGAGGATACAAACCCACAAAGTGACAGTCCTATAAAAGAAGAAAAAAAAGGATTCCGATTGCCTGATAGAAACTTAATTATGCTTGGCTTATTAGCCTTCTTTGCAATGGTAGCAGAAGGAATGATGACTGACTGGTCCAGTGAATATATGAAACACGTCACTCATGCCCCTATTGAACTTATTGGATATGGCCTAACAGCTTATATGTTTGCAATGGCAAGTGGACGCTTTATTTCTGACTTTACAGTGAGAAAATATGGCGAACAGAGAACATTACTTATCTGTGGTGTTTTACTCTTTATTGGATTAGGAGCCTCTGTAATGTTTCCAAGTGTATATACGACAATTATTTCTTTTATGATAGTTGGACTGGGGGTATCTGCTGTAGTACCGATGTGTTATAACTTAGCAGGTCACACCAAATCTATGCCACCTCAACAAGCATTGACTTTGATTACCAGTATTGGTTTTATCGGTTTCTTTTTAGGCCCTCCTGTAATAGGCTTTATTGCACAACACTCGTCATTAAAGACTGCATTTGCTATCGTAGCTTTCTTTGGATTAGCGATCTCACTATTGAGTAGATTCATCACGATTCATCAAAAAGATTAGTAAAATAGCCTATCTATTCCAATTGCGGTAGATAGTAAAGGCAGCAATCAATACGATTAGAAAGACAGAAAACCACCTCGGGAAATGAATGTAATTTCTTATTCTCTTATTCTTCAAAACAAAAGTTTCAACAAAAGCAATATACAATATTGCGATCAAAGGAATATAAATGTAAATCAATTGATTAAAGTGAAATGCCTCAAGCAAATGCCCTTGTAATATGGAATGAAGGGCACGCTGTCCTCCACAACCAGGGCACAACCATCCAGATGTATCGTAAATATAACAGCCTACGCCTTCATTGTTATCGGTACCAAAATATTGTAAATAATAATAAAGTACAACAAGTGGCAAACTGTAAAACACAAAGCGTAGGCCGATTTTTATCATGGTAGCTAATCTAATTTGAAGATTGTTTCATTTCAAGTAAAAAATTACTCCAACCTCCTATTTCTGCGATATAAGAAGTGAAGATAAAGATGTTCAATCCCACCAAAAGTAGTGTGATAATGAACAATACTATAATGTTTTTGCACAATCTTTTGACCTGTTTATTATTTCCCTTTTGTAAAAAAGCATTTGCTCTTTTAAAACTAAATAAAGCAATTACTCCTAAGAGAATACCTATAAACCACAAAGAAAAAAAACCTAAAAAGACATTAACTCTTGCTAATACCTTATACTTTCTAAGCTTGTTATTTCTATGCTCCATTCCCGTACTTTTTTAACTTATACATTATTAACCGTAATCATACTTCCATTTTCTTCATCTTTCACTACTGATAAAGAAATAGGCATGCGTTCTTGTAATTCATCAACGTGAGAAATAATACCCACAATGCGATTCTCCTTGTGCAAATTACTTAAAGTCTCAAAGACAACATTTACAGATTCTGTGTCTTGCGTTCCAAATCCCTCATCTATAAAGAAAAAGTTTTTATTTGACTTAGACAAACTTTGAACACTTTCAGCCAAAGCTAAAGCTAAGGACAAAGACACTTGGAAACTCTGTCCTCCTGAAAGGGTTTTTACACTTCTCGATTTACCTTCGTTCAAGTAATCAATAATCTCAAAATCGTTATTCTCATTCAACTGTAAGCTCAACTGATTATTAGTTAACCTGTGAAAACGATGATTTGCCATATCGCATAAATTCTTCAAATAAATCGAAGATACATAATTAACAAAACCTGCTCCATCGAACATATTCTTTAGTACAGTGATGTTCTTTAACCTCTTTTCTAAACCATCGTACTCTACCAATAGTTTAGCTTTAGTATTAAGGTCCAGCTTAATTCGCTCAATTTCCCCTTTTAATTTTGCAGCAACCTCAGTAGCCTCTTTTAGCTCAAGTTCAAGTTTAGCTACTAAAACCTCTTGCTTTTCAAATCGCTCTTTGTCAAAAGAAACCTTGGCTAACTTTTCTTCTAAGTTTAAAACTTGACTACGCACTACAGCTAATTTAGTTTCGAACTCGTGAATGAAATTGCGTTGCTCACTAATATCAATTGCAATATTCAATACTTGTTTAACTTCCTCTATTGATTCAATTGCGTGTGTGTTAAGCAAAGTAGCAATATGGTCCTGTAATACTTTATTTGCACTTTCTAACTCTTTTGACTCCTCCTCCGCACTTTTGCACTTTGTTTGCAAAGCTGTAAGTTGTGAAGATAGCTCTTGAAATCTCGCTGTTACTTTCGTGTGTTCGGCTTCAATCCACTTAATTTTTTGCTCGCGCTGTTGCGCTTCTTGTTCAATCAAGCTATCAGCTAAAGTCAAATACGAATTTAGATTTAGGCGTATAATTTGTGTGCTTTTTGAGTGGATTTCACTTTGCACTTTTGTATGTGTCAACTCATAGGTTCTAAAATCACTTGTTGCCTTTTCTACTGAAAGTCTATTCTGTTCTACTTCATTTCTCAATTGCTTACAATGTGACTCCAATAATTCAATTTGTTTCTGAACTTCACTAGCCTTTTGCTTTAACTGAACTAATTGATTAGTATCTCCTAAGGAAACATAATTTCCCCATTGATATTGCAGGGTATGCTGTTGCAACTCGTGTTGTAAAGACGAGTACTTTTGCCCAACTTCACTTTTCTGATTTCCATAGAAACTGTATTGCTCAAACAAACCTCTTGCTTTGCTTTCATATCCTACTAATCGCTTTTGCTTATCCTTGATATCTTTGAGCTTAGACTCTCTATCTTCAATTGTCTTAGCTACATCCTGACCTTGTAATAGATTGGGATGAGATAGAGAACCGCACAAAGGACAAGGTGTACCTTGCTGTAAGTCATTGGCAAACTGCGTAAGTTGATGAGAGACTGCTAAATGTCTTATTTCTTCCTCTAAAACCTCTTGCTTGTTGTTAAATAAACTGTGAAACTCAGCTATTTCATTTTTCCAATTAGAAGGGTTTTTCAATCGAAGACCTTTAATCTGTGATTCAATTTTTCCTATTTCAGCATTTGCTTTATCTAAACTCTCTTTATAATCAAAAATAGTTTTGTTTAAATAATCAAATTGTTTGAACCAAGTATCAATAGATAAAAGCAAATTCGTATCTAATCGACTCTGTTTTACAGCATTTAACTCTTGCTCCTTTTGTGACAAGAGTTGTTGACTTTCTACCAACTTGTCCCCTGCTGTTTTAACAAGCTGATTACTTGACGTCATCCCCTGCTCTATATCATTTTGCTGTACAAACAACTTCTTTATATCTCTAATCAAACCAAACTCATAGAACTCGGCTTTCTTTTGCTCTAAAGTAGCATATTCAAGCTGAATACTCTTTAGAGTACTCTCTACTTGTACAAACTCTTTTGACACTTCTTCAACCTCCTTGCTAAACTGAGCGTACAAATTCTGTTTACTTTGCCATTGAGATTGTATTGCATCAGCTTCTTTAAGTGGAATACGAAATACCTTATCTAAATTTTCGTAGCGAATAAGCTCTTGCTTCTTATCGTTAATAGCAGGAACATCTGCTTCTAATTTACTTACATCTTCCCTGCGAAGAACAAGAGTATCAAAATCATCTTTAACTGCTTTCAATTGCTGAAAGACCGTATTCTCATGCTTAAAATGCTCCGTTAACTGCTCTTGTAAAGCTTCACTCTTGCTATATTCACTTTCTTTAATATCCAGTAATTCCTGATTAATTAAACTATAACTCTGAAGCTGACCTTGTAGTTGATCAAAATTCTGCTTGGTTTCGGCAAGAATACCCTTAACTTTAAATGATAAGTCAAATTTATCCAAACCAAATATTTGCTGCATCATCTTTGTACGAGCAGTACCTCCAAGTTCAAGAAACTCCTTGAATTGTCCTTGAGGAATAATGATTGTACGCTTAAAATTCTCATAACTAAGGCCTATTACACCTTCTATGTTTAGATCAGGCAACGGAACCCATTCCCCCTCTTTCCATTGATATAAGATAGCTTCTCCGCGTTTTACATCATCAAATCGCTTGCTATTCCTTTTGAACTCTCTGTAAATTCTATACTTCTCATCTTTGAAATTAAAGAACTCAAAGTCAATTAACGAACGATTAGATTTTAAGTTCATCATATTATAAGCGCGATTATCTTTCGCATTCAATCGTTCACTCTCTCCATATAATCCGAAAGATATAGCTTCTAATATAGAAGATTTACCAGAGCCCACTCTACCAAAAATCCCAAATAGTCCAGCTTCAATTAAACTTGTAAAGTCAATAGTCTGTTTCTCTTGATAAGAGTATAATCCCTCAATCGTCAACTTTATAGGTATCATACACTCACTAATTTAAAATTTCTTTAAACAAATCCATAATCTCTTCATTAGGTTCTTGCCCCTGGTATTTTTGTTTAAAATAGTCTTTAAACAAATCGCTCATATCTTGTTCTAAATTCACCTGCTTAAAATTCGCCTCTGTTTGTCCTTTCTCTAATTTAACCTGTGGAATAATAGAGATAATCCCATCATGAGCCTGATAAATTCGCTTTAAGTCATCTGCTTTTAAAAAAGTATCACTTACTAAAGTTAACTCTACCAATTGGTTTGGATTAGCCATTAACCAAAAGACAGCCTCGTCTACATTATCAAACTTCATGCGAACCAATGACCTCCCTTTTTGCAAAGGAACTTGCTTATATGAGATTGGTTTATCAGCTTCTGCTTCTACAATTATCACATATTTTTGCTGCCCAGCTTCACTAAAGCTATAAGCTAAAGGACTACCTGAATAAACAACAGGACGTTCTTCTTGACCAATCTGATGTGCTCGATGTAAATGTCCTAAAGCAGTATACTGTATTTGTTCGGGAATAATATCGCTGTAAATCATATCTGCATTCCCAATTTTTAATGGTTTTTCTCCATCAGGTTCTTCCAAAACTTCTCCATTTCTATTTAGCATATATAGATGTGAGATTAATAGATTCACTCCTTTTGTTTTGCAGTACTTATTAGCTAAATCACTCCAACTGCTTTTTAGTATCTCATTTAATGCAGTTGATTTGTCTTCGATATCTAATGCTTTTCTAAGTCTTACTTCATTGGCATATGGGGTGTGAAATATTCTAATAGGTTGTTTAAAAGTGGCTAACCTTATTTCAAAGAATCCCGGTGCAGTCTTACTGATTTTGAATTGATTCTCAATCTCGTACTTTGAAATTTCCGCATTAGGCAAACCAATAAAAATAATACCACACTCACGTGCCAAAGGATCTGGAGCGTCTATTCGCTCCGGACTGTCGTGATTACCTGCAATAGCAATGACCGGTCTTTCTCCATCTTTTGCCAATCGCTTGAGTGTTCTGTAAAATAGATCGACAGCTTCAATCGGTGGGTTAAATGTATCAAACAAATCACCTGCTATTAAAACTAAATCGACTTTTTCTCTATCTGCTATTTTACAAATTTCCTCTAAAACCTCTCTTTGTTCTTCCACCCGACTATAGCTATCGAGTTTCTTTCCAAGATGCCAATCCGCAGTATGTAGAATCTTTAATGCCATTGTTTACTCTTTTATTCTGAATCCAAAGATACTAACAATATCAAGGTTTCTCTTGCATTTAATAGACAGATTAAGCCTTTTGAAAAGTTAAAAAAACTCCTATCTGAAAAGAGAAATCCCTTCATAGTAAATATCATTTACCCTTTGTGGTGTTCAAATATCCTCAATATCAAGTTATTCATTTACCTTTTACAGCTGGAAGTAATTATATACAAATTCGCGATGAGTTACTTGCAAATTTTGATTCTTGAAAAGGGCTAAGATTTATTCCTATTTGAGATTGACTTAGGGTAAACAGTTATTCAAATTTAAAGTACACGACTACACCTTCATGTTGATTACATTCAATTTTAGCAAACACTTTCCAAAAAACAAACAGATCAGACTTAAAAATCTATAAAACAACTATTTACATAACAATTTCTTAATATTAGATTTCATTTATTTTCTTAAATTTAAGTACCTAATCATTCATACTATGTTATGTTCTAATCTACCTTGGGTATTCTCGAAAAAGCTTTATTCGGACCCCATACTATTCAATATAGATCTTGAAACATCTATAAAAGACGATACAACAAGTATAAATATGTATTCACTACTAACTAAGGCAGTGATAAATCACGCTGAAGTAATCATACAATACCAAGCTTGGTTATCAAGTATTGATGAACTACACGAATGCGAAGACTTATTAGATGGTGAAGATATCATAGAAGATGACCCAGACGATGAAGACGGTAGCTATCTTGTCGAAATCCAAGCAACACTAACTGCGGATAATCAGCACTCTTTTTCATTATTTGAGTTACTGTACAAGATTCACAATTTACTGCAGAACAAAGACCTTGATAACCTTAATACACTTGATTCAATTTCATTAGCCGAAAAAGGAGAAGTACCAATATATTACTTGAATTTCAAATAAAATTTGACCTCCTTTAGTTCAACAAGAAGATTTGCGATTCGATTCTAAAGGAACTTTTATTAGAATTGTTAATAAATCTGTGCATATCTATTTGAAGACTTTCATTTAAATGGAGATAAATGGGTATATATTTGTTAACGGAAAGATACAACACATCTTAACCGTATTTGTATAATCTTTATGTAAAACAATAAATGGCTTAATTCTGTCAAAAACCATCAATTGTAAAAGTGCTAGATAAATTTTAGATTATACGAAAGACACTTACTTTAAAAAGCCATTCATTAGTCGTGAATGGCTTTTTATATTTTCGGTCTTACAAGAACTCGATAACTTATGTACAGGAGACTTCAAAAAAAAACGAGGCTGTCTAAAAAGCCTAAAAAACAAAACCCCGTCTAAAAAAGGCGGGGTTTTTTCATTGTTTGTCCTCAAAAATAATTATCTTCAAGGTGCAACCAAACAATAAGAAAGACAAATATAATGTTCAAATCTGAAAGTTTAAAATCGCCGAGTCTATTTCCTGAAGATATTTTTTCTAAAATTCCTCTAGACCATCCTGTTCGTCTTATCAATGCTGTTGTTGATGAGTTAGATATTAGTTCTATTTTAAGTCAATACAAAGGAGGAGGGACCACCAGTTATCATCCCCGTATGATGATAAAAGTCTTATTCTACGCCTATTTCAATAATATTTATTCATCGCGTAAGATTGAACGGGCTTTGACGGAGAACATTTATTTTATGTGGTTATCTGGTAATAGCTTGCCTGATCATCGCACGATTAATTATTTTCGCGCTAAGCGATTGAAAGGTCAAATCCATCAGCTTTTTGCAGATGTGGTTCGTCTGTTACAAGAATTACAATATGTTAGTTTACAAGTTCAATATATTGATGGAACAAAAATTGAATCTAGCTCTAACCGATACACCTTTGTATGGCGTGGTTCAGTGGAGAAAAACAAGGCTAAATTAGAAACAAAAATTCAAGATGTTCTCACAGAAATAGAGGGTCAAATCAAACAGGATCAAAGTGAACTCGCAAAAGAACACTGTTCCAAAAATATTGATAGTTTAGAGCTTAAAGAAAAAGTGACTCAGTTAAATAAACATAGGGCAGACCTACCCAAACCTA
The DNA here is from genome assembly GCF_024722315.1 of Myroides albus. Taxonomy (NCBI): domain Bacteria; kingdom Pseudomonadati; phylum Bacteroidota; class Flavobacteriia; order Flavobacteriales; family Flavobacteriaceae; genus Myroides; species Myroides albus. The sequence goes on from NZ_CP102754.1 coordinate 751,908, forward strand.
CAGCTAAACAGCTCAAACAGTTAGAAGACGAGCATTTACCTCGCTTGCAAAAATACGAACAACAACTAGAAACTTTAGGTACTCGAAATAGTTATAGTAAAACAGATCCAGATGCTACTTTTATGCGAATGAAAGAAGATCACATGAAAAACGGGCAACTTAAACCTGCCTACAATACTCAAATAAGTACTGAAAATCAATTTATTACACATTATACTATTGCACAAAAATCAACTGACACCACTACCTTAATCAATCATCTAGAGACTTTTGAACAAACCTATGCACAACAAAGTAAAGAAGTTGTAGCAGATGCTGGGTATGGTAGCGAAGAGAATTATCTGTATTTACTTGAAAGAGAAATAACGCCCTATGTGAAATTTAATTATTTTCATATGGAACAGAAAAGAGCTTGGAAGAACAACCCTTTTCTACAACACAATCTTTACTACAATAAATTGTTTGATTACATCTTATGTCCAAATGGAGAAAAGCTACCTAATATTGGAAGTAGTACTAAATACACCACCACTGGTTTTGCGTCAAAAATACATCTGTATCAAGCTTCTAACTGCTTGAAATGCTCGTTAAAAGAGCTATGTAATAAAGCAGCAGAAAACAGAACAGTCTCTATGAATCATAGATTGGTTCAAATAAAACAACATATTAGAGAATTACTCAACTCTGAACGCGGTAAATATCATAGAAGTAAAAGACCTGTAGAAGTAGAAGCTGTTTTTGGACAACTAAAAAGCAACAACAAATTTACTAGGTTTACTCTAAGAGGATTAGAAATGGTCGAAATTGAATTTGGACTGATGGCTCTTGCACATAATTTAAGAAAACTTACTAAGAATAGAGAAAAATCGACTTTAAACAACAATTTTCATCCTAAAAAATCGACTGATAAACGAAAAATGACAAATTATAAGTCTAAAACTCGTTTTAATTGCAAGAACTTTTAATCTAAGAGAAAAGTAACGTTTTATATAATACAAAAGAGGGTGACCTTTTGGGACACCCTCGTTCAATTGTTATTTTAAGATCCTTAAATCTCACAGCCATCAGGTCCACAAGCACCTGCTCCATTATCACCTTTCATTTCAAAACCAGGTTGGCTCTCTTGATAAGCTTGAGTTAATGCCTCTACAAAAGCCTCTACTGGTTGTGCTCCAGAGATTCCATACTTTCTATCAAGTACAAAAAATGGTACACCAGAAATTCCCAAAGTTTGAGCTTCAACTATATCCGCTTTCACCTCATCCGATTGTTCATCAGTTAATAAAAAAGCTCTCACAGCTGTAGCATCCAAACCAATTTGCTCCCCTAAGCTAACTAATTCATCTACATTACCTACGTTTTTACCTGCTGTAAAGTGAGCATAAAACAATGCCTCTTCTGCTTCATTCCCTTTGCCCTGTTCTTGTGCAAAATGAATAAATCGATGAGCTCTAAAAGTGTTTACGGGAATTGACTTGTCTTGATTAAATACAATACCTACACTTTCTCCTGCTTGTTTTAAATGATTTAGCATACCTTCAACTTGCTCCATTGGCATACCTTTGCGTTGTACTAAGTATTCCTTTGTAGAAATATCAGCACCTTCTGCTGGTAAAGTAGGGTCTAATTGAAAACTCTTCCATTCTACTGTTATCTTATCTTTAAAAGGCAATGCTGCTAATGCACTTTCAAAGTGCTTTTTCCCAACATAGCAAAACGGACACATAACATCCGACCATATCTCTACTTTCATATTTTTCATTTTAAAAAATTATAGACAAAAATGTCTATTCTCAAAAATACAGCTTTAATCTGTGTTTCACTTCCTTTTTAACATTACATAAAATATATACCCTGGTAACCTCAGCACCTTACTAAAAATAAAACACACATTTTAGTATTTAGATGACTACTGCTATTATCACTTTAAAATTGCTCTTAGATATTTTACAAAACAATTATCACCTCAATATCTCTTATAAATTATTAAGCGAAAGAAACTATACAAGCCAAGTCAAAATAAACAATACAAGCAAGCTATAGTTTAGAGGGTACTAATAGTGGAGAAGCTAATAAATAAGACATTATGCAGTATTTAACTATTGTAACCAACCGCTATAAAAACTCCTACTTATAGCGACAACAACAAACTATGTTACTTAATAGAAATGTTATGTAGATTGAAATAAACTTTATCTAAATGCAAAAAGAGCGGTTGTTAAATGATACAACCGCTCTTTTCACTATTCTATTCTACCCAAGTATCTCGTCCTGCGATGATACCTGAAATAATCAGTGTTATAGACATCGCTAACAGAAAACCTAACGAGGTAGTCCAAGATTGTGTCATGTCGTAAAACGCTCCAAACAATGGTGGTCCTACTGCTGCTATCATATAACCAAACGATTGTGCCATTCCTGAAAGATCAGCAGCTTGTACTGCATTTTTGGTTCTCAACACAAAGAAGAGCATTGATAAACTAAATGCCAATCCACTTGCTGCACCTATTAATATACACCACAGTAATAAATACTCTGTCTTAAAAACGACAACACCTAAAATCCCTATAGTAAACAATATCCCTGATAAAGCAGCTAAGAACTTTTGGTTGTTCATTTTACTGGCAATAATAGCTCCGATAAACGTCATTGGCAACTGGGCGAATTGTACATAAGATAAAATCCAACCTGATTCAACCTCCGATACTCCCCAAGTCTGCACAACCTTTGGCAACCAAGCTGCTAAACAGTAAAACAAAAGCGATTGTACACCCATAAAAACAGTTACAGCCCAAGCTAATCCTGATTTATATAAATTCACTTTATTTTCATCAATTGCAAAATTCCCTTTAACAGGATCAATTCGTTTTTTCTTTACTTGAGGAATCCAAATGACAATTGTCGTAATACTCAATACCACCCATATACCGATAGAACCTCTCCATCCTAACTCCGTAAAATGTCCTAAACTAATACTAAAACCAGCAGCTAAAGCAGCAGTTAAATTCATCGCAACAGAGTAAATCCCCATCATTGTTCCTACCTTAGTTGGAAAATTATTCTTAATATATGCAGGCATTAAAACATTCCCTACTGTAATAGCCGTTCCCACTAAAGCTGCTCCAATAAATAAACTCGCAATACTTCCCAAAGGTCGAATAATCAACCCTATTGTCAATATAATTAATGAAAGCAACAGAATAACTTCCATTCCATACTTTCGTGAAAAACGCGGTACAATCCCAGATAGAAAAGCAAAAGCCATTAAGGGAATCGTTGTAATCAAACCTGCTGTTGTATTAGACAACTCAAGTGCCTTTGTAATCTCTGCTATTACTGGTCCAACAGATGTAAGTGGAGCTCTCAAATTCGAAGCGACAAAGATGATCCCCAAAAACATTAGTAGTTTCTTTAATTTAGAAACTTGTTCTATATCTTTTTCCATGGTTGTTTGTTTTAAAAAATTACCTATTGTTATTTAAGAGTACAAAGGTAAGTTCAGATAAATGATTATATTCGCCATATATCATAACTAAAACGACAAGTATGAGTAAACCGCAATTAGTCGATGAAGTAAAAAAGCCTGCTTTTTCATGGCATGCAGAATACTGGAAACACAATAATGAGTTTCATCATCACAAGAAAGCTCAGTTAGTTTATGTTGAATCAGGGTATCAATATCTACACGTGGAATCGTGCCAATTTTTATTACCACAAAACCACGTAGCTTATATTCCTTCGAATGTGCCTCATAAAACAACACATGCATCAGAACACGTTTCTTTGCGTACTTTGTATTTTGACGTTGAGGACTTGCCAAACTTCTATGAGGAATTATACCTGTTTGCAATTCCTACCGTTCTTAGGGAAATGATAATGTACACCGAAAAATGGTCAATGAATATGAATTATGACGAAAGTGAACAGACGTTTTTAAGAGCGATACTGTTAGAACTTCCCTCGTTTGTCAAGAATGCTGTTCCCCTTATTACACCAGTTCCCCGAACAAAAGTATTATTAGATGCAACAGCTTATATTCACCAACATTATCAATCAACCATACCGATAGACGAATTAGCTGCTATATGCTTTATGAGTATTCGAACATTAGAGCGGCAGTTTAAAAAGGAAACAGGGATTAGCATTGCAAAATATATACAGATGGTACGCATCATCAAGTCAATCGAACTACTCAGTGAAGGACAATATAGTATCAGTGAAATCGCCATACTCGTAGGCTATAACAGTGCGCAGTCTTACAGCAATGTCTTTACTAAACTATTGGGCCAACGACCTACTGATTTTATAAATCAAACAAAGTAATCATAAAAAAAAGCCAACCTCTATTGGAGGTTGGCTTTACATATTGTAAAAAAATAACTATTAATTATTTTCAGGTAAGAAACTATATTCTTTAGCGTAGTACAACATTTGATCTGCAAATGATTCTGGTTGTTCGATTTTATAATCAACTACCTCACCTTTATCATTCTTAACAGGAACAATATACGGATTAACGAATCCTCTGTAAGGAGCCGAATCAAATTTTGCATTGCGTTCTAAAACTTCTTTGTGAATAGCTTGATCTACTTTCACACCATAGTTTTCTACTAATGCTTTTGCTGCATTAAAATCTCCTTCCGATTTAATACGCTGTGTCTCTTTTAATAATTGTCCAAATAGATCGTGTAATTTCTCATAATCTGTAATATTAAAGTACGTCTTACCGTCTTTAACTACTTTTTCAATCACATTGTCTTTTTGTCCTTTTTCAAAGACCCAAGCACTCACCCATTGACGATTTCTCATATGTGCTTCTTCAATATCAGCACCTGGTTCTAAACGCACTAATTGCATCATTAATCCATTTCGAATATATCCATCATAAGCTGCTTTTCCTACTGCTTTCCAATCATCCACTAATCCCAACTCTTGTAATTTAGGATTATATAAATAGAACAATCCTACTAAGTCTGCACGACCTTCTTCTAAGGTAGAAGCATAGCTCTTCAGTGTTACCTGTGGTTGTCCTACTCCATCGTTAATTTGTCCTGAAGCGTGTCCAATTACTTCGTGTAAGGCTGTATGTAACTTATCTGCTAATTCACCGTACTTTTCTTCTAAGTCAAATTCCTCTTGATCGTGAACAAACTCTTTTAAACGATCAGATCCACCAGCGTGATTATAAGAATCAATAATATTTCCCAATGAAATAGATTTAGATCCATGTTCTGCTCTAATCCAGTCAGCATTCGGTAGATTCACACCGATAGGTGTACTCGGTGAAGCATCACCTGATTCGGATGCTACAATAACTGTTTTATAAGTTACTCCTACCACACTTTTCTTTTTGTGCTCATCCATTAATGGAGAATTATCCTCAAACCACTGCGCTTCGTGAGAAAGTACTTCCATTTTCTTTGACATATCAAAGTCCTTAATTTGAACAACACTTTCATAAGAACCTTTATGTCCCAATGGGTCATTATAAACCTCAATAAAGCCATTGTTGTAATCAATATTACCTTCTGTCGCTTGAACCCATGCTACATTGTAATCATCCCATGATTTTAAATCTCCCGTTTGGTAAAATTTAATTAACAAAGCGATTGCATCAGCTTGCTTTTGATTCTCTGCAACTGTTATCGCTTTCTCAAGCCAATAGATGATTTGATCGATAGCAGGACCATACATTCCTCCACTTTTCCAAACCTTTTCAACTAACTTTCCATTTTCTTTTACTAGTTTAGAATTTAATCCATTCGATAATGGTCGATTAGGATCTGGACTTTTCATATTTGCATAAAAAGTTTCGGCTTCTTCATCAGTAATTCCCTCTCCATAAAAATTAATAGCTGATCCAGTAACTAAACCTTTCTTTGAATCAAGATTAACCTTTTTACTATCCACATCATTAAACAAGATTTCAGCAACTGCATTGTCTAATGTTGTATTTGTTTCTTTTAGCAACGTGTCAAAATATGCCTTATCAAAAGCTGGTTTTATTTTGTCATTTGAATAATGATGGTGTATTCCATTTGAAAACCAAACTCTCTTTAAATAAGTAACAAAGTTTTTCCAATCTTCTGATTCTTTGTCTCCTTTATAGTTCACATAAATATTCTCAAGTGCTTTGCGAATTTTTAAGTTATGCTTGTAGTTTTGGTCCCACATAATATCGCGACCTACATAACCAGCTTGGCTTAGATAATAAACTAATTCTTTTTCCTTTAGAGTTAAGTCTTCCCATCCAGGAATTTGGTATCTCAATACTTCAATGTCAGCAAATTTGTCAACACTGTATTTAAATTCAGCTACTTCCGTTGTGTCTTGAGATTCCTTTTTATCTTTTGTTTCTCCACAAGAAAGTAACATAGTTGAAGCTAATACCATACAAGCTACTGTGTTTAATTTCATAATGTGTTATTTATTCGTGTAGCAACAAATATATAAAATTCTATACGTAACATCTATAATTATGTCCACACATAATTACGAACTACAAAATTTTAAACTCATTTATTTAAATAATTATCTGTAAAATGTTTCTCAGAATTAGGATTACTAAATTTTTCTTGGTTGTAATCTGTTGATTTATTCTTAGGAATACTTAAAGATTGCCAATCTTTATTCTTTATCATCTTTCCGATAAAAACTATTTGCCCAATGTGATAAGGGTAATGGGCTAATTGACGATATAGTACTTCCCCTACCGTGTGATCTTGGTTTCTAATTTTAATTATAGTCTCGATATTATGCTCATCAATGCTGTCTATCGTAGCAAACAATACATTCCACGCTTTATCCCAATTAGAAATCAACTCATGTCTATCGTAAAAGCCTTCCGCAAACTCCTCGTCGCGCTTTCTCCATTCCTTTTCTCCGTCTTCTGTAAAGAAATTAGTAAATCTCGAAAGTAAATTACCCGTAATATGACGCATCAGTACAGCTACCGTATTACTTTCCTCATTTACTTTCCAGTTTAACTCCTCCTGAGATAATAGTAAAACAGTTTTATCTGCTAACATGCGATAATATTCAAACTGCTTGCGTATTCCCTTTATTTCGTCTAATGTCATAACTATTAATATTTTCTATTCTAAAGCCTAAAAATAAAAAAACGCTTTATAAAAAAGCGTTTCCTTGTTTTATTTCTTTTTCACCAATGGGTGATTCAGTCCCTTTACATTATTGTTGATTACTTCGTAGGTCTTTAAGTGCTTGAACATCTCTGTCAAATTTCTAAAGCCATAATCACGAGCATCGAAACTTGGATTTAGCTTTCTCAAGTTTTGCCCTACAGTTGCAATATAAGCCTCAACCTCCTCATCAACGGACATATCAAAAGCGCGATCAATCAACTTGTACTCTTTTTTTGTCAAAGTTTTATTGTCATCTTCATCAGACTGAGCACTTTTCTTATTACTCCCATTATCTCCTTTCACCGTACTTTCTTTTGGCATAAGTGTTTCGCAATAAGTAAAGATCTCACACGATTGAACAAAGGCATTAGGTGTTTTCTTTTCTCCTACTCCCATCACGAAAATACCTTCCTCTCGAATGCGTTTAGCTAATCCAGTGTAGTCGCTATCACTTGACACTATACAGAAGCCATCAACAGCCTTATCATGTAAGATATCCATCGCATCAATAATCAAAGAGCTATCCGTAGAATTTTTCCCTGAAGTATAATTGAACTTCTGCATAGGTGAAAAAGACAAATCATTGAGCAAATCTTTCCAGCTATTCATCTGCGGTGTTGTCCAATCTCCGTATATACGCCTAATTGTAACTTTTCCGTATTTTGATACTTCTTCTAATATTTTATCTAACAATTTTGCTTGTGCATTATCGCCATCAACCAATATTGCAATATTATTATTGTGTTTTTCCATTTTCCTAACTTTAATAAATCCTAAATTACGACTTTTTACGTCTTTCTAATTCTTCTGATATGATAATTTAAACTTAAAAAATCTAAAATGTGAAATTTGAATGAATCTACTTCTCCTTCGTTATCCACTTTCCTTCTTTAGGTGCTTCATATTTCTCCATTCTATCCAACAAATCCTCAATTTGATCAGAAACAATAAGCATTTCTTTATTGATTTGCTTTAAAAAGCCTTTCTCAACCATCTTATCTATCATTAGCAATAAAGGATCATAGAAATGATCTGTATTGAGTATTGCTACAGGTTTCTTGTGAAGTCCTAACTGCGCCCACGTTATCATTTCAAACAATTCCTCTAATGTCCCATATCCGCCAGGTAGAGCAATCACTCCATGAGATAACTCATTTAACTTAGCCTTGCGATCATGCATTGACTCAACTAAAAACAACTCTGTCAACGCCTTGTGTTCTATCTCAACATTTTTCAAAAAATAAGGTAATACCCCTATAACTTCACCTCCATGGTCCAAACAACCGTCGGCCACAGCTCCCATTAATCCAACATTAGCCCCACCGTATACTAATCCAATAGTCTTAGAAGCTAAAGCCTTTCCTAAATTATACGCCTCACGCTTAAAGTTTTCATCAAATCCACTACTCGATCCACAAAATACAGTATATCTCATTTTTTTTAATTTTTCAAATACATTAAATTAACTGATTATCAATCAATTACAATTAAGAATTATTATATATAAACAATTTTGAATTTTATTCTGTAACAAAAAGTCAAAATAGGTGTCTATTAAACAAAGACCTAAAGTAAAAAAATAAACTCAACTCAAATTAGAATAACTTATGAAATTTAAACTTAGTGCTATTTTCTTCTTGATTGCTATCTACACTGGTTTATCTCAAAATGGGAAAATTACAGGAACGATAATAGATAAAGATTTGCAATCTGCAGTACCTTATGCTACAATTGCTATTAAAAATGGAGAGCAGATAATCACAGGAGCTATGTCAAACGACCAAGGTAACTTTGAATTATCTGTTCCACAAAACAAATACACATTAGAAGTTCAATTCATTGGCTATCAAACATTCCAAAAAGACATCGTTCTGTCTGAATCTATCTTAAACTTAGGTACAATATTCCTTCAACCTGAAGCGACAACTTTAGAAGGAGTTAATATCATTGCTGAACAGTCAACAATAGAGCAAAAAATAGACAGAAAAGTAATTAATGTTGGAAAAGATTTAACCACAGCAGGAGCTACTGCTGGAGAGATAATGAATAATATCCCTTCTGTCAATGTCGATAAAGATGGTAAAATCTCACTTAGAGGTAATGAGAATGTGCGAATTCTAATCGATGGTCGTCCGACAAATATGTCTTCTGAGCAAGTTTTAAAACAAATCCCTTCTACCTCTATCAAAAGCATTGAATTAATTACCAATCCAAGTGCTAAATACAATCCTGAAGGTATGTCTGGTATCATCAATATTGTCTTACACAAAAATACAATGGATGGTTTTAATGGATCAATTGATACAGGAGCTACTTTCTCTCACTATGCTAAAAACTCAAACTCAATTAACCTAAACTATAGACAAGGAAAACTTAACTTCTATGGCAATGGTAGTTATTCGTACGGACAATACAAAAATGATGGAGATATGATGCGTACTGATATACAATCACCAACGGAGATTCGCATGAAGTCTATCAATAAAAACTACTTATACAAAGTAGGGATGGATTATTATATTGATGACAACAACACTTTGTCATTCTATACTAACCAAAGTACAAACAACAACACAATGGATATGGCTAATGCTACTACATATCCTAATAATTTATTTGAAGATATATTTCAAAACACGAAATATGACGGAGAAAATAAATATAGTGCCTATAACTTAGCTTACAAACACTTGTTTGAGAAAAAAGGACATACTTTAGATATTGAAGGAAACTTCAGTAGAAACAAATCTACCAATGATGGAGATTATGATACAACAATTGGAAAGAACCCAAACCAATTGTACAGAGATGGAAGCGAAAATAAAAGTAACCTTACTACGATTAATATCGACTACGTTAATCCATTAAATGATCACACTAAACTTGAATTAGGAGCTGAAGCGAGATTATCAAGAGCAGACAATGCATTTGACTCTAATAATCCAATGACTTCTTCGGATACTCATCAAATAAACAATAAATACGATCAAGACATTTTCTCTGCCTATGTAACCTTCGGCCAAACCTATGGAAAATTCAACTACCAATTAGGAACCCGATTAGAAAGTTATAAAGTTGAATCAACTTTAAATGGCAAAACCAATTTCAAAGATGACTACCTTACTTTATATCCATCTGTTTACATAGGGTATACAATGACAGACAATGATATGTTCAACCTGAGTTATAGTAGACGAGTAGATAGACCTGGTATTTCACAAACAAACCCTGTGAGACAATTCTCAACTCCATTAATGACAATGGTAGGTAATCCAGAATTAAAACCTCAATTCACTAATTCAGTGGAACTTAACTACACAAGAATGTTTACTAACAAAAGCAGTGTAACAGCAGGTGTATACTACAGAAAAATCAATAAAGAAATTAATCAGGTTATTTATGATGACCCAGAAAATGACAACCCAAATGCGCTATTAATGACTTTTGATAACTATAAATCAAATGATGCTTATGGTTTTGAACTTTCTGCAAACCTTATCCTTACACCTTGGTGGGATATGCAACCGGCAATTGATTTTTCAAGTATCAAACAAAGTGGTTTTGTTTCTAAGTTAAATACGACTACAAATCAAATGGACTTCATCGAGCGCAACATTACTGCCAATTCATTTAATGCGCGTTTGAATAGTAATTTTAAAGCAACTAAAAACTTGAGATTTAACTTATTTGGTTTCTATAGAGGTCCTTTAGACGGATTGACGATGAACTCTAAAGAGATGTATAAGATTGATGCTGGTGTGAGATATTCTCTACTTCAAAATAAATTAAGTATCAGTGCAAGATTCAACGATATCTTTAATACCATGAAGTTCAAATATGATTCACAGTATCCTTACCCTTCTAATGGTCAATTTACATGGGAAAGTAGATCTCTTTACATAGGACTAAACTATACGTTTGGAGGAGGAAAAGGGCGTGCATTACAACGAAAATACAGAGATGCAAATACAAAGCAAAGTGGTGGAACTGGAGGAGGTCTATTCTAATCCGATTGTATCACAACATATTTCAATTATTACTTAAAAAAAAGCTGTTATTCAATGTGAATAACAGCTTTTTGATTTTGTATACTTCTGCTTTTTACTTCTTAACAAATGCTACAATTTTTTGCAAGGCAAAATTTCTTGCAGCTTCACTTGATAATACTAAATCGTGTACGCCTCCTTCGACAATAACTTCTTCGACGTTATCGCTAAGTTTACAACCTATTTTGGTCATATCTTTTACATTGAGTACAACATCTGAGCAATTTGTAATATCCGTTTGTCTGTATGCGTTACCAGATTTATCACTTCTCATTAACAAGATAGGCAAATCTCCTAAATTGGGGTCTTCTTTAATTAAAGATTGCGCATGTTGTACAGCTAATATCCATGCATAAAAAGCAGGAAAAGGCTTGATCGGTTTTAAGTCAAGACTATACTTCCACTCACCGTTATAATTTCGATGTAAAGACTCCCCATAGATTGGAGGTAAGCTTTCCATACAAGCATATGCATCCTTAGAAGACTTGCTCTTAGCAACAGTTGTTATAAAGGGTTTAACATAAAAAGGTAAATTGAAATCTAAAAATGGAGAGTTTAAGACAATCCCCTTTATCCGATTTCTCAGTAAACCAAATTTTGCGTAATAAGAAACTAATAATCCTCCTGTGCTATGTCCCATCATATATATTTCAGTATTGCTATTTTGCTTCGTGATAAACTCAATAGCATAGTTCAAATCAGGGAAATACTCACGCATAGATTGACAATAATTAGGATGCTGATGAGATAATAGTGATCGACCACATTTACGCAAATCAACTGCAAAGAAATTAATCTCCTCTGCATTGATATAACGCATCATATGGTACTGAAAGAAATAATCACTAAAGCCGTGAATATACAAAACGACCTTCTTATTTTCCTTTTTGTTTGCCCGTGATTCGATCAAAGTAGTAATCACTTTACCCTCATAGTCATTCTCGAAGGGATGTTGGTGTGTTATATATTCTTTATATGTTAAATGTAAATTCATATACTATTACTTAAATACTAAGTTTATTTAAAAAAATTATAGAAATTGTCATTCCTTCTGCTTCCAGACACCAAAAGGAAATCACCCTATATAGTAGCACTAATACTTATACTTGCATTTTGCATAACCTCAATACTACTCACTATAAATTTCGCTTATAATAACGGCGCTAATAAACGAACAAAACTGTTCTTTAAACGATGCCATTTTGAACGTTTATTCCAAAGCTTTAAATCAAGTTTGATTGACTCTTTACAATCTCTAAAAAACATTTCCCTCATCTTTAAGGCAAAGTCCTCATCGTAAATAATTGCATTTACTTCAAAATTCAAATCGAAACTTCTATGATCTAAATTACAAGTTCCAACAGAACATACTCCTGAATCAGTCACAAAAGTTTTGGCGTGTATAAAGCCTTTCTTGTACAAGTAAATCTCAACTCCATATTCTAATAATTCTTGAAAATAGGATTCTGATGCCCACTTCACCATCATTGAATCAGTAATACCAGGTAGAATCATCTTCACTTTCTTACCGCTCAATGCTGCCATCTTAATAGCTAATTGAAGTGATTCATCGGGAATATAGTAAGGAGTAGTTATGAGAATCTCACTTTTTGCGGTTTGTATTGCTTTCAATACACTGTATAAAATAGAAGGTACATCTGAGTCAGGTCCAGAAGAAATAATCTGCAAAGGAACTAAACGATCCTTACTGTACTCAACTTTTGGAAAATATTCTTTGCTAAAAGCAATAGTTTGTTTACTACAAAAATTCCAATCTGCTAAAAATATATACTGCAAACCATAAGCACCTGTCCCTTCAATGCGAACATGTGTATCTCTCCAATAATAGTCATTCTGATCCTTATTTCGGTTGTCATATCGATCAGAAATATTAATACCCCCCGTGTAACTAATTAATCCATCAATTACAACAATTTTTCTGTGATTGCGATAATTCAGACGGTTAGCTAAAGCTATCCAAATAATTCGGTTAAAGGGAAATGCCTCACCACCATGCTTGCGAATATTGCGAACAATATTCTTACGAATTGAGCGAGAACCATAATCATCGTAAATAAAACGGACTTCCACCCCCTCTTTTAATTTACTAATGAGTACTTCTTCAATTTGTCGACCGATTTCGCTATTTTCATAAATATAATACTCAATATGTATGTGGTGCTTAGCATTCTTTAAATCCTCTAACAACCTTGGAAAAAACACTTCGCCATTCTCCAATAGATCTACTTTATTATCAACTAACAAAGGCCCTTCTCCCATAGCCGTACTTGATAGCATCTTGATAAAGGAGCGATTCTCCTCCACTATCTTATTCCCTTTCTGCTTAAAATCAATGTGAACTTCTTTCAATCTCTGGGTTAAGCGCTCATTGTAATCATCGTTATGCTCTAATTTCTTAGTATACATTTTTCTCTTGCGGTAATTGATGCCAAAAGAGAAATAAAAAAACATCCCAAAGACGGGAACAAAAACAACCAATAACAAATAGGCTAAAGTCTTAGATATAGAATCTGTGTCATAGATAATGCGAATAGCTACAATAATCGTTAAGATAAAGTACAATATCTCTAAATACACAAACCAACCAGAATCAGTAACAACTTGCATAGGTATTATTTTTAAAAATTATAACAAACGATAGTATAGGCAAAAAAAGGTAGCAAATCAAGCGAGTAAATAAAAGCAATTACTTAAAAAAGTATAATTTACAATAAAATTATAAAAAGAAATTGACAGTCGAGCGTTCAAGAGAAAGTTTTTAATGCAAAAAGGCTTCCTTAATAAGGAAGCCTTTGAGCCGATGGAGGGACTCGAACCCACGACCTGCTGATTACAAATCAGCTGCTCTAGCCAGCTGAGCTACACCGGCGACTTAATAATGTCGCAACATTTAATTTTCAAATTGAGCCGATGGAGGGACTCGAACCCACGACCTGCTGATTACAAATCAGCTGCTCTAGCCAGCTGAGCTACACCGGCGACTCAATAGTATTATTGCAATATGTAATTTTCAAAAAATTGAGCCGATGGAGGGACTCGAACCCACGACCTGCTGATTACAAATCAGCTGCTCTAGCCAGCTGAGCTACACCGGCAACTCAATATTATTATTGCAATATTTAACTTTCAAAAAAATTGAGCCGATGGAGGGACTCGAACCCACGACCTGCTGATTACAAATCAGCTGCTCTAGCCAGCTGAGCTACACCGGCGACTCAATAGTTTTTATTGCAATATATTATTTTCAAAAAATTGAGCCGATGGAGGGACTCGAACCCACGACCTGCTGATTACAAATCAGCTGCTCTAGCCAGCTGAGCTACACCGGCGACTCAATAGTATTATTGCAATATGTTATTTTCAAAATTTGAGCCGATGGAGGGACTCGAACCCACGACCTGCTGATTACAAATCAGCTGCTCTAGCCAGCTGAGCTACACCGGCGACTCATTTTGCGAGTGCAAAGATAACACGCTTTTTGAATCTTACAAGCCTTTCGGCTTGTTTTTGTATTCTTTTTTTAGACTACAATGCGTTAATTTTCTCAACTAACTGACCTGCAACATTTTCTAATTTTGAGTAAACTCCTTTAAAATGTGCTTTTTTATTTTCAACGTTTTTAGCGTTTACTGCTTCAATTAATTCATCGAATGAAGTTAATGTTTCTTCTAACAACGCTTCAGTTTGTGGAGTTGCTCCATCAGTTGCCATTTCGTGAATATAAATAGCTTGGATAATGTCTCCTAATACGTAATGAATATCCTTTTTTAAGTTTTTTACACTTGCCATATTAATCTAATTTATGGGTTAAAATTTTGAACAAAGCTACAACTTTAATACTATACTTTATAGTCTTTTTACGAAACAAATATTTCTAATAAAGTCGCTTTACCTTCTATAGAAAATTCAGCAATAGCAGCTGGTATTAATATACTATCTCCTTTGCTAAACTCATATTTATCTTGATTTATTACGAATGTACAATCTCCTTCTGTACACACGTAAAAGTGGAATCTATCAATTGCCTTTTTTAGGTGATACACCTCTTTTAAAGGAATGTAATTCACTGAAAAATAAGGACATTCAACAATAGAATTTGCTACATTTTCTTTTTTCTCATAAACCAACTCTACTTGTTTTGGCTCATAATTAATCGCGTCTTTAGCTAAGTCTACGTGTAACTCTCTTGAATTGCCTTCAGCATCAACTCTATCCCAATCGTATACTCGATAAGTTATATCAGAAGTTTGTTGAATTTCTGCTAATAGTACTCCCCCACCAATGGCGTGAACAGTCCCTGTCTCAATAAAAAAAACATCCCCTTTCTCTACCAAAATTTCATTTAGAATAGAAGGTAATGTCTTGTTTTCGAGATGCTTCATATAATCCTCTTGATGTACTCCATCCTTAAAATCCACCACAACTCTCGCACCTGGGTCTGCTTGCATAACATACCACATTTCGGTCTTACCTAAAGATTGATGTCTTTTCATCGCAAGTTCATCATTAGGGTGTAATTGTATAGACAAATCCTCCTTGGCATCTAAAAATTTAAATAACAATGGAAATTGTTTGCCAAAGCGATTGTATATATAACTACCTAATAATTCCTCTGGATATTGGTTTATGAGCTCTTCTAAATCGCAACCTTTATAAGTTCCATTTGCTACAATACTAACATTATCTGTAACTCCAGAAACTTCCCAACTCTCTCCAACTTGATCAGAATGTATTTCTTTTCCTAATACTGTATTTAATTTTGTACCGCCCCATATGCGATCTTTTAGGATTGGTACAAATACGATAGGATATTGAATAAAACTCATATAATATTTTTCCTATTATAAAACATGTAGGCTAAACCTACCTCTCTTCCCTTAAAAAAATTCAAGCTACAAATTTACGAATTTTAGTATATACAAAACGTATTTTTAAAAATCTCCTTTAAAAGAAACAAAATTACGAGCAGTTTCATATAACACCACCTCTAAATCCTTGTCTTCGCTAATAAAAGGTCTTAATTTTTTCCAGATAACCACAGCTATATTTTCTGCAGTTGGATTCAATTCTGCAAATTCCGCAACATCTAAGTTCAAGTTTTTGTGATCAAAAGCTTCTTCTATTTCAGCCTTTATCAAATCAGACAACTCTTTTAAATCCATAACGAACCCAGTTTCTGGATCTAACTCTCCTGTTACATGTACAATCAATTCATAATTATGTCCATGGTAATTAGGGTTATTGCACTTCCCAAAGACAAGTTGGTTTTTCTTATCGTCCCAATTTTTATTAAATAATCGATGGGCTGCGTTAAAATGTGATTTTCTACTGATTGTTAAGCGCATAATTTACTTTTTTTGAGCTTCAATAAAATGGTAAAATTTCGAGAATATGATTTTAAACCATGCGGTATATAGTTCGGGTTGTTTTTCCATATCTTCTTTAATGTCATCTATCCCCATCCACTTCCAAGCTTCTACTTCTTCTCGGTTAACAGTTGGTTCGCCATTGTAATATCCTATCATTACATGATCAAACTCATGCTCTGTCAATCCATTGTCAAACGGAGCTTTATAAATAAAACTAAAAACGTCTTTTAACGGTACTTCAAAACCCATTTCTTCCACCATTCTCCTTCTACCTGCTTCTATATTTGTTTCTCCTGCTCGTTGATGACTACAACAAGTATTGGTCCATAATAAAGGGGAGTGATATTTTTCTGATGCTCTTTGTTGGAGCATAACTTCATTCTTGTCATTTAAAATAAAAACTGAAAAGGCACGATGCAACAAAGCTTTCTCATGAGCTTCAATTTTTTCCATTACTCCTATTTCCTCGTCGTTTTCATTAACTAATATTACAAATTCTTTTGCCATTTCTTTTTTAATTATATCAAATCCAAAAATACAAAAAAAGAAACTGTTTATCTAATTACTTCTCTCAATGCCCAATGTTTTGCTGTGATTTGTTTGTTTCCAAACTCAAAACATTTTATGTGATTCAAAAACAAGCCCATGCATTATTCTCGATTCTCTTATTGGCAACACTTTACCTAATCACTTGCCTTTTGACTAACACTTCCACTTAAGACTCAGACCTCTCTTTAAAGCAATGCTAAGATCAATCCCATTAGCACTTCACCAACCACTAATTTATCTCTGTTTGCAATTCAAAATTCAATTGTTTAATCTATTTAAAACAACAGTACAACTGCTAATGAAATTTGAAAACAAAAGGGGGTGGTCGGCTTGTGATCGGCATGTGGTCGGCTTATGATCGGCTTATGATCGGCTTATTTACCCTGTTTTTTAGCCGACCACCTACCTATCAATATGAAATCATACACCTAACATTTCCTTTGAATGCTAACACTACTTAACACCCTATATACCACAATCGCGATGATTAAAACACAAGAGGCCACCACATACAAACGACGCGATATGATTCATTCTGATGTTCACTATTGCTTTGGATTGAATACTGTTAAAGATTCGCTTACTTGAATCAACATATTTTATTTACTTTTGACAAGAACTTTACAACACTATGGAACGAAAAATAAAATTAATCTGGGACTTCAGAGGACCTGGAGCTTCAAAAACAGCAGAACACCATGTCATTCACTTAAAAGAGTACATCGCAATCGAAAAACTTCCTATTGCGATAATTGACATGGAAAATATAAACGAATCATACAGCTTGGCTTATATTGTCGTAAATGATGAGCAAATGCTCCAACTAAGAGATGTCCTAAAACCACATCGTGGAGAGTTGTACGAAGGAGATATAACTCATAATTAAATCTAAAACCAAGTGCTAAACAACTTTTTCTCCAAGATCTATTACTATCTTTTTAACATAACCGGGAGAGCTAATAGAACCGAATATTTTATTTATTCGATAATCTATGCATTGACGACTATTGTTATTTATCGCTTGATAGACAATATCGACCTTTACAACCGCAGCATTTTAAACTGGCCATATGCTTTAGTATTGCATATCCTAATCACTACCCCTACAATGGCTGCAACCACGCGTAGACTAAAAGACGCTAATTTGTCTTTACATTGGTTTTTACTCTATTTGATACCTGTTGTTAAGTACTTTTTAATTATTTATCTCTGTATCAAAAAGACATCAGTTAATAATAAGACTATAGCAACAGACCGTGAGCGCATTCTTTATAAGGACTAAACGACAGATTTACACATATCAAAAGGTGTATCAATGCGAATTAAGTTTAGTACTACACTGTTATGAGTACAACAAATAAGTTCAATAATACACAACGTACTATTTCCTAATCATAGAATGATGAATACAAATCAATAAAAAAGCGAGTTTCTATAAATTAGAAACTCGCTTTTTATATTTTAATTTATCAGTTAACAAATCTAATTTGCCTCTTTACTCATAAATTGAATTCTCATCAATCGTAGTTCATCGGTATCATAATCACCTTCAAATTCCGCCATTGCAACTTTAATATTGTCTGTCTCAGATTCCATAAAGTAATCGTAGATTTCTTCTTGACTATCTTCATCAAGTACTTCCTCTAACCAGTAATCAATATTCAATTTAGTACCAGAGTAAACAATCTGCTCCATTTCTTTCAATAGACCATCCATGTCTAATCCTTTTGCTTTGGCAATATCATCAAGCGAAAGTTTTCTATCAACACTCTGAATAATGTATAATTTAAGAGCAGAGTTAGCACCTGTAGACTTCACCACTAAATCGTCCGGTCGAATAATGTCGTTTTCCTCTACATATTTCTTTATTACTTCGACAAATTCTTTACCATATTTCTTGGCCTTACCATCACTAACTCCAATGATATTTGCCATTTCCTCAAGAGTAATAGGGTACTTCAGCCCCATTTCTTCTAATGAAGGATCTTGAAACACCACAAAAGGTGGTACACTTGATTTCTTGGCAACTTTCTTACGTAAATCTTTCAAAATACCAATCAGTACCTCGTCTACCACAGAGGCAGATTTTGAAACACCTAAATCTTGTTCGCTATCTGAGATTGAATATACGTGATCTTCAGTCATCAAGAAAGAGTAAGGTTTCTCCAAATACTCAAGTCCTGCCTCAGTAGATTTCAAAACACCATAAGTCTCAATATCTTTTTTCAATAGTCCTGCAACAAGCATTTGACGAATCAAAGCCATCCAGTACTTATCGTCGTGTTCTTTTCCACAACCAAAATAAACTTGATTATCCGTTTTATTCACTTTAATTAAAGCATTAAGCTTTCCAAGCAAAGTATTCACCACTTCTTTAGTCTTGTAAATCTGTTTGGTATCGCGAACGACTTCAATTACCTTCTTGACACTATCTTGAGCCTCGATTTTACTCTTGGGATTTCGGACGTTGTCATCCATATCAGCACCTTCGCCATTTACTTCATCAAATTCTTCTCCAAAATAGTGAAGTAAGAATTTTCTTCTCGACATAGAAGTTTCAGCATATCCAACTACTTCTTGTAATAGTGCAAAGCCAATTTCTTGTTCCGCAATTGGCTTTCCTGCCATAAACTTCTCAAGTTTCTCTATATCTTTATAAGAGTAATAAGCAAGGCAATATCCCTCACCGCCATCACGACCAGCCCTACCAGTTTCCTGATAATAACTCTCAAGCGATTTCGGTATATCGTGGTGGATTACATATCTCACATCTGGTTTATCGATTCCCATACCAAAAGCAATTGTTGCAACAACAACATCTACTTCTTCCATCAAGAACATGTCTTGGTGTTTTGCACGAGTTTTAGCATCTAATCCAGCATGATATGGAACAGCACTAATACCGTTTACTTGCAAAACATTCGCAATTTCTTCTACTTTCTTACGACTCAAACAGTATATTACACCTGATTTACCTTCTCTCTGTTTAATAAAGCGAATGATGTCAGATTCAACATTTTTAGTTTTGGGTCTAATTTCATAAAACAAGTTAGGTCTATTAAAAGAAGCCTTAAACACGTTTGCATTTGGAATCTCCAAGTTCTTAAGAATATCCTCTTGAACCTTTGGAGTTGCAGTTGCAGTTAACCCTATAATAGGAATATCTCCTAATTGCTTTATGATATTTCGAAGATTTCTATATTCTGGACGGAAGTCATGCCCCCATTCAGATATACAGTGAGCTTCATCTATTGCGACAAAAGAAAGCTTTTCTCCTTGTAAAAAAGTGACATATTCTTCTTTTGTTAAAGATTCAGGAGCAACGTATAACAATTTAGTTACACCATTTTTAATATCTTGCTTAACTTGATTCACCTCTGTTTTAGTAAGAGATGAATTCAATACATGCGCAATACCGTGCTCTGTTGACAAACTGCGTATTGCATCTACTTGATTCTTCATCAATGCAATAAGCGGTGAAACAACAATAGCAGTACCTTCCAGAACTAAAGCTGGTAATTGATAGCATAGAGATTTACCTCCCCCAGTAGGCATAATTACAAAAGTATTATGTCCCGAAATAATACTTTTAACTACATCCTCTTGTAGACCTTTAAACTGTGAAAAGCCGAAAAATCTCTTTAACTCCTTGTACAAGTCAAATTCAGTTGATTTCATTATTTTTGTATGGTATTTTACATAAATTTGCAGTACCTAAAGGTACAAAATTTCTTTAGTTCAATCCTAAACATTTAACATTCACTAATTTTGAATACAACATCAACTATACTGAATACTGCTAAAAACACTTTGTTATCTGAAAGTGAAAGCATTAAGAAACTTGTTAATTATTTATCTGATGATTTTGCACATGCTGTTGAGGCTATCTTCAACTGCAAAGGGCGAATCGTAGTGACAGGAATAGGCAAAAGTGCACTAATTGGCGCAAAAATAGTAGCAACATTCAACTCAACAGGTACTCCAGCCATTTATATGCACGCTGCAGAAGCTGTACATGGTGACTTGGGAATCGTACAACCTGAAGATTGTGTCATTTGTATTTCAAATAGTGGAAATAGTCCAGAAATAAAAGTATTAACTCCATTGTTAACAAGACAAGGCAATAAATTAATCGCCATAACAGCTAACGAAAACTCTTTCTTGGCGAAAGGCTCTGATTTTGTATTACTGTCAAAAGTAGACAGAGAAGCTGATCCAAATAATTTAGCCCCTATGAATAGTACAACAGCTCAATTAGTATTAGGAGATGCCCTTGCTGCTTGTTTAATTGAGTTAAAACAATTCACTTCAAATGACTTCGCAATGTATCACCCTGGAGGAGCTTTAGGTAAAAAACTGTTATTATTGGTAAAGAACATCTTGAAAAGTCAAAACAAACCGGCAGTTTCACCTACATCTTCTATCAAAGATGTGATTGTCGAAATATCAGAAAAACGCCTCGGTGTGACAGCTGTAGTGGAAAATAATAAAATAATTGGTATCATTACAGACGGAGATTTGCGTCGTATGCTACAAAAAAGCGATTCTTTAGCTAACTTTGTAGCCGCTGATATCATGACTCAACATCCAAAAACAATAGATGTCAACCAACATGTATCAAAAGCATTGTCGATATTAGAGGATAATTCAATCACTCAACTATTGGTAACAGACAATGAAGAATACGCTGGTGTGATACATTTACATGATATCCTTAAAGAAGGAATAGTTTAAAATTATGACGAAAAAAGTAAAGAACGAAAAAAAGGAAATGTCTTTCCTTGATCATTTAGAAGAATTACGTTGGTTATTGGTACGCTCATCTATATTTATTTTAGGTGGAGGTGCTGTAGCATTCTTCTTTAGGGACTTCATCTTTAACACAGTAATCTTTGGCCCCAAAGATCCCAATTTCATTACATATAAAATGTTTTGCAAAGTAGCCCAATACTTTAATTTTGAAGATGGCTTTTGCAATCAAGAATTACCTTTCGAAATACAGAACCGTACAATGGATGGTCAATTCTCTGTAATTATATGGACGTGTATCAGTGCAGGTTTCATAATTGCTGTGCCTTTTATTTTATGGGAAGTTTGGAAATTCATCAGCCCTGCTTTATACAAAAATGAAAAAAAATATGCGAAGCTATTTATTGTAGTATCCTCTTTGCTCTTCTTCTTGGGAGTATTATTTGGCTATTATATGATAACTCCATTATCGATTAATTTCTTAGCAAATATCCAGGTCAGCGAGATTGTCAAAAATCAAATTGATATAAACTCGTATATCAGTCTTGTTAAAACAACATCTATTGCCTGTGGATTAGTTTTTGAATTACCTATTATCATTTACTTTCTGTCTGTTATGAATTTAGTTACCCCTGAATTTTTAAGAGATTACAGAAAGTATGCGATTGTACTAATTTTGATTGTTGCGGCAGTCATTACACCTCCGGATGTGGTTAGTCAAATCATCGTATCAATACCTTTATTAATTCTCTATGAAGTTAGTATATATATTTCTAAATTCGTACAAGGATCAAATAAGAGAAAAGAGTTAGCCAATACCAATATTACTAAATCAGAGTAAGAATGAAATTAAGAGCAGACAATATCATCAAAATATATAAAAAGAGAAAAGTAGTAAAAGGAGTTTCTGTTGAAGTAAATCAAGGAGAAATCGTTGGTCTACTGGGACCTAACGGAGCTGGAAAGACCACTTCTTTTTACATGATTGTGGGACTTGTAAAACCCAATGCGGGTCATATATATCTTGACAATACAGATATAACTGATTTCCCAATGTATAAACGAGCTCAACATGGTATTGGATATTTAGCACAAGAAGCTTCAGTATTTAGAAAATTAAGTATTGAAGACAACATACTGAGTGTGCTGCAATTGACTAAACTTTCTAAACAGGAACAGATAGCAAAGATGGAATCTTTAATCGAAGAATTTAGCTTAGAACATATCCGTACCAACAGAGGAGATTTACTTTCAGGAGGAGAGCGACGTCGTACCGAAATTGCAAGAGCATTAGCTACCGACCCAAAATTCATATTATTAGATGAACCATTTGCAGGAGTTGACCCTGTAGCAGTAGAAGATATACAGAGAATCGTAGCAAAGCTAAAAAACAAGAATATTGGAATCTTGATCACTGATCACAACGTGCAAGAAACCTTAGCAATCACGGACAAAACATACTTAATGTTTGAAGGAGGAATCCTAAAAGCTGGAATTCCTGAAGAACTTGCTGCGGACGAAATGGTCAGAAAAGTATACTTAGGACAAAACTTTGAATTGCGTAAGAAAAAATTAACTTTTTAATCAAACAATCCTTAATACTAAATTATTAAGGATTGTTTGATTATATACATTTCCTTTTCTATAACAGTTCTATTTCTAAGAAAAAACACAAAGAAGTATCACTAATCAGACTTATTTAAAAATGTAATGACTCGTCAAAACACAACAATTGCGAAACCTAAATTACATTTTTATTTTTTTGACTATCTTTAAATTTTATATTTGCACAAAAAAAAAGAAAATGAAAAGTAGAATTTCCTTAAATATAACTGTTGTAATTGCAGTTTTTACACTTCTATTGACCTCTTGTGCATCAAGAGAGAAAATAGTGTACTACCAAGATGCTGACAGTGTATTAATGAACAATTTACAGGATACAAAATTTCAAACAAGACTACAACCTGATGATTTGTTAATGATTATCGTTTCAGCAGAAGATGTTGAAGCAGCAGCTCCATTCAACTTAATCAACAGTATGACCTCAAACCCTCTTAATCCAGCAGGTACAGGTCAAATGCAACAACAACTCTACTTAATTGACAACAACGGGTATGTTCAATTCCCAGTGTTAGGAAATATAAAATTAGGAGGAATGACGCGTAAAGACGCTCTTAACTACCTATCAAAAGAAATCGGACAATACATCAACAATCCTATTATTAACTTGCGTATAATGAACTTTAAAGTAACTGTTCAAGGAGAAGTTAATAAACCAGGAGTCCACTCAATAAACAGTGAAAGATTAACCTTATCAGAAGCAATTGCTTTGTCAGGTGATATGACTGTTTATGGAAAAAGAGAAAACGTTTTAATTATCAGAGAAATTGACGGTCATAGAGTCCCTATCCGCGTGGATATGACAAAATCAGACTTTATGAATTCACCTTTCTACTATTTGAACCAGAATGACATCGTCTATGTAGAACCAAATAAAACAAGAGTAAATTCTTCAGTAGTGGGACCGAACTTAAGTTTAGGTCTATCAGCACTTTCACTTCTTGTTACTATTATTGCGTTATCAACTAAATAATTACTATGGAAAACAAATTTGACAACAACGACAACAGCAACATTAATATAAGAGAAGAATTAGAAAAATATTTAATTCACTGGCGCTGGTTTGTTGTTAGTGTAATTATTACTATTATTTTGGCTTTTGTATATTTAAGATATACAGAAAAGACATACAAAATAAATACTACGATAATCGTAAAAGATGAAAAAAGGGGTGGTGGTATCGCTTCTGAGATGGCAGCTTTTTCTGATTTAGGATTATTATCGGGTGGTAAGAGTAACGTTGAGAATGAAATGCAAGTATTACAGTCGAGAAGCTTAGCTGAACGCACTGTACGCAGACTACAACTTAACATTGCATATATAAATGAAGGCAGAGTCGTAAAGAGCAATTTATACAATGACACACCTATTTCATTCAACTTTGTAAAGCGCGTATTTGACTTTGATACTATACGCTATACTTTTTATGTAAAAAATATCGATGAGAACCAATTTACTTTATTAAATGAAGATAAAGAAGAGATTGGAACTTATAAGTATACAGAGAATATTGAAACTGTTTTAGGAACATTAGTCGTTACTAAAAATCAAGAAAAACCCCTGCCTACGCTTAAAAAACTAAAAGAGGAAAAAGAAGAAGAGCCAATTAGAGATGTTACTGTAGAGATATTTCCAGTACAAAAGGTGGTAGATGATTATGTAAAAAACCTTCAAATCGCTCCTACTGATAAGTTTTCAAGTGTTTTAGACTTATCTTTACTTGATGCAACACCTACTAAAGCAATTGACTATCTAAACACATTAGTTACCTTATACAACGATGCGGCAATTGCAGACAAGCGATTTATATCAGAAAAGACATCTGAATTTATTGAAAGTCGATTAAATTTAATCACTGAAGAATTAGGTGATGTAGAGAAAAGTGTTGAGGGATATAAATCCAGACACAATATTACAGATATACCAACAGAATTAGGTCTGTACTTACAGAATACTAATGTATATGAAAAGCAAATCATTGAAAATGAAACCGAATTAAAAGTGGTTACTTCAATGATTGAATTTTTGAAAAAAAGTGAGCCTAATGAACTTATCCCTGGAAATATTATTTCTTCAGATGCAAGTTCGAATAGCTTGATTAATCAATATAATACAATAGTATTAGATAGAAATAGAATTAGCGCAAGCTCAACTTCAAAAAACCCTGCTGTAATCAAATTAGACAACCAAATTTCAGCAATGAAAGCTTCAGTTATGGAAAGCTTAATTACGCTACAGAGTTCTCTAAAAATTACACAAAAGGAATTAGCCAGTAAAGAATCAGAAATTAAAAATAGACTTTCTCAAGTTCCAAGACAGGAAAGAGAGTTTAGAATTATTGATAGACAGCAAAAAGTAAAAGAGGCAATCTACCTTTACTTATTCCAAAAAAGAGAGGAAACAGCAATTGCGTTAGCTGCAACAGATTTAAATGCTAAAGTGATCGACTTAGCAAAAAGTTCGGATAAGCCTGTATCACCTAAAAAAGCAATTATATTATTGGCTGCTTTAATCTTAGGAGGACTTATTCCTTTTGCAATTATTTACTTGCGCAGTTTATTAGACACAAAAGTGAAAACGCGTCTTGACATTGAGGAGGGAACTAATTTACCTTTCTTAGGAGATATTCCACACTCAGATAATAACGCGCAAATTGTCGATGTTTCAAGTAGAACAAGTACTGCAGAAGCATTGCGTATCATTCGTACCAACTTAGAATTTATGCTAAGTCATACGGAAGAAGGAAAAGCAAAAATGATCTTCTTAACTTCTACTTTCCCTAAAGAGGGAAAAACTTTTACATCTGTAAATATAGCAGCGACAATTGCTTTATCAGGTAAGAGAACATTGTTAATAGGACTTGATTTGCGTAATCCTCGCTTAGATGATTACATTATGCTACCTACTCAAGGTGTATCAGATTACTTATTAAGAAAAGAAGAAAATATAGATCAATTCATTGTAAAAGTAGATGGTTATGACAACTTCTACGCTTTACCAGCAGGTACAATACCTCCTAACCCAGCAGAATTGCTTATGGGAGAAAGAATTGGTCAATTATTTGAAGAATTGAAAAACAAATATGATTATATCATTGTAGATACAGCTCCTATTAGCTTAGTAACAGATACATTATTGGTAGCCAAATATGCAGATACATTTATTTATGTTGCGAGAGCTAACTATTTAGATAAACGCATGTTAAAACTTCCAAATGACTTACATAAAGAAGGAAAACTTTCGAATATGTCTGTCATTTTAAATGACACTGTTACAACAAAAGGTTATGGAGGATATGGATATGGTTACGGATATGGTTACGGATATGGTCAAGAAATGGAAACTGAAGAACGTCCATGGTGGAAAAAACTATTGAATAGATAAAATATATAAAAAAGGTCGCTCAACTATGAGTGACCTTTTTTCATTAATTGACAAAATATTATATCAAAATATACCGATTTCGAAATATAGAAAGACGAGAATATCAAATTGATAAATCGCTATAACTAAGGGGCATTTTACTAACAATTGTATTAGTGATTTAGTATATTTGCCTTAAAGTTTTGAAAAACGAACAGACTCAAGTCTTTGATAATATTGTTTTCATTTAAAATAAAAAAGAATGACACAAAAATCTAAAATCCTTTACACGTTAACAGACGAAGCTCCAATGTTAGCTACGTTTTCATTTTTGCCAATTGTTCAAGCTTTTGCTAAAACAGCAAATATAGATGTAGAAACACGTGATATCTCTTTAGCAGGTCGTATCCTTGCAAACTTCCCAGAATTCTTAAAAGAGGACCAAAAAATTGGCGATGCTCTAACAGAACTTGGTGAATTAGCAAAAACACCAGAAGCAAACATTATTAAATTACCTAATATCTCTGCTTCATTACCACAATTAAATGCTGCTATAAAAGAATTACAAGCACATGGGTATGCTATTCCTAACTATCCAGCTGAACCAAAAAATGACGAAGAAAAAGCTATTAAAGCAAAATATGCAAAAGTATTAGGTTCTGCAGTAAACCCTGTATTGCGTGAAGGTAACTCTGACCGTAGAGCTCCAAAAGCAGTAAAAAACTATGCAAAGAAACACCCACACTCAATGGGAGCATGGACTGCAAGTTCTAAAACAAATGTTGCTTCTATGTCAGAAGGAGATTTTTATGGAACAGAAAAGTCTGTAACTGTTGCTGAAAATGGCAAATTCAAAATTGAATTCATTGCGAAAGACGGTAGCACTAAATTGCTAAAAGATTTTGCACCTTTATTAGCAGGTGAAGTTATTGACTCATCAGTAATGACTTTAAATAAATTAAAAGCATTTGTTTCTGAATGCAAAGAAGAAGCTAAAGCAAAAGGTATTCTATTTTCTACTCACTTGAAAGCAACGATGATGAAAGTGTCTGATCCAATTATCTTTGGAGCTGTAGTAGAAGGTTACTTTGCGGATGTATATGCAAAGTATGCAGACGTTTTTGCTGAATTGGGAATCATACCTAACAATGGATTAGGAGATTTATACGCTAAAATTGCAGGACATGCTAAAGAAGGCGAAATAAAAGCAGCTATTGATACAGCTATAGCTAATGGACCAGCAATAGCAATGGTAAACTCTGACAAGGGAATTACTAACTTACACGTACCATCGGATGTTATTGTTGATGCTTCTATGCCTGCTATGATTCGTACTTCAGGTCAAATGTGGAACAAAGAAGGAAAACAACAAGATACATTAGCTATTATTCCAGATCGTTGTTATGCAGGTGTATATCAAACTGTAATCGAAGACTGTAAAGCGAATGGTGCTTATAACCCTACAACAATGGGATCTGTACCTAACGTTGGTTTAATGGCTCAAAAAGCAGAGGAATACGGTTCTCATGACAAAACATTCCAAGCAGATGCTGCCGGAATCATTAGAGTATCTGATGAAAAAGGTAATATCTTCTTCGAACAAAATGTAGAGAATGGAGATATATTCAGAATGTGTCAAACTAAGGATGCTCCAATTCAAGATTGGGTAAAACTTGCTGTAAACCGTTCTCGCTTATCTGATACACCAGCTATCTTTTGGTTAGACGAAAACAGAGCTCACGATAGAGAAATTATTAAGAAAGTAAATACTTATTTAAAAGATCACGATACGACTGGTTTAGATATTAGAATCTTAAATCCGGTAGAGGCTACGAAAGTTTCTGTAGAGAGAATTCGTCAAGGTTTAGATACTATTTCTGTAACAGGTAACGTATTACGTGACTACTTAACTGACTTATTCCCTATCTTAGAAGTAGGTACATCAGCTAAGATGTTATCTATTGTACCATTGATGAATGGTGGGGGATTATTCGAAACAGGTGCAGGAGGTTCTGCTCCAAAACACATTGAGCAGTTCATTGAAGAAGGTTATTTACGTTGGGATTCATTAGGAGAGTTCTTAGCTTTGGGTGCTTCATTTGAGCACTTGAGCCAAACTCAAGATAATGCTAAAGCTTTAGTTTTAGCTGAAACTTTAGATGAAGCTACAGCTAAATTTTTAGACAACGACAAATCACCTGCTCGTAAAGTTGGTTCAATAGATAACCGCGGTTCTCACTTCTACTTAGCAATGTACTGGGCAGAAGCATTAGCAAACCAAAGCAAAGATGCTGACTTAAAAGCTAAATTTGCTCCAATTGCAAAAGAGATGCTTGCTAATGAAGCAAAAATTAATGAAGAGTTGATTAGTGCTCAAGGAAAAGCTCAAGCTATCCAAGGTTACTATCAACCAAATCAAGAAGCCACTTCAAACGCTATGCGTCCAAGTGCTACTTTGAATAAAATTATCTCATCTATAGCATAAATTATAGATTAAGTATAAAATTAAAAGGTCGTCAATATATTGACGACCTTTTCTTATTTCTGTTTCATACGATTCTATCAATCTAATAAAGCGAATAGAGACAATAAACGCATCTACAAATGCTAATCGCAATAGCTCTATCCTCTATTGATCTAACAAGATTTGATACTTTCTTCCTATTGGAACTTCATCATTGTTTGTCATAGTCATTTTGCCAATAGAGCGCTCTTTTATATTCAATTTATTGACAATGAAAGAACGGTGAACTTGAACAAAATTAGATCCAGATAGGTCATTCTTTATCCCTACTAAAGAGCCATACACAAAATAGCTCTTGCGTCGGCTGTTCGTAAATATCTTGATATAGTTTCCTGCACTTTCTACATAAATAATATCGTCTAAATTAATTTTATAATCCATCCCATCCTCTTTGATGGTAATAAAAGAAGGTACTTCCTTCAATTGAAGCTTATCTTTACAAAATACTTTCGCTTTTTCTACTGCTTTTAAAAACTTAGCAAAAGAAATCGGTTTCAATAAATAATCTACTGCATCATTCTGATAAGATTCTAATGCATAATCGGAATAAGCAGTTGTAACAATAGTTGTTGGCTTTACAGATAACATTTCCAAAAATTCTAATCCAGAAACTAAAGGCATATTAATGTCTAAAAAAAGAATATCCACATCCTTTTCTTGCATAAATAACAACGCATCCTTACCATTATATGCATGCCCTACACATTCTAAGTCGGCACATTGATTAATATGACTTAAAAGTACTTGATGAGCAGGTTTCTCATCATCAACAATTAAACATTTATAGGTAACTCCCATAACTCTAATTTTGTTTTATAATAATTCTTCGATTTAGTCCTTGTAAATTTATATTTCAACTTTGACACTTCTAATCGACGCTCTAAATTCTTTATCCCCACTCCTGTCCCTGTCTGTATCAACTCATCCGCTAAACAACTATTCTCAATTTCAAAAAACAAATGATTATTCTTTTCAGTTCCTCTTAACTTTATAAAGGGTTCTTCCGTTTGCAGAGCAAACTTAATAGCATTTTCTACTAAACTAAAGTACAAAAGAGGAGGTACTTTATACTTTGATATATCTCCTTCATAAGCAATATCCACTATAAGATTATTACTTCTAAACTTATAGTAGTTAAAATACTCTTTCAAAAAATCAATCTCTTGTTCTAAACTGATAAATTCTTTCTTTGTCGCTTCTAACTGATAGCGAAGTAAATGAGAAAGTTGCAAAATGCGTTCAGGCGTTTCACTTGGATTAGTCAAAGCTTCTCCATAGAGATTATTCATAGCATTCAACAGAAAATGAGGATTGAGTTGCATCTTTAAGAAATCTAATTCTGCTACAGTAGAGACAAGGCGTTTTTCTCTAACCGTAATATCATTAAATATCCATAAGTGAATAAAATATGCACCCGTACCTAAAAAGGCAAAAAACAGAATATTGACAATTTCTATCAACCAGGAGTCAAAATCTCCTGTTAACATATTCATATATGCTATTCCTATGACAACTGTTGCCCAATAAAAAGACGATAAAGGAAAGAACTTATCATATTGTTTGGTCATGACATAACGCTTAATCAATATAATATTACTTCCCATGATAGCTCCATAAATAATGAAAAAGGTAGGTAGAAGTTCTTTCCATATTTCAGGAAGCGTTCGATCTCCACGATCTACAGAAGCGGCAAAAGTAAAAATGGATAATAGTATAAGAACTACCATCACATTTCTCAACCAAAAGTTTGAATATATCTTCCAAAGTGACTTCATACAAACAAATGTAGATAATCAATACTCTACAAACTTATAATTTATTATTATTTATTTGAAAACCATTAAAATAATACTCTTTTAGGTATATATATTTAATTAATATTTACGTTACTACCTTTACTACATTTACATTGAAATTAAAAACACTACAAATGAGAAAACACAAAAAGTTTACCAATTTATTAATTGGCATAATACTTCATATTGGAGTATTGTCAACTTTTTCTATCGATACCCATGCGATGTCAAGTTTCTATTCTCAAAAGCTATTGACTTTTCAAGGACAAATTATGGATAAAACATCTCCTTTAATTGGAGCTACTGTCTATATAGAAGGAACTAAATATGCAACTTCCACAGATGAATTGGGTAAATTCCAATTTCAACTTCCTGCAGGAGAGTATACTGTCACTGTTTCCTATTTAGGTTATGAAAATCAATCTAGAAAATTAGAACTAACAGATGATTACACATTAAACATTCAATTAGTAAAGGACAGCAAGCAATTAGATGAGCTGATTATTGTAAAAAATGACAAGAAAGCTGATATCAGAACTCCTGAAATGAGCGTGAATAAACTCTCTATTCAAGACATAAAGAAAATGCCTGTTGTTCTTGGTGAAACAGATATTCTAAAATCAATTCTTCAATTACCTGGTGTAACTAATGCAGGAGAAGGAGCAGCTGGTTTTAACGTTAGAGGAGGTTCTGCTGGACAAAACTTAGTCCTTCTGGATGATGCACCTATCTATAGTTCCTCACACTTGTTTGGTTTCTTCTCTGTTTTCAATTCAGATGCTGTTAAGGATATCAAACTTTACAAGGGAGGAATTCCAGCTCGTTTTGGAGGGAGATCTTCTTCAGTATTAGAAGTATTCCAAAAAACGGGAAACAATACTGCTTTTAACGCTATGGGAGGTATTGGCTTAATTTCAAGTAGAATTATGGCGGAAGGCCCTATACAAAAAGATAAATCCTCTTTCTTAGTAGCAGGTAGGGCTTCATATGCTCATTTATTCTTAAAAATGTCAGACAACAAAAACTCTGCTTACTTTTATGATTTAAATACAAAACTAAACTTTGATTTGTCGCCTAAGAACAAATTATTTTTCTCTGGGTATTTTGGTAGAGATATTTTTAGCTTCACTGATTTGCTAAAGAATAACTTTGGAAATACAGCAGCTTCACTTCAATGGAACCACCTTTTCAATGATAATTTGGTAAGTAATGCTTCTTTAATTTACAGTGATTACTACTATGGTTTAGATATGGATTTGGTAGGTTTCAAATGGGATTCTGGTATTAAAACATATCAATTCAAGCTAGACTTTACGCATGACGTAAAACCAAATTGGCAACTAAAATACGGTGCTGTCTCAACTTATTATGATTTTGCACCTGGTACAATAAAACCTACTAAAGCAGATTCACCAATTAACTACAAGAAGATTGACAATAAATATGCCTTAGAAACAAATGCATACATCGAATCAGAACAACATATTGGACAACATTTTAGTTTTAACTATGGACTTCGATTATCTAATTTTAACCGTGTAGGTAAAGAAACAATTAATTTGTATGAAAACGATCAGGCTGTTATTTATAACGCTGATTTAGGTATATATGATATGGCGGATCCAATAGGAACTAAATCGTATAGCAAAGGGAAATCAATTGATAACTTTACTAATATTGAACCGCGATTTGGTATTTCTTATGCCATAAATGACGATCAATCTATTAAAGCCAGTTACAATAGAATGACACAATATATACAGTTAATTTCAAACACATCTGCTCCAACTCCTTTAGATATTTGGACGCCAAGTAGTTCATATATAAAACCACAATTAGTAGATCAAGTTGCGCTTGGGTATTTTCAAAACTTAAATGACGGAAAATATAGTATCGAGTCAGAAGCATTCTTTAAAAAAGGTAAAAATAGTATTGATTATATAGACGGCGCAGAGTTAATTGGAAATGAAGCTATAGAACGAGTTATACTAAATGGAGAATCAAGAGCATATGGTTTAGAGTTAATGCTTAAAAAGAATACAGGAGCACTCACTGGTTGGATTGCCTACACTCTTTCCAAATCAGAACAAAGAACACCTGGTAGAAATGCTAATGAACCTGGTATAAACAATGGCGAATGGTATAAAACTCCTTATGACAAATTACATGATTTATCTGTTACAGCAATGTATGAGCTAAATCCCAAGTGGAGTTTTAGTGCAAGTTTCACACTACAATCTGGTAGACCTATAACCTATCCTGAAGGTCAATATGAATATGACGGTGTGAGAGTCCCTAACTTTGGCAAAAGAAATGCACATAATCTTCCTGCTTACCACCACTTAGATGTGTCCGCTACCTATATACCAAATCCAAACTCTACAAAAAGATGGAAAGGAGAATGGGTCTTCGGAATCTACAACTTGTATGGTAGATCTAATGCAGCATCTATAACCTTCAGAGAAAATGAAGATGTGAGAGGACAGAATGAAGCAGTACGTATGTCAATATTTGGATTAGTACCAAGTGTTACTTATAATTTTAAATTTTAAAAACATGAAAAAAGCATATCTATTATATTCCATAATCATTAGTTACTTTCTTTTAACCTCATGTGAAAAGGTAATTGATTTGGATCTCCCTACTGCTCCAGCAAGATTAGTTGTAGAGGGAAATATTGATTTTACCCCTGAAAACATCAATGATACATTAAAAATTAAATTATCTCTAACTACAGACTATTACAACTCCAATATCCCAGTTGTAAATAATGCAATCGTTTGGGTCGAAAGAGAGAATGGTACAACTTATACCTTCCATGAAATGAATAATACAGGAGTCTATATATCAACTGAAGTTCCAAAAGAAATCAACAAAAAATACAAACTTCACATAGAGTACGACAATGATGTATATGAAGCAAATGAGATACTTTTAAGTACACCTGTCATTACTGAATTAAAACAAACAAGAGAAAAACTAATCAACGAAGATTTATATGTGTTAAGGTATTACTTCCAAGATACGCCAAAGGAAGATGGCACTCTTAATTACTATTACAGCAAAATAGAGCGCAACAACGACCGACCTTACTTAAGTGTAATTTCAAATGAACATTCGAAAGGAAATCAAATCGAAAAGCTATACATTGACAAGGATACAAAAGTTGATGATGAAATAAATATTAGTTCTTATCAAATATCAAGAAACTATTACAATTATCTAAAACAACTTACATCAAACACTAATTCTGCAGGTGGCCCTTTTCAAGTACCTCCAGGTCAAGTAAAAGGCAATGTAAAGAACCTAACCTCTCCAGACAAACAAGCTTTTGGATACTTTAGGATAACAGAGAAACAAACTTATAAACACAAGATTTTTGAACAACCAAAACCGTAAACTAAAAAAAGAGTTCAATGCGATTTTACTAAATCTAATTGAACTCTTTTTTTATTTATCGCTGTAATAACTCTTTTGCGTGAACTAATGCCGACTCCGATATATCCTTACCTGATAGCATTTGAGCCACTTCCGTTATTCGACTTTCATACGTCAATTCTTCTATTTGTGACGTTGTTGTTTCTCCCTTCGCAGTCTTAAATACTTTAAAGTGGGTATCTCCTTTGGCTGCAATTTGCGGTAAATGGGTTATCGCAAAAACTTGCATTTCCTT
This sequence comes from Myroides albus, assembly GCF_024722315.1. NCBI lineage: Bacteria > Pseudomonadati > Bacteroidota > Flavobacteriia > Flavobacteriales > Flavobacteriaceae > Myroides > Myroides albus. The sequence continues at coordinate 786,760 of NZ_CP102754.1, forward strand.
GCTCATCTCACGCATAATTTCCCCCATCTTATCAGCAACCTCTCCTGAAACTCCAGTATCAATCTCATCAAAAATAATTGTTGGTAGATTAGAATACTTGGCCAAAGTCGATTTTATAGCTAACATGATACGAGACATTTCACCTCCAGATGCAACCTTCTTTAAAAGTCCAAAATCCATTCCCTTATTAGCAGAAAATAACAACTGCATCTGATCTTTTCCATTTGACATAAAATGGGCAGTATATTCAAACTCAAACTTGAAATTTGAATTTGGCATTCCAACTTGCTTTAAAATATCTATTAATTGTTTTTGTAACACTGGAACTGCCTTCTTTCTGGCTTCTGATAACTGCTTAGCTAATCGCTCTAACACATTTTCTAAGCTCTCTATCTCTTTTGTAACTTCTACTATTTTATCCTCTAAATCAGTGGCAAGAAAAACTTTTCCACTTAACTCATTCTCAATTGTAATCAATTCTTCAACTGTAGCAACTTGATGTTTCTTTTGCAAAGAATACAACAACTGTAATTTCTCATTGGTAATCGCGAGCTGTTCTGGATCCGATATAACGCTATCTACCATGTTCTCAATTTCACCGACGATATCTTCTACCTCAATATCAACGCTACTAATGCGATTAGACAGTTCCTCATACTCTTTAGAAATAGAAGCTAACTTCGACAGTATATTACGGGCTTCTCTTAATCCAGCAACCAAACCTACTTGCTCATCAGTAAATACAGTCAATGCATGGCTAAAGTTCTCACGCACAAACTCAACGTTATTAAGTTTGTCAAACTCTGCTTCTAATTGCTCTTGATTCAAATCTGATAAATGAGCTTCCTCTAATTCTTGTAACAGAAAAGCATTATAATCTTGTTCTTTTAAAAGTTCTGCTTGTGTCTGCAAAAACTCCTTTAACTTACTTTGCAGTTTCTTATATTGCTTTAAATGAGCTTGATATTCTTCTAAAACACTATTATTATCAGCAACAGCGTCTATAATGTGCAATTGATAATTTTCATCTGACAATTCACCTGTTTGATGCTGTGAGTGTATATCAATAAGATAACTACTTAATTCTTGTAAATCAGCAAGGTTAACTGGACTATCGTTGACAAAGGCGCGAGACTTCCCAGAAGGGAGTATCTCCCTGCGAATAATAGTTACCTCTTCATATTCAATATCCAAAGTAGCGAAAACCTCTTTTAATTTATACTCTTTAATATTAAAATGTCCTTCAACTACACATTTCTCCTCCTTGTTCTTTAATGACCCTAAATCTGCTCGTTTACCTTGCAACAATCCCAGAGCACCAAGTAAAATAGACTTACCTGCCCCTGTCTCTCCAGTTATAATAGAAAAACCATTGTAGAATTTTCGCTCTAAAGATTCGATTAGAGCAAAGTTTTTAATAGTCAATAAAGTCAACATATACCTTTAGTTTTAAACTATAAATTATTCCATTTTGCCGAGTTCAGCGGAGCTAATTTATTCAATAATTCGATAACTAACTTTTTATTTTTATCTGTAACACCCGAATAAATATTACTTAACTCTTCCGTTTTTGCATCAAAAAAGATACGCATTAAAAAAGAGCCAGGTCTATTCTTGTGCAACACTTCCAAATCTTGAAGTGATTTAAAAATTCCATCTCGACCATTTTCTAAATTAGAAGACATAACATCCAATCCCTTTAAATGGTAATTGTAAAGCGCTTTTCTATATGGCATACCCGTTCCAGCAATTACATCATTCACAAGATAATATCGAGTATTCGTCCCATCTCCTTGCTTCCAACCTTTTGCCCCAGATTGCTGTGCAATTGAAACAATAGAAGACGCATTCTGATAGAACTCACTTCCTCCCTCTAACTGAAAACTATCTGCATCTAAACCGAGTATCATATTAGCGTAAAAAGCAATTAAACTGGTTAAATTAGAGTCAAAAGAGTTGGGATTATAAAACAAATTTTCAAATTCTATATAAGAAAATGAAATATCTTTATCATTAAAGTTTAAGATAGGACTAGAATAAGAAGAATTATAAATTGGTCTAGTAGCTTGCACTTGCATACTACCTCCTATCAAGTTATTATTATACGAAGTTACAGTAAGGATAAATACACAATCTACCTTTTCTACCGCATTATACTTCTTCGATCCCCAACTTGTATTATTTATAAACTCTTGTAAGGACTTCTCTAAGTTTTTAAAATAAGCTTGATTACTATTTCCTACTTGGCTATGATTAATATTTACAGTTGCATGTAACTCTTGTGAGTAAGAGTTTATCATCAAAAAAAAACAACTAATCAGCCAAATAAGTTTATTCATAATGCTCTACAATTTTTTGCACAATATCTTTTGCAACATCTTCTTTTGATTTTAACTCCATGGGTTGAATATTAAAATCCTTATCTATAAAGGTAACTTTATTTGTTGGTTTACCAAAACCTGCACCTTTATCATTTAAAGAATTCAAAACAATTAAGTCCAGATTCTTCTTTGTTATCTTCTGTTTCGCATGTTCTATCTCATTCTCTGTTTCAAGGGCAAAACCAATGAGAAACTGTTCTTTTTTAATTGCTCCTAAGGACGCAAGTATATCTGGGTTTTTGTCCATTTCGATAACAAATTCCTCAGTATTCTTTTTAATCTTTTGATTGGCAATATGCCTTGGGCGATAATCTGCTACAGCAGCAGCAGCAATAACAGCATCTACTTGCTCAAAATAATCATGACAAACAGTATACATTTCCATGGCAGACATTATCGAGATCACTTTAACCCTTTTATCTTTCACCTTCTGGTTGGTAGGCCCCGAAACCAAAATTACCTCCGCACCTAATCTTGCCAATTCATTAGCAATATCATATCCCATTTTACCAGATGAGTGATTCCCAATAAAGCGAACAGGATCAATAGGTTCGTAAGTTGGTCCCGCTGTTACTAAAACGGTCTTACCGATCAAAGACAAAGATTTTGACAATTCCTCACAAACAAACGCTACGATATTCTCTGGTTCAGCCATACGACCTTTTCCGATTAATCCGCTTGCTAATTCACCTTCCTCTGCAGGAATAATAATATTCCCAAAAGAAGCTAATCGATCTAAGTTCATCTCCGTTGAAGGATGTGCATACATATCCAAATCCATTGCAGGAGCAATATAAACAGGACATTTTGCCGAAAGGTATACTGCCATAAGCAGATTATCACAAATACCGTTAGCCATTTTACCTAATGTATTTGCCGTTGCAGGAGCAATAATCATCAAATCAGCCCAAAGAGCTAAATCAACGTGATTATTCCATGTTCCTCCTTGATCACCAGCATGAAAGAAGTTTGTAAAAGCTGGTTTCTTCGATAAAGTAGATAAGGTATAAGGAGTAACAAATTGATGAGAAGCAGGTGTCATAAGTACTTGTACTTCTGCACCTGCCTTTATAAGTAAACGTACTAAGCCAGCCGTTTTATAAGCGGCAATTCCACCAGTGATACCCAGTATTACTTTTTTTCCGCTTAATACTGACATGTTCTTAGTATATAATTATTTTACAGCTTCTTTAAAAGTCACTTTATTATCTAACCATTCTTCAACAGCTAAAGCATGAGCTTTTGGAAGTTTCTCATAGAATTTTGATACTTCGATTTGTTCTTTATTTTCAAAAACTTCATCTAAGCTATCGTTATAAGTAGCGAACTCTTCTAATTTTTCAATCAATTCACCTTTAATCTCCGTATTGATTTGGCTAGCTCTCTTAGCAATGATTGTAATAGCTTTATAAACGTTACCTACTGGTTCTTCAATTTTATTCTTGTTATAAGTAACTGTGTTTACAGGAGCATTTGTTTTCTTTAAATCCATCTCGCTTAAATTATTTTGAAAATTTTTCTAATTCTTTATTAATATCAGTAATCATACTATCCACTTTCGATCTGTACTTTGTCTCAGCATTAAAGCGAATTAAACCGTCATACATTAATTGTGCATTCTTTAAACGCTCTTCCATTTTCCAAACGACACTATTCATTGCCAATTTATATGCAGAATCAAACTTGTAGTACAATGCATCTTCTTTCAGCTCTGTTCCAGGAAAATCGTATATAAAATTATCCAAAGCTATAATAGCTGCTGTATAATTACGCGTGAATGCTCCAATAGTATTCAACTGTTTTGCATTTTCAAAGGCCTTTCTTTCCAGCTTCTTATTCATCTCTGACATAATGCTATTGGCTTCAAACACAAAATCAGATGTTGGATACTGATCTATAAATCGTTGCAGTTTATCAATAGTCTCATTGGTAATATGTTGATCTAAAGAATAAACTGGTGACAATTTCACACCACATTTAATTTCTTTTAATAGCGCTTCTTCTCTTTTTTCACTACGAGGATAACTTGCTGCAAAAATCCTAAATCTAGAACCTGCTAACTCATAATCCTTAGTAACAAACGTTGCTTCAGCAAAATTATAATACATTTCTTCAGCATCAGGACGAGCTCTATAAGCTGTTTCTAATTGCTCATACAAACGTATTGCACGTCGGTATTTCTTTTGTTCATAATATTGGTTTGCTACCTCTTTTTTATACTCTAGATCCTCTGACTTCAATGCTTTTTGCATAGGACTACACCCCACCAGAGAAAGCATTAAAAAAGATAAACCGATATATCTTTTCATAAATAATTATAGTTTTTTAAAACAAAAGTTTTGCTGCATACTTATTAGAAAGCAATTGCAAATTTAGTTATTAATTGCATTATACAAAAACCTTTTTACACTAAAAAGAAAAGATGCCACTTTTTTGACACCTTTTCTTAAGATACTTATTCTTAATAGACTAAATTACACTGTTGTGTTATTAGTTCCTTGCTGGTTAAACCCTTTAATATCATTGTCAAATAAGTATAAACCACCTTTATCGTCACCAATAAGATTTATCTTATCCAAAATTGTACGAGCCGTCGCTTCTTCTTCAATTTGTTCTGAAACATACCACTGTAAGAAATTATGTGTTGCATAATCTCTTTCTTCTAAAGCGATATGTACTAAGTCATTTATACTTTTAGACACAAAAACCTCGTGTTCAAACAATTGTTTAAAAAGAGTTTTAAAAGAAGAATGATCTAATACCGGTTTAGCTATATCCGGAATAACCGCTTCACCACCTCTTTGATTAATATACTTAATTAACTTCAACATATGCTGACGCTCTTCATCTGATTGAGCAAACATAAAAGTTGCAATTCCTTCAAATCCTTGTATTTCTGCCCACGATGCCATGGCCAAGTAAATCTGAGAAGAATCTCCTTCTAATTTAACCTGGTTGTTTAACGCTGCTTGTAATTTATCTGATAACATATTTCTTATTTTAATATTCTTTTGCTTTCATTCTCTATTCTCTCTGCTAAAGAACGATCGACATTTACTAAAGGTAAACGCAAATGAGTCTCAGATATTTTAGCAAATTTTAAAATTTCCTTAATACCCGCAGGATTTCCTTGTTCGAAAATCATATCAATGATAGGCATCATATCAAATTGCAAAGCAAATGCCTCATCTACTTTACGCGCTAATCCCAAGCGTATCATTTCACTGAACTGTTGAGGAATTCCTTGACCAATAACAGAAATCACACCTGCTCCTCCTGCTAATACAAGTGGTAAAGCAATAGTATCATCCCCAGAAATAACTAAAAAGTCCTTGCGCTCTACTTGACGTAAAATCTCCATTCCTTGAACTATACTTCCTGCTGCCTCTTTAATACCTATTATGTTTTTAAAGTCATTCGCTAACCTCGCCACTGTTCCCGGCATCATATTACTTCCTGTGCGTCCTGGAACATTGTAAAGTATAATAGGTAGAGGACTATGTTCAGCTATCATTTTGAAATGTTGATATATTCCCTCTTGTGTTGGCTTATTGTAATATGGCGATACTGATAATATAGCATCAAATCCTTCTAAATTATCATGAGACAACTCTTGCACTACGGCTTGAGTATTGTTTCCTCCTACTCCTAAAACTAATGGCAATCGCTTCTTATTAGCCTCCACTACTACGCGTTTGACTAACTGTTTTTCTTCTGTAGTTAAAGTTACAGATTCTCCTGTAGTTCCCAAAACTACAAGATACTCAACTCCTCCTTTGATTACATACTCTACCAAATTTTGCAGAGCTGCTACATCTACAGAAAGGTCACTTCTAAATGGTGTAATTAAAGCTACACCTGTCCCTTTTAATGATTGCATAATGATTCTTGACTATTAGTTCTTAAAAATATTTATATACTCAAATAATAATTTTACATATAACTCCGCATCTAATCCATTCATCTCTATATTAAAATGATTGACAAAAGACGTTACTGATGCCAAACCAACTTTGAACTTCGCTTTAGATTGACTCGTACCCCATAACAAAGGTATTGTATCACTCTTGTAAAAGCTAATCAATAGATCAAATGGTTTTTCAACAAATACCTTCAACGATTCATTTGATGTTTTCAAACTTGACTCAAAATCTCTCAACTTAAAAACATACGCATCCTCCTCTTTTACCTTCGAATTACTTCCATCGTAATACAAAACTAAAATATCTTCCCTCTTAAAACCTCTATCTACTAAAATATTTATCATACTCTCTACAGTAGACTGTTCCTTCTTCTCAGACAAAATTCCTATTGTCTTTACTTGATAATTAAATTCTAAAGGAACTGAAGGTAATTTTGTCCCTTCCACCGCCTTGCGTAAAGCTTTCTTTTTTACTGCATTAAACAACATACCATTGTGATTTTTGTAAATTTAAAAAAATTCGTAAACCATGTTGCGTATTTAACATCGATTTATTGAATCATACTTAAAAATTCCTCTTCATTCAAAATGGTAATTCCTAACTTATTTGCTTTCTCTAATTTAGATGGTCCCATTTTATCTCCTGCTACAACATAATCAGTCTTAGAAGAAATCGAACTTCCATTCTTTCCTCCGTGATCTTCTATAGCTTGTTTTATCTCATCTCTGGACATTTTAGTAAAAACACCAGAAACCACAATTGTCTTTCCTTTTAATATATCAGACACTACAGTTGATTCTTTCTCCTCTATTACAAATTGTAGACCATAAGACTTTAATCGCTCTATAATTTCTTTATTTTTCTCATTGCTAAAGAAATCTATTACGCTCTGTGCAATTCTTTCTCCAATCTCATCCACCATTATCATCTCCATCAAAGGTGCTTGAGATAAAGCATCTATATTCTTATAATGTGCTGCTAACTTCTTAGCTACGGTTTCTCCAACAAATCTAATTCCCAAAGCATACAATACTCTCTCAAAAGGAACTTGCTTAGATAGTTCTATCCCTTTTATTAGATTATCTGCGGACTTCTCTCCCATGCGTTCCAATCCCAAAAGCTGTTCTTTCTTAAGTTCATATAAATCCGCATAGTTCTCCACTAATTCATTTTTATACAACAATACAACTGTTTCTTCTCCAAGTCCATCAATATCCATCGCTTTACGGGAAATAAAGTGTTGAATTCTACCAGCGATTTGAGGAGGACAACCATATACATTAGGACAGTAATGTTGTGCCTCTCCTTCATTTCTAACCAATTTAGTTTGACATTCCGGACATTCTTTTATATAAACGGTACGCTGAGAGTCAGCTGGTCTTGCTTCTAAATTCACCCCTACAATCTTTGGTATAATCTCTCCTCCTTTTTCTACATATACAGAATCACCTTCTCGGATATCTAATTTAGCAATTTGATCTGCATTGTGCAAAGAGGCTCTCTTAACGATCGTACCCGCTAATTGCACTGGCTCCAGATTTGCAACGGGTGTTATTGCCCCTGTTCTACCTACTTGATAAGAAATAGTATTCAATATTGTCTCTGCTTGCTCTGCTTTAAACTTATAAGCAATAGCCCATCGTGGAAACTTAGAAGTATATCCTAATTCTTCCTGGTAATGAAGTGAGTTTATCTTAATTACCACACCATCTGTCTCATAAGGCAACTCATGTCTGTGTTCATCCCAATAGGCAATGAACTCCAAAACCTCATCTATATTCTTTGCTAATTTAGACACTATTGGAACCTTAAACCCCCATTCACGAGCCTTCTCTAAGCCTTCATACTGGGTTGCAAAACCTAAATCACTTCCTACAACATAGTAAAGCAAGCAATCCAAAGGTCGTTTGGCAACTTCTGCACTGTCTTGTAATTTCAAACTTCCAGAAGCGGTATTTCTGGGATTTGAATAAGGAGTTTCTCCAATTTCAATCAACTCCTGATTCATTTTCTCAAAACCTGCAAATGGCAAAACTATTTCTCCGCGTATATCAAAACTCTTTGGATAATCACCTTTCAATTTTATTGGAACAGAACGAATAGTGCGAATATTATTTGTCACATCATCTCCTTGTACACCATCTCCTCGAGTAACTGCCTTTATTAACTCGCCATCTTCATAAGTAATACTTATAGATGCTCCATCGTACTTTAACTCGCAGGTAAACTCTACAGGAACATCGCCCAAGTTCTTTTGAATGCGTTGTTCCCAATCCAGTAAATCTTCTTTAGAATAAGAATTTTCCAAAGAATACATACGATAACGGTGAACTACTGTATCAAAATTCTTAGTTATAGCCCCGCCAACACGCTGTGTTGGTGAATTACTATCAAAATATTCTGGATGAGCAAGCTCCAATTTTTCTAATTCCTTTAACTTTTGATCAAACTCAAAATCAGAAATGGTAGGCGTATCTAATACATAATAATTATAATTATGTAAATTCAATTCCTCTCTTAACGCAATAATCTGTTCTTGTACATTCATTCTAAGCAAAATTACAACTTCAACAAATCTTTAAACTGCTGATACAGCACTCCATCACTCAGGATAGCTCCTTGTTGGATAATATCAAAAACCTCCTTATTTCTGTCACTTCCAAAGTCTTTACCTCCGTGCTTTATCTCTACATCGTTTGTAAAAACAGCATCACTTAACCATTGTAATCCTTCTTGAGTCATAAAGTCGATATCTGTTAATAACGCTTTTATAACAATTGTATGTATGTGCTTCTCATCAAAACCAAAAAGAAATATATGATTTTTTGAATAGTGCTCTAAAAAACGAGCATTACTCAACACTCCTTCCCATACTAAATCCGAAAAAACATCTAACTCTTGTTCTGCGACTTCTGGTTTCTCTTCCTTCAATTTATCCCACTCATGCTTATCTATCTGCTGAGAAGCAAGAAAATTAGTGAATTCCGGGTGCATTTCTTCAAATTGCTCTTTTGTAAGACGTGTATATTTCATGATTACTTAATTTCAACTGTCAAAAATACTAATTCTAATGAACATAAAAACCAAAAGCAAATACAACAATACAATATAATATCTTAAATAAACACAAAAAGCCCTTTGGTAAACCAAAGGGCCTAAAAACTCTCTACTAAAGCTAAAACTTTCTAACAAATAGCCGACAAACCTATTTGCTTCAAAAAAAATCTAATCGTTAATAATCTAAATCACCCATGAAAAATGATTATTACAATTCAAAAGTAGACATCCTTATCTATTGTTAAAAAACAATAACAAATATTAGTAAACGATTTCAAATAAAATTCAAACAAAACGGATTCTACAACTTTCACGTTGATTCTTTACACTATTCAAAAAAATACACAACCCTAAAACCTTCACCACACTACACCTTATCAAAATACTGGAGATTGAATCTAAAAAACTCACTTATGATACCTGTACGTAGTAAGCACTTCACAAAACAAAAAAGGCCCCCTAAATTAGGAGGCCTTTTCTATATATAATCTTTTAAGACTATTCTTGCTCAGCGATTACTTCGTAATCTACTTCAACGATTACATCACGGTGTAAACGAACGTTAGCAGTATATTTACCTAAACGTTTGATAACTCCTGAAGTAATGAATTTTTTATCAACTGTTTGTCCGTTTTTAGCGAAAACTTCAGCGATATCTGCATTAGTTACAGATCCAAATAATTTCTCACCACCAGCTTTAACAGCGATTTTGATTTCCAAAGCTTTCAAAGCTTCTGCAATAACTTGTGCGTCAGCGATTAATTTAGCTTCTTTGTGCGCTCTTTGTTTTAAGTTCTCAGCTAATACTTTTTTAGCAGAAGGAGTAGCCAATACAGCCATTCCTTGAGGAATTAAATAGTTACGTCCGTATCCTGGTTTTACAGTTACTACGTCATCTTTAAATCCTAACTTTTGAACGTCTTGTTTTAAGATAATTTCCATTGTTGATGTCCTTTTAAGAAGAAGTTAGGTTTCACGAATGAAAACCAACAACTTAAGTTTTTAATTATTTTAATAAGTCAGCTACGTACGGCATTAAAGCTAAGTGACGTGCTCTTTTTACTGCTACAGAAACTTTTCTTTGGAATTTCAAAGAAGTCCCTGTTAAACGACGTGGTAAAATTTTACCTTGCTCGTTTACGAATTTTAATAAGAAATCAGCATCTTTATAATCGATGTATTTGATTCCTGATTTTTTGAAACGACAATACTTTTTAGTTTTGTTTGTTTCAATGTTTAAAGGCGTTAGATATCTGATATCTCCGTCTTTTTTACCTTTTGCAGATTGCTCTATACTTGACATAACAATTAAGCTTTTTTAGATTTTAATTTCTCTCTTCTTCTTTCAGCCCAAGCTACAGCGTGTTTGTCTAAAGCTACAGTTAAGAAACGCATAACTCTTTCGTCACGTCTGAATTCAGTCTCTAAGTTGATAATGATATCAGCTGGTGCTGTGAATTGGAATAAGTGGTAGAATCCACTTTTCTTGTGTTGGATCTCATAAGCTAATTTTTTCAAGCCCCAGTCCTCTTTAGCTACCATCTCAGCTCCTCTAGAAGTAAGAAATTCTTCGAATTTCGCTACTGTTTCCTTTACCTGAGTTTCAGATAAAACGGGATTCAAGATGAAAACAGTTTCATAATGATTCATAAATAAAAAATTTTATTTGTTATAAAAATTGGGTGCAAAAATAAGTATTAATATCATTCAACACAAGCTATTTTTGCTTTTTTATTTCATTCTAATTCTAATAGTTAGAATAAGCTATCAACACGATAATCTATTATCGTTCTATTTCCTTACCTAACAAAGCTTCTGCTCTTTCATACATTCCCTCTATTGACAGTACCAATAAATCAGGGTGTGCTTTTAACCACTTCGCATTTAACTCAACTAAGTCTTCTTCAATATCGTAAAACTCATCATTCTTTAAAGCATCTCTCGTTGGATTCTCACCAAAATAATCCGTTTCAATAAAAGCTTCTAATGCCACTTCATCATAGTCTTTCAAAAACGCTACTTGTTTTTGTAAAAAAGCCAAATGTTTCACAGCTCCCATTTTTTCTAATCCCTCGATAACTACATCGAAGAAATCATAATCAGCTTGTGTATTCCAAACTAATTGAGAGAAATTGCCATTATTATACTCTGCCAAATAGTAATCTACATAATAACTTAAAAATGCATCTGGATGAATAAACTCTGCTGGATCTGTTTCAGCTTCTTCTCTGATTAAGTTAATAAATGTAATATTTGAATACACTACATCGTACGCATCCTCACTTTTCATTGCATTCTCTGAAACAACAATCTTTAAATCTTTCATATTTATTTCTTTTAAATGGAGCGCTATACACAAAACACCTCCTAACATTATTTTCTAAACTAAGGTAATACTTTTGCATCAAATACACCTTTACCTAATTCTCTTACTTTAGTAAAAATCTACATTAATAGTCACTTTTACTGAGCGATAAGCGCCAATAGCCTCAAAGCTTTTCAAAATCTGCTTGATCTCTAATTTTGTTTTATTCAATGACACTTGCTGTGGAATCTTAATTAAAATCACGCGAATATACTGATTCCTTATTCTATTGATAGCAGGTTCTTCTGGCCCTAATACTGGAATTTGAAACTGTTGTTTCAAACTGTTATACACCCAAAAAGAGGCCTCTTTTAACTTCTCAAACTCCCTATGTCTTAAAGTCAACTTTACCAAGCGATAAAAAGGAGGGTATTTAAAATTATGTCTTTCATACATCTGCTCCTTAAACATACCTAAATAATCATTATTAGTCACTTGCTGTATGATATTGTGATATGGATTAAATGTCTGTATGATAACTTTCCCTTTTTTATCCTTTCTTCCCGCTCTTCCAGAGATTTGCACTAACATTTGATAAGCTCTCTCATGTGCCCTAAAATCTGGATGATACAAACTATTATCAGCGTTCATCACCCCTACCAAATTCACATTACTAAAATCAAAGCCTTTCGCCAACATCTGTGTACCTACAAGGATGTCAATCTCCTTCTTCTCAAATGCCTCTACCAGCTTTTCATAACCATATTTACCTCGAGTCGTATCTTGATCCATGCGGCCGATGCGCTTATTGGGAAACAACTCTTTCAACTCTTCTTCTACTTGCTCTGTCCCAAACCCCTTTGTATTCAAATCAACACTATGACAGCGATAACACTGCTTAGGCATTGGCAAAGTATACCCACAATAATGACATCTCAATTCATTTCGATACTTGTGATAGGTCAAACTCACATCACAATGTGGACACTCTGGTACAGCACCACATGTCATACATTCAACTACAGGAGAAAATCCCCTTCTGTTCTGAAACAAGATAACCTGTTCCTCCAAAGACAAAGACATATTAATTGCATCAATCAAATAATCAGAAAAATGGCCTGTCATCTGCTTGCGCTTATACTTGTCCTTGATATCAACTAAGACTATCTCTGGCAAGCGAACATTAGTGTATCGTTTGCGCAATTGAACTAATCCATACTTACCTTGATTGGCATTGTAATACGTCTCTAAACTCGGCGTAGCTGAACCCATTAATACTTTTGCACCATGTTGTTTTGCCAAAACGACTGCACAATCCCTCCCGTGATATCGAGGAGCAGGATCATGCTGCTTATAATTCGGTTCCTGCTCTTCATCAATAACGAGAAACTTCAAATTTTGAAAAGGTAAAAAAACCGCCAAACGAGTACCTATCACTACCTTCGCCTTTTCTGATTGATTCAATACCTGATCCCACACCTCTAAGCGCTCATTATGAGAATACTTGGAGTGATAAACGGCCACTTGATTGCCAAAATAATTTGTCAAGCGTTGTACCAACTGCGTTGTCAACCCTATCTCAGGTACCAAAAACAACACCTGTCCCTCTTGGGCAATTAACTTTTCAATTAACTTGATGTAAATTTCTGTTTTACCTGATGCTGTCACCCCGTACAACAAGGTTACCTCTCTTTGTTTAAATGATTCTTCAATCTCCCATTGTGCCTTGCTTTGCTCATCATTTAAAACAATGACTTCTTGTGTAGCCTCACCAAAAACAACGCGATCTTGCTGTAAGAAATATTCAACAAAGATTCCCTTATCTAATAACGCCTTTAGTACGGCATTGGTTGTATTTGACTCGTCCATTAACTGCTTTGCAGTTATTGGTTTTTTCATCGAAGCGTTCAATTGAAAATACTTCAAGATCATCTCCCTTTGCTTTTCGGCTCTTGACACCATCTCCATCAAATCTGCCAAACCATTGTCTTGAATATACTGATCAGCTAATTTAATATAGCGTATTTGCTTTGGTTTATACTTCTCTATCATCTCCTCCTGAAGGAATATAATTCCCTTTTCCAAGAGGGTATTGATGACAGGAAACACCTTCTTCCTATTTAAAATAGCTATAATCTCTTCTATTTTAAGTATAGCCTGCGATTGTAGGGCTTCGTAAATTAAATATTCAGAATCATCTAATTCGTCTGTATTGATCGTCACCTTATCGTTATACTGTACAAGTGTTTCATTCTCCAAAAGTAAACGAGAAGGCATTGCACTACGATAAACCTCTCCAATCGTACACATATAATACTCTGCCATCCACTTCCACAAAGCAATCTGCTTTTCAGTCACCACTGGAGTAATATCTATGATTTCATTAATCTCCTTAGCTTGATACAATTGAGGAACTCTATTGTGCTTCTCTATCACTAAAGCAGTGTAAACTTTTGATTTACCAAAGGGAACGGCTACGCGCATCCCTACTTGGATAAACTCAAATTCAGCTTCACTTACTTGATAAGTAAATGTTGGCTCTAATGCTAACGGAATAATAACCTCAACGAAATAATTCATCTCACTTTTTTAATACTAAATACAAAGATAACTTTTTCAGTTTACATCATTCCCAACCTCACTGCATTCGTACTTATTTATCGCAAGATTGAATACACAAACAAATATATAATTATCACATACAGCCAATATAATTTATAATCTACATAAAAAACACTATAGTATACAACAACACATCAGTATGTTTCAGGTTGGTGTAAATTTATACCGCCACACCAATAGAGCTCACTGATAACTCAACCTATGTTACACCGAAATAACACAGTGTCTTAAATTTCCTAAATATAGATAGCCCTATATGTAATGAAGCGATGAATATTTATGAATAATCCCAAGTATAAATAGCACAATGCGCAGTCCCTTCTATTTTTTTACCCAATTATATACCGTACAAGACTTACATCCAATAAAAAAGGTCATTGGCAATAGCCAATGACCTTTTCTTTATCTTATCTTTCAATCCTACAATCTTAATTTGCCTTCACCCAAGTTTGAGTTCGCCCCATTAGAGAAATTCCAACATACCCCCTAACGTCTAATTTGTCCTTTCCATTGAGCTTTACAGTACACTTGTATTGCTTACCACTTTCTGGATCTGTAATCTTACCTCCTGTGTATTCCTCTCCTTTTTTCTGCAAGCCTTTAATGATAACCAATCCTTCTATTGGCGCTCCTTTTTCATCTCCCTCACATTTCTCACATTTGGGATTTGGTTTACTCGGATTAAGTAGTTTAGCTACTTTACCGTAGTACTTTCCGTCTTTCTCATAAATCTCTACAATAGATTTTTCTTTTCCTGTACTATCATCTATCGTTTTCCACTTACCTACTATGCCTTGTGCATTTGCCGTGCATACAGCTACGAACAAAAACACTATTGTCAAAAATGAGTTTCTCATAAAATATCGTTTTGGTTTAAGGTTTATAACCAAATATAATTATTTTTTTGACTTAAGTTTACTTATAGCTAAATTTAATTCAAAACCTAACAATAGAATCATACAGTTAATCCAAAGGTAAAACATCACAACAAGCAAAGTTCCAATAGACCCATAGAGTTCATTATATCGCGCAAAACGAAGTACATACACACCAAATAAAAAGGAAGTAAGAATATATAAAATAGTAGTAAAAACGGATCCTATCGAGATAAATGAAACATTCTTCGTTTCCTTAGCGCCAAACTTGTAGAGTATAGAAGTAGTCACTAAGACGATCAACAATAAAAATAGACTTCTCGACCATTGTATCAAAGTATTATCAATCTCAAATTTAAACATCAAAACTTCTAACCCCACATAAAAAGCTACTGAGAAAATAAGTAGGAATGCTAAAAAAACAGACAGTACTAATGCTACCAAATACTGTCTTATGATATTGCGAGAGATTGTAATATGATATGATGACTCAAATCCTCCTATGATAGCAAAAACACCATTTGTCATTAAAAAAATAGACAACAAAAAACCAGAAGACAAGAGGGATTTGTAACTATTATTCATAATATCATCCAACGTGGACTTCACAGCTTCAAATGTTGTAGGTGGTACCGAATCTGCAATAAACTGCATAAAGTCAGCTTGAAAATTATCTACAGGAATATACGGTATCAAGTTAAGAATAAACAAGGCAAAAGGAAACAGAGCCATAAAGAAACTAAAGGCAATAGACCCCGCTCTATAAGAAAAAGCTCCCTTGACAATTCCCACAAAATACAACTCAATCAAATCGTACAAAGAATATCCTTCTAAAAAAGAAAACTTAATATTCTTAAAAAAACATACAATTTGATTGAGAATAGGAATACGTTCTAATTTATCCTCTATCTCTTTTGACATACTCTACTTCTTTACTATTCAAAGGTAGTGATTATTTCTTCGGATGCGCAATATTGCCTTTTGTTGTATCATATCCTTTGTGAGGATTCTTAAAGAAATAAGACACAATCAGAACTAACAATATAGATGCAACAAATAAAATTCCAATCGTCTTAAACGCATTGTTTAAATGCATTGCGTCAAACATGCTAATCCCCCAAAAACCAAGTGCCAAATACATTGTCACAAGAAGCAATAGCAAAGTAAGAAGCACTCCAATTATATATTTCATGACTTATATTTTTTTAGTATTTCTGATTTTAACTCGTCAAATTCCACTTGAGAGAGTACTCCTTCTTTCACCAAGAGATGTAGTTTCTTTAACTTCTCTAAGACATCTTCTCCTTCATCGTCCAAAATAGATTTTGTTTCTGCCGAAAATAGTTTTCCCAACTCCATACCTGCCCCTAACTGCATCCCCATTCCTGCCATTCCTCCTTCGTTACGAGCTGCATCTCTCAATGCTTTTAATTTCTCTAATTCAACAAAAGACAGACCAGCCATCTCTGCAGCTTTTGCATCCGAAGCAATATCTGATACTTTGTCAATTCGCTTTTGGGTATTAGCATCGAATAGAGTTCCTACAATTCTAAAATCAGTTAACTCTAACCCTAATTTGGCAAACTCATTATTTAATTTAGCAGTGACCTCACTTGATATCAGTTCTAATTGACTATCAATTTCTTGATAACCGAAACTTTGACTTGCCAAATAGGATGAAATTGCCTGAGGTATTCTACCACTTATTACCTCATTCATATCCTTGGTTTCAAAGTGAGTTTCTTGTCCCAATAGCTCATTAAATAAAAAAGCAACGTCGTTGATTTTATAAGAGAAATTACCATTAGCTCCCATCTCAATAGGGATATTATAGGTTTTATCCACATACTTAACAGGGGTAGCAGTTCCCCATTGTTGATTCACAACTTGTGCTTTTCTGAAGAAAAATACGCACAACTTATGTTCGCTTTCGAAATTCTGACGAATCTTCTTCAGTGTAGTAATAAAAGGGTGATTATCAGTAGATAGACTATACACTCCTTCATCTGTGATTGTATCTTGCACTTTTCCTTCATAGACTAATACACACCCTTGTCCAGGTCCGACAATTAGCTTAGAAGCATTCTTAATTTCACTTGTTGCTGAGGGATATTGAAACCACAATATCTCTCTGTTCTGCTCTGACCACTCAATAACAGTAGCCAATTGCTTTTTAAACAAATTGAATATTCCCATAATTTACTCTTTTTCTTCTACTGGTGTTTTTAAATTGGATTGATCGATTGTTGAAAGTACTTCACCCTTTGTATCAAAGATTTGAAACACATTATAATCTACTCCTACTTTGAATACGCCATCGATCATTTCAACATTTCTAAATCCTTTCATTTCTGTTTTCTTCGTCCATAAAATCGAGCCATCTTTGCTTGATAATTTTTGCAAAGAATAAGTTTCATTCTCCAATATAGACTGTTTGATTGCAATGATCACCCCTTCCTCATCTGATCCGACAACAGTACCTACTGCATATTTTCGATTAGGCGTAAAGTCCCTTACTTTTCCTATTCTCGCTTTTTTTCGCGTATAATCCAATATTAATACCTTCTTGTGTGGTGAACTACTTGAAAACACACCAGATCCACCATAATCCCTCCTCCATTCAAAGTAAAAATAATACATCGGATATCCTTCTTGATACCAATAATCATATTGAATTAGTTGTCTCGCTTCATCTGGATAATCAAAACTCTTTCTTGTAAAAAGGTAACCAGTCTTTTTAACTCCATTTGGCAATGGCAAATCATAGACTTTATAGACTTCATCACTTGAATACACCTTGTTCAAATATATATAATACATAAACTTTTTACCCAAGTTGTTAGTGACTTCTATACCTTCATCAAAAGTATTGTATTTTAATCCTGCGATACCTTCACTAAACTCTTTGTGACTTCTAAACAATTCTTCGTCTACTTTCTCAAAGCATTGTAAAACATCATTGAATTTCAGTAAGTGATAATTATTTACAATAAGGTATAAATCACGATCTGAAATCTTAAAGAACTCAACTGAAAAGTCAGTCATTAGACCAACGCCTTTCAGTGACAAGTCAACATCAATTGGTTTCCTACTGAGTTCTTCTCCCGTTATCACATCGTTTAGTATTAAAAATAAACGAACTTTATCTCTTTTTGCGAAAAAATCATTAGTCGTTGCCACTTGTACTAAGGTTACTTTATTCTCTTTTAACCTATAAAGTGTATTTGCCTTAATACTCATAGGAACCATCTTAACCTCTTTTTTAGGAGGTACAATTTCTTGAACAGGTTCTACTATTGTCGTATTCTTAGATTTTGAAGATGAAATTACACTGATAATTGGCCCTATAAAGCTTAACACCAAAATCACAGCTAAAAAGATAATTACAAACTTTATGGCAGCTTTCTTATTCTTCTCTGCATTAGGATCATAACTGTCATTATAAGTGTATTTGTGATTAATATTAATATCATCACTATCTAAGAAAAAATTGGTTTGACAACTTTCACACTTATAGTAATCATCCTTTAACTCTTTTATCTTATTACTTCCACATTGTGGACAAATTATTTTTTTTAATGTCTTTGCCATTATGAAACAGTATATTTACTAATTCTCTTTTTATCTTTCTCAAAATCACCTCTGCAAAATCACCGAACACAGCATTAAGTCAAGGCAATCTATTCAACTTAAATTACCATTATCTATAAAATATAACTCAATAAAAATAGTGCGTAGTATAGATTATAATAATTTAGATTACATTTTTTTCAAACGCAACGCAATTGTATCCGTTGAAACCTTTGGTATATGATAGATCTTCATTTCTTTGTGAAGTTTCAGGCTTTTTGCAGGCTTTTTACTTTCCTTATATCTTTGACCAACTGTGGTGACAATGGCCATAAAAATTAATAGCCCTATAGAAATCATCTTTCGTCCACTTTCATTGCTCAAAGGAATGTGTTCAACAGCTTCAGTCTTAAGTTCACCAGTCTTCTCTCCTTCGAGGACAACAAATAACTCCCTACAATTAGCACAAGAATATTGCTCATATTTAAACTCCATTACCTGTGTACTACCACAAGAAGGACAAACTACTCTACCTTGACCGTCAACCATCTTTTACGGGTTAAACAACTGCTTTTAGACTTAAATCCATATTGTGCACTGAATGTGTCAATGCTCCAGAAGAAACGTAATTCACACCGCATAACGCATATTCTCTAACAGTAGTTTCATCAATATTGCCAGAAGACTCTGTTTGACATTGATCTCCTATTAAAGCGACAGCCTCACGAGTCATAGCATAATCAAAGTTGTCTAACAAAATTCTATAAACGTTCTCACAAGCCAAGATTTGCTTAACCTCATCAATACTTCTTGCCTCTACAATAATCTTTAAATCTCTATTATTGTCTTTTAAATATTGATTTGTCTTTTCAATAGCTTCCTTAATCCCTCCTGCAAAATCAATGTGGTTATCTTTCAACATAATCATATCATACAAAGCAAATCGATGATTGCCACCACCGCCAATTTTAACTGCCCATTTCTCAATAGCACGAACACCTGGAGTTGTCTTACGCGTATCTAATATTACCGTATTAGTCCCCTCTAATAAATCAGCAAAAAACTTGGTTTTAGTTGCAATAGCACTCATGCGCTGCATACTGTTTAACATAAGACGTTCCGCTTTTAGAATTGACTGAGAATTACCTGATATATAAAGAATAATATCGCCAATCTTCACAGGAGTTCCATCTTCGATACACACCTGTACTTCCAAAGTTGGATCTACGTAATTCAATACCATTTTAGCAAACTCCACTCCTGCTATTACCCCATCTTCTTTTACAAGTAGTTTTGCTCTACCTGTTGCTGTACTGGGAATACAAGCCAAAGAACTGTGGTCCCCATCACCTACATCTTCTCGAATAGCATTACTGATAATTATATCTAATTCCCTTTGAAATTGTTCTTTCGTAATCATATTTAAAAAAATTTGCGATGCTAAAATAAGAAATGTTAAATCAATTCTCCTTTTTTAGCATCGCAAATGTGGATAATTTATTCGAATGTTAGCCAATCACAATGCCCAACATTTTATAAAATTCTCTAAGAATATCGGGATGACCAGGCCAAGCTGGTGAAGTCACCAAATTCCCATCAACTACTGCTTTATCTGCACCTACCTCCTCATACTTACCTCCTGCCAGTACAATATCTGGTCCTACTGCAGGATAAGCTGTCAATGTCCTTCCTTTTAACACATTTGCTGGAGTTAACACTTGGATACCGTGACAGATAGCTGCTACTGGTAAATTCTGTGCAAAGAAATACTTAACGATATCAATCACTTTCTTATTCAACCTAATATATTCAGAAGAACGCCCTCCACAAATGTATAATCCACTGTAATCCCCCTCTTTTACTTCATCAAAAGATTTATTGATTACAAAATTATGCCCTCTTAATTCAGCATAAGTTTGAAAACCAACGAAATCGTGAATTGCAGTAGCAATTACTTCTCCCTTTTTCTTTCCAGGGCATACTACATCCACTTGTACTCCAATAGATAAAAGTGCTTGATAAGGAACCATTACTTCGTAATCTTCCACAAAATCACCTGCCAACATTAAAACTCTTTTTGCCATATTGTTTTGATATTATTAGTTATACCCTTGTAATTTACAGTTTTATTTAGACAGTAGTATTAAGGGAATGTAAAATTGTAAGAAAGCTCTCGAAAAAGAAACCAATACTGCTACTTACTCTATCTCTTTAAAATCAAAAGCTCCTTGACTAAAAAGTAAAAACTAAATTTTTGTTTTTTAAAATCGTTCCCAGGAAATTTTGTTTTTAACTCACTATTAATTTGCATTTGAAGTTCTTTTATTTTTAAATACTCTACTGACTTTTTAAATAATGGATTCTTCTTGTACTGCTTATAAAGTTTATCCGATTGTATAAAAGCGTCAATATCAAAGCTATTTAAATTCAATGGCTTCTGTTGATCTAAAGATAAATGAGCTGTACTAATACCACTAGCTGTACTTCATCTATAGCCAATAATAGCATCAGGATCAATAGCTTTTATATCAGGTACATATTTACTAAAAACAGAATTTATTTCACTTTGTAATTCTTTTAATGCTTCAGAAGTAATCAACCCAAAAACATCCACCTGCCCATTACTATCCCATACATAAGCATACATAGTAGGATTGTTCCCTGCTAGACCTATCGAACCCTTAGATATGTATAACCCTGTCGTGGAATCATAATACCTAAAACGGTTATAGTAAAGTCCATTCAACTCTACATCCTCGTACTGACCAAATTGTCTGAATGAGGGCAAAGCGTTTAGTAAACATCTAGTAGATGTTTATAGCGAATGAGCCAGACTATCGCGTGGGGTCTATCGCCCTCTAAGTTTCTAAGCCTTCCATAGATGTCATAGTCTGTACTCCATACCTTAGTACCTCTATCATCGAATGCCTGTATCGGACGTCCGACACAAAACACACATACAATATGGTATTCAGTAATTTATATTTAATTTTAAAAAGACTTAACCTATTACTAGATTAAGCCTTTTGTTTTATATTTAACCCTAACTAATCATAAATGACATCATCTAAAAATCATAATGTTTCAATCATCTTTTACAGAATCAATAGCTTCTCGTATAGGAGGAAATTCTTTTGTAGATAGAGGCAAAACATCAATGAGTTTCAAAAACATATCTTTTCCCAATATTTCTTTATAATCATCTAACATAACATCAATATTTCCTTTAAATCTAGTTTTCTTTTCCGGATCTCCAGCCAAATAAAATTTATTAATATAATCTGTTGCTAATGCACTATCTATATGTAGCATAATCTCAAAGACATTACATTCAAAAGTATTATCTTTCATTAATTCATAAAGAATATTAATATCAATATTTTCTGACAACTTACTATCTACTTCTAAATTAGACAATAACTCTATTAGCTCTCTTTTTAAATCTAAATACTTAATTATCAATTTATTTAATTCCATATCTATTTATATACTTTTCCTGAACCTACAATATCATTAGGTGAAACATCATCTTTAATCTTCCAATCCATAACTCCTCCTTTTGTTTTACCTTTTAGCTCAACATTTTTTCCTTTTGTATCAATATCTACATAATAATCTGCACCAAAAGCCCCTGTACTTCTTTTAATTGCATCTCTATTTTGTAGTTTTATTTTGGTAGATGTTACACTAATCCCTCCTCTTGTATCTGTAGGATCAAATTTAAATCCATTTTTCTTAAATGCTTTATACTCAGATCTTGACATAAACCTCCTAACTATACTAGGATTTTGTGGTTTACCATCTATCAAATCTAACCCAAAAACATCCACCTGCTCATTACTATCCCATACATAAGCATACATAGTAGGATTGTTCCCTGCTAGACCTATCGAACCCTTAGATATGTATAACCCTGTCGTGGAATCATAATACCTAAACCTATTGTAGTAAAGCCCATTCAGCTCGATACCTTCATACTGACCAAGTTGTCTAAATAAGGGCAGAGCGTTTAGTAAATATCTAGTAGATGTTTATAGCGAATGAGCCAAACTGTCGCGCGGGGTCGTTCTCCCTCTAAGTTCCTTAATCTACCATAGATGTCATAGTCTGTACTCCATATCTTAGCTCCTCTATCATCGAATGCCTGTACTGGGCGACCGATATAATCACTAATGATGCTGTATCGCTATTCTTTTACAACTTTAACATATTGCATGTAGTCATTAAAAAAAGACTTAACCTGATTACTAAGTTAAGTCTTTTTATTACTGATTTTATTTATTAGATATATCATAAAAATATCCACCTGCTAGTATTTCAATATAACTATCATACCCAACTATCAAATAATGTTTTAAATTAAATGTATTTGATGGATCATAAAGTTTGTTCTTTTCTTTTAGCAACTCTGAGCTATCTACTTCATAAAATCCAGAATCTGGGCAATAGCCAAATCTTTCCCAAAAATCGAATTTATTTAAATCCTCATTAACTTTAAAAATTTTATGATTAGTATAATTAGATTCAAAAAAATCTAATGTTATACATTTTACTTCTGCTACTGTATTAAAAGTTATATTTATGTCATGCAATCTTAAACTATCCTTATAATCTTGTAGTATTTTTCCTTCAACTTTAACGTTTGTTTCCCTTCTAGAATATTGGACTTTTAAGTCGATTGTTGAAATATCAAAATTAACACGTTCAGGTATTAAACTGTAATTGTATTCTTTCATTTATATTATGTATAGTTTTTAATAATTCTATCTAATCCTGTTCCATCCTTATTTTGAGTAACAGCAATACTTTTTGATGGAACAACTTCATTTGAATATCCAAGTAAACCAAAATCTTTTTTAAGTCTTTCAGGAACTTTATCAAAAGGAACAAATATAGCATCTGATGGCATTTTGCCTCCTTCGGACAATGCTGCTAATCCTCTGTTGTTTAAAGTCACAGCCTTACCTGTAGTAGGATCAACAGTATATGAAATTAAAAATATATTGGGATTTATTCTATTAGCTGCAATATCCTTTCCTACATCAGAAATAGCACGTCCTCGAATTGAAGGATGTGCTTGAGATCCAATATCACTAAAATTAGGTGTAACTCTTTGCTGACCAAAATGTAGATTATCAGGAAAAGAAGTAATAAAACCAAATTCAAATGGATCAAAACTACTCAACCCAAACACATCCACCTGCCCATTACTATCCCACCCATACGCAGTATCCACCCTAGCAAGTACATCTTGTGAGGTATAAAAATTATTCTACAGCGTCAGAGATTGCCTTTTTATAGTTATGAGGATATAAATCTGTAATATTCTTATGATTGATAGATTGAATATTTTCTAGAACATATTTAAGCCATTGATATGGATTAACATCGTGTTTTTTGCAGTTAGCAAAAAAGGTATAAGCCATCGCTGCTCTTTGCGCTGCATCGTGTGATCCTGCGAACAAGTAATTTTTACGACCAAGCGCTACAGGTCTAATAGCGTTTTCTACAAGATTATTGTCAATCTGTAGATTTCCATCATATAAGTACGCACTAAGATTATCCCATCTAGTTTGAGAGTAAGCAAAGGCCTTGCCTATTTGACTTTTAGGAAGTGTAAGTTTCATTTGAACAAACATATACTTACCAAGTTCATTGATGATAGGTAAACTCTCTTTTAGACGAAGCTCTTTGATTTGATCAGGTGTTAAGTTTTGTTCCTTCGCCTTTTTTTCCACAGCATATAGTTTCTGTATTTCTATAAGTACATGCTGTGCTTTTGTCTTATCATTGTCAAGAGCTCTTTCAAACTCACGACGAGCATGTGCCCAACAACCAAGATGCGTTACATCTGACTTAGCTCCATAGGCTTTGTATCCGCTATAACCATCGGTTTGCAGATATCCTTTGAAGTTTTCTAATACAGGTAGTGCAGCGCTACCACTACGTGTGGGACTGTAATTGAACATTACGAGTTTGGATATAGGTGCGTGATACACCCAATAATACCCAAGATGAGATTTATCTTTCTTTTTCTCATCTAAGACTTTGATGGTGGTTTCATCAACTTGAAGATATCCTTCATTTTTGATGTCCAGCAGAAGCTTTTCATATAGTGGTTTTAAAGCATCCATGCTTTGAGTTGCCCAGCCATCTATAGTAGAAGAAGCTATATCGATATTTTCTCTTGAAAAGCGTTGCTTCTGGCGATATAGTGGAAGGTGATCTACATACTTGTCAACAAGTATTGTAGATAATAATCCTTCTGAAGGTATTCCTTTATCTATAATTCGCTCTGGAAGCAATGCAATACTAATTTGAGTGTTGTCTTTATCTTTCGTGGCGTATTTATATCGGATGTACCGTTTGATTTTAAAGTAACCTGGAACATAATCTAACACATCTGTAGTTTCTTTACCAATGCAAATCTTATCAGATAAATCTCCCTCTGGGTAGATTTCTATTTCTTCTACTGGTAAATGATCAGGTAGTTTAGCTCTTCCTGGATGTTTTTTCTTCTGACGAGAATAAGTGATCTCTTGTTTGATTACTTCTTCTTGTTCTTCTAAGACTGCTTGCTGAACCTCTAAAGGTAACTGTGTTTGATTAGGGTCTTCGAAACGCTCGCGTTTTTGTCCAAATTGCATGCGTCGTAAAAGATCTACTAAGCGTTGGAGTTCTTGCTTTTCTTGTTCTAGCTTAGATGTCTTTTGCTCTAACTTAGATGTCTTTTGCTCTAACTTAGTATTTACTTTGTCTTGTTTGGAAATAGTCTTGGACTGCTTTTTTATAAGCGCCAAAAGTTGTTCTTTCGATAAGTTTTCTAAGTCTATTTCCATGAAGTAAAAATACGTCAAAAGCCTTAAATATACAAGGTTTTAACCTGTTTTACTTCAATGAAAAACGCCTTTTTTGGTTACTTTTGATAACCTGGATTCCCTCTACCATCAGTACTAAATCACTCCAACTTATTTGAGCTTTACTATGCGTGGGAAAAGCAAAAGTTCCTTGTTCTAAGCGTTTGTGGTATAGTACAAAGCCTCCTGCTTCCCAATGCAAGAGCTTCATTTGATTACAGCGTCTATTGATAAATATATAGACTCTCCCGTTATGAGCTACTTGATGAAGTTCATTCTGGACAAGTCCACAAAGGCTATCAAAACTCTTGCGCATATCACAAGCTTGTCTATACAAATGAAATTGATTAGAACTACTCAAACTAAACATTATACTAAGTTTACTAATGAATATAGTTCGCTAAGATTGTCTGTTTGTACACGTAGCTTTACACCATTGGGATATACGATTTCATATTCTTGACTATTGCTTACTTGGTCTTTTGTCACAGTTATAAAATTATTGTCTAATTGTGTTGACTCTGACTTTGCCTTATACTTAACCACCCAATAACTAAAGGTTGCTAATTTAATTCCTACACTTTCACAGTATCTTGATTGCGTTAATCCACTTGTTCTCCAATCCTCTACATGAGAATACATTATTTCTTGTTTGCTCATCTATTTATTATTTGAAACAAACTTACTACCTTAAGTTAGCTTATGAAATATGTGGTTGCTCGCGTGGATACATCGCTATAATAGGTACGCTCCCATACAATAGAAATTGCCCCTTGTAACTCTATATCTGTATTGGTATTGGTCACACGCCCTGTAGCTGCATCTACGGCTTCTCCGAAGATAAAACAGTGTATCATTTTTTAAACTACTATACACTTGTTTTAAGTTAAAAAAAAAGACCTAACTAATACAGTCAGGTCTTTTGTTATTACCAACTTGTAATTGGTCTATTTATCATCTTCCAAAATTCTAATAAAACTCTATCAACAAAATAAAGTTCTCTTTTATCTTTACTTAAAACCATACCAATATTAGGAAAAACCCAATGAGTTTTACGTTCAATTTTAAATTCTCTATCTATGAGATTATCCAAATCCTTTTTATTTTTAAGATTCAATTCTTTGAAATATATTTTCCCTTCAAAAGCATATCTATTTACCATTATTTGTGACAATAACATTTTATCAAAACGAAAACTAATATATTTTTCATCTACATAATATCGACTTGGTAATATATTAATTTCTTGTTCATCTAAAAGAATTAATTCTTCAATATTCTCACCAAAGTAAAAAGAATTAATCCCTACAAATGGAGCAAAATACAAATCATTTTCTATTTTTTTTATTACCTTTTTATTAACAATAAAACTATTGAAATAATCTTCATATGATTTCTTTAAATCTTGATTAAAAATCAGTAATTCATTAAATATTTTTTTGGATTTATTTAACCAGACTATAAGATCTAATTCTTCAAAATAGAATGTATCATCAGGAATTTCTATATGCGTATGTGTATCTAATAATTCTTTAAAATTAAGCCAATTGACCTTTTTATTATCAAGAATAAATTCATAACATGAGCGGACAGATATTGTTTTTATTTCATTTCTAGAATTTAATTCATAATAATACGTAATGCCATTATTTGTTTCACTAATTACTTTTTTTTTATCTCCTATACTAATATTGTTTATTTTTAATTTACTTGTTATACTTATTTCCATAATTTTTAATGATATAAATATTTTCGTTTTAATCTCTTACCTTCTTTGCTTGTAATATAATCATTGTCAATAGCATAATCAATCATATCTTTCATACCTTCATTATACTTTCCTCCAAATTTTCGTTTTATATCTTTGATATCCATTTCAATTGCCTTTCCAAACTTCCCTCTTCTAATCAAATCTTCTTGAACTTACCTCCATATAACAGCAGAATCAAATGACCCCCAACTAGCTGTTTTCTGATGATCTGCAACATCCATTAGAATTCCAAGTCCTTTATACTTAGATATCTTTTTACCTCCTAATCCACCAGCATTTTGGGTAGCCGAATTTGCAGGCATGTGATTAACTTCGCCTCCCATATTTTTGTTAACTTTTCTTACAGGTCCTTATCCTCCACCTAAAGCTGACAATCCAAAAGGATCCAGCCACCCATTCACATCACCCACATACCCATACAGCGCCATACCTCCCATAAGACCAATAGGATCTTGACTCACATACATCCCCATATCAGGACTATAATACCTAAATCGGTTATAGTATAGACCACTCTCCAGATCATCATACTGCCCCTGATATAAAAAAGGAACAAAGTCATTATCTACCTTAATACATCTACCATAGATGTCTAACTGACGATGCCAAAATTCGGTACCTTGTTTGTCATAAGCATGCGTAGAAGTACCTAAGTAATTAAAAAGACCTAGCTAATTAAAACTAAGTCTTTTTTAGTATTACCAAATATTAACTTTTCCTTCCTCTGGATAAATTGGGAATATATCAGTTTCAACAACTTCATGACTTCCAAACCTTCCTACCCAACCAATTATAATCTTTCCTTTAAGATAGATATCGATATTATCCAATAAAAAAGTAGGATACTCAGGATATTTTTCTTTATAATACAATTCAACTAAAATATTTATAAATAATCTATTAATGTATAAATCAATATCTACATTATATTTTTCATTAAATAAGTGAAAAATATAATCAGGTTTAAATAATCCTTTTTTAATATACTTTTTATCAATGGCCTCTGTAAGATTATTATACTTAGATGAGTTTTTATCATTAGGATAGTATAGCAGATTAAATAAACTTCCTCTTCGGGCTGACTCAATAAAAAGATTATCGAGTGTAACAAAATTCTTTACATCTTTTTTATAAGACATCTTTTGTTCTACTTCATCAATAGTACGCACTTGATCTAGCTTAAAATAGGTTTCTATTTCAACTTGATGCTCAGGTCCACAATTAATAAACCATTCATTATTTATTAACTTTTGAGCTATTTCATCCATTTTTGGTGAAATCTCTATCTTCTTTCCAAATAATAATTCTTTTAAATTCATTATTTTATATTCTAATGATGTGCTACACGTTTAACATTAATATTATCTACTTTATTCCATGGAAATTTACCATTAGTAAGTTGTTCTAATACAGCAAAATATACTCCTTTCACACTTACCCTTCTTCCCATTTCTGCTTTTCTCAGTGATTTATATAATTCAACATTATATCTAAAAACGGATGGAATCTTCCCTTTAACTCTTAACTTTTCATAAAAATCATCCATATGTAAATGAGCCTTATAATGTTGACTCCCTTTTCGAGAAGCATAACCTTCTAACCCAATTACCCTTCCTGAATCCCTATCAAAATTGAATACTCCAGTTTGATTTAAATGATGCCTTTGAATACCATTTCCTACTTCATCTAGAGTATTCTTAGTTCCTTTAAAAGTTCCAAACTTTCCCTCAGAAATAAGTCCTAATGAATCATAATCTATATTTGAATCTTCTACGTATGGATAGAATTTTATCCCAGCTAAAAACTTAATAGGATCCTGACTCACATACATCCCCATATCAGGACTATAATACCTAAAGCGGTTATAATATAGCCCACTCTCTAAGTCATCATACTGCCCCTGATATCGAAACGGACAGTCCATCCGCTTACCTACCTTCATATCGATACGACCGTAGATATCTAGTGTACCATGCCACACCAAGTCCCCCGTAGCATCATACATATACTCAGGTGTACCGAGATAGTTACTCACAATACTAAAA
The DNA here is from genome assembly GCF_024722315.1 of Myroides albus. NCBI lineage: Bacteria > Pseudomonadati > Bacteroidota > Flavobacteriia > Flavobacteriales > Flavobacteriaceae > Myroides > Myroides albus. Next base: position 816,166 of record NZ_CP102754.1, read on the forward strand.
CTCTCCCCATCCTTAATCTTACCACAAGGTACAAAAGAATTTACTTCGTACAACCATGTCGTGATACTATCCGTAGGTTCTGTGACCTTACACAGCTTACCTGTATCGTTCACCTGCATCAGTCGAGGGTAGGCATGCTGGTGTTGCCACTCGTGTAGCGGTACATTGCCATCCCATACCCAGCGGGTAGTGACACCCTTATGCGTCTTAGCGATACGCCTGCCCAGCGGATCATAATAGTAATACGTCTCTAATCCGCTAGAACTAAATACAGTAGTAAGCTGTCCGCTGACTGACCACTTATACATATACCCGATACCACTGCCCTTAGGCTTAGCCTTTAGATGCTCGCGGACGTAGTACTTATCTAGTGCGCCTAATAAGTCAGCTTTTTTATACTCCTTGTAAATCAAGTTCCCCTTGCTGTCATAGTAATAATAGTGATGCTTATCACTCATCAGCTTACCACCTGTATCATAGACTCTGTCGTCTTGCTTCGCACTCTCGTTTTCCCTCGCACGCCTGCTGGCTCCATCACTAAAATAGTCCACAGGACTATTTCTTAACGTTCGGCCCTCCACCGCATCAGGTGTCTTGTAGATGGTCTTAAGCTCAGTAGCTCCGCTATACGTTCCACTAACCAGGTTATCCCACTGGTCGTACTCGAAGTCCACCTTAGAGCGAGTGAGATTACTGATGATAGAGCGAAGCTGATTACCCGGTCCCCATTGGTATCGGTCACTGGCTTTTATATTGCCTTTGATGCCTATTCTACGCTGAAGGAATTGCCCCTTGTAACTCTATATCTGTATTGGTATTGGTCACACGCCCTGTAGCTGTATCTACGGCTTCTCCGAAGATAAAACAGTGTATCGTATCATTTTTTAAACTACTATACACTTGTTTTAAGTTAAAAAAAAAAGACCTAGCTAATTATGGCTAGATCTTTTATTATTACCAACTTGTAATTGGTCTATTTATCATTATCCAGAATTTTAACAACTCTTTGTTAAAAAAGAATAATTCTTCAAAATCATTACTTATAGTTATTCCTATTTCAGGTAAAACCCAATATCCTTTTCTTTCTATTATTGAACTATTTTTAGTTAAATATTCTAGATTTTCTTTTTTATTTAAATCTAGATCATTATATATAATATTACCTTTAAATAATCGTCTATAAATTGTTATTTGAGAAAGTTTATTTTTATCAAACCTCAATAGATAACTACTTTTATCAATATAAAATTTATTAGACATTACTTCTAGTTCATTTAAATCTGCATATTCTGTAGCAGTAGAATCAAATTTAAATGAATTAATTCCAATGTAAGGTAAAAAAGTTACAAGTTCAGACAATTCTCTTTTGGATTCAGTTCTTTTTTTACTTTTAGTACACATTTCTTTGTAAAAAGAACTTAGTTCTTCTTTATAAATAAGAATTTCATTAAAACAACGTTCTTCTTTATTTAACCATATTACTAAGTTTTGTTGAAGGAAATAATAGGTATCATCATCACTTTCGATTGCCTTATATTTGGTTGATATTATATCAAAGTTATTATATGTAACCTTTTCCTTATCTAAATTAAATTCATCACAAGAACGTACAGATAAAGTTTCTATTTCATTTTGTGCATTTAATTCATAATAATAGGTAATATTATCAATGTCTTCAACTATCTTATTTTTCTTAGTTCCTAAATAATTATTATTTATCGAGGTTCTACTTTCAATATTTATTTTCATATTAATGATGTAAGTATTTTCGCTTTAATCTTTTTCCTTCTTGTTTAGTTATATATTGTTTATCTATTGCATAATCTATCATATCTTTCATTCCATCATTATACTTATTTCCAAATTTGCGTGTCACATCTCTTATATCCATTTCCATTGCTTTTCCAAACTTACCTCTTCTAATCAAATCTTCTTGAACTTACCTCCATATAACAGCAGAATCAAATGACCCCCAACTAGCTGTTTTCTGATGATCTGCAACATCCATTAGAATTCCAAGTCCTTTATACTTAGATATCTTTTTACCTCCTAATCCACCAGCATTTTGGGTAGCCGAATTTGCAGGCATGTGATTAACTTCGCCTCCCATATTTTTGTTAACTTTTCTTACAGGTCCTTATCCTCCACCTAAAGCTGACAACCCAAAAGGATCCAGCCACCCATTCACATCATGCACATACCCATACAGCGCCATACCTCCCATCAACCCAATAGGATCCTGACTCACATACATTCCCCATATCAGGACTATAATACCTAAAGCGGTTATAGTATAGACCACTCTCTAAGTCATCATACTGCAACTAATATCTAAAGGGACAGTCCATCCGCTTACCTACCTTCATGTCGATACGTCCGTAGATATCTAAGACACCATGCCAGACCAAGTCCCCCGTAGCATTATACATATACTCAGGTGTACCGAGATAGTTGCAGATGATACTAAAAAGACTTAGCTAATTAAAACTAAGTCCTTTTCATCATTTCCAATATTTTTCCAATCCTTTATACTCTCCGAACCAATACTTAAAAGCAACTTTATCGATACCATATTCTCCTAACCAGAAATCAACTGGGTAAGACCAGTCTGAATTATGTGTTTTGTGTGGAGGGCAACCTAGCTGTCTATATTCATAAAATGCTCCTAGATGTTTATCACTGTGAAGTATTCCACAGTACCCTAGTAGTCCCAAGAAAGATTGAACCTGATCTGTTTGTTCTTTATGAAGTAGTCTACTCTTGGTTAATCTTTTTCTTAAAATCGTAGGTGTATCCTTCTGTTCACTAGAAAGAACGAGATCTAAGATTGCTGAGAATCGTTCTATATCTTCATCAGTTGGTGTCTCCTCTTCTAAGCGTTTATCTATAAGCATGCCTACATAAAGGTTTGTTAAGTCAAGACTCTTTCCTCCCCCTAGATACATTAAATAAAGTAATGAACTATTTAATGAGCTAGGTTGGTACATATAGTCATTGCAGATAGAACAGGGAGTTGTTACATATTTTACTTTATCATATTCTTCCTCTTCTAAATTGTGTTCTTTATTATAGAATGTATGTGTTGGAAAGGTCTTCATTATAGCCATTACCCCAAGACCTACACGATAGTCAGGTCGGCTCAGAGTCAGGCTTCTTAAGAATAGATTAGTACATTTTTGTTTATTCATCTCTACATGTACACGAGCTAATAATTTAATAAAATCACTATGGGGAATAGAGTCTTCTTTAGGTTCTGTTAACCAATACCCTTTAGTGATAGCGTAATTAATGTCATCATGTCTCCACAGAGAGGTATCATCTTCAAAGGCATATTTATCCAATATTTTATATGCTTTTTTATCTATTTCATTCTTCATATTCCTAATGCTTGTGTTTTCTTTTTTTGTCAAATTCATCGAATGTTAATTCTTCAAGAGTAGGAAGTTCAGTTACTTTCTTTACATTTTCTTTATTTAGGAACTCTCTACCTTGTTTCATTCTTTTCTTACCATCCGCTTTCTTTCGCTTTCTTTCTGAGATACCATCGATATTATTACCTCGTCTAAACTCTTGACTTCTACCTATTTTTCCACCTGTATCGTCAATACCGATTTGTTCTAAACCTCTAACAGGGTCAGGCTTAATATCAAAGTCTGTTTTTCTCTTCAAGGTATCACCTTCCCCGAAACGTGCTCCATCTATAGTTCCTTCTGTTGCATTGTGCCTTCTAGCTACATCCATCAGGCTCATGTCATCTCCTGCGCGACCAACATAATATGGTTTCCCTTTGCTATCTTCTAAGATATAAACCCAATCTAGACCAAAAGGGCCTGTTATTCGATTAGTATCTCTAACATAACTATATAGATTATAGTTACGGCTATTTAACCCAATAGGATCCTGACTAACATACATCCCCATATCAGGATTATAATACCTAAAGCGGTTATAGTATAGACCACTCTCCAGATCATCATACTGTCCCTGATATCGAAACGGACAGTCCATCCGCTTACCTACCTTCATATCGATACGACCATAGATATCTAAGACACCATGCCAGACTAGCTCCCCTTCTGAGCTATACATATACTCCGGTGTACCGAGATAGTTACTCACAATACTAAAGTGCTCCCCATCCTTAATCTTACCACAAGGTACAAAAGAATTTACTTCGTACAACCATGTCGTGATACTATCCGTAGGTTCTGTGACCTTACACAGCTTACCTGTATCGTTTACCTGCATCAGGCGAGGGTAGGCATGCTGGTGTTGCCACTCGTGTAGTGGCACATTGCCATCCCATACCCAGCGGGTGGTGATGCCCTTATGCGTCTTGGCGATACGTCTTCCTAACGGATCATAGTAAAACTGGACTTGCTAACTTAGTCTGGACAAAGAGTTAAGCATAAAAACTTATCCTTGACTTATGAAAAGAATTAGAAAGACTTACGATGCAGCTTTTAAGAAGCAAGCCGTTGAACTGGCTAAGGAAAAAACAAATAATTTCTGTACAATGTAGTCTTTATTACATCAAATAAGAGGGTGGTCGGCTTGTGGTCGGCTTGTGATAGGCTTGTGGTCGGCTAAAAAGTGCCATTATAAGCCGACCACATCCCCAACATAATGCAATGATAACGGAAACACCTCAACGAATCCGCTAAACCAAACAAACTGAACAATAACACCTCCTACATTTCCATTCTATATAAAACAATTGTATCTCGCCTAAACACCTAAACTTAACATGGTCTTAGTACTGAGAATAGCAAATTATTAGTACTTTTATAAGAACCTAAATATATACTCCAATGAAAAAGATAATCGCTATAGCTTTCTTAGCTTTGACTACTATTAGTTGTAACCAGAAAGTAACACCCCCAACTACGTTAACCGTAGAAAATTATTATACAATCGAGATGCCTGGAAATCTTGCACCAATGGAAAACTTGTTTCCTAATGCTGATTTGCAATATGGTAATACTTTCAAACAAGTGTATTTCGTAGCAACAAAAGAAGCTAAGACAGAAGATAGCGATTTCAGTGCGTTTATTGATAAAGCTTTAGCGCGTTACAACAAAAAACCTAATTACGAGATAGTCAAAGAAAATGAAGTACGTATTAATGGGCTGCCTGGTAAGACCTATGAATTAAAGATGTCTCAAAACGAAACGTATATGTATATGATTCAAGTCATGATAGAAGGCCAAAAAGCCAATTATGAAATAATCAGTTGGACTACGAGCAAAAACAGTGAGGTAGAAAGTGAAAAACTGATAAATATCATATCAAGCTTTAAAGAAATATAAAGTTTTAACAAAATTTTGAACTACCACTAACCTTAATTCACAGAATTATCTTACCTTTATAGTTATAAAAAAACTAATTTTTTACATTTAACATAAATTCAATAATTATGAAAGGATTAAATACTGTTTTCGCATTGGCAATTACTGCTGTTATGTTCGTATCTTGTGGAGATAAAAAACAAGATGCAAAAGTTACTCCAGAAGGAGCACAAACAGAAGCTACAACTGATAAAAAAGAGACAGTTAGAGTTTTGATTACAGGAGATGATCAAATGAAGTTTAACAAAACTGAAATTAAAGTTCCTGTTGGAAAAACAATTAAACTAACTCTTAAGCACGTTGGGAAAATGGACAAAGCTGTAATGGGACATAACTGGGTATTATTAAAACCAGGAACTGATCTTACTGCATTTGCAACTGAAGGTGCACAATCACCTGATACAGATTATATCCCAGCTAGTGGAAAAGACAACGTAGTTGCTCATACAAAAACTTTAGGTGGAGGTGAGTCAGATACAATTGAATTCACTATTACTGAAGCTGGTACTTATGATTTCTTATGTTCATTCCCTGCTCACTTCGCAATGATGCAAGGTAAATTAATTGCTGAATAAGATTTTATAATCACAATATTAAAAGCTGTACGAAATCGTACAGCTTTTTTTTATTCAAAAAAAAACACAGTCATCTTTTTCTGACTCGTTGTTTATTATTTAGAACTATTGTAAATTTGTGCAACTCAAATTAGCATATTTAAAAAAAATGAAAAAAATTGTATTGACTTTAGCGGTTATCGCTACGTTATCATTGACATCATGTGGTAACAAAAATGCTGACAAAGCAACAACTACAACAGAGCAAGAGGTTACAACACCAGCTGCTGATGCGATCAACTACAACGTTGTAGCTGCTGACTCAAAAATTGACTGGGTTGGTGGAAAAATATCTGGTGACAATCACACAGGTACAATTACTTTAAAAGAAGGAAAAGTATTCGTAAAAGAAGGAAAAGTTACTAATGGTACTTTTGTTCTTGACATGAATACTATCAATGTAACTGATATTACAGATCCTGATGGAAAAGCTGGATTAGAAGCTCACTTAAAAGGGAGTGCTGAAGAAAAAGCAGACCACTTCTTTAACGTAGGAAAATACCCAACTGCAACTTTTGAATTAACTTCTATTGCAGAAGAAAATGGAAAACAAATGGTTACTGGAAACTTGACTGTGAAAGAAGCTACTAATGCAATTACTTTCCCTGCTACGGTAACTGTAACTGATAATGATGTTACTATCGTTTCTGAAGAGTTTGCTATTGATAGAACTAAATGGGGAGTTAACTTTAACTCAGGTTCAATCGTTAAAGATTTAGCTGGAGATAAAATTATCAACGACGAAATCAAAATTAAAATTTCTACTAAAGCAACTAAATAATCTATTTGCTTTATAGTATTTAATTAAAATATAGGTTATATAGCATAACCTCACTTTGACAGGGAGCCTATTGGTTCCCTGTTTCTTTTTACACTTGCTACAAGTCCGATAGAATGACGAACATGAAAACAAATAACAATCCCTCCCTTTTAGACTTCTATTTCATTTAATCTTCCTTTTTACCTCCCTATTCCTAAAAGAAATAAGTATCTTTGTGTAATACATAAAATAATCATACTGTAAAAAAACATGGAACAATTTGATATAGTGATAGTAGGCGGAGGACCGATTGGTATAGCTTGCGGACTAGAAGCAAAAAAACAAGGGTTATCATACCTTATTGTTGAAAAAGGCTGTATAGTTAACTCACTGTATTATTATCCTGTCAATATGCAGTTCTTTTCTTCAGCTGATTTGCTCGAATTAGACAATATACCCTTTATCTCTACAGAGAAAAAACCACGACGCAATGAAGCTTTAGAATACTATAGAAGAGTTGCGACATCGAATGAGTTAAAGATTAATTTATTTGAAACTGTTATCGATGCTAAAAAAGATGAAAGTGATCACTTTGTCATAACGACGAATAAAGCAAACTACAAGGCGAGTAATGTCATTATTGCAACTGGTTTTTACGACATCCCTAATTTACTTCATATCAAAGGAGAAGATTTACCTAAAGTTACGCATTACTACAATGATCCCCATTTTTATGCAGGTATGGATGTGGTAGTGGTAGGAGCAAGTAACTCCTCTGTTGATGCAGCTTTAGAGTGCTACCGTAAAGGAGCAAATGTCACTATGGTTATTCGAGATGGAGAAATTAGTTCCCATGTTAAATACTGGGTAAAACCAGATATAGAAAACAGAATAAAAGAAGGAAGTATCAAAGCTTTATTCAATAGTAACCTTACTGAAATAAAGGAAGATAGTGTCCTTGTAAATACTCCAAATGGAGATATCACACTAAAAAATGATTTTGTGTTAGCCCTTACTGGCTACAAGCCAAATTTTGATTTCCTAAAGCAATTGGGAATAGAAATTGCCAATACAGAATCACTTACACCAATTTATAACCCTGAGACAATGGAAACGAACATACCTAACCTGTACTTAGCAGGTGTAGTATGTGGTGGACTTAATACACATACTTGGTTCATTGAAAATTCAAGAGAACACGCTCTACACATTATAAGCCACGTTATCTCAAAGTATCGATTTAGCAGCAGCAATTATCGATATTAGGATTTACATTCCCTACATATCCCTTTAGCAACAATTTCAATATCATCTAATTGAAAACCTTGAGGTATTTCAATCTGAGGTATAGAAACTTGCGTCAAACAAATTGTCTTTTTGCAACTACTACAGACAAAATGTAAGTGAGTATCGTGATGACTATTAGCATCACACTCCTGAGAACACAAAGCATATTGAGTAACATTATTTGTGGTAATACTATGTAGCAATCCTTTGCTTTCAAAGGTTTTTACTGTTCTATAAATAGTTACGCGATCCGATTGCTCGAAGCTTGATTCAATATCTGCTAAGGAAACAGCGCCATTTTGTTGTTTCAAAAACTTTAAGATCAACAATCGCATAGCAGTTGGATTAATCTTTTTATCAGTGAGCTGTTTCTCTAATTTATCCATACTCATAACTTACTATTTAGTATTAGTACAAATATAAACAATGTTTCGCAAAGTGTCCTTTTCGGTAGCCTCGAGAAGCACATTAACATATTTTAAGCTAAATACAAATAATAAAAAATCAAATAATCGTACAACATATTCTATTATTTTAATAAATAAAAACATATATTTATTTTTTACTCATAATAGACACCAAATCATTAACAAAGTGAATAGTAAACTAATTGGAAGTACCTTAATCATTGCTGGAACAGCTATAGGAGGTGGAATGCTCGCAATGCCAATAATATCCTCAGGTGTTGGATTCTCAGGAATTACCTTAATCATGTTTTTTATATGGTTCGCCATGTGTTATACAGCAATTCTATTGGTAGATACCTATCGCGATCACTCACACGAAGATGGTCTAAACACAATGGTATTTAGATATTTAGGAAAAGCAGGGCAATATATCACAGGTTTTAGTATGCTCACGTTGATGTACGCACTTGTCTGTGCTTATATTGCAGGTGGTACTGATATTCTTCGATTGAATATCTCAAATTGGTTTGGAGTTAATCTCAGTCCCCAAGTAATAGCCATTGGCTTTACCATTGTTTTTGGGGGTATTGTGGGATTAGGAGCAAGAGTAGTAGACATCGCAACTAAATGGATATTTATGATTAAACTAATCTTCTTGCTTGTCGTTATCCTATTTATGTTTGGGTTTGTCAAAATAGAGAACTTAATGAGCCTTCCTATTGAAAGAGCATTAGTTTTCTCTTCCATACCTATTATATTCACCTCGTTTGGATTTCACATTGTCGTACCAAGTATGGTAAACTATTTAAATGGAGATACGAAATTGCTTAAAAAGGCATTCATATACGGAAGTATTTTACCCTTAATTGTGTATTTGTTTTGGCAAATATCAATCTTAGGAAGTGTAGATCAACAAACATTATACAGCGTTATCAATGAAAGCAAAGGACCTTCTGGAGTACTAAGAGCAGTAAAGAATGTGACTACATCCAAATGGGTTAATATTCCACTAAATATTTTCTTTGCGGCTGCTATATTAACCTCTTTTTTAGGAGTAGCATTGGCTTTATTTGATTACATCAAAGACTTGAGCAAAAAACAAGTGTTTGCAAATAATTCACTCGTAATTTACCTTATCACCTTTGTACCGCCTTTGTTATTTGTATTCTACTATCCTGATGGCTTTATTATTGCTTTAGGATACGCAGCCATATCAGTCGTGATCACTTCACTTTTCATTCCAGTACTTTTGTACATACAAGTAAAGCGACATCGAAAAGAAAAGATTACACTATTACAAAAAGTAGCCTTTTCATTCATTTTCCTATTTGGGGCTGGTATTTTAGTTATTCAAATACTAATGACTATGGGAATATTACCCATATTAGATTAACAAAATAGTACATCATCAACATTAATAAAACAAAATTTAAAAATGCAAAAAATTATCGGAAGCGTCCTTATTGTAGCAGGGACTACCATCGGCGCAGGAATGTTAGCAATGCCAATCATCTCAGCAAGTGTAGGTTTTACTTTTATGGCCTTTATCTTGTTCTGTATCTGGTTCGCGATGTTTTACACTTCGATACTTTTGGTTGATGTTTACAAATACAATTCTAAAGAAGATGGTCTAAATACATTGACATTCAAATACCTTGGCAATACTGGAGCAATTATTACTGCAATCAGCATGCTTACTTTAATGTATGCCTTGGTATCTGCCTATATTACAGGAGGAGGAGATATCCTTCGCACAAATTTAGAACTATGGCTCAACAGAGAAATATCTACCGAAGTATCCGCTATTTTATTTACTGTCATGTTTGGAGGTATTATTGCATTTGGTACAAGACTTGTCGATATAAGTACTAAAATAGTATTCTCAATTAAATTAATTTTTCTCTGCGTAGTAATAGGCTTATTACTCCCAAAAATAGAAGCTCAATACCTATTGCATAAACCTTCGAATGCAATACCCGTATTAGCTACTATTCCCGTAATTTTTACCAGTTTTGGATTCTATGTCGTTATACCTACACTCGTAAAATACTTGGATGGCAATCTAAAACAATTAAAGTGGGTGTTTTTTGTCGGTAGTATACTCCCTTTATTATTGTATTTGATTTGGGAGTTAACCATACTTGGAAACATTAATGAAGGAGTTTTTACAGAAATACTAAAAGAAAACACAAAGATAGAAGGGCTACTAAAAGCAATTCGCCAAATTGAAAACTCCAAAGTGATCAAGGTTGCTTTTAATATTTTTGCGGGAGCAGCTATACTAACTTCTTTCTGGGGAGTTGCAATGGCTCTAAAAGACTATATAAAGGATTTAGGGAAACACAAGCCGTTGATTAAAAACAATACAAGTGCGATTTTATTAACGTTTTTACCACCTATAGGATTTGCTTTGTTCTACCCTGATGGATTCATCGTTGCCTTGGGATATGCTTCTGTTTCTTTAGTTGTTTTAGCTTTAATAATGCCCATGTTAATCCTAAAGAAAGCACAGAAACAAGCTGGCGAAAAACAACCTTTCTCACAGAGAATAGCCTTCCTGTATTTGTGGTTGTTAACGGCTGTAATTATTATTCTACAGTTTTTGATGGTCATTAACGTAATTCCATCATATTAAGAATAGAAGATCATCATTCTTAAGTAACCGACTTAACCTAGATTAAGAAATTTCTAGTTTAAGTCGGTTTTTTATTCTATCAACTTCTAAACTAACTACTTTTACCACAAATAAAAAGTAAAGTACTATGCAAAAAGTTGTTTTGATCGGCGCTACTGGTTATGTAGGAAAAGCGATACTGAAAGAATTAGTTTATCGAAATATAGAAACTACCGCGATGGCGCGCAACATTGAAGCGATTGCTCAATCAAGTTTGCTTACTTTAAAATCTGTGGATGTAATGGAAACAGATAAACTAACAGAACTATTAAAAGGTGCTGATACAGTCATCAGTGCTTTTAATGCTGGTTGGACTAATCCAAACCTCTATGACGATTATATACAAGGTGCTACTTCTATTCACCAAGCAGTAAAAGATAGCCATACAAAAAGGTTAATAGTCATTGGTGGGGCTGGTACTTTATACATTAAACCAAATTTACAGTTGGTTAACTCAGCAGATTTTCCAGACGTTATAAAACCTGGAGCCTTAGCCGCTAAGGATTATTTCGAAAAAATATTAAGTCAAGAGGAATCCTTTAACTGGACTTATTGTAGTCCAGCAATAGAAATGAACCCCACAAACACAGGAGTGCGTACCGGTCGATTTAGATATGGTACAAATACGCCCGTATATGACAGCGAATGTAGAAGTAGAATATCTGTAGAAGATTTAGCTGTTGCAATTATAGATGAAGTAAACAACAAACAACTGCTCAATAGACAATTTACTATTGGATACTAACCTTCACCTTACAAGCCAAAAAAAGCCTTAAGAATTAGCCATTCTTAAGGCTTTTAATTTTATTTAATTGAAGAAAATGGGTACAGAAGTACACGCATACCCTCCTACTATTTTTCTAAAATATACCTCACAACTACCTCGGCTGAAGTCAAACCAAATAAAGCAGGCATCCAACTATTTGTCCCAAAAAAAGACTTTTTAAAATTCTTTCCATCAGTCATTTTCAAGCTACTTTCATCGGGTTTTTCCACAGAAAAAACAGCCTTAACCCCTGACGAAATACCTTCTTTCTTCAGGCGCTTTCTGATTTGTTTAGCTAAAGGACACACATCTGTTTTGCTTATGTCTTTCACAACCACTTTGTTCACCTGCATCTTTCCTCCTGCTCCCATAGCGCTAATAACCTTTACTTTTTTGCGTTTAGCTGCCAAAATGATATTTATCTTTGGAGTAATACTATCAATACAATCTAACACATAATCGAAATCCGAAGTAACTATTTCGTGTGCTCGCTCTGGAGAAATAAATTCTTCTATGCGCGTAAGATTTAATTCTGGATTGATATCCAAAAGGCGATCACCAACGATCTTTACTTTAGGTTGACCTACTGTAGAATGCAAAGCGGGCAATTGTCTATTGATATTAGTGATATCCACTGTATCTCCATCGACAATAGTCATACTACCAACTCCTGCTCTTGCTAAAAATTCTGCTGCAAATGATCCAACACCTCCTAATCCTACAACTAATACCTTTGCCTCTTTCAGTTTTTGTAAACCTTCTTCTTTAAAAAGTAATTCTGCTCTTTCTTGCCAAATCGCCATTAATTCTATTTATTAATCAGTCTATTGACTGTTGTTATCTATTAAATACTGTTCTATAATTCTGCTCTATTATCGTTTCTATATCTTTACATAACCTCTCGGCTACTTGATATACCTCAGCAATAGTCACTTCAGCAGCGTCATCTGTTTCTAAAAACAATCGCTCTTTGGGAACTTGCAAAAAAGTACTCTGTAAGCTCTCCTTGTCAATTAAATGCCTGCCAAAAGACAAATAAAAACCGTTTTTCCACAAACTTTCTGCTACTTCATGCTTCTTATTGAATCCGTGAATAATCAAAGGAACACTGATATTCAGCTGCTTCTTAATTGCAATAACCTCTTGAAAGGCTGAAACGACGTGCAAAATTACTGCTTTTTTATATTTTTCTGCAAGTAGTAACTGTCTCTTGAATACTTCAACTTGAATATTTAACGAAATATTCGCCTTTTTATCTAAACCACACTCTCCTATTGCTAAGCAGTTTACTCCTTGCAACTGCAATTCTAACAGCCTCAATTCTTCCTCTATATTATCCTCCTTAATATACCAAGGGTGGATACCTACCGAATAAGCAGGTAAAGACGTGTCTAAAGTTGTAGGATATTGATTAACAATCTCTATGCCTTCAACTTGTGCAGTTGCCCCATGTTTATGTACATTAATTTTCATAAGTGCGAAGATAAAAAAATGCCTCTAATTAGCTTGTGCTAATTAGAGGCATTTTATAGTTAAGAGATACAATGCTATTTTAATCCAGCTAAGCTGTGTTCAATAGTAGCTATTTTAGCTAAAGCATCTGCTTCTTTTTTTCTTTCATTCTCGATTACTTGTGCAGGAGCTCCATTTACAAACTTCTCGTTTGACAATTTCCCTTGTACAGATTTCAAGAATCCCTTTAAGTATTTCAACTCATCTTCTAACTTAGCGATTTCTTCCTCCAAGTTTACACTTCCTGTTACAGGAATAAAGTACTCGTTAGATTTTACGCGATATGATAGTGCTCCACTTACTTGTTCAGATACATACTCTATAGAAACAACGTTTCCTAATTTAGAGATGATACTATCGTAGTATGCTGACGTTTTATCATTGTTGATTACTTTTAAGTCTATCGTTTCTTTAAACGAAATATTCTTGTCTTTTCTAATAGTACGGATACCTGCAACAACTTCTGTAGCGAAATCAAACTCCTTAATCAAGTTTTCATCAAATGACGTCATCTCTGGCCATGCAGATACAACTAATGCATCAGCAGCATCTCGCTCTTTAATATGTTGCCAAATTTCTTCTGACAAGAATGGCATAAATGGATGTAACAATTTCAAGTTAGCTTCTAACAATTCGATAGTCTTCTCGAAAGTAGCTTTGTCGATTGGTTGTTGGTAACCTGGTTTGATCATTTCTAAGAACCAAGAACAGAAATCATCCCATACTAATTTATAGATGGTCATTAACGCATCCGAAATTCTATATTTAGAGAAGTGATCTTCTATCTCTACTAAAGCACTCTGTAACTTCGCTTCGTACCATGCTAATGATACTTTAGCAGATTCTGGTTGTGCTAATGTCTCAGACACTTCCCATCCTTTGATTAGACGGAATGCGTTCCACACTTTATTAGTGAAAGCTTTTCCTTGAGCACATAATTCCTCATCAAACATAATGTCATTTCCCGCAGAAGCAGATAATAACAGTCCTACACGAACACCGTCAGCTCCAAACTTGTCAATTAATCCTAAGGCATCAGGAGAGTTTCCTAATGATTTAGACATTTTTCGACGTTGTTTGTCCCTAACAATCCCCGTAAAATATACATTTGTAAATGGCTGTTTACCAGTGTACTCATATCCTGCCATGATCATACGCGCTACCCAGAAGAAAATAATATCCGGTCCAGTCACTAAATCATTTGTTGGATAATAGTAGTTGTATTCTTTGTTATCAGGATGATTAATTCCATTGAATACAGACATTGGCCATATCCAAGATGAGAACCAAGTATCTAATGCATCTTCATCTTGTTTTAGATCAGCCACAGTCATTGCTGAATTGCCCGATTTTACCTTAGCTAATTCTAAAGCAGCCTCAATTGTCTCAGCAACGACAAAGTCTTCTTTACCCGTTCCGTAATAAAAAGCAGGTATTTGATGTCCCCACCACAACTGACGAGAGATATTCCAATCGCGAATATTCTCTAACCAGCTTCTATATGTATTATTATATCTACTTGGATATAACTTAACATCCTCTGTTTCTAATACTGCCTCTAATGCAGGTTTTGCCAATTCTTCCATTTTAAGGAACCATTGATCCGAAAGCCTTGGCTCAATAACTGCTTTTGTACGTTCAGAAGTACCAACATTATTCACATAGTTCTCCACTTTGTCTAAAGCTCCGATAGACGCTAACTCAGCTTCGATTTCTTTGCGCACTACAAAGCGATCTTTACCTGCATAATGTAATCCTTGTTCATTCAGGGTTGCATTGGCATTAAAGATGTCGATAATTTCTAAATTATGTCTTTCACCTAAATCTTTATCATTTACATCGTGAGCAGGCGTCACCTTAAGACATCCTGTTCCGAATTCCATATCTACATACTCATCAAAGATGATAGGTACTACTCGATTACAAATCGGCACAATCGCTTTCTTTCCCTTAAGATGAGTATAACGCTCATCATTAGGGTTAATACAAATAGCTGAATCCCCTAAGATAGTTTCAGGACGAGTGGTAGCAATCACTAAATACTCACTACTACCTTCGATTTGATATTTAAGATGATAAAGCTTTCCTTGTCTTTCTTCGTAGATTACTTCCTCATCTGATAAAGTAGTCAAGGCTTCAGGATCCCAGTTCACCATACGGTAACCTCTATAGATCAAACCTTTATTATATAAATCAACAAATACTTTAATCACTTGTTCTGACATCTCAGGGTCCATTGTGAATTTAGTACGGTCCCAATCACATGAACAACCTAATTTCTTAAGCTGATCCAAGATTACTCCACCGTATTCTTCTTTCCACTCCCAAGCATGTGCTAAGAACTCCTCACGTGTTAAATCGTTTTTATTGATTCCCTGCTCTTTCAATTTTGCGACGACTTTTGCTTCAGTTGCAATAGAAGCGTGATCAGTTCCAGGAACCCAACAAGCGTTAAGCCCTTTTAAACGTGCACGACGTATTAATACATCTTGAATTGTGTTATTCAACATATGCCCCATGTGTAAAACTCCAGTTACGTTAGGTGGAGGGATTACAATTGTATAAGGCTCTCTGTGATCTGGTATTGACTGAAAATACTTATTCTCAAGCCAGTACTGGTACCACTTTTGCTCTACTTGCTTCGCGTCAAATTGTGCAGGAATACTCATTCTTTAAAAAAATTTACTTGTTTTAACGTTAAACACTTCTAAAAAAGTATAATGAATATTAAAATTCACTTGTAGTGAAAAATCACTAAACTTTTTTTTCCGTATCTTTGTATCAGCAAAAATAGTTATTACTCGTTAATAATAAAAAAATTACTCCTAAAATGAAGTATTATAATTATTAATTTGCTTGAATAACTATTTTATTTAATTTTAGTAAAACAAATATTAAAGAGACGTATAATGAAAAAATTTTTAGCAGTAGTAGTAATGGTACTTGCAAGTGCAGTTTCATTCGCACAAAAAGGACCAAAAATCGAATTTAAAGCTGAAAACAATACCATTGACTACGGAACAGTAGAAAGAGGAAAAGACAATGGTCTTAGAACTTTTGAGTTTACAAACACAGGTGATGAAGCATTAATCATTACTGATGTTCGTTCTACATGTGGATGTACAGTTCCTTCTAAACCAGCAGAACCAATCTTACCTGGTCAAAAAGGAAAAATCGATGTACAATACAACATGAATGTAGGCCGTATTAGCCGAACAATTACTGTAGAATCAAATGCAGTTAACTATGTAAATGGTGTAGTTCCCTTGAGAATTAAAGGAGAAGTTATCCCTGCAAAATAACCCGAGAAAACTTATTCTATTTTAATACAAAAAAGCCTAATCAATTGATTAGGCTTTTTTGTATTACAGATCTTAACTTATATTCTAAAGAATTGATTGTTCTCAATTGCTTTTTCAAAGTTACCTATATCTTTCACTTGTACTTTTGATTCAAACGCTTTGATGTGCTTGCTATGGTGAATATCAGAACCTACAAAGTCTATCATATTGTTTTTCAATAGAAAATTTGCAGCCTCCAAAACGTGACCTCCATAATAGTCTGTCACTGAAAGTAGGTTCATTTGAAATTGACATCCCATTTTCTTTAATTTAGCATACATATCCGTATTGCTGTGATAAAAATTGTATCGCTCTGGATGCGCCAATACAATGTCATATCCTCTGGACTTTAATTGAAATAATATATCTTGTAATTGAATAGGCGGATTGATGTAAGACATCTCCACTAAAACACATTTGTCTTTTAACGTCAATAATTCTTCTGATGCTATTCTCTTGAGAAAACTCTCATCCATCAAATACTCAGATGCAACGCGCAACTTTAATGCCTCTGCTTCTTGAGGTAAAACTGCTTTTACTTCTTGGTATTTTGACAAAATTCCTTCTTTGGTGTTATCCCATACAAGAGGTGTGGTGTGTGGTGTTGTAATTGCTTGTTCGAACCCAAGAGATTTCATGGATTGAATAATGAAGACTGTATCCTCTTTTGTTTTAGCACCATCATCAATACCAAATAACAAATGCGAATGAATATCTACATAATTATTGGGTATTAAATCTTTTAATACTGGTTTAGATTTAAAAATTGAAAACATAGCTTAATCTTTTTTGTTTATAATAATTCTGTCAATTATTAATAAACACAAAGTTAAAAGATATAAAGGAAGAGTAACTACTAATTTTTCAGAAGTAATATTTAAAACAACATAAATTGTCATACCTATCAACAAAACGATATGCAAAACTCTGCCCATTCTAATGTTTGTATTAACGAAAGGGAGCAATAGCAGCAAAGGATTGCACAATAGTAAAATATTATTGTTCAATACCTCAACGTGAAAAGAGTAAAAGTTTACAAATAAAAAGAAGGCTCCAAATAATCCAATAATTAATATTAGGCTATAGCGAATTGCTTTCACTTTGTATGACATTACAGCAAGTACAACGCATAACAAGCTAAAAAAAGCATAGGTATCCCACCATGGAGTTGTTGCTCTTAACTCTTGGTTTGCTTCAAAGATAGTCTTGGTTTCTTTTACAATAGGTTTGCCATCCATTTTCGTTTGCTCAAGTCCCATCATATACTTATCAGGAAGAAACTGTTTGTCATTCGTCTGATCAATGCGAGCACCGAGTATCATGTTTATCCCTAACTTTAAAAAATAACTACTATCCAAATAGTCATTAAACATCTGTCTATACGTTTTAATATTATCAGTTACCTCTGCTTCAACTACTGTATTGGTATCCTGATTGACAATATCAACAACCTTTGTTGTACAATTTTGGTCAATAAATTTATAGACATAGTATTTGTTTTCCTCAGTTAAAGCATTTTCCAAACTGTGCCAAATCTTCTCTTTTTGATCTTCAGTCAAGTTCAATACTTGTTCGTATACACTTCTATTGTAATAAACGTAACTTCTAACGAAGTCCTTCATTGATGTATAATCGGCATAATACAACATATCACCTTTTATAAAGCGCAATCCAAAACTAGGTGTACTGAAATCAAACATTCCAAAGTTGTACACTCTATCTATTCCATAAGACGGATCAAAAACGCGAATAGCTGTATGACCATACAACTCGTGTAACATAGGACCTGTGCCGATAGTCAATACACTAATTTGAGCGCGATCAGACAAAGCTCGTTCTGCAGACAAAGCAATTTGCCCAAACCATAAGCATAAAAGCACGCACATTATTTTCTTTCCCATATACGATGATATAAATAGTTGTTCAATTCTTATTGAGTAATCACAAAAATAGCTTACTCCCTCATGATTTACAATAAAAAAAAATTGCCTAACCACCTAAGAAAGCGTTTTAGTAGTAAATCTGTATTCCCAATTAGCCAAATACTGCCAAGAAAACCTATTCCCCTCTGCTTTCAATAGCTGTAAAAACATATCACAGTGAACTTACACCATTAATAAACTCCTTTCTTGCTCAACTATATTTCACTTATAAGACTATCACGTAATATGAGTTACAATAACCCTACTATTCCATTTTATTCTATTGTGAATGTGCTTTTCCTTTTTCCAATAATACACAATCACTCAAACTTGTTGATACACTCAAACGCTATTGACTCTATAGTAGCAAAAAAAACACATTTGAAATTTGATTCGCAGCAATATCATTTTACTTTTCAAAGTGCGCATTACATAAAGTAATACAAACAAACACTATAAAAATTAGTAACTTTATGATACATTTGTACCATTAATGATAGATAGACCGTTATAAAGTTTATACACAAATAAAATCAATTATGAAAAAACACATTCCCAATGCAATAACACTTTTAAACTTACTTTCAGGATTAATCGCATGTATTTACGCATTCGACGACAATATCCCGATGGCATTTTTATGGGTATGTTTAGGAATATTTTTTGATTACTGGGATGGGTTCGTTGCGCGTATTTTAGACGTAAAAAGCGAATTAGGTCTTCAATTAGACTCTTTAGCAGATATGGTTACAAGTGGAGTTGTACCAGGCTTAGTAGTCTATAAAATGTTAGCAAGCATACAAGAAAATCAAGAGATATACAACCTCACTCCAGAAACATATTACATGGGAGTAGTTCCCTATTTTGGTTTCATAATTACTTTAGGTGCTGCGTACCGATTAGCTAAATTCAATATCGATACAAGACAAACAGATTCTTTTATCGGACTGCCTACACCTGGTAATGCGTTATTTATCTTGAGTATTCCAATGATAATCGCAACAACAGAATCAGAAACAATAATATCTGTTTTAAGTAACCCTTATTTATTGGTTGTAATCAGTATTTTAAGTGCTATAATCATGAACGCAGAATTACCTCTGTTTTCTCTAAAAATAAAACCAGGGAATTTAAGCTCATATAAATTGCAAATCGGATTTGTAGTCCTATCAATCATATTGCTAATTACACTACAGTATTTGGCTATACCATTGATTATCCTCATTTATATCTTACTTTCCATTTTCATCAATCTTACAAACAAAAAGCAAATACAATAAATAATACATACAAAAACAAAAAGAGGGTGTCCCAAAAGGTCACCCTCTTTTGTATTATATAAAACGTTACTTTTCTCTTAGATTAAAAGTTCTTGCAATTAAAACGAGTTTTAGACTTATAATTTGTCATTTTTCGTTTATCAGTCTCTTTTTTAGGATGAAAATTGTTGTTTAAAGTCGATTTTTCTCTATTCTTAGTAAGTTTTCTTAAATTATGTGCAAGAGCCATCAGTCCAAATTCAATTTCGACCATTTCTAATCCTCTTAGAGTAAACCTAGTAAATTTGTTGTTGCTTTTTAGTTGTCCAAAAACAGCTTCTACTTCTACAGGTCTTTTACTTCTATGATATTTACCGCGTTCAGAGTTGAGTAATTCTCTAATATGTTGTTTTATTTGAACCAATCTATGATTCATAGAGACTGTTCTGTTTTCTGCTGCTTTATTACATAGCTCTTTTAACGAGCATTTCAAGCAGTTAGAAGCTTGATACAGATGTATTTTTGACGCAAAACCAGTGGTGGTGTATTTAGTACTACTTCCAATATTAGGTAGCTTTTCTCCATTTGGACATAAGATGTAATCAAACAATTTATTGTAGTAAAGATTGTGTTGTAGAAAAGGGTTGTTCTTCCAAGCTCTTTTCTGTTCCATATGAAAATAATTAAATTTCACATAGGGCGTTATTTCTCTTTCAAGTAAATACAGATAATTCTCTTCGCTACCATACCCAGCATCTGCTACAACTTCTTTACTTTGTTGTGCATAGGTTTGTTCAAAAGTCTCTAGATGATTGATTAAGGTAGTGGTGTCAGTTGATTTTTGTGCAATAGTATAATGTGTAATAAATTGATTTTCAGTACTTATTTGAGTATTGTAGGCAGGTTTAAGTTGCCCGTTTTTCATGTGATCTTCTTTCATTCGCATAAAAGTAGCATCTGGATCTGTTTTACTATAACTATTTCGAGTACCTAAAGTTTCTAGTTGTTGTTCGTATTTTTGCAAGCGAGGTAAATGCTCGTCTTCTAACTGTTTGAGCTGTTTAGCTGTAGGTTTGGGTAGGTCTGCCCTATGTTTATTTAACTGAGTCACTTTTTCTTTAAGCTCTAAACTATCAATATTTTTGGAACAGTGTTCTTTTGCGAGTTCACTTTGATCCTGTTTGATTTGACCCTCTATTTCTGTGAGAACATCTTGAATTTTTGTTTCTAATTTAGCCTTGTTTTTCTCCACTGAACCACGCCATACAAAGGTGTATCGGTTAGAGCTAGATTCAATTTTTGTTCCATCAATATATTGAACTTGTAAACTAACATATTGTAATTCTTGTAACAGACGAACCACATCTGCAAAAAGCTGATGGATTTGACCTTTCAATCGCTTAGCGCGAAAATAATTAATCGTGCGATGATCAGGCAAGCTATTACCAGATAACCACATAAAATAAATGTTCTCCGTCAAAGCCCGTTCAATCTTACGCGATGAATAAATATTATTGAAATAGGCGTAGAATAAGACTTTTATCATCATACGGGGATGATAACTGGTGGTCCCTCCTCCTTTGTATTGACTTAAAATAGAACTAATATCTAACTCATCAACAACAGCATTGATAAGACGAACAGGATGGTCTAGAGGAATTTTAGAAAAAATATCTTCAGGAAATAGACTCGGCGATTTTAAACTTTCAGATTTGAACATTATATTTGTCTTTCTTATTGTTTGGTTGCACCTTGAAGATAATTATTTTTGAGGACAAACAATGAAAAAACCCCGCCTTTTTTAGACGGGGTTTTGTTTTTTAGGCTTTTTAGACAGCCTCTTACACCTTTATAGTAAACATACGATACCCCATGGATTTGCATAATTATCAAATACTACACAGGTTTACAATACATTATAACCAATAATCACGTTCAATGATAAAAAATGGCACAGTTATTGAAATATTCTTGAAAACTTTTTTTTCATACTACTTTTAGCCCTACATAGCCCCCCATTATGTAGGGCTATTTCTTTTTAGACATGTTAGAGAAGATTGACAACGTTCTAAAAACCTATTGATCAATAGAAGATTGACCACTTTAGAAGATTGTGGCCGTATCTATTCCATTCAAATCTCATTAAAAAAATACAGCTAAGCATTCTGAAAAAACACTACAACAAAATACAATGTGATTCTTCTACTGAATTCTAATCCAGATTATGCATTAGCAAAGTAAAATAGCTTTCTACTCTATTACAGACCCCAGATCCTTACTTGCTATATCTCCCTCTAAATGAAAAGTAAGTTCATCACACAGAATAACCTTTTCATTTCTAAACTTAAAATAAGCAATCACCTTAATCGTACTCACATTGCCATTGGCATCTACGACAGATACCAAATGATTTGTAAACGCCTCATCCCCCTGCTCTACGCATGAGATTATTTTTACTTCAAGAGACTTCGTTTTATTTTTTAGAGCTTTCATGTGTTGACAAAACATTTCATAATCGAGTTTTTTTCCATCAACATATTGCACGTAATCCCTATCAAAATACCTCCCTATAATCTGCTCATCAAAAACAGGATTATCAAGAATGTCTTTAAAGTTTTGTTCAATTAATTGCTTCTTTGTCATAATTATATCTTTTAATATTATACAAGCAAAGTAAAGCACAAACACATTATACTGACGATAACAATTGTTAAGAAATAACTTACCTTCTATTTCTTATTCGACTCAAAGACACTGCTGTGATTCCAAGGTAAGAAGCAATATAATGCTGAGGAACTCGCTGTAATAACTCTGGAGATAAGGTTTGAAGTTGCTTATAGCGCTCTTCTGGCGAATACTTTATACGCGAAAGAAAAAGTCGCTGGTAAGCAAGCATTCGATTGATAATGTAGTCTTGAAATGCAATTTTGAGCGATTGATTATCAGATAAAATACTTTCAAAAACCTCTTTCTCAATCCAATATATTTCTGTTTCTTCGATTGTTTCGACACTATACGCACTTGGTTCTCCTGTCCAAAAACTCTCAAAAGAAGATATTAAACTTCCTTCAAACATAAATTGAAAAGTAACCTCCTCACCGTCTTTGTCTAAAAACATGCGCAAGCCACCCTTTTTAATCAAACCAATGCGATTGGCAATCATCCCTTCTTTTAAAACAATTACTTTACACTTATACGACTCCCTCGAAGATTCAGTAAAAAAAGCTTCTAACATTAACATAAGTAGAATTTTAACATTGTAAAGTTAGTGCACAATGTGATTAAAAATCAAATATTTACATATAAACATTAAAATTAATCACATAAAACCGAGATTTTCATCATTGCAAATCTTGTGAGTTTAGATATTTTTTTAGATATTTTTAACCAATTAAATAATTTAAAAAAACTACAAAATGCTTGAAACATTAGATCCAACAATTATTACCTTCACAATCTATCTCGTCTTAGTATTGGGTATAGGTGTAATTGCCTATTTACGCACAAAAGACTTTTCAGACTATATATTAGGAGGCCGAAGCTTTGGTCCTCTTGTAACCGCTTTATCCGCAGGAGCATCAGACATGTCAGGCTGGTTACTGATGGATTACCAGGAGCGATATTCGCAAAAGGTTTATCACAGAGTTGGATAGCTATCGGCTTGATTATCGGAGCTTATTACAACTGGAAATTAGTAGCGGGAAGATTGCGTATACATACAGAGATTAATAATAATGCCTTAACTCTTCCAGATTTCTTTAACAATCGTTTTGGCAAGGATGGAAGATTGGTAAAAACAGTATCAGCTATAACGATATTAATTTTCTTTACTATATACTGTGCTTCAGGTATGGTAGCTGGAGCAAGACTCTTCGAAACACTATTCCACATGGAATACCTTAATGCTTTATACCTTGGGGCATTAGCAACGATAGCTTATACTTTCATCGGTGGTTTCTTAGCAGTTAGTTGGAGTGATACGATTCAAGCTAGTTTAATGCTGTTCGCTTTGATTCTAACTCCAGTAATGATTATAATGTACATGGGAGGTTGGGATGCTATCACTGCATATACGGCAGAAGCAGCAATTGCAACGAATATATCTTATTCGAGTTTGACTCATAATGTTAGTTTCATCGCTATCATTAGTGCCGCAGCTTGGGGGTTAGGATACTTTGGACAACCACACATCTTAGCGCGATTCATGGCAGCAGATAGCGTAAAAACAATGAAGAATGCAAGACGCATAGGAATGTCTTGGATGATTCTGTGCTTAGGTGGAGCAGTAACAATTGGTTACCTTGGTATTAGTTATTACTACAAACATACTGATATAGCTGCTGTAGTTACTAAAGATAACGAAATGATTTTTATAGAGTTAATCAAACAACTATTTAGTCCATGGGTAGTTGGTATTCTATTATCGGCAATCTTAGCAGCTGTGATGAGTACGCTAAGTGCTCAACTACTTATGTCTTCAAGTACGCTAACTCAAGACTTCTACAAAGCTTATTTCAGAAGAAGTGCAAGTCAAAAAGAACTTGTATGGACAGGAAGATTTGCTGTTTTATTAATTGCTTTAATTGCCATTTTTATTGCCTACGATCCTGATAGCAAAATATTAGCATTAGTATCACATGCTTGGGCTGGCTTTGGAGCTGCCTTTGGTCCAGCTATACTATTTACCTTATTTTGGCGAAAAACTACTGGTATGGGAGCTTTTGCTGGTGTATTAGTTGGAGCAGTTACGGTTATCTTATGGCCTATTTTATTTGGAAACACTTTATACGAAATTATACCAGGTTTTATTTTTAGTTCAATCGCTATTTATTTAACCTCTAATTACGGCAAAAAGGCACCTGCTGAAATGTTAGAGAAATTTGACACAGCAGACGCTATTTACCACAAGGAAAAGTAATTTTCTTATTATATTTCTCAAAACAGTAAGAGACTCTAAATTAGAGTCTCTTATTTTGTTTCATGCATTTTGTACAAGCAAGACAAAAACATACCTTTGCACCTCTGTACAAAAAGATTATGACTACTAAAGAACAACACCCTATATACAATAGACATTTTATTCTTGTTTGCTTAAGTTCACTCTTGTTTTCAGCAAGTTTCAACATGCTTATTCCTGAATTACCTGAATATCTTTCTAATTTAGGAGGAGCGGAATACAAAGGCTTAATTATTGGATTATTCACCATTACGGCTGGTATATCAAGGCCTTTTAGTGGTAAACTGACAGATAAAATAGGTAGAGTACCCATCATGGCTATTGGTTCTATCGTTTGTTTTATATGTAGTATGTTATACCCTATTCTAACAACTGTATCTGGTTTCTTATTTTTAAGGTTACTACATGGTTTTTCGACTGGTTTTAAACCTACTGCAACTGCAGCTTATGTAGCGGATATAGTCCCAAGAGAACGATGGGGTGAAGCTTTGGGATTACACGGAATTTCTTTTAGTACAGGTATGGCAATTGGTCCAGCAATCGGAAGCACAATCAAATTATATACTTCCATTGACTTTCTCTTTTATAGCTCTGCATTATTTGCTTTGTTGTCGATTTTGATTCTTTTAAATATGAAAGAAACCTTGCCTAAAAAAGAGAAGTTTTCCTTTTCACTTTTAAAAATGTCAAAACAAGATATCTTTGATATGGCTGTCTTCCCTGCTGCTTTAGTGACTTGTCTTTCCTATATAGCCTATGGAGTAATACTTACCTTAATTCCCGATTGGACAGAGCATTTGGGCCTTCAGAATAAGGGTATCTTCTTTATGATTTTCACACTCTCATCTTTGTTAGTGCGATTTGTTGCAGGTAAAGTGTCTGACAAGTACGGCAGAGTCTTGATTATTAATATTGGCTTAGTACTGCTTATAGTATCCTTGATCTGTATAGGTTTCCTTGAGAATGTTACAGGTTTATACACTGGGGCATTTATTTATGGTATTTCATTAGGTATATTATCTCCAGCTTTAAATGCTTGGACTATTGACTTTAGTAAACCAGATCAGCGTGGTAGAGCAGTTTCAACTATGTATATCGCCTTAGAGATAGGTGTTGGTGGAGGTGCATTTGCTGCTGGTTGGTACTATAAAGATATCATTAGCAATATTCCAATTATTATGTATTTGAGTGCTGGTATTATAGTCATTAGCTTACTCTATATGCTTTTGAGAAATAAGCTTCAGTTTAGCAATTAAGCTTAATTACCTTCGCTTTTACCTAAAATTATATCCACTTGGTGACGAAGTACAGGAACTACTTCATCTTCAAACCATTTGTTCTTTGCCTTCCAAATATTATTTCTTGGAGAAGGATGAGGCAATGGAAAATACGTTGGTAAATAATCGTGAAAATGATACACGTTCTCAGTTAAATTGCGAGAGCTATTCAGGTAGTAGTTTTGCGCATATTGCCCTACTAACAAAATCAATTTAGTTGACTTTAATTCGGTTAAAAGAAGAGGGTGCCAAGTAGGAGCACATACTTTCTTTGGAGGTAAATCCCCATTTTTTCCCTTACCAGGATAACAAAATCCCATAGGTATGATTGAGAAATTAGAAGTATTATAAAACTCGTCTTCCGTTACGCCTAACCATTTTCTCAATTGTTCACCACTTTTATCCTTAAAAGGTATCCCTGAATTGTGAACTTTCAAACCAGGTGCTTGTCCGATAATAATTATTTTTGAATCTACAGCAGACAGGACAATAGGATTAGCACCTAAAGGCAATTCGTCCTCGCAGATTTTACATTCTCTAATTCGACATAACAGCGTTTTAAAATCTTCCATAATCAATAGTCTTTTAAATTTCAGTCATATACTTCAAAGGCGTTTTCCCTGTATGCTTTTTAAAAAAATCTATAAAAGCACTATCAGAAGAAAACTGCAAAGCAAAAGCTACTTCGCTAATGCTCTTTCTCTCCGCTAACAATTCAATTGATCGAAATAGCCTCCACTGTAATCTCCAATCTTGGTAATTCATCCCTGTTTCCTTTTTGAATATACGGGAAATTGTTTTTTCACTTGCACCAACACTATTGGCTAATACACTCAAAAAAGGGGGAAGTTCCTTGTGTAGGACATACTTTTCTATTTGTGATTTAAGGCGATAATCTTCAGGGATTTTCAAAGTAAAGTCCTCGCTTTTTGCAAGTTCAAGTTCATCCCAAAATACCGACAACAAATTCTCTTGGCGCTGATCATAGGAAGTAAATTTCCAAAAACATATACGTTCAATAAGCTCCCGCAAGAGTGGATTCACGGCTATAACCTTTAGTCCTGAGTCAAGCTTATTAAAGTACTCACTTCGAATGTAAATTGAACGATAATCTACGACATTTCTAAAGGTAACCCTGTGTTTTACTGTTGGGGGAATGAACATCAATCTCGAAGGTGGCAAGATAACCTGTCTATCATCTGTTGTTAAAGTCATACACCCACTCGGAGCATAGAGTATCTGATAGTGGTGGTCATGATGGTGATAACCACTATCGTGCAAAACGAGATTCGATGCAATACCAACAACTGGTAAATCTATATCTTCTGCTTTAAAGTAATCAGTAGGTTCTAAGTAAGCCATTGTCCGATTATTATTATTTCTTGTATTTCTTATGTTATAAAGTTAGTCATTCTTTAA
This sequence comes from Myroides albus, assembly GCF_024722315.1. NCBI lineage: Bacteria > Pseudomonadati > Bacteroidota > Flavobacteriia > Flavobacteriales > Flavobacteriaceae > Myroides > Myroides albus. The sequence continues at coordinate 843,709 of NZ_CP102754.1, forward strand.
AGGATATTTGCAGAAAATTTATAAACAATGAAAACTAAATTAAGCATTGGCTTCATGATTGTACTTATGATGTTTCCGCAATTCGTTGAAACAATCTATAGCCCTGCGTTGCCGAGTCTTGCGGAATCGTTTAATATAACAGAAACTACAACCTTACTAACTATAAGTCTTTATTTCATAGCATTTGCGATTGGAGTAATATTCTGGGGAATTCAAAGTGATTATTTAGGAAGAAGAAAAGCGATGATATATGGATTGCTCACTTATTTTACAGCCTCTATTATCGCATTAATAGCTCCAAACTTTGAGGTTATTCTAATGGCCAGATTCTTAGCCGCTTTTGGAATTGCGGTGGGGTCAGTAGTTACCCAGACCATGATGAGAGATTGTTACACAGGAAAAGATTTAGCTAAAGTTTTTTCAATTATGGGAGTTGCTTTATCAGTTAGCCCTGTAATTGGACTACTCATAGGAGGGTTAACCTCGAAACACTTTGGCTATATGGGAGTATTCTCCCTATTAGCAATACTTTCGATACTATTAGTTAGCAAAGCTTTTGTAAGCTTACCTGAAACAAAACAAAACACAGATAAAGCAACGCTAAAAAACACATTGGAAGTAGCAAAGAGATTGTATAGTGATGCAACAATATGGAAATATGCCTTATTAGTAATGTCATATAATGTTTTACTATTTAGCTACTATTCATTTGCTCCCTTTATTTTTGAAAAGGCAGGCTATGATTCAACAATATACGGATATAGCGGTATAGTCTTAGCTATGGGTTCATTTATAGGAAGCTACATAAACAAAAAGGCAATTGAAAAAGGATATACATCCCTACAAATGATGAAATACGCCTCTATTATAGCTATAGCAAATGCAGGAATACTCTTTAGTATACAGAATACAATGTTCTTCTTATTGCCAATGCTACTCATAGTTGCTTCATTTGGAATTGCAATACCAAATATTTTAAGCCAAGCCTTAGCTAACTATAAAACGTCTATTGGAACTGCTGGTGCGTTATTTGGTCTACTCTATTATTTGCTAATTGGTACAGGATTATATATCAGTAGTATTCTTCCAACATTAGCCATCGTACTTGTATTATTCTCAGTAATAGCAGTGCTAACAACATTTACATTAAAGAAACAATAAGAAAAAGAGGAAGTATTTCCTCTTTTTTGTTTTTATAATACTGGGATTAGAAAACGAAATTCACTCTTTACTCCTTTTAACATATCCCATTCCTCTGGACGCTGGCCAGACTTCTTTAAAGTCATACTGCGTATATAGCTTGTAAGCTTCTCCATCCGCAATAAGGTTAACGTAACAAGAATCAGGAAGGTTACTTTTGATAAACACATCTAATTGGTGCATAATCACCTTTCCTAACCCCTTGCCTTGATGTGTAGGATGAACGCAAATATCAACAACTTGACAATGACAACCGCCATCTCCTACCAGTCGTCCCATCCCGATCACTTTATCATTATCTTCTGTATCGAGGATAACAACACTACACAGTGAGTTTGCCAACCCAATAGTTGCAGCCATCAAAGTTTTTGAAGACAACCCACACACCACTCTCAAATTTATATAATCATTAGCATCGGGAGTTTCATATTCTGCTTTATATCTCATCTCTAATCTATTTACTTGTTATAACAAAGATAGAAGTACCTTTAATATATCACAACAATCAAGAATAAGTTGCTATAATTAAGAGCATTATTTATACAAAAAGAGCATTAAGTAATTCAACCTAATGCTCTTTTAAATTATATTATTGACCTCAATTAAGAATCAGATTTGTCTGTGTCGTGACTCTTTAAACTCAATTGAATTTTTTCTACTGAGTTTCTGTACATTTTCAAAATGACACCTTGATAATCTTCTAAATCAATTGTATCGTTAACTTGGAACTCTTGGTCAGGATAGACCTCACCTAATAACCCCGCTAAAGTATCATAATGTTCACTCTCCTCAAATTTATAAGGAAGCAATCTGTTAATATCGGAGATATTGTAATGGGCTTGTACTAAGTATATACCCTCACCTGTTGTTTCTACTACAGGTTCCTCATTATCGTATTCATCTTGGATTTCACCAACTAATTCTTCCAAGATATCTTCCATTGTAACAATCCCAGTGAACTCTCCTACCTCATTGGTAGCAATAGCCATCTGAAGATGCTTTGCTTGGAATTGTTTAAGCACATTTTTAATCAATGCATTTTCGGAAATATAGATTGGTTCACGAAGTAAAGTTGCAATATCAGCTTTACCAGGATCTGTCATCATCGCTTTCATTAAATCCTTCGTGTAAATAACCCCCTTAATATTATCTAGCGAATCGTCAAATACAGGGTATCTTGAATAACCTTCATTAATGGCGTATTCAATAGCATCTTTTACAGAAGTCTCTATATCAATAGCTGAAACATTCTTTCTTAAAGTTTGAATATTGTTTACTCTCCTATCGTCAAAGTCAAACACATTTTGAATAAGTACTCTCTCTGTTTCCTCAATAGCTCCTCCTTCTTGACTTTCTGTAATAATCATTTTTAGTTCCTCCTCTGTGTGAATATCAGATCCATGAATAGGTGTAATTCCAAACAATCTAAGGATACCATTAGCTAAACCATTCATTAACCAAATAACAGGTCTAAAAACAAAATAGAAAATACGCAGAGGCAAAGCAACAGTAAAAGTTGTTTTTGTCGGAAAGTGAATAGCCATAGATTTAGGCGCTAACTCTCCAAAAACAATATGAAGGATAGTAATAATAGCAAATGCTAAAGGGAAGGAAATACTTTTAGCCAAAGTTGCATACTCTGGTCCAGTCATTCCAACTAATTCAAATACTTTTAAAATGACAGGAGTTAAAGAACTTTCTCCTACCCACCCTAATCCTAAAGAAGCAAGAGTAATTCCTAACTGAGTAGCAGCTAAATAGGCATCTAAATTCCCAACAATGCCTTTTGCAATACCTGCGACTTTAGAATTTAACTCTTGATGAACTTCAATTTGAGAAGTACGAACTTTCACAATAGCAAACTCTGCTGCTACGAAAAAACCGTTTAATAAAACTAAAAAAAGCGTAAGTAACAATTTACTTACAGAAATCTCATTGTCCACAATGCCAGCGCTAGCTAACATTGTGATGATCTGGGGGTATGTATCCATTTTTAAAATTCGAAAAGCCCACTTGTTAATGTCTTTTTAGGGGCCCTAAATAACCTTCTTTAAAGCATAAGCTATTTAGTAAGTCAAATGTAATAATTAATTCTGTATAATGTAAAAAAAGCAATGGCATTTTTTTTCAGATATAGAAGATACAGCCCTAATACAAAAGATTAGAGCTTAAAGTATATTAAATAATTAGCAAAAAAAAACTTATATACTAATTTAATTAGCATATAAGTAATTTCATTACATCGAATCTTTATCGAAATGGAATGGTAAAATATTAATGAGGGAAGGAGAATATCTCACTACTCCCTCTGCTCCCATAAAGAACATTTCTATAGGTTCTTTCTGTTTAGTTTCATATTCTAAAATACTCTGTCTACAAGCACCGCAAGGAGGAATAGGTTGGTCTGTCACTTTCAAATCAGACGATGCAGAAATAGCTAATTTTAATATTCTCTTACCTGGATGGATTGCATTTGCATAAAAAATAGCTGTGCGTTCTGCACATAAACCAGAAGGATAAGCAGCATTTTCTTGATTAGATCCTTGTACAATTGTGCCATCTTCTAAAAGCAAAGCGGCTCCCACTTTAAACTTAGAATACGGAGCGTACGCAGTTTTTCTAATTTCAATGGCTTTCTCCATTAAATTTCTGTCTTGCTCGTTTAACTCTTCTTTCGAATCATACTCCAGAAAAGTTGCTACAATTTCAACCTTTTTCATAAAAATATACTTGACTATATTAGACAAAAAAATCCAAACACAATGAACTTATTGTTGTTTGGATTGTATATACAAATATATCTATTTTTTTTAACCTTTTGGATAAGTTTTTCTACCTAAATCAAAAGTTAATGAAAAACGCAGTGTATTCTCTAAAGGATTATTAACTGATGACGTTGAAAACAAATATGATAAATCTACTGTAACCATATTGTATTTAAAACCTGCTCCTACTGTCGCAAACTGTCGAGCTCCTTTATCTTTACTTTCGTGGAAATAACCAGTTCGAAAAGCAAAGCGGTTATCGTACCAATACTCAGCTCCCATCGACCACATAACTTCTTTCATTTCTTCACTAAATCCATCTGGTGCATCTCCAAATGATTTAAAAACTCCCTTAAACCATCCGATTTCATTATAATCTCGTTTAGCTTCTTCGTCAAAAGCATTACGAGGAGGCGTAGGAACTAATAGTTTACTAACCTCTCCAGTAAGCGTAAGTGTATTATAAGAGTCGATGATAAAATCAAACCCTCCACCTAATTTTAATGTTGCAGGAATAAAAGAACCATTTGGTAAATCATCGTACTCAATCTTTGGTCCCAAATTTTGAATATTAAAACCAGCTCTCCAACGCCCATCAAAATTTGCAAACTGCATCACTCGAGACTCGTAGAAACCAGACACATCAACTGCGAAAGTACTCGCATTTGAATTACCTCCAACTTCATCAGGATATTTTAAATTTGAATTGATAAATCGACCAGCAACAGCCATCGAAAAATTGTCACTTAACTTCAAAGAATAAGAAACATCTATTGCAAATTCGTTAGGTTTACGATTAACTGGCATATCATCCATTTGTTGACGCATCTCAATATCTCCCATACCAAAATAACGCAAACTCGCTCCTACAGCACTTCGTTCATTATACTTATTGTAATATGTTAATTGCCCAAGTGACATTCCACTTGCAATTTTAGACATATAAGGAGTATAACTCATAGAAAAGGCTTGACTTTGTTCTGCAAAAGCATACTTTGCAGGGTTGTGTTGTTGAGAATAAGCATCAACAGAAGTTCCAACCCCCATATCTCCCATACCTGCTGATCGAGCATCGCTATTGATTGTTAAAAAAGGAACTCCGACTACGATTGGTCGGATATCTTGAGCTAACATATATTGACTCACTAAGCCAGCTAACAATATAAATGATATTTTTTTCATACACTTTTTAATAATGAACAGTACAAATATAATTTTTTTTACAAGATTTCAAATATTACTGTTTTCAGAAATCTCTTATTTCTTAATCATTTACTAATATTTTTAGTTTTAATTAACAAAAGACAAATCATTACTCACTTAATTATCACAACATAATAAACTTTAAATCCAATAAGTATAAATTTCTTTGTTTTTTCAACAAAATAATCAAGTAATTGTTAATTTATAAAAAACTAAATCTTTCAAAAACTTTAAATCGCATATTCGCAACTTTTTCTACCAAGTCTACCTTCTAACAAAACATAGAGATTACAGAGAAATGAAGCTTTAAATAAAATCCTTGTAGAAATGTAAATTGATTCTACCCAAAAGTATTAAAAAATCAAACACATTACTTTAAATATTAATATGTCTTACAAATGTAAAGCAATTGTGCAATAAGGCACTAATTAAGATTTTTTTCATATATATTTGCAGTAAAATTGCTAAAGAGTACTTAAAAAATATTTTACCTTTATACAAACAATAGATAACAATTATTATCGTTATATAGCTAATATGTTATAACAACAAACATTTTTAACTTTAAACATTTAAGTTAATCAAAGATATAGCATTGCCAATTAAACGTTAATTAATAAATTGCGTAGAATTTTATGTCCATGATAAATAAGATGAAGATTAATAAACTTTTAAATTTCCAATTATTTGCAAGCTTTCTTTTAGCAGCAAGTTTAACAAGTTGTGGTAATTCCAACAATAATGTATCAACAGCTACTGGGTGGAAAATAAATGATTCTAAAGGTGGGTTTCAATACAATACCAAGTATGTCCAAAAAACTCCCAATGGTATGGTACCCGTAGAAGGGGGAACATTTACAATGGGACGAGTACAAGATGACATCATGGCGGATTGGAACAACAATCCAAAACAAATGTATGTGCAATCTTTTTACATGGATGAAACAGAAACAACTAATATCATGTACAATGAGTATTTATATTGGTTGAGTACGGTTTACCCACAGAACAACGAAATTTATCAAGAGATATATAAAAGCGCACTTCCAGATACGACCGTTTGGAGAAGCCCGTCTGGTTTTAACGAAACACTTATCATGTCTTATTTACGTCACCCTGCTTATGCTAACTACCCTGTCGTTGGGGTTACTTGGCTACAAGCAACGGATTATGCGAAATGGAGAACGGATCGTGTCAATGAATTAAAATTAGAACAAGCTGGCTTCTTAAAAAAAGATGCCAAAGTTAGTGAGGCCTATGGAGATGCACATTTTAGTACTGAAGCGTATTTGCAAAATCCAGAATCTGTTTATGGAGGAAATAGCGATATTGTCTATAAAGGTAAAAACAATAAGTCAGCTGAAGGTGAACGCAACTTATACGCTTCGCAAAACTATGGTTTATTTACTGCTCAATATAGACTTCCAACCGAAGCTGAATGGGAATATGCAGCTATTGGATTAGTTGGAAACAGAGAATACAACAACTATAAAGGCAAAGGCAAATACCCTTGGGATAAAGCTAATAATAAACGAAAAAGAGGCAAACCACAAGTCTTAAATACCAAATATGCTAACTACAAACAAAGTAGAGGTGATTACGGAGGTATTGCGGGTTGGTCAACAGATAATGGAGATATAACAACACCAGTTAAATCATTCCCTGCTAATGACTTTGGACTATACGATATGGCTGGTAACGTTGCCGAATGGGTTGCCGATATATACGATCCTCGCTTGGATCAAGAAGAGGCTGACTTCAATTTCTTCAAGGGCAATGTATACTACAAAAACCAAATTGGACCTGATGGTAAAGTTGTCATAGTGACTGATCAAACAGTTAAATTTGACACCCTCTCAACTGGTAAATTAAGAGTGAGAAATCTTCCAGGACAAGTAGCTCAAGAAGAATTTGATGACTCAACTCTAAAGACAAACCCATACACAGGAATTGTCAATAAAGTTGACCAATTGCCAAAAGCGGATAAAGCTGCAAATTTATATGACACCAAATCACGTGTAATTAAAGGTGGTTCATGGAAAGATAGAGCATATTGGTTAGATCCAGCTACGAGAAGATATTACCCAGAAGATCAAGCTTCTGATTATATCGGTTTCCGTTTAGTAATGACTAAAGTTGGACCTAAATCAACAAAAAGAAAAACGAAAAATTAAGTTTTATTGATATAAGAAAAGCCCTAAATAATTAGGGCTTTTTTTTTACTTTTGTCCTATGGAAATAGCAGAATTATACCAGTGTTTTTTACAATGCGATGGCATTTCTACAGATACGAGAAACGTACATCCTAACTCTTTATTCTTTGCCTTAAAAGGAGAGAAATTTGATGCAAATGAATTTGCTCAAGAAGCACTTACTAAAGGTGCTGCATTTGTGGTAATGGACAATAAGAAGCTTATCACAGATGAAAAGAAAATGCTATACGTCCCAAATGCATTGGGGGCCTTGCAACAATTGGCTAAATACCACAGAAGTCAAATTGGCTTGCCTATTATTGCTCTAACGGGTAGCAATGGAAAAACAACAACAAAAGAACTAATAACAACAGTTCTATCTAAAAAATACAATGTAACAGCAACAAAAGGCAACCTCAACAATCACATTGGCGTACCATTAACCTTATTATCCTTTACAGAAGAAACTGATTTAGGAATCGTTGAAATGGGAGCTAATCACAAAGAAGAAATAGCTTTCCTCTGTGAATTAGTCGATCCTGATTTTGGGTATATTACTAATTTTGGCAAGGCTCATTTAGAAGGTTTTGGCGGTTTCGAAGGAGTGATTAAAGCCAAGAGCGAGCTATATGATTACCTACAAGATTACCACAAAACTGCCTTTGTAAATCTTGATGACCCAAGACAAGATGCAAAAACATTAACCTTTAGTCGATACACTTTTGCTGTAGAGCAAGAGGCTGATGTACATTTTGATGAATACAATGCTCAACCAAATGCGAGTGTTAAGATAAATGGATTGACAATATCTTCAAATCTAACAGGTTTGTATAACACTACTAATATTGCAGCCGCAGTTACTATAGGTCAGTTCTTTAATGTGCCTACTGAAGATATTAAGCAGGCTATTGAAGAATACACCCCCAATAATAACCGTTCACAATGGATTACAATAGGAACATCACAAATTCTTTTAGATGCGTATAATGCAAATCCAAGTAGTATGGAAGTAGCTATAAACAACTTTAAGCAACTAAACTCAAAACAACCTAAAATTCTTATTTTAGGTGATATGTTTGAATTAGGTTCAGATAGTTTGAAAGAACACAATAAGATAGTAGAAGATTTACACAATGAAGGTGTAACAGCATATTTCATAGGGCAAAACTTTTACAAGTGTAAAAACTCAGCTACAGATTCTCTATTCTTTTTCGAGAACTTTGACAATTTCAAGGAATACTCAGCTAAGGAGAAGCAACTTTTCGAAAACTCTTTAGTGCTTATAAAAGGATCAAGGGGTATGGCATTAGAAAGAATCTTAGATATGATCAAATAAAAAAATAAGGCGTTCTTTGTGAACGCCTTATTTTTTTACTCAGAAACTTTCAATCTGGTAACCAAAGGAAAGTGGTCTGAATTATAAAATTCACTATATGTCTTAAACTCTTTTACTTCTATGCGATTATCCACAAATACATAATCTATTCGCATAGGGAAATAATCAAAATCAAAGGTCTTCCCAAAACCGTGTCCTGCCTCGATAAAAGCATCCTTCAGATCTCCTTTTACATTTCTATATACATACGAATAAGCGCTGTTATTCATATCACCACAGATAATCTTGGGATGATTAGCATCGTTCATATGTGATCGAACTAATTCAGATTGTAATTGCTGCTCTGCAAATGCCTTAGACATACGATCAAGATTGCGCTTAGAACTTTTCTCATCCATCATCTCGTGTATATCAGGTTTAATACTGAAAGACTGAAGGTGAATACTATATACTCGAACGGTATCATTCTTTACTAAGATATCAGCAAAGACAACATTGTTATTCGAATTATTAGGTAAGCGAATTTCCCCCTTATCTATAATTCTGTATTTCGAGAATATGGCTTGTCCAGTCTTTATCTTATTTCCATGAGATACGATATAGCGATAAGGATATTGATTAAATTTTAGAGAAGTATTCTTTGAAAATTCTTGTAAACACAAAACATCTGGATCATGTAGATCGATAAACTCTTTAATATTCTCTGGTATACTATCTGATTCAATCCACTTGAACAAATTAAAAAGCCTAACGTTATAGCTCATTAAGGTAAAGTCGCCGCCTTCCCCAGCTGTCGCTTTACCAGAGAACTTATAGAATTTATTAATGAATGTAATTCCCAAAAGCAATATGACAATTGCCAACCACACTTGCTTCTTAAACTGAATTCCCCAATAAAAAACAAAGATGAGATTAACAATTAACAAGCCAGGTAAAAACAACGTAAATACACTTAGAACAGGAAATAACTTAGGAGCTAAAAAAGGCAAGAAATAACCAACCAATGTAATAATTGCCACTATTACATTGATACAAAAAACAACTTTATTAAACCACGAAAGGTTTTTCATATCTTATTCTTTACCTGCTTTGAATAAAAAGCTTTTTTCTTCTTTTGTCAAGCTTTCATATCCCGATTTACTAATCTTGTCTAAGATAGCATCAATTTTTTGTTGAACATCGGCATTCGTATCATTCTTAACTGATTTCTCTTTGTTCTTATTTACGTAAACCTTTTTAAACTTTGTTCCTTGTTTTTTTCGAAAAAGGTTAACCACATTATCAAATATAGCACTTAAATCTGTACCCCTTTTCAACATAATTGCATATACAGCACCTATACCAGCTCCACCTAAATGTGCCAAATGCCCTCCAACATTACTACTACCCATGAGTTGCAAAACATCTATTAGAACAATAAAGGCCGCTATATACCAAATTTTCACTGTCCCTATCAGCAATAATCTAACCTCCATATGAGGATTAAATGTAACTAAAGCTAACAAGGGAGCAATAATAGCTGCTGAAGCACCAACTAAGACGTTTCCAGCATGTACAAATATTAATCCAAATAAGCAGAAGAACAGTCCTCCGACTAAAGCACCTAATAAATAGGTAGTTACAAATTGTTTTTGACTAAAAAAAGTAGCGAACAATTGATTTACAAAATACAATAAAATCATATTCAGTATCAAATGTACAATTCCTGCATGTATAAAAGAATAAGTAAGTAATGTCCAAGGCTTAAAAAGTAGGCCTTTGACATCATCAGTCAATACAAACCAATAAAATACTTTGTTATATACTTCAGGAAACAGACCTTGAAATACAAAAAACACAAGAGAAACACCAATATTCCAGAAGATTAACTTCTGGGCTATTCCTCCCTTCTTATAACTATTCTTTAAGTCATCTAACACATTTGCCATTATCTATCCCAACGATTCTTATTAAATTGTGTATTCCTCCAATAAATCATCAGCAAATATCCCATTAAAGCACCTCCGATATGAGCAAAATGAGCTATTCCTCCTCCTCCTCCAAAAAGGCTAAATCCGCCTGCAACACCACCGTATAAGTCTAAAAGTAATATTCCTGGAACAAAATACTTCGCTTTCACAGGCACAGGTACGAACATCATCATCAATTCAGCATTGGGAAACATAAATGCAAAAGCAACTAACAAACCATAAATGGCACCTGACGCTCCTACAACAGGCGTATTATAAGCAGATAAAAGATTAATCAATTCATTCCTACCTAATACTGACTCCCAGCTAATACCAACCTTTCCTTCATACAGTAAACCGACTATTTCACTTCTATCAAGTCCCGCATCAACTAAAGCTGAGATACCTGATTGAACTGTATAATAATTTACACCAGTGTGCAAAGCTGCAGCACCTAAACCACATAACAAATAAAAAAGCAAGAATTTCTTACCTCCCCATATCGCCTCCAATGTTGTACCAAACGAAAATAAAGCAAACATATTAAAGAAAATATGCATGACACTACCGTGCATAAACATATGCGAAATAGGTTGCCAAATGTAAAACTTAGAGCTTTCAAAAAAATACATTGGCAATATTTGATTCATCGCTGGAACCACTAAGTTCGCTGCAACGAAAAAAATGATATTAATTATAAGTAAGTGCTTTACTGTATCTGTAATTCTCATCATAAACTAAATTTTTTTTCAATATCTTCTACTTTCATAGTAATAAAAGTAGGTTTTCTAAATGGTGAAACATCGGGTTCTTTGCAAGCAAACAATGTATTCACAATATTCTCTTGTTCTTCTTCTGTTAATGTTGTTCCTGTTTTCACAGCCAAACTGTGTGCCAAAGATTTTGCTATGCGATCTCCTTGACTAAATTTCGTCTGTGGAATACCTTCATTAAAATCAGTAATCAAGTCTTCCAAGACAATTGATGCTTCACTTTCCGCTACATTAACTGGTAAACCAGAAATCACTACAAAGTCACTTCCCATTTCTTCAAATCCAAAACCAGTTTGTTTCAACAAATCTTGTAATTCTTTCAAAATAGCAACTTCATAAGGCGTATAATAAAGCGTCAAAGGAAATAGCAATTGCTGCGTAGCCGCACGGTGATCTGTGATATCACTTAAAAACTTCTCGTATAATATTCGCTGATGTGCTCTTCCTTGATCGATGACTACTAATCCCGATTTGATAGGACTTACAATATACTTGCGATTGATTTGAAACGTACGCGAAGTAGAACTTGTTTCTTTGCTTTTATCGAACAAAGTAGACTCAACAACTTCAGTCTCAAAGTGTAAATTAGATACATCTAAGTCCTTTCCTTCAGAGTACAACCCCTCGTAAAAACTATTCCATTCCTTACCACTTCCCTTTGCATTTCGGTTATCTTCTTTTCTCGTACCTGCAGTAGATCGAGATTTAGCAAAGTTGACATCATTACCTTTTGAAGCAATATAACCAGTATCCGTAGTACTTTTCTCGAAATCAATATGGTTATTGTAGTCATCGTGTAGTGAAAACTCGTCATTGCTCTTAGATCCGAAAGTCATGGTATCAGATGCAAACTCCTTGCTCTCTAAAATAATTTCCCCTGTATCTAAATCAACGTACTCTTGTTGTTCTTCATCCTCCAATGCTGTCATTTTTGACTCGATAACACCTGAATCACTATCAGACTCCTCTTGCATAAATGGATTCTCAAACGGATTATATTCAAACTTATCTGATTCTCCATACTCATTTCTCGAAAATGGATTAAAGTTTCTATCCACTTCTATCGTTGGAGTAGAAGCTTCTGTTCCTTCATAGTCATAAGGCGTATCAAAAGTAGAATCTCTTTGAAAATCCAACACAGGAGCGACATTAAACTGTCCCAAGCTATGCTTGATAGTAGATCTCAAAATACTATATAAAGCTTGCTCGTCATCAAACTTAACTTCCGTTTTGGTAGGATGAATATTAATATCTATAGAATCCGTAGGAACTTTTAAATAGATAAAATAAGTAGGATGTGTACCTTCTTTCAGCAATCCTTCATAAGCGGCTAATACAGCGTGGTGAAGATAACCACTCTTTACAAATCGATCATTGACAAAAAAGAACTGCTCTCCCCTACTTTTCTTAGCAAACTCAGGTTTTCCAACAAATCCACTTATTTCAACAATCTCAGTAGCTTCTTTAATAGGGACTAACTTTTCATTCGTTCTACTACCAAAAACGCTAACTATACGCTGACGCAAATTAGCAGGGGGCAGATTGTAAACTTCATTTCCGTTGTGAATTAGCACAAAGTGAATATCACTGTGCACTAAGACAATGCGCTCAAATTCATCTACAATATTTCTAAACTCAACGTTTGTTGACTTCAAAAAGTTGCGACGAGCTGGAATATTAAAAAATAAGTTTTTTACAGAAAAAGATGTTCCTACAGGTGTAACCGCAACCTCTTGCGAAACAAGTTTGGTTCCTTCAATAACAATATGAGTTCCCAATTCTGCATCAACTGCCCTTGTTTTCAACTCAACATGAGCAATAGCCGCAATAGAAGCTAATGCCTCACCTCTAAAGCCTTTTGTTCTCAATGCAAACAAATCTTCAGCAGATGAAATTTTAGAAGTTGCATGTCGTTCAAATGCCATTCGAGCATCTGTATCAGACATTCCCTTTCCATTGTCAATAACCTGTATAAGTGTCTTACCAGCTTCCTTTAATACTAATTTTATTTCTGTCGCACCCGCATCTACCGAATTTTCAACCAATTCTTTCACAACAGAAGCTGGTCGCTGAACGACTTCCCCTGCTGCAATTTGGTTAGCTACGTGGTCTGGCAGTAATCTAATTATATTTGACATCTACTTTTATTAGGTTCTTTTAGTTTGTTTAGTTGTGATTTTAAAAAAAAAATCGAAACACAAATTTAATAAATTAAACTCCGAAAGCTATTTTAGAAATAGTTAATTATTTAAAATAAAAAAACCTGCAATTAGATTTATAATTGCAGGTTTTTAACTTTATACTATTTGTATTCTTAATACTTCCTATTTAATTCAATCATCTTTAATGCAGCTACTGCGGCTTCTGTACCTTTGTTTCCATGTACTCCACCACTACGTGCTAATGATTGCTCCATATTGTTATCTGTTAAAACACAAAACAATACTGGAATTTCAGCCATCAAGTTTAGGTCTTTGATTCCATGAGTAACACCTTCGCATACAAACTCGAAATGCATTGTCTCTCCTTTAATCACACAACCAATCACTATAACAGCATCTAAATCTTCAAAAGACTCTATCATTTTCTTTGCTCCATATACAAGCTCAAAGCTTCCTGGAACATTCCATCTGATAATATTTTCTGGCAGTACTCCACAATCTTTCAATGCGTATTCTGCACCAGAAAAAAGTCCATTTGTCACGGTATCATTCCACTCTGAGACTACGATACCTACTTTAAAATCTTTGCCATTTGGCAAAGTAGATTTATCGTATTCAGAAAGGTTTTTATTTGCTGTTGCCATTTTCTAATTATTGAGCCATCCCAATCATTGCATCAACCATCATTGATTCAGGTGATCCTAAATAATTGTTTTTAATTTCAGTAAACATTTTTAAAGCTTCCTCTTTTTGTCCTAATTCTAAAGCTACAATTCCAGCTTTATTTAGAAAACGCGGAGAAGTTAAATCATTATTACTTGCCGCTACAGCTTTTTTATAGTAGTCTAATGCATCCTCTTTTTGTCCTAATTCAGAAAAAGCATCTCCAATTGCTCCAATTGCTAAAGCATTGATCAACGCATCTTTTGATTTAAAATTGTTCAAATGATTAATTGCATCTTGAAACTTCCCTTGTTGTAAATATGCAATACCTGCATAATACTCTGCTAAATTAGCAGCATCAGTCCCCTTGTGATTCTCAATAATTCCTAAAGCACCAAGCTTTCCTTCTCCACCATTTAAGGTTAAATCAAAGTTCTTATCTTTTTCACCTGGATTACTTAACGCCTCTACATAATAACTTTGAGCTTGAGTTAATTGCTCAGCTGCTTCATCATTCTTAGGCTCTACAACAAACTTGTCATATCCTACGTATCCTAACGTGATTAAAGCAACAGCTCCTACCACACCAAAAATAGCTTTCGAGTTACGAGCCACCCAACCTTCTACACGGTTAGCACTTTTATCTAAAGAATTAAATACTTCAGCGGTTGCACTATTTCCAGCATCTGCTTTTCCATATTGGTCAAATTCGCTATCTGTCGCTTCGTCTTTTGGTTTTGGGGCTTTATAACCTCTTTTATTATAAGTTGCCATGTATACAATAGTTTAATAAGAGGCAAAAATAGGATTTTTATTGTAATATAAAAGTGCTTTCTATCTATATTTTTGATAATTTGCACCAAATTTTAATAAAGACCGTTATAAAACGTTAAAATTGCTGATAACCGCGTGTATTTAAAAAGAATAAACATCCTAAACTTCAAAAATATTTCTGATAAATCCTTTGATTTTCATCAAAGAATAAACTGTTTTGTCGGATTTAACGGTGTTGGTAAAACCAATATCTTAGATGCAATATACTATATGGCTTATGGAAAGAGTTACTTTAACCCAGTAGCCTTGCAGAACATTAAGCACAATACTGACTTTTTTGTCATTGATGGAACCTTTTCACTACAAGATAAGGATGAACACATTGTATGCAGTCTAAAAAAAGGACAAAAAAAGATACTAAAACGAAATGGTAAAAACTACGATCGCTTCTCTGATCACTTTGGGCTGATCCCTTTAGTAATTATCTCTCCTTCTGATGCTGATTTAATCATAGAAGGCAGCGAAACCCGCAGAAAATTTATAGACAGCGTCATTTCTCAAATGGACAATAGCTATCTCCAACAATTGATTCAATATCAAAAACTTATTTCTCAAAGAAATGCGCTACTGAAAAACTTTGCACAAAACAATTACTTTGATCCAGCGACAATAGAAATATACAACGAACAGATAGAATTACTTGCACAACCCATTTTCGAAAAGAGAAAGTCTTTCTTAGAGGGGTTTGTACCTATATTCAATAAATACCATCAACTCATTACAGACAATCACGATGACGTTGATCTAAAATACGATTCTCAATTGCACGACAAGACAATGTCTGAACTTTTCAAAGAGTTTTTGCCGAAAGATCGCGCAGTACAATATACCTCAGTTGGTATACACAAAGACGATTTGCTCTTTGAACTCAGCGGACATCCAATCAAAAAATTTGGTTCGCAAGGACAGCAAAAGTCATTTCTAATTGCCCTTAAACTCGCTCAATTTGACTTTATCAAAAAACAGAAGGGAATTGCTCCTATCTTGTTATTTGATGATATATTTGACAAACTTGACGAAAACAGAGTTCGCAAAATATTGGAACTTGTAAACTTGGACACATTCGGACAAATATTCATCTCTGATACACATGTTGAACGAACTGAGAGTTTACTAAATAGCATACATCAAGAATTTGAAATTTTCAAAATACAAGAAGACAACAATTTCAATTAGACAACTTATGAAAATATCACAAAATATATCTCTTAAACCTTACAATACTTTTGGATTAGATGTACGAGCAAAATACTTTGTTGAAATAGAAAGTTTAAGCACATTAAAAGAAATCCTGAAGGGCAATTCACCTGACAAACTATTTATCCTGGGAGGTGGGAGCAATATGCTCTTAACTCAAGATATCAACAAAACTGTCGTAAAGATTAACTTAAAGGGAATTGAGGTTGTAAAAGAAGATGACGATTGTGTTTGGGTTCAAGCACAAGCTGGTGAAAATTGGCATGAATTTGTTCTTTGGTGTATAGAAAGAGGGTATGGCGGTATAGAAAATCTATCTTTAATCCCCGGAAACGTGGGGACGACACCTATTCAAAATATCGGTGCATATGGTGTTGAAGTGAAAGATGTATTAGAATCGTGTACAGGATTAAGTATATCCACGCAAGAACAAAGAGTATTTGACAATGCTGCTTGTAAATTTGATTATAGGGAAAGTGTCTTTAAAAATGAATTAAAAAATCAATATGTAATCACTTCTGTTGTTTTTAAATTAACTAAGAAAAATCACATCTTAAAGACTGGTTACGGATCGATACAGCAAGAACTTGATAAAAATGGTATTACTACTCCTACTATTCAAGATATAAGCAATATGGTGATCGCTATTCGCCAAAGCAAATTACCTGATCCAAAAGAAATTGGAAACAGTGGTAGTTTCTTTAAAAACCCGATTATCCCAGTTGAACAATATAATGCCTTACACGCCAAATATCCAACTATGCCAAGTTATACAATCAACGATCAATTTGTAAAAGTGCCCGCTGGTTGGTTAATAGAGCAGACTGGTTTTAAAGGCTATAGACTTGGCGATGCTGGAGTACACGAAAAGCAAGCACTTGTTTTGGTTAATTATGGACAAGCACAAGGTAGTCAAATAGAAAAATTAGCTCATTCTATCCAAAAACAAGTGCAACAGATATTTGGTATTTCAATTGACGCAGAAGTAAACATCTTCTGATTTAAAAAAATTATAATCTAAAGGATAAATTGTACATTTGTTTCCTTAAAAAAGAAATTACTTAATCACATGCTAACATTATTATTTTATTGTTTTATTGCTATAACAGTTATAGAATTAATCTATTATTTTGCCATCAATAGTAATGTTGCATTTCACTCTACTTTAAAAGATAAAAAATCGCATATATCTGAACCTGTTTCTGTAATTGTCTACGTGAAGAATCAGGAACAAAAACTACCAGAGTTCCTCGAACTTTTAAAGGCACAGGATTTCAGCCCTGGCTATGAGATTATTTTAGTCAACAACGCATCCGAAGATGAAAGCTTGGAGATTTTAGAAGACTTTGCGCTCAAAAACGCTAATGCCAAACTGGTAGATGTTGTAAACAATGAAACTTTTTGGGGCAACAAAAAATACGCCCTTACCTTAGGTATTAAAGTTGCTAAATTTGAACATTTGCTATTTGTTGAACCGGCAGCTTGCCCAATGACTCCAAACTGGATTTTTTCTATGAGTCGAGGCTTGAGTACGCAAAAAAATCTAGTAATCGGATTTACGCAAATAGCAAACAAAAGACGTTCGTTTATCAATAAATTGATACGCTACCAAAATGTCCAAAAAACAACAAACTTGTTCTCGTGGAGTGGTGCGGGAAAACCACTATATGGAAATGCCTATAACCAAGCGTACAACAAATCATTGTTCTATAAAGTAAATGGCTTTATCAGCCATATGAAAATTCCCTTTAGCGATGAATATACATTCATTAATCAAATCGGAACAAGTACGAATACTTCAGTAAGTTTTTCGCCTGATAGCTTTACTATAATTGAAAGCAAAAACACTATTTCTGAATGGAAAAATGCGATTAAGAAACAGGATTTACTCCTGCGTAAACTTTCCGTTTGGGCACAGTTAAAAATAAGGTTCTTCAATCTAAACAAACTCTTATTTTACATTGCATTCACGCTATTGATTAGCTTCTTATATCAATGGGAAATCGTATTAGGAGTATTCCTTTTTCGCTGTATTATCGCCCATATATTCAGCGGAAAGACATTTAGTAAATTTGGCACAAAAGAATTAGTGTGGACACTGCCTTTGTTAGAAATTATTCATATTTTTATAAGTACATATTATAGTTTCACACATTTTATCACGCGACAAAAAATTGAAAAAAAGTATTACTGATTATATTGAATTAGCTCGTAAAGGAGACCAAAGTGCTTTCACCTTTCTGTTGAATCATTATTGGAGCGAGGTGTATTTGTTTATGGTTAAGAGAATCAATAATGAAACAGATGCTGAAGATGTAACCATTGAAACTTTTTCTAAAGCTTTTAGCAATATTAGTTCTTATAAAGATACCTATGCCTTCAATACTTGGCTGATTACTATTGCAAAGAATGTACACATAGACCTTATCCGCAAGAGAAAGAACCTTTCTTTCTTAGACATGAATGACGAAAACAACTCTACTTATAACAATATTGTAGATGACTCAAATAATATTGAAGACGATATTATTCAAGAACAGAACTTAAAAATATTTAAGAGTTATATCAAACTACTAAAACCTCACTATCAAGAGGTAATAGAACTTCGGTATTTTCAGGAACTCTCTTACAATGAAATTGCTGAAATACTGGACGAACCATTAAACAATGTCAAGGTAAAGATCATGCGGGCAAAGAAACTTCTCGCAGAAATTATAGTCAAACAGATTGACCAAAACTTTAACCTATAATGGAAATAATATAATACAAAGCTTCCTATACAAAAGAAGCTTTGTTCGTTTAAAACCTCTTTACAAGTGAATACCTTTCGGTTGGATACATTTCATGCCCCTATATACTCAAATAAAGTGAAACAATGGCTATTTCAAATTTAGCTACAGTTTTACAGCACAGTTTACAAATCAACGGGAATCATTGCAAGTTCACTTCTACAACAACTTATGCCCATTTCTTACAGTTACCATAATCACGAAGCAACAATTATCACTTGGCAATTTCAAAATCACACAGATTCGACATGATTTCGACAAAAAAAGCAAATAGGATTGCTGCTTCTAAAAGACGATTAAACACTTATATTACTCCCAAAATTGTCAAGTTATCTATCGCAAGAATCGCGGAAAATAAAGGTGAAGTTGAGCAGCTTTCAAAAGTACATTGACATACTTTATGGATGGGCTTCGCTTGCACTTCCTTGGGGGTTACTTGCACTTTTCTTGGGGTTTCCTTGCCAAAAGTGCGGTTTTCTCGAAGAAAGGTGCAAGAAAGGTGCAAGAAACCCCTTATCAAAACCGAAAAAAACTATACGTGAGTTTTCGAAAAACACGTAGGAACATTATGTTCTCGATACACCTATCTCTAAAATAGATTTTAGAATGTTTGTTCTTCCATTTTATCATATACTTTTAGTCAATTTCACACTTCATTAAAAAACAACAAATTCACCTGAGTTCTATTTTTTGAACAGATGTGTAGAGAAAGCGTATATTCAATTCTTAAAGTCAATAAGAATAGAGTTCACTCACTCATGCTATTAGATGATAAGATATTATTAAAACAATGAGATAAATCAAAGATTTTGTATCCAATAAGACCTAAAACAAACAGCGTTTATACTCATTACAATTCATCACTTTATCACTAAAAACGAACTATTGGATTGAGTTAAACTCACCTTAAATCAACATTTCATCCCTGCTATTCCCTACAAACTCGCAAGACAACCTAAATAAACATATCATACCTTATCGTACTGAAAAAGAACAATTATATAATTTTTTCTATCTTTAAGTAATAAACTGATAATTATCATTATAAAAGACAAGTTTGTCCTTTATCTTTGATGTAGAAAATAGATACTAACAAACAGTCATATGAACACAAAAACACAATCACTAAAAAACAAACTTGGAGTAATGTTATTAGCTTTAGGTTTACTTACACTTGGAAGCTGTCAAAACAAAGACGCGAAACCGACAAAAATGACCGCTGACATGGCAGAGAAAATTGTTGTAAAAGGCGAAGCTCAAGCAGAATTAACTCCCCCTCCTTTTGTCCCAAAACCAGTTGGCAAAAGAGAAGCGACAAAATTATTCGTCAATTTAGAAATCCTTGAACAAGAGGGCGAAATGGTTGATGGAGTAAAATATATGTATTGGACATTTGGAGGTACAGTACCAGGAAGTTTTATCCGTACACGTGTAGGAGATGAAATAGAGTTTACGTTAAAAAATCACCCGGACAACAAATTACCTCACAATATTGATATGCACGCCGTAACAGGTCCTGGAGGAGGAGCAGCCTCATCATTAGTTGCGCCGGGGCATGAAGTAACCTTCTCGTTTAAGACGCTTCAGCCAGGTATCTATGTATACCACTGTGCTACAGCTCCAGTAGGTATGCACATTGCCAACGGGATGTACGGATTAATTTTAGTAGAACCTGAAGGAGGACTTCCTCCTGTCGATAAAGAGTACTACATCATGCAAGGTGATTTCTATACAAAAGGAAATTACGGAGAAAAAGGGATGCAACCCTTTGACATGAATAAAGCATTAAAAGAAGATGCTGACTATGTAGTATTCAATGGTCATGTGAATGGACTAGTCAACGAAAACGCTATCACAGCCAAAGTAGGAGAAACTATTCGACTATTTGTTGGAAATGGTGGGCCTAACTTAGTGAGTTCATTCCACGTTATTGGAGAAATTTTCGACAGAGTACACGTAGAAGGTGGAGATTTGGTAAACGAAAATGTACAAACTACACTTATACCTGCTGGTGGAGCAGCTATGGTCGAATTCAAAGTAAATACCCCTGGTACCTTTGTGATTGTGGATCACTCCATCTTTAGAGCCTTTAACAAAGGTGCTCTTGGAATGTTGAAAGTAGAAGGAGATGAAAATGAAAAAGTATTTGCTGGTAAGATAAAAGAGGGAATCTACTTACCTGAAGGAGGTACAATACAAAACATGCCAAAAACAGAAACTAAAAAAGTAGTAATAGAGGATAAAACTTTAGCACAACAAATTGCAGATGGTAAGAGCGTATTTACCAGAACATGCTTTGCATGTCACCAATCTGAAGGCCAAGGTATTGAAGGAATTTTCCCTCCATTAGCGAAATCAGATTACTTAAATGCAGATGTAAACAGAGCAATTAAAACCGTAATTAATGGTCTTCAAGGGGAAATCACTGTAAACAATGTGAAGTATAACTCTATCATGACCAGTCAAAACCTAAATGACCAAGAAATTGCGGATGTATTGACTTATGTATACAACAGTTGGGGTAATAACAAAACTGTAGTGAGCCCGCAAATGGTACAAAAAAATAGATAATATGTTTTTTCTTGACAAATCAAATATAATTGTATGTCTTCTAAGCCTACTAACATGGAATGCTATCTACGCTCAGAAAGAAACAACAATGCTGACTATCAAAAGTGGAGCTTTTGTTCCACTTTATGGTAGTACAGAAGAAGGAGATGTCAAAGTCGATGCCTTCAAAATAGATCAATATGCAGTGACCAACGAACAGTTTGTTGCGTTTCTAAAAGAAAATCCTACATACAAACGTTCAGAAATAAAAGCTTTGTTTGCAGACAAGAGCTATTTATCACATTGGATAGGAGATTTAGATTATGGAGATTTAAATCCCAATGCTCCAGTCACCAATGTATCATGGTTTGCTGCAAAAAAATACTGTGAAGTACAAGGTAAGCGATTGCCTACTATGGATGAATGGGAGTATGTAGCTATGGCAGACGCAAAGAATATGGATGCCAGAGAAAAAGAGGATTACAACAAATTTATCTTAGCTTGGTACGAAGCACCTAAAACATATGTAAATCCAGTGGGAAGTACATTCAAAAATTACTGGGGTGTTTACGATATGCACGGATTAATTTGGGAATGGGTATCTGACTTTAACTCTGTTTTTCTTTCAGGAGAAAGCCGAAAAGACAAGGGCAATGACGAAAACTTATTCTGTGGTAGTGCTTCTATTAATGCTTCTGACCTGATGGACTACGCTGCTTTTATGCGCTATGGATTCAGAGGAAGCTTAAAAGCTAAGTTCACGACTAAAAACCTTGGTTTTAGATGTGCTCAAAACTTATAAATAGTTTATTATGAAAAAAAATATCATAGCGTTATCTCTATGTTTCTCATTGCTCATGATGGGGTGTAAAGATGTAAAAACAAATGACGCTCAAGTAATAGATAACAAAGAAGTATCTTCTACTCAAGAGATATCTGACTTATCGATCTATAACCTACCATCGACTTGGACAACCCAAGACGGCAAAGACATTGAACTAAAAGATTTACAAGGCAATGTCTTGGTTATGGTGATGATCTACACTTCTTGTAAAGCTGCTTGTCCTCGATTAGTAGCCGATATGAGAAATATAGAAGAAAGAGTAAAAGGCAAAAATCTCGATAAAGTAAAATACGTATTGGTAAGTATAGACCCAGAGGTAGATACGCCAGAGCGTCTTAAAGAGTTTGCTAAAGAGAACTTAATGGATGGCCCACAATGGGTATTCTTGCGTTCTACAGAAGAAAACACACGTGAATTTGCCGCTACTTTAGCCGTGAATTACAAAAAGATTTCTCCGATAGACTTCTCTCACTCTAATATCATTAGCGTATTCAATACTAAAGGAGAATTGGACTATCAACAAGAGGGACTTGGTATAGACTACGCCCCTACTGTAAAAGAAATAGAAAAACAATTAGCCCAAATAAAGTAAAAGATTCGTTTTTATTTTTGAAATATACTGCTTTGCTTCCATACTGAAGTTGAGCAGTATTTTTGTTTTAATTCACCTTGTTAAACTTGACAACAAAATAAACCACTATGGACTGAAAGTCCATAGTTTGTTAAAGCAGACTAAAGTCTGCCTGGGTGGAGCTACTTACTCAAGTATAAAGTTACCTCCGTTATCATTTGGTTTACGATGGTGTTCAAGATATTGATTTAGCATTTCATCAGTAATATTTCCTGTACTCCAACAACCAAAGCCTATTGCCCAAAAGTGACGTCCCCAGTATCTGTGCTTCAACTCAGGAAATTCTATTTGGAGTTTCCTTGAGGTACGACCCTTGAAGAGTTTGACAATATTACTTATGTTTTGAGATGGTCGATATTCTATATGAAGATGAACATGATCCTTTGATACTACACCTTTTAAAATTTGAATATCTTCTGCTTCACAAATCTGAATGATCAGACTACGACAACGTATCTGAATATCTCCTTCCAATACTGGATAACGATATTTAGTCACCCATACTATATGGGCGGTTAAACGTGATACACTATGTCCTCCGGTTCGTTGATATTCCATATATCAAAGGTAAACATTTTTAGAAGCTGAAAGCTAAATGCACTAAAGTGCATAGTTTTAACTACAGTCTGCGACCAATAAATCAACACCAAGCTTAGCAAGGCAAAAATCAACATCGCTAAGGGCAAAAATTGTAAGCCATAATAAGCTATTACCTTTCCTCCAACAAAAGTTCCCACAGCAATTCCCAAGTTGCCAAGAGAAGTAGAAAGACTACTGCCTAATTCAAAAGGCAGCTTGGTTGTCTTCTGTAAGAATGCAGTTGCATTCAAGTATACAGGTGTATAAAATAGGCTCCACATGGATACAATTAAAACCGTCAAGATAGATTCACTTCCCGAAATATAAAGAAGTAAAGCTATTAGAGCTGCTCCCATAATGTAAAACACATTGCTGTAAACCACACCTTTAGACAATACCTTCCCTCCTATATACATGGCTACAACACCTATCAATCCAAATAAAAGCACCATATTCCCAACCATTAGACCAGACATATTCTTCTCTTTACTCAAATAGTCTGCAAAATAGCTGTAAACGCTAAACCACATCGCTAAAATAAATAAATTAACTAATGCACTTCTTATAAAAGAGAGATCTCTAAAAACCACTAATTCTTTAGTGTTAAACACTTTTGTATCACCTGGAACACAAGGTAAAAAGATATAAATAGCCATAAAGGCAATACTACTCACAATTCCCTGAATTAAAAAAATGGCTTCTAACCCATAGCCATTTGTCAAGTATGTAGCCAAGGGAATAGTAGTAAAAGACGCAATAGTAATACCGCTAAATACAATACTCATCATCTGACTGTGCTTATCTTCTGGCGAAAATCGAACCGCTATAGAAAGCGCATTGGCAATATAGACTGGCTGTAGTAAGGCAGAGATAAGCCTCAGAGTAAACAACAACCAAAAAGGAGGTAAACTCACTGAGATAAAACTTGAGATTACAAATAAAGCTAAGGCTAATAGCATTACTTTCTTTTTGTCCATTCGAACAGTTAAAACAGTCATCAAAGGACCTAAGAAGGCAATCACTAAAGCAAATCCACTTAAAAGCCAACTTGCTTGATCTATTGAAATTCTATAATGTGAAGCTATCTGGGGCAGTACTCCAATAACACCAAACTCTGTTGTAATAATACTCAGCAGTCCTAAGGCTCCTACGTAGGCATATTTCTTCATAAAAATTTAATCCATACTTTTGCTTAATCAAAAGCAGTTATACATCTCATTGTATTCTGTAAATACTAAGGCAAAAGTAAAGAGCGAGTTTAGAGTAAACTATACAAGCGATTTTTGTGAGTAACTAACAATTTTGTAAGTAATGGCAAAAAGAAAAGAAAATTCAACCAATAATATCAATAGGGAGTACATCACAACTAATTGTGATGCAATCTATACAATCTGCAAAATAGGTGGAAGATGGAAGATGATGATCTTATTTTACCTTGAGGAATATGGCACACTGCGCTTTAACGAACTAAAAGAGAAAACTGTTGGGATTACTGACCGCATGCTTTCTCTACAATTAAAGGAGTTAGAAGCTGACAACTTAGTTACAAGACAAGTATATGCGGAAGTCCCTCCACGAGTAGAGTACTCCTTAACGAATATAGCTAAAGACCTTTTGCCTATTTGGCCAGCATTAGAAGATTGGGGAACAAAACACCGTGCTTTAAGTGCTGTAAAACAAGAAGATTCAAAATAGCCTTGAGGGAAATATAACGTTATATACCGCCATACCTGACAAAACTACCAAGTATCAACATCACAATGCTAATGGTCGTCACAGACAAGATGTGAAAAGTCATTAAAGGCAACTTTTGAATATCAGTCTTTAGGCGTGGTAATACATAAAACTGAGCACTTAATGCAAATAAAGCAATCGTGATCAGGCAAGCTAATTTTAGTGATACTACACGTTCTATGGGGGTTTCAAAAGTAAACCAGTTTGCCAACTTTACATTGTAGATATAGGCCATGCGTACACCTGTCAACAACATTACAAATAACGCAGGCATACCAAACCACTCATATCTACTCTCAAAGTTAAACAACTTCGCAACTGACTTCTCTTTCCAAACTTGAGGTAGTATCACAACACTTAATAAAATATGCCCTCCTACCCAAATAGTCGCGCCTAATAAGTGAAGTATTAATAAAAGGTGTAATTCATTCATAACATGCTATTTTTTTAAATATGATATAAGAAAGCTCAAGACACTAATAGGCAAAAGTACTGAAGCCCAAAACAAGGATAAAGGAGTATTCTCTATCCAAACAATATGCATAAAACCTTGTAAGCCCTGAACAAACAATAGAAATTCAGTAAGGACAAACCCAAATAGTAAGCTGAGTATCCCTATTTTAGTAAAAATATTAACATACATTTTTTTCTGTTGTATCATCAACCATAAGCCAAACCCACTCAAGACTCCTAACATATTCAAATGGATAAACCCCACAATCCAACTGCGCAATGCTTGCAATTCGTTGGCTATAGATTCTGATATTACTAACAACTGTGTCCCTATACGCATTGTAAAGCATATTCCTGCTAATATTAATAAAAGCCACACAAAGTTAGCTTCGTTATTATCTCGTTGCTTAAACATCTTATAAACGGGATTTAATAAATATCCCACAGAATAAAACTGCAATAAAACGCCTACTGCATTTAAGTAATGAAGTATAGGTAATTCTACATACCAACTCACGGGTAGAGCATAAGTGAGTATTACAGATACTATCCAAGTGTAATAAAAAGGCTTAAACTTAGATAAAGAGTATCCTTTAAATACAATAGCAAACAACAACGTCAAAAAGGCAGTTAAGAACCAACCGTCAAACTGGAAGTGCAGAAAGAACTGTATGCAAATTTGATAAAAAGCACTTGCTTTACCCATCATGCCAACTGCTGGTCCCAAACACCAAACGCCTAAAGTAGAAAATGCCATAAAGAACAAGGATGTTTTTAATAAAACACCTTGCTGCTTTCCTGAGACAGTGTTGTTCTTCCACAGATGCACGACAAATACATAAGAACAGATAATGTGCAATGTAGAAAAGCTAATAGAAGCAGCGGCATATCCCATAAAGGGAAAAGTCACCCCCATTCCAAGCACAGCCAATTGGGTTACCCAAAATAGTCGCGTGTAAAATGTATTTTCCTTATCGTTTTTTAATCCAAACTGTTGCACAAACAATACGTAAACCAGTAAATACAACCAACCTAATAAAGCAATATGAGAGTGCGTATGTAAAACATATAAAAACGTCACTCCTTCTATCGGATAAACGAAAATACTTCTCAACAAAAGCCCCAATAAAGCAGCTATTAAAAAGTTGAATAGAGGAATGATATAATAGATTGGTTTCATATGTTATAATACAAGAAGTGCCTTATACTAAAGGTAAGGCACTTCTATCTAAATTGAAAATCTTAACTAAACTTTTGTTCTAATGCAACTGCACTTGGAAATAATATGTTGTTTTCTAAGTGAATGTGTTTGTGTAAATCCTCTTCAAACTCCTTCAACATAGCATAAGTTACCTTATAAGTATTACATCCATCAGCTGGAGGAGTATAATTATTAGACAGTGCTGCTATTTTGCGGAAGCGATCTCCTTCACCATCATGCTCATGCATCATCATGGCAACTGGATTTTGAACACTCCCAAAGTGAGGAGTATCTAATGGTTGTCCAGAAATAGTAGCAGATACCATTTTGCGAATAAATGGGAAAAGTACTAATTCTTCTTTCTTCAAGTGTTGACTTAATTCACCAGCACATCCGATAAACAGTTCATTAATTTCTATTAATTCAGGATGTCTATCTCCATGTACGCGACTAAGCTTATTCAAGAACTGTAACAATACTGGTATCTTCTCCTCCACATAGCGATGGTGAGTCTTCTCAATATAATCAGCTAATAAATCCAAAGGCCAGTGTCTAAAGTCAATATTGTTTTCAGCTTGATGCGTTAACAACTTTTCTAACTCGTTAATAAGTTCCTCTTGATCTACTGATTTTCTCTCACATACTTCATCAATTGTACGTCCTCCTTTACAGCAGAAATCAATTCCATATTTATTAAATACTGCTGCTGTTCTAAAATCTTCTGCTACAAATGAGCCCACTGTTCTATTTTTCATGATTGTCTTTTTTTAATGTTAATTTGAATACAAATAATACGATTGCAAATATTCCGACTGTAAAGATTACATCCCCTATTGTACGTAGCCATTTCAGCGTATTCATTGCCGGTAATTGCATTAACTCACTTGAGCGAGCGTACCACATACCATGTTGAATACTTTCAATAGCTTGCCATATACCGATTGGCAACAAACTTAAAAGTGCCATTAGTAGCAAACCTAAGTTCAATCCCCAAAAGCCTATTTTTAATAACTTCTCATTCCATTGTACATTCCTGTAGATACTTCTTAATACGAAAAGCATTAGTCCAATCCCCAACATTCCGTACACACCAAACAAAGCAGTATGACCGTGAAGAGGGGTTGTATTTAACCCTTGTACATAATACAGTGCTATGGGTGGATTAATAATAAAACCAAATACACCAGCTCCTAAGAAGTTCCAAAAAGCGACAGCAACCATAAAGTATATCGGCCATTTGTAGTCTTGTAACCAACCTTTATGTGTAGATATTTTATAGTTCTCATAAGCCTCGTACCCTATTAAAGTTAATGGCACAACTTCTAATGCACTAAATGTTGCTCCTAAAGCCATTACTGCCGTAGGTGTACCAGAAAAATACAAGTGATGGAAAGTACCGATAATACCACCTGACATAAAAACAATGGTTGAGAATAAGGCTCCATTAGTCGCTGTTTTCGTTTTAATCAATCCCATTCGAACAAATAAAAACGCCAATACTACAGTTGCAAATACTTCAAAGAAACCTTCAACCCATAAATGCACTACCCACCATCTCCAGTATTCTGCAATGGCTAAGTTTGTTTGTCTTCCCCACATTAATCCAGCACCATAAAATAAGGCAATGGCTCCACAAGAAATTAAGAATAAGATTATCAAATTGCGGTGTTGACTGCCCTTTTCTTTCAATACGGGGATAAGAGGTCTTATCATTAAAGCTAACCAAACAAATAATCCCACGAATAAGAATATTTGCCAAAAGCGACCTAAGTCTACGTACTCATATCCTTGATGTCCAAACCAGAAGTTTTGTACCAAGTCAAGCTTTTGCATAATCCCAAACCACTGTCCTATCATCGATCCCAATACAATAATTAGCAAAGCAACAAATAGGAAGTTTACTCCGAATACCTGAAACTTTGGATCTTTTCCACCGACAGCCGGAGAAATATAAAGTCCTGTTCCTAACCAAGCAGTTGCAATCCAAAAAATAGCTAATTGAGTATGCCATGTACGAGTAACAGAATAAGGTAAAATCTTATCTAATGGAATGCCGTATAATCCTTGCCCTTCTACACCATAGTGAGCCGTAATAATACCTAATCCCACCTGTAACAACATCAATAAGCAAACAACCCAGAAATACTTCTTCAGAATTGTCATACTCTTAGTCACTGTTCCATTTGATACTGGGTCTTTGACTGGTACCATTTCTTCTTCTTCCTGTTTAGAAGCTACGTGATAATACACCAATACCCCAACAGCAAAAATCAATAAGATAATACTCACACCTGACCAGGCTAACAGAGGTGTAGTAGCAACATTTCCAACCAAGTCCTCTGCAGGCCAGTTGTGCGTGTAACTGATATCGCTATCAGGTCTATTCGTTACCGTAGCCCATGTTGCCCAAAAGAAGAAAGCATTCATTTGCTGTAATCTCACTGGGTCAGTAATTGAATTATTGGGAATTGCATAGTCTTTTCGCAATTGTGCAAATTCAGGGTCATCAGTAAATAACTTGCTATAATACTCCTGTAAATACAGCCTTGCCATATTGCGTTCGGGTGTTATCGTTAATATCCCTGTTGCTTTATCATACGTATTAGGTCTGATATTAGCTTGTAAGTGTGCTTTTAAATAAGCTTGTTCTTCTAAAGAACTTTCAGCATAAGTTTTATTATACTTTTCCTTTGCGTAATAATCTAATAAATACAAAGCTTCGCGATGTAAATAGTCTGCAGTCCAATCAGGGGCTACGTATGCACCATGTCCCCATACAGATCCAACCTCCTGACCACCGATACTCTGCCAAACATTTTGACCGTCTTTGATATCTTTATCAGATAAGATTACTTCACCAGTAGTCGTCTTGACTTCAGTTGGTACAGGAGGAGCTTCTTGGTAAATTTCTATACCATAATAACCCAGTACCCCAAACGAGAATAACATCACTATCGCAAATGCTATCCATAATTTCTTTTGTTTATTACTCATACTCTTTTAATAAAGGATATTTTTGTCTTTTATTAGTTTTAAAAAAAAGGGAATAAATTCCCTATCTATGATTACACTTTTAAGAAAGTATCACCAGACTTGGTACCATTGGCTAACTCTCTTAAAGTTGTATTCTCTAACATTTGTCGCAACCCCTCTCGGATAGCTTTAAATTTAAAATGAACAGGGCATGGATGAGTTTCCGAGCACTGTGCTAACCCTAAACCACATCCCTTGTATATCGAATCACCATCGATGATATTCACCACCTCACATAACTTAATGCTATCGAGATTAGTTATGGGGATCTCAAATCCACCTCCCACTCCCTTCACGGATTCGACGATACCACTTTTAGAAAGCTTTTGTAATATCTTAGCAGTAAAAGCTTCCGGAGCATCAATCTCCTTGGCAATCTCTTTAAAGCCTACGCGTTCCCCTTTCAATGATGACACTGAAATAAACACAACAGAACGAATAGCATATTCACAAGCTTTTGAAAACATATTTCACTTTTTAACATTACAAAGATATAAAAACATTTTAATATAAAAGACAAAAACATCTTCTATTTAGCACTAAAAAAAAGCTGTAAATAATAACACCTTATTTTACAGCTTTTAATATTTCTTTATCTAAATACAATATCCTTCACAACTTCTTTGCCCAGCTCTTCATTCAATAATGCAATAATCT
Source organism: Myroides albus (assembly GCF_024722315.1). Classification (NCBI taxonomy): domain Bacteria; kingdom Pseudomonadati; phylum Bacteroidota; class Flavobacteriia; order Flavobacteriales; family Flavobacteriaceae; genus Myroides; species Myroides albus. The sequence goes on from NZ_CP102754.1 coordinate 874,454, forward strand.
TAGACTTTCCATACGTAAGTTCTTCCCTGACTATTGGCGAAGACAATGCTACATAAAGAGTATTGCGCTTGAGAAATACGTCTTGAGTATAATTAGCAATTCCAGGACCTAAAATAGATCGCCAAGCATTCTTAACATCTAAATTGTCAATACCACTTTCAAGGTTATTCTCCTTAATAATGATCTTTAAGATATCTTGGATACTACTCTCCTCTCTAAGGCGTTTATGTACTTCAAATTTTTTCACGATATAATTACTTCAAACTAAATGGAACAGGTCTCTTGTAGTAATACATGATATCATTCTCATTCTTGACAACAAGTTGTTCCTTATTAATCTTGACAATCTCCTCTTTCCATTCAGCAAATTCTGTTTTATAATGCAAGAAGGTACCTTCATTTGTAAACTCAACTGTTAGATCTTCTTGGATGTCATTAGTAAGGTATTCTCCGTTAAACTGAGGCATTACCTTTTGGCGAAATCCAACTCCATTTTCCTCAATTTGAAAAAAATCGATGGAAGAATTAATAGTATAATCTTTTTCTTCTTCATTTGGCAGCTTAGCCTTCACTATTTCCCAGTACCCATTAATTTCTTTTATGTCACCAGAATTGATACTTTGGCTACAACCAAAAGTAACGAATAGCATAGTTAAAGCTAAAAAAGAATATAAATATCTCATATTTCTACTATTTAAAGAATGAATCAACGAACTCATACTTATTAAACACTTGCAAGTCTTCAATCCCTTCACCAACACCTATATACTTAACAGGTATTTGGAACTGATCAGAAATACCAATCACAACACCACCTTTAGCAGTTCCATCTAACTTAGTTACAGCAAGGCAATTCACCTCTGTAGCGGCAGTAAATTGTTTTGCTTGTTCAAAAGCATTTTGCCCTGTAGAACCATCTAAAACAAGTAATACATCATGAGGTGCATCTCCAACAACTTTTTGCATAACGCGTTTCACCTTAGACAATTCATTCATTAGATTAACCTTATTGTGTAAACGTCCAGCAGTATCAATGATCACTACATCGGCATTTTGAGTAACAGCTGACTGCAAGGTATCAAACGCTACAGAAGCAGGGTCACTTCCCATTTGTTGTCTAACAATTGGCACGCCAACTCTATCTGCCCAAACCTGCAACTGATCTATCGCAGCAGCTCTAAAGGTATCTGCAGCACCTAAAACAACACTCAAGCCAGCTTTCTTAAATTGATAAGCCAATTTTCCAATTGTGGTTGTTTTACCAGCACCGTTTACTCCTACTACCATAATGACATAAGGCTTTTTATCCTTAGGAACTTCAAATTCAGTTGCCTCTCCAGATTTAGTTTCGGATAGTAAACCAGCAATCTCCTCTCTTAAAATTTGATTTAATTCTTCTGTACCAACATACTTGTCACGAGAAACTCTTTCCTCTATGCGTTCGATAATTTTAAGTGTTGTATTTACACCAACATCTGAACTAACAAGAACTTCCTCTAAATTATCCAATACATCGTCATCAACCTTAGACTTTCCAGCAACAGCCTTAGTTAATTTAGAGAAAAAAGAAGTCTTCGACTTTTCAAGACCTTTATCTAAAGTTTCCTTCTTATCAGAAGAAAATAACTTCTTAAAAAAACTCATAATACACCTATTAATAGCTACAAATATAGAAAATATCTATTTATAACTATATATTCTTTTATTCGTCAAGAATAAACTATAATTATTCAAAATAAAAAAAGCTGCCTTATCAGACAGCTTTTTTTCAAGATTTTATAATGGTAAAATTACTTCTTGTTAAAGAATTCATCCACAAAATCAGGAGCCATAACAGACTCAACAAATGTGTAAGCACCAGTTTTTGGTGATTTAACCATTTTTATCGCTTTAGTCAACTTCTTAGAAGATGTTCTTAAAGTTGCTACGGTTTTCTTTGCCATGACTAACTAATTATTTAATTTCTTTGTGAACTGTTACTTTCTTCATGATAGGGTTGAATTTTTTAATCTCCAATCTATCAGGTGTGTTTTTCTTATTCTTAGTCGTAATGTATCTTGAAGTTCCTGGTAAACCAGATGCTTTATGTTCAGTACATTCTAAGATTACTTGTATTCTGTTACCTTTCTTTGCCATCTTATTCTATTTTTTGTGGTATGAATTATTTTACTAACCCTTTTGCTTTAGCATCTTTCAATACCGCAGTAATACCTTTTTTATTAATTGTTTTTAATGCAGATGTTGATAATTTCAATGTTACCCATCTGTCTTCTTCAGCAATGTAGAAACGTTTTTTAACTAAGTTTACAGAAAACTTTCTCTTAGTTTTATTCATCGCGTGAGAAACGTTGTTTCCAACCATTGCTCTTTTACCAGTAATTTCACAAACTCTTGACATTATTTCTTATCTTTTATTTCAATATTCAAAATCAGGGTGCAAAGTAACGAAAAAGAAAATTATCTTACAAATTCTTTTAGGTTATTTTTTTAATATTTCATTATATATCAATTCTAAACCCTTTGCTATTGCGCTATTTATAACCTTTTCCCTTGGTTGTCCTAACTCATATTTTTTTGCAAATATACGAGAAGGTGTTGCAATCCCAATATATACTGTTCCTACTTCAACATCAGAATCTCCCTTCGACGGTCCAGCATTTCCAGTAGTTGCTATAGCGTAATCACTCTTAAACTTTAATCGCGATTGCAGTGCCATTTCCATAGCTACCTCTTCACTAACTACTGAATGTTGTTGTATTGTTTCAGGATTAACTCCTAAAATACTTACTTTACTCTCTGTTGCATAACAAATAATTCCTCCTTTAAAGTAAGCCGAGGAACCTGGTAACGCATTGAACAAAACTGCAAAACGTCCACCTGTACAACTTTCTGCAAAAGAAATAGTTTTATTTCGATTTTGCAACTCTTTTATGACAATTTCAGGAAAATCAATATCTTCATATGCCCTTATGTAAGGCAATACCTTTTCGGGAATCAAAGAAACCTGATTATCAATCTCTTTCAATAATAATTCACGATCACTCCCCCTGGTTGATAATCGCAATCTAACTTTCCCAGGACTTGGCAGATAAGCAAGCTTTATATTTGGAGGCATTCTATCTTCCCACTCTGCTAAATATTCAGCTAATAAACTCTCGCCAATACCATAAGTGATTATCGTTTTATGAACATTAAATACACCTTGAAAGTGTTTCTTAATATAAGGCACTAATTCTTCTTCAAAAATGGTTTTCATTTCAAAAGGAACTCCTGGAAAAGAAACAAAAGTGGTATTCTCTTTTTGCATCAACATACCTGGAGCAGTACCTACTGTATTAAATAAAACAGTAGAAGTAGAAGGTACTAAAGCCTGTTGCTTATTAATATCAGAAATAGGCTTTTTAAAAATACTTTCCAACAGTACAGTGACGTGTTCAAGTACTTTGCTATTCTCAACTAAGACATCATCAAAAAACTCACAAAAGACCTTCTTAGTAACATCATCCTTAGTCGGACCTAAACCACCAGTTAAAATAACCAAGTCACGTTTTCCAACACAATTCGCCAAAGCCTTCTTTATCTCCTCACTTTTATCTGAAATAGTAAGGATCTCATCGACCTGAAAACCAAGTTTATCTAATTCCTTAGCTAAATACGCAGAGTTAGTATCGATAATTTGACCTATCAATATTTCATCTCCAATCGTTACAATGCTTGCGTGCATAAGTATTCGCTTTATAAGTCAAAATCTTTCTTTATCTCTTTACGAGCATTTTTCACATGCAGTTGAAAAGATTTGAAAATTTCTTTCACTTCCTTTGTCTTTCCTTGATCCAAAGTCCACTCTTCAATTTGATTAGCCTCGTCAATAGCTTGATCAACACCTAAAAACTCCAAGGAAGGTTTTAAGCTCTTTATATGCTTTTCTACTTTAGCATACTCTTTCTCGTCAATCCCCTTTTTAATCTTCTTTAATCGCTTTTTTGAGTCCAATAGAAAATCAATCAGTCGGGCGCGTACTAACTCCTTATCATTATTATACTCCCTATATAAAGGTCCTAAATCGTAATATAACGCCATACAATTATTTTACATTTAAACGCAGTACTTTCTTGCCTTCGATTGTAGCTTCAAGAACATCTCCTTCAAAAACTTTACCCACTCCTGCAGGTGTTCCTGTAAATATTAAATCGCCTTTTTTCAACGTAAAATACTTTGACACTTCAGCTATAACTTCATCAATATTCCAAATCATCTGAGAGGTAGACGCCTTTTGAACTATATTGTTATTCTGTTCTAATGTAAAAACGCTATCATAAAGATTACTAAGCTCACTCTTATCAAAAAACTCTCCCACCGCTGCAGCCCCATCAAACGATTTAGCCTTCTCCCATGGCAAGCCTTTCTCTTTTAGCATAGACTGTACATCTCTTGCTGTAAAATCAATTCCCAATGTTACTTCATCATAGTATTTTGAAGCAAACTTCGGTTCGATATACTTTCCTACCTTGGTGATTTTTACCACTACTTCAACTTCGTAATGCACGTCATTTGAAAATTCAGGAATAACAAAAGGCACCTCTTTTCCCAATAAAGCAGAATCAGGCTTAATAAACAAGACAGGTTCTGCTGGTCGTTCATTATTTAACTCCTCAATATGATCAACATAATTACGACCAATACATAGAATTTTCATATTCTATTACTTTTAATTTAAAACTTAGTATTCAGTTTTCGCAATTTAATTGCTGTCAACACTTTTTTGGTATACAAAGGAAAATCAGCATTCTGAATCCAACCATAATAGCCTGGCTCATTCTCTAATACTTCTTCAACAAGCGCACCTTTGTGTTTTCCAAAAGTAAAAATCTCTTGATCATCTTCGTTCAATGCAATAAAACCTGCAAAATCAACACTTTTCTTACGCGTAGTAAACTCAGATAAAAACTTCATATCATTTTCCAAATCCTCGTAACGATCCAATTGAGCTTTCAAGATTTCATAAGTTGCATTTGTATCTGCCTCAGCTGAATGCGCATTTTCTAAAGATTCATTACAATAAAAGCGATAAGCTGCACTTAAAGTTCGCTCTTCTTTCTTGTGAAAAATAGTTTGTATATCTACAGATACGCGATTTCCCATATCAAAATCAACACCTGCACGCAACAACTCTTCGACCAATAAAGGAATGTCAAAACGATCCGAGTTGAAACCAGCTAAGTCTGAATCTTTTATCATATTAAAAATAAGTGGTGCTAACTCCTTAAAAGTTGGTTCATTTGCAACTTTCTCGTCAGTTATTCCGTGTATAGCTATTGACTGAGGAGGAATAGGACGCTCGGGATTCACTAACCAAGTTTTACTTTCCTTATTCCCATTCGGAAATACTTTTAAGATTGCTATTTCTACGATTCTATCTCTTGCTACATCGATGCCTGTTGTCTCTAAATCAAAAAAACAAATAGGTCTATTTAATTTCAACTCCATTATTCAAATTGTTTAACTACAAATATAGGAAATGTAAATCAGTAGGTAATATGTAAAATAGTTAACTTTTATCAATTACATGAAACAAAAATAGGTCATCTACAATAATTAGATAACCTATCTCTGATTTTAAAAATATTAAAATTCTATTATTAGCCTACTTTTTCTTCAAATGGAGATTTTTTTACTTCATCTTCAATATCACATGACAAACTTTCTAAAAATGCTGTAATGTCATTTACCTGTTCATCCGTCAACTCTTTGTTGCTTTGAAGTTTTCCCATAATGCGAACAGCTTCTTTCAAGTCTACGATTGAACCATCGTGGAAATAAGGACTTGTATGTTGAATATTGCGCAATCCTGGAACTTTAAACATATATTTCTCTCCTTCTTTTTTAGATAAATCGTATAACCCTGCATCTATATTTTTAGATTTTGTCAACTCCCAGTAATCTCCATATACTCCAAATTTCTGAAACATTTGTCCACCCAATGCCACACCATTATGACAAGTAATACACCCTGTACTAATAAATTCTTCGAGACCTTTTTTCTCTTGGGCAGTTAAAGCTTTATCATCACCTTCTAAAAACTTGTCAAATCTACTCTCTGGGTTTAAAGTTCTTTCGAAGGCACCGATAGCTCCTGTCAGATTTTCAAATGTAATTGGGTCTGCTTCCCCTTGATATACCTCTGCGAACATCTTTTGATACATCTCAATTTTTTTTATGCGATCTATCAATTGTTTTTCACTTTTAATATTGTGTTCTACAGGATTTAATATAGGTCCTCCTGCTTGTTCCTCAACATCCTTGGCTCTACCATCCCAAAATTGCATTTTATGCAACGAAGCATGAAACACTGTTGGCGAATTTCGTCCACCTAAAGATCCGTCATCACCTGGTGAAAACGCTTTATTATCTACTCCAAAAGTTTCAAGATTATGACAGGAGTTACAACTTATATTTCCCTCGCCTGAAAGACGAGTGTCAAAATAAAGATACTTACCTAATGCTACTTTATTGTCGTCCAGCTTTTCGTATTCTACTGATGAAATAGGTTGAAAGAATGTTTTCGCTTTAGTTAATAACTCTGACTCTATATTGTTCGATTCTGTATTCTCTTGAGTTGTCGTTGTCTTTTTACAAGCTACAAAAGAACAAAGCACTGCAAGTGCTAACACTTTTTTCATGGTTAATTATTTTAGTATTGTCGCTATTAGTTTTATACACTAAAATTACCCATACTACTATACTATAATTATGACAAATATCAGATTAAACCAAAATAACGTTTACTTAAAAACAAGTAATAAAACATATTAATAATTCAAATAAACTATCTAAAAAAAACACATTGAATAAATATTATTTTGTTTTATTAAAATATTATTCTATTTTGGTGGTAACCAATTCAACTTACTATGAAAAGTTTTTTAACATTATCGACTATTACAGTTGGCTTATTGTTTCTTACAAGCTGCCAGACAACTGAAACAATAGTATCCTCACCGTACTCGTTAAATAAAAGTAACAACAATATCTACTCAGCTAAAACTTTTATGTTTAAAAACTACTACTTCACATATAACAATGGCGAGGCAACGTTAGTTTATCAACAAGACAAAAAGTTAAACAACGACTCGAAACCAGTCTTTTTATCTCTAAAAGAAAATAGTGAGGTAACAAAATACCAAGAATTCATTGATGAAGATAGAGAAATCATCGTAAGGATTATAAGTGATCATGAAGTGAGATTAAGAGTCAATAAATCATCTTATACCTTATACAACCCAAACTATGTTAAAGAAGCAAATGCTGATACAGATAAGATTCTCGCAGACATTGCTATATGGAGAAACTCCAAATATTAATAAAAGAAAGCTATACTTAAAAGTATAGCTTTCTTTTATTATAAAGCAGGTTCATACCCCTTAACTTCCTCCTTAAACCATTCAGGTATTTCAATTGTTTTTTTCTCCCTCATATCTACCATTACCTGAGCACTTGTTCCCATAGCATGTACTATAATACTATTGTCTTTCCCATCACTGATTATAGCGTATTCGATATCGAAACTCTTAGTACCCAATCTAGAAATACGCACACCTATCCTGGGATTTCTTACATTTAATTTAATTTCCTTTATATAGTTACAAGTAATGTTCGCAATTACGAACATATCCTTCATCCAATCCCAAGTTCGAGATGCTTCGTCCACATACTTCCCTCTACCTATTTGAAAATACTCTATATAATAAACATTATTAACATGTCCCAAGGCGTCCATATCATTCCAGCGAACTTCTAATGGTGCAAAAAATCGATAATCTGTTATATTAAATTCCATCTGTTATAAACTTTTTTTGAAAGATATAAAAATGTGCCAATACACACGCAATAGTTAGCGTTTCTTTTTCACTATATCAACCAAATCATACTGTAGAATCTTAGGATCTTTCTTTAATGAGAATCGCTTCGTTATTGAAAACCTAAAACTATTATTGGTCAACTGTGTTTGATATTCATCTTTAAAGTTCAAGTAAAGTGAGTTTAAGATAGAAGTCACACCTATCACCCAATCATCACTTTGATAATACAAAGCAAATCTTCCCATCACCTGAGGATTGACAATAAAACGTGTATTATCAGTGAGCAAATTCTTTTCAATAGCTCCATTTATTCCAAGAGTAAAGGAACCTGCTACTAAAAAATTGCGGAAAGCAACCCAATTGTAACCATAACCCACATGAGGCCCGATGCTAATCGTTCTCTTATCGTAGTCAGATATGATATCTGAAAAAGAAGGAATATTTTTTAAAGTACTATAAAAAACACCTGCACCTACCAATAAAGAACCAGCTGATTTCAACTGCTTTTCACTATTGTCATAAGCTGCTGCAACAGAATACTTACGCGAATTAAAAACGTGCTGATACAATACTCCATAAAGGTTAATCTTTAAATTGTCATAGTGATTATACTCATTGCTCTTAGAGATTGGCAAGGAGAACCCTTTATACTGCTGAAAATATATATCTAATACTTGATTCTTGCCGTAGTAATGATACTTCAAATCCCTGGCTTTTGTTTTTGCTTTTGCCTTATCTCTCAGAAACGGAAAGCCGTAACTATAACTCAAAGATGAATTCTTCCACGAAAATCCTAACCCTATACTGGTTGGTTTATTTGGTTCAAAAGAATACTTGTCCGAATCCTCTAAAGTGTAATCTAAAGACAATAAGTCACGCGTCCCAAATATTTTTATACCATAATTGGTCTGATACTTGCCAACATACAAAGAATCTACTTGGCCGAAAGTTGGCCAATAGAACAAAGCAACTAAACTAATTATACTGTATTTTAATTTCATGCAATAAAAAAAACCTTTAGTCAAAACTAAAGGTTTTTCATCATTTAATTATTTATTCTTTTAATTTTCATCATAATCAAACTGGTGAAAATCTTCGAAGTTAACAACTTCATCGCAATTAGCTTCAGAATACTTCTCTTCTCCTGAATCAAACAATACAAAATTTAATCGTTTAAATAGTAAATCAAGCATTTTCTTTTGTCCCTCAGCATCAAGATCCATTTTCATTTTCACAACGTGATCTTTCAAAGGAGTGCTTCTTTCAAGGTCAACACAAATCAAAACAATTTCAAAATTGTGTATACCTGTCAATGAAACTCCTACTACCTTAAACTTGTTACTATCTACATTAAAGTAGTCGCCTATACTACTAATGTAATTCCCCTTATTTGCAGCGATTGTATCTGAGATATCAGCTGCTACACTTCCTACGAAGTCATTGTACTGTACTTTTGCTTTCATAAACAACAAATTTTAATTTTTCTTTTCACAAGCGAAGATAGTAAAACATTAGTTCTTAACACAATATAGCTTTCGTTTTCAGACTCTATCAATAAACGAGCATTCACAAAGAAAAATCAAAGATTTTTATATCAAAAAAGATAAATAATCACACATTTTTAATACATAAGTACACAATAAGTTATTTTTTTAATACAATTATCAACTTAAAGCAATTAAAGTTATTTTTATTTAATAATAATACATATTTCACTTAATTAGTAATAATAAATTAAAAATACGAAGAATCAACATACATTATTCACAATATTTTATTCAAAAATAACAAATAAAACATCTACAACCCCTCCTTTCCTTTAACACTTTTTATCCAAAAAGGATACTTTTTAAAGTTTTGACAATTAATAGCAGTTATTAGCCCCTCTTATTTAGCCCTTTTCCTTTTAAAGGACATAAGCATTTATAACTAAATTTTAATATTAACTTCTTTTAGACTTCTCAGTGCTTTCATGACAAACGCATACATTGACTTACTCTTATCTGAGGAGTTCCACCATCTCATACAAGTTTCCTCAACAAAAGTAGGTTGAGATTTCGATGCATCATTTAACCAATTAGCGACACTATCTTTTACATATTTTGATGAATCCCCTTTTAGCGCTTCTAACAACGGTAATCCTAATTCTGGTTTCTCTTTTAATTCATTTATATGCTTACACCAAACACCTCTTGGACGAGTTGATTCAGTAGTAAACCTGCGGATATACTCATTCTCATCTTTCGTCCATTCAAACAATAGACTCAAACTTTCTTCTAAGTGCTCAATAATATCCTCTCGCACAGCCATCCAACAAATCTCTCTCACTCCAAAATGACTATCAGCAGCAAAATCTCTAATGGCCATGAGTTTATCGGCAATAGTAAACGACTCGTTATAATGAATAAAATAAGTAGCCCAACAACGAACCAAATCACTCTTGTGATTCTTTAGTAAATGAAAGAGTTCACTATCGCTATCTTCATTAGACAAATGATATAGTGTATATCCGATACACTGATTTATAGTGTTTACTGTTTTCTTTTCTAAACCGTCTACGGCATCTAAAACACAGTTGATATAATTCTCTCTATCCAAAGAGATTAAAACATTCTTGACTAAAACACGCTGATCAATAGCTAACCACTCTGTCAAATTAACACTTGACAATTCCCCCGCATTCAAACCAGATAATACATCTACTGGAATATCTTTTATTGATCGAGCTCCTTTCCTTTTTTCCATTTCCTTTCTTATAAAAAAATAAAGCCCAGTGAGCTTTATTTAATGATCCATTATGATTTCAATTTTTTTATCTTATCCTTTATCTTCTTATCAACTTCTTTGATATAATACTCTGCTAAAGAGAAACTCGATTCAATATTACTCGTTATTACAGCAAGTTCGCCCTCTATAAAGTAATTTACCTCCTTGACGTACATACACTGATCCACATTAAACTCATCGGAATTTCTATCTACATGAAACACCAACTGTTGACTAACAACCAAAGCTATGCGATTCTTATCAAAATAATAAGCATCTAACATTTCTTTATCTATCTTACGCACAACAATTTTTTGAATTTCATGTTTATCATTGTAGTATAAAGTAGTTAAACCAACCACAACCTTAGTAGCAAACTCTTTTGTTGATACTTCAGACCAATCTTTAATAGCATTAATACAATTAAATACTTTGACTACTGGTTTGACAACACTAATACTTGACTCTGTATATTCCAACTCACTTTCCTGTGTAATTTGCTCCAGCAAACTATTTGAAAGCTTATCATCTACAGACAATGCTCGTTCGTACATCAGCATTATATCATCTGTGTTTATTGTATCACTTTTACACGAAGTCGCAATAAGAGAACAAAAAACTACGCATACAAATAAAAAAACACGATTAGTCATAACTTTAATTAATTTTAATCACAATTTAACAATTATAATTATAATACTAAAGTCAAAACCTATTTAATTTTTACAGTATACTTTTTAGGTCTAAGCGATTGCTATAATCCACGTCCAAATATCTATAACCAATCATCCCTTCTTCGTCTACAAAGTACACAGCGGGTACTGATAATTCCACTTTCTCAGTCTGATTTAAAAGCTTCAAATCTAAACCTAAAGCTTCATAATGTGGTTGCACAAAATCTTGAAGTTCAAAATTAATCCCCAAGGCCTTACCTATCGCCAATCCCCAATCTTGTACAATGCGAAAAGGCATTTGCATCTCAGCTTTCCATTTCTTTAAGAGTGCAACATTCATAGGAGATACCACAATTACCTCAACGCCTTTTTCTTCCAATTCTTTTTGATAACTCATTAGATGAGCAAGCTCTACATTACAAAAAGGACACCAACTTCCCCTTACAAAACTTACCAACGCTTTCTTCCCTTTAAACAAATCGACAATGGAAATCAACTGCTCATTCTCATCAACTACTGGGACAGAAGGAAACGCCATTCCCACTTCAGATACTCTACCAAATTCTTGTGTTTTCAAATCTGCTATCGAATCGCCAAATGCTGTTAATACTTCTATAGGTAATTGCGTTTGCATACCTTGAGTCACCTCGGCTAATGCCTGTTTTATTTCTTTCATAATAAAGTCTTATTTTTGCAAAGGTGATAATCCGTTTATTACTATACAATACCGCATATATTCCCCCCATAGGGATAAAAAAGTCACTTTTATGAATACAAAGGCACGAGCAATAGAAGAAAAAATTTGTCCACTTGAATTTGCTGTTAATGCAATCAGTGGAAAGTGGAAGATTCCCATCGTTTGGCAGATCAACCAAGGTCATAAACGCCCAAGTGAAATGCTTAAAGGAATTATGAAAGTAGACCGCCGCGTACTCAATCAACAACTAAAAGAGTTAGAACAAGATGGAGTATTATACAAAGTAAATTATAATGAACTTCCGCCAAAGGTAGAATATCATCTAACCTCATTAGGAGAACAATTAGTAGAAGTACTATGGAAATTAAATGCTTGGGGAGAGACCTTATTAAAACAAAAAGAGACTAATAAATAGTCTCCTTCTCTTATTTTAGCTCCTGACTATCAATAGAAATCATCATTTCATTTGATTCTATAATAGCGCTGAGATTTGAATACTTGGCAGGAATAGAAGTAGGATACCAATTTCGATTAGGACTTACCATAATGAGTAACCCTTGATCATCTCCTAATGCTAAGAAACTTTCTGTTGGTTTAGCCTTGTCAAAATACGACAAATCATATTCTGCTATTAACTTCTCCGCTTGTTTTATTGGGTTTTCCACTACCAATCCAATTTCACTAATACACGTAATTTGTGCAGGATTGAAAGGCCCATCAATTGATAACTGTATATCTTCTCTTGCTATGAATTCCAATATATTGCCATCATTATCTCTAAAATAGATAGACTGCGCTTTCCACTCCTCAAAAGTAGTTACCAGATTACCCTCAACATTTTTTATCAAATCTAATTTACCTTCCGCCCATTTCAATGACTCATTCAATTGAGAAGAAGGAATATTAAATGCTAAGTGATAAATCTCCACAGGAGTACTTACTGCTTTTAGAGTAAGAATAGTTTCCCCTGCCTGAACTGAAAAAAACGCTGAGGACTCCTCCAATAATTCAAATTCCAAAACTTCTGTATAGAACACTTTACTTTTACTTAGATCTGTCGTTTCTATATCTACATTTACTATATACATAATATTTTTATTGTTTAAATTATTCTGTTTAACTATTCAAAGTACTCCTCTACATTCCATAGTACCTCACAATCGCAATAGCCACCGTGCTCTCTTAACCACACTACTACACCTTCAATATTCTTAATATCAATTCTATTCAGTATCTCCACTGTTTTCGAACTCGTATGATCACATCCACAAATCTCAAGTTGCTCATCTAATGCGTCAAACAATTGAGTAAAAAATGCTCTCTCCATAGGCAAGCTCTCTTCAAATAACCTTTGTTGTTCTTCTTGCCATTGTTGCTTTAATTCCCTTTTGCGTTGTTTTTCAATCTGCTTATCATTCATCATATTACCTAAATGCTCCCTTGACTCCCCTTACTTCAAATTTTTCACATAATGCTATCTCTTGTACAATAGCAATCTTATCCCTTTCTTCTTGACAGAGTATCTCATACTCAATCTTATTTGTCACATTCTTATAATGCTCCTGTAATTGACTAAAGCACATCATCGTCCCAAAAGCACTATTTCCATATATACTGTAATCACCATACAAACAACCATAGCAATTCTTGAAATAATACCCCTGAGGTAACTGTTTCACTACTTGATCAAATGCTGTTTCTATAGTATCCCCTTTACCACATAAGGTACTTTTACCTAAATCAAAGGACAAACAAATTCCCTCATGAGCTATTGATTGCTTCTCCAAGGTATAATTACCTATTTCAGCTGCTAATCGCAATTGAATAGGAATGGGTTGTTCTGTTTGACCACTACAACACAAAAACTGAAGTATATCCAATTCCAGCGTACAATTGCACAATGATCTCCTTTGATCTTTGGTAACGGAATAAAATTCATTATTCGATATAACTTCGTTTCCTTGATAACAAAGATCTGTAAATTCTGATCCTTTAAAAGTTGCATCGCCTATACTTACAGTTAAATATCTACCGTCATTCAACACGTCAATGGGCAGGTGATAATCCTTATGTTTATATCTTCCTTTATAAATCATAGCTTACACTTATACGATCAAATCTACGACCATTTACAAAATATGTCCTTGTTAACAACAATAAAACGCCCTAAGTCAATAAAAATTATTCTTATTCTTAATAGAAAATAAACTACTATTGCACTACCAATCCTATAGTTATGAAAAAAACAATACTTTTTCTATGTTTAATTATCTGTTCTACGCTCAACGCTCAAATACATTTAAACCCAGACCTACACAAATTGGTTGTACAACACAAATACGGTGAGTTACATTTAAAGAATAAAACAAATCAAGAAAAAGACAAATACTTCTTCGATGCAGTATATTACAGCAGTGTAAATCAACCCAAAACCTCTCAACAGTATTTAGAAAAGCTAATAGAAGAAGATTCGTTATTCCTACAAAAGATAGAATACTGGAAACTCGCAAGTGAAAATAATATCAAACTTTTCAATTATAACCAAGCTTATTTAGCTTCAAAACACATATTGGAGAACTTCAAAGACAAACTAAGTCCTGAAGAGCTAAGTGATGAGCAAAATAACTTAAATATATGGTTTACTTTAAAAGATGTGCCTAACCAAGAAATTAGCAGTTTTAAAACTGTAGAAATTGTTACCCAGAAAGACTTAGCTAACCTAACGACTATCGAAGTAACGTATCCACGCGAGCAACCACATATTTCATAAGCTAACTTAAGGTAGTAAGTTTGTTTCAAATAATAAATAGATGAGCAAACAAGAAATAATGTATTCTCATGTAGAGGATTGGAGAACAAGTGGATTAACGCAATCAAGATACTGTGAAAGTGTAGGAATTAAATTAGCAACCTTTAGTTATTGGGTGGTTAAGTATAAGGCAAAGTCAGAGTCAACACAATTAGACAATAATTTTATAACTGTGACAAAAGACCAAGTAAGCAATAGTCAAGAATATGAAATCGTATATCCCAATGGTGTAAAGCTACGTGTACAAACAGACAATCTTAGCGAACTATATTCATTAGTAAACTTAGTATAATGTTTAGTTTGAGTAGTTCTAATCAATTTCATTTGTATAGACAAGCTTGTGATATGCGCAAGAGTTTTGATAGCCTTTGTGGACTTGTCCAGAATGAACTTCATCAAGTAGCTCATAACGGGAGAGTCTATATATTTATCAATAGACGCTGTAATCAAATGAAGCTCTTGCATTGGGAAGCAGGAGGCTTTGTACTATACCACAAACGCTTAGAACAAGGAACTTTTGCTTTTCCCACCCATAGTAAAGCTCAAATAAGTTGGAGTGATTTAGTACTGATGGTAGAGGGAATCCAGGTTATCAAAAGTAACCAAAAAAGGCGTTTTTCATTGAAGTAAAACAGGTTAAAACCTTGTATATTTAAGGCTTTTGACGTATTTTTACTTCATGGAAATAGACTTAGAAAACTTATCGAAAGAACAACTTTTGGCGCTTATAAAAAAGCAGTCCAAGACTATTTCCAAACAAGACAAAGTAAATACTAAGTTAGAGCAAAAGACATCTAAGTTAGAGCAAAAGACATCTAAGCTAGAACAAGAAAAGCAAGAACTCCAACGCTTAGTAGATCTTTTACGACGCATGCAATTTGGACAAAAACGCGAGCGTTTCGAAGACCCTAATCAAACACAGTTACCTTTAGAGGTTCAGCAAGCAGTCTTAGAAGAACAAGAAGAAGTAATCAAACAAGAGATCACTTATTCTCGTCAGAAGAAAAAACATCCAGGAAGAGCTAAACTACCTGATCATTTACCAGTAGAAGAAATAGAAATCTACCCAGAGGGAGATTTATCTGATAAGATTTGCATTGGTAAAGAAACTACAGATGTGTTAGATTATGTTCCAGGTTACTTTAAAATCAAACGGTACATCCGATATAAATACGCCACGAAAGATAAAGACAACACTCAAATTAGTATTGCATTGCTTCCAGAGCGAATTATAGATAAAGGAATACCTTCAGAAGGATTATTATCTACAATACTTGTTGACAAGTATGTAGATCACCTTCCACTATATCGCCAGAAGCAACGCTTTTCAAGAGAAAATATCGATATAGCTTCTTCTACTATAGATGGCTGGGCAACTCAAAGCATGGATGCTTTAAAACCACTATATGAAAAGCTTCTGCTGGACATCAAAAATGAAGGATATCTTCAAGTTGATGAAACCACCATCAAAGTCTTAGATGAGAAAAAGAAAGATAAATCTCATCTTGGGTATTATTGGGTGTATCACGCACCTATATCCAAACTCGTAATGTTCAATTACAGTCCCACACGTAGTGGTAGCGCTGCACTACCTGTATTAGAAAACTTCAAAGGATATCTGCAAACCGATGGTTATAGCGGATACAAAGCCTATGGAGCTAAGTCAGATGTAACGCATCTTGGTTGTTGGGCACATGCTCGTCGTGAGTTTGAAAGAGCTCTTGACAATGATAAGACAAAAGCACAGCATGTACTTATAGAAATACAGAAACTATATGCTGTGGAAAAAAAGGCGAAGGAACAAAACTTAACACCTGATCAAATCAAAGAGCTTCGTCTAAAAGAGAGTTTACCTATCATCAATGAATTGGGTAAATATATGTTTGTTCAAATGAAACTTACACTTCCTAAAAGTCAAATAGGCAAGGCCTTTGCTTACTCTCAAACTAGATGGGATAATCTTAGTGCGTACTTATATGATGGAAATCTACAGATTGACAATAATCTTGTAGAAAACGCTATTAGACCTGTAGCGCTTGGTCGTAAAAATTACTTGTTCGCAGGATCACACGATGCAGCGCAAAGAGCAGCGATGGCTTATACCTTTTTTGCTAACTGCAAAAAACACGATGTTAATCCATATCAATGGCTTAAATATGTTCTAGAAAATATTCAATCTATCAATCATAAGAATATTACAGATTTATATCCTCATAACTATAAAAAGGCAATCTCTGACGCTGTAGAATAATTTTTATACCTCACAAGATGTACTTGCTAGGGTGGATACGAAGTAACAGCAAACAACACCCAAAAAGATTTTGTCTTTGATACAGGAGCAGGTCTCAACTGTATTACAATATCTTTAGCAAAAGAGATGAACTTCACAATCTTACCCGATAATAACGTAACCGCAAGAAGCTTTACAGGAGTCAACAATAAGGTGCTATTAGCTATTGCACCAAAACTACAGATTGGCAGTTTAACCGTCACTAATGCTGTTTTCCTCGTTTATCCTGATGAGGCATTTACTTTTGCCAATGGAAAATACAAAATACACGGCATCATTGGATTTCCAATAGCAAAAGACTTAGGTACAATTACTTTTGAGAAAAACCAACTAACATTTGCTAAAAACATACAAGACAACAATAGCGATAAGAACTTATATTTTGAATATCTAAGACCAATCTTATTACTCAAATACAAAGGAGAACAACTTCCTTTTAATTTAGATACAGGTGCTCAGAAAAGTCAATTTAGCAAACCTCTATTTGATTTATTTAAAGAAGAAATCAGCGCAAAAGCAAAGAAAATAACTACCACAACAAGTAGTGCTGGAGCACAAGAAAAAACACAAAACCTTTATCTGCTCAAAAACCAAAAGTTTTGGCTAACAAATAAGAAAATCAAATTACCCGAAATGTTGATTGACTTCAACAATATAGATGTATATGGCCCCTATAATTACGGAAATATAGGTCAAGATATTTTATCTCAGTACAAAAAGGTAATTATAAGTTTTAATCACAACTACCTAAAATTAGAATAAACAAATAGGCCTGGTTTAAAACCAGGCCTATTTGTTAAAAAGATGATCAAAATCTTGAATGATTCAAAGTACCATTTCATCTATTCTGCCATATTGATTCATTCTCTTCAACTTTTTCTATTTTATCGAATTTACTTACAATTTGTTTTTTATCTGCTAACGAAAATAAGTCACTGTCTTTTATCTTCTTAAAAAATAAAACGATTACAGCGATGATACTTAGTCCTATAGCCCCCCATACAGATACCTTCCACATTGTCACGACTGAGCTAATAAGATATAGCACTCCAATATATTGCATTGGTATCCAGAATAAAGTGTGATTGTTTTTATAACGATAGTATTGATTATCTTCTTCGTGAAACAATATCTTTTCTTCATTCCACAATACACCCAATACCCATGTTGCTATACCTGCAAGTAATGTCCCTATAGAAAAAACAAGTTCTCCACTTACTTCTTTTCCAAATACAATTCTTGGCACAACACATCCTATCAAAAAGAATATTAACGCTAAAATACCACGTCCTGACCAAACTACCATTTCGAACTATTTAATGATGACAATACTACCTAAATATCAATACCTTACAAAGTAAAAAAATGAATTATCATTCATACAAGTAATTGGTATTTTGTACAAAACTACAGCTAATTCTAAAAACAATTTTATCCTTTTTGGATACTTTTTACATACTCGTACACAATTCAATTAAAAAACCATTATTATCTAACACATAACCTACCGTCTGTCCCCACGGCTTTACTGTCACAGACTCATGTATTGTGCCTCCTGCTTGTTCTACCTTCTCTATAGCTGAGAGTACATCATCGACAACAAATCCCAACTCTATCCCAAAAGGTTTCTCTTTATTCACCTGTTGATAGCCTTTACTCAAATTACTCGAGGCTAAATCAATATGTGCAAATGCAATCGTTGTATCTCCTGATATCAACTCTCCATAATCTTGCTCTGGAGTGACAAACTTTCTTACAAACCCAAAAGCCTGTTCATAAAACTGAATAGTAGCTTCTACATCCACTACATACATAATAGTATAACTGTATTTTATCATTCCTTTCTATCTAAAAAATTCTTCTTCTATTTAATTTATACTACAAGGTAAGTATTCTATATGGTGAAATTGTTACATACAAAAACAAAAAGTCGAAGTATTAACTCCGACTTTTTTTATATCTTTTTATTAGTCACTGTAAACCAACTCCTATCCCTCAAAATCTCCACAGTCGTGAACTTCAAAAGACTCCAGCAAACTCTTAAGCGTATAGAAACCCGCTGGTCTGTATAGCTTTTGATCAATCTCTTGTCCTTTCACTGTTAATTGATATACAGGATATTCATCCACTCTCTTAAATACAAACTCATTAAGAGGAGTGTGTATAACAATCACATTATCCATCTCTTCTATTTTAGTAATCTTATAGGATATTTGCGTATGTAGGTCACATGCGTTCATTAAATTTATCATCTCTCCATCCACGATTATATTTGCTACATCACAAGCATAACAACTTCCTCCAAATTCAAGTCCGTATTTTGCAGTTACTTCTGTAGCCTCTGCATTAACAATCTCCATCGGAACAAGTAGTTCACTTTGCAATTGATTTACTTTTTCACTGACAACTATCTCAGTTACATTATCAGCTGTTTCAGTTCCTGCTGTAGCCGAGTCCTTTTGTTTACAACTAATCGTTAACACTATTAGACACACGAGCATTAATGCTTTTTTCATACCTTTTATATTTTGAGCAAATGTAGATATTATTATAACTAAACAGCACCCCTAAAAACAACTAATTTGAATACTTTTCTTAATCCAAAATCAACAATAGACAGTAATTATACAAAACAGGTCTGAATTAGTAACAAAATACACTGTTGTATAATAACTATTAAGTAGTATTTAATTAACGCTGGCTCTTGGGCTTTATCTGATAAGGATATAATTCATACATAGCATTCGCTTCATTGATAGAGTATCCATTCTTATTATATTCCACGAATAACTTAAATGTATCATTTGCTACATTATCTTTTTGCTTATCTTGACAAAGAGTTTTATAATAATAGGCATCCGAAAACTCTTTATACTCCTTAATCGCCATATCAAAATAGTCAATTGCTTCTTGATATAATTCTTGTTCATACTTGACAATCCCTAGATAAAACAGATCAACATGATGTATATCCTGAAATACTTCTTTCTGCTTCTCTACTGCTCTTAAAAAATATTGTTCTGCTGTAGCAAATTCATTCAATTGCAAATAAGACAACCCTATATAAAAAGTATATGTGTGATCCATTTCATACCTATCTCCCCAGCGGAATAAACATTCCTCAAAATCTGCAATTGCATCTTTATAGGTTTTAAGGAACACACATTTAATAAAAGCTCGATAAGGCAAATAACGCTTCACATCATAAAGTACAGCTTTATCTAAATATTCCATACCTACCTTGGACTTGGTAACTTAGCCTGGACATTAAGTTAAGCATAAAAACTTATCTTTGAATTATGAAAAGAATTAGAAAGGCCTACGATGCTGCATTTAAGCAGCAAGCCGTTGAACTGGCTAAGGAAAGAACAAACAAATCAGAATTGGCTCGTGAGCTTGGAATCAGACCTACATTATTGTATAAATGGTGTAAAGAAGCTCAAGAGTTAGGCGATGCTAGTTTTCCAGGCAATGGGAAACAAAAACTTACTCCAGAACAAGCAAGAATTAAAGAGTTAGAGAAGAAGTTAGCAGCTGTCGAATTAGAGCATGAAATATTAAAAAAAGCAATCGGCATTTTCTCAAAGACCGGCAAATGATTTACATGTTCATATTTGATCATGAACATGAATTTCCGATTGGGATTATGTGTAAGGTTTTAGAGGTAAGTAGAAGTGGTTATTATCATTGGAAACGGTCTCCTGTTAATAAAAGACAACAAGCCAAAGCAAATCTAAAACGTGTTATTACAGAAGTTTATCTAGAATTTAAACAGCGTTATGGCAGTCCTCGTCTTACAATAGAACTCAATGCACGAGGATATAAGATATCAAAACCTACCGTTGCTAAGTATATGAAAGAGTTAGGATTACGTAGTAAAGTAGCTCGACGATATAGAATAACCACAGACTCTGAACACAATTATTTAGTGGTTGATAATATTTTAGATAGACAATTTAAACAAACTGAACCAGGGAAAGCCTGGGTGTCTGACATTACTTATATCGCTGTTAAAGAAGGGTTTATTTACCTAACTACAATAATAGATTTATATGATAGAAAGGTTATTGGATGGAGTTTGAGTAAAGATATGTCAACAGAAAACACCACCTTAGCAGCCTTTAAAATGGCTAAAAAGAACAGAGCTTTTGAAGAAGGACTAATTTTCCATTCTGACCAAGGAGTACAATATGCAAACTACAAATTTGCCAACTACCTGAAGTCATTTAAGGTTGTTAGAAGTATGAGTAGAAAAGCAAATTGTTGGGATAATGCCGTAGCGGAAAGCTTCTTTAAATCCTTAAAAGTGGAGATGGTTTATGGAAATTTACAACTAAGTACAAAGAAAATGGAGTCTAAAGTCTTTGAATATATCGAAATGTGGTATAATAAAAGACGCAGACACTCCTACTTAAACTACCAGACAATCAACGAATTTAATCAAATAATAAATAGTAATAAAGCTGCTTAACTAATTGTCCAGATTTCGTTTGGATATCCACCTCATACTTCCTATTTTTAAAATAAGGCATTGCTTTTTGTTGCCATAGATAAGCTATAGTACTATCCTTCTTAAGCCCCTCATCTAAATTGGTTTGCCACTTATTCATATCTAAATAGTAATTATACTGATGAGCACCATTAGTAGCATATTTAGCAATAATACTATCTTGCTTCACTGCTTGCACCTCACTAAGTTGGCGTTCTTCAATATACTTCTGCTTCTCTACAGATAGTTGACATCCTACTAATATAAATAATCCAAAGACGATAAAAGGGTATTTCATAACTATCTACATCTAATTTAGTTATTTAAAAATACTCATTTTTAAATAATAAACATATGATCAAAAGCAACTATACAAAACAAGCCTGAATTTCTCTCCTTCATAAGTTTATGTTTTTCTTTACTTAAATTTCAAATGTAAGTATATAAATAAAGTAAAGTATCATAAATACTGAATAATACTTTACTTTATAGGTAACAGATTACTTAATAGAGCTATACCAAGCCTCTTCTTTATGTCTACTTTCTTTATATTATTAACCCCATGCTTTATTACATATTCTATTTATTTGTCAATAATTCAAGTGCTTTTTCTTTGGTTTCTTTATCAGTTTTACTTTGAACAACCAATTCTAAAGCTTCGTATTCTAAACCATTTTCAAATATCCAAGTAGTTGCACTTATATGAGCTTGCTTACTAGAGGTTTTAAAAATGCTCCCATTTTTCTGAGTATATTTTTCACCATACATCTGTTCAGCATCTTCACATCCAGCTTTACTATTTTGTTTAAAAAGATTAAACATATAGAATACATAAGTACGTTTCCCTACAGTACTTAATTTTTCTTTTAATATTTCACTTCGTAAATCATTAATATCATCCATATTTTCAAGTTTATCTTTACTCTTTTCTTCTTCTATTTCCTTAAGTATTAGATTAATTTGTTCTTTTACTACTTTTTTTCTTTTACTAAAATCACTTTTCTTCCACTTAATTTCCTCTATCCGTTTTTGATTGTTAAGTGATATTTCCTCAACTAAAGCTAACTTACAAAATTCTACATACTCTTCCTTAAACTCCTGTTTAATAAATTCTTGTACTTTAAATAGTAATTCATTTTCTTCTCCTATGTTATTTCCTATGTATTCTAGTTGAGTCCTTTTGGGCACTAAAAATGAGTTAAGTGGATGTATTAATCTTAAAAAATGTGCTTGTAATAATTTCAACTCTTTTGGGCTCAGTTCTTCTTCAACTTCTCTAATTCTTGTTTTTTCATTCCATTGATTGCGATCAGGATTAATAAAAGTATCCTTTAAAACTCCTTTTGGTTCATTCACATAATCTTTACCTACAGCATTTAAATGTGCTAAATACCAACCTCTTCCATTAAGGTTAACTCTATAAGCTTCTTCTCTGTTATAATAACACAATTCTTTCTCACTACTCGTAAACCCAAAAGAACAAATCAAACTAGAGCCTCTAAATAAAGTATTTAAATCCTCAACAGTGTATGGAATATTACTCAATTTGGCACCTGCAAATAACATCGAAAAAGTATTATCACAGAAAACTAATCTATTATTACACTTGTACTTACTTAAAAAACCTCGTCGTAAATAATTATACTTATCTTTACTGAAAGAACCATATAGTCTTAGGAAATAGGTTGCATTATCTTGTTTAATATAATTCACTAACTCCTTGTGAATACTTTTGATAACTTCCTTATGCTCTATAAATTGTTTTTTGACAACTTGCTCTATAAAATCATCTACATTATTTACACTTCCTTTTAATACAGCATCAAAAGAAAAGTCAGCAATCTTTTTAAATATCATATCTTTCTTTTTTTATCATCAGTTCTACAAACCACTTTTCTAACTTATCTCTATTTTCTTGATTGCACTCTTTTATCAGAAAGAATACCCTTTTATCCAAAAAAAAGAATGGAGTAGTGAAGTACATTTTCTTCTCTCTTGCTGCATCTTTAACAGCAACTCCTGTTACTTCATTTAATACAAACCAATTCACTCCAAATACTTTCTTACAGTATTCAGGATCCATTGTCAGATTATCTATATCCTCTTCACTAAGGAGTCGCTCTTTAGAAAGATAAGCAAACAACACCCTTCCCATTTCTTTACTATTAAACTTTCTAAAGCTTTTTAGTACCTCTATGATCTTTTTATTCTTATTACTGATATATCCTTTTTGATCACCCAAAAAATACTCGGAATACAATGTGGGAAACTTTAATAATATATCAATATCTACCGTATTCCCTTTCTCTGGATAAGGACTTATATCTTTCTTTCTATCATTATATGCCAGCTCTTGATACCTCTTTAATTCCCATGCATTCAATATCTTTTGGTCTTGAATTAACTTTGCAGTTTCTACATAAGGATAAAGTATAACATAAGTTCCTAACAGATTCGTATTTCGACCAAACTGTATCGGCAAAGCTATATCGTCTATAATACCTTTTATCTGATAGACAGGATGTTCGCTACCCGTATATTCAACTAATTCTAAATCATATCCTAACCATGTAAAATCTCCTTTGCTTCCTAACATCCCCATAAAAACAGCTGCATGCCAATGCCTCAATACAATAACCTTTGGCTTAATCACCTCTTCTATCAGTTTTTGTGTTACCGTTAATTGATCTTCTAAAAACATAAGACCATTTACGTCATCTATCAATTGTTCAACTACTTTATCCTTTTCATTAGTTCTGTAGTAAAATAAATCTGCATAAGCAAAATCATCTCTTAAGTCTATATCAAACAGACGATGTTCTAATGAAGATAGAATACGTTTAAAGTACTCCTTGTTTTTTAAATTTTTATCTAATTGACTTCTGACATTATATTTTACTGCTTGATTCAAAGATTCCTCTTCAAAAGAAGGATTTAATCCTAAAAACAAGAGATCTTTCTGTTCAATATTCTCACTGTAACAAAACTCTCTCTCAATTAAATCTGCAGGTATACTTTTCGCATACCTTTTCCAAATTTGTGCTACTTTCATAGATAGTGTCATAATCCGTAATTTTAGTTATGACAAACTTATGTTAGCCAATGGCAAAAAAAAGTACATTGACAAATTATATTAATATTTATCTAAAGCCTTCTTTAATTCTGTTATAATTTCATTTCTTAATGTTATGGGTTCTAAGACTTCTATATGAGAGCCATAAGATAATATCCAGTTTTTTAATTCATTATTTAACTTAACCCTCAACGTGAATATTACTTCCTTCTCAGTTTCACTCACTATAGTCTGAGATTCGTGAATTTTAGCTATCTTAATATAATTCATCTTTTCTTCATCACATCGTAATTTCACCAAATCAACATCATTTCTTAAATCAACCCCAATTGCATCTTTGTATATATTAAAATTTATAGGTTCACTTAATTCAAACTTTTCTTTTTGGATAATTAATTCTTGTATTCTATCTAACCCATACATCATATATTCTCTATTATCCACAGGTTCAACTACTAAATACCATCTATTGTTATACTCTTTTAAAAATAGCGGTACAATATTTTCTCTTTTCTTTCTTTCTTCATTTTCGAAACGCTTATGAACAATAGTTAACTTTCTTTTTTGCTGTATTGCTTCTATACATTTATCTATCCACAAAAAACCTTTCACATCTTCAGAAAATTCAGATTGAACATATTTAGTAAAAGAGGTGAAACCTTTCATCTTAGTACTCAAGAGCTCTAATCCAAGAAATCCCATTAGTCGATATATCTTTTTTATTGTTCCACTTTTATCTTCATCTTCATCTTCATTTACTATTTGAACTCTTTTATCTCCAAAATTAAAACTTAGATTAATACCAAAGTCTTTTTCTAAATCACCTCTTAGATCAGTAATAAATCTATCTGAAACCAATTCATTATCCATTTCAGCCTCAATAGCTTTTTTTAAATCGCTTCTTGTATATCTATCATTTCCCTCCTTATCTAAAACATTGTCCAGCAATAACATCATCCCTTTAATTTTCTTGATTGACATAGTCCTTCTTTTTTAATTACCTAATATACCTAATTTCTACTCTCCTCCAATTCACTTTTCCGTAAACACCTCTACTTTTCGAGTAAACATACTCCTCTATCTCCTCTTAACCTTCCAAACTCAAACAACACACTATCTTATAATAAACATACCTACATAAACTAAAACTAATTAGACATAGCATTAAGAAGATTCCTCCTAACATTAACACCTTGACTAAGGCCAATGATGAATACTTTTAAAAGAGGGCTAATCCTAAAACAAAAAAGCACCGCCAAATGGCAGTGCTTTTACAATAGTAAATCGAGTCGTTTATAACGCATTAATTTTCTTTACGATAGTCTCACAAGTATAATCAGTTACTGCTTTTATTTCAGCAGTTTCTAATTGTTGATCGTATTCTTTCTCGAATACTGTACCGTCACCTAAATCAATAACATAAGTTAGTTCTGTAAACCTACAAGATACTCCTACCTCAATAGCAGCAGCTCCCTCAATTAGTTTAAATCCACCTAAACGAATAACCGAGTGTATCTCCTCAGCTCTATCCCATGCTATATGAGGATTGTCTAAATCAAATACGTGTGGTAATTCTTCTGCTAAATCTTCTTCTTGTACAGTTGATGCATCCTCAACAATATCTTCTTCTGTAACAGCTGATGCGTCTTCAACATTATCTTCTTCAGTAGCAGCTGATGCGTCTTCTTCAGTTGCAATCGTTTCTTCTTCACCCTCCTGCGCTACATTAACAAGTACTTCTTCACCTTCCAATATTTCTTCCTCTGAAACATCTAATGTATACTGCCCTTCTATCTCACCGAACAAATCTCCAAAACTCTCCAATACCTGAAGCTCAACTTCGGTAAATAAAGGACGTATAGAGTGAACAAATATCGACTCTAACCACTCGGCTGACTTTACTTTACTTTTCTCCTCCTCTTTAGCCTTTAACTGACGTTTAAGCATTTCGATTTGATTGTAAAATTTCTCCGATTCCTCAATAGACTTCCCTTCTTGTATATCGACAATCATTTGCTGCGAACGCAAAATTTGTTGCCCAATATGAGTAAACAAATCGTCTTTTGGTTCATCATAACACAGCACATCTGTTAAATACTTTACATATAACTCTTGTTCCTTATCTGTAATCCAAAATGGCGTATAAACAAAGGCTATTAAAATCTGATTGCTCAATAAGCGTGCTACTAATCCATTTCCACTATCAAAAGGGCTTACTTTCAAAAAATCAACATGAAAATTAAGGGCTACATCGATAGGATGTGGAGCATACTTTTTACCTTTTAGAATATAGTCGATTGCTTCATTGGTGCGATTGATCAATTCTCGCATTTCCTTTTTTACAGCAGAAGCAGCTACAAAAGTATATTTCTCACCTTTGTAAGTAGACATGCTATTATCAGTCTGCTTCCATTGACCAAGCTCAGCTCTTCTATCGCTATCCTCTTCATACATTAACTTGGCATGAAGCTCTTTGATATACTTTTCAGACAGGTGTGAGTCTACCAAACTCCCTCCTAATAATTCTTTTAAAACCTCATCGTGTTTCTTAATTTCCATTAAATCTTTTAGAGGCTTTTTGTCAACAGTTACCAATCCATCAATCATACTTCGAACTTCTTCTTTTGCCAAAGTATTTCCCTCTGCATAATTTGAAAAATAGTTACACTCCAAACGGTACTTATGATATAACTTTTGTAGCTGTTCACTATTCACACCTCCTTGAGTCTCAACTTGCTGTTTTAGACTATCAATCTTTACTTTTATTTCCGAATAAGTCATTCTCTTAAGTTTTTAAACTACATAATAGTATTTGCAATTAGTAATTAAGTATACAACCCTAAAAATCAATAGGAATAATACACACTAATTTGAAATAATCTGCACTGACACTAAATGCCAAAGCAAACTAAAGACCATTATTTTTTTTCATCCGCGAAGGTATAAATTATTAGTCTTTTGAAAAAATACAATCCCTTGCATATTTCGACCTTAATCTACATTTGGCTATATATAAAAAACAAACTATTAAAACTAAAACACTTTTGCAAATATCGAAATAAATATACCTCACTGACAACAAATCACTTAGCATTCACCTACTTTTTACTAATATTATTTAATTATCATACAAAAAATCATAATTTAAATCTAATTGAAAAACACAAAAGTTAACTATATATACATAAATAACTAATTTATGTTAATTATTTAATTAAATTTGTAATTCAAAATATAATTCA
This sequence comes from Myroides albus, assembly GCF_024722315.1. Lineage (NCBI taxonomy): Bacteria > Pseudomonadati > Bacteroidota > Flavobacteriia > Flavobacteriales > Flavobacteriaceae > Myroides > Myroides albus. The sequence goes on from NZ_CP102754.1 coordinate 902,353, forward strand.
ATAACTAATTATAAGTTCTACATGAAAAGAAAATTACTACTAATAGGTTTAGCTTTTATGTCGCTTAGCTCGATGTATGCACAGAATAGAGTGGGGTTGGGTAACTCAACCTTGCCAAATGAATCTTCGATACTTGATATGGGAGCAACAAATCTTGGGGTATTAGTACCACGAGTATCATTAAAAGATGAAGATGATAAGACAACTATTGCAGGGACTAATTACCCTGAAAGTTTACTTGTCTATAATACAGGAGAAGGTACTTCAAACTTAAAAAAAGGTTTCTATTTCTGGTTAGATGGAAAATGGAATGCACTTGTTGCTAAAACTACCTTACAAACAGACGAAACTTTAACATCACGTGAGTTCGACTTAAGCTATTAGTCTATTTTGATCAATAATGTCGTTAATATTATTAATAGAAGGCTTTTTCGGGAAGTATGAATATGTAATCAAAGCAGCTAACATATTTGCTATAAAATTATTAAAGGATCTGTGTCTTGTATGTTCTACTTGACACATATTCTTTAATTCATCATTTACAGTTTCAATAAGTGCTCTTTTCTTTAAATGTATTTTATCGGCAAGTAGCATCATTGAGTTCTTCATGTTTTTTTTGATTTTAGTAACTAAATGTACTCCATCAACGAACATTTGTTCAAAAAGATCTTTACTGATATATCCTTTATCTCCAAAGAGTTTACCAAAAATACGTTTATGAAAATTCAATTCTTTTAAAGGTTTTCTATCATCAACATTGGCTGGAGTTAATAAGAAATCAAGTATTTCACCTTTATCATTTATAATTAAATGAAGTTTAAACCCCATAAACCAACCAATAGAACACTGACCTTTTGTTGCTATATTCTTAAATGTTTTATGCTGCTTTTCTCTTTTAATGTGTGACACTCTTAAAGGAGTAGAATCTATAAATGAAACTCCTGTACATTTGCCTAATCTATTAGATTTTAAGAAGATTCCTAAAGGTACAATAACCGTTTTTTGTAGTTCTACAAAGCGATTATAAGAAACAGTTTTAGGAAATTCCTTTTGCATATGAACTTTTACATAATCAATATAATAATGTTTTAAACATCTAAAACCACTATCATGAAATAAAATCAAAATAGTCATTACTTCACTTGCATTAAGTGTTGACTTTCGATTACGTTTTTTCTTTGTACTATCTGATTCAATACTATGAGATTGCAAAACATTTGAATATGCTTTAAAAAATTCATCGACTTCATAATAAATTTCAGTAATTTTGTCTGTAGATAACATAGAGATAGTTTTAGTTAAATATTTGTGATTCAGAACCTTAAATATACTAATCCTATCTCTTTTTTTATAGCTTTTTTTTGCTTTTTCTTATATCGAACTCACGTTAACATCGTTAATAATCTCTGATGGTGCTGATGTTAAGCTAACATATACTGACGAAAAAAAAGTTGAACATGAATTAGCTATTTCACAAAAGCTTATAGATGACACATCGTTTACCAACCATATTAAAAGTTTAGTTACTTCTACTGCTACAGGAGTTGAACTTACTCAAGGAACAGGGATTACGATTAAAACTATCCCATCTAACACAGGAGGTACTAACGTAAATTACGAAATATCAGCTAACTCTTCAGAAATTAACTTAGACGGTGATGTAACAGGAGCTGCTGGAGATAATACAGTTGTCAAAATTAATGGAGTATCAGTTGAAAAACCAGTAGAAGCTGATGATAAACAAGCATTAGTATATGACCATGCAAGTACTACTTGGAAACCAGGTAAACCAATTGTAGAGATTACAAATATCAGTAATAAAGGTACATTATCAACAGGTACTGATGGTGTGATTAATGTAGGGGATGGTACAGATGCTTTATTAAAAAATATCTCTTTAAGTATCAATGCTGGTACTATAACAAGTAGCATGATTGGAACAGGAGAAGTAAGTAAGGAAAATATAGCTGCTAACGCTGTAGATACGTCTAAGATATTAAGTGGAGGTAACAGTAAAGTGTTAACTACAGCAGATGATGGAACAGTAACTTGGGTTGCTCAAAATACAATTAAACCTACAGGAGCAGACTTAACGACTGATGGTATTATTACTATCGAAGGTGGTGAAGACGATGGTAAAACAGGCGCTGGTGTACTTTTAGCAGATACAAAGATTAGTATTAAAAATGAATCTATTGGAATAGAAAAGTTAGCAGAAAGTAAAGCCGAAAACATGGTATTGACTACGGGAGCTGATAAAAAACCTGTATGGGTTGCTCAAAATACAATTAAACCGACAGGAGCAGACTTAACGACTGATGGTATTATTACTATCGAAGGTGGTGAAGATGATGGTAAAACAGGAGCTGGTGTACTTTTAACAGATGCAAAGATTAGTATTAAAGATGAATCTATTGGAATAGAAAAGTTAGTAGAAAGTAAAGCCGAAAACATGGTATTAACTACGGGAGCTGATAAAAAACCTGTGTGGGAATCTAAATATACAACAATTACAAGTACACCTGTCGAGACTAAAGAGGTAATAGATGGTAAAAAAGTCTTCACTTTGAAAATTGCAAATGGAAAAGTAACTAAAGCTTCCGATGCAATTGATTACAATACTATTATTGATCCAATACTAATAGATAATATAGATTATTTATTATCTGCTCAAATTTTTAATAAAACAAACTCACTTCTTGTAAGCAATGTAACTGATGTAGTAAATACAAAAGACACTTCAGTGCAATTCCGTTTTGGAAGTAATAATATGTACAGCACATTACCTGCAGGAACAGAATATGTTGTTATTCTTAAATATGTATCAACAGTTGCAGCAGATTAATCGTACGCAATCAGATAAAAAGTAAGTGATTTACACAAACGAAAAGAGCACTCTAATAGTGCTCTTTTTTTTTACTAACTCGCCAACTCATTATCTTAAGAGTTATCTATCGTCCTGTTTTAAACAGATCTATCAATAAAAAAGAGGCTAAAGGCCTCTTTTATTTTGATAAATTACTTTTATTTTGAATAGATTTTCAAGGTACTACCACTGGCATAATACAAGTTTTCATTAATTGGGTCTACTTCGTATAAAGGTTTATTGCTATCTAATAAAACTTTAGCAACTTCTTGCCCGTCTTTTTTTCTCACTTTTATCAACTCTGGTCCTTTCTCTCCGCGGTTTGCAACGAATGCGTATTCATCATTTTGTTTCATTGCATTGAAGCGCGAGCGTACCTTAGAAGTTAGGTTCTTATCCAATGCATCTGCAACCTCTCCATAAGCGTCTGCTTTCTTATTTGCACGTTTTTGTGCTGCATCTGTTAGCAAGGTATTAGTTTCAGAGCGAAGTTGTCCATTAGTGTCTCGGTAAGTCATTGTCACAGTTGCATTAGCAGCAGCATTATTTGCCGATTGAGATGCTCCTAAAAAAGCGCCACCAACAATACCCGCAGATTTCATTAGACGTCTTTCTGCCTCACCTGGTTCCTTATATACATTGTGATACAATTCATTTCCCTCCAAGTCTAATCCAATCACATCATTCTCACCTACGATACAAATTCCCCAATCAAATGTCTCAATGCTCTTGATTGTCTTATCATTCTTCACTTCTACTTTACCTTTCGGTTTAGGATCTTCTTTACTCGAATTATTAAACGTGTAGATTCTTTTATTATTATACACAACAAATTTGTCATCCATAACCGAATATACTAATGGTCTTTTCTTATCGAACTTCACATTCTTTTTCCATATTTTCTTGCCAGAAGTATAATCTACCATATTTCCATATGTATCTGTTAAATAGAATACACGGTCATCACCCGCTTTTCCTAAATAATACACCTCGTCTTTTTCATCATCCGCAATCTCTACGAATTTCTTCCATTTGTTTTGTCCATCTCCATCGACTAAATTCATTTCATTATCAGCAATGTATAGATAATCGTTATCCACAGGAATTACTTGTTTTATATTCTTCCCTTTAGCATCTTTCTTCCATATCTTCTGACCAGACTCATAGCTGTAGAAGTTAAACCCAGATGTATGTGCTACCAACAGCTTATCTTTGTGATCTTCTAAATAGCTAATGCGTTTAGTTACAATATCCTTCTTCCATAGTTTTTCTCCATCTCCAAGAGTCAATACGTTTAGTGCATACTTATAAGAGAAGAAGGAAGATTCATCAGTGATGATGATAGCCTTATCTCTATTTTGATTCAAGAAGAAATTTGTAATAATATAGGCAGTATTCCAGTTGACAACTCCAGACTGCTTATTAATATTGTATAGTACACCTTTTACAGTCACAAAGATTTCGTCTGAAGTAGTCAATATTTTATCTTCTGTAATAGGAGCCCCTTTTCCTATAAATGCCTTAAACAAACTCCCCAAAGACTTACTTAAACTATCTAATGTACCTAATTTATTAGTCCATAATACTTGCTTACCAGCGATATCATAGCTCAAGAAATCAATACTTTCACCTTGTGTTCCTAAGATTAATAATGTATTCTCTCCAAGTAAGTAGTACGTCTGTAGAATCCTATACTGCATTTCTGCAGAGTTAAACACAACTTCTCCTGTCGTAGAATTGATAATTAAGTCATTGTGTTCCAAACGAACGGACGCATAAGGAGAATTTGGAATTAAAACCACTTCTTCATCTTTCTGAAAAGCTCCTAAGAAATCGTTATTCTCTAACTTATTTAAAGTTGAAGCAGCTCCCTGCATTGCAGTTGTACTTGAATAATCTTTTTTGGCAAAAGACCAATCGATCTGATGTGTCTCTCCATTGATACTGGAAATATTTTCCTTGTCTTCTACAATGACATTTCCTGTGAGTGGCTCTAATAGCACTTGTTCAATGTTGTGCTTTAACTCTACATTGACTTGAGCAGTGGCTCCAATAGAACACAACACGCCAGCTAATAAATAGTACTTTACATTCATATATTTGTTATTAAAAGTTTTTCTAACTCTTCTTGCTGTATAGCATATTCTGTTTTACTATTGATAATCTCATTTCAATGTCAAAGTTTCAAGCCCTTTTCCTCTCCCCATTCATAGTGATGTATTATATTTTAAAACAACGTTTACGATCACACTCTCCTCTTCTAAGTAAAAGACTAATACACTTTCTTTAGCTCCACATCACCATTTGGCCACACCCAAATAAACATATCATCCCTAAAATAACTACAATCAAAAATAAACACAAATTAACATAATAAAATACAAATTCAATAAAAAAAATAATATATTTTATTACTATAAATTAATATTCACTCCCTTTAATTAAAACACATAACAAACTGATAAGAAATAAGATAAAACTAATACTACACAAGAAAATAGTTTAATCATACATCTGAAGGATTAATATCAATTTAACAATAAAAAAAGACAGCCCCTCTGTTTGTTTTAAAAGTGTATTGTCCACAGGGATAGCTACAATACACCTCAATATACCCAGCCCCTTAGGTGATTGACTTGGGAAAGAATACTATCATTTGTACCTATTCTATTGACGTTTTTATACCTATATAGACTCTTAACTACTTAAGAGACATCATCGCATATATATGTTTACTACCTAAAGACAAGGTATTCATTATAAACCTGAGAGAAATACAGACAAAGCTATTTTGCAGTAATTTGATATGGTAACTCAAAGACAAAGTAATAGCAGTTTTAGGTGAGTTTGGTTCAATGTTTAAAAATCTTACACCTCTCTCCTTTCATTGCGGAATACTAATTAACTACCCCACCTGATTACACACAGCAAAAGGTTTTCTTTTATGCTGCGTAAACCGACTCTTCTGATCTATCAAAAGAACAATTAACACAATCGCTCTTCAGAAAAAATAGTATTCATAAATAACTATGAGATAATCTTCGTACGATGTAAGATGCCATTACATATTATGAATTTATAATTACATTATTACCCTTTTATTATTTACCTTTCGATACTAATGTAGAGACTATTATTTGTCATATCTCAAAGGATAGTCACATGCTAAACGATAAATACTAATCGCTATGATAAGAAACAAAATAATACTGAAAGACTCATTCCCTGCGCTGAGTAAAGAGCAAATCAATACATTCGAAAAGCGCCTAATAGATAAATTTAGTTTTCCTCCTTTGCCTGAAGATTACAAAGCGTTTCTCTTGCAAAACAATGGTGGATATGTCTCTCCTGGAGTAATAGATGAAGGGCACAGCCACGATATTGTATTCGATACACCATTACAATGGGTACGTGCAGAAGGAAAACCCAAGGTGAGACCAAATATCTATTGCTTCTTCGCAGTATGGCTACCTGATGAAATGAATATCGATGAGGTAACCAATGAAGATTTGTACACTTTAGAGGCATCGAATGCCTATTCGAGAGAAGACTTTGACGTCTTACCTACCCTCATGATGTCAATTGGTATGACAAGTCATGAAGCTTCAGGAGACCTATTAGCTATCTCACTTGAAGAAGAAGAGTACGGTGCTGTATACTACTCGTACAACAATGCAACACATCCTGCAAAGTTCCACGGAGATTACTATGATAAGGCTGCACAAGTAATCATCGACACCCATAAACTAACTCCTGAAATATACAACAACTTAGAAGGAGAAGAAAAAAGAAAGATGGAGGATTTGTTCAAGAAAGCTTACTTTGTGAAAGTTGCTAACTCATTTACTGAATTTCTCAACAATTGTGAAGTAATAGAAAACCCTTATCAATAAAAATAGTTTATACAAACAATACACAAAGTGTTCTATACTAAAAACAAAAGCATAGAACGCTTTGCTTCTACCCTATGTTGTATCTTATTCAGTGATTGATTTATTTGTGTACAACTACTGCATTCTTCTACTTATAATCTATGCCTAACTGTGTACAAAAGATTCTAACAAGAAAAAGATTGACTATACTTTCCTTCTCAGACAGTATAAAATCGGAAGGTAAACAAGCAGGCTAATAACGATGGGAATTACCGATAACTGTAGGGTATGTACTATTGACACTTTAAGACTATAGGTACTCCATCCAGCTTCTCTATCCCCAAAGACCTATAAGTCCTCATAGAACCAAAGTACTATAACTATGAGACTGTGAATGACTACTTGTATACCAAAAGATTGGATACGCAAAACAACTAATAGAAGTAAACTATAAAACACACTAACAATTAACGCTCCGACTAAGACATCTTGATAAAAGTTAAAAGTAATATCACCCGATGGTCTATCACTCAAAGTATACATAGAAACAACTATCTGTACAAAGGAAATTAGAACAAACAATATCCAATGAAAGAATAGATGCGTTTTATTGATACTTATTTTACGATTATGATCATATGTAGTCATTATTTATACAGCTATTTTTATTAGGTGATTTGTATGTACATTTATACAACTTTAAAACGAATCCAATGTATGATAAAACATTTGATATTATAAAATTTTCTGCTGATAAACGTCAGTATGTCCCAGCTTCTTTAGGAAGACAAAGTTGGATGAAAGAATCTGATGTATTACACACAGAGATAGATATTCCTTTAGGACAATCTCGCTATGGTGGACCAGTAATAGACTTACCTCCTGAAGTAGATCATCCACAAGGATTATACTATGCAGGCCAAATAGATTTAACGGCATGCTCTCCACATGATAAAACAGGATTATTACCCAAAACAGGGCAACTCATCTTCTTCGCAGACATTATGACCGATACTGGTAAAGTTATCTATACTGATATTCCAAACCATAAATTGGTAAGACATATTGTAGAGCACGAAGACAATTTCTTCTATGGCGTTCTTATCAATGAAATCAGTGCTGATACAGAACCTTTCTCTGACCGATATAGAGAACCTGAGGATGAATATGAAGAAGACGATGTAGATGAGGATGGAATGTACTGGGATTATTTCGGAGGAACCTATCTCTCAAAAATATTCGGTATATTCACGCATTGCCAATTAGGTAAGGAAGAGGTAGAAGAGTTTATTCATTCTGATAAAGTAGTACTGTGGCAGATAGGAGAAAACAACTTTAATGACGATGGGGTGTTCAGTGTATTAATCTCAAAAGAGGATTTACAGAATCGTAATTTTGACAACTGCGAATTCTATTGGGCACAATCGTAGTTGAGAAACAACTCCACAGTATAAATACTTGATTATCTACAGGTAGTCAAATAAAAACTGCACTATATCTTTTAATTCAAAAGTACAGTGCAGTTTTTATTTGATAAAGTAATTCCTTATTTAATAATACTTCTTTTTCAACCATAAACTTACTCTAACCAAACCAATCAAGACTGGCACCTCCACCAAAGGCCCAATAACTCCAACAAAAGCTTGTGGTGAATTAACTCCAAACACAGCTATCGCAACAGCAATTGCTAATTCAAAATTATTGCCAGAAGCAGTAAAAGAGATTGCTGCATTCTTGTCGTACGAAATACCCATTCGCTTATTGATAAAAAAACTAATAAAGAACATCAAACCAAAATAGATAACCAAGGGTATAGCAACCTGTATAACCTGTTGAGGTAGTTCAATGATCTGTTCTGCTTTTAAGCTAAACATAACAACTATTGTGAACAATAACGCATATAAGGTAAAAGGGGAAATAAAAGGAATAAACTTCTGCTTATACCACTTCTCAGAGAATAAAGTAGGCAATAGGCGATAGCTCAAGAATCCCAATAAGAAGGGAATACCCAAATAGATTAATACGCTTTGTACAACTGTTCCCATTTCAATATTCACAGTAAACTCTCCAAGTCCAAGCGAGTTGGGAACAACGTTGATAAACAACCAAACGAATACACTGTAAAACAAAATCTGAAAGACGCTATTTAAAGCTATTAGCAATGCAGCGTATTCTCTATTGCCTTTCGCCAAGTCATTCCATACAATTACCATAGCAATACACCTTGCTAACCCGATTAAGATAACACCTACCATATACTCTGGCTGATCTCGCAGGAATACTATAGCTAAAATAAACATTAATACAGGCCCAACTAACCAATTAAGAATCAACGATAGACTCAACACTTTTTTATCTCTAAGTGCTTTTGGAAGTAGTTTGTAATCCACTTTTGCCAAGGGTGGATACATCATGATTAACAATCCAATAGCCAAGGGAATATTGGTAGTACCATAGGAGAGTTTCTCCATCGTCGAACCGATATTAGGAAATTGATTTCCCAAGAACAGTCCCAAAGCCATTGCTATAAATATCCAAACTGTTAGATACTTGTCCAAAAACTTCATCTTTGTTTTCATAACCGATATAGTTTTAACAACATTCTGACGTTGATGAACAACATGATGAGGTATTGTTCTTTTGAGGCAAATGCTCTGGCTTAATACCACATGAGTCTTCTGCCAAACACGCTGTCAGTGTATTTAAAAGAACAAAGTGACTTCCATTAAAACTTAAATAATATTTCCCAATCGTGTGCTTCCCTTGAAACTCTACTTCAATCTCTGCGTCTTCAATCTTCAGTCGATCTTCTGATAGCTTAATAATATCCAATAGCTTATTTGCTTTCAATCGGTGTTCGAAATCGTTTGCATTCCACAACTGAAAAATTACTTTCTTCTCATTTCTAATTACTCCTCCACAGTCAATAAATCTCTTTTCTACTTGTCCAACTTCTGTCACGTGAAAATGAGCTGGTACAAATGCGCCATCTTCAAATTGAAAATCTACCTTCTCTAACGTCACTAACGCTTTTTTTACTTCTGATAATTTCATATAACTTATTTTATTTACATTAAATCGTAATATTACGATACGTTACCTTAAAAAAATGCCTTAACAGCATTTATCACTCAAAATATCTTGTTTGAAAAAATCTTCAAATGAAGATGAAAACTCTTCCCACACAGTTTCATCAATACAGTAGCATACTGATTTCCCCTCTATATTTCCCTTAATTATACCACTTGCTTTCAGTTCTTTCAAATGCTGTGAAATTGTAGATTGCGCTAAGCCCAATTCGTCTACTAAATCATTGCAAATACACGCTTTCTGATTAATAATATACTGTAATATTGCCAATCGAGCAGGATGTGCTAAAACCTTAAACATGGCTGCAAGCCTATTCTTCTTCTCACTAAACAACTCACTCTTCGTAATTCCCATAATTTCATAATATATCATCGCAATATTACGATATTAAATAATAACCAGCAAACTTAAATTGCAAATATTAATATTGACTGTGACAAAAAAGTGTGCTGCCTATTCAATCACAAGCGATAGCAAAGACAGATAGGTATCTAAATAGTAAAAGCCCTTCTTTAGACATGCCCCAAAAAGTTAGACACATTTTGGGGCATTTTTTATGAGTAGAAAACAGAAATACAATTATGAATTTAAGTTACGTTTAGTAACTATAATTCTAGAAGGGAAACATAGTTTAACAGGACTTGCAAAAGAGGAAAGCATTATGCCTTCGAATCTGAGGTTTTGGATTAAACTTTATGAAGCTTATGGCAAACAAGGCTTACTGGGAATTTCCCAAAGTAACTTTACGATAAAGGAAAAAGTTAGCATTATACAAGACTATCAAAAAAGTGGATTATCTTTGATTAACACCTGCGTTAAGTATAGAATCTCTAGTTCTTCTGTGTTATTACAGTGGATTAAAAAATTCCAGAATAATGGATTTAAAGGCTTGGAAGATAATCGAGGTGCACATTTTAGGAAAAACAAAACAAACATCAAGATGACTAAGAAAAGAAATATTCCAGGGATAAAAGCATCGATGAGCGAAGTAGAGAAGCTAAAAATAGAACTAGCATACTTGCGGGCAGAGAATGATTATCTAAAAAAGTTAGAAGCCTTAGCTCAGAGCAAGCAAGCCAAAAAGAAGAAGCCGTAATAATTACGGAGCTAAGGCGCATACATAAACTAGAATATTTACTACACTTAGCAGGGCTAGCTCGTAGTAGTTATTATTACCATACGAAGAGTATAACTTTTTTGGATAAACATGCTGAATTAGGTAAACATGTAACTCGTATTTTTACTAAGTATAGAGGATTATATGGGTACAGAAGAGTCACATTAATGCTTCGAAGAGAACTCAAAATACCTGTAAATTTCAAAACTGTCGCAAAACTAATGAAAGAACTAGGTCATAAAAGTGTGATTAGAGCAAAGAAATACAAGTCTTTTAAAGGAGATATAGGTAAAGCAACAGAAAACGTACTAAATCGAGATTTTAATGCAACTAAGCCTCATCAAAAATGGGCTACAGATGTAACAGAGTTTAATGTTAAAGGAAGTAAATTATACCTATCTCCAATAATAGATTTGTTTAATGGAGAGATAATTAGTTATAATTTATCCACTTCTCCAAACTACCAGCAGATTCTTGATATGCTCAATAAAGCATTTAAAAGAAGAAAAAAAGACAAAGCAACTGACATAGAAACCATACTTCATTCTGATCAGGGTTGGCAATATAGATTACAGAGATACCAGAATAAGTTAATGGATAATAATATTAAACAAAGCATGTCCAGAAAAGGAAATTGTCTAGATAATGCTATAATCGAAAATTTCTTTGGAGTATTGAAATCAGAACTGTTTTATTTAAAGAAATACAACTCCATATTGGAATTAACTCAGGAGATAAAACAGTATATAAAATATTATAATAACGAGCGAATACGCATTAATTTAAATGGAATGAGCCCAGTAGAATACCGAGCTCATTATATTAAAAAGATTGCATAACTTCGTCCAACTTTTTGGGGTCAGTCCACTTAAGGGCTTTTATTTACTTATTTCTTATCAATACACTTTAGCAGTGACTGAAACATTTTACTATCGATATTGAGCTTTCTAAACTCTATACTATCAGGATTTAAAGCCCCCATAGACTGATAGATACCATCTCGCTGCGGTTGTATAACAAACCAAGCTATAGCACTTTCTACCATATGAGGATGCTTCGGATCGTCTGACAAATTATCTCGAACATATGCCTTAATGATTATACTGTCGTCAGATATATCCTCTATTCGCACAAAATAGTTGCTATCAGTATATTCGAAATTACTGTGCTTAATAACTTTAGATAAAATATAATTACAATCGTTAGGAGCTATTTTAGATTTATTACTTGCAAAAACGTTAATGCAACTAAAAAGAAAAAACACACTAATACTATTAATTATTGCCTTTTTCATATTCAAGAACTTATTACTTTACTTTCAGCTTAGTAAATGTACTTATTTCTATTGAAAAAAGACAATTATTATCGACTAACTTTACTCTTTCAGCAAATTGTAGATCATTATTCTCTAAACTGCCTATACTCTACCTAAAAAACGCATAATAAAACTATCAGCCTAACAATTAAAACCAAATGTAGTATACATCTATATCTTTCCTTTATAACAACAAGCAATTTTGCCCAACGAAGCTGTAAACTTCTTTTGCCTTGTCCTCCATACTACTCTAATTCTTCAACTAAATACCCTACGCTTTCAATTGTTTGACTTCCCCTATTTCAAGAGCTGTATATGTTTTGACTTCTCCAATTTTATATAGTGATACTGTCACAATAGTCCTTTTTATACGTATAAATCAACAAGCCACATGATTACTCTTGTAGCTTGTAACCTTACTTCTTAATCCTCTCTACTTCCATCATCTGCCATACGCACAATCTTAGGCGTAAACATCGCGACGACATCAACTAACTCTCCCTGTGCAGCCATCACTTGGTGGATATCTTTATACGCCATAGGCGCTTCATCTTTACCCGCTCCGATTAGCTGCACGCCACAGTCTGCTAATACTGCCTTAATATCTTCTGCTTTCAGGTTCTTGATTGCTTGTGTTCGACTCATCTGACGTCCTGCTCCATGCGAAGCAGAGTTTAGAGCGTCCTCTTCTCCTTTACCTCTCACTAAGAATCCTGGTGCGGTCATAGAGCCTGGGATAATTCCCATCACTCCTTTACTCGCAGGAGTAGCTCCTTTACGGTGTACAATAACCTCTCTACCTTGGTACATCTCTTTCCATGCAAAGTTGTGGTGATTCTCTATCTTAGCTAACACCTCAGCACCTATCGCTTTAGTCAACTTATCGTGAATTACCTCGTGACAGGCCGAAGCGTAATCTCCTGCCAAGTTCATCATCGCCCAATACTCTTGTCCTGCTTCTGATTTTAAGTCAAGGTAAGCTAAGTTCTTTGCTTCATAAGGCAACTTACAGATATCCTTAGCGATCTGCGTATACCTACCTGCTATAGTCGCTCCCATTCCTCGTGAACCAGAATGTGTTAGTAACGCTAAATAAGTTCCCTTATCAATATTCAACACCTCATCACGCTCCAGAAACTCCATCAATCCCCATTCTACAAAGTGGTTACCTCCACCCGATGAACCCAATTGTTCCCATGCTTTATCTTGCAAGTTCTTAATAAAAGGGTTAAGGTTAAACTCTCCTCTATCTAAGATATCGTGTTGTGCTTTATACTGCCCTTGGAATCCATGACCTGCTCCAAACTTAGTATGCTTAACCAATTGTTCTTTTAGCAAACCTTCCATTCCGTAGAACTCCACTCCCTTAATATCAAAGATTGACAAGGCCATTCTACATCCGATATCTACACCTACCCCGTAAGGAATGACAGCATTCTCTGTCGCTAATACTCCTCCGATAGGCAATCCATAGCCTTGATGCGCATCAGGCATCAAAGCACCCGCCACTGCTACAGGAAGCTTCGCTGCTGTCTGCATCTGCTTGATAGCTCCTTCTTCTATATGTTCGCTACCATAGATGCTATACCCTACGCCATGTTCTCTTAGTGGAATAACATCCTCCTCTTCACGTTGTCCTACGCCTTCTACAATAGCTTTGGCCAACTTACCAAAAACATGGTGGTTTATATAATCTTCCGCCTTATCTAATACCATTTTATAATGGGCTAACATCTCTACTTTAGTTAGACCTGTTCTCTTCTTGTTTGCTTTCAGAGCAATACCCAACAATTCTGTTTGTGGGTATCCTAAAGCCATTAAATCATTTCCATTAATTGGTGTATTATCTTTCATTTTTTATCAATTTAAAATTAGTGGGGAACGGAAAACCGAAAACCGAAAACCGAAAACCGAAAACGGGGAACTGGAGGACCGAGCGTTAAGAAAGTGCCCAGGTGGCTTTTCGGGGAACGGAAAACAGAAAACAGAAAACAGGGAACTGGAGGACCGAGCGTTAAGAAAGTGCCCAGTGGGCAGTTTTAGCGAAGGGGCCAGGAGGCGCGGTGGCTTTTTGGGGAACTGTAAACAGAAAACAGAAAACAGAAAACAGGGAACGGAAAACAGGGAACGGAAAACAGGGAACGGAAAACTGTAAACTGTAAACTGTAAACCGTAAACTGTAAACTGTAAACTGTAAACCGTAAACCGTAAACTGTAAACTGTAAACCGTAAACTACCTCGAAAACACCTCTTTCAATTGTTTCAATACATTACCTCCACCAGACAAGCTGATCTCACCTACCTTATCAGCGATCTTCTCAATGTATTCCATCTCTTTTAATCGCATTAGCATTTCGTTTTCTTCCATCAACTTAGCAGTGTTTAACAAGCTACGTGTAGCAGCTGTTTCCTCTCTACGTGTGATCATATTGGCTTGCGCTTTTTTCTCCGCGATCAACACCTGATTCATGATCTCTCTGATATCTCCTGGCAAGATGATATCCTTGATACCACACATTTTTACCTCAATACCTAAAGTAGCAATCTCATCTTTTATTCCTGATAAGATCTCCGTAGACAAGTTTTCCTTGTTTTCCATCAACTCGTCAAAAGACATTCTACCTACTTTCTCTCTCAACACTAACTGAACTACATTGTACATCTGTTTCTCTACCTCTTTGTTATCCACATAAGCTTTCAATAAGTCTTGTACTTGGTACACCAAGTTAAAGTTGATACGCAACTGCACTTTATCTTTTGTCAAGATCTCCTGTCCATTCATATCCATCACTTGCTGACGTATATCAACTAAAGTGATTTGTACCTTGATATCGTTTTTCCAATATCTGTACTCACCTGCATTCAAGATTTCTTGAAACTGTCCATCTACGAATAACAATCCTTTCTCATTCACCCCAACTGTGTACATACGCACATAGCTTGGCATATTAGACTTACCAGTGATATTTCTTGCTATTGACTTATCTACTGCTAACCCTTCTGTATTATATCGCTCAAAAGAGTATTCCTTCGCAGCCTTCCAATAGATATGTCTTCCAGCTCCTAATACATTATTAAACACCTTGTTTCTATAAACCAACACTACCTCATTGTCCATCACATCGATTACTTCAAGCATCGCATTTAACTCTGCATTTTGCAACAAGGCATCCATATCTCTACGCATACCGAATGCCTCAGCCATATTGTATTCTAATACTTCTCTCTCTCCCCACAACCAATACTGACCTGCAGTATATACTTTTTGCAACTCTCCTTGTTTAAACACTAAGGCAACGTGATTTGTTTTTACTTGTAACTTTTTCATGATTCTATATTTTTAATGTTTTATGTCTTTATCATAAAGAACAGTCTAAATAGGTCTCCCTTACCTCAGGCGGAAAAAGAAGTACACTTAGAAATAGAATAGCTTGTGTATAGCCCAGAACAACTCACTGAGCAAGTCATTCACTCTATATCATCCCCTATTCCTCTTTCAGAGTATAGCTTGTTTTTACAGGCTTTGATAAGTTGTCTTTTATTCTCTTAGTCTAAGACTGCAAGAAAAAAGACAGAAACACTATTTGACTGAACCTTTTTATAGGAGAGGATTTTTAATGAAGTTCCTCTGCTTCTCCAAAATTGCGTGACAGGCAATTGTTCTGATCTACCAACTGATCTATATTACCCTGAGGTAACAGTAGGATTCGAACCTACGACTTGAACATTGTTTACTAATCCCATATTAGTCGTCCTTCTGATCACAAACAGGATAAGGTAAACTACTGTCCCTTACTTCTGCGCTATACCGAAACGCTTCCAAGGTTTGTATCTTTCGAACAGTACAAAGATGCACACCTATCTACGCAATCAAATTGCGTAGATATAAATAATTACAAAATACTTTATTAAACACTATATATCAATCAATTATAAATAAAAATATTTTACAAAAAACACTACTACGCAACTACACTGCGTACATAAAGAGAAGAATATGTATATTTGAAGTGAATAAAACGCTAAAAAGTAATGGCAACGAATAAATTAGCCCTTCTGCGCTACCGAATTATTGATGAATGTCTACAGAACAGATTCAGAAAATGGACGTTGAACGACCTCATTGAGAAAGTATCTGATGCCCTATACGAATACGAAGGCATAGACACAGGTATCAGTAAGCGTACCATACAACTTGACATACAAGCCATGCGCAGTGAAGGTTTAGGCTACAATGCCCCCATCATCGTAGTTGACAGAAAATACTATACTTACGAAGATCCGAATTACAGTATCAAAAACTCTCCTATCAACGATGCTGATACCGAAAAGCTCAAAGAGGTAGTCGCTATACTCAAACACCTCAACGGATTCAGTCAAGTAGATGAGATGAGTGAAGTCATTGCGAAGTTGGATAACAGCCTACTTACCCGTAGTACGAAAGCGCCTAACTATATACAAATGGAAGGCAACCCTCTATTAAAGGGAATCAAGTTTATCAGCCCCCTCTACGAGGCGATTAAGAACAAACAAACCCTATTGATCGAATACAAATCCTTCAAGTCAAAAGAAGCTACAAAGAATATATACTATCCTTATTTATTAAAAGAGTACCGCAACCGGTGGTTTGTCGTTGTACGCAGTAGTACAAATAAGCATTTGTTAACCTTAGCACTTGACCGTATCCTCAATGTGTATGCCTTAGCAAATGAACCGTATAAAGAATATGAAGGGGTGGACTTCGATAGATATTACGAAGATACGCTTGGGGTAACCAAGACAGAAAGTGATAGAGCTCAGAAAGTCATCCTATGGGTAAACGCTTATAATACACCTTATGTCAAAACCAAACCGATTCATCCATCGCAACAAGTCATCGAAGAAAATCAGGAAGGGATGAAGATACGCTTAGATGTCGTGCTTAATTTCGAACTGGAAAGAGAAATACTCGGATTTGGGGAAAGTGTAAAAGTACTTACTCCCAAATTGCTTCAAAAGAAAATTATGAAACGAGTAATGAAGATGAATGATCTGTATTTTAGAGAAGAAGAAACAGACTAAGCGTAAAAAAAACGCTTACCTTTACCTTCTTTAATTACAAAGAATACAATCAATCCGTATATGGACAAACAACAAATAGAAGAAATATTCAATATGACTTTTGCAGGGTTATCCCTTTTCTATCGCGACTGTGAGCTAAGTCAAAACCTCATCAATAAGTATCAAATTGGTCAGATTATACAAGAACGCGGTTTCACAGACGCAACTTATAAAGGAGGGGGACTTGCGACTAATATGCGTTACCTCATCGCTTCTGCACATGCCAAAGATGTAGCAGCACTGGTACCTCAGATGGAAGAATACGGATTGGTAATGATACAATCAGGTGCTTACTATAAGGTATTGGACACTTATCAAGTAGGAGGTCAAACACAGGTTACCTTATTGCATATTGCAGAAGAAACAGTGGATTTCTTTAAAGAAAACTCATCGAATATAGAAGATCAAATTGCATCAAAAGCAAGAGAAGGATTCCTGACAAAACTAAAAATGGATGTCATATCTTGCCTTCAGAATCCAGAGTGGATAGAGCGCACTGCTGCTCCATTAGGGATGAGTGATAGCGGGGAATTGAATCTATAACAGACCTTACCTTACAATATAGTTAGCCAAGATAACAGCTTGTTATCTTGGCTTTTTTTATACCTCAGGATTTCATCTCTTTATGACTATCTGCCACTTGATGCCCATATGATAGACTATTGATAGGTAAGTGGTCGGCTTATTTTAGGTACTTTTAAGCCGATCACATGCCGACCACAAGCCGACCACCCTCTCCAAAATAGAACTAAAAAGACATTTGATAGGATGCTCAACTGCCGTTTTTAATCCTATAAAAGCACTTTTAGCTTTTTAGTATCTCCCTGAACTTCCTAAATCACTCTACTTAAGACACAATGCCATGTTTGCCACTTCTTACTTTTCTAAGAACCTTTACGCTAACAGCGAAAAATTAGTTCACGCCGACCTTTATCTCTATGTAATTCTCATAGCGAAAAACACAAGATCCCCCATTATTTCCTTCTCCATACATATACATTAGAAACGTAAAATTGCCAGTAGTCTGTTGCTTGATTGCATAGACTATCCCACTTTGAGGATTATCCCTTCACTCTGTTAACGCCATTGAGTGTAAAGCTAATCCTCCTACCAAAAGGATAAACAGACTTAAACACATAGTCACCAACAACCAAAAGAAACTAATAATCAGCCCTTTATAAGGGAAATAATTATTTTTATTCTGCCACAAAAGAGCATACTACTATGAGGGGAAAAATCGCATTTACCCTTGTTATACTTGCTGCATTGGTAGGGATATTTATCCTGCGTAAACCCTCACCTACAAGAATTGACTTAATTCCTATTGGTACCCCAAACAATCGAGATTTTGAAGATTTCAAAGAAGAGCTCTTTCAGCAAATAATAATAAATACTGATACAATTCATACGTATATTGATTATGAAAGATTTATTATTAACAAGGCTGTTTTCGTTTATAAACTTCCTTTGGCAAACGAACAAAACTTAAAAGCAATCAAAAAAGATTATTATCATCCTACTGGAATGACTAAAGAGCATATTGATTATTTTATAAACAATACTGATGAAGAGCAATTAAAAAAAATAGGCTTAGGCAAACCCACTTCTGAAAATGTTGATAAAATTATCACTAATCTGAAATTAATACTCGTAACAGTACAAGCTCAAAATGACTTTTCTAAAGAATACGATATCAATTACATTTATGATATTACTGGTATCGATATGGGAGAGATACATCTATCAGTAACTACTGATGTTAATGGAGGAAATATAGAGGTAGGTTGGGAAACTTAAAATGTAAGGATTCCAATTTAGACATCACACAGAGTTGATTATCTAAATAGTTTTATTGATTATTGACACAAAAGTGATTTAAGTCATAGAATTAATACTTCTATCCTGTGTATATTTGCAACATGAAACGATGTATATTAATCATAGTAGTTTTATTCTTCATGAAGCCAATATTTCCTGTATTGGACTTTGTGATAAACTATGATGTTATACAAGAGCTTTGTATTAATAAAGACAGACCCGAACTTTCTTGTAATGGATCATGTCACCTGAAAAGTGAATTAGCCAAAACAGCTCAAGAGGACAATCCTTTAGCTGGAAAAACTGCATTGAAGCTTCACTTTGAGGTTTTATACTTTCAAATCATACAATGGGATTTACCCTTTGTTCAACAATCAAAGATTGATACCAAAGTTGTCGATAGTTACAATAGTCTATATGCCTATTTGACTTCTGCTGACTCTATAAAACCACCCCTCGCTTAATTTTTTATTTTATCCAATTTAGTTTTCTACTGGGTAAAGCCTTTTGCTTTACGTGGTAAGTGGCTATATAAATTCTATTTTATAAAATTAAAAATTAAGCAAAATGAAAAAATTCATATACTTCGCATTAACTGTGTTCGCTCTTGGTTTAGCTACTTCTTGTACTTCTGATGACAACAGTATAAGTAATGACGACACAACAAATCCTACTAAAACAGATCTAACAATAAAGGTATTAGAACAAAAAAATGACCACTATAACATTGCTATTTATAGTAATGTCAATGAGTTCTATGCTCCTTCTACAACACCTATTATTGTAGAAATCACAGATGCTACTGATGCAAACAACAAAGTATTCACTGATGTATCGATGAATATTATGATGCACATGACTATGCCTAATGGTCATAAAAAGTCTCACTCTGCACCTATCTCTCAATTAAAACCTATTGCGGGATCAAGTAATAAATTTGAAGGAGAGATTATGTTCTCAATGGCAGGAATGGATATAGAGAAAAACTTCTGGGAAATTGAAATCAAAGCTAAAAATAAAGATAAGAACATAGAAACTAAGTTGCCAACAACTGTTCGCAACGGACAATTCTTCGATAGAAATGATATAAATTCAATCAAGGGAAGTGATAGAAAAACGCTGGAAACATTCAATATAGATAGTGAAAAACACTTTGCTGCTTTACATCACGTAAGCAAATTCATTGTTGGTAAAAACAATATTGCAGTATCGATCTACAAAAGAGAAGATAACGGCATGAGATTTCCGGAAGTTGGAGAATTACAAGTGTCAATTGACCCGAGAATGCCTGATATGGCAAATCACGGTGTACTTGATGGCGTGATCAAACTAAATTACAATTCAACGACTAAACAATATGAAGGGAAATTACCATTGAGTATGACGGGGTATTGGTTCTTGAACTTAGTGATCAAAGATCAAGCTGGTAATATATTAGCTGGACAACCTGTTGGATTGGATGCTGATGGTAAAGAGACGGTAAATGGAGACAAGTTCTTTGATCTTGTATTCTAATTGACCATGCTCAAACTACAGTAGAACCTATCGCTTAGCATAACCACTTCTTATTAGATCAGTTGACATGATATCAAAAAACCACTTAATAGCAAGTTTACTTCTTACGCTGCCATCATTACTTTCAGCGCAGAACACAGTAGAGCAAGACACCTTGAGTGCCAAAGCTCTTGAAGAGGTAATCGTTACTCACAAATCTCAGAGTAAAAACCTTACAGAGAAAAAGCCATTAGCATCTGTAGATGACTATTTGGCTAAACAAGAAAATATAACACTTGTTCGCAGAGGAGCTTATGCCTGGGAACCGATGATCAATAATATGTCCATTGAACGAACAAGGCAGACAATTGACGGAATGCAGATTTTTCATGCCTGTACGGATAAAATGGACCCTATCACCTCTTATGTAGAAGTAAACAACCTCGATGGAATGGACATTACTTCTGGCTCACAGGGCTCCATGTTTGGAGCTACATTAGGAGGAAGTATAGACTTGCGTACGCGAAAGCTATCGTTTACAGAGGAGGATAAACTTACAGCTCAAGTTCAAACAGGTTTTGAGTCTATCAATAAACAGAAAATTGTCGGTGGTAACTTTGATTATACAGCTAAGAAATTCTATGTAAGTGGTTCAATCATGTACAGAGATGCAGACAACTACAAAGCTGGTGGTAACAAGGAGATATTGTATTCACAATTCAGAAAATTAAACGCATCTGGAATCATCGGTTATGCTATTAATAACTCCCATAGCTTAGAAGCTGCAATTATCTACGATAAAGCAACTGATGTAGGGTATCCTGCTTTGCCTATGGATGTTGGCTTAGCAGAGGCGATTATTACTTCTGTGAAACACACTTATAAGCCAACAGGGTCTTGGGTTGACAAATGGGAGACGAAATTGTATTACAATACCATCACACATCGTATGGATGATACAAATCGACCAAATGTACAAATGCGTATGGATATGCCAGGATCGACAGATACTTATGGAGCCTATACAACTTTGTCAACTACCTTAAAAGATAGTCATCATATCAGTGTAAATGCCAATACTTATTACAACAAGTCCTTGGCAGAAATGACGATGATTCCCAATAATCCAGGTTCAGCAAATATGTTTGCTTATACTTGGCCTAACATCAAGACTAATTACGGAGGATTAACGATCAAAGACCACTGGCAGATAGATGACAAAAATAGCGTATTGCTATCTGGTACTTTAGGAATCAACTTTAATCACGTAAGTGAAAAGGGTATTAACCAACTGAGTATCTTTTTAAATGACGATACTTTCAAACAAAATAAAACTCGAACAGTAGGAAATATAGCTGCCAATTACGAATACTTTTACGATAGTTGGTTATTCGGCATAGGAACAGGTTATGGCAATAGAGCCCCTTCGGTATCTGAGGGATATGGATACTATCTGTTCAATAGTGGAGATCGCTATGACTATATTGGTAACCCTAATCTAAAAAATGAATCTTCCTATGAAGGTAATTTCTTTGTTAAATATGCCTCACCTGCCTTTTCTACTAAATTGTCAGGTTCTGTATTCTACTTAGATAATTACATTATTGGTGTTATTGATCCGATCTATAATGCAATGACTATTGGTGGCTTAGGTTTGAAGAAATACGCCAATATAGATCATGCTATACAGGGAACATTAGCTTGGAACTTTACTTACAACCTTGATGCGAATTGGAAAGTGTCAGGAGGCCTTACTTATAGCTTTGGAGAAGATAGCGATAAAAACACATTGCCTTTTATTGCACCTTTGGCTTATAGTACAACAATTGACTACAAGTACAGTGTATTTAAAACACAGTTAAGTTTAAAGGGAAATGCAGTTAAAAATAATGCTGCAAAAGCTTATGGTGAAGTGCGCACACCTTCCTATGCTATTTTAGATTGGAATGCAAACTACGACTTTTTAATAAAGGAACAATCCTTGAATATCGGTGTGGGTATAGAAAACATATTTGACACCCATTACTCAACCTATGCAGATTGGAACAAAATACCAAATCCTGGGAGAAACTTCTTTGTTAATCTAACTTATAAATTATAATTAAAATTTTTCACTTGTCCCTAAAAAGGCTGAAGACTGCGGTTTTCAGTCTTTTTTTTCCTATATACATAATGTTCATAACTGATAATCCAATCCTCAATATTCTGTAAAACACAGCGCATGGCTACATGCTGGATATACTCAGTATAATTAAGTACAAAAGCAATACTTCGCAAAATAATTACTTTAAACATTGGCTTTTTAGTATTTTTACGCATAGCGTTAGCTTTGTTTAATCCCGCTATCAATGAAAGGTAGCATTTAAAAATAATCCCTATACTATGTCTCGAATTAAAATTACTATGCCTACTGACTATACATACAAAGTATCAATACCTGTGCGAATCACAGATTTAAACTATGGCAATCACTTAGGCAACGACAAACTGCTCTCTATCTTGCACGAAGCGAGAGTGATGTTTTTGAATCACTTCGGATATACAGAAATGGATTGTGCCGGCGTAGGGTTAATTATGGCTGATGTCGCTATTGAATATAAAAATGAAGCCTTCTACGGAGATGTATTATCCATCCAACTGGTTGCTGGTGATTTTAGCAGAGTGGGCTTTGACTTATACTATCTCGTACAGACAGAAACTAAAGTTATTGCTAAAGCCAAGACAGGCATGGTTACTTTCAATTACCAAAGTAAATCGGTAGTGGCTGTTCCCGAAATTCTCCTTTCGCAATTTGTCTCACAGAATATCTAAGAACCAAAAGCCATAGTGTAGGATTTCCTTTTGATGACATTGCTTTGGAGCATCGTATGTCTTATACACCCTTTCTCCAATCTCAAAAGGAACAGGTTTCTGAAACATCGGCCCATCATATACAAAGGTGTGAAACTCTCCGTTCTCTCCACATGGATCAACTCCTTTTGGCAAATCAGCTATAAATTGTTTGTCAATCGTACGTCCAACGAAACTCTTGTCGAGATATTGCTCATTCACACAGACTACGATTGTCTTCAGTCCACTATCAACCATTTCGTGAATCAATGCTGTTGTATCTCGATTCCACAGCGGAAACACCCCATTTATACTTAATCGAGCAAGCTGTTGCTCCCGAAAGGTTTTCAGATCTTCTAAAAGAATATCGCCATATACACTATCGTAAATCCCCTGTTCACTATATTTTTGCAACTGTTGCGTTACGATATCTTCATACTCCTGCAAAGTTAATTTCTCGTGTAGATATACGACATCAATAGGCAAACCGAGACACTCTGCTTGACGACGTAAAACACTTTCTCGTATTCCGTGCATTGAAACACGTCCAAAGTGCTCATTAACCGTTGTCATGAGTCGGGTAACTTGCAACTCTTTACTCTGTTGCAATTGATATAAAGCGAAGGCTGCATCCTTTCCACTACTCCAATTTAAAAAAGCTTCTTTCATACTGTATGATAACCTTTAGACAAAACAAGATATAAAAAAACGGTTTCACAAAGGTGAAACCGTTTAAATAAAATATTTTAAATGAGTATTATATCTCTCTATTTGGATCAAAAGCTTCTAAGATCTGAGCAACTCTTTGTACGAATTGTCCTCCTAATGCTCCATCTACCACTCTGTGGTCATAACTGTGAGATAAGAACATCTTCTGACGGATACCGATGAAATCTCCCTCTGGAGTTTCGATAACCGCTGGTACTTTACGGATAGCTCCTAAAGCAAGGATACCTACTTCAGGTTGATTGATAATCGGTGTACCGAATACACTACCGAAAGTTCCTACGTTAGTTACTGTATATGTACTTCCTTGTGTATCGTCTGGTTTTAATTTACCAGCTTTAGCACGATTACCTAAGTCATTAACTGCTTTAGCCATGCCAACTAAGTTTAATTGATCAGCGTTTTTAATTACTGGCACAATTAAGTTTCCGTTAGGTAATGCAGCAGCCATACCCAAGTTAATATTCTTTTTCTTAATGATATAGTCACCTTCTACAGAGATATTCATTCCAGGGAAGTCTTTTAAAGCCTTAGCAACAGCCTCCATAAAGATAGGTGTAAACGTAAGTTTCTCTCCTTCTCTCTTCTCGAATGAATTTTTAACTTTATTTCTCCAGTTTACGATATTGGTAACGTCTACTTCGATAAATGATTGCACGTGAGCAGAAGTCTGAACAGATTTCACCATATATCCTGAGATAAGTTTACGCATGCGATCCATTTCTACAATCTCATCCGCACCATTTACAGATACAGGCGCCGCTTTAGTTGCAGTTGGAGCAACAGGAGTTGCTTTTGGAGCTTCTACTTTTGCCGCTACAGGTTGAGGTTGGTTACCTCTGTTCTTAACGTAAGCTAATATATCAGTTTTAGTAACTCTTCCATCTTTTCCTGTTCCAGTGATTGATTCTAATTCAGCTAATGATATACCTTCTTCTTTAGCAATATTTTTTACTAAAGGAGAAAAGAATTTATCAGAATCTGCAAAATCAACAGGAGTCGCAACAGCTTCTTTTGCTGCAGCTACTGTTTCTGCTACAGCTTTAAATTCAGATGAAGTACTAACAGCAGATGGAGCTGGTGCAGCTGCATCACCCTCTGTTTCTATAATTGCGATTGTTTGCCCTACTTGAACAACATCGTCTACTTGGAATAATATCTCAACCAAAGTCCCTTCCACTTCTGATGGAACTTCACTATCAACTTTATCAGTTGCAATCTCTAATACTGTTTCATCAGCTTCAATGCGGTCCCCTACATTCTTCAGCCAGTTTGTAATGGTTGCTTCAGCAACACTCTCACCCATTTTGGGTAATTTCAATTCGAACTTTGCCATATTTATAACCTAAGGTTGTGATTTTTGATTCAAATTACAAATTTAATAATATTTCGGACTTATAATAGCAGAAATAAAAATTATGAATCTTATAAAATCTACATCTTCAAAACATTATTTCTCTCAGAAGTTCTAATTAAAAAATCATAATATAATCGTTTTATTAAATAATTTAATCCAAATAATATATTTAGCAGTTCTTTACAAACTGACAAAATACTGCATCAAAACACTAATTACTCGAATTATTCAAATAAAAAAACAAAAGGTAATTACCGCATTTGTACTAAATAAAAAAGTCAGCTTATTGCTAAGCTGACTTCGTATATCAAAAATAAAATTTGATTCTTATTTAATAGTATTGCGTTTTCTATCTGTCTCTTTCAAGAAGATTTTTCTTAAACGCAAAGACTTAGGAGTTACCTCAACATACTCATCTTTTTGAATGTATTCTAAAGCTTCCTCTAAAGAGAATTTGATAGCAGGAACAATACGTGCCTTATCATCTGCTCCAGAAGAACGAACGTTAGATAACTTTTTCGTTTTAGTAACGTTAACAGTCATATCATCGCTACGTGTATTCTCTCCAATTACTTGACCTTCGTAGATGTCTTCATTAGGATCAACGAAGAATTTACCACGATCTTGTAATTTATCAATAGAATAAGGAATAGCTTTACCATTCTCCATAGAAATTAAAGAACCATTGTTACGTCCTGCAATCTCTCCTTTGTATGGTTGATATTCTAAGAAACGGTGTGACATAATTGCCTCTCCTGCAGTAGCAGTTAACAACTGATTTCTTAAACCGATAATTCCTCTTGATGGAATTAAGAATTTAATAATCATACGCTCACCTTTAGGTTCCATACTTAACATTTCACCTTTTTTCAATGTAACGTATTCTACTCCACGACCAGATAAGCTTTCAGGAATATCAATAGTTAATTCTTCAACTGGCTCACATTTAACACCATCAATCTCTTTGATGATAACTTGTGGTTGACCAATTTGTAATTCATATCCTTCACGGCGCATTGTCTCAATCAAAACCGATAAGTGCAATACCCCACGACCAAATACCATAAACTTATCAGCACTATCCGTTTCGTTTACACGTAGTGCTAAGTTTTTCTCCAGCTCTTTGTTTAAACGATCTTTAATGTGTCTTGAAGTTACGTATTTACCTTCCTTACCAAAGAATGGCGAGTCATTAATAGTGAATAACATACTCATCGTAGGCTCGTCAATAGTGATTGTTGGTAATGCTTCTGGATTTTCGAAATCAGCGATAACGTCACCAATTTCAAAACCATCAATACCTACAACAGCACAAATATCTCCAGCTTGCACTTCAGATACTTTCTTGCGTCCTAATCCTTCAAACGTATGTACTTCTTTAATTTTAGACTTAACCGTTTTTCCATCTCTTTTAATCAAAGAAATGTTCATTCCTTCTTTTAAAATACCTCTATGTAAACGACCAATAGCAATACGTCCTGTAAATGTAGAGTAATCTAAAGATGTAATTAACATCTGTGGAGTACCTTCTTTAACCTCAGCTTGAGGTATGTGCTCAAGAACCATATCCAATAATGGTTCAAATGAATCTGTTGGTTTTTTCCAATCAGTTGACATCCAGTTGTTCTTTGCAGAACCATAAACAGCAGGGAAATCCATTTGCCATTCTTCAGCTCCAAGTTCAAACATCAAGTCAAATACTTTCTCGTGAACCTCTTCTGGCGTACAGTTCTCTTTATCTACTTTATTAACAACTACGCAAGGTTTTAAACCTAAGCTAATTGCTTTTTGTAGTACGAAACGGGTCTGAGGCATTGGTCCTTCAAAAGCATCTACAATTAAAAGAACACCATCAGCCATATTCAATACACGTTCCACCTCACCACCAAAGTCAGCGTGCCCTGGAGTATCAATAATATTAATTTTAGTTCCCTTGTAGTTTACCGATACGTTCTTAGAAGTAATAGTAATACCTCTTTCTCTCTCGATATCCTCATTATCCAAAATTAATTCTCCAGAAGTTTCATTCTCACGAAATAATTGACAGTGGTGTAATATTTTGTCCACCATCGTAGTTTTACCATGGTCAACGTGTGCTATGATAGCAATATTCCTAATTGGTGTCATATAAGGATTTTAAATTAGTTATTTTGTAAAATACGAATTTGGCTATAAATCAACAAAAAAAGCTCTCATTAATTGAGAGCTTGTATTCTTTTCTTAACTTTAAAAGACACTTGCTTTGCAATTATTATAATGCAGCAACGTGTTTTGTTAACTTAGATTTCAAGTTAGCAGCTTTATTATCGTGGATAATATTTTTCTTTGCTAATTTGTCAATCATAGATACTACTACAGGTAATTTATCAGCAGCCTCTTTTTTATCTTCAATCAAACGTAAAGCTTTGATCGCATTACGAGTTGTTTTGTGCTGATATCTGTTAAGTACTCTTTTCTTTTCGTTACTTCTAATTCTTTTTAAAGCTGACTTATGATTTGCCATTTCGTTTAAATATTTTATTAAGTCTATACTATTTTTTCTCTGTAGTCCGTAGGGGAATCGAACCCCTGTTACCAGGATGAAAACCTGGCGTCCTAACCCCTAGACGAACGGACCATTACCATCAATCTTGTTGTTCCTCTAAAAGAAAGAACTTCGTAGTCCGTAGGGGAATCGAACCCCTGTTACCAGGATGAAAACCTGGCGTCCTAACCCCTAGACGAACGGACCAAAATTTCAATTATTGACTCAAAAGAATCTGTAGTCCGTAGGGGAATCGAACCCCTGTTACCAGGATGAAAACCTGGCGTCCTAACCCCTAGACGAACGGACCGAAATTAATGTTTGACTCAGAAGAATCTGTAGTCCGTAGGGGAATCGAACCCCTGTTACCAGGATGAAAACCTGGCGTCCTAACCCCTAGACGAACGGACCATAAATTTCAATAATTGATTCATAAAAAAAGAACCTGTAGTCCGTAGGGGAATCGAACCCCTGTTACCAGGATGAAAACCTGGCGTCCTAACCCCTAGACGAACGGACCAATTTGCATTAGATTATTTCTCTTATAGAAAATCTTGTAGTCCGTAGGGGAATCGAACCCCTGTTACCAGGATGAAAACCTGGCGTCCTAACCCCTAGACGAACGGACCATTTGTTTCTCTAATGCGGATGCAAAACTACAATAAATTTTTTATCCCGCAAGAGAAAAACAAAAAAAATATAATTTTAATACGCTTTTGCGAATAACACTCTTCCCTTAGATGGCTTGCCTGTTAGCACACATACACCATCTTCTTCCACCCTATCAATTGGAATACAGCGAATTGTAGCTTTCGTAAGATCTTTAATCTTCTCCTCTGTCTCTGTTGTACCATCCCAGTGAGCTGAAATAAATCCACCTTTACCTTCCAAGACTTCTTTAAATTCATCAAAAGAATTTACTTCAGTAATATGTGCTTCTCTATAATCAAATGCCTTTTTGAATAATGTAGCTTGTATTTCCTCTAACAAATCTTGGATATACTCAACAATACCTTCTTTTGATATAGTTTCTTTTGTCAATGTATCACGACGCGCTACTTCAAAAGTGCCATTCTCTAAATCTTTTGGCCCTACAGCTAAGCGCACAGGAACTCCTTTTAATTCATATTCAGCAAACTTCCATCCTGGTTTAAATGATGTACGATCATCAAACTTAAAGGAGATGTTTAGTTTTTTAAATCTATCTGTGATCTTCTTCACTTCTTCGCGAATAGCTTCTAACTGCTCATCTGTTTTGTGAATAGGAACAATAACCACTTGTATTGGTGCCAAGTTTGGAGGTAATACTAATCCATTATCATCTGAATGTGTCATAATTAATGCACCCATTAATCTTGTACTCACACCCCACGAAGTTGCCCATACATGCTCTTGTTTTCCTTCTTGAGAAGTAAACTTAACGTCAAATGCCTTAGCAAAATTTTGTCCTAAGAAATGTGATGTTCCAGCCTGTAAAGCTTTACCGTCTTGCATTAATGCCTCAATACAATATGTCTCAACAGCACCAGCGAAACGCTCATTTGCTGTTTTAAATCCTTTTACAACTGGAATAGCCATAAAGTTCTCAGCGAAATCAGCATATACATTTAACATTTGTTCTGCTTCAGCAATAGCCTCTTTCTCTGTAGCGTGTGCTGTATGACCTTCTTGCCATAAAAACTCTGCTGTTCTCAAAAATAATCGAGTTCTCATTTCCCAACGTACAACGTTAGCCCATTGATTTACTAAGATTGGTAAATCGCGATAAGACTCAATCCACTTTCTATAAGTATCCCAAATAATTGTTTCCGAAGTTGGACGTACAATTAATTCCTCTTCTAATTTCGCTTCAGGATCAACTTCAATTGTCTTACCATCTTCCGCTGTCTTTAAACGATAGTGAGTAACTACTGCACATTCTTTTGCAAATCCATCTACATGACTCGCCTCCTTACTAAAATAAGACTTGGGGATAAATAAGGGGAAATAAGCATTTTGGTGACCAGTTTCTTTAAACATTCTATCTAACTCTGCCTGCATCTTCTCCCAGATTGCATACCCATATGGTTTTATTACCATACACCCACGTACTCCTGAATTCTCAGCCAAATCTGCTTTGACAACAAGTTCATTGTACCACTTAGAGTAATCTTCGCTTCTTTTAGTAATATTCTTGCTCATTTTTAATATATTAGCAGTTAAAATTGTTTAACTCTTAATTAACTATAATAATTCCACAAATCTAATTAAATTTGTTTTGACCAACAATTAAAAAACAGGGAAATGAAAACATTTGTAAAAAACTTCGTAAATACAAGTAAACTCTATGCTTTACTTGCAATAGGTGTATTTACTGTTTCATGTGGTTCATACTATAATACATCGTATTACGATGATGGTATATATAATAGTAATTCCAACAGAGCAGTGGTTCAACAACCTCAGCAAAACTATTACCAGCAATATTTTGCCAGTAAAAGTGATGATTTAGAATATTTTACAGATGTAAATAATTATATTTCGCCTGTAAATGACAGTATTCAACAACAAAGAGAACTTTCAGCAAAAAGCTATGGCACTTGGGGCAGTCAACCTAATGACGTCAAAATAAATATCTATAACAACAGTTATGGCTATGGCTATCCTTATTACGGATCGCCTTATTATGGATACCCATATTACAATGCTTTTTATGATCCATTTTACGATCCATATTATTATGGAGGTTGGGGCTGGGGTCTAAGCTTTGGGTTCGGATTTGGATGGAATGGCTATTATGGCGGTCATTGGGGACATGGTGGTTATTGGGGATATCCTTATTACCATTCTTACTCATATAGACCTACTTATTATGCAGGTTCAAGATATCCTACTACATATAGTAGAACGTCATACAACAGAACAAATAATAGTACTTCATATTCTCGTAATCCTTCTTATAGTAGAAATACATATAGTAGAACTTCTTATAACAGAGGTAATGTAGGAAATAATGGATACAATAGATCATCGTATTCACGAAACAACTACAACACTAATTCGAGTAACTCCTATAATAGATCAAACTACAGTAGAACAAATTATAGCAACTCTGGAAACTACAATAACAGTTCTTCTTCATATAGTAGAAATAACTATAATAATAGTTCTTCAAATTCAAACAACAACTATTCAAGAAGTACATATAGTAGAAGTAGTAACAGTACTCCGTCTTCTTATAGCAGAAGTAGCTCATCATATAGTAGAGGTAGTTCATCGTCTTCTTCCTCTTATAGTAGAAGCAGTTCTTCAGGTGGAGGATCTAGAACGACATACAGTAGATAATTATTCACTTTAGATATATATACATATATTAATTATGAAATTAAAAAAAATAGCTTTATCTGGAGCATTGTTAGGCCTTACGCTATCTTCATATGCGCAGGAAACTAATATGCAGAGCGCAATGCCCTTAAATGAAAATGATCTTAATGGTACAGCTCGTTTTAGAGCAATGAGCGGAGCATTTGGTGCAGTTGGAGGTGATTTATCAGCTTTAAAAATTAACCCTGCTGGGGGTGCAATCTTTAATTACAATAACGCTGCATTTTCAATGTCTTTTGTCAATAAAAGCAATAAGGCAAACTATAATGGCACAAACGACAAGAAGAATTATGATGGATTAGACCTTGGACAATTAGGAGCTATATTTGTTTTCAATTCTTTTAAATCGGATGCCGTAATGAAAAAATTTAGTATTGGAGTTAATTACGAGAGTACTAATAATATGCGTAACAATGTGCGCTTTAGAGGTATTGGTGATGAAAATTCACTAGGTGATTACTTTTTACAAATTGCTAATCACGGTGGGCCAAATGGTGGTCCTATCCCTCTTGGCGATATTAGTCCAGAAAATCAGCAAACAACGATTACTGATGGTTATCTACGTGCAAATTACTACGGTGGATTAACAGGAAGAAATGCGTTTTTGGGTTATAACGGAGGTTTATTCACTGAGAACAACAATGCTGAAGGATATCACCATGATTTCCTTACTGACACTCCTTTTCACCAATCGCGTAGCATAAGCACTTCTGGAAGTACAGGCTTATTTAGTGGTAACTTTGCAGCTCAATTAGGCGATCGCTTTTATGTTGGGGCAAACTTAAATATACACACCGTAGACTATACAGTAGATAGTGCATCTTATCAAACAGCAAGAAACTCATCTAATGGCAAAGACGAGAACATCTCTTTCATGAATAGCACCTATACGTATGGTACAGGATTTTCTTTTAATATTGGTGCAATTGCTCAAATAACAGAGGGACTTAGAGGAGGTTTATCTTATCAGTCACCAACTTGGTATTCGTTAAAAGATGAACTATATCAAGGGCTTCGAACGCAAATGAGTTATGATAACAATACTAATTTTATCTATCCTGATGTAGTGTTAAAAACGCCTACTTACAAGTTGAAAACTCCTTCTAAATACACTGCGAGTTTAGCTTATATTTTCCAAGAAAAAGGATTAATCAGTGTGGATTACTCTTTGAAAGACTATTCTAATAACAAATATAAACCTACAAACGAATATCAAGATATTAATCAAGATTTCAACAATGAACTACAGGTTGCCAGTGAATTAAGAATTGGAGCTGAATACAAAATCAAACAAGTAAGTTTACGAGGGGGATATCGATTTGAACAAAGCCCATACAAAAACACTAAATACGTAGGTGATTTAAACAGTTTCTCTTTAGGTTTAGGATATAACTTCGGTCCGTCTAGATTAGACTTGTCTTACAATCATACTGCAAGAAACTACCAAACTACTTTAGTGGATATGTCTTATAATAATTTATATTCCAATGCTACTGTTAAATCAAAAGAGAATTGGATAAATCTTACCTATAGCATCACTTTTTAAAACTTTGTTTTTAGAACTTAAACAACTAACAATCTCTTTGCTGAGGAAACTCGCAAAGAGATTTTTTATTGTACCTTTGCAGATTAATAAAAGACTACTTAAATAAAAATTCTTATGAAACATATTTACAAATTAATAGCTGTGCTAACTCTATTTTCTTCGACAATAAGTTTTGCTCAAGAAGCTGTGACAACACCTTTGCGTTATACAGACTCAAATAAAGGTAAATTTTATATTTACTGGGGAGGTAACCGTGGATATTTTTCAAACTCAGACATCACGTTTAGAGGAAATGATTATGATTTCACGATTAAAGATGTACAAGCATCTGATAAGCCAAAAGGATGGCATATTGACTATATAAACCCATCTCGTATGACTATTCCACAAACGAATCTTCGTATCGGGTATTTTATTAGTGATAAATACAATATTTCGATTGGTGTAGACCATATGAAATATGTAATGGATCAAAATAAAATGGTGAAGCTTTCAGGGTATTATCCAGGTAAAGGTACATATGGTGAAACAATCGAAGGTGATCCAGACAGAGTATTGTTAACAGATGATTTCTTAACATTTGAACATACAGATGGATTAAACTACCTAAACTTTGAGATCAACCGCGTAGATGATATCTCAAAACTTTTTGGAGTATGGAATACAGATAAAGTACAAATTAACCTTACTGAAGGTGTTGGTTTTGGTATAGTATACCCAAAGACAAATACTAAATTATTAGGTAAAGAAAGATATGATGAATTCCACGTTGCAGGATTAGGTGTATCTGCAAAAGCAGGTTTGAACGTTACATTCTTTAAACACTTCTTTATTCAAGCTGAATTAAAAGGAGGTTTTATAGATATGTATGACGTACGTACTACTTCTGATAAAGCGGATAAAGCAATGCACAACTTTTGGTTTGGACAAACAGTTATTGCTTTTGGAGGTATATTCAGACTATAACAATTGCATTAAAAACAAATACAATATAAAAACGGGTGTCAGAATACTGACACCCGTTTTTATATTAGGTACATCCATGAGAACTTATAACAGAATACTGGAAATAGGTCTAAAATCAGAAATGACGTACATACCTTACTCTATTCAAAATAGAGAAGAACTCTTATCTCAACAGTCTCTAACGATTGTAAAACACAAAAACAATTTACTCTTTCCTCTCCTACCTTGATTGTAGATTCAGGATACCTCAATACAACCTACTATCCCTTAACGAAAACTTAGAATACAGCTGACTTCATCACAAAGTTGTCTCTACTTTACAAACTTGCTATTCAAGCAGTATAAGACCATTCCTCATGACTAGAGCCTAAGTTTGCTAAAATGGCTATCACTTTACTCAAATAGTTAAAACCATAAGCCACAAAGACTAATTGCGACCTTAAGTATAATTAATTGTACATAAACAAGTTTATTTTCTCCTTACAAAACCACATATCCAACTTTATTATAAAACAGAATGTTTCCATTTTGCAAAGGTGTATCATATAAATATACTAAAGCAGATGTTTTGTAGCTAAAAAAAATGTAATTTTGCAGTCCAATTTTTTTAAATCAATGAGAACCAAAACTTTAAAAAAGAATAAAATCAACGTCATTACTTTAGGTTGTTCAAAAAACGTTTACGACAGTGAAGTGTTAATGGGACAATTAAAAGCAAGTGGAAAAGAGGTAACACATGAGGCTGCTAATGATGAAGCTAATATTGTGGTGATCAACACTTGTGGTTTTATTAATAACGCTAAGGCGGAGTCAGTAAACACAATCTTAGAATACGTAGAGAAAAAAGAGGAAGGTATTGTTGACAAGGTCTTCGTTACTGGATGTTTATCTGAGCGATACAGACCTGATTTAGAAGCTGAAATCCCTAATGTAGATCAATACTTCGGTACGACAGACTTACCTTTGTTGTTAAAAGCATTAGGAGCTGACTATAAACACGAATTATTAGGAGAACGTCTGACGACTACTCCTAAAAACTACGCTTACCTTAAAATCGCTGAAGGATGTGACCGTCCTTGTAGTTTCTGTGCTATTCCAATAATGAGAGGAAAGCACGTATCTCAACCGATCGAGAAATTAGTAAAAGAAGCTGAAGGATTAGCTAAAAACGGAGTAAAAGAGTTAATCTTGATCGCTCAAGACTTGACCTACTACGGATTAGACTTATACAAAAAGAGAAACTTAGCAGAGCTATTAGAGAACTTAGCGAAAGTAGAAGGTATCGAATGGATCCGTCTTCACTATGCATTCCCTACAGGATTCCCTATGGATGTATTAGAACTAATGAAGAGAGAACCTAAGATCTGTAACTACTTAGACATCCCTCTACAACATATCTCTGACAATATCTTAAAGTCTATGCGTCGTGGTACTACACAAGCGAAGACAACTAAGCTATTAAAAGAGTTTAGAGAAGCCGTACCTGGTATGGCTATCCGTACGACATTAATCGTAGGATACCCAGGAGAAACAGAAGAAGACTTCCAAATCCTAAAAGATTGGGTACAAGAGATGAAGTTTGAGCGTTTAGGATGTTTCACTTATTCTCATGAAGAAAATACACATGCTTATTTACTGGAGGACGATGTTCCTGAAGAAGTTAAACAAGCTCGTGCGAATGAAATTATGGATATTCAAGCACAAATCTCTTTTGACTTAAACCAAGAGAAGATAGGACAGACATTCCGTTGTATCATTGATAGAAAAGAAGGTACTGAGTTTATCGGACGTACTGAGTTCGATAGTCCAGACGTAGATAACGAGGTAAGAATAGATGCTACTAAACACTACTTAAAAATAGGTGAATTTGCAGATATTCACATCGATAGTGCTTATGAGTTTGACTTATTTGGTACACCCGTAAAATAAAGAAAAGAGGCTGTCTAAAAAGCCTAAAAAACAAAACCCCGTCTAAAAAAGGCGGGGTTTTTTCATTGTTTGTCCTCAAAAATAATTATCTTCAAGGTGCAACCAAACAATAAGAAAGACAAATATAATGTTCAAATCTGAAAGTTTAAAATCGCCGAGTCTATTTCCTGAAGATATTTTTTCTAAAATTCCTCTAGACCATCCTGTTCGTCTTATCAATGCTGTTGTTGATGAGTTAGATATTAGTTCTATTTTAAGTCAATACAAAGGAGGAGGGACCACCAGTTATCATCCCCGTATGATGATAAAAGTCTTATTCTACGCCTATTTCAATAATATTTATTCATCGCGTAAGATTGAACGGGCTTTGACGGAGAACATTTATTTTATGTGGTTATCTGGTAATAGCTTGCCTGATCATCGCACGATTAATTATTTTCGCGCTAAGCGATTGAAAGGTCAAATCCATCAGCTTTTTGCAGATGTGGTTCGTCTGTTACAAGAATTACAATATGTTAGTTTACAAGTTCAATATATTGATGGAACAAAAATTGAATCTAGCTCTAACCGATACACCTTTGTATGGCGTGGTTCAGTGGAGAAAAACAAGGCTAAATTAGAAACAAAAATTCAAGATGTTCTCACAGAAATAGAGGGTCAAATCAAACAGGATCAAAGTGAACTCGCAAAAGAACACTGTTCCAAAAATATTGATAGTTTAGAGCTTAAAGAAAAAGTGACTCAGTTAAATAAACATAGGGCAGACCTACCCAAACCTACAGCTAAACAGCTCAAACAGTTAGAAGACGAGCATTTACCTCGCTTGCAAAAATACGAACAACAACTAGAAACTTTAGGTACTCGAAATAGTTATAGTAAAACAGATCCAGATGCTACTTTTATGCGAATGAAAGAAGATCACATGAAAAACGGGCAACTTAAACCTGCCTACAATACTCAAATAAGTACTGAAAATCAATTTATTACACATTATACTATTGCACAAAAATCAACTGACACCACTACCTTAATCAATCATCTAGAGACTTTTGAACAAACCTATGCACAACAAAGTAAAGAAGTTGTAGCAGATGCTGGGTATGGTAGCGAAGAGAATTATCTGTATTTACTTGAAAGAGAAATAACGCCCTATGTGAAATTTAATTATTTTCATATGGAACAGAAAAGAGCTTGGAAGAACAACCCTTTTCTACAACACAATCTTTACTACAATAAATTGTTTGATTACATCTTATGTCCAAATGGAGAAAAGCTACCTAATATTGGAAGTAGTACTAAATACACCACCACTGGTTTTGCGTCAAAAACACATCTGTATCAAGCTTCTAACTGCTTGAAATGCTCGTTAAAAGAGCTATGTAATAAAGCAGCAGAAAACAGAACAGTCTCTATGAATCATAGATTGGTTCAAATAAAACAACATATTAGAGAATTACTCAACTCTGAACGCGGTAAATATCATAGAAGTAAAAGACCTGTAGAAGTAGAAGCTGTTTTTGGACAACTAAAAAGCAACAACAAATTTACTAGGTTTACTCTAAGAGGATTAGAAATGGTCGAAATTGAATTTGGACTGATGGCTCTTGCACATAATTTAAGAAAACTTACTAAGAATAGAGAAAAATCGACTTTAAACAACAATTTTCATCCTAAAAAAGAGACTGATAAACGAAAAATGACAAATTATAAGTCTAAAACTCGTTTTAATTGCAAGAACTTTTAATCTAAGAGAAAAGTAACGTTTTATATAATACAAAAGAGGGTGACCTTTTGGGACACCCTCTTTTCTTTACACAAACTTAATGATTAGATAAAGTTAGATTAATTGAATTTTATTTCCTTTGAATAAATCATTAAGAACAATACAATGAACATTAAAAAGAGTATATTAATAATTGCATTATCGATGAGTTCTATTTCGTTTGCACAAGAATATAATCCCCTAAAAATTGCGCATAGAGGAGCAATGGGGCACGTAACTGAAAATACTATTGAATCAGTACAAAAAGCTTTAGAGATGGGGTGTGATGCAATAGAGATTGATGTTTACAAAGTAAAGGATGGCTCTTTAATGGTCTTTCACGATGAAAAACTCAATAGAGTGAGCAACGGAACTGGTAACATAGAAGACTATACTAAAGAAGAATTAAAAAAACTGTTAGTCACAGGTAATTATCGAATTCCTACTTTAGAAGAAGTCATATCTACTATTGACAAGAAAGTTATTTTGAATATTGAACTAAAAGGTTCTAATACAGCTGAAGGAACGATTGAAATCATTAAAGATTTTAAGAGAAAAGGTTGGACCAATTCAAACTTTATTATTTCGAGCTTTAAATGGGAGGAGTTAGAGAAGATTTACGAATTAGACCCTACATTGGATATAGCTGTATTGACAGACAAAGAACCTGCTGACGCAATTGAATTTGCACATAAGGTCAAAGCAGTAGCTATCAATCCACATTTCAAAAAATTAAACAAGACAAATGTTTCTAAAATCAAGGAAGCTAATCTTAAAATTTACCCTTGGACTGTAAATGAAATTAAAGATATCAATCGAATGAAAGAACTAAAAGTAGATGGTATTATAACAAACTACTTAGAAAGATTGTAGAAATAAAGCTATTTTTCTTATTACTAAAAGAGGTCAACTGAAATATCAATTGACCTCTTTTTTATATTTAACTATGTATTATTTATTAAATGTAATCAAAGAATGTAGTAAAGTTTTGAAGTAGTAAAACCCAAAGGACAATAATCACTGTACCTAAAAGTGCCCCAAACAATCCCCCGAGAACAAAGTCTTTCTGTTTCAACATTCCCGTACCAAAAACAATGGCATTTGGCGGTGTAGAAACTGGTAAAAATAATCCACATGAAGAACAAAGTCCCACTACTAAACCAACAGGTAGTAACTGATCATGGGGTAGAACAATTGCCGCAATGTTTATGACAATTGTTGCGGTTGCTGTACTACTCATAATATTAGAAAACAAGACAGTTACCACTGCAAATATTATCATCATCACCACTACATTAAACTCCATATCAGCTAAAAACTGAGAATAATATGGAGCCAATAATTCTTTAATTGCCATACCCAAGGCTAAAC
The DNA here is from genome assembly GCF_024722315.1 of Myroides albus. Lineage (NCBI taxonomy): Bacteria > Pseudomonadati > Bacteroidota > Flavobacteriia > Flavobacteriales > Flavobacteriaceae > Myroides > Myroides albus. Next base: position 941,398 of record NZ_CP102754.1, read on the forward strand.
CTCCAGCTACTAACATCAAGGTATCCCATGGCAATTTTCTCACGTCCTCAGCCGTTATAATTCCAAGCATTGGTAAAAACATAATAGGTACCATAGCTGCACCAGCTGTAGGAATATTCAATCTATTTCCAAACATCCACATTCCTACTGTTATAAACAAAATAATAACAACTATTAGGCGCTGTAGCCTCATAGTTTTAGTTAACTCTAAAGCTTTATTTACAAAGGATACATCAAGACCTTTTACTTTCGAAGTATATTTTCTAACAACAGCAAACCAAAAACCTACCAACAAAATTGTTGCTGGTATAAATCCCAAAAAGAACCATTGTGTAAAACTTACATCAAAACCCTTTGACTTTAAAACGTTCACAACGATTAAGTTTGGAGGGGTTGACACCATACTCATCATACCTGCAAAAGTAGCAGCAGCTGGTATACTAACCAATATTGCCTTTGACATCATAGAGTCTTTCCCTTCTCTATCTATAAGTGGCATAACCGATGCCAACACCATCGCTGCTGTAGCTGTATTAGATATAATCAAAGATAGAACGGAAGTAACAACAATGATTCCCAATACTAACGTATTGGGGTTTGATCCAAATATTGAAATCGTTTTCTTAAATAGAGATAAATCGAGATTGGTTTTCCGCATCCCCTCACTCAAAAAGAAACCTCCTAAGAATATCCAAATAACATTATCAGACCAAGTATCCGAAATCTCTTGGGAGGACAAAGTTGCTCCCTCAATATTATCCATTGTATAGACAAGGAAACCAATAATCATAATACCTACCGCAAAGGGAGGTATAGCTTCTGTTGCCCATAGAAGAATGGAGAAAATTAATATAAACATGGTGTATTTCTGCGCTCCTGTAAACACCTCAGGTGATAAAAAGTACGTTCCCCCAAGAGCTACTAACAATGAGAAAAAGAAAATTCCCACCCTTGTTTTGATATTCCACATATTCCATGAAGCTTCGATTAACAGCTCACTATAGAAACGAATACCAGTTCTAATCTTTCGAATCTTTTCGAAATAGTCAAATTCCATAACCCTAAAATTTTGACTGTTAAAATTACAACATTTAAACGCAAAATGCCACATTTTTAAGAAGTATAACCTACTAAAAAGCCTACCTTGAAAGACTCTGGTTTTATCTTTCTAAAAAATTCACTTAATTAGCATGAGTTCGTTTTACAAAAAACAAGAGGTAACCTTTTCTAAGGTGTTTGTTCACACCTATTTAATTCAAAACATCTGTGCATTCACTATTGATAAAATCACTACAACTGAGCATGAACTTAACGCGTTTTTAAAAGTATACTCGAATGCTGTAATAGCGGTCTTAGCTTGCACTTCCTTGGGGACTGATAGGCCTTTTCTGGGGGTTTTCTATCCCAGAGGGTGGTTTTGTCGAAGAAAGGTGCGAGAAAGGTGCAAGAAAACCTAAAGCAACTCCCTATCAGATCAGTGAAAAACTATCGATAGGTAATCAATAAACATGGATAAGCAATTAATTCTCTTTCTGCCGTTTTTTATAAACGATGTACTAATGTTAGATCACTTCGTTTTTTAATGTGCTTTAATTATACTTCTTAGGTTTTTACACAGAAAAGAATTTCTCTAAGTGCAATCTTTTGATTAACTATTCAGCGAGGGAGTATATTGAATTACTAAAGTCATGAATAAATAAATATCTCAATGTTGTTGTTAGAGAATAAAAAACCTTAATAGAGAAGGAATCCTGACAAAACTGTAAAGAAATTAATTCAATATTTTGTAGCAAGTAAAATATACTTACCTCAAAGCCTACTCTACAAAATATTCACGATATCATTGATAAAACCAGTTTACGAACTAAAGTTTAATATATGTTTATTATAATCTGTCTTTCTCTGTCATATCTATTTCTTTAGAGCTGTATTTCACCTTTTGGTTTCCTAAATTATACTTCAAAGAAACAGCAAAACCTTGTGTATCGCTATAGTCTTTAAAGTAGTTATTTTGATTCGCATAGTTAGTACTAATGATCTGTCTATCACTACCAAAAATATTATATACATACAGATTAGCAGCTAACTTATTCTTCAAGAATTCTCTACTCATGATAAAGTCTGTACGCTGATAACTACTTATTCTAAAGGTTCCTTGTACAGTAGGAGTATAAAAGTTATAAGTCAACATCGCTTTCCAGTTACTTTTCTTTTCAATATCAACAGAAGTACTTAATCGCCCTCCAAATATTAAAGCATCATTCTTATACAATTTCTTATCTACACCATAAAAATAATCTTCCTGCTGTTGCAAGTAAAGAAAAGGACTCACTGACCAAATAGGTAAAATCTGGTGAGAATAGTTTACAATCATACCCGCTAGTTGTCGTTTATCTATATTCGTATAATGATAGATTAACATATTATTTTCAGGTTCTTGATAAGAGATTTCCATAGATGGATTGTTCTCACGATTATAAAACAGTTCAATATTTAACTGATTCCAATTATAACTTAAACTAAAATTATGACTGATCGTTGGTTTTAAATCAGGGTCACCTTGAAAATATGAAAACAAATTATAGTAACTCTTCGCAGGGTTCATCCAAGAATACGAAGGTCTGTCAATGCGCTTGCCATACGAAAAACTCAAATGATGATCGTCTGTTACATCATATTTCACATAGGCTGTAGGAAATAGTTTAAAGTATGACTGTGTGTCACTCCCTACTCCTGTACTCTTCGTCTGAATACCGGTGTACTCTCCTCTCAATCCTGCTTTGATTTGCCATTTATCCCATTGCTTCGTAAAGGAAGTATATCCAGCCCAATTGATTTCTTGATAATCATATTCGTTACTCTTGTCTTTATTAGGATTACTTGTTTTAGTATCAAAAAAGTCTAATGAATATAAAGCTTTGACAATACTATACTTACCACCTAACTCCCATTTGGTTGTTTCTTTATCTATCGTATAATCAACACCAGATACAGCTAATCGTGTGCGCGACTTATCTTTCGTTGCAAAAAAGCGTTCAGATGGTACTTGATCTTTAAAGTTTAATTCAGTTAAAACATCTTGATTATCTTTTTGGTTATCATACGTAAAATAAGATGACCATAATAAATTTTTCTCGTGACTAAACTTTTTGTCTAACATAAAATACCCTGTGTACGTATCCATATTAGCACGCTTCTTATTAAAAGTGGTATAATTAGATTCTACAATCCCTTCTTTATTATAGATCAATGTAGGGATGACAAAGTCACCTTTGGTTTGTTCATTAATATAACCACTTCCTCCTACTGTCAGTGTCAATGTACTATCTACCTTTACATCCATCTCTGCATTAAAACTATGACGACCTTTCATCTTATTCTTACGTGTCAGGTCTGTACTCCAACGCTCTCCGTTCTCATAGATAACGTTGTCTTCATTATACCGCACTCCAGTTCCTTTTGTATAAGTATAATTGCCAGATAAATTCACTTTATCACCAGAGTAAAAATGTTGTGTACCTAAGGTGTTAACCGCGTAGGTAGTTTGTTTAAAACGATTTGTTACGCTCCCTTTATACCCTAAATTTATATTCTTTTTTAATTTAATATTCAATACTGCTCCACCCTGAGCATCATACTTAGCAGGAGGATTAGTGATAACTTCTACAGCTTCTACCTGTGTACCATCTGTAGATTCAAGCATCTCCTTTAATTGCTCTCCTGTCAGCATCACTTTTCTATCGTTAATCGTCACTAATATACTAGAGCTCCCACGGATACTTAGGTTATCTCCTATCGCACTTACCCCAGGTGTTTGTTTCAGAATATCCCACGCATTCGTAGTCGCTAAAGGCGTATCTTGTACATTAAATACTAATCTATCTATTTCTCTTTTTATAGTAGGACGCTTAGCAGTAATCATTACTTCATCTAAAATAGCGTTATCTTCTGTTAACTCTACTACAGCTGGAGCCGTACCTAAAGGTATTGTTTGAGATTTAAACCCTACATAGCTAAACTCTAATTGAGTAATCAATGCATTATCATCTAAATCATAAACACCTTGTTCATCCGTATAAACAGCCTGTACCATCTTGCCATCTGCATCTTTTGCTACAACAGTAACGAAAGCCAATAGTTCCTTTTTATTATCTGTTACTTTTCCTTTGATTTGAGAGTTAGTTGTTTGTGCATTGACTAATACACTTAACAATAATATGCTCCATAAAATAAGTATGCGTACCATAATTTCATTAATTTTAAACAAAGGTGTTGTATTCATTAAAAGAAGGTGGTTAATGAACGGTTAATGAACGGTTAACAGCAAAAGCCTGTTGATGTATTACCCTGTTTTTAAAGTATATTTGTGTATATGAAAAAGCTAAATTCTAAATATTACTTAATCATCTTTTGTGTTTTCTATATCCTCTTATTAGGATTAATGGGGTTCTATTTTAACCAAGCTATCCGTCTTAAACAAAAAGCTATAAATAGTCTAGCACATGAGAAAATAGATGATTTATTAGAGCAGAGTTCATATAAGAATATGAGTCTGAATAAAGAGAGTGAATTATATAAACATTTCTTAGCTCTAAAAAAACAAGAAACAAGTATAAATATTATCAAAGAGGATTATAATCATAATAGCGAATTATTTACTACTAAAGTAGATAGTACCTTTAAAGAATTAGGTTATAAAGTAGCTGCTAAATTCACGATAACACAGATTACCCTTAATGATAAAAATATAAACTTACTAGACGAACCTTTTACTTTCTTAGAAACAAATGAGAAAGTAGTTCATCCTCAAAAAATAAATACTTCTGAGTGGGAAATCAATGAGACGAGTACTCATGATCAAAATGACAATCATATAGGGGTAAAAAACGATAAGGATTTACATATCACTGTTCATCAAGAAAAAGAAATCGAAGTAGTTAATTATTTAAGTATTGTACTAAAGCAATTACTTCCTTTATTTATAGGTTCTAGCCTTATCTGTATCTTTATTTTAGTGCTTTACTATATCACTTATCGTACCATAAAACACAAAGAAAAAGAGGTAGCTAATCTATACAATATGGTAGATAATGTCTCTCATGAGTTTAAACTACCTATCGCTACCTTAAAATACGGTTGTAAGAATCTGTCCAAAGAATATGAGTCTCCAACAGTGAACCTTCTACTCCGTCAAGTAGATCGATTAGACCGATTACAGAATAGCCTTAATCCTATCCTATCAGATGAAGAAGAAAGCTATAAAAAAGAAGATGCTTTAGTGCTGATAAAGGATCTCCAAAACCTATATCCTGAAGTATTATTATCAATAGAGTGGAGTGCTAAAGATGAACTCAATCTCCCTAAAACTAAAATAGAGACTGTGCTTCTTAATTTATTAGAGAACAGTATTAAATATGGTGGGACAGAGATTAAATGCAGTGTCTCATCAGATGCTAATCAATATATCATCACAGTTATAGATAACGGAATGGGAATCGCTAAGGATAAACAGAGTGATATCTTCAAGAAATTCTATAGAATACGAGAAGGCAATATCCATAACACCCAAGGACTAGGTATCGGCTTATACCAAGTACAACAAATAGTAAAATCACTTCACGGAAGTATTAATATAAATAGTAAACTACAAGTAGGGACTACTTTTAAAATCACGATACCTTATGTATAAATTATTATTAGTAGAGGACGATATTGATTATGGTACTGTTATCCAACAGTATTTAGGTATTTGTGGATTTGAGGTAAAATGGTTCACTACTCCAGAAGAAGTTATAGATACTGTAACTCAAGAACACTTTGACTTAGCGATATTAGATATTATGCTTCCACAGAAAGATGGTTTTACCTTATCGAAAGAGATTAATACGGTATTACCTAATTTGCCTTTCTTATTCTTAACAGCAAAGAACCAAAGCATCGATCGCTTAATGGGGTTAAAGTTAGGTGCTGATGATTATATCTCTAAAACATGTGATCCTGAAGAACTAAAACTGAGAATAGAGAATATCCTAAAGCGAACCGCTGTACAAAAGACAGAACAGTACTCATTAGGTAGCTATACTTTTAATCCTATACAGCTAAAGCTTAGTCATCCCTCTGAAACAATACGTCTCACAGAACGAGAGAGAGATTTATTACTTTTATTAATCAGTCATAATGGCGATATTATCTCTCGTGAGGAGATCTTACAGAAACTCTGGCCATCTGCTGATTACTTCAATGGCCGTAGTTTAGATGTATTTATAACCCGTTTGAGAAAATACTTTCTACACGATGAATCTATAAGTATTAATAGCTTAAGAGGTGTTGGTTTTGAAATATGTTTAAACGTGAAAAAAATATAAAAGGAGAAATCACTATTCTGACTTAAATGTAAACTTATCAAGAAATTCCTGTGTAATAGTAGGTAATTTTCTCAATTTACTTAAAGTAGCTTTACATTTTTCTTCCCATTTGACATCGTGTGTTTGCAAATATAAATTGTAGGTGGACCAAGCATAATTTGCTAAATAATCTAGAAGTTGGCCAAACATATCTTCACAACCTTCAAATGAAACAACAGCTTCTTCATATTGTTTAAGTTGAGTATAGAGTATCCCTTTCATTAATAAAACTTCACTCTTTCTCTTTTCAGTCAAACTATTTATTTGAACAAACTTTTGCTCTGCGAGTTCAAGACATTCTATTCCTCTTTCATAATCACCTAAACTTGTAGCTGTTAGTCCGATTCCATAAAAGCCAATAGGGCTATTCGGAAACTTCTCTACGATATTTTCATACTCCTTACGAGCCAATCCTACACTACTCACTCTTAATGCTGCTTCCGCGAGTTCTTCTTTAAACTTTAAATTTGGTGAGCTTGATAAGCTATCAGCATAAAAATAATAGGTTAAGGCAGCTTTGTGTTTATCTTGTTTTGTAAGAGATACACCTGTAAAATAATAGGCATCACATAGTGCTTTGTCTTTTTCAATAATTTGAAAAAATATCTTTCCTGCTAAATTCACATGCTCGTCATTATTGAGCGATTTAATACCTACTTTGTATAACTGCTTGAGATATTCATCAGAGGTAGGACATGCAAACTTATAGGAATCTATACGATAAATATCATCGATATCTTGTCCTTTAGTTATAAATGTCCCAGTAATTAAAAAAATAAATACAAATATTTTAAACCTACAAAACATACAGTCTATTTTCGATAAACCAATTCTCCATTTGGCGAAGCACTGAAAAATTCTTCTTGCAATTGTTCTTCGATGCGTTCTGGAAACAAAACACCATTTAAATGGTCAAACTCGTGTTGTAATATAACTGCAGTATATCCTTCAACAACTTCCTGAAAATGCTGACCTTCCAAATCGTAATAAGTAATCTGGATAGCTAAACTACGGGCAACTTCTTCATAAATATCTGGAATCGATAGGCATCCCTCTTCCCCTACTCTCATTACTTTAGAATACCATACAATCTCAGGATTAACAAAAAACTCAAAAGGATTATCTTTTTTGTCCAATCGCTGAGCTAAAAATACTCTGCGATTTATCCCAATTTGTGGAGCTGCTATACCTACACCAGGTTTTTCTTCATCGCGTACAGTGGCATACAAACGAGATATAAGGATTTTCAAATTAGGATCACGAGCATCAACAGGTTTACACTTTTCGTGTAACGATTGATTATCGATACTATCAGTACTTTGTAAAACACGCATAGGTTCACTAACGCTACCTTGACTTAATAAGTTTAATTCTATTTCGTTTAAAGGAGTAAAACTTTCCATCAATTCAAATTTTGATTGTAAATGTAAGGATTTAATACACTTTGTACTAAACAAAAAAGCTCAAGATTTAACTTGAGCCTTTGTTATTACGCTGCATTCTCCGTTATATTGGGAGGGGTTGCATTATTTTCTTCTGGGAGTGTTGGCATTGGATCATTCACAGATTTTACTTCAACTTCATCATCTTCCTCGTCATCCTCTGTGCTTTTTCCTAAAACTTCACTTGGTTTATACTTCCCGAGTTTAATTTTAAAATCCTCTGGAGAGCCTGTAATTTTCATTGGTATTCCTATAATTCCCATAGGAGGAAGTCCCAATCTAAACCCTATATTCATTTCACCATCCAAACTAACCTGTCCTTCAAATCGAGGTCTAAACCCTGCCATTTTCATCTTCGTTCGCTCAATAGTCAAGACATTGTCTTTAATAGAAGATTTAATATCTACTTTTGATACATTCCCTTTTTCAAGAGATTTAGCATCAGTCTTATCAGCAATTGCACCTAACAACTTAAATGATTTAAACTTAATATCCTCTAAGGTCAAAGTTCCCTCTCCTTCTAATGATCTCATCACAGGAAACATTCCACTGTTTAAATTCCCCTTTAACTTGTAATCTAAGGAAACAGTTCCATAAGCATCTTTAGCCATACTTACCATCTCTCTAAACATTGGTACTTCTTTGTAAGCACGTTGAATATCAAAGTTAGAAGCATCTATTGCATATTCAAACTCAGCTTTTCTAAGTCCATTAGGCTTATATCTACCTGTCATCCCTACATTGGTCCCAACTAACTCAAACTGTGTCTTATTCAAGTTTATTTGACCTTTATTTATAACTAACTCTCCATTGAAGTCATTTAAGTTATAATCCGTATACTTTACTTTCTTAGCATCTGCTGTAAAAGTAATATCGATATTCCCCGGTACTTGGATAACACCTGTATTATCAGAAGATACTTTCGTTGATGTGGACTGATTATCAGCAAAAACCATAAACTCATCTACATTCATGAAAGGAGTTTCTAAATCAAACTTTCCTTGGATAGTGTCTTCTTTCAATATATAATTAATAACATTTGTTAGATACCCATTCATACTAAACTTAGAGCTACCGTATTGGGCTTCAAACTTTTCAAACTTCATCTTCTCTTTAAAAAATTTGAATACTCCTTTCTTAATATGGAGAGGTTTTGGAAATAACTCCGAACTAACTGTTATATTATCTACCTCAAAACGTCCTCCGTTCTTCAGCTTATCAAAGTTTCCGTTAACTGCATCACTTTGCAAACCACTTAAAAATAAATTAGTTACAATTTTACCTTTAACGTCAATACCGTCTATCTTAAATAACTTATATAGATTATCAATGTTTAGCACTCCTTTAGATTTAACAGTATAATTTAAATTATTTAAATTATACAAACTAGCTGCTATTTGAAATGATTCGTCAGCAATCTTAAAGTCAATTGGAAGTACTTCTACGGTTAAGTCACTCATGGAACCACGTTTACTATTGATCTTAGTATGAATATGAATATCTTCTACTGGTAACTCCGGAATCCTGTCAAAACGAAGATAACCATTCTCCATTTTGATATCTGCTGATACAATAGGAAAACGCTTGCGATTAGGTTCGAATGTACCATTAACTGATCCATCAATATTTACAAGTCCTCTTATCTCCATATCAGAGATTGGTATAAATTCTTTGACATTATCAAGATCAACCTTTGCCTTTAAATCTCCTTGTAAATCATAATTATGTAAATTCTTTATTTTAGCTTTACCTTCTATAAAGTTATCCATTGCTAATAAACTAATATGATTTAGATTAATAGCGATGTTCTTGTAGTTAGAATCTTTACCAATAGCTTCTAAATCGACGTCTACTTTGGAGATTGCTTCCGGTAGCTGTTCGAGTTTGAAATAACCGTTACGCAAAGTTGTAGTGATATCGAATTTTGGAACACTGCTAATAACTGTATCAGTTATAGTTTTACGCAATGTTCTACTTACAACAATGTCCTTTGTAAACAACCCATCAACATTTCCCTTCATTGTTAGATCCCCTTTCATATCAAAGCTACTATTACCTACCGCTTTATTAAATAAAGCTAAATCTAAATTAGAATCTATACTACCATTTACATGCAATGAATCAATACCCTTACTCGAGAGATTCAAAAGACTTTTCTTGCCATCAACACTGAAAGATAAATTGTTCACATTTACTTCATTCTTCTGAATGTCCAATCCTGGTAATGAAAATGAAAATCCAAGCTCTAAATTTTCTAAAGGCTTTGTCAGTTCTCCATGTTGGATATAACCATTATTAACTTGTAAATTCAAATTAACATTTGGAGCTAAACTATCCGCAATAACGTATTTCCCTTCTAATAAGAAATCTCCTGTAACAGTTCCTTTTATAACGGTATTATCTAACCAATCTTGATACTCAGGAGGTATCACTGATAATAGCTGCTCAAGAGACGAATCTTTAGTTTTAATATCGAACAACATATCGTAACCATTCTCAATGAAAGCAAACTTACCTTTAAAATCTACAGGAAGATCTTTTATGCGAATATCGTTACGTTCAAAAATTAAAGTAAGCGACTTAGTATCTATCTGTGTAGATAACTTTGCAAGTATAGGTTTTTCCTTAACATAATGAACACCATCAAAATTCAAATCAAAAGACTGAATACGAATAACACTTTTTAAGTCAAAAATAGCTTCACTCATATTTCCGCGTCCAACATAGTCAAAATTTTGCATAACAAAACTCAACTTGCTTGCTAAATCATTATAAATTACCTCTGCATTCTTAATATGTAATCGATTAATATTCAACTCCAAATCACTGTCCTCCTCTAATTCATTAGACTCACTTGCATAAAAAATATCATAATTAGAAGAACCATCTTCCATCACGTTCACATTCACAAAAGGTTTATCGACATAGATACGACCAAAGCTTACTTTACCAGATAAAAGAGCAAAGGGATTAACTCCAAGACTTACAGACTCAGCTTCGAACAATTGTGTAGAACTAATAGAATCTTGATTAACACCACTAATTGAAGGCTTGGAAATATTTGCAGTTAAAAAAGGGAACTTTGTGTAAAATGATAAGTCTATCTTATCAAACTCAACTTCACCTTTAATTGTTTCTTTAATAACTACCCTAACTTTCTCATTTATAGTATCTATAAAAAACATAGGAACAATCCACATTAATAATAATGTAATTCCTGTAAAACCACCGACAAATAATAGGGACCTTTTTAATATAGTCTTCATTCTAACACTCATAGCTAACTCAAATATTAACACGTACAAAGTAAAGCATTTTTTTCGCAATACATTCTAATTAATTCCACAAAAGCCTGCAGTTTAAGTAAAATAATAATAATTACAATTATTGATTCGCAATATTTACCATAAATAAAAACAATCTTTGTGATAAACAAGAAGCTAATAAAACTAATAATAGATAAATAGCCTAAGTATATAAACAAAAAAATCCCCAACCTCATATGAGATTGGGGATTCTTAAAAGAAGGGCGACGACATACTCTCCCACTGGTTAGCAGTACCATCTGCGCTAGCGGGCTTAACTTCTCTGTTCGAAATGGGAAGAGGTGAGCCCCGCCGCAATAACCACCCTAAATCGGTTGTTACTTTAACGTAACTAATATTGTTAACTATATTGATATTATAACTTAACTATCACTTAGAAAGTTGCCCTCCCCTTGTATTTAAACAAGGGGAGATTCACATAAGCTTACGGGCTATTAGTACTACTCGACTATGACATTACTGCCTTTACATCTATAGCCTATCAACGTGGTAATCTCCCACGGCCCTTTAAAGAAATCTCATCTTGTGGTGGGTTTCGCACTTATATGCTTTCAGCGCTTATCCCTGCCCAACGTAGCTACTCTGCGATGCCCCTGGCGAGACAACAGATGCACTAGAGGTTGGTCCAATTCGGTCCTCTCGTACTAGAATCAGATCCACTCAAATTTCTAACGCCCACAGTAGATAGAGACCGAACTGTCTCACGACGTTCTGAACCCAGCTCGCGTGCCACTTTAATGGGCGAACAGCCCAACCCTTGGGACCTTCTCCAGCCCCAGGATGTGACGAGCCGACATCGAGGTGCCAAACCCCCCCGTCGATATGAGCTCTTGGGGGAGATCAGCCTGTTATCCCCGGCGTACCTTTTATCCTTTGAGCGATGGCCCTTCCATGCGGAACCACCGGATCACTATGCTCTACTTTCGTACCTGGTCGACTTGTTAGTCTCTCAGTCAAGCTCCCTTATACCATTGCACTCTACGCACGGTTACCAAGCGTGCTGAGGGAACCTTTAGAAGCCTCCGTTACTCTTTTGGAGGCGACCACCCCAGTCAAACTACCCACCAAGCAATGTCCTCCACAATTGCGGAGTTAGATCTCAAATAAGCAAAGGGTGGTATTTCAACAATGACTCCACAACGCCTAGCGACGCCATTTCACAGTCTCCCACCTATCCTACACATCACTTATCCGAGAACAATACTAAGCTATAGTAAAGGTGCACAGGGTCTTTTCGTCCCACTGCGGGTAATCGGCATCTTCACCGATACTACAATTTCACCGAGCTCATGGCTGAGACAGTGTCCAGATCGTTACACCATTCGTGCAGGTCGGAACTTACCCGACAAGGAATTTCGCTACCTTAGGACCGTTATAGTTACGGCCGCCGTTTACTGGGGCTTCAATTCAATGCTTCTCAACAATTACTCATCGATAACATCTCCTCTTAACCTTCCAGCACCGGGCAGGTGTCAGGCCCTATACGTCATCTTACGATTTTGCAGAGCCCTGTGTTTTTGATAAACAGTCGCCTGGACCTCTTCACTGCGGCCAGCTTGCGCTGGCGACCTTTCTCCCGAAGTTACAGGTCTATTTTGCCTAGTTCCTTAGCCATGAATCTCTCGAGCGCCTTAGGATACTCTCCTCGACTACCTGTGTCGGTTTACGGTACGGGTACTTATAACCTATGTTTAGAAGCTTTTCTTGACAGCCCTTAGGCACACTATCTCTTTGTCCGTAGACGCTGAGTACTATCGCATTTCTCCAAGTCTGACGCATTTTACTATCAAACCTATAGGTACGTGCTTCAACGAACTATTCCGTCAGTTCGCGGTGCTTTCATCACTGTGTCACTCCATCACTGTTATAAGTAGTACGGGAATATTAACCCGTTGGCCATCGACGTCCCCCTTCGGGTGTGCCTTAGGTCCCGACTAACCCTAAGCTGATTAGCATAGCTCAGGAATCCTTAGTCTTACGGCGGGGGTGTTTCTCGCACCCCTTATCGTTACTTATGCCTACATTTTCTTTTCTATAAGCTCCAGCAATTCTCACAAATCACCTTCTCTGCCGATAGAATGCTCCCCTACCACTCACGTTATAAAACGTAAATCCATAGCTTCGGTAGTATACTTATGCCCGATTATTATCCATGCTCGATCGCTCGACTAGTGAGCTGTTACGCACTCTTTAAATGAATGGCTGCTTCCAAGCCAACATCCTAGCTGTCTGGGCAATCAAACCGCGTTTTTTCAACTTAGCATACATTTGGGGACCTTAGCTGATGGTCTGGGTTCTTTCCCTCTCGGACATGGACCTTAGCACCCATGCCCTCACTGATGATTATCATTAATTAGCATTCGGAGTTTGTCAGGAATTGGTAGGCGGTGAAGCCCCCGCATCCAATCAGTAGCTCTACCTCTAAGTAACTATGATCATCGCTGCACCTAAATGCATTTCGGGGAGTACGAGCTATTTCCGAGTTTGATTGGCCTTTCACCCCTACCCACAGGTCATCCGAAAACTTTTCAGCGTTAAACGGTTCGGTCCTCCATTTAGTGTTACCTAAACTTCAACCTGCCCATGGGTAGATCACACGGTTTCGCGTCTACCACTACTGACTAAAGCGCCCTATTCAGACTCGCTTTCGCTACGGATCCAGACCTGAAGTCCTTATCCTTGCCAGCAACGGTAACTCGTAGGCTCATTATGCAAAAGGCACGCCGTCACCCCACAAAGGGGCTCCGACCGCTTGTAGGCGTATGGTTTCAGGATCTTTTTCACTCCGTTATTCACGGTTCTTTTCACCTTTCCCTCACGGTACTGGTTCACTATCGGTCTCTCAGGAGTATTTAGCCTTAGCGGATGGTCCCGCCAGTTTCAATCAGGGTTTCACGTGCCCCGACCTACTCAGGATACCACTATTCTTATCTTTTCTTACTTATACGGGACTGTCACCCTCTTTGGTATACCTTTCCAGGTATTTCTAATTCAAGCCGCAAGAAATGTCGTGGTCCTACAACCCCAAAATTGCCGTAACAACTTTGGTTTGGGCTATTCCGCGTTCGCTCGCCACTACTTACGGAATCACTTTTGTTTTCTTCTCCTCCGCCTACTTAGATGTTTCAGTTCAGCGGGTTCGCCTCCTATACAGGATAATATGTCTTCAACATATTGGGTTGCCCCATTCGGATATCTACGGATCAATTCGTGTGTGCCAATCCCCGTAGCTTTTCGCAGCTTATCACGTCCTTCTTCGCCTCTGAGAGCCTAGGCATTCCCCATACGCCCTTATTTTGCTTATGTGCTTACAATTCTTTCGAATCGTACTTTCTATATATTTCTATATTTTTTGTTCTTTCTAACTGTTTTGTTAGTTAAGTTTTATCAATATGTCAATGAACGGTTGGACTTTAGTCCTTGTGGAGAATATCGGAGTCGAACCGATGACCTCCTGCGTGCAAGGCAGGCGCTCTAGCCAGCTGAGCTAATCCCCCGTTTCTAGTGTTTGGTTAACAGCTTACAGTTAACAGTAACTTTTAGGCGGTTAGTTTAACCTCTAGTATTTCCTGTGTATTTTAGTAGTCCCGGGCAGACTCGAACTGCCGACCCCTACATTATCAGTGTAGTACTCTAACCAGCTGAGCTACGAGACTCTGTATAATACCTTTTTTTATTTTTTGAACAAGCAGCGAGAGTAAGTAGAATTAACACTTAACTAATTCTCTAGAAAGGAGGTGTTCCAGCCGCACCTTCCGGTACGGCTACCTTGTTACGACTTAGCCCCAGTCACTAGTTTTACCCTAGGCAGCTCCTTGCGGTCACCGACTTCAGGTACCCCCAGCTTCCATGGCTTGACGGGCGGTGTGTACAAGGCCCGGGAACGTATTCACCGGATCATGGCTGATATCCGATTACTAGCGATTCCAGCTTCATAGAGTCGAGTTGCAGACTCCAATCCGAACTGAGACAAGCTTTGGAGATTCGCATCCTGTTGCCAGGTAGCTGCTTTCTGTACTTGCCATTGTAGCACGTGTGTAGCCCAGGACGTAAGGGCCGTGATGATTTGACGTCATCCCCACCTTCCTCTCGGTTTGCACCGGCAGTCTTGCTAGAGTCCCCGCCTTAACGCGATGGTAACTAACAATAGGGGTTGCGCTCGTTATAGGACTTAACCTGACACCTCACGGCACGAGCTGACGACAACCATGCAGCACCTTGTAAATTGTCCGAAGAAAAGTCTGTTTCCAAACCTGTCAATCTACATTTAAGCCCTGGTAAGGTTCCTCGCGTATCATCGAATTAAACCACATGCTCCACCGCTTGTGCGGGCCCCCGTCAATTCCTTTGAGTTTCATTCTTGCGAACGTACTCCCCAGGTGGGATACTTATCACTTTCGCTTAGCCACTCAGTCCGAAAACCGAACAGCTAGTATCCATCGTTTACGGCGTGGACTACCAGGGTATCTAATCCTGTTCGCTACCCACGCTTTCGTTCATCAGCGTCAATAAGTACGTAGTAACCTGCCTTCGCAATTGGTATTCCATGTAATATCTAAGCATTTCACCGCTACACTACATATTCTAGTTACTTCCATACTATTCAAGTCAAACAGTATCAACGGCAGTTTCATAGTTAAGCTATGAGATTTCACCACTGACTTATCTGACCGCCTACGAACCCTTTAAACCCAATAATTCCGGATAACGCTCGGATCCTCCGTATTACCGCGGCTGCTGGCACGGAGTTAGCCGATCCTTATTCTTACGGTACCGTCAAATACCTACTCGTAGGCACATTTCTTCCCGTACAAAAGCAGTTTACAATCCATAGGACCGTCATCCTGCACGCGGCATGGCTGGTTCAGAGTTGCCTCCATTGACCAATATTCCTCACTGCTGCCTCCCGTAGGAGTCTGGTCCGTGTCTCAGTACCAGTGTGGGGGATCTCCCTCTCAGGACCCCTAGTCATCGTTGCCTTGGTATGCCGTTACCATACCAACTAGCTAATGACACGCATGCCCATCTTTTACCGATAAATCTTTATTATTCAAATGATGCCATCAAAATAAACCATGGAGCATTAATCCGAATTTCTTCGGGCTATTCCCCTGTAAAAGGTAGGTTGCATACGCGTTACTCACCCGTGCGCCGGTCTCTAAAAAGCAAGCTTCTTATACCCCTCGACTTGCATGTGTTAGGCCTGCCGCTAGCGTTCATCCTGAGCCAGGATCAAACTCTTCATCGTATATTTTTTATATTTTCGATTAGCGCGTTAATTCAAATCTTTCGACTTGCCTTACTCTCTTTTTTGTATGCTGTTGTCCAATATGTCTTAGAACGTATTCTTCTTATTATTCTCACTTGTGTTTCAAAGCGAGTGCAAAAGTAGAAAACTTTATTTTACAAACCAAACTAATTCGGCTTTATTTTTTAAAGTTTTTTGTATTTTGCTTGTATTAATGTTTTTAGATAAAAAATCCTTGCTGGAAATCAGCAAGGATTTCAAAAGAAGGGCGACGACATACTCTCCCACTGGTTAGCAGTACCATCTGCGCTAGCGGGCTTAACTTCTCTGTTCGAAATGGGAAGAGGTGAGCCCCGCCGCAATAACCACCCTAAATCGGTTGTTACTTTAACGTAACTAATATTGTTAACTATATTGATATTTTAACTTAACTATCACTTAGAAAGTTGCCCTCCCCTTGTATGTAAACAAGGGGAGATTCACATAAGCTTACGGGCTATTAGTACTACTCGACTATGACATTACTGCCTTTACATCTATAGCCTATCAACGTGGTAATCTCCCACGGCCCTTTAAAGAAATCTCATCTTGTGGTGGGTTTCGCACTTATATGCTTTCAGCGCTTATCCCTGCCCAACGTAGCTACTCTGCGATGCCCCTGGCGAGACAACAGATGCACTAGAGGTTGGTCCAATTCGGTCCTCTCGTACTAGAATCAGATCCACTCAAATTTCTAACGCCCACAGTAGATAGAGACCGAACTGTCTCACGACGTTCTGAACCCAGCTCGCGTGCCACTTTAATGGGCGAACAGCCCAACCCTTGGGACCTTCTCCAGCCCCAGGATGTGACGAGCCGACATCGAGGTGCCAAACCCCCCCGTCGATATGAGCTCTTGGGGGAGATCAGCCTGTTATCCCCGGCGTACCTTTTATCCTTTGAGCGATGGCCCTTCCATGCGGAACCACCGGATCACTATGCTCTACTTTCGTACCTGGTCGACTTGTTAGTCTCTCAGTCAAGCTCCCTTATACCATTGCACTCTACGCACGGTTACCAAGCGTGCTGAGGGAACCTTTAGAAGCCTCCGTTACTCTTTTGGAGGCGACCACCCCAGTCAAACTACCCACCAAGCAATGTCCTCCACAATTGCGGAGTTAGATCTCAAATAAGCAAAGGGTGGTATTTCAACAATGACTCCACAACGCCTAGCGACGCCATTTCACAGTCTCCCACCTATCCTACACATCACTTATCCGAGAACAATACTAAGCTATAGTAAAGGTGCACAGGGTCTTTTCGTCCCACTGCGGGTAATCGGCA
The DNA here is from genome assembly GCF_024722315.1 of Myroides albus. Lineage (NCBI taxonomy): Bacteria > Pseudomonadati > Bacteroidota > Flavobacteriia > Flavobacteriales > Flavobacteriaceae > Myroides > Myroides albus. Next base: position 959,141 of record NZ_CP102754.1, read on the forward strand.
TCTTCACCGATACTACAATTTCACCGAGCTCATGGCTGAGACAGTGTCCAGATCGTTACACCATTCGTGCAGGTCGGAACTTACCCGACAAGGAATTTCGCTACCTTAGGACCGTTATAGTTACGGCCGCCGTTTACTGGGGCTTCAATTCAATGCTTCTCAACAATTACTCATCGATAACATCTCCTCTTAACCTTCCAGCACCGGGCAGGTGTCAGGCCCTATACGTCATCTTACGATTTTGCAGAGCCCTGTGTTTTTGATAAACAGTCGCCTGGACCTCTTCACTGCGGCCAGCTTGCGCTGGCGACCTTTCTCCCGAAGTTACAGGTCTATTTTGCCTAGTTCCTTAGCCATGAATCTCTCGAGCGCCTTAGGATACTCTCCTCGACTACCTGTGTCGGTTTACGGTACGGGTACTTATAACCTATGTTTAGAAGCTTTTCTTGACAGCCCTTAGGCACACTATCTCTTTGTCCGTAGACGCTGAGTACTATCGCATTTCTCCAAGTCTGACGCATTTTACTATCAAACCTATAGGTACGTGCTTCAACGAACTATTCCGTCAGTTCGCGGTGCTTTCATCACTGTGTCACTCCATCACTGTTATAAGTAGTACGGGAATATTAACCCGTTGGCCATCGACGTCCCCCTTCGGGTGTGCCTTAGGTCCCGACTAACCCTAAGCTGATTAGCATAGCTCAGGAATCCTTAGTCTTACGGCGGGGGTGTTTCTCGCACCCCTTATCGTTACTTATGCCTACATTTTCTTTTCTATAAGCTCCAGCAATTCTCACAAATCACCTTCTCTGCCGATAGAATGCTCCCCTACCACTCACGTTATAAAACGTAAATCCATAGCTTCGGTAGTATACTTATGCCCGATTATTATCCATGCTCGATCGCTCGACTAGTGAGCTGTTACGCACTCTTTAAATGAATGGCTGCTTCCAAGCCAACATCCTAGCTGTCTGGGCAATCAAACCGCGTTTTTTCAACTTAGCATACATTTGGGGACCTTAGCTGATGGTCTGGGTTCTTTCCCTCTCGGACATGGACCTTAGCACCCATGCCCTCACTGATGATTATCATTAATTAGCATTCGGAGTTTGTCAGGAATTGGTAGGCGGTGAAGCCCCCGCATCCAATCAGTAGCTCTACCTCTAAGTAACTATGATCATCGCTGCACCTAAATGCATTTCGGGGAGTACGAGCTATTTCCGAGTTTGATTGGCCTTTCACCCCTACCCACAGGTCATCCGAAAACTTTTCAGCGTTAAACGGTTCGGTCCTCCATTTAGTGTTACCTAAACTTCAACCTGCCCATGGGTAGATCACACGGTTTCGCGTCTACCACTACTGACTAAAGCGCCCTATTCAGACTCGCTTTCGCTACGGATCCAGACCTGAAGTCCTTATCCTTGCCAGCAACGGTAACTCGTAGGCTCATTATGCAAAAGGCACGCCGTCACCCAACAAAGGGGCTCCGACCGCTTGTAGGCGTATGGTTTCAGGATCTTTTTCACTCCGTTATTCACGGTTCTTTTCACCTTTCCCTCACGGTACTGGTTCACTATCGGTCTCTCAGGAGTATTTAGCCTTAGCGGATGGTCCCGCCAGTTTCAATCAGGGTTTCACGTGCCCCGACCTACTCAGGATACCACTATTCTTATCTTTTCTTACTTATACGGGACTGTCACCCTCTTTGGTATACCTTTCCAGGTATTTCTAATTCAAGCCGCAAGAAATGTCGTGGTCCTACAACCCCAAAATTGCCGTAACAACTTTGGTTTGGGCTATTCCGCGTTCGCTCGCCACTACTTACGGAATCACTTTTGTTTTCTTCTCCTCCGCCTACTTAGATGTTTCAGTTCAGCGGGTTCGCCTCCTATCGGATAATATGTCTTCAACATATTGGGTTGCCCCATTCGGATATCTACGGATCAATTCGTGTGTGCCAATCCCCGTAGCTTTTCGCAGCTTATCACGTCCTTCTTCGCCTCTGAGAGCCTAGGCATTCCCCATACGCCCTTATTTTGCTTATGTGCTTACAATTCTTTCGAATCGTACTTTCTATATATTTCTATATTTTTTGTTCTTTCTAACTGTTTTGTTAGTTAAGTTTTATCAATATGTCAATGAACGGTTGGACTTTAGTCCTTGTGGAGAATATCGGAGTCGAACCGATGACCTCCTGCGTGCAAGGCAGGCGCTCTAGCCAGCTGAGCTAATCCCCCGTTTCTAGTGTTTGGTTAACAGCTTACAGTTAACAGTAACTTTTGGGCGGTTAGTCTAAACCTCTAGTATTTCCTGTGTATTTTAGTAGTCCCGGGCAGACTCGAACTGCCGACCCCTACATTATCAGTGTAGTACTCTAACCAGCTGAGCTACGAGACTCTGTATAATACCTTTTTTTATTTTTTGAACAAGCAGCGAGAGTAAGTAGAATTAACACTTAACTAATTCTCTAGAAAGGAGGTGTTCCAGCCGCACCTTCCGGTACGGCTACCTTGTTACGACTTAGCCCCAGTCACTAGTTTTACCCTAGGCAGCTCCTTGCGGTCACCGACTTCAGGTACCCCCAGCTTCCATGGCTTGACGGGCGGTGTGTACAAGGCCCGGGAACGTATTCACCGGATCATGGCTGATATCCGATTACTAGCGATTCCAGCTTCATAGAGTCGAGTTGCAGACTCCAATCCGAACTGAGACAAGCTTTGGAGATTCGCATCCTGTTGCCAGGTAGCTGCTTTCTGTACTTGCCATTGTAGCACGTGTGTAGCCCAGGACGTAAGGGCCGTGATGATTTGACGTCATCCCCACCTTCCTCTCGGTTTGCACCGGCAGTCTTGCTAGAGTCCCCGCCTTAACGCGATGGTAACTAACAATAGGGGTTGCGCTCGTTATAGGACTTAACCTGACACCTCACGGCACGAGCTGACGACAACCATGCAGCACCTTGTAAATTGTCCGAAGAAAAGTCTGTTTCCAAACCTGTCAATCTACATTTAAGCCCTGGTAAGGTTCCTCGCGTATCATCGAATTAAACCACATGCTCCACCGCTTGTGCGGGCCCCCGTCAATTCCTTTGAGTTTCATTCTTGCGAACGTACTCCCCAGGTGGGATACTTATCACTTTCGCTTAGCCACTCAGTCCGAAAACCGAACAGCTAGTATCCATCGTTTACGGCGTGGACTACCAGGGTATCTAATCCTGTTCGCTACCCACGCTTTCGTTCATCAGCGTCAATAAGTACGTAGTAACCTGCCTTCGCAATTGGTATTCCATGTAATATCTAAGCATTTCACCGCTACACTACATATTCTAGTTACTTCCATACTATTCAAGTCAAACAGTATCAACGGCAGTTTCATAGTTAAGCTATGAGATTTCACCACTGACTTATCTGACCGCCTACGAACCCTTTAAACCCAATAATTCCGGATAACGCTCGGATCCTCCGTATTACCGCGGCTGCTGGCACGGAGTTAGCCGATCCTTATTCTTACGGTACCGTCAAATACCTACTCGTAGGCACATTTCTTCCCGTACAAAAGCAGTTTACAATCCATAGGACCGTCATCCTGCACGCGGCATGGCTGGTTCAGAGTTGCCTCCATTGACCAATATTCCTCACTGCTGCCTCCCGTAGGAGTCTGGTCCGTGTCTCAGTACCAGTGTGGGGGATCTCCCTCTCAGGACCCCTAGTCATCGTTGCCTTGGTATGCCGTTACCATACCAACTAGCTAATGACACGCATGCCCATCTTTTACCGATAAATCTTTATTATTCAAATGATGCCATCAAAATAAACCATGGAGCATTAATCCGAATTTCTTCGGGCTATTCCCCTGTAAAAGGTAGGTTGCATACGCGTTACTCACCCGTGCGCCGGTCTCTAAAAAGCAAGCTTCTTATACCCCTCGACTTGCATGTGTTAGGCCTGCCGCTAGCGTTCATCCTGAGCCAGGATCAAACTCTTCATCGTATATTTTTTATATTTTCGATTAGCGCGTTAATTCAAATCTTTCGACTTGCCTTACTCTCTTTTTGTATGCTGTTGTCCAATATGTCTTAGAACGTATTCTTCTTGTTTTTCTCACTTGTGTTTCAAAGCGAGTGCAAAAGTAGAAAACTTTATTTTACAAACCAAACTAATTCGGCTTTATTTTTTAAAGTTTTTTGTATCTTGCTTGTATTAATGTTTTTAGATAAAAAATCCTTGCTGGAAATCAGCAAGGATTTCAAAAGAAGGGCGACGACATACTCTCCCACTGGTTAGCAGTACCATCTGCGCTAGCGGGCTTAACTTCTCTGTTCGAAATGGGAAGAGGTGAGCCCCGCCGCAATAACCACCCTAAATCGGTTGTTACTTTAACGTAACTAATATTGTTAACTATATTGATATTGTAACTTAACTATCACTTAGAAAGTTGCCCTCCCCTTGTATTTAAACAAGGGGAGATTCACATAAGCTTACGGGCTATTAGTACTACTCGACTATGACATTACTGCCTTTACATCTATAGCCTATCAACGTGGTAATCTCCCACGGCCCTTTAAAGAAATCTCATCTTGTGGTGGGTTTCGCACTTATATGCTTTCAGCGCTTATCCCTGCCCAACGTAGCTACTCTGCGATGCCCCTGGCGAGACAACAGATGCACTAGAGGTTGGTCCAATTCGGTCCTCTCGTACTAGAATCAGATCCACTCAAATTTCTAACGCCCACAGTAGATAGAGACCGAACTGTCTCACGACGTTCTGAACCCAGCTCGCGTGCCACTTTAATGGGCGAACAGCCCAACCCTTGGGACCTTCTCCAGCCCCAGGATGTGACGAGCCGACATCGAGGTGCCAAACCCCCCCGTCGATATGAGCTCTTGGGGGAGATCAGCCTGTTATCCCCGGCGTACCTTTTATCCTTTGAGCGATGGCCCTTCCATGCGGAACCACCGGATCACTATGCTCTACTTTCGTACCTGGTCGACTTGTTAGTCTCTCAGTCAAGCTCCCTTATACCATTGCACTCTACGCACGGTTACCAAGCGTGCTGAGGGAACCTTTAGAAGCCTCCGTTACTCTTTTGGAGGCGACCACCCCAGTCAAACTACCCACCAAGCAATGTCCTCCACAATTGCGGAGTTAGATCTCAAATAAGCAAAGGGTGGTATTTCAACAATGACTCCACAACGCCTAGCGACGCCATTTCACAGTCTCCCACCTATCCTACACATCACTTATCCGAGAACAATACTAAGCTATAGTAAAGGTGCACAGGGTCTTTTCGTCCCACTGCGGGTAATCGGCATCTTCACCGATACTACAATTTCACCGAGCTCATGGCTGAGACAGTGTCCAGATCGTTACACCATTCGTGCAGGTCGGAACTTACCCGACAAGGAATTTCGCTACCTTAGGACCGTTATAGTTACGGCCGCCGTTTACTGGGGCTTCAATTCAATGCTTCTCAACAATTACTCATCGATAACATCTCCTCTTAACCTTCCAGCACCGGGCAGGTGTCAGGCCCTATACGTCATCTTACGATTTTGCAGAGCCCTGTGTTTTTGATAAACAGTCGCCTGGACCTCTTCACTGCGGCCAGCTTGCGCTGGCGACCTTTCTCCCGAAGTTACAGGTCTATTTTGCCTAGTTCCTTAGCCATGAATCTCTCGAGCGCCTTAGGATACTCTCCTCGACTACCTGTGTCGGTTTACGGTACGGGTACTTATAACCTATGTTTAGAAGCTTTTCTTGACAGCCCTTAGGCACACTATCTCTTTGTCCGTAGACGCTGAGTACTATCGCATTTCTCCAAGTCTGACGCATTTTACTATCAAACCTATAGGTACGTGCTTCAACGAACTATTCCGTCAGTTCGCGGTGCTTTCATCACTGTGTCACTCCATCACTGTTATAAGTAGTACGGGAATATTAACCCGTTGGCCATCGACGTCCCCCTTCGGGTGTGCCTTAGGTCCCGACTAACCCTAAGCTGATTAGCATAGCTCAGGAATCCTTAGTCTTACGGCGGGGGTGTTTCTCGCACCCCTTATCGTTACTTATGCCTACATTTTCTTTTCTATAAGCTCCAGCAATTCTCACAAATCACCTTCTCTGCCGATAGAATGCTCCCCTACCACTCACGTTATAAAACGTAAATCCATAGCTTCGGTAGTATACTTATGCCCGATTATTATCCATGCTCGATCGCTCGACTAGTGAGCTGTTACGCACTCTTTAAATGAATGGCTGCTTCCAAGCCAACATCCTAGCTGTCTGGGCAATCAAACCGCGTTTTTTCAACTTAGCATACATTTGGGGACCTTAGCTGATGGTCTGGGTTCTTTCCCTCTCGGACATGGACCTTAGCACCCATGCCCTCACTGATGATTATCATTAATTAGCATTCGGAGTTTGTCAGGAATTGGTAGGCGGTGAAGCCCCCGCATCCAATCAGTAGCTCTACCTCTAAGTAACTATGATCATCGCTGCACCTAAATGCATTTCGGGGAGTACGAGCTATTTCCGAGTTTGATTGGCCTTTCACCCCTACCCACAGGTCATCCGAAAACTTTTCAGCGTTAAACGGTTCGGTCCTCCATTTAGTGTTACCTAAACTTCAACCTGCCCATGGGTAGATCACACGGTTTCGCGTCTACCACTACTGACTAAAGCGCCCTATTCAGACTCGCTTTCGCTACGGATCCAGACCTGAAGTCCTTATCCTTGCCAGCAACGGTAACTCGTAGGCTCATTATGCAAAAGGCACGCCGTCACCCCACAAAGGGGCTCCGACCGCTTGTAGGCGTATGGTTTCAGGATCTTTTTCACTCCGTTATTCACGGTTCTTTTCACCTTTCCCTCACGGTACTGGTTCACTATCGGTCTCTCAGGAGTATTTAGCCTTAGCGGATGGTCCCGCCAGTTTCAATCAGGGTTTCACGTGCCCCGACCTACTCAGGATACCACTATTCTTATCTTTTCTTACTTATACGGGACTGTCACCCTCTTTGGTATACCTTTCCAGGTATTTCTAATTCAAGCCGCAAGAAATGTCGTGGTCCTACAACCCCAAAATTGCCGTAACAACTTTGGTTTGGGCTATTCCGCGTTCGCTCGCCACTACTTACGGAATCACTTTTGTTTTCTTCTCCTCCGCCTACTTAGATGTTTCAGTTCAGCGGGTTCGCCTCCTATACAGGATAATATGTCTTCAACATATTGGGTTGCCCCATTCGGATATCTACGGATCAATTCGTGTGTGCCAATCCCCGTAGCTTTTCGCAGCTTATCACGTCCTTCTTCGCCTCTGAGAGCCTAGGCATTCCCCATACGCCCTTATTTTGCTTATGTGCTTACAATTCTTTCGAATCGTACTTTCTATATATTTCTATATTTTTTGTTCTTTCTAACTGTTTTGTTAGTTAAGTTTTATCAATATGTCAATGAACGGTTGGACTTTAGTCCTTGTGGAGAATATCGGAGTCGAACCGATGACCTCCTGCGTGCAAGGCAGGCGCTCTAGCCAGCTGAGCTAATCCCCCGTTTTTAGTGTTTGGTTAACAGCTTACAGTTAACAGTAACTTTTAGGCGGTTAGTTTAACCTCTAGTATTTCCTGTGTATTTTAGTAGTCCCGGGCAGACTCGAACTGCCGACCCCTACATTATCAGTGTAGTACTCTAACCAGCTGAGCTACGAGACTCTGTATAATACCTTTTTTTTTATTTTTTGAACAAGCAGCGAGAGTAAGTAGAATTAACACTTGACTAATTCTCTAGAAAGGAGGTGTTCCAGCCGCACCTTCCGGTACGGCTACCTTGTTACGACTTAGCCCCAGTCACTAGTTTTACCCTAGGCAGCTCCTTGCGGTCACCGACTTCAGGTACCCCCAGCTTCCATGGCTTGACGGGCGGTGTGTACAAGGCCCGGGAACGTATTCACCGGATCATGGCTGATATCCGATTACTAGCGATTCCAGCTTCATAGAGTCGAGTTGCAGACTCCAATCCGAACTGAGACAAGCTTTGGAGATTCGCATCCTGTTGCCAGGTAGCTGCTTTCTGTACTTGCCATTGTAGCACGTGTGTAGCCCAGGACGTAAGGGCCGTGATGATTTGACGTCATCCCCACCTTCCTCTCGGTTTGCACCGGCAGTCTTGCTAGAGTCCCCGCCTTAACGCGATGGTAACTAACAATAGGGGTTGCGCTCGTTATAGGACTTAACCTGACACCTCACGGCACGAGCTGACGACAACCATGCAGCACCTTGTAAATTGTCCGAAGAAAAGTCTGTTTCCAAACCTGTCAATCTACATTTAAGCCCTGGTAAGGTTCCTCGCGTATCATCGAATTAAACCACATGCTCCACCGCTTGTGCGGGCCCCCGTCAATTCCTTTGAGTTTCATTCTTGCGAACGTACTCCCCAGGTGGGATACTTATCACTTTCGCTTAGCCACTCAGTCCGAAAACCGAACAGCTAGTATCCATCGTTTACGGCGTGGACTACCAGGGTATCTAATCCTGTTCGCTACCCACGCTTTCGTTCATCAGCGTCAATAAGTACGTAGTAACCTGCCTTCGCAATTGGTATTCCATGTAATATCTAAGCATTTCACCGCTACACTACATATTCTAGTTACTTCCATACTATTCAAGTCAAACAGTATCAACGGCAGTTTCATAGTTAAGCTATGAGATTTCACCACTGACTTATCTGACCGCCTACGAACCCTTTAAACCCAATAATTCCGGATAACGCTCGGATCCTCCGTATTACCGCGGCTGCTGGCACGGAGTTAGCCGATCCTTATTCTTACGGTACCGTCAAATACCTACTCGTAGGTACATTTCTTCCCGTACAAAAGCAGTTTACAATCCATAGGACCGTCATCCTGCACGCGGCATGGCTGGTTCAGAGTTGCCTCCATTGACCAATATTCCTCACTGCTGCCTCCCGTAGGAGTCTGGTCCGTGTCTCAGTACCAGTGTGGGGGATCTCCCTCTCAGGACCCCTAGTCATCGTTGCCTTGGTATGCCGTTACCATACCAACTAGCTAATGACACGCATGCCCATCTTTTACCGATAAATCTTTATTATTCAAATGATGCCATCCAAATAAACCATGGAGCATTAATCCGAATTTCTTCGGGCTATTCCCCTGTAAAAGGTAGGTTGCATACGCGTTACTCACCCGTGCGCCGGTCTCTAAAAAGCAAGCTTCTTATACCCCTCGACTTGCATGTGTTAGGCCTGCCGCTAGCGTTCATCCTGAGCCAGGATCAAACTCTTCATCGTATATTTTTTTATATTTTCGATTAGCGCGTTAATTCAAATCTTTCGACTTGCCTTACTCTCTTTTTGTATGCTGTTGTCCAATATGTCTTAGAACGTATTCTTCTTATTATTCTCACTTGTGTTTCAAAGCGAGTGCAAAAGTAAAACTATTTTTTAATCTCGCAAAACTTTTTTCGAAAAATTTCTTTTCCTTTTTTCTTGCGAGCCACAGTGTTTACTGAAGCGGACCGCAAAGATAATACCTTATCTTTTACTTATCCAAACTTTATTTTGTTAAAGTTTTCAAAGCTTTTCAAAGTTATTAATTCTTCTTTGCTGCTTTCTTTATATTTAGGAGCGTCTGCCTCTAGAGTCGTTATTACTTCTCTAATGCGGATGCAAAAGTAGTATCTTTTATGCTACTTCCAAACTTTATAACGCCTTTTTTTAAAGGTTTTTTTCGGAGTAACGATAACTACCTATTATGATACACGTTACAAGTGAAACTTTTTTTAGTATTTCTGATATCACAACCCTTCCCTACCTTACTTATACTTAAAGTATGTCCTATATACAAAAAGAAAAAAGATTGTAGCTTCTAAGCTAATAAATCAACAGTATAAATCCCCTCTAAAAAATTAGTTCTATTCTATATAGAAACGAAATCACCGAAATAGATAATAAAATTGACGAGATTTTAAAAGCAGAATAAGATGTCTTGCAAGAGAGGTTGGCTTGCACTTCCTTGGGGATTAGTAGCACTTTTGTAGGGGTTTTCTTGCCCAGAGAGCACTTTTGTCGAAGAAAGGTGCAAGAAACCCCCAAGCAATGCCTTACCATATCCGCAGAAAGCAATAGGTAGATCACCAATAGAAATGCGAAAATAATAAGCTTCAGGATTGAATTGAATTCACATTAATTAGATATTTATCCAATTCAGTAACTCCTATTAATATATAATTTTAAAACATTCAAAAGACTATAACATATGATAACAACAAAAAAGAGGCTAACATAATTGTTAGCCTCTTTCTACATATAGATATGATATCGTTACTGTTTGATTATACGCATTTGCTTTTTCTTCCCTTTACTTTGAACTTCTACAAAATAAATAGAACTACTCAGCTTATCGACAGGAACAACAACTATCCCATCTTCAGTACTATTATAATTAAACTCACCTACTAATCTACTATTTAAATCAAAAATACGGACACTTACAGGTGCGTCAATATACTCTTCACCCATTTTAACATTAAATGATGTTGTAGCCGGATTTGGCCAGAGCACAAATTCTAAATCTTTAAACTCCTTAGATGGATCAACAGGGTCAACAGGATCAATGATTGGCTCCTCTACAACTAAATCGTCAAACTCTCCAACAGTTACAACAAGAGAGAAATTCTGTGCTCCTGTCATCAATTCATTGTTATGAGAAACTACTATTTCATACTTTCCTGGTTCAGCTATATCGATTTCGACTTTTTCAATATTATCAACATCATTAATACCTTTAATTGCAATAGGATTCTTCCAATCTTTGGTCAATTTCCAAGGAAAATATGACACCCCGTCCTTCTTAACAACAATATCCAAATCATTAACTAAATTGGATTTGACTTTCATTTTTTCCTCATCCATATTCTCAGAAGACACTTTTCCTGGTAAATCTGTCCAAGCAAGAGTTGCAATTAATTTACGCGGCTCTTTCACATCTATTGTCTTTCTAAACTCTTGATTTGTAATCAACTTTTCTTCTAAGATAAACGCGTAATCTTTCTTTAATTCAGCAGCTTCTAAAACTTGAACCCCTGCTAAGGCATTTATAAGTCCCCAACCAAAAAGGTGGTCTGGCCCAGGATTAATCCCTGCCTCATCAGCTGTATGAGCCATTAAAGCTCTAACGGTTGCTGATTTCATAGGCGAATGATCTTTTCCAACTTTTAAAGCCCATTGTTGCCATAACAACAATACACCAGAAACAGCAGGAGCAGCCATAGATGTACCACTCAAATTACCATATAAATTAGTTTTCAATTCATTAGTACTCTTTGTTGGATTCTGATAAATAGGAGAATAAACCTTATATCCTTTAGCAGCTATATCAGGTTTAATACGGAAATCATTTGTAGGGCCTTGACTACTAAAGTAAGTTAATCGTACATCTTGTGCTCCTATATAATTAGGAACATCATGAACAGCAGCTACAACTACAACATTTTTAGAAACCGAAGTACCAGTCAACATATCCACATTTACTTTATCCGTTTTAGATCTATAGCCATGTACAGCAAAAGTTAGATCACCGTCATTTCCAGCAGCTACAACAGGTAAGTAATTATCATAATTATAAGTAACCCAATCAAACTTCTCACTCTCTGCCTCATAAGACCCAAACTTATTAGCCAACGACGAATGAAGCAAATTACCATTATCATCAAAATAGTTCAATCCATAAGAGTGATTACTAACTAACACACCTTCTTGAGCCATCTTGGTCATTTTTATAAGATCTCCATTCCAGGAATAAGACCAAATTGTAGCTTTAGGAGCAATTCCTTCAGACATACCATTAGATAGCTTTCCACCACCTGCAATGGTACCTGCAACATGGGTTGCATGCATTTTTCTCTCTTCAAAGCGCTTGTCCCTAGGTCCAGAATAGTCATTTTCTCTTTCTACTATACGACTACCACCATATTCTTCAGATGCGAAATCTTCATGATTAGCAAGCGCTAATTCACCATCAACAACTCCAGCAATCATATCTAAACCATTCAAAGAAGGAATAATTCCTTCAGGAGAATTAATTAAATCAACACGAGCAGTAACTCTTGAACCAGCATTTAATAAACGTCTATAAAGTAACATACCATTAGAGTCTATATCAAACACCTCATAGTAGCTACCGTCCCTTGTGTAACCAAAGACAGGCATATTTTGAACTTTAGCCTCTTTAATAGACCTTAAACGCCTATTCTCAATCTTAACTTCTGTTTCTCTTAAGACTTTATCTGAAAGAATAGTATAATTAGAAGTTATTTTTGCTCTTGTCTGTAAATCTTGTGCATTAAGATTAAAACAAGATAGCGGTAGCAATAATAAAATGAACCGAGTATATTTTTTCATACCATTAACAATTAAACGCGATAAAAATAGTAATAAAAAAACAAGAAACAACACTAATCACACAAAATAAAAGCATTTATATTAAACAAACCTCATTTCGACACAAACTAAATGACTTTTTAATAACATTTTGTTAACTTTTTAAATTGACGTTTCTTAAAGATATTCTTATTTGGTGCAAAACTATTAAATTTATTTAAATCAATTACAAATAAAAATGTATTAAAAAGGGGATTAAATAATTAATCCCCTTTTTAATACATTTTTATTTCTCCTTAAACGAAAGCGTCATATCTCTAACTACATCATTATATTTATCTTTCTTACTCAATAATGTCCAACTCAGAATTTGATAATATTTATTTCGAGAATTATACCATGCATAATGATATAAAATATCAATCCCTACTACTTTAGCTTCAATAGAAGTATATTTCATTTCAATACCATTTATAATAGAATCTTTCATACTTCCCTCTTTATAAACCAGATCACATGAATCAAGAACACTTGATTTTGTAATATCCACTAACCATTCAAAATTAGACCTTGTATCATTCTCATCTCTTAATTCAGACTCAACAAGACTATCAAAATCCTGTTTACTTTCACTAAAAACTATTAAGTAAAGTTCATTAAACCCATTACTCAATTGTAAATCAGCTTCCTCATTTAAATCTATACCTTCACGCATCATACTTGGCACAGTTACTGTAAACTCATTTTCATAAGATACCTCCTTTGTTGTTGTAGCATTATTACAAGAAACAATTATAAAGGCTAAAATAAATACATAAATTTTTTTCATTTTTTCATAATTTAATGATTCGCAAATTTAACAACAAAAATCATTAACCGTTAAATAATTCAGAAAACAACTTCATACTATGCAATCTATCATTACAATCGTAAATGGGTGTAGTAATCATTATTTCATCAACTTCTAAAACTTGACAAAATCTTTCGACTTCAGGACGCAAATCTTCTTTTTTACCAATAAATGAGCAAGATGTCATATTATAGACATATTCCTCCTCTTGAACAGACCACAAACCATTCATTGTATCAATAGGCGGCTGCATAGGCTCACGATCATTTCTTATTATACCAAGAAACATTCTATAAAAAGAAGTAGCTAAATATTCAGCTTTTTCAGAAGAATCAGCGAGGATAGCATTTACACAAGGCATAAAATAAGGATCTTCAAGGCATTCAGAAGCTTTAAAGTTCTTTCTATAAATAGAAGCGGCAAGTTGAATTTGATTTGGTGCAAAATGAGAAGCAAAAGCATAAGGTAATCCAAGTTCTGCAGCAAGATAAGCACTATCAGTACTTGAACCTAAAATCCAAAGTGGTACTTGTGCTCCTTCACCAGGAAAAGCGCGAACTTTAGCATTGGAATTATCAAGGCTAAAAAACTGCCTCAACTCATCAATTTGTTTTGGAAAAAAATTTGCTGACAAGGTATCATTTCGTCTAAGAGCCATAGCAGTCAACTGGTCTGTACCTGGAGCTCTTCCTAATCCCAAATCAATTCGACCAGGATATAAAGATTCTAATGTTCCAAACTGTTCTGCTATAACTAAAGGGGGGTGATTTGGCAACATTATTCCACCTGAACCCACTCTAATATTTTGGGTACCACTTGCAACATAACCAATCAGAACACTTGTTGCCGAACTTGCTATATGAGGCATATTATGATGTTCTGCCAGCCAAAATCTATTGTATTTCAGAGCATCTGCATACTGAGCTGTGTTTAATAAGCTATGCAAAGTTTCAGTCATAGTTCTATTCTTTCCTAGAATAGCAAGATCGAGAAATGAATAAGGTATATTTTTCATAAGTATAAAATCAACATAATTACCTCTAATCTAAACAATCTAACCAACAATTCAATAAAAAAGGTTCACTCAAATTTGAGTGAACCAATGAAATATTTACTTTTGAATACTTATCGTACAATTAGAGAGATCTTCAATAATAGCCAGCGACTCGACTCTTACCCCATGTTCCTCTATCATTTTTCGGCCTTCTTGAAATGCTTTTTCGATAATAAATCCCATACCTACTAAATTAGCGCCAGACTGTTTAATTAAGTCAATCACACCTAAAGCTGCATTTCCATAAGCTAAGAAATCATCTACGAACAATACATTATCGGTAGGCAGAAGAAAATCATTACTTATCACAACATCATATGTTCTATCTTTTGTAAAAGAGTGAATCTGAGTATGAAGCATATTATCCATTGTTGAAGGTTTCTTTTTCTTTGCAAAAACAACAGGAAGATTCAGTAAATATCCTGTCATAATTGCTGGTGCAATACCACTTGCTTCTATAGTCATTATCTTATTAACATTCGTTCCAGCAAATCTCCTGACAAATTCGACAGCAATAGATTTCATCAGAGTTGGATCCATTTGATGGTTAATAAAACTATCTACTTTAAGAATTCCTCCTTCAAAACATTTTCCATCTTGAAGTATACGTTTGTGCAATAATTCCATAATCGTTGTGTTATATAATGAAAATAAAATAGGGAGGTATGTCCTCCCTATTTGAATTGCAAGCAAATTTAAGCAATATAGCTAATATCACACAGCAAAAATTAATTAATTAGAAATATTACGTCCTACTCTCTTTACTAAGCCTTGTTCTGTATATAAGTTTTACAAAACTCTTTCGAACTACAACAATAACCACTGCAAAAATCATCCAATCAACAAAGGCACTTGCCCAATAAATACTACGAATGCCGAACAA
This sequence comes from Myroides albus, assembly GCF_024722315.1. Lineage (NCBI taxonomy): Bacteria > Pseudomonadati > Bacteroidota > Flavobacteriia > Flavobacteriales > Flavobacteriaceae > Myroides > Myroides albus. Next base: position 974,321 of record NZ_CP102754.1, read on the forward strand.
AGAAGGCAAAATAAGAATGACAGGAACATATAAGATGAGTTGTCTTAAAATAGCAATAATACTTGCGGTTTTTCCATTCTCTACTGAAGGAAACCAAACCATAGCCATAAAAATAGCAGGTAACCCAAGCAAAACACTCATATAAATACGGAAATCAACCAACTGTTGACTCGAAAAAAGATAATTAGGTATCATAAGAGATAAAACTAATTGTGGAAAGCACATAACGATAATCCAAAAAGGCAATAATACAAACAATCCTGCCCAAGTAAATAAAGTATACGATTTGGTAGTTCTAAGAATATTGCCAACACCGTAGTTCATTCCTGCAACAGGCTGCAAAGCACGCATTAGACCAAACATTGGAGTATTCAATAATAAGTAAAATCTATTTACTGCTGTAAAAAAAGTAATATCAGAAGCATTACCATATCTACCTAAGGAGTTAAAAACTACAATATTTTGAACAACAACCATTACCATCATTATCAAAGCAGGCAATCCTAAAGAGATTATTTCTTTAAAAATAGCATAATCCACTTTAAAAGACCAAACAACGGTTTGAAAAGAAGACTTATTTAATTGATAGTAACCTATTCCTAAAAGTGTATAAACAAGCATTGAAAGATTGGTAGCCCAAGCAGCACCAGCTATTCCCCAATCAAATATAGAAATAAATAAAGGTTTCACTAGCACATCGATTACTAAACCGATTGCAATCATCACTGCAGCAGTCTTCATTTTACCTTCAGCTCGAATCATCATATTCAATGCTAGCCCATGGACCCATAAAAAAGTACCTAAAAGAGTAACTTTAAAATACTCAATTGCTAATAAAGCAATCTGCCCGCGTCCGCCCATTAGAGCAATCAATTCTTCAGCAAATATAAAGGCTGGTAGTAAAAACAAAATAGAAAGTATAACACTCAGAAAATTCACTGTTCCTAGACAATTCCTCAGCTTACTGTCATTACCTGAACCAATCCAGATACTAATTGCCGCACCAGCACCTGTTCCAATTAAACTTCCAATAGCTTGAGTAATCTGAGCTAAAGGAAATGCGATACCAACAGCTGCAAGTGCATCATTATTGATTAAATGGCCGACAAAAACGCCATCTAAAAAGTTATTTAAGCCAAATAATACCATTGCTGCAATAGCAGGCCAAGACATTTGCCACATAACTTTCGGTAATCTCTCATTTAAAATAGTTTGCTTTTGTTTATCCATAATACTTATTTGTTAAACTTTCAACTTTTAGATAAACAATAAAACAATGACAGTCAATTTGCTATAACTTAACTATACGTTTACTTAATGCCCTTTAGGATTACGAATGGTCTAGTTACTTTATTTCCAATCTTATCAATGGTATTCTCCAAATATTGAATTTGTTCAACATCCCTATATCCTATATTAGTCATTAATCTCATAAGCCTTTCTGTGCGGTGCAAATGAAAAATAGAATCAATGACAAAAGGAAGAGTATGAGCAAAGTCCTCTCTTATATAAGTAAAAGCAACAGTACCATTTGTTTTCAAAATTCGAAATATCTCTTGCAAATACTTCACTGGATCTTCCCAAAAATAAATTGTATTAACAACAAGACAATGAGTAAAACTATCATCCTCTACTTTAAAGTTAGCACTACCATCACCCAATAAAAACTCTATTTTCTGTTCTTTAATGAGTTTTAAATTCAGATCAGTAGCTAAATCAATCATGACTTTAGATACTTCAATACCAACATACCGAATGTTAGCACCTTGTTCAAACATATATGGTAAATGTCTTCCACTACCAAAACCTAACTCTAATACACTATCATTTGTTTTAATGTTTAGACGGTCAATAGTTTTAAAAATCATGTTACTATTAGAAACAAACATGCGATTACCAATCATCACTCCATCTTCTCCATGTGGACAACTTAGTTGATTCGCTAATTCACTATAATCCTTTTGCTCCATACCTTTAAATTTATTAACCAAAGATAGTTATTTAGAATTAATCTAAATATTTATCTTTGCACAAAATTCACTGATTTTTCACAAAATGCTATTACGCAAAAAATAAAAAAATTACGTCAAACGGATTATTTATGAAAATGACTCTTCGAAACACAATAACAAACGAAATTCTTGTAGACAGAGATTATATCACGCTTTTAAAACCTTATCACATGAAGTACGAGAACAATATCTCCGTCAGTGTCTCATCCATACTTACAAATCAAATTCAAGAATATTATTATAACGATATGGTTATATCTATAGGAAAACTACATTCTAAAAAAGAAATAACGGTTGAACTCATTACTTCAAAACCATACTATGAAATGCATTTTTGCCTAGATGGTTATTCACAATTCTATTCAACAAAAGCCAATAAAGCGCCAAAATTTACATTTAACAAAGGAGAACATAATATTTATTGTCATAAAAACTTGTATGGTATATATAGTACTAATGATCGAAACATTAATAATCAGTATTTAGAAATTATTGTCAGTAAAGAATTTGTAGATCGTATAATAATCAACTATAGAGAAATAGGATTACTTTTTAAATCAGAAAATCAAGATTTTACTACTAAGTTATTCAACGATAATATGCCTATCACATCCGAAATGTACAATACAATATTTCAAATGTGTAATTGTAACAAATTTGGAGAACTAAAAAGATCTTTTTTAGAAATAAAAGCTTATTGAATATTCCACTGAAAGTGAACAGCCTATTCCGGTGTGAAAGTGAACAGTGTATTCCAGTGTGAAAGTGGACAGTTCTTCGCCTTGTTTTTTAGTAGTATAAATATAGCTAAAAAGAGTTATTATTTTTTGATTATTTTTCTGAGAGATTCTCCTTCTAATTCAAAGCGAATAGCAGAGTGAATTATTCTATCTAAAAACGCATCTGCAATTGTTTTTTCTGAAAATAAATCATGCCATGCTTTTACAGGTAATTGTGAGCAAAAGATAGTTGTCTTATGATGATTACGATCCTCAATAATATCCATTAGTATAAGTTGCTTATCACCAGTAATGGGTTGTAATCCAAAATCATCTAAAATAAGTACATCAGTGGCGCTTAATTTTAGCAATTCTTTTAAATAACTACCATCAGCTTTAGTCATAGCCAAACGATGTAATAATTTACCTAAATTGTAGTATTTTACTTTATAACCAGCTACACAGCTTTGGAAGCCTAGTGCAGTAGCTAAGTAGCTTTTCCCTGTTCCAGTACAACCAGTAATAATGATATTTTGATTTCGATCAATAAAACTACAATCAGATAATCTTATAAAAGTGTTTTTATCTAAGTTTCTCTCAGCAGTAAACTTTACCTCTTGTAAACTAGCTTGATAGTGGAATCTAGCATTTTTTATAAGCCGCTGAGTCTTATCATTATTTCTTTGGTTATCTTCTGCCTCAACTAACCAGGCTATAAACTCGTCATTGGTAAAAGAGTCTATAGCTTTAGTTTCTAAGGATGATTCATAGGCTCTTTTCATACCATTAAGCCTAAGTTTTTGCATTTTTTCAATTGTTGCATTAACATTCATAAACATAAAGATTTAGTTAAAATAATTATTCCCTCTGATATTCTCATGTTGGGGTATAGCTTGTAAGTTTTGTTCTAATTCCTGTTGATCTAATCCGTTTTTTAAAATATTTTCAATAGCCTTATAGCTTATATGTTCATAAGCTAACGCTCGTTTACAAGCTAAGTTTAGTCTAGAATTCCCTACTTTACTAGCAAAGGACAAAACAGCTATACATGATTTAAAGCTCTGTTCTACAAAGGTTTGTTTGTGCAGTATTTTCCCAATAAAAGCTTTTGTTTCAGGGCCTATTTTATTGGCCCAACTAATAAAATACTCTTCACTCCAACCTGCATTATATTGACTTTTTGGCGGTAAATGCTCCTTTAAGGTTGAGTATCCACTAGTTCTCCTATTACGAGGATGAACAGCAATGCGTTGATAGTTATGATAGATTTCAACAATATTTTGATCTACAATAAGAGTTACTTTCTTTCCTAAGTACTGATATGGAACACTGTAGTGGTGTTTATCCTCTCTAAAATCAACGTGATAGTTTTTTAATACAGTAGCTGTTTTATAAGTTTTAATTGGATATAAATCGATTGGTAAAGCTTTAAGAGCTTGTTTTTCAAAATCCAAGAACATCTCTGTTCGGCTGCTTTGTTTCTTCTGAAAAGGATAGTCATTGTAAGGCTTTAAAAGTTTTTTAATAGCTGTGTTTAGCTGATTTATACTGAAAAATATCTGACCATGTAGTTTGGTGTAGATTCGGCTATAGGTAATATTAACTGCCATTTCCACTGGAGATTTATCCTTAGGTTTTCTGACCCTAGCAGGCATTATAGTGGTATCATAATGCATGGCAAATTTTAATAGTTGCTGATTTAATTCTGGTTCAATACGGTGTGGTTTAATTACTGCTGACTTTAGGTTATCTGGTACAATACAATTAGGTACACCACCAAAATAGTGTAATGCATTTTCAATACTTTTTATAAAATCAGGGGCTTTTTGACTTGCACAAGCCTCTACATAAGTATATTGACTAGCGCCTAGAGTGGCTACAAAAACTTCTACTTTACTAATATTTCCTGTTTGTGGGCATACAATTTCTAATTTTTTGCCAGCATAGTCAATGAATAGCTTTTCACCTGCTTTATGTTCAATAGGTACATAACCTTTTCCTTGAGCACACCAATTACTATAAGCCTCACAAAACCTACTATATTGGACCCCTTCAGGGTATTTCTCTTTGTATTGCTCCCATAGTATTAATCTTGTAAAACCTACTTGTGGTAACATTCTATCTACATAGGGAAAATACTCTAGTAGATCTGTAGTAACCTTATCGTTTTTGATTTCTGTCAGCAGATTAGGAGTATGGAATAAATCTGCTAAATCTTTTTCACTTAATTTGTCTAATTCACCAAAACTAAGCCCTGATTTACAAATATTATCTACATATTTAATCAATGTAGTTCTTGAAATTCCTAAACTAGATGCGATTCTAGAATTAGAAATTTCTTTGATTTTCATCTTAATGATACTTTTTATCATGGTCGTTGAGATAGGTTTATTAGCCATAACTTTGTGATTTTTAATCACAATTTACACTAAAAAACTAAGCTCAGAACTGTTCAGTTTGCACCGGAATCATCTGTTCAGTTTGCACCGGAAATACCTGTTCAGTTTGCACCGGAATTACCTGTTCAGTTTAGACCGGAATTACCTGTTCAGTTTAGGCCGGAATTACCTGTTCAGTTTGCACCGGAATTACCTGTTCAGTTTAAACTGGAATTACCTGTTCAGTTTAAACCGGAATTACCTGTTCAGTTTAGACCGGAATACCCACTTATGAACTAATTCTCCTTCAACTTGAACAGTACAATACGCTAAACACAAAAAACTACATTAGCAATAAAAAAGAAAAAGAGAGTTTACAATTTGCAAAATACTTAATAGAACAAAACCTTCAATCACCTCTAACGCTCTCTGAACTATCGAGTCAAGTCGGTATGAATGATTTCAAGTTAAAAAAAGAATTTAAAGAAGAATTTAATTTGACTGTCTTTGGATACCTATACAAACTAAGAATGGCAAGAGCCAAAGCATTATTAGAAAACACAGATCAACCAATTAAAGAAATAGCTGTTTTATGTGGTTATCAATATGTACAACATTTTACAACTGCATTTAAGCGAAGCTACGGTATCACTCCTGGGAAAATTAGAAGAAAATAAAAAACCCCAAGTGCGACATACTTGGGGTTCTTCTAACAAAAATAAACTAACAACTCAATAAACAACAAATACAAAATGCTATTTGTAATTCAATTGAATCACTTACAAAGAGCGCGACAACAAATCTCCATGTAACTTTTTAATATTTTAAAACTACTTATTCAAGTAATCTGTATTCAAACTTTGGAAATCCTCTATTTCCTTTCTCATCTCTCAAACTTAACATTTTAAACTTATAGAAGTTTCCTTTACTATCACGTACAACATAAAATACATCCTTATAAAGAATTTTATCATTTGCTACATCTCTCCATGTACTTCCTATTGTACGCAAATCATCACTAAATAGATTCTCTTCAACATCTTCTTTGCTAAAACTCTTATAGTAATCTTTATTATGTAATGGCATTTTAACTCTATAAGCAAGGACACCGCCATAACGATTATGCAAAATAAAGTCTGAAAAACCATATGATCCTTTAGGAGTTCCCTGTTGATCAACTGTATTAGTAAATACTGTAAAGTTTAAATCCCATTTACCTTTACTTGGTTCAACAGCGACTAATGATTCACTATCAAAGCTAAAAAATTGAAAATTATAAGCATTGTTCTTAGTAATAAGAACTTCTTGGTGTGTCTTCTCATTAAGACGTGCATACTGCAATAAATATCCATTGTCACGTTTCAATATTCTAACTTTCATCCATCCTCTAGATTCACCACTAACATTCACCGAACCGACTGATACGCCATCATTTATACCTGGTTTAAATCCTAAATTCAAAAGAAAAACTTTATTTTCATTGTCTTCATTCTTAACTTTAGAGATAGCAGTTTTATTAAGATCTCCATCTGGAAAATCAATGTATTTCACATTAGTAGCATCAAAAGTACCTATTTGAACAGACTGTTTAAGAGACTCTAATTGACCTTCAGTTACTTGATCAAGATTAACACTATCAAATTCTCCAGCAGCCATATAAATAGAGCTATTGAGTTTGACAACATGCTCGTTTCCACTAAAAAAAGCTAAATCCCAAGAATCTCTCTTTACCTCGTAAGTAGCAATACCACCTAAATCAACATAAACCTGATTTTCTTCATTTGGGCCTCCCAAATTAGGAGAGATTACTCCTCCAAGAGCAGCGTCGAATGTAATAACCATCGAGCTGTATCCTTTAATAGAAGGTTCTTTTATACTATAATTAACCTTATCTATATGAAACTGAATTGTTTTATCTCTGCGATCAAAAGGATAGATTAAATTCTTAAATTGAAAACTTACAGTTCTTGTACCTTTTTTAAAAGGGACTACTAATCTATTGTTATTTGCCTCCGGGTACAAACGATAATCGATACCATAAGTAGCATTGATTTCATGAAAAACAATTTCAACAGTACCATCTTCTTCGGCAACATCAGAAAAGTTCATAACGATTTCTCTGTCCTCTTTTATATTTTCATAAATAATAGACTGTTCTTGAAATGCAACAATAAATTCCCTTGATTCACTATTTCCGTTACTTGAATCCTTTTCGCATGAAACAAATAAAGTACTAATAATAATAAGTGATAATATGTGTTTAAAAACACTCTCCATATATTCAAAAATTTAAAAACCTAAATCATATTGTAGCTTAACAAAGAAACTTCTTCCATATCCCAAAGGAATTGAGGAAGCTCCACCTGCATGAGCTGTTCCAGAACTAGTACTAGACTTAATATCAGTAATATCAAATATGTTTCTAACCCCTAATGTTGTCACAAGTTTTCGATCCAAAAAAGGTTGACGAATTGTAAAATCAAGCCATGAATAGCTTTCCTGCTTTCCTTTAATATAATAATCTCCTGTTAAATCACTCTCCATCTTATATTTTGTTTCTTCCCCATTATACTTATAGTATAGAGACAGAGAAGTATTCCATTTTGGTAAACGATAACTCACATTTGCTGTAACTTCAGGAGTATACAAAAACTTATCCGTAGCATCAGGTGCTCCGTAGATTTGCTGAGCAGCTCCTGAAAGAGTGAATCCTATACCTAAATCCAAATTATTCCACGACAATTGATTTAAGAATGTAATACCAAGATTTCTGTATTTATCAACATTTTCATATTTAAACTTCAATCCCTCTGGTGACACAACTTCAATTACATCTATTTTATCATCAACTACAAGATATCTTCCTGTTAAATTTGTAGAAACTTCCACATCATTGCCTAACTCAATACTTTTCTTAATGTTCATAAAAAAAGTCTTACCTTTTTCAGGTGTTAAATTAGGGTTACCTTGTAAATCATGATTTACATCAACGAAATAAGTATACAACTCCTCATAATTAGGTAATCTTGGAGATGTTCCTACAGTAGCTCTTAATTCATAATCTCCAGGTAGAATATACTTGGCAACAACATTAAATTGGTGCTGACTATCGAACAAATTCGAAGTCATCAAACGATATCCTGGTCTCAAAGTTAACTTAGGAAGAACATTAATTTCAGACGATGCATAGAAATCATAACTACCAATAGATTTTCTCTGAGGAGTTTCACCAAAAGATTCCGTCATACTTGAATAACCTTTATTCTCAGTAATTTCATAACCTACTTGAAACTTAGCTCTCTCCCATTTAATAAAATCACTAAAAGTACCTCTGGAGAAAAACACCTCTCTACTTTCTGTTCGGTACTTAGATCTGTCAAACTTTTCATCATACCTAATTCTATAACGATACAAATCAACTTCTTTTTCTTGTTTCTGATAAGAAAAGGATAGATCAAATCGAAACAGATCATTAACATTTCCTACAGTATTAAGAATATTAGACCACCTTTTTGTATTATTTATTCTATCTAAGGCTATTGGATCCGAAGTATCAAAAGTTGGATCTTCGTTAACTTCAAATAACTTATTGTAATTCTTCATGCGTTCGTTAAAGTATTCAAACTTGTAAAAAACACGGTAAGAATCTTTGTGATATGTCAATAAACCCTTTACATTATTCTGATTCTTAGGAAGCCATTCATGCCCCCTTTTATTCTCGTCTCCATAATATGTAAACCCCTTACGATCATCATACCAACCTTTAAAATCATTATGTGTATAAGACAAACTAGCAAAAAGGTTATCATTAATATTATGACTTAGCGTTAATCCTTGAACGTGTTTACCTTTGTTCTTAAGATTATATTCCTTCCCTACAGATTCTTCTTGAATAAAAGCTCTTACATTCCAATCGTGAATATTACTTTTCTTCGTAATAATATTAATTATACCTGTAACAGCATTTGCACCATAATCAACCCCCATAGCACCCTCAACGATCTCAATACGCTCAACATCATCCAAATTAATCTGAGTCAAATCAGTATTATTACCAAAACCCTCATCGCTAATCATCGGAATATTGTCAATTAGAATAGTAAAATACTGACCATCTAATCCAAACATTTTTACGGATGACCTACCCGACTTTGCGTTTGGCAAGATTGAGATATTCATCACTTGATTCAAAGCATCTGCTAGAGTAACTGCACCAAGATTTTCAATTCTTTGACGGTTAACAATTGTAACATTATTAATAGCCTTATTTATTGATTGTGGGTTGTATTGTCCTGAAATAACAATTTCTTCTAACTTTTGTTTAGGAGTTGTAAGTGTATCTTGACTATAACCTATTAACGATGTTAAAGAAAATAAACCAAGTATTAATCCCAATTTATGAGCCATATTTTTATTTACTCTATTTGATTTTGTTTGATGCAAATATAATAATTAATATTATTTAAACTCATTTTAAATAATAAAAAGAAATAAAAAAAACGCATAACATCTTGTTATGCGTTTTATATAGTATCTCTTAGTTTTTAGGAAGGAATACTTCAGCCATCATACAACGTGCACTACCACCGCCACAAGCCTCGATCGTATCAAGACTACTGTGTAAGATAGAGCAGTGTTTCTCTATTGCTTTTACCTGCTCCTTCGTTAAACTATTATAAGCTTGAGTAGACATTACTAAGAAAAGCTCATCATTAGTTCCTTTAACTTGCAACATATTACCTGCAAAGTTATTCACTTGCTCTTCGGAAATAGTAATTACTTCCTTTCCAGAATCTTTCAATTGATTTAAAACTAATTTTCGCTCTTGTTTATCATCAATACAATCAGCACAAATTACAGCAAATGTCTCAGCTAAACACATCATCACATTAGTATGATAAATATGTTTTCTCTCTCCATTAACATTTTGAAATGCTTCAAAAATGATTGGATGCATATCAAAATCCTCGCAAAACTCAATAACTAAACTTTCATCTGCACGAGGAGATAAAGCACAATAAGCTTTTTCATTCTTGCGATCTAACAATAAACTACCTGTACCCTCTAAAAATAAATCATCTTCTTCCGCAGAAGTATAATCCCATACATCCGTAATCTCAAAACCTTTCTCCTCTAATAGATCTAAAATATCCTCACGGCGTTCTAATCTCCTATTCTCAGCGAACATAGGATATAAAACAATCTCACCTGATTCGTGAAAGGAAATCCAGTTATTCGGGAAAATGCTATCCGGAGTATCTGGTTCAACAGTATCATCGACAACAATAACATCAACACCTACTGCTCGCAATTTAGCAACAAAAGCATCAAATTCTTCTTGAGCTTTTGCATTAACAGTTGCAGGTGTAAGATTATCTAAAACTTTTTGGTAGTAATTATTGACTGCTGTTTGCTCATTCATACGAAAAGCAACAGGGCGTATCATTAAAATTGTATTAGTAGTCTGTAACATATAAATAAAATTAATCGCGAATTAACGGTAAAGTAGAACATCTCAAAAGCCCTTCTTGCTTGGCAATCTCAGCATAAGGAATCTCTTCTACTGTAAAGTTATTATTTCTGAGCCATTGGTTCAATCTTGTAAAATTCTTTTCAGAAACAACAACATCAGGAGAAATTGAAAAAACATTAGAAAACATATGATACATTTCCTCTCTTTCAATATGAAATAAATTTTCCATTCCAAAAATTTTCACCAACTCACTATACTCTGCTTCATCATAAAAACCTCCTTTATAGATAATTGCTTTATCAAGCCCTACTGGTTGAAAACAACAATCTAAGTGCAATGCATTATCACGAGGCTCTACTTTTGATTTCACCAAATCAAAGCTCAATACTTTTTTATTTGGAAACAAATCTCGAATAAACTCCACACCTTCTTTATTAGTTCTAGCTGTAATATGTGATTTATAATCTGGTCTTTTATATGTACCAATAAATACATAATCATTCCACAACATTACATCGCCACCTTCGAAATGCACTTCCTCAGGTGCTGATATAATATTTTGGGGATTAATCTGGTCTAAAACTTCATGTATTGCATCAAGCTCACGATCTCTATCAGGTAATATATTCGCCTTTATAAACTTATCATCAATTACGAAACCAATATCACGAGTGAAAATTTGATTATAGTCTTGTATAATTTCTGGTCTAAATACTTTAACATCATATTTTTGAAAAACCTTATTAAAAGCCTCCATCTCATTGACCATATCTCTTTCTACAGGATACGTACCTGCTTTAATATGTTCTAATGATTTAGGATCATAAGCCTCTTCTAAAGTTGGTGTGGGTCCATTACTGGTAGCTGTACCAAGGACCACAGCCCGCAAACGAGCAGTTTCATTCTTTACATTTAACTGTAACATATCTTTGTGTTTTCCACAAATATAGGAAAAAACAATACTAAAAACGTGTATCCTAAAGTTTGACAATAAAAAAAGCTGCATTAACAAATACAGCTTTTAGATACTCTGATAATAAATTATCTTTTATCGATAGAAACAAACTCTCTTAATGGTTCACCTACATAAACTTGGCGTGGTCTTCCAATAGGTTCTTTGTTTATTCTCATCTCTTTCCATTGAGCAATCCATCCTGGTAAACGTCCTATAGCAAACATTACAGTGAACATTTCTGTAGGAATTCCCAACGCTCTATAGATAATACCTGAGTAAAAATCAACATTTGGATACAAATGTCTTTCTACAAAATAAGGATCTTTCAATGCTGCCTCTTCTAACTTTTTAGCAATATCTAAAACTGGATCATCTACTCCTAATTTACCTAATACTTCATCAGCAGCTTTCTTAATGATACGAGCACGAGGATCAAAGTTCTTATACACTCTATGTCCAAATCCCATTAAACGGAAAGGATCATCTTTATCCTTAGCTTTAGCAATATATTTCTCAACATCACCACCATCATTCTGAATTGCTTCTAACATTTCAAGAACAGCTTGATTTGCTCCTCCATGTAATGGTCCCCAAAGTGCAGACACTCCAGCAGAAATCGAAGCAAACAAACCAGCGTGTGAAGATCCAACTATACGCACTGTTGACGTAGAACAGTTTTGTTCGTGATCTGCATGCAAAATAAATAACTTGTCAATTGCATTTTTTACAACAGGATCAATTTCATAAGGTTCAGTTGGCAACGCAAACATTAATCTCAAAAAGTTATCAACGTAACTTTGCGTGTTATCATAATAATTTAAAGGATACCCTTTAGCTTTTCTATATGTCCAAGTTGCAATAACCAAGAATTTACTCATGGTTTTACATACAGCCTCATACAAATCTTTTTTACAATCTGCATTAACAACTTTAGGATTAAAAGCAGTCAAAGCACTAGTCAAAGAAGCTAAAACTCCCATCGGGTGAGCCGTTTTAGGAAAACCATCAATAATATTCTTCATCTCTTCATTAACTAATGAATACTTGCGAATATCTTTTTCAAATTGTTCGATTTCAGCCTTAGTTGGTAACTCACCAAAAATAATTAAATAAGCAACTTCTAAGAAATTTGAATTTGTTGCTAAATCTTCAATCGAATACCCTCTATATCTTAGAATTCCGTTTTCTCCATCAAGATAAGTTATTGCACTTTGACAAGAACCTGAATTTTTATAACCAGGGTCATAAGTGATAGCTCCAGTTAAAGCACGTAATTTCAAGATATCAATAGCTACTTCATTCTCAGTACCTACTATAACAGGAAATTCGTGTCTTTGGCCATCAACCTCTATATAAGCTGTTTTAGACATATTGTTATTATTTTATTTTTTTTACTAGTTTTCTATTTTTCTTATGTTTTAAACATTCAAAACGTTTTCAGTAGGAAAGGTAAGAATTAATATGCATACATACAAGTTAAAAAATAGCATAAAAAACGACTAAAATCATTATCACAACTCTTTTACATTGTGTTTATCCTAACAAAAAAAGGTTATAAAGTGTATTGAAGAATCAATACTAAAATACTTAAAATAGTATAAAAAAAATACGGCCTTATTTTTCAATAAGGCCGTATATATTTAAAGATTTATCTATTTTACTTTAAAAGCTTTAGATTGAGGATAATAAGCTACATCTCCTAATTCTTCTTCTATTCTCAACAGCTGGTTGTATTTTGCCATACGATCTGATCTTGACGCAGAACCAGTTTTAATCTGACCACAATTTAATGCTACAGCTAAATCTGCAATAGTACTATCTTCAGTTTCTCCAGATCTATGAGACATTACAGAAGTATATCCTGCATTTTTCGCCATATTCACAGCAGCAATAGTTTCAGTTAAAGTACCAATTTGATTCACTTTAATTAAAATAGAGTTACCAATATTTTGATTGATACCTCTCTCTAAACGTTCAACATTAGTAACAAATAGATCATCACCCACTAACTGTACTTTATCACCAATTTTTTCAGTTAAGTATTTCCATCCTTCCCAGTCATCTTCATACATACCATCTTCAATTGAAATAATTGGGTACTTAGAAGCTAACTCAGCTAAATAATCAGCCTGTTCTTTAGCAGATCTAACTTTTCCTTTATCGCCTTCAAACTTAGTGTAATCATATTTGCCATCAACATAAAACTCAGAAGCTGCACAATCTAAAGCAATCATAACTTCATCACCGAATTTATAACCAGCTTTTTCAACAGCTAATTTAATAGAGTCTAATGCATCTTCAGTACCTTTTAAAGTAGGTGCAAAACCTCCTTCATCACCAACAGCTGTACTTAAACCACGATCGTGTAATACTTTCTTCAAGTTGTGAAAAATTTCAGTTCCCATTTGCATAGCATGACTAAAATTCTGAGCCTTTACAGGCATGATCATAAACTCTTGAAAAGCAATAGGAGCATCAGAGTGAGAACCACCATTAATGATATTCATCATTGGAACTGGCAATGTATTAGCAGAAACACCACCTACATAACGATATAAAGGCATACCTAATTCAGCTGCAGCAGCTTTTGCTACTGCTAAAGAAACACCTAAAATAGCATTAGCACCTAATTTACCTTTATTCGAAGTACCGTCTAAATCAATCATCAACTGATCAATTGCATTTTGATCAAAAACACTTAATCCTACAACTTCTTCAGCTATAATAGAATTAACATTTTCAACAGCTTTCATAACGCCTTTGCCCATGAATGCCTTTCCACCATCACGTAATTCAACAGCTTCATGTTCTCCAGTTGAAGCACCTGATGGAACAGCTGCTCTACCAATAAAACCACCATCTGTGATTACATCAACTTCTACAGTAGGATTCCCCCTAGAATCTAAAATCTGACGTGCGTGAACACTAACAATTGTACCCATATCTTTTTTGTGTCTTAAAATTTAGTATTAACAAATTTACGAATAAAATAATGAATTAATAAATTCCTCAATCTCTTTTCCAATAACTTAAAACCATAAAAAAAGTAGCTAAAATACTAGCTACTTTCTTTTTGACATATTCTCAACAAATTCGTCAAATAAATATCTTGAATCATGTGGCCCCGGAGAAGATTCTGGGTGATATTGCACAGAAAATACATCCTTATTCTTCATTCTCATACCTGCTACAGTACCATCATTCAAATGTAGATGTGATATTTCAAAATTACCATTAGCAGTCACATCCTCTTTAATAACAGCAAATCCGTGATTTTGAGAAGTAATCTCTCCACGACCTGTAATCGTATTTAAAATAGGGTGATTAACTCCTCTATGCCCACTAAACATTTTAAAAGTATTAACTCCTTGCGACAAACCAATTAACTGATGCCCTAAGCAAATACCAAATACTGGCAAATCTCCTTCTAAAATCGATTCTACAACAGACAATACTCCTAACTTACCTAAAGCACTTGGGTCACCAGGTCCGTTCGACAAGAAAATACCATCTGGTTTAAAAGCCATCAATTCTTCGTAAGAAGAATCATAAGGAAATACCTTTACAAAACAATCACGCTCACTTAAACAACGTAAAATATTAGTTTTGATTCCAAAATCCAAAGCTGCTACGCGAAAACGCGCATTCTGATCTCCAAAGTAATAAGGTTCTTTAGTAGATACTTTAGAAGCAAGCTCAAGCCCATCCATACTAGGAATACTCTTAACAAGAGCGCGCAACTCCTCAATAGATTTTCCATCTGTAGAAATCACAGCATTCATAGCGCCATTATCGCGAATATAAGCAGTTAATGCACGTGTATCTACATCAGATACAGCGACAAGCTGATGCTCTTCTAAATAAGTATACAAATCAGACAAAGAATTAGGTCTTGAGTGGTAAAAACTAAAATTCTTACAAACCAAGCCGGCTATTTTAATACTGTCTGAATCTACTTCTTCACTATTAACACCATAATTACCAATATGTGCGGTAGTTGATAACATGATTTGACCATAGTAAGAAGGATCTGTAAAAATTTCTTGATAACCAGTCATCCCTGTATTGAAACAGATTTCACCGTAAGCGGTACCCTTAATACCAACAGATTTACCGTAAAAAACAGTACCATCATATAGAACTATGATAGCTTCATCTCTTTTATTGTATTCCATTATAATTTAGTTGTATTGAATTTGTGGCAAAAATAGAATAAAAAAAAAGACATTCTTAAAAAGAATGTCTTTTTTATATCATAAATTACAATATGTTATTGTAATACTATTCATTAGTTTCAGCATTAGTAGCCTCTACAGCAGGTGCATCAGCTTCAGTAGCTTTTTTCTTCCCTCTACGAGTAGATTTCTTAGCTTCTTTCTTAGCTACATTGTAAATTTCGTTAAAATCAACGAATTCAATCATAGCCATATCTGCGTTATCTCCTAAACGGTTACCCAATTTAATGATACGTGTATATCCACCTGGGCGATCTCCAACTTTTACAGCTACTTCTCTGAATAATTCAGTTACAGCATCTTTATGTCTTAAGTAAGAGAAAACAACACGACGATTATGAGTATCGTCAGTTTTTGCTTTAGTTACTAATGGCTCAATAAACTGCTTTAAAGCTTTAGCTTTAGCAACAGTAGTATTGATACGCTTGTGCTCGATTAAAGAACAAGCCATATTCGCTAACATAGAATTTCTATGACCAGCTTTTCTACCTAAATGATTTATTTTTTTTCCGTGTCTCATTGCTTTCTAGAATTTAGACTTCACAGCCTACATTATTCTTTATCTAATTTGTATTTTGATAGATCCATACCAAAATTTAGCCCTTTAACTGCAACTAGTTCCTCTAACTCTGATAAAGATTTTTTACCAAAGTTTCTAAACTTCATTAAATCGTTTTTGTTAAATGAAACTAAATCTCCTAATGTATCTACTTCAGCCGCTTTTAAACAATTCAATGCTCGAACTGAAAGATCTAAATCTACCAATTTAGTTTTTAGAAGCTGTCTCATATGTAATGATTCTTCATCATAAGACTCAGTTTGAGCAATTTCATCAGCCTCTAAAGTAATTCTTTCGTCAGAGAACAGCATAAAATGATGAATCAAAGTTTTTGCTGCTTCAGTTAAAGCATCCTTTGGATGAATAGAACCATCAGTGATAATATCAAAAACCAATTTTTCGTAATCAGTTTTTTGCTCTACACGATAGTTTTCAATAGCATACTTAACGTTCTTAACTGGAGTATAAATTGAATCAGTAAAGATAGTTCCGATAGGTGCATTTGGCTTTCTATTCTCTTCAGCAGCAACGTACCCTCTTCCTTTCTCAATCGTCAAATCTAATGTAATAGACACGTTAGCATCTAAATTACAAATTACAAGATCTGGGTTCAAGATCTGGAAACTTGAAATGAACTTTTGGAAATCACCAGCAGTCATTTGTTCTTTACCAGAAAAAGAGATACTTACAGTTTCATTATCAACATCTTCGATTTGACGTTTGAAACGAACTTGTTTTAAGTTAAGAATGATTTCAGTTACATCCTCAACAACACCTGCTATAGTAGAAAACTCATGATCTACACCTTCTATACGAACTGAAGTAATAGCATATCCTTCAAGTGAAGATAGAAGAACTCTTCTTAATGCATTACCAATAGTCAATCCATATCCCGGTTCTAAAGGTCTAAATTCGAATTTACCTTTAAAATCGGTCGAATCAATCATGATAACTTTATCGGGCTTTTGAAAATTAAATATTGCCATATTTGTTTCGACTGAATGTCAATTATTATTTGTTGTACAACTCTACGATTAACTGTTCTTTGATGTTTTCAGGAACTTGAAGTCTTTGTGGTACATTTACGAAAGTACCTTCTAAAGTTTCAGGATTCCAAGTAATCCACTCATAAACAGCACTAGAATTAGATAACGAACGTTCGATAATTTCTAGAGTTTTAGATTTTTCACGAACTGCAACTTTATCACCAGGTTTTAGTTGATAAGAAGGGATATTAACCACCTCTCCGTTTACAGTAATGTGTCTGTGAGAAACAACTTGACGAGCTGCACGACGAGAAGGAGCGATACCCATTCTGAATACAACGTTGTCTAATCTTGACTCACATAATTGAATCAAAACTTCACCAGTAACTCCACGAGCAGCAGCTGCTTGTTTGTAAAGGTTACGGAATTGTTTTTCTAAAATACCGTAAGTATATTTAGCTTTTTGTTTCTCCATTAACTGGATAGCATACTCAGATTTTTTTCCGCGTTTTTTTGCTAATCCGTGTTGTCCTGGAGGGTAATTTCTTTTTTCGAAAGATTTATCATCTCCGAAAATAGCTTCGCCGAATTTACGAGCGATCTTAGTTTGTGGACCAGTATATCTTGCCATTTCTAAAAATTAAAAAAAGGTAGGGATTATGAATTCAGGTCACTTTCCTCCGATAATCTATTCCTACCTTTGGTTATACTATAAATTAAACTCTTCTTCTCTTAGGAGGACGACATCCATTATGAGGGATTGGAGTAATATCGATAATCTCAGTTACTTCAATTCCACCGTTATGTAATGATCTGATAGCAGATTCTCTACCATTTCCAGGTCCTTTTACATAAACTTTAACTTTTTTAAGTCCTGCCTCAAGTGCAACTTTACCGCAATCTTCTGCAGCCATTTGAGCAGCGTATGGAGTGTTCTTTTTAGAACCTCTGAATCCCATTTTACCTGCAGATGACCAAGAAATCACTTCACCTTTTTTATTAGTCAATGAAATGATGATATTGTTAAACGTCGCATTAATATGAGCCTCACCTGTTGATTCAACAAGTACTTTACGTTTTTTTGTATTCGCTTTAGCCATATTACTACTTATTATTTAGTTGCTTTTTTCTTGTTAGCAACAGTTTTTCTTTTACCTTTTCTAGTTCTAGAGTTATTCTTAGTTCTTTGTCCTCTTAATGGAAGACCAGCTCTATGACGGATTCCTCTATAACATCCGATATCCATTAAACGTTTGATGTTTAAAGAAATTTCAGATCTTAATTCACCTTCAATAGTGTAGTGAGCTACAGCTTCACGAATTGCTCCGATTTCATCATCGTTCCAATCTAGAACTTTTTTATCTTCGCTAACGTTTGCTTTTTCAAGAATTTCTTTAGCTCTGCTTGAACCAATTCCGAAGATATAAGTTAAAGCAATAACTCCTCTTTTGTGTTTAGGTATATCTACCCCTGCGATTCTTGCCATAATTATCCTTGTCTTTGTTTAAATCTAGGATTCTTTTTATTAATAACGTAAAGTCTACCTTTTCTACGTACTATAATGCACTCGGCACTTCTTTTTTTAACTGATGCTCTTACTTTCATTTTAATAGCCTCTTTAATATCTATAAGTAATTCTTGCTTTGGTCAGATCGTAAGGACTCATTTCCAATTTTACTCTATCACCTGGTAGTAACTTAATATAGTGCATACGCATCTTACCAGAGATATGAGCAATTACGACATGTCCATTTTCTAATTCTACACGGAACATTGCATTTGATAACGCTTCTACGATTGCTCCGTCTTGTTCTATTGCTGCTTGTTTTGCCATAAAAATTAAGCTATTGCTCTTCTATTTTTACCACTAGTCATCATACTATCATACTGTTTATTTAACAAGTATGAGTTTATTTGTTGGATAGTATCAATTACAACACTAACCATAATTAGTAACGATGTTCCACCATAAAACATAGCCCAATGATCTTGAACACCTATCACTGTTTTCATTATTGCAGGAAAAACAGCGATCAAAGCTAAGAATAACGAACCTGGGAAAGTAATCAAAGACATGATTCTGTCTAAGAAATCCGCAGTTTCTGTTCCTGGTCTAACACCAGGTATAAATCCTCCACTTCGTTTCAAATCATCAGCCATCTTATTAGTAGGTACTGTAATTGCGGTGTAAAAGTACGTAAAAATTATGATTAATAAAGCAAAAAGTAAATTATACTCCCAACCAAATACATTATGGAAGGTTGTACTTATAGATTTTGCAGTATCCGAAGTTGATAATCCAGCAACTGCTGCTGGCACAAACATAATCGCTTGAGCGAAGATGATTGGCATTACTCCAGATGCGTTAAGCTTTAAAGGTATCCATTGACGGTTACCACCTAACATTGATTGATCATAAGTTCCAGAAGCACTTCTTCTTGCATATTGAACAGGAATCCTTCTAACAGCAAGCGTCAATAAAATACAAGCAATAATGATTAACAACCATAAAATTACTTCAATCACCACCAACATAAGACCACCATTACTACTTTCAGTTGTTCTCGATTGAAACTCTTGAACGAACGCCATTGGCAATCTTGCGATAATACCAACCATAATTAACAATGAGATCCCATTTCCAATACCTTTATCAGTAATTTTTTCACCTAACCACATTGCAAAAATAGTTCCGGTAACTAGTATAATTACTGAAGAAAACAAGAATGAGAAAGAATCGAAACCTAGCAAAAATGCATCTGATGGCAACTGCAAGTACAAATTATAAATGTAACTTGGCCCTTGTAACAAGGTGATACCAATTGTCAACCATCGCGTAATTTGGTTCATTTTCTTTCTACCGCTTTCTCCATCATTTTGCAGTTTTTGAAGATAAGGAACCGCGATTCCCATCAACTGTACTACAATGGAAGCAGAAATATAAGGCATAATACCTAATGCGAAAACAGAAGCTTGCGAGAACGCTCCCCCTGTAAACACATTTATTAACCAACCAACACCTTGATTAGTTTGCTCTGTTAAAGCTTGCAATTTTGTAGCGTCAATACCTGGAAGAGTAACTTGTGTACCGAATCGGTACACAAGTAATAATCCTAATGTAATTAGAATTTTATTTTTTAGTTCTTCAATTTTCCAAATATTGGCTAATGTTTCAAAAAACTTCTTCATCTTGTTTACTAAGATTTTATAACGTTACAATTTCTCCTCCTACAGCTTCGATTGCTTGTTTAGCAGAAGCTGAAAATTTATGAGCAGAAACTTTTAATTTAGCTTTTAATTCGCCACGTCCTAAAACCTTCACTAAACCATTTTTAGAAGCTAAACCTAAATCTACTAAAAGAGCGAAATCTACAGTATCTGTAACTACTCCATTATCAACCAAACCTTGTAAAGTTTCTAAGTTAACAACGTTGTACTCAACTCTATTAATATTTTTGAAACCAAATTTTGGTACACGTCTTTGAAGTGGCATTTGCCCTCCTTCAAATCCGATCTTTTTAGAATATCCTGAACGTGATTTTGCTCCCTTATGTCCTTTTGTAGAAGTTCCTCCTTTTCCAGAACCTTCACCACGACCAACTCGTTTGTTTTGGTTGTGTACTGAACCGTTTGCTGGCTGTAAATTACTTAAATTCATACTTTACAAAATTATTTAATTTCTTCTACAGAAACTAAGTGTTGAACTTTTTTTACCATTCCTAAAATTGCACTTGAAGCTTCATGCTCCACTACTTGTCCAATTTTACGAAGTCCTAAAGCCTCTAATGTTCTCTTTTGAATAAGAGGACAGTTGATTTGGCTTTTTACTTGTTTTACTTTTATTCTTGACATAACTTCCTTCAAATTAACCTTTAAATACTTTTTCTAAAGAAATTCCTCTTTGTTTTGCAACTGTAGAAGCACTTCTTAAGCGTAATAAAGCATCGAAAGTAGCTTTAACCACGTTGTGTGGGTTAGAAGAACCCTGAGATTTTGATAATAAATCTTTAATCCCTACTGATTCTACAACTGCTCTCACAGAACCTCCAGCAATTACTCCAGTACCCAAAGATGCAGGCATCAATAATACTCTTGCTCCACTGAATTTACCTTTTTGTTCGTGAGGAATAGTATGACCATTCAAAGGAATTCTTACTAAGTTTTTCTTAGCATCTTCCACCGCTTTAGCGATTGCTTCAGAAACATCTTTTGATTTACCTAAACCATGACCCACTACACCGTTCTCGTCACCTACTACAACTACAGCTGAGAATCCGAAAGCACGCCCACCTTTAGTTACTTTAGTTACACGATTAACACTAACCAAACGGTCTTTTAAATCAAGACCACTTGGTTTTACAAATTCTACGTTTTTATAATTTTGATACATAACTAATTAGAATTTTAATCCAGCTTCTCTAGCACCGTTCGCTAATGATTGAACACGTCCGTGGTATAAATAACCATTTCTGTCGAAAGATACATTTTCTATACCAGCTTTTAAAGCTTTTTCTGCAATTAGTTTCCCAACCGATGCAGCAGTTTCAATATTGGTTCCTCTTGTTATACCAGCTTCTCTTGAAGATGCTGAAGCTAGAGTTACTCCATTCACGTCATCTATGATTTGCGCATAGATCTCTTTATTACTTCTGAATACAGAAAGTCTTGGTTTTGCTGTAGTTCCAGTAACCACCTTTCTAATTCTGAATTTTATACGTTGTCTTCTTTCAGATTTTGTTAATGACATAGTCTTAATTTTTAAGCTGATTTACCTGCTTTTCTTCTTAACTCTTCACCCACAAACTTGATACCTTTTCCTTTGTAAGGTTCTGGTTTACGGAATGAACGGATTTTAGCTGCCACTTGACCTACTAATTGTTTGTCATGTGAAGTCAATTTCACTAGTGGGTTTTTCCCTTTTTCAGATATAGTTTCCACTTTTACTTCTGAAGCAACATCTATTACGATATTGTGTGAAAAACCTAAAGCTAAATCTAACTTTTGACCTTGGTTAGAAGCACGATATCCTACCCCTACCAATTCCAAAGTGATTGTAAATCCTTCAGATACACCTGTAATCATATTGTTAATTAAACTACGGTATAAACCGTGTTTTGCTCTCTCATCTTTATCGTCAGATGAACGCTCAACAATTACATTATTTTCTTCAACTTTAACACTAACTGTATCAAATTTCTGAGTAAGCTCTCCTAATTTACCTTTAACAACGATCTCTCCTTCTTTAACGTCAACCGTTACACCAGCAGGGATTGCTATTGGACTTTTTCCTATTCTTGACATCTCTTAGTCTTTTTAAATTAGTATACGTAACAAACTACTTCTCCACCAACATTAAGTTGTTTCGCTTGTTTTCCAGTCATCAATCCTCTTGATGTTGAAATAATAGCGATTCCTAAACCATTTAAGATTCTAGGAAGGTCAGCTGCAGAAGCGTATTTACGCAAACCTGGTTTACTAATTCTTTGGATATCTCTAATTACAGACTCTTTAGTGTCCTTATCATATTTTAAAGCTATTTTGATTGTTCCTTGAACTGAACTATCATCAAATTTATAGCTTAAGATATATCCTTGATCGAATAAAATTTTCGTGATTTCTTTCTTAAAGTTAGATGCTGGAATCTCAACTACTTTGTGGTTTGCACGCACAGCATTTCTAATTCTTGTAAGGAAATCTGCTATTGGATCTGTATACATTGTTTTTACCTTTAAATCTTAATTACCAACTTGCCTTTTTAACTCCTGGTATCAATCCATTATTTGCCATTTCACGGAAAGTAACACGAGAAATACCGAACTGACGCATATACCCTCTTGGTCTTCCTGTTAATTTACATCTGTTGTGTAAACGTACTGGAGAAGCATTTTTAGGCAATTTTTGTAACCCTTCGTAGTCTCCAGCTTCTAAAAGAGCTTTTCTCTTATCAGCATATTTATCTACTAATGCTTGTCTTTTTACCTCACGGGCTTTCATTGATTCTTTAGCCATACTTAATTCTTTTTAAAAGGTAATCCTAATTCAGCAAGTAAAGATTTCGCTTCTTTATCTGTATTAGCAGATGTTACAAAAGTGATATCAAAACCAGCGATTTTGTTTACTTTATCAATATTGATTTCAGGGAAAATAATCTGCTCAGTAACACCTAAGTTATAATTTCCTCTTCCGTCAAATCCGTCAGATTTAATTCCTTGGAAATCTCTAACACGTGGTAAAGCAGAAGTTACTAAACGATCTAAGAACTCATACATTTTCTCTCCACGTAAAGTTACTTTAGCTCCAATTGGCATACCTTTTCTCAATTTAAACGTAGCAACGTCTTTCTTTGAGATAGTAGCAACAGCTTTTTGTCCTGTAATTTTAGTCAATTCCTCAACTGCGTAATCAACTAATTTTTTATCAGATACAGCTGCTCCAACACCACGGCTAACAACGATTTTCTCAAGTTTTGGAACTTGCATAACGTTTTTGTAACCAAATTCCTCAGTAAGAGCAGAGATTACTCTGCTTTTATACTCTTCTTTAAGTCTTGGTATATAAGCCATAACTATAATACTTGTTTTGATTTTTTAGAAACTCTAACATTTTTTCCGTTCTCATCTTTCTCGATAGCTACTCTTGTAACTTCGTTAGTCTTAGGATCTACGATCGCTAAGTTAGAGATGTGGATTGGAGCTTCTTTTTTAACAATTCCACCTTGAGGGTTAGTAGCACTAGGCTTAACATGCTTAGAAATGATGTTTAACCCTTCAACAATAGCTTTGTTTTTTTCACGTAATACACGTACTACCTTACCTTCTAAACCTTTATGGTCTCCAGCAATTACACGTACTGTATCTCCTGTTTTTATCTTTAGCTTAGTCATCTTTTGAAAGAATTATAACACCTCTGGTGCTAATGATACAATTTTCATGAATTGTTTTTCACGAAGTTCTCTCGCTACTGGACCAAAAACACGAGTTCCTCTCATCTCACCTGCAGCATTCAATAATACACATGCGTTATCATCAAATCTGATGTAAGATCCATCGGCTCTTCTCACTTCTTTTTTGGTACGAACAACAACTGCAGTTGAAACAGCACCTTTCTTAACGTTTCCGTTTGGAGTTGCTTCTTTGATTGAAACTACAATTTTATCTCCTACAGAGGCATAACGACGTTTCGTTCCTCCTAACACGCGGATTGTCAAAACTTCTTTTGCTCCCGTGTTATCTGCTACTTTAAGTCTAGATTCCTGTTGTACCATAATTATTTCGCTCTTTCAATGATTTCAACTAATCTCCAACATTTAGATTTAGATAATGGACGAGTCTCCATAATTCTAACTGTATCACCAATGTTGCAGTCATTTGTTTCGTCGTGTGCAACATATTTCTTAGTTTTCAACACGAACTTTCCGTATAAAGGGTGTTTTACTCTCTTTACTTCAGACACAACAATAGATTTCTCCATTTTGTTGCTAGTAACAACACCTATTCTTTCTTTTCTTTCTTTTCTATTTTCCATCTTTCGGCAGAATACAATTATTGTAACTCTCTTTTACTTAACTCTGTCTTAACTCTAGCGATGCTTCTTCTAACCGTTCTGATTTGAAGAGGATTCTCAATTGGAGAAATCGCGTGTGCAGATCTTAAGTTATTATATGCGCTTGTCAACTGCGTTAGTTGATCTTGTAATTCAGCTACAGATAGACTTACTATTTCTGATTGTTTCATGATAAATTTTAGATTATGCTTCGAAATCTCTAGCGATTACAAATTTAGTTCTAACTGGAAGTTTTTGTGCTGCTAAACGCAATGCTTCTTTAGCAACTGAAATTGGCACTCCACCAACTTCGAACATAATTCTTCCTGGTTTTACCACAGCAACCCAGTACTCTACTGCACCTTTACCTTTACCCATACGTACTTCAAGAGGCTTTTTAGTAATTGGTTTATCTGGGAAAATCTTGATCCACAACTGTCCTTCACGTTTCATGAAACGAGTAGCTGCAATACGAGCTGCCTCAATTTGACGAGAAGTAATAAATGAAGTGTCCATCGATTTGATTCCAAACATACCATTTGAAAGTTCATGCCCTCTTTGAGAAATCCCTTTCATTTTACCTTTCTGTACCTTACGGTATTTTGTTCTTTTAGGCTGTAACATTTTTCTTCAGTTTAAAAATTACTTTCTTTTGCGTTGGTTAGTTTTACCTTTTGGAGATCCTGCTGATTTAGATTGTTTTTTATCCATTCCAGCTAACGGAGAAAGATCTCTTTTTCCATAAACTTCACCTTTCATGATCCACACTTTAATTCCCATTCTACCATAAGTAGTGTGAGCTTCAGCAAGTGCGTAATCGATGTCAGCTCTGAAAGTTGATAAAGGAATACGTCCTTCTTTAAAAGTTTCAGAACGTGCCATTTCAGCACCATTCAAACGACCAGAAATCATAACTTTAATTCCTTCAGCGTTCATTCTCATCGCAGCAGCCATAGCCATACGAATCGCACGACGGTAAGAAATTCTGTTCTCAATTTGACGAGCGATACTTGCAGCCACAAGATATCCGTCTAATTCAGGACGTTTGATTTCAAAAATGTTAATCTGAACTTCTTTATCAGTAATCTTTTTTAACTCTTCTTTTAGCTTGTCTACCTCTTGTCCACCTTTCCCGATAATAATACCAGGTCTTGCAGTAGTGATAGTAACGGTTACAAGTTTCAAAGTTCTTTCGATGATTACTTTAGAAACACTAGCTTTTGATAAACGAGCATGGATATACTTTCTGATTTTGTGATCTTCAGCGATTTTATCACCGTAGTCATTTCCACCATACCAGTTTGAGTCCCATCCTCTAATAATACCAAGGCGATTCCCGATTGGATTAGTCTTTTGTCCCATACTGCTTATTAATTGCTTTGTGTGTTATTATTAGATCCTAACACGATTGTTACGTGATTAGAACGTTTTCTTATTCTATGTGCTCTTCCTTGAGGTGCAGGACGTAATCTTTTTAACATCATACCACCATCAACTCTGATTTCTTTAACGATTAAACCAGCTTCTTCAATATTTGAATCACTGTTCTTCGCTTGCCAGTTAGCGATTGCAGATAAAAGCAATTTCTCTAAATTACGAGAAGCTTCTTTTGAACTGAATCTTAATATATTTAGAGCTTTTTCTACTTTCTGTCCTCTAACTAAATCCGCTACTAAGCGCATTTTTCTTGGAGAAGTAGGGCAATTATTTAGCTTAGCGAAAGCAACTTGCTTGTTAGCCTCTTTAATCTGCTCAGCTCTCTCTCTTTTACGAACTCCCATAGCTTCTTATTATTTTTTACCTTTATTCTTTGCACCAGCGTGACCTCTAAAAGATCTTGTTGGTGAAAATTCTCCTAATTTATGTCCTACCATGTTCTCTGTTACATATACAGGAACAAATTGACGACCATTGTGCACTGCGATAGTTTGTCCAACGAAGTCTGGAGTAATCATAGAAGCTCTTGACCAAGTCTTGATAACTCCATTTTTTCCACTCTCTACGTTTTGTTGAACTTTCTTCTCTAATCTAAAGTGAACATAAGGTCCTTTTTTTAACGAACGTGCCATGTCTTAATCTTTTATTTCTTTCTACGTTCAACAATATACTTATTACTCGCTTTAACTTTTGAACGAGTTCTGTAACCTTTAGCAGGCATCCCGTTTCTTGAACGTGGGTGTCCTCCTGAAGAACGACCTTCTCCACCTCCCATTGGGTGATCTACTGGGTTCATCGCTACAGCTCTTGTTCTTGGTCTTCTACCTAACCATCTAGATCTACCAGCTTTACCTGAAACGATTAATTGGTGATCGTGATTAGACACAGCTCCGATAGTAGCTACACACTCTAATAAAATTAAACGGATTTCTCCTGAAGGCATTTTAATAGTAGCATATTTACCATCTCTAGCAACTAATTGTGCAAATGTACCTGCTGAACGAGCAATAACAGCACCTTGTCCTGGACGTAATTCGATACAAGAAATAACAGTTCCTAAAGGAATATTTCTTAAAGGCATCGCATTCCCAACTTCTGGTGATGCTTCTGGTCCTGAAACTACAGTTTGACCAACTTTCATACCGCTTTGTGCAATTACGTATGATTTAGCTCCATCTGCGTAAGCAATCAAAGCGATGAATGCTGTACGGTTTGGATCATACTCGATAGTTTTAACAGTAGCTGGAATTCCAACTTTAGTTCTTTTAAAATCTACCACACGGTATCTTTGTTTATGACCACCACCTGTGTAGCGCATGGTCATTTTCCCTTGACTATTTCTACCTCCAGATTTTTTTTTCGGTGCTAGTAAACTACGCTCCGGCTTATCAGTTGTTATAGCGTCAAAACTATTCACAACTCTAAAACGCTGACCTGGGGTAATAGGTTTTAATTTTCTAACTGACATTATTTATTAGATATTTGAATAAAAGTCTATACTCTCTCCTTCTTTCAATTCAACTATTGCTTTCTTGTAAGCATTAGTTTTAGCGTTGATCATTCCACTTTTAGTGTACTTAACAGAACGCTTAGCAGCATAGTTCATAGTATTTACACTAACAACAGTAACTCCATAAGCAGCTTCTACTGCTTTTTTGATCTCAATTTTGTTAGCTCTTCTATCAACTACAAAACCAAAACGACCGAATATTTCGCCGTCTTTAGTTATTTTTTCTGTAATTATAGGCTTAATTAAAACACTCATCTTCCTATTATTTACTTAAATTTTCGACAATTCCAGCTACAGAACCCTCAGTTAACACTAAACTACCAGCATTTAAAATACCGTAAGTGCTTAATTCTGAAGTAGTTACAACAGCAGCCTTCTCTAAATTGCGTGATGACAAATATACATTTTTATTTGATTCACCAAACACAAATAGAGATTTTTTATTTTCCAACCCTAAACCACTCAACACTTTGATAAAATCTTTAGTGCTTGGAGCTTCAAAGTTAAAGTTTTCAACAACGATTAAATTTGATTCTTTTGCTTTAATTGAGAAAGCAGATTTTCTTGCTAATCGTTTTAAACTTTTATTCAATTTTAAAGAGTAAGTTCTTGGTCTTGGTCCGAAAACTCTACCTCCTCCGCGGAATACTGGAGATTTAATACTTCCTGCTCTTGCAGTACCAGTTCCTTTTTGTTTTTTAATCTTGCGAGTACTTCCAGAAATCTCAGCTCTTTCTTTAGCCTTGTGAGTTCCTTGTCTTTGATTTGCTAAATATTGTTTAACATCAAGATATACTGCGTGATTGTTTGGCTCTATACCGAATACTGAATCTAAAAGTTCAACTTTTCTACCAGTATCTTTTCCTGTGATATCTAAAACTTTTACTTCCATTACTTCTGAATGATTACATAAGAGTTTTTGTGTCCTGGAACTGCTCCCTTAACAACAAGTAGATTCTTATCAGCAACTACTTTTAAAACTCTAAGGTTTTGTACTGTTACATTTACTCCTCCTGTTCTTCCTGCCATACGCATTCCTTTGAATACTCTAGAAGGATAAGAAGATGCACCTACAGATCCTGGCGCTCTTAAACGGTTTTTTTGACCGTGAGTAACTTGTCCTACCCCACCAAAACCGTGACGTTTAACAACCCCTTGGAATCCTTTACCTTTAGAAACACCTTGTACGTCAACAAACTCACCTTCTAAGAACAAATCTACAGTGATTGCATCACCTAGTTTATACTCTCCAGCAAAATCCTTAATTTCAACAACTTTTCTTTTAGCAGATGTACCAGCTTTTTTAAAGTGACCTAACTCAGCTTTAGTAGCATGTTTATCTGATTTGTCATCGAAACCAAGTTGTAACGCTTCATACCCGTCAACCTCATTGGTTCTGACTTGGGTAACGACATTAGGACTTACTTCGATTACTGTACATGGAATGTTTTTTCCATTCTCATCGAAAATACTAGTCATGCCGATTTTTTTACCAATTAACCCAGACATAAATATTAATTATTAATTATAAATTGTTTTATTCATTTAAAGAGCTAAGTATTAAGAGCAACTCTTAATACTTAGCTAGAATATTATTTTCAGTTAAGAAAAGTTAGTTATTATCACACTTTGATTTCAACTTCAACTCCACTTGGTAACTCTAATTTCATTAAAGCATCAATTGTTTTTGAAGATGATGAATAAATATCTAACAATCTTTTGTATGAACTTAATTCAAACTGCTCTCTTGCTTTTTTGTTCACGTGAGGAGAACGAAGAACAGTAAAGATTTTTTTGTGAGTTGGTAACGGAATTGGACCTGTTACAACAGCACCTGTACTTTTTACAGTTTTTACGATTTTCTCTGCTGATTTATCAACCAACATATGATCGTAAGATTTTAATTTTATTCTGATTTTTTGACTCATTTTACTCTAAAATTAAGCGTTACCTTTTGCTTTAGTGATTACTGCTTCTGAAATGTTTGATGGCGTCTCAGAGTAGTGAGAGAACTCCATTACAGAAGTTGCTCTACCAGACGATAATGTTCTCAATGTAGTAACATAACCGAACATTTCTGATAATGGAACAGAAGCCTTAACAACTTTAGCACCATTTCTATCATCCATACTGTTGATTTGTCCACGACGACGGTTCAAATCTCCAACGATATCACCCATGTTTTCTTCAGGAGTCAATACCTCTAATTTCATGATAGGCTCTAAAATGATAGCTCCAGCAGCTTTAGCAGCAGCTTTATACCCCATCTTAGCAGCTAATTCGAAAGATAATGCATCCGAGTCAACCGCGTGGTAAGAACCATCCACTAAAGTTACTTTCATTGAATCCATTTCGAATCCAGCTAAAGGACCTTGTTTCATTGCCTCTCTAAATCCTTTCTCTACAGAAGGGATATATTCTTTAGGAACGTTACCACCTTTAACTTCGTTTACGAATTGTAATCCAACGAATGGTTTTCCATCTACGTCATCAGCAGGTCCCATTTTGAATACGATATCCGCGAATTTACCACGTCCACCAGATTGCTTTTTATAAGCTTCTCTATGATCAGCGAAACGAGTAAGAGCTTCTTTGTACTCAACTTGAGGCTCACCTTGGTTAACTTCAACTTTGAACTCACGTCTCATACGGTCAATAAGAACGTCTAAGTGTAATTCACCCATACCAGAGATTACAGTTTGTCCAGACGCTTGGTCAGTTTTAACTGTAAAAGTAGGATCTTCCTCAGCTAATTTAGCTAAAGCAGTACCCATTTTATCCATATCCGCTTTTGTTTTTGGTTCAATAGCGATACCGATTACAGGGTCTGGGAATATCATACTTTCTAATACGATAGGATTCTTCTCATCACATAAAGTATCTCCAGTTTTGATATCTTTAAATCCTACAGCAGCTCCAATATCTCCAGCCTCAATATATTCAACTGGGTTTTGTTTGTTAGCGTGCATTTGGTAGATACGAGAAATACGCTCTTTGTTTCCAGAACGAGTATTCAATACATAAGAACCAGCATCTAAGTGTCCTGAATAAGCTCTAAAGAAAGCTAAACGACCTACGAATGGGTCAGTAGCAATTTTAAACGCTAATGCAGCAAACGGCTCAGTAACTGAAGGCTTACGTAAGATTGGCTCTTCTGTATCAGGATTAGTTCCTTCGATAGCTTCCTTATCCATTGGAGAAGGTAAGTAACGACAAACAGCATCTAACATAAACTGAACTCCTTTGTTTTTGAAAGAAGATCCACAAGTCATAGGAATGATGCTCATATCAAGAGTAGCAGCACGTAAAGCAACGTGAATCTCATCCTCAGTGATAGAGTTTTCATCCTCCATGTATTTTTCTAATAAATTTTCATCGTATGCAGCAATCTCTTCGATTAACTGACCTCTGTATTGCTTAACTTCATCCAACATATCCGCTGGGATCTCAACAACATCAAAAGTAGAACCATGATTCTCATCATGCCATACGATTGCACGGTTTTTCACTAAATCAACGATACCTTTGAAATCAGCTTCATCACCAATTGGTAAAACAATCGGCACTGCATTAGATTTCAACATATCTTTTACTTGCTGACATACTGCTAAGAAGTTAGCACCTTGACGGTCCATCTTATTAACAAATCCCATACGAGGAACTTTATAGTTATCAGCTAATCTCCAGTTAGTTTCTGATTGAGGCTCAACACCATCAACAGCACTAAATAAGAAAACTAATCCATCTAATACACGTAATGAACGGTTAACTTCAACTGTAAAGTCAACGTGTCCCGGAGTATCGATAATGTTGAAGTGATATTCCATAGACTCAGGAATCACAGCTCCTTGAGTTGTAGGGAAATTCCAAGTACAAGTAGTAGCTGCTGATGTAATAGTAATACCTCTTTCAGCCTCTTGCTCCATCCAGTCCATTGTAGAAGATCCTTCGTGAGTCTCTCCCATTTTGTGGTTTTTACCTGTATAGAACAAAATACGCTCTGTCGTAGTTGTTTTACCAGCATCGATGTGAGCAGCGATACCAATGTTTCTTGTATATTTTAAATCTCTTGCCATTGTATATAGTTTCTGTATGGATTAAAATCTAAAGTGAGAGAATGCTTTATTTGCCTCAGCCATTTTGTGAGTATCCATTCTCTTTTTAACTGCAGCACCTTCTTCTTTAGCAGCAGCTAAGATTTCAGAAGCTAATTTTGCAGCCATTGACTTTTCATTTCTTTTTCTCGCATACAAAATCATCCATTTCATCGCCATAGAAATCTTTCTATCCGGACGAATTTGCATTGGAATTTGGAAAGTTGCCCCTCCAACACGACGAGAACGTACTTCTACGTGAGGCATAACATTTGTCAATGCATCTTTCCAAACTTCTAATGAAGTTTTCTCCTCGTCTTGTTTTTTCTCCTCTACGATAGCTAAAGCATCATAGAACACTTTAAAAGCTGTAGACTTTTTACCATCCCACATTAAGTTATTCACAAAACGCGTAACTAATTGATCATTAAATTGCGGATCCGGTAAAAGAGGTCTCTTTTTAGCCTGTCTTTTTCTCATGTCTTCCTTCTTAAACGTTTATACGATTACTTTTTGTCTTTAGGGCGTTTAGCACCATATTTAGATCTTCTTTGAGTTCTACCGTTTACTCCAGCAGTATCCAAAGCTCCACGTACGATGTGGTATCTAACACCTGGTAAGTCTTTTACCCTTCCACCTCTAACTAATACTATCGAGTGCTCTTGTAAATTGTGTCCTTCTCCTGGGATGTAAGCGTTTACTTCATTACCATTTGTTAAACGTACCCTTGCAACTTTACGCATTGCAGAGTTTGGTTTTTTAGGTGTAGTAGTATAAACACGCGTACAAACTCCTCTTCTTTGAGGACAAGAATCCAAAGCAACCGATTTACTCTTCTTAGTCAATTGGGTTCTCCCTGTTCTTACTAATTGTTGAATTGTTGGCATAATGTTTATTAATAATTTCCACAAATAATTTTCCCGCACACTATACGGGGTTGCAAATGTAAAAACTTTTTTGAATTATTCAAAACTCAATTCATTAATTTTCAATCATATTAAACTTTTTTTTTAAATCATTTTATTTCATTGCGCTTTGCTATTAAAAATTAGCTTTCTCCTAAACTAATATTATCAAACACCTTCATTTAAATCATTATATGCAAAGCAACCAAATTCAATATTATTGCGTTTCAAGCAATTCTATAGCACTTTTATACAAAAGAATACGTTCTCACCGCGTAATTATATAGATACATATAGTTACTCTTTTGTAAAAAAGAAAACCTATCCATACAAAATAGTATAAATAGGTTTCCGATTGATAAACTTACACAAGCATTAAGATTATAGCCATACTTCCACTAAGTGATACCACAAAGCTTTACCCTCAATAATTCTAAATACCGCAGAAGATTTTCGCTCATTTCTATCCTTTCCTGTTACTTGAATTTCTTTATACTGAACAAGTATATGTGAGAATGTAGCACTAGCTTTTACATCTTCTAAAAACACTTTTCTTCCTGGAAACTTTCCATAAACAGAAGGCAACCATTGTACAAACGCTGCGTAGTCCATTTGCTTTTCATCTCCATTGACCATAACAAATGACTGATCGAATGTACTTGTTATACGGCCTAATACTTCATCTTGATTAGCTAACTCTCCACAGAACCACATCTCTATGTTTTTACAAAAGTCTTGCACTTGTTGTACCCCTAACCCTATTTCTTTTGTTGTATACATAATTATTTACTTTTATTAACTTCTCTATTCAACATGCTATAAAATACTATACCTATTAATTGTACTACACCTAAACCTATTAAAGCAATTGCAAAAGCCTGAGAATAGCCACATACACTTTTTAAACTGAAAAACAATGTTCCTATAATAGCCCCACCCAAGACACTTCCCACTTGAATGACAGTACTTACTATTCCAGATGCTTGTCCTACTTGATCCACTTCAATGTATCGAATACTCTCTTTCATCATCACAGGCATAATGATTCCGTGTCCAAATCCAGCAAATAAGAAAATCAAATGCATTCCTAATGTTGGTGTTTCATACTTACTAAACAATCCTCCCAAGAGGATAAATGAAACAAGCAACAACCCTAAACCTAACTTAATCCAAAACCCACTCTTTCTCCCTCCTTTCGCAAATAAGATTGGCCCAAAGAAAAATCCTACTCCATAAGGAACAATAGCCAATCCAGACGCTAATACTCCCCAATCCAAATAGGATTGTAAATAATAAGGATAACAAACAAAGAGTCCAGCTGTAAAATTATAGAACAAGATAATAGGTAAGCTAAAAGCAAAACCTTTATTGTCAAACAATTTCATAGACAACAATACAGGGTAAGCGTGTCGTTCTCGATAACATTCATATTGCACAAAGCCAATCAATAGAACAATGCTCAATCCAATAATCGCAAAAATCCACCAAGCCCATTGATAAGCGCGCCCATATATTAAAGGTGTAATAAAACACAGTAGTGCTCCTATTACTAACAATACACCACCTATATCTAAGGGCTGTTTCTTTAATGTTTCTTTAGACATATGCGTATATATCCCATATAAACAAACTGCTGCCACTGGTACATTAACCAAGAAGATAATCTCCCAAGTCATTCCCCACAAATGAACACTCAATAATACACCTCCTAACAATTGTCCTACAATAGCAGCTAATCCAAATACAGAACCAAAAAAGCCTAATGCCTTTGCTCGCTCTGAATCATCAAATAGGAGTCGAATAGATGCTAATACCTGAGGAGCCAATAGCGATGCTCCTATACCTTGTAGAAACCTAGAAAAGATAAGTAAACTAATCGTAGGGGAAAAAGCACACGCTATAGAAGACAATAGAAATATCCAAAGCCCAGTAGTAAAAATGGTACGTCTACCATATATATCCCCCAACTTACCACTACACACCACTAAGGCAGCATACGTCAGTCCATAAATAGCAATAACCATTTGCAATTGATTTTCTGTTGCTTCAAAAGAATCCTTTATTGCAGGTAAAGCCATATTCACAATAAAATAGTCTAAAGGAGAAAGAAAAGCACCGATTACTAAATAGCGCAATACACTCCATCTATTTTTATACGCACTCATATTCATTTTTTTTATTCCTTTGCAAAGAAAGCACCTTAAGTACAAAATTAATTGTACTATAAAAGGTTTTTCTAGTACGGAAATATGCGTTACGACACACTTGAATCAATAGCTATACGAGAGATTACTCTACATGAAGATAGTGTAGAAATACAATCCACTTCCCAATTGCTGCTTGTTTATATCCTACAGGGCAAAGGAGTCAGTGTATATGAATCCCATGAAGTACCTTTCCAAAAAGGAAAACTATACGTTATTCCTTTTAATACGCATTACCTCTTCTTGAGTAAAGAATGTACCCTACTAGTCATCGAATGCCCTCAAACCTTCATCACACAGATACGCATGGAGGCAGACCGCATCGAGACTTGTGATAATATCAACAAGCTAACCTATATCACCCACAACTATCACGCAAAAGGAGGATGTGTCTTCCATAGCAAAGAAGACGAAACATTTGCAGAGCACCTGCTTAGAAATATACAGAGAGAGTACCAACAGCAAGCACTGGATTATTTAATTATCAGACAGAGTGTGTCTATTTTGCTCAATCTTATTGCACGCAATCTTATACAGTGTGACTACAAACAAGTAAACGAAAACAAGAAAGTACAAGATGTCATGAGTATCATCACCTATGTACAAAAGAATATTAAGGATAGAGAGAAACTATCCATAGAGGTCTTAGCAAACACCTTTGGAATTTCAAAAAACTACTTCGGAGAATACTTCAAAAAGCAAATAGGTATATCCCTACAAGACTATATCTTAAACTACAAACTAAAACTAGTAGAAACAAGACTGAAGTACAGTACAATGCGATTAAAGGAAATCGCCTTTGAATTAGACTTCAATGACGAGAGTCATCTATCTAAATTCTTTAAAAAGCATACACAATTAAGCCCAACACAATATAGAAACTTACACAGGGAAAAGTAAAAACACATGCAAACAATCATACTGCATCTAGTCTATGTACAAGACATTGAATAGTTTCAGTAGTAAATATATTAAGATATTATCGATAATCTATTTTACTTATTCCTTCACGATACTATTTCAACTAATAAAATCATTATATTAATTATTGATAACACGTACAGTGTATATCTCTTTATCGATGATTTTATATTGCATTTCTCTACAAACAGTATAATTAGTTAATTGACTATTTTTTCAGTTTTAGTAACTGTATACCGCTCAAAGGATAATAATCTCAAAAAGTTGCAAGAGCAGACAAGTAATCGAATTAAAAGGCGCTCTATACGCATCCTCTTTTTTCACTTGATTATCCTATATATACGCAGTAATTTTGTAGTCGTATATTACTAAGTTTTAACTTCAGTAATTGTACAGTCATATAACCTAACATTTTATATTACATTTGCACCATGGAACAGGACAATCAAATATTTGGTATTCGTGCAATTATCGAAGCCATAGAGGCAGGAAAAGATATCGACAAAGTTTTTATTCAAAAAGAAGCAAGTGGAGAATTAATGAATGAGCTGCTTAAAGCACTTAAAAAGAACAACATTAATTTCTCATATGTTCCAATTGAAAAACTAAATCGATTAACAAAAAAGAATCACCAAGGCGCAATAGCAAGTATTGCTCCCATTTCTTTTGTCTCGTTAGAAACATTAGTAGAAGGTGTATTAGCAGAAAAAGAGAAACCTCTATTTGTTATTTTAGACCAAATATCAGATGCTCGTAACTTTGGAGCGATTATCCGTACAGCTGTATGCTGTGGTGCAGATGGAATCATTGTTTCTAAAAATGGTGCAGCACCTGTGAATGGTGATACGGTAAAGACTTCTGCAGGAGCAGTGTTTAATATACCTATTTGTAAAGTAGACCACATCAAAGACGCTGTCTTTTATTTACAAGGTTCTGGAGTTATTACATTAGGAGCGACAGAAAAAGCAGAAAAAGAAATCTACGATATAGATCTTAATACTCCTTTAGCAATCATTATGGGTAGTGAAGATAAAGGTATTAACCCCTCTGTACTTAAAATCATAGATGAGAAAGCAAAATTACCTATGTTTAGCACAATAGATTCATTAAATGTTTCTGTGGCATGTGGAGCATTCTTATATGAAGCAATTCGTCAAAGAAGATAGACAAATGGAACAACCCGCTAAAAGACAAATGCGCAAACCAAGCTATCCTGTATCAGATGATTTAGCGAGGTACCTTAAAAAGTATAAACGTACTACAAAGATTAGTATTTTATATGAGGACTTGTTGCGCTTTAGTGGCTATGTAAGCGTGGAAGATAAATTTGGTAATGACACGCTGTGGTACAGAGTTTATTATCCAGAACATGAATATGCAGAAATCGAAGCCAATCTTGCGAAAGTGTACACTTTACTTCATTCTGATGGAGATGTGACCCTATTAGAGCACTTGGTGGTCGATACCATAGACTTTTGTTCTTTTGGAAACTCACAACCGTTCCGCATTAAAATTAGAAACAAATTAAATGACATCTATACTAATTTCTACGTCAAAAAAGCAGATGCCTCTCGTATCTACGGATTAGAATTAGAAGAAATGATGTCTCCAAATACCGTAAACTACCTTGTACACAAAGATACATTGATTGAAGAACACATCATGGGAATACCAGGAGATGTGTTCATCAAAGAGTATTTGCCTCAATGTACTGAGTTAGAAAAATCACAAATCGCAAAGGAATACGTAAAGTTCAACGAGCGTTGTCTAATTGGATTATTAGGTGATATGCGTTCGTACAATTATGTCATTATTCCCACTCACGATTTTGATCACGTTGTCTATCGCATACGACCAATTGACTTTGATCAACAATGTTATGAGGGCAATCTAAAGTTCTATCTACCTCAATTCTTTAAAGAGAATAACACAATCGTACAATTAGTATTAGATAAGTTTAAAGATATTTCTATAGAACAATATAGAAAAGAGATTCGCTCAGTATTAGTGAGAAGGGTTATAAGTAATCAAGACAGGATTCAAGACATACTCAATGTCATGAAACAAGATACAATAGCTCCTAAAGAGCACATTGACCAATTAAAAATGGAGATGTATGACTTTGTTCATGAAAAAGCTTTTAAGTATTGTAACAATATGGGAGAGATACTTGAAACGGCAATAAAGTTTACAATTAAGAATTACAGAAGCGTCTTTTAGAAGACGCTTTTTATTTATACTCCCTATACTTCTGAAGGTAATCCACGTAAACTATGGGTAAAGTAGGTCGATAACAGTTAGAATAATCAATAGGTTTTTCCTTCGGGATTACAATAAAATTACCATTTTCATCAAAACACTGCATAAAGGGATCTTGCGAGGCATCATAACTAGGTTTTTGCCAATCGTACTTATAGTATTTCTCAGGTATTTCAGGTTCTTCAATCACATAGCTAAGAATTAAACCTGCGATAAATCCACTCAAGTGACCTTCCCAAGAAATCCCTTCTTCTACAGATGGAAACATATACCAGACAGTTCCTCCATACAAGACTACAATGACTAACGACACAGCCATTAATCTATAATAACGCGTCTGCATCCCCTTAAAAAAAATAAAACTGACGAGCACATAAACAAGACCACTTGCTCCAATGTGATAACTTGGTCTTGCAAACAACCAAGTACCAAATCCCGACAGCAGAATACCCAAAACAACAACTTTCCACGTTTGCCTCTTATAGAAATACTGCAGGATGATAAGTAGAATAAACAATGCACCCGAATTATTGTACAAATGCTTTAACCCTCCATGAATAAAAGGACTAAAAAAGATTCCCCTTAACCCAGACCAAGTCCTTGGATACACACCATATTCATACAATTCTAAGAAGTAAGTCCAATCACACCAAAAGGCACCCCATATGAATAAAACATAAAATAGGGGCAATAAAATGATGTTTATTGAAAAGGCAGGCACTTTCTTCATAAAACTAATGTAAGACATTTATTCATAAAATCCATTCAAAACTCCGGCTACTAACCGCAGTACTTTAATTAATCGAACAAAGTCTTTTCAAGAATGAAAGGAAGTTTCAAAAAGCATTGTATTTTTGTTTCTACAATTACTAAGAATATGATTATGATGGATGCACCATTAGCAGAAAGAGTAAGACCAAATCACTTAGAAGATTACGTCAGCCAAGCTCACTTGGTAGGTGAAAATGGAATACTAACAAACCAATTGAAAATGGGCTTTATACCGTCCCTAATTTTTTGGGGACCTCCAGGTACAGGTAAAACCACATTGGCAGAAATACTTGCTAAACAAAGCGAACGTCCTTTCTATGTGCTAAGTGCAATCAATTCAGGAGTAAAAGATGTTCGAGAAGTAATTGAGAAAGCCAAGCAAAACACAGGATTATTCACGACGAAAAATCCAATCTTATTCATTGACGAGATTCACCGTTTCAGCAAGTCACAACAAGATTCACTACTTGCTGCTGTCGAACGAGGATGGGTTACTTTAATAGGTGCTACTACTGAAAATCCAAGTTTTGAAGTTATCCCTGCACTGCTTTCCAGATGCCAAGTCTATACCTTGAATGCTTTTAGCAAAGACGACTTACAAGCCTTGTTAGAAAGAGCAATTACCCAAGACGAGGTGTTAAAAACAAAAAAGATAGTATTAAAAGAAACCGAAGCTCTCTTTAGGCTTTCGGGAGGAGATGGTAGGAAGCTGCTAAACACTTTTGAACTTATCATCAATGCTACAGGTGGTGACTATATAGAAATCAATAATGAGATGGTGCTCAAAGTAGTACAACAAAATACTGTACTATACGACAAGACAGGAGAACAACACTATGATATAGTTTCTGCTTTTATCAAATCCATAAGAGGAAGTGATCCCAATGGTGCTGTATATTGGTTAGCCAGGATGATTGAAGGAGGTGAAGATTTGAAGTTTATAGCAAGACGCTTAGTAATTCACGCATCTGAAGATATAGGATTAGCTAATCCGACTGCACTGATTATGGCAACTAATGTATTCCAGGCTGTATCTGTCATTGGTTATCCAGAAAGTAGAATATTACTGAGTCAATGTACTATTTACCTGGCTACTTCTCCCAAGAGCAATTCCTCTTATATGGCGATTGGCAAAGCACAACAAGCAGTCAAACAGTTTGGAGACCTCTCTGTTCCAATCCACTTGCGAAACGCTCCTACAAAATTAATGAAAGAGCTTGGTTATGGGGAGGAGTATGACTATCCGCATAACTTTAATAACAGCTTCATCACTCAAGAATACTTGCCAGATGATTTAAGTGGTACAGTATTTTATGAACCAGGAGATAATGCAAGAGAAAAGAGTACACGTGAATTTCTGAAAAACAGATGGGAGATCAAATATGAATACTAATATATATAGAACCAAAAACCTGCTGTTAAAGCAGGTTTTTTATTTGTAGTAACTCTTGCACTTGGACAAGAGATTTATCACTAACAACTTCTTGAGGATGATAGTAAATAGCATCCATACCAACACTCCTTGCTCCTTCGATATCTGCTAAGAGATTATCTCCTACCATGACAGTCTTGCCAACGTGAACCTGTGCTTGAGATAACGCGTATTGAAATATTTTAGGATCCGGTTTCTTAACCCCAGCATTCTCAGAGTTTGTAATTGTCTGGAAGTAATCATAGATACCAGAGTTTATTAATTTTCTGTTCTGAACTTCATTAAACCCATTTGTAATTATATGTAGACGATAGGACTCTTGTAAATAGTCTAAGAGATCGATAGCCCCATCAAACAAATAATTGTAATTAGGTAAATAGTTCAAATACTTATCTCCCATTTCAAGTTGTTTTGTAGTCGTAGTTGAATAACCTAATTGGTCAAACGTATCGCGTATTCTGCCAATTCTCAATTCCTCTTGTGACACTTGATTAAGACTGTATTTATCCCAGTATGTTGCATTGATATCTACATAAAACTTCAGAAAGTCTTCAATAGAAAAGGGAAATTTCATCTCGTCGATAACTTGTTCAAAAGCCAAAGCCGAATTGCGTTCAAAATCCCATAATGTATGATCTAAATCAAAAAATATATCTGTCTTGTCCTTAAAAGGATAATTCATAACTCGTTATTTTTAATAACTGCAAAAGTAAGACTTAAAATTAAATACTGTTTGTACAAGTTACATTAAACCTTCATCCGCAAAGCTATAATAGCTGTGTTCTGTTATAATCACATGGTCCAACAAAGAGATATCCATGATTTTCCCACCTTCCTTAATCTTCTTGGTAATCGCAATATCTGCCTCACTTGGTTTTAGCTTACCCGAAGGATGATTATGAACAAGAATCAATCCTGTTGCGCGATAGTCTAAAGCCGACTTAAAAAGAATGCGAACATCGACAACTGTTCCCGTCATTCCTCCTTTACTCAAAGATAATTTGTGATTAACCTTATTCGAATTACTCAAAAGTAAAACCCAAAATTCTTCATGATCTAAATCACCTAAAACAGGTTGCATAATTTCAAATACATCTTGACTACAAGTAATTTGATCCTGAGTCAGCTGATCTGCAGATCTTCTTCTTTGACCAATTTCTAAGGCCGCTATAATAGAAACAGCTTTAGCTTCTCCTATCCCTTTAAAGGTGGTTAATTGCTTTACTCCTTGTCTTGCGAGTAAAGCTAAGTTATTGCTATAGAATTGCAATAATCGCTTTGATAATTCCACTGCTGTTTCCTGCTTACTTCCCGATCCAATCAGAATAGCGAGAAGTTCTGCATCACTCAAAGAAGCCTTACCTTTGAGAATCAATTTTTCTCTTGGTCTATCATCTTCTGCCCAATGTTTAATAGTAAAATTAGTTTGCTCCATACATATTAGATTAACACTTGTACAAGAGCAACAAAAATCAAGCCTGTTAAAACTTGCGGATCGTTATAAAAAAAGCTTCTAATAGAATTCAATTAGAAGCTTTAAGTATTTATACTTTTAAAATAAAATTATTGTAATCTTTCTGAAATAAAGGTTTCCATATTTAACCCTCCATAGTTACCTGAACTCATAAATAACAATACAGTATCAGATAAATCCAAAGCATAAAGGTAAGATTTAAAACTTTCAGCATTAGTATAAGTTTTCAATCCCTCTTTTGCAAAAGCACTTAGCATTTGATCAGAGGAAATCTCTTGCATACGTTTGATCTTCAATGCATCCAAAGAATAAAACACAACTGCTTCGTCTGCTTTATCTAAGGCTCCTTTATACTGTTGCAAAAAGTCAACATTCAAACTACTGTAAGTATGTAGTTCAAGACATGCAATAACTTTCTTATTTGGGTATTGCAATTTTACAGCTTCTGTGGTTGCAATCACCTTGCTTGGTGAATGAGCAAAATCCTTATAGACGATAGCCCCTCCCTTGTCGAATAGCTTTTCTAATCGCTTAGAAGCACCTTTAAAGGTAGCTATTGCTTCATAAAAGTCATCTTCATCTATTCCCATATTTTGACATACCCACTTGGCTCCATTCAAATTACTTAAGTTATGTGCTCCAAAAACTTCAAGTGGCATAGGTCCCTCTGAAGTTTCAAGATAAGTAATTCCATTCTCAATCGAATAAGCAGGAGTATTATAAGCTATCTTTCGAATGGGATTAGCTGTTTCTTCGACAAGTTTTTCAACAATAGGGTCTTCTTCATTGTACACAAGTATTCCACCATTGACAATCTTATCAATAAAAATCTTAAACTGCTCTACATAATTTTCAAATGTAGGAAACACATTGATATGGTCCCAAGCGATTCCACTCAACAAAGCAATATTAGGTTGATACAAATGAAATTTAGGTCTAAGATCTAAAGCAGAAGATAAATACTCATCACCTTCAATCAACATAAAGTCATTTTCCGCTGTTAAATTCACCATCCTGTCAAAACCTTCTAACTGTGCTCCAACTAAATAATCAACTTCTCTATCGTGATAATGCATTACGTGTAAAACCATTGAAGTAATCGTCGTCTTCCCATGAGATCCACCAATTACAACTCTTGTTTTATTCTTTGAGTGTTCATATATAAATTCTGGGTAAGAGTAAATTTTTAAACCCAATTCTTTTGCTTTAATCAATTCAGGATTGTCGTTCTTAGCATGCATTCCCAAAATAACAGCATCGATATCACCTGTTATCTTTTCCTCAAACCATCCCTCCTTTTCAGGTAAAAGTCCCTTCTCTTGTAATCTTGATTTAGATGGCTCAAAGATAGCATCATCACTACCTGTCACTTGATCACCTTTATCGTGTAATGCCAAAGCTAAATTGTGCATTGCACTCCCTCCTATTGCGATAAAATGTACACGCATTTTATATATTTTTTAAACTTGAAATGTAAAATTAATACTTTAAACTTGAACATGAACACTTTTTGAAATGAAGTATACTATTTCGGTATAAATTACGCTTTTTAGAAATAAAAATGCAGTAGAATGAAAATCAATTTTATTGTTTAATTTTAACAAAAATTTAAAACTATGGAAAATCAAAATTTCGAATACCAAAATAACAACCAGTATCCCCAAAGATCACCTGACTACACTTTAGAGATTATCAGTTTAGTACTGGGTATTATAGGTTTAATCACCTCTTTTATCCCATGTTTTTACTGGTTTGCTCTGTTGTTTTTAATTCCTTCATTAATACTTGGAATCGTAGCGATTAGCAAGACTACAAAAAACCGTACTCCTAAGGGGTTTGCTATCGCAGCCACAGTCGTTGGCAGTGTAGGAATGCTTATTTGTATTGTCTGGCATACCATATTTGCTGCGGCATTAACTTCTGTTGCCAGAGATATAGATAATACAAACTCATACTACGACAATACACTATATCAAGATGAATATCAAACGGATAGCATACAAGAAGATACAGAATACATTTGGACAGAAGATACAGAAGAAGACGATTAAATACAATTAATATCTTGAAGAGAGAATACGTACTGATCAATAGTATATTCGCTGCCTTACTTGCAATCTTATTTGGCTATATCAGCATCTTAGCTTTTACAGACATAAGTGGAATCCATATACGTTCCTCTTGTGAAGGAATGCCTATCCAATATTGTAGAAGTAGAGGTTTGACGAGAGACTTTATCTCAATTATGCAAAAGGGGTATAGCCAGACCATATACATTAATCCATATAGTCAACGCATATTTACATTCTTCATCTATGCCTTTGTTACGAGAATACTCAGCACAATTGTCTTGCAATGGTTCACGAGTAAAAAAGTTTTTATATTAGATATAACGGTGCTTACACTCTTATTTGCGTATGCATTCTTTCCCTTACTCCTTGGGTAAAGTAACACATGTAAATACAGATAATAAATACTATTTACCCTATAAATAAAAAACATTATCTTCTACTTGCCTGATAACGATCAAAGTATTCGCATTCCTGAATTACTTCTTGGTAGAAATTCGTGTCGCTATACTGTTCTTTCAATTTAGCGAATCCCTTCCACTTTTTAAACATAATATCATCCCCCCACGCGCC
Organism: Myroides albus; assembly: GCF_024722315.1. Lineage (NCBI taxonomy): Bacteria > Pseudomonadati > Bacteroidota > Flavobacteriia > Flavobacteriales > Flavobacteriaceae > Myroides > Myroides albus. The sequence continues at coordinate 1,018,829 of NZ_CP102754.1, forward strand.
GTAATAATAATCCTTGCTATGGTATTCTTTTACATAAAAATTGTTTCGCTCAATTTTTGCTTCGAAATAGGCTAACTTCGCTTTTTGTTCTCTTGTAGTAGCCTGTTTTTGGGCAATTGCATAGTATTTTTCAGCTAACTTCATACTTAATAAGATAGCTTTATTGTTACTACTAATAGAGTTACTGCCATATTCGTTTAGGATACTATTGTAATAAAACACCCTTGCATTTCCAAAGTAAGTCGTATTGTAAAACGCATTACCTAATAAAAGAGCATTATTATAAACATCTTCTCCCTTTGCAATCTTATCTTTCATTTCCTTGATTTTTTTCAAGAAAGAAAGCTTGGTATACTTCACTCTTTGTTTTGCTTGATGATCACAATCGTTACAATCTTTGATATTTCCGTTAAATGGATTTCCTAATAATTCAGTATCCTTATATAATAAGGTCTCATATTCATTAGAAAAATAAGCATTTTTTCTCTTGACAGGCTGTGCTTTCTCCATTTCAACAATAGCTTCCTCAATTTTATCTTGATAGAAAAAATACAGCGCACGACTTTCATAAATATCACTTAGATTAAACCCATAACTATCAACAAACAATTGTTCGAAAGCACTTTTATTCTTGCTCAATAGGTACTCTTCCATTTCACGAGATTGCTTCAAATTACTGTAATAAGAAGGTCCTTCTGAAACTAATACTTCAGCCATAATAGTATTATTATTCTCTTTATACACTGTTGAAAGAAAGCGTTTCACCCAATGTGCTGCATATTCATATCTAAAAGGATCTGAATAATCACGCGTATTCAAATTTTGAAACAACCATTGCATTTCAGTTAAAAGACGTGCCTCCACCTTTGAATCCACTTTTTCAACTTGAGAAACAGCATTGATTAAAGAAAATAAACGTATCTGATCTTGAATCATTACATCATCACTTTTCACTAACGCTTTAGCATCCTCCAAATACTTTGATGCACTGCTAAAGTTTCCTTGAAAAATATCTAAATAGGCCAGCGTTAATTTCCACAACACAGGATTGTGTAGTTTCTGTTTTTTATTGCTAACATCCCTTATCCATTGATATGTACTTTGATCAATCTTTCCTTCGACAGATTTAAAATAATCTGCTTTAGATTTAAACCTATGCTCCGTAGGAATATTGACTTCCTGCTCTTGTACATTAACCCATCTCGTTAACAAATAATCAATATGTGGACTACTCGGATCAATAGCATAAATTTGTTTCATGCTGCTAATCTCATCTTTATAATACCCCATGATAGCCCAAATAGCAGTTTGTACATTAACATCATCTGTCATTTCTACTATCCTTTGGATAGCAGTGTTATCTAATGGTTTAAAATTATAAGTGGCTATTTGACGTAATTGAGGTTCAGCATTGTAAATTTCAGCATACAATAGATTAGAGGTTTCATAATTTCCAGCTTGATAATAAGCACCTGCCACATAGCCAAGTCCTCTATAATACAATGTGTTCTTTTCTTGTTTATGTGCTGTACGCTCAAAATAGCTTATGACAGACTGACGATTACCCGAATAAAACTTTGCTTTTAGCACTTGAAACCACATGCGGTTACTAAAAAACTTATCTGACTTATTCATTTTATCGTAGAATTGCTGTGATAAAGTCACAATATCATTGTCCACAGGAATTTCTACATACTCTGAATAATTCCAATAATCATATGTACGACTACTATAGGCATCTATCCGTTTTGCAATATTCAAAAAAGTAACAAAATTCATTACTCTTTCATCTTTTAAATCTAAACCGTATTTACCTGATTTATTCTTTTTCTTATTCAAATCTAAATACAGTAATCGACTATTATTCTCACTATCTGAATCATCCAATAGGTAATAAGCAATAGCTTCTTTAGAAACCTTATTTCCTAAATACACACTCCAATCTTCTACAATATTATTGTGAAAAACATCCGTATTCGAAATATATTGATTATTGTAAAACCGTTCGTAAGGAGCAAAAAACATGGGTTGATAAGATTTATCAACGAATGCTTCAGGCGTAAAAGAGGAAGTCATAGCGTAACTCCAATACCCATCTGCACAAGCATAACTATAAATACCTACACCTACAACTGCAGAGAAGCTACTTGCAAGTAATAAGTTCTTTAAATACTTCTTTTTCATAAGAGTTTATATTTTTTGAATTCAAATCGTATAATATAATTTCATTGGGACAAGCATTACTCACCTTTAATAGGTCCTTTTTCATTTCTAACAACTGTTCTGAAGTAATACTTTCAATCTTAATAAGATCACCTTGTCTAAAAAACTGTCCGAAATAATCCCCTGTTTTGACCACTTCAAACTGCTTAGCATTCACTAATTTAAAAGCGTCATTTGCTGACACATCTTCTAAGCGTATGCGGCTAATCATCCGAACAACTTTACCTTTTCTACTCTGAATCAACCAAGAATAGATTGGCAAAGCATAGTTTAGGCGCAGAGGATATCCTTTGATATAAGCGATGTACTTATTTGCAATATTCCTATCGTAGATTGAGTTAAGGCTATCCGCAGCTATACTACCCATATTGTAATACATCAAGACACCATGATCAACATTGGGTATTCCTGTTTTCTCAGCATATTTAATCTGGTGTAAGCGAATAGTAGACGAAACTTTCCACTGTTCTATTCTCTTAATTTCTTCTATTAAAGTAAAAAAGTTTTCTCGAGATTGTAATGACCAATCACAGTCAAGTTGTACTTCTGTAATGGAGAGTGCATTCCGCTCATTCACCTGCTTAATGAAGTGAACGATCTTCTGTGCTAACGCCTGAAGATTAATATTATTTCGAAGCATCACTTCATTTTTAATATAAACCACAGGGACGATCGAAATACCTTCACTCACTTTCTCTTTAAATAGGATAGGACTTATAGGTATTGCCACGTCATTTTGCATTGCAACGTCAAAGTAACGCATATACAATTTAGTGACATTAAGCTCTTGAATAGATTGTTTCTCTATACTATCTAATTCGAAAGTAGTCTTCCAATAGTAGTAAGAGAGCTTGGTTTCACCTTCTAATTTATTGGGTTGCTTACTACAACTGATCAATAAAATAAAAGAGGATAAAAAAAAGATGAATTTCATACCTTAAACTTAGGTTACACGGTACAAAGATGCAAAAAAAAGCACCTGAAATCAGGTGCTCTTAAGATAAATATTTTTCTGTAAATCAAATTACTTTACTATTGTCATTTCATCAACGATGTGTTTAGCTCCAGCAAATTTATCAATGATAAAAAGTACATAGCGAATATCCACATTGATTGTTCTTTGTAGTTCTGGGTCGTAAATAACATCTCCTGCCATAGCTTCAATGTTACCATCAAAAGCTAAACCAATCAATTCTCCTTTTGCATTTAACACTGGAGATCCTGAATTACCTCCTGTAATATCGTGATTAGTTAGGAAGTTAACTGGTAGATGTCCCGCTTTATCCGCATAAGGTCCATAATCTTTTGCATTGTACAAATCAATTAACTTTTGAGGATTTTCAAATTCCTCATCGCCTGGTATGTGTTTAGCAACTGTTCCCTTCAAAGTAGTAAACCAATTTTCCGCTGCATCATTCACCTTCTTTCCTCTTGGTAAATCTTTAACAGTACCGTAAGTTAAACGCAGGGTTGAGTTTGCATCTGGGTAATACTTTTTATCAGGATTACTCTTTTGCAATCCGTCAACTAATAATCTAAATGCCTTTTGATACTTGTCCTCTAACTTAGCTAATTCCTCTGTTTTATGTCTGCTTTTCTCCATTAAAGCCAAAGACAATTTAAACAACGGATCTCTTGAAATAACGACACCTTTTGGTTTATCTAAAAATGCCTTTAATGTATTGATATTAGCAAAAATACTCTTTGAAAATGCTTCATTGACAAACTTTGTAAAATCGCCCTTATACTCCTTTTGAATCTGAGCTACATAAGGTGCAATCTCATATCCTTCGGATTTAGAAACGTAAAGTTCTAATTGTTTTGCCAACATTTCTCTTTCTAAAGGTTCATATTTACCTTTATATAAATTTGATGCAAAATCTTCAAACTCTCCACGCATTTCATCGCGAGTAGATTTTTTTCCTAAGGCAAATTTCTCAACTCCACCAGCCAATCTGTATGGAATAGCCACCATAGAAGATGTTCTCATCATAGAGATCAAATAATTATCATGACGTGCTTTTTCATTAGTCGCAGCATAATACGCATTGATATCATTTATTACATCGCCATATTTTGCTTTATTTTCTTCTTTGTTAGCCCAACTGTCAAATGCCTTTTCATTCTCCGTTTTTACTGCTACAGTTTGATGCTGTGTTAAGGCATCAATCATCCCTTGTCTATTTTTCCAATAGTTTGCAACACCAGCATATTTAGAGGCATAATTCAAACGTACTTCGTCATTTTCAGACATATACTTTTTCATTACATCCATACCTAACTTAGACCCTTCAACCCAAGCAGGATACGCAAACTTGATATTTTGTTCAACACCTTGAGCAGGCATCCAACGATTTGTACGTCCTGGATATCCAAGGATCATAGAGAAATCTCCCTCTTTAATACCAGCTGTAGAAACAGGTAAATAGTGCTTAGGAGCCATTGGAATATTCTCTGGTGAATATGGCGCAGGGTTCCCCTCTTTATCAGTATATACTCTAAAAATAGAGAAGTCACCTGTATGTCTTGGCCATTCCCAGTTATCAGTATCACCACCGTATTTTCCAATACTATTTGGAGGTGTACCTACTAAACGAACGTCAGTGTAATCTTGGTAAACAAAGTAGTAAAATTCATTTCCTTGAAAAAAAGAACGAACAGAAACAGTGTATTTTCCGCCTTCATCATTCTCTTTTTGAATCTTAGCAATCTCCTTGTTAATTGCTTTTTCTCTATCTAATTCAGACATCTTGTCATCAACTACAGATAAAATACGGTCTGTAACGTTATCCATACGAACAAAGAAGCGAACAGATAGTCCCTTTGCCTCTCTTTCAGATTGCTTATCCTTTGCCCAAAATCCATTTGTTAGAATATCATCTTCAGGCGTAGATAGATTAGCAATTTTATCATATCCACAGTGGTGGTTTGTTAAAACTAAACCTTGACTTGATACGATTTCCGCTGTACAACCTCCATCAAATTGCACAATAGCATCTTTTAATGAATGATTGTTAATACTATAGATTTCTTCAGCAGTTAATTGTAGTCCCATTTTTTCCATGTCACGTTGATTCAAACGCTCAAGAAACATCAAGAACCACATTCCTTCATCAGCCTTAACCTTTACAGGTAATACAAATAATAATGCTGATAAAAATAACACGATTTTTTTCATAATTGTTATAGATGTTAGATTGCGAAGATAAAAGTAATTCAATAGATTTCTTCACAATAAAAAAAATAATTCAAACGCTACTAAACAAGACTCTTTACTCCTCGTCTTCTTTACACCCCTTATTCGGTATGTTATTGTTATTATCATAGCGATCTTGTAGTTCGTCGACTACAGATTTATCCCATAATTTAATTCCAGTAATATAGGCCGTTCTCGCAATAAGAAATGCAGCTACTGGAGATGTAATAAACAAGAAAAATATAATAGCCAACACTTTTGTAGTAGTAGAAAACTCAGAAAAATGAATTGCAGCACCTGCTAAAATACATCCTATACCCAAGGTCGCAGCTTTAATAGTGATAGATAACCTGGTGTAAAAATCAGGCATCCTCACAATTCCTATCGAAGCGATCAACACGAAGATAGCCCCTACCGTACAAAGTATCATTATAAAAATATCAATCATCTCTATTTCTTTTAACTAAATAAAATGCAAAGGCTACTGTACTTAAAAAGGCAATTAGAGCCAAAATGATAGCCACATCCAAAAATATAGGGTTATCAGCAATCAAACTGAATAAACCTATCACTCCTACACCCACCGTAATCAATAAGTCTAAAGCGACTACGCGATCTGCAACAGTTGGTCCTTTAATAAATCTGATAAAAATAAATATCAAAGACAAACTGATAATAGGCATTATAACATATAATAAATAATCATCTACTGTCATCGCAATATCTCTAATAATTTAGTTTCCGTACGTTCTTTCATATTCTTGACGAACTTTTTCTTGTCTTTCAAATACATCGTATGTATATACACATAGCTCTTATCATCTGCAATATCCATTACCATTGTACCAGGCGTTAGTGCAATAATATTTGTCAGCATTGTAATCTCAAAATCCGTTTTGGCATCCAGTTGATACTTAATAATACCTGGAGTTGTGTGGAAATTCGGTGTCATTACATCAATAGCTACTCTTAAATTTGCTTCCATCATATCATATAAAAAATACAGAATGAAAACTAATATTTTAGGTACGCGATAGAAATACTCTTTCTCTGCCATATTGGATCTACGCGTCAGCATCCACAAAATAAAGAAACCTGCTACGGAACCAAATATAAAGTTAGAGTAGTTCAGCTGTCCCGTTAGAGCAACCCAAACAAATGCCAGTAATAAGTTTAATAAAAAATACTTTAACATACTCTCCCTATTTTAAGTGATGCATCACTGATTCTATATAAATACTTGGATTCTTTAATTCATAAGCAATGCGTTCGGTTATTTCGAAAACGAATGATGCCTTCAAACCTATAAACAAAGATACCATCGCCAATCCTACTACAGGTAAAACCAAGGCAATCTTTCCTCTCTTGTGAAAAGTAGCAAAGTGGTCAATCTCTTCTGCATTAGGTTTTGGCAGATCTTTCCAAAAAACTTCAGACCATATACGGGCTACAATAAACAAGGTAATAAAACTGGCAAAAATCAACGTCGCCAACAACACATAACTCTCCTGTTTAAATGCTTCTTGAAACAACATTATCTTGGGCCAAAAACCTGATAAAGGTGGAATACCTGCAAGTGAAAACAAGATAACAGCAAAAACAAGTGATAACCTTGGGTAATCTTTATAGAAACCACCTAAGCGGTACACATCTTGGGTCATTCGAATCTTTTGAATGATTCCACTCATCATGAATAAATTACTCTTGACAATCACATCGTGAATCAAGTAAAACACTACTCCTACTAAAGCCAACTCCGTATAGATACCAATACCAGCAATCAGATACCCTATATGACATACAATGAAATAGGAAAATATACGACGCATATTCCTTTTATTGATTACTCCTAATGCGCCACTAATCATCGTTAAAATTGCAATAACAATAAACACACCAAGGATAAAATCATCTGGTTCAAAGACAACAGTAAAAATACGCAACATAGAGTAAACCCCCATCTTTGTCAATAACCCACCGAATACAGCACCAATCGCTGAAGGGGGAGTATGATAGGATGATGGCAACCAGAAATACATAGGGAACACCGCAGATTTAATACCAAACCCAACGAAGAACAATAAAGCAGTTACTGTCACCAATCCCCTGTTTTCTACCGCTGCTACGTGCTCTGGCAAATCCGCAATATTCAAACTACCCGTGATTCCATATAAAATCCCGATAGCAGTCAAAAATATAGAGGAGGCCAACATATTCATGGTTACATACTTTACAGCCCCTTCCATTTGCCTTTTCTTACCTCCTAAGGTTAACAACACAAATGAAGATATAATCACAACTTCAAACCAAACATAGAGATTAAAGATATCACCTGTCAAAAAGGCTCCCATTAATCCCATAATAAGAAAATGGAAAATAAAAAAGTGCCCATATCTTATCCTACTAATATTTGTTGCTGCTGTAGAATATACACCTACAGCCAAAGATACAATAGCAGTTAGTACAACCATTGTTGCACTAAGCGTATCACTAACAAAAGTGATTCCAAATGGAGCTTGCCAACCTCCCATTTGCATTGTCATATTTCCATTCTCCCATACCAATGCAAACAATCTCAAGCTAACCAGGAAAGCAATACAGTTTCCAATAACGCTAATTGTCTTCTGCGCTTGCACATTCTTCCAAAAGAACATCAAGACAATAGCAGTTAACATATGTGCAAGTATAGGTGCTAAAATAAAGTTCGAAATCATATATCTAAATCTTGTACATTAAGAGAATCGAGATCATCAGTACCTGTTGTTGCGTGAACTTTCTTCAATAGAATAATTGCAAAAGCTGTTAATCCAAAACTAATCACAATAGCCGTTAAGATTAACGCTTGTGGTACAGGATCTGCATACACATCCGTAAAATGAATACTATCCCCATCTATAATTGGCGCTCTACCTTTGGTCAGTTCTCCCATCAAGAAAATGAGAATATTAGCTCCATTTCCAAGCATCATAAACCCCAAAAGTAATTTCACCATACTCCTTCTAAGTATTAAGTATATTCCTGCTGAATATAAAATACCTACTAATGCTACTAAAAGTAATTCCATATTCTTCTCTCTTATACATTTTCTGAAATAGTAAACAATATTGTCAATACTACTCCAATTACTACTAAATACACTCCTATATCAAAAAAAAGTGCTGTTCCTACAGAACCAATTACAGCCACTGAATCAGCAAACCAAATACCGGTCAAAAAAGGAGAACCCAAAATAACTGGTAAAAAGCCACTGACAAATGACAACGTTAGTCCTATAGGTATTAACAATAAAGGCGACACTTGAAACAATCTCAGTGTGCGTCTTGTACTATATGCAAAAGAGTGTAAAACAAAAGCAATAGATGCGATCAACCCTCCTACAAATCCACCACCCGAAAGGTAATGTCCTCTAAGTAATACAAACAAAGAAAACAACAGCAAGAGCGGTAACAAATAGTTGGTTGCCGTTCGCAAAATCGTAGTGTCTAACCTTCTCTTTCTAATTCTCGAGTTCTTCTTCATCTTCTTTATATTTTAACATACTGAAAACCCCTAATGCAGCGATTGACAACACAATAGTTTCAATCATTGTATCAAACCCCCTAAAATCAACTAAAATAACATTTACTACATTCTTCCCTTTCGCAAGTACATAAGCATTCTCGGCATAAAACCTACTTATATCCTTATCTGCTGGAGAGACAAGTGCTTGAAGAGTGATAATAGAGATTAACACTCCAAATGAGATAGAAATAACAGCATCACGAATCTGTAATCTTCGATTATTGAATCTTAGAAATGGCGGAAGCTTGAACAAGACCAATACAAACAAAACAGTTGTCAACGTATCGATTGCAAACTGTGTCATACCAAGATCTGGAGCACCGTAAAAGACAAATATCAAACAAATACAATATCCTACAACTCCTGTAGCTGCAATAGCAGTCAATCGCGAAGAAGTATTAATAGCAAATATTACAGCCACTACCGTTATCAAAAATACAACTAACTCATAGATCCTAAACTCCGATAGCCCTGTTGTATTCACTCGCAAAGGCACGTCTGTAAACAATTTATATCCTACCAAGCCGATGAAAAAAACAATAATTACAGCCAAATACGATCTCAGATAACTACTGTGAAAGATAAAAGTATACTTATAAGCGAGTAACCTGAACTTTTCTGCCAGTATAGAAAAAATATGCTGAGGAGCTAATCGATCAAAACGCTGGACAAAACACATCGGATTCTTCCACTTTTTGAATACAAAATAAATAATGCTTCCTAATAGTATCGTACATCCGCTTAATAGCAAACTACTATTAACACCATGCCAAATCTTTAAAGGCATCTCAACTACTTCTCTATTAAGAGAAGCAAAAACAGCAAGTATAATCTCCTTATAGGCGATAATCGGAAAAATACCCAATAACAAAGTAAAGAAACTCAATACTATCGTAGGAGTCAATAACATCCAATCTGGCTTATGAGCAATGCGCACCTTCTTCATACCTTTGCCAAAAAAGGGTTTAAACCCAATTAAAAAACCTGATGCAGTCAAAAATACATTGGTAATAAAGAGTGCTCCAGTAATGAGCAATATCCAACTGTCATCCGAAAAGTGCAATCCACTTTCATAAATGAGTTCCTTACCAATAAAACCAAAAGTCAAAGGAATTCCCGCACATGATAAAGCTGCAATAACAGCTGTTACTGCAAGCAAAGGAAAGTGCTTACGCAGTCCACTCAACTCATTGATATCTCTTGTGTGTAACGCGTGATCAACAATACCTGTGATTAAGAAAAAGGCAGCTTTATACAACGCGTGCGCTAACACAAATACCGCCATAGCATACATTGCTAATTCTGTTCCGATTCCCAATAGAAACATCAACAAACCTAAAGCAGATATAGTCGAATAAGCTAAAATACCCTTCATATCCTTTCGGAACACGCTGTGAAAAGCACCAAACAACATAGTCACTCCTCCTACCACAAGTAAAATTGTATTCCAGTAAAACTCCCCTCCTAAAATAGGAGTAAACCTCGCCACTAAAAACACTCCTGCCTTCACCATTGTAGCGGAGTGCAAATAAGCAGATACAGGTGTCGGAGCCTTCATTGCTCCAGGTAACCAAAAGTGAAAAGGGAATTGAGCTGACTTTGTAAAAGCAGCCACAAACAAAAATAAGATGATTAATAAATAGTATGGACTATCTTTTAATACATCACTGTGGTTTAGCAACTCACTTATAGAGTAAGTTCCTGTAATAGTTCCAACAATTATCCCAAAAGACAAAAGGAAAAAACCTCCTAAACCAGTGATTGAAAAAGCCCATAAAGCACTTTTACGGGATTCTTCTTCCTCATTGTTAAATCCTATCAAGAAAAAGGAACTAATACTCGTTAATTCCCAAAAGATAAACAGTGTGATAAGGTTATCTGAAGTAACAACACCTAACATGGCCCCCATAAATATAGTGAGGTAGCATAAAAAGCGATGTAAGAGCGGATGCCCCTTTAGATAAGAAATTGCATATAAATATACCAATGTTCCAATTCCTGAAATCAATAACCCAAAAAGAACAGATAATCCGTCAAATTTAAAATCCAAACTAATTCCCAATGAAGGAACCCAGTCAGTCGTATAAATTAGGCTACTTGTACCATCTTTTATTGTTGGTAAAAAAGATAATAGATATAAAAAAATTGAAAATGGAAGTAGGGATATTATTGCAACATATTTAGTTCTTACGAACTCTTTCAAAAATAGTACTATAAAAGCAAGTACAAAAGTGAGAAAAATTAATGTTAGCATATAAGTTATATTTCTCTAATTACATATTTCCAGTTTAGTGGTAAATATAGACAAAAAAAATAAAAATATGACTGCAACTTGCCGTAGAACAATAATTAACGCTAATTTTTCTACACTTTTTCTTGGCTCTAAGGATTAAAATAGAATATCCTTAATTAACTATTTTTTATTCAACATTTCCCATAGTTTATCTTTTAATTCTGTAAGCCCTTGCTGAGCCACAGAAGAAATAAACATATACGGTACTCCGCTTAATTCAGAATCAAGTTGTTCTTTTAACTCAGATTTCAATTCATCATCCAGCATATCACACTTAGTAACAACCAAAAGACGATCTTTATCTAACATTTCTGGGTTATATCTACGCAATTCATCAACTAAAATTTCATACTCTTTCTTGATATCATCAGCATCTGCCGGCACCATAAAAAGCAAAGTTGAGTTGCGTTCTATATGTCTTAAAAAGTAATGTCCTAAACCTTTTCCTTCAGCAGCACCCTCAATAATACCAGGTATATCTGCAATCACAAAAGATTTAAAATCGCGATAAGCCACAATACCTAAATTAGGCTTCAAAGTTGTAAACGGATAATCCGCAATTTTAGGTTTTGCAGAGGTTAAAACAGATAGAAGTGTAGATTTTCCTGCATTTGGAAATCCAACTAGTCCAACATCTGCTAACACTTTTAACTCTAAAATCACATCTAACTCTTGTCCAGATAATCCTGGCTGAGCATATCGCGGTGTTTGATTAGTAGAAGATCTAAAGTGCCAGTTACCTAAACCACCTTTACCTCCTAAAGCTACAATTTGTTTTTCTCCGTGTTCTGTAATTTCAAATAGAACTTCTCCTGTCTCTTTATCTTTTACAACTGTTCCAAGAGGTACTTCGATAATTCTATCTTCACCATCAGCACCAGTACTTCTTGAACTACCACCATCACCTCCATGTCCTGCTTTAATATGGCGCATGAATTTTAAGTGAAACAAAGTCCAAAGACCTTCATTACCTACAATATAAACATGTCCACCTCGACCTCCATCACCTCCATCAGGTCCTCCTTTTTCAATAAATTTTTCGCGGTGTAAGTGTGTAGATCCTCTACCTCCTTTTCCAGAGGCAACATATATTTTTACATAATCGACAAAATTCCCTTCAGTCATCTTTCTTTTATTATTATTACTCTTTACAATATGTAAAAAGTTTTGGGCTGCAAAAATAGTATTTTTTCAAATACAAAAGTGCTTATACTAAAGTATCTATAACTTTACTTAGACGCTCAGTCACTTCTTCTATTGATCCAATCCCGTCAACAGCAGCATATTGATTTTTATTATTATAGAACTCAATAAGAGGTGCTGTTTTCTCATTGTATTCTTTATAGCGGTTTCTGATTTTAGTTTCATCTTGGTCATCAGCTCTACCACTTGTCTTACCTCTTTCTAAGATTCTCGCTACTAATACCTCATCATTAGCATCAAGACCAATTGTACCTACAAAGTCAATACCTTTCTCCTCCAACAATGCTTCTAAAGCTTCTGCTTGTTTTATCGTTCTTGGGAATCCGTCAAATAAAAACCCAGCTTTATCCATATTCTTAGCTACTTCATCAGCTAACATATTGATCGTAATTGAATCAGGAACTAGTTCCCCTTTATCAATAAATACTTTAGCTTGATTACCTAACTCTGTTCCATTTTTCAAATTGTAACGAAACACGTCACCTGTTGAAATGTGAGTTAAGTTATATTTTTCTTTAAGAAATTCAGCCTGTGTTCCTTTTCCTGCACCTGGCTTTCCAAATAAAACGATTGCAATCATTATGTATTGTTTATCCTGTTAGTGTATTATTATTCTTTAATTTGGTATATCTCTGGTATATTTCTACCGAATTTATCATAGTCCATACCATACCCTACGATAAATTTATTTTCTATTTCAAAAGCGACATAGTCTAAAGGAATATCCTTTTTATATGCCTCTGGCTTCAGACAAAGTGTGCATATTTTAACTTGTTTCGGACGTTGTTGATCAAATAGCTTTTTTAAAGCTACTAATGTATTACCTGTATCTACAATATCTTCAATGATTACAACTGTACGATCAGTCACGTCTATATCTAAACCAAGTAACTGATTCACTTGATTGCTAGATTGAGTTCCAATATAAGATGCCATTTTCACAAAGCTCATCTCACAGTCTCCCTTATACTTTTTTATCAAGTCACTAAATACCATAAAAGATCCATTAAGAACTCCAATAAATACAGGAATGTCTCCTTGCATATCTCTTTCTATTTGAGTTGCAATTTCTTCTAATCGATTTTGGATACGCTCTGCTGATATAAACGGCACAAACGTTTTGTCTAAAACTTGTATTTCCATTGTGTTGTGTTATTGATAATTTGCAAATATACAAAAAGAAAAAACCTATATCAGTTTATTAACAAAGGAATTACATAAACACATAAATAATCTTATTATTCCTCTTTAAACTCCGTTTTCTCTAAAATAAAAACATTCAAATTTATCAATTATTCAAAAAAATAGAAACAAAAAACGTAGCGCTTCACAACGCTACGTCTAAAACAAACTAATTCAATCTAACTCTAAAACCAAAGTAGAGTCTTATCGTTGAGATTACTTTTAAATATCTTACAAAAACATTATTGTAATTTCTATCCTTTCAAATATAGCGCAATTTATTATTAAAATCAAAACAGAAATTAACTTTTTATTAGCAAAACAATATCTTAAAAAAGAATAATAACCAATACATCTGTAAAATATGAAAATATATCTTATAAAAATAAGACATAAATATTATAAATATAAAAAACTACACTTAAATAAAACAAAAAAACACAATATCATAAAATTAACCAAACGAATACAAGGACCGTACTTCAAACCATTTGTCGAATGTGTTTTTACTGACACCTCATGGCATCATCAACCACAAGATCAAAAGATTGATAAGAATTATTCAGATACAAGTCAAACAGCCAATACAAGCAGTAAAACTAAAACAACATCATCAACCACTACACCTATGCTTATTATATTCAAAATCTCCTTAATACTCCTTCAACATTTCTTCCCCCCTCCTTCAAGTAGTATTATCTCGGAAAAATGTTGAAGCTGCTGTGAAGAACTTATGCAAATAAGGCATAAATACAGCAATGACTACTTATCGTTTAAAAGAGAAATACATTTGCCTAAAACAAAACAATCAACTAATAAATAGATTGTATAAATGACCTCCCTCCTTCTGTTAAAAAACCTGAATTCGATCTAAGTCAGCAGTTAATTACTACCTGATATTAATTGACAATCTTCCTATAGCTTTGTAGCGAGATGCAAGCACATTTCTTGGGGCTTTCTTGCTCCTTTCTTCGACAAAAAGGCTCTCTAAGCCAGAAAACTCCAAGAAAAGCGCAAGCAATCTCCAAGAAAGTGCAAGCTAACCCCTCGAATAAAATAGATTAATCTGCTTTTTAAAATTCGACAACTTGATCATCATTTTCGGTAATTTCGTCAATAGATAAAAAAGAGATAATCTTCTATAGTGAATAAATACATATAAATTACTAAATCGAAGGCGATAGTCTAATTGCCATTCTAATATCGAACTCGCATTAAACTCAAATGAAAAACACACTATATTCAGGACTTAAACCTCAACATCTTAGTACTTAAGCCTTAAAAAGACCTATTCTTTACCAATAATTCTGATTTCAAAAACAACAAATTCTCTTGAACAACAATTAGATTGAGTTAAGCAATACAAGACGAATAGCAATATGATTCATTTTATATTTTTTTAAATTATCTTTGCCTTAATAACAATACAACTACACAATGAATTACTTTTCTACTGATTTCCGTTTGGGAATATTAGGAGGAGGTCAATTAGGTAAAATGCTCCTATATGACACTCGTAAATTTGACATCGCTACCAATGTACTAGATCCCAGCAAAGATGCCCCTTCTCAGTATGGAGCACATCAGTTCTTCCAAGGGGATTTAATGGATTTTGAAACTGTTTATCGCTTTGGTAAAACAGTGGATGTCTTAACGATCGAAATAGAAAATGTCAACTTAGATGCACTTGATAAGTTAGAAGAAGAAGGGCTTAAAGTATTCCCTTCTCCTAAGACACTTCGATTAATCCAAAATAAAGGAAATCAAAAAGATTTCTATACTACTCATAATATCCCAACTGCTCCTTATAAGAGATTCTCAGATATAGAAGCTCTAAAAACAGCAGCTACAGCTAATGAAGTAACGATGCCATTCGTATGGAAGTCAGCTCAGTTTGGGTATGATGGCAATGGAGTAAAAGTAGTTCGCTCGATTACTGACTTAGATGTACTACCTAATGTAGAGTGTATCGCAGAAGTAATGGTTCCTTTTAAAAACGAATTAGCTGTGATCGTAGCCCGTTCTGCTTCTGGAGAAATCAAAACATACCCTGTAGTAGAAATGGAGTTCCACCCAGAAGCTAACCAAGTAGAATATGTGATCTGTCCTGCGCGTATCGATAGCGCTGTAGCGGATAAGGCAAGGGCTATTGCGCTACAAGTTTCTGAGAAATTTAATCATGTAGGTTTATTAGCTGTGGAGATGTTCCAAACGCAAGATGACGATGTATTAGTGAATGAAGTGGCTCCTCGCCCTCATAACTCTGGACACTACTCTATAGAGGCGAGTTATACTTCCCAATTCGAACAACACATCCGTGCTATTTTAGATTTACCTTTAGGGAATACGGATAGCAAAGTGGCTGGTATCATGGTAAACTTAGTAGGCGCTGAAGGATATACTGGACAAGTGTACTATGAAGGAATGGAAGATATCTTAGCGATAGAGGGTGTGACTCCTCATATCTATGGTAAACGCGAAACTCGTCCTTTTAGAAAAATGGGACACGTAACAATTGTCAATAGTGATATGACTAAAGCGAGAGAAATAGCTCAGCAAGTAAAAGAAACTATTAAAGTAATCAGCAAATAAATCTTATGAAAATAGCAGTAGTAATGGGCAGCATATCGGATATGCCTGTCATGCAAGATGCAATCAATATTATTAAAGAATTCGGTGTAGAAGTAGAAGTGGATATCGTATCTGCTCATAGAACACCTGAGAAACTTGTAGACTTTTCTTCTAATGCTCATAAGCGCGGTGTTAATGTGATCATCGCAGGAGCAGGAGGAGCAGCACACTTACCTGGTATGGTAGCTTCAATGTCTCCACTTCCTGTGATTGGAGTACCTGTTAAATCGAGCAACTCTATCGATGGATGGGATAGCGTACTATCTATCTTACAGATGCCTGGAGGTGTACCAGTAGCTACAGTAGCCCTTAATGGTGCTAAAAATGCAGGTCTTCTGGCAATACAGATATTAGGTAGTCAAAATGAAGACCTTCTCAATAAGATGGTAGATTATAAAAATGGATTAAGAGAAGCGGTGCTTAAAGCAGCAGAGTCAATTAAATAATTACAAATTACGGCGCTCTTCGAGCTAATTACGAATTACGTAGGTAATCGCAGTTAATATGAAGAGCGCCGTAATACTTAAAATAAAACAATCCTCTATAGCTTAATCAAAAGCATGAAAGAAGACAATATTATACAGATTAAGAGCTTCAAATTCGCTGTAAGAATCATTAAAGTTTACCAACATTTAACAACTGAAAAGAAGGAGTACATATTAAGCAAACAATTACTTCGTTCAGGCACTTCTATTGGTGCTAACATAGAAGAAACTATTGGTGCGCAAAGTGAAAAAGACTTTCTTTCTAAATTATCTATTGCTTATAAAGAAGCTCGTGAAACCCATTATTGGATATGCCTTTTAGCAGAAACAGATTACTTTACACCTAAAGAAAAAAACAGTTTATTAAAAGATATTGAAGAATTACTAAAACTCATAGGTAGCATCCAAATATCACTTAAAGCTAAACTAAAAAGTGCCAAATAATATTTACAACTCAAAGTTATTCTTTTCAATAAAAAACACTTCATTTACATCAATATACCTCATCTAAAAAATGTCATTCTTATTTTGAAGTAATTAAACATAAGGATGTGATCTTTCATTACCCTCAAAAATACATAATCGATGAATATACTCATCGATCTCTATTATTGAATATATAGCGTACACCCCAAAATATTAGATATAGATTAGAAGTGATATATATACTTAATGCCGTAGGCAAACCATTTGTAATTCGTAATTTGAAAATCGTAATTAAAGAAACAGGCTGTGTTGACCTGCTGCGATCAAATCCCTAAAAACTCTATTAATTTCTGAGTTCTTATTAATTACGTCCAAGCCCAAATACGGTAAACAATTCATTACATCTTCACGCCCTTTAAAGACAATGCGTTCACATACCTTGTCAATTTCTTCTGACATTTTACATGAAATATCACCACCTTCCTTTACTACTTCCCAACTTTCATGCGCCTTCTGATAAAACATAATCTTGCGGTTCAAAAAAGAAGATTTCATATTCTCAATAATACTCTTGTGCTTTATGATATATTCCTTATTAGATAAACTGTCAAAGTAATTTTCTGCCAATTCAATAAAATGAGCTTGCATCCCAATGTGATTTACAGCTAAAGTAAACTTAGCAAAGGGCAAAAAGGGAAAGCTAAAAACATCATTGTTGATAACCTTAGTTTCTTTAGCAATAGAGAAAGCACGTTCCCTACCAACCCTAACTCCTTTTACGTTAAATGAATCACTACCCGTAGAGATTAACCCTATTGTATCCCATTCTTTGACAACTTCAATTTCTTCAGGTAAAAAGCAAAAAGACTTGTAGATTGGATTCCCATCAGCATCTGTCACGAATGTACCATTGCGCTCAATACGACAGTTCGCAGTAAAACCAGTACTGTGGTGCAATCCAGTTGCGACTTTCCAATGTCCTGTTACGATATACCCTTCCTCTATTTCAATTGCTACTCCTCCCACTTTACCACTTCCTGCTAAACACACTTTGGGATTGCTAAAAAGAGTTTGGCTAAAACTACTATCTAAATACCCTACAAACATATTTGCGCCACTACACAATGTCACAGTCCACCCAAGACTACCATCAATAGTAGCTAACTCTTCCTCTACCTCCAGAGCTTCTATAAAGTCTAATTCTAATCCATTAAACTCCTTAGGTACAAAAAGATTAAACAAATTATATTCATACAGGATTGCCAATTGTTCTTTTGTCAAGTATCCTTGTTGCTCAGCTTGAGGAACAAATTTTCGCAAGATATTCCTATCCTCCAAAGATATTTTATTACTCATTTGTTATCATGTTTTTTGATTGAATACAAATCTATCATTTTTTAAACAGAGAACCTTTACAAATAAAGACTTAACAAACACTTCTGCTGTTTTTTGACAATTCTAAAGCAAAAGAAGATATTATCAATATACAATCTTACCTATCATAAAAAACTAAAGGCTTCTCATACAAGCCAAACTACAGAAACATTGATATAGATTTAACAACAAATTCCTTGAAAATAACGTACTTTTATACTTTAAATAAAAATTAATTATACAAGATATGTCGGCATTGAACAATCCATTTAACACAGTCCATGGAACAGCTCCATTCACTCAAATTAAAACGGAAGACTATATACCTGCTTTCCAAAAAGCAATACAAAATACAAAAGCAGAGATAGACGCTATTACTGCTAACGCTGCAACACCTACCTTTGAAAATACCTTAGAGGCTTTAGCGTACTCAGGGATGGAATTAGATATATTGTCTAATATCTTCTTTAACCTGAACTCAGCTGAGACAAATGATGAGATGCAGAAAATAGCACAAGAAGTTGCTCCTATGCTATCAGCATTGAGCAATGATATCTCTTTAAACGAGGAATTGTTTAAACGCGTAAAAGCAGTTTATGAACAAAAAGAGACACTGAACCTTACTATAGAACAAGAAACCTTATTGACAAAGAATTATAAAAGCTTTGTCCGCAATGGTGCATTGTTATCAGAAGATAAAAAAGAAAGATTAAGAGCAATAGATGCAGAGTTATCTACAACTGCGTTGAAGTTTGGAGAAAACGTATTAGCAGAAACGCATAAATACCAACTACACCTTACGGAGGAAAAAGACCTAGCTGGTCTTCCTGAAGGTGCTGTAGAAGAAGCAAGAGCTTTAGCTGAACAAGAAGGTAAAGAGGGGTGGGTATTCACATTAGACTATCCAAGTTATATCCCCTTTATGACCTATGCTGATAATCGTGAATTGCGCAAGGAGATGGCTATTGCAGCTGGTAAGAAAGCCTTTCAAGACAACGAACACAACAATGAAGCTAATGTTTTAAAGATTGTGAACCTACGTCACGAAAGAGCTAATCTATTAGGATATGCTACACATGCACACTTCGTATTAGAAGAGCGCATGGCACAGAGCCCTGATAAGGTAAATGCTTTCTTAGAGGAGTTGTTAGCGAAGGCTAAGCCTGCAGCTGATAAAGAGTTTGCTGAATTAACTGCTTTTGCAAAGAAGATAGACAACATTGATGTATTGCAAAAATGGGATGGTTCATACTACTCTGAGAAGTTAAAACAAGAGCGCTTTAGCTTAGATGACGAATTACTTAAACCTTACTTTCAATTAGAGAATGTATTAGACGGTGCTTACCAAGTAGCGAATAAGCTATACGGATTAGTGTTTACAGAAGTACAGACTATAGAGAAGTACCACGCAGATGTGCGTACATTCGAGGTAACGAATGAGCAAGGAGATTTTATAGCTGTGTTCTATACAGACTTCTTCCCACGCAAAGGAAAGAGAAACGGTGCTTGGATGACTTCATTCAAAAACCAATATATCAAAGACGGCATCAATGAAAGACCGCATATCTCTATCGTGTGTAACTTCACTAAACCAACTGCTACTAAGCCTTCATTACTTACATTTAACGAAGTAACAACGCTATTCCACGAGTTTGGACATGCATTACATGGTATGTTAGCAAATACAACTTATCCATCGTTATCTGGAACTAATGTATATTGGGACTTCGTAGAATTGCCAAGTCAAGTGATGGAGAACTGGTGTTATGAAAAAGAAGCTTTAGAGCTATTCGCTAAACATTACCAAACTGGTGAAACTATCCCTATGGAATTAATAGCAAAGATCAAAGAGAGTGCGAGCTTCTTAGAAGGAATAGCTACAGTACGTCAATTGAGCTTCGGTCTATTAGATATGGGATGGCATGGTCAAGACCCTACTGCTATCACAAGTCTAAAAGACTTCGAAACAAAACAATTTGCTTCTACACAACAATATCCTGATGTAAAAGAGAATGCAATGAGTACTTCATTCTCCCATATCTTCCAAGGTGGTTACTCATCTGGATACTACAGCTATAAATGGGCAGAGGTATTAGATGCTGATGCATTCGCATACTTTAAGGCTAATGGCATCTTCAATAAAGAAGTAGCTACTAAGTTTAAAGATTATGTTTTATCTCAAGGGGGAACTGATCACCCAATGACATTATACAAAAATTTCAGAGGTCAAGAACCTACTCCTGATGCTTTATTAGAAAGAGCGGGATTGTTATAAGTTAACGGTGGACGGTTTACAGTTAACAGCTGTAGACCGTTTAACTATAATCACAAAACAACTAAGCCCATTGCAGTGCAATGGGCTTAGTTGTTTTATATAGAAGATAACCTATATTGTAGTTATTAGATAGCAGAGGCAATCTATTGCCGTCTCTAAAGCAAATTACTAACCATCAATTGTAAACTATAAAAAACATTCTTCATTATACTCATAATCATCCAAAGTAATTGGCATCTTATCTGCCTCTTTTAGATTTTGTTGTGCCTCATTAAAGCGCTCTACTTCAGAATCTACCTCTGGGGTTTTAATACTGCCCAAAAGTGCTTGAATGCGATCTAATTCTCTTTGCTTATCTTCACGCAAATATCCCTCTGCTAATTCACAGACTTCACTAAATATCTTACCGCCTACCAACTTTAAAAAAACAGCATCGGTTTTATCATTATCTATACCGTCATCTTCACTATAGACAATATTGTAATTTCCAATAATCTGTATAGCTTTCTGTAAACGCAATTGATCTGCATCTCCTAAAGAAGCCATCATTTTATCTTCTGAGTCCATATAGGCTTCCATATCCTCTACGGCTAACCTCAGTTCATTTGTTTTTACTTGTTCTTGTATTACCTCAACTTTACTCTCTTTTTCAATTACAGCAACTTTTACTGCTTTGTCTTTACAACCAACAGTGAAAAGTGATAACATCAATAAGGTTAATCCTAAGTGTCTCATATATCTAATTTAAAAAACAAATGTAAATCATAACCTATCCATGAGACAATAGCTATAAACAGCTAATTCGAAAATAAAAATGGAGAGATGATTACTCTACCTCTCCATTTATTCAAACAAAACAACCATAAATTGAGTACTCAAATTCATTAATCCTCTAAATCCCCAAATTTACCAGCGTTGAAATCATTTACGGCTTCTATCAACTCTTCTCTTGTATTCATTACAAAAGGACCATAGTGCTCGATTGGTTCGTTAATTGGTTCACCTGCCATGACAAGCACAACTGCATCTTTGCTAACTTCTACATCAAAATTCTCACCATCGTGTTGCATAACAACAACGTGATCGGTTGGAACAGCATATTCCCCGTTGACAATTATTTCTCCTTCGATTACTAACAATACAGTATTATAGTGATCTGGAAAAGTATAATGAGCCTTTGCCCCAACCTTACCTTTTAAATTTGATAAGTGAATTGGAGTAAATGTAGATGCAGGACCTTTTGTCTCCTCGTATTCTCCAGCAATAACTTCTACAAATCCAAGACCATCTTTTAGAGCGTACTTTTTCATATCTGAATGCTCTATCGCCTGATATTTAGCAGGACCTTTTTTATCCTTTGCTGGAAGGTTAACCCATAACTGTACCATCTGAAACAGTCCCCCAGTTTTACTCCATTCTGTTTCGTGAAACTCTTTGTGCAATACTCCAGAAGCAGCAGTCATCCATTGCACATCACCTTCTCCAATAATACCTCCACCTCCACTGCTATCACCGTGTTCTACACGTCCTTTATAAGCGATCGTTACTGTTTCGAATCCTTTATGAGGGTGAACACCTACACCTCTCGGAATTTCTGATGGTCCAAACTCATACTTAGAATTGTAATCTAACATAATGAATGGATCCATTCGCTTCATACTCATTCCAGGCATGCTTGGAATAAAATTATGTACTCTAAAACCATCTCCTACAAAGTGAGCTGGTTGCGGTGCTACGATTTGTTCTATGCTTTTTGTTTTCATATCTCTTTGTTTTTTGTATTACAAATTTACGACCAACAATCTCCTTAAACACTTAACCTACAACAAGAAGCAAATCGCATAAAAAAAGGAGACTTACGATGTAAGTCTCCTTTTTTCTATATTAAACAGTAATAATCTTATTTAATCTCTACGTTAATTCCCTCACTATGTGCACTCATCTCAGGAGCATACATACTTTGCATTGTAGTAATGCCATTAGAGAATGATCCTTTTGAACTCGCTCTCAAATCATACTCAAAAACATAGGTTCCCCTTTGCATTCTTGAGATAAAAAAGTTCGTTGAAGCATCTCTTGTTTCTTCGTAGTACGACAATTCTCTACCCCATCTATATCCAGACAATACCGTTGTAGGTTCAAATCCACTTGCTCTCATATCTTTGATATGAACATAATCCATATCCCTATCTATCTCAATTTCTAAGCGTACTGTAATTTTATCCCCTACTTTAACAGGAGTAGCAGCTGTGATTTCTTGTAACACTTCTCCTTTATCAGTATTTACCTTGATAAATAATTGTTTATTAAAACGGACTCCTGTACTCGAAGAAGTTATCTTATCTATATTTTCAAAATATTGCCAATACATTGCCCCATAGGCTATCCCTGGAGAAGTTTTCTTTACTTCAACCGACTTCATCAATGGATTAATCTCTCCTTTTGACCAAGCTTGTTTAACATATCCATTCGTTAATTGTTCTTCTTTTACAATATCTAAAGGTTCCCCTCCTATCTTAATACTAACTCCTTGCTCTGCATCAATCCATGACTTGCCAATTCCCATTAAAGCGTAAATTGCTTTAGCTGTTGCATGATCAGAAGACCATCCATTTGTTTGTTTGTTCTTCAACAACCATACTTTCATATTCTCGATTTCTTTCTCATACTTGGTCGGGTTAATCTCATTAGCTGCCTCAAGTAATAAAACTTGATTTACTATAGGCAATTGATACCATAAATACCCTGATTTATTGTTCTTCCAATAGGTACCCATTTCATCCGTTTCCACTGCTTGACTAAAGATAGACTTCAACAACTTATTTGCTTTACTGGTCTTCCCATAGCGGTTAGCAATAATGGCATGTACCCCTCTTGTATAGACATCTTCAGCAACATCTGCATCTTCAGCATTTTTCAAGTAGTAATTAAACATCGTTGTATATTCCTCCTTGATTTTGATATCGTCAATAAAGAACGAACGAACGTATAAATACTGTGCATTTATAGGAGCATAGTTTTCTTTCTTGTTTTTCATTTGACGTTGGTAACTCTTGAATTGTTCTCCATCAATATACTGAATAGCATTAGACAACATCGTTTTATAATCAAAGCCCAAATCACCTGATAACATTCCCATCTTTTTTAAGGTTCCAAAACCTTCTACGATAGATTGCGTAATGAACAAGTTTGAATCACTTCCTGCAAACCAAGGGAAACCTCCATCATTGTTTTGCAGTTGAGCTAACTTAGTAAACTTATCTTTACGGTCTAATTGCATCTCATTCAAATCGAATAACAAAGCAATGCGTTTCATTCTATCTTCCTCTTTCTCTGCTTGAACTAACCAAGGTGTTTCTGCTAACAATATTGAGCGTAGTTCTTCATTCTTACTTAAACGCGATGTAATTTCACCTGACTTATTCCATTGATCAAATACTCTTTTGATTTTAGGATTGCTATTTATAATCCCTGTAGAGATAACATTGGCATAAAGTTGACGGAATATGCCATCTGTATTTTTTACGTCATTATCCCTCAGACTTGGCAAGGAGAATACAGCATTCCACAGCGGATTTGTAGTCATCTCAAAAGTCAATCTATAATCTTGCGTTGTATTGGTTCTGCCACTTTCTAAGCGATCGAAATTAAAGTGTTTATCTTGTCCTTCTTTCACGTAAATAGGCATCACCTCTGTTAGTAATATATTATTAGTTAATACAGGTAATACAGATTCTTCACCATCTGAATACTCACCTGATTTAGCTACAACTCTATATACAACTGCTTGTGTGGTTTCAGGAACACTGATAGCCCATTCTACTACAGCAGATTCTCCTTTTTTTGTTGCAAATGCTTTTAGATTCTCGCTATTAGCAAAAGTTTCATCTATTGGCTGCATTGTCACAGCATCGAAAAACATTAAAGCTACTGTTCCATTCAGATCCTTACCACTTAAATTAGCCACTTTAGCTGAAATATTCAATTTATCTCCTTGTCTCAAGAAACGCGGTGTATGAGGAATAACCATTAGCTCTTTCTGCGTTTGGACTATTTTCTCAATATAGGCACTCTTCAAGTCTTTCGTATGTGCAAAAGCCATAAACTTCCACTGAGTTAAAGCCTCTGGTGCCTTAAACTCAAACACAATATTCCCATCTTTATCTGTTTTAAGTTGTGGATAGAAAAATGCCGTTTCATTCAGATTACTTCTACTTTCAATTTGCGCTAACTCTTGTAGAGCTGCTTCTTTCGTAGTAACTAAGATTACACCATTTGCTGCTCTACTACCATACAAAGCAGTAGCTTCATTTCCTTCTAAGACATTCATTTCTGCAATTAAATTTGCTGCAGGCAACTCTGTTCTTACTTCTCCATCTACAACATATAATTCTCCTGCTTCAAGTGAAGGACCTACACCTTTTGCACCTTTTGGTCTTACTCTTCCAATACCTGGTTCAGCCATAGCGGAAGCCATAACAGCTCCCCCCTTAACAGGACTTGGTGGCGCAGAAGCTAAGATAGCATCAGAAGAAATGTTATTCCCCTCAGCAATAGAGTAATAATTATACGAAAAACCAAAAGTGTTTAGTTTTATTAATTCAGGTATATAATAAGATTCATAACTATCAATAGTATATAAGATAGTTGTAGGATAATTTATATTATCAAATACTTTCCTAAATGAGTAGTAGTTACTATTATCATAATATTCTTTTCTTTTCACAAAACTATGATTCATGGAGTGAAAAGTAAACTCGTCTAACGATTTATCATACATAGATGCTAAAACCTCAGCAAATACTTTATCTTTTTGTTCTCCTTTTATGGTCAAACTCCATGATTCTTGCTGACCTGGTGCCAACTTATCCCTGAACGTTCCCATTTCGATCGAGATACTTTCTCTATCTTGTGGCACAGTAATACTGATAGACTCCGTTTGATATAAATTATCTTTAACTGCTGTAAAGTAAACGATTGCTTCTCCTTTGTATTCTTTCTTAATTGGCAGTTCTATATTCGTAATTCCCTTGTCAATCACAACCAATTTACTTGATCTACGCTCGCCCAATGCATAAAGCTCCACCAATACTTTTGTCTGATTAATGGCAGCTCTCAACTTAAAAATGGCTGAGCCTCCGTTTGTATAAGTACCTTGCGTTTCTTCTACTTGAATTAAATCACTTAATGGTGAAGTAGTATCTAACTTATTGACCACCTGCACAAGCTGATCAACTTCTATCAATTCGCCATTTGCTCCGATTACTTTACCTTTTAAGACATAAGACCCTGACTTAATTGTATTCGATTCTTTCCAAGTAATTTCCTTTGATTCCTTGGTATTAAATCCTCTTGTAAAGATTGCCTTTCCCTCTTTCCACTTTTTCTTATCCAATTCATTACCATATGGCAAATAAGGAAACAGTTTCACAAATTCACTATAAGAATATACTTCTTCGTCACTTAACTGATAATGCTTTTTGTTTAGGACACGTGTAGGATATAGGGATTTCAGCTCATACAAGGCAACCTCCCCTGTTGTAGGGTAGTCTTCCTGATTTAAAGTCTTAGTTGATATTGTAAAACGAGCTAAATCCTCTGGAGTTAATACATTTCCTAAACCAAAATCAAGCATAACTGATTTATTACCTACTCTTACTATACTTGAAACAGAATGTGTTTCTCCTGTTTCATCCACAACATCAACATTGACGGTATATAGATAAGTTTGCGTGCTGTCTTTATCTACTTCTTCTTTCTCCGGAATAGCTTTAAAGTCAACAGTAAACTTTCCGTCCTGATCTGTAACTGTTTCGCCTTGTTTAATTTGCTCTATAGGATAATAAGGTATAGACATTCGCTTATACCATGGCATAAAAGTGTACTCTATAGATCGATCAATGCGATAGACAACTTTAGCATTGCTGATTTTCACTCCTGAAAAAGCGATTGCTTCTCCCGTCACCGTAACTTTATCATTAATTTGATATGGTTTTTTAACCTTGTCTACTTTTACCTCAAACTTTGGACGCTTGTATTCTTCTACGCTCAAATACTGTACTCCATTTGCCCCTTGTACTTCAATACTATATCTGCCCAATCTTCCACTGTTAGGCAATACGAAAGATCCTTGAATTGAACCAAACTCATTAGAAGTCAACTTAAGTGTCGCTACTGAATTGTTGTCAACGTCCTTCAATATAACCTCTACTTGCTTATTTGGTTCTATCTTTTCTTTCACCCCTACAAGAGAGGTCAATATGCTTTTAAAATATACTATTTGACCTGGTCTGTAAATTGCTCTATCAGAAAAAGTCTTTGCCAAAGAATACTTTTTATCTTCTATTTCATTTAAGTAGTCATTCTTATAATATCTATTTGAATAAATAATATTATCGCCTTCAAAAGAGAAATTTCTATTTCCTGTTTGTTTATCTAACGACAAGTCATGCTCCCCCTTACTATCGGTCACTATAATTGTTTCCCAATAGTTCTTATCATCCTTATCACTTCTCGAATTTGCCACTTTAATACGAGCGTTTGCCAATGGTTCACCTGTTACTCTATTATAGGCACGCAACGACTTTTTCCCAAAGACAATAACTTTATCAGTTACATTTACAGGAATGTATTCTACGTTGTCTTTTCCGTCGATTAACTTATCAAATGGAGAAGAACTCACAACGATGAAATACTTACCTGCTGTTAGAGCATGAAGAGCGACGTGTGATGCATGTGTCTTATAGTCATCATATTTCTTTAATGACAATTCATACGAATCTACACGCGTACTTTGCGTTGTTAAATATGAATACCCCTCTTTCTGATGTAGATCAAATTCGAACTCGTTGCTATTGTTCTTATTTTCATTGGCATAAATATGTACATATACCTTATCTGTATTTTTGTACTCTACAAATAGGGGAATGTGTTTATTCTCTAGTGCATAAGTTGAAGTTCTTATTGCAATTTTGGCATTACTTATATTCTGTTTAATACTTGTAAAGAACTTTTCTTCTTCAACTGTGATTTTTCCCTTTAGCGTAGACAAAGCTTTATCTGCAAAAGCCAATACTTCTTGTCCTTCAACTTTAAAGTCATTTGTCACAGAATACTGAGAAAAATTATCGTAAAGAAACTGAGCGTACACTTTATTGACTGCGACATGAGTTGCGTTCTCCTTCAGCAATTGTTCATAAAGTGCCTTTTTATCCACTGAAGTCAAACGATGATTATTCTGAACTTGATACAAGCTGACATAAAGTACCAAATCTTTTTGATTTCTCTTCTGCAAATCACTGATTACTTCTTTTTCATATTTTTCTCCTTCTAACGTTTTAGCCTCAATGTCTTTTTCACTTAAAGTATAGTCATAACTAAACTTTAAGAAATTAGCATAGTCTAAACGAATAGCTTCGTAAACTGAAAAATAGGATAAGTCAATAGAAGACTTCTTGTCGTATAAAAACAATAATTGCCAATCCTCTACTAAAGTAAATGGATATTGCTTACTCAAGGCGATTGCACTCTTATAGTACTTGTTTATTTGGAGATCTAACATCTCTATAGTAGCAAAGCGAATATCGCTATTGTCATTTTTATCTGCTAATGCTGTCCTATTAGAAATTGTATAGAGATTTTCACTTTTATAGATAACGTAAAGTTTAGCTATATACGCATCTATAACTGCAGCATAAATACCACTTGCACTTTTGCGTTCGTCTTCAAAAGAATCCATTATTACGTTGACATTATAATCTTGTTCAGCCTCCGTAGTAATCATGATTTTCGCCTTATAAAACATCGCTTTCAAAAGACTTGCTTGGTCTTTTTGTTTACGAGATAAGTCAATAATCTGTTCTACTTCAGACCTCATTTCTTTAACTTCATAATTGCGCTCTTTATCCAGAACGTTCTTCCAAAGTTTAGAAAGCTCATTATTACTTCCCCCCTGTCCAAATGTAATAATAGGAGCAAAAAGCATTAAATACATCCCTATATTCTTCATAATTCTTTTTTATAATATTCTATAAAGTTACTATAATAAGAAATGACATTACCAATATCTCATCACTTCTTCAAAAAGAAAACGAGATTTGTCGAAAAGAATTGTGGTTTAACACCTTTAAATAATATACTCGCATCTCTTAATATCCCCTTATTAAATACAAGAGATCTATTAATAATTTAGAAACAATACCCCTTTTTTCCCAACTAATACTTCACAATTTGATAATACTAAAATCTCTTTATTCACATTTATACTTGGTTACTTTGATGAAACAAAAATTATAAAAAATGAAAAAAACAATTATTCTATTTTCAGCACTTTTTACCTTGATGGCATGCTCAAGTGACGACAACAGCACTAAAATCACTGACAACGAAAAACCAATCGAGAAACCAGAAGAACCAGGCAAAAAGTACAAAACAGAAAATGTGATTATTCTTTCAATTGACGGGCCAAGAATGTCTGAGACATGGTTAGAAGAAAAACAACAATACATCCCAAATCGCGTAGAACTACTCAAGCAAGGGGTGTTTATCAACAACTTCCAAAACAATGGTATGACGAATACGAATGCGGGGCATACTGCACTTATAACGGGAGTGTACGATACTATAAGTAACAATGGTAAAGAATTACCTACTTATCCTTCTGTTCTACAACAGTGGTTAAAACACAGCAAAGCAGACTCCCTAAAAGCATGGGTAATCGTTTCTAAAGATAAATTAGCTGTACTAAACAATAGCAAACAACAAGAGTGGAACAATAAATATATGCCTGCAACGGATGCTGGTATAGCAGGTAACGGAACAGGATATAGAGAAGATATGGTTACCATGAATAACTTAAGAGATGTCATGGTTAAACATTCTCCAAATCTAATCGTAGTTAACCTAAAGGATGTCGATTCTTATGGACACGGAAATAATTGGAAGAAGTACATCGAATCTATTCAAATTACTGACCAATCAATTAAGGATATTTGGGACTATATCCAAGCACTACCTCAATACAAAGACAAAACAACATTAATCGTATCTAATGACCATGGAAGACACATTGACGGGCACAAAACAGGTTTTAAAGATCACGGAGATGATTGTACAGGATGTCGTCATATAGAGTTTTTTGCTATGGGACCTGATTTTAAACAAAACGCTACTATTTCAACTGGAAACTACGAGCAAATTGACGTAGCAAGCACTGTAGCTGAATTATTAGAATTTCCTTTAGAATACGCAAAAGGAAAAGTAATAAAAGATGCTTTTAAATAAGCTATACAAAAAGAGATCATTCTCGATTATACGATAAACCCATAAACAAAAGGTCATTATATGCATCATGGAGTTTGCATTTATTGATAATAAGCGCACTATAGTAATATTAACAAACTAATAAATGAGCTTTAAATCAAAATCATCTTCTCCTAATGGGCTAACACATAATCGAAGCTTAAGATAATTAAGGCAATATATCACTGTCCAAAAGAAAAGAGGGTATCTAAAATTTAGATGCCCTCTTTTTCATTTATCTATTTTACAATTGTTGCATATTATGTTACCTTACAGTAAAATAGCCATCTTTGCAAACCAAGTTTACCTATAACTTAGGATAAATCGGATCTGTGATAGGCTTAGCTGGACTTACATATACTTTTTTACTTTTAATGTATTCTTCACCTCCTACTTTACCTTCAACCAAAACAGGTACAACTACGTTGCCATTAGGTCTAATCTGAAAATAGTCAGACTTAAATACTTCATTCTTTACTGTCGTTAATTCCAATCGTCCATCCAGTGCTAAATTTGCTGTAGACACGACTTTATAATTAAAACTGGTATACTCTTTTCCAGATTTATCTACCATATGAGTATTAATAAAATCCGCAGTTACATCTTTATCGTTTACTGTCATTCCACCGTCATCAGAAGAACAGCTAAAAGCCAAACTACTTAATACCACTGTTAAAACCAAAGCTATTTTTTTCATATTATCTCATTTTAACACAAAATAAAAAAAATAAATTCACAATACCTCTTAAACAGAACACATTTTAACACATCATCAAGTAAAAGTATCCAAAAGAGATCAAATACGGCTACTTTCTAATAAAACTAAAAAAGGGATACTGAGTTCAGTATCCCTTTTCTTTACTCTTGTTTGCGTTTTGGTCCCTTAGAAACAGGCCATTGTTGACGTTCACCTTTTTCATTTAAAGGAAGAACAACCTTTTCTCTTGAAACTAATTCTTCTTGTTCGCTCGCCTTATAGGCTAATATAGCTATCAAGATAGCATTATTTTGTATATCGTCATACACGATTTTATCTGCAGTATCTCTATTGGTATGCCAAGTATATTGTCCGTATCCCCAACTCAATGAACTCAACATAAAACCTGGTATGTCTTTACTCACAAATGAAACGTGATCAGATCCTCCTCCAGAAGGAGAACCAGGAAAATGTGTTTTAAGATCTTGCTTAAACGAAGTAGGTACTGCATATAACCAATCTGATAGATATTGATAAGCATGTAAGAATCCCTGTCCCGAAATATTTGCAATACGTCCAGTACCATTATCTTGATTAAAAACTACTTGAATCTTGTCGTGCAGTTCTGGGTGATCTGCAACAAATGCACGAGATCCATTCAATCCTTGCTCCTCACTTCCCCAGTTTCCAATCAAAATGGTACGCTTAGGATTCGGCAAAACTGTTTTCAAAATACGAACTGCTTCCATCATCGTGATAATTCCAGTGCCGTTATCAGTTGCTCCTGTTCCACCATCCCAACTATCTAAATGTGCAGAAAGAACAACATATTCATCTGCTTTTTCACTTCCTTTAAACTCTGCTATGGTATTATACGTTTTGGCAGTTCCAAGATCCTTAGACTGCGCATTGATATTTACCTTTGGAGTAATTCCATTCTCCGCCAATCTGTAGAGTAGTCCATAATCTTCTAATGACAAATCTACTACTGGAATTTTATTAGTATCTGTTCCGAATATTTTATTCGCTCCCATTACCCCACTCCAAGATGACTTTATTACTCCTACAGCACCTGCATCTTCTAATACTTTAGGTAATTCCTTTTCAGTAAACCCAGTATTCTTAAGGCGTTGAGACCATGCCTTTGATGCTGCGGTTCTTGCTACTGTCATTTTTGTATAAGATTCTTCTGTAGCGTACTCCTTCCACTGATAGTCTGGTCTTCCACTCTCCTGATGCATTGAGATCATGACAAACTTGCCTTTAATCGTAGATAACCAAGAGTTAAACTCTGTAGTGTTCTTTGCATCCACAAGTAAAACTACTTCTGCCTCAACTCCTTGCTTTTTAGTTGCGGGGCTCCATGCTAACTGCGTTCCTTCAAGGCTTTTTAACCTTGGAGAGGTCATCGTAATCTGAGTAGTACCTCTTTCCCATCCTTTCCAAGTTCCATATTCTTCATTACGAGCTTCTAATCCCATAGCGATATATTGGTCTTTTACCCAATTATGTGCTTGCATCATTTGTGGTGTTCCCACTAAGCGAGGCCCAATGACGTCCATTAGTTCAAATGCATAATTCTTTAATTGGGAATTAGCTGTCCCTTCTTTGACAATTGCTTCTACAATTGGGTCTTGTGTTGTTTGCGAAAAAATAAATGAACTTGAAAATAAAGTTACTCCAAGTACTCCTACTTTTATAGCCTTGTTAATTCTCATTTTGGTTAGTTTTAATAAAATTATAGGCCAGCAAAATACACAATTAGTACCTTAAGTACAACAGAACTACTCACTTATCTATAAAAAGTGACAATCTTTAACAAATTCACATAAAAAAAGGTGCTTCAAGCACCTTATATCTATTCGTAATATTCATATTCATAGAGAACTCTTGATACGACAAGATCCTTTACTGATTTTTCTAACACAGCAGGATTCCCCTCTTTATCCTTGCCCCATACTTTATAGGTTTGTTCTCGCTTTTGTTCACTATCTCTATCCTCTCTGATCACTTTCTGGATTGTATTATCATCATTATAATAATAACTTTCCACTATGTTAAACGCTATATCAGAGACAGTTCCATTACTTTCAATAGATAGCAATTGTCCTTTATCGTTGAAAGAATGTATTTTATTAGATATAAAATCTCCATTCTTTTGATAGGTGATTAACTGGTTATTTGAATTCCATTCCTCTGTAGATATAATCGGAGAAACACCCTCTATCCCTTTTACTTTCAGTTCTCTTTTGTTTCCTTTATATGGTTCGTAATCAATCTTTGAAACGGACAAATCAACGTTTCCAACCTCTGGTTCTTGAACAACTAAATAGCCTTCTACACTTGTAATAAACCCATCTGTATTAAAGTGGTAAACACTTTTTTGAGTTTCAAACTTCTGTAAATCTGTAGTTATTTTTGTATACGTTTTGACTTTCCCTTGTAATCCTTCTACTTGTAAATCATTTTGAACCTTACTATCTTCCGTCTTACAACTGGCCACCGATATTAACAACAACAATAACACTAACTTCTTCATATCTTTTATATATTATTTTTAACATAGAAAATTAACACTTTTACTCCAAATAAAAAAATACTTTAATAGACAAATAAATCCCCCTAAGATCTTATATATTCCATATCTTCGATTTAGCACTTCATTTCCCTTTTTAGATTTAGGGGGCCGTGATTTATACCCACTGGTAAAATTCTTAACTATAGCATAGACTTTACTTTATCTTTTATACCTGATAATTGTAAGTCTATAGGTACTGTGCTTATATCTGTTAACTATACATACCAGTATACACAAAAGCGGTATTATCTTATTCATAATATTCATAGGTATAAGTTATCGTAGTTATAAAACCATCTCGGTGATTATAGACTGTCTCCATAGGATTGCCCATAGCATCTAATGCTCCTTGTGCTACCTCAGTATACTGAACGAATAAATCATCAGTGGTAATGACTATACACACGAGCTGTCCTTCTTCACTATATTCATACATTTCTTCGCTACCCATATCATGCGTCTTATTCGTTTCATAAATCAGTCTACCTTCAGCATCACATCTGCCCAATATAGTTTTATTATTATTCGATGGAAAAACTGCATAAATAGTACTGCGATACTCAGTAGGGTATAACCATTCCTGTACTTCATGATAATCTCTATTGGTAAAACCGCTAATTCCTTTAATCTCTCTTTTTTGATTCTCATAGGCACCATAGACTAAACTCTTTTTAATAATTTTTAGCCCCGTACTCTCACCTATACTATATGCTGTTACAGATTGTATATACCCCTTATCATCAAAGTTATAATCTGTATCATCACCCCATTTAATATTTGATCTATCAGTATAAGTATGTACTTTAAGTCTTTTGACCTTACCCTTCAGGTTCATCAACTGCCAATCCGTGAGTGGTTGTGCCTGTGCAGACGCAAACAGCATTATACACAGTAACGTTACTATCTTATTCATAATATTCATAGGTATACTCTAATTCATAATTAGCATCTATGTCCTCACTAGATATTTTTTGTCTTGTTACATTAGCATACTTATCGAATGTTAAATTAGTTACTTTAATCTTACCATAAGACTCAGTCATAAAACTTGATTTCTCCAACACTTTATACCCCTTCTCATCATACTCGAATATATTCCTAGATATAGTATCCACCTGACTTTTACCTATATACTCTCTTAATACTACCTTATAGGATTGTCTCCCCTTATCATCTGTCTTTACTACCTCCTTATGTATCTGTCCTTTTTCTTCTTCATTATCTATCGTTGTCATATACTCATCCCTAGTAAGCCACTTAGTTGTTGTCACATCATATAACTTATGATCTGCCCCATACGTTTTACTAATTCTAGTACTATCTTGATAAGATGTATATTCCATTCTAGCCAATAAAGAATATTCTCCTGTCTTAGTCTCATCTAAGAGCACCTCTTCTGATATCTTATATCCTTGCTCATCATACAGAGTGATTTGCTTACTTGCTGCTCCTAATAAAGCAACGAAACTATTAGCCACTCTACTCTTCACCTTTCCATTTAACCCTTCTAACTGCGTATCAGGTATAGGGGTAATGGTATCTTTAGTACAACTCGTTAGTACTAACACTAGCATAAACAGTAAACACTTTTTCATTTCCTTTACTTTAGCCTTTTTTATTAATCGTAATATTCGTAGGTGAAGGTTTTATTAAGCACTAATACATCATCCTCGTAATGCTTTTGTACTATTACATTTCCCTTAATATCTAGTTCTACATTTACCACTTTCAACTCTGTAGATGTATTTTTATTTAAATCATTTACTCTAAAACTAATTAAATATCCTTCTGTATTGAACGTATTAACTGTCTCTAATCTTTTACCTGGCAAATCGGTTGAACTTCTAAATTCATCTTCGTACAAACTTTTTACTAAAAGTCCTTTTTCATTAAATGTTTCAGTAGTTATGTTAATCAAAACTTCTTTTTCTTCACTACTTTCTCCCCACGAAATGCCATTACTAATATTAAGGCGAACACTATCTGACTGCCACTCTTCTGTCCCCTTAGCTATCTCTACTTTATCACCTAAAAAGCTTGTCGTACTTCTTTTATTACCTTTATATGGTTCATAGTTCTCCATCATATTTAAAAACATAGTAACATCAGGTGCTTTATCATCAGAAACTGACATTTTTTTAGATAGATAATACCCCTCTTCATTATAAACATTTACTTCTTTAAAGTATGCACTTTCACCTACCCCATTCATAACTATTTCCATATTCTTCACCTTTCCCTTTACCCCATCCACTTGCCAATCTGTAGGTATTTGCCCTAAACAAGAGACAGAAATAAGTATAAAGGCCAATATCAACATATTCCTCATATCGAATTTTATGTTAAAGATACGCTATTCCTTCATTATCTTATTCTAAAATTATTACGAAAAACGTTATCATCTTAATTTTTCTCTACCAAATCTCTTATCAAAATAAACGGTCCTATCCCAAGTAAAACAAGAGATTAACAATAATATACCACCTACTTCTATACTCCGTCTCGAAAATGTACCTTTGCGCAGATTTTTAATTAAAAGATTTTTAAAACAATGAAAAACCTTAAAGGAATTCTATTCGCATTGATTTCTTCGGGTACATTTGGTTTGGTGCCTTTGTTCTCCTTACCATTGATACTGCCGAACTTGCGACCAGAAGGAGTGGTTGCTATAGGCATACCGACCATTCTATTTTATCGATTCTTATTTTCATCTGTGACTATGGGCGCAGTATGTTTGTACAAAAAAACAAGCTTAAAAATTTCTATTAAAGATCTAGCAGTCGTCTTTTTCTTGGCGTTATTGTATGCCGCAACAGCCAAATTCTTAGTCGATGCGTATGAGTATATAGATAGTGGACTAGCCACTACTGTACACTTCTTATACCCAATATTCGTCAGTATAGTCATGATTATGTTCTATAAGGAGAAGAAGTCTATCGCACTCTTGGTAGCATCTATTCTATCTCTAGTGGGAGTGGGTATGATGTGTATACACGGTGAGGCTTCACCTTCACTGATCACAGGTCTAGTACTCTCTGCCCTGACAATATTCACTTATGGACTGTATATCGTAGGCTTAAATAAATCTAGAATATCAGAGATGAACTTTGATTCATTGACCTTCTATGTATTGTTAATGGGGTGTTTAATCTTCTTATTCTACTGTCTTTTCACGACAGGAATACAGACGGTGACACTAACGAGTGATTGGATTAATCTTATCCTATTAGGAGTATTCGCTACCTTCATTTCTGACTTATGTCTAGTACTAGCAGTGAAGCACGCAGGTAGCACCGTTACCTCTATCTTAGGATCTATGGAACCAGTAGTAGCTGTACTAGTAGGTACCTTATTCTTCGCAGAGCACTTCGACTGGATGTCTGCTACTGGACTACTTTTCGTTCTTGGAGCCGTGACTTTAGTCATCTTAAGCAATAAAAACCAACAGGCTTAATATTCAAAAATGACAGTTAACAAATTATATCTACATGATATAAAAGTTGTTAACTGTCATTTTTTTATTTAAAATCGCGTATTACCTTGCGAAAAGATAAAAACCCTATTTACTCCCCTCTTTCTAACACATCGTTTAGACTCTCTTTTCTAACATCAACTAACTTCATTTGAGGATAAACAAAGAGTTGCTCTTTAGCGTAAATCTCTTGAATTATTGTAAGACATTGTTCTTTGCTTGCATACATCTGTGGATTTACCAAAGTAGGAGGATTGAGCACCTCAACTAAAATTTGTTCTTCATCACGGTGAAACATCATGGTGTGTTTTCCTACTTGAATTCCAACAAAATTATCCACGAGATGAATTGTTTCTTCGAATATTTCCACACATTCGTCTAAAGATAACTCAAGGTTTTCTTCGGCAATATTCTCATAATAATCAGTATAAAATACTTTTATCATACGTCACTTTAGCTATTGATATTAAACTTTAAGATTGACTACTCGACTTAGTCAAAATTTCAAGGCTAAAGGTATTTCTTTTTTTGTTGTTCATACACTTGTTATTTTCTTTATTTCAATCAACAGAAATAGCACTCAAAATAAATTTAAGTAGGTATACAATAACGCTGTGCAAAATAAAAAGTAATTCCCCCTAACAGATAACAGCCTACATCTAAAATATCTGCAGTGTAGCGAGGGTTAAATTGGGGAATATAGTATTCAAAATAAAAACTAAAATAAAGTACTACACTAATAATCATCCAAAGTGACAACTGAAAGGAGTTGCCTCTAATCAATCTAACGACGATGAGAATAATTGATAAAACAATAGGGATAGAAAGTATATCATTCAAGTAATTGTTTACAAACACTGGTAGGACGACACCAATTCTTTGTAAAGTATATACACTAGATCCAATAAGCACTATCAAGATAAAAAACCAACTCTTTAATACACTCATGCTACAATCATACCGATTAACCAAGCCAAGAACATTGCAATAGCCATCACAACAAACCATATCCCATATATCAATTTAAAAAATACGCGTATCACAAACCAGGGGTGCTTAGTCATCTTGAGTAAAAACTTTTCTATTGCAGAAGGCTCCTCCGCTAAGGCTTTAGCAATGCGGTCCCTCTCGTCATCTTTTCTCCTTTCCTCTCGTTGTTTTACAATATTCAGCGCCTGTCCACAATGCGTACAGTATTCCGCATTTACACTAAACGTTCCACAATGAGAGCAGCGAATATGAACTTTTTCTGATGACATACTTATTTTTTAAATTCCTTCAAAACTACATTATTTTACGACAAAACAAAAAAAGGCCTTTATGACAAGACGCATAAAGACCTTTTATATTCTAACTAAATATTGTCTATTTTTTCACATCAATATTATGTTGACCATGAGCACCTCTTCTGTGCTCCATCACTTCTAAATTCTCATCTACGAAGTATGCACTACCGAATCCATTCACATAAGATCCTTTAATTACCTTAAAATTAAACATAATAAAGTCTTCCAAATTATCAAGGACTTCTACTACTTTACCATGTCTTGTTCTAAGATCTTGAATAGCTTTATCATATAGAGGATTTGTTTTTTCCACTAAAACTGCTTCTGAGTCTATTGTTAAACGGTGGCGAGCGTACAACTGCTTAGATGTACTCTCATCTTCAACGAACATGATAGATACCGTTTTTCTATCTCTCAAGTTCTTAGTGTGTTTGGCCATGAAGGAAACCAAAACCTGAAATTCATTGCCAACTCTTGAATAAGGAGCTGTACTTACTAAAGGAGTACCATCCTCATTAATCGTCGCAAGCATTACTGACTTTACAGAGTTTACTAATTCTTCTATTTTAGGAGCTTTAGGCTTTACTTTATGTTGATCGAAATCAGGATTTATTGTTGATGATCTCATAGTTTAATGTTTTAATTTCAAGCGAAGATAATAAATTATTTAAACTAAATAAAAATAATAAACCAACAATCTTTTATCACATGTAGATCCTTTTAACTCTTTTCGATAAACAAATAAAACAGTGGTAAAATAGAAAAAGGTTAGCCAATGGCTAACCTTTTTTGTTATAATAAATCTAACTGATAGATATAATCATCCATTACATATCCACAACCGATATCAAAAGTCTTAGACTCTATACACTTCATATTATTGCGGATATAGAAATCTATAGCGCGTTGGTTATTTTTATTTACTGTAAGATATACAGCAGTAGCTCCCTCTCGTTTAGCATAGTCTACTACATGCTGAAACATAAAATGCCCCAAGCCTTTTTCCTGTTTATACACATTAGTATACAACTTAGAAAGAAACACACGATTGTCCTCCATAAGCTTATAGTTCGTGTAGCCTAATAACTCATCCCCTTGCATTAACAGTTCCCATTGGTACCCTTCTTTTAGTTCACCTAAGATACGCTCGTCACTATACATCATCGGTAGCATATAGTCTATCTGTTCTTGCCCGATAATATGAAGGTAAGTATCCTCCCATATCTTCTCTGCTAAAGGAAGAATTAAGTGTATATTATCTTTATCTACAGGTATAAACGTGGTTGTTTCTGCTAAGTTAATCATTGTTATAATTTTTTATAAGATGACAAAAATATGATAAATACACTGAACTCGGCTTATAGATACAAAATTTACCCTTCTTTTGACAATAAGGATATTTTAGTTAATTTTGTTAAAAAATTTAAATATGAAAAACAATTTAAGAATACTAGCACTATGCCTAGTAGGTATGTTTGCGGTAAACTGTTCCTCTGATGACAATTCTATTACAGAACCAGGCAAAGAAGAAGTAGATCCAGGTATAGAGATCAAAGAATTAAAAGTAATAGACAACTTCGTATACTCTTCATATGATAATGAAAAACACATTGAAGATATCACTATTACATTCTTTTACAATGAAGATGGTACTGTTAATAATACAGAGGAAATCACTAAATCCTTTGATGGAAAAAATGAAGTAGAAAAAGAAATACTTACATACACATATGAGAATAATCTCCCTTTTGCTATGACATTAGAAACCTACACTACTGATAAAAAATACGAATATTGGGATTTACAGTACATTTATGAAAATAATAGAATAGTTAAAGCAGATGCAATTACAAATGAAACTGAAGGAAATAAATCATTATACTCATTCTATTACAATCCAAAAGGACAGCTAATTCGAACAAAAAATTCCACAGACAAAACTGATCAAGAAACGACTTACAAATATGACGATAGAGGAAATCTTATTGAAGTTAATAGTAATGGAATAATAGAACTTATCACTTATGACGACAAAAAATCCCCTTATACTAATATGAATATAAGCGATCAAGCCTATTCAATAGAATTTTTTGAAACTGAAGAGCAGTTTTTAATTCGTAGTCCTCACAACGTAACAGGAACTACCTTTGATTATAAGCCTTCAGACCAAACTTACAATGATAAGTTTACTCATCAAAACACATATGATAAGGATGATTATCTAGAAACTTCGACTGTAATAAGCACAGTAAATAATAGAGGTAAAGTATCGGAGATAAAATACACTTACAAAACAATTAAAGTTCTTGTGAAAAAATAAACAAAAAAAGGCGTTCTTTCGAACGCCTTTTACTTTATATCCTAATCAGATATTATCCTTTGTAGTTAGTCAAGAAGTCAACTAGAGTACGTACTCCACTTCCTGTACCACCATTACCTTTGTAATCTCTTGGTGCATCCATCCATGCTGGACCAGCGATATCGATATGTACATAAGGTGCTTTTGCGAAGTGTTCTAAGAACTTACCTGCTGTGATAGTACCAGCAAAACGTCCACCGATATTCTTCATATCTGCTACGTTAGATTTCAACAAGTCTTTATAGTCATCCCAGAAAGGTAACTTAGCTAAACGCTCGTGTACATTGTATCCTGAAGCGATGATAGCATCGATAATCTGCTCATCGTTACCCATAATACAAGATGCCGTATCTCCAGCCACTACTAATGCTGCTCCAGTAAGTGTAGCTGCATCAATAATCACTTGTGGATCATACTTAGTCGCATAAGCAATAGCATCTGCTAAAATCATACGTCCTTCAGCATCTGTATTCAACACCTCGATTGTTGTTCCATCGTACATCGTGATCACATCTCCTGGTGCATAAGCATCTCCTCCTGGACGGTTATCAGTAGCTGGAATTAACCCAATCACGTGTACGTCCAATTTGTTCAAAGCAGCAGCATAGATAGTACCTGCCATACAAGCAGCTCCTCCCATATCACTCTTCATAGAATCCATTGATCCTGCTGTTGGTTTCAAACTCAATCCCCCTGTATCATATACCACACCTTTTCCAACTAAAACTATCGGTTTAGCGTTTACTGGTTTAGCAGGCTTATATTCCATAATCGTAAAAGTAGGTTGCTCTACAGAACCTCTATTAACTGCCAATAAACCACCCATCTTTAGGTCTTCGATTTCTTTGCGCTCCATAACTTTCACACTGAATCCCGCTTCTTTACCTAAAACTTCTATTTCAGTTGCCAACTGTGTAGCATTCAAAAAGTTTACTGGTTCATTTACCATTGTACGAGCCCAATAAACTGCTTTTATCGTGTTTTGAAGATCTTCTATTTCCTTAACTGAAAACTGCCCTTTAACCTCAATTGTTTCTAAGGCATACTTCATTTCAGCTGCTTCTTTAAAGTACTTTAAGAATTGATAATTTGATAAAGCTAATCCTTCTACCACTGCCAACGTCCCAGTGCCATTACCTACCACTGTGATATTATTAGCTTTCTTGTCAAGCTGTTTGCGAACGTTAAAACCTGCCAAACGCATCTTTTCTAAGTTCTCATTTTCTTTGACAAAGAAGAAATACTGACCACCAATCTTTGCAAAGTCCTCCTCTTTATCGCTTGCTTGAAACTCTTTTGCAAAATCAAAAATTACTACAGGAAAATTTGTAGTATCAATCGTTTCTTTTCCAATAACAAAAACAATATTACTATTTGTTTTTAGCTCGTTAATTAATTTTATCATCCTTTTTATAATTTACAACAAAGATACATTTTTAGACACAACTAAAAAAGAGCTTTCCGCAAAACTCTAATCTAATCCATAAATATTCTAATAGATATATTTTACGTTTAAAGATAACTATTTATCGAATAACAATAAATTATTCTTGTTTTATAAAAAAAAACTATTACTTTTGAAGCATTGTAAAACCAAACAAATAAACTACTATGATTAAATTATTATTCTATTGGGTGACACTTTTAGTAGCGTTTTGTGAATGGGTAATTGATATCGTATTTTAAAAAATCAATACTATGAAACTAAAACTACTTACTGTACTTTTCTTAATTGCCTATATTTTTTCATTTACCTCTCACTTCAAAGATTTTACAGAAGGATTAAAGGAAGGAAATAATGCATTTAAAGAAGGAAAAGACTATGCCACTATAGTGGTGAAATCAGATAAAACACCTAATTTAAACAAAACGTTAGTTAGTAAAGAAAACAGCCAATCAATCACGGCACAAGTGACAACTGTAGAAGAAACTATCACATTTGAAGTTTCTGAAACAAAATCAACAATGACAAGCTTTTTATTGGGATTATTAGGTCTAATAAGTCTCTTTATAATACCTATGCTATTAATTGTTTTATTCAAATTCTTTAAGAATTTATACAAGGGAACTATTGTAGATGCTGATCAAATAGGACGTCTAAAATTCTTAGCCTATATACAAATTACATTCGCTATAATAGGGAACACTATCGTGTACTTCACTCAACTTGAACAACAGAGTATTGCCAGTTTCTATAACTTAACACTTGTTAAAACTACAGCATACGACATCACATTATTCTTTATTCCCTTAATTTTGTTGATGATTGTAGAAGTATTGAAACAACATTTGCGTCTAAAAGAAGATGCAGATCTAACCATATAACCCCCACGATATGCCAATAATAGTAAACCTTGATGTCATGATGGCTAAGCGAAAGATATCGCTTAATGAGTTGGCTGAGCGTGTAGGTATCACTGTGAGTAATCTATCCATACTCAAGACCAATAAGGCAAAAGCCATACGCTTTAGTACATTGGAGGCAATCTGTAAAGAG
This sequence comes from Myroides albus, assembly GCF_024722315.1. Lineage (NCBI taxonomy): Bacteria > Pseudomonadati > Bacteroidota > Flavobacteriia > Flavobacteriales > Flavobacteriaceae > Myroides > Myroides albus. Next base: position 1,061,867 of record NZ_CP102754.1, read on the forward strand.
TTAGATTGTCAACCAGCTGATATACTAGAATATGTAAATGAAGACTGAGCACTGCTTGGTCTTTCTTATTCTTATAAACTGGCATTTCCCTGAACTACAACAATTAACCACCAAACAATAGGCACACTCTCTACCCAAAATAGCGTAAAGAATTTGGTGCGCTTAGGAGATGCATAATAAATAAAGAACAGCGTAAGAAGAACAATCAATAAGTTATTCCACGCTTGTATAGGTTGATACCCTACCTTAAAAAATTCGATAACATAAAAAGGAATTAATAACAATCCCAACAACCACTTGGTATTAGCTATTCCAAGCATCTGAGGTAAGGTCTTTAAATACTTGTCGTCGTATTGTAAGTCAACAACTTCGAATATCCCGATTAGAATAAACACTAAGATAAAACGCTGTATAAACTTAACTACAATATCCCAACTGACCGGTATATCCGCATTCATCACCGGTACTATAAGCGTTACAGTAGCCCAACACAGACAGACGATATATACTTTAAGCCCTGCCAGGTTGCGCAGATTACTTCGATTACTACTAATAGGTATAGCATATAAAACTGACAACACCAATAAGCTCAAAGTGACCAACTGTGCCTTCCATTTCAACATAAAGAAAGCCATAGTCCCTATCAGCAACGCAATAATACTTATCCCAATAATGACCTTTAACCGAAGCGTAAATGGAGTTTTATGCCTATAGATTACCTCAGCATATTTAATGAAGTTGTACGAAAACAATGTTCCTGTAAAAGCCAATACAGACACAACTGCATCAAATGGAAGGTGACAGAAATAAAATGTCATTTGTGCCAAAGCAAATACTGCTAAGGAAACGTGAATACTTCCGTTTAAATAAAGAGCAACTATTCTATTTTTTAACAAATCCATATTATTTATCAGTCTTCTACTGTTATGCTTATACACTTTTCAAAATTAATTGATATAAAGACACAATTGTCAGATTAATGGTTATTTTTGTGTGATTAAACACAACTTTTATTTATTGTCCAAATGAAAACAAACGCATTTGCTCTAAGACACATTGGTCCTCGTCCTGAGGATATCGCAGAGATGCTTAAAACAGTGAAAGCTGATAGCATCGAACAATTAATCAACGAAACTTTCCCAGACGCTATTCGTCTTAAAGAAGATTTAAACCTTGCCCCTGCAATGACTGAGTATGAGTACTTATCTCACATTCAAGCATTAGGAAACAAAAATAAAATATTCCGTTCTTTCATTGGTTTAGGATATAATGAGGCAGTAGTTCCTGCTGCTATTATCCGTAACGTATTTGAAAACCCAGGATGGTATACAGCTTATACTCCTTACCAAGCTGAAGTAGCTCAAGGTCGTTTAGAAGCTTTATTAAACTTCCAAACTACTGTTATCGAGCTTTCTGGTATGGAGATTGCAAATGCTTCTCTATTAGATGAATCAACTGCAGCTGCTGAAGCTATGATCTTATTATTCGACGTAAGAACAAGAGATCAAAAGAAAAATAACGTAGTGAAATTCTTCGTTTCTGAAGAAATCTTACCACAGACTTTATCAGTATTACAGACTCGTGCTACTCCATTTGGTGTAGAGTTAGTAGTAGGTAACCACGAAGAGTTTGACTTCTCAGAAGAATTCTTCGGTGCTATCTTACAATACCCTGGTAAACACGGTATCGTAGCTGACTATGCTGACTTTATAAACCAAGCAAAAGCAAAAGACATTAAAGTAGCTGTAGCTGCTGATATCATGTCTTTAGTATTATTAACTCCTCCAGGAGAAATGGGTGCTGACGTAGTAGTAGGTACTACTCAACGTTTTGGTATTCCATTAGGATTCGGAGGTCCTCACGCTGCTTTCTTCGCTACTAAAGAAGAATATAAGCGCAGCATGCCAGGTCGTATCATCGGAGTATCTAAAGATGCTGATGACAACTTCGCACTGCGTATGGCTTTACAAACTCGTGAACAACATATCAAACGTGAGAAGGCTACATCTAATATCTGTACTGCTCAAGTATTATTAGCTGTTATGGCTAGTTTCTACGCTGTTTACCACGGACCTAAAGGATTGACTAACATCGCTTCTTTAATCCATGCAAAAGCAGTAACTGTAGCTACTGAATTAGGTAAATTAGGTATTGAACAACTTAATGCTAACTTCTTTGATACAATCTTAGTGAAAGCGGATGCTGCTAAAGTAAAACCTATCGCTGAAGCTAATTCTATTAACTTTAACTATATCGATGCTAACACTATCTCTATTTCATTAAACGAGACTGTAGAATTAGCTGATATCAATGCTATTGTTAATGTATTCGCTCAAGCTACTGGTAAGACAGCTACAGAAGTAACTGCATTAAGCACTGAAATTAAATACCAAGATAAACTAAAACGTACTTCTAAGTTCTTAGAGCACGCTGTATTTAACAGCTACCACTCTGAGACTGAGTTAATGCGTTATATCAAAAAATTAGAGCGTAAAGACTTAGCGCTTAACCACTCTATGATTTCTTTAGGGTCTTGTACAATGAAATTGAATGCTGCTGCTGAGATGTTACCATTGAGTAATGCACAGTGGAACAACGTTCATCCATTCGTACCTGCTGATCAAGCACAAGGATACTTAGAGATGCTACACGGATTAGAAGAGAAGTTAAATGTGATTACTGGTTTTGCTGGTACTACATTACAACCAAACTCTGGAGCTCAAGGAGAGTACGCTGGTCTTATGGCTATCCGTGCATACCACCACTCAAGAGGTGACTTCCAACGCGATATCGCACTTATTCCTGCTTCTGCACACGGTACTAACCCTGCTTCTGCTGCTATGGCTGGTATGAAAGTAGTCGTGACTAAAACTACACCTGAAGGGAATATCGACGTGGCTGACTTAAAAGCTAAAGCTGAACAATATAAAGATAACTTATCTTGTCTTATGGTGACTTACCCATCTACACATGGTGTATATGAGTCTGCTATCATGGAGATTACTCAAATCATCCACGATAACGGAGGACAAGTATATATGGATGGTGCTAATATGAATGCACAGGTGGCAATCACTAACCCTGCTAATATCGGGGCTGATGTATGTCACTTAAACTTACACAAGACTTTCGCTATTCCTCACGGAGGTGGTGGGCCTGGTGTAGGACCTATCTGTGTGGCTGAGCACTTAGTACCATTCTTACCTACTAACCCTATCGTTAAGGTAGGTGGAGAGAAAGGAATCACTGCTATCTCTGCTGCTCCTTATGGATCTGCATTAGTGTGTTTAATTTCTTACGGTTACATCGCTATGTTAGGAACTGAAGGACTGAAGAAAGTAACACAACAAGCTATCTTAAATGCTAACTACATGAAATCTCGTTTAGAGGAGCATTATTCTATCCTTTATACAGGTGAGAAAGGACGTGCTGCACATGAGATGATCGTAGACGTACGTGAGTTTAAAGAAAAAGGTATCGAGGTAACAGATATCGCTAAACGTCTTATCGACTACGGTTTCCACGCTCCTACAGTATCTTTCCCAGTAGCTGGTACATTAATGATCGAGCCAACTGAAAGTGAGAGCAAAGAAGAACTTGATAGATTCTGTGATGCTATGGCTTCTATCCGTCAAGAGATTGAGAATGCAACTATCGAAAACCCTGTGAACGAGCTTAAGAATGCTCCTCACACATTAGCATTATTAACTGCTGATAACTGGGATCTTCCATACTCAAGACAGAAAGCGGCTTACCCACTTCCTTATGTAGCTGAAAACAAATTATGGCCTACTGTACGTCGTATTGACGATGCTTACGGTGACAGAAACTTAATTTGTTCTTGTGCTCCTATCGAAGCTTATTTAGAAAACTAATATCTGAATAATTATAAATGGAAAAGGCTGTCCTTGAGGACAGCCTTTTTTGTATTGTAATCACTTGTATTTTACCCAAAATACGCATTAGATAGAGAAGCTATTAAATGATACTGAATAGGTCAGAATTAACAATACACATATACTATAGTATGCTACAATAGCTAATAGTGGAATTGCAAAGTCGAATTACTTTGCAGTATTTAGCGAATGCGGATTTGGGGTTAAACACAATACTTACTACAATACATATCTTGTAATATAATGTTTTTTAGCGAAGGCTTTTTGTTCCAAAGTTACTTGCTCTGACAGCTTCTCCATTTCCATAAATACACTTTCGATGTGTAAATAGCTTTCCTCAACTACCTCCTCTGTGAGAACCTTATCTACTGACTGTTTACTTAACGATAAGTAAATATCCAATAATTTATCGCATTCTTTCATATACGAAATCAAAGCCTCTCTCATTGGTACAACGTCTTCCTTGACATCCATCTTAGCATACTCCTCAATAGCTTCCCTTATGTACTCCTGAGCAGATTCTCCCCTTTGACTAAACATCGAATATCCATCCAGGCTCACAATGCTCTGCTCAATACCTACAACATCATTAACTTTAGTCACTACCGTATTCCAAACCGATACATTGTAACCTAAATCAGATTCGCGATTGTCGCAACTAACCATAAACAAGCTACTCACGAGAAATAAAATAAAATACTTTCTCATCCTATCCTTTTTAAATTTCCGCAAACTTACATTGGAAAAATAAAAACGCATTAAAAAAAATGATCTAATTAAAATGCCAAGCCACTTGGTATATGATAGATCAGTTTCTTTCCATTAAAGTGATTTAGAGATGTATTCTTATTCAAGACTACTATAAAACAAATACTCAGCGTTCGATAATCACTACTTGCCTTTTGATAAACATCCTGCAAAACAACTTTTCCAAAAACTCTAACCCATTTCTTAACCAATATATTAAAAGCATTTAAAACATTTTCTCTCTTCTCAAGAGCTATTTCTTTATCTGTCGTTTCATACTCATTTATTGCCTTAAACAGCTTTCGGCAGACTACGTTGTTGATACTACTTCTCTGAAGATTAGAATCCAAAAAGTAACCTTCTGCTTGATCTAAAAGACTTAACAACCGATCCACTGAAACAATTTCATCGAAGTAAATTCCATTAATTCCCTGCTCTTTCTTACTATATAAAAAATTATACACCCACAACTCGTGTTTTCGCTTTAAGATATCGAGAATATCCCGGTCAAAAGTATCTGAGTTTCTTCTGACATAGTCATAGTCAGATTGACAAAGAAGTACCATATCAGGTTCGTCAGAACTTATATCTTCAGTTACTTCTAAATGAGTATTATATTCTAAAATGACTCCTGACGCATTAGTAGTAGAGTTCTCTGTTTCGTTTTTGGCTAATTCAGCTTTGCAAATAGCACACCTATTTGCAGCCTCATGCCAAACAAAATCAATTTTTTCATTCATAATCTCTCATTTATTTATCAATTCAATGTTTTAACTACAAAAAACATTCACAATATAAAATATTGTAACGCTAAATAAATATGACAATCAAATAATGAGCTTTAATTGTGAATGACTTACAAAGAATAGACAACCGCTACTTTTAGTTATCAACATAGCCTTTCTAATATGTTAATAACTAAAAAACTCATATAATACTAAATTTCAATTAATTAAGAACTTTATAAACAAATACACTTATACTTATCAACATCTTATCCCTATCTTATCAACACTTATAAACATCATTTGTTTACAATTGTTGATAACTTGAATTAGAAATTAGATACTCAATTAATTGCATATATATGGGATCTTCACTAACCACTTTACTATTACCCACGATAATCATCTGTTCTTTGGCACGAGTCAGAGCTACGTTTAGTTTCCTATCAACAGATTGCTCCTCATTGAGATTCACCAAACTCTCCAGTTGATAAGGGTCACTTACTGTCAGCGAGTAGATAATAATATCCTTTTGACCTCCTTGAAAACGCTCCACTGTATCGACTATCAGTTCGTTGCTATTAGCGATATTCAGAGATTCCAACTTTGATCTAATAAGTGCTATTTGATTCTTAAAAGGTGCAATAACGCCAATTTGCTTGATGACATCAAGAGGTCGTTGATTAACATCATATAAGGAGATTAGCCGCTTAATCACCTCGACCACCAAATCAGCCTCTAATTCATTGGCTTTAGCAAAACTTTGACCTGCTTGATCTTCTACGTCTAAAAATAGCATTCGCTTAGAAGCTAATAATTGATCTAACGCATTTGCACTACAGGGTTTGAAGTCCATCATTCTGACTTGTCTTGCCAAGTACCCTTTGGCCTCTTGTGACAAATTACTCAACTCAAAAGCCTCTTTCAAAATACCGTCATAAAATACCTCATTGGGAAACTCAGCAATAGACTTGTGCATACGTCCTTGAAAAGTAAGCGTGTCACAAGCATAATCTAATCGCTCTTTCACACAATAATTATACAGGCGTTCAAACAGGGAATTGCTATGCGTGTACAGACCTATGCCTTCAAGCATAGTGTTATTAGTCTTTGCTAATTCATCATTTTGCAAAACAATAGCAGGCAATTGCTTGTGATCCCCAATCATAACAAATCGCTTGCAATTAGCCAAAATCCCCACTATTTGAGGTTCTAATATTTGTGATGCCTCGTCAATAATGATCATATCAAACTTCTTCATGGCCAGCAAGTCTGACTGATTATTGATAGTAGCTACAGTTGACAAGAAAACACGTTGCGCTTGAACCAAATGCATCAAACTTTTTCGCGAAAATGTTTTGCCTTGAAGTTCCAGAGCTTCCTTTTTCATAGCAATCGTATTTTTAAGCAAATACTTGTGATAATCAACCTCACAAGAATGTTCACTTCCTATGCGAATAAAGGGGTATTCTACATCATAATCAGACAATGCCTCGCATACGGCAGATGACAACTCATCGACCGCCCGATTTGTATAAGATAACACCAAGATATTTACACGAGAATTTTGGTAAAGCTCCTTGATTAACTCTTTGATAATATGAGAGGTCTTTCCTGTTCCCGGAGGCCCATTCAGAATAAAGTAATCATCACAAGAAAGAATATTTGTGAGAATCCTGTTTTGCTCTACAGACAGATAGTCTTTGTGAAAAGCATAAGGAGTTTTTTGCTTAGGTTTTTCTACCCCTAATAAAAGGTCTTTCTTATGTGAACTGCCTTTCATAAACTCGTATAGACTGCGATACATACTATTAAAGCCAGAGTCCATAAAGTCTTTTTCTAATGCCCATTTTTGATATCGGTTGAAATAAGCTTTATTATTCTGCCTATATCTCAGTGCAACTTCAATACTCTCTTGTGTAATACTCTTAATCACGACTTTAAAAATACGGTGCTTTACAGCTGTATCCTCAGTGCTCTCAAATGGATATAAAACACAAGAATCGCCAACCCTAAAACTGGCAAAACCATCGCCAATAAGAGGTCTTTTAAAGACTATCTTTTTTTGATCAGTATCCACTTCGTTCTGACTAATAACTAAATCATAAAAAATACTATATGCATCTTCTTTCTCATGAAATGTTTGATTCCAAAGACTTGCAAGAGAATAAACCCCTTCTCTACGACCATCTCCTAATTTGCTGTGGTTTTGTTCGCGAGCTACAAAACTGTAAAAACTGTAAAAATAAGCTTGTTGTAAAATCGTTGCCCCATAGATCGGCTCTACAAATGCTTTGTATTGCTTTTCTAAAATATTCTTAAACTTGTCATTAGTCGGTTTGTTTACAATAGACTCTACGTTTAAACCGCGAAATACCGCGCTTACCTTATTGAGATCTCCACTCTGTATCATCTTCTCATTCAAGATAATGCGATTTCTAAGTTCGCAAATCTCCTGTACTCTTTCTAAATTAATATGGTCAGAACGAAGATTGTTAGAACTAACCTTACTATATAGAATATACCCCTTAATATATTGTTGATTGGCAATATTCTTAAACGAAATCCCCAATGATTCACTAATCATCAAGTAGTATAAAAATAACTGTGTATTGTGATTATCCTTAATATTTGTACCGTAGTCAGGATATGCAGTACTTCCTGATTTGAGTTCAATAATGACAGCAGACCGATCGTTATTGGGATTATCGTAGAACAGATCCAAACGACCCTGTAACCCAAATACATTATTCAAAAATGAAGGTTCCAGAGCAATATTATCAATATCGCGTAAACCATAGTAGGTAAAGTCTTCCTGAACTACCTTAGATATGTGTCTAAAGTGCATTTGGCAAGCCTCTTGATATTCCCTAAAATGCTCCACTGATTGAATATCCCTACAAAACAAATGTTCAAATGGATAATTCTCAAAGTGCTTTTGAAATAGAGAATCAAAGTTCACTCCTTGATTGTAAAAATTATTCACAACCTCATCCATTACCAAGTTAGCAAAGTTACCGATCAATAGGTGCTTGGTATTGGGAATCGCATCCATCTTTGATTTCAAGAAAAGTAAAGGAGATAATCCAAAATCTTGATTACACTCCGCTATTGCAGATACATCTATAAGATAATCAGGCTCTAAAACGATCACAGAAGGATAATAAACATCATTGCTATCGATGTGAATATGTACTAAATAGAGTAAGGATTGCAATGGAAAGTGAGGCAGAGAAGTAAATGGTGTACTCATTTCTCCATCGTGAACTTTTACCTTTATGACTTCGTTGATATCCAATCTAAGACAATAAATAAAATTGTCATCTCTATTGACCAACGACACCTTTACCCGTTCCAAATAGCTATCAAAATACTTAGTCGCACTTGCTTTCCTACAATCGACTTCGGAGAAAAAGCAAGTATTTACATAAGGTACTGGTACACCGCTTACTTGAGATAAAAACAAGTTAACATCCTTCCAATATGTAATAAACCAAGATTCTAAATCCCTTTCATCATAGCGGTAAATCTCATTCGAAACAATTCTAAATTCGTGAATTACCGTGGATACTTTATACTTACTACAAATAAAAGCCAGTCGACTAAACAAATTGGAAAAAACAATCTTCTCATCTCTTACAATCTCTTTGGTAACCTTATCTAAAAGCCCTTTTAATCGAAGGTAATTCAATCGTATGGAAGTGCCTTCGACTTTCTGTGCGATTTCACACAGAGAAGAAAAGAAAAAGTCAGTAGAGTTCCTAAGTTTCATCATCGCGTAATTATATCACAAAAATAAGAGTATATACTGTACTTACACAGTATACAAAGTGATTTAAAAAACAAAAAGCAATACTGCCAATAGAGAACCCAAAGCAGAAAGACAATTGCATCCTAAAAAACACAGTTAATCAACCAGTAATACGACAAACCTACATCCATATACCTTCAGAGGTGTATAAAATATAATAAATCCATCAACCATTAATAATAGGACAATGAATGGGCAAAAGCCCTATTTTTCGCGTTATTGTCCTACTATTGTCCCAGAAGTGTCCTACGATCTCGCTGCAACCCGCCTATTTACTAAGGATAAGAGCCTTATTTCAAATCAACATATTTACCAACAACAACATTAATTACCTAAAAAACAGTACATTACACCAAATAATACAATAAAAAAAAGACCCTTTTTTTTGCTTTTAAGAAATAAAAGACAACAAAAGCAGCTATTAAAGAAACAAAAACAAGACAAAACACCTGTTTTTCTAAAAAAACAGTGATATAAAACTACAATTCTATAAAAAAACATCCTTCTTTTTTTTAAAGTATTCCTCATAGGAAATCCCTAAAAGGAAACTGCGACTGACTAAATCAGAGGATGACTTTAGCGATTCCACCTTTTGGAACTAAAACAATTACAATAAAAAACAGATATTCTACTCATCAAGAGAAACGGAACTTCTGCTCTATACTTAAACGACAATAATCAACTAAAAAGTAGTGTGCATAATTGTGACAAAATATAGCTGTCTTAAAAACCACATTATGCCAGTTTACAGAAAGAGTAGAGAGACAAAAACGGCTATTTAATCTCATTTTGTTATTTAGAATTGTTTTAAACAATTATATTTGCAAGGATAAAACCACTTATTATGTTTCGAAAACTATTATTATTAGCAGTACTTTCTTTAAGTACAATAGCTGCAAAAGCACAAAATGACATTGCAATTGGCAAAATGTATAAACTAAACTCTAAGCAACTTAACGAAGACAGAGAAATACAAATTTACTTGCCTAAAAGTTATACAGACACAACCATTACACCTCAACAATATCCCGTGATTTACCTACTTGACGGTGAATCAAACTTCAACTATTTAACTGCTTATGTCGAAAAACTTTCGAAGTACCCTTATCCAAGTATTCCTGAAATGATTGTCGTAGGTATTGTAAATACTAATCGCACGAGAGATCTTACCCCGAGTACGCGAAAAGAAGAAAATATGACAGAGGCTCAAAAGAGTAAAATCAAGGGAGAAAGCGGCGGTAATGCGAACTTCTTTAGCTTTATAGAAAAAGAATTGATGCCTTACATCAATGAGAATTATAGAACTATGGGCTATAACGTACTAATTGGACATTCCTTTGGAGGAATTACTGCACTTAACAACTTGTTAAACTACACCGATATGTTTCATGCCTATATCGTACATGACCCAAGTATCTGGTGGGATGGGCAGTATATGTTAAAGCAATATGAGTTGAACCCAACCAAAGATTTTAAAAATAGAAAACTCTTTGTGACACAAGTAGACGAATCTCAAAATAAAGGTGGACAAAAAGAACATTACTCAAGTATTCAAGAATACAACCAGTATATGACTAAGACGAAACTAAAAAATTTAAGTTATAAATACGTTCAATACGAAGGAGAGGATCACGGAAGCATTCCCTTAAAAGGAAACTTAGACGGACTTAGATATATCTTTGAAGGATTTGGTATAAATTTCAAGCAAATAAAAGAGAACCCAAAATTAGTCGAAGAAAACTACAAAAGCTTTAGCCAAAAAATGCACTTTGAATTTAAGCCTAATGAAGCTTACTTAAACTACATCATTGACTACTACAAAAAGATGGATGAGCAAGACACAGTAAAGTACTTTGAACAATATAGAGACAAATTACATCAAAAATAAACACATTTTCACAACTTCTTGCTCTGCATATAAAAACCTCATCAACTTCTAAATAAAATAACTATTATCTTGTCATTATATGATAATTACGCTAAGTTTACGGATAAGAAACAAAAACAACCTCCTATAATTATGAATATAAAAATTATTGGCTCAGGCTGCTACATCCCAACTCAAGTAATCACCAATAATGATTTTGACCAATTTGACTTTAGAGATGAGAGCGGTAAGCCATTCAACGACAACAATCAGAGAATAGCTAAGAAGCTACAAATGATTACGGGAATAGAAGAACGCAGATATGTTGAAAACAATCTAACCACTTCTGATATAGGAACCATTGCAGCACAAAAAGCAATCGAAAATGCTCACATCGACCCTGAGACGATAGATCAAATTATTTTTGCGCACAACTTTGGTGATATTAAACACGGTACAATACAATCGGACAATGTCCCAAGTTTAGCATCGCGTGTCAAACACAATTTAAAAATCAAAAACCCCAACTGTATTGCCTACGATATGCTGTTTGGTTGTCCGGGATGGTTACAAGGAGTGATTAATGCTTATGCCATGATGCAATCCGGTTTAGCCAAACGCTGTTTGATTATTGGAGCGGAGACATTGTCTCGCACAATAGACTTACACGATAGAGATTCAATGATTTACGCTGATGGTGCTGGAGCGACAATATTTGAAAGTAAAACTGAAGAAGGTGGTATTCTTGCAGTAAACAGTGCAAGCTACACATTAGAAGAAGCTTTCTTTATACACTACGGCAAATCATATCATCCTGACTTAGATCCTGATACAAAATACATCAAAATGTACGGGCGAAAGATATACGAATTTGCTCTTACTTGTGTACCACTGGCTATGAAAGCCTGTATGGACAAAAGTGGGGTGCCGATATCGAAAATTAAGAAAGTGATGATTCACCAAGCCAATGAGAAAATGGATGAAGCCATCGTTAAGCGCTTTTTTGAATTATACAATATGGAGATGCCTGAATATGTCATGCCTATGAATATTCACAAATTAGGCAATAGTAGTGTCGCTACTCTCCCAACCCTATATGATATGATTATTAATAAACAAATTGATCATCATCAACTTGAAAAAGGAGATATATTACTATTTGCATCAGTAGGTGCAGGTATGAATATAAACGCATTTGTTTATCAACTATAAAAATCAAAAGGTCTATGAAATTGTTCATAGACCTTTTTTATTTCTTCTTCATCTTATAGATATAGTAACCAATCGCAATCAACAATACTATATAGCAGAAAATACTAATGCTAAACTTATACTTCTTGAACACGTCAAACAAGTCCAAGATCAGGATAATAATAACGACAAGGATAACAAGGGCTAAACTTCGCTTAACAGAACTCTTACTTACCATCACTTATATACCTTTAGTTAATAAATAGCCATGCAACTATACGAATTGTATAGTTATTAGCTACTTATAGACCAATTATTATGCCAATTATTAGCTTTTCACAAGACCTTAAATGGCATTTGTTTTAGACAAAAGCATTTAAAAAAACACTAAAACCATCTATATAAAACACTGTAAAACAATCATTTAAAAAACAAATATCCAACTACATTTGCACAAAAAAAGCAATATGAAGATTCAGTGTTATCTATTCGTTATAATCTTATTGGGAACAAAATCGTTCGCACAACATATAAAACAATCAGATAAAGATCTTGTAAAAGAATTAACTGCGGAGAAATTAAATCTGTCAGTAGCCAACAACAAAAACTTCTGGGATCGTGAGGTAACTAAAATTGCCTTAGTACCTACCGTATTCTTTGGAGCTTCAGCTGCAACTTGGCACAGCAAAGAAGATATACGCGAAATAAGAAATCGCTATATTCCAACTTTCAAATACAAATATGACGATTATTTCCAGTACGTACCAGCAGCTGCAACTTTTGGACTAAAGGCAGCTGGCGTACAAGGAAGAAATAACATAAAAAGAACTACAATATCCTATGCTACAAGTATGGCTATAATGGCTATTCTTGTAAATGGTATTAAATATACAGCCAAAGTTGAACGACCAGATGGATCCACGAAAAACTCATTTCCATCAGGTCATACAGCCATGGCATTTGCCAATGCAGCATTTTTAGACAAAGAATATGGTCTTGTCAATCCTGCGTATGCTATAGGAGGATATGGAATAGCGACGATGACAGGAGTAGGAAGAAGCCTAAACAATCGCCACTGGGCACCAGATGTATTAGCGGGCGCAGGTATTGGTATATTATCTACCCAATTAGCTTACTTTTTTGTAGATAAAATTTATGGAAACAAAGGCGACAACTTGAGCTTACTCTCTAAATATGAAGGTAATGAAAACCCCTCTTTCTTATCCATTAAAGTAGGTTACACAAGTGGCTTAGCCAGCTTAGTAGAAACAGAAGATAATGAATCACTTGCCAAAATGGGATGGGAAGCAGGATTGGAAGGTGCTTATTTCTTCAATAGGCATTGGGGAATCGGAGGGCAAATAATGGTAGCGAGTTTTCCCTTTTCCGAAGAAAAACTAAGCGCACCAGAGAATCATCAAATTGATGCAAAAGTACTATCTGAATCAATGGGTAACCTAACCTTCTCTGTGGGGCCTTACTATGCTTTTCACTTCGGAGAAAAGTGGAACCTTATGCTTAAGGCTTTAGGAGGATATAGCACAGGAGCAGATGGAAACATCTCTTTAAAAGTACGTTCATCTGATATCGATATTCCAGACTTGGAGAATGGACAACTGCAAATTGCATCATACAAACCAGCTGACACATTCCAATTTACTGCTGGTATGGCTCTGACTTACAATATAACAGATAATTTAGGTGTAACTCTATATTCTGACTTTAATCACAGCCAAGCGAAAATGAAATATACAATCAACAAATCAATATTAGAAGAAGGTGATTCTCAGATCAATACTTTTCATCAACCATTTAACTATATGAGTTTAGGATTTAGATTAACAGCCTATTTTTAAATATTTGATTTTAGTAACTTTACACACTTGAATTTAGGAATGATATGAGTAAAGATTTAGAAACCATAAAGGATTATTACAAATATACTATCACAGGCAAAAACTACGGTTTTGATATCAACAACTATCAAGATGGACAGTCTCACTTTAATATAAATACGCGTAAACATTGTCACTTCAGCACTCCCTACAACAGGAGAGACTTTTTTAAAATCTGTTTAATTATTGGACAAGGGAAGTTCAAATATGGTAAACACACCTTAGTGATAGACAAACCTACTCTATTCCTTCCTTGTCCAACAATACCTTATGAATGGGAATCATGCTCAGAAAACCAAGAGGGATACTTCTGTTTATTCAACAAGGAATTCTTTCACTCAGATGCGTCTCTTGAACTATTTAAAAAAACATCCTTATTCAAGGAATGGAGCAAGCCGTTTATATTCTTAGCTGACGCAGAAGTAGAAAGCCTTAATAACTACTTTATGCAGATGTATGAAATGGCACAAAGCTCTTACCCTTTAAAGTACGAAATCATACGAAACTTAGTAGCTATTGTCTTGCACAAAGCCCTACAGTTAAAAGCAGAAGATATTCACATACAAGAGCAATCTCCTGCCGATAGACTATACCGTTTGTTTGACAATGCCTTAGATAATCAGTTTCCTTTAGATTCTCCTGCTTATCCTCTGTTGTTGAAAACACCCAAAGACTTTGCTCAACTACTGAACGTACATGTAAATCACTTAAATGCAATCGTCAAAAAAAACACAGGAAATACAACTACCCAAGTAATCAAAAACAGAGTATTCGAGGAAGCAAAAAACCTTCTTAAACACACAACCTGGGACATAGCAGAAATAGGTTATACACTCGGCTTCGATCACCCTACCCATTTTAATAACTTCTTTAAAAAATACGCCTCAATAACCCCCTTGCAATTTAAGAACACCCTCTAACAATCTTTGATTTTCGTAATTATCCCTTTGAGTCAATAAAAGCCATAAAGGCATTAGCTGTTAATTTTGCACGTCTAAACAACAATGTACTTTATGCTTAAAAACACATCAGAACAACGAAAGAAATTGATAACCGCTTTGGCTTTTATTTCCATACCTCTTTCAGGTTTTGTCACTGACATTTACTTACCGTCATTCCCTTCTATGGCAAAGGATTTGAATGTCTTGGAAAAAGAGATACAACTTACGCTTACCTGCTACTTATTGAGTTATGGTATTTCACAGCTATTTGTAGGTAGCTTATTGGATAGCATTGGTAGATATAAGCCACGGCTTATTGCTTTATTTACCTTAGTTATTACAAGCATAAGTATTGCCTACTTAGATAATATCTTTTATATCTGCTTACTTAGAATAGTTCAGGGGATAGGTATCTCTATCTTAGTTGTTGCAACAAGAGCTCTATTCATGGACCTATATGATACCGAAAAGAGAGCACACTACTTGAGTTACTTTACAGTAGTATGGTCTTGTGGTCCGATATTAGCTCCATTTCTTGGTGGATACTTGGAAAAGCTATTCAACTGGCAAGCTAATTTCTTTTTCCTTGCTATCTATGCGGGAATACTATTAATATTAGACTTGGCAATCAGTGGAGAGAGTATTCCAGAGAAGAAAAAGTTTAATCTTAAAAACACAGTTCAATTGTATTCAACCATGCTTCAAAATAAAATGTTCATGTTAGGTATTATCATTTTAGGTTTAAGCTATTCCATTGTTATGATCTTCAATATTGCAGGGCCCTTTATAATTGAAAATACCTTTCACTATAATTCTGTTGTAATAGGCTATTGTACATTAATCCTTGGCTTTTCGTGGATGTTAGGAGGATTTGTTGGTAAAAGGCGAATCTATCTCGAATTTGAACCAAGAGTAAAACAACCCGCAATAGTACAGCTTATCTTGATTGGTGGGCTTATTGCAATGAGTTACTTCTTAGAAAACATTTGGGTTATGATGCCCTTTTTATTTCTTATTCACATCTGCTCGGGTACACTGTTCAATAATTTCTTTACTTCAACAATGTTGACCTTTCCAGAAAACTCGGGAACTGCAGGTGGATTAATGGGAGGACTTGTTTACGTTATTACCTCCATATCAAGTTTTGTCATTTCATCAACGGGGAACATCTCAGGACAAATGGAATTAAGCATTCGATATATAATTATCTCTCTATTGCTTTTTTCTACCATTTTACTCATTGTTCAAGCAAATAAAAAACTGTTAAAATAAATTCAAATACAAAAACAGCTTTAGTAAATTATCAATAACACAAGTTAATAACACGAAAAAAGAGTAAATAAAGTAATTAAAAAAGGCTTTATTTACTCTTTTTTCATTTTACAAAATCCTCAAAAATTCCCTCCTATCAACAATAAAACAATTTTGTTATCAAAAAAACACAATTACCTAAAAAACAATGCTATAAACGATGCGAAATTATTGACTTCACTAAGATGTCAGTAAATTCACTTCTTGACTTAAAAAAGAGATAAAAACAGTCATTATTATCAGTAATTTTGCAACATAATTAGGTCTATAAATAAAAGTAGTAAATTATTTCTTTAACCATAGTGTACTTGTAGTACATCAAATAAAATGCAATCAAATAAAAAATTTTTAGGCTTTGCATCTGCTATATTTGCAGCGATGCTTTGGGGAGTTTCAGGTGCTTTTGCACAGTTCCTTTTTGACAAGAAAGAGTTCAATGCCGAATGGTTAGTAACAGTCCGTTTATTAATCTCGGGAGTTCTGATGTTATTCTTTGGTATAATGCAAAGAAATCCAGATGTAAAAGGTATTTGGAAAAATAAAAAAGATGCTATTCAACTATTGCTATTTAGCGTCTTGGGAATGCTGACAGTACAATATACTTACTTTGTCACTATCTTTCATTCAAACGCTGCTACTGCAACTGTATTACAATATACAGGGCCTGTATTTATAGCTGTTTACATTGCACTACGATTAAAGAAATGGCCCAAACCAATTGAATTCTTAGCTATCGGCTTAGCCATGTTAGGTACATTCTTAATGGTTACACATGGTGATACTTCTAAGCTTAGCATAAACCCTACTGCCTTAATATGGGGTATGGCTTCAGCTATCGCTTTGGCAGCATATACAATTATGCCTGTCCACTTGTTAGAAAAATACAGTCCTATCTCAATCATCGGATGGAGTATGTTAATCGCAGGTATTGCAATGAGTATTATCCACCCACCACACCACTTAGAAGGAATATGGGATGGTGAAACATTTGCTGCTGTTACATTCATTGTATTTTTAGGAACTCTGATCCCTTTCTATATATTCTTAACTGCAATTAAGAATATTGGTCCTCAGAGAGCAAGTTTATTAGCTTGTGCTGAACCTTTATCAGCTACATTCATTGCGATTACTTACTTCGGAGTACAATTTCACTATTTTGACTGGATAGGTAGTTTGTGTATCATCACGACAATCCTACTACTTACAAAGATTAAGAAGAAAGTACTTCCCGAACCGGAACTATAAATTATAAAAAAAGCGATAAACAATGAGTTATCGCTTTTTTTATGTCATTACATTTTTAAATTAAATATTCTAACTAATATTTTAACCACTTGACTTCTTAACCCTTCAGCCCATTGTGTTTTAAATAGGACATACAAGTTCAAACATAGAACAAGGAATACTTTGACAAGCAAATCCCCGATATGACTACCAACAGAGGGCAAATAGAAAACAAGTAAACAGATCCCAATCATCACAAAGAATAACTTCATAAACATGCTGTCAAAAGGCCACAACCTCATCTTCTTATAGATATAGTAAGTTTTACCGACATTAAACAAAGTTAATGAGAGCATCGAAGCAATTCCTACACCTAAAATGCCGTAAGTGGTTTGCGTTAAAAAATAAATATTCAGTAGCACATTCAATACCATCAAGCATAAGATAGAAACTAAATTAAACCTATAATACTTGGAATAGGAAATAATCTCCGTATTAAATCCTGTGGACATGTTTATAACTACATTTATACCTAACAAATAAATAATAGGAAGTGAAGGAGCTAACTTATCATAAGTCGGCATGAGTTGAAACAAATCCGCAATTCCCACTACTGTGCAACTAAATAAAAACATACCTATAAAAAACATACTCCTTGCGACCTCTTTATACTTGTAATTCAAGGTGCGCAAATCGCCTTTATTTAACAACTCTGATATGACTGGCGCATACAACGCAAAAACTCCTGTGGCTGGTATCGCCAGTGTGGAAGCTAAAGCAACACCAATATTATAGGTTCCATTTGCTTCATAGGATATAAAATAGGGAATCATCAACGAATCAACTCTAAACGCAAAGAAAGAGCCAAAGCTTCCTGCAAATGCAAATAAACTATATTGATAATACTCCCTTTTACTAATATCTGTAAATAGATCACTATAAGACCAATGCCACTTAAATTTAAAATATCGATAGATATACCAACCAATCACTAAGGCTATTAAGAAATAAGATAATATATACAATACAAGTGCCTTAGAGATACTGTATTGCAAATAAATTACTAATAAGAATACGGTAGGCAGCGTTATTTTAGGGATTATCTTTTCAAAGAAAGTGGGAAAAGAGATCTTCTGGAGATTTGTTGCTTGCCTGCGAAAAAGCTCTATATAAGCCATCGAAAAAGCTAAGGGATAAGCATACAAAATAAATTTCATATCTTCTCCTTGATAAAAGAACATACCAATAAAGAGTACAATTCCCAGACAAAGTGCGAGTTTAAACAAAGACAACAAAGAGAAACTAAATAGCTTGCTTTGCAATCGCTCATTTAACTTTGGATAGTAATTAATCAATGCATGTGTACTACCCAAAACGATAATGGGATACATTATCTGAGCACAGGCATCTACAAATCGTATAACACCTAACATCTCTTTATCTTGCGGATAAATCAATATAGTTGATACTACACCTATTACTACTCCAATATAATTGATAACAGTAAACAACAGTGCTTGTTTTGTAGAGATATTAGCTTTCATTACTATTTAAATAGACTTTCTTACTTACAAATATACTTGCTATTCAACGTTTAACTACATTTTTTTTACATTTGTAATCTGACCACCCTATTTTATGAGTTGAATCTCATCGTGTCTAAACCTACATAAAATGACAAAATACATAGTTGTAATGCCTGCTTACAATGAGGCAGATTACATCGCCAAAACCCTTGATAGCATTGTTTTGCAAAGCTTATTACCTCACAGGCTTATTGTCGTTAATGACAATTCCACTGATCATACAGCTGAAATAGTTAACTCTTTTGCTAAGACCTATCATTGGATAACACTTGTCAATAAAGATTCTGAAAATATTCACTTGCCTGGTAGCAAAGTAATCCAAGCTTTCAACTATGGCTTAGATACAATAGAAAACCTTGAGGAATTTGAATTTATCGTCAAGTTAGATGCAGATCTAATCTTGCCCTCAAATTACTTTGAAAAAGTAAGTAACCACTTTAAACAAGATCTTACAATCGGCATGGTTGGAGGTTTCGCTTATATCGAGAAAGACGGGAGTTGGATATTAGAAAATCTAACTGACAAAGACCATATTAGAGGAGCCTTTAAATCTTATAGAGTCTCGTGCTTTCAGCAAATTGGAGGGCTAAAGCCCGCTATGGGTTGGGATACAGTAGATGAGCTATTATGTCATTTCTACAATTGGAAAATAAAAACCGATGAGACTTTGAAAGTGAAGCATTTAAAACCCACAGGAGCAATGTACAACAAAGCATCAAGATACAAACAAGGAGAGGCTTTTTACAGACTTCATTACGGGTTCGTCATTACACTCATCGCTTCGCTTAAACTTGCTTTTAAAAAGAAAAAGACGCTCTTGTTCATAGACTATCTCTCAGGTTTTAGGAAAGCTAAAAAAGCTAAAATGCCCTATTTAGTTACGGAAGAACAAGGAATCTTTATTCGCAAATACCGTTGGAACAAGATAAAGGCAAAACTGAGGTAGGCATTTTTTAGCAATTCACACTTAAAAACTCATTTGTAATTGGTAATTTAGCCGGATATTAATTTTTGTATGATAAAATCAGGATTAAAAAATATAGGTCAGTACTTCATTATGTTGAAAGAAATCTTCAGCAAGATGACCAAATGGAAGGTGATGAAGGAACTAATCTTCAAAGAAATTGACGATTTAATTATTGGCTCACTTGGTATTGTCTGCTTCTTATCTTTCTTCGTAGGAGGGGTTGTAGCAATACAAACTGCATTAAACTTAACAAACCCATTAATTCCAAAATATTTAATTGGTTTTGCTACCAGACAATCCGTTGTCTTAGAGTTTGCACCTACTTTTATCTCTATTATTATGGCAGGTAAAATGGGGTCATTCATCACGTCGAGCATAGGTACTATGCGTGTAACCGAACAGATTGATGCCTTAGAAGTAATGGGAGTAAGTTCTCTTAACTACTTAGTATTCCCTAAACTTGTAGCGGTTTTTCTTTATCCTTTTGTGATTGGAATCAGTATGTTCTTAGGAATACTTGGAGGATGGTTTGGAGGAGTAATGGGTAATTTTGTTACTTCAGAACAATTTATCATTGGATTACAAGACACATTTATTCCTTTTCACATCACCTACGCTTTTATCAAAACCTTTATATTCGGATTCCTATTAGCTACTATTCCTTCCTACTTTGGATATTATATGAAAGGTGGAGCTTTAGAAGTGGGTAAAGCCAGCACAACGTCATTTGTATGGACGAGTGTAGCCATTATCTTAACAAACTATATATTAACCTCTCTATTATTAAGTAACTAATCATGATCGAAGTTAAAAACATTGAAAAGTCGTTCGAAGGAACTCAAGTTCTTAAAGGCATTTCTACCACTTTTGAGAAAGGTAAGACCAACTTAATTATCGGTCAGAGTGGTTCAGGTAAAACAGTATTGTTAAAAACCTTATTGGGTATTCACCAAAGTGATAATGGATCTATTGCCTTCGATGGCAGAGTATATAGTGAGTTATCCAGATCGGAAAAAAGAAACCTAAGAACAGAAATCGGCATGGTATTCCAAGGTAGTGCTTTGTTTGATTCTATGACAGTAGAAGAAAATATCGCCTTCCCACTGAGAATGTTTACAGACAAATCTGATGCTGAAATCATGCAACGTGTAAACGAGGTAATTAACCGAGTGAACTTAATCAATGCAAACAAGAAAAAACCTGCTGAGATCTCTGGAGGTATGCAGAAAAGGGTAGCCATTGCTCGTGCAATAGTAAACAACCCTAAATACTTGTTCTGTGATGAGCCTAACTCTGGATTAGATCCCAAAACAGCAATTGTCATCGACAACCTTATCCAAGAGATTACACATGAATACGGTATAACTACTGTAATTAATACACATGACATGAACTCTGTGTTAGAGATTGGAGAACATATTGTATTCTTGAAAAACGGTGTTCTTGCTTGGTCTGGAAACAACAAGGAAATCATCCAAACGGACAATGAAGACGTAGTTGACTTCGTCTATTCTTCAGAATTATTCAGAATGGTTCGCGACGCTATACGTCACATTGGAAATGAAAAGAATAAATAATCTTTCTATTATAAAAAGTAAAAGGGATTGACAATTGTCAATCCCTTTTACTTTTTATAAACCTTATTTGTTTTCCTCTTTTAACTTATCTTCAATATAGTGACTTACTGTCTTTATCTCCTGTTCTTTCTTTTTAGGGTAAATAAGCAAAACTCCTTCTTTATCTACGATAATATAATCACTTAATCCGTCCACCACTACAAGCTTATCACTATCTGTTCGAACAATATTATTCGTAGCATTATTAAAAAATGCCTTAGCATTCACTACTGCATTCTCTGAGCAATCTTTCGGTAACTTATCGTATAAAGACCCCCAAGTACCTAAGTCATTCCAATCAAATGTTGCAGGTAAGACATAGACGTTATTTGCCTTTTCCATGATAGCATAATCAATAGAGATATTCTCTGCCAAAGGATAATGTTCGTTAATAAAGGACTTTTCACCATTTGTATTATACAAATCATTCCCCTTGTTAAATAACTCTATCATCTTGGGTTGAAACTCAGAAAAAGCCTCTATAATAGCTTGTACACTCCATACGAATATCCCTGCATTCCAAAGAAAATGACGACTTTGAATAAACTTTCGCGCAGTCACATAATCTGGCTTCTCTCTAAATTGTACAACTTTCTTAATCGGTCGTGAATCCAGCTTATTGAATTCGATATATCCATATCCAGTATTGGGAAACGTAGGTAATATACCCAAAGTCATCAATACCCTATCTCTCTCACAAACATCAAATGTACGCTGTAAATTACTGATAAACTGCACTTCATCTTCAATCCAGTGATCACTTGGCGCTACCACCATAACAGCATCAGGATTAATCTTCTTAATCTTCATTGCTGCATATAAAATACAAGGTGCCGTATTACGCATAGCGGGTTCAAGAATTATATTCTCTAACTCTACTGATGGCAATTGCTCTCGTACAATATCTCTATAGTTTTCGTGTGTTAGGATTAAGATGTTCTCTTTAGGGATCAAAAGAGAAAGCCTTTTAAAGGTCTTCTGGATCAATGTATCCCCCGTACCTAACATATCATGAAACTGTTTTGGAAAATCAGGAGTACTTACTGGCCAAAAGCGCGACCCAACTCCACCAGCCATTACAACAGCATAATAATTCGAACTCATATATTTACTTATCTTTTTACAACATAATGGGTCAACAATTCCACTTCTGCATTTGCTTTAAAAGTGTATAATAAACCCGTAGAAACTTCTTGACACTCAAATCTCTTTATTCGCAATGGTCCACGTTTAAATATCTTGCCATTTCTAATTCTAAAATGACTGCCCAAAGGTATCTCGTAAACGAAACACACATGATCTCCTTTCTCCTGTTTATCATACATACGCATAGCGATAGATAATCTATCATCTGTATCACTACTCGCTGTGGGATTTCTAAAGTGATTAGCCAATAAAGGCAATAACTTATTTGGAAAGACTTCAGGCCGTATAAAAGGTACCATTAACAATTGAAAAGTTGACTTCCATTCTACCCCATGTGGCTTAATACGCCCCCCATACTTTTGATAAGCTACCAAATGAGCTATCTCGTGTATTAGCGTCATCAAGAAACGATATGGATTAAGGTTTGCATTTACTGTTATCAAATGCTTGCCATCATACCTCCTTGTATAATCCCCATGTCTTGTAACGCGTTCATTCACGATTTTTAAGTGTATTTGATATGCTTTAATCAACTCAAAAACGGGCTCGACAGCGTGTTCAGGTAAATATGGTTTTAACTTCTCTATCAAATCAATCTAATTTATGGTGTTGTACTCGATGCTTGCAGTACTTTACCATTAAAATATTTATTTCCGTTCAAGGCGAAATCACAGATATACTCCGCCATTTCTTCAGGCATTAATGGTGCTTGATAGCCAGGGAAAGCTTCCTCTAACATCTCAGTCTGCACAGCTCCTAAAGCAATAACATTAAATGATATACCTCTATCTTTATATTCCTCTGCTAATAGCTCGCTCAATATACTCACAGCCCCTTTACTTGAACTATAAGCAGCAAGTCCACCAAACTTCATTGCTCCTTGCACACCTCCCATACTACTGATCGTTACCACATGACTATTTACAGACATAAACGGTATACAAACTTGTACAAGACCTACAACTCCAAATACATTGACATTATAAACTTCTAAGAAATCCTCTTTGGTCAATTCTTCAAATGGTTTATTGATAAGTTTACCTGCATTATTCACCAAGATATCGACTTTACCAGCCCATCTTTGTTCTATAAATTCACAAACTTGCTTTAGATCATCTTCTTTTGTAAGGTCAACTGAAAGACAATGTACATTCTCAAGGGTACTTAATTCAGTTGATATTTTTCTCGAAATCGCTAACACTTGGTAACCCATTGCAGCAAATATCTTCACAGATTCTAAACCGATACCTCTACTTGTACCAGTTACAATAATATTTTTCATTCTATACTATTTCATTCTTATTTCTCCCTGTGGAGCGTTAATCACTTTACTCACTACAGGAATTACTTTATTGGTAAACTCAGTCATAAACTCGTAGTTCATCAAATGAGCTTCGTCCTTTACATGGTGATAGTACTCATAGTTCTCAAAATCAAATGAACTGAAAGTTTGACTTGGTATCTTAAACGCTTCGTAGAAAGGATAATTGTCCGAACGTTTGAATAGTTGGTATTCCTCAGCTTTCTCTAATTTCCCTACCAAAGCTTCACCAGCATAGTGATTTAATCGCTCTGCTAAAGTAGATAAATCGTACCCAGTCAAATAAGCCATATAATCGCGATTCATAGATAAACCAAGCATTTCGAAATTCAACATCGAAACGACATTTACATTAGCCTCTTTCA
Source organism: Myroides albus (assembly GCF_024722315.1). NCBI lineage: Bacteria > Pseudomonadati > Bacteroidota > Flavobacteriia > Flavobacteriales > Flavobacteriaceae > Myroides > Myroides albus. Next base: position 1,086,476 of record NZ_CP102754.1, read on the forward strand.
ATCGAGTAGCTAAGTGTTTTGAGCCCACTAATCCTATTTCTTCTGCTGTAAAAAAGGCAATGATCACACTTCTTTTACTTTCTTTAAGCTTAGCTAAGTTTCTCGATAACTCTAATAAAATTGCAGTCCCAGCGGCATTGTCATTTGCGCCATTGGCAATAGAATCACCTTCTACTAACTTAGATACAATTCCTATATGATCGTAATGCGCTCCCAAAACAACATATTCACTTGCCAGTTCTTTGTCAGTACCTTCGATTACACCAACAACATTCCAAGTATCTTTTATTGTAGATAAAGTATCGTTATAAGACGTAAAAAACGGTTTGATGTGATATTCATTCAATTTATCAGCTAAATACTTAGCAGCTACTTGATTCTCATACGTACTGGTATTTCTCCCTTTTATCTCATCACTTGCAAGGAAATATACTGTCTCCTCAATATTCTTCATGTTTGCACTAACATCCGCTTTAGCAGGTTGTTTTACTCCACCGCAGCTAAGCAATAACAAACACATAAATAATCCTAAAACTCTCATTTCTCAAAAATTTAATCAAAAATACAAAAATCCAACCTCATATAGCGTACATAAGCCATTATACTTATTAGTTTTTTTACAAATAAATAGAACATAAAAGTCCCGTCTTTACAAAAAAGACGGGACTTCAAATTATCTTAAAACAAACTGCTTATGCAAGCATAGTTACAGGATTCTCTATATAACTCTTAAGAGTTTGTAAGAATTGAGCTCCTGTAGCTCCATCAACAGTTCTGTGATCACAAGCTAATGTAACTGTCATCGTATTACCAACAACAATCTGTCCGTTTTTCACAACAGGTTTCTCAACAATAGCACCTACTGATAAAATTGCAGAGTTCGGTTGGTTAATGATTGAAGTGAAAGATTGAATACCAAACATACCTAAGTTAGATACAGTAAAAGTACTTCCTTCCATTTCAGCTGGTGTAAGTTTTTTAGATTTAGCTTTTCCAGCCAATTCTTTTACTTTACCACCAATATGAGTCAATGACATTTGATCAGTGAAAGGCAATACAGGTACTACCAATCCGTCTTCCACAGCTACAGCAACTCCCACAGCGATATGGTTGTTATATACTGTTACATCATCTCTCCATTGTGTATTTACTTGTGGGTGTTTGCGCAATGCCATTGCACAAGCTTTCACCACCATATCATTGAATGATACTTTAGTATCAGGTAGAGCATTGATTACTTTACGAGATTCTATTGCATTATCCATGTCGATTTCTATAGTTAAGTAGTAATGAGGAGCAGTAAACTTAGACTCTGCTAAACGACGCGCAATAGTCTTACGCATTTGAGAGTTTTTCACTTCCTCTACACTAACTTCTCCAGCAGGAACAAAAGGTTTTACTTCATTCACTGTAGCAGTAGCTGCAGCTGGTGCTGATGTAGAAACTGTTTTTGCAGCTGGTACGAAGTTTTCGATATCGCGTTTGATAATACGACCATTCTCTCCACTACCTTTTACATCTCCTAAGTTAATTCCCTTCTCTTCTGCGATCTTCTTCGCTAATGGAGAAACAAATATTCTACCACCTGTATTTGATGTTGTTGTTGCAGCTGCAGCAGCATTTGATGTTTGCTCTTGAGCTTTTGGAGCCTCAGCAGCTGTTTCTTTTACATCTCCTCCAATAGAACCACCATTTTTAACAGACTCTACAACAGCAGAAACATCAGTTCCCGCAGGTCCTAAAATAGCAAGTACACTATCTACTGGTGCTGATTGTCCTTCTTCAATACCTACATAAAGAAGTGTTCCAGATTCAAAAGCTTCAAATTCCATCGTTGCTTTATCTGTTTCAATCTCTGCTAAAATATCTCCTTCTTCTACTTTATCTCCTACTTTCTTAATCCAAGTTGCAACTGTACCATCTGTCATTGTATCACTTAGACGAGGCATAGTAACTATTTTCACCCCCGCAGGAAGTTCAGTAGTTTTTGAAACAGGTTTTGATGTTTCAGCACTGGGAGTAGCTTCTTCTTTCACTACAGCAGTTGTAGCTTTAGCACCTCCTCCATTGATTAAAGAAGATATATCTTCACCTTCATTTCCAATAATAGCCAATAAAGAGTCTACAGGTGCAGATTCTCCTTCTTGTAATCCAATATATAACAATGTACCTGAATGGAAAGATTCAAACTCCATTGTTGCTTTATCTGTTTCAATTTCAGCTAAGATATCTCCTTCTGAAATCTTGTCTCCAACTTTCTTTAACCATGCCGCAACAACACCTTCTGTCATCGTGTCGCTTAAGCGTGGCATTGTAATTACTTCTGCCATATTATTTTATTATAATCTATGAGGTAAAAAAGGATAATTTTCTTGTTCGTATACTACGTCATACATAACATTCTTATCTGGGAATGGAGACTCTTCTGCGAATTTCTCACACTCAGATACAAGATCTTTTACTCTTTGATCCATGATTTCTATTTCCTCTTGTGTAGCATAGTTATTTGCTTTGATAACATCTAACACTTGAGTAATAGGGTCGATTTTTTTGTACTCCTCAACTTCATCTTTCGTACGATAATGTTGAGCATCAGACATTGAGTGTCCTCTATAACGATACGTTTTTATTTCCAATAATGTAGGTCCATCTCCACGACGAGCTCTTTCAATAGCTTCGTACATCGCTTCTGCAACCTTCACAGGATTCATCCCATCAACAGGTCCACAAGGCATTTCATAACCTAAACCTAATTTCCATATATCTGTATGGTTTGCTGTACGCTCTACTGATGTACCCATAGCATATCCATTGTTCTCGATACAGAATACTACTGGCAATTTCCAGTTCATAGCCATATTGAATGTCTCATGTAATGAACCTTGGCGAGCAGCACCATCTCCAAAATAACACATAGTTACTGCGTTGCGGTCAAAATACTTATCTGCAAATGCTAACCCTGCTCCTAAAGGAATTTGTCCTCCTACGATTCCGTGTCCTCCATAAAAGCGGTGCTCTTTCGAAAAGATATGCATTGATCCTCCTAAACCTTGTGAAGTACCAGTTGCTTTTCCTAATAACTCAGCCATGATTCTTTTTGGGTCAACACCTAATCCTATAGGCTGAACGTGATTTCTGTATGCCGTAATCATTTTGTCTTTTGACAAATCCATTGCATGTAAAGCTCCAGCTAAAACAGCTTCTTGCCCATTATATAAATGTAAGAATCCTCTAACTTTTTGTTGAATATATAGTGCGGCAAGTTTGTCTTCAAACTTTCTCCAAAACAGCATGTCTTCATACCATTTTAGATAAACTTCTTTTGTAATTTCTTTCATATGACTTTACTTTTCATCTGCGGCGTGACCGCTTAAAATACAGACTGTTTCAATATCCCACAATAGTGTGGAGCAACAAAAGTAGCACATCTACTTTACATAGGAAAATTTATTTTCTCTATTTTAGAACTCAACAGATTATATATATAAATTTTATGATTTTGTTTAAACTTTTTTACTATTTTATACCTAATTATACTTTTATCGTAATTGCCTTTTCTCGTTTTAAGACCTTCTAAACATACATACCACTAAATACACAGCTAAGTTAGTCTTAGAGAACAAAATATAACTCCCTTCTTACTTTATCTGACTCGTTTTACACTACAAATAAGCGCTTCTATTAGTTCCTATTTTACGAATATATTGCTTATGATGCCACACCTCATACAAGTAAAGCTTCAAGTACTCCATAGTTTGACACCAATTCGCGTGGAGATTGCTTGCGTGTTGCACTCACTTTTCTTGCACCTTTCTTGCACCTTTCTTCGAGAAAACCTCTCTCTGGGCGAGGAAACCCCAAGAAAAGTGCCAGTAATCCCCAACAAAGTGCAAGCCACTCCTATACTAAAACATATAAATATGCCTTTGAAATCTCACCTGATTCTTCATTAATTTCCGGAATAATACCTAATAGACTACACAAATAAAAAGAAGCTATACTAACAGCTTTAAAACATTAGCCACTATTTCCTTTTGCCATTTTTCAGGGTGAACTCACCTTTAACATTGACTAAACAAAACAAGGCCCAGAAGAAAAAATCTCCTGGGCCAAAAAAACCACAACCAAACTTCATGTATTACTTGATTAGAATACATTTCACTATAAATATTACCAAACCTATCTATAATTTCTACAACAACTGACTTCGCTTGGGAAGCTGGAGATAATAAAAATAGGTGATTAATCAATTCAGGCTCTCCCTATTATTATTCTCTCCAATATTTTTACTCCTTTGTGTAATACTACACCTAAAGGATCATTACTTATAACCTATACTTTTCATTACTATAAGTGTATTTCACTGGTAAAAAAAGGCTTTATCCTTCTAAGATTTTAAATTAGTGCTTACTACAACTTCACTAAATCCAAGGAAAAGAAAATCTTTATAACGCTGTGTCTTAAACTCATATCGCGTTATCTAATTTTGCCACCACATTTTTACATTAATATCATCTCCACCCATCTCTGCTTTAACCTTCTCATATTCATCTTTATTCTGACTGCGAATAGACAAAGGATAAGGAAAGCGATTAGGCATATTACCGTCATTCAACATAGACTGCGTCTTAGGTAATTTTGGCAACCCTGTACGCTTATGCTCAAACCACTGTTGATAATCAACCATATACAATGCATAGTACTTTTGCAACATTACTCTCTCTAAAGTACCGTCAAAAGCTGCTTTTTCATTCTCAAAATAGTCTGCTGGCACTTCAATTCCATACTGAGTTATTGCTGACTTCACCCCTTCTTCATAATGCAGTTTAGCATCACTCAAATAACCTTTAACTCCCAATTCAGCCTTGATAAACATCAATTCCGCATATGTCAAAATTGGTGCTTTAGTAGGATTCTTTGCTATAATATTGTTCAACCCTGAAGCCTCATAATCAAATTGAGAGTCTGGTCCATCCCATGCACTTGGTATTCCCTTATATCCGATATAAACCTTTTTCTTATCTACAACTCTATAAGCCTCTGTAGCATACAAAGGCAAACGCGGATCTTTAAAGTCAACTAAATTGTCAAGGAAGAAAGATGCCATTTTTCTACTTAACGTAAAATCTTGAATACGACTCCAAGGCGATACATTAGGTGTAACTCCTGTTATATCCAAAATAACAGATTCTTGGTTATTCTCTATTACTGGATACTTTATAGGATCATTGATAATGTTTGCCATCTTTGTATAAGCATTCATCTCAGCTTTGTTCGATACTCTTAACAATAAACGCAAGTGTAAGCTATTCGTGAATTTTTGCCAACGCAACCAATAAGTACTCTGATCGACAAATAATATGTCAGGTCTAAAGTTCATAGGACGCTTTACATCGTACAATGAATTAGCATATTCTAACTCCTCAAGCAAACTTTTATACACTTCTTCTTGCTTGTCAAATTTTGGTTTCAATACTCCCTCATCTCCTTTAGAAGAATCAAAATAAGGAATAGGTCCAAAAAGATCTGTTAGGTTAGATGCCATCCATGCTCTCAGTGTAATGGCAATTGCTTGATAGTTTGGATCAGCAACCTTTACTGCTTCAGCCTCCATATCACGAGCATTCTTCATCCATCTGAAATAAGCATTCCAAGAAGAAGAACCTATGTCGTCAGAAAAATCATATCGTTGTATTCCATCTGTATTACTTGGAAAGGCAACAATATCTTGCATAAAGTGATTGTTGTGTGACCAACTTCTATACATCCCATGACTTGCCACTTCATATATAATAGGGCTTAATAAGGTAGAAGGGTAAATCGCTTGTAGACGATTGGGATCAGTATTTGTTTCTTCAAAATCAGAAGTACAACTTGCAATCGAACATACACCAACAATTGCTATAAATATCTTTTTAAAATTCATGTCTTTATATATTATATTTCAAGTTTCAAATTAAAACCATAGGTAGCAGGAGAAGGCATCTGTCCCATCTCTACTCCAGGCATCATCGACCCACCATTTAGAGCAGCCGTTTCTGGATCAAACAAAGGGAAATTTGACAACATAGCTAAGTTGCGTCCAAAGATTGATAAGCTTAACTTTTTTAATCTCAACTTATCTAAAACAGTTTTAGGAAAACTGTACTCTAAGCTTACCTCTCTTAACTTCACATAAGAGGCATCAAATGTATTAGACTCTAAATTAGCTCTACGGTAATACTCTTTATAATAATCAGCTGGTGCAACTTGAGTTGTATTGGGAGAAAATGAACCATCGCCATTTTGCACTACTCCATCTCCAACGATGTACCCTTGCTCACGACCGTATAAGGTATGTTTCAACTTACCTTGCTCACTCATCTTGTGATGCGATTGAGAATAAACTTTTCCACCATACTGTCCATCAATTGTAAAGCTAAAAGTTACATTCTTGTATTTTAATGTATTCGTCCATCCCATCGTCCAATCAGCATAAGCGCTACCGATATAGTGTAAATCATTCGATTGTTCTGGCAATCCCTTGTCATTGTAGATAATTTGACCTTGGTCATTTCGAACAAACTTAGCTCCATATAAGTCACCTGTACTTCCTCCAACCTTCGCAATGATTGAAGCTGTACCCGATTGAGCAATTACTTGTTCATCTCCTCCTTCAAACTCTTCTGCCAAACTCAATATCTTATTCTCATTCTTCGCCCAATTCAAAGAGGTTCTCCAAGAGAAATGTTTTGTTTTAACAGGAGTACCACTCACCATCAATTCGATACCTTTGTTCTGAATATCACCCATATTCAAAACTTTCTTACTATAACCTGTTGCGTAGTTTAAAGGCACCGTTAAAATCTGGTTCTCGGTATTAGTTTTATACAAGGTAACGTCAAAAGATAAGCGATTCTTGAACATCCTTTGCTCATAACCAATTTCATAACTTCTTGTGCGTTCTGGCTTTAAGTCATCATTGTGTAAGGTTGTAGGTGAAGTAGCAGAACTTGCAAATGCACTATTGCTATAATACAGCAACGTTTGATATGGCTTAGTACCATTACCTACTTCAGCAAAAGAAAATCGCAATTTAGAGTAATCTATCACAGAAGGTAGATTAAAAATATCACTTAAAATAAAGCTTGTATTAACAGAAGGATACATGAATGACCAATTTCCCTTTTGAAGTGTACTTGACCAATCATTTCTCAAAGTTGCATCTACAAAGACTTTATTCTTGTACCCAAATGAAGCTGTCCCATAAAGAGAGTTAACTTTATAATCCCTATCGCTAACATTCGTAGTTGGATTATTAATCCCATTTGCCAACATATATACTCCTGGGGTTACAAGCCCATCTACATAAGCTGACACACTGTGGTATTTAGAGTTCAACATATTCCCTCCAAAAGACGCACTATAACTGTATAAATCCGAATCATCATTGGTATATGACAATAAGAAATCTGTATTGATTTCTTGGAAATTAATTTGTTGTGTTTTATAGTATCCTTTACCAAACTTAGTAGTACTATACGGTCGCTTTTGTTCTCTATTATCATTTCGAGAATTAAGAGCCCCGCGAACCATTAACTTTAATTTAGGAGCAAGATCAATATCGGCAGATAAACTACCTGTTAAGGTATTCGTATTTAGAGGATTTGTAGTTTCATAGGCAATTAAATATGGGTTTTCTATATAAGAACTAAAAGGGTGTATCTGATCGATTTGTTCATATCCACTTTTCCAAATGGGACGATACCAATCTAAATCGACATTGGGATTTTGAAATATCATAAAGTACCCTATAGTATGGTTTCCATAACCTGTACCTGGTAAGTTATCACTCTTTCTATTTGTATAACTCATATTGGCATTAACCGTTACACCTTTAGATATATCGTATTTAGCCTTTGTAGACACAGTTGTACGATCAAAACCTGTATTTGGCATGATCCATTCATTTTTAGAATGCGTGATCGTTGAACGGATATCTCCTTTGTCGCTTCCCCCAGAAAGACTCAAAGAATTCGTCATAGTCATTCCCGTTCTCCAAAAATCTTTGATATTGTTCTTGTAAGGTCGCCACAATGTGCGTTCCTCTCCCTGCCCTTCTGTTAGAGGGTCATACTGGAAGAAATACTGTCCGTCGAACTTAGGTCCGAAAGCACTACTTGTACTTCCTGTGTTACCACCATCCTCAGACAAGCCATATGAGTAGTATGGATTACCATCCTTGTCGAAACTCTTCCCTGATCCTTGACCATACTTATACTGATAATCTGGCCAACGCTGAATTACGTCAAAACTAACATTAGAATTAAATGAAATTCCTACACCTTTCTGGTTTTTACCTGATTTTGTTGTTACCATCAATACACCATTAGAAGCACGTGAACCATACAAAGCTGCTGCACCTGGCCCTTTTAAAACAGTAATAGATTCTATGTCATCTGGATTTATATCAGCAATTCCATTTCCATAGTCAACTGGTGCATCATTACTAATATATGAGCTACTTGCTCCACTATCCCAAAGATCATTATTCATAACCACTCCGTCGATTACAACAAGAGCACCATTACTCGACATATCTAATGACCGATCACCACGAAGCTTAATCTGAGTAGAATTCATTGGTCCTGAACTGGAAGACAACATAGTCATTCCTGCTACTTTACCTTTTAATGCATCTGACCAACTATTAGATCGCGCTCTTTCAAGGTCCTCATTCTTCAAAGTTTGTTGAGAATAACCAAGTTTCTTTTCCTCTCGCTTAATTCCAAGTGCAGTAACAACCACCTCATTAAGCATATTACTCGATTCCTTTAAGTTTATTCTTAGAAACTTACCCTTTTGTAACGTAACACGTTGAGTTTCGAAACCAATAAAAGAAACTTCTACTTCAATACTTTCAGTATTCGATGAATTTTCAAATTTAAAACGTCCATCAAGTTCAGTACTGGTTGCACTACCTGACTTTAAATGTAAAACAGTAGCACCAGGTAAAGGGATACCAAAATTGTCAATAACTTGCCCAATAAAATTCTGTTGCTGAAGATCATCATTGATTACACTTTGATGTACGTGGTTGGAATGCTTATCATCATTGGCGTAACTTGATTGAATAGAACATAAACTCAAGGTACCTACAAGAAAATAAAAAACATGCCCACTTCTAATAACTTTTTTCATTTCTACTTATTTGTGTTGTTAATAATTCAAATAGTAACTATTCAAATGCATCACAAATAACATAATTTCTAAAATGAAAATTTAAAATTCCAGATTAAGTCTCTGTTAACCAATATGAAGAAATCATTAAGAGATTTTATCTTCAATTAATCCCTTAATTATTTTTTTAGTTGAGTCTAAATTTATATTTTTACACAACTAATTTAAAACTAACAACGATATGACATTCACATTACCACAGTTACCATATGAAACTACAGCTTTTGAGCCTATTATCTCAAAAGAAGGATTTGAATATCACTATGGAAAGCATCATCAAACTTATGTAAACAACCTTAATAATTTGATAACAAATACTCAATATGAGAATGAGAGTTTAGAGAACATTATCAAAGTCAGTTTTGACAAAGGCGAAACAGGTATTTACAACAATGCAGCACAACACTTTAATCACTCATTCTATTGGAAGTGTTTAACTCCCCAAAAGACAGAGCAACCACATGGAAAAATAAAAGAACTAATAGAAAGAGATTTTAATTCCATAGAAGAATTTAAAAAACAATTCACTGAAATAGCGACAAAACTTTTCGGAGCAGGTTGGGTATGGTTAGCATTAAATATGAATGGACAGCTTGAAATATTACCAATGAAAGACGCTGACACGCCATTAATAAAAAACATGAAACCAATACTAACTATAGATGTATGGGAGCATGCCTACTACATAGATCACAGAAACGCAAGACCAAAATTCATTGAAGGCTTTTGGGAAATAATCAATTGGGAATTTGCTAACCAAAATTTATTATAATGAGTATAAACTGTCTAAAATTTGTAGAAGAATCTTGGAAGCTTAAACAAGCTACAGCTGACAAACTGATAGAGACAGGCAAAAAAGAAGAAGCCCTGTATTCATACATTGAAGCCTTTACTAGAGCAGAACTGATGCAGACTAACTATTGGAAATGTTTATTGAGCAATATTCCTATCTATAGTTACTACATCGAATCATGCATCAGAATAAGTCAGCTCAGCTATGATCTTAAAGATTATAGTAACTCGAAAAAATACTATCGAAAAGCAATAGAGCTAATAGAATTCTACGAAAAAAACATAGACAGTATCTCAAAAGAGCCAACAAATTTTGGTAGGCTAAAAACTATACTTGCAACGATAAAACTGCAATGTAATTTCGAATAAATCTTCATTATATATAACTAATTGTAAGAAAATAAAGATTATAGTTTGTATGACATAATAGGTACAGAAAGTACAAAGAGAAAGCCATAAACCTCTATTTATGTAAGGCAAGCACAAGTATTATTTTATTTTTTTTGCTTTATTTTTTTACAATTTAAAAGGGCGCTATACCATAAGCGCCCTTTTTATTTTATAAAAAGAAAACCCCCTACTCAAATGAATAGGGGGTTTAGATATGATGATATAAAATTATGCTTTTCCTTTAGGTCCAAAGCTTACAGAGTTCGGATCAAAAACACTACCACTGTCATTAATCTCACCATTAGCTGCTTCAAATCTTTGTAGATTATCTAACAAGGCATTTGCTAATCGCTTAGCATGATGGGGAGTTAAAATAATACGAGATTTCACCTTAGCTTTAGGAACTCCAGGCATAACACTAGCAAAATCAACAACAAACTCAGTGTTTGAATGATTAATTATTGCAAGATTACTAAAAGTACCCTCGGCAGTTAGCTCATCAAGCTCAATGTCAAATTTATGATCTTCACTCATAATCTTATATTTATTTAATTATTAAAGGATACCATCCTCCTCTAAAGAACTTACAACAATATTGTCGTAATCTCTCATACCTGTACCAGCAGGGATTCTATGTCCAACAATAACATTCTCTTTCAATCCTGTTAATGTATCAACCTTACCAGCAACAGCAGCTTCGTTCAATACTTTTGTTGTTTCCTGGAAAGAAGCAGCAGAGATAAATGATTTTGTCTGTAATGAAGCTCTAGTAATACCTTGAAGAATTGGAGTACCTGTAGCTGGCATTACATCACGCGCAACAACTAAGTTCTTATCTTCACGTCTTAATAAAGAGTTTTCATCACGTAACTCTCTCATTGTAACAATTTGTCCTTCTTTTAGATTTTCAGATTCACCAGCATCTTCAACTACTTTCATTCCGAATAATCTATCGTTCTCTTCGATAAAATCACTTGCGTGTACTAATTGATCCTCTAAGAATAAAGTATCCCCTGGATCTTGAATCTGCACTTTACGCATCATTTGACGAATAACAACCTCGAAGTGTTTATCGCTAATTTTTACACCTTGCAAACGGTAAACCTCTTGAATTTCATTAACCAAGTACTGTTGAACAGCAGAAGGCCCTTGAATTCTTAAGATATCTTCCGGAGTAATAGCTCCATCAGATAATGGCATACCAGCTTTAACGAAGTCATTTTCTTGAACAAGAATTTGATTAGATAACTTAACTAAGTATTTTCTAACATCACCTGTTTTAGACTCAACGATGATTTCGCGGTTACCTCTCTTAATCTTACCAAAAGATACAACACCATCTATTTCAGAAACAACAGCAGGGTTTGAAGGATTACGAGCTTCTAATAACTCTGTAATTCTTGGAAGACCTCCTGTAATATCCCCAGCTTTAGATGTGTGACGAGGAATCTTAACTAAAACTTTACCAGCTTTAATTTTCTCACCATCATTTACCATTAAGTGTGACCCTACTGGTAAGTTGTAAGAACGTATTAACTCACCATCTTTACCATAAATTAATAAAGTAGGAATTAACTTTTTATTTCTTGACTCAGTAATAACTTTCTCTTGGAATCCAGTTTGCTCATCGATCTCAACCATGAACGTTTGTCCTTGCTCGATATCTTCGTAAGCAATCTTACCAGTAAACTCAGAAACAATTACACCATTATAAGGGTCCCATTTACAGATAGTAGTTCCCTCTTCAACAATAGCTCCATCCTCAACATAGATTGTAGAACCGTAAGGAATATTATTCGTAGTTAATAAAATACCTGTATTAACATCAAATAATTTAGCCTCAGTCGAACGAGAAATAACGATATCAATAACTTTCCCTTCATTATCCTCTCCTTTAACTGTTTTTAAGTCTTCCATTTCAAGACGACCTTTAAACTTAGAGTTGATACTTGAAGTTTCTGAAATATTACCTGCAGTACCCCCAACGTGGAACGTTCTTAATGTTAACTGTGTACCAGGCTCACCAATAGATTGAGCTGCAACAACTCCAACTGCCTCACCTTTTTGAACCATCTTAGCAGTAGCTAAGTTACGTCCATAACACTGAGAACAAATACCAGCTTTAGCCTCACAAGTTAATGGAGAGCGAACCTCGATTGACTCAATTGGTGCAGCATTAATAGCTTTAGCAATTGCTTCACTAACTTCTTGACCTGCGTGTACAATGATTTCAGAGTTTAATGGATTCACTACATCATTCAATGAAACACGACCTAATACTCTTTCTCCTAATGATTCAATAACTTCCTCATTCTTTTTAAGAGCTTTAACTTCGATTCCTCTTAAAGTACCACAATCTTCACTATTTACAATTACATCTTGTGCAACATCGTGTAAACGACGAGTTAAGTAACCAGCATCCGCAGTTTTTAATGCCGTATCGGCAAGACCTTTACGTGCACCGTGCGTAGAAATAAAGTACTCTAAAATCGAAAGTCCCTCTTTAAAGTTAGAAAGAATTGGGTTTTCAATAATCTCACCACCACCAGCAGTAGATTTTTTAGGCTTAGCCATCAAACCACGCATACCAGTTAACTGACGAATCTGCTCTTTAGAACCACGCGCTCCAGAATCAAGCATCATGTACACAGAGTTAAACCCTTGTTTATCCTCACGGATATTCTTCATCGCAAGCTCAGTTAACATTGCGTTTGTAGATGTCCAAACGTCAATTACCTGATTGTAACGCTCATTATTTGTGATAAGACCCATGTTATAGTTCATCGTAATATGATCTACTTGTTGGTTCGCATCATCAATTAATTCTTGTTTACGTCCAGGAATCATAATATCACCTAAACTGAATGATAAACCACCACGGAATGCGTAACCGTATCCCATGTTCTTAATATCATCAAGGAATGCTGCCGTAGTAGGCACATCAGTGATACTTAAAATACGACCAATAATATCTCTTAAAGATTTCTTAGTCAATACTTCATTAATATATCCTGCTACCTCAGGTACAACCTCGTTAAATAAGATTCTACCAGCTGTAGTTTCAATAATTTGATAAACTAACTCTCCTTCAGCGTTATAGTCTTTAGCTCTAACTTTAACACCTGCATTCAAATCTAATTTACCCTCATTAATAGCAATGTGTACTTCTTCTACAGAATAGAAAGTAAGACCTTCTCCTTTTACAATTTCCTCTGGTGTAGACTTACGTAACTTAGTCATATAGTATAGACCAAGTACCATGTCTTGAGAAGGTACAGTAATAGGAGCACCATTTGCAGGATTCAAGATATTGTGAGAAGCTAACATTAACAATTGAGACTCTAAAATAGCTTCAGGTCCTAATGGTAAATGCACAGCCATCTGGTCACCATCGAAATCGGCATTAAATGCAGTACACACTAATGGGTGTAACTGAATTGCTTTACCTTCAATCAACTTAGGTTGAAAAGCTTGAATACCCAATCTGTGTAACGTAGGAGCACGGTTCAAAAGAACTGGATGTCCTTTAATCACGTTCTCTAAGATATCCCAAACAACAGGCTCTTTCTTATCTATAATTTTCTTTGCAGATTTTACTGTTTTTACGATACCTCTTTCTATTAACTTACGAATAACAAAAGGTTTGTAAAGTTCAGCAGCCATATCTTTTGGCAATCCACACTCGTATAACTTTAACTCAGGTCCAACAACAATTACTGAACGAGCAGAATAGTCAACACGTTTACCTAATAAGTTCTGACGGAAACGACCTTGTTTACCTTTCAACGAATCAGATAAAGATTTTAATGGACGATTAGATTCAGTTTTAACAGCAGAAGATTTTCTTGTGTTGTCAAATAGAGAATCTACAGCTTCTTGAAGCATACGTTTTTCATTACGCAAAATAACTTCAGGAGCTTTAATCTCCATTAATCGTTTTAAACGGTTGTTTCTAATAATTACACGACGATATAAGTCATTCAAATCAGAAGTTGCAAAACGACCTCCATCTAATGGAACTAATGGACGTAATTCAGGTGGAATAACTGGAATAACTTTCAAGATCATCCACTCAGGTCTGTTCTCGCGATTCAAATTTGATTCACGGAAAGACTCTACAACTTGTAAACGTTTTAATGCCTCAGTTTTTCTTTGCTTAGATGTTTCATTATTAGCAGCATGACGCAGTGTATATGACAATTCATCTAAGTCAGTAGTTGCCAATAAATCCATAATACATTCAGCACCCATTTTAGCGATGAATTTATTAGGATCATTGTCATCTAAATATTGATTTTCCATCGGAAGAGTATCACAGATATTCAAATACTCTTCTTCAGTTAAGAAATCTAAACGTTTGATAGGTTCACCTTCAGCGTCTTTTGCAATACCCGCTTGGATAACAACATAACGCTCATAATAGATTATCATATCTAATTTCTTAGATGGTAATCCTAAGATATAACCAATCTTATTTGGAAGAGAACGGAAGTACCAGATATGAGCGATTGGAACAACCAAGTTAATGTGTCCTACGCGATCTCTACGTACTTTTTTCTCAGTAACTTCAACCCCACAACGGTCACATACGATCCCTTTGTAACGGATTCTTTTATACTTACCACAAGCACACTCATAATCTTTTACAGGTCCGAAAATACGTTCACAGAAAAGACCATCTCTCTCAGGTTTATGAGTACGATAGTTAATAGTTTCTGGTTTTAAAACTTCCCCTCTTGATTCAGCAAGAATCGATTCAGGTGAAGCTAAACCGATTGAGATTTTATTAAACCTTTTAACGGTATTTTTCTCTTTATTTTTATTCATGGTAAACTTACTTGTTAAAGTGTATGATATTAAGAGTAAGCAGTAAAGTACTGCTTACTCTATTATCTTAGTTTAATCTTCTAATCTGATGTCTAATCCAAGACCTTTTAATTCATGCATTAATACATTGAATGATTCAGGTAGTCCTGGTTCTGGCATAGTTTCCCCTTTAACGATAGCTTCGTAAGTTTTCGCTCTACCAATAACGTCATCTGATTTCACCGTCAAAATCTCACGTAATGTACTTGATGCACCATAAGCCTCTAAAGCCCATACCTCCATCTCTCCAAAACGTTGACCTCCAAATTGAGCCTTACCTCCTAATGGTTGTTGAGTAATCAACGAGTAAGGACCAATAGAACGTGCGTGCATTTTATCATCAACCATGTGACCTAATTTCAACATGTAGATAACACCCACTGTAGCTCTTTGGTGGAATCTCTCACCTGTACCTCCATCATAAAGGTAAGTGTGTCCGAATCTTGGAATACCAGCTTCATCAGTTAACTCATTAATCTGATCTAATTCTGCACCGTCAAAGATTGGTGTAGCATACTTCTTACCTAATTTAAGACCTGCCCAACCTAAAACTGTTTCATAAATCTGACCAATGTTCATACGCGAAGGTACCCCTAATGGGTTCAACACAATATCAACTGGTGTACCATCTTCTAAGAATGGCATATCCTCGTCTCTAACGATTCTCGCAACGATACCTTTGTTACCGTGACGTCCTGCCATTTTATCTCCCACACGTAGTTTTCTTTTCTTAGCAATGTAAACTTTTGCTAATTTAAGAATTCCTGATGGTAACTCATCTCCAACAGTAATCATGAATTTCTCTCTTCTAAGTACCCCTTGTAGATCATTCAATTTAATCTTGTAATTGTGGATTAAATCAGTAATCATATCATTAGCATCCTCATCAGTTGTCCATTGACCTTTTGTTAAATGAGCAAAGTCATCAACAGCATAAAGCATTTTTTGAGTAAACTTCTTACCTTTTGGTAAAATTTCTTCTCCTAAATCGTTTAACACCCCCTGAGATGTTTTTCCATTTACGATAAAGAATAATTTCTCAACTAAACGCTCTTTCAATTCGTTAAACTTAACTTCAAACTTAGTTTCAAGTAAAGCCAATTCATCTTTATCTTTAGAACGTTTACGTTTATCTTTTACTGCACGTGCAAATAACTTTTTATCTAATACAACTCCTCTTAATGAAGGAGAAGCTTTTAATGAAGCATCCTTAACATCCCCAGCTTTATCACCGAAAATAGCACGAAGTAATTTTTCTTCTGGTGTTGGATCTGACTCTCCTTTAGGAGTAATCTTACCAATTAAAATATCACCAGGTTTCACTTCAGCACCAATACGGATCATACCGTTTTCATCCAAATCTTTTGTTGCTTCTTCAGAAACGTTAGGAATATCATTAGTTAATTCTTCATTACCTAATTTAGTATCTCTAACTTCTAAAGTATAGTCATCGATATGAATAGATGTAAAGATATCCTCTCTCACTACTTTCTCAGAGATTACGATAGCATCCTCAAAGTTATAACCTTTCCATGGCATAAAAGCCACTTGTAGATTACGACCTAATGCTAACTCTCCAGCTTGGGTAGCGTATCCATCACAAAGCACTTGACCTTTAGTTACTCTATCACCTTTTCTAACGATTGGTTTTAGGTTAATACAAGTACTTTGATTCGTTTTTCTAAACTTAATTAAATTATAAGATTT
Source organism: Myroides albus (assembly GCF_024722315.1). Classification (NCBI taxonomy): domain Bacteria; kingdom Pseudomonadati; phylum Bacteroidota; class Flavobacteriia; order Flavobacteriales; family Flavobacteriaceae; genus Myroides; species Myroides albus. Next base: position 1,103,450 of record NZ_CP102754.1, read on the forward strand.
CTCATCTGGATCAAAGCTAATCAATCGCTCATCATCCGTACGATCATACTTAATAATAATTTTCTGAGCATCTACATATTCAACAGTTCCATCTCCTTCAGCATTAATTAAAACACGTGAATCAGAAGCAACTTGTCTTTCTAAACCAGTACCTACAATTGGAGATTCTGGACGTAATAAAGGAACAGCTTGACGCATCATGTTAGATCCCATCAACGCACGGTTCGCATCATCATGCTCTAAGAAAGGAATCAATGAAGCAGAAATAGAAGCAATTTGGTTTGGTGCAACGTCGGTATAATGTATATCCTTAGGTTCAACCACAGGGAAATCCCCTTCCTCTTTAACAACTACTCTTTCTTCCGTCATTCTTCCTTCAGTATCAACAGGAACGTTTGCTTGTGCAATTAACATTCCTTCTTCCTCTTCTGCACTTAAGTAAACAGGCTCATTAACGATATCTACTTTACCATCAACTACAGGACGATAAGGAGTCTCGATGAATCCCATATTATTTACTTTAGCGTATACAGCTAAAGAAGAAATAAGACCAATGTTTGGTCCCTCAGGAGTCTCAATAGGACATAAACGTCCGTAGTGAGTATAGTGAACGTCACGAACCTCGAAACCAGCTCTCTCTCTAGATAAACCTCCAGGTCCTAAAGCAGATAAACGACGTTTGTGAGTGATCTCAGCCAATGGGTTCGTTTGATCCATAAACTGAGACAACTGATTTGTTCCAAAAAATGAATTAATAACTGACGATAAAGTCTTAGCGTTAATCAAATCGATAGGAGTAAACACTTCGTTGTCACGTACATTCATACGCTCGCGAATTGTTCTAGCCATACGAGCTAAACCAACACCAAACTGAGCAGATAATTGCTCACCTACAGTTCTAACACGACGGTTAGATAAGTGGTCAATATCATCAATCTCAGCTTTTGAGTTAATTAATTCAATCAAGTACTTAACAATAGTGATAATATCTTCTTTTGTTAAAACTTGTTTATCAATAGGGGTATCAAGATTAAGTTTTTTGTTCATTCTGTAACGACCAACTTCACCTAGATTGTAACGTTGATCAGAGAAGAACAATTTGTCAATAATACCACGTGCAGTCTCCTCATCAGGCGGTTCAGCATTACGCAACTGACGGTAGATATGCTCTACTGCCTCTTTTTCAGAGTTAGTAGGGTCCTTTTGTAAAGTATTATGTATGATGGCATAATCTGCCTGATTATTGTCCTCTTTATGTATAAGGATAGTCTTAACGTTAGCCTCAATGATTTCTTCGACATTATCTTTATCTAGGACTGTATCACGGTCTAAGATAATCTCATTTCTTTCAATTGAAACAACCTCTCCAGTATCCTCATCTACGAAGTCTTCATGCCAAGTGTTTAAAACACGAGCAGCAAGTCTTCGGCCGATGTATTTCTTTAAACCAGTTTTTGATACTTTAACCTCTTCCGCTAAATCGAAAATCTCAAGGATATCTTTATCTCTTTCAAATCCGATAGCACGGAATAAAGTTGTCACTGGTAACTTTTTCTTTCTATCGATATAAGCATACATCACGCTATTAATATCGGTAGCAAACTCAATCCATGATCCCTTAAAAGGAATAACTCTCGCTGAATACAATTTAGTACCATTAGCATGAAATGATTGTCCAAAGAAAACACCAGGTGAACGGTGTAACTGTGAAACAACGACTCTCTCAGCTCCATTGATTACAAAAGTACCACTTGGAGTCATATACGGTATTGTTCCTAAATAAACATCTTGAACGATAGTTTCAAAATCTTCGTGTTCAGGGTCAGTACAGTATAACTTCAAGCGCGCTTTTAGCGGAACGCTGTAAGTTAGTCCTCTGTCAATACATTCTTCAATAGAATAACGAGGAGGATCAACAAAATAATCAAGGAACTCCAACACGAACTGGTTTCTTGTATCAGTAATCGGGAAGTTCTCCATGAAGGTATTGTACAAACCTTCTTTGCCTCTCTCTTCGGACTTCGTTTCTAATTGAAAGAAATCTTTGAAGGATTTAACCTGAATATCCAAGAAATCTGGGTAAGCAGGAATATTCTTCGTAGAAGCAAAATTTAATCTTTCAGTCTGATTTGTGATCATCAATGGACAAAAAATTTTGATTAGAATTTGAATAATAGCGTACAAATCGCTTTATACGCAAAATGGTTTAGGCCATTGGGAATGCTCCCAAGGCCTAAACCTAGAATATTTTAGAAAGAAAGCTTATTTAAGCTCAACTACAGCTCCAGCTTCTTCTAATGATTTTTTAAGACCTTCAGCCTCATCTTTAGAAACTCCTTCTTTGATGTTAGCTGGTGTAGAATCTACGATATCTTTAGCTTCTTTTAATCCTAAACCTGTTAATTCTTTAACAGCTTTAACTACAGCTAATTTAGAAGCTCCTGCCTCTTTCAATACAACTGTAAATTCAGTTTGCTCTTCAGCAGCACCACCGTCAGCACCACCAGCAACAACTACTGCTGCAGCAGCTGGTTCGATTCCGTACTCGTCTTTTAATATAGTTGCTAATTCGTTAACTTCTTTAACTGTTAAGTTAACTAATTGTTCTGCGAATTGTTTCAAATCTGCCATTTTTCTATCTTTTAATGATTTGTAAAAATATAATTTATTAATGTGCGTTCGTTATGTGAACAATGAAAGACTTTCAATAGATATACTATTCTTCGTCTTTTGATTGATTTTGTAGAGCTGAAATAACTCTTTGAGCTGGAGATTGTAGTAATCCAATGATTTCTGCAATAACTTCTTCTTTAGATTTAATAGCTACTAATGTATCTAATAAGTTATCTCCAACATAAATTTCTTCGTTGATGTAAGCTCCTTTAAAAAGAGGTTTGTCACCTTTTTTACGGAAATCTTTAATAACTTTTGCTGGAGCATTAGCTACTTCAGCAAACATAATAGCGCTATTTCCTTTTAAAGTAGAAGGAAGCTCTTCATAGTTCTTATCAGAAGATTCCATAGCTTTTGCAAGCAATGTGTTTTTAACAACCTCTAACTTAATTCCAGCTTTGTTACAAGCTTTTCTTAATCCAGAAGTAACCTCTGCATTTAATCCCGAAATATCAGCGATGTAAATAATGTTATTATCAGCTAATTTAGCTTTTAAATCCTCTATCGCTACTGCTTTTTGTTCTCTAGTCATACGTGTAATTTTTATCTACCAATTATACTGCTTTAGGATCTAAAGCAATAGCAGGGCTCATAGTACTAGATATATGAATAGACTTGATATAAGTACCTTTAGCTGCAGTTGGTTTTAATTTGATTAATGTTTGAATTAATTCAGCTGCGTTGTCTGCGATTTTCTCAGCATCAAAAGATGCTTTTCCGATAGCCGCGTGAACAATTCCAGTTTTATCAACTTTAAAATCGATTTTACCAGCTTTCACTTCTTGAACTGCTTTCGCAACGTCCATAGTTACTGTACCAGTCTTAGGGTTAGGCATTAAACCTCTTGGACCTAAAACACGTCCTAAAGGACCTAATTTACCCATTACAGCAGGCATAGTGATGATAACATCAACATCTGTCCAACCATCTTTAATTTTTTGTAAATAATCGTCAAGTCCTACATAGTCAGCTCCAGCTGCAGTAGCTTCCGCTTCTTTATCAGGAGTTACTAATGCTAATACTCTAACGTCTTTACCTGTTCCGTGTGGTAAAGTTACAACTCCACGAACCATTTGGTTAGCTTTACGAGGATCTACACCTAAACGCACAGCGATATCTACAGATTCGTCAAATTTTGCAGATGCAACTTCTTTAATCAACGCAGATGCATCAGTTAAAGAATATAATCTGTTCTTCTCGATCTTAGCAGCTGCTTCTTTTTGCTTTTTCGTTAATTTTGCCATTTCTTCTTTCTTTTACAATTAAAAAGGAGCATTTCCTGTTACTGATATACCCATAGATCTTGCAGTACCAGCTATCATACTCATAGCTGCTTCAACTGTAAATGCATTTAAGTCAGGCATTTTATCTTCTGCAATAGCACGAACTTGATCCCAAGTTACGCTAGCTACTTTTTTTCTATTTGGCTCTCCAGATCCAGATTTCACTTTCGCAGCCTCTAATAATTGAACAGCAGCAGGTGGCGTTTTAACAACAAAATCAAAAGATTTGTCTTTGTACACAGTAATTTGTACTGGTAACACTTTGCCAGGTTTATCTTGTGTTCTAGCATTAAATTGCTTACAGAACTCCATGATATTAACTCCAGCAGCCCCCAAAGCAGGTCCAACCGGTGGCGATGGGTTCGCAGCACCTCCCTTAACTTGTAGTTTAACTACTTTACTAATTTCTTTTGCCATTTTTCAAAAATTTAGCACATCTCTTTTGGAAGCAAGATGCGTTTATATGTAACATTATAATTTTTCAACTTGCGTAAAAGTCAACTCTAATGGAGTCTTTCTTCCGAAAATCTTAACCATAACTTCCAACTTGCGTTTTTCTTCGTTAATCTTTTCAACAACTCCATCAAATCCATTAAATGGACCATCAATCACTTTTACATTCTCTCCTTCTTTGAATGGTATAACACCCATGTCAACTTTAACAGAAAGCTCGTCTACTCTTCCCAAGATACGATTAACTTCAGCCTCTCTAACTGGCAATGGCTCTCCTCCTTTTTTCTCGCTTAAAAAACCAATTACACTTGGTATTGATTTAATAACGTGAGGAACTTCACCTGTTAAATTAGCTTCGATATAAACATATCCTGCAAAATATACACGTTCTGTCGTTTTCTTTTTTCCATCTTTAGTAACACTAACAACCTTCTCGGTAGGCACTAAGACTTGAGATAGATAATCAGAAAGTCCTAAGCGAGCAATCTCAGTTTCGATATAATTCTTAACCTTCAATTCATGTCCGCTGACTGTACTGATTACATACCATTTTTTTACGCTTGTATCAGCCATAATATTTTTTCTTATGCTTTAGCCCATTTATAGAATATACCTAACAAATCTGCAAAAAGTGTATCCACACCCCAAGTTGCCAGCGAAAACAATACTGCAAAAATAGCTACAATAATTGTATAACGTTGTACATCCGACCATGGTGACCAAGTTACATTTGTTTTAAGTTCTGTAAAAGACTCTGATATGTAATTAAAAACTTTCATGATAAATCTTTTTTGCACGGGTGGAGGGATTCGAACCCCCATCAACGGTTTTGGAGACCGCTATTCTACCCTTGAACTACACCCGTTTGTTAATAAAAGTCAGCGGTAGTCCCGCTGACTTTAAAATTTATTTATACTAATAAATTAGTCTAAAATTTCAGTTACCTGACCAGCACCTACTGTTCTACCACCTTCACGGATAGCGAAACGTAAACCTACTGATAAAGCGATTGGGCTTAACAACTCAACAGTGATAGTTAAGTTATCCCCAGGCATAACCATCTCAGTTCCTTCTGGTAATTGGATTGTTCCAGTTACGTCAGTTGTACGAACGTAGAATTGAGGACGGTAGTTGTTATGGAATGGAGTGTGACGTCCACCTTCTTCTTTTTTCAAGATATAAACCTCAGCTTTGAATTTAGCGTGTGGTTTTACTGAACCTGGTTTACAAATAACCATACCACGACGGATATCAGTTTTGTCAATACCTCTCAATAATAAACCTACGTTATCTCCAGCTTCTCCACGGTCTAAGATTTTACGGAACATCTCAACTCCTGTAATTGTAGAAGTTAATTTGTCAGCTCCCATACCGATGATTTCAACAGCATCTCCTGTATTAGCAACTCCAGTTTCGATACGTCCTGTAGCAACAGTTCCACGTCCTGTAATTGTAAATACGTCTTCTACTGGCATTAAGAATGGTTTCTCGTTATCACGTACTGGCTCTTCGATCCAGTTGTCAACTTCTTCCATTAACTCTAATAATGCATCAACCCATTGTTTCTCTCCGTTTAAAGCTCCTAAAGCAGAACCTTTAACTACTGGTCCATTATCACCATCGTATTGGTAGAAAGATAATAAATCTCTTACTTCCATCTCAACAAGCTCTAATAACTCAGCATCATCAACTAAGTCAACTTTGTTTAAGAATACAACGATTCTTGGAATACCTACCTGACGTCCTAAAAGGATGTGCTCACGTGTTTGTGGCATTGGTCCATCAGTAGCAGCAACTACTAAGATAGCACCATCCATTTGAGCAGCACCAGTAACCATGTTTTTCACGTAATCCGCGTGACCTGGACAGTCAACGTGCGCATAGTGACGGTTTTTTGTTTGGTACTCTACGTGAGAAGTATTAATTGTAATACCACGCTCTTTTTCTTCTGGAGCGTTATCAATTGAATCAAATGAACGAGCCTCAGAGAATCCTGCATCAGCTAATACTTTAGTAATAGCAGCTGTAGTAGTAGTTTTACCGTGGTCAACGTGTCCGATAGTACCGATGTTTAAGTGCGGCTTCGAACGATCAAAAGTTTCCTTTGCCATGATTTAATAATTTAATCTTAGTTATATAATTAGTGTTCAAATATAATAAAAAAACCTGAGCCAATGACGGGATTTGAACCCGTGACCTCTTCCTTACCAAGGAAGCACTCTACCCCTGAGCTACACCGGCTTTTGTCTCTTATATTTAGTGGTGGGGAGAGCAGGATTCGAACCTGCGAAGGTTTCCCAACGGATTTACAGTCCGTCCTCGTTGGCCGCTTGAGTATCTCCCCTCAAACTGTGTTTGATATTGCTTTTCCTTGAGCCGATGGAGGGACTCGAACCCACGACCTGCTGATTACAAATCAGCTGCTCTAGCCAGCTGAGCTACACCGGCAATTGACTCAATAGAAAAAGTCCGCTATTTCTAACGGACTGCAAATGTATATATTTTATTGATTAAAAAAAACAATTTACTTATTTTTTTCAATTATTATAACTTCTGTTTTTCTTTGAATTTCACAACTAAACGCTCTAAAGCGTCGGCTCCTAAGTCCACACTCTCTTCAAAACTTTTACTTGTTTTTTTCACTATCATCTCATCACCTGGCACCAACAATTTCATCTCTGCCGTTTTGTTTTCCTTATCACTAGAGTTCTCTAATTTTAGAAAAACATCAACTGAAACTACTTTATCATAAAATTTTTCCACTTTAGCCAAACGCTCATTGACAAAATCTACCAACTTGCGATCTACATTGAAATTTACAGCCTGAATGTTTACTTTCATAACTAACGATTTTAAAGGTTAATCTTTATTCTTCTTCGTTCGGGGATGTGTCGCCTTATACACTTTCTTCAATTCAGATAAATTGACTTGCGCATACATTTGTGTAGTTGACAAACTTTCATGCCCCATTAATTCTTTAATTGAATTTATATCCGCTCCATTCTCCAATAAATGAGTTGCAAACGAATGTCTCAACACGTGAGGACTATTCTTTTCCTTACTTGTTGTATCACTAAAGTAGCGATTTATTACGCCATAAACAAACATTTCATCAATTTTATTCCGCCTTTTATTTAGTAATAACTCTCCTCCACAAGCTATCTCACTCACTTCCAAATCCCTAACTTTAATATACCTTTTCAACAATTCTTCTAACTCCATTATCATTGGTATATTTCTTCGCTTATTGCCTTTTCCCACAACTCTCACTTGATGCAAGTCGAAGTCAATATCATTCACTTTCAAGTTTACCAACTCTGCTCGGCGCAACCCCACCCCATATAACAACTCTACAATAACCAAATCCCTCAAACTATCAAATCCTTCTTCCGCAACTAATCTTTCCCTCACCAATTCAATCTCTTGTTTACTATAAGGCAACTGTAATCTCTTTTTCACTTTCAACGAGCGATGCAGTTGAAGAGGATTCAACTCAACTTCTTTTACCTGCATCAGGAATTTATAATAACTGCGCAATGCACTAACCTTTCGATTAATAGATCTATTTTGAATACCGGATTCTGCAAGCCCTACCAACCAGCCTCTAACCTGATCATAAGTTACCTCCTTATAACTCACACATTCGACTTCCAAAAAAGCCATAAAAGATTCGATATCTCGCTTATAAGCAATAATCGTCTTGTCTGAATAATTCTTTTCCTTGTCTAAATACGCTAAAAATCTCTGTAAACTTTCTTCCATAAAAAAACCGTTGCAACAAAGTTAATACTTTATTACAACGGTTAGCTTTTTATTCACAACCCTATCTTAGATTTCTACTGAATCTCTTAAGTGTTGGATATATGCAGCTTTTTGCATTTTGTCTCTTTTTTGTACAGACGGTTTCGTGAAATGCTGACGAGATCTTAACTGACGTAATGTCCCAGTTCTGTCAAATTTTCTTTTATAGCGCTTTAGTGCTCTATCGATATTTTCTCCGTCTTTAATTGGAATGATCAACATGTTTTCATACACCTCCTCTCATTTAGTGGTGCAAAAGTAAAGCTTTTTTTATCTAACACAATAAAAAAACAACTTTTTTTATTCAGCATCAGCATTTTTCGTTTTACTTCTAACTAATTCTCCGCTAACCAGCTCTTAAATTCACCCACTCTTTCTCTACTCACAATCACCTCAGCTGTATAATTCTTCATCGTTAGTTTTAACCGAGAAGTAGATAATTGTATAATCTGTTCTATATAATCGATGCTCACTACTTGAGATCTATTCACCCGAAAGAACTTCTTCGGACTAACCGTTTTAATAACAGCCTCTAGAGACTCCTCATCTAACAGATGAGTCTTACCTTCCACTGTCGAAATATATACTCCTCTATCCTCTCTATAAAAACATACTACCTCATCCACCAACACCATCTTTATCTGCATTCCCACTTTTATCATCAGCCGTTTTGCATAGTTACTCCCCCCTATACTGTGTCTGAGGCTCTCTACCGTCTGTGTTGTACTGCGTTGTTGTGCCTTGTATTTATTAATAGCACCCAACAACTCTATTGGCTCTATCGGTTTTAATAAATAATCAATGCTATTTAGCTTAAATGCCTTAATCGCATAATGATCAAAACTTGTGACAAAGATAATAGCGCTCTTAACCTCTACTTGCTCGAATATCTCTAAAGATAATCCATCTGCTAACTGTATATCAGCAAATATCAAATCTGGATGCTCATGTTGCATCAACCAAAGTATAGCCTCTCCTACAGAATACAATATCTGCTGTACCTCGAATCCTAACTTCTCCAGCTCTCTTGTCAGCAGTCTCGCTGCAGGTTTCTCATCTTCTATAATTACTATTTTCATCAACTCTCTATTCTAACTAAAGGAATTCTAACACTAAAACTATCTTCCAAATCACTTATCTCAATATCTTGCTTCACCATTAACTTATTGCGCTTAGACAAATTCTGTAATCCCAGTCCAGATGAATACACTTCTTTGGGCTTAGCATATTTTTCATTCCACAGTACTAACCCTCCTTCTTCTATACGCAATTCTACTCTAATACTTCCCTCCGAAGGAATTACATTGTGCTTTACTACATTTTCAATCAATAGTTGCAAACTCAAGGTAGGCACTTCTACATCATCATACTTTATCACCTCTTCACTAATGCTAAATGCTATTGCATTATCATATCTCACATTGAGTAGATAGACATAATCTCTTATAAAAGATACTTCGTCAGATAAGTTACACAAGGGATAATCTAACTTCTCTAATACATATCTATATATCTTAGAGAACGAACGGGCAAACTGTTCTGCCTTTACTGGATCTTCTTGGATTGTACTGATGAGTACATTCATATTGTTAAACAAGAAATGGGGAGACAGTTGTTCTTTCATCCCTTCTATTTGACTTTTTTGTAGCTCTATCTCCATCTCTCTATTCTTTAATTCTAACAACCTAAGTTCATCGTGATAGGCAAACGTAAACACAATAAGCAAAATAAAAGTACTTAATAACAATGCTCCTAAAAAATTGCCAAAACTTAAATGTTGCCCAAGAAAGAAAGCTTTAAAAGACAAGCTATAAAATAAATTCAAAATTAGCGCCAAGAATAAGTAATAAGAAACTATAGATGTCAAAATGCCATTGACAAAAAAAACAGCGTTACGAGTAATCTTACTCATAGCTATTTCATTTTTAGCATCTCGTTTATCCATTACCCTACACACCCATGCACTCGTTAATACATTAGCTGCGTAAATCAACATCGACAATACAAAAGACAAAAACGTATTTTTCAAAAAACGATAATTTATCAATAGCTCACCCAAGCTTAACTCGCTATTACGAAAAGTAAAATACGAAATAACCAAACTGATCAGTACCGATATACTACAGGCCAATACAATATGTCTACGCCAATTAACATTCATTTCTACTTTTTTCATATACTAATTTACTACAAACTCATCTAATTTACTTCACTTTACACATTTCTTGTGTTTTTAATGCCCAATCTTTTCCCCATGATGGATAGAATGGCACATCACTCTCCTGTTTATCGAATAGCTCTATCGACTTCTCTAGCATCTTACAGTAATAATCCATATCTACTTTCATAAACTTAGCACTATTAATCTGAAAACTTGCCACAGAATACACTGCTCTCGGATTAGTAGGGTCTAACTCTATCGCCTTATCATACGCTTTATTGATAATTGGAGTCTGCACCATCCCCTTATTCATCGGATCTGTAATCAACTCTAGTGTCTCATTCATTCCCTTCAGTACATACCACTCGCTTCCCCCTGTTTCTAACCATTGGTCTATTAGTACGCGATTAGCCATCACGATATCTTCTACGGCATCAGCCTGTGGATTACTAAACCCTCCTGTGATACTAATAAGCACCTTGTAGTACACCGGTATCCAGTTCTCTTTATCAGACATCGCTATACGGTCTAACATAGCCACTGCCTCTTTCGATTGCCCACTTTGCCATTGTTGCATCGCTTTTTGCATTCCTGCTTCGTATTTAGATTGTCCGAAACTCACTACACTAAATACACCGAATAATAAAATTAATAACTTTCTCATCTTTCTAATTATTTAATTACACAATAAATCTACACTGACGATTAAACCCTTAAAAAACGAACTGCGCGAACTGTTGTTTCCAATGTCTCTACTGTTTGTATTGTTGTTTTACAAATTCTCCAATTGGTTCTTCTTTTTATCTGCACTTATCGTCCACATAAATCCTACATATATAAATCGCTTCGCAGAGGCATTCGTTACATCTGGTTGTCCTCCACGTTGATTAAACTGATAAGCGTATACAGGATTTCTACCTAACAAATTATCTACTGATAAGTACACTATCTTTTGCCCACTGAATAGATAAGCCCAACTCATACTCACATTGTGTATCGGACTACTCTCATAAGTAGTTTTATTAGTAGTATTCATATCGTAGAAGTGACGTGGACTACTGTAGTTATACGTCATACTCACCTGAGATTTCCATTGATCTATCCAGTACTTCGTCACCACAGAGAAGTTGTACTTTACTACATAAGACGGCTGTATCCATTCGTTCCAATACATCTCTTTGCGTTGAGAGTCTATATAAGTATAAGTTACCCAATAGCTAAAATTCTTAAACGTGATATTATCTTTCCAAAACAAGTCAAATCCCTTTGCATATCCCTCTCCTAACTGTGCATACTCACTTGGCTTACCTAATGGCGTTAAGAGCAACTTACTATAATCTTTATAGAACATCTCTGCTCTCAATAGACGCTTTCTAAACTCATAAGTATAGTTCAGTATATAATGGTTAGCCTGCATCCAGTCTTCTTGTTTCACTGCTAATGACTGCTCTAAGTTCACAGCCTGATTAAACACCCCATACGAAAAAGACATCTGATGCTTAGGTGTCACCTGATAAGTCAACATCGCACGTGGCTCTACTGTCCAATCTGATATTTCTGAATACTTACTCGTTCTCAAACCTGCCCTCAATGACAAGTCTGACGTTATCTTCCAATTGTTCTCAAAAAACAGTGCCCATCTATTAGTATCTGTACCAAAGGCTTCTGCTCTACTCCCTTCACTTCTCGTCAAATCTAATTTAGAAGCCTGTACATCTACCCCTACAAAAGACAGAAACTGCCCATTCCACTGATAAGAAAACTTCACCTTCTGATTCACATCCCAACTAATCTTCTTTAAGCTCAGATCATTGCTATCTCCTGTATAATCCATATACCCTAACCCTGTACCAATATCAAGTCGCATATAAGGAGTAAGCTTCTTAAAGAACACACTATTCATATACACATTACTCGACTTAAAGCCTAGTGTATCTACTCGATTACTTGGCTGTATCTCTTGCTCATACTTGATGGTAGAGAAGTCCACAGCAGTATATAGTTTATATCCACCATCCTTAATCTCGCGCTTATACATCATCTCCCCAGAAGCTGTAGAGAAAGGTTTTTTAGTATTATATCGCTGCTTTACCACTGCAGTATAGGCTCCTAAGTTTAGATAGTTTAGACTATACGACAGTGAGTTCTTGCCCCACTGATGTGTCTGTGCGAAGCTCCCTCCTACAGTAGAGATAGAGTAGTCTCTACGCGATGGATCTATCTCATCTGATGTATCTAACTGTAATACTCCCGATAACGCATCTCCAAACTCTGCACTATACCCCCCTGCTGAGAAAGATATTCCCTTAAACAGAAACGGATTAAACTTAGAGCGCACAGGTACATTACCTACAGAAGAAGTATAAGGCTGAAACACTCTTACACCATTGACGAATATACCACTCTCCTCTGCTCTACCTCCACGTATCAGTAGTCTCCCATCCTCTCCATTCGTCTGCGCCCCTGGCATGGTACTTAGTACTCCCATAATATTACCGGGACTCCCAGCAGTACTCACTACATCCATTGCATTTAACCCAATACTCTCTGCGCGTTCTCTTTTATTCTTGCTATTCGCGATAATAAGGATTTCTCCCATCACCTCATATTGACTACTTAACACAAAATGTTCATTATAATTCTCCTTTGTATTGATTTCTACATCGAGATTGCCATACTGTGCATGCATTAACTTCAGCACGCCCCTCACTACTGTATCTGTAACTATAAAACTGAAATACCCTTTCGCATCAGTCAATGCTCCCTCGAAGCTATCTTCAAGGTACACATTCACATTCTCGATTGGTTTATTCTTATCGTTTACCACTGTACCCGATAGCAGAATCTGTTGTGCCTGCACAGCACCTACACATAAGGTTAATAACAAACATAGTAGTGTTCTCATCTTTTTCTTGATTAATTCTATCACAAACGTAATCTGACAACACAACTTCTGAAAAAATGAGTGCGTGAATGGGAGTATTTACTGCGCGAACGGAGATTAGTTAACAGTTTTCGGTTAACGGTTCTCAGTTTTAGTGATGTGTATAAACTATAGCTAGGTATCTTGAGATGCTTATTTATTCTTGCTAACTTATAACCATAAAAAAAAACGATAATCCTTATCACCTCTTTATTGACAAGGCTTATAAGAAATCTGTTACGCCTTACTAAGCACTTTGTTCGGAAGCTGTTCGGAAAAACATCGGTATTTAGTAGGATAAAGACCCCTTTTGCGAACGATACTAAATCTGTCTCCGAACCAAACTATATCCAGAAAAACATATCATTACGAACATCCTATATTATACCGTGCCACCTCCACTACCATATATATGGTATAACCCGTTGTGCATTTTAAACAATCGGTTTTTTTAAAGTATTTAGATTTCTATTGAGTAAGAATTTATTAATATATTGTATTGTAGTCAAGGCAGTTATCTTAGATAATATTCTGGTTCTATAGCCATCAAATGATTTAGCATAATTACGTTTAATCATAAATTGATCACATAATTGAGAGAATAAGGTTTCAATTCTTTTCCTACCTTTTTGGTATAAAAAGAATTGTGGCTTATAGTCAAGTTGATTTTTTCTTTTAGGAGTACTTAACTCAATATTGGCACTCTCAAATAAATCTAATTGTATGGATATCCAAACGAAATCTGGACAATTAGTTAAGCAGCTTTATTACTATTTATTATTTGATTAAATTCGTTGATTGTCTGGTAGTTTAAGTAGGAGTGTCTGCGTCTTTTATTATACCACATTTCGATATATTCAAAGACTTTAGACTCCATTTTCTTTGTACTTAGTTGTAAATTTCCATAAACCATCTCCACTTTTAAGGATTTAAAGAAGCTTTCCGCTACGGCATTATCCCAACAATTTGCTTTTCTACTCATACTTCTAACAACCTTAAATGACTTCAGGTAGTTGGCAAATTTGTAGTTTGCATATTGTACTCCTTGGTCAGAATGGAAAATTAGTCCTTCTTCAAAAGCTCTGTTCTTTTTAGCCATTTTAAAGGCTGCTAAGGTGGTGTTTTCTGTTGACATATCTTTACTCAAACTCCATCCAATAACCTTTCTATCATATAAATCTATTATTGTAGTTAGGTAAATAAACCCTTCTTTAACAGCGATATAAGTAATGTCAGACACCCAGGCTTTCCCTGGTTCAGTTTGTTTAAATTGTCTATCTAAAATATTATCAACCACTAAATAATTGTGTTCAGAGTCTGTGGTTATTCTATATCGTCGAGCTACTTTACTACGTAATCCTAACTCTTTCATATACTTAGCAACGGTAGGTTTTGATATCTTATATCCTCGTGCATTGAGTTCTATTGTAAGACGAGGACTGCCATAACGCTGTTTAAATTCTAGATAAACTTCTGTAATAACACGTTTTAGATTTGCTTTGGCTTGTTGTCTTTTATTAACAGGAGACCGTTTCCAATGATAATAACCACTTCTACTTACCTCTAAAACCTTACACATAATCCCAATCGGAAATTCATGTTCATGATCAAATATGAACATGTAAATCATTTGCCGGTCTTTGAGAAAATGCCGATTGCTTTTTTTAATATTTCATGCTCTAATTCGACAGCTGCTAACTTCTTCTCTAACTCTTTAATTCTTGCTTGTTCTGGAGTAAGTTTTTGTTTCCCATTGCCTGGAAAACTAGCATCGCCTAACTCTTGAGCTTCTTTACACCATTTATACAATAATGTAGGTCTGATTCCAAGCTCACGAGCCAATTCTGATTTGTTTGTTCTTTCCTTAGCCAGTTCAACGGCTTGCTGCTTAAATGCAGCATCGTAGGCCTTTCTAATTCTTTTCATAATTCAAAGATAAGTTTTTATGCTTAACTTAATGTCCAGGCTAAGTTACCAAGTCCAGTATCTTACTTGATAAATAACCTTTATCTCCAATTATCACACAATCATTCATTTGATGCTTTACATCTTCTAAATATCTAATATCATGTACAGAAGCTTTGGTTAAATCTATACTATGAAAAACACCTTCAAATGAACAAACTGCATGTAGTTTATATCCATAAAAATACATAGATTGAGAGGCACAATAGCCTTGATTGGGAGAAGTCTCGTATTGTTCTTTACAAATTTTAGCTCTATTACTTCTTGATAGTTTACAAACCTCTAATGGCATACTATCAATAATAAAATGAGTTTGATTATTATTAATCAATTTTGAGATTTTGACTCTTAAAGCTTCAATATGAAAAAACAAACGACGTTTTCTTCTATTATAAACACTGCGTTCTATTTTTTGTTTTAATTCTTTAGGTAAGAGTCTAAACAAATAATTCTCACTATCTATACCGAGATATTCGGCTGTTAAACAAATACTTATTAGTTCAATATCACTTAGCTTAGGTTTACGTCTTTGATAAGAAAGTAAAGTGTTTTCACTAATTGACTGTAAAACTTCTAAGATTCTTTTGTAATTTGCAAGCAAGTTGTCCATAGGTGAATTTTTGGGTAGGATCTTAAATTTACTGCTTATTGTAAGCATGGACAACTTTTTTTATTACTTAATCATAATGCACAACGGGTATATGGTATATTCTGAAAATGACTAATAAAAAACAAGGTTTATAAATATCTTTGCTTTGAATAATTTAGTACTTTAATCAAAAATATAGGTGTCAGAACATGAAGAAATTCTTTAGTAATACAATAGTAAAACTTCTTTTAGGCGTAATAGCAGGGTTATTAATTGGTCCATACCTTACAGATAGTCTTTTACAGATAACACTATCTACAAGACATATCTTGGGGCAGATAATCTTATTCTTAGTTCCTCTTATCATCTTGGGATTTGTTGTATCCTCTATCGCTAAACTGGATAAGGGAAAGACTAGCATAATCGGTTTCTCTATTGTTATTGCTTACTTATCTAGTATCGGAGCAGGATTCTTTAGTAGTACATTAGGTTTTAATATTATCCCTCACTTACAGATAGAGAAAAATGTAGAGACACTGAAAGAATTACCTGAAATGCTCTTTAAGTTAGACATTCCACCTGTATTCGGAGTGATGACTTCTCTGACACTTGCCTTAATGATCGGTATCGGTATTCTATGGACAGAATCTAAACCATTAGAGCGTGCCTTCGATTCGTTTAAAGATATCGTATTGTTATTAGTGAATAGAGTATTAGTCCCACTATTGCCATTCTATATCATGGCGAACTTTGCATTACTTAGCTATGAAGGGTCTATACAGTCACAGCTACCTGTGTTCTTAACTGTGATACTTATCGTGATAGTAGCACACTTCATTTGGTTAGGTGTGTTGTATACGATAGCGGGAATATACTCTGGGAAGAATCCATGGGAAGTAATTAAACATTATCCTCCTGCTTATCTAACAGCAGTAGGTACGATGTCTTCAGCGGCTTCTCTTGGTGTAGCACTACAGTCTGCACACAAGAGTAAAGTACTGAAGCCTGAGATCACGAACTTCACTATACCGTTCTTCTCTAATATACATTTATGTGGATCAGTATTGACAGAAGTATTCTTTGTGATGACCGTATCTCAAGTATTATATGGCGGATTGCCAACTATGGGGACAATGATCTTATTCGTACTACTATTAGGTATCTTCGCTATCGGAGCACCTGGTGTACCAGGAGGTACTGTAATGGCCTCATTAGGTATCATTGCTTCAGTACTAGGTTTTGACGATGCTGGTATCGCACTGACCTTAACGATATTTGCATTACAAGATAGCTTCGGTACCGCGTGTAATATTACAGGAGATGGAGCACTTAGCCTTATGGTAACAAAATACAGTGATAAATAAAGATAATGAGGGAAGGCCTGTGCTTTCCCTTTTTTATACCTCTATATTATGCTAAAGAAATTAGTAAACAATACTATCGTTAGACTACTATCAGGAGTAATCATCGGTCTATTAGTAGGGCCTTATCTAAATGATATTCTACTTCAAGTCATCTTATCTACAAAACATATTTTAGGGCAACTCATCTTATTTTTAGTCCCCTTAATTATCTTAGGATTTATCGTATCGTCTATTGCTAAGCTAGATCAGAAGTCCTCTGTTATTATAGGGTTTTCCTTAGCTATAGCTTATATATCGAGTGTCGGAGCAGGGTTATTCAGTGGTTCATTAGGATACACTATATTACCTTGGCTAGACATACCCTCTACTGCTACTACGGGAAGAACATTACCAGAGATGCTCTTTAAACTAGACATTCCACCTATATTCGATGTGATGACTTCCTTAGTACTTGCACTCATGATAGGTTTAGGTATTCTATGGACACAGTCTAAACCATTAGAAGTAGCCTTCGATCACTTTAGAGAGATCGTGTTACTCTTAGTCAATAGAGTACTAGTTCCCCTATTACCCTTATACATTGCCTGTAATTTTGCTTTGCTTAGTTATGTAGGCAGCATACAGTCCCAATTACCTATCTTCTTAATCGTGATTATCATCGTGATTTTAGCTCATATCGTATGGATCACCATCTTATACACGATCGCAGGTCTGTACGCTAAAAAGAACCCATGGGAAGTACTCAGACATTATGGACCGACCTATCTAACAGCATTAGGGACGATGTCTTCAGCGGCTAGCTTAGGTGTAGCACTGCAATCAGCACATAAGAGCAAGGTATTAAAGCCAGAGATTACGAACTTCACTATTCCGTTCTTCTCGAATGTACATTTATGTGGTGCTATGGTTACAGAGACCTTCTTTGTGATGACCGTATCCTTAGTCCTTTATGGGCATTTACCTGATATTAGTACATTGATTCTCTTTGTGCTTTTACTAGGTATATTTGCCTTAGGAGCACCTGGTGTACCTGGCGGAGCGCTAATGGCATCTTTAGGATTAATAACCTCTATGCTAGGCTTCGATGATACTGGGATAGCATTAGTATTAACCATATTCGCACTACAAGACAGTTTTGGCACTGCGTGTAATATAGTGGGGGATGGCGCTTTAAGCCTTATGGCAACAGCCTTTCACGAACGACAACAAAAAAGGGAAGCTCAGTAGCTTCCCTTTCTTCTATATCATCTAATCTGATTAGTCTTTTAAAATATTACGAGAGATAACTAATTTTTGAATCTCTGTAGTTCCTTCTCCGATCGTACACAACTTCGAATCACGGAAGAACTTCTCTACTGGGAAGTCCTTAGTATATCCATATCCACCGTGGATCTGGATCGCTTCTGTAGATACTTTCACACATACTTCAGACGCATACATCTTCGCCATAGCTCCAATCTTAGTCATCGGTTTGTTGTTGTTCTTTAAAAAAGCTGCTTTGTGTAATAATAGCTCAGAACACTCAATCTCTGTAGCCATATCCGCTAATTTAAAACCGATAGCTTGGAATTGGCTAATTGGTTTTCCGAATTGAACTCTCTCTTTTGAGTATTTTAATGCTGCTTCATAAGCTCCTTTAGCAATACCTAATGATAATGCACCAATAGAGATACGCCCTCCATCTAATACTTTCATCGCTTGAATAAACCCTTCTCCTACTTCTCCTAAACGGTTAGCATCAGGTACGCGACAGTTATCAAAGATAAGTTCTGCAGTCTCAGATGCACGCATTCCTAATTTATTTTCTTTCTTACCACTAGAGAATCCTGGTGTACCTTTCTCTACTACGAAAGCTGTCATCCCGTGAGAATCACCTTTCTCTCCTGTACGAACGATAACTACTGCAACGTTACCAGAGATCGCGTGAGTGATAAAGTTCTTTGCTCCATTTAAAATCCAGTGATCACCATCTTTTACAGCTGTAGTACTCATCCCTCCTGCATCAGATCCAGTATTATGCTCTGTCAATCCCCATGCACCGATCCACTCCGCTGTCGCTAATTTAGGTAACCATCTTTTCTTTTGTTCTTCATTGGCAAAAGAAAGAATGTGATTTGTACACAGTGAATTATGTGCTGCTACTGATAAACCAATAGACGAGTCTACTTTAGAAATCTCCTCTACAATAGTGATATATTCATGATAATTTAACCCAGATCCACCGTACTCCTCTGGAACTAAAACACCCATATATCCCATTTCTCCTAACTTTTTAAATAAGTCGACAGGAAATATTTGCGCTTCATCCCACTCCATTATATATGGGCGAATATGTTGCTCAGCAAAGTCTCTTATTGATTGAGCAATCATCGCTTGCGTTTCATTGTATTCAAAATTCATGGTTGATAGTTTTAATTCGTGAATTTCAAATATAAACTAATTATGTCAATTTTGTCAAGGGGGAAGTTTTCGATTTGCCTTAATTGTTCCTTATTAACAAAATCCTCTTGCATACTTCTATATTTAACGATCTCTCTTGCGATATAATAATTTAAATAGGGTAATTTTTTCAATTCATTAATAGATGCTTCGTTTACATTAATCTTTTCGACATTTGGAGCAGTAAAAACCTTAAAATATTTAAATAATTCACTAATCGTTTCATCATTCAGACCATACACAAATCTCAACTGATCCATATGAACATATCCTCCGTACTTTTCCCTATCCTTTACAATTTTACTTGCATAATAGGGTCCTATTCCTCTTACTTTTTGCAGAAGTTCCTCTGTTGCTTCATTGATACAAGTAGGTGTGATTTCCTTCTCTTTTTCCTCCTTGTACTTTGCATAGTTCACTTTTGGCTTCGGATTAGACACCCAATCAGGGAACTTGAAATAAACACTATATTTTTTCAACCATTCGTCCGAAACTCTTGTAACCGATTGAAACTCTTGTGCGGAATTTACGTATTTGTTCTCTGCTCTAAATGACAATAAACGATCTATTTCCTCTATAGACATGCCAAGTGAATAGCCTTTAAAGTCAGAAATAAAATTGGGATTAAATGGATAAATAGTATCTCTTTTCTTAGTGTAGATTGTAGCAATATTATCTATTCGCTGATTTAGATGAGTAATTTTTTCCATGTTTACAACGCGATCATTTACGAAGACAGGGGAAGATGTTTTGAAAAGAACAATAAAACACAATTGAATTATAATAATAAGAATAACGAAGACGACTACTCCTCTACGTTGAGATTTAGTGTAATAATACCACTTGTTACGATGAGATTTAAACATATAAACTGAAACTATTTACCTCAACACAAGCTTTATTAACCTCTCTAATTATAAATCAAAGACAGAAGATCGCTTTGTATAAATCAAATCTTTAATTCTCGCAAAAAAAGCTATTGTCAAGTATAGAGGAAAGGCTAACCCCAATGTAAAAAAGGACAAATAGATAAAAAACAACCTAATACGCGTTGCTTTAATTCCCAATCTATCCCCAATACGAGAAGACACCTTAAACCCGTGTTTTTCAAAAAAATACCTAATATTATTTATCATACCTTTTTTGCACTTTAATAAGTACAAAAATACAAAATCATTTCATCATTCTCTTACCTATCGCACATTCTAAACACCTTTTTCGATCACAATATTGCTTTTTTAATTGCAACAGCGCTTGACTATCCATCGCATGATCTACTGGTATATTATAGCTTTCGAACATTTTGACAACACTATTTCTCTCTGGTTTAATCTGCGACAAGAGATCTAACAAGTATTCCGAGATGTCTCCCTGTACATTGTTCTCGAATTGATAAGCAAACTGAAAAGGGACTATTACATTTACAATCAGTAAATCAACAAATTCTTTACTTAGCTTCTTTGTACTGGATTTACTTTCTTTATTGACCACATAGTGAGTTTTCCAATAATCGCTAACCTTTACATCAAACATCAAATAAATCTCTTGCAAAGTCAGTTGTTCCTGAAAAAGGGAGTTAACAGAAACGCCATTGTGAAAGTAAAAAGCAGCTAATTGAACTAAACGAATACTTGGAAAGTTAGGAGGTCGAAGCTGAAAAAAACGCAAACTTGCAGCATTTAGCGATTGCAAAGTATACTTGTGTTTTAAAAAATCCCATTCTCTAACAAGCGATTTGCAATACTCATCTCTTAAGTCAAAATCAACATCTAATAAACCAACCACACCGAGGAACATGGATTCTAACTGAAGCAAAGAATATGCTTGCTTATGGACTATCGAAATAGGAAAGTAACGAAAAGCCGAGAAAAAAGCCTCTCCATTTGCATTCAATCCAAAACTCTTGGCGAGAAAACAAAAGAAAGCTTGTGACCAATGTCCCTGTTTGTCCTTAACAAACTCCTCTATAGGTTTAACTTTGGCACTTAGCCTCTCAAAGAAAAGTCTTTCTTTCCACTGAAGTAAAAATAGAGAATCAAGATTGGGTAACTTATCTTCACAATATAAATACTGTTTAGGCAACATGAGTTCTTCATATCTCAAGAGCAATTCACCCGAAACTTTGCCCTTTAACTCCAAAGTAGGTATTAGTGAACCATTTACTCTGTAAATAGGCATATCATTTTCCCACACTACATGGAGAATAATGCTGTCATACCGTACATCCTTTTCGTGATTATGGCAAAACCAATCCGACGCTTTTAGGTGTATTTCAACATTGCCTGCCCATTCTTGGTTACCAATACAAATCCTGGCATTAAAAAAATCAGGCCCATCAAGTCCCGTACAATCACCTGGACTAATTATACTCAATAATTCATTAGAATCGGTTAACAGTGTATCTTGATTAAATAATTGATTTGCCCATAAATAGTGTAAAAAGGACTCCTTCATACTGATTTCTATTACCTATTTCTTCACTTATGCTAATATTATCCCAAATACCTCCTACATTAAAACCAACTCTTAAAAAGCAAAAACCAAACCAATCACCTTATAAAATTCAAACACTATCAGTTAATTACCAACACATTATAAATAAAAAACAAACCAATACACTTTAATTAATTCATCTAATCTTTTAATAAATGTAAAACGCCCTTGCAATATTGCAAGGGCGTTAAATTATATATTGTATATGCTTTATTTAACTAAAGAAATTCCATACTACACCAAACCTAAAAGTCATATCTCTATAAGGATAATTTGGCGCTGTATAATACTTATATCCACTCATACTACTATTAAAGTGCTCTAAAATCAAATAGATACGTGCCGTTCTAACTTTCATATTAATAAAGAAATCAAAAACAGGATAATCGCCAATCTTTACTTTATCTTGAACAAAAAAATCTCCTAACAACGGATTGTAGTCATCTCCATAATATTTGCTAAAATACTTGAAAGTAATTCCCGTTTGAAACTTCAACGCCTTATCAAAAAATGCATCCGTATAATATAAGGTGTTCCTTGTAACAAATTTAGGCACATTTACGATATGATTACTTTGATCTACATTCTGATACAAAACAGTATTGTCTAAACCAAACCTACCTAATTTAAAATCCTTAGAAGCTTGTAATGACAAATAATTAATTGTTTTATCATATTGCTTTGGCGTTACTAATACTTGTTCTGGAAGACCAAATGCATTAAAGACTTCACTGTCATTCGAAAAATACAATTTATCATCTAAAACGGCATAACTTCCCGACAATGTAATCCACGGTGTGGTAATTGTAGCATCAAACTGATTAACTTTTTCATTCTTAAAATCATTACTCCAGTTGTAATGCACATAATCACTTTGAAATAAATAATAACTCAAATTCCCTAAACGACTAATCTTTTTATACGAAAAATCAACATTTAAGTCTTCTGTAAATTTATAGCGAACATTTGCCTCTATATTACTTGTATCATCATTCCCTAAAGAACGACTTAATAGTAAAGTACCTCTCCAGTTATTCTTTCGATAAGAGTATTTTCCTCCTATCATAGTAATATTCTTGCTAATCTCGTCTGGTACGACCTTGTCGTTAATGTGGGCTATACTGTTGTAATAATAATTGTAATTATTAAACTCAGTAAAAAACTCAAATCTACCAACTAAATCAGATTGATATGCCGCTCCTACCTTGTTGTAAATATTATCATATCTCGTTTTATTTCTCAAGACACTTTGAAATGAATTTCCAAAACGCGGAAAGTCATCGTACTCCAAACTCATAATATTGTCTTGTTTAAACTCATAAAACTTATCTTCATACAAGAACTCATGAGTTAATAATAATCCATTCTTAAATGAGCTATTTAATTGATACTCGTGGTTTACATAGAGACGCTTTCCCTTTAACATAGTAGAAGCATCCCTGAAGTACACATTTAAACGTTCACGCTTATTATATGGTTTTTCACTTGACTCAAACAAATCCAAATCGCGAATCCCGCCATTTTCCTCATTCATTATATCTTGAAAAGTAAAGTGCGTACGAAGCAAGTATCTTTTATTAGGTGATTGATAGCTCACACCTAATCTAAAATTACCACTTGAAGTCAATTGATTAATATACTTACCAATAGAGCGCAAACCTTTGTATCCCAATGAAAAATTTAAATTCTCACTTGTATTCATAGTGATAAACGCATCTAAGTTCTGCCCTTGTTTCATGACAGACTTATAGTACAAATCTGTGTAAGGTGTAGGCGTGTGATAATAGTTAATATCATTTACTCCCATATAAGCAGTTTGCCTTGCTTGGAAACCAAAGTCAGGTAACAACGTATTAATTTTAGTATTAAACTTTAGGTTATTATACACTTGTCCTTCATTGTTAAATGCCAGTAACCCAAAGTCATCTTTACGCAAATAATTTAACGTATAATATTTTTTAACACTCAATGCCGTATCTACTGCAATGGTGTCTTTCATAATTGTAATGATTTTATAATCTATAATAGGTGCCAATGAGTCTTTTTTAACTCCCCCTCTTAAACTTTTTCTCTCTTTATTTTGCGATTGTTCTGCTGCTCCATTTGCCCCTTCTGCCGTTAAAAATTGAGCCTGAGCACTAAAGCAAAGAAAAAAAGTAATTATAGCAAGTATTCTGCGCATACTAAAGTAAATTTGAACAAAGGTAAATTTATTTTTCAATTAAATAAGTGTAAGAATACACTAAGCTACAAAGAATTAAAAAAGTTATTCCAAAAAAATACGACATAGGGTGTATTCCTATAGTAATCTAAACTTTCAAAGACTAAACTACTTCCTTTCTTTCAACTTTAAATTTTAAGACAAAAAAAGAGGGCATCTGTAAAAGACACCCTCTTTTGTTAAATATATAATTAAAACAGCTAATCTATTTTTTAGCCCAAATAAGCTTTGTATCCATGCGATCACCACCCATACGAGCAGCTGCTGCATCTTTATTCGCCTTATTAATTAACTCCATATCTCCTGGGTATGTAATGCGCTCAGGTACATCTGTCAAATAATCAACAGACTCCATTGGTTTAAAAACATACTCTTTCTCACCATCTGGACCATCTGCAATCAACTTATGAGATTCTCCTGGCAATAATAGTGTACGTGGAAACTTCGTTCTTCTGTACTCCGCCCAAGCCTCGTAAGGTTGCATATATAAAGCAATATACTTTTGTGTAATTACAGACTCTTCAGTAGCTGCAGGTAACTTACTGATATATTCATCAGCTAAAGCTGGATCAACTTTCCATTTTTCCATAGAAGCTTTAACTCCATTCACGTAATGAGCTTGATCCCATCCTTTCACTTCTGATAATATAAACTCAACTTCAGAATACTCCATTAAAATTTCTATATAATCAGCTCTGTAAATTGTTCCACTAAAATGCGAAGAATGTTTTGCTTGTGAACCTGTAAATTTTCCAGGTATACCAATTGGCATCCCAATATAGAAAGAAGGATCTCTATCAACATAGTTGTTCATTTCAATACTTGGCACATGTGATTGCTCAGCCATGTATGAAAAACGCACTCCTACTTCTTTTTCTACTTCTTTACCATCTTCCATTACTGTTAGTAACTGTGTTTTAGGTGCTACCATTCTAAACAAACGAGGGTCAACAGTATTTGCAAAAGGATTATCAGCAGTCGCCTTAGTTTTTTCACCTTTCAACAATTCAACAAAAGTGATAGCAGGTTGGAAGTCATTTCTATTATCAACAAAAGCTGCAAAGTAGAAAGGAGCAGGATTCACCTTATCATTTTGGAATATTTGCCCTACAGTATCGTCGTTTGACTCCATTACACCATCAGCAATAGCAAAATCAATATATTCTTTCGCTTCTGGTATAACAGCCTTTACTCTATTCCCTATCTTCAACATAAGTGAATTAGCAAACTTTTTTAGCTTCAATCCTGACTTGAATAAATGATCTCCTGAATTAAATAAAATATTACCAACCTCAATAGATTCAGAAGCTTCTTTCAACTCCTTTAGCATGTCTTTGTAAATTTTCTCTTGTGGAGCAAATTTTGGAGTCGAGATCTCTCCTTTTTCCCCTAAAGTCATTCCTTGAAAATCTGGATCATCACTTCCATAAGAGTAGTAAGGTACGTCTCCGTAGATTTCCAAAGCTTGTAATTGAGAGTAAACCAACATTACGCGAGCTGCTGCAAGCTGATTAGCAGGATTTCCATAATTCTTCACTTTCCCTGCATTCTCTGGATTACTTACAAAATCAGCAATATCTTTATATGCTTTAGCAGAAAAATAGATATCTGCATACAAGCTATTATTAACACCAGTTCTGAATTGGTATCTATCTTCTTCTGTATAATTCCTCTGTGCAGAATACTGCACCCAAGGTAATGCCATACGTCCTGATGGGAATCCACCTCTTGTATTGGTCATTAACTCTTTATTCGCATTGTTAAAAATTCCACCTGTAATAACTTCCTTAGGCTTATTAGGATCTTCATTAATGCTCTCCAAGTCTTTATCACAACTTACAAATACAAGTAAACATGCAATAAATGACATTTTATAAATATACTTTTTCATAAGATGCTTTAAAATTTGAATTTAACATTCATACCATAAGTTCGCGTTGAAGGTAAAGAAGCACCTTCAATAGCTTGGATATTTCCACTACCATACGATGCCATTTCAGGATCCATTCCCTTCCAGTCTAATCCCCAAGTTAATAGGTTACGTCCGTAAACTGAAAGTGTAATTCCCTTAAATGGTCCAATCCATTTTTTAGGTAAATCATACCCTAAAGAAACCTCTCTAAGTTTGATATAATCAGCATCAAATAAGTTTTGTGCATCTACTCCACCGTAGTGAGATTGTGCCCATGTTTGACCATCAACAACAATATCATTTTTAGAGCCATCTTCTTTCACTCCATCTAACACTAAACCGTTTTCACGAATATCGTTCGCTGCAGATTTGTCTAACATACCTGAGTACATTCCAAACATATGCGATGTAGAGAAGTATTTACCACCTTTTTGCATATCAATCAAAACACCTAAACGGAAACTTTTGTACTGGAACGTATTGCGGATACCCATGTTGTAGTCAGGTAAATACGAACCTAATGCTTTAATTTCACTTGCTGCATACAATCCATTAGCATCTACAACCTTGTTGCCATTATTATCATATACATAGTCAGTTCCATAAATCTGTCCATAAGTTTCACCTATTTTCCCTTGTAATGATACTTGGAAAGGTGCTCTTGTAATTTCAACAGACTCTACCCCATCAGCTAATCTTGTCAACTCATTCTTATTCTTTGAAAAGTTCCAAGTAATATCCCATGAGAAATCCTCTGTGCGTACTGGCGCGAAATTTACAGTAGCTTCAATACCTCTATTCTTCATATCTCCAGCATTCATCCAACGGTATGAATAACCTGCTGCTGCATCATATTGTACTCTCGTAATTAAGTCTTTTGTTTTGATTTCATAGTATGATACCTCAAATCCGATTCTATTATTCAAGAAAGCAGCTTCTAAACCAATTTCTTTGGTTGTCATCATCTCAGGTTTTAAATCAGGATTGTTAGCTGTTCTACTCAATGAGTAAGCTGGATCTCCTAAGAAAGGACTCTCGATATTATAATAGTCTTCTGTTCTATAAGCATCAGTGTCGTTTCCAACTTGAGCCCATCCTAACCTTACCTTACCAAAAGTCAACCAATCTAATTCAGGAGTTAACTGAGAAAAAATAAACGACCCTGTTACAGACGGATAAGTAACTGATTTTCTAACTGTTGAAAACCAATCTGTACGAACAGTTCCTTCTAAGAATAAAAATTCACGGTAATTAACAGATGCCGATCCAAATACACTATTTGTTCTTGAATGTGTCTGAGAATTTGAAGCTTTTGCATCACTCACACTATTACTTAAGTTGTATAAGTTTGGCAATACTAATCCTCCTACAGATTCACCATATAAATAGTCTCTGCGTTTTTCACTTCTATTTATTCCCACAAAAGCATTCACTCCAAAATCACCAAAGTGTTGATCATAGTGAATACGACCTTCATAGTTGTACTCTGAAACATTGCGTTTCATGATACTGTACTTAGAACTTTTTTGAGAACCTACAGCCACACGCTCTTCAACGTTAAAGCTATAACGGTCACCATAAACTGTACCTACAGCATATAAGTTATCATTGATATTATAAGTCAACTTCACGTTACCAAACGTTCTATTTCTAACATCTGTAGAAGTATTCTCGTGAATTGTCCAATACGTGTTATCAGAATAAGCTGGTGTTGGGTCATCCCATCCTTTTCTATTCCATGATCTTTGACTACCGTCAGCTCTCTTATAATCTTTTAATTTTTTATAATCTAACTGTCTTTGTCCCCATTGGAAGAACTTTTGAGAAATTGAATTATCACCATATCCTACTTCAGGACGGTTAAATCCTTTTGTATAAACGTAGTTAAAATTACTTTCAACTTTAACTTTGTCATTCAACTGTGTTGCAGCACTCACAGAGAAGTTATTGCGTTGCAATTTAGAGTTAGGAACAACTCCCTCAGTAACGTTGTTACTAAAAGACATTCTCACATTACTTTCTTTATAAGACTTAGCAACAGAAACAGACTGATTGTGAGTCACACCTGTATTAAAAAACGATTTTACGTCGTTCTTTGACTTTTGCCAAGGAACCTCTTTCATATAATCGTCAGCAAATTCAGGATCAAACGCATACCATGGTAAATATGGCGTACCATCAAACTTAGGTCCCCAGCTTTCATCTACATCATACTCAGCAATATTGTACTGTTTTCCACCAATCATAGCTGTTGGTAAAGAAGTAGAAGAACCACCTCCATAAAGTGTTTGCAACTTAGGCATTGTATTAATGCTCTCGAAAGTAACTCCAGTATTAACTTCAACATCAGTTCTACCATTCTTAGCAGATTTTGTTGTATAAAGAATAACTCCATTACCTCCTCTATTTCCATAAAGAGCAGAAGCGGGACCACCTTTTAGAACAGTTACAGATTCGATATCATCCGGATTAATATCCGCAGAAGTATCACCGTAATCACGTCCTCCAGCACCTCTTTGCATATTAGTATCAGCAAAGTTACTGTTGTCCAAAGGAACTCCATCAATCACAATTAAAGGTTGATTATTACCAGTAACAGACTTAACACCACGCAAAACAATACGGTTTGATCCACCCATTGAAGAAGGTGCTGTTACTTGTAATCCAGCAACGTTTCCAGACAAGGCATTTACAGCATTTGTCTGACCTGATCCAGATAGATTATCTCCTTTCACTTCTTGAGAAGAATAACCTAATTTCTTTTTGTCACGTTTAATACCTAAAGCAGTAACAACTACTTCTTCAAGCATTTCATCGTCACCACTCATCGACACATTGTGTATTGAGGCATTACCTACTGTATACACAACATCTTTCATCCCGATAAAAGAGAAAACAACTTTATCTCCTGTTTTCACCTTAATCGAATAGTTTCCGTCAAGGTCAGTCTGAGTACCCTCAGTTGTACCTTGTAGAATAACAGAAACCCCAGGCAGTGGTAATCCAGACTCTGATACTACTCCACTCAATGTTTTGTTTTGGGCAAAACCAATTGAAGTACACAAAGCAAGGAAACACATAAAAATCCAATTTAACTTTGATTTCATTATATAATTATTGATTAGTTAGTCTAACAAACCTAATAAAAAAAAATCAAATATTTTAAGTTTTAATTAAGAATCTAAATATTCTAAATATATATACTATATATAAAAACAAACCAAAAACTATATAAAATATAAATATATAGTACAAAATTTATACAAATGAAAAAAAGATAAAGTTAATACCATTACAATAAAACAGAGAAAAAGGTATAATAAAATAAAAAAAGAGGTATCTAAACAGATACCTCTTTTGTATAATAAATCAGAATTAACTATTAACGAGTTCCTCCTGCCCACCAAATTTTTTCAGTGTAAACATAAGATCCATCACCAAAAGCTACTTTCACATTAGTATTACTCGTCACATCACTTGTTCCATAACCAAAACGTTGTGGAAACTTACCAGGAGTTACAAGCTTAATATGTTCTTCACCTAAAGCATCCCATCTACGAATATCATTATAAGCTTCAATTGACTCTGCTTCAAATTGAGAAATATACTTTTCGACAGCAATACGTTTCAATAATTCAGTACCTGACAAACTATTATCAACAACAACACTGTTTGGGGCAAAAGTAATAGTTTGCATTTTATTCATTGCTAAATTAATAGCTGTTTGAAGTGATTGTAATGCTTCTGCTTCGTTACCTAATCTATATTCCGCTTCAGCTTTAATAAAATACAATTCATGCTCACCCATCAAATAAATAGCGTTGTTATCATTACCTGTTACTTTACCATTTAAATCAGCTACAGCAGACAATCCTGAAGGTGAATAAATACCTTTACCTTCACGAGGTTTATCTATTGTACTATCAAATAAAACAAGTTCCCATTTAGGCTCTTTAGGAGTCCCTGTATTTACTTTAGTAAAATAAGCCTCGATACGAGGATCATTAGCATTATTTGCTTTTAAAAGATCGTAAAAACTTTTTGACGAAGCTAAACCACCTCTATCCTGCAAAAATAACCAAAAAGGATAAGGAATACCTTTTCTACTTACAGCTAAACTTTTAAATCCTCCTTTGATAGCTTCATCTGCAGCAGCTAAAACTTTAGTAAAATCCTTAGTACGAGTAGCATAATGAAGTTCATATCTTGCTTTTAAAGCATATGCAGCATTAATCCAAGAATTAGGATCACCCTCATAAATTAAATCACCGCTTCCAATGCTTTTATACTGTGTGTCTTTAGATAAATTCTCTACGGCATTATCCAATAATGCAAAAATCTCTTTGTATAAATCTTCTTGTTTATCAAGTTTTGGTTGAAACAACTTACCTGGCTGAAGACCTTCACTATAAGGAACATCACCCCATAAATCTGTTAAAACTCCAAGATTATATGCTGTTAAAACCTGAGCAATACCTAAAGTATGATGGTTTCCTTCTTCATCACCTCCAGTAGAACACTTTTCAATAACATCTTTCAAACTTAACAACTGTCTATACAAATCGTTCCACTTATTATTATAGGTAGATGCCAATTGTGGCTCTGCAGAACGCATTTGAGCTCGATATGTTTGATTATCAACTCCTGCTAATAATTCTGTATAAATTGAAGAATAGAATGCTAGATCAGAACCTGTAATCGAGAAAGATGTAGCAGTCATTATATCGGTAAGTAAATACTTAGAAGTAACATATTCTGGATCATTCTTATTACCATTAATATCATCCATTTTATCTTCAGAACATGATTGTAGAAGCATAGTTGAAGATAATAAAACTAGTACTATATATTTTATTTTTTTCATAATCTTTCTAAATTAAAAAGTAACATTTAATGAAAAACCAATACTCTTAGCTTGAGGAACTGACCATTGTTCAAAACCTCCACTCATATTTGTGTTTCCCTGAGAAGCCTCTGGGTCAAGATTAGGCATTTTAGACCATAATAAAATATTTCTTGCAAATGCAGAAACTCTTAAATCTACTTTATTTTCCCATATCTTATCAAAAGTATACCCTAAACTCACCTCTCTTAACTTCACAAAACTTGCATCATATACATTAGCTTCCGTAATATCATTCATTGCGCTATTAAAAATCTGTCTTTCTACAGCTGCTGTAGCAGGATCTGCACCAATAACAATATCATTTTTAACATAAGTTCCATCAGCTAATTGTTTTACTCCATCAAAAACAAAAGATTTCTCACGATCTCCAGTATTCCCAGCAGTACCATAATACTCCATCAATGAATTTGATCCACTGTAAATATTACCTCCATTTTTCCATTCAACTGTTGCATTTAAGCTCCATTTTTTCCATTTTAAGAAAGTAGATCCACCTAAGATAAATTTTGGAGCAACCTCACCTAATGCTTTAGTTTCACCTAACATAGGTATACCATCTTCATCAACAACAATATTACCATTCGGATCTCTAAGGAAACTTTCACCATAAATTACAGGGAAACGATCTCCAGCTTGTGCACGAATTTGAGGAGTTACAAATCCTCCTAAAGAAATATTTGATACTCCATCTTTTAACTCATCAACGTAAGAATCAACTTTAGAGAAATTCACATTAACTGTCCATTCCCAATCTGTTGTTCTAACAGGAGTAAAGTATGCCGCAATCTCATGAGCTATAGTATGTATTTTCCCACCATTTGTCAAGAAAGACTGAGCTCCAGAAGATCCTGCTAATGGGACAGCAAAAATCTGATCCTTCACATCTTGACGAGAGAAAGTATAATCTATTCCTACTCTATGATCAAAAAATTTCAAATCAGCTCCAAACTCCCATGACTTGGTATTCTGAGGTTTCAATTGTGGATCATATTTTACTGGATAAGGAGCAAATCCAACTGCTCCTTCTATTGGATACAAAATTGGTTCTCCAAGCCAAAATCCTCCACCATATGAAGGTTTGTAATAGAAATCATTATAATAATCTCCAGCTTGTCCTACTTCAGCGTAAGATGCTCTTAACTTAGCAAAACTTAAGATTGAGTTATCTCTCAAACCTTCTAACTCAGTAAGAACAAAACCTAATGAAACTGAAGGATAAACAAATGATCTATTATCTCTTGGCATATATGATACAACATCTTTACGAATAGAACCACTTAAAAAGATCATATCAGCATAAGAAATACCCATATTTCCAAATATACCAACTGTACGTTTTTGTCTTCTAGTCTCTCTTGAAGTAGTAGATACAGCATTAGCAATTGTTGCCCAACCTCCAAAGTTTAACTGAGAACCATAATCCTCATAACCTTTTGTCGTTTCTTCGTTGAACTCGTTCCCAACCATTACATCTAACTTCCAATTGTCACCTAAAAACATGTCATAGTTAATTGTAAATAAAGAATTCCAAACATTTTTTGTAATTCCATTTAAGCTTACACTACTACTTCCTCCAGACATATTATGAGCATGACCAAACTCAAAAACATCACGCAGATGAGTAGTATATGAGTCTAAACCTCCCTGATATTTAATTGTTAAATTCTTTGATCCATCTGCACTAATCTCAGGAGAGTATGCTAAATATGCATTCCCATAAAAGCGACTTGTCTTCTCACTAAATTCGTTATTATTAGCCGCCCAATAAGGATTATTAAATACTGTATTTCTAAAAAAGATTTGTTGATATGGGTCTCTTGGGCTAGCAGAAGGAATACCTTTCAAGTTATAACTTGTAGGCCCACCAAATACTCCTGGTAAAGGAGAATCATTTGCAGAAGAAGCCTTATTTATGTCACTTTGAACATAATTACCCGAAAAACCAGTTTTCCATTCTTTACTTAACTGAGTATCAGCTGCAAGTTTGATATTTGTACGTTTCATATCTGTACCTGGCATCATCCCTTCTTGAGTAGTATTACCAAAACCAAAAGAGTAATTTGTTTTACCCACATTTTGACTAATATTAAATGAATTAGTCAAAGTATGACCTGTACCAAAGTAATCATCTATATTATCATACGAACGTGGTGTAACCCAAGGATCCATATCTGCAGCTGCCAACTGAGGAACATAGTATTTCCCAGGTCTCAACACTCCACCGTTATAATCATTCGCTACGTTTCCACCATATTTCGGATCATTTGGTAGATCAGAAATCTTTGGTCCCCATGATAACGATGAATTAGGATCATAAACATATTGCCCTAATTTAGAATCATAATAACCTTGTGCGTAAGTTTTTTGCAGATTAGGCTTTTTTGACAATGTTTCAAAACTAACTGTTGAATTAAAACTAATTACAGGTTTTCCTTCTGTCAAACCTTTACCGCTTTTAGTAGTAATTACCACAACACCATTTGATGCACGAATACCATATAATGCAGATGCAGCTTGTCCTTTCAAAATATTAATCGACTCAATATCATTTGGATCAATATCAACTGCACGGTTTGCAACGTCTGCACCACTTGTACTATTTCCAGTAGAAAAATCCGCAGTTGATTCCACAGGCATTCCATCAATTACATATAAAGGTGTATTATTCCCTGTAAAAGATCTTGCTCCACGAATAACAATTTGTGACGAAGCACCAGGCGCACCACTTGAAGGTGTAATTTGAACACCCGCAACCTTACCTTGAAGCGCTCCAGCCAAACTACTATTATCAGTTTGATTAATCTGTTCTGCTTTAATTTCTTGTGTCGCGTATCCTAAAGCTTTAGCACTACGCTTAATTCCCATGGCAGTAACAACAACCTCTTCTAATTGTTGGCTATCATCAGCTCCCATCGTTACGTTATGAACTGAGGCTGCCCCCACTTTATACTTAACGTCTTTCATACCAATAAAAGAAAAGACAAGTGTTTGTCCTTGTTTTACTTTTATCGAGTACTTACCGTCTAAATCCGTTTGTGTTCCAAACTGAGTTCCCTCAATCACAACGGATACCCCAGGAAGAGTAAGTCCATCTTCCTGTACCACTCCCGTAAGAGTTTTCTCTTGAGCAAATCCCACTTGCACCAATAACACAAGCAAGATGCTCAAAAACCAATTGTACTTTGATTTCATCTTAAAATATTGATTAGTTAGTTCAACAAAACTAACAAAATATTTATATAATAATTAAGTTTAATTCACAAAAAATTTACATAAATCAAATACAACAACAATACATAACTAAGCCTAAACGCGCAAAAATAAAAACACAACAACTATTTAACATATTTGATGAAAATAAAATCAATACTACCCGTTTTTAATACATCTTACTAACAATACGTTAAAGGTTATTTTTTTAAAAAAACGCCTTTTTTTGTCAAAGCAAATGAAAAATCACCCTATATTATTGACATAAAGTAACTTCACACCACATAAAAAATCAACAAACTTCCTTAAAACAAAAAAAGCAGTGGAATTACCACTGCTTTTTATACGAATATCTTAAAAAGAAAGTTTCTTATTTATAAGCCTGATTCTGCTCAAGTTTTGAAACATTAATCTCCTTTTGAGGAATTGGAAACGCCAAGAAAGGATTGCCAAACTCAATAGAATCTCCAATATCTTCATTAGCGATGATTTTAGGATTTGTTATCGGTAGTTTCCAACGCATTGCATCTTCAAATCCAAAACCTTCAAACATCAACTCTTTCTGACGGACATCTTTCAAATCGTCCATCGTTATAGTGCTAAAGCTTTTTGGCTTCTCAGTACCGTTCTCTTTAAACACTACGCGCTTACCTTCAATCTGGTTCATATAATCTAAAGCAACAGCTGCATCTCCATTTGACGCTCCTTGTAACTGAGCCTCAACGTAATTCAACATCACCTCTTCTACTCTCAACATGCGAATATTAGACGATCTACTTACATACTTACCTGTATTTCTAAGTGCTTCCGTATCTTTCGCACCATCTAATTTGATTACTTCTGCGCGAATATCCTCTCCATCCTTTGGATTAAATACTGTATCTACAGTAGCATAATTCCATTGAAGATCACCATACCCACCTGAAGTACCAATACTATAAATATATTGCAAACTTGCAGTAAACTGATTATCTGTTCCTGATTGAGCTAATTCAAAAAGAGAATTTGTCATAACACCTTCCGATTTATAACCATCCAAATAACCTGATCTTGGCAATACGTCAACATTTCCTTTGTTATTAATCGCCTCTGCTGCTGACTCAATTACCACATCCAATTTACTCTTGTCAAATTGAGAAAAGAACAAAGCGATACGAGATTTCAAACCTAACGCTGCAGCATAGTTAATGCGCTCTTTCACAAGACTATTCCCTTCAGCTCCATTATCTCTACCTTCTTTCAAATAAACTATACCTTGATCTAAATCTTCAAAAATTCGCTCCATATTCTCCTTTACAGTAGCACGAGCTATTTTTTCATCAGCATTAGAAGGATCTGTTTTATAAGGTACTCCTAAAGCAGATACCCCTGCACCATTTACATACTGCTCACCATACAAACGAACCAAGTCGTAATGTGCCAACGCGCGAATTACATAACCTTGCCCTTTGTAATAATTATTAACAGCACTACTCTCTACATCTGCTCCAATAACTTTATTTGCATTCGTAATTACACGGTAAATTTGCAACCATGTATCCACGGCATATTTATGAGTTGGCAACAAAGCAAAACCCGAAACATTTCCAAAGCGCCCTGTACGGTCAGACGAATACATATAAGGAGCTCTTGCTTCTGAAAATACGATGACATCTCTACCATAATAGAATTCAGCTGTCATCCTTGCATATGCACCATTCACAGTCGCTTTTAACTCTTCTGTTGTTTTAATTGGCTCTGAACCATCTTTGTAATTTGATTGTTCTGAATCTAATGAACAAGCCGTAAATGTCATCGCACCTATTCCGAGAAAACCAACAACCGTCAATATTCTAAATATCTTTTTCATTGCTTTTAAAATTTAACATTTAACGTAAAAATCACAGACTTCAAAGGTGGGGTAGCCATTTCTACAAATCCTGTAGCATCTACCTCTGGATCCCATTTCAATCTTTTATCTTTCACCCAAGTGAAAGGGTTCATAGCAGATACAGCTAAGTTCACTCCATCTACACCAATGAATTTAACAGCTTCTTTCTTCAAGTTATAACCAAATGTCAATTGTCTAAGGCGAATATGATCTCCATCGTACAGCCATCTCGTACTTGGTGAAGTATAATTAGCATTACCTCCTGTAGATACACGAGGAACATCTGTAATATCACCAGGGTGCTGCCATCTATCCATCAACTCAGTAGTACCATTATAGGTATATAGTGAACGTGAATTAACTGTATTTGTATAGGAAGCCCATCCATCGTACACAGAATAACCTGCTGCAAAAGAAAATAAAGCATCCATATAAAACCCTTTATAATCAACGTGCGTATTAACACCACCTGTTACTTTAGGAAGAGCACTTGTATTTTGGTATCGCACCTCTGCTTCGTTGTAATTTGTCGTCTTAGTACCATCTGCCTTATACCATTGTGCATTACCCGTTTGAGCATCTACACCCGCATATTCTCTTAAATACCAAGTACCATATGCTTTTCCTTCTTCAATCGCATTATAGCTTCCCAAAACTTTAACCGTTTCACCGTTAATCACAGGCATATTAGTTACCTTATTCTTTACTGTTCCAACGTTTCCACCAATAGACCAGTTAAAGTCATCTCCTCTAAATAGATCATAATTCAGTTCTACCTCGATACCTCTATTAGTCATATCTCCAATATTCATCCATTGTGCTTCATACCCAGAAGTCATAGACAATGGACGTTGATACAATAGGTCTTTACTCTTACTTTGAAAATAAGTAAAGCTTCCCGTTAAGCGATTATTAAAGAATCCAAACTCAACTCCTGTATCGAATTTCTCTTGTTTTTCCCATCCCAAAGGTCCACCATATTGATAAGCAATAATAGCCGATTCATTGTTATATGTACCAGGCTCTAACAACTGCATATACATATTCGGATTGATAGTTGAGTTACCTGTCGTACCATAAGACCCTCTCAAACGCAATAGGCTAATTGCATGTGCACTATCCATGAAAGCCTCTGAACTAATATTCCATGCACCACCTACAGCAAAGAAATTCCCCCAACGCTCGTCTTTTGAAAATCTTGAAGAACCTTCTCTACGGAAAGTTACATCCAATAAATAGCGATTTTGGTAGTCGTAGTTTAACATTCCCAAATAGCTCAACTGTGACCAATCGTAGTAATCAGCAAATGTCGTAAAGTTAGCCGCTGCTGTTCCAAGACCTTCCATTCCTGGAGGTAATACCTCTCCTCTACCTTGTAATCTATTGAATTTATTCTTTTGGTACTCCATAACTCCTTTTACATTGAAGCGATGTGAATCCCCTAAATAAAAACGGTAGTTCAACGAGTTTTGCCAAACGTAGTTAAAGATTCGCTTTTCATCTTGAGAAGCTGACCCCTTATAAGCTTTACCATCCCCGTGTATAGGATTATAATATTGAGAATAGTTTGACAAGGTATAGTCCAAACCAATACTTGACTCAAATTTTAAATCATCTAATATTTTATAACCAATAGCATTATTTGATATTACTCTTGTAATATCGTTCACTATTGAGTTGTGTTTACTCGTATATAGAGAGTTGTGTAACCCTGCAGGCGTGTCCAAGTTGTACGAACCATCTTCCGCATAAATCGGTGCCCATGGACTCATAAACATCCCTGTCAAGTTAGGGTTAGAAAAATACGCTCCCCCTTCCATAATACCATTTTGCTTAATGTTCGAAACATTAGCCCCAATGGTAATATCCAACTTTTCATTCAGATTACGCGTCATATTAAATGACCCTGTTACCTTTCTAAAGTCAGAACCAATAACTGCTCCTTCATATTTATCATGCCCTAAACTCGCATAATAAGTACCCTTTTCATCACCTCCATTTACACCTAAGCTAACAGAAGTTACTAAAGCATCTTGATTCTTAACAGCTTTACGCCAATCGTTGTTCACTGAACCATTGTTTACCCATTGCACTAATCCATCATTACCATAATCTCCTACATACCAATCCCAAACATTGTCTTTATTGAAACCCTCTTCTTTACCAAATGAATTAATATTTGCCTCTAACCACAATTCTTTCTTTTGTTCTCCTGATAAGAATTTTGGTCCTTTACGTGCAAAGTTTTGAAAACCAACACTTGTTTTCAAACTATAAGAAGGCTCTCCTCTTTTACCCTTTTTAGTAGTAATCAAAATTACTCCATTACCACCACGTGCACCATAAGCAGCAGTTGCGGCAGCATCTTTTAACACAGTCATCGATTCGATGTCGTCACTGTTAATACCAGATAAAGCTGACAAAGAAGTTCCCGTTGCAACTCCATCGCTATCAACTGCCCCAGATAAGTTATCAGTAATAATAGGCATTCCATCAACAACGTACAAAGGCTCATTATTAGCCGACATAGAGTTACGCCCGCGAATACGGATATTTTGTACTGCTCCAGGTGACCCAGATGTAGAAGCAATTTGCAAACCAGCTACACGTCCTTGAAGCGCTTGATCGACTGATGCTACAGGTGTTTGACTTATAACTTCCCCCTTCACTGCTACCACATTACCTGTGATTTCGTTTTTAGCTTTAGTTTGTCCATACGCCATAACAACGACTTCCTCTAATTCTTCTCCTGCAGCGACCATATGTACATTATAAAATGAAGCTGCCCCCACTTTATACTTAACATCTTTCATGCCGATAAAAGAAAAGATTAACGTCTGGCCTGGTTTTACACTGATAGAATATTTACCATTCAAATCAGTTTGAGTACCCTCTTGGGTCCCTTCAATAATAACAGTAACTCCCGGTAGAGAAAGGCCATCCTCTACTACGGTTCCTGTCAAAGTTTTTTGTTGAGCAAAACCCACTTGAAAGAAAAACAAGCAGAGTATACTCAAAATCCATTTGTACTTTGATCTCATATTTAAATTGAATTAGTTTTTGAGGAAGAGTACAAGAAAAAATCGTGCTAAAAATTCAACAAAACTGAAACTTTAACACAGAAAGACATATATACAATTACACATATCAAACATATTTTATTAAAAACACAAAAACACAGGCAAAAAGCAATACTTATAATCCTTAAAATACCATCTGTAAATCACAATAAATGTAAATATTCAAAACACTGTTAAATTTTAATATCTACACTAACTCCAGTGAATGTTCTCTGGAAAAATGCCTAAAAAAAGAATAGACACAGTGGGAAATCACAAGAAAAACCTGCTAAACCCAAACCAACTTGGTTGAAACAAAAAAAGAGTCACAACAAATGTTGTGACTCTTCTCTATCTAATAATATCAATTGTCTTATTTCAATTCTGAACTAAAGTCAACTTCTTTATTTGGTGTTCTCCAAGTCCATTTATGTGAACTTTGAGCGTCAATCTTACCTGCTAATGAAGCTGGATAGTTTCCACCTTCTTTACCTTCAAGTCGATTGATATCTAAATTCCATCGCTTCATATCAAACCAGTCAAAACCTTCACCCCATAGTTCGATTCCTCTGTATTTCACGATTTCTTTAAACATCTCATCACCTGATTTATCACAAGTGTAAGCTTCATCTCTACCTGAATTTTTAGTCAATTCAACTAATATCTTTGCAGCTTCACTATCATTACCTAAGAAATGTTCAGCTTCAGCCTCAATTAAATACATTTCAGAAACTCTAAAATGATTCAAATGTCCTACACCTGGCATATCATTAGCTTTGATCTTAAACTGCATATAAGCAGCTACCGTCGCAGCAGGGTTAAGATCGCGGAATTTATCTCTTGCTAACTTATCCATCTCTGAACCGTTTTCAGTCACACCTGAATCAAGAGCGTACACTCCATCTACAAGTACACCTTTATCATTATATGTGTTAAATGGAGTTGGATCTAAGAATAACTCTCTGCGAATATCTGTTTCTGGAATAGTTTCATAAAGCTCTTTAGCCATTCGTTTTGGATAACTACGAACAGCAGTAGCTGATGAGTTATACGCCATATACGCTTGGTATGAGAAATAGAATAATTGCTCATCAGAAGCACCATGACTACTCCAAATCCACTCTTGATTAGGATTTGCAAAACCTTCTTGGTATTGCTTTACAGTCATCAATGGATACTCCTCTTTCACTAAAGAAGCGTACTTCTTAGCTGTGTCGTAATCCTTCTTAGCTAAAGCAGCTCTTGCGAAAATAGCTTTCGCAACAGTACCATCAATCAAGTGATTCTCACCACGACGATCGTAATTACTCTCATCGAATAAGCTAATCGCGCTTTCTAAGTCAGCATAAATCTGCGTGTAAATATCAGCTAAAGGAGATAAAGGTAATTCTGCAGGTTGATTCTCCGATGTACGAAGTACTAAACACGCTTGACTTCCATTATTCGAATCATCCCATCTATAACCATAGATTTGAGATAACATCGTATAACTATAAGCTCTATATGCCAAAGCTTGAGCTTTTAAGTATTGTCTTTCATCTTTAGTTCCTTCAGCACTATCTACATGCTCAATAATAGTATTTGCATCTGCAATTATTTTATAATAATAATGCCATGGATAATAATCGTAAACCGAAGAAACATTATCGTAAAAGTTTCCAACGATTAGATTTTTCCAACCAGGTAAGTTTACACGGAAATTCTGTCCCATGTATTCCCCATAATACATCTTAATCGTTCCTTCACCATTAAATCCTTGACTACCCACATGCTGAGTAACCATCAATTTTGCTAAACCATTAACAGCTATTTTAATACCTTTTGTGTCCTTAAGTAAAGTTTCTGGAGAAACTTCATCTGTAGGATAAGTATCCAAATAGTCTGAACTACAAGCACCACTTAAAGCAATAGCAGCAACAAGTACAAAGTATTTTATATTTTTAAATTTCATTTTCGTTAATTTTAGAATGCAACATTAATACCAAATGTATATGTACGAGGAGTAACATAAGCATCATACAGAATACCATTGTAAGTTTGTTGTGGATTCATTCCTTTGCGTTTTGTAAAAGTTAAAACGTTTTCAACTCCTGCAGTAAAACGCAATCCGTTAATCCCCATCTTCTCCATAGTTTCTTTCGGCATCTCATAGCTCAATGAAATATTCTTGAACACTAAATAAGAAGCGTCTTTCAACCATCTATCAGAATAAGTTCCACTTGTATAGCTTGATCTATCAAAATCCATTACTGGAGTTCCATTAGGATCAATTCTGTTAGGAGATGTTTCTGTCATTCCTTCAGGAGCACCAGTCCAAGATCCTAAGATATCTTTGTGTAAAGCTGATGGATTTGATGTAACATTCATTAAACCTGAATATGAAGTATCGTAAACTTTCCCACCAATACTATACGTAAACAAAGCAGATAAAGAGAAGTTTTTATAGCTTAATGAAGTATTAAAACTACCATTTACTTTAGGCAATGCACTACCAGACCAATCTCTACGCGCATAAGTTGTATAAGTAGTGTAATATTTGTCTCCAATTTGAGCTAAATATTGATCTTCAACTTGTTTTTTACCAGCTTCTCCTGTTGCAGTGTACACATCTGTATCTAATTCATACAAAGCATTTCCTGTCATTTGATCTACACCAGCATACTGATATAAGTAAAATTCAAA
The DNA here is from genome assembly GCF_024722315.1 of Myroides albus. Lineage (NCBI taxonomy): Bacteria > Pseudomonadati > Bacteroidota > Flavobacteriia > Flavobacteriales > Flavobacteriaceae > Myroides > Myroides albus. The sequence continues at coordinate 1,145,454 of NZ_CP102754.1, forward strand.
TACACTCTTACCTTCTGCAATTTTTTGGTAGTCATTTCTAACAATTCCAGCCTCTCTATTTTCTGCTGGTAAAGAAGCAACTTTATTCTTTAACCAAGTTGCGTTAGCACCAAAGTTCCATCTTAAATCGTGATTGTTGATGATATCGATATCAAAAGCAACCTCAATACCTTTATTAGTAATAACACCAACGTTTCTTGTGATTAATGCCTCAGCACTTCCAGTAGATGTACTTCCAGTAGAAAGTGGCAAGTTAAAGTCGATCAATAAGTTTTGTGAACGCTTGTCAAAATACTCCACACTTAAATTCATGCGGTTAAACAATCTTGTTTCTACAGCTGCTCCAAATGAAGAAGAAGTTTCCCACTTAAGATCTTTATTTCCATTTTGCGATCTATAAGCACCTGGTTTACCACCATTCTTAACAATCGCATACAAATCTTGGTATGCATACCAATCAACACCTTGATCGTTACCTACTTCACCATACGAAGCACGAACTTTAAGATTGTCAATTACGCTTGATTGGAACCAATTTTCGTTAGAGATGATATAGCTACCTCCAACAGACCAGAAGTTACCCCATCTGTTATCTTTGTGGAATTTAGAAGACCCATCGCGACGGAAAGATCCTTCTACGAAATACTTATTATCATAGTTATACTTCACACGAGAGAAGTAACCTTCTGTACGGTAAACATCTGTATAATCTAATAAGTTAGTTGTTTCACTAAAGTTTACGAAATCAGGTAATCCTGCGAAAGTCTCTCCTGATTTGATAGCGTATAATGTACTTCTTTCCGTACTGTAATTTTCGTGTCCTAATAAAACTTGAAGATTGTGATTTCCTAAATCTTTGTTCCAGTTCAACAATTGTTGCGCTGTATACGTTTTATATCTTCTAATATCACGACGTCCACGTCCAATTGTTCCTGAACCATCACCGATAATAGCATTCTCATATTTGCGATCTTCAGCGTTACTTGTATTTAAATCCCCTCTAATAGAGAAAGTAAAATCTTCTAAAAACTTAATATCTGCAAATACTTGAGCATTCATGGTATTTCGAATTGTTTCCATTGAATTCAATTCGTTCTCCCAAATATTGTGTCTACCTTTAAACTGATTTCTTGTTTTAGTACCATCGTCATAAACTCTGTTTCCACTTTCATCTCTTACAAATGAACCATCTGCATTATGCAAGTGAACAGGGTAAATAGGCGCAATGTTACGAGCGAACATAAATGGGTTTGTAAAGTTGTTAGTATTGTCTCTATCCGCTGGAACACCATTCGATACTTGATGAGATCCAGAGATATTTGCTCCAACTTTTAACCAATCGTTTACGTTATAATCTGCATTTAACCTTCCAGTAAAACGTTTGAAATCAGATTTTTTAAAGTATCCTTCGTTGTTTAAGAATCCTGTAGAAAAGTATGCTCCTCCTTTTTCGTTAGCAATTCTACCATTCATATTAATATCTTGGAAATACCCCGTTCTTTCAATTGGTTTGTACCAATCTAAATCACTTTTGTATCCTTCTAATATTTGAGCATCTGATCTTAATTGACCATTTTCAAACAATTGATCTGCAGGCTTGTCGTAAATATTCAAACCTAAGAAGTCTTTAATCAATCCACTATTTGCTAAAGCTGTAGCTTCATCAAAAGATTTTCCTCCTGTTAAAAGACTGTTTCTATAACCTTCATACATTACATTCATGAAGTCATCTGGTCCGATGCGATCGTAATCTTTAATACCACGTGTATAAACACCTTGTTTCATATCCACGTTAAAAGATACACCAGCTTTAGAACCTTTCTTAGTAGTAATCATAATTACCCCATTAGATGCTCTATTACCATATAACGTTGTAGAAGATGCATCTTTCAAAACAGACATACTTTCAATATCCGCAGGATTAATATCAGAAATATTACCACCATAAGGAACACCATCTACTACGTATAAAGGTGCGTTAGCATCAACTCCTTTTACTTCTCCTTTCAAAGATGTAAAACCACGAATACGAACCTCTGGCTCAGAACCAGGCTGACCTGAAGTATTATTCACTTGAATACCAGCAGATGCACCTTCTAAAGCTGAAACAGCATTTGAAGAAGATCGCTTAGTAATATCATCTGACTTTACAACCGAAATAGCCCCTGTTACAGATTCTTTAGTTGCAGTACCATAGGCAACAACAACTACTTCCTCTAACATTCCGTCGTCATAAGTCATTTCTACATTATAAGTTGTAGCATTTCCTACTGTGTATGATTTGTTATTCATACCGATAAAAGAAAACTCAAGAACATCTCCAGGCTTTACTTGGATAGAATATTTTCCGTCCAAATCCGTTTGTGTTCCTTCTTGAGTCCCTTTAATAATAACAGACACTCCTGGTAGAGTCATACCCCCCTCAGAGACAACTCCTGTCAATGTCTTTACTTGAGCAAAAGAAATTTGCACAAATAGCACCATAAATAGCGCTAAAGTCCATTTAAACTTTGATATCATTATTAAATTGAATTAGTTAGTTCACAAACTTAAAAAAGTAATCTAAAAACTAACAAACCCTCATAGTTATTAACATCAAGGCCGTTTTCAATTATCAAACTATTAATATAAAATACTTAAAACTTCTAAATTATTATATAAAAAACATCTCTACACAAGAATAAATAAACATATGTAATTCGCAAAAAGTGATATTATCACAAACAAAATAAAAAAACGAGAATACTTTTAACTAAAAAAACTTTCCATAGACCCGATTTACCTTAAACAAAACTTAATTTTAACATTACACTAACCTAATAAAATCTTCATATGCCTCAATCTCTTTCTATCTTTGTTTCACAAACCTTTTATAAAATGTTACTAAAAAATTATTCAGGATTAATCTTAGAAGCGGGTACTGATGAAGCAGGTAGAGGATGTATTGCTGGTCCTGTAACGGCTGCTGCAGTAATCCTACCAGAAGATTTTGAAAACGAATTTGTTAATGACTCAAAGAAAATTACAGCGAAACTCAGGTATTCACTAAGACAAGTGATTGAAGAAAAGGCATTGACGTATAAGGTTACTCACATATATGAGGATACAATTGAAGAAATCAACATCCTGCATGCTTCTATCTTAGCTATGCAGCAATCTGTCTTAGCTCTGACACCCAAACCTGAATTTCTCATTATTGACGGAAATAAATTTACACCCATTCCCGAATTGCCCTATGAGTGCATTGTCAAAGGCGATATGAAATACCTTAGCCTCGCAGCTGCCTCTATCTTAGCTAAAACATATAGAGATGACTATATGGATCAAATTCACGAGGAATTTCCCATGTACAATTGGAAGAAAAACAAAGGATACCCTACAAAAGAACACAGAGAAGCCATAGCAAAATTTGGACCTTGTAAGTATCACAGAAAGTCATTCAAACTGCTTCCCGATCAATTAAAACTTGATTTTTAACGAACAATCCCAATACAGATGCTCCACGAGCATCTTTTTTATATAAAATTTAGTGCTTATCAAGACAACTTATTTCTTAAATCCACTTTGAAACAATCCTCTCACATTGGCTATTTCGGAGGAATTGATAGCATAGCAGTCACAGGGTGATCGCATAGTGGTCGCATACTTTTGCGCATAAAGTATGCGACCACTATGCGACCACTATGCGATCATATGCCGACCACAAGCCGACCACCCCCTAAAATCCCTGTCTCGTCCTAATATAGTTGTACAGATATTATATACAATCCCACTTATAACTATGTACTTGTTTTTATACTCCAATTGCAACGATACAAGTTCGTGTCGCTTGTTTTTTTCTTCTATTGCTTTTTCTTTCTCTTTTAGCTATTTAAAACAGTAAAGTTTTTCACAATGGTTCAGCCTTTCTTATCACAACAAAAAAGAGGTAACCACTACACAGTGATTACCTCTCAGTTTGTATTTTAAATCGCTTCAGTAGAACTTAAGCAAAAATCTTATTTACCGCGTTAATTGTATAATCTAAATCTTCATAAGTCAGCGCATCAGTAATAAACCACGTTTCATAAGAAGATGGAGCAATATAGACACCTTCTGCAAGTAAGCCGTGGAAAAACTTGTTAAAAGTATCATTGTGACCATACCCTGCGGTATCAAAATCAACGACTTCTCTTTTGTCGAAAAACACTGATATCATTGACCCTACGCGATTAATTGTATGATCTACGTGATTAGCTTCTAACACACGACGAAGACCTTTCTCTAAATAAGCAGTTTTCTCCTCTAAGCGAGAGAACAATTCTAAATCTTTCTCGATTTCCTGCAACATAGTTAAACCAGCAGCCATTGCTAATGGATTACCAGATAGCGTACCAGCTTGATAAACAGGGCCAACTGGAGCTAAGTAATTCATGATTTCAGCACGACCTGCAAAAGCTCCTACAGGCAATCCTCCTCCAATCACTTTTCCAAAAGTAACTAAATCAGCATTTACCTTAAACAATTCTTGAGCTCCACCTCTTGCAAGCCTAAATCCAGTCATAACCTCATCAAAGATAAGCAATGCTCCAAACTCATCACACAGTGCTCTTAAACCTTCTAAAAAGCCCTTTTTCGGAGGCACACACCCCATATTCCCCGCTACAGGTTCTACGATAATCGCAGCTACTTCCTCTTTGTTTGCTTCCAAAATAGCACGTACGTTTGCTAAATCATTGTAAATAGCAAGTAAAGTGTCTTTGGCTGTTCCCTGCGTAACACCAGGACTATTAGGCGATCCAAAAGTCACTGCTCCACTTCCTGCCGAAATCAAGAATGAATCTGAATGCCCGTGATAACATCCCTTAAATTTGATTATCTTCTCTCTACTCGTAAAACCACGAGCTAAGCGAATCGCACTCATACAAGCTTCTGTACCAGAATTTACAAATCGTATCTTGTCGATATTAGGTACCATTGACACAGCTAATTCAGCTATTTTCGTTTCAATCTCAGTAGGCATACCAAATGAAGTCCCTAATTTTGCTTTTTCAATCACAGCATTAACTACTGGCTCATAAGCATGTCCCAAAATCATAGGCCCCCATGAGTTGATATAATCAATCAAGCGATTCCCATCTTCATCATACAAGTAAGCCCCTTTCGCTTTCTTTACAAAAATCGGTGTACCTCCAACAGATTTAAAAGCTCTTACAGGCGAATTAACACCACCGGGAATTACTTTCTCAGCTTCAGCAAATAACTGACTACTTCTTTGATACAACATAATTATTTTATTTTTAAGATTTGACCAATTGACAAAGCTGTTCCCGACATCTTATTCATTTTTTGAAGTTCAGAAACAGTCATATTATATTTTTTGGAGATAGAATACAATGTATCTCCTTTCTTAACTACATGACTTTTTTTGCTACTTGTAGTTACTTTTGTTTGAGGGATAACAGGCTGCGTTTCTACATAAGTATCTTCGTAAACGCCACTTTGCAATCCCATAATATCCATCATTTCCTTATCGTAATCACTCAGTGAATAACGCTCTATAAGGCTAATTAATTTATCTGCATACTTTGGATCTGTAGCATATCCTGCTTTCTTTAATCCTCTTGCCCATCCCTTATAGTCGTCTTTAGGCAGTGTAAACAAATCGCTGTATCGACTTCTCCCTACCAAAAACATAGAGTGATCTCGATATGATTCGGCTGGTGAGTCGTACTTTCTAAAACATTCATCAGGTGCATCATCTGTATGTCGTACAGAAGGTCCTTCCCATCCTTTATGACACTTAATACCAAAGTGATTATTGGCATTGCGGCTAAGTGTTCCCTGTCCTGAACCAGACTCTAAAACGCCTTGAGCTAAAGTAATACTCGCCGGGATACCATGATTCACCATATTGTCTTGTGCAATACCTTTGTAAGTCAGAATATAATTTTGAATTAGATCAGTAGTGACAACGACAGAAGACGTCGCGTCTAACACTTGCGATTGATCGCTATTACTTGTTACGCGTTTGTACTCCGTTGTTTTCGCCTGTTTATGTTCCTCTTTTTTGCGCAAATCAGCTCTGTATTGTTCCTTAGAAACAAGCTCCTTTGTGCGTACTTTCTTCCCAGATAGAGTACTCCTCTTTGAACCACAACTTACAAGCAAAAGAATGCTTGTTAACAATAAAACCTTTTTCAACATATATTACTTATTCACCTTTTATAATATCATTCCAACCTTGCAACCCACCAGAATGGATGAGCAGTATTTTGCTATTTTCGGGAAATTTGTCTTGCTCAATCATTTTGAGTACACCAAATAGCATTTTCCCATTATAGATCGGATCAAACAATACTCCTGTCTTTTTCTCTATATTCAACAAGAAATCAATCAACTCCTGAGTCACTTTGCCATAGCCTCCAAAGTGATAATCTAAAATGAGATCCCAATTTGTCCTATTTGTATACTTTCTAATTTCATCAAACAGAAAATCACCCTTTAGAGCAGGAAAACCCAAAACTTGTTGTCGTTCAGTAGAGGCATTGATAATTCCCGCTACTGTACCTCCAGTACCTGCCGCACAACAAATATAATCAAAGACTTTGTCTTCCTCTTTTAATATTTCCTCTGTACCTCTAATAGCCAACTCATTTGTCCCTCCTTCGGGTACCAAATAAAAGTCGCCATACACTTGTTCAAGGTAATTGACAAAGGACCGGTCACTCTTCTCTCTATACTGCGTTCGCGTTACAAACTCAAACAACATTCCATCTTGCTCCGCTTTAAATAGCGTAGGGTTATCCTTGTACTTAGTCTTGAGCTCCTCTCCTCTTATCACTCCTATTGTCTGTAATCCTAAAATACGTCCAGCAGCGGCTGTTGCAGCAATATGATTAGAATAGGCTCCTCCAAAAGTTAAAAGTTTGCTATATCCTAACCGCTTAGCTTCAGCTATATTGTATTTTAATTTGCGAAATTTATTACCCGATACTTCTGGGTGCAATAAGTCTTCCCGCTTAACAATTAGTTGAATCCCCTTGGGGAGATTTAACAGCAATTCTTCATTATACACCTTTTCTTTCTCAAACATATTTCAGAAAATAAAACCCAAACTAAATATACAATATATAGAAATTTAACGCTTACACACGCTTTAAAATTGCCATTACCCAAACTTTAAATCTAAAGTAATGTTAAATACGAAATATTAAAGGTGTTTTATTATTAATTTCAAGGGTATCAATCCGATATAAGAATAGAAATAAAACAAATTATTATTATCTTACAGCCAAGAAATTAAACATTGCGATTAAATGTCACAACTACGGCAAAAGTAAAAAATACTCTGCATTATGTGATGTCTTAGTCCATATAATTATCAAAACTAAACAAAACTATTGTAATGACATTTCAAGAACTTATAAAACAAGGTATTCCAAGTGAATTACCTCAACCAAAAACTTATGACATTAGTGTAAATCACGCACCAAAGAGAAAGGAAATCTTAAGCAATGAAGAGAGAATATTAGCGCTGAAAAATGCTTTGAGATACTTTGATAGCAAGCACCACGCTACACTAATTCCAGAGTTTAAAGAAGAACTTGAAAAATATGGTCGAATTTACATGTATCGATTTCGACCTGACTATAAGATGTATGCTCGTCCTATTGAGGAATACCCAGGTAACTCCCTACAGGCAAGAGCTATCATGTTAATGATACAGAACAACCTTGACTATGCAGTAGCCCAACATCCACATGAGTTAATTACCTATGGTGGTAATGGAGCTGTATTTTCAAACTGGGCACAGTATCTTCTGACGATGAAATACTTGTCAGAAATGACAGATGAACAAACCTTAGTTATGTACTCAGGTCACCCTATGGGACTATTCCCTTCTCATAAAAACGCTCCGAGAGTAGTCGTTACAAACGGTATGATGATCCCTAATTATTCTAAACCAGATGATTGGGAAAAGTTTAATGCCTTAGGTGTAACACAATACGGACAAATGACTGCAGGAAGTTATATGTACATAGGTCCACAGGGTATTGTACACGGAACGACGATTACTGTGTTGAATGGCGGTAGAAAAATCTCTAAGAATGGAGAGGGATTAGCGGGAAAACTATTTGTTACTTCAGGATTAGGAGGTATGAGTGGGGCGCAACCAAAAGCTGGAAATATTGCGGGGTGCATTACAGTTTGTGCTGAAGTTAACCCAAAAGCTGTACATACAAGACATTCTCAAGGATGGGTAGACGAAGTGATTACTGATATAAACGAATTGGTTGTACGCGTTAAAAAAGCACAACAGAACAAAGAAGTTGTTTCTATTGCCTATCAAGGAAATGTCGTGGATATATGGGAAGAATTTGATAAACAAGATTTATACATTGACTTAGGATCAGATCAAACATCATTACACAACCCTTGGGCTGGAGGATACTACCCTGTAGGAGTGTCATTTGAAGATGCTAATGACCTTATGGCTAATAATCCTTCTCGATTTAAAGAATTAGTACAAGAATCACTGAGACGACAAGCTACTGCTATCAATAAACACACGGCAAAAGGCACCTACTTTTTTGACTATGGAAATGCATTCTTACTCGAGGCATCAAGAGCAGGGGCTGATGTGATGGCACCCAATAATATTGATTTTAAATACCCAAGTTATGTACAAGATATTATGGGTCCAATGTGTTTTGATTACGGGTTTGGTCCATTTAGATGGGTTTGTACTTCTGGTAAACCAGAGGACTTAGCCAAGACAGATGAGATTGCTTGTGAGGTATTAGAGGAGATGATAAAAAACTCTCCAAAAGAAATACAACAACAAATGGCGGATAATATCCGTTGGATAAAAGGAGCTCAAGAGAATAAATTAGTTGTCGGTTCGCAAGCACGTATCTTATATGCAGACGCAGAAGGGCGAATTAACATTGCTAAAGCGTTTAATGACGCTATCAAAGCGGGCAAAATAGGACCTGTTGTTCTCGGTAGAGACCATCACGATGTATCAGGTACAGATTCCCCATATAGAGAAACCTCAAATATCTATGATGGATCAAAGTTTACAGCTGATATGGCGATACACAATGTGATTGGCGATAGCTTTAGAGGTGCTACATGGGTATCTATTCACAATGGTGGCGGTGTAGGCTGGGGAGAAGTGATTAATGGTGGATTTGGCATGTTACTTGATGGTACAGTTGAAGCGCAAAAAAGATTAGAGTCAATGTTGTTTTGGGATGTAAATAATGGAATCGCTCGTAGAAGTTGGGCTCGCAATGACGAGGCTATATTTGCAATTAAACGTGCGATGGAAGTTGAACCTTTATTAAAAGTGACTATTCCAAATCTTGTTGACGAAAGTTTATTAAAGTAAACAACTAAAAAAACGTTAGATATGAAATTGATTAAGTTTATTCCCATTGCATTTGCTTTGCTTTTGACTGCTGCCTGTAGCAGTGTCAGAGTAAACACAGATTACGATAAGTCAGCTAACTTTACAGCTTACAAAACTTATGCTTTCTTAAAAGAAGGTGTCGATGCTGCACAAATTAATGACATAGACAAAAAGCGTATCCTAAATTCAATTGATGCTGAATTAACTGCAAAAGGTTTTGTTAAGTCGAATGACAATCCTGATTTTGTAATCAGTATTTTCACTTTAGCAACTAAAAACGTAAATGTCACTCACAGTAATTACTATAGCCCATGGGGTTATTATGGATATGGACCTTATTGGGGACCGCAAAACACAAATATTTCTACTCATATAGAAGGTACTTTATACATCGATATATTTGATACTAAAAGCAAGAGCTTAGTTTGGCAAGGAACCGGAATGGGATTGATTACGCCAAATCAAAAATCAGAAAAAAAAGAGGAGAGAATTAAAGAGTTTGCTCAAAAAGTCTTATCTACTTTTCCTCCTACAAAATAAGAAGGTATTAAAAAGCACGTTGTAAATTCACAACGTGCTTTTTTTATTAGTTTACTTATTTACTCAAAAGTTTACGACTTTCTAATTTCTTATACTCTTTTGGGAATGTCAAAGTTTTGAAATAGTCCTTAGAAAATTGCACTGTCTTGCGGTTATCTTTAAATTCAAGGGATAGATTAGCTCTTGACTCTGTCACATCATAAGACATCATAGATTGTACTCTACCATCGTAAATCACCCCTGCAAAAGTATTAATGACATTAAGTGATACAAAACCATTATGATCAATAAAATCACGAAGGAGAACACTAAACTTCTTAATATCATTTGTATTCATTGTCTCTTGGTGATCTGAAGAAACGATAAGTCCCTGTAAGTCAATTTCCAACATTTCATTCTCACCAGGATAAATTGCTACCTCAGGATTCTCTTCTTGAATGATTACTTTCCAAATTCTCGCTATGGCACCTGATACAACAGTATTACCTTCAACGGCAAAATCTTCACTTACTACATCAATGAAATAAGTTGCAAAAGTAATTACTTCACCTTCAGATGTCGTAGTCTTATTCAATTTTACAAGATCTACATCATCAGCACCTTTTATCGTTTCGGCATACAAGAGTGTACGGTTGGTATCAATCGTATAAACCTTATTGTTAATGTAAATAGTATTCGGCTCCCCTTTAGGTCGTTCTTTGACTTCTACTTCAACAGTTCTGGACATCTTATAACCATCTTTGGTTGCTACAAACTTAAACTTACCAGATTGATTAGCAGTCCATTTAACACCTTCGACTTGTGAGCCATTTTGATCTTTAATAGTTACATTACTCAATATATCGTTTCCTGTCTTGGCACTGAAAGTCACCGTTTCTCCAACGTAAATACTACTTTTGTCCACTGTCAAATCAATAGCTTGAATATTGTCACTTACCACTCTAATTGTCACATTGTCACTCTGATCATAACCGCTTTTTCTTGCAAATACATTATACACTCCTTCTTCTTTAAACTGATATGGATTAGATATCTGTTGCTCTCTCATATATAACTTAGCATCTTTAATTGCTATGTTATTAGCAGTAACTGTAAAGTAAACCTTTTCTCCTACCTTTACGTCATAAGCGTTTACTTCAACAAATAACTTCGCATTTTCACGTTCATCTGAGTCACTATCTTTAGAACAGGTCCATAGAAAAAAGCTACTAATACCAAGTAGGAATAACATTAAAATTTTTTTCATCTTTATATATAATTTGGTTCTTCTCTCTATATAAATTTAAACATTTTCAAACTATTATAATTTTACTTTTCAAAGCATATGTGACATATTGTATCATTATCTAAATTCTAAACCCAATAGAAATGCTTACTCGTACTGCTTTCTTTGAATTTTTAAATTAATCAAACATTGATAAAAGAAAATGTAAAATAATTCATTTGTATTTACTCTTTATTATTGCTTGTTTTATACCTCATAACAAACACTTACTTCTTCCAAAAAAAGGCAATAACTCCTCCATTTAAAATCTTACACAACTAATAATAAAATCAGCTACTTACATTATTATATTCTCAAAAACACTCTAATATTAAGTAAATAAATCGCTAAATATTTTAAATAACGGTACTAAAAAAAGAGCCTGAAAAGACTCTTTAGATAACACCTTATTACTACTAACAATATCTCTTAAAATCTATTTTCCCTTGCTTAAAACAGGGATACAGGATAACTGCTCGTCGAAACTAAATTCAGTGAGTGAAGTATTGCCTTTCAAATGCTTTGAGCGATCATCCTTAGAAGTATCAATAGCATACATAGAAGAAATACTACCTGCGTAGTTCACACTATTGTCCGCTGCTTTAATATCAATACTGACTTTGCCTGACTCATCTCTAAATGCTTTTAATTTAATATCTAACAATTCAATTGCATCGTCCTTAAACTCAACATTTCCTGATTCAGACACAATGAACCCATTGATATCGATTTCCTCTGCACCAGGGACACCAGGGTAAATTAACTCATTGCTATCTTCGTTTTGAAGTACAATTTTATATATACGAGATAAAGCCCCTTTAATAGATTTATCACTATTTACCTCAAAATCAGACGTTCGAACTTCAACAACATACCTACAGAACTTTACAAGACCAGTACTCGTTTCAAGTTCGTATACTCGAACTAAATTCTCTCCTTCGTATTGTACAGTCTCTGCATAAAGTCTTGTGAATGATGACGCTATATTATAAGTCTTACTGCCTACTGAGATGAAATTAACTGCTGGAGTATCAACATCTAAAACAACAACTGTAATCAACTCAGAATCAATCATTCCTTCTCTTTTTGCTATGACATTATACCGACCAGGTTTATCAAATATCTTTGTATAACCAATCTCCTGATGATCCATATAAATCTTTGCATCATTAACTTTCTTATCATTTGCTTTTACTGTAAAAACAACGGATTCTCCAACTTTAACATTGTAATTACTTGCTTGTATAATCAACTGAATTTCATTAGTAGTATTATCATTATTACTATCATCGCTACTACACGATACAGACATAAAACACACTAAAGCAATTAGTATCAATGAGAGTATTTTTTTCATAATCAAATCTTTTTATTCAATGAATGGTTGTTTACAAAATAACAATACTTATTATATCCAAACCTACATCAAATCAATTATATATTGCTAATTAATTACAATAATCAACTAAAAAAAGAGATAACCTCTATGGAGGTTATCTCTTTCTAATTCAATTAATAAACTGATTATTTAATTGCTTTAAGCTTTCCTTTAGGTCCTTTAGCTTTAATATTTGTTATACTATTTGTGCTTGGTTTTGATACAATAAACACATAAGCTCCCTCTAATACACCAGAATAGTTCACATTAAATTTAGTCATACTTGGTGAAGTGTAAGTACCTGTTGAACCAATTCCTACAGAAAACACACCGTCTTCACTCACATCATATCCTACATATAAATCAGAACTATCATCTGGATCTGTATAATCTATATCTCCATCTATTATAGTGTACATATCTCCCCATAACCATTCAGACGCAAGAGTATTCAAAGGGGAAGATTCTTGGTTCTTAGCCTCTATATAAAAAACCATTCCTTGAATCACACCACCTTCTTCCCAAGCGTTATCATAATCTTCATCAGTATTCTGACCTTTGTACATTTGGTAAACATATCTAAAAACTTTTCGACCATCTTTCAACGTGTAAATAGCTTTTACATAATTAGGTTTTCCTTCTGCCGTCTTTCCATCTTCATAACAAGCGACACCATATAGTCCGTAACTCAACTCATATGTCTTACTACCTAAAGTAACAAAACTTTCAAACTCTGGTTGCTCATTCTCCGTAACTCTAACAACTACTTCCTTTGAATCTATATAACCTTCCTTCGTTGCTATAAACTTAAACTCACCAGCTTCATCTGCGATCCATTTATTGTTATCAACAGTTTTACCTTGCAGTGATTTAATTTTAAAATCCTTTACTTGAACACCGTTTTCTCTCACAAAGAACAACACTTCTTCCCCTATCTTAATCTCAGAAGCATCAGTTGATAGCTCAAGTTGTTTCTTGCCATTTGAGTCTGTTACGTTGATTGTAACCGAGGCACTATCCAAGAAGCCTTTTTTCTTAGCAACTACAACAAAAGTTCCCGCTTTTTTAAAAACATGCTCTTCCCCAATTGTTTCACCATTTATGGTAATCTTAGCACCATCAACAGCCTTATTGTCAATAAGCACCGAAAACTTTACGGTTTCTCCGACTGTAACAGCCGTTTTATCAGCTTTTAATACCAGTTGTTTTTCATCCTTTTTCTCCTCTTTGGGTATGCACCCGAGCAAGTACATCTTGTGAGATATAATTATTCTTCTACAACGTTTGAGTTTAATGTTTTATAGTTATGAGGATATAAATCTGTAATGTTCTTGTGGTTGATAGATTGAATATTTTCTAGAACATATTTAAGCCATTGGTATGGATTAATATCGTGCTTTTTGCAGTTAGCAAAAAACGTATACGCCATAGCCGCCCTTTGAGCTGCATCGTGTGATCCTGCAAAGAGATAGTTTTTACGTCCAATAGCTACTGGTCTAATTACATTTTCAATGAGATTATTGTCTATCTGTAAGTTTCCATCATATAAGTACGCACTAAGATTATCCCATCTAGTTTGTGAGTAAGCAAAAGCTTTACCTATTTGACTTTTAGGAAGTACGAGTTTCATTTGAACAAACATATATTTACCCAGTTCATTGATGATTGGTAAGCTTTGTTCTAATCGAAGTTCTTTAATTTGCTCTGGGGTTAAGTTTTGTTCTTTTGCTTTTCTTTCTACAGCATATAGTTTTTGTATTTCTACAAGTACATGCTGTGCTTTTGTCTTATCATTGTCAAGAGCTCTTTCAAACTCACGACGAGCGTGTGCCCAACAGCCCAGATGAACTACACCAGACTTAGCTCCATAGGCTTTGTATCCGCTATAACCATCGGTTTGCAGATATCCTTTGAAGTTTTCTAATACAGGTAGTGCAGCGCTACCACTACGTGTGGGACTGTAATTGAACATTACGAGTTTGGATATAGGTGCGTGATACACCCAATAATACCCAAGATGAGATTTATCTTTCTTTTTCTCATCTAAGACTTTGATGGTGGTTTCATCAACTTGAAGATATCCTTCATTTTTGATGTCCAGCAGAAGCTTTTCATATAGTGGTTTTAAAGCATCCATACATTGAGCTGCCCAGCCATCTATAGTAGAAGAAGCTATATCGATATTTTCTCTTGAAAAGCGTTGCTTCTGTCTATATAGCGGAAGGTGATCTACGTATTTGTCAACAAGTATTGTAGATAATAATCCTTCAGAAGGTATTCCTTTATCTATAATTCGCTCTGGAAGCAGTGCAATACTGATTTGCGTATTGTCTTTGTCTTTCGTGGCGTATTTATATCGGATGTAACGTTTTATTTTAAAGTAACCTGGAACATAATCTAAGACATCTGTAGTTTCTTTACCAATGCAAATCTTATCAGATAAATCTCCCTCTGGGTAGATTTCTATTTCTTCTACAGGTAAATGATCGGGTAGTTTAGCTCTTCCTGGATGTTTTTTCTTCTGACGAGAATAAGTGATCTCTTGTTTGATTACTTCTTCTTGTTCTTCCAGGACTGCTTGCTGAACCTCTAAAGGTAACTGTGTTTGATTAGGGTCTTCGAAACGCTCGCGTTTTTGTCCAAATTGCATGCGTCGTAAAAGATCTACTAAGCGTTGGAGTTCTTGCTTTTCTTGTTCTAGCTGAGATGTCTTTTGCTCTAACTTAGATGTCTTTTGCTCTAACTTAGTATTTATTTTGTCTTGTTTGGAAATAGTCTTAGACTGCTTTTTTATAAGCGCCAAAAGTTGTTCTTTCGATAAGTTTTCTAAGTCTATTTCCATGAAGTAAAAATACGTCAAAAGCCCAGAATATACAAGGTTTTAACCTGTTTTACTTCAATAAAAAACGCCTTTTTTGGTTACTTTTGATAACCTGGATTCCCTCTATCATCAGTACTAAATCAGTCCAACTTATTTGAGCTTTACTATGCGTGGGAAAAGCAAAAGTTCCTTGTTCTAAGCGCTTGTGGTATAGTACAAAGCCTCCTGCTTCCCAATGCAAGAGCTTCATTTGATTACAGCGTCTATTGATAAATATATAGACACTTCCACTATGAGCTACTTGATTAAGTTCATTCTGGACAAGTCCACAAAGGCTATCAAAACTCTTGCGCATATCACAAGCTTGTCTATACAAATGAAATTGATTAGAACTACTCAAACTAAACATTACACTAAGTTTACTAATGAATATAGTTCACTAAGATTATCCGTTTGTAGACGTAACTTTACACCATTGGGATATACTATCTCATATTCCTGAGTATTGATGACTTGACCTTTTGTTACAGTTATAAAATTATTGTCTAATTGCGTTGACTCTGACTTTGCCTTATACTTAACCACCCAATAACTAAAGGTTGCTAATTTAATTCCGACACTTTCACAGTATCTTGATTGCGTTAATCCACTTGTTTTCCAATCCTCTACATGAGAGTACATTATTTCTTGTTTGCTCATCTCTTTATTATTTCAAGCAAACTTACTACCTTACGTTAGCTTATGAAATATGGGCTTGGTCGGGTGGATACCTCTTTGGAGTTATCATCACTACTGCACGATAACCCGAATGTAGCCAAAGTTGCTACAGCAATAAACATAAAAATTTTCTTCATAATCTATTAATTTGACTTTTGGTTGAATAAGCAAATTATAAAAGGAGAACTGAAACAACTAAAACAATTCAATTGCGAAAGAACAATTTCAAGAAGATTTCAAACATTTTAAGAGTAAATTCAAAACAAAAAAACCTCCACTCAAAAGAGTGGAGGCAGCATAATTAAAATATGTACTATTACTTCACAAAAGTTCTAATTGTTCTATCAAATTTTGAGATCATATTTGACTTAACTTTCTGATTTGCCTCAACAAATCGACTTGTAGACCTTGTTTTGTTAGCACTATTTTCAGAAGCATCAAAAAAGTAACTCTCTCCTTCATATTCAATGCTGAATGGCTTATCATTCATTGGAGCTGTAGTTCCTTTGTAATGACCTTCAAAAAGGTTCTTAGCATTTACTTGAGCATCAAATTTAAACTTCATATCCAAATTACTAACTCCAATAGTACTACCATTTCTAATTACTCCAGCAATAAGAGGAGTTGTATTTGTAGCATTTGGTAAGTCTGGTGAGTATGAACCTTCAGATACTTTTTTAGCTGGCGTTTTGAATACACAAACTGCAGCCAAATCCCCAGATCCAACTTCTACTTGCCATCTAGCAACTACTTCTGTTTTTGACTCATCAGCATACTCTAATCCAAAAAACACTAAATAGCTATCTTCAATTTGATGAGTAGCACCATTAAATTCAAAAGATCCTTTTCCTTTAGCTTCTACTTTTTCAGCCTCCTTAATAGTCACCTCAACACCGTTGCTAAAACTTCCTTCAAACTCTGCACTAAAAGTAACTGTTCCTGCAGGCCCATAAAGGTTGAACTCTCCATTATCATCAGACAAAATATTAAGAGCCTCACCATCCACGTGTAACACCGCATCTTTAACAGGTGTATTACCCGTAACGATAGATAAAGTAAAAGGTTTACCAGCAAACACCTCATTTGGATTAGTAACTAAAGTTAACTTCAAGTCAATCGGTTTCGCTGTTACAGTAATTTCAACATTATCAGAATTTTCTAAGCCTTCTTTGAATGCAAAGAACTTAAAGCTTCCTGCTTTATCAGCTATCCAGCTTGTTCCGTTTATCTCTGTTCCATCAGCAAAACTAACCTTGAAATCCTTTAAGTCAGCTCCTCCTGCTTGTGCAGTGAAAGTAACTTTTTCTCCAACTTCAACCTTAGATTTATCTGCTTTCAAAATAATCTTGTTTGCATTTTCAGTTACCACTACATTAATTGGATTACTATTGCGATAACCTGCTTTTGTTGCTACAACTTTAAAAGTACCTGCTTCTTTAAACACGTGTTTTAGACTACCAGGTTGGTCATTGATAAGGATCTTCACTCCATCAATCTTTTTATTGTCTAACTCTGCAGAAAAATTAACTGCTTCACCTACTTTTACTTCAAGCTTGTCTGCTTTTAGTACTAATTGTTTTTCCTCTTTCTTATCATCAGTAGAGTTATCATCACTACTACATGATATTCCAAACGTAGCAAGAGTCGCTACGAAAATGAACATAAAAATTTTCTTCATAATTGATTCTAATTTGGTTATTGATTGAATGACCAAATTATAAAAGCTGCACTCCAAATAAATAAACTATTCAATTATAATTAAGTTATTTCTAAATATTACCAAACAAATATCATTATCCTTAACAATACATAAGAAATAAAACCAATAAACAAAAAAAAGAGCAGTTAAAAAACTGCTCTTTTTTCTATTTTAAGTTTAAAGAAAATAATGCTTCTTTACTTATTTTAAATTCGTTTTTAATAGATTTCGCATTACTATTATCCAAATCAATTTTATAATATGCTTGGTACTCACCATCAAAATCAGATGCTAATGAATTTCCTGATACTTTATCCGTCCCCTTAACAGCAAGTTTTACATTTCCTTTACCGTTATCTTTATTTGGAGTAGTAAAAACAGGAATACTATACATAGTTTTTTCATCAGCCTGAAATTCAACACCAGAAACTTTCCCTCTAAAATCTACGATAACAATCTGTTCATTAGTCGTAACCTGCCATGGTAAACGTAGGGCTTTTGAGTTCTCTTCTTGTTCTACATAAAACAATAAAGATCCAGAATTCTCATATTCTGTTCCTGATATCGAGTCATCAATCTTAACAGTAAATGTTCTAATGATGAAAGGCACAAAAGTTTTACCGTCAATTACTTCAGAATAAACCGATCCACCTTTACTAAAATAAAAGAAAGCACTTCCTTTTAAATCAATGCTTTTATTTCCCAAAGAAATAAAATTCTCAGTTGGCATAGGTGTATCTTGTTTCAATACATTAACAGAAACTTCATTCGAAGTTTTATATCCTTCTTTGGTAGCTACAAATTTAACAACTCCATCTTTATTTGCTGTCCAAGTCGTTCCATTTATTTTTGTTCCTCCTACCATTTGAACTGTAAACCCAAAAATATCTTCCTTATTATCTTTGGCTGTAAAAGTTACAACATCCCCCAATTTCACTTCAGATTTATCAACAGATAAAGTGAAACTCTTACTTGGTTTAGGTTCTTCATCATCAGCTACCACATTTATCTTAAGAATAGAACTATCTTTAAAATTTACTTTACTTGCATAAACTTCAAAAGTTCCACTTTCATTAAATACATATTCGTTTGATGCCTCTTCTCCATTGATAAAAATCTTCGCTCCATCAACATTCTTTCTATCTGCTTGTACATAAAAATTTACCTTATCACCTACCTTTATGTCAACACGATCTGCGTTGAGTATCAATTGATGGGTCATTTTATCTTCATTGGACGAATTATCATCACTGCTACACGACACTCCAAATGTCGCTAAACCAGCAACAGCTAAAAACATAAATAGCTTCTTCATAATTATAATTTATTTGGTTATTGATTAAAAGACCAAATTATTGAAGCACTCTTCAAAAAAAGCAAGCTATTCAAAGACAAAAAAACTATTATTATAACTTTACAAAGAAACCTCTTATAACAGATCGCTTATATCAAACAAAAAAGCAGTTGCCATGGCAACTGCTTTTTTGTTTGATATAAAATGTAAATTATTTTCTTCTCATTGAAGAGAAATCAACATTATCTACTTTGATACCAGATCTTAGCGATTTTATTGAATTAGCTCCATTACCAGTTAAATCAATTTTAAAGTATGCTTGATAAGGACCGTCATAATCACTGTTTAGAACTCCTCCACTAACTTCATCATTTCCTTCAACTATAAATTTAGCAGTTCCTCGCGCGTCTTTTTCTCCTGGAGTTGTTAATGCAGGTATTGAGAATTTTGTATCTTTATCTGCTTTAAAATCAACACCATTAATTTTTCCATTATAACTTGCAATTAATATTTGCTCTGGATTAGTTACATCCCAAGGGAAAACTACAGTAGTTTCACCCTCTTTTTGCTCTACATAGAACAAAATAGCACCAGAATTGTCATAATCCGTAGCTGTTACAGTTTCTGTAATATCAATTGTAAAAGTATTAACTCTAAATGGTACATACCATTTACCATTAATTTCTTCTGAGTATACATATTGTCCATCAACAAAATAGAAAAATGCACTTCCTTTTAAATCAATACTTTTATCACCTACTTGGATAAAATTACTCGTTGGGTTTGGTTTATTATCTTTCGTAACATTTACTGTAATTTCAGCTGTATCGTTATATCCATCCTTAGTAGCGATGAATTTCACAACACCTTCTTTTTCAGCTTTCCATGTTAAACCTGGTAACTCAGCACCACCTACAACCTTAACTTTAAATCCAGAGATTGCTACATTATTTTCTTTTGCAGAAAATGTTACTGTTTCTCCCACTTTAACATCAGCTTTATCAGCTACTAAAGTGAATGTTTTCTTCTCTGTGTCTGGATCTGTACCATCTTTCTTAGTTACAGTTATTTTTAAAGCAGCACTATCTTCAAAATTTGCCTTTTTAGCTACTACATTAAAAGTACCTTCTTTCTCAAAAACGTGCTCAATACCAGCCTCTACACCATCAACGTAAATCTTTGCACCGTCGACATTTTTCTTGTCAGCTTGTACTGTAAACTTTACAAGATCACCTTCTTTTACATCAACACGATCAGCACTAAGAACCAATTGTTTGCTCTCTTTACCTGAATCTGATGAGTTGTCATCACTGCTACATGACACTCCGAATGTAGCTAGACCTGCTACAGCCAAAAACATAAATAGTTTTTTCATATAAGTTAGTTATTTTGGGTTATTAAATTTGGTAGCAAGATAAAAACTATTTTGAATCAAAAAAACTATTTCGTTAATTTTTTCAATATTTTTACTTAAAAAAAACTTAAATCAAATAATCATTATTACATATATCACATAAATAACACAGCATACATAAGCTTTTAAAACACATAAAAACTTAAAATTAATAAAACAACAATCGCATCATATACAACAGATATCAACTGTTAACATACCTTCCAAAAGGATTTTTATTATATTTACGACAAACAATAACAAATTTCATTTATGAAAACACAAGAATATGAAAGTAACGACTTGATCGAAAGATTACCACAGCATTTAAAACAATTTATCAAACCACAGAGTTATCAGGATTATACACCTATTAATCAAGCTGTGTGGCGATACGTTATGCGTAAAAATGTTGATTATCTATCTAAAGTTGCTCACGAATCATATCTTGACGGTCTAGCTAAAACAGGTATTTCTATAGAAAGCATCCCTAGTATGTATGGGATGAATAGAATATTAAAAGAAATAGGTTGGGCTGCTGTAGCAGTAGATGGCTTTATACCACCGAATGCCTTTATGGAGTTTCAGGCGTATAAAGTACTTGTTATTGCATCAGATATTAGACAATTAGAGAATATAGAATACACACCTGCACCAGACATTATACACGAAGGGGCAGGACATGCTCCTATTATCGCTAACCCTGAGTATGCTGAGTATCTGAGACGCTTCGGAGAGATAGGCTGTAAGGCTATTTCTTCTGGCAGAGACTATGAGATATATGAAGCTATCCGCTTACTGTCTATCTTAAAAGAGGCTGAGGGCGTAGACCCTGAAGAAATCAAAAAGGCAGAAGAGCAGGTAGATTATTTACAAGGTATAACAGAAGAACCTTCTGAGATGGCACTTATCCGTAATCTTCACTGGTGGACAGTAGAGTATGGATTAATCGGAACTACGGATAACCCTAAGATATACGGAGCAGGTTTACTATCTTCTATCGGAGAGAGTGCATGGTGTATGACTGATAATGTAAAAAAACTTCCTTATAGCATAGAAGCTGCATACCAAGGCTTTGATATCACTAAGCCTCAACCTCAGTTATATGTAACTCCTGACTTTGCTTATCTAAGTGAAGTATTAGAAGAGTTTGCAAATAAGATGGCTTTAAGAAAAGGAGGCTTAATGGGAATAAACAAACTAATAGACTCTAAAGCCTTAGGTACAATAGAACTGAATACAGGTCTACAGATATCAGGTGTATTTACACGTGTAATCGAACACGAAGGCAAACCTGCTTATGTGCAGACAACAGGCAAAACAGCTTTAGCCTATAGAGAGAAAGAATTAGTAGGACACGGCACGGAGACTCATCCACATGGTTTTGGTACTGCATTAGGTCGTTTAAAGGGAATCAACCTTGCCATAGAAGATATGAGCCCTAGAGATCTAAAAGCTTATAACTTATATGAAGGCAAGCCAGTAACTCTAGAGTTCGAAGGAGGTATCACTGTATCTGGAACTAATATCACGGGTATTCGCAATATACATGGTAAGATTATTCTGATTAGTTTCAGTGACTGTACAGTGAAGCACAATGATGAAGTACTATTCCAACCAGAATGGGGGACTTATGATATGGCTGTTGGTGCTCATGTGATTTCTGCTTTCTCAGGACCTGCTGACTACCACAGTTTTGATTTAATCAATCACGTTCCTTCTAGCCAAACAATAAAAGCAAAAAGAGACGAGAGTAAAATAAAGCTTGAAAACTTCTACCAAGAAGTTAGAGCCATGAGAGAAGAGAATAAATCAACTGTTTTAAACAACGTACTAGATGTTATAATCAATGAATACCCTTCTGATTGGTTACTTACAGTAGAAATACTGGAATTAGCTAAAAAAGCTTCAAATACAGTATTAGCTGAAAAAGCAATGAGCCACCTTAAATCTGTTCAAACAAACAGACCTGAAGTAGCTCATTTAATCAAAGACGGTATAGATATTATTCTAAAAAGCTTATAAAGCTATATCTAATACCAAGTCTTTATCACTTTGAATAACGTTACCCTGATACTCTAGTTTCCAACCTAGAGTATTGGTAACTATTAATATTTTAGAAAGTTCACTTATAAGTCGATTCTCCGCATTCGATTTTAAAGTGGACTTTTCTATTTTATCTTCTAAGTCTTTCTTCACTTTCGCATTAATCTTATTGTAGTCATCACCTTTAAAAGGGTTGAAAGTACTCTGTTCTACATCTAGTATTTTATAGTCAGGATATATATTAACTTCTGCTTCTGGTATATATATTAATTGCACTACCTTATTCTTCTCATCGATCTGATATTGCAGTTGACTCAAATCATAAGACACTGTAGCCTTTGCATTAATAATAACCACAGCCTTTTTATCAAAAGAAAGCATATTTAAAAAGTACTTCTGCTGATCCTTATACGTCATTACTTGTGAGAAAGTAGCTTCTGTCACCACTAATTTACTCACATTTTTTAACTGCTCTTGGATTAGAGCTGTATTGTATTGCATATCATCTTTATCCCCCTTCACAAAGCTGTTATACAAAACAACTCCTGCAAACATAAAGAAGAGCACTATAAATATACCGAAGAGTACGCGCAATAACTTTCTCATAACTATCTAAAGTTCATAAATGGATATTTCTCTAATAAGTAATCTATCTTGGCTACCAATGTATCTAAGAAAGCTAAGTGCTGTTCTGCAGTAGGGTTAAAAGGTCTATGGTTCAGTCCTTTTTGCACCTCATCTACTTTATGCATAATCGGATACATATCAGGATGAACCCAAGTCGTCACAAAGCGCTCCCAGATATAATCTATCGCCAACTCATTTGGATGTAACATATCAGCTTTATAAAAGCGATAATCTCTTAGCTCATCCATTACAATCTCATAAGAAGGGAAGTAACTAATTTTATCTCCACTTTGCTGATCTAACACATCGTGTAAGGCAGTAAATAATACTGACTTACTTCTCTGATTCTCTACGATACCATCTTTAAAATGTCTCACTGGAGACACTGTAAACACAATCTGTATATCTGGATTAATAGCTTGTACTAATGTAATAATTTTAGACAAGCTAACCTTCACTTCTTCAATACTTAATAATCTCTTTTTGAAATTACTCTGCGCTACCTTATGACAATTGGCAACAACCATTCCACTCTCGATATACTCATATACCCAAACTGTTCCTAAAGTGATATACATAAACGAGCTCTCTTTTAAAGCTACCTGTAAGTCAAACAGCTTTACATTCAGCTTCGTCACGATATCTTCTTCTTCTAACTCATTCAAATCAGAATGTGCGATAAAGCTACTCCACACCTCATTATGACAAAACACATCTGCACTTGTAAATTCATGACCTTTCACCGCATACTCTAATATGCGCTCTATCGCGATAGGGTGAAACAGAATACCGAATGGATTCACCACACTTTGGAACTGATACTCTTTTAGCTTATCACTTATATTCACAGCAAAACAAGATCCCATAGATAAGATCTTATGCTCGTATTTAATTCTATCCTTTGCTACCTTAGTAGGCACTACTGTACTAAACTTCATAATCTGATGAACTCTTGAACAAAAAAAAGATTCTCATATGAGAATCTTTTTTTATCTATTATAATTACAAATATAATACTATTTCAAATAATCTTTTGCGTGAGCTATAGCGTCTGCCATACCTGCTGGGTTCTTACCTCCTGCTGTAGCGAAGAACGCTTGTCCACCACCACCACCTTGGATGTGTTTACCTAACTCACGTACGATAGTACCTGCATTAAGGCCTTTGCTCTCTACTATATCTTTAGATACATAACAAGTCAGCATAGGCTTATCATTCGCTACACTACCAAGCAGTACATATAGATTAGAGAACTCATTACCTAACTCATACGCAAGGTCCTTTGCTCCAGCAGCATCTAAGTCCACTTCTACAGCTAAGAAAGAGATACCGTTTACCTCTTGGATTTGACCTTTTAAGTCTCCTTTTAGGTTCTTTGCTTTCTCTTTTAATAATTGCTCTACTTGTTTCTTAAGTTTAGCATTCTCATCTTGAAGAGATACTACCGCTTTTAAGGTATCTTGTGGATTCTTTAATACTGCTTTAAGCTCTTTTAATGTATCTTCTTGTTCTGCGTAGAACTGACGAGCAGCTTTATTCGTAATGGCCTCAATACGACGAATACCAGCAGCTACAGCTCCTTCACTTACGATCTTGAACTGCCAAATATCACTAGTATTCCCTACGTGAGTACCTCCACATAGCTCCATACTCTCTCCAAACTTAATAGCACGTACCTCATCACCGTATTTTTCACCGAATAATGCCATAGCACCTTCAGCAATAGCCTGAGCCATCGGTATACTTCTGCGCTCTACTAATGGCAAGTGATCGTGAATTCTATCATTCACAAATGCCTCTACTTGTGCTAACTCTTCTTCTGTCACTTTAGAGAAGTGAGAGAAGTCAAAGCGCAAGTGCGTAGGAGCCACTAACGAACCTTTTTGTTCTACGTGAGTACCTAAGATAGTACGCAATGCTTGGTGTAGTAAGTGAGTAGCAGAGTGGTTAGCCATAGATTGCTTACGAGCATCTACATCTACCTTCGCTACTAAAGTTCCTTCTACATTAGCAGGAAGCTCTCTTACGATATGTAATATTAAGTTATTCTCTTTTTTCGTGTCGATTACTTGGATAGTGTCATTAGCAGATACTAATACTCCAGTATCTCCCACCTGTCCTCCCCCTTCTGGATAGAATGGAGTAGAATCTAACACGATTTGGAATAACTTACCATCTTTTTTACTATCAATCTTTCTATAACGAGTGATCTTCACTTCATTCTCTAACTGATCATATCCTACGAACTGCTCTACATTTCCTGACACTAATACAGTCCAGTCATCAGTAGATACTTCTGATGCCGCACGAGAACGTGTTTTTTGTTCTAACATTGCTGCGTCAAAACCAGCTTCGTCTAGTTCATACCCTTTCTCTCTAAGGATAAGCGCTGTCAAGTCAATAGGGAAACCAAAAGTATCGTATAGTTCAAAAGCCTTCACTCCTGATACTACTTTACCTTCTGTTTGTTTGATTACATTGTCTAATAAATGTAACCCTTGCTCTAACGTTCTTAAGAAAGAAGTTTCTTCTTCTTTAATCACGTTTTTCACTAATTCTTTTTGACTAGTGATTTCTGGGAAGAATGCTCCCATCTGTGTACTTAACACCTCTACTAACTCATAGATGAATGGTTCTTTCTTATCTAAGAACGTAAATGCATAGCGAATAGCACGACGTAAGATACGACGGATCACATACCCTGCTCCATTGTTAGAAGGCAACTGCCCATCTGCAATAGCAAAGGCAACTGCTCTCACGTGGTCAACGATAACGCGGATAGCGATATTAATCTTCTCTTCCTCATCATCTTTTGCTTTCATTGTGTATTTACCACCTGTTAACTCAGATACTTTAGCGATAAGTGGAGAGAATACATCTGTGTCATAGTTAGACTGTACTCCTTGAAGCACCATACATAGACGCTCAAACCCCATACCTGTATCTACGTGCTGAGCAGGTAACTTCTCTAGAGAACCATCCGCTTTACGGTTAAACTCCATAAATACGTTATTCCAGATCTCTACTACCTGTGGATGATCTCCATTCACTAATTCTCTACCCGCTATCTTTGCCTTCTCCTCAGCACTACGGATATCTACGTGTATCTCAGTACATGGTCCACACGGTCCTTGATCTCCCATTTCCCAGAAGTTATCTTTCTTATTCCCCATCAGGATACGATCCTTGCCGATTAGGGTACTCCAGATATCATAAGCTTCTTGGTCAAAAGGAACGTTCTCCTCTTCGCTACCTTCAAATACAGTAACGTATAAAATATCTTTAGGGATGTTATAAACTTCAGTCAATAATTCCCAAGCCCAATTGATAGCTTCTTTCTTAAAGTAATCTCCGAAACTCCAGTTCCCTAGCATCTCGAACATTGTGTGGTGGTATGTATCGATACCTACCTCTTCTAAGTCATTGTGCTTACCAGACACGCGAAGACACTTCTGTGTATCAGTGATACGGTTACTTTTAGGCTTGGCGTTTCCTAAGAAATACTCTTTAAACTGGGCCATCCCAGAGTTATTAAACATTAAAGTTGGATCGTCTTTCAGAACGATCGGCGCAGAAGGTACAACCATGTGACCTCTTTCTTCAAAAAAGTTTAAAAACTTCTGACGAATTTCTTGTGATTTCATATCCTTTGGAAACTATAAATTTTAATTCAAATTCTCAATTACTGTTTTTTACCTCAACATTGTTAAAAAACAGCTAAATATTCTATTTTATTACTTTTTTTTATTCTTCTACTAAAGAAAACAATAGCTGTAATGAAAACATTTTTTAAATTTGTTAGCTATCAATCTTTTTCCACTTTAATGAAGATTAAAATTTTAGTGCAAAAATAGTGTTTTTTTAAAATATGGCTAAGGTAAAATATTATTACGACCCTGAAAAATTAGCGTTCCTAAAAATTAGACCTAAAAAGTTTAGATACTTAGGTAATGTCTTCTTATTCATACTTTCTTCTGCCATCTTTGGTGTACTTGGATTATTCGTACTCATTAACACTAATATCCTGCAAACACCTAAAGAAAAAGTACAAGAAAGAGAAATAGCAGAGTTCAAAACAAACTATCTACTTTTGAACAAGAAACTGGACTTAGTTGCAGAAGTATTAGATGAACTTGAAGTAAGAGATAATGACATTTACCGCGCATACTTTAATACAGCACCTATTCCCGATGAACAAAGGAGGTCAGGATTAGGAGGAATAAACAGATATCGCTCGTTTATAGGGTTAACAAATGAAAAAATCCTAACAACGACGAACGAGAAAATGGATATGCTATCAAAGCAAATAGCCATACAGTCACAATCTTTAGATGACATCATTGAGTTAGCTAAGGGTAAAGAGGCATTCCTCGCATCAATTCCCGCGATTCAACCAGTAAAAAATGAAGATCTAAAACGCATGGCCTCTGGTTATGGATATCGTAGTGATCCCTTTACAAAAATTAAAAAGTTCCACGCTGGAATGGACTTCTCTGCAGAAACTGGAACTCCTGTCTACGCTACTGGTGATGGTAAAATAATCCGTGCTAATAATGAATTATCAGGATATGGAAATCTAATAGAAGTAGATCATGGACATGGTTACTTGACGAGATACGCTCACTTAAGTCGATATAATGCTCGACAAGGACAAGCAGTTAAACGCGGTGATATCATAGGGTATGTCGGTAGTACTGGACGTAGTTCGGGACCACACTTACACTATGAAGTGCACTACTTAGGTAATGTAGTAAACCCTTTAAACTACTATTATGGCGATATTTCTGCTAAAGAGTTTGAATTACTTTCACAAGAGGCTAATCAAGAAAATCAATCACTTGACTAATGAAACTAAATTTACCTGACAAACGTTATTACAGTATAGGAGAATTAGCGAATGCTTTTGACCTAAATGCTTCGACATTGCGCTTCTGGGAAAAAGAATTTGACATCATTAATCCTAAAAAAAATGCAAAAGGAAATCGCATGTTCACACATAAGGACATCGAAAACCTTGAATTGATTTATCACTTGCTAAAAGAAAGGGGCTTCACAATTGAAGGAGCCAAAGAATACTTAAAGAAGCAACCTAAGTCAGAAATGAACAACTTTGAGCTGATAAAAAAATTAGAGAATATTAAAAACACCTTAATAAATATTAAAAACGAACTTTAAAAGAAAAATTACTATGAAAAAAGCATTAGTTCCTATCATCGTTCTTGTGGTTGTAATTGCAGGAATATTTATGTACTCTGTTGGTATCAAAAATGATATCGTAGCATTAAGTCAGACGGAACAAAAACAATGGGCAGATGTGCAGGCAGCATACCAAAGAAGAAATGATTTAATCGGAAACTTAGTTAAAACTGTACAAGGTGCGGCAGATTTCGAAAAGGGTACTTTAGAAGCGGTAGTTAAAGCACGTGCTGAAGCGACAAAAGTAACTATTGACCCAAGCAATATGACTCCTGAACAGTTAGAAAACTTCAATCAAGTACAAAGCAACGTGGCGTCAAGTTTAAGTAAACTATTAGTGGTTTCAGAAAATTACCCTGAACTAAAAACTAATACTAACTTTTTAAAACTGCAGGATGAATTAGCAAGTACTGAAAACACGATACAAACACAACGTGTGCGTTTCAATAGTGCTATCATGGATTATAACGGTTATATTTTGAAATTTCCTAACTCTGTTTTTGCGGGAATGTATGGTTACAAAGAAAAACCGTATTTCAATGCAGTACAAGGTGCTGATAAACCTGTAGAAGTGGAATTTAATTTTTAATTATGCCTACTATCAGAGACTATTTATCTACACAAGATGAAAAGGAAATTGTACAAGCAATAACACAGGCAGAAGCAAACACTTCTGGTGAAATACGCATTCACATTGAGACAAACAGCAACGAAGAACCTATGGCAAGAGCGCAAAAGGTATTCTTCGAGCTTGGAATGCAGAATACGAAAGAGCGCAACGGGGTTCTATTCTATCTATGCATTAATTCAAAATCTTTTGTCATTCTTGGGGATGAGGGAATTAATCAAAAAGTTCAAACTGAAAACTTTTGGGAAGGGACTAAAGAATTGGTTATAAACCACTTTAAACAAGGATTATACAAACAGGGACTTATTCAGGGAATCCTCAAGGCAGGAATAAAGCTAAAAGCTTATTTCCCAGCTAAGGAGATCAACAAGAATGAGCTTCCTAATGAAATTTCAAAAGCATAGCAAATGAAAAATTTGTTTAAAAAAGTATTCCATAGTTTAACCTTTGCAATAATCATATTGCTTTGTCAGGTTAATTATGCGCAATTTGATATTCCCAAAAAACCAGCATTAAAAGATCAAAAATTACTTTATGACTATGCTGATTTATTTTCATCTCAACAACAAAGAGAGCTGACTGATAAATTAACGCATTACAGTAATGAAACATCTACTCAGATATTAGTCATTATAATAAAAAGTCTCAATGGAGAAAATATTTCATTATTAGGACCAAAATGGGGACATGAATGGGGAGTTGGAGAAAAAGGAAAAGATAATGGGGTAGTTATTTTGATGTCTGTACAAGATCGTCAAATTGGTATTTACCCAGGTTATGGAGCAGAGCAGTATATAACCGCTGGACAAGGAGGAGAACTTATCCGAAATAGAATTATTCCACATTTCAAAAATGGGGACTATTATGGAGGGATTCACACCGCAGTCGACGGAGTGACTGAAATGCTCAAAGGAGTATACAAGTCAGACAAAAAAAATACTGTTCGCGCAGAAGGAGACAATGAAACTGGAGGTCTATTCTGTCTATTTGCTATCATATTTGTCATCGTTGGAACTATTATATTCAATAAAGGAGACAAAAACAATGGAGGAAAAGGTGGAGGAAACAAACGCAATCGCAGCTTCTTAGAAGATCTTGCAACTGTAATTATTCTTTCAAATAGTGGATCAAGTAGCTCTTCAAGTAGTAGAGGCGGTTGGTCATCTGGTGGAGGTGGCTGGTCATCTGGAGGAGGCAGTTCTTCTGGAGGAGGTTTCGGAGGCTTCGGAGGAGGAGGTTTCTCTGGAGGAGGCTCAAGTGGAAGCTGGTAAAACTTTTCAACTATATAAAACAAATTAGAGGATATCTGAAACAGATATCCTCTTATTGTTTTATACTATCTCTATTTTCGTATTCTAAAGTACTTTTGCACACTAATACAAGTCCCATGCTCAATGAGAACTTTTATATTACATAAGCACTACAATCATCTCTTTTTAAATATTACATACGGAATGCACGCATACTTTGTCCACGCTTACCACGACCTCCTTTTGTACCTTTTCCCTTCTTTGGACCTCCAAACTCATTCAATTTATACACTAAAGAAAACATGACATATTGTTTCAATACCAAACTTTCAGAATCCACAATCTCTGTAGGATCGATAGTACGTCGACTACTGGTATTCTGATTGAGCACATCATACACCTTTACTTTTGCTCTAAACTTACTATCAAAAAACTCATAAGCTAAACTTATATTCCACATATAAAAGTCTTTTTTATAGCCTTGTGCAATTTGAGAGTTGTAAGTGTAATTAAAATCATTGCCAAAGATGAAGTTCTTAGGCCAATAGGTTGTAGCCTCTAAATTAAATCTATGTGTGAAATTTGAAGCTTTATCAACAGTAAAGTTATTGTAACTCGTTCTATTATAGTTATACGTATATGAAGGATGTAGAGTCAAAAACTCTCCATAGTCATAACTAAAGTACGCATTCGGCACAATAGTATTTGCTCGAGATTCGTACATAACATTGTCAATATACCCTTTCGAAAAATGATTAGAAAATCTAACTCCTATACCATATCGGAAGTTATGCTCACCTACCTTCTTGTTCTGAAACAAATTTACTCTTGCTGACCACTGATAATTACCTGATATGTTTTTATAAGTTGAGATACTTTTCATATCCTCGTCATACTCAATTGCATTTACAATCGTATTATCTTGTAGGGAGAGATTTCCTCCAATAGAATACCCAGATCTCGTCTGGAAATCATAAGAGCGATAATTAAAACTAAAATTATGTTGATCCGTCGGTTTCAAGTTTGGATTTCCTACTTTAGTGTGTAGTGGATTGGAGATATCCGTAATTTCCAATAACTCTGTTGCACTTTGATAAGTCTGATTGTATCCATAACTGAAATAAATATTATCATTTTTACTCACGTTAAAGAACGTATTCATATTTAAACGCGGACTAATGTAATACTTATCTAAACTGTAATCCTTTTCATTGTACAATGCATCTGCTGAGTTCTTGACAATATCAGTATAAGAAGTAAAATACAGCGAAAACTTATTCTTATTAATTGCAAATCTGACAAACGGACTAGTTTCCTTTACAACACTTTTATATCGATTCGTTTCTAACTTATTAATAGAGGAATACTCGCCTGTAGCCTCATCATAATCATAAACGTACATACTGTTGATGCTTTGTCTGTAGTTCCACTCAGTTCCGACTTCAAAAGACAATGAGTCCGTAATCGGTTGTCTGAATGACACATCCAAGCTATAGGTATCAGATACATCTTCACTATTTTTAAACTGTCTACGCATATCATCAGCCTTTTCAGATTGAAAGAATTTGGTATCAGATTCAAATAGAATTTCATTATTTCCCTTAGAATTTGAATTAGAAAAATTTACTGATAAGAACTGTCCCGGTTTTTTAAAATTGCGCACATACGAAATATTGTTTGCAAAATTATTACTATCTCCCCTACTATATGACTGACTACGGCTCTCGTTCAAGGGATTCATATTTTCATCAAAAGATGCTTCTTCTGACTGACTATTAGAATAGGTATGCCCTTTGCTGAAGTTAGGCATAATTGACAAAAAGTCTTTCTCTCCTCGATAATCAATTGAAAAATTGGCTTTATTCCCTTCATCTCCACTTTTTGATGAAGAAGAAGACGTATTATAAAACTGACCACTTGGTAAAAAACGAGTTGACGTCGTTTTATTCCTATTCTCAGTTTCAGAAAAATTGTAATCATAACTTCCATTTCCCGACAATAATTCAGTAAAATCCTCCAGGTAATTTAGCCCTATCATCCTCGACTCAGTAACGCCTCCTCTACTACGTCCACTGCGCATATTATCAAAGACATCGTCCATTGAAAAGCCTACTGCATTAATATTATTGGCAGAACCAATGACTGATATCTTTCTCCTCTTGTTAAAACTATTCAAAAACAGACCCGCTTCATAGCGATCATCTGTTCCATATCCCGCATTAACTTGTCCGAAGTACCCTTTGTTATTTTCCTCATCAATTGTCACGTTGATACTTGCATCATCAGACTTTGCACGCTCACCTGTAAATTTTTCCCTTTTAGTCTTTTTATCCGTAACTTGGATTTTGTTAATGATTTCACTTGGTAAGTTTTCCAAAGCTACTTTACCATCCTCACTAAAGAAAGGCTTGCCATTCACTAAGATCTCATTAACCTCTTTCCCATTCACAGTTATCTTTTTATTCTCGTCTATCTGTAAACCAGGAAGTTGCTTTAACAAATCTAAAAGTTTGGCGTCAGGCCTAACCTTAAATGACCCAGCATTATACTCTATAGTATCATTTCTAACCCTCAAAGGTGGGGTCTCAGCAACAATAAGCAACTCGTCTAAATTAGTAGGCAAATCCTTAAGCACTATTTTACCAAGATCATCATTCTCTGTAATCCCCTTCGGGTATTCCTTGACAAAGTCTTGATAACTCATCATAGAAGCTTTAAGGAAAGTTCCCTCTTGTAGCGATCGAATCTTCAGATCAAAATTTCCTGTTTTATCCGTAACGGTATAACCTACCATTGTAGAATCTTTATCTCTATTCAAATAAACAGTTACATACTCTAAAGGCAAATTCAAGGAGTCGACTATTCTTCCCTTTATAGAAATAGCGTTCTGTCCAAATGAACTAATACAGAGTAAAACAGTCAAAAAAGTATATATCGATTTCATAGCCATAAAAAAAGCGGTCTATACAAATGTACAAAGACCGCTTTAAGTTATTATCATTTATTCAAAAATCTATTTCTGACGGAAAAAGATATCAATTGGAACACCTTCAAAGTTATATATCTCACGAAGTTTATTCTCAATATATCTCTTATAAGGATCCTTTATATACTGTGGCAAGTTTGCAAAGAATACAAACTGAGGTGTAGGCGTAGGCAACTGCATACAGTATTTAATCTTAATGTATTTTCCTTTAATTGCCGGTGGTGGAGTATGCTCTACTACAGGTAGCATAGCCTCATTGAACTTAGATGTAGAAATACGTTGTTTTCTATTTTCATATACTGCTACAGCTGTCTCCAAAGCTTTTAATAAACGCTGTTTAGTGACTGTCGAAGTAAATACGATCGGCACATCCGTAAAAGGAGCAATCTCTTCACGAATTTTATCTTCGAACTGTTTAGTTGTCATCGTATCTTTTTCTACTAAATCCCATTTATTAACAAGAATAACAACTCCCTTTCTGTTCTTTTCAGCTAACCAGAAAATATTTTGATCTTGCCCTTCGAAGCCTCTTGTTGCATCAACCATTAAGATACAAACATCACTATGCTCAATTGCGCGAATAGAACGCATTACAGAGTAAAACTCTAAATCTTCTTTTACTTTAGATTTACGGCGAATACCCGCTGTATCAACTAAATTAAAATCAAAACCAAACTGATTAAATCTCGTATCAATAGCATCCCTTGTTGTTCCAGCGATATCAGTAACAATATAACGATCCTCACCAATCAAAGCGTTGATAAAACTAGATTTACCAGCATTTGGACGACCCACTACTGCAAACCTTGGCAACTCATCTTCCTCTGTCGTTAATTCTTCCTCCACTGGTAATGCAGCTACTACAGCATCTAATAAATCTCCTGTACCACTACCACTCATTCCAGCAATTGGAAAAATTTCTCCTAATCCAAGGTTGTAGAATTCAAAAGTATCATCCATACGCTTTGAACTGTCCACCTTATTAACTGCTACAAAAATAGGTTTCGTTTCTTTACGCAACAGGCGAGCAACCTCTGCATCCATTGGAGTTATTCCCTCCTCAACATCAACAACAAATATAATAGCGTCTGCTTCGTCTATTGCTAAACTAACTTGACGTCTAATTTCCCCTTCAAATACATCATCAGAACCTTTCACATATCCTCCTGTGTCAATGACAGAGAACTCTCTCCCATTCCATTCTGATTTGCCGTAGTTTCTATCACGTGTTACTCCACTTACTGAATCTACGATGGCATCTCTCCTTTGAATCAAACGATTAAAAAAAGTCGATTTTCCTACGTTTGGTCTCCCAACTATGGCTACTATACTACTCATATTATTTCAAAATAGGTCGCAAATTTAATGTTTATTACGACATTTTTATTTTTATTATTACTTCTTTTGATTATATCCGAAGCGACGTAACTGATAATCGCTACTTCTCCAATCTTTATTTACCTTGACAAACAATTCTAAATGGACCTTTTTCATAAAAAACTTCTCCATTTCTTCTCTTGCTGCTATTCCCACTTTCTTTAATGCTGCACCTTTATGTCCAATGATTATCCCTTTTTGGGTATCTCTTTCAACCATGATAACAGATTTGATTCGAATAATGTTATCCTCCTCTTTAAACTCCTCTGTTTCTACTTCCACTGCATAAGGCACTTCCTTTTCGTAATTCAACAAGATCTTCTCTCTAATAATCTCATTCACAAAGAAACGCTCAGACTTATCAGTTAAAGCATCTTTAGGGAAATATGGAGGGCTATCTGGTAGTAACTCAATGATGCGATCATAAACAGCCTGTGTATTAAACTTCTCTAAAGCAGAAATTGGGAATATCTCAGCATTTGGAACTTTCTCACTCCACAATGCCACTTGCTCTTCTAATTGAGTTTGATTAGATTTGTCAATCTTATTCAATAAAAGCATTACAGGTACCTTTGACTTATTGATTCGAGCAAAGAAATCCTCATCTTTTAATTCTCTCTCTCCTATCTCTACCATATAAATCAACACGTCAGCATCCTCAAAAGCGGATTTTACGAAGTCCATCATTGATTCTTGCAATTCATAGGCAGGTTTAATAATACCAGGTGTATCGGAGAATACAATTTGATAGTCATCTCCATTTACAATACCCAATATTCGATGTCTAGTAGTCTGTGCCTTAGAGGTGATGATTGACAATCTCTCTCCTACTAAAGCATTCATTAATGTTGATTTACCTACATTTGGATTACCAATAATGTTAACGTAACCAGCTTTATGCGTCATATTATTCTATTTTTTCGAGAGCAAAGGTAGTTTATATCAATGACATAGGAAAAATTAAATAAAATTTATAACAACACTTTATATATATTTAGCATCTAACTTATCTAATAATTAATCACCTATTTAGGGTACTTGATAAAATAACATAATTACAAATGAAAAAAGAAGACAAAAGACATTGGTCTAAAGTAGAATATTTACACGAAACAGTAAAAAACCCAAACATTCACATTAAAGGAACGACATCTTATTACAGCAATGCATGGACAGGGAACTTTGAAGAAAGTGTGGTGCGCTATCTCTATGGTGATGAATACAGTCTTAATACATGGGATCCCATCTGGCATATTGATCAACTATACATTGGGGCGTATGTGTGCATTGCCGCCGAAGTGGTAATACTTATGGGAGGCAACAATACACATCGCACAGATTGGTTTAGCCTGTATCCCTTTACAGAAATAATAGAAGAAGCTTATCAAGCCAAGGGAGATACAATAATAGAAGACGGAGCTTGGTTAGGGATGCGCTCGATGATCATGCCAGGTATAACAATTGGAGAAGGGGCAATCGTAGCTTCGGGAGCAGTTGTGATAAAAGATGTAGAACCTTATACCATCGTTGCAGGTAACCCAGCTAAACCTATTAAAAAGCGCTTTTCTGAAGAAACAATAAAAAAATTAATGGATTTGAAAATTTACGATTGGCCTGAAGAAAAATTCCACTCCTTTATTAAGTTACTCTGTAACAACAACATTGATGAACTTATTGCTCAAAACAGCGAATATACAAAAGGGAAAGACAGTGAATACCTATGAAAATAGGCGATTATTCTCATAGCTGATTTGTGGGTTCCAAATATTCCTACTATATTTGCACCACAATATCGCGGGATAGAGCAGTAGGCAGCTCGTCGGGCTCATAACCCGAAGGTCACAGGTTCGAGTCCTGTTCCCGCTACTAATAAAAAGCCACTTCAAATGAAGTGGCTTTTCTCTTTTATAACTTCTCGACTATTTCTAAGCTTAATTTACTCCAAAGAGGAAACACACTGATATCAAAAACAAACAAGCCACGCCATTCTGAGCAAAAGAATGCATCCCTCTCTATCTATACAGTAAAAAAAGGCATTAAACAAACTTTAACACCTTCCCAAAAATAACAAACAACAATTTAAATGTCAGATATTTAAACACAATAAAACTGTTAAACTAAAATAAAAAATAGAATGTCTAGCAGAATAATATTGTGTACCCCAAATAAACGCATTACATTTGCACCACAATATCGCGGGATAGAGCAGTAGGCAGCTCGTCGGGCTCATAACCCGAAGGTCACAGGTTCGAGTCCTGTTCCCGCTACTAAGGCCCTTATTACCGCTTCCATTTGGTTTTAGGGGTTTTTCTTTTTTATAAACTTTCACTTTTCCATTTTACTGGATTAAAAACTTAACAGTTCATTTCCCTTATCTTACAAATAATATTAAGCTTATTACTTAAGCAGGGAAAGTTATTTGGCAAAGTTAGCCTACACTCATTTTTCCAGTTAATAATCCTATAGCGATCACATTTACAACAGTCGCCTATTTTAGTAGAATAACAGTAAAATCCCCCTCCCCCTTTTCACACTAATTAAGCTTTTTAATAAAAAAGATTTGTAAAGTCCAAATAATCGTATTACATTTGCACCACAATATCGCGGGATAGAGCAGTAGGCAGCTCGTCGGGCTCATAACCCGAAGGTCACAGGTTCGAGTCCTGTTCCCGCTACTAATAAAAAGCCACTTCAAATGAAGTGGCTTTTCTTATTTTATCCAAATTAGCAACTTACCTACTCTCCTTTATAGCAGCTGTTCAAAGGATTACAAATTATAAACTACATTAAGATTGACTTTATTTGTCAATTGATAAAAAACGCATTACATTTGCACCACAATATCGCGGGATAGAGCAGTAGGCAGCTCGTCGGGCTCATAACCCGAAGGTCACAGGTTCGAGTCCTGTTCCCGCTACTAAGCTTTTAAACCACTTATTACATCAAGTGGTTTTTTGTTTATAACCATATAACTTTATTACGCCTACTTAATTAAAAAAGGGTTTACTTTAAAAAGTAAACCCTTTTTTAGCTTTATAACAATAATTCTTCTTGAATGCTTTCCCATTCTTCCATTAAGTCATCTATTTTCTTCTTTTTAGCTTCATAATCCTTAAAGAATGTAGCATCATTCATCATCTTTTCGTAATCAACTGCTAAACGCTCATCGTCTTTAGCTATTCTCTTTTCAAGATCACTTATTTCACTTTCTATTTTACTCAGCCTATTCTGAAGGCTCTTCTGTTTCTTTTGATCTTCGTAAGATAAAGATTGACTCTTTTGCTCCTCTTTCTTTACTGTCTTATCTACAACATTTGCAACCTCTGTCTTCTTTTCAATTTCACGCATACTCTGAGCATTGCGTTCTTCTAAGAAATAATTAATATCTCCTAAGTACTCTTTAATCTTTTGGTCTTTAAACTCATAAACAAGCTCTGTAAGACCTTGTAAGAAATCACGATCGTGGGAAACCAATACTAAAGTTCCTTTAAAGTTTCTCAAAGCCTCTTTCAATACATTTTTAGATTTAATATCTAAGTGATTGGTAGGCTCATCCATAAGCAATACATTGATTGGAGATAACAACATTTTACACAAGGCCAATCTATTTCGCTCACCTCCAGAAAGCACTTTTACTTTCTTCTCCACATCATCTCCTCTAAACAAGAATGCCCCAAGCATATCGCGCACTTTCACACGATTACCATCACTTGCAGCATCTAACATCGTATCGAGTATCGTTTTTTCACCATCCAAATAATCGGCTTGATTCTGAGCGAAATAACCAATCTGTACATTGTGACCTAACTTAATCGTACCTTCATACTCAAACTCCTTTAAAACAGCCTTAATTAAAGTCGATTTACCTTGACCGTTCTGTCCGACAAATGCAATCTTAGTTCCTCTTTCAACTAAGAGATTAATATCTTTAAAAATAACTTTATCGCCAAAGCGCTTAGTTACACCGTCAATCTCTAAAACAACTTTACCAGGATCTATACTCACAGGGAAAGAAATATTCATCACCGCGTTGTCATCTTCATCTACTTCGATACGCTCTACTTTATCCAATCGCTTAATTAGAGATTGTGCCATCGAAGCCTTGGTAGCCTTGTAGCGAAATTTCTCTATCAATTTTTCCGTCTCTTCAATTTTTTTAGCTTGGTTCTTTTGCGCAGCTAATTGTATTTCACGTAGCTCTTCACGCAATACAAGGTACTCTGAATAAGGCTTATTAAAATCGTAAATCTTCCCTAACGAAATCTCTATTGTGCGATTAGTCACATTATCTAAAAACATTTTATCGTGGGAAATGATAACAACAGCTCCCGGATAAGTTCTCAAAAATTGCTCTAACCAGATGATACTTTCAATATCTAAGTGGTTAGTAGGCTCATCCAGTAGCAAGACGTCGTTATTCTGAAGCAATAACTTTGCTAACTCAATTCGCATGCGCCATCCTCCTGAAAAGGTATCAGTCAGATTGTTAAATTCCTCACGTTTAAAACCTAAACCTTGTAATACACGTTCAGTGTTTCCTACATAATTATACCCCCCGATTATTTCAAATCGATGAGTTAAATCACTCAATTTCTCAATTAACTCACCATAACTCTCAGATTCATAATCTGTGCGTTCTGTTAATGCTGTATTAACTTTCTCTAATTCACTTTCGACAAACTTAATTTCCTCGAATGCTTGATAAGCCTCCTCCAAAACTGTGCGACCTGGAATAAAGTCAATATCTTGTCTAAGAAACCCAATCTTTAAATCTTTATCAGTTGCAATACTACCCGTATCCGGTTCAATATCTCCTGACAGGAGCTTCAACATTGTTGATTTACCAGCTCCATTTTTTCCAACTAAACCAACCCTATCACCTGCGCCAATCTTAAATGTAACGCTTTCAAATAAATACTCTCCTGAAAAAGAAACAGAAAGATTATGAATATTCAACATATATAATTAATTCTTTATTTTAAATTTTTTATACCTATGAATGGATAAATGCTCATCTAAAGGTTCACCATTCTCTATATTATTAAACAATTTACTAGCTACAAAAGGGCCTAACAATACTCCACGAGTACCCAATCCGTTTAAGACATGTATTCTATCTGACTCCAAACTTCTCCCCAACAAAGGTCTTCTGTCTTTCACTGTAGGACGAACACCAGCCGTGTGAAGAACAATCTCAAAATCAAGATCGATAATATCCTTCAAGCCTTGTATAAGTTCTTCTTTAGCCTCCTGTGTGGGATCATCCGACTTATCCTCCCAATTATAAGTTGCTCCTACTTTATAAATATCATTACCAATTGGAATGATAAATACATTAGCCTTCAACATAAAGTCAATCTTGAGGTCAGGAATCTTCACCAACATTAATTCTCCTTTTGTACCATCCAAAGGTAACTCTTTAAAGAAGGGATTATTCAACAATCCATAACCTTCAGCAAAAACAATATGACGTGCTTGAATACCTTTATAAGTCACGCATTCACTTGAATAAGTTAGCTGATCAAAGTCAAAACTCTCCTTGAGGTAACAATCCTTTTCATGTAGATAGTTGCGATAATTTGTAATCAAATCGTGTGTTTCCAAGTACCCCGTATATTTCACTTCTCCATAACCAAAGGGAGCTTCCACCCCATTGATATCCATCCTTGACAACTTAGGAGCCAAATACCTTTCAAGATTAGGCTTGTCCGCAGCGTGAAACCAATTATTTTGTTCTTCAACAGATAACAGACGTCTAAACAAAGGCATAGGATACAAAAACTGAATTCCTAATTTCTTCTCTAACCCCTGATAAAAGGGCAAAGCTATATCCAATTGTTCATCTATCTTCCACACTTCCGTAAAGCGTTTGAGTACAACAGGATTATACATTCCTCCAGCAATCCATGATGAGGAACGCCCTTCGTTATCAATCACTTTAAAGCTTTTTCCTTCACTAATTAATTTCTCAGTGAAACAGATACCGGCCAACCCTGTACCTACAACAATATAATCAACCATAATACACGCATACTATTAAAACAAAAGCTCTTATCTAATTTAATTAGATAAGAGCTTAGTAAATTAGTTACTACAAATTTAGTAATTCCTAGTTTAATATTTCCACATATCGTCTTCCAGGTTGCGAATTAACTCTTTAATTCTTTCACCTTCAAACAATTTTTGTAAATCATTACCTTGTATGTACTCATCTATACGACGACCACCATATTGGTTATCTGCTTTATAAATAGTAGCACTAAATCTTCTTGAATTCAATAAGTGATCAAAGTTAATCGGATTCATTGGATTCTTAGGATTGAACGCATAGCTTTGGTATAAGACATCTCTTGCATCTGCAAAGAAAATCCAAAACAACTCTACGAAGTTCTCATTTTCGCTACCTTTTGTATAAATATCTACAACAACAGGAGCGATTCCCAATAAACGATATCTCAATTGTCCTTCATTGCGATCAAAATACCACATACCTAAGATATGATAAGCACTCACGTCAGAAGATCTCAATTCTGTACGATCAATATACTCATCTGGCACAGCTTCTCCAGCATTAAGGTACTCAATACCTACGTCAGTTGTATCAACCTTAACAAATGAAGCTTCGATATCTTTTAAAGTACGTTGTACTTTAAAATCACTACTATCATATACTTCAGTAATAGCACCAGACTTAACACCATCTAACAACACTTGGAATAATGACTTATGCTCACTATCTTCTGTATCATCAATAGGGAAATAATATGACTCATTTGCTTTTTCAGACAAGGAGATTTTCTCCCATACCTTAATACCAAATAATACATCTTTATCATTAACCTGTCCATAAGGAATAGGCCCATCTGATTTAACTAAAATATCTAACAAAGACTTTTGCCCGATTTCACTAGCAGATTTAGCATTCAATAAGTTCGATTGCGCAAAAGATCCTATTGAAAACAGAGAAAACACT
Organism: Myroides albus; assembly: GCF_024722315.1. Lineage (NCBI taxonomy): Bacteria > Pseudomonadati > Bacteroidota > Flavobacteriia > Flavobacteriales > Flavobacteriaceae > Myroides > Myroides albus. Next base: position 1,187,040 of record NZ_CP102754.1, read on the forward strand.
ACAAATAGTGATAAATTTTTCCAATTCATATTTTTCTAAATTTTCTTTCTTTAAAATTAAGAAGTAATTATTTAATTTCAAAAGTACACGGTGCCGTTTTTTTCAACTGATAGTCACCACCACCTTGTAATTTTGCTTTAATATCAGAGATAACTACAACATCTCCTATACGAGCTCTGCGTATAGCTGCTTTAGCTCTATCGTTCATCTTGTTTCCAGGTACAACAATACTTGGTTGTCCAGGAATTTGAACCACAAAGCTACTAACTGTTAGATTCACGTCGAAATCAAAATCTTCTAATTTCGCACCGATACTCACCCTTTCCAGGTTTTCTTTTGATCCAATAGCAGCAAACTCACCACGAACAGTACCACGAGGAGAAGGAATATCTTTAATTCTAAATACCTTAGAATCTTTAGCTCCTTTTCCGTCGTCAAATGTACCCGTTACACTAATAGTAACCTCTCTACCTCCTTGAGGTCTTAAAACGTATTTACCATTTCCAACCTTACTTAAACCAGGAGCACTTGCATTTACCTTACTATCAGGAATACCTGCAAATGAAATAGAAATCGGGTTATCAACTCCTCTATAAACAACGTTCATCTTATCAGCTGATATCGTTGCACTATTTGGTCTACTAACTACTACGTATGATCCTTTAAAATCAACTGGTACTTCTTCTCCTTCTTCAATGAATACAAATTTACCAGAGAAATTGTGTTCTCCTACGCTATTAGCAGGTAAGTTCAATTTAACCTGACCATTTTGAAGCGATTTATTCAAGTCTATTTCTTTGCCATTGACAAATACTTTCTTTGGGATTGTATTGTCATAGCGCCCTAAGGCAACAGTACTTGAATAGTTATCACCTACGTAATAAACAGATTTATCAGGAATAATCAATGCTGAATAATTCTTCATAGAAGCAGCTTCGATCAATTTATTTCCTAACAACAAATTATACATATCCTGCTCCATAACGCGGGCGTCATTTTGCATAGCGGATAATTTAGTCAAAGATGCCACAGCAGGAAACCCAAGGAAGTTGTAGTTTAAGTATGGTTTTTTCACACCACTACGATCCTTCACATCGTTCAAGTCAAAGTTCTTGTTAAACTTTTCCTTTACATTTTTGTATGCTACATCTTCACCTAAAAGTGTATTAATCTTATTCTTATAATCTTCAATATCTGCAATAAATGCCTTTCCTTCATCAGACAATTTATCTCCTTTAAACCAAAGATTATCAATAACATCACTCTTATCCATCATTTCAAAAGGAAGACTTCCATCAGCCTCTCTATATTTCTCAACGATAAGCTCTTTTGTCGCGCCAATTTTTACAACAAAAGCATCAGTAATGTCTTTAATTTGTTTTGCCTTATTATAAGGCTCTCGGAACTTTGCAGCATCATCCTCTGCTTTTTGTTCCAATTGTTTAAGAGATACAAGCTCATTATTTGTTGCCAAAGCAGTAGTTGTCTCCTCAAACTTCTCGTTCACCATACCAAAAGCTGACAAAACCTCACGTGACATTTGAAGTGCCATCATAGCGATGAACACTAAATACATCAGGTTAATCATCTTTTGTCTCGGTGTCAATTTCTGTTTTGCCATTATCTATAATATTTTTTAATTATAAATTAATTAGCATTTCTTCCTGCTCCCATAGCTGAAAGCATTCCACCATAAACATTGTTTAAAGAAGCTAAATTCTGCGTTAAAGCCTGCATCTGTTCTTGTAATCTTACATTATTCTCAGCTACAGATTTATTAATTTCAGCATTAGAAGTTGCACTTTCTAATTGTACTTTATACATTTGATTCAACGACTCCAATTGAGCAGCAGCGATCGTCATTTCTTGAGCGTATTTTTGCGAAGAAGCAACAGTATCAACAGCTGGAGCAATATTTTTAGATGCAGCTTCAAAGTTGCGAATACTATTTCCTAAGCTATTCATTAACTCACCGTCAATCTTAGCATCTTTTAGCATTTCATCCAATTTCTTTGAAAGCGATACCTCAACATTCTCCACTACAGGAGTCTCCTTACCTTTTTTCAGTTGACGAGCTTCCCCGTCTTTTAACTCTGGATAAACTTTACTCCAATCTAATTCCTCATCAACAGGTTCGAATGCAGAAATAGCAAAAATAATTGCTTCTACAACCATACCGAAAATCAACATGTTATTACCATTAAGAGGACCTACCTCCATGTGAGTGATCTTAAATAAAGCTCCTAAGATAACGATTGAAGCTCCCATTCCATAACAGAAGTTCATTACTTTTTTTGACATTGCCATAGCCTAATAATTCTTTATAAATTTTCTTTCCAATTTTTTAACGAGCCATTTTTGCAGCATTAGTTCTTGACATAGAACCTGAAACTGACTGCACAGTTCTAAACCCAATGTAGCTTCTTGATGAATCTGCATACTCTGAATCACGAGTTGCTACTTGTAAGAAATAAGCAGGATCTCTCCATGAACCACCTCTTACAACTTTTAAAGGATTATCAGTTTGTCTATTTCTCGGTTTCATAGAAGACATAAAATCATAAGCAGAAACCTCATAAGGTGAACTAGTCCATTCGGCAACGTTACCAGCCATATTGTATAAGTTATATCCATTTGGAGGATATGATCTTACATCTGCTGTATATAAAGCGCCATCAGCCGCATAGTCAAAACGAGTTGGTTTAAAGTTTGCCATAAAGCAACCTCTTTCATCTGTTGCATAAGGTCCTCCCCAAGGATACATAGCTCCTTCAAGACCACCACGAGCAGCATATTCCCATTCACTTTCCATTGGTAAACGGAACTCGTGAACTTCTTGTGTTTGATTATTTGTACGTAAAAAAGTATTCTTATACATTGTTCTCCAAGCAGCAAAAGCTTTTGCTTGATACCAGCTTACACCAACTACAGGATACTCTCCAAAAGCCTCATGCCAAAAGTAATCGTTGTGCATTGGCTCATTATAAGAATACTGGAATTCTTTAATCCAACGTGTAGTATCAGGATAGATTAAAAGTGTCTCCGTTTTCAAGTGTCTTTTGCGTTTACTACGTGGATCTGTACCTTGATCTCTTGTTGCACCTTCCACGTCAACGTAAGTATACTTAAATTTCAACTTAGACACATCGAATGTAGTCATTCCATTATATGTTTCAGAAGCAGGGATATAAAGAGAATCCATTACCTCTACATAATACTCATCTGGAAATTTACTATTATTCGTAACCACTGGCACTTTTTTATTCAAACGACGACCAGAGTAAATATCATCACTCATTTCCATACTATAGTAATTATCATACATATAGCGTTGGTATGGTGTCATTTTATCTAAATTTTCTTCTGAATCTAAAAAAGCATAAGCCCCTATTCCACCAGCATCTTTATTCATCCCCATATCATCAGCCATGATAGCTAATTTAGTACGAGTAATTGAATCTTTTACCCATTCAACGAATTTTCGGTACTGGTTATTACTTACCTCTGTCTCGTCCATATAAAACGATCCAATCGTAACAGTTTTTGTAGGAGCATCTTGTGCACCTAAGAAGTCTTCATTAGCCTGTCCCATTGTAAAAGTTCCTCCTGGAACTAATGACATGCCATGCGGTTTTGTGTTACGCCATCTTTTACCTTCTACACCTCCCATTAACTCACCTCGATCTCCACCTGCTCCACAACTGAACATCAAAGCCGCCAAAACTCCTAACGTAATTATCTTCTTCATATAATTTTAGGTTTATATATACAATTTTTCTTTACTACTATTTAAAGTTAATTTTTTCTTATTTCTTTCAATAAACAAAGCTAAAGATTAATTTACATTAATTCTTCTCAAAAAAAACTTTTTTTTTACAACATACTCCTTTTTAGAGCTTTCCACCATCTTTCTGGTATTTCTTGCTTAGTTGCCATCAAATATTCTTCTTCGTTACACGGCATTAAAGAAATTCCTTTGCTATTCTCAAATTCTACAATGCCATTTTCTACCCACCAGCGACCAGAAATGTCACTTTTATAGAAAATCAAATCCTCGTAGCCTTCAATAGGAACTATAAATTTCAAATAATTTGCGCGTCTTTCAAAAGGATACTCTCCTGTGCGATAATTATATCCCTCTATAAAATACCAAATGATTTGTGCTATTAATAACGCTTCATTCTTTGTATTATTATAATTGAATATTCCAAAAGTTGAAACTCTATCACTCAACCCTGCGTATCGACCTAATGCACATATCTCTTTACCATCAAAGCCATTTGGGTTAAAAGTGATGTGATTACCCGAATCACCCGATTTGACAACCCCCATATCAATGCTTACTATATCGGCATCTCTCAGCACTGGCTCTGCTATTTTTAAATTTGCAGAAACCTCACCTACGCGATAAGCTTCAAAATATAAGCTATCTATTAAATCTATTTCTTCTTGTGAATTATAAAACGTTTGATAACCTAAGTTTGCATAGTTAAACAAATTCACAGGTTCCTCTAAAATAATACGAGAAAGAAAACTTTCAACTGATAAATTAGCTCCTTTTGCTACATCTAACTTAGAGTCGATTGTCACGATATTTACCAACTTATTCAAATCATCGTATGCGCGATACATTCCGTAAGTCAAGTCTTGAGACCCACCTATAACAATTGGCAATACATTATTCTTAATCAAATCACTTACGATAGATTTGACAACGAAATGAGTATCTTCTATTGTATCACCAGGTAATATATCTCCAAAATCAATAATTCGAAGACCCCAGTTACCAGGATATAATGCATAGAGTGCTTTTCTAATTTTAGAAACATCAACAACAGTTAAATCTTCTTGACCAGCTCCTCTATTATCGCCAATACCAATTATAGCAATTTGATACTTGTCATAATCAAAAAACTCTTTTTCGCGATAGTATGTGACTTTCTTACCTAATGTCTGACTAGGCAATCCATCGATGTAATCAACCACATCATCACTTAAAGGCACTAACAACTCGTACATCATAAATTACTTTTTTGTTTTCTTTGTAGTCGTAGTTTTCTTAGTTGCTGTCTTTTTTGTTGTCGCTTTCTTAGCTGCTGTTTTCTTTGCTGGAGCTTTTGCCTCAATCATAGCTTTCACTTGATCCAAAGTTAAAGCAGCTGCATCAACATCCTTCGACAATTCTATTTTCGTTTTCCCTTGCAAGATAACAGATCTCCCCCATCTTGCTTTTTCAACGCGAATCCCTTCAGCAGACCAATCGTGAATAACTTTATCCTTCTCTTTTTGAATTTTATCTTCAATTAATTCAATAATATCAGCTTGAGATAAATTGTCAAAATTATATTTTTTATTCACATTGATAAAAATGCCATTCCACTTTAAGTATGGGCCAAATCTACCAACGCCTTTTTGAACATCCATTCCTTGAAAAGTAGCAATAGGTGCATCTGCTTCCTCTTTCTCTTTTATTAGCTCAACCGCTCTTTCAAACGACACATCTAATGGTTCTTCTCCTTTTGGCAAAGAGATAAAAACTTTACCTACGCGAACATAAGGTCCAAAGCGGCCGTTATTTACCTCTACTTCTTCTCCTTTATATTCTCCTAACTGTTTAGGTAATAAAAACAATGTCAATGCTTCTTCCAAGCTAATAGTACCAATATTCTGGTCAGGTCCTAAACTTGCAAATTGTTTATTCTCGTCTTCAGCATCACCAATTTGAGCCATCGGTCCAAATTTACCCAGACGAACCAATACAGGCTTACCTGTTTTAGGATCCTCTCCTAAAATACGCTCTCCAGATTCTCTTTCAGCGTTTTCTTCAACATTCTTAACTGTAGGGTGAAAATGATCGTAAAACTCCTTCATCATTTTAGCCCAATCTGCATTTCCAGCAGCAATCTCATCGAAATTCTCCTCAACTCTCGCTGTGAAGTTATAGTCTAAGATTGTTTGAAAATTCTTAACTAAGAAATCATTTACAATAATTCCAATATCTGTAGGTACTAACTTACCTTTATCCGATCCTGTTTTCTCAACTAAATTCTTTGTGCGAACGCCATCATTCCCCAATTCCAACAATTTATACTCGCGTTCTTTTCCTTCAGCACTTCCTTTCTCAACATAATTACGAGCTATAATAGTTGATATCGTTGGTGCATAAGTTGACGGTCTACCAATCCCTAACTCCTCTAATTTCTTTACTAATGAAGCTTCTGTATATCTTGCTGCAGGTTTACTGAATCGCTGAGTTGCCACTAAAGTCTTTCTCATCAACTCCTCTCCTACTTTCAACGCTGGCAAAATTCCTTCTACTTCTTCATCTTCGTCATCGTGTCCTTCCAAATATACCTTTAAGAAACCGTCAAAAAGTAAAACCTCACCAGTAGCTGCAAATTGATCTTGAAATTTATTCGAAGCTATGCGAACATTTGTTCTTTCAAGTTTAGCATCACTCATTTGAGAAGCAAGCGTACGCTTCCATATCAAATCATATAAACGAGCTTGATCTCTATCTACAGGTGCATTGTGCAAGGCCATATTTGTAGGGCGAATAGCTTCGTGAGCTTCTTGTGCTCCTTTACTCTTTGTTGTATATGTTCGCGGTTTAGAATACTGAGCACCATACGATTTAGAAATTTCATCTGCCGCAGCTTTCATAGCTTCTTGCGAAAGATTCACACTATCCGTTCTCATATAAGTAATCAATCCACTTTCGTATAATCGCTGAGCTAAAGTCATCGTTTGACTTACCGAAAAATACAGCTTACGCGCTGCCTCTTGCTGTAAGGTAGAGGTAGTAAATGGTGCAGCAGGAGACTTCTTAGCTGGCTTAGTTTCTAAGTCGCTAATTTGATATCTACTGCCAATATTTAGTTCTAAAAACTGTTTAGCTTCTTGTTCTGTAGCAAAGTTCTTTGCCAACTTCGCTTTTACAGTCTTACCTTCAGCGGTAGCAAATTCAGCTACTACATGATAAGACGATGCAATATTAAACTCGTTGATTTCTTTTTCGCGTTCCACAATTAGTCGAACAGCTACAGATTGAACACGTCCAGCAGATAACCCTCCTTTTACTTTTTTCCATAGTACAGGAGAAAGTTCATATCCTACCAAACGGTCTAAAATACGGCGAGCTTGTTGAGCATTTACAAGGTTATAGTCAATTTGTCTAGGGTTCTCAATCGCTTTTACAATGGCAGATTTAGTAATCTCGTGAAAAACAATTCGCTTTGTTTTATCAGCATCCAATTTTAATTCTTCAGCTAAATGCCATGCTATAGCTTCTCCCTCACGGTCCTCATCGGAAGCTAACCAAACTGTCTCAGCTTTCTTTGACAAATCTTTTAACTTCTTAACAACTGCTTTTTTATCACTCGATACTTCATATGAAGGTTTAAACCCATTATTGACATCTACGCCAATTTCCTTAGAAGGTAAATCCGCAATATGTCCATAACTAGATTCTACTTGATAATCTTTCCCTAAAAATTTTTCTATAGTTTTTGCCTTAGCTGGTGACTCAACAATCACTAAATTTTTTGCCATACTTCATTATTTTGTGAAGCAAAAATATATGATTTTTTTGAATATATCCGTGCCACTACTTATTAATGCATCTTTTAACTAATATGCCAGCATACAATAATTGCATTAATCATCAAATTATTCGTAAAATAAACCAACATTACAGCAATAAACCGATATATTGATTTTTTTTACAAACAAAATCAGAAAATTACACAATTTAATAACAATTCTCTACCTTTTTCAATTCTCACCTCTATCTATACTTTTAAATCTCCTGATATCTCAAAACATTCTTAAAACTTGACGTACCATGAAAAATGGTCAATAGTATATATACGATACTCTAAAAATACTTAATAAGAGATAAGGTATAACAATAGTCAGAGAAGAATCCCAAACCTATCTAAATCAAATACAGCAAACAAACTCATTTCGTCAACTGGTCAATATGCTCCAAAACTTTCTTACCAAACATTTAGATAACTACAACACCCCTATACTAATGTGAATTTGATTTAATAAAAGAAAAACAGTATAACTTTTAAGCTATTTATTTACGGGTATCTATTTACTCTAAAAGAGTTACTCTATCCAATCTAATGACGAAATCACCAAAATTGACGAGCACGTTTACGAACCTTAAAAAACAGATTCGCTTGATTTAATAGAGGGGTTTTCTTGCACTTTCTTGGGGAATCCTTGCACTTTTCTTGGGGTTTTCTAGCCCAGAGAGGGGTTTTCTCGAAGAAAGGTGTAAGAAACCCTCAAGCAATGCCCTCTCATCTCCGTACAAAACCATAGGTAGATTATCAACAGATAAAAGGAAGTAACAAACAGATAGTTTAGATCAAATTCAAGTTATCTTATACAATTGACACTCGTTTATAAGTACATCGCTTGTTTCATATTTGAAAATAAAAACAAGAAAAGATCGCTGCCCAACTTACCAAAAACAACAAACTACACTCAACCAAAAGGTAGATAGAAATTTCGCCAATTACCTTCTAAAACTACCGTTAATACATACTCACGCAAATTCACTCAACACTTCTTCAACTATCTTCCAAGATTACTCAACCTAAGTAGCTGTTTCTTGAATAAATATTGAATCGGTATTGAAGACACCTTGAATATATAATCACCGGAACGACCACTTTACCAAAACAGCCTAAAACGCTTTATGGTCATCTCTCCAATCAAGCATTGCAGTATCACTTTCTCAATTACTACTAACCCTCCGCATCTAAAGGCATCCTAAAAAAGACAGAAACAAACTACTGCTGTCAACTTGTCAGTTGCACAAAAAAAAGTATCTTTGCCCAAAATGTAGAACACCCTTTGAACAATCTTATGGAAAAGGTAATTGACGAAAATAAACAAGGAACAAGCTTACAATTAGAGCAAAAACAAGACAACAGTAAAAAACTTTTTATTGAAAGTTACGGTTGTCAAATGAACTTCTCTGACAGTGAAATTGTTGCTTCGATCCTATCAAATGAAGGATATAACACCACAAACAATTTAGAAGAAGCTGACTTAGTATTAGTAAACACCTGCTCTATCCGCGATAAAGCAGAACAAACAGTACGCAAGCGCTTAGACCAATACAATCAAATCAAAAGAAAGAATCCTGGTATGAAAGTAGGAGTATTAGGATGTATGGCGGAGCGTTTAAAAAGTAAATTCTTAGAAGAAGAGAAAATTGTAGACATGGTTGTAGGACCAGATGCTTACAAAGATTTACCTAATTTATTAAAAGACGTAGACGAAGGTAGAGATGCTATTAATGTGATTTTATCGAAAGATGAAACTTACGGAGATATTGCACCTGTACGTTTACAAAGTAATGGAGTAACTGCTTTTGTTTCAATCACAAGAGGATGCGACAATATGTGTACTTTCTGTGTAGTACCATTTACAAGAGGAAGAGAGCGAAGCCGTGACCCACAAAGTATTATAGAAGAAATACAAGACTTATACGAAAGAGGTTTTAAAGAGGTAACCCTATTAGGACAAAACGTAGACAGTTACCTTTGGTATGGAGGAGGACTTAAGAAAGACTATGAAAAAGCTACTGAAATGCAAAAAGCAACAGCAGTAGACTTTGCACAACTTTTAGACACATGTGCTACCACATTTCCAAAAATGCGCTTCCGTTTTTCTACTTCAAACCCACAGGACATGCACATTGAAGTGATAGAGACTATCGCTAAGCACGAAAATATTTGTAAATACATACACTTACCTGTTCAATCGGGAAGTACGCGTATTTTAGAAGCGATGAACCGTCAACATACAAGAGAGGAATACATGGCACTTGTAGATAAAATCTATGAGTTAATTCCCGACATTTCACTTTCTCAAGATATGATTACAGGTTTCCCTACAGAAACAGATGAAGACCACAAGGACACTTTATCACTTATGGAATATGTACGATATGACTTTGGATTTATGTTTGCCTATTCTGAAAGACCTGGAACATTAGCTGCTCGAAAATTAGAAGATGATGTACCAGAAGAAGTTAAAAAACAACGATTGACAGATATAATTACGCTACAAAACAAAATCAGCTTAGAACGCACTCAGCGCTTTGTTGGAACTACAGTAGAAGTATTAATTGAGAAAACATCTAAGCGTTCAGAAGATGAATGGTCTGGGCGTAATTCACAAAATACAACAACTGTATTCCCTAAAGAGAATTACAAAGTGGGAGACTTCGTATTAGTAGAGATTACAGATTGTACTTCTGCAACTTTAATTGGAAAAGCTGTAGGGTACTCTCCAATGCAAGCATAGTTATATCAACAAAAAGATAAAGAAGTAAAAAACCTATGGAAAATGTTCAAGCAATTAAACAACGCTTTGAGATTATTGGTAATGATCCTAAACTGAATAGAGCAATTCAAAAAGCAATTCAGGTGGCTCCTACTGATATTTCCGTACTTATTACAGGAGAAAGTGGTGTAGGTAAAGAGAGTATGCCTAAAATCATACACTCGCTATCTCACCGAAAACACGGAAAATACATTGCAGTCAACTGCGGAGCTATTCCAGAAGGAACAATAGACAGTGAACTATTTGGACACGAAAAAGGGGCTTTTACGGGTGCAGTAGGTACCCGTGAAGGATACTTTGAAGAAGCTGATGGAGGTACTATTTTCTTAGACGAGGTTGGAGAACTTCCCTTGACTACACAAGTACGTCTATTACGTGTTTTAGAAAACGGAGAATTCATTAAGGTAGGTTCATCTAAAGTACAAAAAACAGATATTCGAATCATTGCTGCTACAAACGTGAATATGATCGAAGCGATTGAAAAAGGAAAATTTAGAGAAGACTTATATTATCGTCTAAGTACCGTTGAAATAACTTTACCTCCCCTTCGCGAAAGAGGAGAGGATATTCATTTGCTTTTTAGAAAATTTGCTTCAGATTTTGCTCACAAGTACAAAATGCCGCCTATCAAATTAGAAGCGGATGCAGCAAATTATTTAGTACGTTACCGCTGGGATGGTAACATCCGACAGCTGCGCAACGTAGCAGAGCAGATTTCCGTGTTAGAGACAAATAGAAATATATCATTAGCTGTACTGCAATCTTATTTGCCTAATCACGATAGACAAGTCCCTTCAATTGTTAATGGCAAAAAGGCAGAATCAGATTTCAGCAATGAAAGAGAGATTCTGTACAAAGTATTATTTGACATGAAAAGCGATTTGACTGACCTTAAAAAGCTTACCTTAGAATTGTTGAAGCACGACAGCAGTCAAGTGCAAGAAACAAATCAGGGGTTAATTCAACGCATCTATGGCAGTAAACCAAGTGAACCCGCAGAAGCATCGTTCCAGAAAAACATTACAGAACTTAGTCTTCTTCCTGCAAGCGATCACAGTAATCACACACCTAATTTTCACCATGCTACAATAGCAGATGACGAAGATGACGACAATGATTATTTACTCGCAGAAACAATCGAAGAGGAACCGCTAAACTTAGAGGAACAAGAAGTTGAACTAATTCGAAAAGCCTTGGAAAAGAACAAAGGTAAACGTAAAGCTGCCGCTGATGAACTTGGTATTTCAGAAAGAACACTCTACAGAAAAATTAAACAATACAATCTATAATCTATGAAAATAAAGAATTTAATCCTTATTTTACTTCCAGTACTATTTTTTAGTAGTTGTAAATATTATAACTTTACAGGAACAGGTAAGATAGATGCTGACTCCTTTCAAGTAAATTTCTTTCAAAACAATGCAGACTTAGTAGAGCCTGGTATTGAACGTACATTTACTATGGCTTTGCAAGATTTAATACAAAATCAAACGAGTTTAAGCCTTACCAATGAAGGAGGAGATTTAATCTACGAAGGAGAGATCGTTGATTACCGCATTAGTCCGACAACGGCTACTGCTGACCAACGCGCAGCACAAAACAGATTGTACATTGCTATAAATGTTCGATTTATCAATAAAAACACACCTGAAGATGATTTTGAAAAGAGATTTTCTTTCTACTACGACTATGATGCTAATGTGCAACTGGCTGGTGCAAGTTTGACAGAAGCATTAGACGTAATATACGAGAGAATCACACAAGATGTATTCAATGAGTCTTTAGCTAAATGGTAAACACAAGGAATTTGAATAAAGAAAAAATAAATATTGCCTTAATAAATTCAACTCTTATTGAAGCAGATGATTTACAATCATTTGAAGAAGTATTAGAGGAATATCCCTATTTTCAATCTATTCGAACTTTGCACCTAAAGTGTTTATACCAAAACAAAAGTGAAAGATATAATACAAATCTGAAAAAGACGGCTGCTCATACGCTTGATCGAGATATCTTATTTGAATTCATAACTTCCGATAGTTTCATTAATTATCCCATCTCAATTGAGAATGATGCGATTGAAAAAGAAAGTGACATCACTCTACCTATACCAGAAGAAGAGAATATAGAGTCACAGAACACTTCAGTTGCTGTAGAAAAAGACGCTATTTTATCTACAGAAACCGAACAAAAAACAGGTGATGATAACGAAGATCTTTCACCTTCTGAAACGCAGACTACGGATCTTCCAATAGAAGTAGAGAAAGCAGGACAAACCAAAGTAGAACAACTCGAGGATAAATTAGAAATAGGGAAACCTTTAACAATTACCGAAAACGAAAAATATTCGTACGAAGAGTGGTTAAAAATATCTTCATTTCCTCCTATTGACAGAGAAAAAGAATCTATTTTAACGGAAAATGAAAAAAAATTAGAAGAAGAACGAAGAAAAAAATTAACGCTTATAGATCGATTTATTGAAACAAATCCTAAAATTGTTCCAACCAAAAAAGCGACGATAAGCCCCGCAAACATTGAGACCAGCGTACAAGAGAACACGAGTTTAATGACAGAAACTTTAGCAAAAATTTATCTTGAACAAAAAAAATATCAAAAAGCAATACAAGCTTATGAGATTTTAATTTTGAAATATCCAGAAAAAAGTAGTTTCTTTGCAGACCAAATATTAGATATAAAAGCGTTACAACAACATAATAGTTTATAACATGAACACATCATTTACAATATTCCTAGTACTGATAGCAATCGTATGTTTCCTACTTATTGTAGTAATTATGGTACAAAATCCAAAAGGAGGAGGATTAGACTCATCATTTGGAGGTTCGACTGTGGCAGGAGGTGTAAAAAATACAAACGATTTCCTTGATAGAAGTACATGGTTCTTAGGAGCTACATTAATTGTTTTAATTTTAATGTCAAGTTTAAGTACAGGAGGAGGAGTTTCTGGAGATTCTAAATTATTAGATCAAAACGCTACTATTCCAACAAGTACAAATGTTACTATTCCTACGGAAAACAATACACCTGCAGAACAAGCTCCTGCAAGTGACAATACACAAGAATAATTAGTATTACCTCATTATAATTCAAATGCCGGCTGTCAAGCTGGCATTTTTTTTTGTCCTTTACTGACAAAATATGATTTGGCACACTTTATGTCTAATCTATAAGCATTATAAATAAAATTCAATTTCATAAACTATATTAAATTATGGCATTAAATATTAAACCACTTGCAGACAGAGTTCTTATTGAACCACTACCAGCAGAAACTAAAACTGCTTCAGGTATTTTCATTCCAGACAATGCAAAAGAAAAACCACAAAGAGGTACAGTAGTAGCGGCAGGAAACGGCACTAAAGATCACGAAATGACTGTAAAAGTAGGTGACATTGTACTGTATGGTAAATATGCTGGAACAGAGCTAAAATTTGAAGGTAAAGATTACCTAATTATGCGTGAAGACGACATACTTGCAATTGTTTAAAACAAATTGAATCATTAACAACTAAATCAGATCAAAAATGGCAAAAGATATTAAATTCGACATCGAAGCGCGCGAAGGTTTAAAACGTGGAGTGGATGCATTAGCAAATGCTGTAAAAGTAACATTAGGTCCAAAAGGTAGAAACGTAATTATCGGTAAATCATTTGGAGCTCCAGTAGTAACTAAAGATGGTGTTTCTGTAGCTAAAGAAGTAGAGCTTGAGAACACACTTGAAAATATGGGAGCGCAAATGGTAAAAGAAGTTGCTTCTAAAACGAATGATTTAGCTGGTGACGGAACTACTACTGCAACAGTATTAGCACAAGCAATCGTTAAAGAAGGACTTAAAAACGTTGCAGCTGGTGCAAATCCAATGGACTTGAAACGCGGTATTGACAAAGCGGTTGAAATTATCGTAGAAGAGCTAAGAAAACAAGCACAAGAAGTTGGTGGGTCAATGGACAAAATCAAACAAGTAGCTTCTATCTCAGCAAATAACGACGATTTCATTGGTGAATTAATAGCTCAAGCTTTTGAAAAAGTTGGAAAAGAAGGTGTTATCACAGTTGAAGAAGCAAAAGGTACTGAGACTTATGTAGATGTAGTGGAAGGAATGCAATTTGACAGAGGTTATCTTTCTCCATACTTTGTAACTAATTCAGAAAAAATGGAAGTAGAGCTTGACTCTCCTTACATTCTATTATACGACAAAAAAGTTTCTTCTTTAAAAGAGCTTTTACCAATATTAGAACCAATAGCTCAATCAGGAAAACCACTTTTAATCATTGCTGAAGACGTTGACGGAGAAGCTCTATCAACATTAGTAGTGAACAAATTAAGAGGTGCCTTGAAAATTGCAGCTGTAAAAGCTCCAGGGTTTGGAGATAGAAGAAAAGCAATGTTAGAAGATATTGCAATCTTAACAGGTGGTGTTGTAATTTCAGAAGAGCAAGGATACACATTAGAGAATACTACTTTAGAAATGCTTGGTACTTGTAAACGCGTAAGCATTGATAAAGATAACACTACTATTGTTAGTGGAAGTGGTGATACTGAAATGATTAAAAACAGAGTAAACCAGATAAAAGCTCAAATGGAAGTTACTACTTCTGATTATGACAAAGAAAAATTACAAGAGCGCTTAGCTAAGTTAGCTGGTGGTGTTGCTGTTCTTTTTGTTGGAGCTGCTTCTGAAGTTGAAATGAAAGAGAAGAAAGATCGCGTAGATGATGCTTTACACGCAACAAGAGCTGCAGTGGAAGAAGGAATCGTTGCTGGTGGAGGTGTTGCTTTATTAAGAGCGAAAGATGCATTAGCAAACATTAAAGTAGAAAATGCTGATGAAGAAACTGGAATCGCTATCGTAGCTAAAGCAATCGAGTCTCCATTGAGAACAATTGTTGAAAATGCTGGATTAGAAGGTTCTGTTGTTGTTGCTAAAGTATTAGAGGCTAAAGAAAACTTCGGATACAACGCTAAGACAAATGAATATGTAGATATGTTACAAGCTGGTGTAATCGATCCTAAAAAAGTAACAAGAGTTGCATTGGAAAATGCTGCTTCTGTTTCAGGAATGATCTTAATCACTGAGTGTGCTTTAGTTGATATAAAAGACGAGAGCGGTGCAGGAATGCCTATGGGAGGCGGAATGCCAGGTATGATGTAATACATTCATTGTATATAAAACTAAAAAGCGGTTTAGAATTAATTCTAAACCGCTTTTTTTATCATTAACAGTCGCCATTGAGCAGTCAACATGCGACTATTCTTCAATACCTTTAGAAGGTTGTTATTTCTTTCAATTCAGCGATAGTTGATTTCGGATCTTGTGATTTAAAAACAAAACTACCTGCTACTAACGCAGCTGCTCCAGCCTCTACTAAGGCTTTAGCATTCTTACTCGTAACTCCTCCGTCAATTTCAATAATAGTATTAGCCCCTTTATCCTGAATCAACGCTTGTAATTTACGCACTTTAGCATAGGTATTCTCTATAAAGCTCTGACCTCCAAATCCAGGATTAACACTCATGATTAATACCAAGTCCAAATCTTGAATAATATCCTCTAACACACTTACAGGAGTATGTGGATTAAGTGCTACACCCGCTTTCATTCCCTCCGCTTTGATTGCTTGAACTGTACGGTGAAGATGTGTACATGCCTCGTAGTGCACTGTCAAAATATCAGCTCCTAAGTCTTTAAATGTCTTGATATATCGATCAGGATCGACAATCATTAAGTGAACATCTAATACCTTCTTGGCATGTTTACCAATAGCCTCTAAGACAGGCATACCAAAAGAAATATTAGGAACAAAAACTCCGTCCATAATATCGATGTGAAACCAATCTGCTTGGCTTTCATTAATCATTTCAACATCGCGTTGTAAATTTCCAAAGTCTGCAGCAAGTACAGATGGAGCAATAACTGTATTTTTCATATTCTTGTGTTGTTTCAACAAAGATAAAACTATTAACTCTAAACAAAAAAAGCCTTAGTGCATACTGCAAAAAGACTTCTATTATTGTCGATTATTTTATAAATTGAACTTCAAATAATTCTGTGAAATACTTGAGAATCTTACTGCGAACCTCATCCTCATCGACACGCTCTACCCCCAACTCTACATTGAGTGATGTTACACCTTTTCCGCGTATTCCACATGGGATAATATTGTCAAAATAACCCAAATCCGAATTGACATTCAGTGCAAAACCGTGCATAGTTACCCATCTAGAAGCTCTTACTCCCATTGCGCAAATCTTGCGGGCAAATGGCGTACCTGCATCTAACCATACTCCTGTTTCACCTTCACTTCTACCTGATTCAATACCGTAATCTTTCAAGACTAATATCATTGTTTCTTCCAGTAAACGCAAATATTTATGTATGTCTGTAAAAAAATTCTCTAAGTCTAATATTGGATATCCTACAATCTGTCCAGGTCCATGGTAAGTAATATCACCACCTCTATTGATTTTATAAAAAGTCGCACCTTTTTCTTTCAACTGTTGATCGTTCAAAAGCATATTGTGCACATCTCCACTTTTACCAAGTGTATAAACGTGGGGATGCTCTACGAAAACAAAATAATTCTCTGTTGCATCATTTTTGTTCTCACGTCTATTCGCAACTTTTACATCTAAAATAGACTGAAATAATTGTTCTTGATAATCCCATGTTTCTTTATAATCTTTTTCTCCAAGATCAATTAATTTTATTTGTTTATTCATTACGTTCTAATTATCGATTATATTTTGGGTTATTCAATATTACAAGAGCACCAATAATTCCGGGAATCCAAGCTGCTAAAGTCAATAAAAAAACAATTACAATAGACCCACAACCTTTATCTAAAACTGCTAAAGGTGGGAATATAATAGCTAAAATAACTCTCCAAATACTCATACTCAATATTTTTATCTTACAAATTTCGTCATTTTTAAACAAAGAAAATAATCTTTTATCTCTTACTAAGATATGAATTCGAAAAATACCAAACAATAATGACAATATTGCTTCATTTGAGAGAATAGTAATTGCCGCATTTTCAAAGAATAGCTATATTTGCCTTTTAAATTAATTCACAATTATTATGCAACTTTCAGAACAAGAAATCATCAGAAGAGAAAAGCTGAGCAAACTACATGAGCTTGGCGTGAATCCTTATCCTGCAAACCTATTCCCTGTTGATCATACATCGAAACAGGTGAAGAACGATTTTCAAGAAGGTAAGAAGGTAATTGTGGCAGGAAGATTAATGTCTTCAAGAATTCAAGGAAAAGCTTCATTCGCTACTATACAAGATAGCGAAGGTAAAATACAGTTATACATCAACAGAGACGAATTATGTCCTGGAGAAGATAAAACACTATATAACGAAATCTATAAAAAATTAATTGATTTAGGTGATATCGTTGGTATAGAAGGAGAGTTATTCACTACGCAAGTAGGCGAAAAAACAGTACGCGTAAAAGGTTTGCATTTACTAAGCAAATCACTACGACCATTACCTCTACCAAAAACCGATGCAGAAGGCCACACATTTGATGCCTTTACAGATCCTGAGTTGCGCTATAGAATGCGTTATGTAGATTTAGTAGTAAACCCTCAAATTAAAGAGACGTTCATCAAGCGTACAAAACTGTTTAACGCGATGCGTAATTTCTTTAATGAAGCTGGTTATATGGAAGTTGAAACTCCTGTTCTTCAGTCTATCCCTGGAGGTGCGGCTGCTCGTCCATTTATGACTCATCACAATGCTTTAGACATTCCACTATACTTGAGAATTGCCAATGAACTATACTTAAAGCGATTAATCGTTGGTGGATTTGACGGGGTATATGAGTTCGCTAAAAACTTCCGTAATGAAGGAATGGATAGAACACATAACCCTGAATTTACAGTTATGGAAATCTATGTAGCTTACAAAGACTACAATTGGATGATGGACTTTACAGAGCGTTTATTAGAACATTGTGCAACAGCAGTTAATGGGACACCAGTAGCTAAGTTTGGAGAACACGAAATTAACTTCAAAGCTCCTTACAAACGCATCACTATGGCAGATTCTATTAAAGAATTTACAGGTTTTGACATCACAGGAAAGACAGAGGATGAAATTCGCCAAGCTGCTTTAGGCATGGGAATCCCTGTAGATGAAACAATGGGTAAAGGAAAACTTATCGATGAGATTTTCGGTGAGAAATGTGAAGGTAATTATATTCAACCGACATTCATTACAGACTATCCAAAAGAAATGTCTCCATTGACAAAAGCACATAGAGATAATCCAGAACTTACAGAGCGCTTTGAATTAATGGTTTGTGGTAAAGAAATTGCAAATGCTTATTCAGAGTTAAATGACCCAATCGATCAAAGAGAGCGTTTTGAAGCACAAATGGCTTTAGCTGATCGCGGAGATGACGAGGCTATGTTCATTGATCAGGACTTCTTACGTGCTCTTGAATTTGGTATGCCTCCAACTTCTGGAATGGGAATTGGTATGGACCGTTTAATTATGTTCTTAACCAATAATCCTTCTATTCAAGAGGTATTATTCTTCCCACAAATGAGACCAGAAAAAACAGCTCCTGCAGTAGAGCTAACTGATGAAGAAAAAATCATTATTCAAATTTTAGAGAATAACGATAATAAAGTGGAGTTGGGTGCTTTAAAAGAGCAAGCTGCACTAAGTGGAAAGAAATGGGATAAAGCAATGAAAAGTCTTTCTTCACATGCCTTGACAAAAGTAGAAACAGAAAACGACATTAAATACGTTGTTTATACAAATTAATATAAATAGAAAAAGGAACTCAATGAGTTCCTTTTTTTTATTATTTACAATTGAGGATTAGCGATAAACTGATGATCTGTCAAAGTCTTTAAAAATCGAATAATGGCATGCTGTTCATCACTGGATAATTCAATACCTATACGACCATCTTTTCTCTTTAAAAGAGGATCCAAAGTTTCGCTATCCACTATTCCATTAGTATAAAACGCTAAAACCTCCTCTAATGTATTAAAACGCCCATCGTGCATATATGGCGCTGTCAACTCAACATTTCGCAAACTACTTACCTTAAAGGCAAATTTGTCTTCATCAAAACCAGTAACCTCATATCTTCCCAAATCATTTAATTTCTCATTAACCTGTAAACCGTTGTTTCTAAAACTTTGATCAGTAAACAAATCTGTACTGTGACAAGCTGCACACTTCTGCTGAAACAACTGCAGTCCTGTTTTCTCAATCTGACTCAATGTACCTCCCTTTTCTCCTCGAACATATCGGTCATATCTCGAATTACTTGAAATCATCACTGCCATATATTGTGCCAATGCTTTCAACATACTGGTAGAAGTGATTTCTCTATCATTAAAAGCTTTTTCAAACAAACTCCTATACATCGGCTCACTTCTCAATTTCTCCACAATTGAAGGAAGATTCTCACGCATTTCAACTTCATTGTGAATAGGAACAATAGGCACCATTTCCAAGTTATTTGACGCCCCATCATAGAAATACTCTGTCATAAAAGCCATATTCTGAATAGCTGGAGCATTGCGCTTGCCTACCAGACTATCTATACCAATACTAAAGGCTTTTCCATAATCAGAGAAAGCAAACTCTTTTATATGACAACTGGCACATGAAATAGTATTATCTGCTGATAACCTCACATCGTGAAACAAGACTTTACCCAGTTCTATTCGAGATTTCTTTAACCCGTTATTGACATACTGGTAACTAAGAGAAGGAAAGTTACTGGGAATAATGAGTTCATAGGCATCGTCAATATCATCAGAATAACGCTCAGATTGATCTTTAGAACAACTTAATAGCAATAAACATAAACTGATAAATACACACTCTTTAAACATGGTACAAACAATGTTTAGACAAAAAGGAAAGGTGCTGCCTTTCCTTTTTGAAACTATAATTCTATTCTTTATCAATCACAATACTTCGTATGTTAAACATCGTCTGAGCATTCTGCATAATCTTTGGCGCACGTACAGCATCAATCATAATATATGGCGATTCCTTCAACGCGATTTTGTGTGTACTGTCTAATAACTTAGATACTTCAAGATCTACATGAACAGTGGATTTATGCTTTGCACTTACAACAAAATGTTGAGGACTTTTTAATAGAACTTCTTTATAATTATCTAACTTGGAACCATGGCTACCAATGTGTAATTGAAATCCTTCCTCGTCTTGACCTCCAGTTTTAAATAAACCTTGGCAATTGATAAATTTATATCCTGTAATCCATCCCCAGATTAAATCATGTTCTTTACACAAATCCCAAAACTCTTGTTGGTCTTCCATTCCTCTCAAGTACTTCTCTTGATCCACACCTACACCAAACTTAACTTTACTATACCTTCCCGCTGGTACATTGTTAAGCGTAATTTTGAAATCCTTCGTTTTCGAATCTACAAAGAAATAACTGTCATCCTTCTTGTAAGTGAACTCTGCTCCTTTTTCATCTATTAAAACAAAGTTGCTAACTATATACTTCAGGAAAGTGATATTCAATGACTCTCCAATAGAGTTCTCTTTGTAATACTGATCATAAACTATATCCTCACCAAACATCTGATGATTAAACACAAAGGAAACTGAATTTGTTCCTTCAAGCACTTCTTCAGGAACTTCAACAACTGCGTTGTCATCACTCGAACATGACGTGAAAACAAAAGCTATAACAGCAAATAATAATATATATACTTTTTTCATTTCTAATTTTATATTAATTAATTATGGGCAATACAAGGGCCTTCCGATTAAATCGGACAACCAAAACACACGATTATAAAAGATTAGAAAATGGGTGGATCTAAAAGAGAGGATACTTGTAAATAGTTGTAATTATTGACATAACTATCCAAAGCCTCACTCCTCCATACTAAGGCTAATTCGAATGACAAATACCTGAAAGTGCCACTAACCAAGTAATCATATAAGGTATTGTATTTATCAAATACCAACTTGCCTGATTTGTCAAAAGACTTTGATAATTCATTTGACAAGTGACATTTACCATTACACTCTAATTCTGGTTTAGATACATTCTCACATAGAACTTTAGATACATACTCGTAATTAACCCAATATTCCACCAACGGTGCAACAGGGCGAAATAAAACAATAAATACTATTATGATATATATCTTTTTCACAAGACAAATTTAAAACAATGATTAAAGGCTAAACAAGAACATAGATTGAGTTTTATCTACTTTTCACTATTTACAAAATAGAACAACCGAAAAACTAAACAACAAGTCGACGGTATTCTTCAGGAGTCTTACCTTCCTGCTTCTTAAAAAATGTCACAAAGTAAGAAGTACTATTGAACTGTAATTCATTGCCAATCTCCTTTATTGTAAAAGACGTAAAGCGCAAAAGTCGCTTTGCTTCCACTATGATACGTTGACGAACAATCTGCCCCGCTGTTAATCCTCTTTCTTGTTTACACAGCTTATTCAGATAGTTCGGTGTAACACATAATTTATCAGCGTAAAAAGAAGGAGTTTTCGCCTCCTTATAAAATTGATCGACAAGGGCTACAAACTCACCTACTTTATCATTCAGTGGCTTAACTAAAGACTCACTCATAGGAACAGGGTGCTCTGTCAAATTTTGAAAGTCAAACAATAAAATATTTAAATAAGAACGCAAAACAACTTCCCTATTTTGATTGACTGATTGATACTCACCTACCATTAACTGAACCATCAAAAGCAGTTTACTCAATTGGTCATATGGCAATTTAGCATAAGGAAGCACCTCAGGTTGAAAAAAATTAAATAATCGCAGATTATTCTCGTGATAACGCTGACTAAAAAAAGACTCTTCAAAGGCAATAACATAGCCTGAACAATCTTCGAAATGTAGCTGAGCGTAATCACCAGGTTTGATAATAATAACAGTTTGATCTTGATCCGTCAAATTATACTCATTTACAGTAACTGCGTACTTTCCCTTGGTCACAATGATAATCATATAGAACTGCCCAACAAAACACTGGCTCAATAAAGGAAAATCATACACAATACTATCCGTATCACCCATAAATAGTGACGAATTACCATGTGTAAAATAAGAGATGGAACAAGATCTTATGCTTTGATTTAACATAAGATTTGAAGTATTAATTAATAATTTTATCAGCTCTAAATGAGCCTAAATTCACTAATTAATGAGAGGGGGTCTGAAAAAAAAGTCAACAAAAGTCTTTAAACTAAAAACAGTATAACTTTCTATTTTATCTTTCAATGTAGATGCAAAATTGTGAAACTCAATCTCTACCACATCAGAAAGATAATAGATAAATGAAAAAGATAAGTTACTGAGTTTTTTTGCCATATCGTTATTTTGATCCTCGGCAACCTTGGCCATTTCCTGCATCAAATAACACTTACCATTACATTCTAATTCAGGTTTTTCTTTATTAATACACAATACTGTCGAGATATACTCATAGTCGATTGCATAGTCCAAAAGAGGAACTACAGGTCGAAATAAGACAACTGTTATTATGATTAATAAAAAATTCTTCATACCACACAAATATACACTACAATCGCTGGATAACAAAAATAAAAAAAGCGCTACACTTAAAGTGTAGCGCTTTTTGAATATATAAGTATAAGTCTTATCCCAAATACGTTTTTAAAATCTTACTTCTTGAAGTATGTTTTAATCTGCGAATTGCTTTTTCTTTAATTTGTCTGACACGCTCTCTTGTCAAATCAAAAGTTTCTCCAATCTCCTCAAGAGTCATAGGGTGTTGATCTCCTAAACCAAAATACAGACGTACTACATCAGCTTCTCTTGGAGTTAAAGTTTCAAGCGCTCTCTCAATTTCAGTTCTTAGAGATTCGTGAATTAACTCTCTATCAGGGTTTGGTGATTCACCAGAACGCAATACATCATATAAGTTTGAATCTTCACCTTCAACTAATGGAGCATCCATTGAAAGATGACGTCCAGAGTTCTTCATACTCTCTTTCACGTCATTAACAGTCATATCAAGCTCAATAGCAATTTCCTCAGCAGATGGTGGTCTTTCATTTGATTGCTCAAGTAAAGCGTACATCTTGTTGATTTTATTGATTGACCCAATCTTGTTCAATGGTAGTCTTACAATTCTCGATTGTTCTGCTAAAGCAGAAAGAATTGATTGACGAATCCACCATACAGCATAAGAAATAAACTTAAACCCACGAGTCTCATCAAAACGTTGAGCAGCTTTTATCAATCCAAGGTTTCCTTCATTAATTAAATCGGGAAGTGTTAAACCTTGATTCTGATATTGCTTAGCAACAGATACAACGAAACGTAAATTTGCTTTAGTCAATTTCTCAAGTGCGCGTTGATCACCAGCTTTAATTCGCTGAGCCAATTCCACCTCTTCATCAGCCGTAATTAGGTCTACTTTACCAATTTCTTGCAAGTATTTATCCAACGATGCCGTCTCTCTGTTGGTTACCTGCTTGGTAATTTTAAGTTGTCTCATATTATTTCTATCCTTTATTTCTATTTAATGTAACATTCATTATACGTAAGTAATCATCAAAAAGTTACAACAACATACTTCTTCGACTCACTTTTAACAATACTTTACAAAAAAGCACCTAAAAGGTACAACAAACCCTTTAGGTGCTTTAAACACTTATTATGCCAATTAATAATAGTTTTCTCTACTTAATTCACACTCGTCGGCTTCAACTTCATCCAAATAGCGCTCAAGACTATCATCTAACTCTTTCATCCACGGTGTATGGTGCTCCTCTGCAGTGACCCCCGTCATAACAGAAGTATACACCTTATCTCTGTAATTTAATATATTCGTTTCTTTATCACGTAGCCAACTCTTAAACATTTCAGCTACTTTATCTAAATCAAATGTAGGATAATCAGTCAGAGAAATTAATTCTTTAATATAATCCGTTTGAAAATCTACATGTTCTTCACCTGTAACTGTAGCTCTTTCTGCCTTTACCCATTTATCAATATCTATACTTCGTTCCTCTTTTGTAGGCAATGCAATTCGTCCGAGCATATAATCTCTCGCAAACCAAGCCTGGGTATCAAACATATTGAATGTATAGTACTGGTCTTGCATCCCCAAAAACAACAGTCTTTCATTATCATTGAATACAACACCTTTATAAAGGTTATCCGGGTAGAGATTATTCTTTGTCTTTAAACGCAAGTTGTCTGGTAAAAATGGAAACTTATGTTGATAACCAGTACACAAAATAACAGCGTCAAACTCCTCAGAAGATCCGTCTTTAAAGTATGCTACATTATCTTCAAAATGGGTTACCAATGGTTTTTCATCTATACCCTTAGGCCATTTAGCGGCAATAGGATTGGTACGATAAGAGATAGTAACTGATTTACTGCCATGTTTAAAACATTGAACACCGATATCCTCAGCAGAATAACTACTTCCTATCAACAACAATTTTTGATCTTTAAACTGATCCGCACCTCTAAAGTCGTGTGCATGCATCACTGTTCCAGGAAAACTATCAATACCTTTAAAATAAGGCATATTGGGGGTTGAGAAATGCCCTGTTCCTACAACGAGGTAATCAAAGTATTCTTCAAAAGTTTCGTTCTTAACTAAATCGTCAAATACCACTCGAAACTGTTTCTTACTCTCTATGTAATCAACCCATCTTGCTACAGTATTAAACTTGATAAACTCTCTTGCGTTACTTTGTTTAATACGCCCTTGGATATAATCAAATAAGACTTCTCTTGGAGGATAGGAAGATATAGGTTGTTTAAAGTGATCCATAAAAGTATAATCGGCAAATTCTAAACATTCCTTTGGACCGTTTGACCATAGATACTTATACATACTACCGTGCAAAGGCTCTCCGTATTTACCTACACCTGTGCGCCAAGTATAATTCCACATTCCTCCCCAATTATCTTGTTTTTCATAGCATTTAATTTCAGGAATAGGATTCCCTTTACGTTGTTCAGACTCAAAAGCTCTTAACATTGCTAATCCACTCGGACCAGCACCAATAATACCTACTTTAAAATTTGACATATAAACATAAGTTTTTTACCCCCATCAAATAAATGATGAAGAAATTAATAAAATGATTGTTACTGAATACTCAGCCGAGATAGAACTATTAAATGTTCTAATAGACGCATCTGATATCGCGATGCTTTTTTATAAGGGTAGATTACAGAATCTACAAATTAGGATTGAATAAAATATTCAATTTGAGAAAGGCGATTTTAGTAGAACTTCTGTCTAAAATTTATCACCTTATTTTAGTAACCAAGCTAAGATACTAAAAATTAGGCTTATACTAAAATACACTAACTTTAGAAAGAGTTTTACAAGTAAATTATTACCACTAATTATCATAAAAAACATGGCTTTACTACAAGAGGGCAACCCTTATATTACAAATACCCATCCAGAGTACACAGAAGTTCACAAAATATCATAAAAGTAAAAAACACACTTTTAAACATAAAAAAAGACACCTTAATAAGGTGTCTTTATAATATCAAATAACTCAATTATTTCTCTTGATTATTCTTTTTAGGAGCATCGTCTTTCTTCTCCACTTTAGGAGGACGAGGCATTAAAGCTTTACGAGATACTTTAGCTTTTTTAGTTTTAGGATCAATACCCATATACTTAACATCTAACTCATCTCCAAGCTTAAGTACATCTCCGACATTCTCTATGCGTTTCCAATCCAACTCAGATACGTGTAGTAAAGTCTCTTTACCAGGTACAAATTCAACAACTGCACCGAAGTCAAGCATCTTAACTACTTTTACGTGATAAGTTTCACCTTCAACAGGAGAGAAAGTAGTATTGCTAATCGAAGCTAATGCTTTGTCCATTCCAGCTTGATCAGTTCCCAACACTTCAATAATACCAAAGTCACCTTCTTCGTTGATAACAATTGTAGTTCCCGTTTCAGCTTGTAAAGCTTGAATGTTTTTACCTCCAGGTCCAATGATAGCACCAATAAAGTCTTTCGGAATACTAACTGTAATAATCTTCGGAGCTTTAGGTTTAACAGTAGCATTTGGAGTAGCAATAGTGTCAACTAATAATCCAAGAATGTGCATACGACCGTCGTGAGCTTGTTTTAAAGCTTGCTCCATAATCTCGTAAGCTAACCCTTCAATCTTAATATCCATCTGACATGCTGTAATACCGTCTTTAGTACCTGTAACTTTGAAGTCCATATCTCCTAAGTGATCTTCATCTCCTAAGATATCAGACAACACAGCCCAACGACCAGTTTTCGCATCAGAAATAAGTCCCATTGCAATACCTGATACAGGTTTTTCAATCTGAATACCAGCATCCATTAATGCTAATGTACCAGCACAAACTGTAGCCATAGAAGAAGATCCATTAGACTCTAATACGTCAGATACTAAACGAATAGTATACGGACAATCAGCAGGAATCATATTCTTAAGTGCACGTTGTGCAAGGTTTCCGTGTCCAACTTCTCTACGAGAAGTTCCTCTTAAAGGCTTAGCTTCACCTGTTGAGAATGGAGGGAAATTATAATGTAAATAGAATTTCTCTTCACCTTGTTCACTTGGCAAATCAATAACATTAGCTTCGCGAGAAGTTCCCAGTGTTACTGTTGCTAAAGCTTGAGTTTCCCCACGTGTAAAAATAGATGAACCATGCGTAGATGGTAAATAATCAACTTCACACCAGATAGGACGAATCTCAGTAGTCTTACGACCATCTAAACGAATTCCTTGATCTAAAATTAAATTACGAACAGCCTCTTTTTGCGTTTTCTTGAAGTAAGTGCTAATAAGTTCACCTTTTTCTTCTAAGTCTTCCTCAGAAAACAAAGCTTTAACTTCTTCGTATACTTCAGCAAATTTCTCTCCACGCTCTGCTTTAGCACTTGCATGAGAAGCGATATCATAAAGTTTAGCATAAGATGCATCATAAACAATTTTCTCTACTTCAGCATCTGATGCTTCTGGTTCGTACTCACGGTAAGTAAGTCCTAATGCAGCACGCATCTTTTCTTGAGCCTCAATCTGAGCTTTAATTGCTTCGTGTGCAAACTTAATTGCTTCAATCATTTCTGCCTCAGAGATTTCTTTCATCTCCCCTTCCACCATACAAACAGAATCTTTAGATGCTCCAATCATCATATCGATGTCTGATGCTTCTAATTGCTCTTTAGAAGGATTAATGATTAATTGTCCGTCTACACGAGCAACTCTTACTTCAGAAATGTAATTGTAAAATGGAATATCCGATACAGCTAATGCTGCAGAAGCAGCCAAACCAGCTAATGCATCAGGCATAACATTCTCATCGAAAGACATAAGTGAAATCATCACCTGTGTCTCTGCGTGATAATCATCCGGGAATAAAGGACGTAAACAACGGTCTACAAGACGCATTGTCAAAATCTCTTGATCACTTGGACGAGCCTCACGTTTAAAAAAGCCTCCTGGAAAACGTCCAGCAGCAGAAAATTTTTCTCTGTAATCTACAGTTAATGGTAAGAAATCAACACCTGGATTTGCAGTACGAGCAGAAACTGCTGTTGCCAAAAGCATACAGTCTCCCATTCTTACTACAACAGATCCATCTGCTTGTTTTGCTAATTTCCCTGTTTCGATTGAGATGCTTCTACCATCACCTAAATCGATAATTTCTTTGGTTACCTTAGGAATCATATAATAATAAATACTTTAGGGTTTCTGTCTCTCCGAAGAGAGACATTAATAATTCTGTGTGTGTTGTGTTGTTGTGTTGTGTAGTTGTATGAAACCCAATGAAAAACCAGACTTTTTCTGCTAAAAGGCTAAAAAAGAAAAAGAGGCGCACAAGGGCACCTCTTCTCAATTGATTATTTTCTAATATTCAATTCCTTAATGATCTCACGGTATCTGTTGATCTCAGTATTCTTTAAATAGTCAAGAAGTCTTCTTCTTTTACCTACTAAAAGAACTAATGAACGCTCAGTGTTGTAATCTTTACGATTTCTTTTTAAGTGCTCAGTTAAGTGAGAGATTCTGTAAGTGAACAAAGCAATTTGTCCTTCAGCAGATCCAGTGTTTACAGCTTTTCCTCCGTGTTTAGCGAAGATCTCAGCTTTTTTCTCTTTTGTTAAATACATGCCAATATTTTTTAAATGATTTTTATGCGGCAATTATAGTCTATCTATAATTTGGTGCAAAGGTAATTTTATTTTCGAGAAAACACCATTAAAAATCATATTTTTTATTTCAAAGAACAAAACAACAACATTATAAAAAAGAGCTCTAATACAATTTGGCTACTTCTTTGTTTAAAGCTTCTAAAAAGCTTTTATCTTCATTCGTAAATGCGTTCAAGGTATGAGAATCAATATCTATCTGACCTATATTAATACCCTGCACAAATATAGGAACAACGATTTCAGACTTTACCGTCAAACTACATGCAATATAATTAGATTGAGCTGTAACATCATCAACGACAAAAGTTTCATTACTTAGGGCAACTTGACCACAAATCCCCTTTCCAAATGGAATTACAGTATGCTCTGTTGGCTCTCCAATAAACGGTCCTAAGTGTAATAAATCAGTTGAATGATCAGCAAAATAATAACCTACCCAATCGTAATAAGAAATAGAATCATATAACAATTCACATATTTCTTGAAGTATTTGATTTCTCGTAATATCTTTCCTTTCTAATATTACTTTTGACCTATTTAATAAGGCGACATAATCACTAGTCATATACGCAATTTTAATACAAAGACACTAAATTACGAAATATAACTCATTGTACACCATTGTATACCTGTCATTCTTTTCATTTTAAATTATAAGTACAATTAGCATTACATTCTTGTTAAAATCTCAAATATCTACCATAAGTTAAAACAAGTACTTCAAAAAACCACATCGGCTTCAAAACTTGAGAGAAGGCAAAAAGTATTAATGTCGTTTTAAAATAAAGCAAAATTAGATAAGGTAATATCCTATTTAATCATCTCTTAAAACAACAAAATCACATCCTTTAATAGAGCCTCTATGGATGCGACATGAAAAACTTAGAGATCAAAAATAACTACATTTATTTTGTGCATGAAGTTAAAATCAGTACAATCTTGATCGTACTTCCTTTGGGATTTCTGGCAGTTTGCTAAGGGTTTTCTTCGAGAAACACGCCTTTTTGCAGATAAAACCCCAAGGATACACGAAGAAAACAGCAAGAAAGTCCAACGAATCTAAGTGTTTTGCAAGCGCTTAACCATTTCTAAAGTCTTAAAATCGACAAGAAGGAGTAAGCACTTTTATTGAAATGATCTACAAATGCTAAGCAAGTGTATGTAAAGATTAATAATCTCAGACATTAAGATTATTTACAAAAAAACAGAGAAATAGTGATAGCATTACTTACTCACTCATATTAATTACATTCCTAAAGCACCATTTACACATTGTTATTTCGCTTTATACGATACTCATATATTCAAGTGCTATATATTTATTACCACACATATAGTTGCGATATAGCTCCAAATCGGACTCTTAATGTAAAAACAAAAACATTCTTATCCCTTTCAGTGATGCATGAGGTTTTAATCCTCGTCCTTACAAACTATTTGAATCTTTTGGATAAAAAACACTTCTGCTATAGATTTATAAAAATACTTCACTTATATAGACATCTATACAGCAAGACCACTATTCTACTCAACAAAGAGGATCAATCTCAAAAGTTGTGTTTAGGCATAAAGCTTAGTCAATCTGTATAAAAAGAAATCAATATCTCTTACACCTCTAAACTGAGCTCTGAATGCTTTAATTTTTGCATTAAAAGATTCAGCAGAGGCATTGGTACTTCTATTATCAAAATAGTTAAGAATTGTTTTATAATTGATTTGCATTGTATTGATAACAGTGCCGAATTGTTTTAAATTAATCTTCATAACATCATTGTACCAATGAGCCAGTTTAGTATAAGCTACTTCTTTTACTGTGGTTGTGTTATATATTATTCTTAAGTTTTGCGCTACATTATAAGCTTGTTTAATCAAAGGATATTGATTAAATAATATATCTGCTCTTTGCATTTGATTAGTAGTCCATTTACTTGGATCCATAGTTAGTAGATATCTACTTCTTATAAGTAGTTGCTTAGCTGTATCTCCATTATCAAATTCTATTGGAATAAATTGTTTACCTTCTTTTTTAGCTTGTAGGATTAAGTTGTTTTCAATATCTGAAGCATTCCAACGTTCTTGTATTCTAATATCTTGTAATGCTTCATTTACTAGTTTCTGTACATGAAAACGATCTGTTACTTGTGTCGCATTAACAAAGCACTTCGTAACAATTTTTTTCATAGAATTTGCCATATCAAGTGTTATCTCCTTAACTTTAGATCTTGTCTTAGAGGAGATTGTAAGAAGCTTCTCTATAATAGGCTCTACTTTAGTGCCAGAAAAAATTGCTACTATACTCCCTTGCTTTCCTCTACTATATTTGTTTGTAATAATTGTATAGAGCTCACCTTTTGACAAAGCTGTTTCGTCTATTGATAGTTTAGGACCTATGTTTTCAGGAAAAAGAAGATAGTCTTTAGCGTGTTCTTTATGTTCCCAAGCTTGAAAATCACTTAGTGAATCTTTGTATTGGCGTTGTAGTTTTTTACCATCAATATTAAAGAAACCTCCTATTGTATGGCAATCACTTGCCTTAGTATCTATTAATTTCTTTTAAAAAAGAGGCAAACTCATCAGTTAAACGAGTGCCTTTTGCTACTAGATTCCAATCTCTCTGTACTAATTCGCGAGTAGTTTTATCTAACCAACGACGACGCTTGACATGAAGATAAACACTATTTCCTCGTAAAGGAAAATCTTGTATTGTGGTTTCATTATGAAATCCATGACCTATAAGAATACGGTCTTTTGCTTCATCCGGGACTCTATTAAATTCTTCAAAATATAGGTGCATTGTTTCACCTTGTTTTATCGTTTTTACTAAATCAAAATGTTCTACTAAAAACTCAGGTAAAATCATTTTTACAAACTCAATATAGTTTTCCACGGTTATTATTTATTATTACAAAGATCTGTAGTTTTTAATTCACACACAACTTTTGAGATTGATCCAACAAAGATGCTATTCCCAAAGCGCTATCTATATGCAAAATAAAAAAGCACTAATGCTGAACACTAGTGCTTTCCTCAAACAACAATATGTAATTTTGTAGCCAAACTCACAAACCACAAAATCAATTTTCTTTTTATAGCAATTCTTTCTAATCGTATTGATTCAAAAGATACTTTATCAAATCCGTTGTAGTTAACATTCCTACAAGCACCTGCCCATCTAAAACAGGTAATGCTCGAAAATCTTTTTTAACTAATATTTCAGCAGCATCCTTTATATTGTCATCTGCCTGTATCGTAGTAACATTCTTTACCATAACCTGTTCTAATGTAAACATATTATAAACGGTTGTATCCACGATATTATCATCTTCATCCGTATCAGCTAAACTGATTTTCAATAAATCTGTATAACTTAATATCCCTACCAACTTATGACCTGAAACTACAGGTAAGTGACGAATCTTGTGCATTTTAAATAACTTCTCAGCATCTGTTAATGAATCCGTCAAATTCAAGCTAACAATAGTTGAAGTCATAATTGACGAAACTGGAACTCTTTGTCTCATACCACTATCTAATTAACTTTCTACTACAAAGATAAGTTGACTAAAAAGCATAAAACATGATTTTTATCAGTAAATGGGATTTTTTACTTTATCCATTAAGGCAAAATCTTCACTTAAAACACTCTAAATCCACTATATTCAAGGTACATAAGAACTATACTTCGTATTCAAAATGTCCTAATTCTAAAGTAAAAAAAAACAATTTCACAAGTATAGAGTATAATTTAAGAGTTAAAACCACCGATAATAATCTTTCATTCGCATTTAGCATTAACTTTAAAATTTGAAAGATATGAATAGTTCTTCAACAAACCTGCTGAGAATTTAGCCATAAAATGACTACACCTAAACTGTAATAAAAGTAAATCCCAAAACAATAAACAACTCAGTACAGTGTCATAAAAAAGACCGAACTCAAGTAAAATACTTGAGTTCGGTCTTTTTTACAATAAACTTTTGAAATTAAATGAATACTAATTCCAATCTTCAATAACATGCGAGTGACCATCTTCTATTGTCACAGATATGCTCCTTGGAGCATTAGGATTTCCTCTTCCATGCTTACCTTCTTTAAACACTAAAGGAATTGGTTTCAACAAATCAAAGTGAAATGCACCTTCTTTATCTTTTACTACTTTAACTGCATCCACATAGAAGCCTTCGTCCACGTGTTCATACACAGCATCATTATAATCACTAGACTGTCTTTTTTCATTTTCTATACCCAAATTAACTGATATTATAGCTAATCTTCTTCCTCCGTCTTTTACATCCTTAGGAAAATGACCAAAGCGATTTGTAATAGTATAAAGCCCTTCTTCTACATTATTCAATGCAATTAAAAGACTTCCTCCTTTCAACTCACCGTATACTTTAGTGCGTTCTTCGTCAATTTTATCGTAATTTTCTTTAGTATCACCATAATTCACATCCCACATTTCCATATGAACACCTTTAATAGTACCATTCACTTTATCATAGCCAGTAACTGGAAGATAATTCCAATACACTAACTTTTTATCTACATCGTCAACTTTTGTATGAACCGTGAAAGTCCCATAAGATTTCACATTTACTCCTCCTTCTGTTCCACCATTAGTTTCACTATCACTTCCTTTATCATCGCTACTACAAGCAGTAAATAGAAAAGAAACTGACATAACAAGAATCATTACTTTTTTCATATTATTTTTTAATTAAATTAGTTAATAAAGCACTACTAACTTTATATTCCTCAAAGCTACGCTTTATTTTTATTTAACTATCTATTAACACATTAAACTTTAGTAACATCATATCGAAAGACCAAAAAAAAGGTAGCTACCAAAACTGGTAGCCACCTTAATTCAATCTATTTCATTCCTCGTGCATTTGAACAGAAGTTAAGTACACAATAGGTTGTGTTATTTAGTACTTGACAAATACTTTTGCCAATACATAGCGTCCGCGGAGGGGTTCGAACCCCCAACCCTCAGAGCCGAAATCTGATATTCTATCCAGTTGAACTACACGGACATACCTATTATAATTTTATTTAGATAAAATAGCTTTTACAATACTTGAGATCGTTTTACCGTCAGCTTTACCAGCTAAAGCTTTTGATGCTAACCCCATAACCTGTCCCATTGAACCCATTCCAGAAAAAGAACCTTCTGAAACTATTTTTTCAATAGCACTTCTCACTTCCTCCTCTGACAACTGTTCAGGTAAGAATGCCTCGATTACTTTTGCTTGATCTAACTCTGGTTGAACCAAATCTTCACGACCTTGCTCTTGGTAAATATTAGCACTGTCTTTTCTTTGTTTCACTAACTTTTGAAGTATTTTGATTTCTTCTTCCTCTGTTAGTTCTTCTTTACTACCTGATTGAGTTTGGGCTAATAATAACTCAGACTTAATCGCTCTAAGTGCCTCCAAGGCTAAAGTATCTTTAGACTTCATTGCACTCTTCATTGCGTCCATTACATTTGACTGTAAACTCATATCATATCTGTTTTTGATTGTTGCAAATATAAGAAAAAGCCAGAAAAAATATATCTTTTCTGGCTTTTATCTATAACCTATAAGTACGCTATACAATTGCTAATCTACATTGTCGTGTAAGAAAGAATTGTTAGAACGCAGTTTACTATCGTTATTACTATCTAAACTAATTGATGTTCTTGACTTTTGTGAAGAATCATCTACCTCATTTAGATTTACACCAGTTCTCTTGTAAGCTGGTTCTGATTCCAAGTCATTGATCTGACTATTAGTTGCTGTTCCACTATTAAATTTGTAGTTAAAGTCACGCATTTTCTTTCTGCGTTCAGCAGAACGACTTCTTAGCGTAAACTCTTCAATACTCATTTCCATTGGGTTAATCTCATCATTCTCAGCTGTTACAGGAGATTCAACATTAGCTACCCCCTCATCTTCATTTTCCTTCATAGAAACTTTGAACCCTTCTGCAATATCTTCAGCGTGCTTAGATGCATTTGGTTTCGCAGTTTTTAACTCCTCTTCTTTATCTGTGTAGTCTTCAAGTGAGAAATAAATAAACTCCTCTTTAGTGTCTTCAGTTGTCGAATGATCAATCTGATCTTGAATATCTAATGTAGTTTCGCTATTGAACTCATTAGTGTTATCATCAAGATTGTAAACAACTGTTTGAGCAACCTTAGCTGTAGGTACTTGAACAGTATCATCAATTTTTTTAGTTACGATAACAAATTCAGGATCCACAACTTTAATATCGCGTAAGTCTTTAGCTTTATTTAAAGTCTTAGTTTCTTGTGTGCTATTTACTACCTCTGGAGTTACCTCTTTTTGAGGAGTAACTATTTCAAAGAAAACATCTAAGTTTTTAGCAGCAGGAGAAGTCTCAGTTTGAATTGGCGCTTTAGGCTCAACGCTTTCAAAATTCACAGCAAACTGCCCTCCATCATCACTAATAGTTGGATCTACTATTGGTTCATCAGATATATCTGTTGAATTAGAAAGAAAGTCGTTTTCAAACTCATCCTCTGCTTCCAATGTAAATACTTTTCGTTCTTCTGGAGCATCTGCTGGAGACACAGCACTATCAGAAGTTTTAGTCAATGGTTGATCTGGAGTAGAAAAACCTAAATTACCTGTTACTGAATTACTTGAAAGATTACGAACTAAAGTTTGTTCATCTCCTAAAGTATGAACAATCACTTTTGGCTCACCAGAAGCAACAATCGTTTTTTGTTGTTCAACATTGAAACCAGTCGCGATAATAGTTACAGAAATAGCTTCACCAAGACTTTCATCCTCACCTACTCCCATAATGATATTAGCATTATGACCAGCCTCTGTTTGGATATGATCGTTAATTTCACCTATTTCATCTAAAGTAATTTCGTTTGATCCAGAAACTATTAAAAGCAAAACATTCTTAGCCCCTGTAATTTTATTGTCATTTAACAAAGGAGAATCTAATGCATCGACGATTGCGTTCTTAGCTCTACTATCACCAGAAGCTGTCGCAGAACCCATAATAGCAGTTCCACTATCTGATAAAACAGTCTTAGCATCTTTTAAATCGATATTCTGAGTATAGTGATGTGTAATTACCTCTGCAATACCACGTGCTGCAGTAGATAATACTTCATCTGCTTTGGAGAAGCCAGCTTTAAATCCTAAGTTACCATAAACTTCACGTAACTTATTATTGTTAATAACCACAAGAGAGTCCACTTGCTTACGCAGCCTTTCAACTCCTTTTAATGCCTGCTCTTGACGTACTTTCCCTTCAAATTGAAACGGAATAGTAACAATCCCAACAGTCAAAATATCTCTTTCTTTCGATAATTGAGCGATTACAGGAGCAGCACCAGTACCAGTACCTCCACCCATACCTGCCGTTATAAATACCATCTTTGTGTTGGTATCAAGCATTTTCTCAATATCTTCAATACTTTCTATAGCCGATTGTTGCCCTACTTCAGGATTTGCCCCCGCTCCAAGACCTTCAGTCAAATTAACTCCTAACTGAATTTTATTAGGTACGGGACTATTCTCTAATGCTTGCGAATCAGTATTACACACGATAAAATCAACACCTTTAATACCTTGCTTAAACATGTGGTTAATCGCGTTACTTCCACCTCCTCCGACACCAATCACCTTAATTACATTCGATTGATTTTTTGGTAAATCGAATTTTATTCCTCCGAAATCTGTATTCTCCATATACGTATCGTTTTTATTCTTGCTTTTCAATATAATCTCTAATCTTTCTTACAAAACTACCTAAAAAGCTTTTCTCAAATTTATCTACAGTTGTTGTAACTTCTTTTTCAGTTTCTACTTCCTCATCTTTTTCTAAATTGATGTGAACGCGTTCGCTTTTTTCACTTTTCACTTCTTCAGATACTGATGGTGAAATAGGGTTATTCTCTACAACTTTCTGTTCAATAATTTTCTTTTCTTCTTCTTGCAATTTTTCGTAAGCTATAATCTCTTCAAAAGGAACAGCTCCTTTTATTTGATTCTTATCACTTTCCATCACTAATCCCACTGCTGTTGCATATAATGGACTTGAGATTTCAGGACTTGAATCACCCGCTAAATGCTCATTTGGATAACCAATACGAGTATCTATTCCAGTAATATATTCTACTAACTGTTTTATATGTTTCAATTCAGAACCACCACCTGTTAATACAATTCCTGCAATTAACTTCTTCTGTGGGTTTTCGTATCCATAGGTCTTAATTTCAGAAAACACCAATTGAATAATCTCATCCACTCGAGCGTGAATAATCTTAGACAAATTCTTCAGTGAAATCTCTTTTGGCTCTTTACCTCTCAAACCAGGAATAGAAACAATCTCGTTGTCTTTATTTTCACCCGGCCAAGCAGATCCAAAACGAACCTTCAATGTCTCGGCTTGTCTTTCAATGATAGAACATCCTTCCTTGATATCTTCCGTAATCACGTTCCCTCCGAAAGGAACTACAGCTGTATGGCGAATTATTCCATCTTTAAAGATCGCCAAGTCTGTTGTACCACCACCTATATCAATAATAGCAACACCAGCCTCCTTCTCTTCTTGACTCAAAACAGCTTCAGCTGATGCCAAAGGTTCTAAAGTAATGCCTGACAATTCTAATCCTGCATCTTTAATACATCTTCCTGCGTTCTTTATGAGAGCAGCCTGCCCAACAACCACGTGAAAAGTAGCTTCCAATCTACTTCCATACATACCTATTGGTTCTTTAATTCCAGGTTCTCCGTCAATCTTAAATTCTTGAGGTAATACATGAATAATTTCTTCTCCAGGTAACATATTCAATTTCTGAACCTGTCCAATTAACTTTTCAATGTCTTTATCCCCTATTACTTCATCAGGATTTTCACGGCTTATGTAATCGCTGTGCTGGATACTGCGAATATGTTGTCCTGCAATACCAACTACAACTTTCTTAATTCTACATTCTGCTTCTGCCTCTGCTTCTTTAACTGCATGCTGAATAGATTGTATCGTCTGTGTAATATTATTAACTACACCCCTTTTCACACCTAAGCTTTTTGCCTTCCCTAATCCAAGAATTTCAAGCTTGCCATATTCGTTTTTCTTTCCAACCATTGCAACAATCTTAGTTGTTCCAATGTCTAATCCTACAGCTATATTTTCATTTTTCATAGTCATTTTCTATTTACTACATACTACTTGTTGAGTAAATCTAAGATTTATACTCTTATACTGTTTTGTGTCTAACTTGCCTTCTGTACAATACTTCACAAAGGCCGTATAATTATTCAATTTCTTTTCCATTTCATCAAATGTTCCAAAAGAAATACTATAATCATTAGTTCTACTCTTTAACATTAAGGTTTCATCTCCCCGTATAATAATTCCAGTTAAATCCTGCTTTAAAAACTCACTTTCATTAATCAACTTCAACATTTTTAATAAATCCCCGCGATTGTTTTCCGTAATACGACCATCAATCATAGGTACTCGTTGTGAAAAATTGTGAGAGATAGGCATACTCCTTCCAGTATTATCGATATAGTAACTCTTACCATTCTCAAAATAACGTCCAACTGCTTCCTTCTGCCACACATCTACATATAACTTTCCATCTATAGATAGATACACTTCTGCATTCTTAATTAGCTCATTACTTAAGACTTCATCTTCCACTTTCTTCAAATCTACTATAGATCTATTAACTCTGGAAGTGTTTGGTAAACTTTTTTCAACCATACTGCGAATATCTGCTCCTGTTACAAAATGATAATCCTCACCTTTGAAAAAAACTTCTATACCACTAATCTCTTTATCTTCGCTCTTTTTATTACTAAAAGAATAAACAACAAAGGCAATAGCGCACACTAACAATATGCGAACATCAACCCACTTTATTCTCTTAAATAACTTTTTCACACTTATTATATTTTATTCTAATTCCAATTTTATATCATTAATCATTTCACCTATATCTCCAGCACCAATAGTCAGTACCACCTCTGGGTTAAAATCTTTTATATAGCTGATCAATCTGCTTTTTTCAACCAAACATTTACTATTCGACTTAATTAGTTCTAATAGTTTATCAGATGTTACTCCCTCTATAGGCAATTCACGTGCTGGGTAAATATCCAACAAAACTACATTCTCAAAAGTTGACAATGCCTCGCCGAACTCTTCCATAAAATCTCTTGTTCGACTATACAAATGAGGTTGAAAGATTGCTAATATTTTCTTATCCCCATACATCTCATGAACTGCTTGACTAACTGCTTTAATCTCCGTTGGATGATGAGCGTAATCGTCAATAAATATCAACTTCTCATTGCGAATCTTATAAGAAAATCTTCTTCTCACTCCCTTAAATGTCTCCAAAGCATTCACTAAATCACTAACATTTACACCATACACATATGCCATAGCAAAAGCTGTTAATGCATTTGTCAAATTGTGATGTCCTGGTAATCCAAATCTAACATCTGACACAGTCTCTTTTGGCGTCACTATATCGAATATATACCAACCATTATCGATTCTAATATTCTTTACCTGAAAGCTACTATCTGCCCCAAAACCAACTTTCACTCCATCTAAATCAACATCTTCATGAACAAACAGCAAATTCTTATCCTCAACTTTTGCAGCAAATTCCATAAAAGAAATCAACATCTCATCAGCTGTTCCAAAAATATCTAAGTGATCAGCTTCGGTAGAATTGATACAAGCGATATTGGGACTCAATCTTAAAAATGAACGATCAAACTCATCTGCTTCCACTACTGTAACCGTTTTACCCGAACCAATCAAATTAGTCTGGTAGTTTTCAACAACTCCTCCTACAAAAGCAGTAACATCTACTCCAGCTTGATAAAGTAAATGTCCAAGAATACTTGTTGTTGTTGTTTTACCATGCGTACCAGCAACAGCGAAACAGTAAGTATCTTTTGTGATGATACCAAGTACCTCAGATCTCTTTAAAATTTCAAATCCAGCTTGTTGAAAATACATCCATTCTGTATGAGATGTAGGTACCGCAGGGGTAATAACAACAACTGTACTATCAATATCTTTATACTCCTCTCCAATAAAAGCAATATTGTCTTCATAATGTATTTCAATACCAACTTCCTCTAACTCTCTAGTAAGTTGTGTTGGCGTTTTATCGTATCCAGCGACATTCTTACCTAAGAATTTAAAATAACGAGCAAGGGCACTCATTCCAATACCACCAATCCCTATAAAATATACACTCTTTATTTTATCAATTACTTTCATTACTTTTTAATTAAAGCTACTATTTGATCTACAATATCTTTTGTTGCATTTGGCAAGGCTAACTTTTTAAAGTTATCTCCCAATTCTTGCATACGACTATCGTCACTTAACACGGATTTAAACAAATCCGGAAAAGTATCCAACTCACTTTCTTTAACCATTAGCGCACCACCGCGTTCTACAATACTTAAAGCATTCTTAGTTTGGTGATCTTCTGCCACATTAGGAGAAGGCACAAATATGACTGGTTTTCCTACTATTGCTAATTCAGAAACTGAAGAAGCTCCAGCTCGCGAAACTACAATATCAGCTGATGCAAAAGCATAATCCATTCTATCTACAAACGCTAATACTTTTACCCTACTACTGTTGTATTTCTTGTATTCTTCGTAATATAACTTACCACATTGCCAAATAACCTCAAGCTCCATTTCTTCGAATAAGCCAAGATTACTTTCAACTAATTGATTTATCCTTCTCGCCCCTAAGCTTCCTCCTAACACTAAAAGTGTTTTCTTACTTACATCCAATTTGAAAGAGGCTTTAGCTTCAGCCTTATCGCTTAATACCAGTAAATCCTGTCTAACGGGATTACCTGTCTTGACCAGCTTATCTTTTGGAAAAAACGCTTCAAGGTTATCATATGCCACACAAATAGCCTTTGCTTTCTTTCCTAATAACTTGTTAGTAATACCAGGAAAAGAATTCTGCTCTTGTACAACAGTTGGGATTCCCATATCTGCAGCTACCTTTACAACAGCTCCACTTGCGTATCCCCCTGTCCCAATCACAACATCTGGCTTAAACCTTTTTATGATCTTTCTCGATTTAAGCAGACTGCTAATTACTTTAAAAGGAAATGATAAGTTATCTAACGATAACTCCCTTTTCAAGCCAGAGATCCACAATCCTTCGATAGCATACCCAGCCTGTGGTATTTTCTGCATCTCCATACGACCTTCTGCACCCACAAACAATATCTCAGCATTAGCAAATCGACTCTTCAATTCATTTGCAATTGCTAAGGCTGGGTATATATGTCCTCCCGTTCCTCCTCCACTCAATATAAACCGAGGTGCATGACTCATATTATAATCTAATTTTCTTTTAACTCTTGTTCTAAAATTTGTTCTTTTTCTAATTGAATTCTATTCAATTCTTCTTCTTCACGCTTCTCTGCATCACTCTTCTCCATTTCGCGTTCCTGAATTTCTCTTTCACTTTTTGTAACACTAAGGATAATACCTAAAGCTACACATGTCATCCATATAGATGTCCCTCCACTACTAATAAGAGGTAAGGGTTGACCCGTTGTCGGTAAAAACGAAACTGCAACTCCAATATTAATCAACGTCTGATAGATTAGAAAAAATCCTAATCCGACCACCAGGAGTTGACCAAATACTGTGGGAGCCCTGTGTATCGCAATCAAAAAACGAAAGAACAACGACATATATACAAAGAGCAAAAACACTCCAAAAACGACACCATATTCCTCAACTATAATAGCGTAAATGAAATCTGATGAAGATTGTGGCAAAAAGTTCTTCTGAACACTTTTACCTGGCCCTAAGCCAAACAATCCACCTGAGGCAATTGCTATTTTTGCATTTTGTACTTGGTACAAGTCTTTGGTAGAATCGTCTGAATTGGCGAATCTGTCAATTCTACTAATCCAAGTATCCACTCGATTGGGAAATAAACCTGGAAAAGCCTTTGCCGTAATCATAAAGATCCCAATAAACAATACTGCCGCAGAACAGATAATAGCTAAGTACTTTAACGGATACTTGCCTATAAGTGCAACTGTAAAAACTACAAGCGAAATAATTGCAGCCGTAGAAAAGTTTGCTGGTAAAATTAGCAATACGATTAATCCCACTGGCAACCACAACTCCCATAAAGAAGAAACAAAATCAACTGTCTTGTCCTTTATCTTTACTAAATATTGAGCGACATAAACGGTCAATACAATTGCTGCTATAGAAGAAGGTTGAAACTGAACACCCAGCACACTAACCCATCTACTGGCATTTGCTCCGCCTATCATTGTTCCCTTTGTCAACGTGTAGATTAACAATAGTACCACGACAGGTATTCCTACAAAACCTACAAGCTTAAAATAGCGATAATCTACACGGTGAACCAACCACATAAAAATTAGACCTACACTGATGTGTACAAAGTGCTTGATCAAATAATAAATCGTCTTTTCACCAGTTCCTACAGTATAAACTAAATTTGTACTCGCACTATATACAGGCATAATAGAGAAACAGGCCAATAGAATAACTAATGCCCAAATCGTTTTATCTCCGTATAAATGTGCGTACAACCACTTCATTGTTTATATACTTACTTTATAAATTATGTACTTCATCTTTAAACTGTCTTCCTCTATCCTCGTAGTTCTCAAACAAATCAAAACTTGCACAAGCAGGTGACAACAATACTGCATCGCCACTTTCTGCTAAACTTTGTGCCACTTTCACAGCGTCATTCATCGTTTGAACCTCTACAAATGATTCTACTACATTCTGATAAGCATCGCGTATTTTGGTATTATCAAGCCCTAAACAAACAATACTTTTCACCTTTTCGCGAACCAAAGGCATTAACTCGTGATAGTCATTCCCTTTATCAACACCACCTACTATCCACACTGTTGGTGTCTTCATACTTTCCAAAGCAAAGAAAGTAGCATTGATATTAGTCGCTTTTGAATCATTAATATATTGAACATTATCTACTTTCAAGACTTTTTCAAGTCTATGCTCTACCCCTTGGAAATCAGAAAGACTTTCTCTAATCTTATCCTTTCGAATTCTCTTTAATTGAGCAATAGTAGTTGCTGCCATTGCATTTTTCACATTATGCAATCCCTCAATTCCTAAATCTTCAATTGGCAATACAATTGTTTCTTTATTCATAGTCACAACAATATTTTTATCCTCAACATAAGCCCCCTCATCTAATTTTTTATACAATGAGAAAGGCAATGCCTTAGCTTTTATTGTATGAGTTTTCAACCACTGTTGAATTTCCTCATCGTCATAATCATAAATAAAATAATCTTCAGCCGTTTGATTCATAGTGATTCTAAACTTAGAATCAATGTAATTCGAGTACTTATAATCATATCGATCCAGGTGATCTGGACTTAGATTAGTTAGTACAGCAATATTTGGTCTAAATTCTACTATTCCGTCTAACTGAAAACTACTTAACTCAAGCACATAGCATTTCTCAGGATTACTTGCAACTTGACCAGCATAACTGTCACCAATGTTACCAGCTATACCGATATCTAACCCCCCATCCTTAAGCAATTTGTAAGTCAACATTGTCGTTGTTGTCTTTCCATTACTTCCTGTGATAGCTATTGATAATTCTGAATTGAAATGATATGCAAATTCAATTTCAGAAATGATCTTTACACCCTTATCAACTAATTTCTTAATGATTGGTGCTTTATCAGGAATACCTGGACTTTTTACAACTACATCAGCATCTAAAATCTCCGCTTCTGTATGCCCATTCTCTTCCCAACAAATACCAGCATTTGTCAATGCTTCTTTATAATTATCTTTTATTGTCCCAAAATCGGAAACAAAAACACTATATCCCTTTTGCAATGCTAAAATAGCCGTACCTACACCACTTTCTCCTGCTCCTAAAATTGCAATCTTCTTCATCTTATCTCAGTTTTAGTGATACTAAACAAAATACGCCCAATAATATGGCTATAATCCAGAAACGAGTAACAATCTTACTTTCGTGATATCCTTTCTTTTGAAAATGGTGGTGTAAAGGAGACATTAAGAAAATCCTTCTTCCTTCACCATATTTCTTTTTCGTATACTTAAAATAAGATACTTGCATCACTACAGATAAATTCTCAATCAAGAATATACCACACAATACTGGAATCAATAACTCTTTACGAACAGCGATAGCCATAACTGCAATAATCCCCCCTATTGTCAAACTTCCTGTATCACCCATAAACACTTGAGCTGGATAGGTATTATACCATAGGAATCCTATCAGAGCTCCCATAAAGGCGGATATAAAAACAGTCATTTCACCCGAATTTGGGATATACATAATATTCAAATAATTAGAAAATATTACGTTACCTGATACAAACGCAAAAATACCCAGCACAAAAGTGGATATTGCGGAGGTACCAGCGGCTAAGCCATCTATACCATCGGTGAGATTAGCACCATTCGATACTGCTGTAATAATAAAAATGACTATAGGAATGAATACAAGCCAAGCATACTTTTCTGCTCCTTCCCCCATCCAGCTAATCAGCATATTATAATCAAACTCATTATCTTTGAAAAAAGGAATCGTTGTTGCTGTCGATTTAACATCGTACTTACTTACAGTACTCTCAACGATAACCTGATTAGCAGGTGTATCTCTAACAGTGACACTTGGACTAAAGTATAAAACTGAACCTACAATTAGCCCCAACCCTACTTGTCCTACAACTTTGAATCTTCCCTTTAACCCATCTTTATCTTTCTTAAATACTTTAATATAGTCATCTAAGAAACCAATAGCTCCCATCCAAAGGGTAGTTAATATCAACAATAAGACATAGACATTATCTAATTTTGCAAAAAGCAATACAGGAATAAGAGTTGCTAAAATAATAATTACTCCTCCCATAGTAGGCGTACCAGCTTTCTCTTTTTGTCCTTCAAGACCAAGATCCCTAACGGTCTCTCCTACTTGCATTCTGTATAAAAATCTAATAATTCTCTTTCCGTAAATGATAGAAAACAACAATGAAAAAATCACTGCCATTCCTGAGCGAAAAGTAATGTACTGAAACACTCCCGCTCCTGGTATTTTCAAAATA
The DNA here is from genome assembly GCF_024722315.1 of Myroides albus. Taxonomy (NCBI): domain Bacteria; kingdom Pseudomonadati; phylum Bacteroidota; class Flavobacteriia; order Flavobacteriales; family Flavobacteriaceae; genus Myroides; species Myroides albus. Next base: position 1,231,800 of record NZ_CP102754.1, read on the forward strand.
CTATCTAAATACTGAAATAAATAATACAACATAATTCTATTCTCCTCTTATTGTTTCAAAAACTCAGTTACAATCTCTAAGTCATTAAAATGACTTTTTACTCCTTTAACATCTTGGTAAGTTTCATGTCCCTTACCTGCTATTAAAATAATATCCCCAGCTACAGCTTGTTGACAAGCAAGCTTAATAGCCTGTTTGCGATCTTCTACTACAATTGTTTTCATCGCATTCTGAGGCTCAACACCAGCTTCTATCTGCTCCAAAATCTCAGATGGTTCTTCGAATCTTGGGTTATCGGAAGTGAAAATTACTTTACTACTCAATTCAGAAGCTATCTGTCCCATCTCTGGCCTTTTCGTTTTATCTCTATTTCCTCCGCAACCAACTACCGTTATCAACTTCTCATTAAAAGTTCGGATAGAGTTTATCGTCTCTATTACATTCTTAAGCGCGTCAGGCGTATGAGCATAATCGACAATTGCCGTTATATTATCTCTTCCTACAATATATTGAAAACGCCCTGCTACACTTGTCAGTTTACTCAATTGCAACAAAGCCTCTTGAAAATCAACACCCAATTCTACAGCAACAGAAAACACAGCTAACAAATTACTTGCATTAAATGCACCTATCAACTGTACCCATACATCTTGTTGATTTACTTTCATTAACATACCAGAAAACTGACTCTCAAGAATCTGTCCTTTGTAATCTGATACATTTTTCAGACCGTAAGTAATTAACTTTGCCTTTGTATTCTGAACCATAAACATTCCGTTTTTATCGTCCACATTGGTCACTGCAAAAGCCTTACTACTAAGTTGATCAAAAAAGATTTTCTTAGCATTTCTATATTCTGCAAATGTTTTGTGATAATCTAAATGGTCATGTGTTAAATTGGTAAAAATCCCACCTCTAAAGTTCAAAGCATCTGTGCGTTTCTGAACAATTCCATGAGAACTCACTTCCATAAAACAATACTCACAACCTTCAGCGACCATTTCATTCATATAATAATTTATAGTCAGTGAATCTGGCGTTGTGTGCGTCGTTTCGTAAACCTTCTTACCAACGATAATTTTTACAGTAGATAACAATCCTACCTTATACCCAATATTGGTAAACAAATTATACAACAATGTCGCTATAGTTGTTTTACCATTTGTTCCAGTAACACCAACTAAATGTAACTTAGATGAAGGCTCATTATAAAAATTATTGGCCATATGAGCTAAAGCCAAATCAGAGTCTTCTACACATACATAAGTTACATTATCAACTATATCAGAAGGCAACTCTTCACACACAATCACTGTGGCACCCTGTGCTATAGCTTGACTGATGTACTCATGTCCATCTACTACAGATCCTCTTTGAGCTACAAATAATGTATCTGCTTTCACTTTACGTGAATCAAAAGCAATGAAATCTATAGCAAGATCGGTTGAACCTACTACAGATTTTATTTCTACTCTATATAATATGTCTTTTAGCTTTCTCACTATAATTCTAATACTACTTTCTTATCTCTTTCTATTTTTGTTCCAGCTGGAATAGATTGATTTTTAATCTTTCCTATACCATGTACTGCTACATTCAATCCCAAATTCTCTAATAATGGTAAAGCATCCATCACATACATCCCTTTTACATTCGGCATTACCTGATTCTCATCATTCACTTTAGTAAAATAGTCTGCATAACTATTCTGAATTTCTGAAGAAACGTGATTCACTTCTTCGAGTTCAGTTGTAATAGGAACATCTGTATAAATCTTTTGAGCAATCTTCTTAAACACTGGCCCGGATACATCAGCTCCATAATAACTCTTACTGCGATCAGGTCTATGAATTACAACTATACAAGAGTACTTAGGATTATCAGCAGGAAAATATCCTGCAAATGAAGATGAATAATACATCTCTTTCCCTTTTCCTTTTCCGTAATTCACTTGAGCTGTTCCCGTTTTACCTGCCATCGAAAAGTTTTTGGAATCCAATTTTCTTCCTGTCCCTTTCTTAACAACATTTGCTAAAACAGCTTGTACTTGCTTAATCACCTCTGGAGAAGCTATTTGAGGATTTACGACTTCCTTTTCAAACTTCACTATCGTGCGATTAAACTCTTTAACCTCTGACACAAACTGCGGTTTAACCATTTCTCCATTATTTGCCACAGCATTGTACAACATCAAAGTATGCATCGGTGTCACAGATAGTCCATATCCGAACGCCATCCACGGCAGTGCAATCCCACTCCAACCTTTCGCACCAGGTTTTGGTATATATGGAGAGCCTTCTCCCAGAATAGGCACCCCTATGGGTTTATCCATTCCCAATGAACTCAGGTAATCTGTAAACTCTGATGGGTTATTCTGAAACCCCTCATTCACAGCTTGAGTAATCACCGTATTGGAAGAAACTTCTATTCCTCTTGCTAAGGATATCTTTCCATATCCACCCCATTTCGAATCGCGCACTCTTGCATTATAAAACTTTACAATACCGTCTTGTGTATCGTAAATACGAGCCGTATCACTTTTCCCTTTCTCCAATAAAGCCAAAAGAGAAGCTAACTTAAACGTTGACCCCGGTTCATGAACTTCCGCAAGAGCATAATTTATAGTCTCATAATAGTTTCCTGATTCCGCTCTCCCCAAATTAGAGATGGCGCGAATCGCACCTGTCTTCACTTCCATAACAATCACAGTACCGTGATCAGCATTAAAGTCTTGAAGTGCTTTCAACAAACCATGATGTGCAATATCTTGTATATAAACATCGATTGTAGAGACAATGTCTTTTCCATCAACAGGATCTAATTCAATCTCGTCGTTGATTGGCTTCCATTGATCTTTTCCAATACTCTGCATTTTTCTTCTTCCATCTACACCGCTAAGGTAATTGCTAAATGCTCCTTCTATTCCTACTCTACCAAAAGTCTTATCGTCATTTTGCCTTTCATATCCAATAGTACGTTGAGCAATCCTGCCGATAGGGTGTTGTCTAATCGTTTTTTGTAAAGAAATAAAACCTCCTTTATATGGACCACGATTAAAAAGTGGAAAATTTCGCACTCTTACAAATTGAGTATAACTCAACCCACGAGCAATTAAGATGTACCTACTATTATTTGCCCTACCCTTTCTCATTAGATTTTGATAATGAGATGAACTCTTACCAAACATCACAGCTAAAGAGTCAGATAGAGGTTTAAGATTTTTCTCAAAATCTTCCTTACTTGGTGCTACACCATCAAATCGAATTTCAAAGACCGGAACAGATGTTGCCAAAAGACTTCCATCTGCTGAATATATATTTCCCCTATTTGCGGGAATTACTTCTTCTTTTACACGAGTTTTATCTTGCGCTTTAGCTCTTAGCTCCTTTCCTTCAACCCCCTGAATCTTGACCAAGCGATAAATGATACACAATGCAACAATAATCACTGCAGCAGACATAAGATAAAGCCTTAAGTAAACCCCTCTCCTCTCTAATGCCATAACCTACTCCAAAAACTTTCTTTCTTACTTTCTAAATTCACTTTAATTTTAGTTGGCGGAGTTTCTGATGGGTATATCCCCTCATCCTCCAACTTTTTAGTGATTGTTGACTCCATCTTCAACTCCATCAATTCTGATCTCGTGTCAACAAACTCAGCTCTGAGCATTTTCACTTCATGCGTAAGAGCAGTAACCTTAAAAACCTTAGTCTCATAAGCTTGTGTATTCCAAATCAATATCAAGCAAAGGCAAATCACATAAATGATAATCGCCCAGTTCTTGGCTGAATCCTCATGAACGAGAATTTTCGCCTTGATGACATCCATTGGACTTACGAGATTCTTTCTCATTTCTTTTCTGCTACTCTTAGTTTTGCTGATCTTGCTCTATTATTTACACTTATTTCCTCGTCTGTCGGTATTATCAATTTCCCCAATTGTTTTAAAGGAACTTCAAATCTTCCGAACATATCGCGCTCTGGCTCACCCTCAAACATTCCATTTTTCATAAAGCGCTTTACTAATCTATCTTCTAAAGAATGATAAGAAATAACACTCAAGCGACCTCCAGGTTTTAAAACTTCTGCACTTTGCTCAAGCATCTCTCTCAGAACATCCATTTCTTGATTCACTTCAATTCGAATAGCTTGATAAATTTGAGCTAAAATCTTTGCGCTTTTATGTGCAGGCAAAAACCTCGCAAGCACACGCTTCAAATCATCAGTATTCTTAATCGGCTCTTCTGCTCTACTCTTGACAATCGTATTGGCAATCGCTCCAGCATTTTTTAACTCTCCATAGAGATAGAACATATTTCGCAAATCCTTCTCCTCATAATCATTCACCACATGATAAGCTGATATTTCACTCTTTTGGTTCATTCTCATATCCAGTTCTCCATCAAAACGCGTTGAAAAACCGCGCTCAGCAACATCGAACTGATGTGAAGAAACTCCTAAATCACCTAAAATCCCATCTACTTCCTTTTCTCCATAAAAACGCAAATAGCGTTTTAAGTATCTAAAATTTTGATTGATCAACACAAATCTCGGATCGTCAATAGCATTATCCAAGGCATCTGCATCTTGATCAAATCCATACAGTTTACCATTCTCACCTAAACGACTTAATATTTCACGAGAGTGTCCTCCTCCTCCAAACGTAACATCAACATACACTCCATCAGGCTTAATATTTAATCCATCTACACTTTCCTGTAACAAAACAGGCTTATGATAACCGTAATCTTCTTTATTCATCAAAACTAATATTACTCATTACATCTTGAGCCAAGTCTGCAAAATCAATATTTTCATCCTCACTCAAAATATTCTCATACAATCCTTTATCCCAAATTTCAATTATATTCACCTTAGAAGTAAACACAAGTTCCTTCGAGATTTTGGCATACTCGATCAAGTCTTTTGCCACTAACAAACGACCTGCATCGTCAATACTCACTTCTTTAACACCAGCCATAAAGCGACGAATGAACATATCATTTTTCTTATCAAAAGGGTTTAATTTTTTGATTTTCTCCATCATCTTGTTCCATTCAGCCATAGGCCATAACTCTAAACATGGTTCAAACACAGAGCGTTTCAACACGAAACCTTCAGCCATAGCAGGCAACTGCTTCTTCAAAGAAGCAGGTACTGACACACGACCTTTGGCATCAATTTTACACTCATATGTTCCGACTATAAAAGACAAACCACACCTATTAATGTTATTTTAGCAAATGTACTACTTTTTTTCCCACTTTTTCCCACTTTTTCCCACTTTGTTAATAAGTTTTCGCAATACTACACTATTTCAAGGTTTAGCATACTAAACACTTGATTTTAAACACTTATATTTTAGCAAAATCTACAATTTGAATGAGTCTAAAACGACAAAAAAGCGCTTTTTTCAGACCTAAAAAAGTATCGTTTTCTGCCACTATATTTCATCTAATTTGCAGTTAAATGTTTTTTTATAGTTTTATTAGAAACATTGTCCCTAATAAAACCTTATATTTGTGGGAATTTAAAAATCGCATTTAGAAACTACATGGAGCGAACTTTAAAAGTAGATGGTAAATTCCGTTATGTTGAGATTGGTGATGGAACTCCAATTATCATCTTACACGGTTTAATGGGCGGACTGAGCAATTTTGATGGTGTTACAGAATTCTTCCCGAAAGAAGGCTACAAAGTAGTTCTCCCTGAACTACCTTTATACACAAATAGCATTTTAAAGACAAACGTAAAGGCATTTGCTAAGTTTGTTAAAGACTTTATCGACCACCTTGGACACAAAAAAGTAATCCTATTAGGAAATTCCTTAGGAGGACATATTGCTTTGTATTTTTCTAAGATGTATCCTGAGTACTTACAAGCTATGGTACTTACAGGTAGCTCTGGCTTATATGAAAGTGCTATGGGAGATAGTTATCCAAAGCGTGGTGACTATGAGTATATCAAGAAAAAAGCAGAGGACGTGTTTTATCATCCTGAAATAGCTACGAAAGAAATAGTAGATGAAGTTTTTGCTACTGTAAATGACCGTATGAAGGTTATCAAGACTATTACTATTGCCAAAAGTGCAATACGCCACAATATGTCTAAAGATTTACCAAAAATAAATGTACCAACCTGTCTAATCTGGGGGAAAAACGACAAGGTAACTCCTCCCGAAGTTGCAGTAGAGTTTAACGAACTACTACCTGATTCAGATCTATATTGGATTGATGAATGTGGACACGCAGCGATGATGGAACATCCAGACGAATTTAATAAATTACTATACGCTTGGTTTAAAAAGCGCAATTACTAAAATATGAAAATTAATACTGCAGAATTTGTCGTAAGTAACTCTGACGCGAAGAAGTGCCCTAATGAACCTATCCCTGAATACGCTTTCATCGGAAGGTCTAATGTCGGCAAATCTTCTTTGATTAATATGCTTACAAACCAAAAGAATCTTGCAAAAACATCTTCAAGACCGGGAAAGACACAATTAATAAATCACTTTAAGATTAACTCAAATTGGTATTTAGTTGATTTACCTGGATATGGATATGCAAAAGTAAGTAAGAAGACAAAATCTACATTTCAAAAATTCATTACAGATTATTTCGAAAAAAGACAACAGCTTGTTAGCGCATTTGTTTTAGTAGACATCAGACACGAAGCTCAAAAAATTGACTTAGAGTTCATGCAATACTTGGGGCAATCTGAAGTACCTTTTTCTATTATATTTACTAAAGCAGATAAAGTAGGAAAACAAAAGGTAAATAGTTTAGTCGCTGATTATAGAAAGAAAATGTTAGCAGACAATTGGGAAGAAATGCCTCCTTATTTTGTAACTTCCTCTGAAGACAAAATAGGTAGAGATGAAGTTCTTGAGTACATTGACGAAATCAATAAAGAAATGTTTAAAAACCAAAGTCCTATATAAAAGAAAAAACTGCTGTACAGCAGTTTTTTCTTTTATATACATTTACTATTTAGCAACCAAAATGACCTGTTTCGCTGTAGCACCTTCAGGCAGATTAATTTGCTTACCATAAAAGAAATCATATTTATCATCAACTTTCAAAACTAATTGTTTCGTTGTCAAAGAAATAATTTCTAAAGGTTCTAAGTTATCATTCATCTCCTTGGCAAAAAGTAACAAGTTCTCTCCCTCGATTTTATAATCTGCAACGCTTTTGTAAAGTTCACTACAATCAAAACTGTGATTTTCCATAAAAACTTTATCCTCTTTGAAGCTATATAAATCCAAATCACAAACTCTATAAAAGCTTAAATCTTCTTCAAGAATCACTTTATTATTTCTATCTAAGTACACAAACTTAGAAGCTAACCAATCTTTTTTAATGGCTTTCGAATAATGAGCAACCGAAATCTCGGTACCTGAGTTATTCGATTCATTACCATCATCCTTCTTCTTCGAATTTTCATCCGAACTACACCCCCCTAAAAAAACACAACATAAAATAGTAGCGAAAAACAACAAATACTTTTTCATAATATATTCCGTTAAGATTACCACAACAAAATTATGAAAAACAGACAAACTAACATATTAAAAATCAAATATTTGTCTCAATTAAAATAAATATTTACATAATTTAAAGTAAATATAATAATAGATCAGCGCGAAGAATAACCACACTTTCATGCGACTTTCTTGGAGCATTCTTCGAGTATCCTTCGGGTTTTCTTCGCAAAAAGACGCCTTTTCCCAATAAAACCCGAAGCATCCCCCTAGAAAACCCGAAGAAAGTGCAAGCAATCTCTCAACAATAAAAATGTGATACTACTAAAAAAAAATATTGACATAAAGCTACTGGTAGCCAAATATCAATTAACTTAATTAAATCAATGTAGAAATATAGGGCTGATTTTCACCTATTTACCTTTTCAGAAAACACTCTAAATCACGCCTTATCCTATAATGAGGTTAGAGCCATCAATCATTCGCTTTCACTACCTGATTTCACGTGTGACTTTACTATTTTAATAGCCCATTCATAATGACTTGACATAGACGATACACAGTAGCTCCCAAGACTTGTAGAACCTGTCCAATTGAAATACTTTTTAACGAATAATTCATCTTCTGTAAAAGCTTTCACTATTTGAATTGTATCTCGATGACTCTGTTGTAGTAATATCTTAGCATCGTCCAAAGACGTAGCTTGGTGCTTTTTCCAAAACTCTACATTCATAGCCGTATACGTTTTCCAATTATAAGGCTTAGGTAAAAAAGACGTCTGATTCCCTTGTTGATTATTTGAAATCCAAGTTAACAATAGCTGATGCCATTCATAAAGGTGGACAAATACATCTCTGATGTTTCTATCTCTACCTTCAAAATTAAAAGTCTTTTGCTGCAGTTCTGTAGATAACTGTTCTACAAGTACAAATAAAGTGTTGAAACTACTTTCACTCTGCTCTAATAAACTAACCTTATCCTTAGCTCTACCCATAAAAAAAAATTGCTTATAATAAGAAACTAACGTAAAATACTATCCAGTAATCAATCCAGACTATATATAATAGTCATTGACTTTTATGATACCAGCGCGAATAGCATAACGCGTAGCATCGTGAACATTATTCACCTCCAATTTTTTAAAGATATTCTTGCGATGTGTAATCACGGTGTGCACACTAATATTTCGCTCAGCAGCAATTTCCTTTGTCATTTTGCCAAAGGCTATCTCTTTTAGAATTTCGCGTTCTACAACTGTCAGTACCTGTTCTACCTTGTGAATAGACTTTTGGTGTTCCTCCAAAATCTTTTGAACAGCATCATTCAAATACACTTTTCCAGATAGTACTTCATCTATACCTTTGGTTATGCTATCAAGTGTGTCTGTCTTAAAAATAACACTAAAATCGACCTTCTTGATTTGCAACATACGCTTCAACCAAGATTCATTTAACTCATCAAAAAGCATGACCCAATGACAATTGACATACTGCTCTTGAAACATAAAAATTTGATTGATCTGTTGCTCAAAATTGTAAGACTGTGGGTTAAAAAAAACATATGTTTTGCCACACTTATTCAGAAACTCTCTCAAATCATGTGCATTAACAACCTCTTGATAACAAAGAGTATCCTTACTCCTTTCCTCTAAAATAGTCTTGATGGCAAATTTGGTTAACTCTTGTTGATCTATAATAGCAACGCACAACATAATCATTTCTTTTAATTAATAACAAAGATAAAACAAAAAGGCACTTCACCCTCTAGTGCCATACAAACTTCTAAATCGAAATTGAGGAAAACTACTCTACACTTTAACTCGGTAGACCGTATTGAAGCCGAACTTTACAATATTCAATACAACGATATATACAACTTCATTCAATGGAAATTTTGCTCAGAAAGAACAACAGATTCAACAGGCACATAAAACCACAAAATAAAAAGTGAGATAACTATCTTTCAAGTTATCTCACTTCTCACTAACTAATCAACTATAAATGATAATCCGTACTATAATTTTATCGATTCAAATATAGATTTGGATTCTCTCTTTCTTCTACTTCTGGTATTCGGTAGAGATAATACTTGCTATTTTCTATAAAATCTGAACCGTCAGGGAACTTAACAGCATCATGCCCCATTGGTAAAAGTTTTACAACTACTTGAGAGATTTTTCCAGTACTATCCATTTCTTCGTATGTAAAATCAACTAACTTATCTTGAGGATACGCTTTTCGAACCACTTTTTGTTGATTGCGAATAATATCGATTAAAGCAAACCCTTCGCCAAAAAGTTCTTTTCTTCTCTCAATCCAGATTTCGTCTAACAAATCTTGTCCCATTAGACCGCTCACTTCTTTAGCTCCTCTTGCTGTCTTTAAAGTATTCAGAACATCAATTGCATCTGCCTCTCCTAATCGCGCTTTTGCTTCTGCATTAATCAAGTAAATCTCTGAAGTACGCATCAATACAATATCTGCTATCTGAGAACCTCTAAACTTAAATTTAGCATAGCGCATATAAGCAGTATTACCATCTTTTGGCTCTGTATTAGAAGGGTCTGGTGCCCAATAAATCATGCTCTTTCTATAATCACTTTCGTCAAACAAATCTCTAAAATAAGGATCCGCATTAAAGCTATAGTAGTAACTCTGACTTGAAGTAACATCTAAATAATTAAATTGATAAGATGCATTCTTTTGAGATTCATTTTGAGCATGTCCCCAAATCCACTCTCCATTACTCGAATCACTGAATCCACTTTTGTATTCACTTTCATTCATTAAGTAACTATTCAAAGCCAATAATTGATCAGAGTACTCTTTAGCTTCTTTCCAGTTTCTTGCGTATAAATGTGCACGAGAAAGCAGTCCCAAAACTACTTCACGATCAAATTTATGCTTCATTGTGTTTCCTCTCTTATATGTCTCAGGAATCAATGTAAGTGCTTCTTCTAAATCTTTAATAGATTGCAAATAAACCTCTGTAACTGTAGCAGCAGGTCTTGGTTTAGTTGCACTGCTCGTTGGCTCCAAGTAAATCGGAGCTGTAATAGCATTCGGATCTAAATCAATTGCATAAGCATAACTCGATGCTAAATGTAGATACATAAAACCTCTCAATGCTAAAGCTTGACCGCGAACTCGTTGTTTGTCAACAACTGAACCTTCCGATTCAAAAACTTTTGCAATCACATTATTAGCATTGTCAATAGTTTTATAGGCTAAATTCCAACTGTGCGTATTCGTTCTCGCCTTTGAATACAATGCATTAAATAAGTAGTGCGCGCGAAAACCATACCTTCCATTCAATACTACATCACTACCCATAGCATCATTTGTACGCAAAAATGATCCAAAACCAGGATTAGCATAAGTAGAAAAACTTTCCATTAAATAACTCCATGCACCATTCAATACCTTTTCATTCCCCTCTACAGTACTAAACACTTTCTCACTTTCAATAGCATCTGTTGGATCAGTATCCAAAGAACAAGAAATCAAACTTGTTGAAAGTATAAAAGCTCCTATTATATATTTAATTACGCTATTTTTCATAATTCGATTTTTTATAATTTAACATTAATCCCAAGAGAAATCGTTTTCATGGCAGGGTAACGGAAATACGTACTACCATCAAAAGTTTGCTCAGGGTCTAGACCTTGTTCTTTCGTCCAAGTAAAAAGATTCTCAGCTTGGAAGTATACACTTGCAGAAGACAATCTTACTTTCTTCAGCCATTCTTGTGGCACATTATAAGATACCGTTAGGTTTTTAAGTTTTAAGTAAGAACGATCAACTAAAAATCTATCCGAAGACTGATTCCATGCACTCTTTGGATGCGTAGAAACTTTAGCTACATCTGTATTAGGATTATCTGGCGTCCATCTATTCAACATATCCGTACTCCAGTTAGTTCCTCCTCCTGAAGATCTGTATAAACTCATCTTGTCACCATTGTAAATCTTTCCACCAATGTTATAGGCAAAGTTTGCAGATAATGACCAATTCTGATAAGTTAATTCTGTTGAGAAACCTCCTGATACATCAGGCAGAGAATTTCCTTGTTTTACTTTATGTTCAACTTTGTCAACTTGTGAATAATCATCTGTTATAGTTTTTGATCCATCTCCATTCTGAAGATACCATTGTGCATTTCCATTTGTTGGGTTAACACCTGCCCACTCTGGTAAATAAAAATCGTACAAAGAACCACCTTTTACCCATTTCTTATTTCCACTCCAAATCGCCTCAGATGGCAGAGAAGTAATCTTATTCTTATACGTAGTCAAGTTCAATCCTACACTCCATCTCCAATCTTCGGTCATGATTGGCGTACCATTTAACGTAAACTCCCAACCGTAATTTTTCATTGCTCCAATATTCTCTTGAATAGAAGTAAAACCTGTAGAAGAAGCTAAATCTCTATCAAATAATAAATCCTTTGAACGTCTTTCGAAATACTCTATTGTACCAGACAATCGCTCATTGAAAAATCCAAAGTCAAGTCCAATATTCATATTTAAGTTAGTTTCCCAAGACAAATCCTCTGTTCCCAATCTCGATGTTACTAATCCTGGATCTCCTAAATTATTTTGTATTGCGTACAAAGCTTGATAAGCATAATATCCAACATTGTCATTTCCTTGTGCTCCATAACTTGCTCTAAAAAGCAAATTACTCAACCAAGTATCTCTATATTGATTCATAAACTCCTCATCAATAATTCTCCACGATGCACCAAATGACCAGAAGTTACCCCATCTACTATCAGGTGAAAAGCGAGAAGAACCATCTCTTCTAAAAGAAGCTGACAAATAATATTTCTTGTCATATGAATACTGAGCATTTCCGAAGAAACTCAACATTTTATACTCATCTGCTTTTCCAAAAAAGTCAATTACCTTAGACGCCGCATCTGGTTCAAAATAACCATTCATGATTAACTGCTCACGTTGACCTCCAAAATAATTTGAATCATACGAATAGAACTCCTGCCCCACCATTGCAGATATTGCATTTTTATCGTCTATATCTAAGTTGTAATTCAATACGTTATTAAAAGTCATGCTAACAGTACGTGTGTTCTTGCGGTCCACACTTCCTCCATACTCAACTGATGGACCGTAAAGAGGGTTTGTTACATTGTGATTATTAGTACTATTATAGTCAACACTTAATGAAGATTTAAATTTTAAGTTATCTAAAAACTTAATTTGTCCATAAGTACGAACACTTGCAATATCTTTCTTGATCTCGCTCAAGTCGTGTGGCATACTTGCAATCAAGTTGTACTTAGCATATGAAGAAGCTCTGTAGTTTCCATAATCAAACATACGTCCTCCTGTATTTGGATCTACCAAATAAGCTCCTGTTGCCAAATCTCTTTGGTAAATCGGATAAAAAGAAGGCATTACTCTGGCAAATAAGATAACGTTTGACTGTTCACTATCATCTTGTTTTGGGAAATTTTGTATCGAACTCGAAGCAGCAACATTCAGACCTACTTCTAACCAATCTTTAGCATCTACTACGATATTAGATCTAAGGTTATAACGCTTGAATCCTGATTCGATAACATAACCTTGGTCATTTAAAAAACCTCCCGAAACAAAATATCTCGTGTTCTTTCCACCACCACTTACTCTAACATTCACGTCTGTAAATCGAGCATTTTGTTGTAAAGCATCATCCCAGTTGTCACTCCACAACGGTTTTAATCCTGGTAAAAGCTTACCATCAGTACCTACGGGCATTGGGTTATTCGTTCCGTAAGGATTAATACCTATCTGACTAATCAAGTTTTGACTTGCATATTCAGCTGCTGCTTCAGGTGATTTTCCTCCAGCATCCATTTGTCCGTTGCGAATAGCTTCCCATTGCAACTCCATATAATCATTGGTCCCCAATACGCGATAGTCATTACGTGCACGGCTTGAAATACCGTGTTTTGCACTAATCTCAATTTGAGGAGCTGTTTCTCTTGTCCCTTGTTTTGTTGTAATCATAATTACACCATTTGCTGCACGCGAACCATACAATGTTGCAGCAGTAGCATCTTTTAGCACAGTCATAGATTCAATATCTGTAGCTGCGATAGCATTCAACTCTCCTTCGTATGGCACCCCATCAACAACATAAAGAGGCTTGCTATTGGCATTAATAGAACCAATACCACGGATACGTATAGTTGCTTCAGATCCAGGCTGTCCACTTGACGAAAACGATTGCACTCCGGCAATAGTACCTTCTAATACTTTAGAAACATTACTAACCTGCGCTTTCTCAATATTCTTAGCTTGCACTAATCCTACAGATCCTGTGTAAGTTTTCTTATTTGCTGTACCATAAGGCACTGTAATAATAACTTCGTCTAAGTTTGCAGATTCCTCGCTTAGCAAAATATTGACATTTGCTTGTCCTTTATAAGCAATTTTCTGCGTTTGATATCCTACAAATGAAAATACCAATACTTGTCCATCCTTTATATTTATAGAATAATTACCATCTAAATCAGTCATAGTTCCCTGTGAACTATTCTCTATTAATACACTAACTCCTGGCAGTGTACCACTAGAATCAGACACCGTTCCTGATACTAAAGTGTCTTGAGCTTGGGATGTTAGAATACCAACAAACACAAACAGAATTACGTAAATTTTTTGCATAAAACTACTTTTAGTAATAGACCTATAATCTATCCTTTGATTAAAATTTAATTGAAATACTTTGTGAAAAATGAATTTTTATAGAGCATCACAGAAATGCTCTTAAGCGGTATGCTTCTATAGAAAACAGCATGGACACATACACATGGATGTGTGCATAGAAAAGATTGTATTGATGTGATTTAAGTCACGAGTTTCAAGTGCTCGTCTTTTGTCAACTAATTGCATCTTATTTGGGTTTTAATATAAATTCACTTTGGTGTAGATATCAATGTTAGAAAATCTCACCACCTTCAAAACAATAAAGGCAATGTTCTTTCTTTTATTATCTGATACAAATTTACCTCAATGCAGTAAGTTGCGAAATACCATGTATATGGTAGATTTATAAAATAATTAAAATTCTCGATAAGTGTCAAAAAAAAAGCCCCTACAATGTAGAGGCTTTAAGCATATAGTATTCAATTACTTTACATGTAAAATAAAGTAGTTCTTTTTCCCTTTTTGCAATAAAACAAATTGATCGTTAATTAAATCATTTGCTGTTATCACATAATCTTCTGTAACCTTTTCTTTATTAACAGAAATAGAGTTTGCTTGTAGCGAACGACGAGCATCACCATTAGAAGACGCTAAGTCAGAATTAGCAGCTAATGCATCTACAATATTTAATCCTGCCTCGATATCAGCCTTTGCCACTTCTGATTGTCCAACTCCATCAAAAACTTCTAAGAACGTTTTTTCATCTAATTGTTTTAAATCTTCTGTAGAAGAGTTACCGAATAAGATATTAGATGCTTTGATAGCATTGTCTAACTGTTCTTGACCATGTACCATAATAGTTACTTCTTCTGCTAAACGGCGTTGTAACACACGTAAATGTGGAGCTTCTGTATGCTCTTTCACTAATGCTTCAATATCTTCTCTTGATATAAAAGTAAAGATCTTGATATAACGCTCTGCGTCAGCATCAGCCACGTTTAACCAATATTGGTAGAATTTATATGGAGAAGTGTACTCTGCAGATAACCAAATATTACCTCCTTCTGACTTACCGAATTTAGTACCATCAGCTTTAGTAATCAATGGACAAGTAAGCGCATAGGCTTTCTCGCTAATTGTTCTGCGGATTAACTCTGTACCAGTAGTGATATTTCCCCATTGGTCAGATCCTCCCATTTGTAATGTAATATTATTCTCTTTGTATAAATGCAAAAAGTCATATCCTTGCATTAGTTGATAACAAAACTCTGTAAAAGACATTCCATCTGCAAACTCTCCGTTCAGGCGTTTCTTTACAGAATCTTTCGCCATCATATAGTTCACTGTGATATGCTTACCTACTGTACGAATAAACTCTAAGAAAGAGAAGTCCTTCATCCAGTCATAGTTATTTACTAACACAGCAGCATTCTCAGCACCTGAATTAAAATCTAAAAAACGGCTTAATTGGTTTTTAATTGCGTTCTGATTATGGCGTAAAGCTTCTTCGTCTAATAAATTTCTCTCATTAGACTTACCAGAAGGGTCTCCAACCATCCCAGTAGCTCCCCCTACAAGAGCGTAAGGCTTATGTCCTGCTAATTGAAAGTGCTTCAATAACATCACGCTTACTAAATGTCCAATATGCAATGAATCGGCTGTTGGGTCAATCCCCACATACGCAGCACGCATTTGCTCCAACAAATGTTCTTCAGTGCCTGGCATTACGTCGTGGAGCATTCCTCTCCAAGTCACTTCTTCAATAAAATTCTTCATTTAAATAAATTTTACACAAAGATAGCTCAAAACCTTAGCTTATGGAATAAAATTCCAATATTCACTGCACTTTTAGTCGTTTTATACATTTATCAATTAGAAACTGACAATAGGGGCGTTAGTTTTCAACTTTATTTCATAATTTTTCAGTATGTAAAACATAAAACTTATTTTTGTATAAAGTATGAAATTAGTAACAGGAGCAACCGGTATGGTCGGAGCGCATCTAATCCTACAACTACTCAGAAATGAGCCTGTAGTCCGCGCTATATACAGACACGAAAATAGCATCAAGAAAACTCAATCTTTTTTTAAATTGAAAAAGAGTGAAGACCTATTCTTAAAAATTGAATGGGTAAAAGCTGACCTATTAGATGTACCTGCCTTAGAAATAGCCTTCCAAAACATTACGGAGGTATATCACTGCGCTGCTTTAGTGTCTTTCGATCCTCGTGATGAGAAGGTATTAAGACAAACGAATATTGAGGGAACTGCCAATCTTGTCAACTTAGCGATAGCCTTTGAAGTTGAAAAGTTTTGCCATGTAAGTTCTATTGCTGCATTGGGAGAAACTTTAGCAAAGAACAAGATCATCAATGAAAAAACAAACTGGAATCCAGAGCTTTATCACAGCGATTACGCCATAACTAAATATGGTGCTGAAATGGAAGTTTGGCGAGGGACTCAAGAAGGATTAAAAGTTATCATCGTCAATCCTGGTATTATTTTCGGCCAAGGATTTAATTACGAAGGAAGTAATGAGTTCTTTCAAAAGATAAAAAAAGACTTCCCTTTTTACACAAACGGAACAGCAGCTATCGTCTCTGCAGAAGATGTTGTCAATGCAATGATTCACCTTATGGACAGTGATCTATTTAACGAAAAATACATCGTTGTAGCTAATAATATCACGTATCAAGAACTACTGAATTACATTGCCGAATTAATGAATAAGAAACCTCCTTTTATATTTGCTACTAAATGGTTATGCAGAATTGCTTGGAGATTAGATGCTTTTATTTCCTTGATATCAGGCAAAAAAAGAAGTTTTACAAAAGCTATTGCACTGTCGTCACATTCAAAATACACCTATGACAATCAAAAGCTATTGCAAGTCTTACCATTTACTTTAAAGTCTTATCAAGAGTTTATTCCTGAAATTATTCAATATCACTATACAAAAAAATAAAGCCTATCCAATGGATAGGCTTTAGACATATCTTATTTTACGCGTTTTATCGTGTCAATACTTAGCGTATCGTTTTTGACTATTCGCGCTATTCTGCGCTTACTCTTTTGTTTAAGTGAATCAACTTGAGTCTTATCCTGATTACTTAACTGTTTTATACTATCTCCGTCAACTTTTAGTTCTCCTGCTGAATCGCTTTTTTCAGATAGCTCATCAAGGTGATTCTTGACGGCATTTCTCATCATTTTAACATCAATTCTTTTCGTATCCAAAACCTTATTGACAAAATCGTCTACCTCAAATTTTGTTTGATTTATCACAATACGAGCGTAAATTCGATCTTGCATTTCATAATATACACCTTTATTCAAATTGATATAATACGCATTGTTTTCTGTAAAAGAAAGACTGTCTACCTGATGTTTATTGAAAATAGAATTAATAGTGATTCTTGGTATCGTATCATTATCAACCGTATAAACATAAGAGTTATTAATTGCGTATAGCATTGCTATATCATATAAAATCTCTTCCATTTTACTTTTTTCAATGAAAGGAGTAGGCTTCTTATCATTACAAGAAACAACTAAGAAGGCGATAAAGAATAAAACAATCAGTTTTTTCATTCAACTAAAAATATTAACGCTCGAATAATAACCTTTGTCCTTTGTGTTCCGTATTAACAACTCCATCGGCATAGGCTAAAAATCCATTTACAAAAGTATGAGTTATTTTTGAACTAAATGCAGTTCCTTCGAAAGGAGACCAACCACATTTATACAAAATATTAGATTTATCTACAGTCCACTCACTTTCACTATCAACAATAACAACATCTGCATGATAGCCTTCTTTTAAAAAACCTCTTTTCTCTACTTGAAATAGTATTGCAGGATTATGAGCGAATTTCTCTACAAGTTTCTCAATTGTAATTCTTCCTTGCTTAACACTTTCCAATAATGCTACTAAAGCATGTTGAACAAGGGGACCACCAGAAGGTGCATTCAAATAAGACTTACTTTTTTCTTCTAATGTATGTGGAGCATGATCAGTTGCGATAACATCAATTCTATCATCTAATAAAGCTTTCCAAAGTCCTTCTCGGTCTACTTCAGACTTTACTGCAGGATTCCACTTGATGAAATTCCCCTTAACAGCATAGTCTTTATCTGTAAACCACAAATGATGTACACAAACTTCTGCAGTGATTTTTTTGTCTTTCAAGTGAATATCATTTCTAAACAATTCCGTTTCCTTGGCTGTAGATAGGTGAAAGACATGTAATCTTGCGCCTGTTTTCTTTGCTAATTCAATCGCCTTTGACGAAGATAGATAACATGCTTCTTCACTGCGAATAACAGGATGACATTGTACAGGGATATCCTCTCCATACTTTTCCTTGTGTTCAGCTAAGTTCTTGCGAATTGTTCCTTCATCCTCCGCATGTACAGCGATCAACAAAGAGGTACTTGAGAAAATCTTTTCCAGAACTTCTTGATTATCCACTAACATATTTCCAGTAGAAGACCCCAAAAATAACTTAATACCAGCTACATTTCTTGGATTTGTTTTAAGCACTTCTTCTAAGTTATCATTTGTTCCTCCCATCATAAAAGAATAATTGGCAAATGATACTTCTGCAGCTCTCTTATACTTCTCTTCCAAAATATCCTGAGTCACAGCATTAGGCACAGTATTCGGTTGCTCAATAAAAGAAGTAATTCCCCCAGCTACAGCAGCACGAGATTCAGATTGAATATCGCCTTTATGGGTTAAACCAGGTTCGCGAAAGTGCACTTGATCATCAATCATTCCAGGTAGCACTAACTTTCCACTTGCATCAATAGTTTGAATGGTACTATCAACTTGAAGATTATGACCTATCTTCTTTATATAACCATTCTCGATTAAAAGATCTCCAACAAAGGACTTTCCTTCAGTGACAATAGTTCCATTTTTAATTAAATAATTTGTCATTATAGTGTGTTTAGTAGTTTTCTAATTCGCAAAGCAATGACTCCAAATATTGCTTCTTTAATAATACCTCCTGACATCTTGGATTCCCCTCTTGTTCTATCTGTGAATATGATTGGAACCTCCTCAATAGGTAATCCCTTAACATAGGTACGATACTTCATCTCAATTTGGAAAGCATATCCTACAAAGCGTATTTTATCTAGATCAATCTGTTGAAGAGCTTCTCTTGAAAAACAAACAAAACCAGCAGTTGTGTCCTTAATTTTCATTCCTGTAATCAATCGAACATAAATAGAAGCTCCATAAGATAATAACACGCGGTTAAGAGGCCAATTTACCACATTTACACCAGTAACATAGCGCGAACCAATAGCTAACCCTTTAGAGCGCTGAGAAGCGGCTAACAACTTCGATAAATCTTTTGGATTATGAGAGAAATCGGCGTCCATTTCGAAAATATAGTCATATTCTCGTTCTAAAGCCCACTTGAAACCATGTACATAAGCTGTCCCCAGTCCATCTTTGTTTAATCTTGTTTCAAGAAACAGTCGACCTTGAAATTGTGACTGAAGTTCTATCACGGCATTACTAGTACCGTCAGGGGAGTTATCATCAACAATCAAAACGTGAAACTGTTCTTCTAATTCAAGAACAGCAGTTATAATTAAACTAATATTTTCAATTTCATTATAGGTTGGTATAATGACAAGTCCTAAGCTCATTATAGATTGTTTGAATACAAAAGTAACCTTTTTATAGAAAGTTAAAACTTAAATAATCTACAAACCATGAAAACAGGCAAAAAAATTCTTAATTTTGCACCTTGTATGGAGAATATAGTTTTAATAGATAGAATCGTATTGAATAAAGATTGGGCTACAGCTCTATTCTTTATCGCATTCTCTGTACTGGCTATTAATCGAACAATATTTAGTGTGAGGTTTGCAGAGTTTACAAAACTTGCTGCATCCAATAAATATTTGAAAATTTATAAAGACAACACAAACCTACGTAATAGTTTCACACTATCCTTTTTAGCTATTCAATTGATATCGATTACTTTCTTTATCCAGATTAGCTTAAAAACATTTGGATACATCGAGCAAATCACCTTAAATTCTTTTATCCAAATCATCAATTTTATTGCGTTTTTTGTAATTGCAAAGTACTTAATTGACAAGATTATTGCAGTCGCTTTTAATATAGAAGAATTTGCGGATGCCCTAAACTTACAAAAAGCGACTTATAGAAACTACATGGGGATGATGCTATTATTCGTAGATGTACTGCTTTATTACAATGAAATAAACAGCAGAAGCCTAACACTTATCCTTATTTTTACATTAATCGCAATAAATGTATTATTATATATCATTTTTATAAAAAACAATCAAAAATCAATATTAAATAAGTTGTTCTATTTTATTTTGTATCTTTGCACCCTTGAAATAGCTCCTTATTTTCTACTCTATTTTTGGTTTAAAAATATCTGAGCATAATTAAGAAACATAACTATGAAAGTGAAAACAATTTTGGTTTCTCAACCAGCGCCTAAAGTGGAGAATTCACCTTACTTTGAGTTAGAACAAAAGTACAAAGTAAAAATTGACTTTAGACCCTTTATTCATGTAGAGGGCGTAGAAGCCAAAGAGGTAAGACACCAAAAAATTGATTTACATAACTTTACTGCTATCATTCTAACCAGTAAAAACTCTGTGGATCACTTCTTTCGGGTTGCTGAAGAAATGCGTTTCAAAGTACCTGAAACACTTAAATATTTTTGCCAATCGGAAGCTGTAGCTTACTACTTGCAGAAATATGTAGTTTACAGAAAAAGAAAGATCTATGTTGGCCAAAAAGATTTTGCTGACTTAGCTCCGCTTATTAAAAAATACAAAGACGAAAAGTTCTTATTACCTTCATCTGATCAGTTAAATAACGATATCCCAACAACTTTAGATCAACTAAAAGTCAATTGGGTACCTGGAACATTTTATAAAACTGTGATGAGTGATTTATCGGATTTAGCAGACGTAAAATACGATGTTCTTGCATTCTTTAGCCCTACTGGTATAAAGTCTCTGTTTAAGAATTTCCCGGATTTTTCACAAGACAATACAAGAATAGCTGTATTTGGAACATCTACTCAAAAAGAAGCATTAGACAACAACTTAAGAGTTGATATTATGGCTCCTGCTCCCGAAACGCCTTCAATGACTATGGCACTTGAGAAATATATTCAAAAGGTAAATAAATAATATCCAAAAGCTTCTTAATAAGAAGCTTTTTTTATGGCTTTATATAACACAAAAAAGGGTAAGTGAATGATCACTTACCCTTTTTTCTATGTGAAAAATTATAACCTTACAGTTGTGGTCCAGCACTTATTAATGCTTTTCCTTCTTCATTTGTAGAGTATAATTTAAAATTCTCAATAAATAAAGCAGCTAATTCTCTTGCTTTATCATCCCATATTTGAGCGTCCTCATAAGTGTTTCTTGGATCTAAGATTCCTGTATCTACTCCTTCTAAAGCAGTAGGAACCTCAAAGTTATATACAGGAACTACAATAGTATCAGCTTTCTCAATAGATCCATCTAAAATACGATCAATGATAGCACGTGTATCCTTTATAGAAATACGCTTTCCTGTACCATTCCATCCTGTATTTACCATATATGCAGTTGCGTTATTTGCTTCCATTTTCTTTACTAACTCCTCAGCATATTGCGTTGGGTGTAAAGATAAGAATGCTTTTCCAAAACATGCAGAGAAAGTAGGTTCAGGTTTTGTAACTCCACGTTCAGTTCCAGCTAATTTTGCAGTAAATCCAGACAAGAAATAGTATTTCGTTTGTTCTGGTGTTAACTTAGACACTGGAGGCATAACTCCAAAAGCATCAGCAGTTAAAAAGATTACTTTAGTAGCAGGTCCTGCTTTTGAAACTGGTTTTACAATATTATCAATATGGTTAATTGGATAAGATACACGCGTGTTCTGAGTAACAGATCCATCGTTAAAATCGATCTTACCATTAGCATCAACTGTAACGTTCTCTAACAAAGCATCACGGCGAATAGCACCATAAATATCTGGTTCATTCTCTTGACACAAGTTGATAGTTTTAGCATAACAACCTCCTTCGAAGTTAAATACTCCTTCATCATCCCACCCGTGCTCATCATCACCAATAAGCTCGCGTTTTGGATCAGTTGACAATGTCGTTTTACCAGTACCTGACAATCCGAAGAATACAGCTACATCACCATCTTTACCTTTATTCGCTGAACAGTGCATTGCAGCCATACCTTGTAATGGCAAATAGTAGTTCATCATTGCGAACATACCTTTTTTCATCTCACCACCGTACCAAGTACCACCGATAACTTGAATCTTCTCTGTTAAGTTAAATGCAATATAAACCTCAGAGTTAAGACCATATGATTTATAATCTTTGAAGGTAGTCTTAGAACCATTCATCACAACGAAATCTGGTTCTCCGAAATTAGCTAACTCCTCTGCTGTAGGACGAATAAACATATTCGTTACAAAATGAGCTTGCCAAGCCACTTCCATAATAAATCTAACTTTTAAACGAGTATTCTCGTTAGCGCCACAAAATGCATCAACGACATAAAGTTTTTTTCCTGATAATTGCTCAACTGTATTTGCTTTTAAAGCATTCCAAGTTTTACCATCAATAGGTTTATTATCATTTGGAGATTCTGGAGTGTTCCACCAAACAGTGTTTTCAGTAACAGCATCTTTAACGATATACTTGTCTTTTGGAGAACGTCCAGTGAATTCACCAGTCATCACGTTTACAGCTCCAAGCTCTGTTACTACACCTTTGTCAAATCCCGTAAGTGCAGGATTAGTTTCTTCCTTATATAAAACGTCGTAAGAAGGATTATAGATAATCTCTACAACATCTTTAATACCATATTTATCAAGTGAAATTGATTCTGAAATATCCATTTTCATTATTATGTTGTGTATTAATTTGTTTGCAAACTTAGAAATAAATTTAAAATATAAATAGTCAATTGCCTATTTAACACTCTTTTTCGAATTAAAAACCTGTATACCAGCATAAAGCCACGCTATTATAAATAGCAGCCCTCCTACTGGAGTAACAGGTCCGATAACACTTAAATTCATAGAAATCAAATCTTTAAATGTCAAAAGATATATCGATCCTGAAAAAAACAATATTCCGAACAAAGTCAAAAAAAGTAATATTTTTTTAGTCTTGTCTGAAAAAAATGTACAGATTCCTACAAATAATAGAAAAAACGCATGATACATTTGATAACGTACACCTACCTCAAATGTTATCACTTGAGCTTCAGTAACAATCTTCTTTAATCCATGAGCACCAAATGCACCCAAGATTACACCTAATGCTCCAATAAGAGCAGCAATACCTAAAACTTTACGTGTCATCTCGTTTTTAAGTCAAATATACAATTAATTCACATATTATACTTGTAATATTTAAGTAGTTAGTTTTATAAGCTACTCTATTTGTTTATTTTCGTATAACTATAATCAACAACTATAACATGAAAAAACAAATTTTAATCGTCGGAGCAGGAAGATCTTCTTCTTCTATGATCAGATAT
This sequence comes from Myroides albus, assembly GCF_024722315.1. Lineage (NCBI taxonomy): Bacteria > Pseudomonadati > Bacteroidota > Flavobacteriia > Flavobacteriales > Flavobacteriaceae > Myroides > Myroides albus. The sequence continues at coordinate 1,255,504 of NZ_CP102754.1, forward strand.
CTACTTCAAAAATCAAATGAAGAAAACATCCACCTGACAATTGGTGACTTATCTATAGAACTTGCAAGACAAAAAGCAATGAACCATCCGAATGCAACTCCAATTGCTTTTGATCTTTTTAATACAGATCAAAGGATAGAATACGTGTCAAAAGCCGATATCGTAATCTCGATGCTACCTGCAGCTCTCCATATAGAATTAGCCAAAGACTGTATTCGACTAAAAAAACACTTAGTTACTGCCTCTTATATAAGCCCTCAAATGGCAGAGTTGAATGAACAAGCTGTAGAAAACAACTTGATATTTATGAATGAAGTTGGACTTGATCCGGGTATAGATCATATGAGCGCAATGAGAATTATTCATGAAATACAAAATAAGGGCGGAGAAATAACCTCATTTGAATCGTACTGCGGTGGTTTAATTGCACCTGAATCTGATAACAACCTCTGGAATTATAAATTCACCTGGAATCCTCGAAATGTTGTATTAGCTGCACAAGGAGGTGCAGCCAAATTTCTACATGAAGGAAAGTATAAATACATCCCATATAATCAAGTTTTTCGTCGAACCGAAATATTAAAAGTTGAGGGATATGGCAATTTCGAAGTTTATGCTAATAGAGACTCTTTAAAATATCAAAACATATACAACTTAAACAACCTAAGGACAATACTTAGAGGAACAATCAGAAGATTGGGGTATTCTAAAGCATGGAGTCTATTTGTTGATCTGGGAATAACAGACGATTCTTATACAATTGAAAATTCTGAAACTCTAACATATAGAGATTTCATCGATTTATACTTACCATATCATCCAACTGACTCTATAGAGACAAAACTAAAACTTGCTTTAAACATCGCTCCAGACGATCAAGTTTGGCTTAAACTTATGGAGCTGGACCTCTTTAATGATGTTAAGCAAATTGGCTTAAAAAACGCTACTCCTGCACAAATTCTTGAAAAAATACTATCAGACAAATGGACATTAGACCCACAAGACAAGGATATGATAGTCATGTACCACAGAATTGGATATAAAATAGGCAATCAAGACAAGCAAATAGACTCTACTATGGTATGTATAGGCGAAGATCAAACTTATACTGCGATGGCCAAAACGGTAGGTTTACCTGTTGCAATTACAACTTTAAAAATACTCAATGGAACTATTACATCACCAGGAGTACAATTGCCGATAAAACAAGAAATCTATACTCCAATTTTGGAAGAATTGGAAAAGAATGGAATAACTTTCACTGAACAAGAAATAACAATATAGCAACTTATAAAGCCTCTTATAATAGAGGCTTTATTTTGGTATAGCACTAATCAATTTACGCGTGTAATCCTTTTGAGGGTTATCGTATAATTCATCCGCTTCATTTATCTCTTCTACCTTACCTTTATTCATAACGACAATCTGATCAGATACATATTTTACAACAGCTAAATCATGAGATATAAAGATATATGTAAATCCAAATTTATCTTTTAATTCATTTAAAAGGTTTAAAACTTGTGCTTGTACAGATATATCCAATGCTGATACAGATTCATCACAAATAATCAACTTCGGATTCAATGCGATTGTTCTCGCTATACCTATTCTCTGTCGTTGACCACCAGAGAACTCATGAGGATACCTATCAAAAGCCTCTTTATCAAGACCGACACGAGAAAGAATATCTATAACCATACTCTTTCGCTCTCGATAATCACTGCCAACCTTATGTACCTTCATTGGTTCCAATATAGCTTCACCAACTGTTATCCTTGGATTCAAGGATGAATAAGGATCTTGAAAAATGATTTGTATTTCTTTACGCAATTTGCGTATCTCAGCTTTATTTAATCTTGTGATATCTATTCCGCGATAGAAGATCTGTCCTTCCGTTGCTTTATCCAACTGCAGTATAGCATTTCCTAAAGTAGACTTTCCACAACCACTTTCACCAACCAATCCCAAAGTTTCTCCTTCATAGACATTAAAGCTTACATGATCAAGTGCTCTAAAGCTTCCTGATCGAAATAATCCTGTTTTAACTATATAATCCTTTACCACATTTCGTATTTCTAATAATGGTTGGCGATTATAGAGATTTTGATGTGCTTTCGCTCTATCCTCTGCAGTTACAATCTCATCAACAACAACTTGATTTAAAAAATCTGAAATAGTAGGCAACCTCTTTAATCGGACATCTATACTTGGTCTTGATGCGATTAAAGCTTGAGTATATAATTCTTTAGGATTATTAAAAATAGCTAAGCAATTCCCCTGTTCAACAATTTTACCCTTGTACATCACGATAACGCGGTCAGCGATAGATGAAATCAAACCTAAATCATGCGTAATAAATACAATGCTCATTCCCGTTTCTTTCTGTAATGACTTCAGTAGCTCCACAATATCCTTTTGCACTGTAACATCAAGTGCTGTAGTAGGCTCATCAGCAATCAACACAGCAGGTTTACAACTTATCGCCATCGCTATCATTATGCGCTGCTTCTGTCCTCCTGACAACTGATGTGGATACTTATGATACACCTCTTGAGGGTTGGGTAACTTAACTTTCTTGAATAGAGAAATCACTTCTTGTTTCATTGCTGAATCACTATTATGCACCCTATGCTGTTGTAAGATTTCTAAAACTTGTCTACCACAAGTCATAGTAGGGTTCAAAGCTGTCATTGGCTCTTGGAATATCATCGCAAATTCCTTTCCTCTATAGGAACGTATTTCTTCTTCTTTTAATTGAGTAAGCTCTACTTTATTAAAAACAATACTTCCATTTGCAATAGTTAAAGCTCCCTTTGGCAATAGTCCCATTATCGCAAGAGAGGTAATTGATTTACCCGACCCTGACTCTCCAACTATTCCAAGAATTTCATTTTGATATAACTCAAAAGAACAATTTTGCACTAAAGATTTACTGTCTTGAGTGTTCTTAATTGTAGTTATCTCTAAATCTAATACTTGCAATAATGGTGTTTTACTTTGCATAACTGTGATTTTATCTAAACAAAAATAACATTAAAAAAACCATATAATATAATTTGAATGAAATTGCCTCGTTATATTATATGGCTTTCTTAAAACAGGATGCGAGAATAATCATATTAAGCAACATTAATTTGGTCATATTCTTTCACCAAAGTTACCACAGTTGGCGTAAGAGTTTTAAAATCAGTAAAGACAGGGCAAGCAGATTTTACTGCATCCATCCATTCTTTTAAAAGCACAATTGACGCAGGTGTAGTTGGCTTAACGATGACATCAATCTTTTTAAAATTAGTAATATCTATGCTTTTCTCATCATCTTCATTATTCTTAACCTCTCCTCTTACCTCCACTTGAATAGATTTTAAATCTAAATTTAGGGTTGACCCAATCAAGTTTCCGATATAGTGTATACTTCCTGCTAAACGAGCAAGTAACAATTCGGCAGAATCTATTTGATTCACCCTTACTAAATCTCTTCCGTCATTTACGGTAAAAGAGAAATTTGCTGTTTTAACTGCGAACTGTGTAGAACGAACAGAAAAACCCAAAACTTTTACTACATTGTTTTTCATCACTTTTAAAATTTATAATTAATATTTAGGCTAAAAAAAAGGTCCTTTTGATATTTACTACCAAAAGGACCTTTGAAATTTATTCTATACTTCTTTAAGAATATATGAACTATTTTACAAAACCAATTTTGGCAGTACGACGAAGCACGACTTACGCATTAGATACGTCGCCTTAGTAATAATCGATACTGAACAAATATTGTAGAACTGGTTCATATTTCTTTTTTTAATTTCTTTTACTTCTAATTTTATACAAAAAAAGCCCCTATAACAATAGAGGCTTTTATAATATCATTTTCAAACAATATACAATTATTTACCTCCTAATGTGCCTTCACACATTGAATACTTCTTAAAGGAAATTTTATTTGTATAATTTGTTTGCATATTTTTCTCAATCGTTCTCACAAAAATAGAAAAAATATTTTTAACATTTTTAAAAAATCAAATATTATTAACTTTTAATTAACTCATACAGATAATATTTCATTTGATTCTAATAAATCCTCTCTCCTAAAGCGCAACAATACTTGTGCCACAGCTAATACATCTTTCTCACAATAGGTAATTATCTTATCAATATTCTTTTCTTTATAATACACCTCTGCAACCTCAGATCCACTTATGTCGTCCTTTGGCGATGAAATACCTAAGATTTTGGTGAGTAACTGCAGTGAAGTATAATGTTTAAAATCACCGAACTTCCACAACTCCATTGTATCTAAATGTGGAACTTCCCATGGTTTCTTTCCAAACAAATTCAACTTTATGGGGATTTTTACCCCATTAATCAACATACGCCTGGCGATATATGGAAAATCAAATTCCTTGGCATTGTGCCCACATAAGATATTAAAAGGGCGACTAAAGTGTTGGTTAACCAATTCACTAAACTTAACCAACAATTCCTTTTCTTCTCCCCAAAAAGAAGTTGTTCGAAATTGACGCACGCCATGCTTAAAATGAAAATACCCCACAGAGATACACACTATCTTTCCAAATTCGGCCCAGATACCCGCCCGCTCATAAAAATCTTCGACCGAGATTTCCTCCTTTCGTTGGTAACTCGTTTTGGCTTCAAACAGAACCTGTAATTCTGCATCTAAAGCATCATAGCTCTCTTCCACAGGAACAGTTTCAATATCTAAAAAAAGAATATGCTCTAATTGAATATTTTCTAAAGGTAGCATCATGACATTATTTTCTTTGATCTAACATTTTATAAGCTTCATCTATGTATAGATACAAATCGTTACTATGGGGATCTTCTTCTGTTTGCACCCCTTTCTTATGTCCTAAACGAACAATTATAACATTATCTTTAGGAGAAACTATAACGAATTGACCTAAATGTCCTCTCATATAAAAGAACTCCTGATCTCGATATTTGACTAACCACCAACCGTATCCATATTCAGGCCCATTTGCATACTGCTGCTTTATCGATTTTGCCACGTAAACACTATCTAATATTTGCTGCCCATTCCATTTCCCAAAATCCTTATATAATTTCCCAAAGCGAGCAAAATCCCTTGCATTACTGGTAAAACAACAAAATGACTTCTCTACTCCTGTTCCTTCATGATCCAACTGCCACAAAGCGGGATTCTCTGCCCCCATAGGTTTCCAAAAATGCTTAGATACATAATCACTTAAATACATACCTGTAGCCTTTTCTAAAACCATTGTCAACATCTCCGTATCTCCACTTTTATAGATAAATTCTTTACCTGGCTCATCATCGATAGAAATCTTTTGCATAACTTTTCTCAAGTCCTTAACAAAATACACCTCTGTCATAACAGAAAAAGGACTATAATAACCCTCATCCCACTTTAGTCCAGAAGACATTTTAGATAAATCTGCCACAGTTAAGTCATCCTTATACTTACCTGTCAACTCGGGAATATAATTGATCACCTTGTCATTTTCCTCTTTGATTTCCCCTAATTGCAGAGCCTTACCAAAAGCAGCAGACACAATACTTTTAGCCATAGAAAACGAATTTGAGTACGCCCCTTTATCATAACCATCATAATAGCTTTCATACCACAAACTGTCATTTTTGATAATGAGATACGCTATCGATTGTAGTTCGACGTGAGCCTTTTCCAACTCCTCAGTTGCTTTGATTTGATTGTAATCAACAGCTACAGGCCAAGGCTGTATATTATTGCTATCATTAGCAATAGTTCGGGTTGGGAAATACTTATAATCATCTAAAAAAGCAGTTGTATATCCATTAAAATAAATTGTACGGACTGCTGTGAACAAGTAATCTACTTTGAATAAATAGGCCAAAGCAACGAGTACTAAAATACTTCCCAAGAACCATTTTAATATTTTCATAAGTCTATGTATAGGTTAATTACCTAAAAATAAGAATTTTATTGTACACCAACGACGCGAACCAAAATAATAACATAAAAGAATAAGCCGACACAAAACTCTGTGAATTATCATCACGTAGATTTTCTTTATTCTACAATCAACTAATGTGAAGTACTAAACTCACCCATACTAATTACAAGTCTAATAAGTATAAATAAGACATTAAAATCAAAGCATATTTGGCAAACGGAATTTCTAAGATTATCTTTGCGCTTTTATTATCAAATAATTTAGTATATGCATTTTATTTCTCATCAGTTAGAAGATTACGCAGCCCAACATACAGAAAACGAACCTGAATTACTGGCGAAACTTGACAAAGAAACACACCAAAAAGTATTACAACCAAGAATGCTAAGCGGTCATTTTCAAGGGCGTTTCTTAAGTATGATTTCTAAATTAGTAAACCCTACGAATATATTAGAGATTGGAACATTTACAGGATATGCTACCCTATCCTTAGCAGAGGGATTAAAAGAAAATGGGACAATCGACACCATAGATGTCAATGAGGAGTTATATGATTTTCAGAGAAAGTACTTTGATATGTCTCCATATGGCGACCAAATCAAACAACATATTGGTAGCGCTTTAGACATCATACCAACAATTGATAAGAAATTTGACCTCGTCTTCATTGACGCAGATAAAAAGAATTATACTAAGTACTTCCATTTAATCATAGACAAAATGAACCAAGGCGGCATTATCCTTTCTGATAACGTATTGTGGTCAGGCAAAGTTCTTGAAGAAATAAAGTCTAACGATAAACAGACTATCGAAATAGACAAATACAATAAACTCTTAAAAGAAGATCCAAGAGTTGAAACAATCTTATTACCCATCCGCGACGGACTAACGGTATCAAGAGTAAAATAAACAATAAGGGCTACTAAATTTAGTAGCCCTTATTGTTTATTTTATATTAGTTTATCCGAATACTTATTCTCTACCCATACATATAAGCTATAAAATGCAGTTCCAAAAAATACCCCTACACACATTCCTACCAAAATATCTCCTGGAAAATGTAAAGACAGATATATTCGACTATAGGCAAAAATCAACGGAAAGATAAATACCAAATAAGCATGTTTATAATATCTTCTCAAGATCAAGAACAAGAACACCATATTAGCTGTGGAATTAGATGCATGCCCTGAAAAGAAACTTAGCGTAGAGCTACACTTTACAACACGTAACATCGCAACTATATCTTCCGTATTACAAGGTCTTGGACGAGCAACTACCCTTTTTACCAAATTAGTCATTTGATCTGTAAACGCAATTAATACAGCTAAAAAAAGCAATATCAAGACTAATTTCTTTACCGAAACTTTCTTATATGTCAAATAAAGAAGTAGTAAAAAAAACGGCAGCCAATTAAGCTGTTTTGTAATAAAAAGCCAAAAAGAATCAAATGTTTCAGAACCAAAATTGTTCAAAAAAATCATTAATTCCTTATCCCATTGTACTAAATTTTCTAACATTAAAGCTGTCTTTTTATTGGTCCTGTTAAATTCTCGATATCTTCTTTTTGCTTCTCTATTTCTTGCTGTACGTCTTGTAATGGATTCTCTATTGTCTCCTCCAATTTTTGTTGCACATCTTTTAATGGATTCATATCCATTACTTCTTCTATCTCCTTCTTAATTCCGCTATCTTCTGCACTTCTATTAATCTCGTGTTTTATATCATTCGTTGCATTCTTTACTTGTGTCATAAATTTTGCAAACGTCCTTGCCATTTCAGGAACTTTATCAGATCCAAATAGCATTAATATAACAAGAATAATAAAGAAAAATTCACCTCCACCAATACCAAACATATTGTTACAGTTTATTAATTAAACAAGGTTACAAATCTACAAACTTAATTGCTTGCATTGTATACAAAAATACAAACCATTTGTTAAATCACTTTACTCACTGCAATTTATCTTCATCTTTTTTTCCTATTAACTCCAAAAAGTCTAAGGCAAGCTCGCCTAATCTGGCTTGTACCTTCTCTTTTTCGAATCCTCCTCCTGTTAACAAACTCTCAACTTGATCATCATTTGCAGCGTACAAAGCAAAACCTTCAACATAGTCCTTAGGAATACTATAATCTCTCATCAAAGCTTCCTCTGAAAAATAATTAATCAATCTATTCTTTCGACTATCCAACTTTTCATACTCATACGCTTTCTTCAGCATCTTTGTTCGACCTGAAATCCAGTTAACTATAGCAGAAACAGGTATCAACCCACCACCACTAGTCGCTGTATACAACTTACTTTGAGCTGGAGTTAAAATCTTTGTTCCCTTAGGAACTAACCCTAAGGATTCTGCTGATATTTTATAAATCACAATCTCATCAAGCTGCGTGTAAAAATCATTCTTATCTAAGGGAATTAGCATAATATCCCGTTCTAAATCAATCTTGTCAACAATATGTTGATAACCCATAAAAATAGGACTTGAGAACATAATAGTGTCATTCTCCTTAGCTGCTAAATTAAAATAGCCTCCTTTTTCACTAAATACTTCTACGCCTGAGTTCAAATTAGAGATATACACACCTTCTAAGTTCTTTGAACGCGAAACTATCTTTCCATTTAAAAATTTTCTTTCTTGTCCAAAGCTGTATAAACAACCTAAACACAATAGAAATGCTAAAAAAAATCTCATTAATCAATAATATCGTTAGTAATTAAAAACACCTGTTTTTTGAATAGAAACAGTTAACTACAAACATCAAATCTAATATAAAAAATGAATTACCTATTATAATCGAGTACTAAATGATTCCTAAAGGCTCCTAAAAACGAATGTAACTTCTTATATAAAAAAACGACTTACCTTTGTAAAAATTATATTCTTATGAAAAAAATTATAATTGCGAGTACTTCTACAATTCACAATAGTCAATACTTAGAATATTTATTGCCTGTTCTAAAGAATCACTTTAACAACGTAAAAACACTTTTGTTCATTCCCTATGCACGACCAAGTGGCATCACACATGATGAATATACACAAAAAGTAGCTACTGCCTTCTCTAAGTTGGATATCACAGTAAAAGGTATTCATGAATATGAAAACCCTACACAAGCCATAGCACAAGCAGAAGGAATATTTACTGGTGGAGGAAATACATTCCTTTTGGTAAAACAACTTTACAATAACAATGTCATTACAGCTATCCAAAAAGCAATCAATAATGGTACACCATACTTGGGTTGCAGTGCAGGCAGCAACATCTGTGGTTTAACAATGGAAACGACCAATGACATGCCTATCACCTATCCTCCTTCTTTCAAAACTTTAGGTTTTGTTCCTTTCAATATCAATCCACATTATTTAGATCCTATCGAAGGCTCTACACATATGGGAGAGACAAGAGAGACCAGAATTAACGAGTTTCATTCACTTAACTCGCAACCTGTAGTTGGGCTTAGAGAAGGTAGCTGGTTAGAAGTACAAGGAGATACTATCACACTTAGAGGAAACTTGACAGCTCGCATTTTTGAACAAGGAAAAGCTGCTGTAGAAGTTGTACCAGACACAGACTTAAGTCATCTAAAATAAATAGAAAAAAATAAACCTTAAAAGGCAAGAGTGTCTTTTAAGGTTTGCTTTTTTATTCTATACCTTATGTCAATAATGACATATTTATCGTTGAACTTCAACTGCCTTTACTATCTCAGCAAAAGGAAGTTTAATATGAAAACGAAGTATTGAGATCTGCTCAATCTAAATTTATTACTAAAAACAAGATATCCTGATTCATATAAAACAAAAAAGCTCTCCCGCACAAGGAAAGCTTCTCATTGGTCTAACTACTAAACCATAGTGCTTGCGCACTTAACAACACAACTAAATTTTAAGGCCTTCATAATTTGGGGAATTATTAGAGCCCAAAAGAATCGTTCTTTCAAACAAATCCTTTTTTACTGGCGGTCTGGACGGGACTCGAACCCGCGACCCCATGCGTGACAGGCATGTATTCTAACCAACTGAACTACCAAACCAGTATATAATAATATATCTATTGATTCTAAGAGTAAAAAAATAAACTAAGTAGAGAAATCAATCCCTCTTGCGGTCTGGACGGGACTCGAACCCGCGACCCCATGCGTGACAGGCATGTATTCTAACCAACTGAACTACCAAACCAGTATTACTCCTAAATATCTATTAAAGATATATTTCTCAATCAAAGAACAAAAAAGCTCTCCCGCACTAGGAAAGCTTTTCATTGGTCTAACTACTAAACCGTAGTGCTTTCGCACTTAACAACACAACTAAATTTTAACCCTTAATAATGAAAAATTATTACAGGGCAAAAAAAGCCTCTCAACCACGTGAGAGGCTCTTTTTTACTGGCGGTCTGGACGGGACTCGAACCCGCGACCCCATGCGTGACAGGCATGTATTCTAACCAACTGAACTACCAAACCAGTATTAACCAAATTCATTACTCGCGACAAAGATAACTCTTTTTTTCAAAAATCAAAGATTTATGTATAAACCTTTATTTTCTCCGCTTTGAGCAGATCGAATAACATCTCTTTTATTCAGAGATGTTAATCTCTCTCTTGCGGTCTGGACGGGACTCGAACCCGCGACCCCATGCGTGACAGGCATGTATTCTAACCAACTGAACTACCAAACCTTCGTCGTTATTGCTGTAATGCGGTGCAAATATACGACCATTTTCAAGACTACCAAATCCTCGTATAAAAAAAATAAAAGTTTTTTAGCGCGACTTACAGAGTAAACTGATTTCCAATTAGATAATAAATAAATAAAATTAAACTTTTTTTATGTACTTTATCTCAACAAGCGCTACTACTCACTTTTAATTCAACTTTTGACGATTCAAATTTTTGTTTTACTATAGAAATACACCTGCTTTTTCACCTTTAAGGAAAAAAACACCTACTAAAAATACTTGCTGAACGACAGCTACTGTAATTTTAGAATCAAAAAACTTTCAATCCATTCAATTCAACTTCCTAAAAAATCGACAACACTACCTTCTTTTATCTTATTGTGTCATATTTCAATTGAAATCTCCCCCAAAAAGATTGTATTAATAAACAGCTATATCCCATAATAAGACTAACTCGAGTTAAGGCAGCAGTATACAACTTCATCATATCTGTTGACAATCTACATATCGATTTATACCAATTTGCTGGCACATAGCTTAAGGTTTTCTTGCACCTTTCTTCGACAAAAGTGCTCTCTAGGCAAGAAAACCCCTACAAAACCCCAAGAAATCCCGGAGAAAGTGCAAGCGAAGCCCTCTTATAATACATACTATTCTGCTTCTAAAAATTTACCCACTTAATCATCATTTCCGATGATTTCCTTATTAGACAAGGTTGAGTTGATCTTTTAAAGCAGATAAATACATATAAATAAACACCCTGAAGACTATAAGCTGTCTTCGTACCTTCTATCGAACTCACTTTAAAATAGATTTTTCCGTAATGGAATACTCTTTTAGTAGAAAATACTGACCAGCCTTACTATACCCTTATTTTATTAAAAACTCAAGATACACAGCTATAATACCTATAGCTGACAAGCCAATACAGACAAACTATATAGTACAAAAACTAATATCTTTATCATGAAAAAAATAATCTCATTAGATTATACAATAAAACAATCCCCTTTCGATTAAAAATCAAAAGGGGATTGTTTATATTTTAGACAAGTAATACTATCTATTACAAGTTGCTCTCGATAAAGTCTTGGTAAGTTTTCTTTGGAGCTACACCAACTTGTTTCGCTACAACTTCACCATTTTTAAATACCAATACTGTAGGAATGTTTCGGATACCGTATTTTGCAGCAAACTCTTGGTTTGTATCTACATCAACTTTACCTACTACAGCTTTTCCGTCGTATTCTACACTTAATTCTTCAACGATTGGGCCTAACATTTTACAAGGACCACACCATACTGCCCAGAAGTCAACAACTACTGGCTTATCTGATTTTAATACTACTTCTTCGAAAGTAGCATCTGTAATTTCTAATGCCATTATTCTACCTTTTATGTTATATCAACAAATCTAATAAATTAATTATATAATACTATTTATAAAGTATTAATTTTAACTATAGAGCAATTACAAAAACTAATTTAATTTAAAATTAACCTGCATTCTCTCCAATTCCTCTAAGAGTTCAGCTGTAATATTGACACGCATATTTCGACTGGATAGCTCTACTCTATTGACAATTCTTATTTCTTCTCTCTTTTCATCTACTACAACTTCTTCCATGGCCATTTCTTCATCTCCAAATTCCATATCTTCATCAAATGTAATGGGCATAATTGGTTTTACTTGATCAACAGGATCTAAGAAAACCTTTTCTAACTCCACTAAGTCAAAGTAAACAGGTTTGTCCCCTTCATTAAAACTAAACACCTCTTTCATATTATTGATTAGCTTCTCGTCAATCTCTTTTACGTTCAATAATATTATCAACTTCTTTGCTGATGTCGGAATAACCTCATAAAGCAATTTCATTTCCAAAAACTGCAATCTCGGCTCTCCTCTTTCACCTGTATCCTTTCTTATCCAACCTTCTTTAACTTGAGCTTTTACATGAACAAAGGTATTCTGTAATAAGAAATGTCTAAACTTTAAAAAGTCTTCATTAAAAAGTCTAAACTCACATCCCTCATCGTATCCTTCAATCGTAAACATCGCCCAATCCTTTCCTTTAGCAGATGTTCGAAATTCAACATTACTAATCATTCCACCAAAGGTTATTGTCCGACCAGCTAATTCTGTAAGATCGCGCATTTCTTCCACTCTGCTAGAGCAAAAATACTTCATCTCAAACTTAAAATCATCAAGTGGATGTCCAGATATATAAATACCTACTACTTCCTTCTCCTTTGCAAGTTTCTCCATTGTTGTCCACTCCTCACATACAGGTAAGACAGGTTCTGGTATTTCTACTTCAGCACTTTCACCAAATAAACTGAATTGTGAAGAATTATCATTCTCTTGAGATTTAGCCCCATAGCGAATTGCCTTCTCTAAGAATGGAATATTATCCATCGCATCCATATAGAAGTATTGCGCGCGATGTGTATTTTCGAAGCAATCAAAACCACCAGCTAAGGCAAGATTTTCAAAAGCTTTCTTATTAGCTGCACGCAAATCAATGCGCTTCGCTAAATCAAATATTGACTTGTAATTCCCTTTTTCGCGATTCTCAACAATGGTATTCACAGCTCCTTGTCCTACTCCTTTTATCGCTCCCATCCCAAAGCGAACTGCATACTCATCATTTACTGTAAACTTGTAATAAGATTCATTCACATCAGGTCCTAATACATGAAGTCCCATACGCTTACACTCTTCCATAAAGAAAGTAACCGATTTAATATCATTCATATTATTAGACAGTACAGCAGCCATGTACTCAGCAGGATAATGAGCCTTTAAATAAGCAGTCTGATAGGCAATCCAAGCATAACAAGTAGAGTGAGATTTGTTAAACGCGTACGAAGCAAATGCCTCCCAGTCTTTCCAAATCTTTTCTAATATTGTTGCATCATGCCCTTTCGCTGAAGCTTGTTCCACAAACTTCGGTTTCATCTTATCCAAGACATCCTTTTGCTTCTTACCCATTGCTTTACGAAGTACGTCCGCCTCACCTTTCGTAAATCCAGCAAGCTTTTGTGACAGAAGCATTACCTGCTCTTGATATACGGTAATACCATAAGTTTCTTTTAGGTATTCTTCACAAGCATCTAAATCGTAGACAATTGGTTCCTCACCATTCTTACGACTAATAAACGAAGGGATATACTCTAATGGTCCTGGTCGATATAAAGCATTCATCGCAATTAAATCGGCAAATACAGTAGGCTTCAGTTCACGCATATACTTTTGCATTCCAGGAGATTCGTACTGGAATACACCTACCGTTTCCCCACGCTGGAATAACTCATAAGTTTTTACATCGTCAATAGGGATTTCGTCAGGATTAATATCTATACCTGTTCTATGTTTTACCAACTTAACGGTGTCCTTGATAAGAGTCAATGTTTTCAACCCTAAAAAGTCCATTTTTAATAACCCTGCACTCTCTGCAACTGAGTTATCAAACTGAGTAACGTATAAATCTGAATCTTTAGCTAAAGTAACAGGAACAAACTTTGTAATATCATCTGGTGTAATAATTACACCACAAGCGTGGATTCCTGTATTTCGCATAGAACCCTCTAATATTTTAGCTTGTTGTATAGTTTCTGCAGCTAATGAGTCTTCTTGTGCTAATGTTATGAGCTCTTTTACTTTATCAAATTCTTCTGATCGAAGTACTCCCTTTATTGCACTCTCATCCTCTGTTAAAAATCGATTTAGGTTCCACTTAGAAGGCATCATACCGGGAATCAACTTCGCAATTCTATCTGCCTCAAACAATGGCAGGTCTAATACACGTGCTGTATCTCTAATTGCAGACTTAGTCGCCATCTTACCATAAGTGATAATCTGCGCCACTTGATTAGCTCCATACTTATTGATTACATATTCCATTACTCGACCACGACCTTCATCGTCAAAATCAATATCGATATCGGGCATGGATACACGATCTGGGTTAAGGAAACGCTCAAAAAGCAAATCATACTCGATAGGATCAAGATTCGTAATTCCCAAACAATAAGCTACAGCAGAACCTGCAGCAGAACCACGACCTGGCCCAACCGAAACTCCCATATCTCTTGCCGCAGCAATAAAGTCTTGTACAATTAAGAAGTAACCAGGATAGCCCGTTCTTTCAATAGTAGCTAACTCAAAGTCTAAACGCTCGCGAATTTCATCTGTAATTTCTTTATATCTTCGTTTTGCACCTTCATAAGTAAGATAACGCAAATAGTTGTTTTCACCTCTTTTCCCACTCCCATCACCCTCCAAGTCTCTTTCATCTTGAAATTCTTCCGGAATATCAAATTTTGGAAGAAGTACATCTCTATGTAAAACAAATGGCTCAACTTTATCTACAACTTCTTGAATATTATAAATAGCATCCGGAACATCTTTAAATAGTTCCTTCATCTCGTCACTTGACTTGAAATAGTATTCTTGATTTGGCAACCCATAGCGATAGCCTCTTCCTCTACCTATAGGTGTAGATTGTTTCTCACCATCTTTAACACACAATAAAATATCGTGGGCATTCGCATCCTTCTTATCTAAGTAATAAGAATTATTCGTTGCTATTAATTTGATATCGTGTTTTCTTGAAAAGTCAATAAGCACTTGATTAACTCTATTTTCATCTTCTTGCCCATGGCGCATTAACTCAATATAGAGGTCTTCACCAAATTCTTCCTTCCACCAAAGTAAAGCCTCTTCAGCCTGCTTTTCACCAATATTTAGAATCTTACCTGGCACTTCTCCATAGAGGTTACCTGTTAGGACAATCACATCTTCCTTATATTTCCTAACAACCTCTTTATCTATACGCGGCACATAATAGAAACCATCTGTATAGGCAATAGAAGCCATCTTAGCCAAATTGTGATATCCTCTTTTATTCTTTGCTAACAGTACTACTTGAAAACCATTGTCTTTTTTAGACTTATCCGTATGATCTTCACAAATAAAAAACTCACATCCTACAATCGGAGTTAAAAGAGGTACTAATGTTTCTCCTTTCTCCGCACGCTCTTTATTCTGTGCCTCTATTTTCTTATTGTGATTGTTAACCTCCATTACAAAATGAAAGGCTCCCATCATATTTCCGTGATCCGTCATAGCCACCGCAGTCAGTTCCATTTCACCTGCTTTTTTTACAAGAGAGGGAATTGAAATCGTAGATTGCAAGACGGAAAATTGTGTATGTACATGGAGATGAGCAAACTTCGCTACTTTAAACTTCTCCTTTGCTTCATCGCTAATAACCTCAGTAGGTTCACCTTGCAACTTTGACAACCTCTGACGAACTTCATCAGAAGCCTTTTTAAGATTGATGTGCTTTAAACCAGCTGGTTGAAATGGCTCTGGGTTTGCTTGTATATAGCGCTGAATATATGTATCATCACATTGCAGTTCCTCCTTAGAGAATACTCCTTTTTTTAATAACTCAAGAAAACAACGAGTAGTTGCTTCAACATCAGCAGTTGCATTATGTGCTTCTCCAAATGGAACACCAAACAAATAAGTATGTAGCTCAGTTAAAGTAGGCAATTTATAACGACCCCCTCTACCTCCGGGTATCTTAAGTAACTCAGCTGTAACTTCGGTACAAGTATCAAGCACAGGCAACTCACTCATAATAGATGTCACCCCCATACGATAGAACTCACACCCCATTATATTAAGGTCAAAGGCTAAGTTCTGTCCTACAATAAATTTTGTTTTTGATAATGCAATATTAAATTTAGCTAACACTTCGGCAAGAGAAATACCCTGCTCCTCTGCTAATTCGGTAGAAATACCATGGATGCGCTCTGAATCGTAAGGAATATTAAATCCTTCAGGTCTAACAAGGTAATCCTGATGTTCAATTAAATTTCCCATTTCATCGTGTAATTGCCAAGCAATCTGTACACAACGTGGCCAGTTGTCTGTATCTGTAATAGGGGCAGACCAACTCTTTGGGAGTCCTGTTGTTTCAGTATCAAAAATTAAATACATAGCTGATTATAAGAAGTTTACCTTATTTTACTTAGATTTCTCAAGAAAAACAAAGGTATAAAAAAAGACTGCGTTTCGGAAAAACACAGTCTCAAAAGAATTGTAATCATTACCTATCGAGGTAATTCTAAAGGTATTCTAAAGAATACTCCTTCTTGAAATATTTTAGTATTTTGCAGAGCAGCATGCTCCTCTTTCTGTTTTTCTGTGAAGTTCTTTTGTTGTGTTTCGTCAAGATCTTCTTTGATAAGATTAGCGAAGAAAGTTCCACTAATTGTCCCTGGTATTTGATCAGCTTCAGGAGCAAAATACACTTCCCCCATCTCTACTTCATTCTTATTCTTATCAATACCTCTTGTAACATATAAAGCGAACGTTTCATCTAATGAACTTTTACTTTTAACTCGATAATAAGCATATGCATCATCTTTCGTACTTTCTCTATTGTCAAATTGAATATTAGCTTGTTTACCGCCATTTTCAACTTTGCGATATTCCTCAAGTTTGATTGTTTTACCAAACAAACTTGGACTATAAGGTACTTTCATTACATAAGAGGTACTATCAGTTTCGCCCATAATATACAGTACATTCTCATTAGCTATATAAGCAGTCATGCGCTCTGGCTTCCACTTCTCATATTTTACTGCCTCTTTATACTCCTCATTATTTGTATAAGCTTGTAACCCAGGATCACTGTTCTTAGTGTCATTTTCACAAGCAATACAAGCAGCAATAACCAATAGTAGACCTAATATCTTTTTCATAGTAAATAATTATCTTCTATAATAACTTCAAATACAAAAATATAGTATTTAATAGCAGAAAAAAACTTTCTCAAAGATAAAAGTTGCTAAAAAAGTGCGAATCTATCCTTTATCTAAGGTTAATAAGACATCTCGTTATCAATCAATAGCTTATAATAAATATTTTTTTCAATAAAATAAATGTATTAAAGTCAAAAAAGCATATCTTTGCACTCAATTTTTAACCGAGGTCGGGTACCTCAAACAAATAAATTAATTATGTCTGTAAAAATTAGATTACAAAGACACGGTAAAAAAGGAAAACCTTTTTACTGGGTAGTAGCTGCTGATGCACGCTCAAAAAGAGATGGTAAATACTTAGAAAAAATCGGTACTTACAATCCAACAACTAACCCTGCAACTGTAGAGATTAATGTTGATCTTGCTGTTAAATGGTTATTCAATGGTGCTCAACCAACAGATACTGCTAGAACTTTACTTTCTTACAAAGGAGTAATGTTAAAACACCACTTACAAGGTGGAGTTAACAAAGGAGCTTTAACTCAAGAGCAAGCTGACGCGAAATTCGCTGCTTGGTTAGAAGAAAAAGCTGCTAAAATCAACGCTAAGAAAGATGGTTTATCATCAAACAAAGCTGCTGATAAAGCTGCAAGATTAGCTGCTGAGAAAGAAGTAAGTACTAAACGTGCTGCTGCTGCTCAAGAAGCTAAAGCTGCTGCTGAGGCTGCTCCTGCTGAAGCTGCTGAAGCAACTGAAGAAAGCAACGAAGAAACTCAAGCATAATTCTCAAGCGATATGCGTAAAAAGGATTGTTTCTATTTAGGCAAAATCGCAAAGAAATTTAGCTTTAAAGGGGAGGTGCTTATTTATTTAGACACCGATGAACCTGAGTTATACGAAAACTTGGAATCAGTGTTCGTCGACTTCGACGGACAACTGGTTCCTTTTTTTATGGAACAAGCTTCATTACACAAAAGCGATTTTTTAAGAGTTAAATTCGAGGAGTCTAACTCTGAAGAAGATGCTGACCGATTAGTCGGATCAGAGATATACCTACCACTAACGATGCTTCCTAAACTTGAAGGAAACAAGTTCTACTACCACGAGATCACTGGTTTTGACGTAATAGATACTAACGAAGGTGAAATAGGTCAACTAAAAAGAGTAAACGATAGTAATTATCAACCTCTATTCGAGATAGACTTTAACGGAACCGAAATATTAGTTCCGATGATAGACGAACTTATCCATAAAGTAGATCGTGAGAATAAGAAGTTATATCTTAATGTACCTGTTGGGTTATTAGATATTTACTTAGGTAGATAATACATCACATCATACAGCCTCGAGACACTTGTTTCGAGGTTTTTTGTTTTTTATAATACTTCCAGAATTTCGTAGCTTTACTATCCATTTAAACTAAATACAATGGTACAAATAAAGAATCTACTTAGTCAAATAAGTATTATTGATAGGAAAAATACAGAGACTTTAGCCACTACAGGTGGGCTGTTTAATATGTTTGCCATTTGCGGTGTCAATCACTACGAAAATACGCACTCTGCAATTATAGCAGAACTTTTGAATCCAAAAGGAAGTCATGGACTAAAACACAAACTATTAGATACCTTCATTAAATCATTAGATCCTTACTTTAGTATTCCTAATTTCAATTCTGAGACAGCTAAAGTACATAGAGAATACTCTACACCCCAAGGACGTATTGATATATTTATTGAAGATAACAATAATAATGCAATAATAATAGAGAATAAGATACATGCAGAAGATCAAGATAGACAATTAATCAGGTATGACACTTATGCAAAAGACACTAAACAAAATTACCAAATACTTTACCTTAGTCTCTATGGTGAAGATGCTTCTGAACAAAGTAGTGCAGGAGTAACCTATCTTCCTATCGCTCATGGTAAAGAAATCATAGATTGGTTAGAACAGTGTGTAACTATTGCATCTCGTTTCCCAATAGTAAGAGAGACTATTATTCAATACATAAATCACTTAAAACAACTAACAGGACAAGATATGGATTCCAAAAATAAAGAAGAAATAGTAGCAGTATTATCAAAAATAGAGAATCTTAAAGCTGCGCAAGCTATAGCTCAAAACTATGCCGCAACTTTTGATTATTTGGCTGAAAAATACGTAAACCCATTAATGGAAGAATTTGCTAAAGAAAATGGATTGGAGTATGTTTATGAAGAAAGCAAAGAAGAGTATATACGATTCTATTTTACAAATACAGAATGGAAAGGCAAATTTTGGATTGGTTTTACATTTGAAAGTAAAAAATATTATTATGGAATTGCTAATAACCCAAAAACACATTTAATGTCAATAGAAAACAGAGCTATAATACATAAAAAATTAGAAGAGTCTAATGTAACAAACCGTAAAACTAGTGAATGGTGGCCTTTTTATGCTTATAACGAAAATCTTACTCTAGAAAATTGGCAAACAAACATTATAGAATCTACTACTTTTGTAGAAGACTGTAAGACTAAAATATTAACACTTCTTAGAGCAATAGGGGATATAGAAATATAATGTATACCCCACAGCACTTGTTTCGAGGTTTTTTGTTTTTATATTTGTCGATTATGGTAGCACTACATCACTTGGGTAATCGCATCTGCATCATTGGGCTTAGCTCCTCTGGCAAGTCTACTCTAGCACAAGCCTTAGGCAATAAACTGAATCTAAATATCCTGCATTTAGATCAGATAGCACATATCCCTAATACAGACTGGATACCTCGTGACAAAGCACTTATGACAGCTGATCATCAGACATTCTTAAGCGATCATACAGACTGGGTGATAGAAGGCAACTATAGCTTCTTAATGCCTGAGCGGTTTAAAGAGGCTACGTGCATTATCTGGCTAGACTTCTCTCCTATCGGAGCATTGTATAGATACATAAAACGCAGTATCACGCATAGAGATACTCGCCCTGGCAACTTAGACGGTGCCGAGAGCCAATTCAGTATGAAGATGGTTAAGTATATCTTATTCGAAGCTCCTAAAAAAAGCCCTAAGTATGTAGAACTAATTAATAATAGCACTGCTACCTTCATTCATATCAGAAGTTTTAAAGAACTAATGAAGTGGTATAAAGTGTGGGGATTATCCTAATCCCCTCGCCCTTTGCATTTACTCCAAATTATATCTTTTTCAGAGGCCTTATCATCAATTCAACTAAAGAAAAACATTATATGTTCTCTAAATCTAACTCTAATATTCAGTATTCATCTATTAAACTACAATCAATGTTTAGTCGTTTTAAGTTGATTACTGTCTACAAAAATAAAGAGCTATAATTAACATACCTAACAAACTAATGGATGCGTACATAAAGTCATAACCCATAAAAAAACCTCAAATCAGTTGATTTGAGGTTTTTTATAAAGAAATTCTAACTTAATCAAAATCTATTTGTAGTGACTTAAGTATAGTTTTCTCAGCATCTGCATAATACAATAATACAATATAATCTTTTTCATCTGTCGTAAGTAATGGATGTTTCACATTAGAAGAGTATGCATTTACAATAGCATTACCATTTCCTCCACCTGACCAATGAATATCCTTTATTAAATCACCTTTAGAATCATAAAACTGATATCCATTTACAAAATATATATCAGGAGAGTTATTCTCCATTACTAATTTGAGCTCCACCTGTCCATTGTTATTATTAACTTTACTTGTACTTGATTGTGTTACTCTAAATAATTCTGCAAAAGGTGCCGATTGTACATTTATTTTTTGTTCAAAATTAGTATAATAAGGGTGTCTAATTGTAAGTACTGCTGTACCTTTTTCAGTAGGCCTTGTTATAACACCATTTGAAGTAATTCTAATATTTGGATTATCTGAAGTCCAAATAAAATCACCTTTAGGTCCTAATGGTGCCACAATAGTTTTATTAGAAAACTCATATGTATTAGCTACTTCATCTGTAGGCAAGCCTAATACAGCATACTGTGATACAACTTTGAAAGAAATATCACTTGGAGAATCAACCTTTATCTCACCCACTTTTTTTCGACTACCATTACTAATTTTTGTATATACATCAATTATATCACTCTCATAACTAATATGTTCTATACTAATCTCTGTTTTTTTGTAATTAGCAAACTGAGCAAATGATAATTTTTTCTGTGAAACAAACTCTAAAGATGAAGGATCCGCATCCTTAGGTTCTATATCATAAGTAAATCTTTCTATAGCACTTTTATATAATTGTACAGGATTCTGCTTTAAAGAGAATTTCGATATTTCTCTCATTTTTACATTCACTTGTATTGAAGCAGTTAATTTAGCATCTTCACTTGTTGTTACTGTTACTATAAAGGATGTATCTACTTTAATATTATCTAATTTTGATACAATACCTTTTACAACAGATAAACCAGTTGGTGAACTTTTCCAAACTAATTTATTTACATCGAGATTCTCTGTTATCAACACTTCATTTAAATCATAAGTTTCATCCCCTGTTATATCTATTACTTCTTTTGTAAATTCAAGTTTATTTTTTACAACATTAACCTTTAAATTACCCTCTATCTTCCCATCAGCTGTTTGAGCAATTACAATAAGTGAACCTACTTTTAAAGCAGTCATCTTCATTTTGCTAATACTTACATAAGTATCATTGTACTTCCACTTAATAGTTTCGACATCGATATTCTTTAGTTCAACAAGGTCGTTCAAATCAACAGAAGCATCTACTGCCATATCAATAGATTCTTCTTTAAACGTAATCTTTCTTTCTATGACTTTTACTTTTAAAATAGAAGTATTATTCGTGTTTTTAATTGTAGCATTAATCAATACCTCTCCTTCTTTTAATGCTATAAGCTTTGTTCCTTCTATTCTAACATTTTCAGAATTATCAGCTTTCAACTCTATCTGATCCCATTCAACATTAATCAATGAGACAATTGGCATTAAATCTAACTCTTCTAGAGTCCCTAATACAATCTCATCTTGTGCAAAAACAATCTTTTGTTCAGCTACAACAATCTTCATGGTAGCATTTACCTTAGATTTCTTAGATTGTGCTCTTATAATAGTTTCCCCTGTTTTATGTCCAACAAGGTTAGTACCATCTACAAAGCTTGCTACTTCAGGATTATCAGAAGTAAAATTTATTTCTTCAAAAGAAATATTCTTAACCCGTAAATTTTTTAATATATCATACTCTTCATTAGGTAAAATGGTATGTGTAAGCACATCAAACGTAATTTCTTCCACAACTGGCTTTGGTACTTCACCTCCATCAGTAATATTATTACCTCCATCATCGCTACTAGAGCAAGAGAACATGAATAGAGACAAAATAAACACTAATAAAATTCTTAATTTCATAATTACTTAAATTAATTTTAATACAAAATTAAAAATATTTTACAATAATTTCATAAATATTAACAATAAAACAAACCATAAAATACTAAATACGCAATAACAAATGTGGTACTTCATACGTTTATGATAAGCCTACCATACTTAAAGAGATATACTTTCCTTATTAGGTCACTAAACCTCCTTTTTGTACTTTTGCAAAAAGACTAAGCAAGATGTTTCAATTTAAACAGTTTACGATACAGCAGGATAAATGTGCGATGAAGGTAGGTACGGATGGAGTACTATTAGGAGCATGGACACCGATAGACAATAATCCTTATAAGGTGTTAGACATAGGATCAGGCACAGGACTGTTAGCCTTAATGATGGCACAGCGCACAGGTGCAGAGCAGATAGATGGAGTAGAAATAGATGAAAACGCACATGAGCAAGCTGTAGAGAACTTTGAGAACAGCCCTTGGGGTGATAGACTATTCTGCTATCATGCCGACTTAGAGACCTTCGCTAATGAGATGGAAGAAGAATATGATCTAATTATCTCTAATCCTCCTTTCTATAGTGAAGATTATCACACGAATGATAAGCAGAGAGATACTGCTCGTTTTCAGGATGCGATGCCTTTTGATTTATTAATTGAGGCAGTAGAATATTTCTTGTCTGAGAAAGGGGTGTTTAGTGTAATTATTCCAGCCAAAGAAGAAGAGACACTGATGCGATTAGCAGCCGAGTTTGGTATCTATCCATTCAAGGTAACTCGCGTTCGAGGGAACGAACAAGCTGAAATCAAACGTAGCTTAATAGCTTTTTCACGTCAATTAGTAGAGAAAATCCCCTTAGATGAGCTAACTATCGAAGTAGAGAGACATCAATACACCCCAGCATTTGAGGCACTTGTGAAAGATTTTTATCTAAAATTATAAAAAAAGTTAAAATTATTTTGTTTATTCCGAAATAATTTAATGATATTTGTACCAACGAAAACAAAGAAGAAAAAATGAATACAGTTTATACAATGATGATGACAATGATGATGTGGAGAAATCCGCAGGGCTTGTTATTTGCATAAACTTAAATTCTAAATAACATATATAAAGCCCTTGCGATAGCGAGGGCTTTTTTTTTACACTAAACCAAACAGTATATAATTAGATAAATATAAATACCATGATTTTCAATACTAACACAATGATGATGGCAATGATGATGATGAACATGATGATGTTCACGACGCCCTATTGCCTAAAGTCAACGAGTTAGTTATAATCTAAACAAAGAGATTAAAATACTTGAAGTCCTTTTGGCAATGCCGAAAGGACTTTTTTTATGCCCTTTACTCAGTAGGGTTAAGTACTGAGAAAATAAAAAACAAGTAACTAAAACATTAAAAAATATAACCATGAGCAATCTAAATTTTTCAACACAAGCATTACACGCAGGACACAATGTACAATCTACAGCAGGAACAAGAGCTGTGCCTATCTATCAGACATCATCGTATGTATTCGAAAATGCTGATCATGCAGCAGGAGCTTTTAACCTGTCTATCCCAGCGTACATCTATACAAGATTAAACAACCCTACTAACGATATCTTAGAACAACGCTTAGCTGCACTTGAGGGAGGTATCGGAGCAGTGGTAACAGCATCAGGAGCATCTGCTATCTCTACAACGTTCTTAACATTATTAAAAGCAGGAGACCACATCGTATCCTCTAATAGCTTATACGGAGGGACTTATAACTTATTTAATGTTACTCTTCCAAGATTTGGTATCAACACCACTTTCGTAGATCCATCTAATGTAGAGAACTTCAGAACAAATATTCAAGAGAACACAAAAGCAATATTCGTAGAGAGTTTAGGTAATCCTAAGTTAGACATCATTAACCTAAAAGCAGTTGCTAAGATCGCACAAGAGTTTAAGATACCTTTCATCGTAGATAACACTGTTGCCTCTCCTGCTCTACTTAACCCGATCGAATATGGAGCTAATATCGTAGTACACTCACTGACTAAATATATAACCGGGAACGGTACTTCATTAGGTGGAGCGATTATCGATGCAGGGACATTTGATTGGTCAAGTGGTAGATTCCCTGAGTTCACAGAACCATCACCAGGATACCACGGACTAATATATCATCAAGCATTAGGTAATGCGGCTTTCATCGCTAAGATAAGAGTAGAAGGATTAAGAGATTTAGGTGCAGCACTTAGCCCATTCAATGCTTTCCAAATCATCCAAGGATTAGAGACATTGCCTATCCGTATCCAAAAGCACAGTGAGAATGCTCTTGCATTAGCAGAGTGGTTAGAGAAACAAGATGCTGTAGCATGGGTAAACTATCCAGGTCTGAAATCAAGCCCTTACCACGACTTAGCAAAAGAGTACTTACCTAAAGGACAAAGTGGAGTGGTAACATTCGGATTGAAAAAAGGATTTGAAGCAGCGAAGACAGTAGCGAACGAGACAAAACTATTCTCACTACTTGCCAACATCGGAGATACCAAGTCATTAATCATCCACCCTGCTTCTACTACACACCAACAGTTAAGTGTGGCTGAACAAAAAGCAACAGGAGTAGCACCTGACTTAATCAGACTATCAGTAGGAATAGAAAACATTGAAGATTTAAAAGCTGATTTAGCTAACGTATTTAAAACATTATAAGATGAGTACCCAAACAGATATACTAAAACACATTCCGATAGACCCACACACAGGAGCCATCGCAGTACCGATCTATCAGACAACGACATTCGCTCAAGAAGCACCAGGAGTAAACAAAGGATTTGACTACACACGTACCAACAATCCTACTCGTCAAGCCCTTGAAGAATTAGTTGCCTCTTTAGAAAACGGTGCAAAGGGGTTTGCCTTTGGGAGTGGACTGGCAGCTATAGATGCTGTATTTAAAACACTGAGTCAAGGAGATGAAGTAATAGCAGTAGCCAATATCTACGGTGGTACATACAGACTGTTGAATGAGGTATATGCAAAGTTTGGGATCAAAACTCATTATGTAGATACAACAGTAGCAGCTAATGTAGAGAAAGCAATCAATGACAAAACCAAGTTGATATGGATAGAAAGTCCTACTAACCCTACACTGCGTATATCAGATATACAAGCTATAGCAGACATTGCTAAGAAACACAAGGTTTGGTTATGCGTAGATAACACTTTCGCTACCCCAATAGCTCAAAAACCTTTAGACTTAGGAGCTGATATAGTTGTTCACAGTGCGACTAAGTACATAGCAGGACACTCAGATGTAGTAGCGGGATTGGTCATCACGAAGACAGAAGAGTTAGGCAAGATCATTAAGTTTCACCAAAACTCTACAGGAGCTATACTAAGTCCTTTCGATAGCTTTTTAACCATCAGAGGCATTGAAACACTCTTGCTCAGATACAAAGGATATTCAGAGAATGCCCTAAAGATAGCAGAGTACCTCAGCACACATCCGAAGATAAACAAGATATACTATCCAGGATTAAAAAGTCATGAAGGACATGAACTTGCTAAGAAGCAACAAAAGTATTTCGGAGGAGTCATCAGCTTTGATCTAAAGAACAACAGCAAAGAGGCAGCTCTTAAGATTATACAAAGTCTAAAACTCTTTACACTGACTGAGGGATTAGGAGGAATAAAGAGCTTGAGCAACTATCCTTTTGAGATGTCTCATGGCTCAGTACCTAAAGAGACTAAAGTACAAGCAGGGATAACAGAAAGTCTAATACGATTATCCATAGGATTAGAAGAAACAGAGGATTTAATAGAAGATATCAAACAGGCATTAGCACAATAAATAACAACTGAATACCATGAGTCGCTTACAAGAAATAACAATCACTAATCATACACTACCAAACGGAAGTACACATACTTTTCACTTCACCTATCAGGTGGTGGGACAGCCTTTACACAGTGCTCCAATTGTATTGGTCAACCACGCTTTGACAGGAAATAGTCAAGTAGCAGGCGATGACGGATGGTGGAATAGCTTAGTGGGTTATGACAAAGTAATCGACCTCAACCGATACACAGTCCTTGCCTTTGACATACCTGGTAATGGTTTTAACCAACAGGAGGCTCACCTCATCCAAGATTATAAAGCACTAACGACTAAAGTAATTGCAGAAGTATTTTGGAAAGCGTTAGACCGATTACAGATCAATAGACTATACGCTGTTATCGGAGGAAGTTTAGGAGGAAGTATTGCATGGGAATTAGCATTTTTAAGACCAAAAGCGATAGACCACTTAATCCCCATAGCGACAAGCTGTAAAGCATCTGATTGGTTAATAGGAAATGCTTTAGTACAAGACAGTATTCTGAACAACTCTTCTCAACCGATAGAAGACGCCCGTATGCATGCTATGTTACTCTACCGCACTCCTGCATCGCTCCAGCAGAAGTTCGCTAACGGATATAAAGAAAGCGAAAACCAATATGCGATAGAGAGCTGGCTTAAATATCACGGACAGGCTTTAGAAAGTCGCTTTAAACTCCAAGCCTATAAATTGATGAATCACCTTCTGAAAACTATAGGCCAAGAGCAAACACAAGACAGTTTAAAAACTTTTGCTCAACAAACCAGTGCACACATACACTGTATAGCAGTAGATACAGATTATATGTTCACCAAAGAAGAGCAAGAGCAAACAGTAGAATTACTAAAAGACTGTTGCAAACACATTACATACCAAGAGATTCAATCCATACACGGCCACGATGCCTTTTTGATTGAATACGAACAATTAAACAATTTATTAAAACCATTATATTAAAATCAGCACATTATGAAAGTATTAAAGTTTGGAGGGAAATCCCTTGCATCAGGACAAGCTTTTGACAACGTTATAAACATTATCAAAACAAAAGTAAACGAAGGACCTATCGCTATTGTGGTTTCTGCCATAGGAGACACTACAGATACCCTTGAACATATATTAGACTTAGCAAAGACTAAACAAGATTATACAACTGCCTTTGAAGCTTTTAAGAACAGACCTTACCACCAAGAAGCAGATATAGATACAGAAATAGGAGTATTGAGCAAATTATACGAAGGAGTATCTCTAATCGAAGACTACGGGCTAAAGATTAAAGACCAAGTATTAGCACAAGGAGAATTAATATCAAGTAAGATATTAGCTGCTCAATTAAATGCAAAAGGGATAAGAGCTACTTCTGTAGATAGCCGTCAATTCTTTATCACAGATAACAACTTCGGTAGTGCACAAGCTATAGATGAGCTATCAAAAGAAAAGACTAAAGCTTTCTTTGATCAATTAGACAAAGACACTATCGCTATCGTTACAGGATTCATAGGAGCTACCGAAAAAGGAGAAACGACTACTCTTGGACGCAATGGTAGTAACTACTCTGCAGCACTATTGGCTAATTTTATCCAAGCAGATGAATTGCAAAATTATACTCATGTAGATGGTATTTATACTGCTAACCCTGATTGGGTTAAGAATGCACAGAAGATAGAAGAACTTCACTTCGATGAAGCAAATGAGTTGGCAAACTTCGGAGCATCTATTCTACACGCCAAAACAATATTGCCTTTGGTAGAGAATAACATTCCACTGCGTATCTTAAATACATTGAACCCTAATAGCAAAGGAACATTAATCTCTAATAGACAAACAGTAAAGGGAATCAAGTCTTTATCTGTACAGTCTAACACAGCCTTAATCCAATTCGAAGGACGTGGACTATTAGGGATCGTTGGAGTTGACGCACGTGTATTTACAGCATTGGCTAACGAAGGAATAAGCGTTGGGGTAATTTCACAAGGTTCTTCAGAGCGTGGTTTAGGATTTATCGTGGAAGAAAAAGACGCAGATAAAGCAAAGGATGCCTTAAACCGCGAATTCTCTAATGACTTCTATACACGTGATGTGAATAGCATTTCTATTATCCGTGATATAGCAGTTATCTCAATCATCGGACAAGACCTAAGCACATTTGACAAGCCTTATGCTGCATTAGTAAAGAATAAGATCGTTCCTATCCTATTCAACAATACAGTGACAGGAAAGAACGTGAGTTTAGTAGTACGCAAAGAAGAAGCGAAGAAAGCGCTAAATGTGATCCACGGACAAATATTTGGTATCGCTAAGAAAATCAATATCGCTGTATTCGGTCATGGTTTAGTTGGAGGTACTTTAATTGATCAAATCTTACACTCTGCTCAATCTATCGAAGACAAAAAGAATATTGCCCTTAACATCTTCGCCATCGGTAACTCTAAAAAAGTATTGCTAAACGATGGGGGGATTAACTGCAACTGGAGAGAAGATTTAAAAGATAAAAGTGTTGCCTATAATATCCAAGAGGTCATCGACTATGCGAATGCTAACCACTTAGAAAACTTAATCGCAATAGATAATACAGCATCAGGAGAATTTATCAAAAATTATATCCCATTAGTAGAGAATGGCTTTGATTTAATCTCATCAAACAAGATTGCCAACACTATATCGTATAGTTTCTACAGAGAGTTACGCCAGACATTAAAGGCAAACCACAAAGAGTATCTATACGAGACAAACGTAGGTGCAGGATTACCATTGATTGATACAATCAAGCTACTTCACTTATCAGGAGAGAATATCACGAAGATAAAAGGAGTATTCTCAGGAAGTTTAAGTTACATCTTCAACAACTACTCTATCCAAGACAGACCATTTAGTGAAGTGCTGAAAGAAGCAATCGACAAAGGATATACAGAACCAGATCCACGTGAAGACTTATCAGGTAATGATGTAGGACGTAAGCTGTTAATCTTAGCGAGAGAGTTAGACTTACAAAACGAGTTCGAAGAGATAAACATTCAGAACTTAATTCCAACAGACTTACAAGCTGTGGATACTCCAACGTTCTTAAACAGTTTAGAGAAGTTAAACCCTTATTTCGACAAGATAAAACAAGGCTTAGCACCAGATACAGTACTTCGCTATGTAGGAGAGCTATCAGGCGATCTACAAAAAGACAAAGGAGTATTAGAAACGAAGTTAATCGAAGTACCAACAAGTTCTGCTTTAGGACAATTAAAAGGTTCAGACAGTATATTCGAGATATACACTGAGAGCTATGGCGACAACCCTATCATTATCCAAGGAGCTGGAGCTGGAGCATCTGTAACTGCCAGAGGAGTATTTGGAGATATTTTAAGATTAGCTGATAAATAAATTGGTTAACAGTGGACAGTTTACAGTTAACGAACTAACCAACGTAACTGTAAAAGTGACACAGAATCTTGTGTCAAACACTGTTAACTGTAAACCGTTAACCATAAGCTGTAAATCAACATAGTGTCCCACTTTATGCTACCATTTAATACTAAAATAATCATATGAGACCATAATAGTCAAGTATTTAAAGAGGCTTTGATTAAGCAACTACTTTTGATTTACAAGTGAATACCAAAAACTAACCACTGTTAACTGTAAACCGTTAACCGTAAACTAAAAAAAAAGATGAGTACAATTAACAATGAAGAAGGCTGTTGTTTTGAGACACAAGCCATAAGAACACAGACAGAGCGCTCCCAATACAATGAGCACTCTACACCACTATACCTAACCTCAAGCTTTGTCTTTGACGATGCTGAAAATATGCGTGCCGTATTCGCAGAAGAAGTTGAACAATATTCTTACTCACGTTTTACTAACCCTAATCAAACTGAGTTGGTAGAAAAGATCAGGCTATTCGAGAAAGCAGAAGCAGGTTATGCCTTTGCCACAGGTATGGCGGCTGTGTACTGCAGCTTGTTCCCATTATTAAAAACAGGTGATCACATTGTTTCTTGTTCTAACATCTTTGGTTCTACGAGAAGTTTATTCAGTAATATGTTTCCAGAATGGGGAGTTGAGACGAGTTACTTCGACCTAAACCAAGTTTACGATGTAGAGCAATTGATTCGACCTAACACGAAGATTCTCTTTGCAGAAAGCCCTACTAACCCAGGAGTGGATGTATTAGACTTAGCTTTTTTAGGAGAGATTGCAAAGAAACACAACTTGATCTTTATTGTAGACAACACTTTTGCCACTCCTTACTTGCAGAACCCGATTCCATTAGGTGCACATATAGTCATACACTCGGCAACTAAGTTAATAGACGGACAAGGAAGAGCTTGTGGAGGTGTGACTGTTGGCTATCAAGAGTATATTCAGAAAATATATGTCTTCGCTCGTACCATTGGCTCAAGCATTTCACCATTTAATGCATGGGTCTTGTCTAAAAGTTTAGAAACATTAGCTGTACGAGTAGATAGACATTGTGAGAATGCCTTGACTATAGCAGAGTATTTAGAAAGACATCCAGCAGTGGAGTTTATCAAGTATCCGTTCTTACCAAGTCATCCACAATATGAAATAGCAAAAAAACAAATGAAACAAGGAGGGAACATCATCGCCTTTGGGATTAAAGGAGGACTGGATGCTGGTAAAGCATTCTTAAATGCTTTACAATTATGTAGCCGCTCTGCTAATCTTGGAGATAGTAGAACGATCGTTACCCACCCTGCTTCTACCACACATAGTAAAGTTCCTGCAGAAGAAAAAATAGCCACAGGTATTACAGACAACCTGATACGTCTATCTGTTGGCTTAGAGAATACAAAAGATATTATCCGTGACTTAGAACAAGCATTATCTACTGCAATTAAATAATGCCTTTCAAGACACTTCAAAAAAACATTGATTAAAAGAGAAAATTATGTCAACAACACGAATACATACTGATATCAGAAGCCTATTAAAAGAACGCACCTTAGTACTCGATGGAGCAATGGGTACAATGCTTCAGGCTTACCGATTCTCAGAAGAAGATTTCAGAGGGGAGCGCTTTGCTGATTTTGCTCACCCCCTGAAGGGAAATAATGACTTGTTGTCTATTACTCAACCTGAAGCTGTTAAAGAAGTACACAGACAATATCTTTTGGCAGGAGCTGATATCTTATCTACAAACACTTTTTCAGGGACTACTATTGCGATGGCAGATTACCACCTGGAAGATATAGTATACGAACTAAACTACCAATCGGCTAAGATAGCCCGAGAAGTAGCAGACGAAGTAGAAGCTTTAGATCCTGACAGACCTCGCTATGTAGCAGGTGCTATCGGACCGACGAATAAAACAGCGAGTTTATCTCCTGATGTTAATAACCCAGGATATCGTGCCATTACTTTTGAAGAGCTGAGAGTAGCTTATAAGCAACAGGCTGAAGCCCTATTAGATGGAGGATGTGACTTACTATTAGTAGAAACCATATTTGACACGCTAAATGCTAAAGCAGCTTTATTTGCTATAGACGAGATACAGGCAGAACGAGGTATTGATATTCCAATCATGATTTCGGGTACGATAACTGATGCTTCAGGACGTACTTTATCAGGACAGACTGTTGAAGCTTTTCTAATTTCTATAGCACATATTCCTTTGTTGAGTATAGGGTTTAACTGTGCTTTAGGAGCGGAGCAATTAGAACCGTATGTAAAGCAATTAAGTCAACATGCTGCTGTGAATATCTCAGCTCACCCGAATGCTGGTTTGCCAAATGCCTTTGGAGAATATGATCAAACACCAACAGAGATGAAGGAACTAATCGACAGTTTCTTAAGTCAAAACTTAGTGCAAATCATCGGAGGGTGCTGTGGTACAACTCCAGAACATATTAAGCTAATTGCTCAGGCGGTAGCAGAACACAGTAAGGACAGAAAACCAAAAGAAAACAACCTAAAACCAGTACTTGCCCTATCGGGATTAGAACCTTTATATGTGACTGCAGAAGCGAACTTCATCAACGTAGGAGAACGCACCAATGTTACAGGATCACGTAAGTTTCTTCGCTTGATCAAAGAAGAGAAATTTGACGAAGCCTTAGCTGTAGCAAGAGAACAAGTAGAGGGAGGTGCTCAGATTATTGACATCAATATGGATGAAGGATTGTTAGACGGTGTGCATTGCATGACTAACTTCCTTAACCTCATCGCTTCTGAACCAGATATTGCGAAAGTTCCTATCATGATTGATAGTTCTAAATGGGAGATTATCGAAGCAGGACTACGCGTAGTACAAGGTAAAGCGATTGTGAACTCGATCAGTCTAAAAGAGGGAGAAGAGTTATTTATCGAACACGCTAAATTAATTAAACGCTACGGAGCTGCCTCTGTAGTAATGGCATTCGACGAAAAAGGACAGGCAGACTCCTTAGAAAGACGTATAGAGATCTGCCAACGTTCTTATGATATATTAGTCAACCAAGTGAACTTCGCACCTCAGGACATCATCTTTGACCCTAACATATTTCCTGTAGCGACAGGAATGGAAGAGCACAACAACAATGCTTTGGACTTCTTTAATGCTACCAAATGGATCAGAGAGAACCTTCCTTATGCCAACGTAAGTGGTGGTGTAAGTAATGTTTCTTTCTCTTTCAGAGGAAACAACAAGGTAAGAGAAGCAATGCATGCTGCCTTCTTATACCATGCGATACAGCACGGTATGAACATGGGTATAGTGAATCCTGAGATGTTAGAAGTTTACGATGAGGTAGACAAGGATTTAATGGAACACGTAGAAGACGTGTTGCTAAATAGACGAGCTGATGCGACTGAACGCCTACTCGACTTTGCCGAAAGTATTAAAAATGAAAGTGCTATTCAATCAACCGAAGTTAAAGTAGAAGAATGGCGTTCAGGTAGTATCCAAGACCGACTAACACATGCCTTAGTCAAAGGAATCGAAACATATATAGAACAAGATACAGAAGAAGCTCGCCTTAGTGTACCTCAACCGATTCAAGTGATTGAACAATATCTAATGAATGGAATGAATGTAGTCGGAGACCTTTTCGGAGCAGGCAAAATGTTCTTACCACAGGTAGTAAAGTCTGCACGTGTGATGAAGAAAGCGGTCGCCTATCTACTTCCTTTTATAGAAGAAAGTAAAAAACAGAACGCAGAAGCCTCTGTAGGTAATGCAGGTAAGATACTTATGGCTACTGTGAGAGGAGATGTACATGACATCGGTAAGAATATCGTAGCAGTGGTATTGGCTTGCAATAACTATGAGATCATTGACCTTGGGGTAATGGTCCCTCCTGAGAAGATTATTGAAACAGCGATAAAAGAGCAAGTGGATATTATCGGACTAAGTGGATTAATCACTCCATCCTTAGATGAGATGGTACACTTGGCTAAAGAGCTTGACAAGGCCAATAGCAATATTCCAATCATGATTGGTGGAGCAACTACTTCTCGTGTTCATACAGCTGTGAAGATTGCACCAGAATACAAGAATTGCGTTGTACATGTACACGATGCCTCACGTTCAGTGACCATAGCCAATCAGTTGTTACAAAAAGAAGTTGAAGCAAGCTTTAAAGAAAACATCAAAGCAGAATACGATCAGCTTAGACGCGATTACTTAGGTAGAGCAAGAGACAAAAGCTATATCACAATCGAACAAGCAAGAGCAAACAAAGTCAAGATAGAATGGGATGCTAAAGACATTGTCAAACCCAACTTCATCGGTACGAAGACTGTAACAGTAGAGCTGGACGAGTTATTGCCATTTATAGATTGGGCACCGTTCTTTCGTTCTTGGCAGTTGTTCGGCAAGTTTCCTGAGATCTTGACAGATGAGATAGTAGGACAGACAGCAACACAAGTATATGACGATGCTTTAGTAATGTTAGACAAAATCATCACTGAACGTTGGTTCGAAGCACGAGGTGTATTGGGCATTTTTCCTGCAAATCAAGTTAATGATGACGACATCGAAGTGTACAATGAACAAGGAGAAACATTAGACAAGTTATTAACGCTACGTCAACAATCGCTGAAGAACATCAAGGCTCCGAATATTGCCTTAGCCGACTTCGTTGCTCCAAAAGAAAGTGGATTAGAGGACTACATTGGTTTATTCGCAGTCTCAACAGGTTTTGGAGTAGATGAAATAGCCAAACAATATGAAGATGACCTTGATGACTATAACGCTATTATGGTCAAAGCATTAGCAGACCGTTTAGTAGAAGCCTTTGCAGAATACCTTCACCACGCAGTGCGTAAAGAAATTTGGGGATATGCTTCTGCAGAACGCCTTAGCAATGAAGAACTAATAAAAGAAGCATATCAAGGAATTCGACCAGCACCAGGTTATCCAGCTTGTCCTGATCACTTAGAAAAAGGAACGATATGGAAACTCCTACAAGTCGAAGAGCGCATAGGCGTAAGTCTGACAGAGAGCTATGCCATGTTCCCTGCCGCCGCAGTATCGGGTTATTATTTTGCCCACCCACAGAGTAGATACTTTGGATTAGGTAAAATAGAACAAGATCAATTAGCAGACTATGCTAAGAGAAGAAACATAACAATAGAAGAAGCTGAACGTTGGCTGTCACCCAACTTAGCACAAAATAATAAATTAACGACGAACGAATCATGAAAGTAACAGAACACATCCAAAAGGCAAACGGGAAAACACAATTCTCTTTTGAGATACTACCTCCCTTAAAAGGACAAAATATTCAAGGAATATTTGACTCTATCGAACCGCTAATGGAGTTTGACCCTCCTTTCATAGACGTAACGTATCATCGAGAAGAATATGAGTACAAAGAAGCAGGCAACGGACTGTGGGAAAAAAGAGTTGTCAGAAAAAGACCAGGAACTGTCGGCATTTGTTCAGCTATCCAACATAGATTCAAGTTGGATGCTATACCACACATCTTGTGTGGAGGCTTCACCAAAGAAGACACCGAAAACTTCCTCATAGACCTTGATTTCTTAGGGATAGATAATGTTGTAGCCCTTAGAGGGGATGCTGTGAAGAACGAGACTTACTTTAAACCCGAACCGAAAGGAAACAAATATGCCTCTGAATTGGTAACTCAAATCAGTGAACTTAACCAAGGTATCTATTTAGACCCAGAGCTTGAGAATACCAGTAAGACTGACTTCTGCATTGGAGTGGCTGGTTATCCTGAGAAACACATGGAAGCACCTAACTTTGATACAGACCTTAAATACCTAAAGCAGAAAATAGACAACGGAGCAGAATATA
Organism: Myroides albus; assembly: GCF_024722315.1. Classification (NCBI taxonomy): domain Bacteria; kingdom Pseudomonadati; phylum Bacteroidota; class Flavobacteriia; order Flavobacteriales; family Flavobacteriaceae; genus Myroides; species Myroides albus. The sequence continues at coordinate 1,291,395 of NZ_CP102754.1, forward strand.
TCGTTACACAGATGTTTTTTGACAACAGTAAGTTCTTTGCCTTTGTAGAGAAATGTAGAGCTATCGGTATTGATGTGCCGATTATCCCAGGGCTAAAACCATTAGCTACCCTAAGCCAATTGAATCTGCTACCTCAACGTTTTAAAGTTGACTTACCAGATGATTTGGTTGCTGAAGTACTCAAAGCAAAAGACAATGCTGCCATCCGCGAGATCGGTATTGAATGGTGTGCACAGCAGTCAAGAGAATTGATAGACGCAGGTATCCCTATCGTACACTACTACTCTATGGGTAAATCTGATAATATCAAGAAGATCATTAAGCTTGCAACGGTTTAGAGAACGGGGAACGGGGAACGGGAAACTGGGAACTGGGAGGACCGAGTGTTAAGAAAGTGTCCAGTGGCTATTTAGGAAACAGGGAACTGGGAACCGACTAACAGAATCCATAATTCTTTATTATAATTTTTTTGTTGTAAAAAACCTCTTGTTTATAGGCAAGAGGTTTTTGTTTTTTATACGAATCATGACCATGACTGCTCCTTAAAGTCTCCAGACTTTGAGAAAATATGTTTATACAACGACACTTCCACTTTCCCCATAATCAGTGATTTAAAACAAAATTTTAACTTTTCTTAAGTTTTACAACAAACTATCTATTACATTTGTTAATGTAAAACAATAACTATGAAAAAGACACTTAAAGTATTAACGCTTTTGTTATTCACAGCTCTTATATCGTGTTCTAAAACAGGAGAGCTAAGAGAAGAAACAGTAGCATCGTTGGCTGATATTGCTGCCGAAACCACTACTGAAGCACCACAATCCACAGATGCTACTCAAGATATCACTGTACCTGAACGCATGATAGTCAAAGAAGGGAAAATACGCTTTGAAACTTCGAATGCACAAGAAACTCGAGCTAATATCGTAGCAAGTAGCAAAAAACTCAACGGATATCTATCACAAGACACATCAAATGTCTACAGCAATCGCACTGAACATACCATTGTGATTCGAGTACCTGCGAAGAACTTCGAAACCTTGTTAGAAGGAGTTACACAGACTGCCACTAAAGTAGACAGCAAAAACATCAATGCCTTAGATGTAACCGAAGAGTTCATCGATGTAGAAGCGAGAATCAAGACGAAGAAAGAAATAGAAGTGCGCTATAAAGAATTACTTAAACGCGCCAATTCAATAGATGATATTCTAAGAATAGAAAGAGAACTGGGGGCTCTACGTGCGAATATAGAATCTTTTGAAGGCCGATTAAAGTATCTAAAGAGTAGAATATCGCTAAGTACCCTTACGGTAACTTTCTATGAAAAAGGAGAATCAACAACTGGCTTTGGGTACGAAATATCATCTGCCTTTGGTTCTGGATGGAGTAATCTATTATCATTTGTGATAGGGTTATTCTATATCTGGCCATTTATCCTAATCTCAATTGGATTAATCTTGATCATTAGACGTATCAGAAAACGCAGAAAACAGAATAAAATAAATTAATATAAAGCAAAAGCCCTACTATGACAGTAGGGCTTTTTATATTGAATTGTCCAGAGTCAAATCCTGTATTTCTACTGTCCAGATTATCATCCTATTCAATTATCTTTTTCTGATTACAAATATATCAAATTTAAAGCAATCAAATATAATATGCTGATAATTAGTGTTTATAATTATTATCTTCTACTATAGCTTTTAAACAATATCATTATCTAATGTTTTTCCTAATTAACTAAGCTACAATTAAAATAACACAACAACTCCATAATTTATTGTAAATTACATTACTTTCTATACTATTCAATATGAAATATTTATATCTAATAACACTAACTTTATTGATATTCTCCTGTGGCAAGAAACAACAACCTTTTCAAGAGTTTCAAAATTCAACCACAGAAGAAGTTGTTCAAGAAATACCTGCTATAGAAGAAATTGACCAGACAACTGATAATCAACACCCTGATTATCCTAAACAAATAGATATAGACTTTGATAAACATAAAGACATCTTAGATATGATACTGTTATTACCTGATACCGTTTTTACTACCTGGGGATGGGATATAGCAGAACGTCAATCATGGTATAATGAAATCAAGAAAAATAACTACTATATAGATGATGATCCTTTGTACTTTAATCAAAGTTACTTCGAGCCACACACAGCAGGTTTCTCTATCATAGATGGATATTGGACTATAACAATCTATAGAGCAACTGATCAATCTATATACATTGTGACAGATGATGTAGTTGGAGATAGTAATAGCATACATATATTAGAAGTAAAAGAAAATGAGATAGTTAATTCTTACACACAAGAAGAAGTCTTCGGGAATTTCGAAAATCTTGTAACTCTTCCTAATATCAATTCAGACTGTTTAGATAAAATTCAAGGTGCAGAACTATCTATTTATGATGTTAACTTAGATGATAAACAGATTATCGAGTTTGAGAGTTCTTGGTATCATACTAAAGATGAATATCAATACTGCCTTAAAGGCAACACTATACAATACCGATTCAACCCAGACACAAAGCAATTCGACATCCAAAAGATCTACTGGAAACCAAAACCTAAATATTAATAAAGCAAAGAGGCTGTCTAAAAAGCCTAAAAAACAAAACCCCGTCTAAAAAAGGCGGGGTTTTTTCATTGTTTGTCCTCAAAAATAATTATCTTCAAGGTGCAACCAAACAATAAGAAAGACAAATATAATGTTCAAATCTGAAAGTTTAAAATCGCCGAGTCTATTTCCTGAAGATATTTTTTCTAAAATTCCTCTAGACCATCCTGTTCGTCTTATCAATGCTGTTGTTGATGAGTTAGATATTAGTTCTATTTTAAGTCAATACAAAGGAGGAGGGACCACCAGTTATCATCCCCGTATGATGATAAAAGTCTTATTCTACGCCTATTTCAATAATATTTATTCATCGCGTAAGATTGAACGGGCTTTGACGGAGAACATTTATTTTATGTGGTTATCTGGTAATAGCTTGCCTGATCATCGCACGATTAATTATTTTCGCGCTAAGCGATTGAAAGGTCAAATCCATCAGCTTTTTGCAGATGTGGTTCGTCTGTTACAAGAATTACAATATGTTAGTTTACAAGTTCAATATATTGATGGAACAAAAATTGAATCTAGCTCTAACCGATACACCTTTGTATGGCGTGGTTCAGTGGAGAAAAACAAGGCTAAATTAGAAACAAAAATTCAAGATGTTCTCACAGAAATAGAGGGTCAAATCAAACAGGATCAAAGTGAACTCGCAAAAGAACACTGTTCCAAAAATATTGATAGTTTAGAGCTTAAAGAAAAAGTGACTCAGTTAAATAAACATAGGGCAGACCTACCCAAACCTACAGCTAAACAGCTCAAACAGTTAGAAGACGAGCATTTACCTCGCTTGCAAAAATACGAACAACAACTAGAAACTTTAGGTACTCGAAATAGTTATAGTAAAACAGATCCAGATGCTACTTTTATGCGAATGAAAGAAGATCACATGAAAAACGGGCAACTTAAACCTGCCTACAATACTCAAATAAGTACTGAAAATCAATTTATTACACATTATACTATTGCACAAAAATCAACTGACACCACTACCTTAATCAATCATCTAGAGACTTTTGAACAAACCTATGCACAACAAAGTAAAGAAGTTGTAGCAGATGCTGGGTATGGTAGCGAAGAGAATTATCTGTATTTACTTGAAAGAGAAATAACGCCCTATGTGAAATTTAATTATTTTCATATGGAACAGAAAAGAGCTTGGAAGAACAACCCTTTTCTACAACACAATCTTTACTACAATAAATTGTTTGATTACATCTTATGTCCAAATGGAGAAAAGCTACCTAATATTGGAAGTAGTACTAAATACACCACCACTGGTTTTGCGTCAAAAATACATCTGTATCAAGCTTCTAACTGCTTGAAATGCTCGTTAAAAGAGCTATGTAATAAAGCAGCAGAAAACAGAACAGTCTCTATGAATCATAGATTGGTTCAAATAAAACAACATATTAGAGAATTACTCAACTCTGAACGCGGTAAATATCATAGAAGTAAAAGACCTGTAGAAGTAGAAGCTGTTTTTGGACAACTAAAAAGCAACAACAAATTTACTAGGTTTACTCTAAGAGGATTAGAAATGGTCGAAATTGAATTTGGACTGATGGCTCTTGCACATAATTTAAGAAAACTTACTAAGAATAGAGAAAAATCGACTTTAAACAACAATTTTCATCCTAAAAAAGAGACTGATAAACGAAAAATGACAAATTATAAGTCTAAAACTCGTTTTAATTGCAAGAACTTTTAATCTAAGAGAAAAGTAACGTTTTATATAATACAAAAGAGGGTGACCTTTTGGGACACCCTCTTTTATATTTCTTTAATTATGTATCTACCTGCTTTATGTGACACGCAAAATATTGCGTTTCTACAGTAAACCTATACTTAATGCCATAGGCAAAAACTGTTAACCGTTAACTGACAACTGTAAACCTGTTATCTCCTCCTTCATCTCTAACAAATTCAACTCTCCATCGTATAATGCGTGAAACACAAAAGGCTTATTCTCTAAGATGTATTTATAAATAAACCAATCTGTCTTCGGAGTAGGTACATTTAGCAAGTCCTCATACGCTATCCACTCTAAAGTTCCCTCGTTACACTCAGGAGGAGTTACAGCATCGATATCAGCTGCATACACATAGTTTAGCCAATTATACTTCACAGGAGAAGTCTCTGTCAGTATTCCGCAGAACTTCACCTTCTCTACTTTTATACCCGTCTCTTCAAACGTCTCACGGATCACACCCTCCTCAGGAGTTTCGAAAGGTTCTATCTTACCTCCTACAGGAGTGTACATATCCTTATTCGGTTCTTTTAAACGCTTTAGCAGCATTAAGTTACTACCATTTCTAAGCACACATAGTGTAGCTATCTTCTTTATGCCCTCAGGGATGATTACTTTACTCATCTTACTTCTCGTTTAAAAGTTGTTGAAAACGATCTACGAACTCCCCTACATGTACTCCATCCATCAGTGCATGATGTCCATGTATAGATACCGCCATACGCTTACGACCATTCTCTTCCATCACTTTACCAAACGAAATCTTAGGGCAGCTATCAGGAAAATCATAGTGACGTGCGTGCGACATAGAAGTAAAATCAAGCCAAGGCACAGTAGATATATGCAATACATTCTCCCCTTTTGATGCTGGGAAGAAGTCTGTTGATTGCTGTACTCGATCAATCTCTTCTTTTGCCTTAATCAAAAAAACTTCTTTATCACTATAGTAATCCATATACGCAAACCCAAACGTACCATTCGGTCTATTGATAGTAGGCGAAGCGTGTACCTCATCATACAAATATACCTCGTTATCTACTATTCTATATCGAAATGCCTCTACTTCATTAGCAGCCTTTAGTGCGTCGTATAAATAAGTTAAGAAAAAAGAATGCCCTTTCTCTTTTGCTTTTTGGTAAGCAGTGGTACAATCCACTTGTACGGTTAATCCAAAGAAAGGTTCTGTAAATTGTGAAAAGAACGCATACTGCTCTTTTCTATTCCATTGAGATAAATCTATTTTAGTTCTCATCGTTGTTATTGTTGTTTTGTAATCAACAGCGAAAATATACGGAATCTTCTTGAGGGCATAAGACTTTTGTCCTATACTTATATATGTAAAATCGCTTACGCCTATTTCATCAACGCTCTTAATTGTTCTTCAAAATCCTCTCCTTGCATTCCTTCGAATCTCCTCACTAGTTTTCCATCTTGATCAAACAACCAATAATCTGGTGTACTATTATTTCTATACATTGCTAGAACAGGACTTAGTCTTCCCTCTTTATTACCTAATAAAATACCCTTATTCCCTTTAAATTCAGAGTAATATTTAAACTTATCTTTCTGATCATGTCCTGCATAATACGTAATATGTACAAGCTTATCCTTCAAGTTATCAGCTATCTGAGTTGTCTTAGGAGCTGCTTTTTCACAATAGCCACAGTGGTAAGTCGAAAAATCTAACAATACATATTTCCCCCTAAAGTAATCACTAAGCTTTACTTGCTTAGTTTGTAGATCTTCAGCATAAAAATCATAATACTTATCTCCTATTTCCAGAAGCTTATGATCTATATATATCTTAAGCATCTGTACTTCTTTAGTATCATAATACTTAGGATCTATAAGAGCATATAGTTCGTTTAAATAATCTGATGAATAATCTATAGCCTGATATTGCAGTAGGTATCGAGCATAAGCTGTATTAATATTCTTTTTTATAAAAGCGTTATCTTGTTTGTTAATAAGATTTGACAACTTCTTAATCTCACCTAGAGGTTCTTCATCACTTAGATACACCTTCGCTACACTATCCTTAGCTTTCCCTTCTTCTAAAAGACGATAATACTCTTTGATATAAACACTTCGTTCTTCTACTAAGTGCTTATTAACTAACATATTTTCATATCTCAGACTGTCATTCACAGAATTCATCGCTCTAAGATTACCTGAAAAATCATTTATAGAACCATTAATAGTTACAGACTCATTTCCTAAAAAAAAGAAGGTACTCTTTGTCTCTTTTCCTACATAAGCATCTAATCTCACATAATTAGGAACATCTTCTAGTACCATAGACACATCTACCTCACCATTCTTTAGACGAAATTCTTGTTCTTTTCCACCACTAGATAACTTCATCTTTACCTCATCGCTTATTCCTTCCAGTTTCCCTATAATATGTAATTTTTCCTGTCCTAATACTCCCATAGAGCACAGCATTAAAAGCATATAGAATATCTTATATTTCATAGTTCACAAATCAATTAAAGCTAAGTAACAGCAATTTAAATAATTAAAGAATAACTAAATATCAACATTCAAATAAATATAACTACGCTCCTATTTCATCAACGCTCTCGACTGCTCTTCAAAATCCGCTCCTTGTACTCCTTCGAATTCTTTAATCAACTCCCCTGTAGAATCAAACAACAGATAATTAGATGTCATCATATTGTGATACATAGACATAACAGAAGTCTTTACTACAATCTCCCTCCACAAAGACAATACAGGCTCCGCAAAGTCTCCCGACTTTGCGGAACTCTGCTACATTAGAACGAGACAACAATAACTGTACAGCTATATTAGGACGAGACACCCTTTTTTAGGGGTGGTCGGCTTGTGGTCGGCATATGATCGCATAGTGGTCGCATAGTTTATAGCTAAATACATGCGACCACTATGCCATGACCCTACGATCACTATACTATCATATCGATAAAGTATGTAGCAAATAGCAGAACAGAACACACTGCAACAACACAAATTATTAAGCACGAAAGCAGATAATAACAAAGGAGGCTTACGAAAAAAAGGAGAAGAATCAGAATTAAACTGCGTAAAAATTGCAAAAGACTAAATATTAACTATTTTTGTTATACAACCAAAAAAACATTTTAATTATATGAGACCAGATTTATTTCAAGCACCTGATTATTACCACTTAGACGACTTGCTCACTGATGAACACAAGTTAATACGAGATACGGCAAGAGCATGGGTTAAAAAAGAAGTATCACCCATCATTGAAGATTTTGCACAACGCGCTGAATTTCCTAAACAAATAATACCAGGATTAGCTGAAATAGGTGGTTTTGGTCCATATATACCAACAGAATATGGAGGAGCAGGATTAGACCAAATTTCGTACGGATTAATCATGCAAGAGATAGAGAGAGGAGATTCGGGAGTTCGCTCTACCTCATCTGTACAATCTTCTCTTGTGATGTATCCAATATGGAAATACGGAACAGAAGAACAGCGAATGAAGTATTTACCTAAATTAGCAACAGGAGAATACATTGGATGCTTTGGACTAACAGAACCTGATCACGGATCAAATCCAGGGGGAATGATTACCAATTTCAAAGATATGGGAGATCATTATCTATTAAATGGAGCTAAGATGTGGATATCTAATGCACCATTTGCACACCTTGCAGTAGTATGGGCTAAAAATGAGGAAGGTCGTATCCATGGACTGATTGTAGAACGCGGTATGGAAGGTTTCTCTACTCCTGAGACACACAATAAGTGGTCTTTGAGAGCTTCTGCTACAGGAGAGCTTATTTTTGATAATGTCAAAGTTCCAAAAGAAAACTTACTACCAAACAAATCAGGATTAGGAGCACCTCTTGGTTGCCTTGACTCTGCGAGATATGGGATTGCATGGGGAGCAATCGGAGCAGCTATGGACTGCTACGATACGGCACTTCGCTATTCGAAAGAGCGCATACAATTTGATAAACCAATCGGTGCGACTCAGTTACAACAAAAGAAGTTGGCAGAAATGATTACCGAAATTACCAAAGCTCAGTTGTTAACTTGGAGACTTGGCGTATTGAGAAATGAGGGACGTGCTACTTCCGCTCAAATCTCCATGGCAAAGCGCAACAACGTAGCTATGGCATTAGATATCGCTCGTGAAGCACGACAAATGTTAGGAGGAATGGGTATCACAGGAGAATACTCTATTATGCGTCACATGATGAACTTAGAATCTGTTGTCACATATGAAGGAACTCATGATATTCACTTGCTAATTACAGGTATGGATGTGACGGGGTTCTCTGCATTCAAATAAACAATATTCAAATCACTAAACTTTATAGAAAAGGCTTCTCTTTGCAGGGAAGCTTTTTTATTTTTGCACAAATATTTTTTTGCCATGACAATTCAAGAAGTAAACACACTCATTTCGCCAGAAAGAAATGCACTATTACAGCATCCACTTTACAATAAGATAAAAACCATTGACAATCTACGTGCCTTTATGGAAGGACATGTGTATGCTGTATGGGATTTTATGTCTTTATTAAAAGCATTACAACAAAAGCTCACTTGTACCACTACTCCGTGGTTTGCGTCTCCCTATGCTCAAACAAGGTATTTAATCAATGAAATCGTGTTAGCTGAAGAATCAGACCTTGCTATAGATGGTCAGCGATTAAGTCATTTTGAAATGTACTTAGATGCCATGACAACTGCTGAGGCGAATACTACAACTATATCTACATTGATCGATAAGCTTAAAGGAGGTACACCCATATTTGAGGCGATAGCAACAATGAATTTGGATGAAGGAGTAAAAGATTTTTTAAACTTCACATTCAAGACTATCGAAGCGGGAAAACCACATGAGATTGCAGCTGCCTTTACTTTCGGTAGAGAAGATTTAATTCCAGATATGTTCACAGAAATACTCAGAGGGTTTCAACAAAACTTCCCTGAAACAGATTTGAGCAAATTAGTTTACTATTTTGAACGTCACATCGAATTAGATGGTGATGAACACGGCCCGATGGCCATGCAAATGATAACAGAATTATGTGGAGAGGATCAACAAAAATGGCAGGATGTCATCGCTGTGTCAAAGGAGGCGCTGAAAAAGAGATACGGTCTTTGGAATGCAATAGAAAAAAACATTAGATAAGTAACTGTTTATTAACAACAACTAAACATACTTTTGATTAATAATTCAGTATTTTTACCTAAAACAATAAAAATATAAGAAAACATGAAAGGAAAGAATGCAATAATAACTGGTGGAGGACGAGGACTTGGTAAAGCGACAGCTATTGCCTTTGCAAAAGAGGGAATTAATGTTGCTATTACAGGTCGAAATGAAGGAAAGCTACAAGAAACAGTTAAAGAATTAGAGGCTTTAGGCGTTAAAGCAACTTATGCAGCATTTGATGTAACAGATAAAGCGAAAGTTAAAAGCGAAATAGCGAAGGTTATCAATACCCTTGGTGGAGTAGATATCTTGGTAAACAATGCAGGTATTTCAGAATTTGGTAAATTCACAGATATGCCAGCTGAGCGTTGGGAAGAAATTCTACTTACAAACGTAATGGGAGTTTACAATGTAACAAGAGAAGTATTGCCTCATTTAATTGATCAAAATGAAGGAGATATATTCAATGTAGCATCCACTGCTGGGTTAAATGGAAATGCAACTACGTCTGCATACTCAGCATCTAAATTTGCTGTTATCGGAATGTCTGAGTCACTGATGAAGGAAGTACGCAAAAACAATATTAGAGTTTGTACGTTAACGCCAAGTACTATTGCATCAGATATGTCGATAGAATTAGGTCTGACAGATGGTAACCCAGATCACATCCTTCAACCAGAAGATTTTGCTGAACTAATAGTAGCTACTCTTAAATTACCAAGAAGAGCAATGTTGAAGTCAGCGTCACTTTGGACAACAAATCCAGTATAGGAAAAATAAAACACTTATAATCAAACCTTTGTATTTAAAATATACAAAGGTTTTTTTTTGATATTTCAAGTAATCCCTGTGAAAAGAAAGACTTTTTTATATACATTTGCTACGATTTTTACCTTGATTTATCCCTATGATACGCAAGCTATTTCGCTTTTTGTTGAAAGCAATAATTTACTTCTTTATTTTTAGTATTGCTTCTGTTATTCTATTTCGATTTGTTCCAGTTCCTTATACACCATTGATGTTTATAAGAATGTATGAACAAATGAAAGCAGGAGAATCCATCACACTAAAACACAATTGGGTACCTCTTAACGAAATAAATGTAAACTTGCAAAAAGCTGTAATCGCATCAGAGGATGGAAATTTCATCAGTCACAATGGATTTGATATGAAGGCAATCGAAAAGGCGATGAAAAATAACGAAAAGAAAAATGCACGTATAAAGGGAGGAAGTACTATTTCTCAACAAACGGCTAAGAACGTTTTTTTGTGGCCAGGGAGAAGTTATATTCGCAAGGGGTTTGAGGCCTATTTTACAGTGTTGATTGAACTTATTTGGCCTAAAGAAAGAATATTAGAAGTTTATCTCAATAGTATAGAAATGGGCAAAGGCATATATGGCGCCGAAGCAGCATCTTACTATTGGTTTAATAAGCAAGCAAAGCATCTAAGCCCTTCAGAAGCTGCGAGCATAGCAGTTATTCTTCCAAATCCACGAAAATACAAAGCTACAGGTTCTGGCCCTTATATCAATAAAAGAAGATCGTTGATTACAAAGTACGTAAACAACTTCGGCCCCTTAGATTTTGATGGTAATATTGAGAAGAAAAAACCAAAAAAGAAGTAAAATTTGAGATTATAATGGTTTTTATTGTCTTATTAAAATAAAAATCTTTATTTTTGAGGGAAACAATAAATAAAAGAATAAAAACTATGAAAAAATCAATTTTATTATTAGCAGCATTTGGATTAATGTTTGTTTCTTGTAAGGATACCAAAAAAGAGGTAGAAGAAATGAAACAAGATGTAATCGAAGCAGGACAAGAAGCTAAAGAAGACTTAAAAGGAGCATTAGACAATGCATCAACTAAGTTAGAAGAGGCTAAGAAAGCTGTAGAAGTTGCAGTGAAAGAAGGAAATGAAGAAGCAAAAGAAAAAGCTAACAAAGCATTAGAGGAAGCTCAAAAAGAGTGGGATGCATTAAAAGCTAAAACTGTTGAGGCTTCAGAAAACCTAAAAAAAGAAGCTAACGATGTAGCAAATGATTTAAAAGGTGATGCAAAAGAAAAAGCAGACCAACTAAAAGAGGCAGCAAATGAAGCTACAGACAAAATCAACGAAAAAGCAGACGAAGCGAAAGATAAAGCAGACGAATTAATTAAAGACGCTAAATCTAAAACTGAAGATGCGAAAAATGAAGCAGACAAAAAGCTTCAAGACGCAAAAAAAGACTTATTTAAATAATATGAAAGAGGAGGAACTTTTAAAAGTTCCTCCTTTTGTTTTTGAGACATTTTGGTATCAGATTTATCAATAGTCAAATAAATACAAACAATTAGATATCAACACAATCCGACAATATATTACTACCTTTACATAGTAATAAAAATTAAGAAACTATGAAAGCAAATATTGGACTTACAGACAAAGCACGTCAATTTAATGCAGACGTATTAGCTAAATTATTAGCGGATGAATTTGTACTTTATACTAAAGCAAGAAATGCGCACTATAATGTAACAGGTGTAGATTTTCATTCAAAACACGTTTATTTCGAAGAGTTGTACACTGAGTTAGCAGTAAATGTAGATGCTGTAGCTGAGCGTATCAAAACTTTAGGACACTATGCACCTTCTTCGTTAAAAGATTACTTAAAACTAACGCATTTGACAGAAGAAAGATCAACTGATAAGACTGACAGTAAATCATGGATAAGTGAATTGTTAATCGATTATGAAATCATTGTATCGTTTATCAGACAAAATATAGATGCAATAGAAGAATCAAATGATAAGAGTACTGCTGACTTCCTTATTGGATTAATGGAAGAACATGAAAAAACAGCTTGGATGTTGCGTTCTCACTTGGGATAATTCTCAAAACAATATAGAAACAAGGTTTGTCTTTTTTTAGGCAAACCTTTTTTTATATATTTACTCCAAACCCACAAACATGAAGAAATTACTTGCAATGATAGCCCTTGCACTAATAGGTATTAGCTGCAATTCAGACCATTTAACAGAAACCGAAAAAGCTGCTAAATTTCAGAAAAAACTAAACAAAGAATTTGCAGATAGTAAAACCAGTCCTTTGCCAAAGGATGCTTTAAAAACATTTGAATCCTTAGATTTTTTTCCTATTCAAGAAGATTTTATTGTTACGGGGAAGCTATTGAGAACTCCAGGCGAAAAACCGTTTGAAATGCCAACAACCACAAGTAGAAAGCCAACCTATATCAAATTTGGAGAAATCACATTTACCTTGGCCGACAAAACACATACCGTTGATGTATTTCAAGATCTAAGCCTAAAGGGTAAAGAAGAATACACGAATCACCTCTTTCTACCCTTTACAGATTTGAGTTCGGGAGAAACAACCTATGGAGGCGGTCGATATTTAGACTTAGAAATACCTGAAGGAGATGAAATAACAATCAACTTTAACATGGCTTATAATCCCTATTGCACCTATAATCCAAAATACTCTTGCCCTATACCTCCAGACAAAAATTTCATTAAAGCGGATATTTATGCAGGAGTAAAAGACTATCAGTACTAATAAAAAAACAATAGCAAGAATCGGATTGTCAGAGAATCACAGCCTATATACTTTTGAGTTTTAAATCAATTCGATATGAAACTCAAAGGAAAAATAGCGCTTATTACAGGTGGTTCAAGTGGCATAGGAAAAGCTACAGCCCAATTATTCATTCAAGAAGGAGCACAAGTCATAATAACCGGTAGAGATAAAATTACCCTTGACCATACAGTTCAAGAATTAGGTCATCATACCATTGGTATTGTAACGGATGCTGGATCCATGAAGGACCTAATGCACCTCAACGAAGAACTACGTCAATACACCTCCCATTTGGACATTGTGTTTGTCAATGCAGGTTTTGGTAAATATGCGCCTTTAGAGCTTATTGACGAAGTGCATTATGAAGAAATGTTCAATACGATTGTGAGAGGAACTTTATTTACTGTACAACAAGTCTTACCTCTAATGACTAACAATAGTGCTATCGTACTAAACACCTCTATCGTCACGGAGGTAGGTATGCCAAACTCAAGTGTCTATTCTGCAGCTAAATCAGCTGTGCAATCATTCACTAAGACCTTTGCATCAGAATTAATCAGTAGAGGAATACGCGTTAATGCTGTATCGCCAGGCCCTATCCAAACGAATTACTTTGATCGATCAAACTTGTCAAAAGAACAAGTAGACTCATTTACTACTTCCTTCGCACCACAAGTGCCTATACAGCGCTTCGGTCTTGCATCTGAAGTAGCAGAGGCAGTTATGTTTTTAGCTTCTGAAGCTGCTTCATTCATCGTAGGTACAGAGCTAAGTGTAGATGGAGGCTTTCCAAAAATCAAAACAAAATAAAAAGGCGAGTCAAATAGTTGACTCGCCTTCTTGTTTCTATTTCATACGAAGTATGAATTATTTCAATTTCTTGATTCCCATGCTGTAAAGTGTAAATGCCTGTAAATCTACATGCTCTTGTACTTGTTGAGCAATCGATTTTCCAGCACCATGTCCAGCATTTGTTTCAATGCGGATTAACATTGGGTTATTACCTGTATTCTTAGCTTGTAATTCAGCAGCGAATTTAAAGCTATGTGCAGGTACTACTCTATCATCGTGATCACCAGTTGTTACCATTGTAGCAGGATAAGCAACAGCTTTCACATTGTGTAGAGGAGAGTATCCTTTAATATACTCGAACATCTCTTTACTATCTTCAGATGTACCATAATCATACGCCCATCCAGCTCCTGCTGTAAATGTATGGTAACGCAACATATCCAATACTCCTACTGCAGGTAAAGCAACTTTCATAAGGTCTGGACGTTGAGTCATTGTAGCACCAACTAACAATCCTCCATTTGAACCACCTTTAATTGCAAGGTAATCTGATGATGTATACTTGTTGTCGATTAAATACTGAGCTGCAGCGATAAAGTCATCAAATACATTTTGTTTTTGCATCTTTGTTCCAGCAACATGCCATTCTTTACCATATTCTCCTCCACCTCTTAGGTTAGGTACCGCATAGATACCGCCATTCTCTAACCAAATAGCATTTGCAATGCTAAATGACGGTGTCAAACTAATATTAAAACCTCCATACGCATAAAGCATTGTAGGGTTTTTGCCATTCAGTTCAGTACCTTTCTTATAGGTGATAATCATTGGTACTTTTGTTCCGTCCTTAGAAGTATAGAATACTTGTTTAGATTCATACTGAGAAGAATCAAACTTAACTTTTGGTTGTTCGTATATTTTAGAAACTCCTTCTTTAGGATCAAAAGCATATATAGTTCCTGGTGTAATGTAGTTCGTAAAAGAATAATACAACGTTGTATCCTCTTTTTTACCACCAAAACCACCAGCTGTACCAATTCCTGGTAGTTCAACCACGCGAATTTCCTTTCCTGTATAGTCGTATTGTTTAACAAATGATACGGCGTCTTTTAAATAACTTGCAAAGATATATCCTCCACCTTTTGTAGGGTTAAGTACATTTTCAGTTTCAGCAATGAAGTCAACCCAGTTCGCTTGACCTGCATTGGTAGCATCTACTGTAACCACTCTTGTATTTGGCGCTTTGTAATCCGTAGCGATATACAGTTTACCATCTTTGCTGTCCAACACATTATTACTGCTATCAAAGTTATTCACCACAGTAACAATAGGGCTATTCGCTTTCGTTAAATCTTTTAGGTAAAGTTCATTACCATAAGTTGAATTAGCTGCAGTAATCACTAAGAAGTTATTATCCCCTGTAACGTAACCACCTACGTAACGTCTTTTCTGATCTTGACCAAAAATAAGCGTATCGTCTTTCTGTGCAGATCCCAATTTGTGATAATACAATTTATGTTGATCTGTCTTAGCAGATAATTCACTTCCTTCAGGCTTATCATAGCTTGAATAGTAGAATCCTTCGTTTTTATACCAAGAAACACCACTAAATTTCACATCTACTAAGGTATCCCCGATTACGTCTTTAGTTTCTGTATCTAATACAATCACTTTTCTCCAGTCACTACCTCCTTCAGAAATAGCATAGGCCACTTTGCTACCATCTTCAGAGAAGTCAATACTACCAAAAGAAGTAGTACCGTCTTTTGAGAACTTATTAGGGTCTAAGAATACTTCTTCTTTCCCCTCCTCATTCTTGCGATACAAAATCGATTGATTCTGCAATCCGTCATTCTTAAAGAAATAAGTGTACTTGCCTTCTTTAAATGGAGCTCCTATCTTTTCATAATTCCAAGCCTCTTCCATTTGCTTCTTTAACTCATCTCTAAATGGAATCTGACCAAGGTAATCAAAGGTTACTTCATTCTCTGCCTTAACCCAAGCAGCTGTCTCTTCAGATCTATCGTCTTCCAACCATCTATATGGGTCGGCCACTTCAACACCAAAGTAAGTATCTACCACATCTCCTTTGTGTGTTTCAGGGTATTTAATCTCTTTATTTGAGTCAGTATTTCCTTGTTTACAAGAAATAATAACTGTTGCCACAATAAGTGTCATAAATGTTTTTCTCATAGAATATTAGGGTAATTATTAGTTAAGAAACAAATATAAATAATTATCGACATTATCTTTCCAATTAAGCATTAGAATACCGCTAAATCGGTATAAAGTAAAAAAACAGATCAAGTTTTCACTTGACCTGTTAGAAATAAAGCTTGAGAAAAGATTATTAGTGATTGTGATGGTGGTCGTGATCATGATCGTGCCCACTTCCATTTCCTGGATCTACAATCTCGATGTTGCGAAACACCATCGATTGATTTCCAGCTTTGTCAACAACCTTTACGACAAAATGGTACTTTCCTCTTTTAGCATCTTTATCAATCACAATTTCGTGATGGTGAATATGATCATTCTTTTTTCCATATATATCATCCCAAGTGCGATTAAATCTAAAAGGAGTTCTTCCTTCATTTTCCTCATCGTGGTCGTGATCATGGTCATCGTGTAGAACAGTCAAACTATGCGTATGATTTCCACCTCCGTGATTATGTCCATCAAAATTATTGTGTATATCGACATTGTATGATCCAAGTGCTTCGTTATCCGACAAATCCATATCAAAGTGGATATCCTTGCCTGCTTCTAACTTTGCCCCTTCTGCAGGAGCATTTAGAATAACTACAGGTGGTTCTGTGTCAACGTTATCGTCACCAGCAGTACACGACGTTAAAAAGGCAGAACTAAGAACGAAAGAAAAGGCTATATATTTAATTGTTTTCATTTTTATTAATTTTTAAATTTAAAAGATATTACTTCTGTTGTGTTGTCTATATATGTGTAAGAAACAACACCTCAGGAGGTCCTCTTAAATAATAATAAAAAGTATCAAAACTGTATTTGCTTAATAGATAGAAATCATCAACGCAGTGATAAGCTAACTCGACAATTACCTCCCATTGAATTGAATCAAACTCAAGTAAAGGAGAAATCTTAAACAAATATTGATCACAATAGTGAATACTATTGCTATTGACATATTCTAATACCTTAGTTCTTCTTCCAAAATCATGCTTTATAACAACAAAGTGTAAAACATTGCTGATGTGTGGTATAATAAATACCGATAACATCAATGTCAACCACAGAACACGAATGTTCTTTTTGTTCATTAAAAGGGAATTTGAATCATTAATTGAATTGATCTACCTAATTCTGGTATTTCTAATGGACGATAAAAACTCATGTGATTAAGGATCTTTCTATCGAAGATATTCGTAGCTACTAAACTTGTTTTTGCTTCAAAATTTCCAACTCTTATAGAAGAAGTTATACCTGCTCCAAAACTAAAAGAGCTCGGTGTAATTGATTCTCCTTGGGCGATTCGCTCTTGTTTAGCATACCACTTGCCATTGACAAATGCTTCTGTATTTTTAAACACCTTCCAATCGTTAAGCTCATACTTTAACTCACCAAAGAAATTCATTGGTGGAGAAAATGGCAAAGGATAATTCCCTTTCTTGCCATTTGAAATTTGACGATTGTAGATATACTCAAATACTCCATCAAAAACAAAATGCTGTAAGAAACGCTGCTGTACTTTCCATTCAAAACCTGATATAAATGCCTGTGATTGAGAATATTCATAAATCTGGCCACTATCTGGTAAAACAGAGAACTTACCTGATGGCTTCAGGAAAATATAGTTAGAAAAAAAGTAAGCATAAGGACTAAGAGTTGTATTGAAGTTATCACTGTCATAACTTGCTCTAAAATCAACAGCAACCCCTTGCTCAGGCTTCAGATTACTATTTCCTTTCTCATGTCTAAAAGCTCCGTGGTGAACTCCATTTGAAGCCATTTCAATTGCTGTAGGAAACCTAAAGTTCGTCCCAAAAGTAGCAGCAAACTTAACTTTATCAGTATAATCGTACTTCGCTCCAACCATTGCATTAAAACTTGTAAAATCCTTATCTGTTTTATGGCTGCGCTGTGCATAGTCTGCTGCAAAATTATGAGAATGCCCATTCCCTCTCAAATAATCGTACAATACTTCGTCGTAAAATGGTTTAATATGAATTTCGGCATAATCAGCACGCACTCCTGCCTCCCAAGTTAATCGTTCATTCACAAAATGCTCATGCGTAGCAAATGCACCAATGCCAAATCGATTAAACTTTGGCAATAAAAAGCCATAACCTGCAATTGTATTATTCTGATAAGTGTACTGTACCCCAATAGTACTTTTGTGATTATTAGGAGACAAATACTCATACTTCACTGCAGCATCAAAAGTATTCAAATTGAACTCTAACTCTAAATTAGGGTCTTTTGTAGGTGCTTGTTGATTATCAAAGTGCGAGTGAAAAAGGCTACTTTCTTGTCGTTTATTATTCTGAAAAGAAAGCAAAACACTAAACTTACTATTATCAGTAAGGTCATAGCTAAAATTGTTCGTTACTTTAAAGTGATTCACACTTTGATTTGGCAGCCCAATATTGCGGTGATTACCATCATCTACAACACTTGATATATCAGGTAGTCCATGTGATCCAGGGAAAAAACCACTTTTGTCGTACACATTACTCAAACTCAATACATTTTTAACCTTTCCATCTACATAGCCAACTTGAGCATACAAGGCTAAGTTCTTCCCTGCTGTATTTTTCATTCGCCCACCGTAAATTGGGATATCCGTATTCAAGTAATATATTTCCTTTGTGGGCACCCTATAATCTCCATAATCTTGTGCAGTTGCCTTCAATTTATAAAAGAACTTGTCTTCACGTGCTTTCAATTGAATTGAAGCACCATAAGAATCGTTGACAGTCTTGCCAAATATCGTTGCATTCCCAGAAAAAGAGTGTACTTCTGGAACCTTTTCATTGTTGATTTTAATTACTCCACCAATAGCATCACTTCCATATTCAATAGCTCCAACCCCTTTTACTACTTCTACTTCTTCTGTACTAAAGGCATCGATTTCTAATCCGTGATCAGCTCCCCATTGTTGTCCTTCTTGCTTCGCTCCGTTCTCAGCCACCGCAACACGGTTAAATCCAAGTCCGCGAATAATAGGTTTGGAAGCACCCGCTCCAATCTCCATAGCATTAACCCCAGGTATATTCTCAAGGGTCTTAGCTAATGATCCAGAAAACTTCTCAACAAGTTCTTTGTTAGAAATCTTTTCCGTATTTCTAACCGTTTGTACTCCTTTTGAAGAAATAACTACTTGATCTAAAAGTGTGTTATCATCTTTCAGATGAAAGTGTAAATTTAAATCTGAACCTACATTTAACTCCTGCTCAATGGAAGTATAACCAATAAAGCTTATTCTAAAACTATGTTGACCTGCAGGAACACTTTGAAATAAAAACTGTCCATTAAGATCTGTTAGTGTAACGTATTCTCCTAATTGTATAGTACTACCCACTAATGCCTGTCCATAACTATCTGATACTTCTCCGCGAACATTATAATTCTGTGCAGAAACGCAGATGGAAAACATTAGAGATAACACCAAAAGTGATAATCTCATACTTTGATAATATTTTCGTTTAATAAAATACTTATCCTTACTCACATAAGATGAGAAGGAAAAAAACAATTAAACGAATACAGGAGGTGCCCTGAGAGAATAATACACATGAGATAAAGGAATGAAAGTTTGTACAACTTCTTGTTGTACTTTCTCATGATGTTCAAAAGAACTAAAGGCTAGTTCTAAAATAGGTGTAGTATCAGCAGGAATAATAATATCACATGCGAAACATTTTTCAAGTTCATTGTGATTAACCTTGTATTCTAACCTATTGCCACTATCCTCACGCTTTTCATTAAAGTGAGCGTGTGTACTGTGTTCATTTGCATAAGATATAAACGAAGTAACGTGTTCATAGCTATGTATGAACTGAAATACTGTAGTAAACAAAACTGCTACTATCAGTAAAACCCTCGCTATGTTTATTCTTCTTTGCATAGTGCAAATATAAATAAGTATCTCAGATACTAACCCAATAGACTCATTTTTTTTAAACTATTTAAACTAACAAGAAAACGTTAAAGGTATAATAATGAAGTTAATAAACTCAATAAAACAGACAAACAGACAACAAATGACAATTCAAAAGTTAAACAAATACATTATATGTACGAAAAAATGATAAAATTTAATTAAATTCGCAAAAAAAACTTTGAAAAGTCAACTTACTAAACAAAAATCAATTTCCTTTGCCATCCTTTTGATTGCATCTTTTTTACCTATTTTTATTAATAGTGACGAAGCTTTCTTTAAGTTTTCTAACAATATATATTGTTGGCTTTTAACTTTTGGCTTTTTCATTCTATCTTCAACAATAATAAAGAATAAAATAGGACTATCATTCGCATATTTGATTAATCTACTAATTACCATCAATTTCTTCCAAGTGATTGTTGCACGATTTAGCTACAACAGTAGTTTTGATACAAACATGGCAATGAGTACCTTAATGACTACAACAAAAGAAGTAAGAGAAATATTTATTTCACTTATGCCTTATATACTTATTTCTATACTCTACTTCATAATTGTAACGTATTGCGCCTATAACTTAAATTCGCTAAAGAAAACTAAAACAGTGAAAGCAATTGTCATTATAACACTTTTGCTATTTATTGGAATAACTATAGATGGTCTTAGAAACAAAAAGAAAAACTTAGATTTAGAGCATATTAACGGTATTCGCTATGAACGTTATCTAAATAAAGTACCATTATTTACACTTCGTATATACGAAGAAGCTTTTGCTATTATCCGCAATACAAAAGAAATGTCAGATGATGTACACACGTATGGCAACCTAACAACAACAAACAATAACTTACAAAATGTTATTATCCTTTTAGGAGAATCTCAACGTAGAGATGCCTTATCTCTATATGGTAATTTAGAAAAAACAACACCCTATATTGATAAAAGAAAAGATAATTTACTAATCTACAACAATGCTATAGCACCGTCAGGCTCTACAATACTTTCCGTTCCTTACATGTTAAGTAGTGGCGTACCAAACGCAAGTAAATATGATCTTCACTTTATCAAAGACAATGTAATTAACCTTGCAAACCAAAGTAATATTTGGTCCACCTATTGGTTGTCTTCTCAAGAAAAGTATGGAAAGTACGTAAGTACGATATCACTCCTTGCAGAAATGGCTCAAAACAAAGAGTGGAAAGATAAAAGTCATGATGAATCTGTCCTTAAACTATTAGATCAAGCTTTAGCAGACAATAATAAAAAGAGATTTATTATCATTCATATCAACGGCAGTCACTTAGATGCTAATCAACGTTATCCAAAAGAATTTGATGTATTCAAATCGAATACTGAAAAAGCTATCAATGAATACAACAATAGTGTATTGTATACTGATTTTGTCATGGAACAAATCATCCAAAAAATAGAGAATACTAATTCTATTCTTATTTACTTATCTGATCACGGTCAAGTATTCAAAAATCACAATTACAAACACGGATGGAGTAAAAAGGGAATTGATGTTCCTTACTTTATCTGGCACAGTAATTCAGTTGATCAAAATTTTAAGATTACAGGACAAATAAACGATACTATATCGACTACAAATCTGTATGAACACACTAAGTACTATCTTGGATTAGATACAGGAATGACAAAAGATGCGAATAAGGAAAATAAAATCCTCACAGGAAATATGGAACTCAAAAATTATAAAGACCTTGAGCAAGATAATTGATACCTCTATCTTTCAATCTAACGACTAAATAAACATATTTGATCATTGTAAAACTGCTTATAGTATATAAAGGTTTAGCTTTTTCATACCTTTGTAGCTTAACGCATAGAAAAAATGAATAGTAAACTTTTAGGTAGTATTTTAATTATTGCGGGATCCTCAATAGGAGCAGGAATGTTAGCCATGCCAATTTCTTCGGCTGGAGTTGGATTTATTGGATCTTCGTTATTACTATTCTTACTATGGTTTGTCACTTGCTATACTGCTTTGCTAATGGTAAAGATCTATGAGTTTAACTCGTGCACTGATGGATTTGACACCTTGACTAGAAAATATACTAATCTATTTGTCAATCGCATTGCTGGGTTAAGTTTGATGTTTTTAATCTACTCTTTGACAGCAGCCTATATGACAGGAGGGGGAACGATTTTAAAAACAAATATCGACCTGGTATTTAACTTAGATATCAACAGAAAGTTTGCAATCATTTTATTCTCTATCCTCTTTAGCACGATAGTCATCATCGGTACCAAATCAGTCGACCTTATTACCAGAGGGCTATTTACAGCTAAAGTTATCTTTCTAATCGTATTAGTAATATTAATGATACCTTTAATTCAAGGCATTAATTTACTTTCAATGCCATTGAAGCAAGGGCTTATTATTGCTGCGATCCCACCTATCTTCACTTCATTTGGCTTTCATGGCAGTATTCCAACGATAGTCAATTATCTTGGGGGAAACAAGAAGTTACTCAATAGAGCATTCATTTTAGGGAGTTTGCTTCCATTAGCGATATATTTAATCTGGCAAATCGTAGTACTTGGCAGTTTAGATCAAACAACATTTATGTCTATACTTAGACAAAGAGAGCCTCTTGATGGCTTGATCATGAGTATTCGACAAGTAGCAAAATCAACCTATATAGAAACGCTATTTAGTCTGTTTTCAGCTGCAGCATTAGGAACATCGTTTTTAGGTGTTAGCGTTGGTCTTTATGATTATTACAAGGATTTATTAAAAAACAAATCTTCCAAAGTAATCCCTTCTTTATCAGGTGCACTTACTTTCCTTCCTCCTCTGGGTTTTGCCCTATTCTACCCTGAAGGTTTTATGAAGGCATTGGGTTTCGCAGCGATAGCAGGGGTGATTCTCGCTTTGGTGGTACCCGTCATTATTTTTGTTCGAGCAATGCAATTTCATCAGAAAAAAGTTACATTATTTAACAAAATAGCAATTTACACAACTTTATCCGTGTCCTTCATTATTATTATTGGTCAAATACTAATAGTAATGAAAAAAGTATAAACATTATACGAATGGCTTATGTATTTCTTAACATTAAACTAATTATTACTAAAAACAGTTAAGAAACTTACTTTACGCTCCTTATTTCAGAGCTTTGAGATTTTACTCGAATACATATTTCGTACCTTTGTGGATTAAGATTTTTGATAATATGAAGCAAAACTATATACATATACAATTGCTCATTATTATGTTCTTTGTTTCGATGATATCTATGGCTCAAGAAACCCAAGAACCTGATAATAGCAATATTACCCCAGACAGTGTTACTACTAAAAAAAAATTCACTGAGCGGATTGTAAGTTATTTCGAAGAGGCGAAAAAAGATAAATCAGATAAAAAATTTGACTTATCTTTTATTGGTGGCCCAAGTTATTCAGTAGATACTAAACTTGGCCTTGGAATAGTTGCCTCTGGTTTATATAGACTTGACAAAGAAAACATGGAGTTACCTCCTTCAGCTGTATCTATATATACCAATTTTACGACAAGTGGTTTCTTCTCAATTGGCTTAGAAAACACAACTATTTTTCCCAATGATGATTACCGCCTAAACTACGACATGAACTTTGCTTTCATGCCAAGTAAATTTTACGGAGTTGGTTATCAGGCTGGATCGGCAAATGAGTATTCCAAATACGATGAATATCGCCTGGCTTTAAAGTTAGATGTATTGAGAAAAGTATTGCCAAATACATATGTTGGAGTAACTTTTTCTGCTCAAAATTTCAGAGCTAAAAACTTCGAAAAAGAAGAAATGATTCCCGAAGGAGATATGCTAAGTACAGCAATCGGAGGAGGTTTTATTCTTCAATATGATTCCCGAGACTTTATTCCCAATCCCTCAAAAGGATGGTTTATTAAATACGAGCAAGTCTTTTTCCCTAAAACACTTGGGAGTAATCACCACTTTGGGCGAATTGACTTTACTGCCAGAACGTATCAACAAGTATGGAAAGGCGGGCTTTTGGCATTTGATTTGAACGGTAGCTTCAACAATGGAGATGTTCAATGGAATATGCTCTCCCTATTGGGAAGTGCTCGACAAATGAGAGGGTACTTTATGGGCCAGTATAGGGATCGAAAGCAGCTAAACACACAAGTTGAATTAAGACAGAAAATCTATAACAGACATGGAATAGCTATTTGGGGTGGAGCCGGTAATGTATTTGAAAACATCAAGAATTACGATTGGAAACACACCCTTCCAGCTTATGGTATAGGTTACAGATGGGAATTTAAAAACCGCGTCAATATCCGATTAGATTACGGCATAGGAAAAGGACAAAGTGGCTTTTACTTTAATATTAACGAATCGTTCTAAGAAATAAGACAAATGACTACGACTGAAAAAAAAGGGATTGTTTCAAAAATAATAAACAATCCGAAAGCTTTGTTTTGGTTTTATATAACTGTAAACATGGTTCCTTCCATCTATTTCTTTTTCAATGCACCTGTAAATCTCTTTGGGAAGATTGTTACCCTATTATTCCCTTTAGGGTTTTATATATTTATTTTATCCGCATTTAAGAACACAGGAAAGTGGCAAATTATTTACTTCCCTCTACTCTTCTTGCATGCTTTTCAAATTGTATTATTCTATCTGTTTGGAGAAGATGTGATCGCCGCAGATATGTTTCTCAATGTAGCAACTACAAACACAAGTGAAATTAATGAATTATTAGGTAGTTTGCTACCATCAATAGCCCTTGTTTGTTTTCTATATTTACCTGCTACTATTCTGGCCATTATGCAATGGAGAAAGAGGATTTATCTGGATTGGGCTTTCCGAAAAAAAGTATTCCTTCCTTCTTTCGCTATTTTAGCAGCAAGTTTAATTTTGTCTTTTTGGAGTGAAAACACCAATTCAAATACATTCGCCTTTAATCAACATGTGTATCCTATTAATGCCATTCACAACTTGGGGTTTGCAGTCAATAAATGGGATAAAGTAAAGCGATATCCAATAACTTCAGAAGGATTCAAATTTCACGCTGTAAAAGAAAAGAAATCACAGCAAAGAGAAATATATGTTCTGATTGTGGGTGAGACAAGTAGAGCTGACAATTGGCAACTTTATGGTTACGACAGACCTACCACGCCCCTACTCAGCAAACAAGATAATCTGTTTGTCTTCAAAGATGCACTAACGCAATCTAATACAACACACAAAAGTGTATCTATCATTTTATCAGATGCCGAAGCGAGTAATTACAATATCATATACAATAGAAAAGGAATTGCTCAAGCATTCAAAGAAGCCAATTTCAAAACAGTTTGTATTTCTAATCAAGCTGAAAATTCATCATTTATTGAATACTTTACGAAAGAAGCTGATATTTACAAGACGATTCGCACAACTGATTCAAAGACAAGAATGACCCAAAATCACTATGATGCAGAATTAATTCCCATCATGGAAGAAATCATCAATAGTACTGAAGACAACCTGTTTATACTTTTACACACCTATGGTTCACACTTTAATTATATGGAGCGCTATCCAAAGGAGTTTAAACAATTTATGTCTGACGAAATCGCAGGTGTAAAAAAATCAGAGAGGGAGCATTTACTAAATGCCTATGACAACACAATTTTGTACACTGACTACTTCTTATCAAGCACAATAGACGCCTTGAAGAAAACAAATGCCTCTACAGCATTACTATACACCTCTGACCACGGAGAAGATTTATTTGATGATAAGAGAGGGAAGTTCTTACATGCTTCACCCACACCAACTTATTATCAATTAAGAATACCTTTATTCGTATGGTTTTCAAATGAGTATAGCGCTGAGAATCAAAATAAAATAGAGGCTATTTCAACTAATGTCAACAAACCTATTTCTACAAATGCAATCTTTCATACCATGTTAGATATAGCAAGTATAAAAACAAATTATTTAGAACAAGACCTGTCTTTAGTCAACCCCATTTTTGTAACAAAAGAACGGGAATATCTAAACGACCATGATATTGCAGTCCCTTATCGAAAGATGAATCTCAAAAAAGAAGACTTTGAGATGTTAGAAAAAAACAACATTCACTAATTAAACAACAAAAAAATGACAACACTGAAACATATATTAGCAGCCACCTTACTTAGCATACCAGCTCTTTGCTTTGCCCAAAAGGAAAAAGTCGAATTGCTGCCTTATGGCAATATGGATAAGTGGATGGTAAGAGAAATTAAAGAGTCTTTCCTCATTGGTGGAAACACACAATACTTGTACTCTATCACTGATCAAAAAGACACATTAAAAGACAATACACCATATAAAAGTACCAAATCTCCTTGGGCTACTTCCTCAGTACTTGCAACTGTTAGCGGCATTACGAAAGGAAGTGTAACCGTTTTTCCTGAAAAGAGAAATAGCGGTTTTGCAGCGAGATTAGAAACGCGAATAGAACGTGTAAAAGTATTAGGTGTGATCAATATAAATGTACTTGCAAGCGGAACAATATTTTTAGGAGAAATGGTAGAACCCATAACAGACACTAAGAACCCACAAAGTAAATTAGTGACGGGTATTCCATTTACAAAAAAGCCAAAAGCCCTTCAATTTGATTACAAAGTGACAACAGGTGGTCCTTCTAAAAAAGTAAATGGTATGGGAAAAGGTACAGATGCCAACAGAAATGATATGGCTGAAATACAGATACTATTGCAAAAACGATGGGAGGATAAAGACGGAAATGTACATGCTAAAAGAATCGGAACTGGGTGGCAACGCTTTAGCAAATCGGTAAAGGAATGGCAGAACAAACACCGCATCCTTGTAAATTATGGCAACATATCCAAAGAAAGTTACTATGGAGATTATATGTCGTTGCGAAGTGGAGAAATGGCTTACTACACGAGAAATAGTAAAGGTAAAATGGTTCCTATTTTAGAAGAAGAATGGGGAGATAAAGACGATGAAGTTACCCATATTATTGTTCAATTTTCTTCAAGTAATGGGGGAGCATATATAGGAAATACAGATAGTAGACTTTGGATAGATAACGTAGGTTTAGTCTATGACGTGAAATAAGATAATGCAAATTGCACCTCAACATTTTGAATACAAAAAAAAGCATTTAATTACTTAAATGCTTTTTTTTATCTTAGAAATTTGTTTGCCCAATTTCATTGATATCTTCGTGTGGGTTCTTTGGATCTTTACCATACTCATTTGATCCTGCATTACCTTCTGTTGCAAACCATACAAGTAAGATAATTGCTCCTACTAAAGGAATCAATGCAAGAAGAAGAAGCCATCCGCTTTTTCCTAAATCGTGTAAACGACGAACAGAAACTGCTAAACCAGGAAGAAGTACAGCTAAGCTATAAATACTTCCAATAAATCCAGTTCCTAAAACATAATCTACTACAGCTAATACAAGTGACACTAATATGTTTATCAATGTAAACATCCAATACTCTTGTCTTCTTGCTCTACCATTAAAATCAGCATAATGCTCTTTAATTACTTTTAAATACCATTCCATAGGTCTAATTTTTTTTAAAACTTTAACAGCAAATTTACAATTTATTAAATTATAAAAACAAAAAAAGCAATTAAAAAATTTTAATTGCTTTTCAATATTAGTTGATTATGATCTTATTTCTTTCTTAAACTATCGTGACTATGCGTCTCAACGCCTCCATTCCATAGCGTTAAAATATCTGTTGCCACCGCTGCTCCACTCCCAGCCGCAATAGTCAATTGGCTTCTATGTCCAGCCAAAGTTCCTGCAACATATATGCCCTCAGCCACTAAGTGATCTTGATTTCTTAACTGTATGCGATTTTTAGAAGCTAAAGACTTTTGATGAGGCTCTACAAATTCTTTTAGTCCTTCAATGTCAAAAGAAGGACTCGAATTAACAGCTACTACAACAATATGAGCATGATAAGTATTCTTATTCGTTAAAACCTCGTAACTATGATCTCTCTTGATTACAGACAATACCTTCTCTCCCTCAATTTGACTGA
The DNA here is from genome assembly GCF_024722315.1 of Myroides albus. Lineage (NCBI taxonomy): Bacteria > Pseudomonadati > Bacteroidota > Flavobacteriia > Flavobacteriales > Flavobacteriaceae > Myroides > Myroides albus. The sequence goes on from NZ_CP102754.1 coordinate 1,319,501, forward strand.
TTTGAGGATAAAACGACAAATAATCTAATGACTCCTTCAGTAAAGTACTTCCAAGTGTTCCTGGTTTAATTCCATAAGCGTTATTAAAAACAGCATCTTGAAGCATTGAAGCTTTTTGGTGTGTGATAATTCCCACTCTCTTATCTTTTGCGAAATCCTTCTTAAAAGCACTACCGAGAATTTGAGCACACGAAACACCTGATACACCACCACCTAAAATCAAAACATCATAGATAGCTACCATTCTACTTTGTTTTATTCTGAATAATTTTAGAAGTGCGGTAAATCAATAGAATGCAAACTCCACATAGTAAAGCAACAATACTTATTAACGCAATCAAACTATCTCCCTGAAATAGATTATTAAAATCAAGCATTGTAACATTAAAAATAATCAATGCTGCAATTACAACGAACATAACGTAAGTAAATATTTTCATTTTCTGTTATAAAGAATTTGAGATTATTGTCCGAAAGTACAAAAATATTATTTATTCATATTAAGCTTTAACAAAGCACGCTTGCAATTTAACATCAACACAAAAACTTTATGATAACTAACAAGTAAATTTAAGTAAGGGCTATTATTACTGAAACAAAAATTACATTGGGATGTGAAATCTACCTCAACTAACGAAAAACATTCAATATAAAAAGAGGCAATAACAAGTTGAAAATAAGCAGCAAATAGTCAAGTTTACTGCAAATAGAAACAGATATCATGCAAAAGAGAGATTCTCCTCTACATTCCTCAAGTACTTTATAGCAAAGAGTTCTTTATTTCTACTTAGGACTTTCGTACTTCTTACTTAATCTAAGCTCCCTCCATTAGAGGTCCTAAAGAGATAGACCTCCCTACCAAACCTTATATACAACAGAACTACACTCAAAGAAAATACGCCTATCTTCAATAAACTTTACAAACCGCAAATAGTAACCCTTTACGTCTAATTAACTATTTAGTTTGATTATAAAGTATCAAAGTCAAAACACTAAGAGATTAAAATAGATATAAGATTCGTATTTTTGCAAACCTTTTATATTATCTAAATTATTATGTTTCAAATCGGAAAAACAATCGTATCGGAAGATGTATTAGAAAAAGAGTTTGTATGCAATCTATCAGCGTGCAAAGGACAATGTTGCATTGATGGCGATGCAGGAGCTCCTGTAGAAGAAGGAGAAGTTGCTATAATGGAAGATATTTACGAAACAGTAAAACCTTTCCTTAGACCTGAAGGAATTGAAGCAATTGAAAGACAAGGAAAAACGGTAAAAGGAGAAGATGGGGAAATCGAAACACCATTAATTGAAGGTGGTGAATGTGCGTATGTTATTTATGAGAATAATATGGCGCTTTGCGGTATAGAGAAAGCACATCGCGAAGGATTAATCGATTGGAAAAAACCAATATCATGTCATCTATATCCTATTCGAATAAAAGAATTTTCATCATTTGCTGCGGTAAATTATCACAAATGGCACATTTGCAGTGATGCTTGTGCTTTAGGACAAGAATTAGAAGTACCCGTTTACAAGTTCTTAAAAGACCCATTAATAAGAAAATACGGAGAAGATTGGTACAAAGAACTTGAAGAGGTTGCCACAGAATGGGCTAAACAAAACAAGTAAAATTACTTTATATATAAGGTACACTCCTTGTAATCTATAATCGCTTCGCCTATTAACAATACGTCTGAACCAATAATGCCGTGAACATTTTTCGTTTTATACTCTGTCAAGGCATTATTGACATGCGTTAAATCTAATAATACAAAATTGAAGTCTTTTTGATGCCATCTTCCAAGCTGAAGATGGTTCTTATAAGATACTTGTGTAAATAATCCATTTGCTCCAGCTCCTGTGGCTTTTGTAGTCGATTCAGAAGCTACAATATTAAACATATCGATATGCGAAAAGTCAATACAACTGTTTGACGCACCTGTATCTAAGATAAAATCACCCCATACTCCATTAATTTTGGCTCTTACGAAAAGATGCTGCGTACGCGAAATCTTAAACTTAATACGCTTGTACTTTTCTTTTTTTAAAATCTCTTTTAAGTTTTCCATGAGCAAAATATAGTTTTAATTCATTTTAATAAGGTACTTTTGTACTCGCAAAATAGCAAATAAAATACACCAATAGGAATGATTTTTACAGACACACATACACATTTATATTCTGATGCATTTGCAGAAGATCGCAAAGAAACAATAAATCGAGCAATATTAAAGGGTGTTACGCGTTTTTTTATACCAGCAATCGATTCAAGTTATGCTGATAAAATGTATGAATTAGAAAAGGAATTTCCTAACAACATCTTTCTCATGATGGGATTGCATCCTACAGATGTAAAACCTGAAACTTATCAACAAGAATTAGCATTTGTAGAGAGAGAATTAGAAAGAAGACAGTTTTATGCAGTAGGAGAAATAGGCATTGACTTATATTGGGACAAGTCTACTTTAGCTTTACAACAAGAGGCATTTCAACGCCAAATTCAATTAGCCAAAAAGTACAAATTGCCAATAAACATTCATTGCCGAGATGCATTTGAAGAAGTTTTCGAAGTATTAGAAAGGGAAAAAGGGGAAGAATTAAGAGGGATTTTCCACTGTTTCTCTGGTACTGAGGAAGATGCGAGAAGAGCAATCTCTTATAACTTAAAATTGGGAATAGGTGGTGTAGCAACATTCAAGAACGGAAAAATTGATCAATTTCTTCATAAAATAGATTTAAAACACATCGTATTAGAAACTGATTCTCCGTATCTTGCACCTGTCCCTTATAGAGGAAAGAGAAACGAAAGTGCATATATTGTAAATGTAGCTGAAAAATTAGCTGCGATATACGATTTATCACTTGAAGAAATTGCCAAACAAACAACAGCTAATTCTGTTGATGTTTTTGGTATTTAAACGGAACATATATTAAATTATAGTTATAATAATAAAGCACGATAATGTCTAAATTTGACGAAATACGCCATTACCATGATCATGAAGTAAATGAAGTTCTAAAACAAATTTCAAAACACCCAATGATCAAAGCTTTAATGGGTTTTACTTTTCCTAATAAAACGGAAGATCAATGGTTGGAATCTTTAAGAGAAGTAAAATCTATACAGCAATTTCAAAATGATTTTGCTTACCATTCAATACAGAGAATCCTTGAGAAAAGTTCGAATGGACTAAGCTCATCAGGTTTCGAAAAACTTGATAAAAACACTTCTTATCTATATATCTCTAATCACCGTGACATTATTATGGATACATCACTATTGAATGTATCTCTAAAAGATCATGGAATGATTATGACTGCTTCTGCAATTGGAGATAATTTAGTACAAAAGTCATTTTTATTAGCACTTGCAAAAGTCAATAGAAACTTCCTTGTTAGAAGGGGATTACCACCGCGTGAACTATTGGAAAGCTCTAAGTTAATGTCTGAATACATCAGACATCTATTGACCGAAGAGAATAGATCTGTGTGGATTGCTCAGAGAGAAGGTCGTACCAAAGATGGAAATGACGCCACACATCAAGGAGTACTAAAAATGCTGGGAATGGCATCTGATGAGGAATGCCTAATGGATTATTTTAAAAAGATAAAGATTGTTCCCGTTTCTATTTCTTATGAATACGACCCTACGGATGCCTTGAAAATGCCTCAAATATTAGCTAAAGCGAATAATGAAGATTATGTAAAAGATCGCAACGAAGACTTCATTAACCTTTATAGCGGTATCATAGGTCAGAAAAGGGGAATTCACATTCACGTAGGAGATGTACTTGATGCAGAATTAGACAATATCAAAGCAAACTTTGATAAAACCAATAAACAAATGCAAGCCCTCACTTCTGTGATTGATAACTCCATCATCAAGAACTATAGATTGTGGCCTACAAATTATATTGCATACGACATTTTAAACAAAACAAATAAGTTTAAAGACAAATATACTGATCAAGAAAAACAATTGTTTGAAAGAAGATTGGAATTGCGCGTCAATAAGGAAAACCAAATTATTGTTGATAATTTCTTAGCGATGTATGCAAACCCAGTAGTTAATAAATTAAAACTAATAGAAAATGAATAAGCCTTCAATCCTTTTGATTTATACAGGAGGGACAATAGGCATGGTCAAAGACTTTAAAACAGGTGCTTTAAAGGCATTTAATTTTGACCAGCTTGTAGAGCGCATCCCAGAATTACACCTTTTGGATTGTTCTATTGAAACTTATTCTTTTGACGTTCCAATTGATTCATCGGATATGCGCCCTGAAATGTGGGTACAAATGGCCTCTGTTATTGAAGAATACTATGAGAAATTCGATGGTTTTGTAATTTTACATGGCTCTGATACTATGTCATATTCAGCATCTGCGCTGAGCTTTATGTTGGAAAACTTACACAAACCCGTTATCCTAACAGGGTCACAATTACCAATTGGCGATCTGCGTACTGATGCGAAAGAAAACTTAATTACAGCCATACAAGTAGCTGCTTTGCAGAATAACAATTTACCTGTAATTCAGGAGGTTTGTTTATACTTTGAGTACAAACTCTATAGAGGAAATAGAACATCAAAGGTAAGTGCTGAATTATTTAACGCCTTCACATCTCCAAATATACCTCACTTGGCAGAGTCAGGGGTCAATTTAAGAGTAAACAAATCTCTCTTGACTTATACCTCACAAGACTTGCCTTTTACAGTATATAAGAAAATGTCGAGAGATGTCATGATCTTGAAAGTTTTCCCAGGAATACAACAAAATGTATTACAAGCCATTCTAAATATTCCAGAGCTAAAAGGAATAGTATTAGAAACATACGGATCGGGAAATGCCCCAACAGAAGCATGGTTCTTAAACACACTATCTCAGGCTATTAAAAAAGGGCTAAAGGTTATCAATGTAACCCAGTGTTCTAGTGGAAGTGTACATATGGGCAAATATGAAACCAGTACTGAATTAAAGGAAATTGGCGTTATCTCAGGAAAAGATATTACCACAGAAGCGGCAATCACCAAACTAATGTACCTATTGGCAAAAAGTGATATCAGCGATTTTAAATTAGCTTTTGAAACACCAATCTGTGGTGAAATGGAAGATTAATTGCTATATTCGCAACTAAAATAAACAGAAAGGTGGCCGAGCGGTCGAAGGCGCACGCCTGGAAAGTGTGTATACAGCAATGTATCGAGGGTTCGAATCCCTTCCTTTCTGCAAATCATTTTTATATCGAATCAGTATTAAGCGTTGGAAACGAAGCTAAACTTATGCCAATCTAAAAGAAATAGATGCTCTTTTCTTTTCACCTCTATACACAATACAAAAGAGTTTAACGCTTGAATGATGTGATTGATCAAAGGTTTTTGCCCTACTGTGAATAAAGTAATGACAAATTCCACCCTGATAGGTAGTTTAGCTACTTAAAAAGACACTAAAGTATATCAGTGTCGTTCTTTCGATATCACTAATCCTCCCCATTAGTTAATCACCTATTATTTCTCTAACAATTCTTTGATTATCTACCTGTCGAAGGTGATTTACCTGGGCATTAACTTATTGAATACACTGGTATAATTCAAATCAAGACTCAGCTTTATCTCGTTGACTCCTACAGCTCTATGCTGTATCTTAGTATATATTACACACTACTCTAATTGGGTAGCAACCTTCTTTTACTAAAAGAGTTAAAAGGAAAGCCTAACCTCACGATAGCTAACAAACCTCTTAAGCTATTTGTCATCTATAAAATATGTATGCTAAACACATTCGTTTTTAAACTTATAGACTGTTTATGACCGTATTAAAAACAGAAAAAAACAGTACTTTCTTAGGAGTTCCTTGGGGGTTTCTTCGAGTATCCTTGGGGTTTTATACGCAAAAACCAGTGTTTCTCGAAGAAAACCCCTAGCAACCTGCAAGAAACCCCTAAGAAAGTACCAACAAAATTGCACTTATCTAAATTTAATAGAACAGAACAAAGGTTCATGGGTTAAATCAAATTCACTCCCTTCATTCCTTTCATAGTTTACAAATAAGCCTTAAGGGAAAGGCTTATTTAACTCCCTATCCTAACGTGAGTTCGATATAAGAAAAAGCAAAAAAAAGCTATAAAAAAAGAGATAGGATTAGTATATTTAAGGTTCTGAATCACAAATATTTAACTAAAACTATCTCTATGTTATCTACAGACAAAATTACTGAAATTTATTATGAAGTCGATGAATTTTTTAAAGCATATTCAAATGTTTTGCAATCTCATAGTATTGAATCAGATAGTACAAAGAAAAAACGTAATCGAAAGTCAACACTTAATGCAAGTGAAGTAATGACTATTTTGATTTTATTTCATGATAGTGGTTTTAGATGTTTAAAACATTATTATATTGATTATGTAAAAGTTCATATGCAAAAGGAATTTCCTAAAACTGTTTCTTATAATCGCTTTGTAGAACTACAAAAAACGGTTATTGTACCTTTAGGAATCTTCTTAAAATCTAATAGATTAGGCAAATGTACAGGAGTTTCATTTATAGATTCTACTCCTTTAAGAGTGTCACACATTAAAAGAGAAAAGCAGCATAAAACATTTAAGAATATAGCAACAAAAGGTCAGTGTTCTATTGGTTGGTTTATGGGGTTTAAACTTCATTTAATTATAAATGATAAAGGTGAAATACTTGATTTCTTATTAACTCCAGCCAATGTTGATGATAGAAAACCTTTAAAAGAATTGAATTTTCATAAACGTATTTTTGGTAAACTCTTTGGAGATAAAGGATATATCAGTAAAGATCTTTTTGAACAAATGTTCGTTGATGGAGTACATTTAGTTACTAAAATCAAAAAAAACATGAAGAACTCAATGATGCTACTTGCCGATAAAATACATTTAAAGAAAAGAGCACTTATTGAAACTGTAAATGATGAATTAAAGAATATGTGTCAAGTAGAACATACAAGACACAGATCCTTTAATAATTTTATAGCAAATATGTTAGCTGCTTTGATTACATATTCATACTTCCCGAAAAAGCCTTCTATTAATAATATTAACGACATTATTGATCAAAATAGACTAATAGCTTAAGTCGAACTCACGTTATCCTATGGTAACTTTGCCATTTATACTGTATGTAATTTACTTTGAAACAAGTGCCTTACATCGATCTGATTTTGAAAACCATACCTCAACTATGGGGCACTGACCAAACGTATATTCGAGATAGCATAAGTACCTTTGCTTCTGCCTTAGTAAGTTCGTTTGTTTGCAACCGTAAACTACCTTCCTTTATCAGCATTAAAACTCCTCTCCCTTACCAACCAATAAAGCACTGATCGTTTTATAGCTATAAACCGAAGTATCCACTAATGCTCTTTAATGATATCATAGATGCAGTCTTTCTTTAGAGTTCTTTTAAGTAGAAATCACCATAGACCTCTAAACCTACCATTTGAACAATAATAAAATGCTATACTAAACAAATAGGCCTGGTTAGCTTTAGCACTTGGGAGCTCTCAACTATCAGACAATAGCCTTGTGATATATTCTTCATAACAAGGCATAACACTATCCCTTTCTAACAAAACATACAATCACTTTTATCCACAAAAAAAGGGTGGCCTCTAAACGAAACCACCCAAAGTAAAAATCGATTACTTTATAACTAACTTTAACTTTTTCTCTACTACAGCAGTTACTCTATAGCAAAGTAATAATAACTAACCTTAAATATAACTTTATAACAACCCTAGTTAGTAATCGATAGCTACACGTTGTTCTACAACAGATTTTATAAAAGAAACAACCTTCAAATGTTCAGGATGTTTCGCATAAATATCCAAATCTTCAAAGTTTTCAAACTTCGTAAAAAGCATTACATCGCAATTGCCTGCATCTGCTTCTGGTAGATTAAACTCTACTCTAATTTCGTTCAACTGAACTATCTTATCTTTAAGTGCTAATAACTGTTCTCTCATCTCAAGTTTATTAGCTTCCTTATTCTCTGCTTTCAATTTCCACATTACAATATGTGTCACCATGATGATATCATTTTTAAAATTACGTGTACTAAAGATAAAAACTCCTTTTCGATATTCTACTTCTTTAGCTTATCTTTAATTCGATTGGCCTCTTTAATAAACTTGCCCAGTTGTTCGGTATCACGTTGTTCTAAATAATTTCTAAACGAACTCAACTTATCCAAATAAATATCTAAAATAGGTAATATATGATCCGCATTCTGTTCAAATATAGGTAGCCACATATCTACGGAACTCTTTGCAAGTCGAACGGTAGAAGCAAATCCCCCTGCGGCAAGATTAAATATTGCCGTGTCATCTTTCTCTTTATCCAACACCGCTACAGCAAGTGCATAGGAGATAGCATGCGACAAATGAGATACATATCCCACATGTTCATCATGAGAATGAGCATCCATTAGTATCAAACGCATATCCAAATGATAATACATCTCTGAAATTACATTTAATGCTTTAGGATTTGATTTCTCTGGATCGCAGATAATTGCGACTCTATCTTTAAACAATCCCTTAAATGCTGCCTCAGGTCCGCTAAACTCAGTTCCAGACATTGGATGTGTTGCTACAAAATTACCGCGATTGGCATGATTGGCCACCGCATCAGACAACATTGATTTTGTCGAACCAACATCTAACACAAACTTGTCCTCTGAAATCCTATCCAGGACATAAGGAACCAATTCAACTGTTGCATTTACAGGAGTTGCTAATACAATAATATCAGAACGTGAAATTAAATTATCTAAGTCGACTGCTTCGTCAATAATCTTTAATTCTAATGCCTTTTTTAAGTTAGTATCTGATAAATCACTACCAATAATTTTAGATGCAAATCCTTTTTCCTTTAAATCTAAAACCATGGATCCCCCAATCAATCCAACACCAACTAATCCAATTACTTTTGCCATACTTTCTTTTTATCCCACAAACTTATATAAATAAGTTTATACCAATCAATAGTTTAATTACAACATTGATGAAGGGCAAACAAATTTTGTTTTTGGCAATAAAGATTCATTTCGAATAACATTAAACCCACCTACTACATCAACAATATTTTTTATTCCGTACTTATACAACAATGAAGCTGCTATCATACTTCTGTATCCTCCTGCACAATAGACAATCAACAAATCCTGCTTTGAAACTTCACTTACTCTATCTTCCAGTTGATTCAAAGGAAGGTTTATAGAGTTTTCAAGATGTTCGGCATTATACTCATTGATTTTCCTAACATCAAATAAAACAGCTTTACTCTTTTCTTTTAGTGCGTCTAATTCCTTCGCTTCTATGCGCTTAATTTTTTCAACAGGCAAATTAGCAGACTTCCACGTATCAAAACCACCTTCTAAATAACCAATTGTATTGTCGTATCCTACACGTGACAAACGAATCATACTTTCCTCCTCACTTCCTTTCTCTGTGATGAGTACAATTTTTTGTTTGATATCTTTGATCATCTCTCCTACCCAGACAGCAAATGGCCCTTTCAATCCTATATTCAAACTATTTGGAATAAATCCTTCCGAGAAAGTCTGAGCATCTCTTGTATCGAGAACTAATATTTCTTTGTCGTTCAATAGGCCTTTAAACTCCTCTAATTTGATTGGTTTATTGGCGCGATCTAAAACGTTATCCAAATTTTCATAACCCTGAATATTCATCAAGACATTATTTGGGAAATATTGTGGCGGAGTAGCTAAGCCCGTTAATAATTCTTTGACAAACTCATCTTCTGTCATATCAGCACGCAAAGCATAATTCGTTTTCTTTTGATTGCCCAATGTATCAGTCGTCTCCTTACTCATGTTTTTCCCACATGCAGAACCCGCACCGTGATTAGGATAGACAATTAAATTATCTGGTAAAGGCATAATTTTGGTGCGCAATGACTGAAATAAATGTCGAGCCAATATTTCCTCAGTAATCTCAGATTTTACTAACTGTACTAAATCAGGTCTTCCCACATCGCCAATGAACAGTGTATCCCCCGTAATAATTGCGTGTTTCTCTCCTTTTTCATCATAAACCAGATACGTACTACTCTCCATAGTATGACCTGGAGTATGTAAAACCTGCACTTTTATTTTTCCAATCTCAAATACTTGATTATCCTCAGCAACAATAGCATCATACCCAGGCTGTGCAGTAGGTCCAAAGACAATTTTAGCTCCTGTTTTCTTCACTAAATCTAAATGACCACTAACAAAATCTGCATGAAAATGTGTCTCAAAAACAAATTTAATCTTAGCTCCGTCTGCATCTGCTCTATCAATATATGGTTGAACATCTCTCAATGGATCAAAAATTGCCGCTTCTCCTTCACTTTCTAAATAATATGCAGCGTGTGCAATACAACCAGTATATATCTGTTCTATTTTCATATAATCAAAATTTACACAAGTAAAATTATCACAGTAATTGTTAAATAAATATGACATATATCAGTCAACAAATTATTTTAGAATCCCGTTTTGTAAAAAATCCAAATACACTGTGAAATATCGTTAAAAATGAGAGAAAGAGAATAATATTTCATAATTTAACGCATAAACTAACAATTATGACAAAGTATAAATTCGCATCACTTCAAGAATTACAAGAAAAAGGCCACAACATTCACAGATTGCCTTTCTCTATTCGTATTCTATTAGAGAATGTTTTGCGTAATCACGATGGATATGTGATTACAGACGAACATTTAGACACATTAATAAACTGGGATCCTAAGGGGACAGATAAAGACATTCCCTTTAAACCTGCGAGAGTTTTAATGCAAGACTTTACAGGGGTTCCTGCAGTAGTAGATATTGCATCGTTAAGAGATGAGTTCATCAGACAAGGTAAGGACGGAAACAAAATCAACCCAGCGATACCCGTTGATTTAGTTATAGACCACTCTGTACAAGTAGATTATTACGGAACTGACTACGCCTACCAAAATAACGTTGAAAAAGAGTACGAACGCAATTCAGAGCGATATGAATTGCTAAAGTGGGCTCAAAAAGAACTAAACAACTTTACTGTAGTACCTCCAGGTATGGGTATTTGTCACCAAGTGAACTTAGAATACTTAGCAAAAGGAATCATCGAGCGCGATGGATGGGCCTTCCCTGACACATTAGTAGGTACTGATTCACATACTCCGATGGTTAACGGTATTGGTGTGATTGCCTGGGGAGTTGGAGGTATAGAGGCTGAAGCAGCAATGTTAGGACAACCTATCTACTTTACTTGTCCAGAAGTTATTGGGTTAAAACTAACAGGAAAAATACCACAAGGAGCAACTGCAACAGATATGGTGTTATCCATTACAAAGTTATTGCGTCAACATGGCGTTGTAGGAAAATTCGTAGAGGTATTTGGCGATGGACTAGACAATCTTTCTGTAACGGATAGAGCTACTATTTCAAATATGTCTCCAGAGTTTGGATGTACTGTAACCTATTTCCCAATTGATGATCGTACGCTTGACTATATGCGCGCAACCAACAGAGAAGAAAAACAAGTACAATTAGTAGAAGAATATTGTAAAAACAATATGCTTTGGAGAACAGGAAAAGAAAACATTGAATACACTACTGTCTTAGAATTAGATCTAAATACACTGGAGCCAACGGTATCAGGCCCGAAACGTCCTCAAGATAAAATATTGGCAAAAGACTTAGGCAAATCATTCTCTACTCTATTACAAGATGAATATAAACGTACTTATGTAACGACAAAAGAGAGAAGAGAACACGCTTGGTTATCTGAAGGAGGATCAGGTACAGAATTTCAATATGAAGAAAGAAAAGAAAGTAACCAGCAAGTTGAAGTAGTACAAGACAGCCTTCGCTCTGTACGCATCAAACAAAAAAACAAAGAATATGTTCTCAGTGATGGAAGTATCGTTATAGCAGCTATCACGAGTTGTACGAATACATCAAATCCAGAAGTAATGATTGGGGCAGGTCTTGTAGCGCGTAAAGCCATACAAAGAGGGCTAAGAACCAAATCTTGGGTAAAAACAAGTTTGGCGCCAGGATCAAAAGTGGTGACCCAATACCTTCAACGCTCTGGATTATTGGAAGACTTAGAAGCACTGAGATTCCACACTGTGGGTTATGGGTGTACTTCTTGTATAGGTAACAGTGGACCTTTGCCATTACCTGTTGCTGAAGCAGTCAAAAAAGGAGACCTTATTGTTGCATCTGTGTTATCAGGAAACAGAAACTTCGAAGCCAGAGTTCACCCTCAAGTGAAGATGAATTTCTTAATGTCACCAATGCTTGTAGTTGCTTATGCATTAGTGGGACGAGTTGATATTGATTTAATCAATGAGCCTTTAGATTATGATCCTAATGGAGAACCTGTTTACTTAAAAGATATTTGGCCAACACATGAAGAAATTAGAGAGGTAATTAATCAATCGCTAAAACGCGAAGATTTTGATCAAGTATATAGTGTCATTTTTGACGGGGAAAAAGATTGGCAAGAACTACAAGCTCCGACAGGACAAAAATTTGATTGGGACAAAGACTCCACTTATATTAGACAAGCTCCATTCTTTGAAAACCTTCCTTCAGAATTAAAGCCTATTAGCGATATTCACAAAGCCAAAGTATTACTTTACCTTGGTGACTCAGTGACTACTGACCACATCTCTCCTGCAGGAGCCTTTAACGAAGAGTCAGCAGCAGGTAAATACTTGCTAAGTCAGGGAGTTTCACCTAAAGACTTTAACTCTTATGGCTCGCGTCGTGGAAATCACGAAGTCATGATGAGAGGAACTTTTGCAAACGTTCGCATTAAGAACAAAATTGCTCAAAGAGAAGGTGGGTACAGTACCTATTTACCAACTAATGAATCTCTGACTGTTTTTGATACGGCAATGAAGTACAAAGAAGATAACACTCCTCTAATTGTCATTGCTGGAAAAGAATACGGAAGTGGTTCATCAAGAGATTGGGCAGCAAAAGGAACTTACTTATTAGGAGTAAAAGCTGTTATTGCAGAAAGCTTTGAGCGTATTCACAGAAGTAATCTAATCGGTATGGGAATAGTACCGTTGCAGTTTTTAGAAAATCAAAATGCAGAAACATTGGGATTAACTGGTAAAGAAACGTTCACTATAACAGGATTAGAAGATGATATCAAACCACACAAAATAATAGATGTCACAGCTACATTAGAGAATGGAAAATCAATTCAATTCCAAGTAAAAGCTCGATTCGATTCACTAATAGAAATTGAGTATTACCGAAATGATGGTATTCTACAATACGTTTTGAGAGATTATCTCAAAAAGTAATACAAAGCAAAAGGCTCTTTCAATATGAAAGAGCCTTTTTTTATACAAATCCCAATTTAATTGCTTTCTGAATCAATGTTTGCGTATCAGCAACTTCGAATACTTGCTTCATTTTTGCCAATCGCTTTTTAATAGTAGGATTAGACAATGGAATGTGATTTTCCAATTCTTGTAACTTATATCCCTTTGACAAAAGAACTAAAATTGATCGATTATAATCATCATACATCATCTCTTTTCGCACAATCTCACTCAAACAATGTTTAACAATATCACTTTGATAACGTTCACCTTTTAAAACATCTTGAACAATGTCTATTAAACTTCCTGGTGAAATTTCATGCTTACTTGCCAAACCATTAGGTCGAATATTCTTGACAATCTCGTAAATGGTAATTACTTCAGTATGCCCTGTAATCATCACTGTTTTACAGCTTGGCATTACCTTATTAAGATAAAGAATAATATCTCCCCCATCATTCCACTTAAAGTCAACATTACCTGGAACTGAGAAGTCTACAATTGCAATATCAAAGCTTTCTCCTTTTTCTACAGCAGTATCTATCATAGATTTTGCTGACAAACAATCGAAAGCTTTAGTAAATTTAGATGATACAAATGGGCTTCCTTCCTTACATAAGGCAAGAATATAGCCCTCCACAATTAAGGGGTGATCATCGACTAAGAAGATATTATACATTATGACAATTTTTAATTCACTATAAAGATAAATAAAACATAACAATTTATAAAATTAAGCATTTAATTAACTTTATTGACCCCATAAACATATCTCTGTTAACACCTAAATTAGCAAAACAAGGCATAAACAACTCGTTTTTAACATATTAAAAACAACAAAGACACTTCAAGCTTTTTATCTTTCTATGAAAAAATTTAATTATTTTTATAAAGCAACAAAGTCCCTTTAACAACTATAATGAGATTCTCCTACATACAAGGTATAACCTACATATTAATTATAGCTCTTTTCATTAACTGCAAAAGAGAAGCAAACAGCATCACACATCAACAGTCAGTAGAACAATTACCTCAAAAAAAATCTAATGACAGTCTTGCCAATCAAGAGATGGATAGCCTCCTTCACAAGGCCTTACGGCTAAGAAATAACGAAGAAAACAGAAATTACTCCTTAGAATTACTCAAAAAGGTAAGAAACCTTGATAATTTTCAAAGTCTAACTGCCTTTGATTCACTAAGTAATCAGTTAATATTATATTCCGAGAATAAAAGCGACTTTGAAATACAAGGACAAGTTTTTAAACTAAAGGCTCAAAAACACTATTTCGAAAATCAGTTAGATAGTACTTATCAATTTCTTGTCAAAGCAGAACAAAGTTACAATCAATTACAGGACAGCATTGAATTAGGTAGAATTTCAATTGCAAAAGCTCAGATAGTATTCGAGCACGGTATATATACGGAAAGTGAAAAGGAAATACTCAAAGGATTGCGCTTGCTAAAAAACACTAAAGATAAAACCATACTTTACAAAGCAAATCACCTTTTAGCCATTAACTTAATCGAACTCTTTGATTACTCTGAAGCTAAAAAGTACTTCGCCATTACAAAGACAATTGTCAATGAATTAAAAGACAGTAACGCAATTACACAACAAGAAGCAGAACATTATACTTCACATATAAACAACAATCTTTCTCACTTATACTACTATGAAGGAGATTTACAGAAAGCCAAAAAGTACGCTTTAAAAGGACTTTATGAATATCCTAATATTCCCAAAGAATCACGCCTATACAGCATCTTATTAACGAACCTCATCAAGGCTAAAATAGATTTGGGCGAGTTTGAAAACTTATTAGATTATATAGACGAAATTGTAGCTCTTGAAACAAAATACAACAGTAAAGGTACTTATAGTGGAGGACTTCCAAGCACTTACTTAGTAAAAGCTAAGTACTATATTCATCAAAATAATCTACCTAAAGCTCTCGAATATTGTAAGAAAGCTTATGATAGGGCAAACTATGAAAAACGATATCAGATTGCGAAAGAAGCCTTGGCCTTTATGTCGAAATACGATACCACAAATGCACAAGAACACATCAGTAAGTTTCTTGAACTAAATGATAAATTATTTAAGATTGAACGACAAAGCAAGAACAAATTTGCGCGAATTGAATTTGAAGCAGAACAATTGTCACTGCAAAATCAACAGTTAATAGCTGATAAAAAAAATATCATTCTCATCAGTAGCTTGATATTAATTGTTTTTATTGGAACAATTATCATGCTCATACTGTATATCAAAAACAAAAGCTTAAGGTATCAACATAGAAGTCAATTAGCTGATGAGAAGATTTACAAATTAATATTAGAACAAAAAGACCTCTCAGATAATGCAAAGTTTGAAGAAAGAAAAAGAATAGCAAAGGAACTACACGATGGCATTATTAATAGAATATTCACCACCAGATTCCATCTAATGCAGTTAGATGGAAACTCAAATGAAGAACAAAGAAAGCTTTTGATAAATGAATTACATGTAGCAGAAGAAGAAATAAGAACAATATCAACTATTTTAAGTCAGGAAAAATTGTCGGATCAAAATCCTTTTGATCAACTCATTGAAGACTTAATTTCAAATCAGCAAAATGCTTTTAACAGTCAATTTCACTACAATCCAGACGCAAGTATTAATTGGGATAGACTCAATAGTGAACAGAAGTTAAACGTCTATCGAATACTTCAAGAAGTATTTCAAAACATAAATAAGCATTCGAAAGCAACAGAAGTAATAGTTTCTACCATAAAACTAAGGGATGGCCGATTCCAATTAATCATAAAGGACAATGGCATTGGGTTTAATTCAAAAGATAATAGAATCTTAAGTAAAGGTACAGGCTTAAAAAATATGAAAGAAAGAGCTAAAGAGTTAGGTGCCAATCTGAAGATTACCAGTAAGCCGAATGAAGGAGTTACTATCTTATTAGATTTGGATATATATCAATAGAAAAAGGAGCTTATGAATTAGCTCCTTTTTCTATAAACACTATACTATTTTATTTTGAACAAGGTACTCAGCAATCTGAACTGTATTAGTAGCAGCACCTTTTCTTAAATTATCAGCAACTATCCACATATTAAGCGTGTTATCTTGAGTTTCATCTCGTCTAATTCGCCCCACAAACACCTCGTCTTTTCCCTCTGCATACAAAGGCATTGGATACGTATTTGTATCTGTGTTATCTTGAACAATGATTCCTGGTGTTTCATGCAATATTCGGCGAACCTCAGCTAAATCAAAACTATTCTCGAACTGAATATTTACAGATTCACTATGTCCTCCAACCACAGGGATTCTAACCGCTGTAGCTGTTACAAGAACTGTATCATCTCTTAGTATTTTCTTAGTCTCTTTTACTAACTTCATTTCCTCTTTCGTGTAGCCGTTATCTTCGAAAACATCACAATGAGGAATCGCATTTCTGTGAATTGGATAATTATAAGCCATTTCTCCTTTAATATCCTTATACTCATTCTCTAACTGTTTAACAGCTTTAACTCCTGTTCCAGTAATTGACTGATAGGTAGACACTACAACGCGCTTAATTGCATATTTTTTATGTAGTGGCGCTAAAGCCATTACAAGTTGAATAGTCGAACAATTTGGATTAGCAATGATCTTATCTTCTTTCGTTAAAACATCTGCATTAATCTCTGGTACAATAAGTTTCTTTGTAGGGTCCATTCTCCAAGCAGAGGAATTGTCTATTACAGTCGTTCCGTTTTCAGCAAACTTAGGTGCCCATTCTAAAGATGTAGTACCACCAGCAGAAAATATAGCTATTTCAGGCTTCATAGCAATTGCATCTTCCATAGACTTAATTACAAACTTTTTCCCTTTGAACTCAACTTCCTTTCCAACAGATTTCTCTGATGCTACTGGTATTAATTCCGTTACAGGAAAATTGCGCTCTGCTAAAACTTTTAGCATAATCTCTCCTACCATTCCGGTAGCCCCTACTACAGCTATTTTCATTTTTATATGTTTAATTGATTTTCACAAATTTATACAGTTTCATCCGTATTTTAAAAGCATTTCACTAAATTAAACTAGTTGCATATCTTTCATAACAAGCTGAGTCTTAACTTTTCCCTTCCACTCACTATCTTCGATACTATAAACGAAGTTAAAAAAACGCCTATTGTTGAGTTCTTCAAAGTACTTACCAAAACGAAAAGCAACCACAGGAAAAGATTGTTCTTCATTTCCCCTTTGCTTAACATAAAGGTACATATGCTCTTTATTCTTTCCAATTAAACGCTTCCCTCCCGTATCATAAATATTATTTGAAATAAACAAAGGCATTTCATTATCTGGGCCAAAGGGTTCGAACTGTCTTAAAATGCGAATTACCTTTGGCGTGAGATCAGAAAAATCAACTTCCGCATCGATGACCAATTCAGGAATCATATCTCTTTCATCTAAAGTGCGAGAGACTACTTCTTCAAATTTCTCTTTAAAGGCAGTGTAATTTTCCTTATACAATGTCAAGCCAGCAGCATACTTGTGACCTCCAAACTGAATTAAATACTCCGAACACTCTTTGATTGCTTCATAAACGTCAAAATTCTTGACAGAGCGAGCCGAAGCTGCTAAATACTCTCCACTTTCAGTAAATACAATGGTTGGTCTATAGTAGGTCTCTATTAATCGCGATGCCACAATTCCAATAACTCCTTTGTGCCATGTCGGATTATAAATTACTGTCGATTTATTAAAAACCTCTTTATTATCGACAATCATTTGCAAAGCTTGTTCTGTAATCTGTTGATCTATGTGTTTGCGCTCACTATTAATATCCATGATATACTTTGCAAGCTTAATAGCTTCAGTATAATCAGAAGTTGACAATAATTCTACCGCAAACTTTCCATGCTCTAATCTACCTGCAGCATTAATCTTCGGTGCAATCTTGAAGACAATATCGCTAATTGTAAAGGAGGATTGATCATAAGAAGATAGCAATGCGCGCAAACCTGGTCTCGGCGTTTTATTAATAACCTCTAAACCATAATAAGCCATTATTCTATTCTCTCCAGTCATCGGGACGACATCTGCTACTATTGCAGTTGCAACCAAGTCTAAATACTGAACTAAACCTTTTATATCTCTTTGTTGACTGATACTATAAGCTTGGATCAACTTAAAACCAACACCACAACCACATAGCTCTTTAAATGGATAATTACAATCAGAGCGTTTGGGATCCAATACCGCCTTAGCTTGAGGCAAAATTTCTCCAGGCAAATGATGATCACAGACAATAAAATCAATATCTAACTCCTGAGCATAAGCAATTTCATCAACAGATTTTATTCCACAGTCTATTGAAATAATTAGTTTTACATCATTTTGAGAAGCATAATCAATTCCCTGATAAGAAACACCATACCCTTCACTATATCTATCAGGGATATATGTATCGACATTAGGATAAAAACCTTTAAAAAAAGAAGCTAACATTGCAACCGAAGTTGTTCCATCTACATCATAATCACCATAGATTAAAATCTTCTCATTATTTTGAACTGCTTCCTTAATACGCACAATTGATTTGTCCATATCTTTCATCAAAAATGGATCGTGTAAAGCGTCTAAAGAAGGGCGAAAAAAGTCTTTTGCTTCGTTATAAGTACTGATACCTCTTTGAACGAGTAACTGAGCTATAATTTTATCAACTTTTAATACTTCTTGTAAATGCACAACTGCTTCGGCGATAACATCCGTTTTAAGCTTCCAACGCATTTACTATTTATTATGATAATGAATATTCGTTTCTACTTTAGCAAATTCTTTAAACATATTCATTACGCCACAATATTTCTCAATTGACATGTCAACGGCTCTTTTTAATTTTGCTTCATCAAGTTTACTTCCGTAAAAGTGATAATCTAATACAACAGTATGATAAGTTGATGGATCACTATCAGTTAACTTCCCCTCTGTTTCCATTTTAAACTCATCTACTTCCAAACGCATTTTCTTGATTAAATGTGCTATATCTAACCCACTACAGCCTGCTAAAGCAGATAACATTAATGCTTTGGGTCTAAGCCCTTTATTATCTCCACCATTCTCAGGTCCGGCATCAATTCGAATAGTATCTCCACTTGGGTTTGTAGATTCGAATTGCATATTCTCAATCCACGTTGTTGTTACTTTATGTGACATAATTTATTATCGTTTTTATCAAATGTATCAAAAAAAAGCCAATGTCTGATGCTACTTGTAACATCAGACATTGACCTTAACATATTTTAATTCAGTTATTATTTCTTTTTACCAGAAACAATCACTACTATTTCTCCTTTAGCTGGTTTGGCTTCAAAATGATTTAATACCTCGACAACTGTTCCTCTAACCGTTTCTTCATGTAGCTTAGACAATTCGCGAGAGACTGAGATTAAACGGTCTTCTCCAAAATATTCCTTAAACTCAGCTAACGTCTTATTAAGCTTATGTGGTGAAACATAGATAATCATAGTACGATCTTCTTCTGCTAAAATTAGATAACGTGTCTGTCTTCCTTTCTTATCAGGTAAAAAACCCTCAAAAACAAATTTGTCATTTGGCAAACCACTATTCACTAATGCTGGAACAAATGCAGTTGCTCCAGGTAAGCACTCCACTTCAACTCCCGCTTCAATACATGCTCTGGTTAATAAAAACCCCGGATCTGAAATAGCAGGAGTACCTGCATCAGAGATCAACGCAAATATTTCTCCAGACTGCATTCTTTTAACCAATCCCTCTACTGTCTTATGCTCGTTGTGCATA
This sequence comes from Myroides albus, assembly GCF_024722315.1. Classification (NCBI taxonomy): domain Bacteria; kingdom Pseudomonadati; phylum Bacteroidota; class Flavobacteriia; order Flavobacteriales; family Flavobacteriaceae; genus Myroides; species Myroides albus. The sequence goes on from NZ_CP102754.1 coordinate 1,339,677, forward strand.
TGATGACTAAACATAGGAGTTGTAATCTCAAAATGCTTTAAAAGTTTTCCACTATTACGGGTATCTTCTGCTAAAATATAATCTACTTCTTGCAAAACTTTAATGGCACGAAACGTCATATCATCAAGATTCCCAATTGGTGTTGGTACCAAATATAATTTACTCATACTATATAAATCGTTTCTCTACAATTGCGACAAAGCGCTCTTCATACTCTTCTTTTCCTTCCCAGTTATTGTATTCAGGTTTCACTAAATGTTCAATCAAGCTCATTGCTTCATCAAAATTACTAACTGTATTCAACTGTGAAAGTACTCGGTTGAAATCTTCTGCACTACCTCCAAACAAATGTTTCTCAAATGCAATCCTATCATTTAATCCTACAGATATAGACGAGTTATAGATGTCATTGATTGACTTTGATTTTGAAATACGCGGCTCTTTAACAGACATCGACTCAAGGTTAAATAACGTATTTTGACTTTGGTCCTCTTTTGCTTCTTCTTTCTCAGATTCGGTCGTTAATGAACTATCTTCATCATTTACTTGTGTAATAGCTTCTTCTGCCTTTAAAGAAGTATCATCAACTCTCTTAAAGTCTAAATCCATAAAATTAAAACCAGAGAAAGGATCCTCTTCTCTCTTCAAAGGAGAAATCGAATCATCAACAGGAACTATTCGATCTGCAACAATAGCTTCTTCTTTCACCACTTTTGGCAAATCAACCTCGACTTGAGCCTTATCTATCTCGACTTGAGAATGAATTAAATGATGAATTTCATCTTTAGTACTGATTACTTGTACTACATCTTCTTCCACCTTTAAGTCATCACCTGTAATAATAGTATTGTTATCTTCAGTCTTAGTGTTTGCAACTTCTTCTTTATTTACAACCAATTGTGGTTGATCTACAGTTACATCACTACTGACAACTTCATCTAAAGTCTCCTCTTGCTCATCCAAAAAACGATGAAGTTCGGCTTTATCTTCATTCTCCGATTCGACTATTGCAGGTCCCATAGATAGATCAGTAGAGTACTCTATCGGAAAAGTTGTAGGAATATCATCGTGAAGAATCTCAGGAGCTATCTTTTGTACAATATCAGAAATCACTTCATCCGCATTAGACAAATAACCTTCTTTCTCAGACTCTATTACGATTGGGTAATCTTCTTCTACCAAGTCAATAGGCATTTGATGGCGATCACTCTCATCTTTTTGATCAAAAGACTTGTTGGCATAATATGCGGTTAAATCAGCTTCAAATGTTTCATTTGTAGTATTTCCTTCTAAACCTTTATCATGGCAATCTTGATAGAACTGCAAGATTAATAGCTTTTCATATAAATTCTTAGCTTCAGTTAAGAGATTAGTTACATCCTTATCTTTCATCTGTAAAATGCGATGAGCAATACTGAGTAATTCTCCTTCTAAGACTTTCTTCATAACTTTTAATTTGGATTAGTAATTTCCCGAGCTTTTTTTGATAAATTTGTACTTTACAAAATAACAAAAATAAACGCTGATTTCAGCCTGAAATTTACAAAATGTTTCTCGAAAATCCTGTTAATCACAAAGAACAATTTGGTTGGATAGAAGTAATTTGCGGTTCTATGTTCTCTGGTAAAACCGAAGAATTAATTCGTAGACTCAAAAGAGCTCAATTTGCCAAACAGAAAGTTGAAATTTTTAAGCCTGCCATTGATACGCGCTACGATGAAGAATTTGTTGTATCACATGATGCTAATGAGATAAGGTCAACACCTGTCCCTTCGGCTGCACATATCCGTTTGTTAGGTGATAGTTGCGACGTTGTAGGTATTGACGAAGCACAGTTTTTCGACGATGAAATTGTAAATGTCTGTAATGATTTGGCAAATTCAGGCGTCCGAGTAATTGTTGCAGGTTTAGATATGGACTTTAAAGGGAAGCCTTTTGGACCAATGCCTGCACTTATGGCTACTGCTGAATATGTAACAAAAGTTCATGCCATTTGTACGAGAACTGGTAACTTGGCAAATTATAGTTTTAGAAAAGCGGCAAGTGAAGATTTAGTCATGCTTGGTGAAACGCAAGAATATGAACCATTGAGTAGAGCTGCTTATTACAACGCTATGAAAGAAGCCGAAAGAATAAAGAATCTATCAAAGAAGTAATTCTATTGATTTGACACTCGAATAACCACCACCTAAAAAGCTTTATGAAAAAAATATATAAGATCTACGTAGATTCGTATAGTGGACTATCGTCTGCATCGTGGATGCTAGCTATCGTGATGTTAATTAACCGAGCTGGCTCTATGGTATTCCCCTTTTTAGGTGTTTACATGACCAAAAAACTCCTGTTTACTGAAGAACAAACAGGATATGTTTTAGCGTGCTACGGTGTAGGGTCAATTATAGGTTCAACATTAGGTGGATGGATTACTGACAAAATCGGAAACTACAAAGTACAATATCTTAGTTTATTAGGAAGTATTCCTGTATTTATTCTACTTCCACACTTTACAACAGTTACTAGTTTAGCCCTCATGATTTTACTTCAGAGTACAGTAAGTGAAATGTTTCGCCCTGCAAACTCCGTTGCCATTACAATGTATGCTAAACCACAGAATATCACACGAGCTTTCTCTTTAAACAGAATGGCTGTAAATCTCGGTTTCTCAATTGGCCCAGCAATGGGAGGATTACTAGCGGCAATTTCCTATAGTTTATTATTCAATATTAATGCAGCTGCAGCTTTCATTGCAGCAATCGTTTTTATAAACTTTTTTAGAGGTAGAAAAACAAATAAAGAAAAATACAACGAAGAGGGTATTTTAGAGGATAGAACAGAGTTAGTAGGCGATAATAACAAATCTCCTTATAAAGACAAAATGTTCATTATTTATAGTGTATTCTGTACACTATATTCTATTGCTTTTCTACAGTTATTCAGTACAATGCCTTTATACTATGAAAAAGTAGGAGGGCTAAATGAATCACAAATTGGTTTGGTACTTGGTTATAGTGGTCTGTTAATCTTTCTAACGGAAATGTTACTTGTTCACCTTGCAGAAAAATATCTTACCATACGAAAGACCATTTACTATGGGGTTCTAATCAGTGCATTATCCTTTTTACTATTAGCTTTTGATCACAGTATTTTTACAATATATTTATCTATATCTGTGTTATGTGTTTCAGAAATGCTCGCAATGCCTTTTACGTCAACTGTAACAGCTATGAGAGCAGGAGCAAATAACAAAGGGGCTTATATGGGGGTAAATGGGTTGACTTTTGCAGTTGGATTTATAGTATCTCCCATTCTTTCTACAAAGATTGCCTCTCACCTTGGTTATGAAACCTTATGGGTGAGTACTGCCATCCTAATCGTTATTGCATCAATAGGTTTAAATTACTCTGTCAAAAAAATGATAGGATAATCAATATAACAATGGAACACGGTGATATGTAAATTAACATTTTCCAACTCTCTTTTCGAGTTTTAAGAAGTCATATTCACCTCCATTGGTCTTATTGTAAAAATGTCCTACTACCTCATAACCCGCTTTTTCAAAAACTTTTATCCCCATTTGATTCAATTTAGCTATAGCTAACACAAACTTACACACTGCTTTTTTAGTGATAAATGCCCATTCTATATAGTCAATTAATTCCTTTCCATATCCCTTTCCCATATAAAGAGGGTTAAGACCAAACCAATATTCTGCTGTATTATTATCGATGAGATCATAATTGAAAAAGGCTAAAATCTCAGTTAATCCTGGCTTTCTAACTGTAAAAGTATTTTGTCCACGTATTTGTGGATCTAAGAAATCTTCTAATTCTTCTTCGTCTTTTGTCATATCATAAAAGCTCAAAATACCAGGATACTTCCAATTAAAAGCTATTTCTTCAGCTTCTTCTTGTTCCATTACTGTAAATTGAAAATCATCTTCTTTCATACCGTTAACTACTGTTAAAGTTTAATTGTAATGTGATTGTTTAATATTCTCTTTCATTTATTTAAATATATTTGTCACTCTATGAACAAATACAATAAATATATAGCGTGGTTACTATGTTTAGTCTTCGCACTTTTTGGTGCTGAAAAGATAAACTTTGCTGTAGAAAATAGTTGTAGTAAAAAACTCACCTATTGTCCTACTGCCAGCCTCTATGTTTATAATATTAGTAGTAGTAAAGTAAACTCAGACAATGAGCCTACTTCAGAAAAATTAACTAACATTATTTGTGAAACTTTTTTTATTAATAATATAGTTATTCCAGAAATTAAGGGATCAACCATACATTACTTATTTGCCCCTTTCTTTTTCAAACATCGCATCCATTCGACACCATATATAACAGCAATCGATCCTCCTCCAATTGCATAGAGTTCTTTATTCTTTTTTCTAATAGCTTTTTATAGCTATTTTTTTTTACCTATTCAAGACTTATTCTTACAACTCATAGCTGACAATTCTTGCTGTCGAACCTCAATATATTAAACGATACATTAAAAACAAAAGTATATTGAAGTACAATAAAATAAGATGGGACATTACCATCCAATTCTCACCAAAACAATATACCTCCCTCATCCAAATACAATTAATCAAATCAAAGTTACGCCAATATAAGTAGTTTAAGTTATAAAACTTAAGGCATAAACATCACTTTTTCATTCAATTTCTATTCTATTAGTAAAAATGAAAAATCTAATTATTTTCCTACATTTGAGAAAACAATCAATTAAACTATGGAAAAATCAAATAAGCCCTTTATTACCTCAGAAATACAAGACAAAATAGCAACCCTAACTTTCTATAATCCTGCCAGCAATTCTTTTCCAAGTTATCAGCTAAGAGAACTTACAGACAAGATAGAAGAGCTAAGCAAAAACAAAGCAATTACAGTAGTTATCCTAAAAAGTGCAGGCACAGGTGCTTTCTGTGCAGGAGCATCATTTGATGAATTATTATCCATCAAAGACCAAGTGACTGGGAAGAAATTCTTTTCAGGGTTTGCCTCAGTAATAGATGCTATGCGCCGAAGTCCACAAATATTTATTGGACGTATTCACGGCAAGACTGTAGGCGGTGGTGTAGGATTAGCTGCTGCTTGCGACTATTGTTATGCAACGGATAAAGCGGCTATCAAGTTATCAGAATTAGCCATCGGTATAGGTCCGTTCGTCATCGAACCAGCTGTATCAAGAAAGATTGGAAAGACTGCATTCACAGAAATGTCACTCGCGGCACATGAGTGGAAAACTGCCACATGGGCAAAAACTCATGGGCTATATGCAGAATTATATGAAGATGATACCCGTATGGACTTAGAACTTGGTGATTTTGCTAAGCGTGTTAGTGAGTACAACCCACAGGCTCTCATCGCGATGAAGAAAATATTCTGGGAAGGAACAGAGCATTGGAGTGAACTTCTCCATCAAAGAGCTGAAGTTTCGGGTAGACTGGTTCTATCTGAGTTTACAATCAATGCACTTAATCAATTTAAAAAGAAATAATAATAGTTATTGAATATAGCATAAGCGAAAAAGCATATAAGTTATCTTATATGCTTTTTCGCTTTTTATTATATACCAATTATCCTATTATTCCTTTTCAAGTTCTTCCTATTTAATCTAAGCTAAAGAAACTTTGTCTTACAATTCCAAATTGTGAGCCATTCATAAAATACTCGTAATCAAAACCTTGCTGTAAAAAAAAACACTATAAAAAAACATTACAAACCAATCCAAGGTATTTAAAGGAGAATGATCGGCTATAAAGTACCATTCTAAGTCTATCACTTCACCATCAAACGACAAGCACCAAACGAACAGCTCAAATCAAATACTATCAATAGTCACACATACATGTAAGAGTTCTACGTCATTAACACTACTACATACAGAAACTAATTACACTGAAAGCCCCTTTGTACAACACAGTGTTTTATGTAAAACAATTAAAAATCCAAAAAAATATAATAGCCTACCTCCTATTTTTTATATAATTTTAACAATCTAAAAATAAAGGTACTATAATTGCTATGAAAAGATTACTTACTTTAATCTTGTTAAGTTTCGTTTTGGGGTCTTACAATCTCAAAGCATCTACTGATAACAACACCATCCCTCCACAAGATTTGGTTGGACACCTAGTGGATAAATCTGGTGATGCCCACTTAGCCACGAGATTCTTAGACCACTTAAATATTTCTGCTGGTATCTCGACTTTAGGATTAACTATAGAAGCTGCTACACCATTAGCACCACATTTGAAGATACGCGCAGGGCTCAACTATCTAAATTACAACTCAAGCGCACAGAAACTAAACATAGAAGATCCCCAAGGATATTTTCTCAATTCCTTTGGATACTCGCCAAGATTGGAAGTCGAAGGCCGAATCAAGCTATTTCACGCCCACGCATTAGTAGACTTCTATCCCAATAAAGAAGGAGTGTTTTTCATCTCTGGAGGTTTTTACTTCGGTAGAAATACCGTTTCCGTCAAAGGTGGCTTCATCGATGACAAAGGAAATCCAGCAGATATACTCGTAGGGCACGAATGGCCCACTTTAGAATATGATGGAAATATCTTAGACTTAAATAAAGGGCGATTAGATGCAGAAATGCGTTTAGGAAATGTCGTAAAACCATACTTAGGTATAGGAGTAGGAAGATCTGTCAGTATGCGAAGAATAGGCATCAAGCTCGAAGTCGGTATGCTATATCAAGGCGACTATACTTTAAAACAAAATGGACAAAAAGTAACTACAGGTAAGGAGGCTGACGCAAGAGTAGAGGATACACAAAAATATAACGAATGGCTCAGGTGGTGGCCAAAAGCTGAACTGAAAATCAATTATCGTATTTTTTAATAATCATTTAATTTATGAAAACTAATGCACTATACCTATTGGTTTGTATTCTCCTAAGTATACTTTCTGTTAATGCTCAATCTGCTGATGGTTTTACTTTCCAACCAGAACCAGTTGCAAAACACTACTCAGACATTGCTTTTAGTGAATTATCAGTTGGTATTGGAATAACAAGTATGGGGATTACAGCAGAAGCGAGTTCACCCTTAACACCTAATCTTCAATTAAGAGCTGGTATCAATTTTTTCAAGTATAACTCTAAATACTATGATGGTACTCCCGATGACCCACGAAATGAATTAAGCAAAACTTTTGGCTACAGACCTGATCTGACAATGAAAGGAAAACTAAATATGTTTCATGGACATGCTTTAGTTGACTTTTACCCAGTAAAAGGAGGGTTGTTTTTTGTATCAGGCGGCTTATACATGGGAAATAACAAAGTGGACTTACACGGTTACTTGATTGATAAAGATGGTGAAAGAGCTAATCCACTAGAAGGTGAAGAATGGCCTACTTTAGATTTTCAAGGGAATGTTATAGACATCAATAATGGGAATATCGATGCACAAGCCACTGTTGGTAATGTAATTAAACCCTATTTAGGATTTGGAATAGGAAGAGCGATATCTAAAAGTAGATTGGGTTTCACTTTTGAACTTGGTATGATGTACCAAGGTGATTATACAATCAAACAAGGAGGGAGCAAAGTAGCGTTTGAACTTGATGAAAATGTCGAATATGATGAAGAAGCTGAAAAGTGGCTTAATCGTATCAAATGGTGGCCTAAAGTTTCCTTTCAATTAAAATACCGCATCTTCTAAGAGTAATAGTCCGTAAAAAGGCAGGGTTATATATGAATGTAAGGGCTTTTTTTTCCTTACCTTTGTCAAAATTTTTAGTTATGCCTAAGATTAGAATTACAAAACAATTTACATTTGAAACTGGACATGCCTTATTTGGATATGATGGCAAGTGTAAAAATGTTCATGGACATAGTTACAAATTAGCAGTAACTGTTATTGGTAGCCCTATTGAGGATACAAATAATGTAAAATATGGAATGGTTATAGATTTTGGAGATCTAAAAAAAATAGTGAAGGAAGAAATAGTTGACAATTTTGACCATGCAACTGTTTTTAATAAAAACACTCCACACATTGAACTTGCTAAGGAATTAGAACAACGTGGACACCATGTTATTCTGGTAGAGTATCAACCTACAAGTGAAAACATGGTCATCGATTTTGCTAATAAAATAAAAGACCGACTTCCTGATGGAATTGAACTATATTCATTAAGACTTCAGGAAACAGAATCTTCTTATGCTGAATGGCACCAATCAGATAATCTTTAGAATTTGGAAATAAATATTCAAACAAATAAGAAAGTATATTTTGCATCCGATCAACACTTTGGAGCACCGACTCGTGAAAAAAGTATTCCTCGTGAACAACTATTTTTGCAGTGGCTTCGCGATAAAGAACACGATATGGGAGCATTAATTATACTCGGTGATCTCTTTGACTTTTGGTTTGAGTATAAGACAGTTGTACCAAAAGGGTTTGTTCGAATTCTCGGAAAACTTGCTGAAATAAAGGATCGTGGTGTACCCGTTTACTTCTTTGTCGGTAATCACGACCTATGGATGGATGATTACTTCCAAAAAGAATTGGGTATTCCTGTATTTCACGAGCCAAAAATATTTAATATCAATGGCAAAAAGTTCTTTATTGGTCATGGAGATGGCTTAGGACCTGGAGATCTTGGTTACAAGAGAATGAAAAAAGTATTTACCAATAAATTCTCAAAATGGCTATTTAGATGGTTACATCCAGATATTGGCGTGAGATTAGGTTCGTACTTATCAGTAAAGAATAAACTTATCTCAGGAGAGGAAGATATCACCTATTTAGGGGAAGATAAGGAATGGTTAATTCTTTATGCCAAGCGCAAATTAGAAACGCAACACTACGACTACTTCGTATTTGGTCATAGGCATTTACCTATGGTATTGGATTTAAACCCAAATTCTAAATATGTCAATTTAGGAGATTGGATTAATTACTTTACGTATGCCGTTTTTAATAGTAATCTAGAATTAGTAGAATATAAGAAAGAAATAGAAAACAAAAAGCCTTGATTGTAATCAAGGCTTTTTGTTTTATTAAAATGGTTTCTCTAAGATCCAAGGACAGTGTGTGAAATAATTCCATCCTACATTACCTAAATCAACCGTATTATCAACAAATCTACTATAAGGACGTCCATTTATAGAGACAAAACTATCTGCGTATACAGCTACATCTTCTCCCTTAGCAGCATATTCTTTTTTGATTACCTGAGCCATTTGCCATATCATATCAGGTGAAGTTAAACGCGCCGCTTGCTTAGTAGATAAAACTTCTGCTAATGGATAATAACTTCTTGTTTTCGTATCTTTATTCTCTACAATAAAATCAGTATAACCTCCACGAGAACGCAACATCATTCGCCAACTTAGACGATGACCTTCATCTGTCCAAAGTGTATCTCCCTTTATAAAGTGTATTCTCAAAGGCAATAAAACTTGCACAACCATAAACGCACTTAAAACATACAATTGCCCTTTGCTTAAAAAGTTCTGTGTACCGTAACTAGTCAAATCATCAGTCACTTCAAAAACAGGTTTCTTCTTGAAAAACAAACGACGTACTTGTTCTGGTTCATAAAAAAACACCGAAAAACTCAAAGCAAAATATGGAAAAATTCCAATATGTAAAGTTGCAGAGTTAAAAAGGTGAAAAGTCAAAGCTGCTATAACTCCTAATGTACGTGTCTTCTTCCACAACAACATCGGAACAATTAATCCATCGAAAATAATACCCAAATAAGCAATCGTAATGTAAAACCACTTCTGAGTAAACACTTCCTTAAATACTTCCGGAATATTAGCACTTTGGTACATTAAACGAGTAAAAGTTCCATCAAGCCAATCGGGATAAAACTTTGCAACTGTACCAAAAACATATAAAATAGTTACCTGAAAGATAAAAAACCACGAAAAGTAACGCGGCATATATAACTTTTTATCAACCCGACCTGCTTTTACATCCATAGAGGCATATTGATGTGCTGGTAAAAAGCACATATAAAAACAAATCAGCAACAACATATAATAGTGATTGTTATACGAAGTCTTCTGAATAAAATAAGCACCAGCCCATAAAATTGTCAATAGTACAATATTCAAGCGGTAGCGCCACCCTAACATAACAGCAATAGATACAAATCCCATCAATGCAAAATAAACATACATTTGAGGACCAACTAAGACCTGTAAAAAATCCATATAAATATGGGAGAAAGTCATCTGGACATCAACTAAATTTGTACGCACCCATCCAGTAGCTATAGCACCAAAAGACTCACATGCAAATAAAAATCCAAAGAAAATTCTAAATATAACTAGTGGGGAGTTATCAATTGGTTGAAGTGCTTTTTTCCACATACTTCTCAAAAAATTCACGAGTTACCTGTTCATCGTTGTGTAACTTAGCAATTAACTCGTCTAGATTGTTAAACTTTAATTCATCTCTTATTCTGTCTAAGATACGAACTTTTAAAATTTTATCATATAAATCTCCATCCCAATCTAGGTAATTTACTTCTATCGTATAAGGGTGTCCTTCAAAGGTTGGGTTCACACCTACACTCATCATCCCCTTTACGCGTTCACCATTTATTTCAGATTCCACTACATAAACTCCATTCTGAGGTATCAGTTTATAATCCTCGTCAATCTCAATATTAGCCGTCGGAAAACCTAATTTTCTCCCTAACTTCTTACCGTGAACAACGACTCCAGAAAAGAAATACTCGTAATCTAAGAACTCGTTAGCCATTGCCATATCACCAATCTCTAATGCATGGCGAATCTTAGTAGAACTAACAGAAACGTGATCTATTTCTTCTGCTGATATTTCTTCGACCTCGAAACCATATTTCTCACCGAATAGCTTTAAATCGTTAATATCTGCAGTTCTATTCTTGCCAAAACGATGGTCGTATCCAATAATTATCTTAGAAATATTAAACTTATTTACCAATACTTGCTCTACGAACTCCTCTGCAGTTAATTGTGAAAATTCGTAATCAAACTTCTGAACTACTAAATTGTCTAAACCTAAACCTTCTAATAATAGCTTTTTCTCCTCTAACGTATTCAACAACCTAATGCTATTGTCTTGTTTCAAAACCATACGAGGATGTGGAAAGAATGTTAGAACTAAACTTTCTCCATTATCCTTCTTCGCCGCTTCAACTAATCGGTGAATAATCTTCTGATGACCTTTGTGTACACCGTCAAATGTTCCCAATGTTGCTACAACTTTCTTTTCTGCATGAAACTCGTTTATCGAAGAAAATGTTCTCACTTTAATTTAAAAATTTAGATTAGATGTTTACTTTTGAGCGCGCCTAATAGCTCGTAAAGAAATGTAAAAATACGGCATTTTTACAAATTGTATTTACAAAATTTCTTTAATCTACCTATCTACAATTAGGTTTAACATATTAAATATCATATATGCCTCAAAAATCTTTTAAAACAACTGTTACACTATTTTTTTTATTATTCCTTTTACCATTATATGCACAAGTAACAATCATGACATGGAATTTAAATAACTTCGGTTCAAGTAAAACTACTGATGAAATTGAATTCATTGCTAAAACAATTAAATCTGCTGATATCGTCGCTATACAAGAAATAGTCACCAATCCCTCAGGGGCAAAAACACTGGCCGCACTACATCTTGAATTAACTAATTCGACAGGTACCAAATGGGATTACGCTATTAGCCCACCGACAGATAGTAGCCCTTATCGCTCAGAACGATATGCTTACCTTTGGAAAACAAGTAAAGTAAAGCTAAAAAACAGACCTACTTTAGAACAGACTTACAAAGATCAAATCGAAAGAGAACCTTACATAGCTACTTTTGAATACAAAAGAAAAGAGTTTATGATATTCAACTTTCATGCCTTACCCAAAAAACATCAACCCGAAAAGGAGATTAAATACTTCAAATTCTTTCCCACACAATATACTGATCAAAGATTGATCTTTTTAGGAGATTTCAATACTCCCCAAAGTCACAGTGTTTTTAATCCCCTAAAGAAAATGACTTACCAACCCGTTTTTACTGACCAAAAAACAAGTCTAAGACAAAAGTGTATTAACAATGACTGCTTAGCTTCTGAATATGATAATATCTTCTTATCTAAAAAAGATTTCACCATTGAGAGTCAAGATACAATTCTATTCTACGAGGACTTCAATGACATAAAAGAAGCAAGAAAAATATCTGATCACATACCGATAGCAGTAAGAGTAACTCCTAACTAAAGACTGTAAAAAAACAAAAAAAGGACACCTTATTAAAGGTGTCCTCCACTTTACTTATATAAAATTTAATAACTAACGTCTGTTCATATAGATCATCACGTAATACAAAAGTGTACCCAATGATGATATTGCAGCGACCACATACGTTCTGGCTGCCCAAGACAATGCATCTTTAGCACCTGCATATTCTTGCTGGGTAACGATGTTTTTGGCTTCCAACCACTTCAAGGCTCTTGCGCTTGCGTCGTACTCAACAGGTAAGGTAACAAACGAAAAGATCGTTGTCAAAGCAAAAAGCCCAATACCGAATAATAGCAATTGAGGGAAAGTGTTAATCAATAAGATTCCACCTAACAACACCCAAGTTACAATATTAGAAGAAAAGCTTACTACAGGAACCATCTTTGAGCGCATAGTCAACCAATGATAAGCAGTTGCATGCTGAACAGCGTGACCAACCTCATGTGCAGCTACAGCAGCTGCAGCAGCATTGCGTTCATTATAGACAGCTTCACTAAGGTTCACAGTCTTATCACTTGGATTATAGTGATCAGTCAATCTACCTGGAGTAGATATCACGCGCACATCCCTAATACCGTGATCCAACAGCATCTTTTGTGCAACTTCTGCACCACTCATTCCATTCTGCAATTGTACTTTAGAATACTTTTCAAACTTTGATTTCAACTTGTATTGAATGTAATAGCTTGCAATCATTACAGCTATCAAAAGAATCCACATCATATCATTAATATTTACTACTATAAATATAGCAAATCACAAGCCAAAAATAAAATATGTCATTTCGTCAGATTGTCATGATGTAAAACAAAAAAGGGAGTTGCTTTCGCAACTCCCTTTCCTATGTATAATTGATTATTTCAATTTCTTTTTAACTTCAACTTCTTGGAACGCCTCTATAGTGTCATATTCCTTAATATCGTTGTAGTTTTTAATCTGAATACCACAGTCATATCCTTTCGCCACTTCTTTAACATCGTCTTTGAAACGCTTTAAAGCAGTCAACTCACCAGTGTAGATAACCACACCCTCGCGGATAAGGCGGATTCTTGAACTACGGAAAATCTTACCGTCAGTAACCATACATCCAGCAATCGTACCAACTTTAGAAATTTTGAATAACTCACGAATCTCAGCAGTACCAGTAACTTCCTCTTTCAATTCTGGAGATAACATACCTTCCATCGCATCTTTCAAGTCATCAATAGCGTCATAGATAATTGAGTAGTTACGGATATCGATTTCCTCTTTATCAGCTAATTGTTTAGCAGAAGCCATTGGACGAACGTTAAATCCGATAATAATAGCATCCGAAGCAGAAGCTAACAATACGTCAGATTCTGTAATAGCTCCAACTCCTTTATGAATAATATTGATTTGAATTTCCTCAGTAGATAATTTAGAGAATGAATCAGATAATGCTTCCACAGAACCATCCACGTCCCCTTTAAGAATAATATTTAACTCTTTGAAATCACCTAATGCAATACGACGACCAATCTCTGCTAAAGTAATATGACGTTGTGCACGTACAGATTGCTCGCGAATCAATTGAGTACGTTTAGCAGCAATTTGTTTTGCTTCTTTCTCTTCCTCAAATACATTAAACTTATCACCAGCAGTTGGTGCTCCATCTAATCCCAGTACAGAAATTGGACGAGAAGGACCTGCTTCTTTTACAGAGTTTCCACGTTCATCGTGCATTGCACGAACTTTTCCGTGGCTACGTCCTGCCAACAAGTAGTCTCCCACTCTTAATGTACCAGCTTGTACTAATACAGTAGATACATATCCACGTCCTTTATCTAAGTACGCTTCTACTACTGTACCAACTGCAAGCTTAGAAGGGTTTGCTTTTAAATCAAGCATTTCTGCCTCAAGCAATACTTTTTCAAGTAATTCCTTCATATTAAGACCTTGCTTAGCAGAGATATCTTGAGATTGGTAAGTACCACCCCATTCCTCAACTAACAAGTTCATTGAAGCAAGTTTTTCTTTAATTTTATCTGGATTAGCCGTAGGCTTATCTATCTTATTAATAGCAAAGATAATCGGTACACCAGCAGCTTGTGCGTGACTTATAGCCTCTTTTGTTTGTGGCATAATATCATCATCCGCAGCAATCACAATAATTACGATATCGGTAACTTGAGCACCACGCGCACGCATAGCGGTAAACGCCTCGTGACCAGGAGTATCTAAAAATGTAATTTTTTGTCCTCCTTCAAGTGTTACTCCGTAAGCACCAATATGCTGTGTAATACCTCCTGATTCTCCTGCAATAACGTTTGCTTTACGAATATAGTCTAACAAAGATGTTTTACCATGGTCAACGTGACCCATCACTGTCACAATTGGCGCTCTTGGTTGTAAATCTTCTGGTCTATCTGGAGTTTCCTCAATAGACTCATCTAAATCTGCAGTAGTAAAATCAACTTCGAATCCAAACTCATCAGCAACAATAGTTAATGTTTCAGCATCCAAACGCTGATTCATGGTAACCATGATACCAAGAGACATACAAGTACCAATAACTTTAGTAATAGGCACATCCATCATAGTAGCAATTTCACCAACAGTAACGAACTCGGTTACTTTTAATGTTTTGCTTCCAGCCTCTAATGCTTTTTGCTCTTCATCAGATTTTTTTCTATGAACATCTCGTTTATCACGACGATATTTAGCAGCTTTAGATTTGTTACCCTTACCTTGAAGACGCTCAAGTGTCTCCTTAATTTGGTTTTTAACTTCTTCCTCAGTAGGTTCAGCTTTTACAACAGGTGGAGTATTTCTTCTGTTATTTTGGTTTTTGTTACCAAATTTTCCTCCTCCACGGTTGTTGTTGTTACCTCCGCGATTGTTGTTATTACCACTATTATTGTTACCGCCCTTATTATTATTGTTGTTATTGTTTGGTCGGTTATTGTTATTATTCTCGTTGTTATTTGCTCCTTCAGCATTTCCATTAGCTGGCTTAGCAATGCGTTTTCTCTTATTCTTTCCGCTTCCAGGGTTGTTACCATCTTTTGAATTTCCTTTTTTAGGATCTTCTTTTTTCTTTTTAGGTTTATCAAATTGAGATAAATCAATTGTTTTACCTGTAAAAGTAGTACCTGAAAGTTTCTGATAATTTGTTTTGATTACTTCATCCCCTGCCGTAGGCTCAGCTTGCGCATCATTTGCCTCTTTCTTGAAATTCTGCTTTTGGTTTGAAGAATCTTTCTCCTCTACAGTATTTTTCTGTTGTGATTTATTTACTTCTTTCTTAGCTTCCACTTGCTTTTCCGTATTCGTTATTTTAGTTGCTTCGTTTGCATCAACTTTTGGAGCTACCTGTTTTTCTTCAGCTTTAACTGTTTTCTTCTTAGTATCAGCATTAGTAGCTTTTTCTACTTTTTTGTCTACTTTTTCAGCCACTGTTGCATCTTTCACAACATTTTCCACCTTTTTAGACTCGCCTGAAGCAACTTTAGTTTTCTTAGGTTCAAGATCAATTTTACCAACAGTCTTTACAGCAGTAATTTCCTCTGCTTTAGCTCTGATAATTTCTTGCTCGCGTTTAATACGTGCTTCCTCTTGTTTTCTTTTCTCTTCAAGCTCTTTATCGCGCTCCAATTTTAATGCTTCTTTTTCTTTCTTTTTCTCTTCACTTACCTCAATAGAAGCTTCTTTCTTGCCTTTATCAGCAGAAAATTGTTTACACAAAACACTGTATTCTTCTTTAGAAATTTTAGCATTTGGTGTTGCATCGATTTCATATCCTTTGCCTTTCAAAAAGTCTACGGCTCTATCGAGAGAAATATTTAATTCCCTTAAAACTTTATTAATTCTTATTGCTCTTTCTTCAGACATATTATCTTTTTAGTGTATTAATGTGTTGTGTTGTTTTGGTGCTTCAATTAGTCTTCAAACTCTTCTTTTAGGATACGGATTACATCTAATACCGTTTCTTCCTCAAGGTCAGTTCTCTTTACTAATTCCTCAACACCTAGGTTCAACACGCTTTTCGCAGTATCTAAACCTATTTTACTAAATTCTTCAATCACCCACGCTTCGATTTCGTCTTTGAATTCTCTTAATTCAACGTCATCGTCTTCTGGGTCTAATTCACGCATCACATCGATATCGTACCCTGTCAACATTCCAGCCAATTTAATGTTTTGACCTCCTCTACCGATTGCTCGTGATACTTCTTCTAAATCAAGATAAACGTTTGCTTTTTTAGCATTTTCATCTATCACTACTTTATTGATACGCGCTGGTGCTAATGCACGCTTAATAAACAATTCTGTATTCTCTGTATAATTGATTACATCAATGTTCTCATTTCCTAATTCGCGAACGATTCCGTGAATTCTAGATCCTTTTACTCCGACACATGCTCCAACTGGGTCAATTCTATCATCATAAGTATCTACTGCCACTTTTGCTTTCTCACCTGGGATACGAACTACTCTCTTAATTGTAATTTCCCCTGATTCGATTTCTGGAATCTCTTGTTCAAATAATTTCTCTAAAAACTTAGATGAAGTTCTTGACATAACAATTTGAGGTTTTGAACCTTTTAGTTCAACCGCCTCAATAATACCGCGTACTGTATCTCCTTTTCTAAAGAAATCAGATGGAATTTGTTTCTCTTTTGGCAAAACAATTTCATTCTTTCCTTCGTCCATCAAAATTATGATTTTTGGACGAGCATGATGCACTTCAGCTGAATAAATTTCTCCAACTAAATCTTTAAATTGTTTGTATAAAGAAGTATTGTCATGTTCAGTTACCTTAGAATACAAGTTTTGACGTAACGCCAAGATAGCTCTTCGATCAAGTCCTTCCAACTTCACTTCCTCTGACACCTCTTCTCCTACTTCAAAATCTGCTTCAATTTTTCTTGCTTCTGACAAAGAAATTTCTGCATTATCATCTTCTACCTCTCCATCTGCTACAACAATTCTGTTTCTAAACACCTGACAATCTCCTTTGTCTGGGTTAACGATAATATCAAAATTATCGTCTGATCCATACTTCTTCTTCAAGGCATTTTTCAATACATCTTCAAGAATTGCCATAAGCGCTACACGCTCAATATCTTTTTCGTCTTTAAATTCTGAGAATGAATCTACTAAATCTCTATTCTCCATCGGATATTCTATTTTTTTAAAATGAAATTATAACACTCGCTTCTTTAATCTTATCAAAAGGAATTATAGCTTCCTTTTCAACAGTAACCTTTCCCTTTCCTATCGGTTTAGGCTCTCTTGCTTTCCATTTCAGAACAATACTATCATCACCTACACTTTCAAGTGTAGCTTCTATTTTTTCTTGTTCTGTAGTTATTACCTTTAATTTACGTCCAATATTTTTAGGATATTGTCTCAATAATTTTAAAGGTGCTGCTGCTCCTGCAGATGCAACTTCAAGAGCGAAGTCCTCCTCCTCTCTATCTAAGTTATGTTCAATAGCACGACTCACATCAATACAATTCTGCAACGTCACACCTTGATCTCCATCTATAATTACAACAATCTTATTATCAGCCGATATTGTAAAGTCTATCAAAAACAAGTCTGTGTACTCTTCAAATGCCTGATCAATTAATCCTTGTACTTTTACTTTTAACGTCATATGCTATAAAAAGAGGGGACTACTATGTCCCCTCATTATTTAACTTTTTTAATAAATAACGACACAAATGTACAATTTTTTTATTACAAATAAAACTTTTGTCTATTGATAATTATATTCTTAACTTTATTTAATCAATAAAACAACATAATTCATATTCAAATTAATTACATCATGAAAAAGATTCTAGTTCCAACAGATTTCTCTAATCAAGCCTATAATGCAACTAAAGCCGCTGCTATTATTGCCAGAAAAATGAACGCAGAAATCATTTTACTACACATTCTTGATTTGCCACAACAAGGTAGTGACAGTATCAACAAAGGAACTCCTGCTACTGAAGTTATGTTCTTTAAAAAAGCTGCTGATGCAAAGCTTGAAGAATTAGCGCACGACCCTATATTTAACGGAATTACAATATCATCAAGCCTTATCTTAGATCGCACTTCTTTAGGTGTGACTAAATCTGCAGAGAACAACAAAGTGAACCTTATCGTCATGGGATCTCATGGGGTAAGTGGAGTAAAAGAGTATTTCGTAGGATCTAATACCGAAAAAGTTGTCAGAACATCAAATATTCCTGTTTTGGTAATTAAAGGTGAGGTAGAAGATTTTGAGATTAAAGATTTTGTTTTTGCATCTGATTTCTCAGAAGGGATGACTGAGCCTTTTAAAAAAGCACTAAATTTCAATAAAATATTAGGAAGTAAATTCCACCTGTTAATGGTAAACACACCTAACAATTTTAAACCTACTCACGTAGCAGAAGAAATTGTAGAAAAGTTCTTAGATACTTTAACAGACAAAGAGTTCGACCTATGTACTTATAACGATATGAATATCGAAAAAGGAATAATCAACTTTTCTAAGAAAATAGATGCTGATCTAATCGGTATAGCAACACATGGTCGTACAGGTTTAGCTCACTTCTTCAATGGCAGTATAAGTGAAGATTTAGTAAATCACTCAAGTAAATCTGTTATTACTTTCAAAATAGATTAATACTACCTATAGTATATTGTCTACTTACTAAACAAGTTGACAAGTCAACACATATCAGATCCAGAGGGGTAATCTCTCTGGATTTTTTTTATACATTATATTTAAGTGCAATGACAACATCCCTTTCAAAAGACCCAACAACAACCCAACAACAACCCAACCAATACCGCTCATAGCGTAACAAATACCTCCCTCATGTATTTGAATTAACAGTCTATAAAGCAATACTAAAACATCTTTTCGAAAATAAATACAGAGAAAATCTACTGTTTTACTGTATTCACACACCAATCACCAAACATTTTGCACTAATCTACCAGAAGGTCGCCTGCGACTATCTTGTACTTTTCTTGCACCTTTCTTGCACCTTTCTTCGACAAAACCACCCTTTAGGCTAGGAAACTCCAAGAAAACCCCAAGCAATCCCCAAGAAAGTGCAAGCCAACCCCTTTTATAAGATAACCGGATTGACTTCTAAAAACTTCTCGACATTAGTATCAACCTCCGTGATTACACCAATAACAAACATTGGTGTATCTGGAATTAAATAGAAATGCGTCAACATCTCTAAAGTACAGCCCTCACATCACGTTTCTACCTCTTGAACCAACCCTACCCAAACTACAGTACTCAGACACTACCATGTCTATCACAGTGATTACACCCTATACTTTTCTGACCAAACCTTACACACTACACCACTTGATAAACAAAAAAATATCCAGAGAGAAAAAACCTCTGGATACAATATTTATACACTTGTCAACTTTTTCTCAACAGACATAATTCTCCATAAAAAAACGACTTCCTATAATGCTATCTATTTACCTTTATTGCCAAGTAATCTACTATTTACCTTTTTTATTTCATCACTCTCATTCCTATAATACCCGCTGCATGATTTAAAACTTCATTGCGAACCTTAGTTCGCGATGACAGATCATATTGAACAAACCTTACATCTCCACTATCTTCATCATAGACTACACAGAAAAGAGAATTTGACTTATCATCATATTCTAAAGAATAGATTTCACCCGTAGTAAATTCTTCTTTTAAAGTTCCATTGCTTTTATCAATTAAAAAAACTTTACTACCATATTCTCCATTCTCACTATGATTGAATGCACAGTAGTAATTGCCTAACTTATCCATACCAAAACCAACTGCATCGTGCAATGAAAGACCATCTGTCAGTAATGGTACCACTTTGCTTTCCGCCTCAACATCAAAACCACTAAAATCATTGACATTTACCTTTATGACATTATATTCATTCGTATTGACACCATCTGCATCATACATATAACTAAGCCCAACTAACTCAAACTTATTCACATAACATAACGCAAAAGGCAGTCTTTCGACTGCCTTTCTGCATATTATTATTCATTTCTAAAACAGGACAAATACCCTTCAACCAAATCATCAACATACAAATATTCGGGTATTTGCAAGAGAAAATCGATACAAACCATAAATTATAAAAAGAGTAGCGGCAGTCATTTTAATCAAATACCAACTATTCGTCATCATAACCTACCTATTACTAAAAATTGCTTATTTTACAATTTCAATATGACTTTCAGACACCTTTGCAATTGGCAAGAAATGCTTTTTCCCTTCTACCAAAAGACACAAATAAATATTGTCAATAGAAATCACATACCCTTCTAAACCATCAATTCGAACTAACTGACCTAATTCCAAATTCTTTCTTGTATAAAAAGAAAACAGCAGCCTTGTCACCACATCCTTTGCACCTAACCCTAAAGACAGAGCTACAGTCAACAGAATAGCACCGACGATGATCGAAATATTATTCGTAATAATAGAAGTATTAATTCCCATTTGATTCAAAGTCGTAATGACAACAAATACAAGAATAAAGTAAAACAATATATTCCCTATCATTCTCGCACCACTGAAGTCAACAGCCTTGAGCACACCTACCACAGTTTTCTTAATCCAAGTTGCCAAATATAGTCCTCCTACAAAAATCAACAAAGCAACAAATACCTGTGGAATATACAACATTAGATTTCCTATCTCCTTAGACACTATACTTAGACCAAACATTTCGGCTCCAATAACAATCATCAAGAAGATAATGAAGATTTTCATAAAGAAAATAACGATTGCATCAACTTTGATTGCAATATTTGTTTTAGCAAGAAAGTCATTCTCATCAATCAGTTTTTGAACACTATCCAAGCGGATAAATTGAAATATTTTTTTCAATAAGTAAGCAAAAAACTTAACTAACAACCAACACAGCAACACATAACCTAAAATTAATGCAAAGCCTATCACACCACGTATTAACGAATCAAATACTGAGTTCAACATTTCTGTTGGATACTCAAAATTAAACAGTCTATTCATCATTATTTTCGTTCTTTTTTGCGTTTATAATTTTTTCAATCAATTCTTGTTCTTTCTTTTTGTCACTTTCACCTATGACACTACCCAGTGCCTGAGGTACTTTGACAGTATATAACTCAGACACATCTAAGGACAGCTTGATAAAGTTTAGATTATCAATTACTCTATCCTTTATATAGACAGGCAACTTTTCGTCCTGCAGTATTTTTTTAAAAGGATTATCCATAATTATAATGAGTTATAAATTTCAACAATTTTTTTCTTTGCTCTATGCAATCGCATTTTAATAGCACTCTCCCCCATTTCAAGCATTTGAGCAATTTCCTTAATAGATTTATCATCTTGATATTTCATCAATAAGATAATCTTATCTTCTGCATCAATTTGCCCTAAGGCCTCTTGTAACTTACCAACACTTAAAGCAAAGATTTCTTCGTCTGTTATTTCTTCATCAGCCATCAAGTCCTGATATTCCTCATTCAAATCCTCTTCTCGTCTTCTTTTTTTCAAAACCAATTTGGAATAATTCACACAATGATTATAAGTAAAAGAATACAGCCAAGTAGAAAACTTTGATTCCCCCCTAAACTTTTTAAGATTCAGATATAGCTTTACAAAAACATCTTGTGTCAAATCTTCTGCGACATCTCTCGACTCCGCAAAACCTAAACACTTTGAATACACTTTCTGAGCATACCGATCATAGAGAATCCCAAACAAACTTGTATTACCACTATGCACAATCATCTGGACTAAGTCCTCATCTGTCATAGTAGTAAAGTTATTATTCTGTAGATTAACCTTCATACCACTTTATTAGACTTTATCAAAAAAGCCTTTTATATTTTATAATCGAAAGGTTATTACAACCTACCTATTTGCATTAATTTAGAAACATACTTACCTATTACATCAAATTCGAGATTGACGGTTGTTCCCAATTTATAGTACTGAAAAATAGTGTGCTCCTTCGTATAAGGTATAATAGCCACCTTAAACGTATTTACCCCCGAATCCACAACAGTCAAACTAGTACCATCTACCGTAATGGACCCCTTTTCAATTGTAGTATGAATAGAATTCTCACTAAATTTAAAGCCATAGTATGTACTACCAGACACATCTTCAATAGAAACACATTCCCCTATGTGATCTACGTGCCCTTGTACTATATGTCCATCCAATCGACCGTTAAACAGCATTGCTCTCTCAAGGTTCAGTTTCATTCCCTCTGTCCAACTTCCAACAGTAGTTACATCTATTGTTTCTTTTATTGCTGTCACAGTATAGGCATTTCCTTCAATTGACACTACAGTCAAGCAAATACCATTGTGCAAAACACTTTGATCAACTTTCAGTTCACTTGTAAAATCACAACTAACTGTTATGTGAAGATTTGAGCGATCACCTTTAATTTTTTCTATCTTTCCAATGCTTTCAACAATACCTGTAAACATAACTCAATTTATTTTTATTAAATTTGCTTCAAAAGTAGCAATAATTACGCGATACTATGACCCAAAAAAAAGAAAATATAAAAGTAGGGATTTCGATAGGTGATTTAAATGGAATTGGATGTGAAGTAATACTTAAGTCTTTTGAAGACAATAGAATGCTTGAAATCTGTACACCAATTATTTTTGCAAATTCAAAACCTTTATCATACGTAAAAAAGACGATAAACAACAATACAGCCATACAGGGAATTGACGACTTAACACAGGTTATTCCCCACAAGCTAAACGTTTATAACCTATGGAAAGAAAATGTAAATATTTCTTTCGGACAAAATGATCCAGTAGTAGGTAAATACGCTATAAAGTCATTCACAGAAGCTACAAAAGCGCTAAAAGAAGGTGAAATTGACATATTAGTCACAGCTCCAATCAACAAATACAATAGCAACGATGAGGAATTTTCATACCCTGGTCACACAGACTATTTAAACAGTGAATTAGAAGGAGATGCATTAATGCTTTTGGTAGCTGAAGATTTAAGGGTAGGTTTATTAACAGACCATATCCCTTTAAAAGATGTTTCGGCAGCTATAACACCAGAACTCATAGAGAAAAAAGTGAAAACTATCAATCACTCTTTGATCAATGACTTCAATATCTTTAAGCCACGTATCGCAGTATTAGGATTAAACCCACATGCAAGCGACAATGGCATTATAGGTACGGAAGAACAAGAAACCATAATTCCAACTATTAAAAAACTAAGTGATGAAGGTATTTTAGTTTCAGGACCATTCCCGGCTGATGGATTCTTCGGCTCAGAAACACACAAAAAGTTTGATGCTGTACTTGCTTGTTACCACGACCAAGGTTTAGCAGCATTTAAAGCGCTTTCATTTGGAAAGGGAGTCAACTATACTGCTGGTTTGAACAAAATCAGAACTTCCCCTGACCATGGAACAGCATACGAGATAGCAGGGAAAGGGCTCGCTGATGCTACTTCTTTTAGAGAAGCAATCTATTTGGCTATTGACATCTATAACAATAGAGCCTATAATGCGGAGGCTTCAGCAAATCCCTTAGAACCACAAGAAAAAGATTTTGGTACAAAAAAAAATTGATAACTAGCTTGTAATAATAATATTTTTTTATCTTTGCACGCTCAAATCATGTATTTCATGAAAGTTGAAAATAAATTTTTAATTCCTTTTACAGGATTAAAAAATGGAGAGCACAAATTTGAAATTCAAGTAGATAATAGTTTTTTTGACAACTATGATTACAATGACTTCAATACAATTGACGCTCAAATAACCGTTCTTTTAAACAAGAAAACCACGCTTTTAGAATTACATTTTGAAAGCAACGGAATAGCAAATGTACCTTGTGACGTTACAAATCAAGACTTTGATTTACCAATAAACAACGAGTTAAACCTTGTCGTTAAATTTGGAGACGAGTTCAACAACGATCACGATGAGTTACTTATAGTACCATTTACAGAACATCAAATCGACATAGCTCAATATGTTTATGAGATGATAGTACTATCTATTCCGCAAAAGCGAGTACACCCAGGTGTATTAGATGGAACATTAGAATCTGAAGCTTTAGATATCTTAGGATACTATAACGAAGATGATTTGGATTTAGATTTTGATGACGAACTAGACTTTTTAGAACTAGAAGATGATTTCGACGATCAAGAAGATGAAGACATCGATGATCAAGAAAATAACAATGAAGAAATAGACCCTAGATGGGCAGAATTAAAGAAACTATTAACGGATAAATAATATAGTAAAATGGCACATCCTAAGAGAAAAACCTCGAAAACAAGAAGAGATAAAAGAAGAACTCACTACAAAGCAGTAGCTCCAACTATCGCTACTTGCCCAGTAACAGGAGAAGCTCACTTATTCCACAGAGCTTACTGGCACGAAGGAAAAATGTACTACAGAGGACAAGTTGTTATCGACAAAACTACTGAAGTAGAAGCGTAACCTTGAGAAAAGTATTTTAAGAACTCTCACAATGTGTGAGAGTTTTTTTTTGTTTGAAACAGACCAAAAAAATCACTTTATAGCTCCGAAAGAGCTTAGATTCGTTTTTTTTTTGTAATTTTCGCTTCTTTTTGGAATGTTTTTATAAAGTAAAGCAACACCATATGACAAAAATACACGCAGCCATTACTGCAGTTGGATGCTTCTTACCAGAAGATAAACTGACGAATGCAGATTTAGAAAAAATGGTTGACACTAACGATGAGTGGATAACTACACGAACAGGTATAAAAGAACGTAGAATTCTTAAGAAACCAGGAGAAGGTGCTTCTTATATGGCTATTAAAGCCGCTGAGAACCTAATGCAAAAAGCTAATCTAGATCCAAAAGATATTGATTTAGTCATTCTTGCATCTGCTACCCCTGATATGCCAGTAGCAACCACAGGAGTTTATGTAGCAACACAGATTGGAGCTACAAACGCCTTTGCATTTGATTTACAAGCCGCATGTTCAAGCTTCCTTTATGGAATGTCAGTAGCATCAGCTTACATAGAATCTGGTAGATACAAAAAAGTACTACTTATAGGATCAGATAAAATGTCATCTATCATTGACTATACTGATCGCGCTACATGTATCATCTTTGGAGATGCTGCAGGAGCTGTACTTTTTGAACCTAATACAGAAGGCTATGGATTCCAAGACGAATACTTAAGAAGTGATGGAATTGGAAGACAATATCTAAAAATTGACGCAGGAGGTTCTATCTTACCTGCAAGCGCTGAAACAGTTGCCAACAAACAACACTATGTGTTCCAAGATGGTAAATCTGTATTCAAATACGCTGTATCTAACATGGCTGACGTAAGTGAAAAAATCATGAAACGCAACAATCTTAGCCATGAAGACGTAACTTGGTTAGCAGCTCATCAAGCTAACAAACGCATCATTGACGCCACTGCGCACCGCATGGGCTTAGACGAGGCTAAAGTTCTTATGAACATCGAAAAATACGGAAATACAACATCTGCCACTTTACCGTTATTACTTTGCGACTACGAGGATAAACTAAAAAAAGGAGACAATATTATTTTTGCTACTTTTGGAGGTGGTTTCACTTGGGGTTCAATTTATCTAAAGTGGGCTTATACAAAACAATAAAAAACAACTAACCAATTCATTGGGTATGGACATTAAAGAAATTCAAAACTTAATTAAGTTCGTAGCAAAATCAGGTGCTACAGAAGTAAAATTAGAGATGGATGATTTTAAAATCACTATCAAAACGACTGAAACTGGAAACACTGAGACTACTTACATTCAACAAGTACCAGTTGCTTCATCTTTACAACAAACAGCTGTGCCTACGCAAGGAAACGCTCCTGTAGCTGCACCAGCAACAGAAGTAAAAGCTGCTGATGAAGATTCTAAATATATCACTATTAAATCTCCTATCATTGGTACATTTTATAGAAAACCTGCTCCAGACAAAGATCCTTTTGCTGAAGTTGGAAAAACTATTAAATCTGGTGATGTAGTATGTGTTATTGAAGCAATGAAATTATTCAATGAAATTGAATCTGAAATTTCTGGTAAAATTGTAAAAGTACTAGTAGACGACGCTTCTCCAGTAGAGTTTGATCAACCATTATTCTTAGTTGATCCATCTTAAGGAATTTTTATAAATACAATTTCTATTTCACTTTCAAGAAAAGTGAACAACAAAAGTAAAATTAAAATTTCAAGAGATGTTTAAAAAAATATTAATTGCAAACAGAGGTGAGATTGCTTTACGCGTTATTAGAACATGTAAAGAAATGGGGATTAAAACAGTAGCTGTTTATTCAACTGCTGATGCAGATAGCTTACACGTACGCTTTGCTGACGAAGCAGTATGTATAGGACCTGCACCAAGTAGCCAATCTTACTTAAAGATGTCTAACATTATTGCTGCTGCAGAAATCACAAATGCTGACGCTATCCACCCTGGATATGGTTTCTTATCTGAAAATGCTAAGTTCTCAAAAATTTGTCAAGAGCACGGTATCAAATTTATTGGTGCTTCTCCAGAACAAATCGAAAAAATGGGAGACAAAGCTACTGCTAAAGAAACAATGAAAAAAGCAGGAGTACCTACAGTACCAGGCTCTGAAGGATTACTTACTTCATTAGAGCATGCTAAAAAAACAGCTAAAGAAATTGGTTACCCAGTTATGATGAAAGCTACAGCAGGTGGTGGAGGTAAAGGAATGCGTGAACTTTTCAAAGAAGAAGATCTTGGAAAAGCTTGGGAGAGCGCAAGACAAGAAGCTGCTGCTGCATTTGGTAATGATGGAATGTACATGGAGAAATTAATTTTAGACCCACGTCACATCGAAATTCAAATTGTAGGAGATCAATACGGAAAAGCATGTCACTTATCTGAAAGAGATTGTTCTGTACAAAGACGTCACCAAAAATTAACTGAAGAAACACCTTCTCCATTCATGACTGATGAATTAAGAGAAAAAATGGGTGAAGCAGCAGTGCGAGCAGCTGAATATATTAAATATGAAGGTGCTGGTACAATCGAATTTTTAGTAGACAGAGACAGAAACTTCTACTTCATGGAAATGAATACTCGTATCCAGGTAGAACACCCTATCACTGAGCAAGTAATTGATTATGATTTAATCAGAGAGCAAATTTTAGTTGCAGCTGGTACACCTATCTCAGGTAAGAATTATACTCCAAAATTACACTCAATAGAATGTCGTATCAACGCTGAAGATCCATACAATGACTTCAGACCTTCTCCAGGTAGAATTACTACCTTACATGCTCCTGGTGGGCATGGAGTAAGACTTGATACTCACGTGTACTCTGGATATACAATTCCACCAAACTACGATTCAATGATAGCTAAGTTGATTACAACTGCTCAAACAAGAGAAGAAGCAATCAACAAAATGAAAAGAGCTTTAGATGAATTCGTAATTGAAGGAATCAAAACGACAATCCCATTCCACAGACAATTAATGGATGATCCAAATTATGTTGCAGGAAATTACACTACAGCATTTATGGACACATTCAAAATGAAACCTGTAGAAGAAGAATAATAAAAAGCAAGAGCGTATTTATATAAAATACGCTCTTTTTTTATCTGCCTACATTAATGATTTCGCACAGCAAATCACTTTATACCAAGCATTAAACACAAAAAACTACACTTAACACGGTATAGAATTAAGATTTCGAGTAAATAGCTATTTTTTTGTAAAAAAATAAAATATAAATCTGATAATCTTAAAACAAACCTTATATTTGGTTATTATTAATTTATATTATTTACAAATGCAAACGGGCGTAATTAAGTTCTTCAACGAAGAAAAAGGTTTTGGTTTCATCACTAACGACCAAACTAAACAAGACATTTTTGTTCACATCACAGGATTAACAAGCAAAAATATCGAACAAGGCAATAAGGTTTCTTACATTGAAGAAAAAGGAAAAAAAGGCCTTATCGCTACAGAAGTTACAATTATAGAAGGTTAAGAATCATTATATAATTAATCACTGTTACAGAAGCCATCTTAGTCTTAAGATGGCTTTTTATATACTTAAATATACTATTTTAAATTAATCTAAATACGTATTTCACCTTTCCTCTTAATTGAGCCAACACCAACAAACCCAAAGCTTTGTAAAACGCGACCGAGGCACTATATTTGTATATTGTATTAACATAAATACTATATTATATGCAAATAAGTCAACTCGATTTTATACCCGTATTGATGCAAATCGCTTTAGCAGCTGGGTTTGTATCCTTGACAATTTGGGTATCTGGAAAATTGGGACCTAAAAAACATTCAAAAATAAAAGACAGTAATTGGGAATGTGGTTTGGAGTCTTTAGGTAGTGCCCGAATTCCTTTTAATGTTAAATACTTCTTAGTTGCAATCCTTTTTGTTTTATTCGACGTTGAAGTAATCTTCTTATATCCATGGGCTATAAATTTCCAAGAATTAGGCTGGGACGGTTTAGCTAAAATGGGAATATTCTTATTTATTCTTTTAATCGGATTACTATACGAGTTCAAGAAAAAAGGACTAGAGTGGGACTAAAACTTCAAAAGAGATGAGTGAAAAAAATTACAATATGGTAGATGCCCCTGAGGGCTATGTGGGAGAAGGCTTTTTTGCAACAAAGCTTAGCTCAGTTGTTGGTTTAGCAAGAGCAAACTCAATGTGGCCACTTCCATTCGCAACATCTTGTTGTGGTATCGAATTTATGGCAACAATGGCAGCAACATACGATGTTGCTCGTTTTGGTTCTGAACGTATGAGTTTCTCTCCAAGACAGGCTGATATGCTAATGGTAATGGGAACCATTTCAAAGAAAATGGCACCTATTTTACGTCAAGTATACGAACAAATGGCTGAACCTAAATGGGTTATTGCTGTTGGAGCTTGTGCTTGTTCGGGTGGAATTTTTGACACATATTCAGTACTACAAGGAATCGATAAAGTAATCCCAGTAGATGTATACGTACCAGGATGTCCTCCAAGACCAGAACAAATATTAGACGGTGTACTTCGCTTACAAGAAATCATCAAATCTGAATCAGTAAATCGAAGAGGTACAAAAGAATACGACGACTTATTAAATTCATATAATATCAATAAATAAAATGGCACTAGATAATATCACAATTCAAAAAAAGTTACAAGCTACCTTTGGTGAAGCTGTAGTAGACTTTCACGAACAGCACGGTATGCTAGTGTTCGAAGTTTCACACGAAAAAGCACATGATATCATCCAATTCTTAAAAGAAGATGAAGAAATGGGCTTTAACTTTCTAACTGATGTTTGCGGAGTAAACTATGCAGAAGAAGTAGAGAGCAGACAATTAGCAGTTGTATATCATTTGCATAACTGGTTTGAAAATGTAAGAGTGCGTATCAAAACCTACCTAAGCATTAAAAACCCAGTTGTTGATACAGTTTCTGACTTGTACAAAAGTGCTAATTGGCAAGAAAGAGAAACGTATGATTTCTACGGAATTACTTTTAAAGGACATCCTCAATTAAAGCGTATTCTAAATGTAGATACAATGGAATCATTCCCATTGAGAAAAGAACATCCAATGGAAGATGCAGGTAGAACAGACAAAGATGACAGATTCTTTGGACGAACTGTTCATAATTGTTAATTAAACTGGTAAAGAAAGTATTATGTCAGACTTATTATTACCTCCTGAAGAGCGATATGCTAAACTTATAGAAGAAAAGTTTAAGCAAGATGGTACAGAATTACAAATATTAAACCTTGGTCCCACGCACCCAGCTACTCACGGTATTTTTCAAAACATTATCTTGTTAGATGGTGAGAAAGTGATAGATGGTGAAGGAACTATAGGTTATATACATAGAGCATTTGAGAAAATCGCTGAAAACAGACCTTTTTATCAAATCAATGTTTTAACAGATCGATTGAACTACTGTTCATCACCTATCAACAATACAGCTTGGTGGATGACTGTTGAGAAAGCATTGGGTATTGAAATTCCTAAACGCGTACAATACATGCGTGTTATCATAATGGAGTTAGCGCGTATAGCTGATCACATTATCTGTAGCTCAGTTATGGGTGTGGATACTGGTGCGTTAACAGGATTCCTTTATGTATTCCAATATAGAGAAAAAATATACGAAATATACGAAGAGATTTGCGGAGCGCGATTAACTACTAATATGGGTAGAATCGGAGGATTCGAGAGAGAATGGAGTCCTAAAGCTTGGCAATTAATCGAAGAGTTTCTTTCAGAATTCCCTGCAATATGGGCTGAATTTGAAAGTCTATTGACAAGAAATAGAATTTTCATGGACAGAACCATTGGTATTGGAGGTATTTCAGCAGAAGAAGCAATCAATTATGGTTTTACAGGACCTAACTTAAGAGCTGCTGGAGTAGATTATGATGTGCGTGTAGCAACACCTTACTGCTCATATGAAGATTTTGATTTTGAAATCCCAGTAGGAACAAGCGGTGACTGTTATGACCGTTTTTGTGTTAGAAATGCAGAAGTATGGGAAAGTTTAAAAATCATTAGACAAGCCATAGACAAACTACCTGAAGGGCCTTACCATGCAGATGTTCCTGACTACTATCTTCCTCCAAAAGAAGATGTGTATACAAACATGGAAGCACTAATCTATCACTTCAAAATAATTATGGGTGAAGTTCCTGTACCTGTTACAGAATTGTACCACCCAGTAGAAGCTGCCAATGGTGAATTAGGATTTTTCTTAATTACTGACGGAAGTAGAACGCCATATCGATTACATTTTAGAAGACCATGCTTTATCATCTATCAAGCTTATAATAGCATTGTAAAAGATGGTATGTTATCAGATGCAATCATCACTTTATCAAGTTTAAACATCATTGCAGGAGAATTAGACGCATAATACTATGGAAACTAAGAAATATAAACAAAATATAGATATCACTCCAGCTTTACAAGAGCGTATTAACGAACTTCTAAGCCACTACCCTGCTGATAAAAAGAAATCAGCATTACTACCAGTATTACATGAAGTACAAGATGCTCATGATAACTGGCTGAGTGCGGAACTAATGGATAAAGTTGCAGAGATATTGGAAATCACGCCTATTGAAGTTTACGAAGTTGTTACATTTTATACCATGTACAATCAAAAACCAATGGGAAAATACATGTTTGAGTTCTGTCTAACTTCATGTTGTGGAATTAGAGGAGCGGACGATATGATGGAATATGCCTGTGAAAAATTGGGCATACAACCAGGAGGAACAACAGAAGATGGCATGTTTTCGGTTGTTGGAGTACAATGCTTAGGTGCATGTGGTTACGCTCCAATGATGCAGTTAGGAGATTTCTACAAAGAACACTTAACAAAAGAAAAAATCGATCAAATCATTGACGATTGTAAATCAGGAAAAGTAATTCTTCACGACAAATAGTAATATGGCAACAAAAATATTATTAGACAAAATAGATATCCCTGGAATCAAATCATATGAGGTATATCGCCAAAACGGAGGGTATGCATCAGTTGAGAAAGCATTAAAAACAATGACTCCAGATGATGTAACTGAGCAAGTTAAAGCTTCTGGATTAAGAGGTCGTGGAGGTGCGGGATTCCCTGTTGGATTAAAATGGAGTTTCATCGATAAAAAGTCAGGTAAACCAAGACACCTTGTATGTAATGCGGATGAGTCTGAACCAGGTACATTCAAAGATAGATATTTGATGGAACACATCCCTCACTTATTAATTGAAGGGATGATTACGGCGAGTTATGCTTTAGGGGCTAACTTATCTTACATCTATATCCGCGGTGAGTATATGTGGGTTTTCAAGACACTGGAAAGAGCAATTAAAGAAGCATATGCAGCTGGTTGGTTAGGTAAGAACATCTTAGGTTCTGGCTTTGATTTAGACTTACACGTACACTGTGGTGCAGGAGCATATATCTGTGGTGAGGAAACGGCTTTAATTGAATCACTAGAAGGAAAAAGAGGTAATCCTCGTATCAAACCTCCTTTCCCAGCAGTTAGTGGACTATGGGGAAACCCTACAGTAGTTAATAACGTTGAATCAATTTCTAACGTTCCTTGGATTGTAATGAATTCAGGTGAAGACTATTCAAAATTAGGATTAGGTCGTTCTGCGGGAACGAAGTTAATATCAGCTTCGGGTCATATCAGAAAACCAGGAGTATATGAGATCGAAATGGGTATCACAGTCGATGAATTTATCAATTCGGATGAGTACTGTGGAGGTATGATGGATGATCGTCCGTTAAAAGCCTTAGTACCTGGAGGATCTTCGGTGCCAATCTTACCGGCACATTTAATCTATAAAACAGCTAATGGTGAAGATCGTTTAATGACGTACGAATCTCTATCAGATGGTGGTTTTGAGACAGGATCTATGCTTGGATCAGGTGGGTTCATCGTGTATAATGATACAGCTTGTATCGTTAGAAATACTTGGAACTTTGCGAGATTTTATGCTCACGAAAGTTGTGGCCAATGTTCACCTTGTAGAGAGGGAACTGGATGGTTAGAAAAAGTGTTATACCGCATTGAAACTGGACAAGGTACAATGGACGATATCGACTTATTATGGAACATACAAAGTAATATCGAAGGTAATACCATCTGTCCATTAGGTGACGCAGCTGCATGGCCAGTAGCAGCAGCTCTAAGACATTTTAGAGAAGAATTCGAATATCACGTTTTATATCCAGAAAAGGTTAAAGACAGAAATCACTTTGTAAAAGAACCTTTTGAAAATGTAAAACACTTGATTAATAAATAATATATACTAAACAAGTTATTGTTTAGTCAAAACAAGCACAGTTTATGAAAGTTACTATAGACGGACATGAAATAGAAGTAGAACCAGGAACAACCATTCTACAAGCAGCAAGAATGATTGGTGGAGAATCAGTGCCACCAGCAATGTGCTATTATTCAAAACTAGAAGGAACAGGTGGAAAATGTCGCGCTTGTCTAGTTGAAGTTTCAAAAGGTAGCGAAGCTGACCCACGTCCAATGCCTAAGTTAATGGCTTCTTGTAAAACAGGAGTTATGGATGGTATGGAAGTTAAGAGTATATCTTCACCTCGTGTTTTAGAAGCTCGTAAATCAGTAACTGAGTTTTTATTAATCAACCACCCACTTGATTGCCCAATTTGTGATCAAGCAGGTGAATGTGATTTACAAAACTTAGCATTCCAACACGGAAAATCTCAAAAGCGTTATAAAGAGGAAAAGAGAACATTTGAACCAGAAGATATTGGACCCAATATTCAATTACACATGAACCGTTGTATCTTGTGTTACCGCTGCGTAAAAACGGCGGAACAACTAACAGATAAACGCGTACACGGTGTGTGTGGTAGAGGTGAACACGCTCAAATCTCTACTTATATATCAGCAGCGATAGACAATGAGTTTTCTGGAAATATGATTGATGTGTGTCCAGTAGGGGCATTAACAGATAAAACTTTCCGTTTCAAATCTCGTGTATGGTTTAACAAACCGTACAATGCTCATAGAAATTGTCCAACTTGCTCTGGTAAAGTAACTTTGTGGATGTTTGGAGAAGAAATACAAAGGGTAACAGCGCGTAAAGATGAATTTCATGAAGTAGAAGAATTTATCTGTAATGACTGTCGTTTTGATCATAAAGATCCTAAAGACTGGGTTATTGAAGGTCCTCGAAAATTTGAAAAATTCTCAGTTATCAACCAAAATAACTACACGAAAAAACTTGATAAAGTTGTATTGAATACTGAAGAGCATATCTTAGCTGGTCGTGAACAAGACCGCAAAAAGATAAGCATGAAAGATATCCCTTACACAGAACATGAATCTAAAGAATAAAGCAGCTTAGAATGGATAAAACTATTATTATAGACAAAGCGGTTATTATAATTGTTGTATTTGCTGTAACAATGCTAATGGCCATGTATGCAACACTTGCAGAACGAAAGATTGCAGCTTGGATACAAGACCGATTAGGTCCAAACCGCGCCGGAAAAGGAGGTATATTACAACCTCTTGCAGACGGTTTAAAATTATTCGCTAAAGAAGAATACGAACCGAATACACCAAACAAGTTCTTATTCAAATTTGGACCATTCTTAGCAATGACCCTTGCACTAATGACAAGTGCTGTTATTCCATGGGGGGATAAGTTTCACCTTTTTGGACGTGATATTATCTTACAGGCAGCAGACTTGAATGTAGGTGTTTTATATATCTTAGCTGTACTATCAGTGGGAGTATATGGAATAATGATTGGAGCTTGGGCATCTAATAATAAATACTCATTGATGAGTGGTATTCGTGCCGCTTCACAAATGATATCATACGAAATCGCAATGGGGTTGTCATTGATTGCGCTGTTGCTAATGACACAGACTCTAAGTATGAGAGAGATTGCGCTACAACAAAGCGGAATGAATTGGAATGTGTTTTATCAACCAATTGGATTTTTAATCTTTCTTATCTGTTCTTTTGCAGAAACCAATAGAGCACCATTTGACTTAGCAGAATGTGAGCAAGAATTAATAGGTGGTTTTCACACTGAGTACTCATCGATGAAAATGGGGTTCTACCTCTTTGCTGAATACGCAAACTTATTCATTTCTTCTACAATAATCGCTGTACTGTTCTTTGGAGCATATAATTACCCAGGAATGTCGTGGGTTGTAGAAAACTGGGGAGTTAACATTGGTAACGTCATCGGTATCTTTGCCTTATTCGTTAAGATCTGTTTCTTTATCTTTGTTTATATGTGGGTGCGTTGGACATTGCCGCGTTTCCGTTATGACCAATTAATGAATTTAGGATGGAAAACGTTAATTCCGTTAGCCCTTTTAAATTTAGTTGTTACTGCTATTGTAATTTTACTTATAAAATAATTTAAACATGTCATCAAATACTTATTCATTATCAGGAAGAAAAAAGACAGTTTCAGATAAGAAACTGACTTGGACAGAGCGAATCTACTTAGTAGCTATCTTCAAGGGTATGATGGTTACCTTGAAACACATGTTTAAGAAGAAGGTAACGATTGCATATCCAGAACAAACACGCCCTTTTAGTCCTGTTTATCGTGGACGTCATATGTTGATGAGAGACGATGAAGGAAGAGAGCGTTGTACAGCTTGTGGTCTTTGTGCTTTATCATGTCCAGCAGAAGCTATCACAATGAAAGCTGCTGAACGTAAAGCAGATGAAAAACACTTGTATAGAGAAGAAAAATATGCTGAAATATATGAGATTAACATGCTTAGATGTATCTTTTGTGGTCTATGTGAAGAAGCTTGTCCAAAACAGGCAATCTACTTAACCACATCAAAACAGATAGCTAAAGCTGATGTTACTCGTGAAAACTTCATATTTGGAAAAGATAAATTAGTGATGCCTTTAGAGATGGCAATACACAATACTAAACAACAGAATCAAGCTTAATCATGATAGAAATTTTATTTTACATACTTTCGACAATTACACTCGGAAGTGCAGCTCTAACAGTACTGAGCAAAAACCCTATCCATAGTGCATTATGGTTGGTTGTAAGTTTCTTCTCTTTAGCAGGACACTACATCTTATTAAACTCTCAGTTTTTAGGTATGGTTCACATCATGGTTTACTCTGGTGCCATCATGATATTAATGTTATTTACGATTATGTTGATGAACCTTAATATCAGCCATGAGGTATCAAAACCATTCATCACTAAGCTTGTTGCGACTGTAGCTTTTTGCTTAATAGGAATTTTAATGCTGTCTATCGTAATGCGTGGTGCACAAACCTACGATTTACAATATGCTACTTCAGGTCAAGATTTTCAATCAGCACATGTATTGGGTAAAATATTACTAAACGAATACGTAATGCCTTTCGAAATGGTAGCAGTTTTATTACTATTGGCAATGATTGGAGCTGTACTAATTTCTAAAAAAGATAAAACCGAAAAAGGAGCATAATTATGGAAAATGTAATTGAAATCATCGGTATTGACAAATACATATACTTATCGATCATCTTATTTTGTATCGGGGTATTTGGTATACTTTATAGACGTAACGCAATTGTCATGTTCATGTGTATCGAGATTATGTTGAACTCAGCTAATATGTTGTTAGTTGCCTTTTCAACGTTTCACCAAGATGCTGAAGGACAAGTTTTCGTATTCTTTACCATGGCTGTAGCCGCTGCAGAGGTAGCAGTAGGATTAGCTATTTTGGTAACTATATATCGAAACATTGGATCAATTGATATAGATAAATTAAAAAACTTAAAAGGGTAATTCCGCATGGATACAAACGTAATTTTACTTTTATTATTAGTCCCGCTTTTAGGGTCTTTAGTTAATATTTTCTTCGGAAAAAAATTAGGTAATGGTTCTGGAATTATTGCAACTTTAGCAGTTTTAATTTCATTTATCGTTACAGTAGTAGCCTTTGTACAAGTAAATGGTACAAAGACTCCTATTCAAGGAAATCTATTTGAATGGATAGCTGTTGAAAAGTTCTCTATTTCATTTGGATTCCTATTAGATCAACTTTCACTTCTATGGCTATTGTTTGTCACGGGTATTGGTACTTTAATTCACCTATACTCAACAAGCTATATGAAAGGAGATGAGAATTATGGTAAATACTTTGGTTACTTAAACCTATTTATCTTTTTCATGATCATTTTAGTAGCAGGAAGCAACTTATTAATCACTTTTATTGGATGGGAAGGTGTAGGACTGTGTTCATATCTACTTATTGGATTTTGGCATAAAAACCAAGATTATAATGATGCAGCCAAAAAAGCTTTCATTATGAACCGTATTGGTGATTTAGGTTTCTTGATTGGAGTATTTATTTTAGCATTCTTATTCCATTCATTAGATTATATGACTATCAAAACTGCATTAATGTCAGGGACTAACCACCAAATCAACACTTGGATTGGTTGTGCTGCTTTGGCAATCTTTATAGGTGCAATTGGTAAAAGTGCTCAAATACCACTGTATACATGGTTACCTGATGCAATGGCAGGACCGACACCTGTTTCAGCACTTATCCACGCAGCTACAATGGTAACTGCAGGTATCTTCTTAATCACGAGATTAAATTTTGTATTTGATTTAGCTCCATTAGTACAAGATACAATAGCGATAGTTGGGGCATTTACAGCCTTATTCGCTGCATCAATTGGATTAGTACAAAATGACATCAAGAAGGTCTTAGCCTACTCTACGGTATCTCAACTTGGATTAATGTTTATGGCTATAGGATTTGGTGCTTATGAAGTTGCTGTATTCCATGTAATTACGCATGCATTCTTTAAAGCATGTTTATTCTTAGGTTCTGGTTCAGTTATCCACGCTATGGGAGGAGAACAAGATATGAGACGCATGGGAGGACTTGACAAATACATGAAGGTAACATATATCACGTTTTTAATAGCAACTGCAGCAATATCAGGATTTCCATTCCTTTCAGGATTCTTTTCAAAAGATGAAATATTAATGGTTGCATTTGAGCATAATAAAGCCCTATATATCATAGGCTCTATTGCTTCGATTATGACTGCTTTCTATATGTTTAGACTTGTATTCTTAACTTTCAAAAAAGGCTTTAGAGGAACACAAGAGCAGAAAAATCACTTGCATGAAAGTCCAATCTCAATGACTTTACCGCTAATTGTTTTAGCTGTGTTATCCATTTTTGGAGGATTGATCAGTTGGCCAGGTAGTAGTTGGTTGAATCAATATTTACAGCCCGTAATTGTGAAGAGTGCTGCAAACCACCCACATGCCTTAGGATTTGAAGCGTATATGTTGATGGGAGTAGCGACAGTTGGATTCCTTATCGGATTAATTTGGGCATTTAGAAAATACATCCAAAAAGCACAAGTACCACAAGAGGATGATAAAATCACTGGATTCCATAAAGTATTGTACAACAAATACTATATCGATGAAATCTATGATAAATTATTTGTGAAACCAATCTACATCATTGCTACTTTCTTTAGAGATGTTGTCGAAGTAGCCTTGTCAGGTGCTGTATTTGGACTTGGAAAAATTGCAGATGAATTATCGTTACAAGGTAAAAAAGCACAGAATGGAAACATTGGTCTGTACTTATTTGCATTTGTATTCGGAATCTGTTTATTGTTATACTATTTATTCATTGCAAGATAATTAAGAGAGATGAACGTAACTATACTATTATTAACGTTATTAGTTGGTGCAATAGCTACCTATATTTCAGGTAAAAAACCAGCAGCCAAAGTAGCTCTATTATTTGGATTAGTTGCTTTTGTAGAAACTATTGTTTTAATCTGCCAACATAACGCGGGAACAGATGCTGGATATATGACGCAATGGATAAGTAATCCAAATATTCATATAGCTCTAAAAGCTGACGGTTTAGCATTAGCACTTACTCTGTTAACAACAGCGCTAACACCAATTATTATATTTTCATCTTTCGGTGATCATATTGAAAAATCAAACATATTCTACAGCTTAGTGATGTTTATGTCATTTGCTATGACTGGTACATTCTTAGCTGCTGATGGTTTATTATATTATGTATTTTGGGAATTATCGCTATTGCCAATCTATTTCATAGCCTTATTATGGGGTAATGATACTTTTGAAGTAAGAAAAAAGGCAATCTTAAAATTCTTTATTTATACGTTTGCTGGATCCCTATTTATGTTAGTAGGTTTCATTTACTTATACAGTAAAACAGGAAGCTTTTTATTACAAGATTTATATAATGCAAGATTAACAGGTACAGAACAATATTGGGTGTTTCTTGCCTTCTTCTTAGCTTATGCAATTAAGATACCTGTATTCCCATTCCATACTTGGCAAGCAAGTACTTATGAAAAAGCACCAACAGTAGGAACAATGCTTTTGGCAGGGATCATGCTAAAAATGGGGTTATATTCCGTAATTCGTTGGCAAATTCCAATTACGCCAATCGCTGCTAAAGAAGTAATGCCAACTATTTTAGTTCTATCAATTATTGGTGTAGTATATGGCTCTATAGTGGCATTAAAACAAGCTAATATCAAGCGATTCTTTGCTTACTCGTCTTTAGCTCACGTAGGATTAATAGCTGCAGGTGCATACACGCTAACATTAGATGGTATGAAAGGAGCAGTATTACAGATGATCGCTCACGGATTTGTAATTGTAGGATTATTCTTCGTAGGAGAGATAATCTACAGAAGATATCAAACGAGAATGATTGGAGAAATGGGAGGTATACGTCAACAAGCTCCTAAATTTGCTTCTATCTTTATGATTTTAATGTTTGCTTCTATTGGTTTACCTGGAACATTCAGTTTTATAGGGGAATTCAATATACTATATGGTCTATCACAAATTAATTTATGGTATGCTGTAATAGGTGGTACAACATTGATATTCGGTGCATTTTACATGCTTAGAATGTTCCAGAAAGCAATGTTAGGAGAGACAAATGCTAAACCTTTTGCTGATCTTAATACAAAAGAAAGCATAATTTTAGGTGTCTTGGCAATTGTCATCATATTCTTAGGTATCTATCCTAAACCATTGGCGGATTTAATCACACCTTCATTGGTAGAAATCGTTTCGTACATTAAGTAATAAAATATAGGTAGTGCTTCTTTTGAGGTACTATCATAATTCCAAATTATCACAAATGAACACATTAATAGCAATTGGAGTATTAGCAGTTTTAGTACTTATAGCAGAGATTATCAATCTGCGTAAGCTTGTTATCCCTATGACTATAATAGGATTAGTGGGTATATTAGGTTACACAGTTTGTAATATTGACGTAGAGGTTTCATATTATAACAATATGTTTATTACTAAGAAATTCTCAAACGCTTTTAGCTCTTTATTTATCGCATTAACAATTTTCTTAGTAGCGTTAAGTAAAGATTTTTATCAAAAAGAATTTTCTAAGATTTCAGACTATATTTCACTAAAACTATTTCTTCTTATGGGAGCCATCTGTATGGTGAGTTTTGGAAATATGGCCATGTTCTTTTTAGGACTTGAAATCTTATCGATTACACTTTATATACTTTGTGGTTCAGATCGAGCAAATATCAAAAGTAATGAAGCAGCAATGAAATATTTCTTGTTAGGTTCATTTGCTTCAGGAATTGTTTTGTTTGGGATAGCATTAGTATATGGTGCTACTGCGTCTTTCGACATTTCAGAAATCATTACTATTACATCACAGGGAACTCTACCTATATGGTACTCGTTAGGTGTAGTAATGATCATCATAGGGATGTTATTCAAAATAGCAGCTGTACCTTTCCACTTCTGGGCACCAGATGTGTATCAAGGAGCACCAACTTTGACAACAGCTATGATGAGTACTTTAGTAAAAGTAACTGCTGTTGCAACTTTGTTCAAACTTAGTTTCCATCTGTTAAGACAAATGCCTGAAGGCTATATAACAGCGATTGTCGTAATTGCAATTCTTACAATGACTGTAGGAAATATTATGGCGCTACGCCAAGAAAACATGAAGCGATTACTTGCTTACTCTGGTATATCACACGCTGGTTTCATGATGATGGCTTTAACTGCATTAAATACCTCAGCAGCTAACCTATTCTATTACGCGACAGCTTATGCTATTGCAGGTATTGCAGCATTTACTGTATTGATGGCAGTAACTAAAGGAAAAGAAAACCAATTAATTCAAAGCTTCAGTGGATTAGGTAAACGCAATCCATTAATGGCTATAGTTTTATCTATTGCTTTATTATCAATGGGTGGGATTCCAATCTTTGCAGGTTTCTTTGGTAAATTCTTTCTATTCTCTGAAGCTATATCTAAAGGTTTCATCACATTAGTTATATTCGGTGTTATTAACTCTTTTATAAGTATCTATTACTACCTAAAAGTAATTATAGTTATGTTTACTAATAACGATGAAACAGCAGAAGAAACAGCACTAAGCATACCTCTATCTTATAAAATAGTAGGTGTACTGGCTGTAGCAATTAATATCATAATAGGACTATGTCCTTCAATTTTGTTAAATATCTTTCAATAGATAGTCATTAACAAGTTATAAACCGCATTAAAGAGGGTATCTGTTTGGGCAGACACCCTCTTTTTTTACATATTATTAACATTTAAATTCAATCCAATTCCAACGCAAACAAACTTGTAAAAGTGATCGAAAAGCAGTTTCCAACCCAACAAATCTTGACATAATTATAAATAAATTAATACAATTCCCTCCTTTTTCTAATTATAAATTCGCAAAATTAAGTTTAATTGAAATCTTCAAGAAACTACAAAATTACATTAACCACAAATACTCATAAAACTAAATAACTTAATATTAGTTAAATAGCAGAAATAAAAGTAAAAACAACTCAACAAACAAATTTAAACAACCCCTAATCTTATAAATTAAAGATAAAACAACAAACTCAGAATATAATTAATCAAACATTCAAACAAACACAAACCATTGATAACAAACAACATAAGGAAAACCATATTAAAATAGAGTTTCTCAAAATCTATTTAACTTTACTCTACAATTGTAACTACTTTTACTATGAAACATTTAAGAGTAAGTGCGATAATACATCCCCAATATCAAAATCTAAAAGAAGAAATAACAAAAATTATCAACGCCTATGACGAAATAAATACATACATCTATAATGGATCAAGAAATTCCATCAAACTTGCGACACTCTCGAACGGACAAAAAATAGCAATCAAATCATTTAAAATCCCAAACATAATCAATAGATATGTTTATAAACTCATACGAAAACCAAAAGGTTTAAGGTCTTATGAACACTCTGAAAGATTAAATGAATTGGGAATAAATAGCCCTCAAGCAATTGCCTATTTTGAATACACTACAAATCTAACTTTGAGAAACTCTTTTTATGTATCAGAATACGTTGATGCAGAATTAACGTATAGAGATTTGTTACTGCAGTCAGAAAATCCCAATAGAGAAAAAATCCTAAAAGAATTTATAGACTTTACGTACCAACTTCATGAAAAAAAAGTGAAATTCCTTGACCACTCACCTGGTAACACGTTAATCAAGCAAAATGAAGACGGTACTTTTAGCTTCTACTTAGTAGACGTAAATAGGATGAAGTTCAATAAAGAAATGAACTTTACTAAGCGCATGAAAAACCTATCTCATTTGACGACCAATATTGATGATATAGAAAAAATGGCTTCTCACTATGCCCATTTAATTGGAAAAAACTCCTTTGATGTATTTCTTCGCCTATGGTTAGAAACCATAAAATTTCAATTTAGATTTTACAAAAAGAAAGACTTGAAAAACAAGATCAAGAAAATGTATTATCACGAATAAAAAAACAGGCTGTTCACGTAAAACTTGAACAGCCTTCTTTATATAATATGCTCACTTGAGAACTCAAACTATGTCAACCTTATAAAATTCCACTATCACAAGGTATATAGATGACAGATTACTATAATAGTTTAATCGGGAATCTATGCACTTTTATCAATCTTTTTACCCTCCATTTCTCAAAAACATTCCTTTCTATAATGGTAACACAACTACACTCCTAACTAAGAGCTTTACAAGAAGCTAAGATATTGACAGTAAGAAATCAACAATAATAAGAGTTAAAATAATTACTTAGAATTAAAGTTTCCATATTATAGAAATAGCGCCAAAGTCGTATATTAGACCTTATAAAATAAAAATAATCAATACTATGATCCAAAAGAATTCCTCTCCTATTGCAGTAAGTTTCGGTGAAGTCTTATGGGATATATTTCCCACATACAAAAGAATTGGAGGAGCTCCTTTAAATGTGGTATATCACTTAAGAAAATTTGGTATAGAAACCCATATTATAACTAAAATCGGCGATGATGATTTAGGTAACAAAATATTAAAACACATACAGGATAACCAAATTTCCTCTGACAATGTTCAACGAGATTCAACGTATAGAACAGGAACAGTCTTTGCTACTTTTGATGATCACAATGAGGCTAACTACGACTTTTTAGAAAATAGTGCTTGGGACTATATTGATTTAGAAGAAAAAACAATCAACCTTGTTAAGCGTTCAGATGTATTCATCTTTGGGTCTATAGCAAGTAGATCAGCTAAAAGTCGAAACACACTGACTCAATTAATAGAGGTTGCGAACTACAAAGTTTTTGATATCAACCTAAGACCTCCCCATTATGACTTGAAATTTGTAATGGAAATGATGAAAAAAGCCAACCTCATCAAGATGAATAATGCGGAGTTGGAAATTATCCTAAACGAGCTAGATAAAACATTCACGACAGAAGAAGAAAGCATCACTTTTATCCACGAATATTTTAAATGTGAAGAAATTATTATTTCTAAAGGTGCCAAAGGTGGAATTTACAGCGATACAAAATCACTTTATAGATTTCCAGCAATTGAAATAGTCATCCGCGACACCGTAGGCAGTGGAGATGCATTCTTAGCAGGATTATTAGCAGAGAAATTAAAATCAAATACCCCTATTACGTTTTTAAAGAAAGGGGCAACATTAGGTGCATTCATAACCTCTCACACTGGAGCATGCCCAGAATATGAAATAGATGACTTCACTACATTCTATGATGAAAATATCTATTTAGATGAAGAAATAAAAGTTTCTCCACTAAAAGAAGAAGACCCTTCCTAATAATTTTTTATAAAAAAGGGTACAGTATATTATTTTTTTAATACATTAGCATACACATTCAATAAAAATGAACATGAAATTATTTAATACAAATTGGTGGTGGCAAATGAAATCCGATAATGGGTTCAGTTGGTTATACCTTGTATTAAAGTAATTATCTTATACTAAAAATAATATTACATTAATATATAGCCTACTGGTAACCCCAGTAGGCTTTTTTTATTTAACACCCTTTCAACAAAAAACAGAAGAACAAATACTTATTAAACTTAAGAATCATGATTCATTTATTTATCAATACAA
Source organism: Myroides albus (assembly GCF_024722315.1). Taxonomy (NCBI): domain Bacteria; kingdom Pseudomonadati; phylum Bacteroidota; class Flavobacteriia; order Flavobacteriales; family Flavobacteriaceae; genus Myroides; species Myroides albus. The sequence goes on from NZ_CP102754.1 coordinate 1,383,996, forward strand.
ACTGGTGGTGGTTAACTAATTCCAAAGTGGGATTCGGTTGGCTATATAGTACAGTGTAGAAAGGTAAATAAAGACAAATAAAAAACTTACACTATTAGAAAAGGCCTACTGGGAATCCAGTAGGCCTTTTTTGTTTAATTCACAATAACTGCAACAGATGAAACTTACAATTAACTATCAAAAACTTATTGGTGATACTTATACACCAGTTGAACTTTATCTTAAACTAAGAGATAAATACCCTCACAGTTTTCTACTGGAAAGCTCTGATTACAGCTCAAATGAGAATAGTTTTTCCTACATAGGTTTAGCTCCTATTGCTTCATACATAGCTGATGAAGATAAAACAAGTATAACTTATATTGACGGAAGTACAAGATCATTCAACACGAGAGAAAGTGAAGTAACTACCGAACTGAATCACTTCAGACAAAGTATTGAAATAACTAATAAAGCTAAAGTCGAATTTCTAAACACAGGACTGTTTGGTTATACGTCTTATGATAGCATTCCCTTGTTTGAGTCCATTTCATTCAAACCAACAGTCAAAAACACACCGTTAATTCAATATCATTTCTTTAAGTATGTCCTTGTTTTTAATCACTACAATACAGAACTGTACTTGGTAGAACACCTCAGCGAAGGTGAATCGTCACAACTGTCCAACCTATTTGAACTAATCAATGGACAGAAGCCGACTTCGTTTCCATTCTCTGCAACCCAAACAGAATCAACAACGAACACAGAGGAAGAATTTTTAGAATTAATTGAAAAAGGAAAACAACACTGTTTCAGAGGAGATGTATTTCAATTAGTACTTTCTCGTCAGTTTAAACAGAAATTCAGTGGAGATGAATTCAATGTGTATCGCGCATTGAGATCCATAAATCCATCTCCTTACCTATTCTACTTTGACTATGGTAATTTCAAAATATTTGGTTCATCTCCAGAGGCACAATTGGTTATACGAAACAACAAAGCTTACATACACCCTATAGCAGGCACCTTTAAGCGAACTGGAGATTTAGCAAAAGACCAAGAATTAGCAAAAGCACTATCCCTTGATCCAAAAGAAAATGCTGAACACATCATGCTTGTAGATTTAGCCAGAAATGACCTGAGCAAACACAGTCAAAAAGTAAATATTGAAAAATTAAAACACGTAGAATACTATTCCCACGTAATACATTTAGTTTCAAAGGTCAGTGGTGAACTACAGTCCGATTTTAATCCTATAGAAATATTCAAAGACACATTCCCTGCTGGTACTCTGTCTGGAGCTCCTAAATATAAAGCGATGGAACTCATAGATCAATATGAAAACACCAACAGAGGACTGTATGGAGGAGCTGTTGGAGTAATTAAACTAAATGGAGAGATGAATCAAGCTATCTACATTCGATCCATTCTCAGTCAAGACAATGAATTACAATTTCAAGCGGGATGTGGCATAGTAACAAAGTCAAATACACAATCCGAATTAGAAGAAATAAACAACAAACTTAGAGCAATACGAACCGCTATTATAAAAGCACAAGAACTATAATCATGAAAATACTTGTAATAGATAATTATGACTCCTTCGTCTACAACCTAATCTACTTAATCAAAGAATTTGGCGAACACCAAATAGACATCAAGCGAAACGACGAATTAGATATAAGTGCAATCCAACAATATGACAAAATACTGCTTTCACCTGGACCAGGTATCCCTGAAGAAGCAGGTCAACTCATGGAGGTAATAACTAAATATGCACACACAAAAGATATATTGGGAATATGTCTCGGCCACCAAGCTTTAGGACAATACTTTGGTATGCAACTAACACAACTACCTACACCACTGCATGGAATCTCCAGTACGATCAATATTGTAGCAGAGGACAAACTATTTGACGGACTAACCAATGCGTTTCCTATTGCACATTATCATTCGTGGGTTGTAGATACTCCGACAGAAGATATAGAAGTATTAGCCTACGATGGCCAAGGAAACATCACAGCATTTAGACATAGAGATTATCCCATCAGAGGATTGCAATTTCACCCAGAATCAATACTGACTATAACAGGAAAGCAAATTATAAACAACTGGTTAAAAAAATAAAAGGATGAAAGAAATACTCAATCAATTGACACACCATAAAACCTTGAGCAAGGCTCAAGCCAAAGAGGTACTATATAACATGGTTAACCGAGCTTATTCAGACATGCAATTAGCGGCTTTATTGACAACGTTCTTAATGCGTCCAATAACATTAGAGGAGTTAAAAGGATTCAGAGAAGCTATGGTCGAATTGGCAATCAAAGTTAATTTAAGTGAATTCAACCCTATGGATATGTGTGGCACAGGAGGAGATGGCAAAGACACTTTTAATATCTCTACCCTTGCCTCTTTTGTTGTTGCAGGTGCGGGAATACCAGTAGCAAAACACGGAAATTATGGAGTTTCTTCCATCTCAGGTTCTTCAAGTGTAATGGAGAATTTAGGTATACACTTTAAATCATCTGAAGAAGATTTAAAAAAACAGCTAAAAGAAGCGAACATTTGCTTTCTTCACGCCCCTTTATTTCATCCTGCCATGAAAGAAATTGCTCCAATACGCAAAGCCTTAGGGGTCAAAACTTTCTTCAATATGTTAGGCCCCTTAACGAACCCTGCTCAACCCAAAGTACAACTTATTGGATTATTCAACCTTGAGCTACTGCGTATGTATCAATACTTTTTACAACAAGAACAAACACAATACAGTATTGTACACTCTCTTGATGGCTACGACGAATGTAGCTTAACCTCTCAGTGCAAGATAGCTACCAACACAGGAGAGCGAATCATTGATGCTTCGCATTTTGATCTAAGCGCAATAAAACAGCATGACATCAAAGGAGGAAATACAGTAGAAGAATCTGCACTCATCTTTTGGACAATCTTAAAAGGAAAAGGAACAACACAACAAAGCAATGTCGTCTTAGCTAATGCAGCATTGGCCATACAGACCTACTACCCTAAATTGACTATAACAGAAGCAATGGAACGAGCAAAAGACTCCCTGTTCACAGGTAAAGCAAAACAATCTTTTGAAATACTGAGACAACTATGAAAAATATACTTGATACAATCAAAGCACAAAAAATACGAGAAGTCGAACACCGAAAAGCATTAATAACTGAGTTAGAATTACAAAACAGACCGCTCTTTCACAGAGAAGGAATATCCTTGGTAGATAAAATAAAAAGGGAACATACTCCTCACATTATAGCTGAATTTAAGAGACAATCCCCTTCCAAGGGTATCATTAGACCAAATGCCGATTTGCTAAACATCACGACGGGATATCAGAGAGAAGGAGCTTCTGCTATCTCTGTTTTAAACGATTCACAATTCTTCGGTGCACAATCAGATGACTTTAGTACAGCAAGAGTAACATTAAACGTACCACTGCTTCAAAAAGACTTTATCGTCGATAAATATCAAATTACAGAGGCGAAATCTTTAGGGGCTGATGTGATACTCCTAATAGCTAAATTACTTCCACCAGAGGTCATAAAACAGCTAACAGATTATGCACATCAACTCGGATTAGAAGTCTTGTTAGAAACTCACAGTGAAACAGAAATAAGAGAACATCTCTCCACAGAGTTTGATCTGATTGGAATCAACAATAGGGACTTAAACACTTTCTCGGTAGACATTGACAATAGCGTTGCCCTAAGTCAATTGCTTCCCAACAAAGCAATTAAAATAGCTGAAAGTGGTATAGATAATGCCAGCACAATTAGCAAGTTATACCAACAAGGTTTTTCGGCCTTTCTAATTGGAGAATACTTTATGAGAGCTCCTGAACCAGCAATAAAACTAAGAGAAACCAAACAAGCATTAGCACTATGAATCAAGTAAAAGTTTGCGGTCTGAAGTACAAAGAAAACATACAAGAACTAACTTCTTTGCCAATTGACTATATGGGGTTTATCTTTTATCCTTCATCCAAGAGATATGCAGGTAATCTCGATACAACCCTACTAAGCGACATACCATCGACTATAAAAAAGGTTGGAGTGTTCGTCAATGCAAAGCTCAGCGAGATACAAGACATAGTGACGTTGTACTGCCTGGACTATATACAGTTACACGGAGCAGAAACAGTAGAAGATTGCAATTACTTTTATCAACAAAATATACCTATAATCAAAGCCTTTGCAATAACAGACACTTTTGATTTCAAGCAAACAGCACCTTACGAAAAATACTGTTCCCTATTTGTATTCGATACCGCTTGTAAACAATACGGAGGAAGTGGAAAAAGTTTCGACTGGACTATACTTCAATCCTATAACGGAAAGACACCTTTCCTTCTTAGCGGAGGGTTGGGATTGCAGAATATCAAAGAAGCACTAAAAATAACACATAAGCAACTAATCGGTTTTGACCTAAATAGTCAACTGGAAACCGAAATTGCTCTCAAAGATTGCAAACAGATACAAACAATAACGAATATCATAAAACATGAAACACTTTAATCCAGATGAAAAAGGATACTATGGTCAATACGGTGGTGCCTTTATTCCAGAAATGCTACAAGCTAATATCATAGAGTTACAAGAACACTACCTAACTATCATAAAAGACGAGTCCTTCATAGTAGAATATCAACAATTGCTAAAAGATTATGTAGGTAGACCTACCCCTTTGTTTTACTCTAATAACTTGTCAAAACAGTACAATGCCAAAATATATCTCAAGAGAGAAGACCTCAACCATACTGGAGCACATAAAATAAACAACACCATCGGTCAAATACTCTTAGCCAAAAGACTAAACAAAAAACGTATCATCGCGGAAACTGGAGCGGGGCAACATGGAGTGGCAACAGCGACAACATGTGCCTTATTGGGTTTAGAATGTACTGTATTTATGGGGGCCGTAGACATAGAAAGACAAAAGCCGAACGTAGAACGCATGAAAATGCTCGGTGCTGAAGTTGTACCAGCACTAAGTGGTAGTCAAACACTTAAAGATGCAACAAATGAAGCTATACGAGAATGGATAAACAACCCAAAAGATACACACTATGTCATAGGTTCTGTTGTAGGACCTCATCCCTATCCCGATATGGTGGCTAAATTTCAATCTATAATCAGCGAAGAAATTGCCAAACAATTAATGGAAAAAGAAAATACTGACAAACCTGACTATGTCATTGCATGCGTTGGAGGAGGTAGTAATGCTATGGGGGCTTTCTACCACTTTATAGATAACGGCCATACTAAACTAATTGCTGTTGAAGCCGCAGGAAAAGGAGTAGATACAGAAGAAACCGCAGCCAGTATCACCTTGGGGCAAAAGGGTATTATACACGGTAGCATGACTTACTTAATGCAGACCGCAGACGGTCAGATTATCGAACCCTACTCTATCTCGGCAGGATTAGACTATCCTGGAATAGGTCCTGCGCATGCTTACTTAAGCGATATAGGCAAAGTAACAGTAGAAGCGGTGACCGATGAGGAAGCTATACAAGCCGCCTTTCACTTGACAAAGACAGATGGCATAATCCCTGCCCTTGAATCGGCACATGCACTTGCTATTTTAGAAAAGGTAAAATTCAACCCATCTGATATTGTTGTTGTCAATGTATCAGGGCGAGGAGACAAAGACATGCTCACTTATTCAAAATACTTTACTCATGAAAAATAGAATCACACAATTATTCAAACGAAAAGACAAAGAGATCTTATCTATCTACTTTACCGCAGGATACCCTAACTTAGATAATACCACGACTATATTAACTCACTTGGAACAAGCAGGAGTAGATCTGGTAGAAATAGGTATTCCGTATTCCGACCCTTTAGCAGATGGGCCAACTATACAGAAAAGTGGACAAATAGCTTTAGACAATGGAATGACACTTCAAATACTCTTTGAACAACTTAAAAACATTCGCGAAACAGTTCAAATTCCAATTGTACTCATGGGGTATCTCAATCCCATTCTACAATATGGAGTAAACAATTTTTTGCAACAGTGTGCCGTCCTTGGAGTAGACGGTATTATAGTTCCAGACTTACCTATGGAATACTACAAACAACATTTTGAAGAAGCATGCCATACGCTTAATATCAGTAATATTATGCTGATTAGCAATGAAACTTCACAAGAACGCATCAGACAAATCGACCAATGTACAACGGGTTTTATCTATATGGTATCATCGAATAGTATCACAGGTGCAAACAAAGACCTGAATACTCAAACGGATTACTACAGTCGAATTCAACAAAACAAACTAAACAATCCAACTTTAATCGGATTCAATATACACAATAACGATACTTATAAACTCAGTTGTCAATATAGTTCAGGAGCAATCATTGGATCTGCTTTTGTCAAGCATATAACAGCAAATGGTATCGCTCAAAATAGTATCAATAATTTTACTAATCAAATTAAAAACAACAACTAAATGCAAAACACGATTTCCCTATAATGTCTATAAGAAGGGTTTAAGACTGTATTATATAATTTATACAACACTTCTAAGAAATCCTTGAGTTATGACAAAAAGAAAAAGGCAGTCAACATAGACTGCCTTTTGATTATCTCTCGTTTGTGAATTAGGAACAACCGCAGCTACCCCCACCACAAGAACCTTTTTTCTTAGAGTTATTCTTCCAAAAACTCTTTTTGATCAAATAGCCTACCGCAATAATTAAAAAAGCATAAGCTATAATTTCTTGATATCCCATCGTGATTTTACTTTAATAGTTGGAATGTTAACATTGCTGCAAAATAAGCAAACGCTGTCAGGAAAACTAATTGAAATATTGTCCACTTCCATGACTTCGTTTCTCTTCTTGTGATAGCAACCGTAGAGGCACATTGCATTGCAAAGGCATAGAATACCATCAAAGACAGACCACTGGCTAAAGTGAACACTGGCTTTCCTGTATCTGGCCATACTTCTGCACTCATTCGTTGCTTAATAGTACCATCTTCATCTTCTTCGCCACTTGAGCCTACATTGTATATTGTAGCAAGTGTTCCCACAAACACCTCTCTTGCGACAAAGGATGTAATCACCGCTATACCAATTTTCCAATCATAACCTAAAGGTTTAATAACTGGTTCAATTGATTTACCAATAATACCAATATACGAATTTTCTAATTTATATCCCTCGATATGATCTTCTAAGTCAGTTTCAGAAACCTCTTGCCCTTTGTACTGTTCAGTTACAATTTCCTCAGCGTTCTCAAAACGTTCACCAGGTCCATGAGCCCCTAAAAACCAAATAATGATAGATAAAAAGAAAATAATCTTTCCTGCTCCCAATACGAATGCCTTTGTTTTCTCATACATGGTACTAACTACATTCTGAAAAATAGGAACTCTATACTCAGGCATTTCAATCACAAAATACGATTTAGCCGAAGAGCGAATAAAGAACTTCAACACCCAAGCTAAGAACAAGGCCGAAAGGAATCCCAACAGATAAAACAACGTCAAAGTCAACGCTTGTAAACTAAGGAAACCAAACAAATGTGTATCTGGAATCACTAACGCAATCAATATAATGTATACTGGTATTCTCGCAGAACAAGTTGTCAATGGCGTTACTAAAATAGTTAGCAAACGCTCTTTTGGGTTCTCGATATTACGAGCAGACATAATTGCAGGAATCGCACAAGCATTTCCTGAAATTAATGGCACAACAGACTTACCACTCAATCCAAAAGGACGCATTAGTCTGTCCATTAGAAATACAACTCTACTCATGTATCCCGTTTCTTCTAAAATCGAAATAAACATAAATAAAATGGCAATTTGAGGAATGAAAGGCATTATCCCACCAATACCAGGTACGATACCGTCCGCAATTAAGTCAGTAAGTTTCCCCGGCTCCATCACTTCGTGTACCCAAGTAGATAAATTGGCAAACTGATTATCGATCCAGTCCATTGGATAACTTGACCAAGTAAAAATCGCTTGGAATACTAAAAGCATAATAGCAAAGAAGATTACATATCCCCAAACTTTATGCGTTAATACCCTATCCGCCTTACTCAACAAATCAGTAGCTTGTTTAATATCTTTCTTATAAACTTCTTTCAGTAAGTCATTGATAAACTGATAGCGTTTAATTGTTTTCTTTTGTTGAAGTCTTTTTACCTCAGATTCACTTAGGTGAATCCCCTTTTCTTCCAAAGACGCCTTAGTTAACTTACCAATCTTTAAATCTTGAGAATACACCATCCACAATTTGTAAATAGGTTCTGCTGGATAGGTCAAAGCTAACTTACCGAAGAAGTCAGAATCAGCAGCAGTAGCATTCACTGAAGGTTCAATAGAGTATTCCCTATAGTTGCCAATAGCTGTCTTTAAATCATCAATACCTTGTTTTTTCTTCGCACTGATTAAAACAACTTTCGTTTTTAATTTTTCTTCTAATTTCTGGATATCTAATGTAATTCCCTTTTCAGACATACGATCTGCCATATTAATAGCTAAGACTGTAGGGATACCTAATTCCTTTACTTGCGTAAATAGAAGTAGGTTTCGCTTGAGGTTTTCAATATCTGCGACAACAACAGCTACATCAGGAAAGTCTTCGTGTTGTGGGTTAAAGAGTAAATCTAATACAATGCGTTCATCTAATGAGCTTGCATTGATACTATAAGTACCTGGCAAATCGATAATCTTAGCATTAACGTCATCTGTTAACTTAGCTACACCGCTAATTTTATCAACTGTTATACCTGGATAATTCCCAATCTTGTGATTCAATCCTGTCAAGGCATTAAACACAGAAGTTTTCCCTACGTTTGGATTACCAATTAGGGCAACATTTACATTATTTTTCATCAAATACTCTTCGTTATAAAAACAATAAGAAAAAGAGGCTACTCTTTATTCAATATCAATCAGAATTTCCTTTGCTAACTCTTTTCTAATCGATAGATGTGTATCATTTACACACAAGTAGATTGGATCTCCTAAAGGAGCAACTTCCAACAATACCACCTCATTTCCAGGTAGGCATCCCATTTCTAATAACTTCAAAGGAACATTTTGCATATCGTAGTCAGCAATGATACCTTTTGTGTTTTTTTGCAATAAGTCTAAAGTCGTACTCACTTTATTTAGATTTAGTTTATATTGCAAAAATAAACAAATATCAAAACTTATCCCATTAGTTATAAAAGTTTTATTATTAGAATTGATACTAAATCAAACATCTATACCTCAGTTTAAGTAATAGTAAAGGATTTCAAAGAAAATAGAAAAATACACTTTTCAATTATTCTACCACACGATTTACTACAAAACACAGCTGACCAAGCAGTAAAGTAGGCAAGAAGTATCGTTTTTGACCATTATTATACCCTTCTATTGGCTATTATACAAAAAAAGAGGAGCTCGATGGAGCTCCTCTTACTATACTAACAAATAAAGTAACTAAACTGTATTCTCTACTTTTTCTCTTTTTTCTCATTTTCATATAGCCACTGAATATCTTCCCATAGCTCTTGCATATTCTTACTCTCAGGGTCTTTGGTATCAAAATTAGTTCCGTCATAAAAACCTCGTATACTGCCCTCACTATCAACTAAAATAAAATTCTCTGTGTGAACCATATCATACAATTCTTCTGTTGACCCAGTTTTTACAGCTAAATAAGAATTTCGGGCAATAAAGTAAATATCTCTTTTATCTCCAGTAACCAGATTCCATATATCGTCATTCACACCTTTATCCAGTGCATATTGCTTCAATACAGGAACAGAGTCAATATCTGGAGTAACCGTATGCGACAATAACTTAACGCCCGGTAAATCTTTAATTTTATCTTGTAACCAGACCATATTATCCCCCATAATAGGGCAAATAGTAGGACAAGTAGTAAAAAAGAAATCGGCGACATAAATATGGCCCAAATAATCTTTATTTGTAATAGTATCTCCATTCTGATTAACGAATTTGAAAGGAGCAATACGATGCGTTCTCTTATTAGCTTGATGTTGAATCAAACTATCTACCATCTCAGGATTTACCATTGAAGGGGTGTACACTGGAAGTGACTTTCTTGTTTTCAATGCAGAATAAAACATGACCATTATTCCTGCGCATAAAAGGAAGAAGAAAAGGAAGAACAATCTGTATTTTTTAAAGAAATCGAACATATCATTTGAGTTTGTACAAACTTACAAATTCAAAGGTATAAATTGGTTAAAGTCTTTATAAATACATTAGTTACAAATAAATTTGACAAAAAAAATATAAACCAAAGATATTTTCTATTTTTGTTACAATATCTTTAAAAACGAAAACTATTTTATACTATGAACAAAAAAGTATTGTTGACTTCTGCGTTTGCTATAGCAACCTTAGTAGCTTGCAAAGACGGCAAAAAAGCTGACGAGTCAAAAAACCAAGAGAATCACGGTATCACATTAGAGTATATGGATACATTAGTAAAACCTGGTGATGACTTCTTTCGTTATGTAAACGGTACTTGGTATGACCAAACTGAAATTCCAAGTGATAGAACAAGATGGGGAAGCTTTGACGAATTGAGAAAAAACACAGACAAAGACGCTTTGGCAATCTTAGACGAAGCTGCTAAAAATCACAACCTTGATTCAAAATCTGATCAAGCGAAGGCTGTTGCAGTTTACGAAACATACTTAGATGAAGCGACAAGAAACAAATTAGGAGTAGATCCATTAAAACCTTACTTAGATAAAATTAACGCAATTGCTACAGCAAAAGACGTTACAAAATTTATCAACGACCTTGCTGATGAGGGTGGTTTAGGATTCTATTCTTCATATGTATACGCTGATGCCAAAGACTCAAAAGCAAATACAATTTACGTTAGCCTTGGTAGTTTAGGCCTACCTGACCGTGACTATTACTTAGAGGATAGCGAAGATATGAAGACGAAACGCGAACAATATGTTGCTCACGTTACTCGTATGTTATCAATGATCACAGCTGATAGTAAACAAGCTGAAGAAGAAGCAAAACTTGTTTTAGCTTTAGAAACAAAAATGGCAGAACCTCGTTTGACAAGAGTTGAAAGAAGAGATAGCCGTCTTACTTACAACCCAATGACGATTGCAGAACTTCAAAAAGTATTGCCTATCGTAGATTGGACAGCTTACTTTGAAGCTAAAGGATTAAAGAATATTGATAAAGTTGTGGTTTCACAACCAAAATACATGAAAGCGCTAAACAATATTCTTGCTGACAAGAATATCAGCAGCATTAAAGCTTATTTAAAATGGACTTTAATTAACAGCAATGCATCTTACCTTTCTACTGAGATAGAAAAAGCTAACTGGGAGTTCTATTCAAAAACACTTGAAGGTGCAAAAGAACAAAGACCTGTAGAGGAAAGAGCATTAGCAGTTGTTAACGGTACTGTTGGAGAAGCATTAGGGCAATTGTACGTAGAGAAAAAGTTCCCTGCTGAAGCTAAAGCTAAAGCACAAGCAATGATTAAAAATGTACTGACAGCTTTTGGTGAGCGCATCAAGGCTTTACCTTGGATGGCAGAAGAAACTAAAAAAGGGGCATTAGAAAAATTAGCTACAACGACTGTAAAAATTGGTTATCCTGACAAATGGGAAGACTATTCTGCAATGGTAATCAAATCACCTGCTGAAGGAGGAAATCACTTCGACAATATGAAAAATGCAGAGAGATGGGAAGTAATGAAAAACAATGCTGATTATGGACAACCAGTTGATAAATCACGTTGGGGGATGTCTCCTCAAACAGTGAATGCATATTTCAATCCAATCTATAATGAGATTGTATTCCCTGCAGCTATTCTTCAACCTCCATTCTATGACTACAAAGCAGACGAAGCTATCAACTACGGTGGTATTGGTGCTGTAATCGGGCATGAGATTTCTCATAGTTTCGACGATTCTGGTGCTCGATATGACAAAGATGGTAACTTAAACAACTGGTGGACTGATGCTGATTTAGAGCAATTCACAACATTAGGAAACAAACTTGCGGCACAATACAGTGCATTAGAGCCATTACCAGGAGTATTTGTTGATGGTAAATTTACATTAGGAGAAAACATCGGAGACTTAGGTGGTGTAAATGCTGCTTATGACGGTTTACAAATCTATCTTAAAGAAGAAGGTAATCATCCTGGAAATATTGACGGATTCACACCAGAACAACGTTTCTTTATTTCATGGGGAACTATTTGGAGAACGAAAGCTCGTGATGAAGCGATCAAAAACCAAGTAAAAACTGACCCACATGCTCCAGGACATTATAGAGCTTATGTTCCTCTACAAAATGTTGATGCTTTTTACCAAGCATTCGATATCAAAGAAGGAGACAAACTTTACATCAAACCTGAAGAAAGAGTAAAAATTTGGTAATCCCAAAATGTGATCATAAAGAAAAGGAGGACTTAATGTCCTCCTTTTTTTGTATTCTTACTCTACGTTATTCCTAATAAGCTTATCGACTTTCTCTAACATATCATCGCTTTTAATCAACCATCTATAATAGTTTTCTTCGTCGAATAGTTGATTCAAAAATTCAGCTGTGATATAGTGTTTTACTAACTCTTTTCTCCTATCTAATTTAAAGTATAGTTTATTTTGTTCGAGGTGTTTTATAAAGCGATTGTAAAGTCGATTGTCATTCATAACAAAATCTATTAATGATTCCGAACTCATTTGCTCATAAGCTAATCGATCTTTATCTATTTGCTCGAAGACAAAATAACTCGTGATTCCAGACCTCATCAACATAATGGTTGTATCTTCACCATGCTTCCCTTTAATGGGAATAAATACATCTGGTACAATTCCTCCACCTCCATATACAATTCGACCTTTAAGGGTTTTAAACTGTAAACTATCAGCAACCTTAATACTATCAGAGGCATACAACTCTCCGTGTGTGTACCTTGCCCTTAAATCATTATTGTATTCCTCTATGCCATTCTTATATGGTTTTTGAATTGACCGCCCAGAAGGTGTATAATACCTTGCTGTTGTTAATCTAATTGCCGAACCATCCCCTAACATTAACTCTCTTTGCACTAATCCCTTTCCAAAGGTTCTACGCCCAACCACAACACCTCTGTCATTATCTTGTATAGCTCCGGCAATAATCTCACTGGCAGAAGCACTACTTTCATTAACTAAAACATAAATGGGTTTATCTCTAAAAAGTCCTTTGCCTTTTGCATACGTTACTTTTTCAACTCCTCCTTTATTTACCGTCTTGACAATAACTTGTCCCTCATCTAATAAATCATCTAATATCTTGATAGACTGGTCTAAATAGCCACCACCATTATTCCTAACGTCGAGAATAAGCCCTTCGATGTTCTTGTTCAACAACTCTTTTAGCTTAGTATTAAACTCCGTATACGTAGTACTGGAAAAGCGATTTAACTTGATGTAACCATAATTATTATCGAGTTTAAGAGCAACATCCACACTCTTCAATGGAATGACATTGCGAGCTAAAGAAATAGCTAATTCTTCATTGGTTTTCTTTCTATAAACAGACAATACCGCTTTCGTATTTTCCTCTCCCCTTAATCGATCAGTAATAGTGTCATTTGTAACTTGTTTGCCAAACAATTTATAACCATCCACAGCTAATATTCTATCTCCAGCCATAATACCTGCTTTTAGAGCAGGTCCATCTGCAACACTTTTAATAACAGCAATTGAATCGCGATAGAAATAATAGTTTATACCAATTCCTACAAAACTTCCCTGCATAGATTCAGAAACACTTTTCATTTGTTCATTCGCAATGTAAACAGAGTGTGGGTCAAGCTGTTCTAAAATATTGGTAACCGTTTTATCAACAATAGAATCTGTATCGACTTTATCAACATATTCTTGTTCAATAAAGTCAATGAGTCTATTTAATTTCAGCTTATTGTGATTAGTAAAATAAACGCCTTTGGCACGATAAGAAGCAGACGTAATGAATCCTCCCAAGAGAATACCTAAGGACAGTGAAATAGTAATGATAAGAGGCCAAAAAAACTTTTTCATTTAATACATTAATCAAGTTCAGCAATCTGGAGGACTTCTACACCTGCTTTCTCTAAAAAGTGAACTCCTTCTAAATCCTTATACCCTTCAAGGTAAACAACTCTTTTAATACCTGCTTGATGAATCAATTTACTACAGTCACGACAAGGAGACATCGTGATATAAAGTGTCGCATCTTGACAACTTTGAGTAGATCGAGCAACTTTTAATATTGCATTGGCTTCAGCATGTAATACATACCAAAAGGTAGCGTCGTTTCCATCTTCACAACAATTATCAAAACCACTTGGCGTACCGTTATATCCATCGGAAATTATCATGCGATCTTTTACAATGATAGCTCCTACCTTTTTTCGTTTACAATAAGATAGTTGTCCCCATTCCTTAGCCATTTTTAGGTAGGCCTTGTCATATTTTGTAATCTTAGGATTGCTCATATCGTTTTTTAATTGTGTTTCTGAGTTTTAAACAAGTTAAACAAAAATACATATAAGTTTGCTATTTACTTTAGTATTCTATTTTCAAATTAGAGGCATTACATTATTGATAAACCATCGACTATATTTTTATTTTAAATTAACAATTAATAAAAATAATTTCACTAATTTACTATACAAAGAATATTAACAACCAAATAATTCAATAAGATGGCATACTCAGATTTGTTTGATACGGGATTTAAAGACCGCAACAGAGGCCATTTTGCCTCGATAGTAAGAGTGGCATTTGCCAATGGAAACTTTAGTATTGAAGAAAAGAAGTTTATAGATCAATTAGCTGATCGCTTAGAGATCTCCGAGGACGATTATATCAAAATCTTGGAAAACCCTGAAAAGTTTCCTGTCAATCCTCCCTATTTAGAAATTCACAGGATTGAGCGATTATACGATTTGGCAAGAATGGTTTACGTTGACCATGTACTCGGTAAGAAGCAAAAGGATATTTTGAAGAAATTCGCAGTGGCTTTAGGCTTTACTACTGAAGTAGATTACCTTGTTGACAAAGCTTTATCGCTTTTAGTATTAGACGTTGATTTAGAAACTTTTATCTACGAAATTAAAAGCTTAAAGAGATAATGACAACAAAGGCGATTCACTAAAAGTGAATCGCCTTTGTTGTTATTATCTTTATAAAACTCCTCCTTATATTTGAGGATACTGTGCCATAAATTCTTCTGCCTTCTCGACCATGTTCTTACTTCCACAAAAGAAAGGAACACGCTGATGAAGTTCAGTAGGTTCAATATCCATGATGCGATTATATCCATCAGAAGCTTTACCTCCAGCTTGCTCAACGATATATGCAATTGGATTACACTCGTACAACAATCTCAACTTTCCTTTCGGCGCTTTTGTACTTGTTGGGTAAATATAAATACCTCCTTTGAGAATGTTACGGTGAATATCTGATACTAAACTACCGATATAACGAGATGTATAAGGTCTATCGTTTTCTTCTGCTTGGCAGTACTTAATATAATCCTTTACTCCTTGAGGGAAGTGTACGTAGTTTCCTTCGTTAATAGAATAAATGTGACCATCTTGACTGATGCTCATATTAGGATGTGACAAATAGAATGTACCGATTGCAGGGTTCAGTGTAAAGCCATTTACCCCGTTTCCTGTTGTATACACTAACATAGTAGATGAACCGTAAACAATATAACCTGCAGCAACTTGATTTGATCCTTTTTGTAAGAAATCTTCTTGCGTAACAGGCGTACCAATTGGTGTAACACGTCTATAAATTGAAAATATTGTACCCACAGAAACGTTTACATCAATATTTGAAGAACCGTCAAGAGGATCCATAAGTACAACATACTTATTGTCGTTTCCTCCATTTTTCCCTTTAATTGCAATGAAATCATCTTCTTCTTCCGAGGCAATTCCACATACAATTTCTCTGTTTATCAAAGTTTTAATAAAAACCTCGTTTGCATAAACATCTAATTTCTGTTGTTGCTCACCTTGTACATTTTGTTTTCCAAAAGCACCTACGATGTCAACTAAACCTGCTTGATTTACTTGGTGACTTACGACCTTGGCAGCTAATCGTAGAGAATTAATTAATCTTGTAAACTCACCCGAAGAATATTTAAAATCTTCTTGTTTATCAATAATGAACTCTCCTAAAGTCTGGTTTCTTTCTGTTGTCATTTTAAAAATGATTCTTAGTTGTGTCTTTAATTCTGCAAATATCGTTAATTTTGTTATTCTACAGAACTAATAACCAAACTAAAATCAAATAAAACCATGAACATTAGAAAAGCTATCGCTACAGATATGCCTCGTGTATTAGAACTAATACAAGAACTTGCCTTTTATGAGAAAGAACCTGAAGCAGTAGTATTGACAGTGGATGATTTAGTCAGAGATGGTTTTGGTGAACGTCCGCTTTTCGAAGCTATTGTCGCTGAAGTGAATGACGAAATAATCGGCATAGCACTTTATTATAATCGATATTCCACGTGGAAGGGAAAGACAATCCACTTAGAGGATTTAATTGTCAGCAAAGACCACAGGGGAACTGGTGCAGGCAAAGCACTTTATAATGAGGTAATGAAAATCGCTAAAGTGCAAGGGGTAAGAAGAGTGGAATGGGTCGTTCTAAATTGGAATACACCTGCTATTGAATTTTATGAAAAATCAGGTGCTACCGTATTAGAAGATTGGTACACTGTACAAATGAATGAGAACGGAATAAATAATATTATCAAACAGTAATCCATGAGGGTATTCAAATTTGGGGGAGCCTCAGTACGCGATGCAGAAAATGTAAAAAACGTTTGTCGTGTATTACAGACAGTAGGCTACAAAGATAGCCTTATCGTTGCCTCAGCAATGGGGAAAACAACAAATGCACTGGAAGTAGTGGTTCACAATTATTTCCAAAATCGCTTTGACTTAGCTGAATCAGTAGAAGTAGTAAAAAAATATCACTTCGACATAGTAAACGAACTATTTACGGACAAAGAACACCAAGTATTTGTGCGATTGAAAGAGCTTTTCGATTCGATTACTTATTTCTTGTTAAACAACAAATCACCAAACTACAATTTCGTTTACGATCAAATTGTAAGCTACGGTGAAATAATCTCCACCACAATACTCCACTTTTATCTACAAGAATGCGGCATAACAAACAAGTGGATTGATGCCCGTAACGCACTAAAAACGGACACTGTTTATCGAGATGCCAATGTGAATTGGGACATAACAGTAGAAAATATTAAACGAGAAATAAACACTGATGACTTGTGTATCACACAAGGTTTTATAGGATCGGATTACAATGGATTCTCGACTACTCTTGGTCGAGAAGGATCTGATTATTCTGCAGCTATTTTTGCTTATGCGTTAGAAGCGCAAAGTGTGACCATTTGGAAAGATGTTCCTGGTGTATTAAATGCTGATCCTCGCTATTTTGAAGATACCACATTATTACAGCATATTTCTTACCAAGAAGCTATAGAGTTAGCCTTCTATGGTGCATCAGTGATTCATCCAAAAACGTTACAACCTCTTCGACAAAAAGAGATTCCATTATATGTCAAGTCTTTTCTGAACCCGACTTTGGCGGGAACTAATGTCTCGAAAGGGGCACCTTTAACTCCGCAAGTTCCTTGTTTTATTGTCAAGAAAAATCAATTGTTAATCTCGCTTTCATCTAAGGACTTCTCTTTCATCATGGAACAGAATATCAGTGATATATTCAAACTCTTTTGTGAATACAATATCAAGGTGAATGTAATTCAAAACTCCGCAATTAGCTTCTCGGTATGCGTAGAGGATAAGTTTAATCACTTTGAGGATTTAAGACTTCGATTAGTCAATGATTACAAAGTAAGCTATAACGAGAATGTATCTTTGTATACCGTAAGACACTTTGACAATAACTCTGCCGAGCGAATCCTAACAGGAAAAACACTATTACTCAAACAAGTAAATAGAGAAACAATGCAGATTGTCACTAAAGAATAAAAATAAGGGAGCTCTATGGGGCTCCCTCAATATATCAATTAAACAATTTAAAACTCTTGATGTGTCTTAGTGATAAGGTGAAGAATTAGAATATCAACTAATACAGTGATACATAACGCGCCATAAAATATAGGGTCTTTAAGATAACATGCATAATCTCTAATGCAAACAGTACTACTTAGGAAATAGAACTTATAAAAACCGTAAAATACCATTGAGGTAATCAGTGTGTAAACTACATACTTCATCGCAATTGTTTTTAAAGTTATTCTGATAAAATTACCTCAACAAAAAAACAACAACAATAAGATAATCAAACAATTACAATAAAATCATTCTACAATCAAAGTTATCGTCAACTGTAGTTTACATCATCTACTGCAACACAATCAGCAGGCGCTCTACCTTACTTTCAAAAACCTGTAACTTTACACCAATAAATTTATCGCTACAACTATGCTAAATATTATCCGAACAGATGCAACAAACGAAGATTTCATCAATCTAACCAAAGAGTTAGACGACTACTTAAAGACAACTGATGGAGATGAACACGACTTCTTTGATCAATACAACAAATTGGATCAGATTAATCATGTCATTATTATCTATTTCGACAATATTGCAATAGGTTGTGGAGCTATAAAGCCCTATGACCAGCATACTATAGAAATAAAAAGAATGTATACCAAACCAAACGCACGAGGAAAAGGTGTTGCCTCTACTATACTAACCGAATTAGAAAAATGGAGTAAAGCGCTGGGCTATTCGCGTTGTATTCTCGAAATGGGTAAACGTCAAACACAAGCTGAAATACTCTACCGAAAAAACAATTATACACTAATTCCGAACTATGGTCAATACCAAGAAATTGAAAGTAGTATTTGTTTTGAAAAAACGCTATAAGAAGATAGTCTTACCACACTGCCATTTGACTTTCAATTTGTAGTGATCTCCACTATTTACTTTCTCTTAATTAGGGGGTTTTCTTTTCTCTTTGCATTACTCTCCTTAGGAACTGCCACTCCAGACCAACTTCCGCCCCCTGTTCTTACCCATTTAATATCGTTGGACTGTATCATTTTGATGTATCCCCAAATACCAAACATTAATATCAAAATAAACAAGACCAATATAAGTGATACATACCAAGGCACTTTGTTTCCATAAAATAATGCCATAATTAAAAGCCCTTCAAAAAATATCATTATAGCAGGAATGATGATGCAAAGCCCTACAAATTTGATAACACGATTGTATCTCTGCATTTCGGCATCGGTAGCATACAACAGAGCCCCCCATAGCAAATACAAAAGAAAAAACAATAGTAAACATGAACCCAAAAAAAGTAAGGTGGTTATAAATCCAAAACTAACTGCTTCATTGGTCTTTTCTTTGTAAAAAAGAGAAATACGATCTCCTAATTGAGGCTTAGTACTGGTAGAATAAGATAACTTGTGTAGTACATTTTCACCCGCCCGAGTTTGAAATTCTACTATTGGCGTATACATCGTCTGACTTGAACCAGAGCCCCTACTTCTATGAGAATCAAAAGACACAATCTTTGCATCGTAGTAATCCCCTTGAACAAAAAAAGTCGCATCAGCGTATATCTTCGAACTCAAAGCCAGAATTAATCCTAAAGCTAATTCTAATAAAAAATATACAACAATAAAAACATAGACAACCCTGAAGCGATTTATCCTACCTCTACCTTCGATGACATTTCTTTTACCAATGACAGTAGTCATCTTAAAAGTCAACCACAAGCTAAACAAAAGAGTCAATATCCTTGCCCCACTATATAAAGTGAATATTAATGGTAAATAGCTCATACAGTCGTTTTATCTATCAAAACGAGATGTTTGATGTTTGTACTTTACCTTGTCTCTTTTGATCAAATCGTTATTGATAGGAGTAATTACGTCTACTTCTTCAGTACTCCTTGAACTAGCATAACTACCTTGCTCTTTTTTGACAACAACGTCATTTTTCAAACGCATTAGTCGACGTATGAATACGAATACTGTGAAAGCAGCATATATATACAAGGCGATAAAAAAGAACTCTTTCTCATCTTCAAAACCAAAAATGCGATACTGAGAGAATGCATACAGAAAAAATCCAAAGAATAAGAGTGTTAATGGTTTAAAAAGCAAAGTAATTTGATTCGTTCTCTCAATTATCCTATTATCTTGCCCTACTTTCAATTTACTTATAATAACAGCAAGCAATGACAAAACTATTCTCAGGAAAAAGAAGAACACAAAAAGACTAAAGAAAATAATCACTAAACTTTCATATATAAACCAAAACTGATTGCCGTTTTCATCTATAAAAACAGTGTGTTCTTTACCCAAAAATACCTCTTGAGAAAGGTCCGTTATTAAATCAGACATAATAAAATCAGTTTTCCCATTTGGATAAGTCACTTCAATTCCCGTTAAATCACTTCCAAAATCACTGGGTCTTGTTTCAAGAACTCCTGTATACTCCACACCCTTACTTAACGCAATAAAACCTTTGTACGGCGATTCTCCAAAAGAAATAAGCCATGGGAATATAAAATACAAAACAATAACAGCCACAACGATTTGTACTGTATTTACACCCTTCTTAAGATGTTGTTCTTTTAGTTGCATGATTTTTTCTGATAACATTTCTATTTCACATCCTTGATTTCGTGATTTTTCAAAAAACAAAAATGTAAAAAACTATTTCACACAAATTAACGAAATTATTATTTATTAACAAGCAATAAATCAAATGAATAAACAACAAAACACCTATTTCATTAATAAATATTTTAAACCCACCACCAAATATATTGCAATAAAATAGCCTTACTTACCTTAAAGATAATCCCTTTGTAAATCCATTTTTAAATACTAACCTCAAACAGAAATGGTATAATCTCAAGAACAAACAGTATCAGCACAAACGTGAAACTTTCAAAAAGCATTCTCTTGTCGAATAAAACTCCGAAAAAATATAAATAACGTGAGTTTAATATAAGAGATTAAAAAAGCCAATATTATTTAAAACAATGATTTATAGGAACTTATCTTTCTTAAAAGATTAATCCTATCTTATATAGTAACAGAATAACCGAAGTTAAAGATAAGTCAAACGTAGTTTGCAAAGTAGATTAGCATGCTTTATTAGGGGCGTTTTCTTGCACTTCCTTAGGGATTCCTTGCACTTTTCTAGGGGTTTTCTTGCCCAGAGGGCACTTTTGTCGAAGAAAGGTGCAAGAAAGGTGCAAGAAAATATCACGCAACACCGAAGCATATCGGTATAAACTTATAGGCTGGTTGGGAATAGATAGGAGGAAGTCATAAACTGCAGATTTGAATCGAATTCACGTTAAATAATCTAAATGACTAAGTTCTCCAACTAAAATTTCGTATCTTACTGTTAAATCTAAAAACCCATTAATTATGAAATACGTTGTAGAATTTTCTGCCTTAGACTTTGACAGTAATGCATTAAATATTGATTTTAAAAATCACCAAATTGAAAATCCAATTGTGCAGGTATCACGCCTAATAGATGAATTCGTTTACCAGGTAGAGCCTTGTAAAATATACATTTCCAAAGCCCACAATATTAATATTTCCGTTAAAGAACCTTTCCATGGGCGAATGGTTATCTTATAGAACAAAACCGAAAAAATATAAATAGTGTAAAACCCACTAAGATTACTCAACAGCAGTAATACAGTAGAACCTGTTACTGCTGTTGAGTCAATACCAACCTATCCACAATTTCGAATCCTTATAAAAAGCCATCTGACTAGTGTATAATTGCAGACAATTTAGCAATGCCTGGACAATTTATCTATTTTTGTCTTTCTAAGTATCGAATAAGCGACGTATGATTAATAAGTATTCCCTCTGTTTTCAACCTGACGAAACAACTATTGACGTAGTCAAACAAATGAAGTTAAAACTCGCTGAGGCAATAGGATGGTACAATAGTAAAAATGCTTTAGCTCACATAACTATTGTTGAATTCAAATCCGATAGTACGGGAATCAATAAGATGGCTGCCTTAGTCGAACAATTATGTGCTACTTACCAACCAGTAAAAGTTACCTTAGATCACTTTGGTCAATATCCCAATGGCGCTTTCTTCTTGGGAGTAGATCCCTTTTCGAAACCAATATTACAGGACTATGCCAAAAATATTCAAGCAAGAATAACAGTCCCTAATTCCTACAAAAATAGTGAACCTCACTTGTCAATCGCTCGGAAATTAAACACTGAAAAGCTATCTATCGCTCAATCTACTTTTGACCAACCAGCCATTTCTTTCATATGTGAACAAGTTGCCCTTCGTCAATTCAACCCTGAACGTGGACAGTACGATATCATCAGTATCTTCCCTTTCTTGAACTTACCATCAAGTGAACCAGAGCAGTTATCCCTATTTTAATTTTTCAAATAGATCAGATAATCGCATTCTTATCCATTATTAGCGAATAACACAAAGCGCTAAATGTCATTGTTTTACAAACAAAAACACCCCTGAAAACATTCCGAAAAAGCGTATAAGTAAGTACTTACTCACCTTGAATTATCATGCAACTGGATAGCAAAAAAACAATTATTTCATTACTTTTGAATTTAATCACAATCAAAAAAAATGGAGAATAACAACAATACATTGACTTGGGACGAGTTTTCGAAAGTAGAGATGAGAGTGGGAACTATTGTAGAAGCAGAAGTATTCACTGAAGTGAGAAACCCTGCCTATAAGCTAATTGTAGACTTTGGGGAAGAAATAGGTAAACGCAAATCATCTGCACAAATTACCAAGCTTTATACAACTGAAGAACTAATTGGCAAACAAGTCGTAGCAGTAGTTAACTTTCCACCAAAACAAATTGCTAACTTAATGAGTGAATGTTTAGTTATGGGAGCAGTAGAAGGCAAAGAAGTTACTTTAATGACAATGGATAAGCCTACAAAGAATGGACTGAGAATAGGATAGATGGATAATTTCCATACAGGATATATCCCCTACATCAAACGAGATAATAAAAGAAAAAGTGATACTTATTCTTTTATTATCTTATCCCTTAAACTTTTTAAAAATAAGTTCTTCGGCAATATTAAATGTACACTTGGCTGTATTTGTTGACGTAAAGTTATCAGACATTCTTGATTTGAAGGCACTGATAAAAGTCTTATTGTCATCTTGATAAAATTCTACCATCGCCTCATAAGCGTAATCCTCTAAACAATGGAGAATCCGGACCTGATAGTGTCCCAGTTTATCCAGTCTTCCGACCTCTCGATAGTGTTTATCACCATACTCAAAAATAGTATAAAAATACTCATTGAAATGACCATCATCAATCTTTAAACTGTCGGTTCTTATGAGATTAAATATATCGTCAAACCTCTTGTCAATAGAGCCTTCAAAAGTATCATAATTGTTATGTACAGGGCTTTTTAGTACACTTCTTCCTTCGATAAAACAGTCAATCAAGTTTTCTTCATTGGGAAAGCCTTGCCCACAGCGTTCTTCAATTTGAATTTCATCAATAAAAACCTCTTTAGCGCGATGCGTAGTAGGATACAAATTCAAATGAAACAAAGGAAAACCATGTTCATCTCTCAATAAATCAATACCATACACATTATTATCACTAATAATAACCCCTGCATTAACCTTATTGATATAACAAGCCATATCATTAGTTACAATACAAGTAACCAATAGTGTTCCTTTAACATACAAACTTCCATATTTGCCTTTGGCATATAACATCTCTCCTCGTACATCTCCGCCAATATAATGTGTATTACCACATAGAAAAGTATTTTGGGCATATAGCTCCTTCATCACGATCAAACTTGGAGCAGCATCTACCTCTCGACTGAATAGAGACGTTTTAACTCTTAAATTACCCAAGAAAATATACCCGAGTGCTATTATATTAAAACCTTCGACAGCATATTGTATGTCTAAGTAATCAACAGTAACATCGTCTTCAGCTACTAAGAAAAATCCATCTTCATTTTCAAAATTAAAACTATCTTCATCAAACAAGAGGCCATCGCCTATCTTAACACTGTTTATCTCTTTCAACAAAGCAAGTCCCTCTCTTGGACTGACAACTTTAAACCATATTCCCTGATGAAAAACACTTTTTATATGATATTCCCTATCGAGATCAAGCGAAGCTTCTTCCCTATTGTTATTGACTAAAGCAGACACGCTATCGTCAAAGTTGACATAGTCATTGAGCAACAAAAGATAGTCATACATAAATACAAACCAAGGGAATGCTTTTTCTTGATAGATCTGGGATTTCTTATCGAGATAATCAGGCGCCTTGTTAATATTGCTATTTTCTTGATAACCGACAAGGACCTCATCAAAAGCTTTGGAAGACACATCAAAGTAAAAGTGAATCTGCTCAAATACTGCTTCGTTCACAGCTAATAAATGACAATAAGAAATAGTGAGATTCAAGATAGAACCTTCTTGATGAAAGTAAAACAAAAAGTTTTGTAACTCTAAACTATCCAGCTCATTGTCATACAATTCACTAAATGAATTTGTAATATCTGCCACGCGATCATCACTTTTTAAATCTAAAAGTTGATTATGGTAAATATCAGCCACTATTGGCAGATTGTAGATTTCCAACAGTGTTTGTACTGATAATAAGCTTTCTTCTCTTTGATTGCCAAACAAATCCTTTAGTACCATCATTCAATCTTATTTGTGCAACAAAGTATACAGTGCAAAGGACCCTAACCAATGGCTCCCCATATAATCGTCACCTGATATATTTTTAAATGCTGAGTCAAAGTGTTTATCAGCTATAGGCAATAACACTTCTGTCAGAGAGGGTACCTGTTTAGCTATATCGTACAAACAAGTAGCTCTACTAAAATTTAGACCATCTAAGTGTACCAGTTGTCCATCTGTACGGTCTGATACTTGAGCCACATCTAAAGAAAAATTACTTTCGAAGATTGAGGGCAAAAATGCTTTTAACCAATGCTCAAACTCTGAAATAGTCAACACTTTACTCATCAGTCTTGCTTCTTCAAAACAAGGAGATAAAAAATCACTGCCACTTGGCTCATAACTAAGGCTACAGTCTATATCTTTTTCATAGAGACGCTTTGAGCTCTCTATGATGACTTGTTCAAACGTAGAGTTGTTTGTATTCCTCGCGTACTCTAAAGCTAATGAAAGTCCAAAGGCAGAATTATTATGTGTCCCTGTACGAATTGGATACAACAATTTAGGTAAGTATTCTTCATAGCGATCTACTAATTTATCCGCCAAAGGTTGTAGTACTCTTGCCCATCTTTGTGCATCTTCATCTTCCCACTGTAGGAGTGCAGAGTGAAGTTCGAAAAACCAAGCCCACCCGTAAGTACGCTCAAAGCTCTTATTGTTTACATCATCGAAAAAAGCAAGCTCTACAGCTAAGTTTTCTTTGGTAATTAATCGATTCAGTCTATTTCGAATTTCCCCATCCTTATCCAATTCGGGAAACTTTTGCATCAGAACAACAATAGACCAAAATCCATGTACAGAGGAGTGCCAGTCGTAACAACCATAGAAGATAGGTCTTAACGTTTTAGGAGTTTTTAAATCGCTATCACTACCCAAAGTCTGCCCCAATCTGTTAGGGTATTCTAACTCAATACAGTGCAAAGGCAATTCTATTATTTTCTGTGCTTCTTCTACCCCTAACTTCGTTGACTTGATATCAGTTATTTCCACTTTTTTCTGTTTCCCTTCCTTTGAATCACAGCCAATCAATCCAAGACATACAAGACCAATCAATCCAATATATTTCATTATAGTATAGTTGTTTAATGTTGCTTAAAAATACACATATTTATAGGATTGAACAGTACAATGAGTGTTTTCTCCTTTTTTTTTGCAATTCTTACTTGTTGAAGCTACATTTGTCACCAAAACTAAATAACTAAAACCACACCAAATGATTAAAATCCCCTATTTAAAAGCTTTTTCGTTGGGTTTATTAACCCTTTCTTTTGCTTGTTCAAGTGATGACACAGCAACGAAAAATGAAGACGGCTTTAAACTAATTCCTCAAGACGAAATTGTGCCATTAATACAACCTTCAGGATTTTATATTGCTAACGAAGATTGGTTTGGGCATGACGGTAGTAACGGAACATTAAACTTCATTGACAAGAATTACAAACCTTTCTATCGCGTTTTTAGAGAGGCGAATCCTGGTAAAAGATTTGGAGTGACAACACAATCTGCCACTACTTATGGAGACTACTACTACTTTGTGTCTAAACAGGGCAATAGACTTGTAGTAACTGACAAAGATCTCAAAGAAGTAAAATCCTTAACAGATATAGGAGGCGATGGTAGAGCCTTTGTAGGAGCTACTGCCAGTAAAGGCTATATCTCAACTTCAGGCGGAATAAGTATTTTTAACATCAATACCCTTGAAGTCGAAGGATCAATTGCTGGGATAGCAACAGAAACTGGAAATATGGCTGTTGCTAATGGATTACTTTTTGCCGTAACTAACAAAAAAGAATTACATATCATTGATGTAGAAACAGACAAACTATTAATTTCCCTACAAGATAATTATACTCAACTAACACTGGATAACAACGGAATACTGTGGTTAGGACACGATAAAGAAATCAAAAGATTAGACACAAAAACCATTGATAAGAATGACTTGGGTAATATAAACATGACAAGTTATGACTTAGGCATTTCTTCCATTAAGGGACAGTGGGGTGCGTGGAATGCTGGTTCTATGACTGTTTCAAATGACGGTGAATTTGTTTATTGGAATTCAAACGGTGGCTCGTGGAATGGTGGAAATAAGATAGCGCAATTAAACACTTCTACGGGAGTAGTTAACCCAGAGTTCTATGACTTAGGCCATGATTCAACGGAAGTAAAATTAGCTTTTTATGGCTCTTCAATGCGAATTGACCCACATACTGACAACCTTGTTTTGACAATCAAAAGAGAGAAATTCGGCTCAGCAGGATCGTATAACTGGGTGCGTATCATAAATCAACAGGGAGGTATCATACAAGACATCTTCCTAAGAGGAGGTACTGAGGAATCATCTTCTTACAATCCGGATGGTGGCTATTTTTGGTTTCCTTCACAAGTTTTATTTGAAGATAACAATGCTCCTCAGATTTTTACAAATCAAGTGATTTTAAAATCCAACAAAGAATTTGCTATCGCCTTGGATCAGTTCCTAATTGATCAAGATTCTCCTTGGGAACTAATCGAGAAAACAGCGAGTAACCTAAGTAATGACTTGGGAACAGTGCGTATTGAAAACAGAGAATTTACGGAAAATGGCAAAACAGTTACCAAAGAAAGCTTGGTTTTCACAACTAATACTAAGATAGGAAAAGCACATTTTACCTTAGAAGCCCTTTCGAATGGTAAAGTTGCTAAAAAAGACATTGAGGTTTGGGTTAGAGAATAATTTAAATCTTGCTAAAGTATCATAATGAGAGCACTGAATGACTATTTCATTCAGTGCTCTTTTCTTTTTGGGTTAAACAAGTTTAACAATTCCCCGATAAAGATGGAAAAAGTGAAACACAATTTCAATTACACAAGCTTTTTCAATAACGGATAACCTAAGGCGGAAATACAAGCTACAAATAGACAGAAAAGATCAGATACTTAAACGGTGTGGATCATCCGTTCCGTTAGCAATTAACCTCAAACGTATACACTCCTAAGAATAGCAGTAATAAAGTTGGATACAGTCATTCTTCAACACCTAAAGCTAAAAGAACCAAGAACTTAAATAACACAAAGTTTTTAACACTCATATTAGTTTTTTTGTAATTTTGATTAAAATTTAAGATATGAAAATAAAATCTTTACTAACTGTATTTACCTTAGTTACGCTATTTACGCTTACTGCATGTAACAATAAAGACATTAGCTCATCGAGAGCCTTTGATACTATCGGGGCCTACCTAAATGAAAAGCCAGAATTTGAAAGCACTACATTAACGCTTGGCAAAAAAAAACTAAGAATGAGAAAAGACAGCCTTCAAATCGAACAATATAAAACGCTTGAAAAAGGTGGGTATTTAGAATTCGAAGATGAGAACTCAAAAAAGAAATGGTTATCTAAAGATAGTATTTGGAATGTAACCATAAAATTGGCAGAAAAAGCTCATCCTTATGTCATTGATCAAAAAAATGATAAGGTAACAGTAAAGACAATACTTTACACACTTGGGGATAGCAGTAACTTACAATTAAACAATAACAGTAAAAAATCTGCAACAGCTTCTGTTATGTTGAATAAGGAGTATACGCCATTTATAGCCTTAGCTAAAGATAAGAATCCTAACACTAAATTCATTACCAAAAAATTTAAACTACGCTATAGCGAGACTACTGGTTGGTCTGTAAACTAATATAAAATGGGAAAGAATATTACAATTCTCGCTTTGGTACAACTCATACTGTCCTATGTTTCAGCTGAACTCATGGGTAGGATGTCGTTCATTGGCAGGCAAGGCATTAACTTTGTTTATACCCAATATACCGTACTTAAAACTCCTTGGAAAACCGCTTTAATTATTTTTTCTATTCAATTAATATTGATTCTGATTCTTGCCATGTTTAAGTTTTTCACGGCGAGATATATTAGTATCACTGTTATAGTCTTTGCTTTATTAGCTGGTTTTGCTGGGGCTTATTATACATTCTTAGATCTTACAACAACATCTCACAAAACAATGGGGACAATGTTTCGCATTGGGAGTTATTTATTTTGGGGTAGTTGGACGATAACATGTTTATTCTTCATGTTTTTACGCAAAAAGAAACTGCCTTTGCATCAGCTCGATATTGTTAACGAAGAGCGAAAAGAAGAACAAGAAGAAAATCCTACTAACTAATTTAGCTATATTGCAACAAACTCAAATTACAATACATGATGTCATACAAAAAATTACTTTTTATTGCCTCAGTATCTCTTGTGACTCTTTCGTGCAATGACAAAAAACAAGAGAGTGGAGATACAACTCAAACTAAAGAGCATTCTGTTAAGCAAGATGATAAAAAAGTTGAAATACCAATGCATGGAACAAATGAAAACAGCTCTTCTTCGTCAAATAAACGATTTGAAGTAAGCAATGATATGAAACAAATGATCCAGCAAGAAAAGAATAAATAACACAAAAGATCTTCCTTACAGAAGATCTTTTTTATTTGCAAATGACGTGTTTAAAGCTAAATAAAATTCATTAATTCCATTCTGAATGCTTATTTTTGCATTCTTATTTAATTCGTTTGAGATTAACAGTAATGATATATGATACAAGATCCTAAAAGATATACGATTACAGCAGCATTACCCTATACAAATGGTCCTATCCATATTGGGCACTTAGCTGGTGTATATGTACCTGCTGATATTTATGCGAGATTTTTGCGACTGCAAGGAAAAGATGTCGCTTTTATATGTGGAAGTGATGAACATGGAGTAGCTATTTCTATGAAAGCGAAAAAAGAAGGAATTACTCCTCAACAAGTAATTGATAAATACAATGGTATTATCAAGCAGTCTTTTATCGATTTTGGTATTTCATTAGACAATTACTCTCGTACTTCATCTTCGATCCACCATCAAACAGCTTCTGAGTTCTTCAAGAAGTTATACAATGAAGGTAAATTCATAGAAGAAGTTACAGAACAATTATATGATGAGAAAGCTGATCAGTTCTTAGCTGACCGTTTCGTAACAGGTACTTGTCCTAAATGTGCTAATGAAGAGGCTTATGGAGATCAATGTGAAAAATGTGGTACTTCATTAAATGCGACAGATTTAATCAATCCTAAATCGACAATCACAGGAACCAAACCAGTCTTAAAGTCAACAAAACACTGGTTCTTACCATTAGACCAATACGATACATTCTTACGTGAGTGGATATTAGAAGGTCATAAAAATGACTGGAAACCTAATGTATACGGACAAGTAAAATCATGGTTAGAAGATGGATTAAAGCCTCGTGCTGTAACTCGTGATTTGGATTGGGGTATCCCTGTACCTGTAGAAGGTGCGGAAGGAAAAGTTCTTTATGTGTGGTTTGACGCTCCTATCGGATACATCTCTTCGACTAAAGAATGGGCTGCAAGAGAAGGCAAAGATTGGGAACCGTATTGGAAATCTGAAGATACGAAGTTAGTACACTTCATCGGTAAAGATAATATTGTATTCCACTGTGTGATATTCCCTGCGATGTTGAAAGCAGAAGGAAGCTATATCTTACCAGATAACGTACCTGCAAATGAGTTCTTAAACTTAGAAGGAAACAAACTATCTACGTCTAAAAACTGGGCAGTATGGCTACACGAGTACTTAGAAGACTTCCCAGGTAAACAAGATGTATTGCGTTATGCCTTGACATCTAATGCTCCTGAGACAAAAGACAACGACTTTACTTGGAAAGACTTCCAAGCAAGAAATAACAATGAGTTAGTAGCTATCTTCGGTAACTTTATTAACCGTGTGGTAGTATTAACAAACAAGTACTATGAAGGAGTAATTCCTCAACCGAATGAGTTCTCTGATGTAGATATTGCTACATTGACAGAATTAAGAGCTTATCCAAATGTTATCGAAAGTTCTGTAGAACGCTATAGATTCAGAGAGGCATTGTCAGAGATGATGAATGTAGCTCGTCTTGGTAATAAGTACTTAGCAGATGAAGAACCATGGAAACTAATCAAAGAGAACCCAGAAAGAGTAAAAACTCAAATGTATGTAGCTTTACAAATAGCTGCTGCACTAAGTACTTTAGCTGAACCGTTCTTACCATTCACTGCTAATAAACTGAAATCTATTCTAAAAATAGATACTCCTATTAAATGGGAGACTATTACTGAAGACAAGGTATTAATTCCTGCAGGACATACTATTGGACAGGCAGAATTACTGTTCGCTAAGATAGAAGATGAAGAAGTACAAAAACAGTTAGACCGATTAGAAGCTTCTAAAAAAGCAAATGCCGCTGCTGCAAAAACAGTAGAGCCTCAAAAAGACATAGCTGTCTATGAAGACTTTGCTAAATTAGACTTGAGAGTTGGTACCATTGTAGAAGCAGAAAAAATGCCTAAAGCAAATAAGCTTTTAGTATTAAAAGTAGATACTGGTATGGATGTTCGTACAATCGTATCAGGAATTGCAGAACACTTTAAACCTGAAGATATCATTGGCAAAAGAGTCACTGTATTAGCAAACCTTGCTCCACGAGCTTTAAGAGGCGTTGAAAGTGAAGGTATGATACTAATGACAGAAGACCAAGATGGTAAATTAGTATTCGTTAATCCTGACGAAGACAAGGTTCAAAACGGAGCAACAATCAATTAAAAGAATTTATTTCTAAATATAAAACGAACAACAATTTAAGTTGTTCGTTTTTTTTTATAAATTAAATTATAATAACTACTTTTAACTTCAATTAAATAAACTATATATACAAATTTAACATTGAAGTTTTTTAAATATATTTTCCTTCTTGCTGTAGGTGTATTTCTTTACTATTTATTAAAGGATACTGCACCTTTTATGTATAAAGTATACAAGGAGTTCTTTTCAACAGAATCAGCTATACCAACAGCTATAAAGAAAATGGTTACTTACAAAAAGTATGAAACGACAATTATTGCAAAAGGGAGAATAGAATCTGATATAACTGTATTTTCGTATCAACCAGAACAGGTTACTTTAAAACTGCAAACAGCTGATCAAGAGGTTTTCGAATATGTAACAGTTAGAGACGGTATAAATTACTATCAATTAGGAGATCAAGTAAACTTATATCGCGATACCAAAACAAGTAAGCAATATATATTCGATTATGATCAGCAAACTGACATACTAATACAACTCGCAGTTATTCAATTAGTTCTTTACTCTATTGGTAAAATGTCCACCTCGTTAAAAGGACGCTATGGAAGTCTTATAATTGTAGGTGTTCAATATATACTTAGACTTCCTACATTTACTTGTCTAATGCTTTTGTTAATATATCTCAATATCGATCTGGCCAATAGGGTAGAAAATGGAGATAGGATACCAATATATTTAGTTACATTCTTTGGAAGTATCCTATACATAGTCTTTATTATTAAGCTTTATCTCTATATCTCAGAAGCTAAAAAAGACAAATAAGCTCATTTCCTAAATATGAAAAAATATATTATCAAGAAGATTCCACTTATTGCGTTAGTTTTATTCTTAATCTTTGTACTATATCCCTATCGTCACTTTCCGATGGCATTTGTCAATATGATTTCTTCTTCAGAAATGCCATTAGGTAAGCATATCATAGCAATTACCTCTTATGACAAATTAAAAGGAACAGTACAAGATATAAAACAAAATAGGAGAGAGATTGAGAAACATATAGGTCTACTCAATGAGAAAGGGGAATACATAAAACACAAAGTAGATTCTAACGAATACGATTTCTACAAAACAGGCAAACAGATAACTTATTACCAAAATCCTTTCAGTCAAGAAACTTATGTCTTTGATTTGGAAACCCAAATATACCTGATAATTCAGATAGGTTTTGGATTGTTAGTTGTTTTTTTCTTAATGTCTAAACTCAGAAAGCTATTAAGTACGAAGTTTAAGTTTATTTATCTATTGTATATCTACTTATTTAAACCACTATTTTACACTCCTTTAGCTGCACTTATCATCTATACTAATATAACCCTTTATCAGTCTGTAACTGAAGAATCCATAGATTATCCCTTGAGTATCGTTATACATATCTTATCTGGTATCGCTTTGATAATCTATTTATATGATATGATCATACTTTTGTACTACTATACGAAAACTAAAAATAAAAGAATAATTAATTCACTTCAGTAGAATATTAGTTTTTAAGAGAATAATAAACAACAAAGGGACACAGTACGCATCCCTTTATTATTTTGCTATCCAATATGGTATTATTCGAAATCACCTAATATTCACTTGCTTTATCTAACAACACTAATTCATCACTTGTTAGCGCAATTTCTAATGCCTTAAACAAACTGTTCAATTGTTTATCAGAAGTAGCACTCACTATGGGAGTACTTATTGTTGGTTGATGTAATTGCCACGCAATCGCTATTTCTGCAATTGTTGCATTATGCTGCTTTGCTACATCCTCGCATTGAGCGATTATGCGAAGTCCCCTTTCATTGATATATCCCTTAACCATTTCTCCTCTCGAACTACCTTCAATATCTTTTAATGATTGGTACTTCCCACTTAAGAAGCCACTCGCTAAGGCAAAATAAGGCATTACAGCCAGCTTATCTTGTGTAACAAAGTCAATATACTCTTGCTCATACTTCTGGCGGTCATAAAGGTTATACAATGGCTGGAGCGCAATATACTCAGACCAGCCTTTATCTCTGGCAATAGAGTTACTACTTTGTATGCGGTCAACCTCCAAGTTAGATGCACCAAGATATCTAACTTTACCTGCTCTTACTAAGTCATTAAAAGCATTCATCGTCTCTTCAACACTTGTACCCAAATCATCGTGATGAGAGAAATACAAATCGATATAGTCTGTGTTTAATCTCTTTAGGGAAGCATCAACACCCTCTATGATCTGTTTTGTTGATAAACCACGTTCAACGCCTTTCATACTTCCTCCTACTTTAGTAGATAGCACAATGTCGTGACGACATTTATTTTGCTTTAACCACTTACCTATTATAGTTTCTGATTCGCCTCCTGAATTTCCTGTTACCCAATGAGAATAATTATTTGCCGTATCTATGAATACCAAGTCATTATCAAAAAGCTGATCTAACATCCGAAATGATTCCCTTTCATCTAATGTCCAACCAAATACATTGCCCCCAAACGACAACCTTGGAACCATTAAGTCCGATTTACCTAATCTATATTTACTCATAATTTACTTATCATTTACCTCTCTAAATTACACAATAAAAAAAGGAGATCATTACTGACCTCCTTTTTTATGATATATTTTGTATAACTCTTAGAAGTTATAACGCAATGTAAAGTTCCAAGCTCTACCGTTTCCGAAGAAAACTTCGTTAGCAGTGTCAACACCTTTCCAGTTGTTACCTGTTGCTTTTGAATCACCTTCGTGAATATTAGTTCTTGAATAAGAAATATAAGTAGTATCAAATACGTTGTTTACGTTTACACGCATAGTAACGCTATTTTGTTTTTCTTTTCCTACTTCCATTTTATAAGATAATCCAGCATCAAATAAATTGAATGCAGGTAACTTAATAGATCCTTTATGTTTTGAAGTACCAAAGTCATTTGGATTAATAGCTGCATAGAATTTATCATTGTAACGGAAGTTACCATCTACTTTTAATCCTGGTAAAATTTCATAAGCTGCTCCTAAATTGAAGATAAACTGTGGTGCATCACCAACTTTAACACCATCTAAGTATAAAGTCTTGTTCATTGGAGCATTTGTATTTGGATCAAGAATTGGTTGATTAGTTCCCTCATCTAAGAAATCTGCAGAAACATTACCTTTATATTGCCAATCTCCCCAAGATAAAGATCCTGTAATATCTAAACGATCAATTGGATTATAAATAAAGTCAAGTTCCATTCCCACGTGTACTTGTTCAATTCCATAAAGGTTAGCATAACCTGGAGTCTGTACACCATCTTTTCCTACACCAAAGATATCTCTTTCAAATACACGTTGAATTCTATCTTTCCAAGATGTGCGGTATAAGTTAAGGTTAGCTCTGAAGTTATCAAGACGCAAACCATACCCTAACTCTAATCCAAAAATCTTTTCATTTTTCAAACTTGGGTTAATATCATTGCTATTATTGATATAAACACCATTGTTCATAAATGGCTGACGAGAGAAGTACCCAGAGTTAACGAACACATTGTGGTTCTCGTTAATATTGTAGTTAAAACCTCCTTTTACACTACCTCCTGAAAGACTTTTCCAAGAAGTTTTATATGTATCAGCACCTTCAGCTTCATTTCTATTATATCTCATATAGTCAATTCTTCTGAACCACTGATTTGAGATAGACCCTTGAACAAACACAGTTAAATTGTCTTTGCTGTACTCTACTTGACCAAATCCACCTAACCATTTAACGTTACCGTCATTGTCATAAGCAACTTTATCTCTTTTACTCCAATCAACCCAAGGATTAGCAGGAGCTTTACTGTTATAAGTAGAAGAAATAACTCTTTGTCCATCAGTTTTGTGTTCAACATCCACATACCCTTGTGCACCTAATAAATCATCTAAAACTTGGAAGTGGTATCCAACATAAGTACGAGCATCAACTCCAATATCAAAATTCCAATTCTCGTTAACTTTAGCGTTTAAGTTCATCACAGTTCCATACCAGTCATGTGAATTTACACTTGTACGACGAACAAAACCATTGTTTTTATCAGAATAATACTCTCCGTTGATACGCTTTTTATCAGCTCCAAAATCTGCTACATGCTTTCCTGAGTTCCAAGCAGCGATATCATCGAAACGAATATTACCGTACATGTCCTTAAACATTGCATCTCTTTGGCTTTTACCGTTGATTTTACCAATTGAACCATTTCCTCCTCCACGGCCCCAAGAACCATAAGCAACAGTATTCAAAGTAAAAATATCATTAATTTTATAATCCCAGTTTAATGAAGCTACTGGTTTGTTATAGAAGTTACGAGCCCAAGAATAACCTTCTCCATTATACGTTCCATAATCAGGATTATATCTTCTATTTGGCTTACCGTCTCCACTATACTTTAAGTAATCTTCAATTGTTGGGTTAGTACTTCTTTGATTGTGCCATTGATTTGCACCTGTAAAAGTAAACTGTACATTGTGTTTACTATCTTTTGATCTATACCCTAAACCTAAGAAATAAGCAACACTTTCGAAATCTGTCCCTTGAACATAACCATCACCTCTTGTATAAGACATCAAGATAGAAGCAGACAATCCGTTATCTAAAATTCCTGTATTATACGAAGCTGATCCTTTGAAATAGTTATCATTACCGATACCAGCAGATAATGAACCTCCTTCTTTCATATCAGACGTTTTTGTCAAGATATTCATTGTACCTCCTACAGAAGAAATAGCAATTTTAGAAGATCCTAATCCACGTTGTACTTGTACTGCTGAAGCCACATCTTGAGCACCAGCCCAGTTAGACCAATACACAGAACCACCTTCCATATCGTTAACAGGCATACCATTAACTAATACAGCAACGTTCTTTTGGTCAAATCCACGGATATTAATTTTAGAATCTCCAAATCCTCCTCCTCCTTGAGAAGCATACACTGATGGAGTAGTGTTTAAAATTTCAGGAAACTCTTGAGAACCAAGTTTTTCTTGAATAACAGAAGCTTTAATTGTAGAAACAGCTACTGGTGTCTTACGGTCTTTTGCTACGTCAGCAACTCCCATAATAACAATGTCCTCAAGCATATTTTCATCTGCGTTTAGAACAATTGTTCCCAAGTTAATTTTATTGTCAGCCCCAACTTTAAAAGGTACTGTTTTTGTTTTAAATCCAATGAAAGAGATCGTAATCTCACCACTGTCTTTTGAAACATTTAGTTCAAAATCTCCATCCATTCCTGTCGATGTACCATTTTGACTACCTTTAACTAATACTGTAGAACCTGGTAAACCTTGTTTAAACTCATGGTCTACTACAATACCTGTTACTTTGTTTTGTGAAAGTGCAGATGCTGATGCGAGTACAACTACGCAAGATAGCATCCAGTTCTTCAAATTTTTCATTGTAAAAGTGTAAGTGATAAATTATTTTTTTCGCAACAAATGTACAAAAACATATAACCTTAATGTTATGTAGACATTAATTTTAACTTTTTACTTCTATTTAGAAAAATTCTAAATCCTAATTCGATAAATAATAGTTGATTAAGAAGCTTGTAGAACAGTCGTGCTCACTGACTTTTTTTGACTTTATCTCCTCCTGAATATTCTTTGCTAAAACTTTTCCATACTCCACGCCAAATTGATCAAAGCTAAAAATGTTCCAAATAATTCCCTGAACAAAAGTCTTGTGTTCATACATTGCAATAATCTGACCTAAAGTTTCAGGGGTCAACTGTTCAAACAAAAAGGTATTTGTTGGCTTATTTCCTTCAAAATCTCTGAAATTCCTCAACATTTCTAATTCGCCTTCTTGCCTTTTTCGACCGCGCTTCCCTTTTAACAAAGCTTCAGTTTGTCCAAAAAAATTAGACATCAATATATCGTGGTTTGTCTTGTCCTTGTCGTGAAATGGTTTTATAAATCCAATAAAGTCAATAGGAACAACCTTCGTACCCTGATGAAATAATTGGAAAAATGCGTGTTGGGCTGTAGCTCCAACTTCTCCCCATATCAAAGTACCTGTTTGATAATTTACAGGCTGACCTTCTCTGGTTTTATCCTTGCCATTGCTCTCCATGATCATCTGCTGTAAGTGAGCAGGCAGACTGCGTAGTAAACTGCTATAAGGCACAATAGCTTCAGTCTCGTATTGATAGAAATTATTATACCATACACTAAGCAATGCCAGAATAACAGGAATATTTTGATCAAAATCAGACTGTCTAAAGTGCGTATCCATTTGATAAGCCCCCTTCAACAATCGCTCATAATTGTCATACCCTAAAGCCAAAGAAATAGAAATACCTACTGAGCTCCATAAAGAAAATCTTCCCCCAATAAAATCCCACATAGGGAAAATATTAGTTTCTTTAATACCAAAAGCAATCGCTTCTTGATTGGCAGAAGTTACAGCAACAAAGTGCTGTTCAACACTCCCTATAATATTTGAATCTAACCAAGCTTTGACATGCTTAGCATTTTCAATTGTTTCTTGCGTAGTAAATGTTTTAGATACAACCAAAACCAAAGTAGTTTCAGCATTTAGTTTTGCCAATAGAGGAAACAAATAATCATCATCTATATTCGATACAAAGTGAACGTTGAGCTGATTACTATAATTATCCAATGCCTCGACAACCATCTTTGGCCCCAAATCAGATCCACCTATACCGATATTTATAACATCTGTTATTGCCTTACCTGTAGCTCCAAGATACCTGCCTGAAATGACATCATTCGAAAATAACTTTATCTTTTCTCTTGTCTTGTAAACCTCTTTTGAAACATCCTCTCCGTCGACAAAAATAGGTTGCTGAGAAAAATCTCTTGATACAGTATGAAGAACCGCCCTATCTTCAGTTACATTAATCTTATCACCCGTAAACAGAGCCTCTATAGACTGTTTTAAATCTACTTCATTAGCTAAATCCAGCAGCAACTTCATTGTTTCTGCAGTCACCTTATTCTTTGAATAATCTAACAACAATGAATTCCATTTTACATGAAAGTCATTAACTCTATCAGCATTTTCAGCAAACAAATGCTGCATCTGTACAAATTCCATCGATTTAAAATGCTCACTTAACTTCTTCCAAGCATCTGTTCTTGATGGATTAACACTTTTCAACATGTAACTACTCTTGTAAAAATTTTGTTTGTATAACCTTATCTAATTCTGCTTTCAAAGGTACGATATGTTCTTTAAATGACGGTATATCTTTTTTATCCATTGGTTCAGAATTAGGTAAAACTTGTGAAAGTGGATCTACTTGCACGCCATTTTTCCAAAATCTATAACAAACGTGAGGGCCTGTTGCTAAACCAGTACTACCAACTAAACCAATTGTTTGCCCTTGGTCAACATACTGACCAACTTTCACTAAAATCTTTGACATGTGTAGATACTGTGTTGAATATGTTCCGTTATGTCTAACTTTTACATAATTTCCATTCCCAGCAGTATAACCAGCTCTTTCAACTACTCCTGAAGCAGTTGACATAATAGGTGTTCCTGTAGGAGCCGCATAATCAGTACCATTGTGAGATTTCCATCTTTTTTGTACGGGGTGAAAACGATTCTTAGTATATCGCGATGTTATTCTAAAGAATTTCAAAGGAGCTTTCAAGAACATACTCTTCATTGGACGACCTTCTTCATCGTAATAATCAGTACTCTTAGCACCAGATCGTTTATATGGGAATGAATATAAATCCTTACCTCTGTAATTAAAGTACGCAGCATCAATTTTTGAAATACCAACATACACAGTATCATTGATATACTTTTCCTCAATCGTAACAGCAAATCGATCATCTGGTTGCAACTTAAAAAAGTCAATCGACCATGCAAAAATCTGCGACATTCGCGTTGCCAAAGATTGATCCACACCCTCCTTCTGAAGACTCATTGATAGAGACCCTTCAATAGTTGACGCTATAGTTCTTCGTTTTATCGTAACAGGATAAGTGATTGTATATGCAGTAATAGAATCGCGCAAATCTATCACTTGATATCCAGCAATACTCGGATGGTATATAAATGCAGCTAACTTCTCTGGATCATTTTTATACTTCACTAAAGAATAAGGCTGTCCTACACGCATACCACGCACATTAATCGTATCTTTTACTTTAGTTACGATATTGTGAACTTCAGTAGCTCCAATATTATTCTCTCCAAATATCTTTCCAAGGTTATCTCCACTGCGAATCGTATCATCGACAACTTCAAAATCCTTTAAACTAAATCCATATAATTCAGCGACTACTTCATCAATATGTTCCGAATTATCACTCTCCTCAATTATAACATCATTATTATTATTCTCTTTACAAGCATAAAGAGATAAAACCATCAAAAAACCACAAAAAACTCGCTTCAAACCCTATCTTTTTTTCAACTTAACTTTTACTTACTTTCCCCAATTCTCAATTTCCTCAGAAGACCAAAGTTCTGGAAAGAAAATTCGCTTTTGGTATTGAGGCAACATATACTTCTTCCAATCGCTTCCTCCCGTTGCTTCAGAGGTACCTTCTGGTCCTTCCAAATACTTTAAAGCAGCATTATAATGACCCATTACCCAAGTAATATTAACTGTCCTATCATAATACCTCATCGCCTCAATCAAAGAAGGGGTATCTCTTACTTCTTGAGGCAATTCAACAAATTTCTGCCATAAATTTGTTTTTTCATAATCTTTCATGGCATTAATGAAAACTTTTTTGTACTTATTTTCAAACTCAGCTAACAAATATGACTTTTTACCTGTCTTATAGTCTTTACCGGCTGCCTGCCAATACATCAATTCTAACGCATCCTCCTCTGAAATATTTTGACTTAGTGTACTTTTAAAGCGAAAATCAATCAAATTTCTCCAATCCGTAGAGCCAAACTCTATTAAACGGTACTGAGCACTCTGAAATCCACTTGCTGGAGTTAGTGTCGTTCGAAATTGCATATACTGATTTCGATCCATACCATCCCCCATGATATCAAAAGAGGAAGTAAGCATATCAAAATAACGTGTGATACGCTGTAAACGCTCGACAAAAAAATCAGCTGTTATGTTTTCTTGACTCCCCACTTGATCAATCTCCCATAAAATCATTTTGAACAAAAGTTCATTTATTTGATGATACAGGATAAAGACCATTTCGTCTTTCACAGTAGTTCGTTGTGTTTGCAGGGACAACAGAGAATCAACTTGAATATAGTCCCAATAGGTAAGCGGCTTAGCATATACCAGACCTTCTAAATGCGTATCTAAATTCTGATTAATAGCACCAAACTTATCCTTTAGCGCATCTAACATTTTATCGTGTTCCATAAACTATTTACCTATAACTTCCAACTTCGACACTAAACCACTAAACTCTTCCAAATCTGCTTTCAAAGACCCTACTGCTAAACTGGCTTTAATTCGCAAAGGCACTTTATTATTGTCAGCCGAAACCCATACTGTCAAACTTTCCTTTTCCTTAAAAACGCGACCTGCCATAACGTAAGGTCTAAACTTTAGTGTTTTTATTTTTCCAAAATTAGTCTTTAAAGTCTCCTCTCCTAAATATTTCAACTTAAATCGAAATACCTCCCCATCAAAGAACATATCAATTTCTACTGATTCATTCTTTTTCAGTTCATTCAACTTGGGATATTTTCTCAAATAGTAAAATGCAGAAACAATATCCTGTACGTTTTTCACGATAGGATAAGTATTCTCCTTAGACTTTTCGTAGTCTTTCACTAAAACTTTATTGGATTTGTAATCAAAAAAACCTTCTTGATCCTTCGTATATCCTCCTTCGTCAATTTTTCGAACAAAGCGATGTGGGATCACTTTATCGCGTTCAAAATAACTTTGATAATCATCATATACTTTAAAAAACATCTTTGGCACTCCAGTAGTATAGCCAATTCCTTGTGCATGAAATACAGGAACACCATTCTGAACGGTCTCTGTTAATTTCAATGTTGCAATACCCGCATTCAAAATTCCATAGCTGATACGAAACTTCAAAAACTCACCGGCGTCAAATGCCTTTACATTTTTCTGAGCTGCAACACTTCCAATTTGGAAGAAGATTACAAGAAGAAGAAATAGTTTTTTCATAGTTGATTCTAATTTTATTCAAAAATAGCAAACAAAAAAACCCAGCCAAATAAATGACTGAGTTTTTATGCTATTAACCAACCAAAAAACTATAAATTATGAAAAATTTATTACACTCAAATAAAGCTTATGACGACCTTATTTTTGCGAGTGCAAATGTATAACTTTTTCATTAGCAAGTCAACTCATAATTAGCTTTAACTTACATTTAACTTAATAGTTCTCAAATGTTGGTTTTTTAAGTTTTAATTAACTGAATTTTAAAGGGTTCCTCGCTTTTCTTGCTCCCTTTCAATTGATTCAAATAACGCCTTAAAGTTACCAGCACCAAAACCGCGGGCACCCATTCTTTGGATTATTTCAAAAAACAATGTCGGTCTATCTTCTACAGGTTTTGTAAATATTTGCAATAGATAACCTTCCTCATCAGCATCAATCATTATGCCTAACTTCTGCAATTCTTTAATATCTTCTTTCATCATGTCCATGTGAACACCTAAGCGATTGGGAATCATATCGTAGTAAGATTGCGGTGGAGCTGATAAAAATTCAACACCTCTACGCTTCATAGCAGCAACTGTCTTGATAATATCATCTGTAGCTACAGCAATATGTTGTACCCCCGCCCCATTATAGAAGTCAAGATACTCCTCGACTTGAGATTTTTTCATTCCCTCTGCAGGTTCATTAATTGGAAACTTAATCCTTCCATTTCCATTCGACATTACTTTACTCATCAGTGCAGAGTACTCAGTATTAATTTGTTTGTCATCAAAAGACAAGAAGTTTACAAACCCCATGACATCCTCATACCACTTTACCCAAGTATTCATTTGGTTCCAACCAACATTTCCCACCATGTGATCGACATATTTTAATCCTACTGGTTCAGGGTTATAATCTGTTTCCCACTTTACAAAACCAGGCAAAAATACACCATTGTAGTTCTTGCGTTCTACAAACATATGAACCGTTTCTCCGTATGTATATATACCCGCTCTAACGGTTTCACCAAATTCATCCTTCTCTACGATTGGCTCCAAATAAGATTTCGCACCACGGCTTGTTGTTTCCTCATAAGCTTTACGCGCATCTTCAACCCACAAAGCCACGACTTTTACACCATCTCCATGTTGTACAATATGATTATTCAATTCAGATTCTGCAGTCAACGGAGTAGTCAAAACAATGCGTATTTTATCCTGTACTAATACATAAGATGCTCTATCTCTCACTCCCGTTTCCAATCCTGCATAAGCTAAAGACTGAAAACCAAAAGCGGTTTTATAAAAATGGGCTGCTTGTTTCGCATTCCCAACAATAAATTCAACGT
Organism: Myroides albus; assembly: GCF_024722315.1. Lineage (NCBI taxonomy): Bacteria > Pseudomonadati > Bacteroidota > Flavobacteriia > Flavobacteriales > Flavobacteriaceae > Myroides > Myroides albus. The sequence goes on from NZ_CP102754.1 coordinate 1,426,914, forward strand.
AATCTGTTCCTAACAATGGCAAAAAATCTTGAGCTCCCTCAAATATTTTTTCCAAGCCAAATTCTACAGACTTGACTTCTTTACTCATAATTTATAGTTTTTTAAGTTGTTGTTTTTCTTAATTTTCTGGATCTAACCAAGACTGGTAATATTGCTCATCAGCAATCTTCATCGCTTCTTCTGTTACCATCAATGGCTTAAATGTATCAACCATCACGGCTAACTCTTCCGTGCTAACTTTACCAATAGATCGCTCTGCCGCACCAGGGTGTGGTCCATGAGGGATTCCGGCAGGATGAAGTGAAATATGTCCCGCAGCAATATCATTTCTACTCATAAAATCACCATCTACATAATAGAGAACTTCATCACTATCTATGTTTGAATGATTATATGGTGCAGGTATCGCTTCTGGATGATAGTCATATAGTCTTGGCACAAATGAACAAATTACAAAGGCATCGGTTTCGAATGTTTGATGCACAGGAGGTGGTTGGTGAATCCTCCCTGTAATAGGTTCAAAATCGTGAATAGAAAAAGCATATGGATAATTATAACCATCATATCCCACGACATCAAATGGATGTGTAGCATAGATCATATCAAATATCTCATCTTGTTTGCGTACCTTAATCAAGAAATCACCTTTTTCATCGTGTGTTTCAAGTTTATCTGGTCTGCGAATATCGCGTTCACAAAAAGGTGAATGTTCAAGTAGTTGTCCAAACCAATTGCGGTATCTTTTCGGTGTGTAAATAGGCCTACGCGACTCGACAATAAACAATCTATTGTCCTGCGTATCAAAGTCCATTTTATAAATTATTCCACGGGGAATTAATAGGTAATCTCCGTATTCAAATTTTAAGTTACCCAACATGGTGCGCAACGTTCCCGTGCCACGATGAACAAAGATTAACTCATCTGAATCCGTATTTTTATAAAAGTAATCCTCAGTTGATTTCTTAGGAGCAGCCAAAACAATGGTACAGTCGCTATTGGTCAAGACAGCTTTACGGCTTTCTAAAAAATCATCCTCCGGTCGAACTTCAAACCCTCTAAAACGATAAGATTGAATATTATTTGATTTGGCTACTTTTGGCGCAACACTATACTGCCCCAAAATCTTCTTTACCTGTGTAGGTCGGTGTACATGGTACATATTGGTAGACATTCCGTCAAATCCAATGGTACCGAATAATTGTTCGTAGTACAAGTCCCCATTCTCTTTTCGGAAAATGGTGTGACGTTTAGGGGGAACTTTCCCTAATTGATGATATAAAGGCATACTTATTTATATTTTTTGGTTGGTAATAGATAATATAAAAGTAATGTTACCTCATTCAGGATTTCTCTTGATGAGGAACTTTAAATAAGCCAATAAACCGTCCCATTGTATTTTCATAATATCACAAATATCGAAATAATTTTATCTTATGCAAATTTTTATCCAAATATTATTTCACATACCACAATTTTAATACCTCAACATTAACTATATCACAAAAAAGGGGCACTTGGTAAAACCAAATGCCCCGAAAATTATAATTTCATCATTGAATCTTCTTCTAAAACCAAAAACCAACGGCAAATACTGTGTAAGTTCGACCCGTATCAGGCGAATACGTAAATTTTGCTTCGATTGGTCCCAAAACGGTTTGCATACCATATCCTACAGCATATCCAGAGTATTTAATCTTCGAAAACCAATTCGAAGTTGAAAAAATATCTTCTCCTGCATTAGCGTAGTTTGCTGAGAAATTGATGTGGTGCTTTTTAAAAATTTCATAATCTAACTGTATGGTACCAGCAATAAATGAATCTCCTCCAATCCCCAACAAATCATATCCATAGAATGGAATCAAATTATCGCGATCTGCAAAACCATAGCCTCCCAAAGCATATCCAAATCCAAAGCTCGGTAGATTTCCGATTACTGCACCTAATCTTGATTTTAAATCAATCGCTAATTTGTCCGTTATGCGCGTTGCATACCCTACTTGACCAGTTATAGTAGAAAAGTTCTTAAAATTATCTCTAAAATCACTGGAAAGGAAGAAATTCCTATACTCTCCCTTCAACAGAAAACCGCTGCGAGGAAAATACATATTGTCATAGGTATCAACTAAGACATTTACAAAACCTCCCAAATAATGACTCGCGTCAAAACGCGCATCTTCTTGCCTTAAGGTCTTACTCTTTATATCTAAATATCTATGCTCAAATCCAACGCTTAACAAATACTTTTGTTGATAAAAAGTCTGAAAGTACAACCTGTTTTCAAGATCTGCATAATCGACATTGAACTTACTTGGAGCACCATCTATATCAAGATCCCCGCCTGTTGCTTCTACCATCATGCTATAAGGTAAATCTCGACTAAACTTATTGTACTTTGAATTGATTCCAACACTCCAATAAAAACCGTTATCGACAAAATAATTAAAATTATATCGCACATTATCGCCAAGAGCTAAATCAATCGAGGCAACGTCACTTTTCAAGAATAGCTTCTTCTGTGTAACATTTACTAATGCAGCTGCTTTATACAAAGCGTCATAATGCACCCCTAATTTTAAATAGCGATTCACCGGATTCTCTACAAGATCCATATCTAAGTCATCTCCTTCTCCAGTAGTACTGCGATTAAACTTATAGGAAATGCTACTGAAGTTTTCTGTTCCGTTCAATTGTGTAATCCCCTTGTCTAACTGATCAAAAGAAACTTTGCTAAATGGCTTAAAACCAAGCTTACCGTGAACATAACGCTGAGTGTACTTGCTTAAACCATCAATATTAATATCTTTTATATTCAGAGAGTCAGTGTATTTCTCAACATAGTGATTCTCCTTTACTTTTGGAGTACCACCTATCGCTCTAAGTTCATCTATCACCTTTTCTGTCGCTTCCTCTCCTCTTTTAATAATCACCTCACCGGAGTCAAAAGATACCACAGAATACCCTACAATATCAGGTTTAATATAAATATTCGTAAAAGGCTTTTTAGCGTTCATTTGGTTGATTGTCGAGAAATTTGAAATCTGCAATAACAAATCTGGAGCGCCTTCCATCTCTTCACTCGTTTTCAAACCATCTTGCACATCAACCCCGATAATAACCTCAGCCCCCATCTTCTTAAGCTCGTGAAGTGGGTAGTTATTAACAACTCCTCCGTCAATTAAAAATCGACCGTCGATCTCTACTGGCGCAAATAATGAAGGAAAAGCACCACTGGCCAAAATAGCTTGGGGCAGATACCCTTTATCTAATACAACCGCCTCCCCTGTCTCAGCATCTGTAGCAATACATAAAAACGGGGTCTTTAATTCGCTAAAATCTCTTATATGACGGACATGTGCCAACAACTTATTCATCAAGTTATAATTGTACATCCCACGTGATAAAGCTTTTGGAAAACCTATTTTAAAATTGTTAAATGGCAGCGTCAAAGCGTATATTTCGTCATTCTTCTTTTCATAGAATGACTTGGAAATACGAGGAATATAATCCTTTATAAGAGCCGACACATCAATTGAGTTAAAAATGGAATCCAGCTCCGAAGAAGTATACCCTGCAGCATAAAGTCCTCCAACAATTGCACCCATACTCGTACCTGCAACATAGTCTACCTTTATCCCTTCTCTTTCCAAAACTTTCAACACCCCAATATGTGCTAACCCTTTCGCACCTCCTCCACTTAAAACAAGTCCTATTTTAGGCTTGTGATTTGTCAACGTATCATTCTGGGCTTTAACTCCTGCGGAACCCAACAGAAAAAGTAAAACAAATAGGTATATTTTTTTCATATATTGCTCATTTTGAGCGCTAATTTACTTTAAAATATTCAATTAATAGTTTAGTTTTTGATTTTCCTACCACCTTTTCTAACTCTTCTTCTGAAGCTTCTTTAATCTTTTTGGTAGATTTAAAATGATTCATCAATGTTACTTTTGTCTTTTCACCTATTCCTGGTATATTATCCAATATACTCGTGATCGCATTTTTACTGCGTTGATTGCGGTGAAAGGTAAGCCCAAATCGATGCGCTTCATCTCGAAGGTGAATTATTACTTTCATCGTTTCAGAACGCTTGTCTAAATACATCGGAATGCTGTCTCCAGGATAAAAAATCTCCTCTAATCGCTCTGCCAAACTAATAATAGGAACTTTTCCTCTAATTCCGAGCTTCTCAAGACTTTTTAATGCGACACCTAATTGTCCCTTACCTCCATCTATGACAATCAAATCCGGTAATGCCTCGCCTTCTTCAATCACCCTTTTATAACGGCGATAAACGATTTCCTCCATTGTGTCATAGTCATTTGGCCCAACTACAGTCTTCACATTAAAGTGTCTGTAATCCTTTTTGCTTGGCTTTCCATCTTTAAATACAACACAAGCAGAAACGGGATTTGTCCCTTGAATATTCGAGTTATCAAAACATTCAATATGCCTTGGTTCGCGATTCAAGCGCAAATCCTTTTGCATTTGTTGCATTATTCGATTTACATGGCGTTCTGGATCGACAATTTTAATCTGCTTCATCAAGTCAACACGGTAATATTTAGCATTGCGTTCAGACAAATCTAACAGCTGTTTCTTATCACCTAATTTGGGTACAGTCACTTTTATACTATCTGCCACCTCAACCTCAAACGGAACGATAATCTCTTTTGAATTCAAATTAAAACGCGTTCTCATCTCCGTAATAGCCAGTTCAAGCAACTCTACATCGGTCTCGTCTAACTTCTTCTTCAACTCCATAGTATGTGATCGAATAATAGCCCCATAAGACACTTGCAAAAAATTGACATAGGCTGCAGATTCGTCAGAAATGATGCTAAAAACATCAACATTGCTAATTTTAGGATTGACAATAGTCGATTTGGATTGATAATTTTCCAACAAGTCTATTTTATCTTTCACCTTTTGAGCTTCCTCGAACCTTAAATCCGAAGCTAATTCAAGCATATAGGATTTGAACCCTTTTAAACTCTCTTTGAAATTACCCTTTAAAATATCGCGGATTTCTAAAATTTTCTTTTCATACTGTTGCTCCGTTTCATAGCCCTCACAGGGTCCCATACAATTTCCAATATGATATTCTAAACAAACTTTAAACTTACCAGAACGAATATTACTCGATGTCAAATCTAAAGTACAAGTACGCAAAGGATACAACTCTTTGATTAAATCAATCAAAGTGTGTACGGTCTTAATATTTGTATATGGTCCAAAATACTCAGATCCATCCTTAACCATTCTCCTGGTCATAAAAACACGGGGAAAGGGCTCTCTTTTTATGCAAATCCAAGGATAACTCTTGTCATCTTTAAGCAATACATTATAGCGCGGTTGAAGTCTTTTAATCAAATTATTCTCCAACAATAAGGCATCCGTCTCTGTGGGTACGACGATATGCTTTATGGTCACAATTTTCTTCACTAATACGTTCGTCTTCGCGTTATCGTGAACCTTGTTAAAATAAGAACTAACTCTCTTTTTTAGATTCTTTGCCTTACCGACATACAATATCTTATCGTCCTTATCATAGTATTGATAAACGCCTGGTTGATCAGGTAATGTCTGTATCTGAATCGCTAAAGAAGGGGAAACTTGCATAAGTAAATATTATACTCACAAAAATACTAAAACTATTTATACTCCATACGGATTACAAATCTACGAGAACTGTTAGACGCAATATATTATATCTCTACTGTCGAGTTCCCGATATCACAGATTTAAAATCCATGATACTCTACTCCCTATCATCCCTATATGTTCGGCAGATGATAGCATAGTGATAGGCTTATTATGGTACTTTTTAGCCGACCACAAGCCTATCAATAGCCGACCACAAGCCGACCACCCTTTAAATAAAAGCTAAAAACACCATTATTCATGATTTGTCTGGGTCGATTAAAACGCAAATCCGAAACTTTTAATATCTTCACATTTTGAAAAGCAAGAGTACTATGAAGATACTTGAAGAAACGATACAACCGGGAGAAACTAAAACACTGAACCTCGAAATCGCACGACTACATACAGCGACGAAACTTAAAATACCTGTTATAGTATCAAGGGCAAGAATAGAAGGCCCTACAGTATTGCTCTCTGCTGGACTACATGGAGATGAATTAAATGGAGTAGATATCGTACGTCAGATTGTACATCGCGGAATGAATGTTCCTAAAAGAGGAACTATTATCTGTATCCCAGTTATTAATATATTCGGATTCATCAACCAGTCAAGAGAATTTCCTGACGGTAGAGACATGAATAGGGTGTTCCCTGGTAGTAAAACGGGGTCACTTGCAGGGCGTTTTGCTCATTATCTCGTGAACTATATCTTACCACATGTGGATTACGCAATTGACTTTCACGCTGGAGGTGCGAGCAGATTTAATGCTCCGCAGATTAGAATCGCTCCAGAAAACTTGGAGTTAGAGGAATTAGCAACCATCTTCCACCCTCCCTTCTTATTGTACTCAGCACAGATTGCGGGATCTTTTAGAAATGCTTGTGCCAAGAAAGGAATCAAGATGTTGTTATTCGAAGGAGGAAAGTCCTTGGATATCAATTCTGAGGTATCAGAAATGGGAGTTGAAGGAACTAAGCGATTCTTGCATTCTTTTGATATGTTGAAAGACGAATTTAGTACCTGTCTGCCTAAAGAGAAAATGACTATTATCACCAACTCTATTTGGGTTAGAGCAAAGCGATCAGGCTTACTACACGATCAGGTTAAAATAGGTTCGTATGTAGAAAAAGGAGCTGTATTAGCTGAAATTTCAGATCCTTATGGAAAGGAAAATACTGCAATTAAAGCACCTAATGCAGGCTATATCATCAATGTTAATGATGCCCCTATTGTCTATCAAGGAGATGCTGTATTTCACATCTCAAAAACATTAAAAAAATGAATAAAGAAGAATTAAGATTAAAATATAAAACCTTACGCGATAACTTAGAACTCAATAGAATAGATGACCTCAGTTTAGAGATTGCCAATCAAGTATTACAATTACCCATTTGGGATAAAGTGAACTACCATCTATTTCTAAGTATTCGCAACAAGAAAGAAATAGATACAGAATACCTACTGCAGATATTAGCGGGCAAGGATAAGAATGTAGTCTTATCTAAATCTAATTTTAAAGAGGGAACATTATCACACTACCTCTTGACGGATAACACTACAATAAAAGTCAATAGTTATGGGATTCCAGAACCTATAGACGGCATCCAAGTAAGCGAACAACAACTTGATGTAATCTTCGTTCCTCTATTAGCCTATGACAAGAAGGGAAATAGAATCGGTTATGGCAAGGGGTTCTATGATAGATTCTTAGCAAAATGCAAGCCTGATGTAATTAAAGTAGGATTAAGTTTCTTCCCTCCAGAAGACCTTGTCATCGATGTAAGAGAAGGAGATATCCCCCTTGACTATTGCATCACACCAACAGAAGTATATCGATTTTAAATCATTATAAAACGGGACATTATTAAATTATTGTCTCGTTCTTTTTTTAAGTTCATTTCATCAGACAACGTTACACTTAGCATAATATGATTACATAAAAGGCATTCTATATTAGTCCATTACCGAAAATATTTTTATGTTTAATAAAAATATTAACCAATGATTAAAAATACAATCACTTTACTAACACTTTCTCTTCTAAGTGTAGCATGGGGACAGCATTCGCCAAAATTTGCTTCAACTCCATCGCTAAGTCCCGATGGCAAAACTACTTACTTTAGCTATAACGGCGATATATGGCAAGCTCCAACTGCTGGAGGAGAAGCCTTAAGAATAACAGCATTAGAAGGCAATGAAACTAATCCCCGCGTGTCACCTGATGGCAAGTGGTTAGCATTCACCTCAGGGCAATACGGCAATAAAGATGTTTTCTTGATGCCCCTAACTGGCGGACAAATCACACAGCTAACTTACCACCAGGCCTCTGACGAAGTAGAAAGCTGGAGCTGGGACAGCAAACAAATATACATTACCTCAAATGCCAATAACAACTTTGGCTCCTATGTGATTGACCTAAATGGCGGTACTCCAAAACCCTTATTTACCAACTACTTTAACAACACAAATGGATTAGTCGTTACTCCATCTGGTGAATACCTTTTTACAAGCTCTATGGAAAGCGCAAGTCAGACGACTCGTAAGCGCTATAAAGGAGAGAACAACCCAGACATACTTGGCTATAATCCAACTACGAAAGAATTCAAATCCTACACAGATTATGAAGGAAAGGATTTTAATCCTACCGTTGATAAGCAAGGTAAAATATACTTTATTTCAGATGAGAACAATGGTAACTATAACTTATACACCTTCGACAACGGGAAAAAAGTAGCCTTGACTAATTTCGATACTTCTATCAAAAAGCCTTATGTATCTGCTGATGGTAGCAAAGTTGTCTTTGAAAAAGACTATATGATTTACGTATTTGACACAGCTACGAAATCTGTCACTCCGTTAACTACTACTGTAAATACAAATAAGGCTATTGAAAAGGAACAGTCCTATGTAGTTGAAGATAATATCAGCTACTTCGATGTTTCACCCGATACAAAGAAGATTGCATTCGTTAGTCGTGGGATATTATTCGTATCTGACATCGAAGGAAAATTCATTCAAGCAGTAACGGATGGCAAAGAACGCGTTATGGAAGTAAAGTGGCTAAAAGACAACGAGACTTTGTTGTATAGTCAGACTTTTAATGGATATCAAAACTGGTTTAAAAGATCCGCTAATGGCAAGGGAAATCCCACTCAAATAACTAATGATAATCGCAACAACAGAGATATTACTTTAAACAAAGAAATGACTAAGGCGGTCTATCTTAGTGGACGAGATGAAGTGAGACTATTAAACCTAAAGGACAATACTTCTAAAGTAATTGTCAAAGACGAAATATGGGCATTCCAAAACTCAACTCCTTCTTTCTCTCCTAATGGGGAATATGTACTATTCACTGCTAAGCGCAATTTTGAAGAGGACATCTTTATTCACCACATCACAAAGAACGAGACAATAAACTTAACGAATACTGGAGTAGCCGAGTCTGCGCCATACTGGTCTCCTAATGGCAAGTATATCTACTTTATGAGTGATCGACTTAATCCTTCTTATCCATTGGGAATGCAGAATCCGAGTATCTACCGTTTCGCTGTTGATTGGCAAACAGAAGCCTTTAAATCTGATCAATTTGACAAGTTATTTGTCAATAAGAAAGAGGAAATCAAAAGTGAAATAACAAAGAAGGATAAAAAAACACAAGATAAAAAGGCAAATTCAACAAAGATAGACGGCAAGATCGTCACTTCTATCAAAGTAAATACGGATGGATTACTTGACCGAATAGAATTAGTAAGTGATCGCTTTGGCAATCAATATAATCCGATCGTATTTGCAGATGATACGAAAGAAGTGGTATTCTATAACACAAATCAAGAAAACGGAAAAAGCAATTTATACAAGACAGTTTACGAGGACTTTGAAGATAACAAAAGCGAAAAAGTATTTGACAAACGCGCTGATCAATTGCTGAAACGAAATAAGAATGTGTACGCTTTAATCGGAGGTAATATCTATAGCTTCGAGTTAAGTAAAGGAAAACCTGAGCAGATTAAAATCAAGCACAACTTTACAAAAAACTTAGCAGATGAGTTTAACCAAATGTATTATGAAACATGGGCTGGTGTAGAGGAAAACTTCTACGATGAGACGTTTCACGGCATAGATTGGAATAAAATGAAAGACCATTTCGCTCAGTATTTACCTCATGTGAACAGTAGAGGTGACCTCCGTATCTTACTGAACGATATGTTGGGAGAATTGGGATCTTCTCACTTGGGATTCAATACTACGGGAACGGAGGAGAAAACCAAACTGAACTATAGAACATACGATACAGGTATTGTATTTAGTACGGACAAGCCATATGAAGTAGAGCACATTGTGCGTAAATCTCCAGCTTATGCCACGGATATAAACATTAAACCAGGGGATGTATTAACCAAAGTGAATGGCCAAGACGTAGCAGACAAAGTGAATAGAGATACTTATTTTACCTTCGCAAATACACAAGAAGAAATAAGCTTAACTTTCAATAGAGCAGGTAAAGAAATTACCTCTAAACTACATCCTATTTCCTTCATAGAAATGAAATCACTTCTGTATGACGAATGGATATATACAAACAAACAACGCGTAAATGACCTTAGCAACAATCGCATTGCCTATTCGTATATGAAAAATATGACGTCGACTGAGTTAGACAGATTCTTACTTGATATGGTAGAACAAGAAGCTAACAAGGAAGGGGTTATCTTAGACTTGCGTTACAATACTGGGGGCAACGTACATGACAAGGTATTAAACTTCTTATCTCAAAGACCATATTTACAATGGAAATACAGAGAAGGGAAGTTAACAGTACAGAGTAACTTCACTCCAAGTGGCAAACCAATAGTACTGCTTATCAATGAATCATCTCTGAGTGATGCCGAGATGACTGCTGCAGGATTTAAAGCGTTAAAGCTTGGTAAAATTATCGGTCAAGAGACTTATAGATGGATTATCTTTACCTCTGGCAAGAGCTTAGTTGACGGTTCTTCGTATAGACTACCTTCGTGGGGTACATATACTTTAGACGGGCAAAACTTAGAAAAAACAGGTGTTGCACCAGATATTTACGTTAAAAACACTTTCGTAGATAGATTAAACAACAATGATCCTCAACTTGAAAGAGCTGTACAAGAAATTTTAAAAGAAATCAAATAGCCCTATAACAAAAATGAGCTTCCAAATGGAAGCTCATTTTTTTATGAATTTTTAAAAATCTTTTTATTAAATACGATTAGGATACCTACTCCGACAGATATTGCCACATCAGCTAAATTAAATATAGCATTAAAAAAGGTAAAATACTTACCTCCCCATATAGGTAACCACTCTGGCAATGTACCTCTCCAAATAGGGAAATAAAACATATCTACCACCTTTCCGTGAAACCAAGTACCATAAGGATCATCCGAAAACAATGTCGCTATTTGTGAAGGCGTACTCTCATTGAATATTACACCATAAAAAACAGAATCAATTATATTTCCTAAAGCCCCAGCTAATATCAAAGCAATCGCCACTATCAAATAATTTGACTGTCTCTTTTTTATTGAATCATTTAACCACCAAAAAATACCACAAACAGTGACAATGCGAAAAGTAGTTAAGGCTAATTTTCCATACATTCCGGGTAAAGCTACTCCCCAGGCCATTCCCTCATTCTCAATAAAATGAATTCTAAACCAATCAAATACGAGGTAGTAGTCATCATATAGAAAATTAGTTTTGATATAAATCTTTAACCATTGATCCAAGACCAATACAACCAATATAAGTAGACTTGCTTTCTTTAATGACATTTTTTCTTTTTTATCCTGACAAATGTAATTTAAATTAGGATATAAAAAAAACGCTCAATACTGAGCGTTTTAAATTTATTAAAGATTAACGTTGCATGTTCTTTGCTTCAATACTCATTGTGGCATGAGGAACCAATTTCAATCGTTCTTTGTCTATTAATTTCCCTGTCACTTTACAAACACCATACGTCTTGTTTTCAATGCGTATTAAGGCATTCTTCAAATCACGAATAAACTTTTCCTGACGAATTGCCAATTGTGAATTTGCTTCCTTAGACATCGTTTCACTACCTTCCTCAAATGCTTTAAACGTAGGAGATGTATCATCTGTTCCGTTGTTTAAGTCATTCATGTAAGCGCTCTTGATCAATTCTAAATCAGCTTGTGCTTTCACAATCTTTGCCTGAATAAGCTCTTTGAACTCCGCTAAATCTGCATCAGAGTAGCGTACTAATTCACCTGCTTCTTTCATAATTAAAACTTATTTTATAACCAACACTCGCGTACTTAGCCCATCAAATTCTAATTCTACACCTTCCGCCAATTCAGGTACAAAACTTAATGTCGAAGTTAATGTTTCCGATTTTATATAATCTTCATTTGCTAAAACCGCCTCTTTTATTTCTTTTTGTTCTTCTAAGGTTATTGCAATCTTATCTGTTACTTCAAAACCAGAATCTTTTCTAATATTCTGGATTCTATTTACAATCTCACGTGCAATACCTTCTTTGCGCAAATCATCACTTATTTGAATATCTAATGCTACTGTTATACCACCTTCATTAGCAACTAACCAACCTTCGATATCCTGTGAAGTGATTTCCACGTCTTCCAATGTTAAGATAATACTTTTTTCTGTTAATTTTAATGAAATCTCTCCGTTTTTTTCAATCTCATTGATTTGATCAGCATTAAAATTTTGTATTTCCTTAGAAATCAATCCCATATCTTTTCCGAAACGAGGTCCCAATACTTTAAAGTTTGGTTTGATCTGTTTCACTAAGATACCTGAAGCATCATCTAACAACTCTATTTCCTTTACATTTACTTCAGCTTTAATCAAATCAGCTACAGCTTCTATCTCTTTTCTTTGATTCTGATCTAAAACAGGAATCATCACTCTTTGTAATGGTTGACGAACTTTAATCATCTCCTTCTTACGAAGTGATAACACAAGCGAAGAAATAGTCTGGGCTTTGTGCATTCTACTTTCTAAACCTGCATCTACTACATTCGCATCAAATTCAGGGAACTTAGCCAAATGTACAGACTCAAAGCTTTCCTTAGATGAAGTTAATGTTAAGTCTCTGTAAAGCTTATCCATAAAGAATGGAGCAATAGGGGAACCTAACTTAGCTATTGTCTCTAAACACGTGTATAGTGTCTGGTAAGCTGCCAATTTATCTTGTCCATATTCTCCTTTCCAGAATCTTCTTCTACATAAACGAACATACCAATTACTCAAGTTCTCTGTAACAAACTCAGTAATTGCGCGAGCTGCTTTAGTTGGTTCATACTCTGCATAGTACTCATCTACTTTTTGAACTAAAGTATTCAACTCAGATAAAATCCAACGATCAATCTCTGGTCTGTCTTTTAAAGGCACATCAGCCTCCTCGTATTTGAATCCATCAATATTGGCATATAGAGCGAAGAATGAATATGTATTGTATAATGTACCGAAGAATTTTCTTCTGATCTCTGTAATACCCTCTAAGTCAAACTTAAGGTTATCCCAAGGATTAGCATTTGAAATCATATACCAGCGCGTTGCATCTGGCCCATGTTCTGCTAATGTATCAAAAGGGTCTATCGTATTTCCTAAACTCTTAGACATCTTTAGTCCATTCTTATCTAATACCAATCCATTAGACACTACGTTCTTATATGCTTTTGTATCAAATACTAATGTCGCAATTGCGTGTAATGTATAGAACCATCCTCTTGTTTGATCTACTCCCTCTGCAATAAAATCAGCAGGATATGACTTATTGTTGTCAATTAAATCTTTGTTTTCAAACGGATAATGCCATTGTGCATAAGGCATCGAACCAGAATCAAACCATACATCGATAAGGTCTGTCTCGCGATACATCGGTTTACCTGATGAAGATACAAGTACTACCTGATCTACAACATTCTTGTGTAAATCAACTTTTTCATAGTTATCTTCTGACATATCTCCAACAACAAACCCTTCAAAAGGATTAGTCTTTTGTACGCCTGCAGCAATCGATTTATTTATTTCATTGATTAACTCCTCTACAGAACCAATCACTAATTCTTCTGTTTTATCTTCAGATCTCCAAATAGGTAATGGAATACCCCAATAACGAGATCTTGAAAGGTTCCAGTCATTGGCATTCTTCAACCAATTTCCAAAACGTCCTTCTCCCGTCGCTTTCGGTTTCCAATTCACTTCTTCGTTTAGTTCAAACATACGGTCTTTAACTTCCGTAATTTTAATAAACCAAGAATCTAATGGATAGTACAATACAGGTTTATTTGTTCTCCAACAATGTGGGTAACTGTGAACGTACTTCTCTACTTTAAAAGCCTTGTTTTCTTCTTTTAAGCGAATAGCAATTTCTACGTCAACTGAACGCTCTGGAGCTTGTCCCTCATCATAGTATTCATTCTTCACGTATTTACCTCCAAGGTCTCCCATCTCTTTTACGAAACGACCTTGTAGGTCAACTAACGGAACTGGATTCTCGTCTGCATCTAAGATAAGCATTGGCGGAACTTCTGGAGTAGCCTCTTTTGCTACTTTAGCATCATCCGCACCAAATGTAGGAGCTGTATGCACAATTCCTGTTCCATCCTCTGTAGTCACGAAATCACCCGATATTACTCTAAACGCATTCTCTGGATTCTGGTAAGGCAATGTATATGGCAATAATTGCTCATATTTAATACCCACCAAGTCTGCACCTTTAAACTCCTTTACTACTAAGTAAGGAATCTTCTTGTCACCTTCTTTATATGCGTTTAATTCTTCCTCTGTTTCAACTGCAGCAAATTTACCTGCAAATTGCTTACCTACTAATGGTTTTCCTAACACTACATTGATCGCCTCACCCGTATACTGGTTAAACGACTTGACTAATACATAATCGATCTTAGGTCCTACTGTTAATGCAGTATTCGAAGGTAATGTCCAAGGTGTAGTTGTCCAAGCTAAAAAGTGAACAGTACCAAATCCCTGTAAAAAAGAAGGCAAAGTTTCTTCGATCGCCTTGAACTGAGCCACAATCGTAGTATCTGTAACATCTTTATAAGCACCCGGTTGATTAATCTCGTGAGAGGATAGTCCCGTACCTGCTTTTGGAGAATATGGCTGAATTGTATATCCTTTGTACAACAAATCTTTGTCGTAAATCTGTTTTAACAACCACCATACTGACTCCATATACTTAGACTTATAAGTAACGTAAGGATCATTCATATCTACCCAATACCCCATCTTTTCAGTTAGGTCGTTCCATAAATCTGTATAGCGCATTACAGTTCGCTTACAAGCTTGGTTGTATTCTTCTACTGTAATCTTAACGCCAATATCTTCTTTTGTAATTCCCAATTCTTTCTCGGTACCTAATTCAACAGGTAATCCGTGAGTATCCCATCCAGCCTTACGCTTTACTTGATATCCTTTTAATGTTTTATATCGACAAAAAATATCTTTAATCGCACGAGCCATAACATGGTGAATTCCTGGCTTACCATTTGCTGAAGGTGGTCCTTCAAAAAATACGAAAGGCTTATTATCTTCTCTCGTACTAATACTTTTCTCGAATATTGATTGTTCTTTCCAAAAATCAAGCATCTCAGATGCTACCCCTGTCAAATCAAGACCTTTATATTCTCTAAATTTAGTGCTCATCGTTATTATTATACTATTTTTTATCAATTGCGCGAATTTAAGCATTTTCCTTTAAATACAACCTAATTAATTGGTTGGAAAAAGATTAAAAATACTAATTGCTAAATACTTCCTTTAATATTTCAAGTGATTTTGGCTTCTTAAATGAACTCAAATGCTCTTCAAAATAACGCATCATCAACTCTAATAATAATTTTCTATCTCGTCCTGTGAAAACCTTTTGATCATCTTCAAAGCCTAAGCTTAACAGTCGTTTAAATACTATTGTTTCCTCAGCATCAAAACAACGGGAATCGTATTCCATACAGAATACACCCTCTACCCAATTAAAGTAAAAACAATCTAAAAAGGTGTCATCAGGGTAAAAACCAAAATACTTTGTCAGTTCTTTTAAGAGAATCAAGTGAAAATTTTGAGTTTCATCGTGTGTATCAAGCCACATCAAAGCAGTCTCAACAAAATCAAAAAAATGTTCATCTCTCTCCTGTTCACTCACTATATGATGCAAAACCTCACCCACAAAAATGGCTATACTATTCTTTGAGAAATCATAGTACATATCTTGATAAATATGACTTACTCTTATTTCTTTTAAATATTCCATAGCCCCTTTATTCTTAAAAGTAAACTCTACCTCAAGATTCATCAAGGGCTGAAAGTAAGCGTTCTTTTGTGCGTTTTTCCCTTTTGCAAAAGCATTTCTAACAAAAAAAGTTTGTACCCCCACTTCTCTCGTTAGACATTTGACTATTAAGCTTTTCTCTTGATATTTTATTGCACTTAGTACAATAGCCTTTGTTTTGACTAACATACAAATTATTCTTTAAATTCCCTCTCCTTCTTTGGCTCTGAAAAAGCACTCTCCAAATATACGCTACATATACCTGAGTTGCTACTTCTTCTTTTTTAATAAACTACACAAAACACTTCCTTAGCTAAAAATACTATACCTCCATGAGGAAAGCATACTTAAACCACAAATGATATAATAAACTTTTTTGCAATAAAATGCGTGCGATTAAGTATATTTAAGAAAATATAAAGCACTATTCTACTATATTATATAGCTTTGTAAAAAATGAAACTATGAAAAAACTATTTTGCATTCTTTTCTTGAGCTTAATTGCCATAAGCTGTACAGACAAAACAACCGAATCCTTGCCAATTTCTTTTGAAGATGAGGAATTTGAAGCAAGCTATACAAATGAGGAAGGAAACACAGAAGTTACAATAAAAGTTCCTATAATCACAGCTCACGAAAACTTGATCTACGATAATATAAACAAAGTAATTTTAGAGGAAATCACTGAACTCGTTTCGTTTGAAAGTGATTTAACACAAACTACTTCTTACATCGATTTAACTGAATCTTTTATTGAGGCTTACAAAGACTTTTCGCAAAAGTTTCCAGATGATAACTTACCTTGGAAAGCAAAAGTAAAAGCTGATAAAACATTTTTAAACAACGATATTCTCTCTATTAAAATAGAATACTATACGTTTGCCGGTGGGGCACATGGGTATAAGGGAAAAAAGAGTTTAATCTTTGATATGAAACAGGGAGTACTTCTCAATCAAAAAGATTTATACAAGGACTGGGAGAGTATTTCAAGACTATTAAGTTCGAAAATAGCTTATATAAACGATTTAAAAGATAGTAAAGGAATAGTTGAGTACCCTGAAGATCTCTTTATCAAAGACGACAGTGTAATCATGACTTATGTAAATCCTTCTAATTTTCCCTTTACGGATGAAAAAGACGAAATTGTTTTCTTAAAAGAGGACATTGCGCCATACTTTAAAATTAATATTCAAGAATTAGAAGACGAAGATCAATAAATTTGCCCCTCCAACTGCAAAGTGAATACAAAAGAATAACACGTGAGTATATATAAAAAGATATTTAAACAAACTGCTATTTATGGTTTAGCAGCTGTTTTTCCAAAAGTAATAGGATTCTTCCTTGTTCCTTTTCACACAGATTTAATGAAAAATGATGCTTATGGGCAATACAGTGTCATTTTTTCTATTATGATGTTCTTAAATGTGATTCTCTCATTTGGAATGGAAACTGCTTTTTTTAGATTCTACAATAAGAAAGAGAACAAGCAAGAAGTAGTAAACAATAGTTTATTATTCTTGACCTGTACGACATTAGTCTTTGCATGTATAGGCTTATTAACTATAGATTATTGGGTAGCCCTTCTAAATATCCCTATTGACATCTTACAGTATGTTTTGGGTATTCTAATCTTAGATGCATTAGTAATTGTCCCATTTGCCAAGTTAAGAGCAGATCAGCGACCTGTCTTTTATAGCATCATAAGAATAGCAAATGTCTGTATTTATACTTTTTTAAATGTATTCTTCCTATACTTACTGCCTTTGCTTAGTACAAAGTATCCAAATAGTGTCTTCCAGTCTATTTATATTGAGGATTACCAAGTATCTTATATTTTTATAGCCAATCTTACAGCAAGTTTATTTACGTTCTTAGTTTTTTACAAAGATTACCTGAATATCAAACTGCGCATAGACAAATCTCTAATACAAGAGATGCTCAAATACAGTTTCCCAATAATGATTGGTGGACTTGCTTTTGCAATTAACGAAAGCTTTGACAAGATATTACTTGAGCGCCTACTCCCAGCGGATATTGCATTATCAGAAGTAGGAAAATATGCTGCTTGTTATAAATTAGGCTTATTCATGGTGCTATTCAGACAAGCTTATACTTTGGGAATTGAACCATTCTTCTTTAACTATGCAAAGAACGATGACGCTCCAACGAAGTACGCAACGATTACAAAATACTTTACAATTTTTGGAAGTGCTATTATGTTAGGAGTCATAGTCTTTTCAGATATTTTAAAAGTACTATTCATACGCAATGAATCTTATTGGGATGCGATGATCGTAGTGCCACTCATCATTTTAGCTAACTTGTGTATGGGAATATACACAAATCTATCCGTTTGGTACAAACTTAGAGATAAGACAATGGTAGGTGCTTATATTTCTATTTTAGGAGCGATACTCACCTTAGTATTTAATTATTTGCTTATTCCAATATGGGGCTATATGGGTTCAGCTATTGCCACGCTAATTGCGTATGGATCTATGATGCTCATATCGTATGTACTTGGACAAAAACACTACCCTATCCCTTATGATAAAAAAGCTATTACGGGATATATGGGATTATCTATATTATTGTCATTTATCTATTTCTATTGTTTCAGAGAAAACTATTTTATTGGAATAGGGACAATTATAATTTTTGGTATAGTGATCTGTATCAATGAGAGAAATATGCTGAAAATGATGCTCAAGAGATAGTTTAACTTCTGCAAAATACTGATAAAACAAAAAGAGTCACTCCAATAGGAGCGACTCTTCTTTATTATAAAACTCTGTTAGACTACTTCTTAGCCTCTTTCTTAATTTTATCTTCTACACGTTTTACGCGTTTCTCACTATCAGGGTGACTTGAAGACATTTTTGCTCCTAAAGATTTATCAGCGCCATACTCTTTTTCCATATCTACAAATTTCTGAAAACCATCTGCTAATGCTTGTGGGTTCTTTCCATTAGAAACTAAGAATTTATAAGAATAATCATCCGAATCCGTTTCTTGCTTTCTCGAGAAAGATGCTCCCATTAATTTTTGAGACATTCCTCCTAAATCCGAATTCATCAAATCAGCAACAGTTCCCTTCGTAGATCCAACGTATTTAGCTGCTGCTTCTGTTAAAAGGATTTGTTTATAAGCATTTTTAGTATGCTCTAATTTCACGTGACCAATTTCGTGACCAATGATACCCAATAATTCATCATCAGTCATGATGTCCATTAAAGAAGAAAAAACACGTACACTCCCATCTGCACAAGCAAATGCGTTAATGTCTGTAACGTAATACACTTTGTAGTTTAAGTCTAATCCATCATAATTTTTATAAGGACCGAAGATGCGCTCAAGACGTTCAGCATATTCACGCATATCTTTTTGCTTAGAGTTTAACTCACAAACAGGATTGTTCTCATCCATCCATTTTACAGCTTCTCTTGCCGATTGTTGAATCTCTGCATCAGACACTGTAAAAGCTGATACAGCTGTAGTTAAAGCTTCTACTTTCTTACCACCCAATTTACCAAATTGAGCTTGAGCTGTTGTCATACCCAAAAAGACAACCGCTGCAGTTAATAAAATTTTTTTCATACTTGTTAACATTTTACATATACAAATGTAGATTAAAAAATGATTGCTCTAACTACTCCATTGACAGAATGAGTAAAAAGGACTGTCTTTTTATAGAAAAAGCGAAACAGAGTTTGTTTCGCTTTTTCTATAAAGTACTTACTATCCTATAAACCTATTTCAGGTCTAATATTTGATTCTTATCTGATCGCACTTGATAACCAAAGCGAACAGACTTACTTTCATTTCCTTTCAATCTAAGATCCCACTTCACAAGCCCTTTCTCTTCATTAAGCTTTCCTGATGAAGTCTCTGTTAATTCTACTTCTATGTCTTTATTAGAACTGATAGGATATTGATCTTCTACTTGTATATTGATCTGCTCAGCTTTGTTGTTGCGGACAGTAATATCGTATACGAAGTTTTGAGACTTTTTAGAAGATAACATCTTAGTACCTGATTTATCTTTTAATAAGATACGAGTAACTGCTACTTTAGGGTCTTTACCCATGTTTAGTTTCATTTCCTCTTCTGTGTTTGCAGGGTTCAAGGTTGTCTTACCAACATATACACCATCAAAGATTACGTTTGCCTCCCCTGTTAATAAGTTATAATTACCATAATCCTTAATCGTTGCTACTAAATAAGCATTTAGGTCAAGCTTAGGAGCTACATAATATTTATACTCCGCAGGAATAGAAAAGTCGTTAAGTGTAACACTATGTGACTTATTATTAGACATCACCGTGTATGGAATATTTATATCAAATGATACGTTTAACTGTGATTCATTGACTTGGGTAAAAGTACTCATTGTACTCTCTTCATATACAACAGCATCCTTTAGCATAGAAGATGACTCTGTTTCATAACTCATTTTAGCAGACATATCTGCCATTACATTTAATTTTTTATTTGCATTTCTATTATATGCAGAAGTCGTTACATAAGTATTATAATCAAGGAACCACGTTCTCCAAGTAGGGATAACATTACTCTGATTCGCTACACCACTTGTCAAACTAAGATTCACACCTCTCCAATCAATACCAGAACTCTGCTTTACATCCGCTTTATACACGACCTTCACAGGAGAGTTAATCTTCTCTACTCTTAGGTCATAAAAAGGCTTCCATGACGCAGCATTCGTTAAATACTTAATCTGAAAAGGCACTTCACCCTCTCTGTCATTCATTACTTGTATAATCAGTTTACCCTTGCTAGATTTCTCACTTTTGCCTTCGTTAAAAGCAAGCTTATCTTGTAAATTGGTTAGTCGAGTATTAAGGTCTTCCTTCTTCTCGTTTAACTTATCTAACTCTGTACTCAGCTGTAGTCTCTTTGTTTTATAATAGTCTACCATCTTCATCACTTCTGCAGTAGTTGTTCCTTGTTCTCCACCTACTTTCTGATTAGAGTCTAATAAATCAATTGTTCTACTTTCTACATCAATAGCATTATTCACTTTCTTTAATTCAGTTTGAACTAATTTAATACTATCCCTTACAGGCTTCAACAATGGAGAGTCTACTGCACTATCATATTCTTCTACATAGCGATTACTATACTGTATAGCCATTACTGTAACCTCAGATATAGATCCGATCTGTATAGTAGACTCGTTTAGATAATCAGCTACATTAGTGATCACCACTTCTGAAGTTCCCTTAGGCAGCTTCACTTTAGCCTTATGCGTTAATTCTGCACTGTTAAAGTACACTCGAGCACTCTCTAGCTTAGCAGGAGTAAATACAGGCTTCTGTGCCCATGTCATAACCGTAGTCAAAGCTAATGCAACAATCGTTAAGTTCTTTTTCATAGTATTCAATTTTAAGTTATCCGAAGAGGTATTCGACTACATCTTCAATCTTAGTCACTAGAACAACCTTAATTCCTCTTCCTGTATGACTAATCTTATTATATTTTGAAACAAAAATAGTAGAGAAACCAAGCTTCTCTGCTTCTTGTATGCGTTGATCTACTCTATTTACAGGTCTTATCTCACCAGATAACCCCACTTCCCCTGCAAATGTAAAATCTTTACCTATCGATACATCTTGATCAGATGATAATATTGCCGCTACTACTCCTAAGTCAATAGCTGGATCATCTACTGTAATTCCACCTGTGATATTTAAGAATACGTCTTTCTGCCCTAATCTAAATCCAGCTCTTTTCTCTAATACGGCAAGGATCATATTCAGTCGTTTCAGATTATATCCCGTAGCACTACGCTGTGGAGTACCATATACAGCTGTACTCACTAAAGCCTGCACCTCTACCATCAAAGGTCTCATTCCCTCTAATGTTGCCGCAATAGCTGTACCTGATAATTCTTCTTCCTTATGCGATATTAGTATTTCAGACGGGTTAGACACCTCTCTAAGACCACTTCCTTGCATCTCATAAATACCAAGTTCTGCTGTAGAACCAAAACGATTTTTATGTGCTCTTAGTATTCGATACACGTGATTTCTATCCCCTTCAAACTGCAATACGGTATCTACCATATGCTCAAGCATTTTAGGCCCTGCTATACTTCCATCCTTTGTTATATGTCCAATGATCAACACTGGAGTTCCAGTTTCTTTAGCAAATTTGGTTAGCTCTGCTGTACACTCTTTGATCTGAGACACTGTCCCAGCAGAAGATTCAATATATTCTGTATGCAAAGTTTGAATAGAGTCAATGATTAATACATCAGGCTGTATCTCCTCTATTTGACGAAAGATGTTCTGTGTATTCGTTTCTGTGAGGATATAACAGTTGTCATTAGCAGGATTAATACGCTCTGCTCTCATCTTTATCTGTTTCTGACTCTCCTCTCCTGATACATAAAGAGTTTTAAAAGGTAAACGCAAAGATATCTGTAATAATAATGTACTTTTTCCTATCCCAGGCTCACCACCTAAAAGTACCATAGAACCAGGTACCAGTCCACCTCCTAAAACACGATTAAGCTCCCCATCCATCGTATTCATACGAATCTCCTCTGTACTGTCAATCTCTCGTACCTTTAGAGGCTTTGCTACCTTCTTCATGGTATTAGGAGAACTACTTACTGCTTTCCACGCTGTCTTTTCTTCTTTTTGGATTACCTCTTCTACTAACGTATTCCACTCTTTACAAGCATTGCATTGTCCTTGCCATTTAGCGTATTGTGTACCACAACTCTGACAGAAAAAAGCCGTCTTTACTTTTGCCATTATTCTATAAAAAATTAATATCTAGTCATTCAAATTTACAATATTAATACTCAAACTTGAACTAATTTACCACCAATTTATAAGACTCAAAACCTAGCAACAATACAATTATAGCCTCGCACGATATTTTAAGAAAAACTACTTTAATGCATAATAAAAAGAAAATCACACTAAACAAGCAAGGGAACAACCTCTAACGAAGTGGATAAACTGAAACCTAAAATAAGCCAAACACCTACTATGATTAATCGTATGTGCAGGTGTAAACAGGGAATGACAAAGGACACGTCTAAACAATTTGGCAATAGTTAACTGGCCATTATCTATTAAAAAACTTATGTCTTAGAATAAAAGCAAACCTACTATAAACAAAAAAGACCTACTCAATGAGTAGGTCTTTTATTTATTTTGAAAACTAACAATTAGTTAGCTAAGATTATAATCTTGTTGTCACTTAGTTCAATAGTTCCAAGATTAATAGGTAAGTGATACGTATCATTACTTACTTTTTGGAATTTAGAAATAAATGCATCTTCAATAGAAATGTTAGTTCCTGTAAACTTCACATCACCCTTAGTCAAGATTGACACAATTGGCGCGTGGTTATTTAGCATTTGAAACTCACCTTTAACTCCTGGTACTGATACAGAAGTAACTTCTCCAGAGAATAAGGTAGCTTCAGGTGATACTATTTCTAATTTCATAATGATTTGTTTTTAAGTGATTATTTAATTTCAGCAAGCATTTTCTCTCCAGCTTCGATAGCTTCTTGGATAGAACCTTTTAAGTTGAATGCTGCCTCTGGTAAATGATCTAATTCACCATCAATAATCATATTAAATCCTTTGATTGTATCTTTAATATCAACTAATACTCCTGGGATACCTGTAAATTGTTCAGCTACGTGGAATGGTTGAGATAAGAAACGTTGAACACGACGAGCTCTGTGTACAGCTAATTTATCGTCTTCCGATAATTCTTCCATACCTAAGATAGCGATGATATCTTGAAGTTGTTTATATTTTTGTAAGATTTCTTTTACTCTTTGCGCACAAGCATAGTGATCTTTACCTAAAATTTCTGGAGTTAAGATACGTGAAGTAGAATCTAATGGATCTACTGCAGGATAAATACCTAACTCAGCAATTTTACGTGACAATACTGTAGTAGCATCTAAGTGAGCAAACGTTGTTGCTGGTGCCGGGTCAGTTAAGTCATCCGCAGGAACGTAAACCGCCTGTACAGAAGTAATAGATCCTTTCTTAGTAGAAGTAATACGCTCTTGCATCGCACCCATTTCAGTTGCTAATGTAGGTTGGTAACCTACTGCAGAAGGCATACGTCCTAATAACGCTGATACCTCAGAACCTGCTTGTGTAAAACGGAAGATATTATCAACGAAGAATAATACGTCTTTTCCTTGGTCATCACCTGCTCCATCACGGAAGTACTCAGCGATAGTTAACCCAGATAATGCAACACGTGCACGTGCTCCTGGTGGCTCATTCATCTGACCGAAAACGAAAGTTGCTTTTGAATCTTTCATTCCAGGTCTATCAACTTTAGTTAAATCCCATCCTCCATTCTCCATAGAATGCATGAAATCTTCACCATACTTAATAATACCTGACTCTAACATCTCACGTAATAAGTCATTACCCTCACGAGTACGCTCACCAACTCCTGCAAATACAGAAAGTCCACCGTGTCCTTTAGCGATATTGTTAATTAACTCTTGAATCAATACTGTTTTTCCAACTCCAGCACCACCGAATAATCCAATTTTACCTCCTTTTGAATAAGGCTCAATTAAGTCGATTACTTTAATACCAGTGAATAATACTTCAGTTGAAGTAGATAAATCTTCAAATTTTGGAGCTGGACGGTGAATTGGCAATCCATTTGCACCTTCTTTAGGTAAATTACCAAGACCATCAATAGCGTCTCCCACTACATTAAACAATCTACCAAATACCTCTTTACCAACTGGAACTTGGATAGGAGATCCTGTAGCAGCTACTGCGTAACCTCTACTTAACCCGTCTGTTGAGTCCATTGAAATTGTACGAACTGTATCTTCTCCAATGTGTGATTGTACTTCAAGTACTAATTTAGAACCATCTGGTTTAGTGATTTCTAACGAATCATAAATTCTTGGAAGTTCGGCATTCTCAGTGTTGAAAACCACATCAACTACTGGTCCGATAACTTGCGCAACTTTTCCTGTAACTTTAGACATTGCTTATGTATTTATTTAACAGCTATTTACGTTTATTGAAAAATTCTTGTTTTTCAGAGTGCAAAGATAGTTTTTTTCTCTGAAAATTAAAATGATTGAATTTTTATTTTAAATAAAAAATGCGAACCTACAATAGGAACGCATTTTTTCTATTACTCTACCGTCACCGACTTCGCTAAATTACGAGGCTGGTCAACGTTACAGTTCCTTAAAACTGCAATGTGATATGATAACAATTGTAATGGAATTGTCGTGATAATCGGCGTTAAAGATTCTGATATTCCAGGAACTTCGATAACGTGGTCCGCTAATTCACGAACTTGCTTATCACCCTTAGTAACAATT
Organism: Myroides albus; assembly: GCF_024722315.1. Classification (NCBI taxonomy): domain Bacteria; kingdom Pseudomonadati; phylum Bacteroidota; class Flavobacteriia; order Flavobacteriales; family Flavobacteriaceae; genus Myroides; species Myroides albus. The sequence goes on from NZ_CP102754.1 coordinate 1,452,236, forward strand.
GCGATTATTTTACCATTTCTCGCTTTAATTTCTTGAATATTACTAACTACCTTGTCATAGTGCTCTTGCTCTGGAGCAATCACGATAACAGGCATGTGTTCATCAATTAAAGCAATAGGCCCATGCTTCATCTCTGCAGCTGGATATCCTTCTGCATGTATGTAAGAGATTTCCTTTAATTTAAGGGCTCCTTCTAAGGCAACTGGGTAATTATACCCTCTACCTAAATACAAACAGTTTGTAGCATCTTTATAGACTTCAGAAATCTTTAATATCTCCTCATTCTTTGTCAATGCTTCTTCTACACGTTCTGGAATTAATTCTAATTCGTGTAGGTATTTTAAATATTCAGAATTTGCTAAAGTTCCTTTTGCCTTAGCCAATCTCAATGCTATTAAAGTCAACACTGTAATCTGTGTTGTAAATGCTTTTGTAGATGCAACACCAATCTCTGGCCCTGCATGCGTGTATGCTCCTGCGTGTGTCTCTCTCGAAATAGATGACCCAACCACGTTACAAACACCAAATACAAATGCTCCTTTTGACTTAGCCAATTTAATAGCTGCCAACGTATCCGCTGTTTCTCCTGATTGAGATATAGCGATAATAACATCACCACTATCGATAATTGGATTTCTATATCTAAATTCTGAAGCGTATTCAACCTCTACCGGAATCCTTGCAAACTCCTCAATAACATATTCTGCTACTAAAGCAGCATGCCATGAAGTACCACAAGCAGCAATAATGATTCGCTTTGCATTCAAGAACTTATCTATATTGTCCTCGATACCAGCCATTCTGATAATCCCTTGATCCGCTAACAAACGTCCTCTGAATGTATCCTTGATAACCTCTGGTTGTTCATATATTTCCTTAAGCATAAAATGGTCATAACCATTTTTCTCAATTTGCTCTAAATTCAATTGTAACTCTTGTGCATAATGATCCACTAAAGAGTCATCTTTAATCTTGCGGATACGCAATGGTTTGTGCAAGCGAATAACAGCCATTTCTTCATCTTCTAAATAGATGGCGTTATTAGTGTACTCAATAAATGGTGATGCATCAGAAGTAATAAAATACTCATTATCACCAATACCAATTGCCAATGGGCTTCCCAAACGAGCCGCCACTATTTCATCTGGCTTTTTAATATCCATAACTGCAATTGCATAAGCTCCAACAACTTGGTTCAATGCAATCTGAACAGCCTTACCTAATTTTACACCTTGTGTCTTTTGTACATCTTCTATCAGGTTTACTAATACCTCAGTATCTGTATCTGAATGAAAAACATAACCTCTCTTAATCAACTCTTGTTTTAGAGTATCGTAATTCTCTATAATTCCATTGTGAATAATTACTAATTCACCAGAGTTCGAAAAATGAGGATGTGAATTAACATCATTTGGAACCCCGTGTGTAGCCCAACGTGTATGTCCAATTCCTATTGTACCTTTTTTTATAGCTTCATCACTCTTCTCTACTAAGTCCGCTACCTTTCCTTTTGTTTTACACAAATTGATTTGTTCGCCATCAAAAATTGCAAGACCTGCACTGTCATATCCTCTGTACTCTAATCTTGACAACCCTTTTATAATCACTGGATAAGCATCTCTATGCCCAATATAACCTACGATTCCACACATACTTAGTAATTGCTATAATGTTATTTAACAGTTTTTGTATAGAAAATTTCTAATTTCATTTTTTTCACTCCCGCAGCACCTGTTGTACCATTAATTACAGTTCCAATAGGAGTTGTAATTGTAATAGAAGGCATTTGCGTTATATTCTTCGGTGTATTCTCTATTACTTTCGAATCACCATCCTCTCCACCAGTGTACAAATCTTTATAATTGATTTGACCAATTGTGGAAGTAAAACTATTTGATGCACTAATGGCCAATTTTGGACTCACTAATGTTTTCGATTTAATTAAATTCTGAATGTGGTCTTTTATTCTAAATGTATAAGAATTCTTAGCTTTTTTAGAATCCTCACCTCCTTTTTCAAAGGCCCCACCATAAATAGGTTTTGATGTAGCAGCATCTGCAATAAAATCAGGAATGTTAGAAGTGCTATCAAAATTGTATAAATACAATCTTTCTGGATTAATTTGACCGGCCATAGATGCCTCATCAGTATATACCGTTAAGAAAGCGTCATTAATTAAGACATTTTGTTCTCTTAAAGCTTTTAACTCAGCAAAATCGTTTTCTTTGAACAACTCGATAACAGCAATACTACCTTCTCCTCCTCCAGTTACAAACAACTTGTCATCACCTAATTCTTTATTTGGTGCACTTTCATACACATCTTCTACCTTAGTATCATTTTCTTCTAAATTCACTAAAATATTTTTCGAAACAGCTAAATTAGCAACACTTGGATTTGCATAAGTTAACAAAGGTAATTTTACCTCACGACGAATTCTATTAGTCGTTTCAGTACCATCTTCATTCTTCTTTTTCTCCTCTTGCGTATAAGCTACTCTCAAATATCCTTGAGCTGGGTTCACAAGTAGAATTGTTCCCTCTCCACTTCCCATAGAAGAAGCTTTTAGGTATAATCCTCTAAATTTATTCTGAAATTCATCAGCACTTGCAATATCAGCTAACTTGCTTTGAAAGTGTGCTTTATCCAAGTTTATCCACATTCCTGCAGGTAATACCTCTTTTACTATTCTCTTTCCATTATCATCTACCTGATCATTGCCATCCTTGTCTTTCTTATACAACACAATACCTCTATTGTCCACAAGAACCGTTGTGTTCTCATTCAAAACACTTGAAAGGCCATTAGGCGTATTTTCAAAAAGTTTACTTTGATTGCTAAAGTATTTTCTACCTCCTCCTAATGGATCATCATTAGTCATTAGGTAATCATGTTGAAAAACTTCCAACTTAAATATTCCATTCCCGTATCTACTTTTCAACTTATAAGAAGTAACATCGTTCTCCACTTTTTCTACTTCCGTATTGTAATAAGGCAAATAGATATAAGCTGAATCCACCTGGATTGTATTGTCAATCTCGTTCAAGATACTTGGAGTAGCAAAGTTTAGAGCAATACTTTTAGATTTAACTCCAAAAATACCATCATCATAAGAACCTATCGAAACCTCAGGTAATCTTGAAGCATCTGTTGGTCCATAAGGTTGGTTATATGCCTTAATATCTTCTACGATATATGACTCTACTTGGTATTCTCCACCTCCAATAATGTCTGCGCCAGTCTCTGTAAAATCGCTGTCACAAGCCTGTAGTGTAATTAAACCTAACGAAAGGAATAACCCTTTGATGATATTTTTCTGATTCATGTATTAATAACAGAATTTTTTAATTAGTTTATCTTAAAAGAATTTCTTGTAAAACTCTGAATAAGCCTCTGCAAATTGATCTTTACCGACGTAAGGTAAAAAAGGTTTTTCAATAGATTCTATATATTTTGTTAAATTTGAATCTACATTCTCTGAAGCGATGATTACACCATCTGAATGGTTAATCGCATTCTTCATAATATTATCGTAAGTAGATTCACCAAATTCAGAAATCACTTCCTCTGGTAACTCATCAAACGCAACTTTTGCTTTCATATTGTTGCTCAAGTCACCTTCAAACCCTTTTTCAAATACAGATGTAACAATTTTTGTATCTGCAAAGATTGTTTCGTCTTTGTAGTAGTGTTTTAAATAAACTGGTAATAAAGAAGCCATCCACCCTTGAACGTGAATAACATCAGGTACCCAATTTAATTTCTTAACTGTCTCTATAACTCCTTTTGTAAAGAAGATTGCCCTTTCATCATTGTCTGGAAAAAGTTTTCCATCATCATCTGTAAACGTAGACTTGCGCTTAAAGTACTCATCATTATCAATGAAATACACTTGGATACGCTCCTTTGGAATTGAAGCAACTTTAATAATCAAAGGCATATCCATATCATTCACTACCAAGTTCATACCCGATAGTCTAATTACTTCGTGTAATTGATGTCTTCTTTCGTTAATACTACCATATCTCGGCATAAAAATTCTTATTTGCCCACCTTGATCGTTGATCATCTTTGGAGCGTCATAAGACATTAATGAAACTTCATTTTCTGCTAAATACGGTACCACTTCAGATGATACGTATAATATCCTCTTATCTTTCATCTTGATTTTTAATTTCTTTTGTGAAATAAATAAACGTTGCAAATTTACAAAATTTTATGGAGTTATTTCTTAAATAACTAATTTTGCCATTATTTTAAACACGAAGCGGATGTTTCTTTTTAGTACAAAAGCCGATTTACAAGCGTATTTAAAACCATTACGTGATGCAAATAAGGCTATAGGTTTGGTACCTACGATGGGGGCTATTCACAATGGTCACCTGTCATTAATGGCACAATCATTAAATGAAAATGATTGTACGGTAGTGAGTATTTTTGTCAATCCAACGCAATTCAACAATGCAGACGATTTAGCAAAATACCCGCGTACATTAGAAAGAGATATTGAGACAATATCCTCTCTTTCTGAACAAATTGTTGTATTTGCGCCTTCAGTGGAAGAAATCTACGGTGACAATGCAGTAGCTCAATCATTTGATTTTGACGGATTAGAAAATGAAATGGAAGGAGCTTCACGCCCAGGACACTTTGATGGGGTAGGTACTATTGTAAGCAAACTTTTTGAATTAGTACTTCCCACAAAAGCATACTTTGGAGAAAAAGATTTTCAACAATTGTTAATCATCAAGAAATTGGTAGAAAAAAAACACATCCCCGTAACAATTGTAGGTGTGCCAATTTTCCGCGGTGAAGATGGTTTAGCAATGAGTTCACGCAATGAGCGCATTTCGAATGACGGTTTGCACAAAGCAACTTTTTTATACGAAGTGTTAAAACAAGCTAAAACACTATTTGCGACAGAAAGTATTGAAAAAGTTCAGCAATTTGTTGATAGTGAATTTAAAAATAATTCTAACTTTGAACTCGAATACTTCACCATTGCAAGTGAAGAAACTCTAAAACCTGTCATTCAAAAAACTGAAGGACAGAAATATAGAGGTTTTCTAGTTGCACATATTGAAGGTATTCGCTTAATTGACAATTTATCATTTAATTAAACAAACTCAAAATGCAAATTGAAGTTGTAAAATCAAAAATCCACCGTGTAAAAGTAACTGGAGCAGATTTACATTATATCGGTAGTATTACGATTGATGAAGTTTTAATGGAAGCCTCTAACATCATTGAAGGAGAAAAAGTTTCTATTGTTAACATCAATAACGGAGAACGCTTTGAAACTTATGCTATTCCAGGACCAAGAAACAGTGGAGAAATCTGCTTGAATGGACCTGCTGCGCGTAAAGTACACAAAGGAGATATCATCATTATCATTACGTATGGTATCCTGGATTTTGAAGAAGCTAAAACATTTAAGCCTTCTATTATTTTTCCTAATGAAGAAACAAATCAATTAGGTTAATACTCAAATTGAAAAAAAAAATAAGCAAAATAGCCAATATACTACTCCCACTTTTGTTGGGAGTTTTTTTGGTTTATTACGCTTTCCGTCAGTTTACCTCTGAGCAGATCGACGAGATGATACAGTACTTTAAAGGTGCTAATTACAACTACATTTTCATCGCCTCAATCTTTTCTATTTTAAGCCTTTGGGCGCGAGCCTATCGCTGGAAATTTGCTTTGAAATACATGGGGCATTCCTGCTCTACGACAACCAATTTCATGGCGATATCCATAGGGTACTTATTAAACTTAACAGTTCCTCGATCAGGAGAAGTATCACGTGCTTTAGTGTTACAGAAATACGAGAAAGTTCCCTTTGACAAAGGATTTGGGAGTATCGTATCAGAACGTATAGTTGACTTATTTTGTTTGCTATTCTGTGTATTACTCGCGTTATCGCTACAGTTTACAGTACTAAAGGACTTCCTGTCAAAATATGTTCCCTTCGAAAAATTACTTATTTTAGGAATCTTAGCTCTTGTAGGAGTCGCTACTATTTATTTTGTTTTCAAACACTTAAAGTGGAAGGTAATCACGCTTATCAAAAACAAACTAAGAGGCTTGGGAGAAGGCTTGAGTAGCACCATGAAAATGCCCCATAAGAAATCATTTCTTTTCTATACACTGTTGATTTGGGTAGGTTATATCGCGACTTTCTACTTTGGTATGCATGCCTTACCAGACACAAGTGGATTAAGCTTTCCTATTGTCATATCGTCGTTTGTTGCAGGTAGTTTTGCTGTTTCGTTTACCAATGGAGGCTTTGGAGCTTTCCCATTAATCATTGCACAACTTTTACTCCTTTTTGATGTATCACTTGTAGCAGGAACTGCATTTGGATGGATTCTATGGACTACTCAAACAGGGATTGTAATCATTTTCGGTGCACTTTCCTTTCTTTTTTTACCTATCTATTACAAGGGAAAGTAGGTTACTCATGTGTTGACATTATCACAACCATTTTTAGAATTAATCCCTTGTTACAAGCAACAGCTATCCCTCTACAACACTCATTGAACTTAATCTTATCTCATCGCGAACTCAACAATAGTTCTTACCTAAACGACCTATAAGCTTATTCACAAAATTTGCATGTGATCCCAATATTCTGTTTTGCCAAATTAACCTCCACCTACTTGTAAAGATGTAGCCACTTTCTTCGAGTATTCTCGCAGTTTGCTTGGGGTTTTCTTGGAAAAACAAGGCTTCCTACAAGCAAAACTCGAAGAATACCCCAAGAAACCTCTTAGAAAGTCCAAAGAAAACACAGTTATTCCCTGTGTTTAATTCACCCTGAAGGACTTCAACTCTATCGTTGCCTCAATTCTTTCCAAAGTAAAAAGGCTCAAACAATAAATAAGTATTGAAAATTAGGATAACTGCTTAGATCAATGATTGACTACTTCTTCTTAAGCGCTTTTAACCACTAAAACACATCAAACTCACTAAAATTTACTCAAAACACAAACTTTTTCCACTGTAAGAGGAAAGGATAAACGAGAAAGAATAGAAATATTATTAAGATTGTGTTCTACTTTAGACTCAAATGTGTTAACCACATACTTCCAGAACAACAAAAAGTAGTGTAAATAAAAAAAGCCAGACATTTCTGTCTGGCTTTCTGCTCCCCCTCTTGGGCTCGAACCAAGGACCCTCTGATTAACAGTCAGATGCTCTAACCAACTGAGCTAAGGAGGAAGGTGTGTTACCTTTATTGCGATGCAAATATAGAACGAAATTTCATTTATACAAACTAAAAAATCAAAAAAAAATACTTTTTTTAATCTTCATCCTTCAATGTCGGAAGCCCCAATTTATAACGAGTTGCCAGTAAACGAATTACAAAAACAGAAGCTGCTGTAAGAACTTGTACTACTGGCTCAGACATCTTCAAATAAATTAACCCATAGTAAATCATCACTCCAAAAATACACACTAAGGCATACCACTCTTGCCTAAACATGGCAGGAATTTCATTAATCATTATATCGCGTATTATACTTCCTACAGTTCCCGTAATAGTCGCTAAAATTACAACTACCCAAAAAGGATAACCAAATGCTATTGCTTTTTCCGTTCCTACCACAACGAAAAGACCTAAGCCAATGCTGTCAAACCACAAAAACGTGTTGTTCAGACGTACCAACTGTTTTCTAAACAGAATAACAGTAAGTAAAGCCAGAATTGTACACCACGCATAAACACTTGATAACAACCAGAATGGCGTTGTGTTTAGCAATAGATCACGGAGAGTTCCTCCACCTGTAGCAGTGACAAATCCAATGACAAAAGCGCCGAACCAATCCACACTTTTTGCTGAAGCTAAACGAACCCCTGAAATAGCAAATGCAAATGTTCCACAAAACTCAATTAAATCAACAAAATTGATCTTATCATAAAATTCGATAAAAGTATCCACCATGATTAACACATTTATGTATTAACCAAAATTACTAAAAATTAACACTATTTCTATTTTATTATTACTGATTTCTTATTGACAAATGCCAATAATCCTTCTTCAGACATTTCTCTACCAATACCAGAAAACTTATTTCCCCCAAAAGGCACTCGTGGATCTGAGATTACCATCTCATTGATAAACACTGCTCCATCTTCAAAATCACTAACTCTACTTCTCAGTAAGTCAACATCTTCACTAAAGATAGACACGCCTAAACCGAAGCGAGAATCATTACTCAACTGTATCGCTTCCTCTAAGGTATCAAAACCTACAACTACTGCTAAAGGACCAAAAGTCTCTTGTCTAAAAGCCTCCATCTCAGGAGTAACTTCAGCGAGTAAAGTAGGTTCGAACCAACTTCCTTCGCGATGACCACCAAACACTAATCGTGCTCCTTGAGAAATAGATGCTTTCATAATACTTTCCAACTCTATCGCCAAGTCTTCCCTCGCCATTAACCCAATCGTAGTGTTCTTATCAAATAGATCTCCTCTCTTTAATTTGCTCACCTCTAATTGAAATTGCTCGATGAACTGCTCTTTCAAAGCATTGTGTACTAAAAAACGCTTTCCTGCAATGCAACTTTGACCAGTATTCTGAAATCTTGCATTCACAGCTACAGGAATAACTTTAGCGAGATTTGCGTCTTGACAAACAATAAAGGCATTACTTCCTCCCAATTCTAATACGACAGGTTTAATTAATTCACCAGCTTTTTTGGCAACAGAACTACCTGCTGCTTCACTTCCCGTCAAAGAAACTCCTTTTATGTAAGGACTTTCTATTAGCGAATTGACTTCTTTACCAGGAATAGTAACATTGAAGTAAACTTGCTCAAAGCCTTCTACTTTAAAGCAATTCTCAAGTGCTTCTGCACTTAAAGGCACATTACTCGCATGTTTTACGATGACTGTATTTCCCGCTAATAAGGTTGGTACAGCGAATCTAAATACCTGCCAAAAAGGAAAGTTCCAAGGCATCACACCTAATATCACTCCCAAGGGATCATTAACGACATATACTTCTGACCACTCTGTTGCAATCGTGCGTCCTTTCAATATCTGCTTACCGTGATCAATATAATAATCAATTAATTTACCACACTTTTCTACTTCTCCTATAGCTTGTATTAAAGGCTTATTCATATCCTTTGTCATCAGAGAAGCATAGTGTTCTTTATTAGCTAACAAATTGTTTTTCAAAGCTTTTAAGTAAGTTATTCTATGCTCTATATCCTGCTTTCTCCACTTAGAGTAGGACTGATTTGCACAGTTTACAATCTCTTTTATTTTATTTTCCATATCACTATATCTTTAATAGAAGTTAATACACTTCAAAAGAAGTGTTTATATTGTATTTTATGAGTAATTTTATTATTTAATAAACAACCTATGCAAATGAAAAGAAATACACTTATTTTATTATTAGGTTTAGGAATATTAGCACTTTCTATCTTGCTTTTCCAATTTGGCATACTGAATGCACAAACAGCCTATTTTTTCATTACAATTTCCTTTGTAATGATTGTAAGTCCTTTAGTAATATATTTATTCAATAAACTTTAAGTTATTATCTATATTTGTACAAATTAGAAAAAATGAATAACAATTTAAAGCTTTTAGTCGTAGGATTGATTGTTTTTGCAGTAGCCTTAATCTTAAAAACACAAAGATTACTATCGGACAATCTAAGTACAATTGTAATTATCGCAGCTTTAGTCATTACTATTATACCCTTATATAAATTAGTATTCAAAAAGCTTAAGAAATAAAAAACGCCAGAGCAAATACTCTGGCGTTTTAAGATTTATCTTATTTTGCTAAAACTCTTGTCAAGTTTTCCAACATAACTTTGGTTAATGCCTCAAGGTCATACTTGTGACTCCAATTCCAGTCAGTTTGAGCTGCACTATCATCAATACTTGCTGGCCAACTATCGGCAATAGCTTGTCTAAAGTCAGAATTGTATTCGATTGTAAAATCAGGAATGTGTTTTTTGATTTCTGCGTAAATTTCCTCAGGCGTAAACGAGATTCCACCAAGGTTGTACGATGAACGGATTTTTATATCTTCTTTTTTCGCTTGCATAATACCAACTGTAGCATTCAAAGCATCGTCCATATACATCATAGGCAAAGCTGATTTTTCAGATAAAAAACAGTTGTAATGTTTATCCTCAATCGCCTTATAGAAAATATCAACCGCATAGTCTGTTGTCCCACCTCCAGGAGGAGTAGTCCAAGAAATTAAACCTGGATAGCGAATACTTCTTACATCTACACCATACTTATTAAAGTAATATTCACACCAGCGCTCTCCAGTTTGCTTAGAGATACCGTACACAGTACTTGGTTCCATTACAGTATATTGAGGCGTCATTACACGAGGAGTAGTAGGCCCAAAAACAGCAATTGAAGACGGCCAAAAGATTTTCTTAATCTTTCCTTCTTTTGCCAAATTAAGAACATGGAAAAGAGAGTTCATATTCAACTCCCATGCAAAAGCAGGATTCTTCTCAGCAGTAGCTGACAACAAAGCAGCCATTAAGTAAACTTCTTCTATCTGATGCTTTTCGATCACAGCTGAAACAGCATCAAAATCCATAGCATTCAATATCTCGAAAGGCCCAGATTCCATCAGATTCGCGTTCCCTTCTCGTATATCAGAAGCAACTACGTTATCGTTTCCGTAAATACCTCTTAACTTTAATGTTAGCTCTGACCCAATTTGTCCACAAGCCCCTATGATAAGAATTTTGGTTCCCATTATCTATAAATTATAATAAACCACAAATATAAAAGAAGTATAGAAAGAAATCAATGGAAATAGTCATAATAGAAGATACTTTATAACTATTATAACAATCTATGAGAGAGTTACTAATTATTAACCTATAACTTTGTAAATTTGAGCCTTATTGTGATTAAGATGAAAAAAACATTTCTATTTATACTGAGTATTTTTACGCTATCATTCCTTTCGATAGCATGCGAAGACAAAGAAAAACAGCAACAAGCTGAACAAGAACGCTATACAAAACACCAAGATAGTGTATTCAAATACCTCGAAGCTAACTGGAAGATTGATATTCCAGAAACAAGTCAAGAGCTAACGGATATACTAAGTAAATGGAATGCGTGGAAAGAGTTTAAGCAAGAAGCTGAACTTAAACCAGTTACTTCTATTGATGCATATCAAAAAAAGATTGCTCAAATTGACAATAGATTACAGTCAATCACCTTTGTCAAATACCCCGTAGAAATTGACGAAAAAGACAATAAAGCTCGCTTAACGGTCCTTTACAATTCAGTAAAAAACTTAAATATGTTCTTAAACCTGGATCCAATAGAGATAGGCAAGGTTGACATGTACTTAAAAGAGACAAATAAAAATATCACACTCCTAATTAAAAATATGGAACGCAATTTACAAGCGAAAAAGATTCCATTAGAATTAGGGGAAGAAGAAATGCTTGAGCTTATAAACGAGGAGAGAAGAGCTAACCCAGATGAACAAACAGAAGAATAATGGATATTAAACAAATCTATCATAACACTACAAAAACAAATCAAATACTAAAAGATTTAGCAGGTAGTCGTGGTAAAAAACTGCGTTTTAAAGGTCTTATTGGTTCTTCGATTTCCTTTCAAATAGAAAGTTTATTTTCCCAGTCAGATGTTCCTTATCTACTTATTTTTAATGATAAGGAAGAAGCAGCATATTACCTAAATGACTTGGAGAGTTTGTTGAATAAACAAGATGTTTTGTTCTACCCTGGTTCATACAAACGACCATATCAAATTGAAGAAACCGATAACGCAAATATTCTTTTACGCGCAGAGGTATTAAACCGCATTAGTTCAAGAAAAAAACCAGCTATTATCGTTACCTATCCAGAAGCTCTTTTTGAAAAAGTTGTAACTAAAAAAGTACTGGAGAAGAACACGCTGAAAATCAATGTTGGCGACAAGTACGATATTGACTTTATCAACGAAACTCTTTTTGAATATAATTTTAAACGAGTTGATTTTGTTGCTGAACCTGGAGAGTTTTCAGTACGCGGAGGTATATTAGACGTTTTCTCATTTTCAAATGACGAACCATATCGCCTTGAATTTTTTGGTAATGAGATTGACAGTATACGTACTTTTGACGTTGAGACACAATTGTCTATCGAAAAAAAGAAAAAGATAACAATCATTCCCAACGTAGAGAATAAATTTTCTACTGAAGGCAGAGAGAGTTTCTTAGACTATATTTCTCAAAACACAGTAGTATTTGCTCAAAATACGGCCCTTGTTGTCGAACAATTAAACCGCTTATTTGACAAAGCTACCACGATATTCGAAAAACTAAACAAAGACCTTGCTCATACCTCACCAGAAGGTATGTTTATTGACGGGGCAGCCTTCTTAGATAAAATAGAACTTCTCAGTTTTGTTGAACTGGATGAAACAAAGTTAATTGATGTTGACAATACATATGAATTTCACATCAAACCCCAACCTTCTTTCAATAAGCAGTTTGACTTATTGGTAAGAAGTTTAAACGACAATACAGACAATGGAATAAAGAATTATTTATTCTGTTCAAACGAGAATCAAGCACGTCGTTTCAAAGAGATATTCCATTCTCTAAAAGACGCGGATGAACAAGTAGTAGTACAGTCCTATGAAACATTAGTTCACCCAATCTTTGAAGGATTTATCGATGAAGAAAACCAAATTGCCTGTTATACGGACCATCAAATATTTGAACGATACCACAGATTTAATCTAAAGAATGGTTATACGAAAAAGCAAACCATCACACTAAAAGAGCTCAATTCACTGTCTGTGGGTGACTACGTTACTCATATTGATCACGGTATAGGCCGATTTGGAGGTTTGCAAAAAATACAAGTAGAAGGCAAGACACAAGAGGCTATAAAATTAGTCTATGCAGACAATGACATTGTGTATGTAAGCATCCACTCTTTACATAAAATTGCAAAATACAATGGCAAAGACGGCGTAGCTCCAAAAATATATAAACTTGGCTCAAGTGCATGGAAAAACTTAAAGAACAAAACCAAAGCAAGAGTTAAACACATCGCTTTCAACCTCATCCAGCTTTATGCGAAAAGAAAACTTCAAAAAGGTTTTCAATGTGCACCTGATGGGTATTTACAACACGAATTAGAAAGTTCTTTTATCTATGAAGACACTCCTGATCAATTAAAAGCAACTCAGGAGGTAAAAGCAGATATGGAAAGCGAGCGTCCGATGGATCGCTTAGTTTGTGGAGATGTAGGTTTTGGAAAAACCGAAGTAGCTATTCGCGCTGCATTCAAGATGGCCGAAAACGGCAAGCAAGTCGCGATACTTGTGCCAACGACAATCCTGGCATTTCAACACTTTAAGACGTTTACAGAACGCCTAAAAGACATGCCTATAAGAGTCAGCTACATCAATCGATTTAGAACTGCAAAGCAAAAAAGCGAAATACTGAAAGACCTTGCCGATGGAAAAATAGATATCATTATCGGTACGCATCAATTAGTAAACAAAAATGTAGTCTTTAAGGATTTAGGTTTGCTAATCATTGATGAAGAACAAAAGTTTGGAGTAGCTGTAAAAGACAAACTAAAAACAATATCAGAAAATGTAGATACGTTAACACTAACTGCTACCCCAATTCCAAGAACTTTACAGTTTTCTTTAATGGCTGCAAGGGATTTATCAGTTATAACAACGCCTCCACCTAATAGATATCCTATAGAAACGAATGTAGTAGGATTCAATGAGGAAGTAATCCGAGATGCTATTTCTTATGAAATAGAAAGAGGTGGGCAAGTTTATTTCATCAATAATAGAATTGAAAACATCAAGGAAGTTGCTGGAATGATACAACGTCTTGTACCTGATGCTAAAGTAGGTATAGGTCATGGTCAAATGGAAGGAAAAAAATTAGAAGACTTAATGCTTGCTTTCATGGATGGCCAATTTGATGTTCTTGTAGCGACTACAATTATTGAAAGTGGATTAGATGTTCCAAATGCCAACACCATATTAATCAACAATGCAAATAACTTTGGACTTTCTGATTTACATCAAATGAGAGGACGCGTTGGTCGAAGTAATAAAAAAGCATTCTGTTATTTTATCTGCCCTCCTTATTCAGCGATGACAGAAGAAGCCAGAAAGCGAATCCAAGCTCTTGAACAGTTCAGTGACTTAGGCAGTGGCTTTAATATTGCAATGAAAGACTTAGAAATACGTGGAGCAGGTGATATATTAGGAGGTGAGCAAAGTGGTTTTATCAATGAAATAGGATTTGAAACTTACCAAAAAATCATGCAAGAAGCGATTGAAGAGCTTAAAGCAAATGAGTTTAAAGATCTTTATGAAGATGAAAATAAAGAGGAAAATAAGGTCTTTGTTCGCGATGTACAGATTGACACTGATTTCGAAATTCTATATCCTGATGAGTATATCAACAATATTACTGAGCGTCTAAACTTGTACAATGAACTAAGTTCTATAAATACAGATGAAGATTTAGTCGCTTACGAGCAGCGTATTATTGACCGTTTCGGTCCCTTGCCAAGACAAGCGATTGCTTTACACAATAGTTTGCGTATAAAAAAGCATGCTATTGACATGGGAATAGAAAAAATAGTGATGAAACAAGGAAAGATGATCTGCTACTTTATTGGCGATCAGAAATCGGAATTTTATCAAACAGCAAAATTCAGAAACGTGTTTACTTTCGTTCAACACAGAGCGAATATATGTAGTATAAAAGAAAAGCAAACAAAAGCAGGATTGCGCTTATTGCTAACATTTAATAATGTAAAATCAATAAAACAAGGCCTGGAATATATCTCTCTTTTAAACGAATAAAACAACCTTTCAATAGAACAAAAAAAGCCTCAAGTAAAATACTTGAGGCTTTTTTTAAGCTATATAAATAATGTATTAGTACCCGAATAAATCTTCTAAAGTCAGCTCTTTAATCTTTCCAAATTTCTTCACTGCTTCCCAATCAAGGTTCTCTTTCTTACCTAATAAACCAACGTTAAATGATTTACCTTTCACGTGTTTGTTGAAAAAGTCAACTAAATCATCCATTTTCATAGTTTGAATCTCTTTGTAAAGATCTTTATTGATATCGTAATCAATACCTTTCTCTTTTAAAGTCAACCAATAATAGAATATTTGAGCTTTCGTATAACGTTGTGTTGCGATATTCTTTAATACAGAACTCTTAGCATTCTCAAACTGATTTTCAGCTTTTGGCATATCGTTCATCAATTCCATCATTGCATCTACTGCCTGAGGTAATTTGTTTGCCTGTGTTCCAACATAAGCCATCACATAGTTATACTTCTCTTTCTCTGCTGCATTGAAGTAATATGCATAAGCCGAATAAGCCAGTGATTTAGACTCCCTAATCTCTTGGAAAACCACAGATGCCATTCCTCCACCAAAGTAATTATTGAAAATATTACTCGCTGCTAAGATATCTTTATTAAACTTGATCTCACGTCCTCTAAATGAAATTTCAGCTTGTACCATATCATATGGTGCAAAATATACTGTTCCTGTTGTTTCTGGCTCTGGATAAACTTTCAACGCTGGAACTTTCTTATTCTTCCCTAAATTATGGTGTTTTTCAACAGCCTTCTTCGTTGCTGCTAAATCATTTCCATAGTAGAAAACATCTTGATTGTAATCGCTAAACGAATGAACAATCCTCACCAATTCATTAGGATTCAAAGATTTCAATTCACTTTCGCTAAATATATCTTTAAAGCGGCTATCTTCTCCTGAAACAATATAACTGCTCAATGCTCTTTGAATACCGCCTTTACTCGATTTTGCATCTTGACGACCTTTCAAGATTTGATCTACTAAATTGTTATACGCTTCTTGGTCTGCTTTCGCATCTGTCAACAAGTGCTCTAATAAAGCTATACCTGCAGGTATATTCTCCTTTAATCCATTTACGGTAATAAATGTTTTATCTGTAGATGTACTAAAAGAATACTCTATTCCCAATTTGTAAAACTCTTTGCGAATATCAGCTGCAGAATATTTATTTGTACCTAAATAATCTAAATAACCAACTGCTAAACCTAATACTTTACCGTGATCAGTACCCACTGGCATGATATAAGTTACTGTAGCAATATCATTTGTTTTATTCTCAATGGAGTACAAAGTACCTCCCACTTTTCCGATTTTATCTTTTTTAATAGCCGAATCAAAGTCTATAAATTCAGGCTGAATATCTTGTACTGCGATATTCTTAAGGCGTTTGTAAAACTCTGACTCACTTTCTCTATTCAAATCAATAGGCGTAATTCCAGGATTCTCTACGCGAACTAAGTCTTTATTTTCACCTTGTCTTTTATAGACAATAGCATAATTATCACCATACTTTTCATTTGCAAACTTCACTACATCCGCTTTGGTAATTTTAGCAATCTTGTCAATCTCGCTTACAGTCTCTTCCCAAGTTCTTCCGTAAATAAACGCCTGATACATTTCCGTAGCCATCGCGTCATTGCTTTCCAAAGCCATCATAGAGTTCTTTCTAAACTCATTTACAACAGCCTCTAATAGCCACTCGTCAAAGTCTCCTTTTTTAATCTTTTCTAACTCTCCTAAAAGAATATCTCTCACTTCTTCTAAGCTTTGTCCTTCATTAGGCATACCTGTTAACTGGTGTACAGAGTAATCCTTCATAATCATAGGTGAACTACCTGCGTAAAGCGTTCTTTGCTTTTGATTGACATCTAAGTCAATAAGACCTGCTTGCCCATTGCTCAATAACATATCAATCAAAGATAGGTAAGTAGCATCTTCCGTTTTTACACCACCAAGGCGAAAACCTATTTCAACTCTCTCACTTTGAGGGCTAAAAACCTCTGTTGATTGTATAGTTGTTAACGGTGGTTCAACAGCAACATATTCTTTAGGCTGAACCCCCTTCTTCATTGAACCAAAATAGGCATTTACCAATTTAATCGTTGGTTCAAACTCTAAATCTCCTACTAACACAACTGCAATATTATTAGGAACATAATATTGATTAAAATAATTGTGGATAGCCACCATTGAAGGATTCTTTAAATGCTCTGAAGTACCAATGGTAGTTTGTGTACCATAATGAGAAGTAGGGAACAATAGCTTCATCATAGCTTCATGTGAAGTCCTATAGTCACTATCTTGACCTCTATTAAATTCCTCGTAAACTGCCTCTAACTCTGTATGAAACAAACGCAATACTAATTCAGAGAAGCGCTCTTGTTCAATAATCAAGAACTTCTCCAATTCATTTGACGGAATCACGTTCTTGTATACAGTCTCGTCAAACCAGGTATGAGCATTTGTGCCTGATGCACCGATTGAAGCTACAGATTTATCATATTCATTAGCAACAGCATATTGTGAAGCAACTTTAGAGATTTCATCAATCTTCTTATAAATTGCTTTCTTCTTCTCTACATCTGTTTCCTTTTTATGCTCTTCATATAAATCGGAAATCTGTTTAATCATAGCTTTCTCAGCTTCCCAATTTACAGTTCCTAACTTAGAAGTACCTTTAAACAACATATGCTCTAAATAGTGAGCAAGTCCAGTATTATCCTCTGGATCATTATTTGATCCTGTACGCACTGGTATATAGGTTTGAATACGAGGTTCATCGTGATTCTGTGCCAAATATACTTTAAGACCATTCTCTAAGGTATAAATACGCGCTTTTGAAGGATCATTCTCAACAGTCTCATATTTAAAACCATTAGAATCTTTCTTTGTTATAGTTTTATATTGTGCATGTAGTGTGGCACTAACAACTAACATAAAACTAACTAGTAAAAGTCTTTTTTTCATATTTACTAAAAAATTATTGTAGATATTTCAAAGCTAAAAATAAAAACGAACTATCACTATTAAAAAACAATCTAAATTATAAAAAAAGCGTTATTAGTACATTAGCACTAATAACGCTTTAATATTTCTATAAAATATCTATTTATTTTACATCAATAGCCTCGTGGATTGGCGTTCCTATATTTCCATTTGGAACTTCGATTTTTAAAATCTCGGCAATAGTTGGCGCAATATCCGTCATATGAGTTTCTCTTGTTGTTTTTCCAGGTTTCACTCCCCATCCCATAAATACTGCTGGGATATGAGCGTCATAAGATCCCCATGTTCCGTGTGTTGTTCCCTTTCCATCTTTCTTTCCACTATACCATTGTGGCTCTAAGATATACTGAATAACTCCACTTCTCTTAATATTATAACCATTCACAATACGCTCTCTAATTTTTTGAGGAATACTCGCTTGAGCAGCTTTATCCATATCTGTTACGAATGCAATTCCTTCAAGCTTCTTCATCTCTCTTACAATAAACTCGCGAATATCATCTTCTTCTAAGTCTTTATCTTCAATCAGTTTATTGTTTAAGTGAACTTGGTAATTCGTCAAGCTTTTGATGATATCTTCTTGCTCAAATTTCTTAGCTAACTTTTCATTCAAAATTTTTCGAGCTTCACCAGTATTGAAATAACCTGCATTACCTTTTTGATCTGCAAAAAACTTAGGGTTGTGTGCAGCTCCATGGTCTGCTGTCAAGAACAAAGTGTAATTCCCTTTCCCAACCTTCTTATCTAAATACTCAAAAAATTCAGCTAAATCAGCATCTAATCTCAAATATGTATCCTCAATCTCAATAGAGTTGATTGCAAATTGATGTCCAATATAATCTGTTGACGATAAACTTACAGCTAAGAAATCCGTTACTCCTTTACTGTTGTTCCCAAGTTCTTCACTTTCAATTGCAGCCTTTGCGAAATCAAGTGTCAAACTATTTCCAAATGGAGTTGATTTGATTAAATCATAGCCATTATCCTTTTTAAGTTTTACTAAATTACGTGGAAAAACAGGCTTATCTTCACCTTTAAAAGGTTGTTCATACTCATTGTCATCTGAAATACTCAAAACATAACTATCCATTGGATATAAGGTCTTCCACCCCTGTTTAAAGTACTTATCAGCCAACTTTTGTTTGTTAAAAGACTTTACCCACTTAGGCAAATCATTCATATAAAAAGTACTTGTTATCCAATCTCCTGTTGTACCGTCTAACCAGTAAGCAGCATTTGCAAAGTGTCCAGCAGGTAAGATACCCCCTCTATCTTTAATTGCAATTCCAATTACTTTAGATTGAAAATTAGTCGCCAATTTTAATTGGTCAGTCACTGTAGAGACAAGTAGGTTCTTAGGTGATTGTTTCCCAATCTTACCTTCTCCTCCTCCAACTCCTACGACAGAGTCATCTTGTGTACAATACATGCTCTCTCCTGTTGCTTGAATAATGAAGTCATTACCCGCAATTCCGTGAATAGCTGGTACACTTCCTGTATAAACAGTACTGTGCCCGATTGCAGTATAAGTAGGTACATAATCTATATAAGTATTCTCACTTGAGAAACCTTCATTAAGCAAACGCTTAAAACCATTATCTGAATAACGGTCATAGTAGCGATACAAATAGTCCCATCTCATTTGATCTACAACTAATCCTACTACTAACTTTGGTTTTGGCAAAGTCTCATTTGCTAATGCTGCAACAGAAAAAAGACATCCTACTGCTGCGTAAATGGTTGATTTAAAATTCATTCTTAAAGTGTTTATTTGCTTTCTTCTATATATTAAGTTTTACAAATCTATTAAAGTAAGACCTTGAAAAAAAAGACTTAAGCCCAAAAACATAAATATTAACATTAATATAATCTATATCACAATAACGAATCAAGTTTAACAATAAAAAAAAGCTTGAAATAGCTATTCTGGTTCTCTTAGCAATGAAAATGAAAACGAAGATATTAGCAAACACCTCTCTTAAATGCTTTTCTTTCTAAACTGAAATACCTACAAAAAACTACATCTTTGCACTTCTACTACTTTTTTTTAAATAGCTTATCTTTACAGCGATAATAGATTTACTCCCTTAAATTTGACAAAAAATGACTTTAGAACAAATACTTGACAATATCTATGAACTTCCAAAGGAATCAAAACAAACTATTCAAGATATTGCAATAGAAAAGTCATTTCCAAAAGGACACATTCTACTGCAGGCGGATAAGTTTGAAAACAAACTTTACTTTATCAAAAAAGGAGTCGTAAGAGCTTTCTCCTACCACGATCAGGGAGAAATCACATTTTGGTTTGGAGAAGAAGGTGCTACCATTTTATCCATGCAAAATTACGTAGAGAATAAAAAGAGCTATGAAAACATAGAGCTATTAGTTGATTGTGAGCTTTATGAAATCAACTTTGACAAGCTCAACACTTTCTACCTTTCGGATATACACATTGCCAATCTCGGAAGAAAATTAGCAGAAAAAGAATTGCTTAAAGTTGAAAGACGCATCATTACAAGAGATTTGTTACCTGCCAAAGAACGCTATGAGGCACTTCTAAGCAATCAACCCACCCTATTTCAACGTGTCCCTTTAAAACACATTGCTTCTTATTTAGGAATTACTCAAGTAAGCTTAAGTAGGATAAGAAAAGAAAAATAGATTAATATTTATCATAGGATAAATATTATCCTTAATGTTCTAATTAGTTTCGCTGACGCATATCTAAAATCAACACAAACACCTCATTTGCAAGACAAAACAGGTGTAATTGCTATTGATATTTAGAATATAACAACAGTTTAGAAATACGCAGTAAAACAAAATTATGACAATGAAAAGAGGACCGATCTCACAATTCTTAGAAGAAAATTTCCTTCACTTCAACGCAGCAACTTTAGTAGACTCAGCTAAAGGCTATGAAACACACTTAGAAAAAGGAGGAAAAATGCTTATCTCTCTTGCAGGTGCAATGAGTACAGCAGAATTAGGAATTTCGTTAGCAGAGATGATTAGACAAGGAAAGGTGGACATCATTAGCTGTACTGGTGCCAACTTAGAGGAAGACATTATGAACTTAGTCGCACACTCTCACTACAAGAGAATACCAAACTACCGCGATTTAACACCTCAACAAGAACTTGAGTTACTTGAAAACAAATACAATCGCGTAACCGATACCTGTATCCCAGAAGAAGAAGCCTTCAGAAAAATACAAAGTCACATCGAGAAAATTTGGAAAGATGCAGAGCAAGCTGGCGAACGTTATTTCCCTCATGAATATATGTATAAGTTATTGCTTAGTGGAGTATTAGAGGACGAATACGAAATAGACCCGAAAAACTCGTGGATGTTAGCTGCTGCTGAACGCAACTTACCTATTGTAGTACCAGGTTGGGAAGACTCAACTATGGGGAATATATTTGCTTCTTATGTAATCAAACAAGAGCTAAAAGCATCAACTGTCAAAAGTGGATTAGAATACATGGTTTGGTTAGCAAACTGGTACGAGCACAATGCTGTTGGACAAGGAGTGGGGTTCTTCCAAATCGGAGGAGGAATTGCCGGAGATTTTGCAATGTGTGTAGCTCCTATGTTAGAGCAAGACTTAGAAAAAGAAAACATACTAAAATGGAGATACTATAGTCAAATTACGGATTCTACAACTTCTTTTGGATCGTATTCTGGCTGTATTCCAAATGAAAAAATTACTTGGGGCAAACTCGATGTTGACACACCAAGCTTTATGATTGAGTCTGATGCAACTATTGTAGCACCTTTAATCTTTGCTTATATTTTGAAACAATAAGATTTTATTTCACAGTATATTTGTATGTCAAACAATACAATTATATATGAAAAACATCAAAGTAGTAGCTTTTGACGCAGATGATACACTATGGGTAAATGAGCCTTTTTTCAACGAAGCCGAACAAGAGTTCTGTGTTTTGTTAGAAGATTATCTCACACATCAAAGTATTTCTCAAATCCTCTTCAAAACGCAAATCGATAACTTACCTCTTTATGGATATGGTATCAAGGGATTTACACTATCCATGGTTGAGGCTGCAAATATCATATCGAAAGGAACTGTAAATGTCAAAGTTATTGACAAAATCGTCAAAATAGGTAAAAAGTTATTGACTAAACCTGTTGAACTAATAGATGATGTTGAAGATGTTCTACAAGATTTACAATCCAAATACAAACTTGTTGTCGCTACGAAAGGAGATTTAAAAGACCAACACCGAAAATTACACAAATCTGGTTTAGGTCCTTATTTCCACCACATTGAAGTAATGACAGACAAGGAAGAAATAGACTATCAAAAACTGTTGAAACGACTTGATATAAATGCAGATGAATTTATTATGATAGGTAACTCGCTGCGTTCAGACGTATTGCCAGTTCTTGAATTAGGGGGACATGCTGTACATGTACCTTTTCATACAACATGGCTCCACGAGCATATAGATCACCCAATAGTACACGAAAACTTCAAAGTAATAAAGAAGTTATCTGAAGTAAAAAACATACTCTTATAGTAAAAGAAAAAGCCTCATAATTATGAGGCTTTTTGTACATCTTAGTGAAGCTAAAACACATTAGCTTCTCTTTTACAACAATCTAATCATCTTAAAAGCGATAACCTACAAAGACGTTAAAGTTCTGATTATATATTTTAAAGTCATTTGCTCCTTCATTTTCTTCTACTCCAAAAGTATTTGAATTATCAAATATTGAGGCAAACCCACGAGTAAACTGTGCTCCGATAATCAAGCCAAACTTAAACTGGTATTCCAATCCTGCAACAATACCATAATCCATCTTCTGCAAGTACTTACTGTCTTCTTGATCATCTTCTGTACTACCAAATATGCCGTGATCTTTGTACTTCTTTCCATTTTCATCTATTGCCGAAATAGAAGAATACAACAGCATATTCACATAGGGTCCTGCATAGAGTTGCAATCCCTTAACTTGAAATACTGCACTAATCGGGTTCAAGCGCAAACTATGCATTTCTAACGTAGCATCAAATACGTGATCTTCAAGTTCTCTTTTAAACTCACCTCCGTAATTTTGATAAAATAACTCGTGCTTTAACCCAAAGTGTTTGCCAATACTATTATCCACACTTACACCAGCAAAAAAGCTATTGCGGGCATCTACTTTACCATCTACAGCTAAATAGTCAACGTCATCGCCTTTCAGCGTTGATTGTAACCATCCCGCCTTAACAGCAAATGTAGTTCTTCCTTTAAGGTCTTCATTGATATCTTGCGCTGATATCAACGAAACAGAAAACAAGAATAATCCTAATATAATTTTTTTCATAATACACATCTTAAAAGTCAATATCCCAAATACCTACTGCTTTCTCCAACTCTACTAAAGCTGAAGCGTACTCAAATAGCGTTTCTGCATAAGCTTGTTGTATCTCATTATAGGTACGCTGTGCGTCTAATACTTCTAATAAGCTACTTGCACCACGCTGATAACTATACTTGATCCCCTCAAATACTTCTTTAGCTTCTTGCAACATCCCATTCTCAAAGCGGTAAATCTGTTTTTGTTTTGTCAAGTAATTGCGATATGCCTGTGTAATCTCTTTTTCAAGCTCTAACTCAATAGATAAGTATTCCAGATCTGCTTGTTTTTCTTCATACAATGCAGTCTTTAACCCCGATTCTTTTCGATTTGAAAACTTCAAAGGAACAGAGATTCCCGCTTTTACAACAGTATTACCAGGTGTTGGAGCAACAGCATTTTTTACGAATGAATTGTTTTCAACTCCTACACTTAGTCCCAAATCAATCGCTCTTTCAGCTCTTGCTAAGGCAACTTGACGACCTGCTACAACCTTATTCTGTCTTGCAACCAAATAATCTGCACGGTTATTTTGAGCCGTTACGATTAAATCATCTAAGTCAAATAATCGAGCAAACTTATCAAAACTCCCCTCAGGAACGTAAATTGTATCATGTCTATTGACACTGATAATATTTCTAATTTCCACTAAGCTATTCTCCCAAGTATCATCTGCATCTTGTAAATCATTCCACATTGACTTGGCTTCTAATTTACTTTGAATAGCATCTACTTTGCTTATTTGTCCCAAGCTATAACGAATACTATCTGACTGAGCTACTTGTTGCATAGACAAATAAGAATCTCGTTGAATGTCGAATAACATCTTATTTTGCATGCCTTCAAGAAATGTAACCGTAGATTCAGCTCTCAGCGTATGAAAGAACTCTTGTAATTCTAATTCTGCCAAGACTTTTTGATCGCGTGCCAAATTCTTTCTCGCTTTTCGCTTACCTCCGAGCTCCAAATCCCAAGACAACTCTGCCTCAAAGCCATACCCCATTTGCATGCGCTTTTGCTGATTGTCAGCCCATCCAAAACTTAACTCTGGATCGGGAAAAGCCTTTGCTGCTTGAACCTCAGCCTCAGCAATATCAATATTGAATCGCTCTGCTGTATAACTTAGGTTATTACTTATCATTCTACTCAAGAACTCTTTATAAGTAATCGCATTCTTGTTTCCAGAGTTCTCTGTATGCCCGTTCTGAGCATACAGTGTACTTCCACTACAAAGAATAACTAAACCTATTCCTATGTATTTTTTTAAATTATTCATTTTCTGACTAATTTTCTTCTTCTACTTCACTTTTTACAAAATCACTATCTTTCCCCCATTTGCGTTCCACTAAATAATAAAGCGCAGGTAACACAAATAGCGTTAATATAGTCGCAAATAGCAATCCATAAACAATTACTGTTGCCAATGGTCTTTGCACATCAGATCCGATTCCCGTAGCCATAGACGCTGGAAATAATCCCAAAATAGCAACGGTCGCAGTCATTAAGACTGGTCTAAACCTTTGTTCTGCTCCTGTCAATACAGCATCTAACAAAGCAAATCCCTTTCTTCTCAAGTCATTGATGTGAGAAATCATAATTACCCCATTTTGAATTGCTACACCAAACAAGGCAATAAACCCAACTGCTGAAGAAACGTTCAAAGACATTCCTCGTATATTCAAGGCAAGCATTCCTCCAAAAAGAGCCAGTGGAACAACAACCATTAATAATCCTGCCTGTCTAAACTGTCCAAAAGCACCATACAACAAGACAAACATCAAACACAAGGTCAATGGAACAATTACAGCTAAACGACTATATGCACGATTTTGATTTTCAAATTGCCCACCCCATTCTATGTGGAACTTCTCGTGATCATAAGTGATATTCTCCTCTATCTTTTGCTGTGCCTCCTTCAATAGGGATCCTAAATCTCTATTGCGGACATTCAGTTTCACAGTTAAGTGACGTCTATTCATTTCACGGGTAATAGTACTTTCTCCTGTACTTGTTTTCACTTCTGCTACTTGAGATAATGGAATCTTTGCACCAGTACTTGAAGTCAACATTAAGTTTGCAATCTTCTCAGGTGTATTTCTACTTTCTTCTGTATATCGCGCACTGATATCATATACCTTGTTCCCAATAAATATTTGCGAGATAGCCTTTCCACCAATAGCTACTTCGATAAGTTCTGCAACGTCAGATACATTCAATCCATACTGTGCAATCTTATCTCTGTTAGCGTGAATCTGCAACTGTGGAAGTGGTGGTTCTTGGTCAATAGCTAAATCTACTGCACCATCTACCGTTCTCAATGTTCCTAAAACTTCATTTGCAATACGGCGCGTCTCGTGGAAATCTTCTCCAAAAACCTTTACAACCAATTCAGAGTGAGCCCCTGATATTTTATCCATAACACCATCGATCATCGGCTGAGCAAAACCTACTGTAAATCCAGGCAAACTCTCATACTCGGCTGATAATTCTTCAATTAAATCATCCTTAGTCTTTCCTCTTGGCCATTCTTTGTAAGGTTTAATCCCCACAGAACACTCGAAGTGTGAAGGTGTAAATGGATCTGTTCCATCGTCGTTACGACCTGCCTGCACCATGACATAAGTTACTTCATCGTACTTCATCGTACGTGCGCGTAACGTATCACTCAACTCTTTTGATTTTTCCAGTGATATCCCGGGAGGTAATGTTACCTGAAGCCATATAGAACCTTCATCTAACGGAGGTAAGAAGTCTTTACCTACCTTTATAGTCAATCCAATTGTAATCGCCAATACCACTAATATTGGAGCAAAAACTTGCTTTGGTTTATTCACAATCTTAATGATGCGATTGTGGTACATTCCCGTTAGCTTTTCTAACCACTTGTTGTGGTAGATTTTTCTCGGCTTACGGTAAACAGCATACGCCAAACCTGGTATTAAGATTAAAGCTACCAATAAAGCTCCGGCTAAAGCATACCCTACTGTAAATGCCATAGGTGTAAAAAGCTTTTTCTCCACACGCTCAAAGGCAAATAGCGGTAAATAAGCTGTAATAATGATAATTGTAGCAAAGAATACAGGCTTTGCAACCTCTTTTGCTCTTTGCGCAATAGATTTTTCCTTCAGCTCTTCATCCGGATTATCCTCCCTCTTCTTCAGAATAGATTCCATCATTACAATTGCACCGTCGACTATAATACCAAAGTCAATTGCACCAAGCGATAATAAGTTTGCTGGTATATCTGTAAAGCGCATCATGATAAATGCGAAAAGCAAAGACACCGGAATTGTAATCGCTACTAATAACGCACCTCTCCAACTACCTAAAAATACAATTAAAACGATTACTACTAAACTTATCCCCTCTATCAAAGTCGTTGAAACAGTGCTAAGAGTAGTATCAACTAAATCAGTTCTATCTAAAAATGTATGTATCTTAACACCTTCTGGCAATAGTCCATTATTCAATTCATCAACATATTGGTGAATCTTTTCTAAAACTACTGATGGGTTTTCGTGTTTCAACAACAGGACAATCCCCTCAATACTATCAGAGTAATTTCTTTCGCGATCACTATACCCTAAGACTCCTTTTCGCTCTACATTACCGTATTTTAATTGTCCTAAATCATTCAAGAATACAGGAATACCGTTCTCTGCCTTTACAACTATCTTCCCTAAGTCTTCAAGGTCCTTAATCAAACCGATTCCTCTTACAACATAGCCAAGATCTCCTCTTGTTAAAACACTTCCTCCAGCATTGACATTATTCTCCTCGATTGTCTCAGTGACATCACTTAACGATAAATCATATTGCTCTAATTTGCGCGGGTCTAATTCAATTTGAAACTGAGTTGTAATACCCCCAAAGTTTGTTACTTCAGCTACACCAGGTACTTGATTCAACTTGGGAATAATCACGAAGTTTTGCAAATCCGTCAATTCTCTTAAGCTATAACCATCACCTTCAATAATATAGCGATACACCTCTCCAATAGGAGATGTAAGAGGATCTAACTCTGGTACTGCATCATAAGGTAGGTCAAGTCCATTTAAGCGCTCTTGTATACGCTGTCTTGCAAAATAATCATCAATTCCATCTTCAAAAACTAAAGTGATCATTGACAATCCAAATGTACTGTTACTACGCATTACGTGCATTCCTGGCATTCCATTCAATGCTCGTTCTACAGGAATAGTAATTTGCAATTCTATTTCTTCTGCAGCCAATCCTGGTACTTGCGTCACTACTTGCGATGTCGTATCTGCAATATCTGGATATGCTTCTATAGATAATTGTTTCCAAGAGTAATATCCAAATATACATAACAGTGCAAATAGAGCTGAAACAAGCCATCTTTTGTGAATAGCTAAGTCTATTATGTTTTTTTTCATTGTCTGTGTCTTTTGTAGTTATTAAAGTTGTGGCAAGTAAATTCCCCCTTCACTTACAACTTTATCTCCTTTGTCTAATCCTGATAAAATCACTGTTTTATCTCCTGATACTCCGCCAATTTTCACATTCTTGCGGACATAGCTATGCTCTGATACTGCCACAAAAACAAAAGAATCATCTTCACCTTGTAAAATTGAACGAGAAGGAACTAAGATTACTTTTTCTGGTTGATCAATAAAACGCACATTGACATACATTCCAGGTTTTAGAATACGCTTGTCATTCTCCACCTCAATAAGTACGTCAATACTTCTTGTCTCCTCATCTACAATCTCATTGATATGGTAAATCGTTCCTACAATTGGTTGATCTGGATAAGCAGACAATTCTACCTGAACTTTATTTAGCTTGTTTAAGTGATTAATGTCTTTCTCTTTAATCTTCCCAACAATCCAAATCTTATTCAGAGAAGCAATTTTAACTACTGGTTCTGAATCATCATTGATATATTGACCGATAACTACATTATTCTCCAATACCTCTCCAGCAATTGGAGAACGAACTATAAGAGGCTGGCCTAAAACTAAACTCGTCGGCTCTACATTGTAAATCTTGATTGCTGCTGTTGCATTGTCAAAAGCAGCTTTGGCAATCGAATTTTCTGTTTCTGCTTCTTCATACTCTTGACGAACACCTACGCCATTCTCAAGTAAGTCAGCTTGTCTTCTCAGATTTAAAGAAGCTTGCTTATACTCTTGCTTAGAGTCAAAGTAATCTTTTTGTGCATCGAAATAATCTGGAGAAGTAACCTCAAACAAAGGAGTGTTTACAGCTACTTTCTGTCCTAATTTCACGAAAGACTTAATTATTCTACCAGAAAACGGAGAAGCTATCTCTGCATAATGGTTAGGAATTGCTTTGACAATTCCTGCTGTAACTAAATCAAAAGTAAAATCCTCCTCACTTACTGAAGTTGTTTTAATTCTACTTTTCAAGTTTGAGTTTTCGGTCAAAGAAATTACCTTATTCTCCACCAAATATTGGGCTGTTTCACCGTTTTGCTCATTCTTATCTGAACAAAAACTCAATAAGAGGCTCAAGCCTAAAACACCTGCTATTTGTACTTTTTTAGCCATTATGTTTAATATTTTAATTTTTACTATATTTTAAAACCTAATTATTAACAATAAATTTACGCCTTATTATGTTAATTAATATAAACTTATTACTCTTAATTCCTACAAAAAAAGATTTATTCTACCCTTCTGGGCTCAAATCACTTCTAAATCGTATTTTTTTCATCCTTTTTACTCAATTCAAATACTTAATATTTTATATAACAATAACTGTGCTACTTTAGATTAAAAAAGGTAGCTGCTATACTGAAGTAAATTAATAAACCTGAAATATCAACAATTGTCGTTATAGCTGGACTGGCTACCACAGCAGGATCACCTCCTACTTTCTTGACTATCAAAGGCAGTGCAGCCCCTATAATTGTAGAAGAAATAACTTGTAACGAAAGAGCTAAAGCAATAACTCCACCTATTGCTACCAGCGAATATGCCGCTGGAATATCAGTCTCCCAACTCAAGAAAACTACCTTTGCAAAAGCCAATACTCCTAAGCAAATAGACAGCATTAATGCAATTCGCGTTTCTTTCCACAAGATAGCAAACCACGATTTCATATTAACTTGTCCTAATGCTAAAGCTCTAATGATCACAGTTGCAGATTGACTTCCGGCATTCCCACCTGTATCAGCTACCATAGGCATATACAAGGCTAAAATCATCATCTGCGCTAAGGCTCCTTCATAACTGTGAATTATCAATCCAGAAATAATACCTACAATAGCCAAAGTAACCAACCAGAATACTCTCTTTTTAAAATGATCAAATATGCTTGTCTGATTGTAATCTAATTCTTCATTATTGCTGATAATTCCCATAAAGCGCTCCATATCTTCTGTATGTTCTGCTTGTATTACATCAATAGCCTCATCGTGGGTTACTATTCCAACAAGTTGATTCTTACTGTTGAGAATAGGCAGTGCAACTAACTCATACTTATCAATCTTAGCCGCCACTGATTCGCTTGATTCATCTACATAACCAAAGACAAACTCTGTGTGGAGTTCATCATTGACCAATACATCTGGCTCAGCAATGATCAAATCTTTTAAAGTAATAAAGCCTACAAGAGTCTGATCCTCTCCTACGACGTACACATAGTAAATAGTCTTTTTGGAAGGGGCATCTTGTCTCACCTTTTGTATGGCCTCAAAACAAGACATATCTCTCGAAACAGTAGCAAAATCAGTGATCATTATCCCACCTGCAGTATCTGCTGGATAAGAACTCAAAGCCAAAACATTCTCTCTGATGTGCTTGTTTAAAAAAGGCAATAAGTCAATCTGCTCTTGTTGCGTTAAGATTTGAAACAAATCTGCTCTTGCATCAGAAGGCATTTCTTCGAATATTTTTGAAAAGCGTTTTTTACTTATTTGTTGAAAAAAGGAAAGTTGTTTTACTAAGGGAAATTCTGCAAAAATCTCTCCTTGCTCTGAAATGGGAAATTCACATAAAACAGTAAATAGATCTTTATTCTCCATTAAAGACAACACTTCACTAATATCTATAATGGGCATTTTCTTCAAAACGGGAAGCATTGTCATCATTTGATCTATACTTTGAAAATCTTTAGCCAACTTGGTCAGATTACTTGGTACATGGGTCGTCTTTTTCATCGCATTTCTGTTTTTAATCGGTTAATAAGTTGTTAGTTCCCAAGAAACTTCAGACACTCCAAACTCTAAGGAAACTTTCTTCGTAATTTGCTCTAATACCTCATCTTTCCTTCCAATACAGTAAATCTCAAATTTTAAATACGAGAAAGCTGGATTGCCATTATCTGAACTTTTCAATGAGCGCATTTGCAAATCCTTTTGAGATTTTAGCTGTTGTAAGACCATTACGCGTATAGCATTCTCTACTTCTTCCTTACAACCCACAATTATCTCGTAGTGTACTTCTGACGAATCGCTTTCTGACTCAAAAGAAAGCTTATTAATAACTGATCCTAAAGGACGCAATAACAAGTGGGCTCCCACAATCAATACCGTCATGACGATTGCTTCTTTCCACAGTCCTACTCCACACATAGAACCAACAGAAGCAGAACACCAAATAGTAGCTGCTGTATTCAAACCGCGAATGCTAAATCCGTCTTTCATAATCACACCTGCTCCTAAAAAACCTATTCCACTAACAACATAAGAAGCTACTCTCCCTACAGCTGTACCCCCAATCTGATAAGACATCAATACAAAACCAGCCGCACCTATACATACTAAGGTATTTGTTCGCAATCCTGCGCTTTTCTGTCTTACTTGTCTTTCTACACCGATCAAAGCACCTAATGCGAAAGCAAGTAATAATCTTAAAATAAATACTGAAATTGCCATAACTTTTACTTTTTGCTCCTACTGAGCAATCACATGTATTATGAGCAACTAAGCAGGATGGTTTAACAATGAATAACTATAAAGGATTCTGTGTCCATATCTTATTTTTTGATGTGGCAAAAGTAAAGGAAGCCTTTAGAGAAGGCTATTAGAAAGGTTTTAGAAAAATATTAGAATTCTATTAGAAAAACAGAAAAATTGATCGTCTAAGTCACATTCGACAATATACAAGTTGACAATACACCAGATTAACGAAAGGGATAAACCCAAAATCTGTATTAGCAAAATACGGCAAAGCAATTCTACTCCATAGTCCCTTCATTAGCTGTACAACCAAAACTATTATATGCTTGTATTACTAAATCAGGCCTATTCTCGTATACTTTATTCTCATTTATATGTCTATCGCGTATTTGGGTTTACCAAAACAGAGGAGGTAAAATTCTAATCAATTGACAAGATAAGTCAACGAACAACTACAGCAGTTGAATTTAACGAAATAAAAAACTGCTATTTTAAAAGTGCTATTATCACCCTCTGCGTTATTTAAAGTGATAAAAAACACAAGGGAGAATACTCTCACAGAAAACAGTCAAGGCACAAAAAAACAACAAATGCGCTTTGTGCCCTTAGTAATCTTTAGACTAAATTTCGAAGGAGACCCTCGTTCAAACAAAGCCGTTTGAACCAATCAGTTTTTTGCCTACTCAAGGAGTAAGTAACAATAAGATATGCATTTTAAATAGCTAATAATACACGCCCACTGAATTATAAAGTGATTACAAATTCGGTTCCTTTATTTACTTGTGAAGTAACAGCAATAGTTCCTTTGTGCAAGTCCACCACTTTCTTAGTCAGTGAAAGTCCAATGCCATTTCCCTCCAAATACTTGCCGTTATCTCCTCTATAGAAAGGTTTAAAAATCTTCTCTATATCTTCTGCGCTCATCCCAATCCCCTTATCAGCTATCTTAATCACTAAACGACCTCTGATATTAAACAAACTCACTGTTCCGTGATGATTATCAGAATACTTACAAGCATTCTCCAAAAGGTTCATCAACGCCACCTCCATTAAATATGGATTTACAGAAGCAATCATCATTTCCTCCTCCTCTACAGATTCATCGATAAGGAAATTAAACTTATAAGTACTATTTGACTTCTGCAATTTTTGACAAGCATCCAAAATAATTTCATCAATTCTAACTTCCTTAAAGACAATCTCAGTAGGATCATAACTCGCCTTAGCAAAGTCCAATAAACTATTAGATAACTTTACCAACTTTTTGGCATCGGCTAAAGCATTTTGAATTGTCTGTACATACGCTTCTTTTTCATTCTCTTTATTCAATGCCAAGTCTAACTCAGCAATTATAGCAGCCAAAGGGGTGCGCAACTCATGAGAAATATTCGAAACAAATTGTTTTTGACTATCAAAGGAACTTTCAAGTCTATTTAGCATTTCATTAAAGGTATTAGCCAAGGCAGCTAATTCATCTTTATTTTGTTCATTGCTCAGCCTCAAGTCCAAGTTAGTAGCTGTTATCTTATTTACCTCACTGATCATCTTCTTTATTGGCATTAGTGCTCTACTCGCAAAAAAGGTACCCAAAGAAGCGATAACGAGTAAGGAGACAATAGTCAATACAATGATGGTATAAAACAAGTTTTGCAACTTAGTATATCCATATTCATCAAAGGCAGTAGCAGTAATGATATAATCTTTTCCATCGTACTTATAAAGCATGCCGATAACCTGCCAATCATCTTGCATAAAGTGCAATTGATTCAACTTTAAAATAGAGGTCAGCATTTCGTCCGTTTCTTTAACACGGTCAATTTCGACATCGTCGTGATACAACAACTCAAAAGAACTGTTGTAAATAGCCACCTCAACTTCGTTGATAATCTGACTATTATTCAAATAAATACGGTGTAAGGTGTTAGTCTTAACTTTAGCCTCTAAAAAAAGTTTAGCTTTTGTAATTGCCTCTTTCTCGAGCTCTTCATAAAATTCAATTTCTCTATTCTGAGAAGAAGACCAATAGATAACCCCTGCGAACACAAGCAGTATTGACGCTACTAAAACAGTAAAAAGTAATGTAAGCCTCGTTTTAATTTTCATTCTGTTTCAAAATAAAGCCCATACCCGATTTAGTATGTATTAGTTTATTTGCTGTATCTATCTCTACTTTTTTTCTCAAGTAGTTAATATACACATCGATAAAATTAGTTCCTGTATCGAAATGCGTGTCCCAAACCTTCTCGGATATCTCGCTGCGGGACAATACGCGTTCAGGATTCTCCATCATATATTGAAGAAGGTTAAACTCCTTGGGAGTTAAGTGAATTTCTTGACCAGATCGTTTAAACTTCTTTTCATTCAAATCAAGCTCCATATCTGCATAACGCAAAATATTCGATTTTGTGGGATTGTTATTTTCAAAGCGCTTAATAAGCGCTCGAATGCGAACATACAATTCTCTAATTTCAAAAGGCTTGACTAAATAATCATCTGCACCAGCATCAAATCCTTCGACTTTATCATCAGTCGTACCGAGTGCCGTAAGCATAATAATCGGAACCTGTGGTATTTCTCTTTTTAGTTCTTTACACAAATCAATGCCATTGATTTTGGGCAATATAACGTCTGTGATAATCAAGCTGTACTCCCTCTGTAAAGCCAATTTTCGCCCCATATAACCATCATAGGCTACATCAACCTTATACTGTTGTTCTTCCAGACTGCGTTGCAATAACTCTGCTACGCGAATATCATCTTCAATGACTAAAATAGAAACCACGTCAATTACTTTTTAATAATCTGCAAGTTACTATTTTTTAAACGTCTAACAATACGGTATCCATGAGGCCTATTGATTATATTCTTTTTCACAGAGACTAAACTCCAATATATCCTAATCAATCGATGTGCGAAAAACATCTGACAAAAAAAAACAATGTAAACTCCGTTGATAGAGTTTATCATTGTTTTTATAATAAATCAATTATCTTTCAAATCTCTAATTACTTGCTACCCAAGAGTAAAATTTCTCCTACTACCACTTCTGTAATGTATTTCTTATTGCCTTCACTGTCGGTGTAAGTGCGATTAACTAATTTGCCTTCAATAGCCACTTCCCTACCCTTTGAAGCAAATTTTTCAACTATCTCAGCTACTTTTCCCCACGCTACAACATTGTGCCATTGAGTAGACTCCACCCTCTCGTTCTTCTCATTGTAATACACCTCATTAATAGCAATCGAAAAAGTTGCCCTAATACTATCTTTTTCAAAACGCTTAATTTCTGGGTCTTGCCCAATACGTCCAATTAATTGAACTCGATTTTTTAATGAACTCATAGTTTTTTGGTTTTAAATCTGCGAGCATGGTTAAATATATTGGTTTCTCGCTATGTAATTACAAGCAAAAAATAGACCATTTTTTATAAATTTTGTATAATTTTCACATTATTTATCCTTTTCCTATCCTTAAATCTTTGTAAATTGCAACAAAAAATCATGGAAAACCAAATTAATAAAGTTGAACTAAGAAATTTACAGATTGACGATTATATAGAATTGAAGCGTTCGATGATGGAATCCTACAAAGGATTGGAAGATCCTTACTGGGATAAAGGGGAGATTGCTGACTTGCTAAATGTCTTTCCTGAAGGTCAATTGGTAATTTTAGTAGATGATGTCGTGGTAGGTTCTGCTTTATCTTTAATTATTGATGAAAAGCAGGCGATGTCTGCGCACACTTATGATCAAATTACGGGATATTCTACCTTCAATACGCACAACCCTAAAGGAAATGTACTTTATGGTATCGATGTGTTTATTCACCCTAAATATAGAGGTTTGCGTTTGGGAAGACGTTTATACGACGCCCGTAAAGAATTATGTGAACAGCTGAATTTAAAATCTATTGTATTTGCTGGTCGTATTCCCAACTATTCAAAATACGCTGAAGAAATGACTCCAAAGCAGTATCTTGAGAAAGTAAAAACCAAAGAAATTCACGACCCTGTGATGTCTTTCCAATTGGCTAACGACTTCCACATGGTAAGGTTAATGCGCAACTATCTTGAAGGTGATGTTAGCTCTAAAGAATACGCTGTCCTACTTGAATGGAACAATATTTACTATGAAAAAGATGTTCAGTTAATTAACACCAAAAAAAGTGTTATTCGACTTGGATTAATTCAATGGCAAATGCGTCCCCTAAACGACTTAGATGAATTTTTTGATCAAGCAGAATTCTTTATTAATGCAGTATCTGACTACGAAAGTGACTTTGCGCTATTCCCTGAGCTATTTACTGCTCCACTAATGGCCGATTACAACCACTTATCAGAAGCAGAGGCTATTCGAGAATTAGCCCGATACACTGTGCCTATTCGCAAGAAGTTTCAAGAATTTGCAATATCCTACAACATAAATATTATCACGGGTAGTATGCCTCACTTAGTAGATGGAACACTTTACAACGTAGGGTTCTTATGTAAGCGAGATGGATCCTACGAAATGTATCAAAAAATACATATTACGCCAAACGAAGTACACTATTGGGGTATGCAAGGAGGTTCGAAAATACAGACTTTCGACACCGACTGTGGAAAAATTGGCGTTATGATTTGTTATGACGTAGAGTTCCCTGAATTATCGCGATTGATGTCTGATCAAGGTATGGATATCTTATTTGTTCCATTCTTGACCGATACCCAAAATGGATACTCACGCGTTCGCAGTTGTGCTGCTGCAAGAGCCATTGAGAATGAGTGCTATGTTGCTATTGCAGGATGTGTTGGTAACTTGCCTAAAGTAAACAACATGGATATACAGTTTGCTCAAGCTGCTGTGTTTACGCCTTCTGATTTCGCTTTCCCTACTAATGGGGTTAAAGCAGAGGCTACTCCAAATACTGAAATGACATTGATTGTTGACGTTGACGTTGATTTACTAAAAGAATTACACGAACACGGTAGTGTGCAAATCAAGAAAGACAGAAGACTGGATCTCTATGAAACAAGAAAATTAAAGTAAACCTACTGAACTATACGTCAATAAAAAGGGACTATCTCAAAAAACAATGAGATAGTCCCTTTTTAGGTTTATAACTCTTACCCAAAGTCCCCCCTTTGAGTATCACTCCTCTTCACAACCATTAAACTTCAAGCAAACGACACCTTTATCACACAAAAAAGGCCATAAAACCACCTATTACCCGCATTTTAAATCCACCTTTTAGGCATCCTTTTAAATGGTGGTCGGCTTGTGGTCGGCTTTTGGTCGGCTTGTGATCGGCTTATTTATTACCTTTTTTAGCCGACCACTATGCGATAACCCTGTCAACAATATTAGAACACAGCGATAACAAGTCCTCCTACAATACCTCAAAGCCTTGGCAGATACACTCTATCTCTACTCTCCACTGACTTGATGACCTTTGACATCACAGGAAGTGATAAAACAAAACTAAAAATTGGCAAGAAACTTGTATATTCACTATCGTAATAAAAACAACTTACTATGTTTAGGAAAATCGCTCTTAGTCTACTTTTTCTATCTTCTATAATCACAATTAGTTGTATTAAAGAGGAAGAACTCGATACAAATGCAGATATTTTAGAGGCATACATTCCGTCAGAATACTTAAAGACAGAACCTATTATTACGAATACTACAGTGGAGTTTAGAGTCAAGTCAAATATTGACCTTGAACATCAATCTCCTGTTTTTATAGTATCGCCTAATGCGACGTTAGATCCTCCAAACGGCCTGACAAGAGATTTTAGAAACAGCCAAAAGGTAACTGTTATTGCACAAGACAAAAAGTGGCGTAAAGATTATACAATAAGTTTCACGTCAGACGAATTAAGTACCTTATACACCTTCAATAATGCTGAACTAACAGATAAAGACAGGTATTATCGCTTTTTTGAGATTGGATCCAATGGAGATAAAATAATGGATTGGGACAGTGGCAATGAGGGATATGCTACAATAGCTGGATCTACTCCCCCTGAAGGATACCCAACTACAATTGCTCCTGGACGTCGCGGAGGACTTGCCGTAAAAATGCAAACGGTTTACACAGCTGATTTCGCAGCCAAAACGGGTAATCCAATCGCTGCGGGTAATCTATTCATTGGTACATTTAAACTAAACTATCTAAATACAGTTAAATCAACCAAATTTGGACTGCCATACAATGGAGAAATGCCCAAATCACTCCGTGGAGTGTATAAATATAAAGCTGGTGAAGTGGTAACAGATGTGAATTTCAAACCTGTTCCAAATAAAAAAGACGACTTCGATATCTACGCAATCATTTTTGAAACGCAGAAGAAAAATAATTACTTATCGGGAGATCACAATTTTAAAGATCCTCGAAATATAGCCATTGCGCGTATACCAAAAGAACTAAGACAAGAGACAAACACTTGGACTGAGTTTGAAGTGCCTTTTGAATTACTACCTGGAAAGACATACGACCCTCAAAGAGATTACATGCTGACTATAGTCATGACTTCGAGTATAGAAGGAGCATTTTTCACAGGGGCTATTGGAAGCACCTTACTGGTAGATGAAATAGAATTGGTTTTTGACAAAGACGAATAAGATGAAAAATATACTTTTATATACCGTTCTGCTAGTTGCAAGCTGCTGTACTACTACAGCCCTTGCTCAAGAGAATACAGAGGTTTCTACTACCTCGAAGTTTCGTAACTTCTTCCAAGAAAACATGGACCACCAACTGAGGGCACAATTCAGTGTTGGAGGAAGTACTCCACTTGGAATGCCAGCATCGATCAGAGAGGTAAACAGCTATAATCCAACTCTGCAACTTGGTCTGGAATTTACAACTACAAAATGGTTTTCAGAAAGCCAAAAATGGGGAATTAGAACAGGTTTGCGATTTGAAGGCAGAGGAATGAAAACTGATGCAAATGTAAAGAACTACTATACCCAAATAGATGGAGAAGAAGGCAAACAGACTAAAGGATATTTTACAGGAAATGTGAAGACCACAATGAAGAACTCTTACGTTACTTTTCCAGTCTTAGCAACGTGGAAGGCGACAAATAGCTGGAATGTCTATGGCGGTTTCTACTTTTCTGGATTGATAGATAAGGACTTCACAGGCTATGTATACGACGGAGTAATGCGTGAGGGCACACCCGTTGGTACGCCTATTGTCTTCGAAGAAAGTGCCAAAGGTGACTACGATTTTTCGAATGAATTAAACCGATTTCAATGGGGGTTAGAATTTGGGGGTGAATACAAGATGAATGAACATTTTCGCCTATTTGCCGATCTAAACTGGGGGTTAAATCCCTTATTCAAAAAAGACTTTGATGCCATAACTTTTAATATGTATAGCATTTACGTCAATTTAGGATTTGGTTACCAATTTTAGTTTTCATCTCATACCCTATAGCATAAGCCTGAAGATACTATCTTCAGGCTTTTTTTTTATTCAAAAGCCATTCGCGTTATTTTCACTGTCAAACTCTAAAAAAACGCACCTAAAAATAACAATTCGCTAATAAAACGAATTGTTATTTAGCTTTTTAGACCAAAAAAAGCTAAAGATTCCAATTCACTGTGATTTAGCAATCAATTAATCAATCAAATAGTTTGTGTAAATTTGCAGTTCGGTTTTTACCGAACAAAACATAACACATAATAATTTACTAATTAATAAAATGATTAACCTATGCGATTAAATTACTTATTTATACCCCTACTCGCGTTTATAGGGATAACCTTTTCATCTTGTATCAAAGATGAGGCATTAAATAACGAGGCTGATATAGAAATAGCAACTATTCCGGAGGAATTTATATTGTCATCTCCTATTA
Organism: Myroides albus; assembly: GCF_024722315.1. Taxonomy (NCBI): domain Bacteria; kingdom Pseudomonadati; phylum Bacteroidota; class Flavobacteriia; order Flavobacteriales; family Flavobacteriaceae; genus Myroides; species Myroides albus. The sequence goes on from NZ_CP102754.1 coordinate 1,491,252, forward strand.
TTTCAAATGATAAAGTGACATTTACCGTATATAAATCACTTGATTTAACTAAAGTAGCACCAGAGTTTCGACTTACAAACGGAGCAACAATTATACCAGCAAGCGGAACGGTAAGAGACTTTAGTAAAGGGCCTTTGACTTATGAAGTAACTTCACAGAGTGCTACTTTCAAAAAAAACTATACTATAGAATTTGTAAACTCTGAAATATCAACAGCATATCAATTTGAAACATTCAAGGAGAAAGCTGGTGGTTTCTATAATGCAGATATCTACCACGTATTCTATGAGAACGGAATAGATGAAGATACGGGAAAAGAAAAAGAAACTTTCGAATGGGCTAGTGGAAACATTGGTTTTGCGATGACTGATGGAGATACAGACAATCCGAAAAAGCCAAGTGACTTTCCTACTTCAGCTGTATCTAATGGGTTTGTAGGACATGGACTAAAACTTACCACATTATCAACAGAACCTTTAGGTCCTATGATGGGAAGTCCCCTTGCTGCAGGTAACTTATTCTTAGGAGAATTTGATTTAGCAATAGCGGTATCTAAACCATTAAAAGGAACTAAATTTGGAGTTAGCTTCACTAAAGAACCAATTATGCTTAGAGGATACTTTAAGTATAAAAGAGGTGAGGAATTCCAAATTAATAACTTAGAGAAAAACAAAATCAAAGAAGATAGATGGGATGCCTATGCAATCTTGTTTGAAGCAGGTCCAGAAGATGTGCTATATGGAGATCATGATTTTATAGATGAAAAGATCGTCTCTATCGCACGAGTACCTGAATCACAGAAAAAAGAGACAAGTACTTGGACCTTATTCGAAGTACCATTCCAATATGTAGAAGGAAAAACCTATGACCCAAAGAACAAAAAATATAAACTTGCTTTAGTCTTCTCTTCGAGTGAAGAAGGTAGTTTGTTTAATGGTGCCATTGGAAGTACTTTGTATATTGACGAGGTTGAAATCTTGACAAATGATGAAAACGAGAACCCTAAAAACTAATCTAAAAAAAGGATCACATGAACTTTAAATATATAACAACGATATTAATCTGTGCACTTTCATTGCCTATTTTTTCACAAGAAATAAAGGTAAAAAGACAACACTTCTTCAATACAAATACAACGGTACAAATACGTTCACAATTCAGTATCGGTGGAGCAACTCCACTGGGACTACCACGTGAAATAAGAGATATAAAAAGTTATAATCCAACGTTACAATTAGGAATGGAGGCTAACTTCACAAAATGGTTTACAGAGGAACAAAAATGGGGTATCCGTACAGGTATAAGAGTGGAAGGAAAAGGAATGAAAACAGATGCGAAAGTAAAAGATTACCTTACACAGATCAATTATAACGGAGCACAAGTAAAAGGTAACTTCACTGGTAATGTAAAGACACAAGTGAGAAACACTTACTTAACTTTTCCAATATTAGCTACCTATAATGTAGATACTCAATGGACAGTATATGGAGGTATCTATCTATCTGCTACCATTGACAGATCCTTTGATGGGTATGTTTATGATGGTTACTTAAGACAAGGTAATTCGACTGGTCAAAAACTTATCTTTGAAGATGGTAAACAAGCTGATTACGACTTCTCAGATGAAGTAAATAGATTTCAATGGGGTACACAAATTGGAGCTGAATGGAAAATGAATAAGAACTTCTTCCTATTCGGAGATCTTACTTATGGATTCAATGGGGTGCTTAAGAGTGACTTTGATGCGATATCATTCTCCATGCACAACATATACCTTAACTTAGGTTTTGGTTATCAGTTTTAAAACAAAAATATGCGATAGGGACATAAACAAAAGATAATAATTTCAAGTAGACCTAATGTTGCAATTCAAATCTGCAAAAGTGTTACCTTAGAGATCTTGTTAACACAATAAAGTAGAGTGGTTTTGCAGTATTTAACTAATGTGGAAATTATATCTAATCAAACTTAATATAAAATTAAGCCGACTCTAAACAGGTCGGCTTATTTATATAATACATAAATAACAAAGTTTCCATCATCAAGATAAATACAATTCAATGTATCCAATCTTTAGTTGCCCTATAAGAACACTTTCTTATCCCCACCTTACACTTAAACCATATCATTAACAACTTTCAAGGAAACTATCTACTCTTTAATAGATGTATACCTTTGTGAGTTAAATTTCTATTTAGATAGAGTAATACAAAAGTAAATTAACGTAAATGACGATTCAATGAAAAAAAACTACTTATTGTTTAGCTTATTCTTACTGATAAGCGTGACATTATCCTCATGCATAAAAGATGAAGCACCGAGCAAACAAGCTTATATATTAGAGGCTACAATAGCAGATGCAGAAGTACTACTTCTCAATCACAATAAAAAAGTTGGAGATGAGGATATTATAATATTCCAACTAAAACAAAATAAAGAAGACAATATTTTTGCCCCTGAATTTGTACTTTCTCCTGGAGCTACCATCCAACCTGAAAGTGGTACCAGCTTGGACTTTACAAATGGACCTCAGAAGTATATTGTTACTTCTGAAGACCATGCTTGGACCAAAACGTATTATGTGAATTTTATCCTTAGTGAGTTTCCAACTTACTTTAATTTAGAAGACTACCTTTTATACAAAGGAAGTGCGGTTTTACAAGAAGAGTATGACGTCGATGAAAGGTATGCTTCTGATGTATATATTAATTTCATAAGCTATACAGATAAAAATGAGGTAAACACCCTTTGGTCAAGTGGGAACCAAGGGTTTTCAATAATGCCTGCTGGAAAATTAAAACTAACAAATCCTTCACAATATCCCACTGCTGTAGATTTTGATGGATACAAAGGCAAAGCGGCGAAGCTATCAACCATTCTCACTGGTTTAGATCACAAAATGACTGGATTCATAAAAACACCAGGGATCGCAGCTGGTAATTTATTTACTGGTACTTTTAGTTTAAACATGTCAGTACCAGCGGCGTCACCGAAATTTGGTATACCTTATAATACCAATCGAAAGCCCATCACATTAAAAGGCTTCTACAAATATAAAGCAGGTGATTTTTATGGAGCTAAAAATGAATTTGCTCTAAAAGACTTAGATAGAGATACATGGGACGCTTATGCCATATTATTTGAAAAGACAACAGACAAGAATTATTTGGATGGTGTTCATAACTTTGAGAGTGAGAAAATGGTAATGGTTGCGAGAATAGAGGAAGGTAGTTATCCAGAAACTGAACAATGGACGCCATTTGAAGCAAATTTCAAAAATGTTAATGACAAAACTTTTGACCCTTCAAAAGAATATATGATTGCACTTGTATTCACTTCCAGTATCCAAGGAGCAGACTTTAGAGGTGCTATCGGTAGTACACTTTGGATTGACGAGATTGAACTTGTTCTTGAAGACAATTAATGACAACTATTCTAAAAATTTGAAACAATGAAATATATATATATCATATTAGTTGCTCTGATGCCCTTATATGTTACGGCTCAAGTAACAGAAAACACAAAAGAAGAAAACTTCTTTATCCACAATATGGACTATCAAGTAAGAGCTCAATTTAGTATTGGAGGGAGCTCTCCTCTGGGATTACCTCGTGAAATTAGAAAGATTGACAGTTATAATCCAACATTACAATTAGGCTTGGAAGCGAATGCTACTAAATGGCTTACAGTTGATCAAAAATGGGGGGTAAGAATCGGCTTGCGATTTGAAGGAAAAGGTATGAAAACAAAAGCTGAAGTAAAAGATTACAAAACTCGTATTTTCTATGAAGGAACAGAATTAAATGGATACTATGATGGAAAAGTACGCACAAATGTTCGAAATACTTACATAACATTTCCTATATCTGCAGTCTATAGAATAACGCCTAAATGGAACATCTATGGGGGAGTATATCTCTCAGGTCTTATTGACAAGAACTTTGATGGTTATGTCTATGATGGAACCTTTAGAAAAGACTCTCCTGTCGGTGATAGAATCAACTTTAAAGATGAGGAACGTGGAGAATACGACTTCTCGGACGAAGTTCGCAAGTTTCAATGGGGAGCTCAAATAGGAGGTGAATGGACGTTGAATAAAAACTTCAAACTATTCTCAGATCTTACTTATGGATTCAATGGGGTACTTAGAAGTGATTTCGATGCGATATCATTCTCCATGCACAACATATACCTTAACTTAGGTTTTGGTTATCAGTTTTAAAACAAAAAGGCATATAGTCAATTGACTATATGCCTTTTTTAATGATCAAAAATTTTACTTCAATACTTGTTTTGCAACTTCAGTATTTCCATCTATATCTTCAGTAACTTCTAAACCTAAAATTTCAGTTACGATAGGATACACATGCACATTCTCGAATGAAGGAATTACTTTATTTGATTTGATTTGCGGTCCATACGCCAAGAAAATAGCATGCATTTCTTTTACTGTTTTGGGATCGAATCCATGGCTACCAGCAAGTTTTCTATCTGTAAAATAGTAAGGTGACTCTGCTGTAACTACAATATCTCCTACTCTACCAAAACGATCGTGTTCTCCACCAAAATTATATGACTCTGGCAATTCATCGTGTTTATACACCTTCATATACTTCTTATTGGCAGCTGATGAAATTTTGTTGTACCAATAGTCAATTTTAGATTTATCATTTACAAATACACTCACGTACGTTCCGTTTCTCGTAATCTTAAAGTCTTCACCTGTAAGTTTGATTGGAAACTTCAATAGTTTCTTCTGGTTCAATTCCACCATACCGTGATCAGAAACTACAATATAGTTAACAGGAAGACCTGTTTTGCTTACTTCGGATACTAACTGTTTAATCGATTCGTCAGCGAATTTAACAGCTGCCTCTGTTTCAGGTGCATCTGGTCCATAACGGTGTCCTGCGTGATCAACTTCTGGCAAGTAAAAAGTGATGAAATGTGGACGTTGATCCTCTGGTAAGCTCAGCCAATTCACAACTTCGCCTATTCTATCCTGCATAGGAGTTTTTTCAGAATACTTGTAGTAATACGATGGTAAAACACCTTTAATATCAGCTTCAGAACCTGGCCAATAATAACAAGCAGATAACATCTCTTGTTGTTCAGCTAACACCCATAGAGGTGTTCCTCCGTACCAATCTTTATTTCGAACTGCTTTAGCATTGCCCAACGAATATCTTGCATCCATTTTAGGATCATAAATATTGTTTCCAACAAGTCCGTGATGAGCTGGGTATAATCCAGTCACAATCGTATAATGGTTTGGAAAAGTTACAGAAGGATAAGAAGGCAGCATAGACTCTGCTCTTACTCCTTGTTCCCCTAAACTCTTTAGAAACTCGGCATTGTACTTTTCTATATAATCGTGTCTAAACCCATCTATAGAAATCAAAATAACATAAGGTTTGTCAACCTGTTTTGGGTTATTTAAGCGATTCTCAATAACCAATTGTTTCTCTTTTTCTTGAGCTACAACATTTGTACTTAATGTCATAGTCAAAAAACCAAGAACTGATAATAACAGTTTGTTCATTTTATTCGTGTTTTTCAATGTTCAAATATCTTGAGATAAATCAAGCACTACAAAGTAAATGCTTATTTTTATAACAAATTTAAATCTAATATTAAGAATATGAAAACCATAGGTATTTTAGGGTGTGGTTGGTTAGGACTGCCTTTAGCTCAAAATTTAATAGAAAAAGGATACACCGTAAAAGGTACAACTACCTCATTGGACAAGCTAAAATACTTCGAAGAACAAGGTATTGACCCTTACCTATTAGACTTATACACTGATGATTATAGCGCTGTCCTAAATACTTTCTTAAATGGTATAGATACGCTAATTATTACCATCCCTCCCTTTCGTAATGAAGATACCCCAACTTATGCACTAAACTTTAAGAAACTCATTGAGCCAATAGAAACACAGCAAATCAAGAATGTGATCATGATGAGTTCAGTTTCCGTTTATGCCCCATCTTCAGTAACAATTACAGAACAGTGTACAGAATACTCACAAGAAGCAACTGCCCAACAAATTTTAGCAGCTGAACAAGTGCTGATGAGCAACTCTCATTTTAAAACTTGTGTACTTCGCTTAGGAGGATTGTATGGCCATAATAGAAAACCTGTCGAATACATCTGCAAGAAAGCCTTCTTAGACAACCCTGATATGCCTATCAATATGATTCACTTAGAAGATATAATTGCATATACGGTAGCCATGGTCATTAAACCAGTTGCACAAACTACAATTTACAACATTGTGTCTCCATCGTTTAAAAGTAGATTAGATTACTATTCGCAACAAGCCAAAGAGAACAACTTAACACTACCTCCTTTAGGGGAAAATGACAAGGCTTCTTACCGAAAAATAACTGGAAATTTAATTAGTGAAGTCACCGAAATCCCTTATAGATACTAATATTATTTTACTTCTGTACAAAATATTATTCCTATTAAATTTAGATAATTATCATTGTACTTTTCAAAGAAAAAACTGCATTACATATTAATTATTTGTATATTGTAGACAGTATGAAAGTGTTAGAAAATGAAAAAAATATTATTCCCTACTGATTATTCTGAGACGGCAAATAACGCATTTAAGTATGCTTTACAACTTGCTGATCAAAAAGATGCTGAGCTATATGTATTGCATGTCTATGACCCACCAGTAATATCAGGCCATATCAGCCCTCATTTAGTTGACAATGTGATCAAAAAAAATGAGTTCGAAAAACTGGAGCAATTACATGCTAATAGCCCAATATTAATTAATTTGCGTTCTGAATTAAATTTAGACCACGTAGAAGTCTTTTTTAAAGTTAAGGAAGGTTTACTTATCCCAGAGATATTAAACGCCATAGAGGAGCACGAAATTGATTTTGTAGTCATGGGAACAGACGGAAGAAATGCAAGTTTTCACAAGAAACTCTTAGGTACAAATACGTTGAATACAATCTCAAAAGTTACAGTACCTGTATTGAGTGTTCCGAAAGAGGCTACTTTTAAACAGCTTAATAATATAATCTTTACTTCATTATTCAACGAAGAAGAACAAGATACATTAGATGAACTAGTACAAGCTGCAGAGAACCTTGGTGCGAAGATAAAATGTGTTCACATTAAACAAAAAAATTGTACTTCTTGCGATGAAGTGTATGAGAAATGGAAAAAACGCTATGAAAATAGACCTATCAGTTTCCATATTTTCACCTCAGATAATACAGATAAGGCAATATTGGAGTTTATACAAAGCGAACAACCTGTGGATATGGTTGCTACAATCCAAAGAAATAAATCATTCTTTGAAAGTATTCTGCAAAAGAGTACTACCCAACATTTGGCCAAGCATTTAAAAACGCCATTCTTTGTTTACAAAACAAGAAAGAAATAACGCAATAAAAACGGGCTGTATTTTTTGAAAAAATACAGCCCGTTTCTCTTTTATAATTCCTGATAATTAGTCTAATATCATTTCAGGAATATCTCCTTCAATTAGCAACGTCACTTCCGTAGCCTTAATAATATCTTCTACAGATACGCCAGGGGCGCGTTCTAATAGTTTAATTCCCTTATCAGTTACTTCCATTACAGCAAGTTCTGTAACAATCTTCTTGACACACTTTACACCAGTCAAAGGAAGCGAACATTCTTTTAATATCTTCGATTCTCCAATCTTATTAACGTGCATCATAGCAACAATAATATTTTCAGCAGATGCTACTAAATCCATAGCTCCTCCCATTCCCTTAACCATTTTACCTGGAATCTTCCAATTGGCAATATCTCCGCTTTCAGAGACTTCCATTGCACCAAGGATGGTCAAGTCCACATGCTTTCCTCTAATCATTCCGAAACTGGTCGCTGAATCAAAAAAAGAAGCTCCTTTCAAAGTTGTTATCGTTTGTTTACCAGCGTTTATTAAATCAGCATCTTCTTCTCCTTCAAAGGGAAAAGGTCCCATTCCCAACACACCATTCTCACTTTGAAACTCTACATTCATACCTTGTGGAACGTAATTAGCAACTAAAGTAGGGATTCCTATCCCTAAATTTACATAGAACCCATCCTGTAGCTCTTTTGCTATTCTCTTTGCAATACCTATTTTATCTAACATAATGTACTTTTAATGGTTGATGAATGATTACTTCGTACGCACTGTACGTTGCTCAATGCGCTTCTCGTATTTCTCTCCTTGAAATATACGCTTGACAAAAATGCCAGGAACATGGATCTCATTCGGGTCTAACTCACCCGCTGGGACCAATTCCTCCACTTCCGCAATAGTAATCTTTGCGGCACCAGCCATACAAGCATTAAAATTACGAGCTGTTCCCTTAAAGATTAGATTTCCTGCCTCGTCCCCTTTCCAAGCTTTCACAATAGCAAAATCCGCATCAAAAGCATGCTCTAAGATATGTGGCTTCCCTTTAAACACGCGAACTTCTTTACCTTCAGCTACTTCGGTACCATAACCTGCAGGAGTGTAAAATGCAGGTATTCCCATCTGAGCCGCACGACATTTCTCTGCCAATGTACCTTGAGGAGTAAGTTCTACGTCTAATTCTCCACTAAGCATTTGCCTTTCAAATTCAGCATTCTCACCAACATAAGAAGATATCATTTTGTTAATCTGTCTCTTTTGAAGTAACAAACCTAATCCAAAATCATCAACCCCTGCATTATTAGATATGCAAGTTAATCCCTTCACATTCTTGCGAACCAATTCTGCAATAGAGTTTTCAGGTATTCCACATAACCCAAAACCACCAAGCATAATCGTCATATTATCTGCAATGTCAGATAAAGCTACCTGAACATTAGCTACTTTTTTATTTATCATAGGACTTTTTGGTTTAATTAATTGTCCTAATATATAAAAAAAAACGCCTTTAAAAAAAGGCGTTCTATTTATTAAAAATCAAATTCATCTGTTGTTAACTCTGACTCATCTTCAGACTTGGTGTCCTCCGTGACTTTGCTACAATCTACGCGAATAGATAAGTTAGCAGGTACTTCAAAATTCCCTTTAGAGATATCTAATGTTTTATCTGCATAAGCTTTATTCATATAAACTCCCCAGATAGGCAAGGCCATAGTAGCTCCTTGTCCATACAACATCGTTTTGAAGTGGGCAGCACGATCGTCATTCCCAACCCAAACACCTGTTGCTAAATTAGGGACCATACCAATAAACCATCCATCACTCTGATTTTGCGTTGTACCCGTTTTTCCAGCAATAGGATTAGTAAACTTATATGGGTGACCTGTTACTCTCTTATAGCCACTCCCTTGCCAAGTAGTGCGTAATCGAACACCTGAACCAGACTCTGTTACACCTTCAAGTAGTTTTACTATAGCAAAAGCAACGTCTTTACTCATTACATCTTTAGTTTCTGGTACAGCATTATAAAGCACTACACCATTCTTGTCTTGAATTTTACTAATGAATACAGGTTTCACATAGATCCCTTGGTTTGCGAATGTACTAAAAGCAGCAACCATATCGCTTACGGTAATATCCACTGCTCCTAATGCAATGGCAGGGCTTTCTGGTATCTCAGAGGTAACACCTAAATCTCGCATCAGATCAATTACTGCAGCTGGTCCTACTCTATCCATTAATTTAGCAGTAACTGTGTTAACAGACCCTGCTAATGCTTGTTTTAGAGTCATAATACCTTTATGGCTACGATTGGCGTTTTGAGGTGACCAATCTTTACTTATCCCATGTCTTCCTTTTGGCATTGTAAAAGGAGAATCTATAATAGAATCACAAGGCGAATAATGCAATCTTTCGATAGCAGTAGCATAAACAAATGGTTTAAAAGTCGAACCTACCTGTCTTGCCCCTTGTCCTACGTGATCATATTGGAAATGCTTATAATTAATTCCACCTACCCAAGCTTTGATATGCCCAGTTTGTGGTTCCATAGACATCATCCCTGCTTGTAAAAAATGCTTGTAATAAAGAATAGAATCTCTTGGAGTCATTACCGTATCTATTTCGCCTTTCCAAGAGAAAATACGCATTTTCGTCTCTACTTTGAAAGAGTCTACAATCTCTTTTTCAGACTTACCTTGAGATTTCATTTGTCTCCATCTATCAGAACTCTTCATTGCACGAGAAATAATTCCCTCTCTATCTGCTTCATTAATCTTATAAAATGGTGCCATTTTATTGCTTTTCTGATCAATAAAGAACTCCTCTTGTAAATTTGAAATATGAGCAGTTACAGCTTCCTCAGCATACTGTTGTAGTCTAGAATCAAGTGTAACATATATCTTTAAACCATCTCTGTAAATGTCATAAGTTGTTCCATCTTTTTTAGGGTTTTCTTTTACCCATCTACGCATAAATTCACGTAAATATTCCCTAAAATAAGTAGCAATACCATCTCTGTGACTTTCAGGAGTATAGTTTAACTTTAAAGGTAACTCCTGCAATTCAACACTTTGCTCTTTAGTAATATATTCATTACGCGCCATTTGATGTAGCACGACATTTCTCCTTTTTTGAACAAGTTCAGGACGTCTTACAGGATTGAAATAAGCAGGGTTCTGCAACATTCCAACAAACATTGCCGCTTCATCGATTGTAAGGTCTTTAGGCTCTTTACCTAAATAAACGCGAGAAGCAGTTCGAATACCTACAGCATTATTAACGAAGTCAGCCTTGTTTAAATACATTGTAAGTATTTCTTCTTTGGTATATTGACGTTCTAATTTAACAGCGATAACCCATTCTTTAGCTTTCTGTGCAATACGCTTTGGTAAATTCTTCGCTCCTTCTCCGTGAAAAAGCAACTTAGCCAACTGCTGCGTAATTGTACTTGCTCCACCACTACTACCAACAGAAGTAACAGCTCTTAATGTCCCTCTTGCATCAATACCAGAGTGGTTCATAAAACGTTCATCTTCTGTAGCAATTAAAGCCTTTACTAAATGATCTGGCAAATCATCATAGGAAACAGGTACTCTATTCTCTAAATAGAATTTACCAATCGTTTTTCCATCCGATGAAATAATTTCCGTAGCGACATTACTTGCAGGATTCTCAAGCTCATCAAAGGTAGGCATAGGCCCAAAAACACCCCAAGATGCGCAAAGAAAGAAAAATATTACTGCAGCACATCCTCCTAAAAAGATTAACCAAAAAGCAAGAAGGTACTTTCTAAAACCACCTTGCTCTTTTTTTACTTTATTGTTTTGTTTAGAACTCATAGAATTTAAAGTTCGTTGTTATATTATTCTTTTTTCTCAATTTTTAACCCAACTTCCGAAATACCTGGCAAGGTAACTACACCTTCGACTTCGCCTAAGGCTCTTACTGCGTGTTCTAAAGTCATTTTGTATGTCCCTGATTGAGGGAATACAAAACCTTCTTTTAACTCTAGTTTACTCTCCTTTATATCAGAAAAACCATTTCCTAACAAAGTACCATCAGCACCTGCCATTTGATACTGTAAGGTGTCCACATGAATACTCAAGTTTGGCTGGTATACTTTAAAGATCACATACATATTGCTATATGGGTAATCTTTGTTCGCACGAACATTCATATACAAATTATAAGGAGAAATAGTATCCGTTACCTTATAAACAAAGGTTTTTACATCTTTCTTCTCCCATTGACCTTTCGTTTCAATAAACTGGTCAAAAACTACATTATCGTAATTCTGACAAGATGCAAAAGACAATATGATAAAACTAATCAGCGCTATTAAAACTTTACTATTCAGTAGCATTTGAACTATTATTTTGATTATTAGAGTTTTTCGGCTTTCTATTATTATTGTTGCGATTCTTATTACGAGGATTTGCTTTCTTTACATTTCCCTCTCCAGCATCATTTTGTTTAGCAGGTCCTTTCTTCTGATCACTAGCCTTCTCACTACGTGTAGTATCCTGTGACTTCTCTTTACCTAAATTCGGTTTCTTATCTTCACTTGTACGTGGACCTTTAGGTTTGTTGTTCTTCACGCGAGGTTGCCCCTCTTTCTTCTCCGTTCTCGCTACATTTTCTCCTCCTTCGTTCTTAACATTCTTAACCTCTCCTTCCTTTCGTACCTTTTGATTACGAGGGCGTCTTTCAGTTCGATTACCACTGTTGTCTGCTGTAGCATTTGCTTCTTTAGCAGTAGCTCCATCATTAGACTTTTCCTTTCTTTTACGTGCAGGTTTCTTCTTGCGCTTTGGTTGATCAAAGCGAGTAACGCTATCTTCCTCTACAGCGTTTTGTTCAGGTAAATCCTCGCGCTCCAAAGCATAGCTTTCCAACTCATCCCCCTTGATGTCGCGGTTATTCAGATCCACGATTTCCTTCACTTGCTCCGTAGATAGTACATACCAGTTCGCAGAGTTATTTGCATAAGCAAACCACATCTGACCTTTAAAAATATCTATTTTCTGGCAAAAAGCGATTCCCTTAGTAGTCATTAATTTCGTATCTGACTCTGGCATATCCTTTAATGCCTCTAAATATGTATCTAACTCAAAGTTCAAACAACATTTAAGTTTCCCACATTGACCAGCGAGTTTTTGAGGGTTTAAAGATAGTTGTTGGTAACGCGCAGCAGCAGTATTCACACTTCTGAAGTCAGTTAACCACGTAGAACAACACAATTCTCTACCACAAGAACCCACACCTCCAAGGCGTGCAGCTTCTTGACGAAAACCAACTTGTTTCATTTCGATACGGATAGAGAACTCTCTTGCAAAGTCCTTAATCAATTGTCTAAAGTCCACTCGCTCACTTGCCGTATAATAAAAAGTAGCTTTAGAACCATCCCCTTGAAATTCTACATCAGAAATCTTCATTTCCAAGTTAAGCTCAATAGCCAGTTCCCGTGCACGCATACGTACAGGTTCCTCTTTTTCGCGAACCTCCTGCCAGATATCAATATCTTTTTGCGTAGCCTTTCTATAAATTTTGAGTACATCTCCCTCTGGATCAGCACCTTTTTTCTTCATTTGAACTTTCACAAGTTCACCTGTTAATGAAACCACACCTATATCGTGTCCCGGTGACGTTTCAGTTGCAACAATATCTCCCATAGAGATCGTTAGCTCTTTAGGATAGCGATAAAAATCCTTCCTACCGTTTTTAAATCGTACTTCTACTATATCAAAAACTTCGCTGCCTGATGGATAAACCATATTAGACAACCAGTCAAAAACTGCTAATTTATTACAACTGTCTGTACCACACGTTCCATTATTCTGACACCCTCTTGGTTGCCCATTACTTCCTTTATCTGTCGAACAATTTGTACAAGCCATTCAATTTATGTTTATTAATTTAAACCTTATTATAAGGTATTTTTTGAGAAAATTTGTTGTAAAGATACTATTTTTAGTGCTGACATTGACTTTTTTTTTAACAGAGACTCATTATATACCCAAACCTAAATAAGGTTACCCCACCTTGAACTAACTAAAGTAAGGTATATAACATAAACGATACAAACTCATCATTATTTTCTTGATGCAAAGAACAGGTACTAAAGACCTCAAAAAAAAAGCTCGGCATATGCCGAGCTTTTTATACTATCTTAAATTTGAAAATTTAATGTTATTCGAAGAAAATGCTACTAACTAGAATATCAAAATTAGCATCTTTTCCAACCTTTAGAGAGAACAATTTCTCTCCGTTAGTAGTCTGATAATCGTTAGATACAGAAGTTAAATCTAAAGTGATTTTAACCCATTTGCCTTTAGTATCAATACTTCCAACATATTGGTTATTAGCTGCTTTTTGGACAACTAAATCAGTATCCTCAATTGTTCCAGGATTAAATGCATTATACTTTTCATCTTTACTGTTTTTATAAACATTCAACGAAATAGATTTTGAATCAGCAGTTCCTTTAATATAAAATGAAACCTTAGTTTTTCCAGCTGGTGCATTTTTCGCTAAAGAAGTAAATACATAGTCATTTCCACTGATAGGTCCTTTAATTTCCATTGCAGTAGTACCATTAGGACCTTTACCTTTTGCTTCTACAGCATAAGCTTTCATCCCCTCTTTAGAAACATTACTTACGAACGCATTCCAATCTGAAAAATCAGAAATATACAAACCTTTGTCAGTTGGTAAAGAAACATCACCCCCTGGGTTTTCACCACCTTCTCCTGGGTTCTCTCCACCTTCTCCTGGATTCTCTCCACCTTCTACTGGAGTACCATCTTCAAACTTAATCTCATCGATTACTAAATCGTAATTACTGCTAATTGTTTTTGTTGGACCTCCGTGTTTGAATCCAATAAAATTACCAGTACCTGTAGTATTATAATCAAAACCTTTTAAGTTAAGGACAATTTTAACCCATTCTCCTTTAGTATCAATAACTCCTTCATAGTTATTAATAAATTGCTCTTCCTTATTTGTTTTTGATTTCTCAACACGTTTACTACCTTTCACATCTCCAACGTTATATGCAACGTATGTACCATCTGCTTGATACAAATTAATAGATAATGAGCGTGCATCAGCAGTACCTTTCATTAAGAAAGAAAGCTCTGTAGCACCAGTTGGCACTTTAACATTAACAACACTAAATGTGTAATCAGTTTTCTCAGGAGTCCCTTTAAACAAAAGACCTCTTGAACCATTCCAACCTAATCCAGCACCTTCAGTTGCAAACTTCAATTTATACTCTTGATTAATACTTGCATTAAACTCATCCCAGTTCTCAAAATCAGATCCAGGGAAAGCTAAATATTTACCAGGTTCAACAACGATTTCTCCTCCGTCTCCGTCTCCGTCTCCGTCACCATCTCCGTCTCCGTCACCTTCACCACTACCATCGAATGGATCTTTGTCTAATTGGATATCAGACCAATATCTTGGAACGAACTGGAAAGTTGTATTACTTCCACTAACGAATTTTGTCATTACCCCAACTAAGCTACCGCTTTTTGCAGGAACATTTTTAGTAGCGAAATCTGTAGATTGTTCAACAGCACGGTAAGTCACTTGACTTGAAGGATTCTCTTTTGAAGAAACAATATCATTATAAGTAGCATTACCTGGAGCAGGTCTGTTTTTATCCCAAAATGGTTTTCCGTGAATATCTTTTTTGAATTGAACATCAGTAATTTTAACAAGTTTACCAATATTCTCATCTTTAACAGCATCCATTAAAGAAACCTCTTTAATTAAGTCTTTTTCAGCTATAGCATCACATCCAGCAAATACGTGTTTTTTATACGTTGGATCAGAAATATAAGAAATAAATGATCTCTTAGGGTCTTTATCTTTATCACCAACAGTAATAATACCATTAGTCATTTGTACTTGAGTACCTTTTAAAGAAACATATACCTTTTTACCAAATTGGTATTTAGCGAATGAAGCTTTTACTTCAGCTTTAACAAGCAATGAGTTCACGTTATCTTCATCAACGATATAAATCTCGCGATAAAAGTTACCACCTTGATCACTTGAAACAACATAACCTTCAACAACAGCATCTTTTTCATATGTTGTCATTGTTGCTGTTACTTCATTCTTAAGCTGTGCAATAGTAAGATTCACTTGCTCCTTAATTGCAGGCTCCACACAAGTCATATCAGGTGTAGAAAAGTCATCGTTCTTAGCACATCCAGTTACTAAAAGACCTGCGAACGAAAAATATAATAGTGATTTAAAAATTGTTTTCATAATGAATTTAATCTTTTTAGAAGTTGTAATAAACATTTACAAAGAAGTTACGTCCGTAACCATACCAATATTTGTTTGCAAATGTGTTAACACCACTTTGGTTATTTAACACTTCTTGTTTGTAGTTACCATTTCTAGCTTGTTCGAATCCACCAGTTTTATAAGTTTTATTAAAAACGTTATTAATACTTGCGAAGAATCCGATAATATTTCTATTAGGTAATCTCCATGATTTACCTCCAGTAATATTAACTAAAGTAAAATCATTTAATTTTTCTTGTTTCAATGCTCTACGAACATCTTGCTCATTAACACCTGGCAACAATTGACCTGGGTTAAGAGGGTCTTTAACGAAGTTATCCGTTCTTCTAATAGCAGATACATTTGTATATGCATTATCCATATAGTTCACGTTTGCACCAACCCACCAATAACTTGGATCTCTATACTCTAATCCTAAAGATAAAGCAGTTTGTGGACCGTTACCGTTTCTGATGTTTTTCAAGTATGCTTGACCATAGTCAAAAGATCTACCTGCATTATCAGAGTTAAGTCTAATATTTGGATTGTTTGTGTAGAAAGACTGACCAAGAGCAACAGCTGCAGTAGCTTTAACAGTTTGAGTTAATTGGTACTCAGCTCCCAATTCAAGTCCTATGTTACGTTTATTCACTCCTGTTAAAGTTTCAGAAACGAAAGCACCACCAGTAGTACTATTTAATAATTCTCCATCCGAACCAACGATACCAGTACCATCAGCGTAGTAGAAATTCATTTGCGTACTGTTTTTGATTTCACTTAAGTACCCAGAGATTCTACCTTTGAATTTTGGAGTTCTAACGATATAACTACCATCAATACTGAAGATATCCTCATTTGTAATATCTTTAGTGATTAAGTTATTCACACGTACGTTAGCAAATGTATTTCTAATTGAAGGTGCTTGGTTGTAGTAAGCAACATTCATATTTAAGGCATGACGACCTGTAATGTGGTAAGTAGCCCCTCCTTTGAATCCAAAGTTATTGAAGTCTATTGCACCACTTTTTCCGTAAGAGTCATTAGCATAAACACCATTTCTGAAAAGTCCTTCTCTTTGGTATCTTGTATAGCTAATTTTTTGTCCTACATAGATGTCAAACTTATCATAGTCGAAAGCGAATTGAGAGAATACGTCAACAACATCAGCAAACATTTTATAGTTATAACCGAATTTGTCTTTCTCTCCAACATAGTGACGACCTGCAGGAATATTTCCTTGCTCATCTAAAACTATTTGTCCTTTATCGTTTCTTTCAATTTTGTTTAGGTCATTATAGCGAGCTAAACCTTTTTGATAAGTATCAATATCATTATAGAAAGTTCCACCTAATAAGTCAGTTAACTTTTTAAAGTTTTTAGAAACTAATCTTCTATAGTTTAAACCAGCGTCAAAAGTAATATTATCAGTTACTTGTGTTTTAAAGCTAGTATTAAAGTGGAATGTTTGATCCTCTTGTCTATCCTCGTAAAGGATAATTTTACTTTGCCCATTCACTCCTAAAGAGTTAATGGTATAAATTTCTTTCCAATCAACTTGACCGTCATTTCTAAAAGCATCTGCTTTTTCGTTTGCTAAGTCAGTCAACGGCAACCATTCCATCGTATCTCTATTACTGTTGTTTAGAGCATAACTTGGCATGTTACGGTAGTAAGTTGGATCTGGGTTTAAGTTATCTTGATATCCGAAACGGCTATTAGCAATATGTCCGAATTGGTAACCTAAAGTAGTAGTCAAATTACTTTTCTCACTCATTTTCCAATAGTGTGTTAACATAAAGATAGGCTCTGATACATCTTTATATCGAGAGTTTCTCTTGTCTCCACCTTGGTAACCCCAGTAAGAGTTGTATTTATAACCTTTAAGAGCAACTTGCTCATCAGTTACAGGAGAGTTTTTCGCTCTTTTGTTTTTAGCATAAATTGCTGTGAAGTTTAAGCTGTGGTTGTCGTTGAATTTTTTCTCAACTGCAGCAAAGAAAGATGGTGCATGGTAGTTCGTACCTTCCCAACGTCCTTCGTTAGCTCCACGATAAGACATAGAGATCACATAAGCCCAACCTTCACTATTCATACCAGAAGAATAAATTGCATAAGGTCTCCAGTTGTAGTTTGTATCTGAACCAGAAATACCAACTTTAGCTCCTTTACGAATGTGTGAAGCTCTTGTAGAAATGGCTTGAGTTCCTAAAACTCCGCCGAAAGTGTAGTCAGATGGTGTAGTACCAGAAGAGTATTCTTGGTTTCTAGTCGCATCATTAAGACCACCCCAGTTACCCCATTGAGGACGACCGTCGTAGATTTTGTTCATTACGATACCGTTCAACAATGTTTTCCCATATTCATTGTCTAAACCACGAATGCGGTAAAACGCAGATCCCCAGTTAAAAGCTGCTGCTTGTTGGAAAGGATCTTTTGTGGCTTGCAATAAACTTGAGGAAGTTTCTGAACCTGAGTCATCATCTCCTAAGTCGTTTTCTGTAAGAGTGATTAAACCCATTTGTTGTGATGAAGCTAAATCTTCTTCAAGGTAGATGGTACCTAAATCGACATCTTGATTGTCGATTGTTACTGGAAATCTCTTTGTACCATACCCTACATAAGATACAATAATTTGATAATCTCCAGCCTTTACATCACCTAAGAAAAAGACTCCTTCATTGTCTGTCAAAGTGGAAATATTTGTAGCGTCAATTCTCGTCAACACCGCGTTAATTGGTGTTAAAGATTTAGCATCTACAACTTTCCCTTTAATTTCTTGAACTCCTTGTGCGTAGCTCACAACTACCTGCAAAACAAGGAACAAACTAAATAAAAGTTTCTTCATAAATTAAAAATGATTAAAGTGCTATGTTAAAAAAAAGCTTTACGCTTATTTCTCTTACAAAGGTATGCTATTAAAATAATATTAACTACTTTTGTTGTAGGAATTAAGTCAAACTTTACTAAAATTTAATATGGCTACAAAACTAAGCATCCGAAATCTATTTTTTTTCGTGCTTTTCATCTCTTTTGGTGTACAAGCTCAAGAAAAGAAATACGAAATTCAAACAATTGCTTTTTACAATTGTGAAAACTTATTCGACACGATTCGTGATCCGAAAATCTATGATGAAGAATGGACGCCTACAGGTGCTCAATCTTGGACTTCAGCTAAGTACAAGCAAAAACTACACAACTTAGCAAGAGTTATGTCTATCATCGGTACAGACGAAAACCCAAAAATGCCAGCTGTTATTGGTGTTGCAGAGGTTGAGAACAGAGCTGTACTGGAAGACCTTGTAAAAGAACCACAACTACTACCAGGTAATTATGGAATTGTTCATTATGATTCTCCTGACAAACGCGGTATAGACGTTGGTTTACTTTACCAAAAAAATCACTTCACTCCTACAAGCTCTAAAGCTATCCCTACGATGATCTACGACATGACCAAAGTAGACAAATACACAGGAGAAAAAGGTGTACGTGTGTATACACGTGACCAATTATTGGTAACTGGTTTATTAGATGGTGAAGAAGTTCACTTTATCGTTAACCACTGGCCTTCAAGAGTAGGTGGTGAAAAGAGAAGTAGCCCATTAAGAGAGGCTGCTGCTGCTTTAAACGTGAAGATCATGGACTCACTGAGAGCTATCAATCCGGACGCTAAAATCATCACTATGGGTGATATGAACGACGGACCATACAACAACAGTATGAAAAAAGTATTAAAAACTGAAGCTAAAAAATCTAATGTAAAAGCTGGTGGAGTATATAATCCAATGGAAAAGATGGCTAAAGATGGATTAGGAACATTAGCATATAGAGATGCGTGGGACGTATTTGATCAAATGGTATTGACTGAACCATATGTAAGAGAAGAATATGATTCTTGGCGTTTTTGGAAAGCTAAAATCTTTAAAAAACCTTTTATGATTCAAAGCACTGGTCAATACAAAGGTTATCCACTTAGAAACACAAATGGAATCCCAGGATTTAGTGACCACTTTCCAGTTTATGTATACTTAATTAGAGAAGTTAAATAATCGTTAGATTAACTCAATGATATAACAAACCCCCATAGCACTTTTAGAGCTATGGGGGTTTGTTTTTGCAGTGAAAACAATAATTAACATTGGCTTTACATTAATTCAATAATTGTTTTTAAGATCTCTCGACCATACACGATCGAAACCTCTTCCACAAAAGATTGAAAACTAAAACTTGCCTCGTGGTTAGCATTATCAGATATTGTTCGAATTACCACACAAGGAATACCAAACTCAAAGCATACTTGAGCAACTGCAGCCCCTTCCATTTCCACACATAAAGCATTTGGCAACTCAGCAAGCAGTCTACTGCGTTGTTCGTTAGTAGAAACAAACTGATCACCACTTGCAATAGTACCAAAAAGAACTTTAGGAGCTTTTATTTTAAACTTTTTTAAATCATCACTATCGATTAACTCATTTAGATTATCAGGGCTTAAAATAGCTTTAATTCGATCCATAATAGCTATTGATAATTCTTGATCTGAATTAAAATAGCTTTTACCGATCAAAGGAACTTCAAATTTTGGTCGCAAAGGAGAAGCATCCATATCGTATTGAATCAAATCTTTTGCCACTACCACATCTCCAACACAGACATCTGTACCAATACCTCCAGCAACACCAATAAACACAACTTTACAAACGTCAAACTTGAGCAACAAAGTAGCCACGGTAGCGGCAGCTGCAACCTTACCGATACGCGAATAGACCACAACAACCTTTTGCTCCCCGAGAAAACCTTCATAATAACTGCGATTACTGATAACAGTCTCCTTCACGGAAGTCAAAGAATTAATAATACCGTTAATCTCTTGAGGGATAGCTCCAAGAATACCAATTACATTAGATGCATTCATGCTTTACAATTTAATTACGTTCAAAGTTACAAAAGTAACAAAATACTATAGGGTACTAAAAAACAAAAGAGCTATCTGTAAACAGATAGCTCTTTTATATAAAAAGTATAATTAATTTATTTCGATTATTTGTTCAATGCTTCCGCACCACCAACAATCTCTAAAATTTCATTTGTAATAGCAGCCTGACGAGCTTTATTATAGCTAAGCGTTAACTGATCTCTAAGATCTTTCGCATTGTCAGTTGCTTTGTGCATAGCCGTCATACGCGCACCGTGTTCTGATGCTACTGAATCAGCTACAGCCTTAAACAATTGAGTTTTCAATGACAAAGGAATCAATGTCTCAATAATCTCAGGTTTAGAAGGCTCATAGATATAATCAGATGAAGCATTGCTATCAGTTTCAATTGGCAATAATGGCAAGAATTGCTCAGTAACAACTATTTGCGTTGCAGCATTTTTAAATTGATTATATACGATTTGAATAGAATCATATTTCTCTTCTACAAAAGCATCCATTAACTGTTGAGCAATTACAGCAGAATTATCGAAACTTAAATCATCGTATAAATTACTGCGATTTTCTGTCACGTTAAATTGCTTGCGCAATACATCAAACCCTTTCTTACCAATTGTTAAAAGATCAATATTAGTTCCCTTAAATTCATTTTGGCTTAAGTGATTAATTTGTTTAATAATATTAGCATTAAACCCACCACATAAACCTCTATTAGAAGTAACCACTACAAATAATACATTCTTAACCTCTCTTGTTTGAGAATATATTCCAGCGTTATCTCCTTCTAAGGTAGCGCTAATATTTTGTATCAATTCAGTCAACTTTTCTGAATATGGACGCATCGCCATAATAGTATCTGTTGCTTTTTTAAGCTTAGCTGCAGAAACCATCTTCATTGCAGAAGTAATCTGCATAGTTGAACCGATTGATGAAATCCTATTACGTATTTCTTTAAGGTTTGCCATTTTGTTATATATATTACCTTAGAATGGAAAGGAGCCAAAAGCACCTTTCCAACCTAAATCTAATTCTTAATATTTTGCAGCTACTTCTTTCGCTACTTTCTCTAATACAGCAGTTAACTCATCAGTGAATTTACCTGCTTTTAATTGATTCAATGTATCCTTGTGACGAGAGTTAAGAGCATCAAGATATTCTCTTTCGAATTCTTTCACTTTCTCCACAGGTACGTTTCTCAATAAGTTTTTAGATCCAGCGTAGATAATTGCAACTTGATCTTCAACTTTATATGGATCGTTAACAGCTTGTTTCAAAATTTCAACGTTGCGTTGACCTTTAGAAATAACGTTCATAGTCGCAGCATCTAAATCAGAACCAAACTTAGCAAAAGCCTCTAATTCGCGGAATTGCGCTTGGTCAAGTTTTAAAGTACCAGCCACTTTCTTCATTGATTTAATCTGAGCAGATCCCCCAACACGAGATACAGAAATACCCACGTTAATAGCAGGACGTACACCCGAGTTAAACAAATCAGACTCTAAGAAAATCTGTCCATCAGTAATCGAAATTACGTTAGTTGGAATATATGCAGAAACGTCACCCGCTTGAGTTTCAATAATAGGTAAAGCAGTTAAAGAACCACCACCTTTTACGAATGGTCTCAAAGACTCAGGTAAGTCGTTCATGTTTTTAGCGATATCATCATCACCAATAACACGAGCAGCACGTTCTAATAATCTTGAGTGTAAATAGAAAACGTCTCCAGGGTACGCCTCACGTCCTGGTGGACGACGTAAAATTAATGACATCTCACGGTAAGCAACAGCTTGTTTAGACAAGTCATCATAGATAATCAAAGCAGGACGTCCTGTATCACGGAAGTACTCTCCGATTGCAGCACCAGCCATAGCAGCATAAACTTGCATTGGAGCTGGGTCAGAAGCGTTAGCAGCTACGATAATAGAATAATCCATAGCTCCTTTATCTTGTAAAGTTTTAGCGATACCTGCTACAGTTGAAGCTTTTTGTCCAATTGCAACGTAGATACAGTAAACTGGTTGCCCAGCATCGTAAAACTCTTTTTGATTCAAAATCGTATCAATACAAACCGTAGTTTTTCCAGTTTGACGGTCACCGATAACTAACTCACGTTGTCCACGTCCGATAGGAATCATCGCATCTACTGATTTAATACCTGTTTGCAATGGCTCAGTAACTGGCTGACGGTAGATAACACCAGGAGCTTTACGCTCTAATGGCATTTCAAATAAATCACCTTCAATAGGACCTTTTCCATCGATTGGCAGACCTAATGTATTTACAACACGTCCTACCATTTTTTCTCCAACTTTTAAAGAAGCAATACGCCCAGTTCTCTTCACTGTAGCTCCTTCTTTAACTCCAACAGCTGAACCTAATAATACAATACCTACATTGTCTTCTTCAAGGTTTTGTACCATTGCCTCTAATCCGTTGTCTAAAACAACTAACTCTCCATATTCAGCATTTGTCAACCCGTACACACGAGCAACACCATCTCCTACTTCTAGTATAGTTCCCACTTCTTCTAATGAAGCTTCAGAGCTAAATCCAGATAACTGTTTCTTTAAAATCGCTGATATTTCAGCTGGTTTAATTTCCGCCATTTTTGTCTATGTTTATACACGAAAATTCGTGCGGTGATTTTTTAATTAGTTAATTCTCTTTTTAAAACTTGTAATTGATTAGCTAAAGACGCATTGAATTGTCTATCTCCCATTCTAAGGATAAAACCACCTAAGATATCAGGGTTAACAATATTAGAAATAATAATTTCTTTATTAGGAGCAAGAGTTTTGACTTTGTCAATCACCTTAGCTTCTAACGTTGCGTCCATAGGAATTGCAGTAGTAACAATTACTCTCTCGATTCCCTTGAAAATCTCATATTGCTTTTGAAACTCAGAAGCAATACCCTCAAGAATCTCAAATCTACTGTTTGTACTTAACAATTTAAACAACTCTTTCGTTCCCTCACTAACAGAAGCAAAAACTTCTACTAACGCGTTAAGTTTAATATCATCCTTAACGATAGGATTTAAAAGAAACGTTTTCAATTCACTGCTTTGAGATACTGATTGAGAAATAAAGATCATATCATTATTAACAGCATCAGTATTTCCTTTTTCAATGGAAATCTCAAGCATTGCTTTAGCATATCTTGCAGCTGCTCTAGTGCTTATCATAATGACTTTATTAATTTAATTTTACTTCGTCTAACATCTTCTCAACCAATTTAGATTGAGCCTCTTTGTTAGCCAATTGATCTTTTAATAATCTTTCAGCGATTTCAATTGAAATTGAAGATACTTGATTTTTAAGATCGATTACTGCAGCCGCTTTTTCGCTTTCGATAACAGCTTTCGCTTGTGCAATTAATTTCTCTCCATGAGCTTCTGCCTCAACTTTTGCATCAGCAATCATTTGCTCTTTAATTTCTCTAGCTTCTTTAAGTAAAGCATCGCGCTCAGCACGAGCCTCAGCTAATAATTTCTCATTATCAGCTTTTAAATTAGCCATTTCTCTTTTTGCATTCTCAGCTGCTGCTAATGCGTCAGTAATACCCGCCTCACGAGCTTCTAAAGCATTTACAATTGGCTTCCATGCAAATTTCCCTAAAACAAATACCACCACTAATAAGATGATAAATTGCCAGAAAAATAATCCAAAACTGAAATCGTTAATTAACTTCTCCATTATCTAAAATTATACTTTTTAATGCCTATTTTGTTTAATTAAGAGGTTTACCTATGACCAACCGTCACAGATAAACCTCTTTTTGTTTTCTTGGATTATTTACCTAAGATTAAAGCACCGAATGCTAAACCTTCCAATAATGCACCAATAATAATCATCGCAGTTTGGATTTTTCCAGCAGCTTCTGGTTGACGAGCAATAGCGTCCATTGCAGAAGATCCGATTTTTCCTAAACCGTAACCAGCTCCGATTACGATTAAACCTGCACCAATAATGTTTGGTAATTCCATAGTGATTGATTTATATTAATTAAACAAATTTTAAATTGATTCTTGATTTAATACTATTAATGATGAGCTTCTTCGTGATCGTGCTCAGCAACAGCCATTCCGATAAATAGAGAAGATAACATCGTAAAGATGAACGCTTGTAAGAAAGCAACTAATATCTCTAAGAATACTAAGAAAGTAGAAAGTAAAAACCCTACTGCTGTAGCTCCACCTGTAGTCAACTCTTGTTGCATTACGAAGATGATAGCAATTAACCCAAATACTACAGAGTGACCTGCTGTAATATTAGCAAAAAGACGAACCATCAATGAGAAAGGCTTAATTAAAGCTCCTAAAATCTCAATTGGCGCTAACATTATTTTCATTGGTACTGGAACACCAGGCATCCACAACATGTGTTTCCAATAATCTTTGTTTGCAGAAAAGTGAACAAAGAAAAAAGTAAACAATGCTAAACAAGCAGTTACCGATATGCTTCCTGTTACGTTAAATCCAAGTGGAGTTAACCCCAATACGTTTAATAAGAAAATCAAAAAGAAAACTGACAACAGATAAGGCATAAACTTCTTATACTTATCTTTTCCAATGTTTGGAATTGCCATTTCATCACGCACATAAAGCACCATTGGCTCTAAAGCTCTCGAAAAGCCTTTTGGCAAGTTATTTGGCCCGTTTTTATACGTTTTAGCCAAACCTGTAAACATGATGATGATTAAAATAGTAGTAAACATCAATGACGCAACATTTTTTGTAATTGAAAAATCCAAAGGTTTTTCATTAGTTACAAAATGCTTGTCATCATAGTTAATTGTTCCCTCAGCGTCAGTCTTATAGATTTTGCTGTGGTACAATTTATACGTTTGTCCATCTTTTTCAACTAATTTCTTACCGTAGTCGAATTCAGAAGACATAAATACTTTAAGGCCGTTGTCTATTAAAATTACTGGTAACGGAAATCCGTAATTTTTACCAGTCGCCTCATCTGAGAAAAACACAAATGAATAATCATCTGCTAAGTGATGCGTGATGTGGTCTTGAACTTTCTCCTTTTGAGTTTTTTCAGCCACAACATGCTCTGTATCCTCTACAGCTTCAAGTGTTTCCTCAATTGACTGCTCAGCTTTTGAAAGGTTTCCTTCATTACTTTGAGCATTAGTTTGTGCATACGAAAATACAGACGATGCTGTAAAAATTACAGCTGCTAATAAATTCAGTGATTTCTTCAGAGTCACCATACCTTAACTTCTTGAATATTTATGGTTCTTAAAATTTTGTGCAAAAGTACAATAAATCTTATATAATCATACCTTTATGCGAAACTTTTTTTGTTAACTTTTTTCTGCGCTACTATTCTTATTCAAAACGAAATAGCTCAAATATGCATCTACCCCAAGAAAAACCAGAACAGATACAAGAAAATTTACTTTGAATCCCAGATCGACATTTTCACTGTCTAAACCTGCCTTAGCAAAAAGATAACTAACGACAAGCCTAAGCGTTATGAAGCCCAAAAAGACAAAGCCCAAGTTATTTGGCAGGCTATTTTTAATCCCTACCATTGCTGCAAATATAACAATCGTAAAAATCAATCCTAATCCATAAAATCCAAATAAACTATATCCTAATACAGGAAGTGAATTTCCCAAATCCGTAAAAGAAATAATCGCATAATGCGCTAAAAAGCAGATTGCTAAAAATCCGAGCGCTTTCAATCCAACACCAAGTGTCTGTCTATCCATCTTTACTTTTGATTAATTTGATGTACTTGTCTAATAACTTGGTACAAAGCTAATCCTACTCCCAATAATGTACAAGTTTTATTTGCAATACCATTGTTAAAATCGTATTTACCATCTAACCAATCTCCTAACAAATGAGCCAAATAAATAGTAATCCCCATTTGAAACGGCATCGTAATTAAAGTTAGCCACTTATTAGGTCCCTTATCATTTGGCTTTTGTTTATTCAAAATATCAATTTCTTACTATTATCCCTTCTTTTCAACAGCTTCTAATTTCTCCGTTTTTTCAGCTTTCTCTTGTTTGCCATTGGATTTAGAATCCTTACCTGACTGCCCAAGCATTTGGCAAGTAACCTCTATATTTCCTCCAGGTTCAACAGATAATCTCCCCACTATTAATTCTCCTTTGATATTCGCATTTGTTTTCACTGTAAGCAGATCGTTCACGCGAATAATACCTTCAACAGTTCCTTCAATATCGGCATTCTCACAGTCGATGTTTCCAACCACCTTAGCCTGTGGTCCTACAACAACTCTTCCTTTTACAAGTAAATTTCCCTTCAATTCTCCATCGATGCGAAGATCAGAGACTGCTTCAATATCTCCTCTAATAATAGTTGCTTCAACTATTCTATTCGTTTTTCCTAACAAATCTACAGAAGACTCTTTTTTTGAATTTTTAAACATAATCTATTTTTTTTCAACCTTTTTTTACTTAACTATTGTGGAGGAAAGAACTTATCAATAAACTCTTTCCAATTCTTTTTAATCTGAATAATAACATAGTCATTCGTTTCCACAGGATAAGCAAGTATTCCCAACCTATCTATCACTTTTTCAGCATCTTCTTTACTTCTAAACCCATGTAAAACTAATATTTTTTCGCTTGTCAAATAGTAATCTTCCGAAAACTTAATTCCGATTTGCTCATTAATTGCACCGAAATCAGCCATTTTTCTACGTAAATCTCCCACTTGTCCCGCATCCCTATCAGAGACCCACACGGCTACCTTCCAACTATCAGCACTATTGTTATTTGTAAACTCTCGTGCTTCCAAGCTGACTACCTCATTGTTTAGTATTTCCTCAGCTTCTTTACCTTCTTTTGTAGAGCTATAGGTCATAGCAATGAAATTGAGCGCCTCTTTATAAGCATTAATTCCCTCTTTTCGAGCAATGATTCTCGCTTTTAACAATTCGAATTTACTAATATAGTCATTATCGTAATTCTCTAATACAAAATCTACTTCCTTGTATGCTTTTTCAATATCTCCACTTGCGTAGACACGATACACTTTCGTAAACAACTGTTCGGGTGATAAGTCATCGATCTCGCTCATTTTGACATTCTGCAGTAATTTTGCATAACGCGAGTTTGGATAATTACGGATGATATACGCTTTCATAGCCATCGCCTTATCATTGTCAATCTCTAAGTATATCTTATACAACTTATACATACTTGGCAAAATAAGTCGATTTGCAGGCGCAGGTACAAAAGCTAATAATTTTTCAAATCGCTCAGCAGCTAACTTGTATTTCTTAAACTGTTCGCTGTACATTGACCCTAACTGAAAATAAGCAAAATCACGATCAACGCGAAGCTTGCCAATCTCTAAAGAATCTTTTGGAATCTGTCCGATGTAATGATCCACATTATACCTGTTGTCGGGAGGAGAACCAACGGTATTTCCTTTTGATTTCCCCTCAGAGTTCTCTGTTTGTCCTACTTCCCTATGGCTATTATTCAATGCTGAAGACCATCTCCAATTATCAACTAATGGACGATTTCCCCATTTTCGCTTAAAATCCTGTTTACCATAAGCTGAAGCCTGTTGAGAATAAAAGTAGAAAGTAGAATTGCCCATTCCCTGTGGTAGACTATTTGATTCCATAAAGGAACCTACAGCCTCTCCAAAATTGGCCATATTAAAATAATCTACATTTGAATCTCTATTTTTACCTTTTAGGTTGGCTTGCAACTTTCTAAAATCTTCTCTTCTCAAGTCCTCTACATATTTGGTAAAATAAGCAATCTGTTGATCAGCAGTCATCGCCACAAGGTTGAGAATACTATCGTTCTTATGTGCAATTTGCTCGTATTTCACAACCTCTTTCAGTGCATCGCGTCTTTTCGTTAAGCGATATCGTTCTTTAAACTTCTCAGGCAAGATACTAAGTGCACTATCATAATATGATCCCGCTTCCGCATATCCAGCACTATTGAAATAGATATCGGCAATACTCAAATAGTTGTACGCCTTTAATTGCTCATCTCCTTTGCTTTCTTTTACTGCCTTTTTCAAGTAGTTCAAAGCCAAATCCGTTTTGCCAACCCCATTGTAAAACAAACCTACTTGACGATTTAGTACATCGTAATACGGGCGGTTCTCTCTATCCTTCAACAACTTTCTGTACAATTTTAGGAAAGCAGTAGAATCAGAAGCTTTGCGCACACCTAATTCAGCCATTTGACTATACGAGTGAATATAATACGATTTCGGTCCTTTGCGCTTCATCTTCACGACAGATTCGAAGTAGTGAAATGCTTCCGCTTTTTTTCCTACTCTTGCATTCAATTGTCCTAAGATAAAAGAATACCTTGCTCTTTCTTCTTTAGATTGCGTTAACTCCAAAGCATTCTTCATCGGAGCGATTGCCTCCTCAAATTTTTCGATATTGATATACCCTTGTGCAAGAATAGCGTTGGCGTCAGCCTCCGTTTGCTTCTTCATTTTTCCTTTTCGGATGTGTATAAACTCTTTCAAGTTCTTTATCGCTATATCATCATAAGAAAGTCTAAGATTTGACTTTTCACGCCATACCTTTGCTTCGTCAATCTTATCGCTATCAGGGTATTTGTACAAAATATAGTTAAACGACTCTAAGGCAGGTATGAATCTCCCGTCGTAATAACGCGCCTTTCCCAAGAGTAAATAAGCCTCATCCATCTGCCAGTTTCGCTCTCTACCTTGAATGTACATTGAGTGCTTTTGAATAGCTTTTGTAGCTTTATTCTCTGCTCGTTCAAATCCAGTACCTCCATCTAACCCACCTTCCTTGTTCTCTCCTTCAATGGAAAGGTTATCTAATATTGACCCTGGTTTACTTTTTATCGGTTCACTAATCTTAAACTCCTTTTCTGGGTCAACTTTTATCTCGATGCGCTCAACAGGAAGAATCTCCCAGAAGTTGTCATAATAGCCCTCTTTGAGAGCGATCAACGCCTCATCGTAAGCCATATCACCATTATACAGAATATTATAACGCGTAGTCATCGCGTGATATCCGCGATTAATCAGTCGATCCTGCTTCACAGAACAACTGACAATGAACAAAACACTGAAGATTAATAATAAACTGTAACTTCCTAAACTTTTCACCTTAACTCATTTATCATCTAAACTATTTTAATATACTTTTAGTATCCTTACTCACAAAAATAATGATTACTTCTTTTTTATTAAAATTTTAAACTTCTAACAAAGTAACTATTTTTTCCTTGATTAAAATAACGCGTATTTAATTACTTCAAAAAAATATAGTCACCACTGTGTAACCCAAAATGCCCAAAAAGACAATTCAAGAACGAATTGGTCTACATTGTTCCAATTATTAAGTGTAAAATAAAGGATTCAACGCATTTATTAAAGTACATCAATAACACGCAAAAAACGTGGTTCCCACTTGTTGCATTCTCAATTACTTTGCCTTTCTCCATCCATTCTACTCTCCGCAATTGGAGATATCCACAATATACTGTAAATCGTGACTTGACACGGCAAGAGCCATCTCCTTGTCTATCACCTTGCTTTTGATTAACTCACTTAAGCGAATTTAAGTAGTAGGGCTGGGATCAGCAAATGACTCATCCAAACACATCAATTCAGGCTTACCGCTAAAACAATATCAGAATGTAAAAACAAGAGTACAGTTAAAAGCAGAATTATAAACAATAACTGTACAGCTATATTAGGACGAGACAAAATTTAGAGAGGGTGGTCGGCATGTGATCGCATAGTGATCGCATACTTTATAGGCAAATTCATGCGACCACTATGCAATCACCTTACTATCACCTACTGATTACTTCCACCCAATATCCTCTAAAGCAAAAGAAAACGCGAAGTAGCAAACACCTCACTGTGTCATAAACGATACTTAACTCTCAACAATCATAAGTGGAAGGTGGCAAAGAAGAAATCAATAAAAGCAAAAAGCAACTGTATAGTTCTGCGGTGGTAATATGCCAAATAGCAAAACAGGATTAAATGAGCAAGAGCATCAAACAATTCAAGATAAGTAAGTAGACTAATAGACAAAATGACTGCTACCTATTATTAGCACTCCACGAACAAGCCAGCGATAAAATCAAACGAACACAACAAAAATACCAACCGCGAAAACAAATACAGAAATCACAGTTGCCCCTATGGGTCGCAAATATTTTATAAATGAAACATCAATAAGTTTTTATCTTTGCAACCTAAATTTGTTGACAATGAAAAAAGACATTGAAATTCCAGAAGTAAAAAATGTAGAGATAGCAATTGTAAAAGAGTACAATGACAATTTTCTTGCTGACTGCTGGTACGTCTACTTATATAACAATACAGCAGAAGATATTGAAGCAATCATGATTGTCTCACAAGCGCAAGGAGAACTCAATGGAGAGAAGAGAGCATCCAGTCTATTTAGACATGCCTTTCAAAAATTAGGTCCAAAACAAGCGCTAAAAGTTGAACTACTTGATGAGAACATCTTTCAATTAGACAATACATTTATGTTGACATTCTTTCAAGGTGGCAAGCTTTATGATAAAAATTATACCCTACAGGCAAATACAATCGAAGGAATAGAATTAAAAAAATTGCCATTTGACAACAAAAATGGGGTTTTCTTATAAAATCGCAATAAACTAATTTTCAACCACATACAAGCACATTATTTATATTCAATCCAAATGATTCTTTGATTAACTTGCTTTTACTCAAAAAAGAATCACTTATGAAAATTAAAAACTTACTTGGATTAGGATTGGTTATCGTTGGAGCGACAATATTATTAGCATTTAATAATAAAACAACGATTACAGAATCAACAAAAGAACAATCTGAATGGAAAAACTTAAAAGTATTGCCAGCGGATATTTCTAATGATAGTTTGAAAGGCTTGATGAAAGGCTATAACGAAGCTTTAGGTGTAAAGTGTAGTTATTGTCACGCTCAAATTGAAGGTAGCGACAAATTAGACTTTGCTGATGACAGCAAAAAAGAGAAAGAATTTACACGTCATATGATTGTAATGACTCGCAAGATTAATGCGGAAAATTTCAATTGGCAAAATGCTGCAGAGCCAGAAAAAATAGATGTTGTTAGTTGTGCGATGTGCCATAGAGGATCACCACAACCATCAAAAGATCTAAAGAAATAATAGAATTTAAAACGGGGGATACAAGTATGTATCCCCCGCTTAATTCTATACAAACTAAAATGTGAATATTTGATTTCTTCACTATATAAATCATTGAATTTCAAACGAATATTTAATACTATAATAATATTGAGTTTTTCAATTTAAAGGTAATTTTACTTTACACAACAATAGATAGAATACAAAAAGTAAAACCTTAAATCACTATAACTTATGAAGTACAATCAAAAGTCGCTTATTGACATCACTTCAAATTTTATTTTACTTCCTTTTTGCAATGGAGAACCTGAATCCAAAGTTGAGTTTATCAGTCCTAATAAAGCTACTTCTTTAAGCTTTACAGCAAAGATTACCTCAGGCAAGGCACAATACTATCACCCTATACAAGTAAGCCAATTCAAGGGGCAAACCTTGAAACTAAAAATTGGTTCAGAAAATAAAATAAAACTTAGCGAGCTCCATATTGCACAACAAGAGGATCTTCCCTTACAAATATTCGAAAAACACAGGCCTTTACTTCACTTAACTGCTCCCTGGGGTTGGATGGATTTTCCCTTTGCCTTTAGCTATAGCAATCAGCATTATCAACTTCACTTTCTCAACAACTTACACCATACAGACCAACAGCATGCACATTGGACGACAGTCCTATCCAAAAATCTAATGCAATGGCAAATGGCAACCAACAACAGCGAATATCATCATCTACACAACAAAAATGTAGACTACATAGTCATTGACAAACTTAATACCTCCAATCTTGGAAAACAGACCACTTTTGCTTTCTATAAGTATCCCCATAAAAACCACAAGCTTTACTTAGCCTATAAATTAGATACTGATGGAAACTTCACACAATTTGATAACAATCCCATCGTAACAAGTAAAAATGGCCAGGAGCTCAGTTCTCCTAAAGTTTTCTATCACGTGCAAACTCAAAATTGGGTAATGCTAATAACTATGGGACATTCAATCGCCATATACAATTCAGCAAATTTACTCGAATGGCAAGAAACAAGTGTATTCAAATATCCCTATACCATCCCAAGTGATCACTGGCACAGTCCAGACTTATTCCCTCTACAATATGGAAGTCAAACCAAATGGATTCTAATGCATAGTACAAATGCACAAAAATCGAAATTTAAAGCCTTTACGCTATATCAAGTTGGGGACTTCGATGGTAGCGTATTCAAAGCAGATGAAGACAATGAAGTCAAAATACTCGACTTTGGCCGCGATTGTTATGCGGGAACGACTAACAGTAACCACCCAAAAGGAAAAACGCTATGGATAGCCTGGATGAACAACCTTCAATACGCACACAAAACACCTACAACAACTTTTCAGAATGCGATGACATTACCGCGCATTTTAGAATTGACAAAAGTGCAAAAGCAATTTATTGTCGCGAGTTTTCCAATTAAAGAGACAAAGCAACACAGAGTAGAAAAACAAAGTTATCCGTCAAGATTACTCGACAAGACAACAACAATCAAATCCATGTTAGAAAACAACAATGGCGCCTTCGAAATTGTACTCGATTTTGACATCATTGACGTCAGTACGAAATCTTTTACCTTAACCTTATCGAATAGTGAAAACGAAGAAATTTCCTATACCTATCACTTTAAGAAAGATAAAATCTATATGAATAGAAATCGAAGTGGACAAATTGACTTTGACTCAAAATTTACTTCAAAGAAAATAAAAGGCCCTTTATACGAAATCAAAAAATACAAGACAAGATTAATCGTAGACAAGTGTTCCACTGAACTATTTATAAACAAAGGAAAAGTGACGATGACCAATCTAATATTCCCAACAGAGCCCTACAACCAATTGACCTTATCGGTCGAGGAAGGCTCTGTAGATATATCAAAGTTCAACATATACCAACTTGACCTATAACAAAAAGGCTGTCGTTTTTCAACGACAGCCTTTTGAACTTTATAAACTATAACTTATAGTGCGTCTTTTTTTGGAGGAAATAAAAAAGAAGCTACTACTGATAATATTAAAACTCCACCAATCACTGATAATGAAATCATAGAATCAACGTGATAGAAAGGAGAGATAATCATTTTTATACCAATAAAAGACAATATAATAGCTAAACCATATTTCAGTTTAGAGAATCTGTCCATGAAATTAGCAAGTAAGAAATACAGCGATCTCAAACCAAGAATAGCAAAAATATTAGAAGTATATAAGATGAAAGGGTCATCTGGAGCAATAGCAAAAATAGCTGGAATACTGTCTACTGCAAAAATCACATCTGTAAACTCAATCACCATTAATGCTACGAATAGAGGAGTAACCATTTTAACCCCGTTCTTAACCGTAAAAAATTTCTCTCCGTCATACTCATTACTCACTTTAAAAAACTTGTGTACCATACGCACTGCAAAGTTTTTTGAAAGGTCTTGTTCATCACTGTGATCATCCTTAGCAAACCAAGATTTTATACCTGAAATCAATAAGAAGATACCAAAAATTGTCAAAACAATATTGATCTCAACATTTCTACCAAATAGCTCCATTTCCGGTAAATAGGTATGGTTAATGATCTCAACCCCTGCAAAAATAAATATAGCTCTAAATACTAATGCACCAATTATTCCCCAAAACAATACGCGGTGATGTAGTTCCTTGGGTACCTTAAAGAAGGTAAACACAAGAATAAAAACAAAGAGGTTATCGACTGACAACGCCTTCTCAATCCAATAAGCTGATTGGAAACGCGCAAAGTTCTCGAAATCCATGTAATAGTATATAACCCCACTAAAACACATCGCCAGACCAATCCAAACCACAGTCCATATCAAGGCCTCTTTCGTAGAAACAGTATGGCTATGACGGTTGAAAACACCTAAGTCCAACAACAGCATTACTAAAACAACAATTCCAAACCCTGCAAGTAAACCAGGGTGATTAATTAAATGATCCATTCTATTTTTTTTTACAGGGTCAAAACTAAATATAAAAATTTCCCCCAAGAGAAACTAAAGTAATCAACTGAAATACAACACAATACATTCTAAATAGCAAATATACGAAAACAAATAAAATAAAAATAACCCCCTGTAATACAGAGGGTTATACCTTATTTTGAATCTATTTATCAAATAACGTAAATAAACAGAAAAAATTAATCTAATTTTTCGGTAAGCTTTCTAAACGTCTTCTTCGGATCCTTACCATTGTATAGAATATCGTATACAGCATTGATAATTGGCGTTTTGGCACCGTACTTTTGGTTTAACTCATAAGCACTTTTAGCGGCATAATACCCTTCCGCAATCATACTCATCTCCATTTGCGCTGATTTTACCGTATATCCTTTTCCTATCATATTACCGAACATTCGGTTTCGGGAGAATAAGGAATACCCTGTCACTAATAAATCTCCCAGATAGGCAGAGTTATTGATATTTCTCTTCATTCGATGCACCTTCTTAATGAACTTCTTCATTTCGCGAATAGCATTACTCATCAACAAGGCTTGGAAGTTATCACCATAACCAAGACCATGAGCCATACCACAAGCAATGGCATAAATATTCTTTAATACAGCTGCATACTCAGTCCCTACAATATCATCAGTCTCTTTTACTTTAATATAGTGACTACTCAAGCAATCAGCGACCGTCTTTGCATGCTCCTCATTGCGACAAGCTAAAGTTAAATAAGAAAGACGCTCTAAGGCAACTTCTTCCGCATGACAAGGTCCCGTAATCACGGCAATATTATCATAAGGAATCCCATAAACAGTGTGAAAATGCTCTCCTACGATAAGGCTTGTTTCAGGTATAATACCTTTAATAGCCGAAATAATAACTTTCCCCTCCAAGCTGACATACAACTTCTCCATTTCCTTACTCAAAAAAGCAGACGGAATAGCAAAAATCACATAATCAGCATAAGAGATTGCTTTGTTAATATCATTAGTTAAATAAAGCTGATCGACGTCAAACTCTACAGAACTTAGGTAATTTGGATTATGAAAATTAACCTTGATTTCTTCTAAGGCCGTATCATTTCTCATATACCAAGCAATCTTCGGAAGATTCTCACTTAGCATTTTTACAATAGCGGTTGCCCAACTTCCACCACCAATTACCGCAAACTTTGGATAATCACTCATAATTTTAGATTATATCTATGCCAAAAGTAAATAAAAAACTTATTGCAAACAATGATAGTAATAACTCCATTCTTTTTAACAGCACTAAGATATTTCACAGAAAAAATACCAATAAGACTATATTAATCATTAATTGTAAACCATAATCATAAAAAAACGATTAATTGGAGTGATACGATTAATATAAAACAAAATAAAGGTTAACATATTTATACCTAATTAATTCACAAATGATAGATAAGAGAATATTTACATCGTATCTTATAAAGATACCTAACCAAAATTGCTAAAAAAGTTAGTTATTAATTTAATAGCTTAACTCTACTATCTCTTTTATTTTATCCAGTGTTATATTTTTTTGTTCTCCCATCGCTAACCATCCTCTGGAGCGAAATCGATTGACAATAATATCGCTTGTTTGAAGGTAATCGGCTGTATAGTCAGAAAGCTTCGTCTTAATCTCTAAAGAATGAAAGAATGCTACTAACGCCTCTATAGCTTTCTTGGCAATTTCTTCCTCAGAACCTTCAGAAATAGAAAACACACGTCTCCCTAATTGCGCTAATTTCTCTTTCTTGGTATCAAACATAACCTGATACAAATTAGGTCCTATTATCGCTAATGTACGCCCGTGATCAATACCATAAAGAGCAGTTAGTTCATGGCCAATCGCATGGGTTACCCAATCTTCTTTGACACCCATAGCTATCAATCCATTTAGAGCCATAGTACATGCCCACATATAAGTAGTCGCAGCATCGTAATCCGCAGGGTCCGATAAGATAGCGGGAGCGACTTCAAGAATAACTGAGAGTATAGATTCTGCAAAGCGATCTTGTAAGGGAGCATTCTGAGGGTAAGTAATATATTGTTCTAATACGTGTACAAAAGAATCAGCCAAACCGTTGGCAATCTGCCTTTGCGGTAGTGAGCTTACAACAGTAGGATCACAGATAGAAAACAATGGATATAGAGGCTCACCAGAAAACGATAACTTGTCGTTTGACTCTGCAATTGTCACGACTGCTCCGTTATTCATTTCACTTCCCGTTGCGGGTAGAGTCAAGACTGCTCCGTAGGGTACTGTTTGCCAATTTACATTCATTTTATTTAATATAATCTCCTTGCTATCCCCTTCATAATGAACAGCAGCGGAGATAAACTTCACTCCATCAATAACACTACCTCCACCTACACCAAGGATAAAGTCAATCTTATTCTTCTTGATTAATTCAACGGCCTTCACCAAAGTTTCATAATGTGGGTTAGGTTCTATTCCGCCAAACTCGATTACTTCGAAGTCCTTCAGAGCTTCCGTAACCTGGTTGTATACCCCATTTTTAAAGATACTACCTCCTCCATAAGCCAGTAGAATTTTACTGTTGGGTAAGATCAATTGACCAATGGAAGCTATTTGACCTTTTCCATATAGCAATCTTGTGGGATTATATAATTCAAAATTCAACATAACATCTTTTGTTTATTTATTTCACTTCTAAAATTAAAAAAAGGAATGCCGTAGCACTCCTCTTTATATGTATATATTACAATTATTCTACTTCTTAAAAAACAGATTGTGATCGATATACTTCCACACTTCTTTATCTAACAAGGGTTTAATATTCTTCCCTTCTTTGATCGCATCTCTAATAAATGTAGCTGAAATCTCCATAATAGGGGCATTCTCAACCAAGTGTACATTGGCATGCGCTAAGAGAGGATTATCATCTTGTTTACCAGAAAAAATACGAGGGTAAACGTAAATAGAATACTCTGCTAACAACACCTCATAGTTTTTCCATTTCGTAAAACTATCCAGATTATCCTGTCCCATTATCAAAGCGAATTCATACTTAGGGTATCGCTCATGCAGATGAGCCATAGTATTCACAGTATAATTCGGTTGCGGAAGATTAAACTCAATATCGGAAGGCTTTATATGATCATAATCTGCAGTTGCTAAATTCACCATGTGTATTCTGTGAAAATCCTCTAAAAGACCTTTTTTCTTCTTCAAAGGGCTGTGAGGAGTAACCACCATCCAAACTTCATCTATATCTGTAAATTGCACTAAGTGATTGGCAATAACTAAATGACCTATGTGAATAGGATTAAATGTTCCAAAATACAATCCAACCTTCATTTTAACTACCTCTTATTTAATAAATTCTCTAACTAAATTAGATGCTTCTTCTTTTGCTGTATCTAAATCGTAATTCTTAATAATCATGTCAAACTGCGGAGCTGTAGCTAACTCAACTGAAGCTTTAGCAATGCGCATATTGATTTTATCTTCACTTTCAGTAGAGCGCTTTTTCAAGCGAATCTTAAGCTCATCAATACTTGGTGGCTTCACAAAAACTGCCAATGTCTCTTCTGGAAACTTCTTCTTAATTCTCAATCCTCCGGCAACATCTATGTCAAAAATCACATTCTTCCCTTCTGCCCAAATACGCTCCACTTCAGATTTTAGAGTTCCATAGAAATTATCTCTATAAACTTCTTCCCATTCTAAAAAGTCTTCCGCCTTTATATGCTTTTTAAAATCTTCTAAGGAGATAAAGTAGTAGTCTTTTCCATTTACTTCCTCACCTCTCGGCGCTCGAGAGGTACAAGAAATAGAAAACTCTAAATTCAATTCTTTTTGTTCAAGTAAATGCTTTACAATTGTTGTTTTTCCAGATCCAGAAGGGGCCGAAAAAACAATCAGTTTACCTTTCTTCATAATAAAACTGCTGCTGTATATATTTGGATTATAGAACGTTTAAAACTTGTTCTTTTATTTTTTCTAATTCGTCTTTCATCTTCACAACATACTTCTGCATATCAGCATGGTTAGATTTAGATCCCATTGTATTTATCTCTCTTCCCATCTCTTGAGCAATAAAACCTAATTTACGTCCATTAGCTTCTTTGCCTTCCAATGTTTCAATAAAGTAATCTAAGTGTTGTGCTAATCTTACTTTCTCTTCATTGATATCAAGTTTCTCTAAATAGTAAATAACCTCTTGTTCAAATCGATTTTCATCAACAGTAACTTGAAGTTCATCAAGGTTATTTCTAAGTCTTTCTTTTACAGTCAAAATACGTTCAGCATCCAGTTTAGTTATTTCATCCATATAGAAGCGGATATTAGCTACTCTCAGGCGAAAATCTTTCTCAAGTGTACTTCCTTCACTTCGTCTAAACTCGTTGATATTCTTGATTGCTTCTGCTATTACCTTTTCAATCTCTAACCATTCGCTCTCATCTAATTCCAAACGCTCAACTTTCAAAGCGTCTGGCATACGAACTGCCATCTTCATCAATTCAGTCTCATCTGCCTGAGGAATGATCTCCTTCATTTGATTTATATATGCTACAACGATAGGTCCATTAATTTTATTAGATGTTTCTTCTGCTGTAATCTCACAGTACAATGAAAAGTCAACTTTACCTCTTTCAAGTTCTTGAGCAATTACATTGCGCAGGGGTAATTCCTTTTCTCTATAAGTTAATGGTAAGCGAACATTTAAATCTAAATTCTTACTATTCAAAGATTTAACTTCAACTGTGATTTTCTTGTGAGGTAACTGCATACAAGCTTTACCAAACCCTGTCATCGAATGTATCATATACTAAAAAATAATAGGCACAAAGGTACTAAAAAACTCAATTTAACCACTTAATAATGTAGTAAATTACTATTTACCATATTCTTCCCAACGTTTCACGCAAAACACCCAAGAATCATTAACCCATTTGAGGTAAATATGAAAGTGTGCAACTTTAGTGGAAATTACATCTAAGAGTTACCCTCTTTTAAGAGATAACGGCGCTGCTGAAAATCAAAAACAAACAAATGGTGTAATTTTAGTAAATAAACGAGTATTCGAATAATTATTATTAATCAAAAGGAGACTTACACCAAACTCTACTTTGAATAAACGATTATCTACAGCAAAATCCCAAAATCAAAAAAGGCCATCTATAAATAGATAGCCTTTTTGATCTTTTACATTAAACCTACCGAAGTAATTGTTTAATGCAAACCAAAACAATCATAACTTAATGTGTCACTAAACAACTTTGACACTCATGGTAACATTATGTAAGTTGATTATTTGCTTTACCCCTAAATCAAACTCAACTTACCAAATTCTTTACCAACTTAATACACCTTAAAAAACACTTTATGTGAAATTCGAAAAGGTTTTCATAGCAATTTCTCCCTTTCGTATTCGTACTTTAGACAACATGTTTCACATTTGGTCACATATTTTTTTTTCGAAAGGGCAAATATCAAGATAACAACAGTAGTACTGGAGATT
Source organism: Myroides albus (assembly GCF_024722315.1). Taxonomy (NCBI): domain Bacteria; kingdom Pseudomonadati; phylum Bacteroidota; class Flavobacteriia; order Flavobacteriales; family Flavobacteriaceae; genus Myroides; species Myroides albus. Next base: position 1,531,501 of record NZ_CP102754.1, read on the forward strand.
ATCTCTTAACGAAACTATCCTATGCTTTAAAGTCTTATAGGGTCTTATTAGCTACTTGGTATCAGTTGTTTTTAAATCACTTAACCTCATAGTTGATTAGATAATTCCGGACACAACCGCCCCTCCTCGTTCAAGCCGATTCACTGTTTTTATTGATAAAACCGCCTAAATAATAGTTTTCTTAGTCAACCTACTATTCGCTTATTGTACCACTCTACATTTATAAAAAGCTGTTGAACTAAATGCTTTTCATTTCTATTGCGTTCGCCTATCAGGGTGGTAAAAGATTGGGGAAAGCTATTGTTGTTCTCTATTCCCGTTCAACATTGAACAAGAGCGTAATCTACTTCAGCTTAAAAACACTATCAATCAATGTGTATTAAAGCAAAAAACCCTATACAAGATTCTACTTATAGAATCCTGTATAGGGTTAAATCATAAATATATCGTGAATTTAGTAGCTTACGATACTTTGTACATCATAACCTTTTAATTTCTCTCGTCCATGAAGGAAAGACAACTCCATCAGGAAGTTCAATTGTACAATTTTACCACCAAGGCGTTCAACAAGTTTACAAACTGCTTCTGCAGTCCCTCCAGTTGCTAAAACATCATCGTGAATTAGAACTAACTCTCCTGGTTTAATAGCATCTGCATGCATTTCTAACATATCTGTACCATACTCTAACGCATACTCTTGAGAGATCTTGTCAAAAGGCAGTTTACCAGGCTTGCGAACAGGTACAAAACCAACACCTAATTCGGCAGCTAAGAGAGTACCGAAGAAAAAGCCTCTACTTTCCATTCCAACTACTCTATCTACTTTTTTATCTCCCAGAAGTGTAATTAACTCCTTTACAGTTGACATCATCGCATCGTGATTGTTCAACAGTGGTGTAATATCTTTAAAACCAACACCCTCCTTCGGAAAGTCTTGAACATCTCTAATATAATCTTTAATATTAAAAGCCATTTTATATTCAATTAAATCTATTAATTCTCTTTTTGTAAAATCTCAATAATCTTATTGCAAACACTCTCTGGAGTAATCGTACGCATTGCATCTTCATACCCTTCTACAATTTTATTGCCAAAAACAGATGTAGGAAGTAAAGGGTACTTTTCTCTATCAGCCGTAATACAATACTCCATGGGTTGGTTAAAAGGAGCAAATCCAGTATAAGGGTGTGTGCCTCCCCATAAAGTTACTACTTTTTTACCTAACATTGCTGCAATGTGAGCATTACCTGAGTCCATAGAAAGCATTACATCTAAATGTTGAATTAAATTCATTTCAACATCTAACTTCACTTTACCTGCCATAACGATAACGTTATAATTATCTCTCTTTAATTGGTTCAATAAGGCAATTTCCTTTTCGCCTCCTCCAAATAGAAATATAACTGCTTTTTCACGTTCCGCTAAAGTATCGACAACCTTTTGCATAAGATCTAAAGGGTAAACTTTCGAATCATATTGCGCAAAAGGGGCAATCCCAATCCAGGGTGCATTCTTTTCTTCTGTATATTGTAAAAGCTCAGGAGCTAATGCAGGTACTTCAGGAAACTCCGGATGAGCTAAATCCACTTTAAAACCTAATTTTTCAAGAGTAATACAGTGATTTTCGAACATGGTCGGAAGCTGCTTAAATACCTTATTCTCGCTTCTGGTTAGTTCTTTTTTTGCTTGCCTTCCCTTATCTAAAGTAGCAACACGGGTGCCACTTAATTTAAAAAGCGAACTGACTATACGAGATCTCAACACGTTGTGAAAGTCAGCAAAATAGTCCACTTTCATTTTTTTTAAATCTTTGAACAAGCGAATCAAGCCCAAGAAACCTTTATGTCTTTTCTTAACATCAATAGAAAAGAAGTCTACTCTATCTATGCCCTTAAAGAAAGGCTTAAAAAAGGGTCTGGAAACAACAGTTACTCTTACATCTTTATGTTGGCTTATTAGCGCTTTAAGTACAGGGACAATCATTGCGACATCTCCCATTGCAGAAAGTCGAAAAACCACAATATGTTTTAAATTTGCCACGAGAATCAAGTTTTAGTTAACAAACAAGAAAAGCGTGAATGTAGTATTTCACGCTTTTTGTATATGATAGATTCAATAATACAATTTACTTTTTGTTTTGATATAACACAGGATTAAGCTCCTCATCATTATACATTTTCATTTGTTTATACACTTTCATGTATTTATCTCCAGTAGAAATATCTTGCAATAAATCATCAATTGCCGTAGATAAATCTTTCTTCTGTTCTAATAAAACATCTAATTTAGCTTGACATTTATCTCTGTGATCTTGAGTTGCTTCAGGTCTCGTCGCCTCTTCTCTCATGTGATAAATCTTTAAGGCTAAAATAGAAAACCTATCTATTGCCCAAGCAGGACTTTCAGAATTAATCTTAGCATTGTCTTTTACTTGCACATCTTTGTACTTCTGTAAGAAATAGCTATCAATGTATTCAACCATATCAGTTCTCTCTTGATTTGAAGCATCAATACGACGTTTTAAAGCTAAAGCTGCAATAGGATCAATCTGTGGATCTCTAATAATATCTTCAAAATGCCATTGAACGGTATCAATCCAATTTTTTAGATACAATAAATGTTTAATATCATCTTTGGGATAAGGGTTGCTAATTGGCTGGTCTACATTGTCGTATTTATGATAATCACGAATACTCTCTTCGAATATTGGAAATGCTAATTCTGAAAACATAATAATAATTTTATTTACAAATATAGTTTTTATACTTTTATGGTACTAATTATACTCCTATGAAAATTCATTATATTTCTGCAGAAAACAGTATTTTAAATCACTTCTTGGCTCAATTACGTGATGTAAATATTCAAAAAGACAGCATGAGATTTCGAAAAAACATCGAAAGAATCGGCGAAATCATGTCTTATGAGTTAAGTAAAACATTAGAATACAAAGATATTTCTGTTCAGACGCCCCTTGGAATAAAAGAAACAACATGTATTAAAGACCCAGTTGTTTTATGTTCAATCCTACGTGCTGGGTTAGCCTTACATACAGGTTTTATGAATTTCTTTGACAATGCTGAAAACGGCTTCGTATCAGCATACCGCCGTCATGGAAAACACGGTGAAGCAAGTGAGATATTGGTTGAATATCAAGCTGCACCTTCATTTCAAGACAAAATCATGATCTTAATAGATCCAATGCTTGCTACAGGACAATCTTTAGTTGCTGTGATTAATAAATTGATGGCTGAGGAGACGCCAAAAGAAATGCATATAGCAGTGGTAATCGCAGCTCCTGAGGGAATTGAGTTCTTGGAGAAACACTTGCCAGATCACATACATCTATGGGTAGCAACACTTGATCAAAAGTTAGATGACCACAATTATATTGTGCCAGGGTTAGGTGATGCAGGTGATTTAGCTTATGGCCATAAGTTATAAGACCAATTGCATTATATAAAAAAAGATTCCCAGCAAGAATACAGTAGAGACAACTGCTTCTTTTCTCCAGCGTTGTGTAACTGACTCGATGTATTTAGCTCCTAATACAGCCAATGGAAAGAATGAGAAAATCAAAACTCCATTATTCTTGTCTGGAGAGATAACATAAATTGCAACTCCTATAAGAAAGCTTAGTAGCATTTTCTTATAGGTGCTCTGCATATTATATGCTTTATTTCTAAGATCAAATAATTCGGCCACAAAAAACAAAATAGATATTGAAGCAAAGGTTGCAAGGGCAATATTCTGATATGTATTCTCAAAATACATAAAGTTAAAGCTTATCTGTAACTTCGTTTCCAACCAATCGACATAAGTATTATCTGTTACTAAAAGATAAATAGACAAACCGATGAATACAGTGAAAAAAGCTAAAATAGGTATCACCCAATTTCTATAATCTTTCGTCACAAAAAAGATAATTGCAAAGAACAAAAGCACTAAAAACAAGATACTCCAAAAGTGAAATAGAGAAGCGACCAGAATCCACAATGATGCGTCAAATATCTTTTCCTTAGATTGTTGTGTTGAATGCAAGGAAAAAATACGCCTTAATGCCAGCATGATAAAATAGTTAGAGATAACTACTCTTGTGTGTTCAAATACAGTTGGAAAGAACAATAAAAAAGACACAAACAATAACGGAACATAGGCATTATCGTTAACGAGTCTATTCTTTGTTACAATAAACTGAGATAAGAAGAACATGAGTAATAACAATCCTAAAACAACAGTTTTCTTACCTACCTCAAACAGTGTAAATCCGGTAGTATCATCACTAAATCCGATAAATAAAGAATAGCATACAACAACTAATATAGTCAGTATGATATAATTAATCGGCTTTGTTTTACTAAAAATACTTGCTAACATTTATATATTTTATATTTTTGTACCTATTATAGGTTAATTGAACTCTTTTAGTTTTACTAACTTATATAAAAACGGATTATAAATAATTAATTTAATTTAAAAATAAAGTACCATGACTTCATTTTTTAACGGAATTGGATTCCTTTTCGAAAAGCTTCTTTTCTTGCCAATGGATTTCTTTGCAAAATTAGAACTTAAAAACTGGTGGACTGCTAATATTATTACTTGGGTATTCATCCTTATTACTTGTTATTTCTTTGCTTATTGGTTAAAACAACTAAAATTATTCAAAGCTAACAATGAAGATGAACAAGATACAACAGCCCACTCATTTTTAAAATAATATAATCTTAAAGATCAAATCCAATGTCTTTACGATAATAGATCTTATCAAAATTTAGTTTATCTATATTTTGATAAGATTTTTTTAATGCTTCTTCGAAAGTATTTCCATAAGAAGTTACAGCCAAAACACGTCCTCCATTTGTAACCACTTTATCGTCTTTTAAAACAGTTCCAGCGTGAAATACGATAGAGTCAGAAACAAGATCTAAACCTGTAATTTCCAATCCTTTTTCATAAGCTTCTGGATAGCCACCTGAAACCAACATAACGGTTGTAGCACTTCGCTGATCAATTACCAATGTTTTCTCGGCTAAAGTTCCATTCGCAACTCCTTCAAATAAATCAACAATATCAGATTCTATTCTTGGCATTACCACTTCTGTTTCGGGATCTCCCATACGTACGTTGTACTCAATCACGTAAGGATCCTCTCCTACTTTAATCAGTCCAATAAACACAAACCCCTTGAAGTCTAGTTTATCTTCGATAATACCCTTAATTGTAGGTTTCACAACGCGTTCTTCAACTTTAGCCATGAACTCATCAGTCGCAAAAGGAACTGGCGAAATAGCCCCCATTCCTCCTGTATTCAAGCCTTTATCTCCTTCTCCAATACGCTTATAATCTTTTGCTGTAGGCAAAATCTTATACGACTTCCCATCAGTTAAGACAAAACAGCTTAACTCTATACCCGACAAAAACTCTTCAATAACTACTTTAGAGCTTGCATCACCAAACTTAGCGTCTACTAACATATTCTCTAACTCTACCTTAGCTTCAGCGATATCGTTTAGGATAACAACTCCTTTTCCAGCCGCTAAACCATCAGCCTTTAAAACATAAGGAGCTTGTAAAGTTTCCAAAAATGCTTTGCCTTCGTTAATTTTATCCTTTGTAAAAGTCTGGTATGCGGCAGTTGGAATATTGTGTTTCAACAAAAACTCTTTAGCGAAGTCTTTGCTCCCTTCTAAAGCTGCACCCTTTTGAGATGGTCCTATAACAGCAATATGCTTAATCGCATCATCGTTTTTAAAGAAATCCACAATCCCCTTTACAAGAGGGTCTTCTGGTCCGACAATAACCATATCAATACCTAACTCTAATACTTTCTGTTTTACACTCTCAAAATCTAAAGGACTTAGATCTAAATTTGTAGCTATTTGCGAAGTACCAGCATTTCCAGGTGCAATATACAACTGATCACAACGAGTACTCTGTAAGATTTTCCAAGCAAGTGCGTGCTCACGTCCGCCTGAACCTAATAATAAAATTTTCATTAATTGTGTTGTTTGTTATTTACATGGTCAAAATTAACCTATTTTACTTACTATAAAAAGAGCTTATAAATAAAAAAAGGTATTATAATAATACCTTTAATATGCTTTCTCTTCACCTTTAAAAACATTATAGACTGTTAGGTAAATTATTTTAAGATCTAAGAATATCGACCAATTCTCCAAGTAAAACAAATCGTACTTGAAGCGGTTAATAATATCTCTATCAGTCTCAATTTCTCCCCTATATCCATGTGTCTGTGCCATTCCTGTGATACCAGGTTTAACCAAATGACGCAACATAAACTTATTTACTCGTTTGGCGTAAACTTTAGTGTGAACTACCATATGGGGGCGTGGTCCTACAATAGACATGTCGCCTAAGAACACATTTAGGAATTGTGGAAACTCATCTAAACTTGATTTTCTTAGGAATGCACCAATCTTAGTTATTCTACTGTCATTCTTGGTAGCTTGCTTCTTATCACTATCATCGTTGACAGCCATTGAACGAAACTTATAACAATAAAATTCTTCATCATTAATTCCTGTCCTCTTCTGTTTAAAGAAAACGGGGCCTTTAGATTCTCTTTTTATTAAAACAGCTATTATCGGAACTAACCAAGAAAGAATAAATACTATAACACCTAATGAGAAAACTAAATCGAAAAGGCGTTTAAACAACTTGTTATAAGGTTTATCCAAAGGAATTACACGACGTGGCAAAACAGGTACAATGTCATAATAAATAACCTTTAAACTATGGGTTAGAACCTGTTTTTGAGTTGGAACATACTGTAACTTTATTAAATTGCTATCAGCAAACTCAAGTAGTTCATGGTAATCCTCGTCTTGTACAATTGAAAATTGAACGTAAATCTCATCAACCTCATGAGCTAAAATAAACGTTTTAATCTCGTCTAATTTTGAATCTGAAAGGTAGTCAGAATAAACCCCTAATATTCTAAAACCTAAATCTTTTCGCTTATGGAATACTTTTGCCAAACGGCTTATTTCTTTTCCTTCTCCAATCAAAATGATATTTCTCGAGTTACCACCTAAAACTTTTCTAAAATACTTCAATGAGAAGAAGATCAGGAACTTTGAAAAAGTTACAGTAATAACAATCAATACACCATATGTAATTAGAGTCATTGGTTCGGCAAAACGCTCAAAAAAACCATTAAAAGAAGTAACAACAACAAACTGAAGTGCGAATTGTTTTACTACCTTTTCTAATATTCTAACAACTCTTGTATGTCTATATACATCGTAGAAATTACTAATCCAAGCACTAATTATCCAACCAACTGACAAGAATACGTGAAAAAGCCAAGCATTTGGTATATCAAATGTTAGCGTAGCGAGCACATTAATCAATATCAAATCTAATGATATAGTTAATGGCCTAATTAAATAAGAATATCTTCCAGAATTTTTAGCCACTAGTAAATAAATTTAGAAAAATCTTTATGTTCTTCTTTTAACAATTCTGTATCTGAGAACTTTTGAAAATATTCAAAAGTTTTCATCATACCTTCACTCCTACCAACTTTTGGTTGCCATCCCAATATTGTCTGCGCTTTAGTAATATCTGGGCAACGTTGTAAAGGGTCATTTATAGGCAAGTCCTTAAATATTATCTCTTGATCACTTTTAGTAAGTTTTATTATTTCTCTTGCAAAATCAAGAATGCTAATTTCATCGGGATTACCAATATTAATAGGTAAATGATAATCAGACAATAACAATCTATAAATTCCTTCTACTTGATCATCAACATAACAAAAAGATCTTGTTTGACTTCCGTCTCCAAAAACTGTTAAATCTTCTCCTCTCAATGCTTGACCGATAAAAGCTGGTATAACTCTTCCATCATTTAACCTCATACGAGGACCATATGTATTAAAGATACGAACAATTCTTGTTTCAACATTATGGAAAGTATGATAAGCCATGGTAATGGATTCTTGGAATCGCTTAGCTTCGTCATACACCCCACGCGGTCCAATAGTATTCACATTCCCATAATACTCCTCCGTTTGTGGATGTACAAGGGGATCACCATATATCTCAGAAGTAGAAGCGATTAAGATTCGCGCACCTTTAACACGTGCTAAACCTAATAGATTATGCGTTCCTAAAGACCCTACTTTCAATGTTTGAATAGGTATCTTTAAATAGTCTATCGGACTTGCTGGTGATGCGAAATGAAGTATATAGTCTAATTCACCAGGTACATGAACAAACTTAGTTACGTCATGGTGGTAAAACTCAAATCGGTCTAGTTTAAAGAGATGTTCAATATTCTTCAAATCGCCTGTGATGAGATTATCCATACCTATTACATGATATCCCTCAGCAATAAATCGATCACACAAATGTGATCCCAAAAAACCAGCAGCACCAGTGATTAGTATTCGCTTCATTTAACATTCGTTTTAAATTGCTAAGTTAATGAACTTTTCAGTTTTTTTAACCTTCAAGAATAACAATACTTAAGTAACAATATTTATACTATTTTTGTCAATAAAAAAGTATGCGAGTAGTTCATATAGTAGAATCTTTCGGTGGTGGTGTTTATTCTTATTTCAAAGACTTAGCTCATTTCTTTTCAAAAGTAGACGATATTGAAACTATTATTATTTATAGTAATAATAGAAAAGAAGTCAGTGAAGAGCAAATCAAAAATGATTTTCCAAAAAACATTACAATGATTTGTGTTGAAATGCAACGTGAATTAAAACCTATAAAGGATATAAAAGCTACTTTAAAACTGCGCAATCTCTTAAAAAGCATCAAACCTGACGTAGTGCATCTTCACTCTTCTAAAGCAGGGGTCATCGGCCGTTGGGCTACAACGTTTATGGTAAAGAGAAAAGCAATTTATTACACACCGCACGGATATTCTTTTCTAAGACTTGACATCTCACCTCTAAAAAGAAAGATATTCTATAATATAGAGAAATTCACACAACTATTATTTGGAGGAACTACAATTGCATGTGGGGATACAGAGTACAATATTGCCCGTAAAATAGGTAAATCAATGCTAGTAAGAAATGGAATTAACCTTGACAAACTTTCAAAGTACTATATACCCAAAATAAATAATACTAATACTATTACAATTGGAACAATTGGTAGAATCATGCCACAAAAAAACCCTCAACTATTTAATCAAATAGCTGAAACTTTTCCAAAATATAGATTCATATGGATAGGGGATGGAGATCAAAAAGAACTACTAACGGCTAGCAATATTATTGTTACTGGTTGGATTCACAATCAAACAGATCTATATGATTCATTGAATAGCTTAGACGTATACATACAAACTTCTCTTTGGGAAGGTTTACCAATTGCTGTTTTAGAAGCAATGGCTTTCCACAAACCAATCGTAGCAACAAATGTAATTGGCAATAAAGATATTGTACAAGATAGTATCAATGGATACCTATTTGAAAAGGTTGAAGATCTAGTACCACTTGTACATGAATTAGAAAATTCGAGTCTAAGAGCTAAATTAGGAACCAATGCATACATTGATTGTACTAATAAATATAACAAAGAAACTAATTTTACAATCCTCTCGACAATTTATACAGAATCCTTAAATAGACTCTAACTTACTTTTAAATTGTAGGTAATAAGCTCCAAATAAGCTAATCATCCATCCACTATAAACAATGCCCATAAATAAGTACAAATAGCCATCAAATAAATTTGCAAACAACATATTAAAAGAGAAGAGCATCATTAATACAAACTTCATTCTATAACCTAACGTAAAAGGTAAAATGAGAAAACAAAGTGTAGAAAGTAAACCTAAAATACCAAATTTAGCTAAACTTTCTATATATTGATTATGTGGGCCTAATTCATGTTTTCTTAGAAAAGACTGCTCCGTTTCTTCATAATGATGATACAATGCCTGATCAAAATCCGAAACACCAATACCAATCAAGGGATTACTTTCTTGATAAATTGCCCATACTGACTTCCAAACACTTAGTCTTAAAGCTAGTGAATTATAAACTTTTGATTCAGGATTTTGAATTTCATCCAACTTCCCTACTTTATCCATATAACCAAAAGTAAATGTAGAAAACTTATCCTTGTAATAAGGTACTTTTGCAATGGTGTATATACTTCCTGTTAGAGAAAGAACAACAAATGATATCAATAATATTCTTTGTTTTAAACCAAACTTAAAACTTGTTGATTTCTTCAAAAAGTAAAAAACAATTAAAAAACAATCTATAAAAACTAAAAACAACGCTACTCTTGTATTAATAACAAAGATTAATACTATCAAAGCTATGATACAAACTAAGTTAGTAACTCTTTTAAGCACACTACTTCTATAATAATCCTGCAAAAAATAATAAAAGATGATAGAAGTCACAAAGGCTAAATGTAAGTTAACATTCGGTGCGTGATTACCAAAACTATCAACAAAAACGTAACCTGCTTCCCAAAGGTGAACTCCTTGTAAGTATAAGTCTACATTCTCAGGATATAAAATTATAAATCTAATAAAAAAGAAAATAGTCAATCCAAGCGTAATCCTTGCATAATTTAATAAAATAAACTTAAATCTAATATCTCTGTAATTACCAATAATAAAAATAGGAAACAAAAGTAGACTTAAATACTTCTCCAAACTTTTCAAGGCGACACTTACATCGGAACTGTTCCAAATAAAAAGCAACTCTACTAAAAACAAAGAAGCAATAACTAAACTTATAAGAAAACTTGTCTTATTAATAACAAGTTTTCGCTTAAACACTACACAAAATACTACAAATAGTATAATTAGAATTGTACTAATCTTACGCATAAAAAAAGTACATCCTATTCCTAAAATTAATAAATTAAATATATAATCTATTCTATTCTTTTTTGTTAACTCCATCTATAATTATAAAATAAATAAAAGGGAAAAATCCAATTCTATGTCTTAACACAGATCCGTAATCAGGCTCAAAACATCCTTGTATAATAAACATTGCTAACACAAATAAATAAACTAGAATCTCCTTTTGGTGGGTGAATCGGTTTAAAATATGAAGTCGAAACTTCTTGTAAAAAATAATTACAAAAACAATTTGCCAACAAATGAAAACTAAAACTTGAGGCTTTAGAAGTAATCTTATTGCATCTACTGGAATATTAACAGCAAAAAAACCATATATAATACTCACAAACTCATTGTACCAAGTGGTAGGCCTCACAGGTGAACTAATCATTGAACTTGCAAAATCTTCACCAACTCTAGGGTCATTTATTTGCTCCCTATATAACTCTGTTAAAAAATCGCCTTTCAAAAAATACACAGCAATAGATATGCTAAAAACTACAAATATTCCAGCAACAATCACCCAAAATAATTTGTTCCGAATAGGCAGATAAACTACAATATACATCCCAAACACTATGAAGGGAATCAAAAGATAGTATGGCCTAAACAAGATACCAAACAAGAATAATATAAAAACACACATCATGCTTTTACTAAAAAGAGTATATCTATTATCTAATATTAACTTTAAAAGAACCAACATAATGATAAAAGCAATAAACTCTTTTGTAGGCTGTCCCAGAAATACCCCTGCAAATAGAAAAGAAAAGTACAAGAATAAATTCTTATAACTTACTTTACCAAAATCCTTAGGTATACCTAACTTATTTAGTATTATAAAAACAATACTCAATTGAATAAAACCAATTAAAAAATTGGGTAAAAAAGCTAATCCACTGTAGTGATATATACTTATAGTAAATGGATAACTACCTCCAAACCAACCAATTTCATTCAGTGGATCATTTACAATATTAATTGAATCATAAAAAAACTTTTCAGGCAAAAAGTAATATCCTAACATTCCTATTAAAATAGAAATGAAAGAAATAAGCAAAAAAACTTTTCTATTTAATGAACCTTTCATAGTCATACTAAAGCTTTTCTTACTAGTGTATTTTTAATTAAATCTACATTATAACTATCATCGTAATAGTGAGTAAAGTTCTTTTCACAAATACCATAATATTCACTGTAGTCAACAGTAACTTGATCTTTTAAAAAGATTTGCTCTGCACTTAAACTCAAATCAGCATTAATATCAATTTTAATAGAGTAAGAGCCTAAATCAAGCTTCTCCTCAAAATCATAAACAACATTGGTATAGATTGGTATTAAACCAACAGATAGATAGGAGTTCATCTTAGTTGGAGTTGCAACATTGTTAATTACATCGTCTTCTCTCAACAAAAACCCATATTTATACTTACTTAATTCTAAATCCAATTGATCTAAACTTACAAAGGAAATTTCATAATTTCTCACATCATATTTATTCAAAATATCCTTTGCTTCATTTTTCTCTTTAGTAAGAACAATAAACTTTGCTTTCTCATTTAGCTTCTCTATCTCCTTAAAAAGTTTCACTGTGGTTTCAAAACACTGCCATGAAAAAAGTGTTCCTGCGTAAACGAAAGTGTAATTTTCTTTACCAGTGTCAAAGTAAGCTTTATTCAGCTTTTTGTTATAACAAGGTACTAAAGCATAATCCTCATCTAAAAGTAAATTGTGTTTCTTTTCAAAATACCTTCTCATTGCGTCAGATACAAAAAAAGAGAAAAACGAATTCTTCAAGGTATACTTTTCACAGATATCTACTATTTTTTTTACAACTTTGGCTTTCAAAGAATTGTTATTAAGCAACAAATACTCTTCTCCTAAAATCCCCTGGAACCAAATAGCAATTCGCTTTGTTCTTAACTTTACACGCGCTTTAATAAAATCTATTATACGTATTGTAAAAATTAAATCTTCTTTTTTTAAAGAGAAATCTAAGCTTTCTTTCCTAATAACTGAAACATTGTTTTCCAAAAAGGCTTGCTCAACAATCTTTGTATAATAAATTGTCGCCTCATTTATAGCTTTATTAGGAATGTAAAAATAAACTGTCATTATTCTATAATATATTAACTCTATCTTTTAAAATAACTAAGAACTAACCAAGATCCAACACACTATACTTAGGTCTCCTTGCTTTAGTAGGATACTCCTCTGTAGTTATTGGGTTAACTTTTATATTTATATTATTTTCTCTAAAAATAGATACTGCAAATTCATACCAAGAGCACACTTTCTCTCCTCTATAATGATAAACTCCATACTCTCGTTTTTCTTGCATTAAATTCATTAAAAAACAGCATAACTCTAACGCATTAGTAGGAGCTCCTACCTGATCATCTACCACATTTATCTCGTCGTTCGCATTCGACAACCTTAACATTGTCTGTTTAAAGTTATGTCCAAAGTCAGAATATAACCACGAAGTACGAACTATATAATAACTTTGAAGAATCTCTTTTACATACTCCTCTCCTTTCAACTTAGAAACACCATATACATTTATCGGATTGGGAATATCATCTTTAAAATAGGGACTAGATTTTGTACCATCAAAAATAAAATCAGTGGAAAGGTGAATCAATATAGTATTGTGTTTTACACAGGCTTTTGCCAAATTAAATACTCCTTCTCCATTAATCTTAAAGGCCGATTCTACATCTTCTTCTGCTTTATCGACGGCTGTATAAGCAGCAAAATTAAAACAATAATCTGGAAGAATCTTATCGAATACTTCATCTACAACAGATTGACACGTAATGTCTAAGCTATCTCTATCCATAAAAACAAAATCAACCTTAGGATAATTTCCTGAGATTGATTTTAATGCTTGCCCCATCTGTCCTTTTGAGCCTGTTACAAGTACTTTTTTCATAATGCACTAATATCTTTAAATCTTGGTAACACTTGATCTTTATCTGAAATAATCAATTCACTATCACTAATACTCCATGGAATATTAAGATCTACGTCATTATATAAAATTCCCCCCTCTGACTCTTTATTATAATAATTATCGCATTTATAATTAAAAAAAGCCTCCTCACTCAATACTAAGAAACCATGTGCACATCCTTTTGGTACAAAAATTTGCTTATTATTTTCAGCAGAAAGTACTGTTTTAAAGTACTGACCAAATGTTGGAGAATCTTTGCGAATATCTACTACAACGTCTTCTATTTCACCTTTAATTACACGTACAAGCTTCGCCTGTTGGTATATTCCTCTCTGAAAATGCAATCCTCTTAGAACTCCTCTTTTTGAAAAAGATTGATTGTCTTGTACAAAATCAACCTTAAGTCCCGATAAATTCTCAAAGGTCACCTTATTGTAGCTCTCAAAAAAATATCCTCTCTCATCATTAAAAACAGTAGGGTACAATTCAAAACAGCCTTCTATATTTGTTGCTTTAATCTTCATTATGCCATCATTTTCGATTACTGTAGTGAGTATATAATTTATAAACACCTAATCCGATAAAAACTAACAGAATCAAAAACAATGAATACATGATCATCTTATTCTTTGACGCTTCTTTTACAACATTTCCTACATAGTGTTTATCGAGTTCTCGTTCATCTTTTACTACTCCAAGCAAATAAACAACATGATCACTCTCCAACAATTCAAATTCATTATCCTGTATCAACTCAAGTAACTCGTGCTTAAACTTAACTAAACTCAATATTCTCGATTCACTATCTAAAGATAGTTTATTCCCGTTCTTAACAATATCAAGAGCATGATTAATTCTTTCCAAGTCTTTACAGTACTCTATTTGTTTTAAAAGTAGTCCTTGCTTAGCAAGCTCTAACTTTTTCTTAAACAACGGTAAACTATCAAAATAATTCTGAAGTTCTTCTACAAATCTATTAATCTCAAAATCTGAATTTACTTCTATTCTCAAATCTTGATAATGATAATTCTTTGATGTAGCATAATTTTGAATTAGGTCTTCATGACTATTCAAATTAGTTCCGATCAAAGCTAATGTTTTTACATAACTGGAATCTTTACTCAACCAATTATATATGTCATCTACTCCAATTAATCTAGATGATAACAATTCTTGAGAGCTAAAAGTATTCTTGAAATTACTCGAAACCAAATACTTCAAGTAATCAACACTTTCAACTTTAGGAGAAATAAGAATACTATACTTTTGAATATCTTTTTGTACATTCGAAACTTGCTCTTCAAGAGCCTTTTCAGGAATATTACTCTCTTTGTAATACCCTAAACCAACACCTATGATTATTGCCAGAGTAAAAAGATACCAATAGCTCAACACTAATCTTATTAGTCTAAATATACCAAAACCTACAGTATCAAATAATGATACTGCAGATTCTTTTAAATACTTTAAGTCTATTTCATCTAAGTCCTGCGACTTGTGATTATTCGAATCTCCCATAATTAAATTCTCTACTTAATACTAAATATTTGCTCTAATATCTTAATCGTAATTAAATACGTCGGTTTCACACCTGTAGTTCCTAAACCACCAGAGGCAAGTGTACTTCCTGTTTCCAATGGATTATCAGAAGCGTAGTAAGCATATCTAACTTTTACATCTGGATTAATACTCTTTCTAATCTTAGAAGCACTTTGAATTGCTTTTTGGTAATGTGCTCCTTCCATTTCTAATCCAATTACTCCCCATGTAGAATCGTGGAAAAATTTTAATAGATCCTTGTTCTGAAGCGACGTTCCCAATACAGTTACCATAGTACCACCAAAAACTGGGATATCATCATTCTTAAACATCTCGACTGTCAACTCATTGTCAAATGGATAATTATCTCCAGTACCCTCGTTAATATGAGCAAATGGGATCATAATATCCCCTTTACCTCCAACTAAAATACCAGCTTTCCCCATAATAGACACTGATTCTACATCAATCATCGTTGTCTTTTTATACGGTTTCAAAAGCTCGTCAATCGTCTCATAAGCCTGCTCTCCAAAAGCGTAATCCATAACGATAATTACAGGGTATTCCCCCTCAATTTGCTGTCCTTTAAAATTAGTATTGGCAAAGTTAATCTTAGCAGTATCAAAAATTTGAACATCAATATTTGTACCTGACTCATCTTTAAGAAACACCATTCCTTCTCTCTCTGCCCTTTCATTTACAAGATCTCTTAGATGCTTGTTCTCAGGTTTACTCAACTCCTCATAGATTCCCAATTCAGAAGTAACTTCTAACTCTTGTTTAACAACAGATGGAGCAAAAATTGAGTTCATCACACTATGCATATTTGCACTGATGATATGAATAGGACGCTCTAACAAACCTTTCTTAGTCAAAACCTCCTTGATGCGATCAGACCAAATTTCTCCATAAATATGATGTCCTAAACGCTCTCTTAACAATGGACTAAAAGTAATCGTTCTCTTGTCGTTAAATACATCCTCTTCTATCGCTAATTTACCCAACCAATAGATAACATCTAAAAATCGATCTGGGTTTTCTTCTATTGCAAATTTCTCATAGACATCTAATACCTCAGCGAAAGAACGTCCCAAAACATTAGATAAGTGCGACATAATTACCTCTTTCTCCTCTAACTCTAAAGGTTCTTCTTTCTTGGCTGCCGTCTCTATTTTTCGCCAATCTCTGGTCACTTTACCATCTTCACCAATTAAAACGCGATCTTTAATTTTATGCGATTCAATAAAAATAAAAGTCAAGTGAGTCAAAACATCATAGATATCAGATCTACCTCTGGTAATCTCGATATTCATTTGTTCTTCATCTATGCGGTAACAATTTCTTCTTCTCTTTGGTGGCACGATAGCAGTAAAATGCGAAAAAGTATATCCTTCATCCGAAGTCAAGTTAATATAGCGACACTCTTCTATTCCGATAGGAAGACGCTCAATCACGTATAACAACCCATTCAACTCTACTTTTTCTTCTGCAATTGTACCATATATTTCTGGACGCAACTCCAATAAGGCTTCTCTTAAGGTATCTCCTGACACTCCCATGGGCTTATAAAACCCTCTATTAAACAGGTGACGCATAGTAATATACATGCGTTCCACTGCTGCTGACGATACCTGTGCTCTCGTTCTTGATATATTTTTAATCTCTTTCATACCTTTCATATTACGTCAATATTTAATTTATAATTTCTAATTCACTTGCAATGTTTCTATCATTGCTCAATCTTGGCAATTTATTTTGCCCACCCAGTTTTCCAATACTCTTCATGTAGTTTTGGAATCCTCCTTTAGTCACTTTTCTAATTTTCAAAGTTTGCAAAACCTTTCCGACAATTAAATCATCATAATAACTATTTTGTTTTCGAAGGGATTGCTCGATTTTCAAAGCAAAACTTTCCAAGTGCTCTGGCTCACTGCCAAATTCGATAAACCACTCGTGATAAGGCAACCCCTCACTTGGTGTTATTTGCGGAGCCACTGTGAACTCGTTCACTTGAATAGTCGTTCCTCTCATAGCTTCTTCTATAGCCGTTTCTACTTCCTTGCCGATGACGTGTTCACCAAAAGCAGAGATAAAATGCTTAATACGTCCAGACACAACGATACGGTAAGGTTTCAAGTTGACAAACTGAACTGTATCTCCAATATTATATCCCCATAAACCAGCATTTGTAGAAATAATCAAAACATAATTCACGCCCAGTTCTACCTCGCCAATGGTATATCTTTTGGCATTCTCATTAAAGAAATCCTCTGCTTTCACAAACTCATAGAAGATACCTGCATCTAACAAGAGCAATAGTCCTTTCTCTTTCTGAGAATCCTGATAGGCAAAAAAGCCTTCTGAGGCAGGAAACAACTCTATTGACGGAACCCTTCTTCCTATTAGTTGTTCAAATTTAGCGCGATAAGGTTCGTAATTTACTCCTCCGTAGATGAATAAATTAAAGTTCTTGAAAATATCACCTACTGACTTACCTTCTCGGACAACCAAACGCTCAAAGTACATTTGCACCCAACTTGGAATACCCGAAATAATACTCATATCCTGATGTACAGTTTCTTCGACTATAGCATCAACTTTCGTTTCCCAATCTTCAATGCAATTTGTCTTTAAACTTGGAAGTCTATTCTTCTGCAAATAAGCAGGGACAAAGTGAGCTACAATACCAGATAACCTGCCGAGTTTTATTCCATTCTTTTCTTCTAAAATTGGACTCCCTTGCAAGAAAATCATTTTTCTATCTACAAAATCCGCAATACCTGTTTCGTGCACATACGCCAAAATAGCGTTTCTTGCAGCACTGATATGATAAGGCATTGACTCCTTTGTCAATGGTATATATTTAGCTCCTGAAGTAGTTCCTGAAGTCTTGGCAAAATAAAGAGGCTTGCCTTTCCACAGTACATTAGCTTCTCCCTCAACTACTCTGTCGATATAGGGACGCAGCCCTTCGTAATCTCGAATAGGTACGCGATTTACAAAATCGCTATGCGTTTTTATTTCTGAGAAGTGATGATCTTTTCCAAAACTGGTTTGCCCAGCTGTTTTGAGCAAAGATAAGAGCACTTTATGTTGTGTTTCTACTGGATTATTAATCCATTTCTGATTCTTTTTATGTATAATAGATGCAAATACTTTTGCACCAAAAGATTTTAATGACATATTCTATTATTCAATATCTATAAATACCGAAGCATCTAAAGGATATGTATCCTTCCACAATTCAAAATGAAAATACTTCTTATTACTTTTATTTAACTCATCTTCAAAATTACCATCAAATAAGCCTAATACTTCACCCGAACTAACTTTGTCATATTCCTCTTTTACCATTGTATTCAGATGCTTATACACGGAAATTATTCCATCCTCGTGTAGCACTATCGCAGTATATCCATCTCTCAAGGTCCAATCG
Source organism: Myroides albus (assembly GCF_024722315.1). Taxonomy (NCBI): domain Bacteria; kingdom Pseudomonadati; phylum Bacteroidota; class Flavobacteriia; order Flavobacteriales; family Flavobacteriaceae; genus Myroides; species Myroides albus. Next base: position 1,550,289 of record NZ_CP102754.1, read on the forward strand.
ACAAAAAGTACAATACCCTTTGATATAGCCTTGACTGGAGTTCCTTTAGCAGCCATAAAATCCAAACCAAAATGAGATATACTTGGATCAAACCTCTTGACGATTTCTCCATCAATAGGCGAAAAAAGAATTTGATTTACTTTAGGCGTAGCCTCAGGAAACAAGTTATACTTATCTTCTAATCGCACCATTTCTCTAAGCTTTAAATCCTTTTCACTTGGTTCCTTGTGCACGATTTGATCAACAGGTACTTCTGATTTTTTAAGAGAATCCAAGTTGCTGTGTGTTGACTCCACCTCGCCGAGTAAGATCTTCTTGACGGCTAACAAATAGGCTTTATTCTTTACAGATTCGACCTCCAATGAATCAACTTTTAAGGTTAGCTCAATCGCTCTTTGCTTCAAATCGGCAGAAGAATATCCGGGAATATACTCCTTAACTGGAGTTAATACAACTAAAATAACGGTAGATAAAATCAATAGAAAAATCCATGCCGTCATTGCACCAACGACATTCAAAAGATTTAATTTAAAAGACCTTACATCTTCAAAAGTTCTATCATTAACGATAACAACACGGTACTTATTTAAAAGTTTACTCTTCCATCTCTTTGATTTCTTGTCTTTTGTTGACATAAGTTGCGCTTTTAATAAACAAATATAACAATTATAGTACTTATGAATCTACTATCTCCTTATTTAATTCCCCTTAAAAGTAATTTTTAATATCGAAAACACTCTTAAAAATATAATAAAATTATTCAGATTCAGTGGTTTTATAATTTTCTTCCTATATTTGCGAGAACTTAATGTTTCAAACAAATTAATATGAACGCATTACACTTTTTTTTAGGAATGGTTGGACCGTGGCAAGTGATTATTATTGTTGCGATAATCCTATTGTTATTCGGAGGTAAAAAAATACCTGAATTAATGAGAGGATTAGGAAGTGGTATCAAAGAATTTAAAGATGCTACTAAAGAAGACAATGCTCAACAAGTAACTAAAAAAGATACTAAAGACGAAAGCAAAACTGAATAGTTAACACTATTTAATTGTAATATTATACGCACTATAAACTCCGGTTGATAGTGCTTTTTTTGTTTACGACTACTTTATATAAAAAAAAGAGCCTTTCTAAACACTAAAAAGAAAGGCTCTTCACTTATAAAACATAATAAAAACACTACTTAACTTAATTTGTTTGTTTATCTAAACAAAACCTATTGAAATTCAGTTGTAAGTAATAAAAACAAGTATCGTGCCAAAATTATGTTTGCAAAGCTTTTTTTATAAAATCATACTTAATTGTATTCTTTTCTTAGCCTCATCCACATCTGTTACTTTCACTTCCACATGCTGATGTAGCTTGACAACTTCATTCACATCAGATACAAATCCTTCTTTAAGTTGAGAAATGTGAACCAAACCACTTTCCTTTAGACCAATGTCAACAAAACATCCAAAATTGGTAATATTATTCACTATTCCTGGCAACACCATCCCTATCTTCAAATCACTCATATGCTTTACATTGGGATCAAACTCAAATACTTTCGCCGCTTTACGAGGATCTAATCCAGGTTTCTCTAACTCTTTTAAAATATCTTGAAGGGCTAATACGCCTACCTCACCAGTAGTATATTTGTTAGCATCTACTTTAGCGATTAGCTCTTTATTAGAGATCATATCCCCTATAGATACTTTCATATCTTTTGCAATTTTCTCTACTACACCATAAGCCTCTGGGTGTACAGCAGAATCGTCTAATGGATTCTTGGCATTCTTAATTCTAACAAATGCTGCCGCTTGTTGAAATGCCTTTTCACCTAAACGAGGTACTTTCTTTAACGCTGTTCTACTCTCAAAAGGGCCATTCTCTGTTCGGTATTGTACAATATTCTCAGCCATCTTCTCACCTATACCAGATACATAACTCAATAGCGATTTACTTGCAGTATTCAAATTCACCCCTACTGTATTCACGCACTTTATTACCACACTATCCAGTTCTTTCTTCAATAGGGTTTGATCTACATCATGTTGATACTGTCCCACGCCAATTGACTTAGGGTCTATCTTTACCAATTCAGCTAAAGGGTCTGATAGACGTCTTCCTATGGAGACTGCTCCCCTAACTGTTACATCGTACGAAGGAAACTCCTCTCTGGCAATCTTTGATGCCGAATAAACTGATGCTCCTGCTTCACTAACTACAAACACTTGAACGGGTTTATCAAAAGCAATTTTCTTGATAAAGAACTCCGTCTCTCTTGAGGCTGTACCATTGCCTATCGCAATAGCTTCTATATTGTAAGCATTCACCATAGAGCGAATCTTCTTCATTGCCATAGTCGTATCTTTCTGTGGTGCATGTGGATATATTGTCTCATTGTACAACAAATCTCCCTGTTCATCTAAACACACCACCTTACACCCTGTCTTATAACCAGGATCAATAGCTAAAATGCGCTTCTCTCCCAAAGGAGATCCCAGTAACAATTGAGTAAGATTATCAGCAAATACTTGTATTGAATTCAAGTCTGCCTTCTCTTTTGCCTCTGCCAATGCTTCATTAGACAATGCCGGTTCTAATAGACGCTTATAGCTATCTGCTACAGCCTTTTCTACTATTCTACCACATTCGTTCTCGCTTTTAACTACATTGTCACCAATAAAACGCAGCGCTTCCTCTTTATCTATAGCTATACTAAACTTAATGAAACCCTCTTTCTCGGCTCTTAAAATAGCCAGTAAGCGATGGGCTGGTATTTTATAAACAGGTTCTGTCCAATCAAAGTATTGATCAAACTTTTGAGCCGCTTCATCGTCTTTCTTAGCCTTCACAACCTTTGTCGAAATAACTCCATTGCGTTGAAACTTTCTTCTCAGTAATTTTCGTATATACATATTCTCATTCACCCACTCTGCGATGATATCAGAGGCTCCTTGTATAGCCTCTTCTTCACTTCCTACCTTATCATTAAGATACTTCGCAGCAATAGACTCTACATCATGAGCATTCTGAGCCATAATCACTTTAGCCAATGGCTCTAAACCATTTTCTCTTGCTGTATCAGCTTTGGTCTTACGAGTCTTTTTATAAGGTAAATAGAGATCTTCAATCTCCGTCAAATCAAAGCTATTTGTAATCTTACTCTTTAATTCATCTGTCAGTTTACCCTGCTCCTCTATTGCACCTAATATAGATTCCTTTCTCTTGACTATCCCTTCATATAACTCACTATAGCGAGCAATCTTCTCTATCACTACCTCATCGAGGTTTCCCGTTCTATCTTTTCTATATCTGGCTATAAAAGGTATTGTACATCCTTCTCCAAAAAGAGATAACGTGTTCTCAATACTCCTCGCACTTGCATTTACAGCTTGTTGAATAAACTCAATCAACGTCATAATTAATTATTTTAAGAATAGCTAAAATACTACCTTTGTATCAATAATTAAACCCTATGAAGTTTTTATTCTTATACCTGTTTATCATAAATTACTTAGCCTTTTCAATGTTCGCTTATGACAAAGAACAGGCCTTAAAGAACAGGCGAAGAGTTGCAGAAAAAAATCTTCTGACACTCTGTTTTTTTGGAGGAACATTGGGAGCATGGATTGCGATGAAGAAACTTAGACACAAAATCTCTAAAGACGCTTTTAAAGTTAAATTCTATGCCATCTTAGCCATACAAGTAGCAGTATTCTTTATTCTCTTTAAACGATAATATCAATAAAAAAAGACCTATAACCACAGTCATAAGTCTTAATAATTATATTCTCTCTTTACTTTCCATTGATTTAATACTTTAAAGTGTTTTAAAAACACGATTAAATAACCGAACTATAAATATACATCGAAACATATTAGTATGACATTCCAATAGACTTTAACCTTTTAATCAATTGACCTTTTGCTCATACTTGATTTTACACAATCAACCTTTTTTAGGTTTCATAGGATACTATCTACTTACTTAATATCGTTATAATCTAAAAGTCTGTATGAAACACCTCCTTGCTTTTATCTCTTGTATATTGTGCATCTCTTGTCAAAACAACAAGGCTAACGCATCTGTTGAATTTACAACAGCACAAGAAAAGATCAACTACATCAACGCTACAGGTATGAGCATAGGAGAGAGGTACAACACACCTAAGGGATATACACGTCTTACTTACACCACCTCTGACTTTGGATACCACTTACAACACTTACCACTAAAACCCTTTGGAGAAACTGTAAAATACTATAACGGCAAAGAGAAATATGCCACTTATGTCTATTCCTCTGTCATTGACTTACCCATAGGGAAGAAAGACTTACACCAATGTGCTGATGCGACTATGCGTCTAAGAGCTGATTATCTCTACAGCCAAAAGCGATATGACGAAATAGCCTTTAACTTCGTTTCTGATGGTAAACCCAGATATTACATAGAGTATATTAAGGGTGACTATTCCCCTAAAAAATATTGGGAATACCTTGAACACATTTTTAACTATGCCAACACGGCTTCACTAAAACAACAACTCCAATCTATCTCTAAAGAGGATGTACAGATAGGAGATATCTTAGTCCAGTCAGGCAATCCTATAGGCCATGCCATTATCGTAGTAGATATGGCTCAGAATGAAGCAGGGGACAAGGTAGTCCTCTTAGCACAGAGCTATATGCCTGCTCAGGAGCTACAGATTCTAAAGAACCCTAATGCTACAGACAACAGCCCTTGGTATGACCTCAATAACGACATCATCCAAACTCCTGAGTGGAAGTTTACTTCTAATGATTGGAAGACGTGGTAGAGAAAACTAAATATTCTATGACTAAATAAACCCTTCGTTATACTGCTTTAATTACTACTTTTAGTGCTGTTTAATAAACTCCAAAAACAGTGTAATGGATAGAGCAAAACTATATACATATTTATTTAAAAAAGTAGAAAGAGCAATAGCAGCAATAGCTAATGAGAAAATGGAAGATATATACGCACTATCTTTTTGGAAGGACAATGATAATGATGACCCGAGATGCCCTGTTATCTATATCAGTTACAACACAGCATCTCAAGTAATCGCTGAGCAAAACAATGCCAGTGATACGATGGAAGCGAAGTGGAACTTTGCCTTTTGGTTGCAAGACGAGATAGAGACATTAGGTGGTGAAGACAACGTTTTACAGCAGTTTATCAAAGACTCTGGATGGTATTATACTGACGATGAGCAGGAGGAAGCAGAGGATTTAGAAGAAGAAGGCGATGATACCGCCTATAGAGCTATTTGTGCGAAAGACGAACAAGTTCAGAAAGCTTTTATGGAAGTGATTATTTCTATAGTACAAGAGCTACATCAATCCAATCTATTAAAAGAGAAATTAGGCAAAGACATACCTGTTATTATCCACGAATTAGAGTACTATGATCTACCCTTAAGTTGGACAAAACAAGCCAACCCTCCATACCTTATAGAGGAGTTCTTAACTTATTATAAGTAATACACCAAAACGATATTACAGATTTGCTATAAGTACCCCACAAGCAATATAACATAGCTTGTAGGGTATATTTATTTATAAAGACAATGCGTCTCTTACACCTTCTAAAAATCGATCTGAGTGATCTATCAAGTATATCAAGATACATACTCCAAACCCGATAGCTAAATACTTGCGATTCTTCATAATTAAAACATCTTTTTGTAGAAACTTCCCAAGAACTAATCTACGTTATTAATTGAATCTACTATAATTGTAACTAAACAACTACCTCCAAATCCTCCAATGAAGACCTTTTCATACTTATATTTTTTTGTTTACTCTAAAATAAAACATTTTTTCAATAAACGAAAACTAACTCAATACTTTATCAACATTACCCTATTCCAAGCTATATTATACTCATCCAATCTCCTCAGTACTTTTTGTTGTATAGTGATACAGTCATCCACAGTAGCACTAAACTTTATCCCCATTTCAAAAAAGAGATCGTGATCTCCAAATAAGTCATCGTACTTATCTTCCAATTGAAAACTGTATCTTTCGTCCCATACCCCTTTTCCCAACAATCTACCTTTGTGATTCTTTACAGTTAACTCTATATCAAAAGCATTTGTTATTTGGTTTACAATGGTAGTAAAATCCAACGATTCTTCTTCCAAAACAACATCTAACCTAAATTCTCTTTCCATAACCATTTTTACTCTTCAAAAATCTTACAATTATCCTTACCCTTGCTATTTTAGCATTTACCGAGATATTTCCACATCTGCAACTATATACATCAAATAACTATGCATCTCTACGTCACATTTAGTACACTCATAGCAGGTTATTATTCCTACTATGTTACCCATTTGATTATTAATACATAGATACATTCTCATCTCTATACTTTAGCTTTTTGCGTAGCTAAAGATACCCTCATTTCCCCACATATACCACTACACTCGGATTAAAAGCCTTAGAGTTGTACAGTGTCAATTGATCAGGATTGTTGTTAATCGGGTAGAAGAACTGTATCTCAGCTACCATCATCTTTAGACAATCCCGATTGGGAATCAGTACAGATAGCGTTTGAGGACTGACCACCTCATCACTCTTTTTGAAATCAATAGATAATGTGCCTGTTTGCTTACTAAGTATCTCGTCATTCTCAGCCATGAAAAATCCTTCGATACGCAAACTTGCATGTGTACACATAGGAGGGAAGTCCACCTGTTCTATCGGGATAAAAGGAGACACCGATACAGTTATCTCCTTATTTTCCAACTCCTCTACAGCTATATCTACCAAGAAGGTATCTGTAAATAGCTTAGCTGTATTCCATTCAAATCCGACTACCTCAGCAATAGAAGTATTGTATAGTGTAGTCTCTGCTATCAGTAGTACAGTATTCTTGCGCAAGGCCGTCATCACAAGCCCCATCAATCGCAGATGAGCAGTAGACTCATACCTCATCCCCAAGAAGTATTCGACATGCTTACGTATGTGTTTCAGGCTCTGTGCCGTGTGCTTAAACAGCTTAGCGGAAGGATTCTTGCCCTTGTCTTGTTTTGAGCGATTAGGCCTACTTTGTACAATCTGCACATTGTTTAAAGACCTAAAATACACAGGACCACTTACTCCTGTAATTTTTCCCTTTGGTGACATCTTTGCCATAATTTTTTGTTTTATAGGTTGGTACTATAAAGTTGCACAAAGACTATTCCATCTTATCGGTAGATGATTAGTAGATGATAGGGTAGTGATAGGCTATTTTGCGATGTTTTAAGCCGACCAGATGCCTATCAAATACCGACCACAAGCCGACCACCTCAATCGTAGGGATACAAAAATGAAATACTGATTTTATTCTAAGACAATTTGTACTTAAACAGATTCTTAGCTTTTTCTCTTAAATTGGCCTTTCTTATACAGATATTGACAGTGACAACCTCATTTAGTCAGCGACAGTTAAATAGCTCTATGTCAGTCAATAATCAAATAATTAAGTAGTTTAATTTCACTTATCCAACCACATACCAAAAACCAAGATTCATACTGCTCTCGTCGATTAAACCAAGAAGAGAAAGGCAAGCTTCATTCCCAAAATAACCGTAGCAAATCTCCTTCGTATTGCCAAAGGTTTGACCTAATACGATTTCGGCATATTGGTTATCGCCACGAGTGGAGATAAAGTGTCCTTTAGTGTTGTCAAAAGCTTTGAGATAAGCTTGTTCTACAGCATCCGAGACAGATAATAGAGTAGAGGCTTGAGTAGTATCTTTAAGAGAAAACTTACCATTCTCTATACAACCAAAGTAGGAAGGCACTGTGAAATTAAACTTGTTTATCTGGTGATACTCTACCTGCACAGTACTCATGTCTACCATACTGAAGAAGTCTTGGGTTTCTTTGGTGTTTCCTATCACTGTTTCTAAGGTCTTAATCACCTCCATAGAAGTAGCGAACAGCACATTAGCATACTCGTTATCATAGTTGCGAACCAAGGTATGATAGACAATACCTTCTACCTGCGCCAATTGACGCTCAAATCGGGCTACTGCAACTAATAATTCGTCATCATTTACTGTGGTTTTCTTTCTAAAACTGGTGAACTCCATCGCACACACTGGTGCATTACTTACTCGTATCATTCTGTATATTGTTAAGATTATGGAGCAAAGGTAGAGTAGGGTAGTGACAACCTTTTGTCAGGGGTGTATACCCTTATTTTTTAATTTTAGGATATACTTTCACTATGTCAAAATAGGAGTTTCTAAAAGCCACTAAGCTCTTATAACCTACTTTAAAAGCGATTTCACTCAAGGTAAATTCTCTTGTATCTATTAGCTCTATACTCTTCAAGATGCGGATGATCTGAAGGTATTTCTGTAGAGTGATACCTGTCTCCAGTTTGAACAGGCGCTGTAGATTGCGCACAGACATGGTAGAGATACTGGCTAGTTCATCTAAGTCAAGCGTTGAGGTAAGATGCTCATTGATATACGTGCATACAGGTATTAACCTATGATCGGTAGGAATAGGTAATTGGAGCGATTGATTCTCTTCACAGAACGATTTTAAACTCATAAGAATAGCCTGTAAGAACTGTTCTTTCTCTAATTCTGTCTCGATTACTCTATTCCACTTCGTCACATACTGTAGCATCTCCCTCAGCACAGTAGGAGCAGGGAAGATGTGCACTTGATCATAGAATGAGTCAGCTGGCACCTCTTTATACAACAGTACTTTTAGGTTGATATCCTTCGCTGTAGAGGTAGTAGCGTGCTGCTGTCCTGAAGGTATCCATGCTATGTGATACTGAGGGACTAGATAGATACAGTTATCTACATGAAGGTACTGATAGCCCTGTTCTACGTAGGTGAGCTGATATCGCTGATGAGCGTGCTGATACTCATCGTGAACGAAGTTGTCTTCATACCATACATACGCCTGTACCTCATTAGTATCATCATATACTCCTAAGAGTTTCTCGGTCAATCCACATTTGATATTGGCGTTTTGCATATATTTTTTGACAAATATAATATAAACTGCAAGTATACCTTTGTGATTATACTTTAAATAATTAATATGAAAGCATTATATACTGCACTAATCACTTGTACACTATTCTTCACAACGACACAGATCATGGCAAAAGATACCCTAACCAAAATATTAGTACTTATCCACTCTGATACAGGTGGTACGTATAGAATGGCACAAGAAATCGCTAAGGGAATAGAAAGCAACCCTCACACAGAGGCGACTATAAAAATAGTACAACCTTCAGCAAATGCACTGTTACATGATCTACAGATAGCTACTCCTGAGGAGCTACCGACTTATGATGGCATCGTATGGGGATCTCCTGTGTACTTTGGTAACATCAGTACTCCGATGAGTGCCTTTCTCGCGAAGACTGTAGATCTGTGGACTGCTCATGCTCTGGAGGGAATACCTACAGCCGTATTTATGTCTGCTGGTAGCGGAGCAGGGAAGGAGCTCGCATTACAGTCGTTTTGGAACAGCTTAGCAGTACATGGGATGATACTCGTACCGAATGGCATCAGAGCTACGGAGAAGCTGGATAATAGCATCCCTCAAGGCAATAGCGTCTTGGGAGCCAGTAGCCTTGCTTCAAACAAAACGGTACAACGTCCCAGCGAAAGCGAACTGCTAATCGCTTATACGCAAGGTCAAAACTTCGCTAAAGTTGCCAAAGCCTTAAAAGGAACTTTTCAAAAGAAAGAAGAAATGACGCCTAAACAAGTAGTCACTGATGTAGAAACCACGCTTAAACAAAAAAACATCATACTACCTGTAGCGCCAAATCCTGTGGGAAACTACACGCCTTACTCACGCAGTGGAAATCTAATATTCATCAATCAGGTAGCCTTAAAAGAGGGTAAAGTATTATATCCTGGTAAGGTAGGTGTAGATGTCACAGAAGAACAAGCAAAGCAAGCGACTGAACAGACGATGCTAAATGTAATCGCGGTGCTTAAATTAGCTGTAGATGGTGACCTCAACAGAGTAAAGAAAACCGTACAGCTAACAGGTATATTCAACACGGCTCCTGACTACGCTCAGCACGCTAATCTAATGAATGTGGCATCAGACTTATCTGTAGCTATATTCGGAGAGAAGGGCAAACATGCAAGAGGTACTCTGGGTGCTACTTCTGTTCCGGTCAACTCTGTGGTAGAAATACAAGCTATCTTCGAAATAGAGTAATAGTATACAAAAAAAAAAGTCCATAATTAGCATTATGGACTTTTCTATATTGTTAAAACTTGTTTAGGCACAAGTAATTTTATTCACTCTATTCTGATGTCTTCCTCCTTCGAAAGCTGTATTCAAGAAAGCTTCTACAATTGCAATAGCTTGTTCAATAGACGTAAAACGAGCGGGAATACTAACCACATTAGCATCGTTATGCTGTCTTGCTAACTCAGCAATCTCTTTGGTCCAACAAAGAGCACAACGCACACCTTGATGTTTATTAGCAGTCATCGCTATACCGTTTCCACTTCCGCAGATTACGATACCTAAATCAGCTTTGCCTTCATCAATATCAGTACCTACCTTATGAGCAAAATCTGGATAATCTACTGAATCAAAAGAATCAGTCCCATAGTTAGTAACTGTATGTCCTTTTTCTTCTAAATACTTGACAATTGCTTGTTTATATGCTGGACCTGCATGGTCATTTCCTATAGAAATCTTCATTTTATTGTTGTGTTATATTATACACTACAAAGTTAAAACTTTTTATCTTCTACAAACCTAATTCTTCGATTGCTATTTGTCTCATTTCTACTTTTCTAACTTTGCCAGAAATAGTCATCGGAAATTCGGTAACAAACTTCCAATACTTTGGAATTCTAAAATGCGCAATCTTTTGATCACAATAAGCTCTCAATTCATCCATAGTTGCACTTTGACCTTCTTTGAGTATAACCCAAGCCATAATTTCCTCTCCATATTTTTCACTTGGAACACCAATAACTTGTACATCAGCAATAGCGGGATGAGTGTATAAGAAGTCTTCAATCCACTTCGGAGATATGTTCTCCCCTCCGCGAATGATAAGGTCTTTAATACGCCCTGTAATAGAGATATACCCATCTTCATCCATTGTCGCTAAATCCCCAGAGTGCATCCACCTATTGTCATCCAATACTTCTGAAGTCATAGTCCTATTATTCCAATATTTCAACATAACAGAATATCCACGAGTACAAAGTTCTCCTGCTTCTCCTCGAGGGAGAATATTACCTGTTTCTGGATCTACAATTTTGATTTCTAAGTGATCCTGCACAGTACCTACGGTAGTCGTTTGCTTCTTTATATCAATACCAATATGCGTTTGCGTAGATACTGGAGAAGTTTCGGTCATTCCGTAACAGATACTCACTTCTTCCATGTGCATTTCACTTTTAACGCGCTTCATAATACTTTCAGGGCATAAAGACCCCGCCATAACACCCGTACGCAGGGTACTTAAATCATAATCCTTAAAATTGGGAAGTTGCAGTTCTGCGATAAACATAGTAGGCACACCATATAGAGAAGTACACTTTTCATCTTGAACGGTTTGCAGCGTTTTATTAGCATCAAATCCGTCATTGGGTATGACAATGGTTGCTCCATGAGCAATACAGCACAAATTGCCAATAACCATCCCAAAGCAATGGTAAAAAGGAACAGGAATACACACCCTATCTTTTACGGAGTACTTTAATCGAATACCGATAAAATAGCCATTGTTTAGAATATTGTGATGTGTTAGCGTAACTCCCTTGGGAAATCCAGTTGTCCCTGAAGTATACTGAATATTCACAGCCTCACTAAACTGAACTGATTCTTCAATTAGAACAAAATCTTCTTCAAAAATATGGTCTGCTTGCTTCAAAAATTCTGTCCATTCTTCCCCTAAAAAAACCACCTCCCTCAAGCTTGGACAATCTTCAAAAACAAGAGAAATCATCTTTCGATAATCACTTGACTTAAAACTTTCAGCTGATACAATAAAAGATACTTCGGATTGATTGATTGCAAATTCAAGTTCATGCGCGCGATAAGCAGGGTTAATATTTACCAATATGACACCAATACGCGCAGTCGCATACTGCATCAAAACCCATTCATAACAATTGGGTGCCCAAATACCGACGCGATCTCCCTTAATCACTCCCTTTGCTAATAAACTTTTGGCCACCTGAGTTGTCTGTTCATAAAACTCGCGATAAGTAGCCCTGTAATTCTGGTAAACACTTACCACAGCTTCTTTATCTGGATATTTATCAACGGTTCGCTTTAGATTTTGGCCAATAGTTTCGCCCAGCAAGGGAATAGAGGATGCCCCATGCACATAAGATATTGTTTTCATAATTAAAGTTTTTTGTTGGTTTTCTAAAATACAAAAATTTACATACAATAATCTATTTCAATAGAACTAAAGCAAATACCTTAAAGACAACCCTCTTGAAATGCGAAGTAAAACGAAACAACAAATGACCTTAAACCTGATAACTATTCTCAAACCACTATGGAATATAAGACAATAAATAAATCCAGTGGCTGACGTCAATACATAGTAGATTATCTATTAAAGTAAGCTGTACTATTTTAAAAATCAACTTATTAAATTAGTTACCTTTATAAGGTGTTCATTCTACTTAACTAAAAATTGACATGAAAAAACAACAGATTCAATATTTACTCTTTCTACTTGTTCTGCTAATCTCTATGCATAGTCAAGCTCAATTAGTCAATGGGACTTATGTCTATGCCGACGGGAATAAGCCGCTAAACGGAAAGCTTAAAGCCTATTTTTCCAATGATCAATTAGCTGAAGAAACAACCTTGGTAAATGGACTTAAGGAAGGCGAAAACACAGTGTATTACAGCAATGGAAAACTCAAATATAAAGGTACGTATAAAGACAATATATTAAACGGTGAACTAACTACCTACTTTCCTAATGGACAAATCGAGCAACAAGGCAAGTATATCAAAGGCCTTAAAGACGGAATCTTTAAACAATATACAGCAAGTGGTAAATTGACAGGAGAACACAGCTATAAAAACGACATGCTAAATGGTGTTTACAATAAATACGACAAGGGCATTTTGCAACTAAAAGCTACCTATATCAATGACAACTTAGATGGGGAGCTATACTATTATCATGATAACGGAAAGGTTTTTATTAAGAGAATATACAAAAACCACCTCAAAGAAGGGCCTGAAGTAATCTATACAAAAACTGGAGTTGTCAAAGAAACAGCGTATTACCTTCACAATAAAAGAGAAGGACTCCGACAAGTTTTTGACAAAAATGGTTACCTAAAAAGAGAGGTAAACTACAAAAATGGAATACTACACGGGGAGCACAAAGAGTATGTAGCCATAGAAGTTTACATACAGAGAATCTTTAGAAATGGGTATCAAATAATTTCACCCAATATATGCAATGCCGATGGAACGTTGGTTGATGAAAGTGACGTCATTTACAAAAGTGTCTATCTACCCTTAGTAGTCAAAGCAATTGAAAACTTCAATACAAAAGAAGATGAATAGCAACTTAATCACAGGAATCTTTATTCTGGCTACATTCAGTTCATTATCCGTATATAGCCAAGAACAAGAAGAACCCGTTTTATTCGAACTAAATGGAAAGCCTTTACAAGGAAAAGTTGTAAGGTACAACGATCACAATATCATAGAGGAAGAGGCTTTGTATGTCGATGGTTATAAAACGGGCAAGTACAAGTCATTCTACCGAAATGGCATCCTATTCTCTGAAGTGAATTATGTGGAAGGAAAAAGAGAAGGTGAGCTGAGAATCTACTTCGAGAACGGCAAATTAAAAGCCTCTTACAGCTATTCGAATGGTCTTTTAGATGGCAACATTATCTCGTATTATTCCAATGGGGTAAAGGAGTTTGAAAAGAATTATAGAGAGGGAGTCATCCAGGCTCAAATTAACTTCCACAATACGGGAGAAAAGAATGAATACTTCTTATTTAATAGTGGAATGCTATCAGTATGGGAGGTTTACGACAAGAAAGGCAGAATAGCAGAAAAGACTTACTTCAGAAATAATGAACCTCAAAGCGTAGAATATTACAAAAAAGGAAAATACGATTACACTATCCATTTTTAAACAACTATCACGTAGACCGTGATAATGATTTAATTTCTCATTTTCTTCCGTAATTGATACAAGCTTTACCCGTAAATTTTGGAAAGTACAATAGAGCGCATTAACTTTGTCACATTAAATTGTACTGGCACTCTACAGTACTGTATTACTATCAATGAGTATAGAAAAAAATAATTCTTCCATCTCCCTTTCTGGGAAATTATTACATTTCACATTGCTTCAAAACTTTGCTCATAATGACAGCAATTAATAAATTAATGTATAAAAATCAAATTAAATTAATCCAAAAAGTAGGATAAACCAGTAAGTAATTCGTACTTTTAAGGATAATTATGAACCTGAATAGAGGTAAACAAATGAATTAGAAAATGGCAAAAAAAATTAAACATAAAAAGAATAAGTCGTTTGACTTTGCTCCAAAAATATTAAAGTTCTTGTCTAAGAACACTACTAAATCTTATAATTACAAGCAAATTGCTGGTCAATTAGAAGTAAACGATACGCAAGGAAGAAACGAGATAATAAAAGAACTTAAACACTTAATCTCAAAAGGAAAGATAGAAGAAATAGAAACTGGTAAATATCGCTTTATCCCTAAAGCTAATTATGTTGAAGGTTATATCGATATGACTTCGCGTAAAACAGCATACTTGGTATGTGAGGGAATGGAAGACGACGTATTCATTCCTACAAATAATTTAAATAAAGCGTTAGATGGCGACTTTGTCAAAGCTTATATTTACAACAAACGAAAAGGTAAAAAACCAGAAGGAGAAGTTGTTGAGGTTTTAGAAAGACACAAAATACAGTTTGTGGGTGTTATTGAAATTCAAAAGAACTTTGCTTTTGTATCTACAGCTGATGCTAAGATGTATACTGATATCTTCGTTCCAAAAGAAAAAGTAGGAGAAGCACGAGATGGTGATGTAGTTGTAGTTGAGATAGAAGATTGGCCAGAAAAAGCAGATAGTCCTTTCGGGAAAGTAATGAAAGTATTAGGTAAACAAGGAGAACACAATACTGAAATACACGCTATTTTGGCAGAATATGGTTTACCTACAGAATTTCCAAAAGAAGTAGAAGAATTTGCAAACAAATTAGATACCTCTATAGCTGAAAGTGAAATAGCGAAACGAAAAGACATGCGCGATATTCTTACTTTCACTATTGACCCAAAAGACGCAAAAGATTTTGATGATGCTTTGTCTTTCCAAAAACTTGAAAATGGCAATTTCGAAATAGGTATCCACATTGCTGACGTATCACACTACGTACAAGAAGGAACTATCTTAGACGAAGAAGCTTATAATAGAGCTACTTCTATTTATTTAGTAGATAGAACAATTCCAATGCTACCTGAAGTGTTGTCTAACTTTGCTTGTTCACTTAGACCTAATGAAGATAAATATACTTTCTCAGCCCTATTTCAGTTAAATGACAAGGCAGAGATTGTCGACAAGTGGTTTGGTCGTACAGTGACGCATTCAGATCAACGTATGGCTTACGAAGAAGCACAATACATCATTGAAACTGAGGATAGAGTAATTCCAGAGAGCATTTCTATTACAGGAGAAACGCAAACAGTCAGTGAAGAAGTAGCTGAAGCAGTGTTAAAAATGAATGATTTAGCTAAACAATTGCGCAAAAAACGCATGAGTGATGGGGCAATCTCTTTTGACAAAGTGGAAGTGAAATTTAACTTGAACGAAGATGATGTACCAGTAGGAGTCTTTTTTAAAGAGGCAAAAGAAGCAAACCATTTGATTGAAGAATTCATGTTACTTGCCAATAGAAAAGTATCAGAATTTATTGGTAAACAAAAGAAGACATTCGTATATCGTGTGCACGATGAACCAGATCAAGAAAAGCTATTTGCTCTTCAATCTGTCATTGCGAGATTTGGACACACAATCAACTTTAAGACAAAGTCAAGTGTATCAAAATCACTGAATAAACTACTAAAGGATGTCAATGGTAAAAAAGAACAAAATTTAGTAGATACATTAGCTATACGCACCATGAGTAAGGCAAGTTATTCTACCAACAACATCGGTCACTACGGTTTAGCATTTGACTATTATTCTCACTTTACTTCGCCAATACGACGTTATCCAGACGTAATGGCACACCGCCTACTGCAACACTATTTAGATAATGGTGAGTCTGCTAAAGTAGATGAATTTGAGAAAAAATGTAACCATTGTTCTTCTATGGAGAACCTGGCTGCAACTGCCGAAAGAGATAGTATCAAATACATGCAGGTAAAGTATATGCAGGACCAACAAGGAAAAGAGTTTGTAGGTGTTATATCTGGTGTTACTGAATGGGGAATCTACGTAGAAATCATAGAAAACAAATGTGAAGGAATGGTTCGCATTAGAGAAATAAAAGAAGACTATTACGTTTTCGACGAAAAGCAATATGCCTTAGTTGGACAAGCAACAAAGAATCTTCTGCAACTTGGAGATGAGGTTGTTGTTACTGTAAAAAATGCAGATTTAGTAAAGAAACAATTGGATTACAATTTCATTAAAAAATTAAATTAGATTATGAAAAAATTAGCCGTATTAATTACTTTATTGGTTGCTCAAATTTCTTTTGCACAGATAGATAAAGAAATTGGTTCTTTTAAAAAGCTAAGTGTTTTCGACCAAATAGAAGTAACTTTAATTCCTACTACAGGAAGTACCAAGATAGAAATCGAGGGCAAAAAACAAGATAACGTCAATGTCATCAACAAGAATGAACATCTAAAAATAAAGATGAATTTCACTAACAGTTATCAAGGTGATGAGATAAAGGTTACTCTGTATTACAAAGAGCTAAATGAGATTAATGCAGGAGAAGGTGCTAACGTTGTTGGAAAAGGTACATTGAATGCCAATGTATTAGACGTACAAGGAAAAACAGGCTCATCCATTAAATTAGACATAGATACCGATAAAGTAAATGTCAAAGCAGGTGCTGGATCTATAATTAGATTAACTGGTAAAGCAAATGTACAAGATGCATTATCAAACTCGGGAGCTGATATTATCAATAGCAAACTTGTAACCAAACAAACATCAGTCACAGTAAATGCTGGAGGTAAAGCGAGTATCAATGCCACTGATGTTGCTGATGCGAAAGTAAGAGCAGGAGGATCGATTTCCGTATATGGGAATCCAAAAACATTAAATGAAAAAACAATAGCTGGGGGTACAATTAAAAAAGTTGAATAACATTTTTTAGTATTGTTCCAAAAAGCTGTAACTTGCGAAATAATTAAATGCCAATTATTATGATTGGCATTTTTTAATTATATAAAATGTTTGATGGTTTGCTAACAGGTATGACTTTGGGGTTCTTCCTAAGTTTTATGATAGGTCCTGTTTTTTTTATTCTTATTGAAACAAGTATAACGAGAGGGTTTAAAGCAGCGATAGCTCTTGATATGGGAGTTATTTTAGCTGATGCTATCTTCTTTGCTATTGCCTTCTTTAGTAGTTTTAAACTGATCAATGCCATAAAAGACGACCCTGCACTTTTTATCTTTGGAGGAATTATCATGATTACCTATGGAATAATCTCCTTTATCAAACTCAAAAAAGTAGAAGTACAAACACTGCAAATAGCTCCACCTAACCTAAGGAGAGAATATCTTAACCTCTTTGCGAAAGGTTTTCTATTAAACTTTATCAATGTAGGTGTGTTGGGATTCTGGTTGGGAATAATCATTACAATTGGACCTCAAATGGACATGGATCCAAAAAAGATGTTCACTTTCTTTGGCTTTACTATTCTGGCTTATTTTATCACAGATTTATTTAAAATATTCTTAGCAAAGCAATTACGCAAGAAGTTAACGTATCAAAATATCTTGAAAGTAAAAAAAATCAGCAGTATCATCATCATGGTGTTTGGTTTTGGAATAATGATGAAAGGAATTTTACCAAAATCGACAATAGACTGTGTAAAGCAATACTTCCAAACAACCGCTACAGAAAATACAAAATAAGTAAAAGCCTTAGAGAATCTCTAAGGCTTTTTTTATTCACAGATATATCATTATTGGATACAAAAAAAGGATAGTTAAACAACTATCCTTTTGAGGCTTCGAGCGGATTCGAACCGCTGTAGACGGTTTTGCAGACCGCTTCCTAGCCACTCGGACACGAAGCCATTGTTCCGAATTGGATTGCAAACTTAGCAAATAATTTGAAAGTTCAAAAGCCTTTTACTCTAAAAGTTGTATATTTTTTTTAGGTTTTATCTAACTTCCTGCATTTCAACCGTTACAGATTCGACATCTCCGCCAATAGGAGGATTAATTTTCGAAACTGCAACAGTGATATCCGTAACCATTTCAATTTCTTTTAAAACCCTTTTGATGATTCTCTCACATACGTGTTCTAAAAGGTTAGAGCGAATTGCCATTTCCTCTTTCACTATTTTGTTCAAATGCACGTAGTCTATAGCGTCAACCAGGTTATCAGAAGTAGCAGCATCTCTAAATACTCCCTTAGCAGTAACATCTACACGATAGTCAGATCCTATCTTAGCTTCTTCTTCCATACAACCATGAAAAGCATATACGCGAATATTGTTTAAACGAATAATTCCCATTAGTCAATAATTAAAATAAATAAAGGCTAAAATTACGACATTTTTTTACGGTCTATAGCAAGGAAAGATAATAAATCCATCGAAGTTGATTTGTTTTTTGATACCTTTGTGAGTATTATATAAATAAAATCCATGTCAACAAAAGAGAAATCATTAAACTTTATTGAGCAAATCATTGAAGAGGATTTAAAAAATGGTTTGCCAACAGAAAAACTTCATTTCCGTTTTCCGCCTGAACCAAATGGGTACCTACACATTGGTCACGCGAGTTCTATTTGTTTAAATTTTGGATTAGGGTTAAAGTACAATGCGCCAGTTAACTTGCGTTTTGACGATACTAACCCGTCTAAAGAAGAACAGGAGTTTGTTGACGCAATCAAACAGGACGTAGAATGGCTTGGGTATAAATGGGCAAATGAAGTTTATGCATCTGACTATTTCCAACAGCTATACGACTGGGCTATCCAAATGATTAAAGATGGCAAAGCATACGTAGATAGCCAAACTTCAGAAGTTATGGCTCAACAGAAAGGTACTCCATCTACAGTTGGTGTAGATAGTCCATATAGAAATCGTTCTATAGAAGAAAACCTTGATTTATTCGAGAGAATGAAAAATGGAGAATTTGAAGAAGGAGCACATATTCTAAGAGCAAAAATAGACATGTCTCACAAGAATATGTTGATGCGTGATCCGATCATGTACAGAATTATAAAAAAAGCACACCACAGAACTAAAGATGCTTGGTGCATTTATCCAATGTACGACTGGGCACACGGTGAAAGTGATTATATTGAAAGTATTTCTCATTCTTTCTGTACTTTAGAATTTTTACCTCATAGAGAACTATATGATTGGTTCTTAGATCAAGTGGTTACTGAAGACAATATTAGACCAAAACAACGCGAGTTTGCAAGACGAAACTTATCGCATACGGTAGTAAGTAAACGAAAACTTGCTCGCTTGGTAAGTGAAGGACATGTAACAGCATGGGATGATCCGCGTATGTCTACTATTTCAGGATTGAGAAGAAGAGGATATACAGCAGCTTCTATAAGAAACTATGCTGATACTATTGGTATTGCTAAGCGCGATAATTTAATAGATGTATCACTTTTAGAATTTTGTATTCGCGAAGACTTAAATAAAATTGCTCCACGTGTCATGGCTGTTTTGGATCCTGTAAAATTGGTGATTACAAATTACCCTGAAGGACAAGAAGAATGGTTAGACGCAGAGAACAACCCAGAAGAAGAGGTAATGACTTATCGCAAAGTTCCGTTCTCTAAAGAGCTTTATATTGAAAGAGAAGATTTCAAAGAAGAAGCTAATAGCAAATTCTTTAGATTAACGCTTGGAAAAGAAGTTCGCCTTAAGAATGCTTATATTATCAAAGGTGAAAGTGTCGTTAAAGATGAGCACGGAAATATCACTGAAATACATGCAACTTATGATGCAGATAGTAGAAGTGGTAGTGGATCAGAAGCAAGTAAACGCAAAGTAAAAGGGACGATTCACTGGGTTTCTGCAGCTCATGCAGTAGAAGCAGAAGTTCGTATTTACGATCGTTTATTCGTAGATGAAAATCCCGATGGTAATAAAGAAGTAGACTTCTTAGAATTTGTAAACCCTAACTCTTTAGAGATTGTAAAAGGCTATTTAGAGCCAAGTTTAAGTACAGCTAAAGAAGGTGATAAATTCCAATTCCAAAGAATGGGGTATTTCTGTGTGGATAAAGACAGTAAACCGAATCAATTAGTATTTAATAAAACAGTTGGATTAAGAGATACTTGGGCTAAAGTAGAGCAAAAATAAACTCCTAATCTTTTGTGTAAAATATAATTTAATCACCTCTTTAACTTGTTTTTAACAGTTAAAGAGGTGATTTTTTTCTAACTTTATTAGATAATAATCAAAAAATCAATGTTATGTCAAATCGTTTAGGAGGTACAGTACTTGCAGTATTAGCTGGAGTAGCAGTAGGAGCAGGCTTAGGAATACTTTTTGCTCCTGATGAAGGAAAAAAAACAAGAAAGAAAATCAAGAAAACTTTTGATGAATCTAAGGAAGATCTTGAAGACAAAATTGACGAACTTAAAAAACAAGTTCGCAGTGCTGTTGAAAAGAAAAAACACGATTTTGAAGAGGGTTTTGAGCACTTTGTAAATACTTCAGGAAAGAAAAGAGATGAAGTAATTGCAACTTTAGAAGATAAATTAGCTGCATTGAAGAAACAAGCAAATGATGCTGCTGATAACGTTAAAAAATAATTAGATTTTGTAATATGGCTTTCGACGAGGTTAAATCAGAAATGACTAATATTAAAGAAAATTCGGAAGAATTTATCAAGTCAACATTAGACTATTATCGCTTATGGGGCTTTAAAGTAAGTGTCAAAGCTGGTAGTATCTTTATGACATTGATATTAGTAAGCTTATTTTCAACATTGGCCTTATTGTTTATATCCTTGTTCGCAGCCTATGCTATCGGTGAAGCTTTTAATAGTACTTCAACAGGGTTTTTAATTGTTGGTAGTTTCTATATCTTAGTTTCTATTATTGCTTATTCATTTAGAAAATCTTTAGTAGAGAGACCTTTGATAAAAAAACTATCAGAAATATTATTTAATGATTAAATTCGAATCGAACTCATGAGAAAGCAATATACATCCTTAGAGGAAATTAATTCGGATTTAAAGATTTTGGAAGTCAAACGCGAAATACACTACCAAAAGATTTTTCAATCTGTAGACGATATTAAAGAAGAATTATCACCTGATAGATTAGTAAAAAATACAGTCGGTTCTATTGCAAACTTTGTAAAATCTTCTGGGAGTTTACAAGCTTTTGTAATTACAACTGTTTTAAAATATCTCTTTAAAAAGAGAAGACAATAATCAAAAAAGGCTAATTACAATGTAATTAGCCTTTTTTGATTCTATTATACGTTTTAAAGAACGTTCTCTAACCTAGTTAAGGTCATCTTCATTATCGTTATTTTGTTGCTTATAACCTCCTTTTTTAGCTAATGCAATATTGGGAGTTTCCATCATATCTTTAACTTTACTACTCGCTGCAAATGAAGCAACCATATTCGTTAACATATCTGTTGCAACAGAAGGTGAATTTGGCAATAAGATTAAGTTAGAGTTTGTTTCACCACCCACTGATTGCAGTGTATCATAATGCTGAGTTACAACAATTAAAGCTGATGCTTCTTGTGAATTAATACCCACTTTATTCAATACGTCAACACTCTCTACTAATCCTTGAGCAATTTCTCTACGCTGATCTGCAATACCTTGTCCTTGTAAACGCTTAGATTCTGCTTCTGCTTTAGCTTTCGCTACAATGCGTATTCTACTTGCTTCTGCTTCATACTCCGCAGCTACTTTTTCTCTATCAGCAGCGTTAATACGGTTCATCGCATTTTTAACTTGGATATCCGGATCAATATCTGTGATTAGAGTATTAATGATATCATAACCATAAGTGGTCATAGCTTCATTCAATTCTGCTTTAACAGCTACAGCGATATTATCCTTGCGCTCGAATACGTCATCTAAGATAAGTTTCGGTACTTCAGCACGTACTACGTCAAAAACATAGGATGTAATCTGATCATGAGGATACTCTAATTTATAAAATGCGTCATATACGCGATCTTGGATCACTTTAAACTGTACTGAAACTTTCAACTTAACAAATACATTGTCCTTTGTTTTTGTTTCAATCAATACGTCTAATTGCTGAATACGAAGGTTAACCACTCCTGCAATTTTATCCACAACCGGAATTTTAAAATTCAAACCAGATTGACGAATACTATTAAACTTACCAAAACGTTGTACAACAACAGCACTTTGCTGCTTAACAGTAAAAATTCCCAAAAAGATAATTACTACTATAATTACCCCTACAATAATAGTTGGATTCATAACAATTTATTTATATTTAATTATTTACAAAGTAACTCAAAAGAATTAACCTAATTCGCTTTTTTCAAAAAAGTGACCTTTACCACAAGCAATGCAAGTTCTTCAGCTGGTAAAGTAGCAATATCTGGATAATATTTAGTCAAGATAGGTAACGCATCTATAGCTTTAAAATCTAATACTAAATACTCATTGGATTTTTTTAATAAAAAAGCGGTTAAGATGCGGTTATCAAACTCAAAACTCAATGTGCCTATTTGGTGTTTCCACTTAAATGGGTAGTTCACAATACTACAGGATTCACTGTATACGCTAAATGCTCCTTCAAAATTTTCAGACATAGACAGGATATCGCGATCACATCCATCCTTGTGAGGATAAGGGGTAGATAATAAAACCTCACCTATTATTGGTTTAATTTCAATTTTATTAGGCACCCATTCACCAACAAGGTGTTTTTGTACAAAATGGTTCCACGCTTCTTCAGCTTTGTCTCCTAATTTATTGTCATCATTGCTACATGAAAAACATAAACTACAAAGCATTAAAGAAAATAAAAACAGTAACTTTTTCATTTTTGAATGCATTAGTATGCTATAAAATTACATTTTTTTTAACAAAAAAACTATTCTATAGGTTAACTATACAAAAAAAGGGGCTCATGAAACATGAGCCCCTTTGCTAAACTTTATTAGTAAGTTAGTTATTTCTTTGAATAGCTAACTTTATTCTATCGACAGTTTCGTCTTTTCCTATCATCTCGATGATGTCAAATAAGTCTGGTCCCTTTACAGCACCTACTAAACTAAGGCGAAGTGGTTGCATCACTTTGCCCATTCCGATACCTTGCTCATTGATCCAATCCTTCACGATAGACTCTATATTCTTCGCTTCGAATGTCTCAATACCTTTTATTACATCAGACACTTGTGTCATAATACCAGAGGTATCTTCTTTCCAATTCTTTAATGCCTTAGCATCATATTCTGTTGGCTTTACAAAGAAGAAATCACTCAACTCATAGAAATCAGCTACGAATGTTGCTCTCTCTTTGATTAATCCCACTACTTTCTCTACATAAGCATCTGTCGCCTCGATACCATTCTCTTTTAAGATTACTTGGTATGCCTTAGCTAAGTCAGCATCGCTTTGTAGTTTCAGATAGTGCTGGTTAAACCATTTATTCTTCTCTGGGTCAAACTTAGCACCTGCCTTGTGCACACGTGTTAAATCGAACTTCTCTACTAGCTCTTCTAATGAGAAAATCTCTTGATCTGTACCGTCATTCCATCCAAGTAAAGCAAGGAAGTTCACCACAGTCTCAGGGTAGAATCCTCTCTCTCTATATCCAGAAGATTTCTCTCCAGATGTAGGATCTTGCCAATCTAATGGGAACACAGGGAATCCTAATTTATCTCCATCGCGCTTAGATAACTTACCGTTACCTACTGGCTTAAGGATTAGAGGAAGGTGAGCGAACTCAGGAGCTTCCCATCCGAATGCTTTGTATAACAACTCGTGTAGTGGAAGAGAAGGTAACCACTCTTCACCTCTAATCACGTGTGATGTCTCCATAAGATGATCATCCACGATATTAGCTAAGTGATATGTCGGCATTCCGTCACTTTTATACAACACTTTATCATCTAATAAGCTCGTTTCGAACTTGATATCACCTCTGATAATATCTTTTAGATGTAAAGTCTCTCCTACAGGAGTCTTAAAGCGGATAACATAAGCCTCACCATTAGCTATCTTAGCATCTACTTCCTCTTTACTTAATTTAAGAGAAGTACTCAGCTGCTCTCTATTCGTATGATTATATATAAATGTCTTTCCTTCAGCTTCAGCGTCTTTTCTCAATTGATCTAATTCTTCAGCAGTATCAAAAGCGTAGTATGCCCATCCACTTTCGATCAGTTGATCAGCATATTGTTTGTACAATTCCTTGCGTTCACTCTGTCTATATGGTCCGAACTTTTCATTCTTACCGATAGTCTCATCTGGTGAAATCCCCAACCATTCTAAAGCTTCTAATATATAAGCCTCAGCTCCTGGTACAAAACGATTTTGGTCAGTATCTTCTATTCTAATATAGAATACTCCGTTGTGCTTCTTAGCGAATAAATAATTGAATAACGCGGTTCTTACACCACCAATGTGTAAAGGCCCTGTTGGACTTGGTGCAAAACGCACGCGAACTTGCTTAGCCATTTTGTTTAAAATTTTTTACAAAGATAACATAACTGTCAATTAATAAGTATATAACTACTCAAAAAGTAATCATTTGAAAGATATACGTCACATAGAAAAAAGAAATAACCTTAAGGGTAAATACATAGACATACAACTACAATTTAGTATGTACTTATACATAAAATAGAAATAAAATGACACGATGAAGATGGCATTTAAAGTGTATATAAAATAGTATTAATCGGACATTTTTATAATAACGTAAAAAGAAATAATATGTCTTTCAAAAAGATTTACAACTTGCTTTTCGAGAAAATATCAACTTAAAATAGAAGGAGTTTTACTTCTCTAAAACAATATTTTCTGGATTAAAACATGTCTATATTAAGCGTAAAATCTGCTTTACTACAGAAATATTTAAACTCTATTTAGCACATAAGAGAACTAAAACAGGTAAAAGACAACATCTTACTAAATACTATAATCTATTAATAATTAGCTACTTATGTGTTATCAACATAAGAAATAATTAAATCGCTTAAAAAGCAGATAATCAATGATATATAAATCAACAAAAAATGTTGATAAATATGGAAAGTTTGAAATAACTATTTTTTGGATTTTAATAAAATTTTACAATACACTACATCGAAGGTCAATTCCAAATTAACTTTATAAAAACTATTAGGTAGATATCAATAATGAACTAAGCACTTATCAACAGAAATTAACACCTAAACTTATCCTAAAAAGGTTGTTGATAACGATAATAAGCTATGTTGATAAACAAAATAATCCTTTAATTTTAAGCAATTTAAAAATTAATAATATGTTGATAAGTATTAATAATTGATAATACGAAATCTATAGAAAAAAGTTATGCTACATATTAACAAGCTATATACATACATATCTTTTTTTATAAATTTTCTTTTTTCTTTTATTAATAATTTATGTTGTTAATAAAGGTTGAAATTGTTTTTTTCACGTGGAACATTTTTCCGACGATTTGTGTGCTTTTCTATTTTGAGTAAAGTGATGGGAAAAATTATTTGTTCTTTTGCGGTTCGAGATTTTTAAATATTTTTTGTTTTCTGTTTTTATTGATTTTCTTTTCTCGAGTTTTGCCAGTGCTTATTGTCTTTTTATTTAATTGTGCTTTTTTCACCCATTATGTAGTTTGTACACATGTACTTTTTTTGATAGTCAGTGACAATTTTATTTTGGAGTATCAGAATTTTATTTTGTTCAATTTTTTTTGAAGGTAGTAGTGTATTTATTTTAATGTTGCTTTTAGTGACATTCTTTTTTCCTTTCGTCCCATAGTTGTAGTATTTTGTACTATGAGACAGTTATTTTTTTTTATGAGATTTATAGAGCCTTAGATTTTTGATATGATCTTATTTTGATTTTGTTCTATGGGTTTTCTCCAGGGTATAATTGTGCTATTCTGTACTAAGAGACAGTTATTTTTTTTTATGAGATTTATAGAGCCTTAGATTTGGGATAGAATTTTATTTTGATTTTGTTCTGTAGGTTTTCTTCTGCTTATATTTGAGATATTCTGGATTAGAGGACAAGCAGTTTTTTTTATGAGATTTATAGAGCCTTAGATTTGGGATAGAATTTTATTTTGTTTTTGTTCTGTGGGTTTTCTCCAAGGTATATTTGAGATATTCTGGATTAGAGGACAAGCAGTTTTTTTTATGAGATTTATAGAGCCTTAGATTTGGGATAGAAT
This sequence comes from Myroides albus, assembly GCF_024722315.1. Taxonomy (NCBI): domain Bacteria; kingdom Pseudomonadati; phylum Bacteroidota; class Flavobacteriia; order Flavobacteriales; family Flavobacteriaceae; genus Myroides; species Myroides albus. The sequence goes on from NZ_CP102754.1 coordinate 1,576,926, forward strand.
TTTATTTTGTTTTTGTTCTGTGGGTTTTCTCCAAGGTATATTTGAGATATTCTGGATTAGAGGACAAGCAGTTTTTTTTATGAGATTTATGAAGCCTTAGATTTTGGATAGAATTTTATTTTGTTTTTGTTCTGTGGGTTTTCTTCGTGGTATATTTGTGATATTCTGGAGTAGAGGACAAACAGTTTTTTTTATGAGATTTATGAAGCCTTAGATTTTGGATAGAATTTTATTTTGTTTTTGTTCTGTGGGTTTTCTTCGTGGTATATTTGTGATATTCTGGAGTAGAGGACAAACAGTTTTTTTTATGAGATTTATGAAGCCTTAGATTTTGGATAGAATTTTATTTTGTTTTTGTTCTGTGGGTTTTCTTCGTGGTATATTTGTGATATTCTGGAGTAGAGGACAAGTAGTTTTTTTTTATGAGATTTATGAAGGGTTAGATTTTGGATAAATTTTTTTTTGATTTGATTCTTTGGGTTTTCTTCGTGGTATATTTACGATATTCGGGAGTAGAGAGCAAGTAGTTTTTTATGAGATTAATACTGCACAAAGTTTTAGGTGTTTTCTATTTCTACACTTGTAGCTATTCTTCTGTATTGGTTGTATATATTTTGTATATTTGATTTTTGGTATGAGCAATATTAATCGATAGTTCTAAGTTTTATTTTCTATTGATCTCTTAAGTTGATGTTTGGTAGTACCATAGTATAAGAATACTATCGTAAACTATTGTTAGTAAGGAGAGTTTGAGATATAAGTTTGTTTCTACTACTCCTATTTTTATAGCCTGTATTTACCTGGTTCCGGCATTTGCATTTTTTCTTAATTTTACTTATCTACTTATTTTATTCTTTGATCCTGGGCTAATTTGTTTGTAAAGAAATATTTATGCTTTTATTTTCTAAGTTTTTTATTTTTCATTGTACCTTTGGCACTCAAATTTTTTATAGAAAATAAGTATGGTTATTTTTAATTATGAAACTGATTTTCAGTTAGATAACGAAGAAAAGTATGAAAATTGGATTGAACATATTGTAGAGTCAGAAGATTTTTACTTAGGTGATATTAGCTATATTTTTTGTACTGATGATTTTTTACATGAAATTAATGTAAAGTATCTTGATCACGACACTTTGACTGATATTATTAGTTTTGACTATACGGAAGGTAGTATTATTTCAGGTGATATTTTTTTGTCCATTGATAGAGTTAGAGAGAATGCATTAGAGTTTGGTGTTGATTTTGATACTGAACTACTAAGAGTTATGGCTCATGGTGTATTACATTACTGTGGATATAAGGATAAGACTAAAGAAGAAAGTGATTTAATGCGTCGTAAAGAAGATGAAAAGATGACTTTGTTCCACGTGGAACAATAATTTTAAAATTTAATGAATGAGTATTTTTCAAGATAAATATGATGTAATAGTAGTAGGTGGAGGGCACGCTGGTTCGGAGGCTGCTGCTGCCGCTGCAAATATGGGTTCTAAAACTTTATTGATTACAATGAGTTTGCAGAACATCGCTCAGATGTCATGTAATCCTGCAATGGGTGGTATCGCAAAAGGGCAAATCGTAAGAGAGATTGATGCTTTAGGAGGGTATTCCGGTATTGTATCAGATAAGACTGCGATCCAGTTTAAGATGCTTAATAAGTCTAAAGGACCAGCTATGTGGTCTCCACGTGTTCAGTCTGACCGTATGCGTTTTTCTGAGACTTGGAGACTTATGTTAGAGGGTACACCTAACCTTGATTTTTATCAAGATATGGTGAAATCTTTGATTATTAAGAATCATAAGATCGAAGGTGTAGTAACTAATCTTGGGTTAGAGATAAAAGCTAAGACAGTTATTTTAACGAATGGTACATTCTTAAATGGGCTTATCCACATCGGAGAAAAACAGTTCGGTGGTGGTAGAGCCGGTGAGGGTGCTGCTTACGGTATAACAGAAGATCTTGTGAAAGCTGGTTTTACTTCTGGAAGAATGAAGACAGGTACACCTCCAAGAGTGGATGGTCGATCATTAGATTATAGTAAGATGGAAGTGCAAGGGGGAGATATTAACCCTTCTAAGTTCTCGTACTTAGATGTGACGCAGCCATTAGTTCAACAAAGAGACTGTTACATGACGTATACTTCTCCTGAAGTACACGATTTATTAAGAGAAGGTTTTGATCGTTCTCCTATGTTTACTGGTCGAATTAAGAGTATTGGACCACGTTATTGTCCTTCTATTGAAGATAAGATTAATCGTTTTGCTGATAAAGATAGACATCAAATATTTGTAGAACCTGAGGGGTGGAATACTTGTGAAATCTATGTAAATGGATTCTCTACTTCACTACCGGAGGAGGTTCAGTTTAAGGCTCTTCGTTCGGTAGCTGGGTTTGAGAATGCTAAGATATTTAGACCTGGATATGCTATCGAATATGATTATTTTCCACCTACACAGTTAAAGCATTCGCTTGAAACTAAACTTGTAGATGGATTGTATTTTGCTGGACAGATCAATGGAACTACTGGTTACGAAGAAGCAGCTGCACAAGGATTAATGGCTGGTATGAATGCGGCTTTGAAAGTGAAAGAAGAAGGAGAGTTAATCCTTAGAAGGGATGAAGCATATATAGGAGTATTAATAGATGACCTAATTACGAAGGGGACAGAAGAGCCTTATAGAATGTTTACATCTCGTGCGGAATACCGTACCTTATTACGTCAAGATAATGCAGACTTTAGATTAACACCGAAGTCTTTTGAACTAGGTTTAGCTACCGAAGAACGTATGAGAAGAATGGAACATAAGCAGACAGAAGCTGAAAACTTCGTTCAATTCTTTAAGGAAACAAGTGTAAAAACAGAGGAAGCTAACCCTATCTTGGAGGACAAAGGTTCATCTCTAATGACTCAACCTGATAAGATGTTTAAGGTCTTTTCTCGTCCACAAATTGAACTGGAAGACATTCTTAAATTTGAGAAAGTAAAGGCTTATGTAGAAGATCATAATTTAGATCAAGAGATTATTGAGCAGGCCGAGATCCAAGTAAAATACTCTGGGTATATTGAGAAAGAAAAGAATAATGCTGATAAGTTGAATAGGTTGGAGGATGTGCGTATACCTGAGAATTTTGATTATGATAAGATAGTGTCACTATCATTTGAATCACGTGAGAAGCTAAAGAATATTAGACCTATCACGATATCTCAAGCTTCTCGTATTAGCGGAGTTACTCCTACGGATATCTCTATTTTACTGATACATATGGGAAGATAGTTAAAGTATAGCTATAATATAAAAAGGGATTGTTTCACGTGGAACAATCCCTTTTTATATCCTTTTTCTTTTGTTCCACGTGAAACATTATGGATTTTTAAGGTGGTTTAGGTGTTTATTTTAATTGATAATTCTAAAAGAGTAGGAGATGTTTTTTACTATTAAATTATTAATATGTTTATTGGTTAGGCTTTATTATTAGAGTAGAAATTTACTTCATGTTTTTTCTTCATGTTTTTTCTTCATGTTTTTTCTTCATGTTTTTTCTTCATGTTTTTTCTTCATGTTTTTTCTTCATGTTTTTTCTTCATGTTTTTTCTTCATGTTTTTTCTTCATGTTTTTTCTTCATGTTTTTTCTTCATGTTTTTTCTTCATGTTTTTTCTTCATGTTTTTTCTTCATGTTTTTTCTTCATGTTTTTTCTTCATGTTTTTTCTTCATGTTTTTTCTTCATGTTTTTTCTTCATGTTTTTTCTTCATGTTTTTTCTTCATGTTTTTTCTTCATGTTTTTTCTTCATGTTTTTTCTTCATGTTTTTTCTTCATGTTTTTTCTTCATGTTTTTTCTTCATGTTTTTTCTTCATGTTTTTTCTTCATGTTTTTTCTTCATGTTTTTTCTTCATGTTTTTTCTTCATGTTTTTTCTTCATGTTTTTTCTTCATGTTTTTTCTTCATGTTTTTTCTTCATGTTTTTTCTTCATGTTTTTTCTTCATGTTTTTTCTTCATGTTTTTTCTTCATGTTTTTTCTTCATGTTTTTTCTTCATGTTTTTTCTTCATGTTTTTTCTTCATGTTTTTTCTTCATGTTTTTTCTTCATGTTTTTTCTTCATGTTTTTTCTTCATGTTTTTTCTTCATGTTTTTTCTTTACGTTTTTTCCTGCTGGTGTATTCACTTTGTAATTGACTTTCTTTTCAATTTAAATCTGTTTTTCTTTCAGAAATTGGATAGGAGATTTCAGTTGTTTTATATCTTTGTTTTAATAACTTTTAAATAGTTGATAGTAGTGAAGAATGTTTTTCTATCAGTAAAAGATTTTACTGTATCAGGAGAGGAGTTTGATTTAATTGTGGATGAACGTTTAAATATTTTGCGTACTACCCCTGTTCCTTCTAATGAAGTTATTGGTGATTATTATTTGAGTAATGATTATATTTCTCATACGGATAGAAAGCAAACTTTTTTTGAGAAAGTATATCATCTAATTAAACTGTATAGTTTAAATAAAAAAGTTAGTCTTATCAATTCTTATCATCATAAGAAGGGGGTACTTTTAGATATAGGATGTGGTACTGGTGATTTTTTAACTTGTGCAGCAAAGTTAGATTGGAATGTATTAGGATTTGAACCTAATTCTAAAGCGAAGACTTTAGCTGTTAGTAAAGGAGTTGAAATCTGTGATGATCTGGATACTATAGAAAATGGAAGTGTTGATGTATTAACTCTATGGCATGTATTAGAGCATATACCAGATTTGGATGCCCAGGTACAAGAGTTTGTTCGTTTATTGAATAAACAAGGCGTTTTAGTTATTGCTGTTCCTAATTATGAATCTTATGATGCTACATATTATAAAGAGTATTGGGCTGCTTATGATGTTCCACGACATTTATGGCATTTTTCCAAAGAGTCATTAACTAAGCTTTTAGAGAATTATGGTTTTCAGTTAGAATCTATCAAACCTATGTACTTCGATAGTTTTTATGTTTCATTGTTATCAGAAAAGTATAAGAGTGGAAGATTGAATTGGTTGAAAGCTTTTCGCATTGGTTGTCTGTCTAATTTTAAAGCCAGAAAAACAATGAATTTTTCATCTCTTATTTATGTATTCAAATTGAAGGAGTAGTTCTTTTGATTTTGTGTGCTCCATTGCTATTTTGTCATCTTTTATTAGATTTCTAACATTTTTAGAGTGTGATTCTTGTTTTAAAGCTTTTTAAAGCGATTAATTACAGTTATGTATATAAATGTATGGTTTATTTGTAATAATGTCTTAAAACAGCTTTATTAAAGCTTGTTTTTATAGATAGTATTTATGATTTATAAGATAGCTATAAGTATTATCTATATTTATTTTTTTTATTATATAGCAAAAACTTTTGTTACATTTACATCAGTTTAAAAAAATAAGAAATGAAAAAAAGTTTATTAGTCTTAGGCTTAGCAACAATGTTGTTTTCTTGTAATAATTCTACTTCAAATGAATTTAAAACTGGATATGTAGATTCAGCTAAATTGTTTAAAGAATATGAAGAGGTTAAAGATGTAGAGTCTAAATTGAAAATTAAAGCTGACGAAAAAGGTAAAGCTTTTGATGGAGAGGTAGCAAGTTTCCAAAAGGAGGCTGAAGGTTTCCAGAGAACAGCTGCTCAAAAAGGGCAAGCTTGGGCAGAGCAAAAAGCTAAAGAACTTCAAAGAAGAGAACAAGAGTTACAGTTTAAGCAAAATACTTTGATTCAAGAGCTTCAAAAAGAACAAGGAGAACAAATGGATCTTGTTGTTAAGAAAGTTAAGGAGTATATTGCTGAGTACGCAAAGAAGAATAATTTTGAGTATGTTTTTAATACAGATGACGCTTCTACTATTATCTATAGTAAAGACGGTAATGATATTACAGATATTATCTTAAAGGAATTGAATGCGAAGTACAAGGGAGATTCTGCTGTTGCTAAAACAGACATCGCTCCAACTGAAGCTACACCAGAAAAAAAATAATAGAATCATTTTTCTATATATTGTATAAAGAGAGACTTACATAGTCTCTCTTTTTTTATTGTTCGTTTATCGATTTATGTTTTCTAATTATTGTAAATTGAACCAAAATTAAAAAAATGAATACTTTTTCTGAAGAAGCTAACTACGTTTTACAGTTTATAAACGAAACTAATCGCAGTATTTTTTTAACAGGAAAGGCTGGTACTGGTAAAACTACGCTGTTACGTGAAATTATCTCTACAACGCATAAGAATACAGTTGTAGTTGCTCCAACTGGAATAGCTGCTCTGAATGCTGGTGGAGTGACTATTCACTCTTTATTTCACTTACCTTTTGCTACTTTAGTACCAGATACAAAGAATCCTCCAATTTTTACAGATCATATTAAGATTGAGAATAGAGTTTCTTTAAGAAGGCATATGCTTATGAATAATGCAAGACGCTCTATTTTTAAGAATATGGAATTGCTTGTTATTGACGAAGTTAGTATGCTGAGAGCGGACGTTTTGGATGCAATGGACTTTGTTCTACAGTCGGTGCGTAAGAATAGTATGCCTTTTGGTGGAGTTCAGTTACTATTTATAGGCGACTTATTACAATTGCCTCCTGTAGTCAAGAATGAAGAATGGGATATTTTGAAGCGCTATTATGATGGAGTGTACTTTTTTCATGCTGAAGTTATCCGAAACAATCCTCCTTTATACATCGAATTAGAGAAGATATACAGGCAGTCAGATGACCGTTTTATTACCATTCTCAATAATTTGAGAAACAATAGAGTTACGCGTGAGCAGGTCGAGATACTCAATGCTTATTTAGACCCAACTTTTGATGTAATGAAGAATCCTGGTTATATCACGCTGACCACTCACAATGCTACAGCCGATAAGATTAACACTGAAGCTTTGAAAGAAATTGATAATAAGGAGTTCAAGTATGAAGCTGAAATTGTAGGTGATTTTCCAGAGAAGATATTTCCGATTGAATTTAATCTCGGGCTAAAGAAAGGTGCGCAAGTTATCTTCATTAAGAATGATATTTCTCCTGAGAAGAAGTTCTTTAATGGGAAAATGGGCGTTATTGAACGCTTATCTTCTAATGAAGTGTTTGTTCGCTTTCCAGAGGAGAATGTTACAATTGAAGTAGAACGCTATGAATGGCAGAATATCAAGTATACAGTAGATCAGAATACTAAGGAGATTAAAGAGGATGTATTAGGTACATTTACTCATTATCCTTTAAAACTTGCATGGGCAATAACAGTACACAAAAGCCAAGGTTTAACTTTTGATAAAGCCGTGTTAGATGTATCTCGTGTTTTCTTGCCAGGACAAGCTTATGTTGCATTATCTCGTCTGCGATCGTTAGAGGGGCTTGTCTTATCCAGTCCGTTGCGTATGAATGGATTAGAAAATGATACAGATGTGATGTCATATTCTCAGAATAAATCTTCTTTGAACGAGTTAGCATTTCAATTAGCTGAAGAGACACAAGTATTTTTGGGCAAATTTTTAATAAAAACATATTCTTGGTTTGATCTTAATACTTCTTGGCATACTCATTTGTACGGTTATTTGGCCGAAACAGATAGGAGTAAGAAGTCTTCTTATAAGCAATGGGCTGAGAAGATTACTAAAGAATTAGATAGTATACTTATTAATTCAGAGAAGTTCGTGAAGCAGTTGAAAGCATTGTTTCAAGAAAAACCTTTTCGATTTGATTTTACTAAAGAAAGAGTTTTTAAGGCTTATGATTATTTCTTTCCAAAGATGGATCACATTGTTTTTGAACTGCTATTTACGATAGCTCAAGTGAAACGTCAACGCAAGATGAAAGCTTTTTACGAAGAGCTTGTTGTTTTAGAGGATGAGCTATTAACAGTGGTTTTAAATATGAAGAAAGCCAACAAAATGTTAGAAGTACTTCACGAAGGGAAGAAATTATGCAAGGAGAATTTGCGTACTTTAGATAGTAGTGAATATAAAATCAACCATTTAGTTGCTATTGCTGAACTCATTAGAAATACAACTTTAGCAGTTGATGACGAGTATGATTTAGCCGATTTTAGTTCAGATAAAAAAGCAAAAGACAAGAAGGAAAAGAAAAAGCCAACTTATATGATTACGCTTGACCTGTGGAAAGAAGGTAATCGCATCGATGAGATTGCAGAACTTAGAAAACTTACTAAAACTACAATATATTCTCATTTAGGTAAGCTTGTAGAGGATAATTCCTTATCAATAGAAGATATATTACCTTCTGAAAGAATAATTGAATTACAGGCTTTATTTGAAGAATTTCATGGGAAGTCTATCTCAGAAATAAAAGCTGAGATAGAAGATAAATACTCTTGGGAAGAATTGAAGTTGTACCAACGATCTCGTCCTTCTGCTGCAGAAGGTTAGTATTTATTATTTTCTGTGTATTAATCTCGTTAGTTTGATTGATAAATCTGTAAATATCATTTTCGCATTTCCATTGCGTTCAATGTGATAAATAGCATCAGATAACTCATTAAATATATCTTGAATATTTGCTCCATTTACAAATGGGGCAAAATTCTCTAACTTAAATTTATCAACTGTCGTTTGGTAGTAAACTAAGTTAGGTGTTTGATAGTTTAACAATAATGCTTGTCTAAATAATTCAATGCAGTATTCTATAAATTGCTTTTGTTGTTCGCGACCTAATGAAGCTAACTCCTCACTCCATTCTATCAATTCTTGAATAACTCCAGCATTTCCCTTTGCTCTAAAGGCTGCTCTTACCCATTGTACAAACCATTTTTCAAATGGAAGTGCAACATCTATATTCTCAAACAAGTGAAATGCTTTATTAAGGTTCCCCTGAGCTTGTTTAGCTATTATCGCAGCTTGGTTTGTTGGGCAATTGTATTTAACTACTAATGCATTCTCTATTTCCTTGTCATTTAAAGGGTTAAATCTCAATATTTGGCAGCGAGATAAAATAGTCTGTAAAATGCTCTTTTCATTCTCAGTAATCAATAAAAATAGCGTTTTAGCAGGTGGTTCTTCTAATAGTTTTAATAATTTATTAGATGCCTCTGTGTTCATTTTATCAGCCATCCATATAATCATGATTTTGTATCCTCCTTCATAAGACTTTAGGGCCAACTTTTTGATTACTTCGGAAGCTTCGTCTACACCGATTTGCCCTTGTTTGTTTTGAATCTCTATCGCATTATACCAATCGAACAAGTTGGAATAGGGATTCTTCTTTAAAAAAGCTTTCCATTGATCAGCAAATAGATCACTCGTTGCGTGTTTCTTTACTTGATCTGTAGTTGCAACCGGATAAACGAAATGTAAGTCTGGGTGAGAGAGATTTGAAAATTTTAGATTGCAAGATTCGTTTCCTCCTGTATTCTCATTCCCTATGTTTTTACACAATAGGTATTGTGCATATGCGATTGCCATAGGCAAAGTTCCCGAACCTTCAGGACCCACAAATAGTTGAGCATGAGGGATTCGACCTGATTGAGCACTTTGTATTAAGTGATTCTTAATATTATTTTGACCGATTATTTCTGAAAATTGCATAGCACAAAGATAAATAAAATGCTAAGTAAATTAGTTTTATTTATAATTCAAAGACTATTGGATTTTAAGTGATTAATTGCAGTCTTTTGTAAGATGTATTAAAACAAGTTATTTTAATTATTCTGTTTTTTAAATTTAAAAATGTGCTGTATGTGTTTTTATTTAAGAATTACTCTATTATATTTATACTATAATCTCTTTCTGTAATAAATATCAGTCTTTTAGTTTACAAAATGGGTTATATTTGTGAATCAATAAAAAATAACTGGTTCAAATTTTTATATATGAAAACAATTAATGATTTCAATTTTAAAGGTAAAAAGGTTTTAATCCGCGTTGATTTTAATGTGCCTTTAGATGCAGACTTTAACGTTACTGATAGCAACCGTATTGAAGCTGCTAAGCCAACTATAGAAAAAGTTACTAAAGATGGAGGTATCGCAATTCTTGTTTCACACTTAGGGCGACCAAATGGAGAGAAAAATGCGAAGTATTCTTTGAAACATATTGTTTCTAAAACGGAAGAAATTTTGGGAAGCAAAATTACTTTTGTTGAGGATTGTGTTGGGGAACCAGTGAAAAAAGCAGTTGCTAATGCTAAAGCAGGTGATGTGATTTTATTGGAGAATTTGCGTTTTTACAATGAAGAAGAAAAAGGTGATGAGGGATTTGCAAAAGAATTAGGTTCAGTAGCTGATTTTTATATTAACGATGCTTTCGGTACTGCACATAGAGCACATGCTTCTACAACTATCGTTGCTAAGTTTTTCCCTGACAATAAATGCTTTGGTTTCTTATTAGCTAAAGAAATCGAAAGTTTAGATAAAGTACTTCACAGTAAAGATAAGCCTGTAACTGCTGTTTTAGGTGGTTCAAAAGTGTCTTCTAAAATTACTATTATTGAGAATATTTTAGATAAAATTGACCACATGATTATCGGTGGAGGTATGGCTTTTACTTTTATCAAAGCTATGGGTGGAAAGATTGGTAATTCTATTTGCGAGGATGATAAGTTAGATTTAGCACTTGATATCTTAGCTAAGGCAAAAGAGAAAAACGTTACTGTTCATTTGCCAATTGACGTAGTTGCTGCTGACGCTTTTGCAGCTGATGCGAATACTAAAATTGTCAATGTAAAAGAAATTCCTGATGGATGGCAAGGATTAGATGCTGGTCCAAAGACTTTAGAAGGACTAAAATCTGTTGTATTAGAGTCTAAAATCATACTTTGGAACGGGCCTTTAGGGGTATTTGAAATGGATAAATTTGCAAATGGAACTATTGAATTAGGAAACTTCATTGCTGAAGCTACTAAGAAGGGGACTTTCTCTTTAGTTGGAGGGGGAGATTCTGTTGCTGCAGTTAAACAATTTGGTTTAGCTGAGAAGATGAGTTACGTTTCTACTGGTGGAGGCGCTATGTTAGAAATGTTAGAAGGTAAAGTATTACCTGGAGTAAAGGCTATTCAAGATTAAGTTAAATACATTCACAGAAGAAAACTTTTAGTAAGGGTTTTCTTCTGTGATTTTTATAAGAGAAAAGTATGAAATACAGTGGGTTTGTTGTTCTTACTTGCGGCTTGTTTTCTATAGCAAGCTTAGCACAGTCGAAAGAAAGACATATTTTGGTCGAAGAAAATAATGTTGAGAATATTACTAATCAAAAGATTAATGTTGCACAAAGTAAAATTGAAGATCCAAGTGTATATTTAGATTCTATTAAAGCAACTTTTGTCAATCATAAAATCACCAATAAGATAGAGAAACAGTGGTTGAATAAGTTGAATAGTTCTGATATTTACGAAGAGATTCAAGAAGATATAGAAAGTATCGATTTAGCTCAAATAGACGATGAATATGACGGGTTAACTACTGATCTTTTAAAAGAACGTTTGCAATTACTTAATGAGAAAACACCTTTTAATGTGGAGTATAATGAAACATTAGAAAAGGTGATAAAGTCTTTTTTAAAGAAAAGAAAACGCTCTTTTGAACGATTAATGGGGGCTTCTGAATACTATTTTCCTCTGTTTGAAGAGAAGTTGGCTAAGTACAACGTTCCTTTAGAAGTGAAGTATTTGTCTATAGTGGAATCTGCTTTGAATCCCAATGCGCGATCTCGTGTGGGAGCTACTGGACTGTGGCAGTTTATGTATGCGACTGGTAAACAGTATAAGTTAGAAGTGAACTCTTTTGTAGATGAACGCATTGATCCTGTTAAATCTTCAGATGCAGCGGCAAAGTTTATGTCTGATTTGTATAGAATGTTTGGAGATTGGGACTTAGTTTTAGCTTCTTACAATGCTGGACCTGGTAACGTTACTAAGGCTATGCGTCGATCTGGGGAGTTTAAAAATTACTGGAATATTAGACATAATCTTCCACGTGAAACACAAAACTATTTACCAGCATTTTATGCTACAATGTATATGTTCGAATATGCAAAAGAACACGGTATTAATGCAGATAAAACTCCTATCCAGTTAGTTGAAACAGATACTATTGCTGTGAAAAGAGCAATTTCTTTTGATCAGATTTCTAAACTTTTAGATATTACAAACGAAGAAATAGAGTTTTTAAACCCTACTTATAAACTGAAGTTTATTCCTTATGTGAGTGACAAAGTGAATGTTGTCCGTTTGCCAATTGATAGAATAGGAATTTTTGCTTCTAATGAGGATAAGATTTATGCTTATGTGGATTTTGAAGAATCTAAAAAGGAAAAGCCTATCTACAATATGAACGAAATGCTTGCTGAACGCAGTGACTATAGATCAAAGTACCATACAATCCGCAAAGGAGAGAGTGTTGGTATTATCGCTCAGAAGTATGGACTGACTGTTGCACAGTTGAAGAAAATGAACAACATGAAGAGCAATACAATTTACCCTGGTAAAAAGCTAATTGTTGGAAAAACGGTAGTGGCTCAAGCTTCTGCCTCAAAAGGTTTTTATACGGTTCAGAAGGGAGATTCTCTATATTCTATTAGCCGTAAGATACCGGGAGTTACCATTGCGAGATTATGTGAGTTAAATAACATGCAGAATGATTCGCCTATTCACCCTGGAATGAAATTGAAAATAAAGTAATTTCATGCATAGAATACTGTCTGTTTTATTTCTTTTTTTGCTCTTGAGCTGTAAAGATGCTCTAAGAAGGGATTCTTTACCTCATTCATTTGGTGAGCACAATAGTATTTTAGTCGTTATTGATGATAAGCTATGGTACGGAAATATTGGAGATAGTATTCGTTCTTATTTAGCCTCTTTTGTAAAGGATGTAGAGCCTGCAGAATCGGAGTATAGCCTTTTGCAAATTTCTCCGAGGTTGTTTGATCAAGACTATAAGAAGTATAGGAATATTGTTGTCTTTTCTGATAACCACAATGATATAAATTTTTCCTATGAAGGGAATAAGTTTGCATCACCTCAAAACTATTTTGTCGTCACAGCAATGAATCGAGATGAATTAGTAAATACTTTTATTCTTGAGAATGATTCAATTAAGAATTTGATTAAGAAAACGGAGATTCAAGTGTATATAGATAATATTCGCTCTGAAAGATTACATCCTAAGGAGCTTTTATCACATCCTTTTGACATTGAGTTAGACTTACCTGTTACTTTCAAACAAGCTAAGAAAGGGGAGGACTTTATTTGGTTTAAGAAGGATATCGCATCGGGTAGTAGTAATATTCTTGTTTATGCAGTGCCTATCCACAATATTGAAAATGTGAACAATACTGTGATTGACAATATTATAGCTACTAAAGATTCAGTAACAAGAAAGTATATTCAGTCCTCTGAAGTTGGATCTATGATGAAAACCTACATCAAAGAGATATCTTCTCATAAGTCTATTGTCTTAGGAGGTAAAGAAGGTATTGTAATCGAAGGAACCTGGGATATGTTGAATAGTTTTATGACAGGGCCTTATATGACTTATGTTTTTAAGGATGAGGAAATTGACCGTTATGTTTTTATCGAAGGGATGGTTTATAATCCTTCCATGAGCAAGCGAAAGATGTTAGCTGAATTAGAGGGAATTATTAATACAATATATTTTAAATAAAGAGAGAGGTAATCCTTATTACCTCTCTCTTGTTTTTTAATGTGTATTTAAGCTATTATCTTACGTTTTATATGTATTGTGTTTTAACCTTATAATTAAGGTCTTAAATGCTTTTAAAAAGCGTTTATACATTTAAGTATATAGATTGAATTTTCTCTTTATCCACTTTTAATTGTTTAGTCAAGTAATGATCTATTGAAGAATATTCTTTATCAATGATATGGAATATTTCATTTAAATAAGCTTCTTTCACAGTCATCATATCGTTGAATGCTTGTTTCTGATTCTCGTGTTCCAATTGATAGACTGCAGACAATTGATTGATCATTGTTTGTACAGAATGATTTGTTTTTAAGTAATCTTCATAGATAAGTTCTCTCTCTATATCTAAGGCTGAAAGAAATAGTACTGCTGCAAAACCAGTTCTATCCTTTCCTGCTGTACAATTGAATAGAGTAGGAGTTCCTTGGTTGTTTATTAATTGCTCGAAGAATAGACGGTATTCTTTTTGATTCTCCAATACGAGTTGTCTATAGATACTCAAGAGGTATTCGTTTGCACCTTCTACATCTCCGCTTACAACAATTTTCTCAATACTACTTGGTGTTATTTTTCCTGGCGTGATAGGTAGGTGTATTGCATTAGTAGTGCAGTTTGGCAATTTATGGGGTTGTAAGCTTACTTCTTGTTTACTTCTGAAGTCAATAACGGAAGTTAAATTTAATTCACCTAATAACTTTATATCTTGATAGGTTAGGTCGTTAAGTTGCCCAGATCTAAAAATAATACCTTCTTTGATAGGTACGCCTTCTTTATTAGGAATTCCCCCTAAGTCTCTAAAATTTGTTTGGCCTTCTAAGGTTAACTTTGAAGAAGACAGTTGCACCGGGTTTTGTGAAGTGTGAAGTAAATTAGAAGATTTAAGCATTCTTTATTTCATTTTATTTGATCGTGTACTCCCCTAAAATACAAATAAAAATACGAATGTTAAAATCCTCAGTTAACTTTTGACTATTGCTTTTGTTGCAATTGATCTTTGAATTTCTCAAACATCTTAATCATTTTTTCATTCACTTCAGCAAAACTTAATCTGTCTTTGGTTTGATAAAACAACATTATAGCATAAGGCTGATCTATTATTTCTAAGAGTAAATGTTTGTTCAAGCGGTAAGATTCGCGAAGTAGTCTTTTGAAATAATTTCGATCAACCGCTTTTTTAAAGTGTTTCTTTGATACTGAAACTCCAATAGAAAGTGGAATGTTATCTTCTTGTTTATTCTCCAATGGTATATAGACCATACGCAAAGGGTATTTGCTGACAGACTTTCCTGTAGTAAATAATTCACTTATAGTAGTATGACTCTTTAATTTTTCCTCTTTTGGATAGGTAAACATGTTTCATTGGATTAGAATGCAAAGGTAGAAAAAGCTTAGGTATATTTAATAAAAAAAGCCACTTGCGTGGCCTTTTTTACTTTTGATATAAATTATTTTCTTGATTGACATCAGCCATAAATTGGCTTGGATCGATCATGATTGATTTAATACTTCCTTTTGCTTTTGGAATTATAAATTTGTACTCTGGTTGAGCCCATCCCCAGCCATCTAATACTGTTCTTTCGTATTGTACATATTGATTTGGTTTAGTCCAATGCATAGAAGTGTATGGTATGTAGAAAGTTTCCATGGTGTCATCTTCGTATACAACTAAGATATCTAACGGCATTCCACTTCTTCCAATTCTTTCTAAGGTAACTAATGTTTGATTCTTTTGAACTTCTTCTACAAATTGAACTGCATAGTCAATCGTATTGTTTGTTAAAGTCCAATCAATCATATACCAATCTAATACAGCACCAGAAACTCTCTCTGCTGTGCGTTTAAAGTCATTTGGTGTCGGATGACTAAACTTGTAATCGCTATAGAACTTCTTAAGGGATGCCATCATATTATCCCATCCTATGATGTAAGATAACTGTGTTAAGAATATAGCTCCTCTGCTATAGGCAGATGTTGAGTACGCTCTATTTGTTAAGTAGTGATCAGAATGTGTAGAAAGTGGTTCGTGCATATTCTTTTCAACTAATTTATAATAGCTTTTGTAGTTTGACGCAAATGGATTAGAACCTTGTTCTGGTAGTATCTTTACCATAGCCAAATCTGAAATAAAGGTCGTAAATCCTTCATCTATCCATTCGTGTTTAGTCTCATTTGTCGCTAAGGCGTGTTGAAACCAACTATGTGCTAATTCGTGAGCTGTAACTCCTACTAAGCTTTCAAAGTTTCTTTCTCCTGTGATTAGTGTACACATTGAATACTCCATTCCTCCATCACCTCCTTGTATGACAGAGTATTGTTCGTAAGGATATTCTCCTACATTCTCATTGAAAAACTCCATTAATTGAGCTGTTATTGGTTGTAGTTTTTTCCAATTCTCAATAATAGCAGGATTGTTCTTGTACAAGAAATGAAGTTTTACGCCATTTGGCCCTTGATAGGTGTCGTGAATATAATTGTTATCTGCTGCCCATGTAAAATCTAAAACATTTTCAGCTTTAAAATGCCAAGTTAATGTTTTGTCTTTTTTAGATGTAGCTACCTCTGTACCTGCATCTTGATAACCATGTCCAACCTCATTGTTATTCACCAATATTCCAGTACCTCCGACAGTATATTCTTTGTCGATTGTAATTTTAACATCAAAATTTCCCCATACACTGTGAAACTCTCTTCCTAAATACTGTTCTGTGTGCCAACCTTCAAAGTCAAATTCAGCCATTTTTGGAAACCATTGTGCCATGGAAAGTGCTACTCCTTCTTTTGATTGACGACCTGATCTTCTCACCATTTTAGGTGCTTGTCCTTCAAATGTCATAGTCAATTCTGTAGAGGTATTAGGAGCAAGAGGTTCTTTTAACTCTACCTCTAAAATAGTACCTACTGTTTTTGTAACCAATATTTGTCCATTCTGTTTTAAGTCACTCACTTTGACAAAACCTATTTCATCGGGTTTTAGTTTTGTGATTTTGCTTTCAGTAACTTTTCTTCCTCTGATATTTTTTGTATCTACCATTCTTGAATCAGGATCAGGAATGCTATTCAATAATGCATCCATGTCACTGCCTGGTTGAAAAGCATTGTAATACAGGTGGTAATACACGTTTTTCAAAGTATCATTTGAGTTGTTGGTATAGACAAGCTTTTGCGTTCCTTTATAAGTGAACTTCTTCACATCAACTTTCACATCCATTTCGTAGTCAACGTGTTGCTGCCAATATCCTGGGTTCGGATTATTATGCGCATCTACACTGATAAGGCCTGTTAGTGTTAAAGTAAGGGTTAGTATTAGTTTTTTCATAATTGATTATTCAAATTAAAACTCCACAATCATTTGGGTTTATAATTGTGGAGTCTGTAAAAGTGTTAGTAAGTATTAATTTGGTTTATTTTTTTGCTTTTGAAAGTTTCTCAGCCAATAGTAATGCATTGTATGCATTCACAAATTTTCCTGAAGTCGAAATTGAATCAAACTTGCGAACTTCTCTTTTCTCTCCAACAACTACATCAATATTCACAGGAACTCCAGAGTCCATGATGATTTTCTTTACTTCTGCTGCTGTAAATTCTGGATAGTAAGCTCTTACTAAAGCTGCTACACCTGCTACATTAGGAGAAGCCATTGAAGTACCTTGTAAGTATTGGTAAGTGTTGTGTGGTACTGTTGCATATATTTTCACACCAGGAGCAAATACGTCTACATCATAGTGACCGTAGTTAGAAAAACGAGCTACCATATGGTCTCCAAATTCTGGATTAAGAGCTCCTACAACTAAGAAGTTGTTTGAAATCTCTGGTCCCATTGCAACGTTGTCATTTGGGTATCTTTCTACACCACCTTCTATGTTAAGGTCCATAGCATCGTTACCTGCTGCTACAACGATTAATACGTCTTTTTTCTCTGCATATACGATTGCATCGCGTACCCATTGACTATTTTCTTCGTAGTATTTACCGAAACTACCATTGATTACCTTCGCTCCGTTATCTGCTGCATAGCGGATAGCTAACGCGATATCTTTATCGTATTCGTCTCCATCTGGTACGGCTCTAATTGCCATTATTTCAGCTACGTCTGATGCAACACCATCTCCTCCTAAATCATTGTGTCTTGATTGTGCAATAATACCTGAAACGTGCGTACCGTGTTTAGCTTCATCTCGATCTGGTCCTAATACGTTGTTGTTTCCGTAATATTTGTCTTCAATATTAGTTGGATCATCACCTACTAATTTGCGTGAAGTAGACTCCAGGTTTAGGTGATTGTCTAATTTGCTTTGCATTGCATTTTTATATGCTGCAATCCACGATACATCTCTACCACCTTTTAATAATCCAATGATCACATTTTTTGAATGTGTAATTTCAGCTGCTGTTAGATCATCTTCATCATCTTTTACTGGAATAGCTTCTAAATCAGCTAAAGTGTAATCCTCTTTTCCTAAGAATTTAGCAAGGCGTTCGCTTGCTCTTTCATACATTTCAGCCTTAACTTTTCCTTCGTATGCATCATTCTTTTCTTTTTCGTATTGAGCTACCGCTCTCTTATATTGAGCCGATCCATCATCTCCACGGCGAATAACACGCACCATTTCCACAGTTTCATGAACTGATTCTCCTAAGAAATTCCAGCCGTGAATATCATCAACATAACCATTGTTATCGTCATCAATATTGTTGCCTGCTATTTCTTTTGGGTTTGTCCAAATGTGATTTTTTAAATCATCGTGGTCTATTTCAATACCTGAGTCTATTACTCCTACCACTACTTTTTTAGGTAATGGCTTACCTTTTAGTAGTAATTCATAAGCTTTGTCTACTGACATTCCTGGTACTGTATCAGTAAGAATATCTAAGTGACTCCATCTCTTAAGTTGTTCTTCTGGCAATTGTGTAGTTCTCTTTTGTAAGTGATCTACATTCGTAATAGGTGCGTAATTCTGAGTGTTAGTTACTACACTCTTTGTTCCTCCGCAACTTGCTAAAGCTACTGCTAAAGCAGCAGAAAGATAAATAGGCTTAATCAATCGCATTATTGTTATATTTATTGTTTCTTCTGTAAAATTGTTTAAAAATATCAAATACTGGTAATTAGCAGGCTTACTTAACATTAAATTAATATATCAGCTGCTCGGTGTATTTCTTTTAAACGCACTCCTTTTTCAGTATTTTGAACTGTAATTACTTCATTGTGTGCGTCATGACCTAAAAACAAATACCAATTGTTATCAGCTGCCATTTTGAGAAACTTCTCCTTCTCTGCTAATGTCAACAAAGGTCTTGTATCATAACCCATGACATAGGGTAGGGGAATATGTCCTACTGTGGGTAACAAATCTGCAGGATAAGCAATCGTTTTGTCTTTGTACTTGAGGATGGGTATCATTTGTTTTTCAGTATGTCCATCTGCAAAGAATATATCAAAGCCTAAATCAGATTGTTTGAGCAAGTCAGTATCTGGTCTGTCTATAAAGTGTAATGCTCCACTCTCTTGGATAGGAATGATGTTCTCAGTTAGAAACGAAGCTTTTTCCCTTACATTTGGATTTGTAGCCCATTGCCAATGGTTTTCGTTTGTCCAATACTTTGCATTTTTAAAAGCATTTGTATATCCCGTCCTATCTGTGTTCCAATTTACCGCTCCTCCAACGTGATCAAAGTGCAAATGAGTCAAAAATACATCGGTGATATCATCTGGGTGAAATCCGTGTTTCTTGAGTGATTTTTCGATCGAATGGTCCCCCCACAAATAATAATAACCAAAGAATTTTTCAGACTGTTTATTTCCCATTCCTGTATCTACGAGAATCAGTCTGTTTCCATCTTCTATGAGTAGCAAACGGGCGCCAATATCGATAAGGTTATTGCTATCTGCTGGATTTGTTTTATTCCAAATTACCTTTGGTACTACGCCAAACATAGCCCCTCCGTCCAGTTTGAAGTTGCCACTTTCTATACTATATAGATTCATAATTTGATCGTTTTTGAGTTGTTGTGTGCAAATTAAACAAATAATGTAAAAGGGACAATTCTATGAGTAGTTTTGTGATGTTTAGTTTTCTGTATGTCAAATGTAATGTTGTTGAGCATCGTTGTTACGAAGATAAGATGCGTGAATGAAATTTGTTAGTTTCTTTGCGTGCTTTATTGAAAGGTTGTGATATTTTGAACAGTCTATAGTGGGTGCATTTCTTTATTCTGCAGGGATACATAAGGTGGGATACGCGAATTTGTAAGCGTGGATTTTTACCTTTGGCGTTGAATGTACTTAATAAGAGATTTATAGTTGAACCCTTCTTTTGTTTCACTGCTCTTGTCCTTTGGTAAGAGTAGGGGGGATATACTATTTGGTGCTTGGTTTTTACCGTTGCTGTTTTGTTAGTCTGGCAATTGTTGATCGCTTATCTACGCCTGTTTTTTTTTATTTTTTTTATCGCTATTTCACAGGTGTTTTTTAAAGTATTTTCGTTGTGTTCACTGATGAATTTTATATAAAATGTACTGGTTTAGCGTTCTTTTTTGTTCAGAGAGATTTTAACGTTGTATGCAGTAAGTGTAAGATTGCATTTTGGTGCAATAGGCTGTGTGTTATTATTTTGCATTTTGATAGCTGTTTTGCAGTAAAAAAAAGTAGAGGTTCTACCACAAAGAAATTCTGTTTTTTTGTGTTGTTTGTTTTAAAAAGGATAACTTTGTCTTTTGAATTTCAAATTCCTCTTTTTGTTCAATCAAATCTTATTTTTGTGAATTGTTGGATAGGATAAATGGTAAGAAATTTGCTATAAATGATTTTAAAAATCGAATTTATTAGAAATTTAGTCAAAAATGTATTTAAGTTTCTATATGATTTTAGCTAAACTCGTTCATTATCAATAGCTAATATTGCATTGCGGTAATAGATTTTTGTGATATTAGTATTAAAACTTCTAATCGTTATAAATATGTTAGTTATGATCACAAACCATTTTTTTATAATACCTTTGCGATGACAATTTTTTTAGAACTAATCTATTTAAGTAACGTATGATAAAAGTTTCAGATATAGCAAGAAAACACGTCGCTTTAATGATGGAGGACGAGGGTTTTAATCCTACTACTGACTTTGTTAGAGTAGGAGTGACAAGTGGTGGATGTTCAGGTCTTTCTTATCAACTTAAGTTTGACCATGAAGTTTCAGAAGAGGATAAAGTTTTCGAAGACAATGGTGTGAGAATTGCAGTTGATAAAAAGAGTTTTTTATACCTTGTAGGAACTACTTTAGAGTATTCAGGAGGGTTAAATGGAAAAGGTTTTTATTTCAACAATCCAAATGCAAGTAGAACTTGCGGATGTGGAGAAAGTTTTTCATTATAAGTTTATCATAGGAAAAGCAAACTTTAAGACAGTTTGTTTTTCCTTTTAGATATTAAATAGTTTAACGGAAAAGCATATTATGGTACTGCTTTTAAGGATTAAAATATGAGTAAGTATACAGAAGAAGATTTAAAGAAAGAATTAGAAACCAAAGAGTATGAGTATGGATTCTATACGGATATAGAAGCAGATACTTTGCCTATTGGTTTAAATGAGGATATTGTAAGGGCTATTTCTGCGAAGAAAGGTGAGCCAGAATGGATGACTGAATGGAGGCTTGAAGCTTTTCGTATTTGGGAATCTATGGTTGAACCAGAGTGGGCCAATGTGAGATATGAGAAGCCTGATTTCCAGGCTATATCTTATTATTCAGCGCCAAAGACTAAACCGAAGTTGGATAGTTTAGATGAAGTAGATCCTGAACTGTTAGATACATTCAACAAACTTGGTATT
Organism: Myroides albus; assembly: GCF_024722315.1. Classification (NCBI taxonomy): domain Bacteria; kingdom Pseudomonadati; phylum Bacteroidota; class Flavobacteriia; order Flavobacteriales; family Flavobacteriaceae; genus Myroides; species Myroides albus. The sequence goes on from NZ_CP102754.1 coordinate 1,598,409, forward strand.
TCTATTGAAGAACAAAAGAGATTAAGTGGTGTTGCAATGGATATTGTTATGGACTCTGTGTCTGTAGCAACTACTTTTAAAGCTACATTAGCTGAGAGAGGTATTATATTTTGTTCTATTTCTGAGGCGATTAAGAACCACCCAGAATTAGTTAAGAAGTATTTAGGTAGCGTTGTACCGCAAACTGATAACTTTTATGCTGCATTGAATTCTGCAGTATTCTCTGATGGATCATTTTGTTATATTCCGAAAGGAGTTAGATGTCCAATGGAACTATCAACTTATTTCCGTATTAACCAAGCAGGTACAGGTCAGTTTGAGCGTACTCTTGTTATTGCTGATGAGGGAAGTTATGTTTCTTATTTAGAAGGTTGTACTGCTCCTTCACGTGATGAAAACCAATTACACGCTGCTGTAGTTGAGCTTATTGCTATGGATGATGCTGAGATTAAATACTCGACAGTACAGAACTGGTTCCCTGGTGATAGTAGTGGTAAAGGTGGAGTGTTTAACTTCGTGACTAAACGTGGTCTATGTGAGAAAAATGCTAAGATATCTTGGACACAAGTAGAAACGGGATCTGCTGTGACTTGGAAGTATCCTTCTTGTATTTTGAAAGGGGATAATTCTATCGGTGAGTTCTATTCAATTGCTGTTACTAATAATTTCCAACAAGCAGATACAGGTACTAAAATGATTCACCTTGGAAAGAATACGCGTTCAACTATTATTTCTAAAGGTATTTCTGCAGGTAAATCACAAAATAGTTATAGAGGTCTTGTACAAGTAGGACCACGTGCTGAGAATGCAAGAAACTTCTCTCAATGTGATTCATTGTTAATGGGTAATGAATGTGGAGCACACACTTTCCCTTATATTGAAGCAAAGCATCCTACTGCTCAGATTGAACACGAAGCAACTACGAGTAAGATTGGTGAAGATCAAATCTTCTATTGTAATCAAAGAGGGATCCCAACTGAAAAGGCTATTGCCTTAATCGTTAATGGATTCTCTAAAGAAGTCTTGAACAAATTGCCAATGGAGTTTGCAGTAGAAGCTCAAAAGTTATTAGAGATTTCGCTTGAAGGAAGTGTGGGTTAATCCATAGAAAGACAGCGAAATTTTAAACAAAACCTCAATTAAATACAATTAAACTTATGTTACAGATAAAGAATTTACACGCAAGTGTTGAAGATAAAGAGATTTTAAAAGGAATTAACTTAGAAGTAAAAGCTGGAGAAATTCACGCTATTATGGGACCAAACGGTGCTGGGAAAAGTACTTTGTCTTCTGTAATCGCTGGTAATGAAGCTTTTGAAGTTACTGAAGGTGATATCATCTTAGAAGGTGAGGAGCTTGGTGAATTAGCTCCTGAAGAAAGAGCACATAAAGGTGTGTTTTTATCATTTCAATATCCAGTAGAGATTCCAGGTGTATCCGTGACTAACTTTATGAAAACGGCTATCAATGAGTCGCGTAAAGCTCAGGGAATGGAAGAAATGCCTGCAAGTGAAATGCTTAAAAAGATTAAAGAGAAAGCAGAGTTGTTAGAAATCGATAGAAAGTTTCTTTCTCGTTCTCTTAACGAAGGATTCTCTGGTGGTGAGAAAAAGCGTAATGAGATCTTCCAAATGGCTATGTTAGAGCCTAAATTGGCAATCTTAGACGAAACTGACTCAGGATTGGATATCGATGCTTTGAGAATCGTTGCTAACGGTGTAAACAAGCTGAAAAGTAAAGACAATGCAATCATCGTTATTACGCACTATCAACGTTTATTAGAATATATTGTTCCTGATTTTGTACACGTTTTACACGATGGTAAAATTGTGAAGACGGGTGGTAAAGAATTAGCTTTAGAATTAGAGGAGAAAGGTTATGATTGGATTAAATCTTCTGTTGAAAAATAAGAAGTAAACCAATTAACTGATTTAATCATTTCTAATAGTAAATACATATGGAACTTAAAGATAAATTAATTACGTCTTTTGTTGCTTTCGAACAAGGGTTAACTGGTGAACACGATGTGTTACACAACATCCGCTTGGAAGGACTTAAGACTTTCGAAGAAAAGGGGTTTCCTACTAAAAAAGAGGAAGCTTGGAAGTACACGTCACTAAACTCTATTCTTAAGAAAGAGTTTACGATTCTTCCTAAAAAAGAAGTAGCCTTAGATTATAAAGAAGTTAAGAAATACTTCTTGAGTGATTCAGATACGTACAAATTGGTTTTTATCAATGGTATTTTTAGCTCTCATTTGTCTGAAACTACTCACGACGGTATTGATGTTTGTTTAATGTCTTCGGCAATGAACAAACCTAAGTATAAAATGGTTATCGATAATTACTATAATCAAGCGGTTGACAAATCTGATGTGTTTTCTGCATTGAATAGTGCTTATGCGACTGAAGGTGCTTTTATCAATGTACCTAAGAGCAAAGTAGTGTCGAAACCAATCGAGATTATTTACTTCACGACACTGGAGGATCAAGCTTTATTGACTCAACCTCGTAACTTAGTTGTCGTAGGTGAGAATGCTCACGTTCAGATATTAGAAAGACATCAAAGTTTAACTGACTCAAATGTTTTAACGAACTCAGTGACTGAAATATTTGCTCATAAACGTGCAATCTGTGATTATTATAAGTTACAGAATGATTTGGAAAGCAGTAACTTGATTGACAATACATTCATTAAGCAGAAACAAGAAAGCCGTGTGTCTGTACATACTTTCTCTTTTGGAGGTAAGATTACGCGTAATAACTTGAACTTCTATCAAGATGGTGAACGCATCGATAGTACGCTTAAGGGGATTACATTGATTGGAAACAAACAACACGTAGATCACTACACGCTGGTATCTCACAATCAGCCAAACTGTGAAAGTCACCAGAATTATAAGAGCATCTATGACGATAATTCAGTTGGTGTGTTTAACGGTAAGATTTACGTAGATAAAATCGCTCAGAAAACGGACGGATTCCAACAGAACAACAATATCTTGTTAAGTGAGAAGGCCGCTGTTTACACTAAACCGCAATTAGAGATATTCGCGGATGACGTGAAGTGTTCTCACGGATGTACTATAGGACAATTAGACGATGAGGCTATGTTCTATATGCGCCAAAGAGGTATTCCTCAGAAGGAGGCAAAAGCGTTGTTGATGTACGCTTTTACTGACGAAGTAATGGAAACTGTAAAGATACCTGAGTTGAAAGCGAAGGTTGCAAAATTGATTGCTACTAAGTTGGGAGTATCTATGGGATTTGAAATTTAATTTCTATTTATATTTTAATGGAAAATAAGGTTGTTTCTTTTTTAGAGACAACCTTATTTTTTTTGCTTTAAAATCAATATCTCTTATAAAAAAGAAACCAGACTATGTGGGGATATAGTCTGGTTATCTAAAAGAAAAAAGTTGTTGTTTTTTGTTGTACTTTGAATATATCTAATACTGTACCATTTTTTTTCAGGGTGGCGATTTTGTATTGTTTAAGAAGTATATCTTCTAATGTTTCCTGAAAATTGCTAAATAAGACTTGAATTTCTTTGTGTTGATTGTGATTTTATTGGCACAGATGTTTAGTTATTGGAGTTTTTGTTTGGTGTGATAGGAGGAGAGTATTCAAGAAGGTAAAGAGTAGCTTCATGACTTTGTTTGTTTTTAGCTCTTTTAGGGCCTTTATTTTTCTTAACCAACCTCATCGTTGTTTTATTGTATAAAATCGATTAGCGAGTCGTTTATGTACTAAATCGTTGTTGATTTTGTTTTGATGTAGGTTGTCACTACAGATTATGGTGAATGCAGTAGATGTTTATTGTCTTTTTTTATTGGATATTACTGCAAATCCTTTACATGATTTATCAGCACTGACATTGTGCTACTTTACTATTCACTTTATTATTGAGGTGGTGTTTGAGCACTTTTCTTATTTTGAAAAAAGCGTTAGTGCTTTGAATCATATCCACTTTACTACTTCTTACTCAAAAATTCTATCAGGTAATTGTATTCGAAAGTAATTGACTTAGAGATGGATAACTGTTAGATCGCTGGTACTTTCTTTGGGTATTCTTTGGGGTTTCTGGCAGTTTCCTTGCTGAAACACCCCTTTTTCCGAGCAAAAGTGCAAGAATACCCGAAGAAAGGTGCAAGGAAGTCCTAAGAAAGTAAGTTAATTTGGAGGACAAAATTTTAGCAACCAGGAAGAATAAGTTGATGTGTTATGGGATTAAACGCCATGATCAGACTGGTTAATTTCGCAACATTTAATCTCGGGCATGTTGATTGCCTATTTAGTGATATAGAGATTGACTTCATTTGACTTACTGATTAATTGGTCAATCTTGGTAGGGATAGATAGAAATACTTTAATGATGTTCTAAAGGCTTTCAACCGTCACATGTGTGTACTTTATTAATAGAAGAGCTAACACAACTACAGGAGTTTTTTATGCAATAAAGGAGTGCTTTTACTTGTTTATTTTTGGTATTCGAAATATGCCGAGTTATCTGCTTCGCTTGATTTAGCGATGTATATAGGTTATAAGTTTTTTGATAGATTTGATTTTGACTTTATCCTCTTGAATAAAAAAAAGAGAGAACCTTTACAAAAAGCTCTCTCTTTTTAGAATTTGAATTTATGATAAATATTCTCTATGATTCACAACTACTACATGTCACTAAGTTTGTTACCATTTCCTTAGAAACACTTTGACTGCGTTGGTAGTATAATGTTTTTACACCTAATTTCCACGCTTCAATCATTAATTTATTCACTTCTTTGATTGGTAAAGCAGATGGAATATTTAGGTTTAAACTTTGAGCTTGATCGACATATTTTTGTCTGATTGCCGCTTGTTGGATAATCTCAAGTTGACTGATTTCTTTAAATGTTTTAAATACATCTTTTTCTTCTTGAGTAAGTCCTTCTATTTGTTGAACACTTCCGCCGTTAAGCATGATCGTTCTCCATGTATCTTCATTGTCTAAACCTTTACTGACAAGTAGTTCTGTTAGGTACTTATTCTTACGCATAAAGTTTCCTTTAGATAAACCAGCTTTGTAGTAATTACTACTGAAAGGCTCAATACCTGGTGAAGTTTGTCCTAAGATTGCAGAAGATGAAGTAGTAGGAGCAATAGCCATTGTTGTGGTATTTCTTCTTCCATAACCTTTTAATAATTCAGGTTCTCCATATATTCTCGCTAACTCTTGAGATGCTTTATCAGCTTTATTGCTTATATCTTCAAATATTTTATTCGTTAGCATTTTAGCTTGTAAGCCTTCGAAAGGTATCATGTTCTTTTGTAAATAAGAGTGCCATCCAAGTACTCCTAATCCCAAAGCTCTATGTCTTTTCGCAAAGCGGTTTGCTGGTGCTAAATAGTAGTTACCTTCTGTTTTCTCAATAAATTCTTGTAATACTGCATCAAGGAAATAGATTGCCAATTTAACTGCTTCTGTATCTTTCCACTCATCATATAATTCTAAGTTCATTGACGACAAACAGCAGATGAATGATTCATCATCATTTGACGGAAGCATGATTTCTGAGCAAAGGTTACTTGCGTTGACACGCATATTATTGTCTTTGTAAACTTGCGGTTTATTTGTATTTACATTGTCAGAGAAGAACAAGTAAGGCATCCCCTTTTGTTGTCTGCTTTCTAATACTTTCGCCCAAAGCATTCTCTTATCTTTATCCCCATCAATCATCTCTTGCATCCAATAATCTGGAATACAAATACCGTAAAATAAGTTTTGAATTGGATTACCAATATTGCGGATGTTTAAAAATTCTTCAGCATCTGGGTGATCAATATCTAAATAGGCTGCAAAAGCACCACGGCGAACACCTCCTTGCGATATTGTGTCCATAGCAGTATCGAATAACTTCATAAAGCTAACTGCTCCACTACTTTTTCCATTATCCGTCACTGCACTTCCTCTTTCTCTTAGGTTTCCAAAATATCCTGAGGTACCACCACCAATCTTAGTTTGCATGATTACTTCTCCTAACTTATGAGTGATCCCCTCAATACTGTCAGGTATATTCACATTGAAACACGAAATAGGCAATCCTCTTTCTGTTCCCATGTTGGCCCAAATAGGTGAACTTAAACTCATCCAACCTCTTTCTATCATTTCTTGAAATGATTCCTTTAGCTCCGGCTTATATAGTCTTCTTGCAGCTGCAGATGCAATTCGATCAATAGCACCCTCCACTGTTTCTCCCTTAAGAAGATAGCCTCTATTAAGTATCTGTTCACTTTCAGAATTTTTCCACCAAAGTTTCTCTCTTAAGTTTTTATTGTCCTCTATTTGTAATTGTAATGAGAAGTTATTCATGCTCTTAGTTTTGGTAATTTTTTATAACAATTTTTTCTTTTTTTTTTAAAACAAGTCGTCTGCTGTAAAGCTTTTGTCGTGTTTAGTATAATCTACAGGTCTTTTGGCAAAGAAATCATCTAAGGTATTTGCAAATACATCTTCTTCAAACCATTGCATTGGTTTGTACTGCTCTGCAGTGATATTGAATACTTTGTCTAAGCCAATCTTCACCATGCTTTCATCTACTCTAAACTTCATAAAGTTTAGTAAGTCATGTTTGTTCACTGATTCTATATCTCCTGTTTCGAATATCCAATCCAGGATTTTGCTTTCAATTTCTATGGAGTTGTGAATGACATCATTTACATGGGCAATCAATTCTTCATCAAAGAAATCTGGAAACTCTTTTCTTATTATATTGATAATGTAAATACCTGCATTTGCATGTACTTGTTCATCTATCGAAGTCCAAGCAATAATATTGCTTACATTTTTCATTAACCCTTTGAATCTTGTAAAAGATAGGATAATGGCAAATTGACTAAACAGGGAAACATTCTCAATCAAAAGAGAGAATAGGATTAATGATACAACGTATTTTTTGCGATCTGTATTGTTGTTAGAGTTTTCTAATACCTTACCAAGGTATTCTACGCGTTCTCTAATTACGGGAATTGTCAATAAATCTTCGAACTCATCATTATATCCCAATACGTCTAATAGACGTGAATATGCCTCAGAGTGTCTAAATTCACATTCTGCAAAAGTACTACCCAATCCATTGAATTCTGGTTTTGGGAAATGTTGATAAAGGTTACCCCAAAATGTCTTGACTGCAACTTCTATCTGAGCAATAGCCAATAAACTGTGTTTGATAGCTATTTGTTCTTCTTTTGTTAGGTGTGAATGAAAATCTTGCGTGTCAGCAGTGAAGTCTACTTCACTATGAACCCAAAATGACTTATTAATAGCATCTGTGAATTGGTAAATTCCAGGATACTCAAACGGTTTGTAGTTAACTCTTTTATCAAAAATAGACATAGCAAAAAAAATTTATTTTAATAATCCGTTGCTTGTTTCACCCTAATTAGATAGGACATTTTATACCCTCAAAAATATTGATTCTTGCAGTATTAGGTGCTGCCGAGGAATATAAAGTAGGTTGAATTACAAGTTTTTGTAAAAGCTAAGATAGGACATATTGAGAGGTCATTCAACCTTTGGATTTTAAATATTTGAATTAGTTATCAACAAAGTATTAATAACTTAATTATTGTAATTTTTTGTATTTATCATATTTAAATTTCTCGCTTTAGTGTAGTTGTATATTTTTTTATTTCTCTCTGTTTATTGCACGATTATTCTCAACGTTGTTGTAAAGTATGTTGTTTTTTTCTTTTTGATAATAGCATAAATAAAAAGACCTTAAAAATTAATTTAAGGTCTTTTTATGGTTTATTACGACAAGGGTTCTACGATGTCTCTCCATGCTTGAAGTTCTGGTATTCCAGGTTTTCGTTTGCCAAAAAACTGTACTATTATTTCCCCCATTTCATTGAATACTTCAATGGCAGTTACGATACCGTCTTCAGTTGGTTTTCGCACAATCCATGTTTGGGCGATTTTGTCCATATCCAAATGCATATTGAAGTCTGGGTCTAATACATTATACCAGTTTTGGTGCCACATCAGGCGTTTTACTTCACCAGTGTGAATTTGTATATTTCCTCTATTTCCTACAAATACCATTATTGGTGTTTGCATCTCAGCTGCTTTTTCGAGCATGGTGATTATGCTTTCTTTGCTTATCTGTTTGGCGTGAAACTCATCAGGCGCTAAACGCAATGCTTGTGTTCTTGTCAAGTGATGTTTCTTTAAAAGAGAGAAGAAGTTGTGCGTATCTTTTAACTCTTTCCATTCTTGTTGAAAAGTTTTTACGTCTATTTCTTCATCTAATTTCTCATCGAGATTAACCTGATAGGCTTCTGTTGGCTCATGTGAGTCTTGGTTGTCTGATCTGTACTTTTTGACTAAGGCATCAAAAGCTGAATCATCACTTTGAGGGGTTAGGTATATCTTGTGAATTGCCTCTCCATCTTTTCCAAAGAATTGTAAACTCTTTCTCTCTTTGTCACCTGCCATCTCTACTACTGCATACGCCTTAGTCCAATGGCTTAAGAATATGCGCAAATCTATATCGGGATTGACAAATAATCCTGCATGAGGAGACGAAAAATCTGGGTTGCTATACACGCCCTTTCTTTCGTGAACACATTCATTGTTTCTTGTCAATGCCATTACTTTACCTAATTGTTCAATCTCCGATAGAAGTTCAACTAAGTTTGTATTTAATCTTGTTACTGTTTCTCCAATTTGTGTAGCTAATAGTTCAGCTTCGCTTACGTTTAGTTCTGTAGCTGCATTTCGTATTCTCAAGTGAGGATTCTGCTGTTTTAATTCAGCCCAACGTTCCTTTAAAGTAAGTGTTTCTTTGTTCATGTCTTCTAATTTACCCAAAAATGATTAAGGGATTATTGTTAACTGGATTTTTAGTTACCACGCAAGGGAAATTGTAAACACGAGAAATTATTTCTTGTGTAAGTACATTTTCTGGTATATCATAAGATACTTTTTGTCCCTTTTGTAGTAATAAGATTTTATCGGCAAATTGCGCAGCTAAGTTTAAGTCGTGTAAGACTACAATAGCTGTATTGCCTTTAGCCGTAAAATCTTTAATCAATTCTAATATTTTATGCTGATGTAGTACGTCTAAATTATTGAGTGGTTCATCTAAGAATAATAGTTTGTTCTCCACATCGTTGTTGAGTTGTGACAGTACTCTTGCTAAGTGTACTCTTTGTTTTTCACCCCCTGAGAGATGATTGTATTCCCTGCTTTTTAAAGGACATATATCAATGCATTCCATACTGTGTTGAATGGCCTTTTTATCTGCATCAGAGGGAGTGTGATCAAAATAGGGATATCTCCCCATCATGACTACATCTTCTACGTTCAAGGGAATGTCGTTGTTGTGGTGTTGAGAGAACTTCGCTTTGTGCTTAGGTAATTCTTTATCACACCATTTGTCATATTCACATGATTTCAGTAGAATCTTATTTCCCTTTTGGTGTAACTCATTTGCCAAAACACTCAGGAAAGTGGACTTACCTGCACCATTAGGTCCTAATATCGCTATAAACTCACCGTTTTCACAACTGAAGTCTATTTCATTTATGATGTAAGTTTCTCGAGATTTAAAGTTTACTTTTTGTGCTTGTATCATTATAGTGACTTTTTGAATCTTATTAAGATTGCTATGAATACTGGTGCGCCCATGATTGATGTCAATATTCCTATTGGTATCTCTGAAGGCGGTATAATAGATCTACTCAAAGTGTCCGCAACTAATAATAAAATACTTCCACATATTGTCGAAAGTGGGAGTATATAGTAGTAGTTTGATTTGAATATTAAACGCAATATATAGGGTACAATAAGACCAACAAATCCTATAGTACCAGAAAAGGCAACAGAGGTACCTACCATCAATGCAGAAAGCAATACGATGCGTTTCTTGATGCTTTCTACTGGGATACCTAAGTGTGCTGCGTCATTTTCTCCAAGCATCATGGCATTCAGTGATTTGCCTTTGTTTATTAGCAGTATTACGGCAATAAGCATCACGACTGCTAAGATGCTTACTTTTGTCCACGTAGCTCCAGCGAGACTTCCTAAAGTCCAGAAGGTTAAGTTTCTCAATTCTTCTTCTTCTGAGATATAGGTTAGTAGTCCTGTGGCTGCCCCTGTAAGTGCTGTGATAGCAACACCTGACAAAAGTAGGACGCTTACATTAGTCTTTCCTTTTGAGGTTGACATTCTGTACACGAACGTCATCGTTATCATGGCACCTATAAAACTCATTAAACTCAATAAGGAGTAGTGAACTGCCTCTGGTATGTAAGCTTTAATATAATGCCCAAGTACAATTGTTATTGCTGCAAATAGTACTGAACCAGCTGTAACTCCAATTAGATCTGGTGATGCTAAAGGGTTCTTGAACATTCCTTGTAAGGTTGTTCCAGATAGCGATAGCGCGGCACCTACTAAAATAGCCATAATGACACGTGGTAATCGCACGTCTAAAAACACATAGCTATCACTTGGGGTTACTTCTTCTTGGGTAAAGATGATTTTGATTATTGTTTGGATGCTTCCATCTTCAAACTTATAAACTCCAATGAAAATTGATACTAACGCAATTGTAATTAATAGAATGGAAAGGATTATAAGGTAAAAAGAGAGTTTTCTTTGCATTTTGTTTATTGTTGTTTAGCGAATAGGGTGTTAAGCTCTTTTGTTGCTTGGCCAAGTCTCGGTCCATATCCACTTAAAAGTTGCCCGTCCATTGCAATGATATTCTTGTTCTTTCCTGCATTGGTTTTGTCTATTCCCTCAATTTTTAAAACGCCATCAACGCCTCCCATACTCTGGATTCCTGAAGTAAACATTAGAATGTAATCTGGATTTGTATTTAAAAGAGATTCGGGAGTTAATGGTTTGTAACCTTTAAATTCTGTTATCGCATTTTGACCACCAGCTAATTGAATGATGTTATTTACAGGGGTTTCATCTCCTGCTACCATCAACATAGATGCTCCTCTTGCGTATATGAATAGTACTTTTGGAGCTACTTCAAATTGGTGTAGATTTTCCATGTCTTTTTGGATATTAGCACTGATGTGCTCATAATCTGTTATGTTTAAGGATGTTGCTATTTGCTTTACTAAGTCCTTTGTTCCTTGTACAGTGTACTTTTGATCTATTAACTCTAATTTTATTCCTGAATTGGCAATTTGGTTCTTAAGATCTTCGTTTATGTCTTTTGTGATAGCGAATATAGTCGTTGGTTTCAAAGACATTAAGCTTTCTATTGATATTTTACTCGTGTGATTTAAATCTGTAGCTGTTTTCTTTATATCCTCAGGATAAGTACTTGTAACATCGACACCTACGATATTATCTTTTTTACCTAATTCTACTAAGATTTCAGTTATCGTTCCATTCAAAGAGATGATTCTTTCTTCGATTTGCGGTTGTTCTGTTTTCTTTTGGTTACAAGAAATGAACACAAGGGTTAAGAGTGTTAATGCAATAAGTTTTTTCATTTTTATACTAATTTGAATTGAATCTAAATTGAGGCAAAAATATGAGGTTTTTGCTCCGGAACAAAACATATTTAGATTAATTTTAAATTAATATATTGTACTGAAAAGTATAGTATTGATTATCTTTGCTGTGAATTGTGCATTACTTTAAAAGCACAGGAATTATTAAGTAATAAAATTGAATAGTAGTATGTTAGATATAAAATCAATTCGAAAAGACTTTCCAATTCTTACACAACAAGTGAATGGAAAGCCATTAGTGTATTTTGATAATGCGGCTACTGCTCAAAAGCCAAAAGTTGTCGAGGATGCTATAATCAAGTATTACGAGACAATCAATGCAAATATTCATCGCGGAGTACATACGTTAAGCCAATTGGCTACCGATGCATATGAAGAAGCTAGAGCCAAAATACAAAATCATATAAATGCTAAGCACAACCACGAAATTATTTTCACTGCTGGGACTACTTTTAGTATAAACCTTGTAGCTAATGGTTTTGGTAGCTTATTAAAAGCAGGTGATGAGGTAGTCATTTCTGCTTTAGAACACCACTCTAATATTGTGCCTTGGCAGTTCGCTTGTGAGCGTTCAGGTGCTACTTTAAAGGTCATTCCGATGAATGAGCATGGAGAGCTTATCATGGAAGAATACGATAAGCTTTTGAATGAGAACACAAAGGTTGTGGCAGTGTCACATATTTCTAATGCTTTGGGGACTATTAACCCAATTCGCGAGATTATAAAGAAGGCTCATCAGTTCGGTGCGGCAGTTCTAATTGACGGTGCTCAAGCTACTCCACATATACGCCCTGACGTTGTTGAGTTGGACTGTGACTTTTATGTGTTTTCAGGACACAAAGTTTGCGGACCTACTGGTACTGGGATTTTGTACGGAAAAGAGGAGTGGTTGAATAAACTGCCTCCTTACCAAGGTGGAGGAGAGATGATCAAAACAGTTACATTTGAAAAGACAACTTATGCGTGTTTACCACATAAGTTTGAGGCTGGAACTCCTAACATAGCAGGGGGAATTGTCTTAGGTCATGCCATTGATTATTTGAATGGGATTGGCTTTGACAATATTGCTGCTTATGAACACGAACTGTTAGAGTATGGAACAAAGCGCTTGTTGGAAATTGAAGGATTGAAAATTATAGGTACGGCACAAGAGAAAACTTCGGTGATTTCATTTAATATTGAGGGAATTCACCCTTATGATATTGGGGTAATTGTCGATAAATTGGGTGTTGCAGTACGAACAGGTCACCACTGTACGCAGCCGATTATGGACTTTTTCGGTATTCCTGGGACAGTAAGAGCGTCTTTTAGTTTTTACAATACCAAAGAGGAGATTGACATCTTAGTCGAAGCTGTAAAGAAGGCTAAAATGATGCTTTCGTAATAGAGAATAATAATAAGAAAAAACAATATGACAATCAAAGAAGCACAAGAAGAAATCATTGATGAGTTTTCAATGTTTGATGATTGGATGCAACGCTACGAGTATATTATCGAATTAGGTAAGTCATTACCGTTAATCGACGAGAAATATCAAGTAGCTGAAAACTTAATTAAAGGCTGTCAATCGCAAGTTTGGCTGCATGCTGAAGAAAGTGAAGGAAACGTTTTTTTCACTGCAAATAGCGATGCTATTTTAACGAAGGGGATTATAGCTATTCTGATTAGGGTATTTTCTGGACAGAAGGCTGTTGACATTATGGATGCAGACCTTGGGTTTATTGACGATATCGGTTTAAAGGAGCATTTATCGCCAACGCGTGCAAATGGTCTTGTTTCGATGATTAAACAAATTAAAATGTATGCCTTAGCTTATCAAGCTAAAAATTAATCAGAGCAAATTATGGAAGAAATAGATGTACAAAAATTAGGAGAAAATATCGTAGGTATTCTTAAGACTATTTATGACCCTGAGATTCCTGTAGATATTTATGAATTAGGATTGATTTACGACGTATTCGTAAATGAAACAAATGATGTTAAAATTCTGATGACTTTAACTTCACCAAACTGCCCTGTGGCTGAAACACTGCCGATGGAAGTAGAGGAGAAGGTCAAATCTATTGACAACGTCAAAGGAGTTGAAATTGAGCTTACATTTGATCCACCTTGGACAAAAGACTTGATGAGTGAAGAAGCTAAGTTAGAGTTGGGAATGCTGTAATTATGGAAGGAGAAATTGTAAATAAAGTTGCCAATAGTGCTTTGAAAGTTTTCGACTTAGAGGACTATTATCCTACTAATCCTCGATTAGAGATAGACATTGCTCAATGGTTGTATGAGGGATTTGTGTTGCGTGAGAAAGAGTTTAGAGCTGCCTTGAAGGAAGTAGATTGGAATCAATATCAAAATGCGTATGTAGGTTTGTATTGTTCAACAGATGCGATTTTACCTGCTTGGGCGTATATGGTTTTAACCAGCCACCTACAACCTGTTGCAAAACGTGTGTTTTTAGGTGATAAAGCACATTTGGAAAAATCAATTTATCAAGAAATTTTATTTAGTATAAATTACGCTGAATATAGGGATTTACCAGTTATTATTAAAGGGTGCTCAAATAAGGCAATCCCAGAGGAGGCCTACGTTTTGTCTACTCAATTGATGATGGAACACGCTCGCTCAGTTATGTTTGGTGAAGCCTGTTCGGCAGTACCTGTTTATAAGCGAAGTCTTAAAAAATAGATCGCATTATTTGGATTTTATATTTTTGTTTAAAAATTTAACAATATGAAAAAATTCTTATTAAGTTTATTAGCTGTTTCTGCTTTTTATTCATCTCATGCTCAAGAAGCTGAGACTACGGAAGTAACTGGTCCATGGAAATCTAAAGGGAACTTTGCAGTTCTTGTGAGCCAATCGAGTTTCTCAAACTGGCAAGCTGGTGGAGATAATAACTTTTCTGGAAATTTGAATTTGAATTATGATTTGAATTACCAAAAAGAGGATTGGACTTGGGATAACAAGTTAATCGTGAACTATGGTTTTACGAAGCTAAAAGGGGAGGACCAAAAGAAAACTAATGACCGTTTAGAGTTGAATTCAGTTTTAGGTAAGCAAGCGTCTAACAATTGGTACTATTCATTATTCTTAAACTTTAAGACACAAATGGATAGAGGAACAGATAAAGACGGTGGATACAATTCACACTTTATGTCTCCTGCTTACTTACAAATCGGACCTGGTATGTTGTGGAAGAAAAATGATAACTTAAAAGTTAACATTGCTCCTGCAACTTCGAGATTTATCTTCGTTCACAGTCATTTTACTGATTTTGGAGACGCTTTTGGTGTTGAGAAAGGAAAATCAATGGAGTATCAACTGGGGATGTCTATCAACGGATACTACAAATTCGACATTATGGAGAATGTATCTGCTGAGAATATCTTAAACCTTTATTCTAATTATTTAGAAAAACCAGGAAACGTTGTAGTTGACTATCAATTGAACTTAGTGATGAAAATCAACAAGTACTTATCAACTAACTTTACTTTCCAAGCGGTTTACGATGACCAAGCTTACAAAGGATTTCAGTTAAGAGAAGTATTAGGAGTTGGCTTAAGCTATAATTTCTAAGAAAGCTATCTTTTAAAGAATATGAAAAAGGCACAATACGATTTAGCGTATTGTGCCTTTTTTATTATAGAAGGTTGATGCCTTGTTTTATTGCGTCTTCTCTTACTTGGTCTGGCCAAATACTTGCTTGGACTTCTCCAATGTGTTTTTTCTTTAAGAGAAACATACATATTCTCGATTGTCCTAATCCACCACCTATGGATAGTGGTAACTGATCCGTCAACAATAAATTGTGATAGTATAACTTTGATTTGTCTTGTGATCCAGTTAAGGCCAATTGATGTTCCAATGCATCTTTATCTACTCGAACCCCCATGGAAGATAATTCTAATGAGCGACTCAACTCTTCATCCCATACAAGCAAATCCCCATTTAAACCGTGGTACTTGTCTTCTGAGATAGTACTCCAATCGTCATAATCACTTGAGCGACTATCATGGGATTCTCCGTTGCTTAATTTGTAGCCAACTCCTATGATAAATACAGCGCCATATTCTTTCGCTATGGCATGTTCTCTATCTTTTGGAGTTAGTGTAGGGTAAAGTTGTAAAAGTTGCTCAGAATGAATAAAAGATAGCTTTTTAGGCAATACTCTTTCGTATCCATACTGCAAGTGAACTTCTTCTTCCGTGTTTAGCAGGGATTGATAGATCAGTCTCACAATTTTCTTTAAGTAACTCAAACTTCGATCTACTTTGTCAATCTTTAATTCCCAATCCCATTGATCTACGTAGATTGAGTGTATTGGGCTACTGTCTTCATCAGGACGCAAAGCTCTCATATCCGTTAAGATACCTTCATGAACTTCTAGCTCTAATTCTTTCAGGCGAATTCTTTTCCACTTCGCCAAAGAGTGGACTACAACACCGTGATTATTGTTAAGAAATTTTACTGGAAACGACACTGGACGCTCGATACCATTCAAGTCATCATTGATTCCTGTTCCTTCATTCACGATCATTGGAGATGAGATAGGGTACAAGTTCAATGCATTGCATAAGTTTTGAGAAAATGTTTTCTTAACTAGTGCAATGGCTTCTTCGGTTTGTAAAATTTCTTGTTTACTCATGATATTTAATTTTTAAAATGTTTCAGTTTAAAGCAAAAAAAAGCTCCTCGAAAGAGGAGCTTTAAACGGATAATGAAATAATATATAATTAACTTAAATCAAAAACAATAGCATCCCTCTTTGAATCGTACGGCGAATTCAAATTATTATTAGAGATATTATTATTTAATGATTGATACATATAATCTTTGTTTTTTATGTAAGTGTAAATGTAGTAATTTTTTTTTTACTTTTATTTTTTAACAGTAAATATTTATAAACAAATTACTTATTCTTCACCTCCAGGTTCTAATAAATGGTCGTAATCTGGATACAAGAAGTTGTTATATGGAAAACGTGTAATATGTATTTCACGTACTTTTTCATACACTTTCTTTCTAAACTCTTCAAAGTTTTCCTTGTTGGTAGCAGAGATGAAAATAGCGTTATCTTGCCCTACTTTATTCATCCATGTGTTTTTCCACTCGTCAATAGAATAGTGTTTTGAAGTGCGCTCTGTCATCAAATCATCTATTTCGATTGTCTCAGGTACATAAGCGTCTATTTTATTAAAAACCATGATAGTTGGTTTATCATCACTTTTAATATCTTTTAGAATCTCATTAACTGATGCAATGTGATCTTCGAAATCATGGTGAGATATATCAACTACGTGTAATAACAAGTCAGCTTCTCTTACCTCATCCAAAGTACTTTTAAATGACTCTACTAATTGAGTTGGTAATTTGCGTATAAATCCAACTGTATCAGATAGCAAAAATGGTAGATTTCCAATTACAATTTTTCGAACAGTAGTGTCTAACGTTGCAAACAATTTATTCTCAACGAATACTTCACTTTTTCCAATTGCATTCATTAAAGTTGACTTTCCAACATTGGTGTACCCAACTAATGCCACTCTTACCATAGCACCGCGGTTGCTGCGCTGTGAAGCCATTTGTTTGTCAATTACCTTTAGTTTATCTCTCAAAAGTGAGATTCTATCGCGAACTATACGTCTATCGGTTTCAATTTCTGTTTCTCCAGGTCCTCTCATTCCGATTCCACCTCGCTGACGCTCCAAGTGTGTCCACATACCAGATAACCTTGGTAAGAGATATTGAAACTGTGCCAATTCCACTTGTGTTCTCGCATAAGACGTTTGTGCTCTTTGGGCAAAAATGTCTAAGATTAGGTTTGTACGGTCAAGTACTTTGCAATCGAGTATCTTAGATATGTTCTTTTGTTGTGCAGGAGATAATTCGTCATCAAAAATAACGGTGTGTATATCATTTTCAACGATATAATGATGTATTTCCTCCATTTTTCCAGTTCCAACAAATGTTTTTGGATTTGGTTTATCCATTTTTTGTGAAAAACGTTTGTGGACTTCTCCTCCTGCTGTAAATGTCAAAAATTCTAACTCATCTAAGTATTCGTTTAATTTTGACTCATCTTGATCTTGAGTAATAATTCCAACTATTACTGAGCGTTCAAAATTTATTTCTTCTTTTTCAATCATATATCTGAATTATAGAGCAAAATTACTAAAAATGTAAGACTATATGCTACACTTCTCAAAAAATGTATTTACTTCAAAAACATTGTTTTAAGTAGGTTGTTTACATGAGATTATTACACAATGTGCGCTTTGATTTTCCTGTATGTATATTTCTTTCTATCAATTATCTTGTTTTTATGTGATGTTCTATGAATTTGTACTGAACTATTTTTAAATCTAAAGTGGGTATTCTAACTTGTATTGCCTCAGAAAGTTTCCTTTAGTAGTAAGGCGACAATACAATACTCTTGTTGAATTTAAGTTATTATTATAAGTCGTGTATAGTCTTTTTCTGTATCTTGCTTTATATCAATGGTATGTTTATTGCATCTATTGATTGCAATAGATGAGTCTATCTAAAAATGATTGTTATGAGAGAATTGAAATATTTTATAGGTTTAATAGTTGCTTTGTTGAGTATGTCACTCTATGCCCAAAAGACGACAGTTCAAGCTGTAAGCTATGGGATAAGTGATAATTTAGATATTCAAGCAGTTGCCTCTATTTTTGGTCAATCTTCTGATTTGGCTGATTTTGAATACCGATTAAACGATCCTGAACTTAGGATATCTAACTTAGATTTAAACAATGACGGGTATGTAGATTATCTACGTGTTGTGGAAGTTGTTGAGAATTATACCCATGTTATTATTGTTCAAGCTGTTTTGGGAGCTGACCGCTACCAAGATGTTCTTACTATTGAAGTGGAAAAAGATAATCGCAGAGGGACAACGTACGTACAGTTTGTAGGTAATCCATATTTTTATGGACCGAATTATATCTATGAGCCAGTGTATTATAGTACACCTCCTTTATTTTCTCTGTTTTGGGTAAGCTCATATAGACCTTATCATTCAAGTTGGTATTGGAATTATTATCCAAGTTATTACTATGGATATTCGCCATATGCTACACATCGTTATGTTACGCATATCCACGCTCATATTGATTACAACAACAACTATTTTTATCACCCATATAGATATAGTCGAACTGCTGAACAAGTCTATAGCAGTAATCGTACAACTTATTACGAAAAACAAAACCCTGAAAAATCATTTAGAACAACCTATAAAGACGCAGGATATACAAATTACCAAGATTTGAATGCCGGTAGAAAAGAGTCTATAGGTGATTATAGTAGAACTACGTATAGCCGAAATAGCTATAGCAATAATAACGCTAATAGTAATAATAGTAGCTATAGCCGTACGTCTTATAGCGGAAGTAAGTCAGCTAATTCAAGTAATTATAACCGTTCAACTTACAGCAGTCCGAGTAGCTCAAGTAGTAACTATAGTCGTTCAACTTACAGTAGTCCGAGCAGTAGCTCAAGTAGTAACTATAGTCGTTCAACTTACAGCAGTCCAAGTAGCTCAAGCAGCGGTTATAGTCGTTCAACTTACAGTAGTCCGAGCAGTAGCTCAAGTAGTAACTATAGTCGTTCGTCTTACAGTAGTCCGAGCAGTAGCTCAAGTAGTAACTATAGTCGTCCTTCAAGTAGGAGCTATAGTCGTTCGTCTTACAGTAGTCCGAGTAGCTCAAGCAGTAGTTATAGTCGTCCTTCAAGTAGTAGCTCAAGTAGCAGTTATAGTCGTTCGTCTTACAGCAGCCCGAGTAGCTCAAGTAGCAGTTATAGTCGTCCTTCAAGTAGTAGCTCAAGTTCAAGTAGTCGAAGTACTTATTCGAGATAATAATAGACTAAAAATAAATTATAAAGCAAAAAGGCAGAACATATTGTTCTGCCTTTTCTTATTTGAAGATTTCGTTTAAAACTTGTGCTAATCTCAGCCCTCCTTTTAAAAGTTGTATTTCTACATCATCTTTGTGATCAAAGTGGTATCTATAGCTTAATGATTCACTTTCTTCTACGCTATCATAAAGTTTGTTAGCCATCGAATAAGAATCAAATAACCAATCTTCTAAAGATCCTTTTGTAAGGTTATTGTTGTATTCTTTTGAGTGAACATCTAAGACAGTAGCATATTCTGTATAGCTGTATTTGTCAAAATCAACTAAAGCCGAATCCCAAAGACTGTGAAGGTTTGTCGGTTTTCTAAACCATTCTACTTTTACTCTATTTCCCCCTAAATCCTCTAATCTACCAATGTGTAGTGGTTGATGAGCATCACCGATAATGTGAATAAGGAAGTATAGCTTTTGTTGTCTTTCGACTAAGCTTAGTTTATCACTTTTCAGTTCTTCTATTAAGAGTAAGGTTCTTTTGTATAAGTTTTCGTCAGTAGATTTAGCCAGTTCTTCATCAAATGCAGCTCTGTCTAAGTTGCCTGGTAAATTAACGTAATGCCATGAATCAGAAAACTTCCATGAAGGGTCTGACTTCAAAAAGTCTGGCCAATTTGACCAATAAGCTAATTTCTGTTTGCCTATAATTTTGCTAATTTCTTTTTTAGCCTTTTTAGTTAAGTTTCTTTCTGCAATTTCTGATACAACTCGGTGACCTGTTGTACCCCAAGCAAACACTTCAGTAGTTTGCATTGTAAATAGTATTGCAATTAAAAAGTAAAGAAGTTTTTTCATACGTCTAATTATTCTTGAAATAAAGCAATTAGTTCAGTTGCTTCATTTGGTTTCATCTTTCCTGCTAAAACAAGGCTTAACTGCTTGCGTCTTAATGCTCCAATGTATCTTTCTTTTTCCAAATCTGATTCTGGAATGATTTCTGGAATCTGAACCGGATGTCCTGTATCATCTACTGCTACAAAAGTATAGATAGCTTCATTAGCTTTCTTTTTTGAGCCAGATTCTCTGTCTTCAATCCATACATCAAGATATACTTCCATTGAGCTATTAAATGCTCTTGATATTTTAGCTTCTACGGTTACAACACTACCTAATGGAATAGGTCTATTAAAAGCTACGTGATTTACTGATGCTGTTACACATACTCTACGCGAATGTCTTCTTGCTGCGATTCCTGCAGCTCTATCCATTCTTGCTAATAATTCACCGCCAAACATATTATTTAAAGGATTTGTTTCACCAGGTAAAACTAAATCAGTCATATAGGTAGCTGATGCAGATACGAATTTTGCGTCCATTTGTTTTATTTTCGGCAAATATAGTACAAATAAAAAATCCCGAAAACATTTCGTTTTCAGGATTTCGTTATATTGTTTATTGTACTAATATCCACGCATCTTTATTTAGTTTACTGTGGATTCTTCTCAATTCTTTTTGTGCTTCTGCTTGAGTAGTATATCCTCCGTAAGTTACTGGATACATGCCGTATTTTGTACGCTCCAATGCTTGTGCTGTTGGATATCCGTTTGTTTTTAATTTTAAAGCCTCCTGTTGTGCTGTTTCTCCATTTCTGAAGGCACAAGCGATAATGTAATAAGGCGTGTCATTTTTTTGCTCAATTTCCTCTTTTACGGGTAAGGTAATTGTTGTAGCAGATGGCTCAATTACAAATGTAGCTTGTTGTATTTTGTTTTGTACTTGTGATTGTACCGTTTTTTCCATTTGTAATATTTCTTTCTCTACATGAGAGTCATATTCATTGACAACTATTGCTCCACCTCCTGCAATAACAGCAAGCATAGCAGCATACTTAAAGAAGTTGAATACAGGTCTTCTTCGATTAGTTTCACTTTCTTCTATAGCTGTAATAAGTGGTGTACGAACAATTGGCGTTACATTAACTGCTGATAAGCCAAATGACGTTTTTAATAAGATATCATTTTCAATCGGTTCAAATACAAGTTTGTTTTCTTGATTTGTGTGGAAACTACCGATTCCCTCGATTGTTAAACTATCTTCTTTCAATAAGGTATTTTCCCACTGAGAAACTACTTCTTTTACAGCCTTTGTTGCTTGTTCAAAAGCAATGTTTTCCACTCTTGCAATATGGTTAGCTAATAAACCGTCGTTGTTGGTGATGTTTGCATTGAAAGATAGCTTCTTAGTAGGAGGAAAAAACGAATTTGTCTTTTCGTCAAAGTAAGAAGATTGCATCTCTGATAAGAATGCACCAAAACCTGGAACGATTACACATTGGTAACGATATAGTAATGTCGATATGTAAGCCTGTATATTCATAAACGCAAAATTACATTAAACCAAACTTAAACCAAATGTTTTTATCAAATATTTTCGGGATTCTCATAAAGGAATAAGTGTTTGATTTCCTTTTAATTAATTACTTGTGTTTCCCTTTATATTACGCTTTTTTGGAGTGGTTTTTGTTGATTAAATAAAGATACAAATTGTCTTAATATTTAGCAAATTATGAATGCAGATATCTCTCAAGAGGAATTGTTTTACGCAATAGCACTGACTAAAGTTAATGGTATTGGGCCTATATTAGCCAAGCGTTTGATTGAATTTGCTGGTAGTGCAAAGCAAGTGTTTTTCTTATCTTCAAAAGAGTTAATGCTCGTACCTAAGATTAGTGACCTCTTGTTAAGGAAGTTGAGTGATAAGCGTGTTTTAGAGCGAGCAGATGCTGAAATTGAGGCGATTATAAAGCACAATATTACGGTGTATTATTTCCTAAGTGATAAGTATCCTTTTTTATTGAAACAGTGTATTGATTGCCCTATCTTACTTTATTCATCTTCTGCCTTGTTTGATTGGTCAGATAGGAAAGTGATTAGCATTATTGGGACAAGACAACCGAGTAGTAGAGGTATGGATTTCTGTCAGAAAATTATCAGTGACTTAGCAGAGTTTAATCCTATCATCGTAAGTGGTTTGGCTTATGGTATTGATATTTGTGCCCACAAAGCTGCCTTGGATTGTAATTTACAAACTGTAGCTATACTCGGACATGGTCTTGAGCGTATTTATCCAGAACAGCATAAGTTTGTCGCTCAACAAATTGAAAAGTCGGGTAGTATTTTAACCGAATTTCCTCTTTATAGCAAAGTCGATCGAGAAAATTTCATTCAGCGCAATCGCATCGTTGCCGGTCTTAGTCAAGCGACGATTGTTATCGAAAGTGCCTTAAGAGGGGGGGCAATGAGTACTATATCTTTTGCTAATGATTATAATCGAGAAGTGTTTGCCGTTCCTGGTCGAATTAATGATATTACAAGCCAAGGTTGTAATGAAGTGATACGCACTCAACGCGCTCAACTCCTCACCAGTTCAAAGGAAATAGTAGAGGGATTAAATTGGAATCAGGAAAGTAGAAAAGTCAAGTCAATTCAACCAGAATTATTTGTTGATTTGTCAGCGGATGAGAAAGCGGTGTACGATTACCTCGTAGTAGAACAAAGGGAGCTGTTGGATCTCATTGCTTTAGGGACAGAGCTGCCTATTTACAAAGTCAGTAATGCTTTGCTAAATTTGGAGCTAAAGGGTTTGATCCGTCCATTGCCAGGTCGATATTTTGAAATAGTATAAAAAAAGTCGATAACCTTAGTTATCGACTTCACTGTTTATTTCTTCACATTATATCCAAGTCTTTCTCTTACTTTATTCAATGTGTTTGTAGCGATTACAGATGCTTTTTCTGCACCAATACCTAATAGGCGGTCAACTTCTTCTCGGTTGTTGATATAGTATTCATATTTTTCGCGAACCTCTTTGAATTTATCCACGATTAGTTCGTATAGCTCTTGTTTAGCATGTCCATAGCCATAGTTACCACCTAAGTATTTAGCTCTCATAGCTTCAACTTGCTCAGGTGTAGCTAATAGTTTATAAATGGTAAACACATTACAAGTATCTGGGTTTTTTGGTTCTTCAAGTGGTGTACTATCAGTCTCAATGCTCATTACTTCTTTTCGCAATACTTTATCCGTTTGGAAGATATTAATTGTATTGTGTCTTGATTTACTCATTTTGTTTCCGTCAGTACCAGGTACCACCATTACTTCTTCTTGAATCTTAGCCTCTGGCAATACAAAAGTTTCACCCATTTGGTGGTTGAATCGAGAGGCTACATCACGAGTGATTTCTAAGTGCTGTAACTGATCTTTTCCAACAGGGACAAACTCTGCGTCATACAACAAGATATCTGCAGCCATTAGCATAGGATAGGTAAACAAACCAGCATTAACATCTGATAAAACATCTGCTTTATCTTTAAACGAATGGGCTAATGTTAAACGTTGAAATGGAAAGAAGCAACTTAAGTACCATGTAAGTTCAGTTGTTTGCGGTACATCTGACTGGCGGTAAAAAGTTACATGATTAACGTCTACACCACAAGCAAGCCAAGTAGCCGCAACACTATAGGTATTGTCTTGTAACGTTTTTGCGTCTTTTATTTGCGTTGCTGAATGCAAGTTCGCAATAAAAATAAAAGACTCATTATCTTTTCTGTTTGCCATTTCTACTGCAGGTAGAATAGCTCCTAAAAGATTCCCTAAGTGTGGAGTTCCTGTGCTTTGAACTCCTGTTAGAATTTTAGCCATTGCGTGATATTAATTATTTTAAAGTAGCAAAGATAAGTGAAATGAATTTTATAGACTGTGTTTTTACTGCTAATGTGCTTTCACGGAAGTAGAATTGTTTATTTTTGAGTTTAGTTTATAAACATTATTCAAATACATACGATGAACAGTTTAGCTGTATTTTTCAGTTCGCTTTGGAGATTGTGGTTTTATATCTGGATGGTCATTGTGATCTTGATTCTATCCCCTTTTTTGTTGTTGACCATTTGGTCAGACAAGACCTACTCTTATTTCTTTAAATTGGCGAGGTTATGGGCCATACTTACTTTTTATGGAATAGGGATGAGGTTCCATATTGAAGAAAATCACCCGATTGAGAAAGGCAAGAGTTATATGTTGATTGCCAACCATACTTCTATGTTAGATATAATGATGATGCTTATCTTGGTCAAAGACAATCCTTTTGTATTTGTTGGAAAAGCTGAATTATCCAAGTTGCCTATTTTTGGTTTCTTCTATAAACGCACTTGTATTCTCGTTGACCGAAAGGACGCGAGAAGTAAGAAGAAAGTTTTTGATAGTGCACAAGATCGCATCAATAAGGGACTTAGTATTTGTATTTTTCCCGAAGGTGGCGTCAACGACGATAGAACGATAATCTTAGATAGTTTTAAAGATGGAGCCTTTCGCTTGGCTATAGATCATCAAATTCCGATTGTGCCCTTTGCCTTTGGGCATTTAAGACACTTTTTTCCTTTTGTTTGGGGAATTGGTCATCCTGGCGTAGTCCCTGTTAAGGTGTTTCCGTGTATCGAAACAAAGGGCCTTACTTTAGAACACAAGAAAGAACTTAAAGAGACAGCTTTTGATTTGCTCTATAAGCCGGTATTGAACTGGGAGAATCAATATGCTAAGAAATAGGAAAGCGATGAGATCTACAGGATCTCATCGCTTTTTAATTATAGTTTGGTTTATGGTTTACAGTTGTATTATTCCAGCTCCAGAAATTCTTCCACTGGCATGAACAAAGTCATTCATAGATTGGTTTTGTTCGGTTGACAGATTCCTGTAGTTAATGTCAAGCTTAGTACGATTCATAGAGAGATCAAATAGCTCTTTTTGAATTTCTTTCTGACGTTCAGTGTCTGTAGAAATTTTGAATTCTTCGACTAACTGCATTTCTTTTTTATACGAGGCAACTAAATCTGCATAAGGATTGTCTTCTTGAGAATCTATTTCCTGTGAATCTGCTTTATTTAAAAGATCTTCATTCAAAGAACTGTTATTAGGATCTGATGCTTGTGTAAGAATTGGCAGCTTTAATTCTAAAACGCTTGGTTCTGTTATGGTACATACACCACCAGCAACCTTATTTTGTTGGTGAAAACCTTTGTTCTCAGCAGGTAAATCTTCATCGTAGAAAGCGATGAACTCAGCCTTAGTAAAGAATTTATTGAAAAAATTACCAACTGCATTTTTATTATGTGTAATCTGTTCAGTAGGGTATTCTTCACCTAAGAAGTACGTACATCTGTATAGGTTATTATCTATAAAAAGAGCATTTGTCGATTTAATATTATCTTGATAAAGTACATCATCAATAACTACTTCTCTCGCAGTCGAACGAAATTTGTCAAAGTTGCCTTCTGTAGCGTATACCATCGAGAAGATATAGTGTGGTTCTAAAGTTGGGTTGATAATTCCTCCTGAGTTTTGTTTGAATACATTGAACTTATTTTTTTGTCCATTGTATTCTAATTGGTGTATTCCACTGTCTAACTTTAGTACCTCAAAAGTATTGGGTGCTAAGGTGTATTTTTTATCATCTATAGATACTGTAATTTCTTTGTCAGTTGGATTGGATAGATAAAAATCTTGTCTTTTGAAGGGATCATCACAACTTAGAAAGGTTGTAATTGTTAGCAATAGTGCTAATAGTCTTGATTTCATAGTGAATTTTTGAGTTTTTAAAAGTGCAAAACTAATGTTTTCAATACAGGCTGCATAGTTAAAAATACTTTTTTAATACATGTGTTTAAGGTGTGATTACTCAGTATTTATGACTATTTTTAATTAAATTTATAATAAAAACTTAGAATGAGTTTGTTGCGTGTGGATGTTAGGATATGTATGCGTTGTATTCGAGTTAATTTATTGTGTGTTTTTTAATGTTATTGAAGAATTTGGATCTTTACCGAAAAGACTCTCTGTTTTGGAGAGGTAAAAAGTTTTGAGTCATTCCTTTCTATTTGTGGAGTATTTGAGTTCTTTATCGATAGCTATTGTAATTTCTTCTTGTATTTTAATAGTAATATATGCTTTCTGAATATCAGTTGTTTCGAAAAGAGTTGCGTGAGCGTTTGACAATATTTGCGGTTATCTTCATTGTTGTATCTGGCATTTGTATTTTCACGTCTCCCAGCCGTATTGATTTACAGTGGAGGTTTTACTATGCTTTGCTGTTTTTGTGTTGCCTTGTGTTTTTGTACGTATTGGTGATTGTTATTCGATTGTTTACTAAATACTCAAAATCACAGCGATATATAGATTGGCTTACGTTGTTTTGGTTATTTGTTTATCTGTTTGTTTTCTTAGTTGTCAGTGTTTTGTTAACGTATTGAGTGCTGACTTACAGTTTTTAAGTGTTACTAATAATTATTGTGTGTATGAATATTTTGCGTCTGATTGGTAGAGTAGCTTTGCGTACTATTTGTGGTAGTATTCCCTTCTTATTAGCATATTTGGTTATTGAGCGATCACATGGTTTACTGAGTAAGTTTATTTCAGCTTGGTTCATGAGTTTTTTGATTTTTATATCAGTTATCTGTTATGTAAGATTCGTTGTTCGCAACGCTTCTTCACCCGAAGCAGATAAAGAAGAAAAATATGTTGATATACTTGGTCTGATTGCTTATCTAGTCATGTGGTGTTTTGCATATAGTGTTTTTTTAGGACCAGAGATGCGATAAATAGATTGGGGAGTAAATCTCTTATTTCTACCAATAATTCTGTGCTTTAATCAGTAGAAGGGTACTTTGGGAATACATATGATTAAATGGCTACTCAAGCCTTTTTAGGTTTAGCTATCGTACTTGTTGTTGTTACGACTGCATAGTGTGAGATTACAATATTAAAAAAAAGCCCCTAACAACTTGCGTTATTAGAGGGCTTATGTATATGGATAGAATATATTTTAAGCTTCTTTATTCTTGATTTCTTCTTTAATTCTTTCTTCAAGTTCTTCCATTAATTCAGGATTATCCTTGATGATTGCTTTTACTGCATCGCGACCTTGTCCTAATTTAGTATCTCCATAGCTAAACCAAGAACCGCTTTTCTTTACAATTTCATAGTCAACTGCTAAGTCAAGTACTTCACCTACTTTAGAAACTCCTTCCCCATACATGATGTCAAATTCCGCTGTTCTAAATGGAGGAGCCACTTTATTCTTAACGATTTTTACTTTAGTTCTGTTTCCGATTACGTTATCTCCATCTTTTATTTGAGTAGACTTACGGATATCAACACGAACCGATGCGTAGAATTTTAAGGCATTACCACCTGTTGTCGTCTCTGGGTTACCGAACATCACACCAATTTTATCACGCAACTGGTTAATGAAGAATACAGTACAATTCGTTTTGTTAATCGTAGAAGTAAGCTTTCTTAATGCTTGAGACATCAAACGAGCATGTAATCCCATTTTAGAATCTCCCATTTCTCCTTCAATCTCACTTTTTGGAGTTAAGGCAGCTACAGAGTCAATAACAACGATGTCAATAGCACCTGAACGAATTAGATTTTCTGCAATTTCAAGTGCTTGTTCCCCATTGTCAGGTTGAGAAATGATAAGGTTGTCAATATCGATACCTAATTTTTGTGCATAAAAACGATCAAATGCGTGCTCCGCATCAATGAAAGCTGCTATACCTCCTGCTTTTTGAGCTTCTGCAATTGCATGTAGCGTTAAGGTCGTTTTACCTGATGATTCGGGTCCATATATCTCTATAATTCTTCCTTTTGGATATCCTCCTACACCTAAAGCTAAGTCTACCCCTAGAGAACCTGACGAAATCACTTCAACTTCTTCAACAGCTGTATCTCCTAATTTCATTACAGTACCTTTACCGTAAGTTTTATCTAGTTTGTCTAGCGTTAGCTGTAACGCTTTTAGTTTTGCTTCTTTATCTGCACTCATTTTATTACAAAAATAGGTTCTTACTGATGTAAAAGTAATATAATTTATTTACTTGCCAAGAGTGTATAATCATTATGCTATAAATTATAGCAGTTTTATGGAAGTAAACTGCTACATTATTCAGTATTGTGATAGCTTTTGTTTTTAATTCTTTTTTTTGTGTAAGCTTTAGCCATGTACCTTAAGGGAATAGCTGGCTATTTAAGTACTTCGCGTAGGGGGGAATTTGCCTGGAGTACGCATAGGGGTTTGTCAATCTCAGAGGTAGATTTTGTTCTTTTTCGCTCACTGCTAATTTGTGTTACTTGGCTTTTTCAGAATTGACTTGTAAGTAATTTTAGGTGATATGATCGTGATTTTTAAACAAAAAAGAACACCCCAATGAGCACTTTGTTCGTTGGGGTGATATAAAATTGAAAACTTGTTAGTTATCTTGCTTTTTGAATGTTTTATAGCAGATTAATGCGATGACAAGCCCTACGATGATTATTACTCCCCATAGTATAATAGATTGTATGGCGTTATTTGCTTTTTTTATTTCCTCCGGACTTGCTTTTTGAAATTGATTGAATTGAAAATCATGAGTCTCTACTATAGGAAGTGATGACGGTATATCATTTTTAAAGTGTTGTATATCATATTCTGGGGTATCATACTCGTCTCCTATTATATTTACAGTATACGACGTATTGGCATTTAGGTAAGCTGTAGCGAAGCGTGTTAATGAATATGTATTAACTGCTTTGACTACTAAGGGGGTATTATCTCCATTGTAGATTTCGATATACGGATTCTGTACTAATATATCATCTAGTATAAACTCATTTCGATTTTTAGATGAGAGTATAAATGAGATATTAGTTTTAGTTAGAGAGTCTCTTAAAATCGCTTTTCGATAATAATCTTTTGGAGAGTCTATTTCTATTAATAGCTTATTTAGCCTATATTGATATTGTTGTTTTGCAAAGTATAGTATAGACGTTTTGTTTTTATTGTTGACTTTACTATCTGCATACTTTAGTAAAGTAGGGCTAAACTGTCCATAGGTTTTTGTATCTACAGCAGTGCTTACTTTATTGAGTTTTAAAGGAGCGGATTGATTATTGATCAATTCCATCTCATAGTATTTATAGCGACCTTCTGGTATAGTGATAAACAAAGTTACTTC
Organism: Myroides albus; assembly: GCF_024722315.1. Lineage (NCBI taxonomy): Bacteria > Pseudomonadati > Bacteroidota > Flavobacteriia > Flavobacteriales > Flavobacteriaceae > Myroides > Myroides albus. The sequence continues at coordinate 1,627,838 of NZ_CP102754.1, forward strand.
ACTATCATTTGACGATGTATAAGTATAAATAGGAGTTTTTTGTTTTACTATAAACCAGCTTTGATTGTCATTACTTCCACGTACAGATGCGTGTATAGATACGTCCGCTTTATTGATATTGATGTAAAAGTCTGAGACCTTTTTTGCTTCAGGATTGTGTATAACAAATCGATTAATACTATCTCGTTCTACTAAGGTAGATGTTTGGTATTCAATGATTTTTGTTTCTTTAGAAGTCGGTTGTACATTTCTGATAAAGTATGGTACTTCTGTTGTTGCAAAACTTAAACTATCTCGTTGCATTATACGCAGGTTAGAGAAGTTGCTACTAGCTTCACCTGCTATTCTATTGTCTAGTTTAATATTGTAATAACCACTCTCTGTTATAGGAGCAATAGTAGTTGTATATGTTTTGGATTGAGCATGTCCTACTTGAGTACTTAAAAAGTAGGTACTCAGTATGACAAGCGCTATTGTATATATTTTTTTCATTAGAGATTCTTTAATTATTACTCCTTTGTGATAGATGAGGTATCATTATTTTGATCTTGGTCTTTGACAAGAAGCTTTATGCGTTCCATCATAAATGAAACAACTAATAAGATTATACCTAAGATGACAAATGAGATTATCTTTCCACCTTGAGTCATGTTCCAGACATCGTACAAGTAAAATTTAGCAATGATTAATGCAAAACTTCCTAAGGATAACTTTCTCAAGTCAACATCGTTTTGTTTTATTCCTACAATCATCGGAACCATAGCTAATAATCCCCATAAAATTGGGTAACCATACGAATGTACATTACTTAAAATAGAAGTATATCTTTCGACATCATTAATTATCCAAATGCTGAGGTTGTCAAGTTCTACAGACAAGGTACTTACTATGCTGACAAACAAGATGATTAGGTAAATGATTCTATTTTTTTTATCTGCTTGTTTCTGCCTTTTGTATAACCAAATTAGCAAGGACATACCTACCACAATAGCTATAAAATGGATTAGAAAATAGGCTTTAGGATATACATCTCGCATGAAGATCTCACTGCGAAGATGGCTTATCCTTATGTTGTATATCAACAGGAGTATGACCGTTACTGCGAAGATAATTTGATAGTATGCTTTACTAAAAGACTGTTTGTATCTGAGTACAAAAATGAAGGTGTAGAAAAGAGTAAAGGTGATTATAGCTACGTTTTTAAACGTTTGCATATAAGCTGTCGGGCTTAAGTTTTCAATTCTAACCGTTATTTGATATCTTAATTCTAAAATAGGAACAATATATAGCAGTGCTAAGAAGGATACTGACATGATTTGATGAATGTTAGTATTTGATAGCATTGCTATGTTTTTCAATCCCTTAGTTTCACTTTCGTCTATTTCGCTTTTTGCTGCTAATCTTTTAATCACATAAACAGACAGTATAAAAAAGATACCAGTCATTGTAAATTTATTTATTATAATTGGCAAAATTGGAGTAGGATCCAAATCCTCGTATATTTCCACAGGATTGAATAGTGTTGCAGAATAAATATAGGAAATCAAGGTAAGTATGGATAGGATAAAGAATCCCATGCGGAACAAATTAACCTTGGTTTTATTCCAAATGAAATATAGTACAGCCATCTCCACTGCCCAGGCTACTGTGATATAGTTTCCATCTAATTGCATGGGAATACTCAAGGAAACAAATCCTACTATTAATCCCAATAGTGTGTAGCCTAAATTTGAATGAACTTCAAATTTTGTTGTTTTCTTTATGATAACCAAAAAGGCTACATTTATCAGTGCTAATAATATAAGATATACCCCCAGGTAGTTAACCTCCGTTTTGTTGTGGAAAATTTTGATAGCATTTATTAAAATAATGATATTTAATAGCGAAAAGAATATAAGTTGTCTTATTTGAATCTTTTCGATATTGGTTTTGAGGTAGCGCAGAACCATAAAACCACCCAATTGTATAAAAAACAAGATATTGAATATGGCAGCAGACAAGATGTAATCTACTTTATATTTGGATACTACCCATGTATAGAAGTATAAGATAGTTAAGACGTAACTAAATTTGTTTACAATAAACCATTCCTTTTTGTAGGCAACAATTAGAACACCACTGTTTAGTAGTAAAATGTAAGAGAAAAGGACTAAATGATTGCCTGAGCCACTACTCACTAAAAGCGGAGCTAACATCCCCCCAATCAACCCAAATATAGTCAGTTCTTGTCGCTTATATCCAATTGAAAGTAGTACACAGAGTACGGTGATGATGATTAAAATAACAAAAGCTGTAATCTGATTAAATACTTCATATTCTCTAAAAGCAATGGTAATCGTAACATAAAATGTTGCAAAACCACCTCCCATGAGTATGGAGGAGAAGGCGTGATATTTCTGACTAAGTTTATGGGCGATTCCTATTAAAATTCCCCCTGTTAGTATTCCGATGGCAACACGGCCAATTTCATTTATCCAATTTTGATCAATTGCATATTTAACAAAGAAACCTATCCCTAATACGAGTGTGAAAATTCCAATAGTGTTAAGCCAATTGATATTCTTTAACTGTTGTAATAGTTTATTTTGAAAATGATCAGTAGATGTTGCAGTTGTGATCTTTGTCGGTTTTGTGTCCTCTTTCTTAATTTCAGGAGCACTTATTTTCAAAATATTTTCTGAAATCTTCGGTTCTATTTTTTCCTCAGTAGGAGGTACAGCTTCTTGTTTTATTGGCTCATCGACCTTTTTGTAATTTTCTTTTTGTGCCGTATCAGTGGAGCGAACTTCTGGTATTGGAGCACGCTCTATAGGATTAGATATTGGTGCAACAGGTCTTTTTGTTTCTTCCTTTTTTGCAGGTTCAGGTGTTTGTATAGGTTTTTTTGCTATCTGATCTGCTGTTCCTAATGTCTACTCGAGGCGCTGCATCTTTTCATATAAACCATTTAACATACTCAAAGCTGTATTGACTTTTTTGTTTGTACTGTCTATATTATTATTTAGTCCTTTTACCTTACTGTTTATAACGAGTAATAGTACAATGATTGCTATAAAGCAAAGTGTTAAAAAACCATCCATACATGCGTAGTTTAAATGAATAATAGTTCTTGAAGTTCCTATCTCGCAAATTCAAGTAGTGTTATTTTGTAAAATTAGTTAAATAATAATTATAAATATAAGTATGTGTTAATTATGATAGGATATTATATTTTGTTTAAACAAAAGAGTATTTGAAATAAAAAAAAGAAGTTAACTATAAAATTAACTTCTTTCGTATACGTTGAGTGTTTGGTTTTACTTAATGAATGTAAATGTTTTATTTGACCATTCTCCGATAAGTGGCAATGGTTTTGATTCCCCTTTCAGAGCATTGAGGATGCCAATGATCCAAAGCACTAATATGACTAATCCAACTAAACCTAAGAACGATAGAGCAGGTACAATTTTTACCACAATATTTAAAACTACGTTTAATACTACTGATGCAATCATTACTCCAAATGATTGTCTGAGGTGATACTTTAAAAAATTATCTGCTTTTTCTTTTCCCATAAAATAGGCTATTAACCATCCGATAATTGTAATGTATGATACAATTGCAAGTGTTTTATTATTCATTTTTCGATTTTTTACTGGAGCAAATATCTATAGAAATCTTACAATTATCGTCAATTATAGGTGTAAATGGGGCGAAAATGGCTGATTATAGGGAGTTTTTAGGCTACTTTTGACAGTTCTTTTTTTTGATCGATCATGGTATGTGATGTTGTCGGTTTTGTTTGGTAGGCAGTTTTTCGTTGTTAATCTTAGTAGGTTTAGGATAACTGCTTTTTTAAAGAATGGATTGATAATTAGTGTTTTAAGTATTTTTTTTGATGTTCAATTCTCATTTGTCAATCAAAATAGTATCTTTGCACCGAAATTCTTCCATTTAGAATTTCAAACATATATAATCTACACTTAAAAGTATATAGCATGCAACTGTATAACACATTAAGCGCAGAGGAAAGAGCAGAACTTATCGAACAAGCGGGAGAGAACCGTTTGACTTTATCTTTCTATGCGTACGCCAAAATAGAAAACCCACAACAATTTAGAGATGACTTATTCCTGGCTTGGGATGCATTAGACGCTTTAGGACGTACTTATGTAGCTCATGAGGGGATCAATGCTCAGATGTCTGTACCTGCATCTAAGTTTGATGCATTTAGAGAGACTTTAGAGCAATACGACTTTATGAAAGGTATTCGCCTGAATGTAGCTGTAGAGCAAGATGACTTATCATTCTTAAAGCTAACAGTAAAGGTTAGACACAAGATCGTAGCAGACGGATTGAACGATGATACATTCGATGTGACGAATAAGGGAATTCACTTAAAGGCAAAAGAATTCAACGAGTTATTAGAAGACCCGAATACGGTAGTAGTGGACTTTAGAAACCACTATGAGAGTGAAGTAGGGCACTTCGTAGGAGCGATTACTCCAGACGTGGACACATTCCGTGAATCACTGCCAATCATTAAAGACCAGTTAGAAGACATCAAAGAGGAGAAAAACCTACTGATGTACTGTACAGGAGGTATCCGCTGTGAGAAAGCATCCGCTTACTTTAAACACAACGGGTTTAAGAATGTTTACCAATTAGAAGGAGGTATTATCGAATACACTCGTCAGGTAAAGGCGGAAGGATTAGAGAGTAAGTTCATCGGAAAGAACTTCGTGTTTGACCACCGTTTAGGAGAGCGTATCACAGACGATATTATCTCTAACTGCCACCAGTGTGGTAAACCATGTGATACTCACGTAAACTGTGCAAATGAAGGATGTCATTTGTTATTCATTCAGTGTTGCGAATGTGCTGAGCAGATGCACGGATGTTGTTCTGATGAGTGTTTGGATATTATCCAAATGCCTATAGAAGAGCAAAAGCGCCTGCGCCAAGGAGTACAAAAAGGAAACTTAGTATTCAAGAAAGGGCGTTCGGAGGCATTAAAGTTCCAGAAAGAACGCAAAGCTACGGATGAAGTGAAGGCAGTGAAAGTAAGTGCAGTAACACAAATCCGCAAGAAACAAGCAGAGCGAAAAGTACTTATTGGTACAGCACAGCATTACTTTACTAAAGCAAGTGTAGGGCAGTTTATTGTTGACAAGGAGTTAAATGTTGGAGATAAAGTAGCTATCGTAGGGCCTACTACAGGTGATGAGAGACTAACAATAGAGAAGATGATGGTAAATGGAGCGGAAGTTAGTACAGCTAATAATGGAGATAAGATGACTATGGAATTAGGTTTCCGTATTCGTAAAAACGACCAATTGTATAAAATAATAGATTAAGCATTAAGAATATGACAGTTTCAGGAAGAGTAGAGCTTATGGCTCCTGCAGGTAACTTCGAGTCTTTACAGGCCGCGTTAGATAACGGTGCAGACTCAGTGTATTTCGGAGTAGACCAGTTAAATATGCGTGCGCGTTCTACGGTAAACTTTTCTATTGATGATTTAGAAGAGATTGCGAGAAGATGTAAAGAGAAGAATGTACGTACTTATTTGACGTTAAACACTATCGTTTATGACCACGACTTATCAGTGGTTAAGACTTTATTGAATAAGGCAAAAGAGGCAGGGCTTACAGCAGTGATCGCGTCTGACCAGGCAGTGATCGCATCTGCAAGAGCGATCGGGTTAGAAGTACATATCTCTACTCAACTAAATGTCACAAACATTGAGACTGTTAAGTTTTATAGCTTATTCGCTGATACGATCGTGCTATCTCGCGAGCTGAGTTTGCGACAAGTAAAAAAGATCACTGAAGCTATCGAAAGAGAACAGGTGAAAGGGCCTTCTGGTAATTTGGTAGAGATAGAGATCTTCGGTCATGGAGCTTTGTGTATGGCTGTATCAGGGAAGTGCTATTTAAGCCTTCACTCACATAACTCTTCTGCAAACAGAGGAGCGTGTAAACAAAACTGTCGTAAGAAATACACGGTAATAGACCAAGAGAGTGGTTTTGAGATCGAGATAGACAATGAGTATATGATGTCACCTAAGGACTTATGTACCTTAGATTTCTTAGATCAAGTGATCGATGCAGGAACCAAAGTACTGAAGATAGAGGGTAGAGGTAGAGCTCCTGAGTATGTAGCAACTGTGATTCGTACCTATCGTGAGGCTATCGATGCTATCGCTGATGGTACTTACTCTCAAGAGAAAGTAGCAGAGTGGATGAAAGCTTTAGAAACGGTATATAACCGTGGATTCTGGAGTGGATATTACTTAGGACAGAAATTAGGAGAGTGGAGTGACAACCCAGGTAGTAATGCCACTCAGAAAAAAGTGTATGTAGGTAAAGCGGCTCACTATTTCCAAAAAGCGTCTATCGGAGAGTTTAAAATTGAAGCTTATGATATCAAGATTGGTGATAAGATCTTGATTACTGGACCGAGTACAGGAGCACAAGAGTTGATCGTAGAAGAACTATTCGTCAATGAGCAGAAGGTAGAGAAAGCGACTAAAGGAGATGACTGTACAATCAAAATTCCGTTTAGAATTCGCTTATCTGATAAGCTGTATAAAATAGTAGAGGCATAATGGTCATAGTTACGCTACAACGCGATAAGTGTATCGGATGTAATTATTGTGTTGAGGTTGCTCCTCAGCAGTTTCAGATGTCTAAGAAAGACGGAAAGACTGTCTTATTGAAATCTGTGAATAATAAGGGATTTCATACACTTAAGTCGCCAGATTATACTATTTTAGAGGCATGTGAACAAGCAGAGAAAGTTTGTCCAGTACATATCATTACCGTAAAAGATGTATAAGATGAGAAAGATATATTATTTAAGTACTTGTACGACATGTAAGCGTATCATGGCTGAAATGCCTGAATTAGATACGTTTGAACTACAAGAGATTAAGAAGAATCCTGTGACAGCAGCACAGTTAGAAGAAATGTATAAGCAAGTGGGTAGTTATGAAAAACTATTCAATAAGCGTGCTCAACTGTACAAAAGCGAAGGATTAAAAGACAAGAATCTTCAAGAAGATGATTTTAAAAAGCTTATTCTGGAGCAATACACTTTTCTAAATCGCCCAGTAATGTTTATCGATGGTAACATTTATGTCGGGAATAGTAAGAAAGTAGTAGAGGCTGCTATCGAACAAGTAAAGAATAAATAGTAGGCATAAACCTGCTAATAACTAATGGCCAACAGCAATGTTGGCCATTTTTTGTTTGGTTATGTAGTGGTAGGACAACATTTGAAGTCTCGTAAAGACAAAATTATTTCTTCTTGTAAGGCAACTAATCTTCTTATTGCTATTTTATGTCAATGTTTTTTATTCAATAATTATTTGGGATAAATATTGGTATAAGTATAGACGGTATGTCGTTTTTATTTGATTTCTTTCATTTAAGGGATTGTATTATAAATGTTAATTTTTAATATTTATTTAAGAAACTGATTGTTTTTATTTTTTTAATTATTAATATTGGAAATCAAAATATTTGATATTAATATATTTTTGAACTATTATTTTTAATAGTATGTGTTTTTTGTGAAGTTAGGACTGTTAATAAAAACATAAAAAATAAACGAACTAATCTTAATTACCTTAATAATGAAAAAAAGAAAACTTACCTGGTACACAAAGGGACTTTGTGCTGTTGTTTTATGCAGTTTTATAAGTTGTTCAAGTGATGACAATAGCACTGCTCCAAATGTAACTCCTCCAACAGAGGAACCTAATCCTGAAGGGCCAAAAGTGAAAGAAGCCGAAATTTCACTTGCTGTAATAGCATATACTCAAAATACAGCTACAGTTCAAATTAACTCTAAAGAGGCTAAGAGTGTTTACTATTATGTCGTTAAAGGAGATGATGTAAGTACAATTACTGTTGAGGAGATAGTTTCGAAAGGTGTAAAAGTGAAAGCAAATACTGAGGAAGAAGTTGTAGTAGATGCTTTGGAGGCAAATACCAAGTATACTGTGACAGCTATTGCTATTAATGCAGAAGACAAAGCGACAATTTTGAAATATCCTCAAACGATTAAGACTATGCAAAGTGCAACAATGCAAATCATAGCTGTTGAGGCTGATATCACAACGATGGAGTTTAAGTTTACAACTCAGTATGCTGAGAAAGTTGGCTATATTGTACAAGAGGCAACTGAAAAAGCTCCAACTGCTGAGGATGTTTTAGCCAAAGGTGTATCTATTGATAGACTTGATGGGGAGTCTACTTTAAAGGTTGACGGCTTGAGTGAAAACACAAAGTATAACTTGTATGTGGCGGCTATAGAAGCTTCTGGCAAGACATTACTGCAATCATCGGAGTTTTCTACAAAAGAAGATGTACAAGAAGAGGATGGAGTGATCAAGTTTACAGAGATAAAAGTAAATTCTGAAAGCCAAGGCTGGCTTAATGTTTATATTCTTAATCTAAAAGGTAAAGATTGGGAAGCAGGATTTGAAATAGGATCTATATCAGCAGAGTTGCATGAGCTTCCTACAGGAAAGTTCTATTATGCTTCTTGGTCAGAGGAGGTGTCGTCAGATGGTGTAGGTGAATACTTTATTAAGAAGAGAGATGGCTCAGAATCAATAAGAGATTTGGATAGTGGATCAATTGTTATTACTAAAGGAGCTAATAATACTTTCGATATAGAGATTAATATAGCACGAGATAGTGGTACTCCTTTTAAAGCAATTTATAATGGGCCAGTTCAAGTAATACCATATTAAATAAATAATTAGCATAGAGAGATGAGAAATAAATTTTTAATATTATTTGTGGCATTTGTAGGAGGATTATTTGCAGCTTGTTCAAGTGATGACAATAGTGTTCGCAATGTACCGGGTGAAGGAGAAAGTGAAACGCCCAAAGCAGAAGTAACACTTACTTTAGGTGAAGTAGGTGTAGATAAAGTTGATTTTACTGTGATCAGTAAAAATGCAGTACAAATCGCTTACTTGCTCACACCAAAATCGGATGAAAGTATAACTACAGAAGTTATCTTTCAAAAAGGTATCACTGTGGAGGTTAACAAAACCGTTGAAGTTACTGTAAATGATCTGCATCAAGATTCGGAGTATGACCTATACTTGGTAGCTAAAGGAGAGGATAAAGAAGTCAGTTTAATTAAGCATAGTTTTAAAACTCTTTTACCTAAAGGATTGGAGTTAGTAGATGGTTTTATGATGTATGACGATTTGGATGAAGCAACTGGCTTGTATCGCACAAACTTGATGATGTCAACAAAAAAGATGAGTCAAGATGGAAATGGGATAGAATACAAAGATGTTTTGATTTGGTTGTTGACTCAAGAGCCACTTGTTAAATTAACAGAGCAAAGTTACCAACTACCTTTTGGAAAAGTCGCTCCATTAGAGGGGAGTTATGATACTTGGAAACCTTTGATGTATTATGTTGGAAAACACGTTAAAGGTAGTGATGGCAAGCCAAATTTTCAAGGAACAGCTTGGATTAATTTTGACAAGAATAATAATGAGGATTACTTCGTTGCGGATGATACCAAAGCAACTTCTATTGAAATAGTAGATAATAAAGATGGATCATATACGATTTCTGGTAAATTGGTTGATAAAACTCGTGGTGAGGAACTGACATTTACATATACGGATAGTAAACCTGTTTTTGGCTGGTAGGAAAGTTAGAAATATTGATAAAGTTATTAAACGGAAAGAGAGGAACTATATGTTCCTCTTTTTTTTTAGGTGTATATAGCTTTTTATTTTCTGTTTAAATAATGAATGTCAAATTTTTAATCGTATAATTTGCTTGAAGGGATTAATTAGTTGAATGCTGTATTGAATTGCCCGTTATGCTTGATTTTGCGCTAATGGTAATCCTGTTTTTTAAGTCATTTGAAAGAGGGTGGTCGGCTTGTGGTCGGCATGTGATCGCATAGTGGTCGCATACTTTATAGGCAAATTCATGCGACCACTATGCGATTATTATGCTAACAGACGACTATCACTTAGAAGTTAAACTAATTTTAACGACAGTATTTCACCTTCGCAAATCAAATCTTTTTTTAATGGTGTGTTTATCTGGTTAGAAGGTGAATATGACGTTTTAAAACAAAAACAGCAATAGTTTCACTTCAATATTTTTTTGGTTATGATACTCAATCTTGTAGTATATAAGGCATTGAGGGCTGTTTTATTTTTTTAAGAAAAAGCTTGCATAATCCGATTTAAATTAGAAAACTTTGTCCATGCTTCTTTAAGCACAAATACGATATGAAGAAAACCGATTTAAATATGACTTTTATTTCTGACAACATTGCTCTTGCATTTGTTGCGGTTTCTTCTGTTTCTACATCGCGGGTATCTCGCGTCCGGGCTTAATCTTTTTTAGCCTTTTTTAATATAATGCCTTCTTTGGCATTATATCTGTACATATATCATTGATTTTTAATGCTTTTCAGACAGTTTGTATATTGTTGTACCTATTCGGTATCAATATTTAAGCGCGTTTGATTCCTAATCACTTGTTTTGAAATGAATTCAAATCAGTTTATCGTTATTCCTGCGAATGAAACACACGTAGGATATGCGGAACAAATTTGTGAAGAGATGGCTCAGTCGGCTCTTGCCAGAGGGACGGGTATCGCAAGAAGAAAACCAGAGTACGTAGCTACTAAAATGGTTGAGGGCAAGGCTGTTATCGCTTTGCACGTAGATGGTACGTGGGCTGGTTTTTGTTATATCGAGACATGGAGTCACGGTGATTACGTAGCCAACTCTGGACTGATTGTCAATCCTACTTTTAGAAAAGAAGGGTTGGCCAAAGCGATTAAAAAACGCGTATTCGAATTGTCAAGAGAGAAGTATCCAAAGGCTAAAATATTCGGTCTGACTACAGGGTTTGCTGTGATGAAGATCAACTCAGAATTAGGCTATGAGCCTGTTCCTTATTCAGAATTGACACAAGATGAGATGTTCTGGAAAGGGTGCGAGAGTTGTGTTAACTTCCAAATTTTACAGAGCAAAGAGAAGAAGAACTGTCTGTGTACAGCTATGCTTTGGAACCCTGAAGACAAAGAAAAAGAGCTTCGCAATAAAATAGACCAAAAGGCGAAAGCAAAAGAAAGACTCAAAGGAATGCAAAAAAAGTATTCTTTGCTCAAGAGATTGCAAATGCAATTAAAGAAGACAGTCAAAAAAACGAATCTATTTTAATTTTAAATCCATCTATCATGAACAATAAGAAAGTAGTATTAGCATTTAGCGGAGGATTAGACACGAGCTTCTGCGTCATTTATTTAAAAGAAGAATTAGGGTATGAAGTACACTCTGTAGTGGTAAACACTGGGGGCTTCGACGCTGAGGAAGTGAAGGTTATCGAGGAGAAAGCGTATGCCTTAGGGGTGGCTTCTCATACGACTATAGACGAGACAGAAGATTACTATAACGATAGTGTGAAGTACTTGATATTTGGTAACGTATTGAAGAATGCGACTTACCCATTATCAGTAAGTGCTGAGCGTGTATGTCAAGCTACAGCTATTGCTAATTACGCTAAGAAGATAGGGGCAGAAGCAGTAGCGCATGGTAGTACAGGTGCTGGAAATGATCAGGTGCGTTTCGATATGATCTTTAATATTTTGGTGCCTAATGTACAGATTATTACACCGATTAGAGATTTAAAGTTAAGTAGAGAGGAGGAGATTGACTTCTTGCAAAAACACGGTGTTGAAATCAATGCAGAGAAAGCAAAATACTCAATTAATAAAGGATTATGGGGAACTTCAGTAGGAGGAAAAGAAACCCTAACTTCTCATTTATATTTACCAGAAGAGGCATGGCCTACACCGATTACTAAAGTTACTCCTGAAACAGTGGAGATTACTTTTGAGAAAGGTGAGCCAGTAGCTCTAAATGGTAAGCAACTAAAACCTACTGAGGTTATCCAACAATTACAAGATATGGCACAACCATTTGGTATCGGTAGAGATATCCACGTAGGGGATACGATCATTGGTATCAAAGGTAGAGTTGGTTTTGAAGCAGCAGGACCTATTATTTTAGTGAAAGCTCACCACACTTTAGAGAAACATACGTTGACGAAGTGGCAATTGAGCTGGAAAGAACAATTAGCTTCATTCTATGGTAACTACTTACACGAAGGACAATTCCACGATCCAGTAATGAGAGATATGGAAGCATTCTTGAGTAGTACACAGCAGACCGTAAGTGGAAAAGTTACAGTAGAGTTACACCCACACCGTTTTGTAGTGATAGGTATAGAATCAGCGCATGATCTGATGTCTAATAAGTTTGGTAGCTATGGAGAGATGAACAATGCATGGACAGGCGAAGATGTAAAAGGATTCTCTAAGATTTTTGGTAACCAAGTAATGATTTGGCACAAAGTTAATAACTAAGAGCAATAGAACTATGCAAACAATAAAAGCAGGAATAGTAGGTGGAGCAGGTTACACTGGAGGAGAGTTACTAAGACTTCTCTTACCTCATCCCGCAGTAGAGATTGCCTTTGTACACTCTAATAGTAGTGCAGGTAAGCCTGTATATGAGGTGCATACAGACTTGTTTGGAGATACAGACTTACAGTTTACGAGTACCTTGATGCAGGATATCGATGTACTGTTCTTGTGTATGGGGCATGGCGATTCTAAAGTATTCTTAGCAGAAAATGACATTGATAAGGAGATTAAGATTATAGACCTCAGTCAAGACTTTAGATTAAAAGACACAGCAGGAGAGTTCGTTTACGGATTGCCAGAGCTGAATAAAGAGAAGATAAAGAAAGCGAATTACATCGCTAATCCAGGTTGTTTTGCTACAGCTCTTCAGTTAGCCTTGTTGCCTTTAGCACATGCAGCTAAGATGCCTGAGTCTGTTTATATCAATGCTTTGACAGGATCTACTGGTGCAGGTCAGAGTCTATCTACTACATCTCACTTTAGTTGGAGAGCGAATAATATATCCGTATATAAAGCCTTCACTCACCAACACCTTAGTGAGATAGGAGAAAGCCTTGTACAGTTACAGCCAGACTATGTACAGAACATTAAGTTTATCCCAGAGAGAGGAGACTTTGCGAGAGGGATTTTTGCCAGTGTGATGTTTGAATCGACTTTGACAGAAGAGGAATTGTATAATGTTTATGAGAAGTATTATGCATCGCATCCATTTACGCATGTAAGCAAAAAGGGTATTGACTTAAAGCAAGTGGTAAATACGAATAAATGCTTGGTGTCTATCGTAAAGAATGGAAATGATGTATTAGTGACCAGTGCGATAGATAACCTACTAAAAGGAGCAAGCGGACAAGCTGTTCAAAACATGAACTTGCTATTCGGATTAGACGAAAAAACAGGTTTACAACTAAAAGCTTCGGCTTTCTAACAACGATTTATTATGATGAAATTATATGATGTATACCCACTGAACCCTATCGAGATTGTAAAAGGATTAGGGAGTAGAGTATATGACAACAACGGTCAAGAGTATTTAGACTTATATGGAGGGCACGCTGTGATCTCTATCGGACATACTCATCCGCACTATGTAGCGAGATTAACTGACCAATTAAACAAAATCGGATTTTATTCTAATTCTATAGAAATTCCTCTACAACAGCAATTAGCTGCCTTATTAGGGGAAGTAGCTGGGTTGGACAATTATCAATTGTTTTTGTGTAATTCAGGAGCAGAAGCAAATGAAAACGCTTTAAAATTAGCTTCTTTTTACAATGGTAAAAAGAAAGTAATCGCTTTTGATAAAGCTTTTCACGGGAGAACATCTCTTGCCGTTTCTGCTACTGATAACCCAAAGATAGTTGCCCCAGTTAATCAAACGGAGAACATTGTGTTCTTGCCTTTTAACGATGAAGAGGCTCTTGAACAAGCATTTGCCTCTTATGGTGATGAAGTAACAGCAGTGATTATAGAAGGGATACAAGGTGTAGGAGGAATACAAGTAGCGACTGATAGCTTCTTAGCGAAGATTAGAAGTCTTACTACACAGTACGGAGCTGTATTTATCGCAGACGAAGTACAGTGTGGATATGGACGTACAGGTTCTTTCTATGCAGTGAATGACGGTGGAGTGAGTGCTGATATCTATACGATGGCGAAAGGTATGGGGAACGGATTTCCTATTGGAGCAATGGCGATTGGAGAGCAGTTTAAGCCATGGCATGGACAGTTAGGAACTACTTTTGGAGGAAATCACTTAGCTTGTGCAGCAGCCTTATCTGTATTAGAGGTTATGAAGCAAGACAATCTAATGGCGAATACCGCCCAAGTAGGGAACTACTTAATCAATGAATTAAAGAAATTAGATAAGATACAGGAAGTAAGAGGAAAAGGACTAATGATCGGAATAGACCTTGCTCCTGAGTTAAAAGAGGTTCGCAAAGAACTATTAGTGAAAGATCACATCTTTACGGGTAATGCAAGCCCTAATGTAATTCGGTTGTTACCAGCATTAAATCTGACTCAAGCTGATGCAGATTTATTCTTGGATAAATTCAACAACAGATTACAACAATTCTAAAAAGACAATTACAATGAAACAATTTTTTTCCGTTAACGATATACCTTCCCTATCTAAAGCAGTAAATAGCGCATTAGCGTGTAAGGCAAACCCTTTTGCAGAAGAAACTCTTGGCAAGCACAAAACAATAGGTTTAGTATTCTTAAACCCAAGTTTGCGTACAAGGATGAGTACTCAGAAGGCTGCTATGAACTTAGGGATGAATGTAATGGTGATGAATATGACATCAGACGGTTGGGCTTTAGAGACTAAAGACGGCGTAGTGATGGACGGAAATACAGCAGAGCATATTAGAGAAGCCGCTGCGGTGATGGGTGAGTACTGTGATATATTAGGACTTCGTTCGTTCCCAGGGTTAAAAGATGCTGAGGAAGACTATAGCGAAGAATTGTTTAGCAAGTTCGCTAAGTACTGTGGCAAACCTGTAGTGAGCTTAGAGAGCGCGACAAGACATCCACTACAGAGCTTCACAGACTTAATCACGATAGTAGAGCACTTCGATTATAACTATGACGCTGCACAAGATAAATTAGTACCTCAAGGCAAAAAACCTAAAGTAGTATTGACATGGGCACCGCACGTTAAGGCACTTCCACAGGCAGTACCGAACTCTTTCGCAGAGTGGATGTGTAGAGCTCAGGCAGAAGGTCTTGTAGACTTTGTGGTGACTCATCCAGAAGGTTATGCGCTGAAAGAGGAGTTTACAGCAGGAGCTACAGTGACTACTAATCAGGACGAAGCTTTAGCAGATGCTGACTTCGTATATGTAAAGAACTGGTCGAGTTATGAAGACTACGGACAGATAACGTGTACAGATCAATCTTGGATGTTGACTTTGGATAAATTAGAAGCAACGAATCAAGCCAAAGTAATGCACTGCTTACCTGTTAGACGTGATTTAGTGATCTCGTCAGAAGTATTAGATAGCGATAGTTCTATTGTGATACAAGAAGCAGGAAACAGAGTATGGGCAGCACAAGCTGTATTAAAAGAAATGCTTAAAAACCAATAAATTATGCAAAGCCTTACAGTTATTAAGATAGGAGGTAATATCGTCGATGACGAGTCTGCGTTGAACGCTTTTTTAGACATCTATGCTCGTATAGAAGGCCCTAAGGTCTTAGTACACGGTGGAGGTAAATTAGCTACGCGTATGGCTACTCAGTTAGGGATAGAAACTCAGATGGTCAATGGGCGTCGTATCACTGATGAGGCGATGTTGCCTATAGCTGTAATGGTGTATGCAGGTTTGATAAACAAACAAATCACTGCACAACTTCAAGCAAGAGGTTGTGATGCGATGGGAATCTCAGGAGCAGACGCTAAGCTGATACAGAGTCATAAACGCCCTATCGAGCCGATAGACTACGGCTATGTCGGGGACTTTGAGGCAAGCGATGTGAATGTGATTCGATTACAACAATTGTTAGAGATAGGGATTAATCCTGTATTCTCTGCGATTACGGCTGATAAGGAAGGCCAACTACTAAACACCAATGCAGATACTATTGCTTCTAATATAGCAGTTGCTCTTGCTACTAAGTATAAAGTAGCCTTAGTCTATTGCTTTGAGCGCAAAGGGGTATTGCAGGACATTAACGATGAGAACTCTGTGATCACTACCATTGATCAAGAGAACTTTACACAACTAAAACAACAAGGGGTGATAGCTGATGGTATGTTGCCAAAGATAGAGAACGCTTTGGCGGCTGTCAACCAAGGAGTAGATAAGGTATGTATCAAGAAAGCAGAGGATCTATTAGATATAAAAGCTGGTACTACGATTCAACTTTAATAGAATATAACAAGACAACGACCCATAACTATATAAAACCACAATGAAAGACAACTTATCACAACAGGCAATAGCTTTATTAGAAAGCCTTATAGCATCACCATCTTTTAGTAAAGAAGAGCACTTGACTTCTGATCTAATAGCCAACTTTTTAGAGTCTCATGGAGTAGCTATTCACCGAGAGCTTTTTAATGTATGGGCGTTTAATAAGCATTATGATCCGAGTAAGCCTACGATCTTATTGAACTCTCACCACGATACCGTGAGACCAAATAAAGACTATACCCGTGACCCTTTTAAGCCTGAGGTTATAGATGGCAAGTTGTTCGGATTGGGGAGTAATGATGCTGGAGGGTGCTTGGTCTCTTTAATCGCTACATTTCTACACTTCTATGAGAAAGAGGGGATGAAGTATAACTTCTGTATCGCTGCTACGGCAGAAGAAGAGATATCGGGTAATGATGGCTTAGAATTTGTAATACCTAAATTAGGAGAATTAGAATTCGCTATTGTAGGAGAACCTACACAAATGCACTTAGCTGTAGCAGAACGAGGACTAATGGTACTCGACTGTGTAGCTCATGGGCGCTCAGGACATGCAGCGCGTAATGAAGGAGACAATGCGATATTTAAAGCGATAAAAGATATAGAGTGGTTTAATACCTATCAGTTCCCTAAGGTATCTGAGGAGTTTGGACCTATCAAGATGAGTGTGACGATGATCAATGCAGGTACACAGCATAATGTGGTGCCTTCTACTTGTGACTTTGTAGTAGATGTACGTGTGACAGATGCTTATACAAACGAAGAAGTATTAGAGATAGTGAGACAGCATGTAGACTGTGAGGTCAATGCGCGTTCTACTCGATTAAAGCCTTCGTCTATAGCTAAAGATCACCCTATCGTACAGGCGGGTATAGCCTTGGGTAGAGAGACCTATGGCTCACCTACGACGAGTGACCAAGCCTTGTTAAGTATTCCATCGCTTAAGTGTGGACCTGGCGACTCTGCTCGCTCGCATACAGCAGACGAATTCGTCTATGTAAAGGAGATAGAAGAGGGAATAGCCTTGTATATAGAGATGTTAACGCAAATCGTGTAGCAAATGAAATTATGGCAAAAGAATACCACTGTAGATAGTAATGTAGATACCTTCACAGTAGGACAAGATAGAGTGTTAGATATGAACTTGGCGGCATTTGACGTTATGGGGTCATTAGCACATACACAGATGTTAGAAAGTATAGGATTATTAGAGTCAGAAGACTTAGTCCTTATTCAAAAAGAATTAAAACAGATATACCAAGAGATATTAGCTGGTCAATTCGAGATAGAAGATGATGTAGAAGATATACACTCTCAAGTAGAGTTATTATTGACCAGAAGAATAGGTGAGGCTGGTAAGAAGATACACTCAGGACGTTCAAGAAACGACCAAGTATTAGTAGACCTTAAACTTTATTTTCGCCATGAGATAGAGGAGATTGTGACTAAGACGAAGGAGGTATTTGATACACTACAGCAATTGAGCAATCAGTATAAAGATGTATTACTGCCTGGCTATACGCATTTACAAATCGCAATGCCTTCGTCATTTGGCTTGTGGTT
This sequence comes from Myroides albus, assembly GCF_024722315.1. Taxonomy (NCBI): domain Bacteria; kingdom Pseudomonadati; phylum Bacteroidota; class Flavobacteriia; order Flavobacteriales; family Flavobacteriaceae; genus Myroides; species Myroides albus. The sequence goes on from NZ_CP102754.1 coordinate 1,645,789, forward strand.
TGGGGCGTATGCAGAGAGCCTTGTAGACGATTTAGAGATGATGCTGGCTGCGTGGAAGGTGACGAATAAGAACCCATTGGGATCAGCTGCAGGTTATGGTTCATCATTTCCACTAAACAGACAGATGACTACAGACCTATTAGGCTTTCAGTCTATGAACTATAATGTAGTGTATGCACAGATGGGCAGAGGGAAGACGGAGCGTATCTTAGCACAAGGGTTAAGCGCTATTGCAGCTACTTTAGCTAAGTTCGCGATGGATGGATGCTTGTATATGAGTCAGAATATGGGCTTTATCAAATTCCCAGATCATTTGACTACAGGTTCGAGCATTATGCCACATAAGAAGAATCCAGACGTTTTAGAGCTTATTCGTTCAAGATGTAATAAGATACAAGCCTTGCCTAACGAAATAGCCTTAATGACTACTAATTTGCCTTCTGGGTACCACAGAGATCTTCAGTTGTTAAAAGAGAACTTGTTCCCAGCTTTCACTTCATTGAAAGAGTGTTTAGATATTCTGAAATTGATGTTGGACAATATAGAGGTGAATAAAGAGATATTAAGCGATCCGAAATACGACTATTTGTTTAGCGTTGAGGTAGTGAATGATTATGTGCTAAAGGGGATGCCTTTTAGAGAAGCATATAAAGAGATAGGGCTGTCGATAGAGGCAGGTACTTATCAACCGTCAAAAGAGGTAAACCATACACACGAAGGTAGTGTAGGTAACCTGATGAATGAAGCAATCAAAGGAGAGTTTGACCGTGTGTACACGTCATTCAACTTTGACCAAGTAAATGAGAAACTAGTAAGTTTAGTGTTGTGATAGATTGAAAGAGGCTTTTCCACGCGGTGGGAGAGCCTTTTTATTTATAATAGTTTATTTTGCCTTTTAATTGAAGCTAATGTGCATTAAAATAGGTAACGCTATTTTTTATGATATAAAGTAGATGAATTGTAAGTTTATTGCGCCTTATTTGTGCTTTTTTATAAAAAATATTTAAATTTTGTTAAAAAGTGAAATAAGTTTTGGTTGTCAAAAAAAATTAAATACATTTATACAAAATATGATAATAATCATATTTTAATTCCTGACTTTAATTCCTAAAACGAAGTAGGAGTGACCAATTAAATTAAAAGTGAAGCTAAGTTGAAAAAGAGGTTATATGAAAATATAACCTCTTTTTTGTTTTTTGTATGTAGTGATTATTGCCTTGAGCAATTTTTTAAATATCATCGTAATCAACGTAGATCTCATCAGAAGTAACAATTGCTTGACAAGACAGAATTAGACCATCTTCTACTTCTTGGTCCGTTAGAATACTGTTGAGTTTCATCGTAGCAGATCCTTTTATAATACGGCACATACAAGAACTACAGATACCACCTTGACAAGAATAAGGAGCATCTACACCTGCCTCAAGAACACCATTTAACAACACTTGATCTTTTGCCATTTCGAAAGTAGTTTCATCATCATCAACCAAAGCAGTTACTTTAATTGTTCCTCCACCAGTTATTTCTATTGGAGCAGCTCCATCTGTATTAGGTGTAAAGATTTCAAATGAGATATTTTCCTTAGTGACTCCTCTATCTTGTAGAGTAGCACTTACTGTATCAATCATATCTTCAGGACCGCAAATGTAGAATTGTTGAAAGGTTGTATCCTTGTGTTTATTGTTAACTACAAAGTTGATTGCTGCTTTATCTATACGTCCAAAAATTGAATCGTTTTCTCTAATACGAGAGTAAACGAAGTGGATAAACAAACGTTCTTTGTACTGCTCTTGCAGTCTGTATAACTCATCGCGGAAGATTGTCTCCTCAGCATTTTTATTCCCATAGATGAGTACAAATTTGCTGTTTGGTTCTTGTTCTAATGTTGTTTTTAAAATAGCAATCACTGGAGTGATTCCACTACCAGCAGCAAATGCAGCATAGTTATTAGATACAGTAGCATTCGGTTCGAATGTAAATCTTCCTTCAGGAGCCTCAACTTCTAATTGATCACCTGCTTTCAGTATTTCATTTGCGTAACTTGAGAATATTCCATTTTCAACTTTCTTTACGGCAATTCTCAATTCTCCACTGGTAGGAGTTGAGCAGATAGAATAGGCTCTGCGAATCTCTTTCCCCTCATGTTGATATTTAATATTGAGATATTGCCCTGCTGTGAATTTATAATCCTGTTGTAAATCGGCTGGAATATCAAATGCTATTGATACTGCGTTAGGAGTCTCTCTGCGAACTTCTTTTACAGTTAATAGATTAAATCTTGACATAGTTAGTTTAGTTTGAACTGACAAAAATACAAAAGTGATTGAGTAAAAGGTAAACTTATTCTTATTATGAAGCTTTCTTTTACAGTTTATTAACTATTTAAGGTACATACTATTATGCGTGCATAGTTTTAATGCGCAGTTTATACTATAATCTACTTAGATTGTTTCTTTTGAGATGTCTTACTTTTTTTTTGAATAATTTTTCGAGTCAGCTGTAACAATGATTGAGAATGTACGTCTAATTGAAAATAGAAAGCCTTTTATTAATGCAAGCGATTCATGCGGAATATTTGATTTGTATTATTCTGTTGCCTTGGTTTGTTTTATTTTAGGACCTTAGAATAAAGGGTTTTTTATTGAATCTAAAAAGATAACATATTGTTTCTTAGTGATTTGATCTTGTTTCAAGTGTAAGGGATTATACTGTAGAAGAATTAGGGGGTAACCCATTGAATAGGAATATTTACTTTGTTTTGATTCTTTTGATGTTAGTTCAAAAGACGTAAAATTATAGCAGAGGTAATTATATTAGTTAGTAGTATGCAAAAAGGTCACTTCGAATGAAGTGACCTTTTATTATTGTGTATCTAATTAGAAACTTGCTTTAAATTGTTCTAAGAAGCGAACATCGTTTTCGTAGAACATACGGATATCTCCGATTTGGTATAATAACATTGCGATACGCTCAATTCCCATACCAAAGGCAAAACCACTATATTCGGTAGGATCGATATTACAGTTCTTAAGAACATTTGGATCAACCATACCACATCCCATAATCTCTAACCATCCAGTTCCTTTTGTAATTCGGTAATCTGTTTCGGTTTTAAGACCCCAATAGATATCTACTTCAGCACTTGGTTCAGTAAAAGGGAAATACGAAGGACGCAATCTAATCTTAGATTTTCCAAACATCTCTTTTGTGAAGTATAACAAGGTTTGTTTTAAATCAGCGAAAGAAACGTCTTTGTCAATATATAAACCTTCAACTTGGTGGAATATACAGTGTGAACGTGATGAAATAGCTTCGTTTCTAAATACGCGCCCTGGAGAAATAGTTCTCAATGGAGGTGTATTCTTTTCCATATAACGCACTTGTACAGATGATGTATGTGTACGCAGTAAGTGCTCTGGATTGGTTTGAACGAAGAAAGTATCTTGCATATCACGTGCTGGGTGATATTCCGGGAAGTTCAACGCAGAGAAATTATGCCAGTCATCCTCTATTTCAGGACCTTCAGATATATTAAATCCAATACTATTGAAGATATCTACGATTTGGTTTTTTACTAATGAAATAGGATGTCTTGAACCAATTTCTAAAGGGTAACCTGGTCTTGTAAGATCTCCATATAAACCTTGTATATCTTTTGACTCTAGTTCTTCTTGAATTGATTTTACTTTAGCCTCAACAATATTTTTTAACGAGTTGATTATCTGACCAAACTCTTTTTTTTGCTCGTTCGGCACAGTTTTAAAGTGTGCGAATAGGTCATTTAAGATTCCTTTCTTTGATAAGAATTTAATTCTAAATGCTTCAAGCGTCTCTTTATTATCGGTGTGAAATAACTCTGCTTCACCGATGTATTCTTTTATTTTATCTATCATCTTAAGTAAAGTAAAGCGCAAATTTACTGCTTTTCAATTAGACATTAAAATTTTAAAACCTTATTCTTTTGATAATTCTTTGTAATGTAGCTTATTCTATAAACTTATTCTCCAGGAAGTAATTTACAATTGCTTCTTTCATTAATACACTTTGTTCACCTGCTTTTAATGCTGGTAAGTGCTCTAAAGTTTTGTAGTGAGGCCAACCGTCATTGTCAAAGTATTCAAACTCATAGTACCCATAAGGCTCTAATAATTTACATATTGCAATGTGCATTAGGTTTATTTTTTCGTCTTTCTTATAGCGTTTTTTTATTTTTCCTAATTCTTGTACGCCTATTAAATATATAATTGCTTCTAAGTCTAATGTTTCACCATCTCCAAAGCGCTCTGATATTTTGGTAACAACCGATTGCCATCGTTGTTTTAATTGTTCATCTCTTGCCATATTATTTTATAATAAGTTGACAAAGATACAATTTGCAATTTGATTCTGTTTTATTCTGTTGAGGTTGATACCATATTTTACAAATTGGAATCATTATTGTATAACGGACTAAGATTGAATTGTTTTTTTGAGGTTTGTCTTTTTGAGATAATGCGCAAAAAGACCTGATTTTGGATGAATTATTTTTTAAAGTAAGTCATAAGATGAGTTTTTGTAATATATTCGTAATAAAAATAGGTTGATGGTTTTAGATATAATCACTGGTATTGTTTTAGTATATGGTATTTATATAGGTTTGAAGAAAGGTTTGTTTGTTTCTGTAGCAGCCTTTTTATCAATTCTTATTGGTATAATTGGCGCTTTGAAGTTTTCGAACGTTGTCAAAGAATTGCTGTTCACTAAATTAGGATGGGATACCTCTTTTCTGCCTATTATCTCTTTTATCTTGACCTTCTTCTTATCGATTTTACTTGTGAAATTCGTCGCTAATATGCTGACTAAGGTTTTCGAGACTGTTTATTTAGGTTTTGTTAATCGACTTTTTGGTGCTTTGTTCCAAATCCTTGTAGTTATCTTGGTAGGAAGTGTTTTTCTTAGTTTATTCGATGAGGTAAATAATATATTCAAGCTTGTGGAAACAGAAACTTTGCAGCAGTCTTATAGTTATAAGACTTACTTAGTTTTATCGGAAGACATTCTACCAAGTTTGTACAATATGGTTAAGTCCTTGTTTGCAAGAAGCGTGGACATGCTTACTACACCAGAGGAACCTACAGCTGTTTAATCGATTGTGTATAGGGCTAAAAATAAAAAAGGGGACAAAAGAAATTATTCTTTTGTCCCCTTTTTTACTATATCACTTTGATGGATTTCTTCTCTATCCAACCCTCTTCTTGGTTGTCCAATTGTACCTTTATCCAAAGAGATTTTTCTTCCAATACATGAACTCTTGTTCCTTCGTGGAGCTCTCTAATGGTATCAGAAGTATGTCGCGCTTCACTTTTTAGCTCTAAGACTTTGTCGAAAATGATTCCTGAATAAGCGTCACTTTTATAATGGTCTTCAAAGTAAGCGCTATAAGCTGTCACTAAACTTAAAAAGAGAAAGAGTATAAGGCAGGTAAAGCTTAGTTTCTTTACATTACTTTTAGTGGTTAAATAGTAGCAGATAAAGCAAATTAAGACTAAGAATGCTGCAAGTGTACTCAGAGTAGCCCATTGATTAACTGTTAGTATTCCTAAACTTTGGTGTATGATATCTTGTTGGTCGTATTCTTTTACAATAGTAATATCATCTTCAAGATTCTTTCGAGCATAATTTAGATTTGTGAGAAAGGCCTGGGTATCTGGAGCTAACTTTAGCGCTTTTTCATAATAGTAAATAGCATCTGTATTGTTATTTAATTTATAATAAGCATTGGCCAAATTGAAGAAAACCTCAGGAGAATTATCTTTCTCTTGGATTAACTCGTGATAGATTTCTATAGCCTTTGCATAATTCTCTTTTATATATAAGCTATTAGCATTGTCAAACTTCTTTTCCCACTGACTTTTGTCTTGTGCGAAAGAAACAGATGGTAAAGCAAATAATAGGATATAGATTATATATTTCATCATTGTTTACTTTAATTGTTTTTCTAATTGACTTATTACTTGTATAGCAGATTCGTAATCTTTGTTTGTATCTACCTGTTCAGTGGGAGTGTATCTTGCCCATTCACAAGCATTCTTTAGCTCCATAAATGCAGTAATTTGCTCCTCTGTCACTTGGTTATCTTGCAGTAGATCCTGAATTGTTTCATTACTCATCTCTGATGTTTCTATTTTTAGTTTAGCCTTAAGGAAGTTGTGTAAGCAACGTTCTAAAGCTTCATAGAAACTATCTTTGTCTTTTAAGTGCTTTTTAGCTTCCGATAAATATTTGCGCGCTAATCGGTTGTTCGTGCGTAATCGGTTTCCTTCTATGTCATTGTCTAAAGAGCGTTTTCTATTCACAGCCAATACAAAGAATGGAATTGCAGCTATTGGAAATAATGTCAATAGGTAATAAGTAGTCGACAACCAATAAGCTGTTTCGGATTCAGTAGAAATAAAAGTAGCCGTGTTCTCTATGGGTTGAAATAGTTCACTATTGTCTATTGCCTCAGAGTCTTGAGCATGTTGAATTGTTGTGTTTGTTGGCAATGCAGGCCCATCTATAACGGCAATCTTTAGACTATCTGTCGAAATGGTTTTATACGATTTACTCGATAGATCAAAGTATGAAAACTCCATAGGCTGAATATAGTAATCCCCTTTGTATTGCGGAATAATAGTATATTCATTTGCTCTTTTTCCCTGTAATCCGAATACAGTTGGAGTAACCTTCTCTGTGTAAACGGGGTCATATAACTCTAATGCCGAATGAGCTTTTGGCTCGGGAATCGTTAATAAATTCAGGTTCCCTTGACCAGATACTTCCACTTTTAAGGTGAATGGATCACCAGCTTTTAACTCTCTTTTGGAAGGAGTAACCTTAAAGTTGAGTTTTCCTACGCCACCACTGAAATTGAGTGGTTTACCTTGCTCTGGCAATGCTTTGCTATTTATAGTAACCTTATTGGTGCCAATTTCTTTTTCGACATAGCCAACTTCAGGAAAACCGAAGAAATCTCGTCTACCTGTATAAACTTGCGCTTGAACATCAAGAACAAGTGGATCTATAGTATAACTACCTACTTCTTGTGCCATAACTACATCTCTTTTGATTTCGATGTAGTTGTATGTTTCTCCTTTGTATTTCCCAACCTTTATTTCAGGTTGTCTTGTTGGGGGAATAGTATGTACCCAAAAATCTTTGTACGTAGGTATTTTTTTACCACTATAACCAGAGAGTCCTTCTTTAAAATATATTTTAAAACTAATGTTTACTGGCTCATTAACATAAGGATTCGCGTTGCTAACCTCGGTCACTAAATGTATGTGCTCGAGGGATTGTTGTTGAATTTGATTTAATTCACCACTACGTCCCCTGTTTGGAGTATTTTGCTTTTGTACTGCGTCAACAAAAGTAATGGATAGGGGATTAGTTTTATATTCTTTACCCTCAATCTCAATAGTGGCAGGTCCAATTTTGAAATTACCTTTTCGAGTCGATTGTAAGAAATAAGAATAAGTCTTCGAAAAAGTCTTTTTGCCATTTATCCATGACTGACTAACAGCTTGATTAGGCCCTCCAACGATTTTTAAACCATTGAAGTTTGGTGGGGTAAAGTTATCTCCATCACCATCCATTACGAAGTCAATACGAACATGTTCATTTAGGGGCACATTTTCTCTGCTAACTTTTGCTTCGAAAGTGTATTGTGCCCATAATGCTTGACTACAGATAAAACATATTAATAGTATGTATTTCTGAAATGATTTCATTTTCTACCAGTCTTTTTTGCGTTCATTCTTTTTGTCACCCGTATTTTTTCCTTGTGTGGCAGCCCCTTTGCCTTTGTTGATGATTCGTTGTTGTACTTGTTTCTCTTTTGTTTCAAGTGACTGTAATATCTGATTCATTTGAGCTTGTGTTGCCGTTTGTGGCATTTGACTCATATTACTTGGCATTGGCTGCTGTTGTGATGGTTGATTCTCTTTATCCTTGTCAGAGTTGTCTTTATCTCCATCTTTTTCATCAGAATCTTCCTTGTCCTCTTCTTTATTTTCTTGCTTCTTGTTATCCTTGTTTTGAGGTTTTTTATTTTCCTCCTCTTTGTTTTCTTCTCCTTTTTTATCTTTCGGATCTTTATCCTGATCCTTTTTATCTTTATCCTGACCATTTTGGTCTTTATCTTGACCTTGTTGATCTTTGTTTTGATCCTGTTGATCTTTGTTTTGATCCTGTTGATCTTTGTTTTGATCCTGTTGATCTTTGTTTTGATCCTGTTGATCTTTGTTTTGATCCTGTTGATCTTTGTTTTGATCTTGTTGATCTTTATTTTGCTGCTGCTGATTTAGTTTTTTTGCGACAGCATAATTATACCTTGTTTCTTCATCTTTCGGATTATTTTTCAGTGCAGACTTGTATGCTTGTTCGGCTGCTTTATAATCCTTTAATTTCATATATGAGTTACCTATATTGTGGTAGGCAAGGTGTTTTTCAGATTTAGAATCGGCAACTTTAATAGCACGTTCATAAGCCGAAATAGCTTCTTTTGTTCTACCTTGTTTTAGCAAGGCATTCCCTAAATTATATTCGGCTGTAGCATTGTTTTCCAATTTAGAATTAGCTATTCTATAGGATGCTTCAGCTTGTGCGTAATGTTTTTGTTCATATCCTTCATTTCCTTTACTTAGGGCTCTACCAGCACTTTGTGCAAAAGTAGCTAAGGACATAAAAAAGAAAGTTATTATATATAATAAGTGCTTCATAATCAAAAATCATTAATCATTATCTTCATTCTTTTCATTGAACAGGTTTAGATTTTTCATCCATTGTGTTTTGCGCTCTAAAATGAATAAGTCAATGAAAATTAAAATAAATGCAAATGCCAAAAACCACTGAAATTGTGATTGATATTCAGAAATCTGTTGAGATTCAAAGTCTGTTTTTTGAATCTTATTCAAGTCATTTTTAACTAAATCAACGACTTCTTGGGTATTAGATCCATAGTAATATTTGCCTCCCGTTTTTTCTGCAATGTGTTTTAAAGTATTTGGATTGAGTTTTGTAATCACAATTTCGTTGTCCCAATCTTTTTTATACTCAACGCCTTTGGCAGTGCGAATAGGTATTGGACCTCCTTTTTCAGTACCCACTCCGATAGTGATAATCTTTATTCCTTTTTGAGAAGCAATAGCGATAGCGCCATCCATTTCTTCTCCGTGATCTTCACCATCAGAAATGAGGATCATCACTTTACTGGTATTTGGGTTATCATAAAAGTTACTCGCTTCATAGATTGCATCTTCAAAAGCGGTACCTTGAGAGGATACCATATCCGTATTCATGGTTTGCAAATACATTTTTGCAGCATAGTGGTCTGTTGTAATTGGAAGCATCGGGAAAGCTGTTCCAGCATAGCCAACTATTCCAACTCTATCAGGTCCGAGATTATTGATAATCTGTGAAACCAGTTGTTTCATTTTAGCCAAACGATCTGGCGCCATGTCCTCTGCAAGCATACTCTTAGAAACATCCAAGGTAAATACAATGTCAATACCCTGACGTTTGACTGTTATCAATTTGGTTCCAATTTTCGGATTAACTAATCCTATTACAATCGAAACTAATGCCATAAGATAAAGACCAGCCTTGATGATTGACTTATTCTTAGATCTGTTTGGCGCTAATATTTTCATTGCTTTGTGCGTAGCAAAAGTAGATTGCTTTCTTTTCTTCCATAGCAAATCAGCAATGATAAGACCTACAATTGCTGCAATTACAATTAATAAAAGAAAGTATTTTTTATTATCAAGTTCCCACATAATAAACTTATATAAATCCTCTAAAAAGAGTTTTTCTTAGTATTATTTCAATGCTTAAGAGAATAAAACTTATTAAAGCAAACAAGTGAAATTTCTCATCTGTATTAACGAACTTTTGCTCGTCTATTTTTGTCTTCTCTAATTGGTTGATTTCTTCATAAATATTTTTTAAGCTATCTGTGTCAGTTGCTCTAAAATATTGTCCTCCTGTCATCTGAGCGATTTCCTTCATTAATTCTTCGTCAATCTCTACTTGGACTTTTTCATATACAACTTCTCCATTAGGTTTCATACCTACTGGTGAATCTGCCAAACCATTTGTACCTATACCAATAGTGTAAACTTTTATGTTGTATTCCTTTGCTATTTTTGCTGCCAATATAGGATCAATTGCTCCCGTATTATTTACTCCATCTGTTAATAGGATAATGACTTTACTCTTAGCAGGACTATCTTTTACTCTGTTTATCGCTGTTCCCAATCCTACGCCAATAGCAGTACCATCTTCAATTTCATTGCTATACGTTATGGTGCGCAGTGCATTTAAGATAAGTGGCTTATCACTTGTAGCTGGAGTTTTTGTATAAGCTTCAGCAGCGTAGATTACAATTCCTATGCGATCACTTACGCGTTGTTTGACAAAGTCAGCAGCTACAGTTTTCAAGGCTTCCAATCGATTAGGCTGTAAATCTCTCGCTAACATACTTCCTGAGATATCCATTGCCATGATAATATCTATACCATGTGTAGAATGTATCTGATGATCCACACTGATTATTTGAGGTCGTGCTAATGCTACAATCAAGGTTGATAAAGCTAATAGCCTTAGTACAATAGATACAGGTAGTAGCTTTATGAGAATTGATTTACTATTTCTTATTCCTTTTGTCGTACTTAACTTTACTGTAGCATGTTGTTTTTTTCTATTGATATACCAAATATAAAATGCCACTGGTAGCAATAGAAAAAGCCAAAATAACTCTGGATTTAAAAAAGTTACATTTTTCATTATCATTTTTCTTCATTGTATTGAATTGATTCAAATACTCTTTGAACTAATTCAACTGCAAGTTTATCATTATTTCGATAGAAAACCCATATCTGACTACGGTTCTCACCATATTGGGTCAGTACTCCTTCAAATTCTATTTCTTCTATTTTACCTGTCTCCGTATCTTCTAATTTGAAACTACCAAATACTTCTGTACCTACTATACCTTTTGAGTTCTCAAAGTCATCTTCCTCATATTGTATATCCGTTACTTTGTAATTTTGCGTAATTGCCTTTATCGCATGAGCGATTATTTCCTTCTCAGTTGATTTGAACTCTTTAGTCGTTACTGAATTACTCAATATCATACTGATAGGGTCCTCCAAAGTTTTGAATCTAAACTGCTGTATTGATTCTAAACCATCAAGTTTCGCTTCTTGAATTACAGTTTCATTTTTGCGTACTAACACGACTGGAGTAGTAATAGTGATACCTGGATTTGACCCATACGTACTACTAATCCATTCTTTTTCCAATAGTTTCTTTGTGTTGTTAAACGTAAATAGACTGTACTCTCTTTCACTTGCAGTAGTGAAGTAATAGCCTATTCCTGTAAGTAACATTAAGAAAACGGATACGCCAATTGGCAACCAAATACGAAAGCGCATACGGCGTCTTTTCCTTTCTTCTCGTCTTCTAATTCGCTCTGTCTGAGTAGCTGCAGATATAGGATAAGCCTCGTTAATCTTATCTACGATTCCCTGTATCTTACTCGTATCTCCTTGGATTTCACTCTCAGTTGGTTGAGATTTGGCAAACTTTACTAAGTCAGCTGTTTCGAGAATTCTTTTGAACTCATTGATAACCTCTGGTTTTAGTTTGATATTCTTATCTCTTAAAGTGTTTTTTAAGAGTATCATAATCTCATAGGTGGTCATTTCTCTTGCAGAAATATCAAATGTATCTTCAAGAAAGTTTCTTACGACATTACTCATCTCTGAATAATATGGTTTAGCATCTCCTCTCGTCCAGTTCTTTTTCTCCTCAAGTTTTTTTAATTTCTTGACTGCTTTCTCATAAGGGGTTTTATATTTATCGTCCTCAGTTAGGTTTTTCTCCTGCTTGTATTTAATGAATAAGTACAATGCTATACCTACGACGATGGATAAAACGACGAAAATGATGTAATACCAGTAAGTAGAAAATGATGCACCCTCTTTTGAAATACCCTTAATTTCATATAATGGAGTTTTTAGAGTATCTACTTGTACAGGTAATACGTTAATTCTTACCGAATCAGTCTTGAACATTGATGCATCTACAATGACTGGTACCTGCGGAAGAGTGTAGGAACCTTCATCGAATTGCGTTAAATCATACTTCTTGATTAACTCTATATCATCTTGTTTTACAACTGTATCTGTCGGATAGTTCTCTATGACTTCAAAAGCTCCAATTTGTTCTGTTTCAGGAAAAGTAATCTTTGTCCCTTCTTTAGTATGGGCTGTAATTGTATAGGAGAAACTATCACCTATTTTTATTTGAGTGGTATCTACTTTAGACTCAATTCTATTTTGAGCGTACAGCGTACTACTAAAAAATAATAAAGTTGTGAGTATATATAGAAATTCCTTTTTCATGATTGTTATCTTGATTTGAAGTAGCCTAAGAGTTTTTTTACATAACTGTCATTTACCTCTATGTTGATTGTACCTGCTCCACATTTTTGAAATACTTTTAAGAATTTCTTTTCCTTTTTCTGGAAGTAGGCTTCATATTCTTTACGCGTACTTTGACTTGAAGTATTGAGTACCACTTCTTCTCTTGTCTCAGCATCAAATACTGTTATTAAACCGACATTAGGTATTTCTTGTTCGCGTTTGTCATAGACGCGAATACCAGTAATGTCGTGTTTCTTTGCAGTAATCCTCAATGTAGATTCAAAGTTCGGTGTGATAAAGTCTGAAAGGACAAAAACAATAGCTTTTTTCTTTAAAACTTTCGTAGCGTACTCTAACGCATGTGCTAAATCAGTATGCTGACTCTTAGGTTTGAAATCTAATAATTCGCGAATAATACGCAGAACATGCGTTTTTCCTTTCTTGGGAGGAATGAATAGCTCTATCTGATCTGAAAATAGAATTAGACCAATCTTATCGTTGTTTTGTGTAGCTGAAAAAGCTAAAGTTGCTGCTATTTCGGTTACGATTTCATTTTTAAAAGTATCTGTTGACCCGAAGTTTTCAGAGCCACTAACATCAACCATTAACATTAGTGTTAATTCGCGTTCTTCTTCGAAGACTTTGATATAAGGTTCGTTATATCTTGCCGTTACATTCCAGTCTATTGCTCTTACATCGTCCCCAAACTGATATTGTCTAACTTCGGAGAAAGTCATCCCTCTACCCTTAAAGGAAGTATGATACTCCCCTGAGAATATATGATCACTTAATCGCTTTGTTTTTATTTCAATTTTTTTGACTTTCTTTAAAATGTCTTTGGTATCCATAGCATATCTTTCAAAATGTTCAAACTTCAAAACCTATTTGTAGATCAGTACAAATAGGTTAAATCAATTACCAGAAGAACCTTAATTATTAAGGCACTTCTATTTCATTTACAATTTGATTTATAATATCTAATGAAGTGATATTTTCAGCTTCAGCTTCGTATGTCACTCCAATTCTGTGTCTTAATACATCTACTACTACTGCGCGTACATCCTCTGGAATAACATAGCCTCTGCGCTTAATAAACGCATAACACTTGGCAGCTGTTGCTAAGTTGATACTTCCACGAGGAGAAGCACCGAAACTAATAAGTGGTTTTAATTTTTCTAATTTGAATTGCTCAGGATATCTTGTTGCAAATACAATGTCTAAGATGTATTTTTCAATCTTCTCATCCATGTATACCTTCTTAACAACCTCTTGAGCTCGTTTGATCTGTTCTAAAGTTACAACAGGGTTTATTTGCGGTTTTTCTCCCGCTAAATTTTGACGAATAACAAGGCGTTCTTCCTCTAACTTTGGATAGTCAATCACCGTTTTCAACATGAAACGGTCCATTTGAGCCTCTGGTAATGGATAAGTACCTTCTTGTTCAACTGGGTTTTGGGTAGCCATTACCAAGAACGGTTGCTCTAATTTATATGTCTCATCACTGATAGTTACTTGTTTCTCTTGCATCGCTTCCAAAAGTGCAGACTGTACTTTTGCCGGTGCACGGTTTATCTCATCTGCTAATATAAAATTGGCAAAGATTGGCCCCTTACGGATACTGAAATCATTTTCCTTTACATTGTAAATCATTGTCCCTATAACGTCCGCAGGTAGTAAGTCTGGAGTAAACTGAATTCTATTAAAACTTCCATGTACTGCTTTTGAAAGTGTATTAATAGCTAAGGTCTTTGCTAAACCTGGTACTCCTTCAAGTAGAATATGACCTTGTCCTATCAATCCAATTAATAGACGATCAATCATATGTTTTTGTCCTACAATAGCTTTGTTCATTTCCATTGTCAACAAATCAATGAAAGAACTTTCTCTTTCAATTAATTCGTTTAATTCACGAATATCATAATTTGAAGCTGTATTATCCATACTTGTTTGTTTTGTTAAATAGACTCTTTTTTAAACCTTTACGCAAATTGGAAAAATATTCTTTATATAGTTGTTAATATATGGTTAAATGTAAAATGCTTAATTTGTAATTAAGCGTGAATTATGACTTTCTTTTTATAATTTTAAGAAGTAAAATTGAAATGATGTGATTAACAAACGTTTACTAATTAAAAATATACTCGGGTATTACGACGAAAATAGCTTCTACGATAAGAAAAGACAGCTTAATCTACATACTAAGTCAGGCAAAGCTAAGTTTCTAAAACATATCTGTGCCTTGTCTAATTCAAACCCTAACAACAATTCCTACTTGCTTGTGGGCATTGAAGATACAGATAATTATATTACGGGCGTAGATTTTTATGACGATAGTAAAATTCAGAATCTCGTAAACGCCTATTTGGAGAATGCACCCAGCATTGTCTACGACAATGTTCCTTTTGGTTTATTGCCTAAGGATAAGGTAGTTGGATTAGTGACGATTAAGCCAAATGGACTTCTAACTACGTTTAAAAGAAAAATTAATGAGATAGAGGAAGGGACCTTTTTTTACAGAGTTGGGAGTACTTCTGTTCCGAATGAAAAGGTACCTATCGAAGATAATAGCAAAGTTGTGACAAGTATCGAGAATGTTTCACAGATCGACTTTAAGACGCTTTTAGATACAGTTGTCAGTTTTGTAGCTGATACTCACAAGGATTTAAAAGCCAGATATAGTGTCTTTAAGGAGCAGTTTATCATTTGTTGGGCTGGAAACAAAATGAAAGTTCGCGGAACTCCTTTTTACTCCCGAGTGGATATCCTGTTTGTCAACGAGCAGATTCAGCTTTTTTACTCTGATTTGGATGCTGTTACTATCTACTATGACGACAATGAATTTGTTATTACTGAGTATCTAAATTTGGGTCTGAATGACAAAACATCTTATTATCCTTTCGAAGAGGTAGCTATTCACTTTTACGACAATGGAACTTATGGTATTTCAAATACTTTATTATTTGATCCGCCCAGCTACAATCGAAATATACTAGGGCATATTTATGGGAGTAGTATGAATGTCATTTATAAAATCCAAAATGAAATGCGATTGACCTCTAAAGAAGAACGCGTTTTAAACAAATTGTGTTTCAATATGATGTTGTGTTACCTCAATGGTTTCGACAAAGCTATTGACGAACTACTCGAGGTTAAAGATTACCTAAAAAAACACAGTGATCCTCAATTGTTTGTAGCCTTTAAAGAAGTAATGCGTATCTTGCGTAAGCTTAAATATGAAATGGATTAGGTAATGAATAGAACACTTGTTATTGGTGATATTCACGGTGGATATAAGGCTCTGCTACAAGTTTTAGACCGTGCAAATGTCACTGCAAATGATACTCTTATTTTTTTAGGAGATTATGTAGATGGATGGAGCGAATCCGCTCAAGTAGTAAACCTACTATTAGAATTAAAACTAAAACAGAAGTGTATCTTTCTTCGAGGAAATCACGAAACGCTTTTGGTACATTGGTTAAGAACGAAAGAAACGAATAAACTATGGGAGTATAATGGAGGAGATGCCTCTATGAAATCGTATAGTCAGTTAAGTGAAATAGAGGTACAGAAACATTTAGATTTTTTTGACTCTTTAATGAATTACTATATTGATGACAAAAATAGATTGTTTGTACATGCCGGGTTTACTAATCCAAGAGGTATTACGGATGAACATTTTGAAGAAAGTCTGTATTGGGATCGTACTTTGTGGGAGCTTGTCATGAGTATGAATGCGAATCTTTCTCCAGATGATATCTTGTACCCTCGACGCTTAAAGCATCACAGCGAAGTATACATTGGTCACACACCAGTGACTCACTTTGGTTTTACAGAACCAACAAACTTTGCTAATGTGTGGAATATTGATACAGGAGCTGCTTTTTTAGGAAAGATATCCATACTTGATATTGATTCTAAGGAGTTTTGGCAAAGTGACACCGTGGCCGCTATGTATCCAGATGAAGAAGGTAGAAACCATAAATAACTGAGTATTTTATTATATTTGCTGTTAAATCAAATTAGAATATGAAAAAACTATTTTTAGGACTAATGTTTTTAGCTTGTACTTTTGGAGCAAAAGCACAGGCTTTAAATGAGGTTAAAATAAATGTTTTGAATACATTAGTATTAGCTTCTGTTGAGTTAGGGTACGAACATTTTATCGATCATAACCAATCGATCGGTGCAAATTTCAATATCAATGATCGATTTTCTTATCACGCTGAAAAGAACAGTAAGAATCAAAAGTTTAAGACAAATAGTTTAATGGTTAATTACAACTATTACTTTGGAGGTAAGACTGGTGCTAATGGTAGTGGTTATGTGGTTACTCCTTTTTTGAAATACAGATTTGGAAACTTTGAAGAAGATAAATGGAATGAAATAGATGCTGTAGATCAAACTGTAAAAGTAGATATGGACAGTTTCATATTTGGTGTTGGAGTAGGGTACAAATGGGCTTTGGGTGATTCATTTACTATCAATCCATTTGCAAATATTGCAAGAAACTTCAGTAGTGAGGTGAACGACCGCTTTTCAGCTATTGAGTTTAATGCAGGTATCAATATTGGATATAGATTTTAGAACGTAATAAGAGATAAATACTTTTTCAAAAGGAGTTCCTTCAAGGAACTCCTTTTTTTTTGACTTTATGCCCTATATTGATTGTGCTTATTTGTCTGTTATTCACTTCATTATTGGTGGTTTAATGTTTGATTTGTATAATTCTTTTAGTGTGAATTAGTGTAAATTTAGGTGATTGTTCAAGGATGTTTTTAAAGGGAATACTCTATTTCACTGTACTACATTACTGGCTTAGGTTGCTGTTTTGACTCTGCCTGGAGTAGTTGAGTTTAATTCTTTGATCGACCGTGCCTGCTTCAGTAGTAGTATATAATTAGCAATGAGGACTAGTATTAATTACCTAAAATATGATCTGTTATGAGTAGATTTCAAAAGACGGGAGCACTTGTCTGCTTCTTTTTTATACTTATTTTTAGTTTGTACCTTTCTTTTTTTAAGGGGAGTGGTATTAGTTTTTTGAACTATGAAATGTATCTTAACAATGCTGACTTTTATTTCAACCTACTTTTAATTTTGATTGCAGAGGGATTAGTTTTGTACTCTTTTTTAAAATTAATTAAATCCTTGTAAGATTGGTAGATGCGTTCGTTAATACGGCTCAGAATAGTGTATAGCGCGTGATTCATTGTAGCTTATAGAGATAAAATATAAAAAGGGTTCACTCAGTGAACCCTTTTCTGTGTATTGCGATAAGTATTTATTATCTATTCGTTTAGAAATCAAATTTAATACCTTGAGCTAAAGGTAACTCAGTTCCGTAATTGATGGTATTGGTTTGACGTCTCATGTATGCTTTCCAAGCATCTGATCCGGATTCTCTACCACCTCCTGTTTCTTTTTCTCCTCCGAATGCACCACCGATTTCAGCTCCAGATGTTCCGATATTGACATTGGCTATTCCACAATCTGATCCTGCATGAGATAAGAACAATTCCATTTCTCTCATGTTAGTAGTGAATATAGATGAAGATAATCCTTGAGGAACGCCATTTTGCATAGCTATTGCCTCTTGAATATCGCTGTATTTCATAACGTATAAGATTGGGGCAAAGGTTTCTGCTTGTATGATTTCGTAATCATTTTTACCTTCTATGATACACGGTTTTACATAGCATCCACTTTCATAACCTTCACCTGAAAGAACGCCTCCTTCTACAATTATTTTACCTCCTTCTTTTTTTGCTTTTTCTATTGCGTTTAAGTAATCTTGAACAGCGCCTTTATCAATTAGTGGACCTACGTGATTAGTTGCATCAAGAGGGTTGCCTATTTTTAACTGTGCATACGCTTTTTGAAGTACTTCAATGGTTTTGTCATATACGCTTTCGTGTACGATAAGGCGTCTTGTACTTGTACAGCGTTGTCCTGCTGTTCCTACTGCTCCAAAAACAGCACCAACTAAAACCATGTTGATATCTGCATGTTCAGAAACAATAATAGCATTATTTCCTCCTAATTCTAAGATGGTATTTCCAAATCTTTCAGCTACGGTTTTTGAAACGTGTCGGCCAATGCGTGTTGATCCTGTAAAGGAAACTAACGGGATACGGTGATCATTATTGATCAAATCACCACATTCGTTCCCAACTACGAGGTTACATACTCCTTCAGGAATATTGTTTTCCTTGAAAACTTTAGATACTATATTTTGACATGCTACTCCACATAGAGGCGTTTTTGAACTTGGTTTCCATACACAAACGTCTCCACAAACCCATGCAATCATTGTATTCCAACTCCAAACTGCTACTGGGAAGTTGAATGCTGAAATAACACCAACAACACCTATCGGGTGCCATTGCTCATACATCCTATGCTGTGGTCTTTCAGAATGCATCGTTAAGCCATACAACTGACGAGAAAGACCTACTGCAAAATCACAGATATCGATCATTTCCTGTACTTCTCCCAATCCTTCTTGTAAGCTTTTTCCCATTTCATAGGATACAAGCTTTCCAAGATATTCTTTGTTTTTGCGTAATTCATCACCTATTTGACGAACAATTTCTCCTCTTTTTGGAGCGGGTACATTTCTCCAAGTCTTAAATGCCTCCGTTGCCGTTTGCATTACTTTTTCATAATCATCAGCAGTAGATGCCTGTACTTTGCCAATTAAAGCGCCATTTACTGGAGAGTAAGATTCAATTATTTTTCCATTTGAAAATGAATTTAATCCCGTAGATGAACCGTGATTTATTTCTTTTAAGCCAAGCTTCTGTAAAGCTTCTTCAATACCAAATTGGTTATTTAAGTTTGCCATTTTCTAATTTATTAGGTTTTTATAGTTGATTGATTGCTAATATATAAAAATTGCGGCAAATGATTATAAGTGTCTTAAAATCTTTGAGATTACTGTTTGATTAGTTTACTTATTTCATTCATTTAAGGCGCTTTATCATAGCTATACGTGTTTTTTTGAACCTTTCATAGCCGTGTTTTATAATTTTCGTCTTGGGCAGTCAATAGGGGATAGCCGAGGCATTGTGGTTTCTTGTTATTCGAATTGTTTATTGCTTTGTTTTAGAATGGTGATTTGTGTTGTTTTCCTCGCACTTTTTCTGGGTATGCTTAGGGGTTTCTGGGAGTTTTCTTCGGAAAACACCCCTTTTTCCGAAGAAAAGTGCAAGAATACCCCAAGAAAGGTGCAAAAAACTCCCAAGGTATTGCCCTCTTTTTTTGTACTTAGGAGGTCTTTAAGTCATTAGTCATTTTATCTACTTCGTAGAGGGGATTAAGGCTCTATTTTGAATGTGTTCTTGGGGTAAATTGGTTTGTTTAGTAACTGCTAATCTTTCAGTAATGTACAAGCATTTACGGAATAGAGAATTTTCACGGACTATATTTTTAGCATAGTCACTTATCTTTGGAATAGCTGATGCATTGCTATATGAAATTTTTAGTTCGTTAAAGAAAAATCCCCATTGTTATCTTTAAATAACAATGGGGATTTTTTATATGGATAGATTAAGTGTTATTTCACTTAGTGAATTTTGGGTCTGATTCCATAATGTGGTTACAGTTCTTACACGTTCTTAATTCTTCTGAGGAATAAAAGTCGTTAAAATGGGGTAAGAAGTCAGTTTCTATGTTTGTTAGTTCAAAGTAGACTTCGTGTAGTTTGTGGTTGCACTGCTCGCAATACCACAATAATCCATCTTTCGTATTTTGTCCTTTCGCTCTCTTCTTTTCAATCACTAAGCCAACTGAGTTCTCTGTTCTAATTGGTGAATGTGGAACTTTGGCTGGCAATAAATAGATATCACCTGCTTCTAAAGTGACTCTTTTTCGCTCGCCATTTTCTTGAATGTCAATGTAGATGGTCCCTTGTAGTTGAAAGAAAAACTCCTCTGCTTCGTTATAGTGAAAGTCTTTACGAGCATTCGGTCCTCCAACGACCATAACGATATAGTCATCTGATAACGGATAGATGTTTTTGTTGCCTACAGGAGGTTGAAGTAAGTTTTTATTATCTTCAATCCATTTATATATATTGATACTTTTTTGATTACTCATTGCTTTAAGCCTTTTTAATTACTTCTACTCAACCAAGATTGTGGATTGTTAATATCCGCATTATGAGTTAATAAGAATTTTAAGACAGTCTTACCACTGCTATTGGTATTAATGACACCAATGCTTTGTTTCAGACTTACACTATCTCCTTTTTTGACGTATACTTCACTTAGGTTTTGATATACTGTGATATAATCACCATGTTGAATAAGTACAGCCTTATTTCCCCCTGGTAATACTTGGACTTGTAGGACTTCTCCTTGAAAAACAGCTCTTGCTTGTGCTCCTTGTTCAGTCGAGATTTCTACACCACTATTGTGTATAGTCAAATGTTTTTGTACTGGGTGAGGCTGATCTCCGTACGACAGTGATATATATCCTTTTTCTACTGGCCAAGGAAGTTTTCCTTGGTTAGCTTTAAAGTTATCAGCGACTAATTTACCTTCTGGAGTTAATTCAAATGTAGCTGACGATGAAGTCGCCGTTGACTTAGTCGTTGTCTTACCCGCTTTGGCTGCTGCTTCTCTTGCTTTTCTATTTGCCTCGGCAATTGCTTCGCGGATAAGCTGTTGTATTTTTTTGTCTATTTCTTTTGTTTGTTCTTGTTTCTTTTTAATCTCGTCATTGTATTTCTTTTGATCTTTTTTGACGATTTCCATTAAATTAGTCTGTGAACTTAAATCTTGTTCTAATGCTTTTTGATTGCTTTTTTGCTCCTCAAGCAGAACTCTTTGTTTTTCTTTATCTATGGCAAGTTTGGCAATCTTTTTATCGAGAACTTCTTTTTTCTCCTGTAATTCATCCCCTTGTTCTTTTCGGTATTCAGCATATTGTTTCATATACTGTAGGCGTTTGTAAGCTTGCAGAAAGCTATCTGACGACAGTATGTACATTATGCGGCTTTGATTGGATTTACTTTTGTAGGATTTTTCTATAATATTAGCATAGTCCTTTTTTAGTTTCTCCAATTCAGCTTCAAGTACGTTGATCTCTTTTTGAGTTTTCGCGATATTGTTTGTCGTTACCGTAATTTGCTGTTGAACATTATTGATCAATTGGCGATTAAGGGATATTTTGCGATTGAATTCTTCTATTTCGGATAATATATTACGCTCTTTTGTTCTCTCTACTTGCAATAGCTTTTGCACAGACTTGATTTCGATCATAATCTGTTGCTTTCTGCGTTCAAGTTGTGCTTGAGTTTCTTTTTGTTGGCTCCAGCTGAATGCAGATGTAAGTAGTAGTGCTATTGTAATATATTTTGCTCTCATATGTAGCGAGGTTCCCTATTGATTTATTTTAATTTCTTTGTATCCGCTTGGTACTTTATATTGAAAATTGGTTTTTTCATTAAATGTTACCTTTTCATAACGAATGTTCAAATTTATGCTTTTTTCTTGTTCAGCCTTAATATTTATTTCAGTAGGCGCTGTGTACTTTCCAATTCGCTGATAATTTGGATAGCTGATAGTTACTTTTCTATTTTGCTGTGGTTCCGAAATTTCTTCTTTTTTCAACAGGCCATTTTTGTCCTCGAAATAATAGGTAGATTGTACATCAGTATCGATAGTTGATTCTATTTTATGTAAGCCTTTTGCAATACTTGATTGAAGGTTGTTTGTTTTGTCTTTGCTATCGAGCGCTTGTCCCAGTAATAGGTTTTGAAATCGGTTAAAATCCAATTCAGTACCAATCCATTGCGTAAGGATATCAAAGGTGCCTTTGAAGTAAACTTTGTTCCACTTATCATAGAATTGAACTTGCTCAGGTGTGATCAACGCTTTAGCTACTGGAAAACCAATGTAGCGTATATTGAGCATGATTTGCTTGTCTTTTTCTATGGAGATGTCTATAGCAAACTTTTGACTTTGCTTATCTGTTTCATAAGAGGCTGAACTTCGAATTAAGGTTGTCTTAAAGTTCTGTGCGTGTTTACTGTGTTCATTTAAGATAGTAAGGACAGTTTTTGTATTTGTCGCATTGCCTTCGTCAAGGTTTAAACTATTCTTGTTTTTTTTACAAGCTACTAAAAGGGTAAGACAAAATACCACCAACAAGATTTTTTTCATATCAAATTTGCTTCTTAAACGGGTTTAATGAACCAATATAACTAAAAAAAATCCGTTTTAAACTGCTTTTAAAACGGATTTAAGATTTTTTATTCTAAAACGGAATAATCTCCAATACTTATATTAGTGTGTTTGCCATCATAGACAGCGTGGTTTCCTACCATCGCATTGTCTAAGTTTGCATTGCGAATAATTGAGTTTGTTTGGATCAAACTGTTTTTGATTGTCGCATTTTCTACTTTTGTGTTTTCTCCTAAGGAAACATTTGGACCTACTGTAGCATTTCTTAAAACTACATTGTCTCCAATAAAACAAGGTGGTATGATTGTGCTGTTTTCATTTACTACAGTTGGAGAAATGTAATTTGCATTTTCAGCTTCTAAGAAACCAAGCATTCTATTGTTGGTGTCTACTGTTACATTTTTGTTACCACAGTCCATCCATTCATCTACTTGCCCAGGCATGAATAACATTCCTTTCTGTTTCATGTTTTCTAAGGCATCAGTTAGCTGATATTCTCCTCCCTTGATGATATTATTATCCAAGAGATATTCTAATTCACTGCGTAAAGTTTCTCCACTTTTGAAATAGTAAATCCCTATAATTGCTAAATCTGAAACAAATTCTTTCGGTTTCTCCACGAAATCGATAATTTGCTTTTTGTCATTCATTTTTACAACTCCAAAAGCACTTGGGTCTTTTACTTGCTTAACCCAAATAACGCTATCGGCATCTTTGTCTAAGTTGAAATCAGCGCGGAATAATGTGTCTGCATAAGCTACGACAATTGGTCCTTGCATACTTTCTTTAGCACATAGGATAGCATGAGCCGTTCCCAATGCTTCATTTTGATAACAAATGGTTCCTTTCGCTCCTAATTTCTCAGCAATAGTGATCAGATCTTTCTCAACATCCTTTCCAAAGCTTTCGTGAATAATGAATGCTATTTCTTCTATCTTGTCATTTAAAACCTTAGCAATATCCTCTACTAATCTGTGTACTATCGGCTTTCCTGCTATTGGTATTAAAGGTTTAGGTACTGTAAGTGTATGGGGGCGTAAGCGAGATCCTCGTCCTGCCATTGGAACTATAATCTTCATTTGTTAAATCTTTTTATTAATATTTTCTTTTACTATTTGCGACCTGTACTTCCAAATCCACCTTCTCCTCTTGTGGTTTCAGTTAATACTTCAACGGGTTGCCAAGCAATTTGTTCATATTTTGCTATAACCATTTGAGCGATTCTCTCTCCATTTTCGATTGTGAATGGCTCTTTGGATAAGTTGACTACAATCACTCCTATTTCTCCTCTATAGTCTGCGTCGATTGTCCCAGGACTGTTTAATAGAGTGATTCCCTTTTTTGCAGCTAATCCGCTTCGAGGGCGTATCTGTGCTTCATATCCTTCAGGTAGTTCTAAGTACAATCCTGTAGGTATAATTGCTCTTTCTAAACTTCCCAAAGTTACTGCTTCACTTAAGTTTGCTTTCAAATCCATACCTGCAGATTGTGCAGTTTCGTAATTTGGTAAAGAATGTTGGGATTTATTAATAATTTTTACTGTAGTCATAGTCTAATTTTAAATAGGTCACAAATATAAAAAAGTTATAGCTAAG
Organism: Myroides albus; assembly: GCF_024722315.1. NCBI lineage: Bacteria > Pseudomonadati > Bacteroidota > Flavobacteriia > Flavobacteriales > Flavobacteriaceae > Myroides > Myroides albus. Next base: position 1,670,017 of record NZ_CP102754.1, read on the forward strand.
TAAATAATATTACTCCTATTAGTAGACAATATATCCCTGTGATTGCTGTATTATGAGTTTTAATTTTCAAATAATTTGATTTCATTATGGGTGTTTTTGTTCGCTTTTCTAAGGTATAGACCTGGTTTCAATGGTAACTTTAGGTACTATTTACTTTTGTTGTATTTGATTAGTAAATGCTATAATAAGTTCCACTTTTGCGATGAAGAGTGCCATGGCTTTCTTATACCCAAAAGTGCTTAAGTGATTCAAAACAATTTCTATAGTAGTTTGTAATCAGCGAAAGGCAATTGACAACTTATTTTATAAATCCCTTTTTTAGAGTTGTTTGTTATTGTTAATCAGTTTGTTATATGGTGTTTTGGACTTTTGTGTGTAATGCTAAAGTTAGTAGCAAAGCATCTTTATTTATATTGATATAAAGGTTGTATTTTTGTTAGTCTAAGTTTTTTGCCGTGAAAGAGGAAATCAAGTGGTTTACATTAAGTACTATTTTAGGTAGGGTAAAACAGATATTTGACGAGTCTATATCTGGACATACTTTTTGGATGAAAGTGGAGATCTCTCAGTTTAAGAGAGATAGGAGAGGGCATGTTTATTTAGAATTGGTAGAGAATAGTGACGGAGTTATTCTTGCTAAAGCAAGGGGAACCATTTGGAATCACGTGGCGAATGTCATCTATTCTAAGTTGGATAAAGAGGCAAATAATATTCTAAAAGAAGGTGCTGAAATCTTGTGTTTATGTGAAGTTGTTTATAATGTGGTTTTTGGTCTTTCGGTTAATGTATTAGACGTTGATTTGAGTTTCTCATTAGGCGAAGTTGAACGAAGAAAGCAAGAGGCAATTAAGAAGTTAGAGGCTAATGGATTACTCGATTTGAATAAGAAGCTTTCTTTTCCTCTTGTTATTCAGAAGATTGCTTTAGTTGGATCCTTGAATACTGCTGGGCATATTGATTTCATTAATCAGTTGGAGTACAATGAGTATGGATTTGCCTTCGATATTGATTACTTTGATTGTCGTGTACAGGGAGATAATGCTCATGTGGAAATTATTAATAAGCTAAATCAGATTCCTGAAAATACCTATGATGTTGTTGTTTTGCTAAGGGGAGGTGGTGCAGCTTTGGACTTGGATGAGTTTAATAACTATGCCTTGGCAGAAGTATTAGCGAGATTGCACACAGCTGTATTTACTGGTATTGGTCATGAAGTCGATACAACCGTAGCTGATTTTGTGGCTAATAAAAGGTTTAAAACACCCAGTGCTGTCGCTGCTTTTATTGTTGAAAGAGCTGTTCAGTTTCACACGCAGGTAAAGAGCCTTTATGATAGTATCACTTCTATTGCCAAGCAGCAAGTTGAGATTCAGGGACATGTATTAGAAAAACTTAGTTCTCATTTGAAAATTGAAACTTCAAGAGTGTTGTTGTATGAGAAGAACAAGCTAAAATCGGATGTTAATTTGCTTGTTGTTGAATCGAATGGACGGATTCAAAAAGAGCGTTCGGCGATTAACCTTGCAAGTCAAACCATACATTATGCTCCAAGTTCAATTTGTTTAACTGAACGCAACAAACTGCGTGAGAAGGGAAGCCTGGTAGCGTACTTGTTTGGTGAGAATCTGAGAAGTAATAAGCAGAACATAGCACAACTCCGTGAGGTTTTGGAGTTGAGGGTTTCTTCGACTTTGAAAAAGGAAAAACTCAGAGTAGAACACTTGGAGCAGATTCCGAATTTATACGACTTGGATTCACTGATGAAAATGGGACTGGCTATTGTCTGGTATCAGAATAAGACAATTAATGAATTTACTTCACTTCGTGAAGGGGATGTCATTCAAGTGGATGTATTTAATAAACGTTTCGAAATTGTAATTAAAGATATAAAAGAGAAAGAAAAATGGAAACACTTACCTATGAAAGCGCAGTAAAAGAATTAGAAGCTATTCTAAGCGAATTAAAGGATAACCAAGTGACAATTGATGATTTGGCAGTTAAGGTGGAAAGAGCTTCTACGCTGATTGTATTCTGTAAGGAGAAGCTATCTAATACAGAGTTAAAAGTAGAGAATATTATTGAGAAATTAGGTTTATAGTCAATCACTTGGGTGGTGTATTGATGATCAAGTGATTGACTGTAAATCTCTTAATGTTTACTATTTGAAATGAATTGTCTCACGTCGTCAGAAGATGGTAATTCATATACTTCAAGGTGAAAATAATCTACTGCTGCAAAAACATGGTCAAAAATGTCTGCCATGACATTTTCGTAGAATACCCATTGTGTACTATTGGTAAACATGTATAGTTCAATTGGCAATCCATGTTCTGTAGGTTGTAAATGCCTTACCATTAAGAAATATTCCTTGTGGATATGGGGGTTTTGTTGCGCGTATCTCAATACATAAGCCCTAAACATTCCTATATTTGTTATTCTTCGGCCATTGACAGGCATTGATTGATCTGCACCAGTGTTGGCATTATATTCTTCAATCTCCTTTTGTCTTTCTTCGATATAAGGTTTTAATAGTTGAATCTTTTTGAGGTTCTCTATTTCATCTTTTTCTAAAAAGCGGATAGAGGACATTTTAATATTGATACTCCTCTTAATTCTCCTTCCTCCTGCATTGTGCATCCCTCTATAGTTTTTAAAGGAATCGCTAATTAGAAAATAGGTTGGTATTGTCGTAATTGTTTTGTCAAAATTCTGAACCTTTACAGTGCTCAAGTTTATCTCTAACACAGTTCCATCTGCACCAAACTTTGACATCTCAATCCAATCACCAACTCTTACCATATCATTGGTTGAAACTTGAATACTCGCCACAAATCCCATTATTGTATCCTTAAAGACCAACATTAGAATAGCCGATGCTGCTCCTAAGGATAAAAAGAGATTTGCTGGTGATTGACCTGTAATAGTTGTATAGATAAAAATTGCAGCAAAGAAATATAAGAATATTGACGAAACTTGCGAATAACTATCAATGGGTTTGTCTGCTAATTTTGGTTTTGTTTTGGCGTAATCTCTGATACTCTTGATGACTGATCTCAATACCAAAGTCAAAGCTATAATTAATAATATATTAGTTACAGCTATCATGAATTGGGTTAGATTAGGAAAGCCTTTAAAGAATATTGGAAAGAATATCTTAGCTACAAAAACAGGAATAAGATGCGTAAAATTGTGTAGTAACTTATTTTCGATTAAGATATCGTCGAATTTGGTTTTACTTTTAATAGCAAATGACTTCACTAATACAATAATAATGTTTTTGAGTACATAGTCAAATATAAACATTATAACAGTGAAGGTTAACAGTAGGGTAATAGTGGTCGTGATATGAGTTTCGTATTCTCCTAACCCAAATGCTTTGATCATTTTGTAGAACCAATTGTACAGCCCGTTAAAGTTTTCAGGATCAATGATGTTATCTATTGTAATTGAATTCAAGTTGTATTTGTTTTTTAATTACTATTCTAATGTGTTTTAACAATATAACATTATTATTTTGTTATGCAAGTTTAGTTGTTTTTAAGCTACGTTTTTCTTTTTTAACTTATGATTTTAAGTTGTGATAAGTAGTGTTTTTTGTTTTTCTGTATTTTGTTTAGGTATATTAAAAAAATGAGATAACAATTGTTATCTCATTTTATATTATAGTGCATTTAGCATTGAATTAATTTTGTCTAAGTTAGGGGTAAGTATAACTTCAATTCGCCTATTTTTCGCCTTACCTTCTGGTGTATCGTTTGATTGTAATGGTGCATATTCACTTCGCCCTGCGGCAGTTATATTGCTTTTGACTATATCTGGATTAGAGGTTATAATTTCAACGATAGCCAGGGCTCGTTTTGTAGACAAGTCCCAATTTGTTTTAACACCTTCTCCTAATTGGCCAACAATCTTGTCGTTATCTGTATGTCCTTCTATTAACACAGTTATATGAGGATTGTTTGCTAATACTTTTGACAATTCATTGACTGCTTGAGCTCCTTCCTGGTTTACAGACCAACTTCCAGATCGAAACAGCAACTTGTTTTCCATCGATACATATACACGGCCGTTTTTCTGTTCTATGCTTAAACCTTTTCCTTCAAAAGCGTTTAAAGCTGATGATAAGCTCTCTTTCAAATCGCGCATTTGCTTGTCATTCGCTGCAAGTATAGCTTCTAACTCCGCTATACGAGTTGATTTACTTGCAAGTTCACTTTTGGCTGAAGATAAGCGTGCCGCTTCAGCTTCTAAAGCATCGCGATTATTTTTTTGTAGTGTTTTATACGACTGTTCTAAATCCTTTAAGCGATTTTCAGCAGCTATGATTTCAGCATTGAGGTTCTTGCGTTCTTCTTGCAGTTCCTTTAACTGTTTAGCAAGTTCTTTCTTCCCTTTTTCTAAATCACTATTAGAACTATTAAGCATAGCTAAGTCATTAGAGAGATTGTCGTTTTCTTTGAGTGCTTCTTGATATTGCTCTTCTAAATCGTTGTATAATCTTCGGGTTACACATGATGAAAGTAATGCCGTGGCTATTAGGCCGAGTACGATCGTTCTAAGATTCATTTTTTAGCTTTTGCGTTTTATATTGCCTTTATTATTTTATAACTACTGAAATAGGACAGTGGTCAGAGTGTACAACGTCAGCTAATATTGACGCAGATTGGATGCGATATCTTAGCGTTTCTGTTACGAGGTTATAATCTATTCGCCATCCCTTGTTGTTGTTTCTTGCATTTGCTCTATAGGTCCACCAACTATAATTGTGTGGTTCCTTGTTAAACATTCTAAAGCTATCGATGAACCCATTGTTGATAAACTTGTCTAACCATGCTCTTTCTTCTGGCAAGAATCCTGATACTTTAGCATTGCGAACTGGATCGTGAATATCAATAGCTTGGTGACATATATTGTAATCTCCACAGATAACGAGATTAGGTACGTCCTTCTTAAGTTCTGTTATATAAGTGAAAAAATCATCCATATATTGATACTTAAAGTCTAAACGATCAATGTTTGATGCTGAGGGTAGATATAAAGACATCACTGAAATATCGTCAAAATCAACTCTTACATTTCTTCCTTCAAAGTCCATATAATCTATTCCCGTCCCATAAACTACATTGTTGGGTTTGTGTTTACTCAATATTGCTACACCACTATAGCCTGCTTTATTTGCTGAAAAGTAATATTGGTATGGATACCCTGCAGCAGCTAAGTCCTCTACTGGAATCTGGTCTTCTTTCGCTTTAGTTTCTTGTAAGCAAATGACATCTGCATTTTCTTCTTGTATCCAATCAATGAATCCTTTTTTGATTGCAGCACGTATTCCATTTACGTTATATGATATTATCTTCATTTTAAATTGTTTTAATAGCCCAAAAATAGAAAAATTATAAGTTTATGCTATATTACTTATGTATGTTTTAATCAGTTATTTAGGTTTTTTTTAAATGGTTTTGGAGTAAAAATCAGCTACTTATGTTGAAATAAAAGAGATTGCCTAAATATTTTAGTATATTTGTATTATTAATTATGATTATTAAATGGGGTTAGTAACAGCTAAAGAAGTAGCTAAGGCAATTAATGTTGACAAATACGGTGTTTTTGGCACATTGACTGGTTGGATGTTGATGAAAACGCTTAAGATTACTACATTAAATAAGATCTACAATAAGAATAAGCATCTTAACGATTTAGAGTTCCTAAATGCTATTTTAGAAGAGTTTCAAATTGATTTTGAGATAGATCCAGAAGAATTAAAGAGACTGCCAAAAAAAGGTCCTTATATTACTATTTCTAACCATCCTCTTGGTGGCATAGACGGTATTCTGTTGCTTAAATTGATGATGGAACACGATCCTGATTTTAAGATTATTGCTAATTTTTTACTTCACAGGATAGAGCCTCTTAAGCCTTTCATTATGCCTGTTAATCCTTTTGAGAATAACAAGGATGCGAAGTCTAGTGTGATAGGTCTTAAAGATACACTTCGCCATCTAAGTGATGGAAAACCCTTAGGGATTTTTCCTGCTGGAGAAGTGTCTACCTATAAGGATGGTAAATTAGTTGTTGATAAACCTTGGGAGGAAGGGGCAATTAAGCTGATTAAGAAAGCTAATGTTCCTGTCGTTCCTATTTATTTTCACGCACAGAATAGTAAGTTGTTTTATTTTTTATCTAAGATAAATCCAACTTTGCGTACCGCTAAACTTCCTTCAGAATTGTTAACTCAGAAGAATCGTACAATCAAGATACGCATAGGTCGTCCAATTTCAGTTGAAGAACAAAATGAGCATTATGATTTATCAGATTATGGTAACTTTTTGAGGTTTAAAACTTATTTGTTGTCTAATGCTTATAAAGGTGATATCAATCGTTGGATTAAGGTACCTTCCTTTAATTTTAAGTTGCCGAAAACGGTAAAAGAAATTGCATCTCCATCTTCGAATGATACTATTAAGTCTGAAATCGAAGCACTTCGAGAAGGTGATTTCCGTTTACTTCAGTCTAAGAATTATGAGGTTTTCTTGTGTAAGTCAGATAAGATACCGACAATTATGCGTGAGATAGGTCGCTTAAGAGAGATTACTTTTAGAGAAGTAGGAGAGGGAACAAATAATTCAACCGATATTGACCAATACGACTCTTATTATCACCATATGTTCTTGTGGGACTCAGAAGCTGAGCAACTCTGTGGAGCTTATCGTATGGGATTAGGATCTGAGATTTACAAGAAACACGGTATTAACGGTTTTTACTTGAACGAATTATTTCGCTTTGAGTCTGAATTGTATCCAATGATGGCTCAATCTATCGAAATGGGGCGTGCTTTTATTATTAAGGAGTACCAACAAAAGCCTATGCCGCTGTTCTTACTTTGGAAAGGGATTGTGCATACAACGCTGAGATACCCTGAACACAAGTATTTAATAGGAGGTGTGAGTATTAGTAATCAGTTTTCCGATTTTTCTAAATCGTTGATGATTGAGTTTATGAGATCTCACTATTTTGATCCTTTCATTGCTCAGTATGTTACTCCTAAAATGGAGTATAAGGTCAATCTAAAGGAATCTGATCGCGATTTAATTTTTAATGAGACAGATTCAGATCTGAATAAATTTGATAAAGTTATTGAGGATATTGAACCTGGTAAGTTGAGAGTACCTGTTTTGATTAAAAAGTATATTAAGCAAAATGCAAAGGTAATTGCTTTTAACGTTGATCCTTTATTTAATAATGCTATTGATGGTCTGATGTATATTAAGATTGCCGATCTACCTGAAAGTACTGTTAAACCTGTAATGGAAGAGTTTGAGGCAGAACTTGAACGCAAGATTCAAGAGGAAAATCAACAAAGAGAAAGAGAGAAGAGTATTTAATCTTTATATATTTAATTTCAACAGAAAGGGCTTAGTGTACACTAAGCCCTTTTTTATTGTATCGTGAAAAGCACAGTTACAGTTTTTTGATTTTATCTATAATTACTTGTGCTAGTTTTTCTTTACTCTCGATTGTCCATCCAGCAATATGTGGCGATAAAAGTACATTTTTAGCTTGTATTAAGTATTGCATTGGTTCTGGCAAGCTGTTCTCTGTGAACATATTTTCAAAACTTGATTTCTCATACTCTAATACATCTAATGCTGCACCTAATACTTTTTTTTCTTTTAATGCTTCAACTAAGTCTGCTGTATTAACAGCTTTACCTCTTGCTGTATTTATCAACCAAAATGGCTTCTTGCAATTCTCTATAAAAGCTTTGTTTACTAAGTTAATTGTTTGTGGAGTTTGCGGCGTATGTAAACTAATAATATCAGCTTCTTCTTGTAACTCATGAAGAGAAACTTGTTTGGCAAATTGATTTTCTAAATTGTCTTTTATATCATAGAAAATTACCTTACAATCAAAACCTTGTAGGCGTTTTGCAAATGCATTACCCATGTTGCCATAACCTATCAGACCAACAGTTTTACCCTCAATCTCTATACCTCGGTTGCCTTCTCTTATCCAAATGCCTTGTCTTACTTCTTGGTCTACTAAATTCAATTTGTTTAGTAGTGAAAGCAGCATCCCTAAGGCGTGTTCACCAACTGCTGTCCTATTTCCTTCAGGAGCTGCAATAAGTTTTACACCTTTTTGTATGGCGTAATCACAATCTATATTCTCTAACCCTGCACCAACGCGACCTATAAATTTTAAATTTGTCGCCAAATCTAAGAATTGGCGATCGATTTTAAATCGACTGCGAATAATAATGCCTTCATATTGATGGATACTTTGCTCAATTATTTCTTTAGAAGTGGTATAATCTTCTACATTTTCATATCCTAGTAATGAAAGCTCTCTTATCATTAAGGGATGATTGCTGTCAATATGAAGTACTTTTCTTGTTTGCATATTACTTTTTAGTTTTTCGTTAGAATCCTAATATTACTTTCGCAATAGAGAAGTAAATTAAGATTCCAAATATGTCATTACTGGTAGTAATAAAAGGCCCTGTTGCTAAAGCTGGGTCAATACCGTATTTGTTTAAGAAAATTGGAACGAAGGTTCCTATTAAACTGGCTATAATGATCACGCTGATTAATGCGATAGAAACGGTTATACCTATAATATAATCGACTCCTAATAGGAAGTGACTTCCCAACATCATTAAAATAGCCAAGAGAAATCCATTTAGTAAGCTTAAGGTAACTTCTTTTAATAGGCGTTTCCAGATTGATCCAGTGATAGAATTGTTTGCAAGACCTTGTACAATGATGGCTGAAGATTGTACTCCTACATTTCCTGCCATAGCGGCAATTAACGGTGTGAAAAAGAAGAGTACTCCAAATTTTTCCATTGCTCCTTCAAAGCTTCTTGAAACATTTACAGCGACAAATCCCCCAATCATCGCCAAAACTAACCATGGCAATCGTGCGCGAGTTAACATTAGAATACTGTCATTGGCCTCAACGTCTTGCGAAATACCCGCTGCTAATTGGTAGTCTTTATCTGCTTCTTCTTTGATGACGTCGACAATGTCATCAATTGTAATTCTACCTACAAGTCTTCCCATCTCATCCACTACAGGGATAGCTTCTAAGTCATATTTTTGCATTATACGAGCTACTTCTACATCTTTGGTGTCTACTTTCACATAATCAACATTGCGTATATATACATCGCTAATATGTGTTGTAGTGGATGTCGTAAGTAAATCTTTTAGGGATAAACGCCCTTTTAATCTGCTCTCATCGTCAATAACGTATATAGAGTGAACTCTTGATACATGCTCAGCTTGCTTGCGCATTTCTTTTACACAAGTAAGTACGGACCAATTTTCATTAACAGAGACAAATTCTTTAGCCATTAATCCCCCTGCTGTATCCTCGTCGTATCGCAGTAACTCGACGATGTCTTTTGCATGTTCTAAATCTTCTAATTCAGAGAGAACTTCTTCCTTCTTACCCTCAGGTAACTCTGATATAATATCTGCAGCGTCATCTGTATCTAATTCGTCTAATTCTTCTGCAATTTCTTTTGGAGAAAGACCTCTAAGAATCTTTTCCCTTATATCTTCGTCTAATTCTAATAGAATTTCCGCTGTAATTTCACTATCAAGTATGTCAAATATATAGGAGGCCTCGTCGTTCGAAAGCTCATTCATTATCTCAGCAATATCCGCATAGTGCAAATCTTGTAAAATAACTAATAGTTCTTTTTCATCTTTTTTTGCGATTAACTCCTCAATTAACTCGATAGATTCTTTACAGATTTTGAACTCCATTTGCTTCTATTGTTTTAGTAATGTTGATAAACTCTTCAAAACCTAATTGTTCAGGTCTTAAGTTAAATATTTCTTGTTCTCTAATTTCTTCTGGTAGTTGAAAGCTTTTTAAACTGTTTCGCAAGGTTTTTCGACGTTGATTAAAAGCTGTTTTTACTACGTTAAAGAAAAGTCTTTCGCTACATGGTAGAGCGTAGTTTTCTTTTCTTCGCATTCTCATTACACCTGATTTTACTTTTGGTGGTGGATTGAATACGTGTTCTGAAACTGTAAATAGATATTCTGTTTCGTAAAATGCTTGTGTAAGAACAGAAAGTATACCATAGGTTTTACTTCCTTTTTTTTCGCATATACGCTCAGCTACTTCTTTTTGAAACATTCCTGAGAACTCAGGTACATAGTCTTTTAGTTCTAATACTCGGAAGACAATTTGACTTGATATATTATAAGGGAAGTTTCCAATTACTGCAAAAGGCTCTTGATTGAACGCTCTTACAATATCAAACTTTAGAAAATCTTGTCCAAAAATATGGTCGTGTAGCTTCTCATAGTGCAAATTTAGGTAATCTACTGACTCGGTATCAATTTCGACAACGAATGTCTCAATAGGCTTGTCCAAGATATATTTAGTTAGTACTCCCATACCTGGCCCTATTTCCAACACCTTCTTATACCCATCTAATGATAGAGTATCTGCGATGCGCTTTGCTACACTTTCATCAGTTAAAAAATGCTGACCTAAGTGTTTTTTAGCTCTTACTTTCTCCATTGTTGTCTTTTTAATATTCTCGTACTAGTTCTAATTCTGTTTTAAATGTAAGCATGAGCTCGCCAAATAATTTCTTTGCCTCGCTTTCAAAACGATCAAAATCTTCTTTATAAAATTGTTGTAACAATTCCTTGCTCTTAGTTTCAAATTGAACTGAGTACGTGATTCCACCCATGTCTTCTTCTACTAATACTTTTACCATTCTAGCTTTATCAAATTTTTTTGTTGCAAGAATCCCTGGTATATAAGCGTTCTCCATCCATTTTATCCACATTTCATGAGCACTTTCATGTATGTTGATTGTGATATTGTAAATAATCATTGTAGTTTTCTTTATAAGAAGTTATAATCGTTTGAGTTGTGCAAAGATAAAAAAAGCACCAAAGTCTTTGTAAGGGATTTGGTGCTTGATATTTTATTTGTATTCAATGTAAATATTAGTCTATAATATCAAATCCTGTATAAGGTCTTAAAACCTCAGGGATTACAATTCCTTCAGGAGTTTGGTAGTTTTCTAAGATTCCAGCTAAAACACGTGGTAATGCCAACGAACTTCCATTTAAGGTATGAGCTAATTGGTTTTTTCCATCGCTATCTTTAAAGCGTAGTTTAAGTCTGTTAGCTTGGAATGTCTCAAAGTTAGATACTGAACTAATCTCTAACCATCTATCTTGAGCGGTTGAGAATACCTCAAAGTCATAAGTAAGGGCAGAAGTGAATCCCATATCTCCTCCACATAATCTCAAGATTCTGTAAGGTAATTTTAATTCGTTTAAGATTCCTTTTACATGTTCTACCATTCCATCTAACGCTTGATATGAATTATCTGGATGCTCTATGCGTACAATTTCTACTTTGTCAAATTGGTGAAGGCGGTTAAGACCTCTTACATGCGCTCCATATGATCCTGCTTCTCTACGGAAACATGGAGTGTAAGCAGTACACTTAATTGGCAATTCACTTTCTTGTAAGATTACATCTCTGAAGATATTTGTAACAGGAACTTCTGCTGTAGGAATTAAATATAAATCATCTACAGTGCAATGGTACATTTGCCCTTCTTTATCAGGTAATTGTCCTGTTCCATACCCTGATGCTTCATTAATTAAATGAGGTACTTGGTATTCTTTGTATCCTGCTTCTGTATTCTTGTCTAAGAAATAAGAAATTAGAGCTCTTTGTAATCGTGCTCCTTTACCTTTATATACTGGAAAACCTGCTCCCGTGATTTTATTACCTAATTCAAAATCAATAATATCGTATTTTTTTGCTAATTCCCAGTGTGGTAATGCTCCTTCATGTAAGCTTGGCACTTCACCTGCTTCAAATACGTTTAAGTTATCATCTGCATCTTTTCCTGTTGGTACTATATCGTTTGGTACATTCGGGATAGTATAAAGTTTTTCAGTCAACTCAGCAGAAATTGCGTTTAATTGCTCTGTAAGTTGTTTGCTCTGATCGCGTAAGTTTGATGTTTTTTCTTTGATAAGTTCTGCTTTTGCTTTCTCACCATTCTTCATTAACTCACCAATACTTTTGGATAGCTTGTTAGATTCTGCTAATACATTGTCTAATTCCACCTGTGTGCTTCTTCTTTTCTCGTCCAAAGCCAACACTTCCTCTAGCAACGCCGTAACATCAAGATTTCTCTTTGCTAATCCTTTAGCTACTTGCTCTTGATTTTCTCTAATAAAAGCTATCTGTAACATATCTATTATAATTAATTAATAGAGCAAATTTAGAAAATACTTTTCTATTAGTAGCTTTTTTGTCTAATTGTCTTACTATTTTTATGTGTTTTGTTGCTATTGACCCTTTTTATTGTCTGTCATGTTGATTTTATACCCCTTTTTTATGTGAAAGAATTGATAAATAAATTACTATAGTAAAAAAAATATGAATTACTAAAAGTAATATTCTATTTTTGTCTACTTATAGTTAAGATTGTAATATTACAAAATGGAAATACTTATTAAATTATCTCAGTTTTTATTGAGTTTATCGCTGCTTATTATTTTACACGAGTTGGGTCATTTTATCCCTGCTAAGTTATTTAAAACTCGTGTTGAAAAGTTTTACTTATTTTTTGATATTAAGTTTTCTTTATTTAAAAAGAAGATTGGTGATACGGTTTACGGAATTGGTTGGCTTCCTTTGGGTGGATATGTGAAGATTGCTGGTATGGTAGATGAGAGCATGGATACTGATCAGTTAGCTGGTGAACCACAGCCTTGGGAATTTAGATCTAAACCTGCTTGGCAACGTTTGATTATCATGTTAGGTGGTGTTTTTGTGAACTTTGTTTTAGCTTTTATTATATACATCGGAATGACTTATGCTTATGGGGACTTGTATGTTTCAAATAAGGATATGAAACACGGGGTATGGGTTCAATCGGATTTAATGAAGAATATAGGTTTGAAGAATGGGGACCGAATTGCAAAAGTTGATGGTAAAGAGTTTGAACATTTTAACGATGTTAGTTATGCTGTTCTTATGGGACATCAAATAGAAGTAGAAAGAAGTGGTGAAATGCTGACAATAGATTTGCCAACTGATTTGTTAGGTCAGCTAAGTAGTGGAGCACAAGCAGGACCTTTATTCGGATTGCGCGTTCCTTTTATTGTTACTGCTTTTCCTGAGAATTCTCCTAACGAAGGTAATTTAAAGGCTAATGATATTATTAAAAGTATCAATGGCATTGATACTCCTTTTGCTGATATGGTTATGGAACAATTAGAATTGTCTAAGGGATCTACTGTTGATGTGGTTGTAGAAAGAAATGGTAATGACGAGAAGACTGTTGCTCAAATTAACGAAGAAGGTAAGTTGCAAGTTGTTTTTGCTGCGATGCTTCCTATAAGTAATCACGAGAAACTTGGAAATTATACGATCGTTCAAGAGAAGTATTCTTTTATTGAATCTATCCCTGTCGGTATTGTAAAAGGTAAAGATAAGGTTGTTGGCTATCTTGATCAATTGAAGAAAATGGTTAAACCAGAAACAGGAGCTTATAAAGGTGTAGGTGGTTTCAAGGCTATATACGATATTTTCCCACAATATTGGAGCTGGGAAGTGTTTTGGAATATTACTGCAATGCTTTCTATTATGCTTGGAGTGATGAATTTACTTCCTATTCCTGCTTTAGACGGTGGACATGTAGTGTTTTTACTTTATGAAATGATTTCTGGGAGAAAACCAAGTGATAAGTTCTTAGAGAATGCACAAATGGTTGGTTTCTTTATACTTATTGGCTTGCTTTTATTTGCTAATGGGAACGATATTTACAAAGCAATCTTCGTGCGATAGATAAATAGTAAAAAATATGCTTATAGTGTTTGCAGGTTTTAAAAATCGTTTTATATTTGCACCGCAATAAAGGTAACACACCTTCCTCCTTAGCTCAGTTGGTTAGAGCATCTGACTGTTAATCAGAGGGTCCTTGGTTCGAGCCCAAGAGGGGGAGCAGAAAGCCAGACAGTAATGTCTGGCTTTTTTTATTGAAATTGTCTAAGTATAGATAATAACTATATTGAATTATTGTTTGAAACTTGTGTCAAGAGATAAGGAGGGTAAGCCGAAAGTTTTATTTATCTGATGAGAAGAAATTTCTAATTTCTAACAACTTTATCTATCATGTAAAAAGCAATTTAGTTTCATACTAAACGATTTAGCAGATGCTTTAATAATTCTATTTAGTCAAGTAGTTGGTTGTTTTGTAGAAAAGAGATTTTAGAATCTTTAAATGGATAGTGTAAAGTTGAGATGCATATTTTTCCTGCTAATACGTAAAGTTTTGTGTTCACAAAATAGAAGATATTTTCTTACTGTGTGCTTATAACTTACTGTGCTTGTCTAAATAGGAGTTCTGTGTGTTTGACTTTAAGTGAGACTGCCTATATTGTCGAAGTACTTGTATATGTAGAGTTCATCTTCGGTAATTAAGGTAAAAAAAATGAATTTATACTTGTTTGAACACCAAAAAGTTAGCTATAAGTATTTGTGTTTTTTGTTTTTTACGAGGTATTTTAGTTTGTAAAACTAAATTTTCTATATATATTTGCATCGCAATAAAGGTAACACACCTTCCTCCTTAGCTCAGTTGGTTAGAGCATCTGACTGTTAATCAGAGGGTCCTTGGTTCGAGCCCAAGAGGGGGAGCAGAAAGCCAGACAGTGATGTCTGGCTTTTTTTATATAAAAGAAAAAGCCTCTATGTTTACATAGAGGCTTTTTGCTATTTTACGATTTCGTAATCTTGTGTAGTATTTGCTTTTGCTATTTGAGCATTTAAGGCTTTACCATTTTTATCTAGTATTACTACAACTACTGATGTTTTTTCTAAATTGTCTAAAGTGTAGTTTTCTAAAGCTACAGTAGTTTTAAATTCTTTTGCTTTTATTGTTTCGTTTGCTGCTACTTTTATCCCTGCAAAATTGTTAGCTGCACGTAAAACATGTTGGTGCATAAAATTATTTTCCCATCTTCCTTTTCCAGTGTTGTTTCCGTATAATGGTGTTGAGTTCGCTTGTTTGTATTTTAGATCATCTTCTATTAGGTAAACGACATATTTTAATTCTTCATTGATATCGTTTGTGAATTGCAGTGATACCTTAACTTCTCCTGCAGTTTTTGTCAATTGAGATTCTATTTTTATTCCAATATTAGATTTCTCCTTAATGATATTCAACTTTTCTATTGCACCAAGAACAGCATCTTGATTAATAAAGTAACGTGGTCCGTTTGAAGTATCTTCTCCATCTATGAAATTATTTTGTAAAGCCCATGCTTTAGAATCTCTTACCCAGTATATTGATGGTAGAAACTTTGGTTTCATTAGCTTAACATAATCATTGATGTTTTTTAAACGATAGGGATCTTTTGTACTTCCATAATCATCGTGTACCGTTACAGTAATGATTTTATCTTTTATACTCGTTGTTTGCAACTCGTCAAGTATAAATGCTGCATAAGGACATGCAGGACATCCAACAGAGGTATAATCTTCTACTAGTGTTTTGTGTTTGAAGAAGTTTGTTTCTTTTGGATCTGGATTTGGAGTTGGATCTGGATCTGGTTTCGGATCGATAATCTCGTCTTTTTCTTTTGTGTTGTCATCGCTTGAACAAGACGTGAATGTTAAAAATGCCGTGAATAAAGCAAATAACATTGCAAACTTAAATAGGTTTCTTTTTTTCATTTTTAATGTGTTTTTTGGTTGATTTGTGTGTAAAAATAAATATTATTTTTTTTAAATGTACACAAAAAGTTTAATTAATTCATATATATTTACGATAATTAATCAATTAATCTTATAGATATGAAGAAATTATTTGTTTTTTTAATTTTTGCGTTTCCAATCTTTGTTTTTTCACAGCAATCGGAACTACCAAGTATCTCTTTAAAGGACTTGAATGGAAAAGAAGTTAATATTAGCGAATTAGGAAAAGGCGAAAATCCTGTTATTATTAGCTTTTGGGCAACATGGTGTGGTCCATGTTTGAAAGAATTAGCTGCTATCAATGATGTTTATGACGAATGGCAAGAAGAAACGGGGGTTGAACTTATTGCTATTTCTATTGATGATGCTAAGTCTGTTAAACGCGTAAAACCTTTAGTTAATGGTAAAGGATGGGATTATCAAGTCCTTTTAGATGATAATCACAACTTGAAAAGAGCGATGAATGTTGCTAATGTTCCTTATACTTTGGTTGTATATAAAGGTAAGATCGTTTATAAACACACTAGTTATACACCAGGAGTAGAGAAAGAATTGTTCAAGCAGGTCAAAGCTGCATTAAAGAAATAGCCTATGAAACGTATATTACTATTTTTAGGGATTGCATTAGGAGTTACTAACTCTTATTCACAGATTAGAGTTGGTTTTGAGAATAATTCTCAATGGTATATTGATGATAAAAAAATCAAGCTTGCTCCTATTGAAGCAGAAGATCGTTTTCGTTCAAATTCATACTTGAAAGTGGATTACGATTTTAAAAATTGGACCTTTGGGACTCAATTAGAGGGATATGCCCCTAAAGCGATGCTTAATTACTCACCAGACTATGATAAAGTTAGCATTGGTACTATCTATGCTAGATATAATAATGTAGAAAAGGGAATCGATGTTACGGCTGGTCATTTTTATGATCAATTTGGTAGTGGTCTGCTTTTTAGAGCTTGGGAAGACAAGCAATTAGGTGTCAATAATGCTATTTTTGGAGTTAATGCTAAGTATAGTGTAGATAACTGGGGGAAAGTTACTGTTTTCGGTGGTAGACAGAGAGTCGGAATGGGGTTTGATTTGTCTAAGTCTTTTTTGTTTGGTGCCGATATTGGTGTTAGTATTGATGACTTAGCTGGATGGGATGAACATACACTGAGTTTAGGGGCTAGTTTCTTAGGTAGAAATTTTAATAAAAACGACGAGTATGATGATTTAGATCGATTTAATAGTGGTTATTCTTTTAGAGCTGATTACGCTTTTAAAGGGTTTTATATTGGTGCTGAGTATGTAACTAAGGCCTCTGATTGTTTAGTTCAGAATTTTATGATTGATGAGGGGAGTAAGTATGATGGTAATGCTTTGTTAATTAATACTGGTTTTACTCAAAAGGGTATGTCTTTGGATGTTAATTTCAGAAGAATTGAGAATATGGGGATTTTCTCTGAACGTGAATTCTTGGGGAATGATTATTTTAAGGGGATTATGAATTATGTTCCTGCATTGACTAAACAGTATGATTATTCTTTACAGAATATATATGTATACCAAGCGCAGTCTAATATTGATTTGATGGCTGGTAAGACAGGAGAGATCGGAGGACAATTTGATTTTTATTATGAGTTTAAGAAAGGTACTTCTCTGGGAGGTGCGTATGGAATGAACTTAACAGTTAATGGTGCGTATTGGGCTGGACTAAAATCTGAAGTTAATTTCTTTGAAGGGGATGTAAGTAACGAGTTTATTGGTTTTGGAGAAAAGTATTATAGAGATCTTGGCTTTGAAGTTAGAAAGAAATGGTCTAAACAATGGTCTTCTGTCTTTATGTATTTGAATCAATTCTATAATGCTCCTGTATTACTTGGTAAAATGGAAAATATCAATACAAATATTGTGAGTGCTGAAACAACTTATCAATTCTTGGATGATAAATCTGTTAGAATGGAATTACAACATATGTGGGCGGATGCTGATAATAAGAATTGGATGGCAGGTACTTTGGAATTTGCACTAAACAGTAAATGGTCTTTTTTTGGTAGTGACATGTATAATTATGGGAATGATGATTCAGATAACAAAATTCATTACTATAATTTTGGAGCTAGTTTTACAAAAGGTGTTACTCGTGTTTCTGCTGCTTACGGTAGACAAAGAGGCGGTTTAATGTGTGTAGGAGGTGTTTGTCGTTATGTAACAGAAGCGGCTGGACTTACTATAGGTATTACTACATCTTTTTAAAGTTTAATTATATAGGATAGGTATAGCTTTATAGTTTTGCTATTACTTTCTTTTAAAAAATGAGGACTTGTCCTCATTTTTTGTTTTCACTATTTAATAGAGTGTGATTTGTTTTCTTGTATTTGGTTATTGGCACCTGTATTATATCGAAGTATTTAGGTATGTACTATACTATATATAGTATAAAGAATCTTGATATAGTATAAAGAATCTTGTTGAAGGAGATAAATGCATTATTACTGGTGTAAGTAAGGTAGGGAAGGGGGGATATCAGAAATACTAAAGAAAGTTTTACTTGTAATGTGTATCATAATAGGTAGTTATCGTTACTCCGAAAAAAACCTTTAAAAAAAGGCGTTATAAAGTTTGGAAGTAGCATAAAAGATACTACTTTTGCATCCGCATTAGAGAAGTAATAACGACTCTAGAGGCAGACGCTCCTAAATATAAAGAAAGCAGCAAAGAAGAATTAATAACTTTGAAAAGCTTTGAAAACTTTAACAAAATAAAGTTTGGATAAGTAAAAGATAAGGTATTATCTTTGCGGTCCGCTTCAGTAAACACTGTGGCTCGCAAGAAAAAAGGAAAAGAAATTTTTCGAAAAAAGTTTTGCGAGATTAAAAAATAGTTTTACTTTTGCACTCGCTTTGAAACACAAGTGAGAATAATAAGAAGAATACGTTCTAAGACATATTGGACAACAGCATACAAAAAGAGAGTAAGGCAAGTCGAAAGATTTGAATTAACGCGCTAATCGAAAATATAAAAAATATACGATGAAGAGTTTGATCCTGGCTCAGGATGAACGCTAGCGGCAGGCCTAACACATGCAAGTCGAGGGGTATAAGAAGCTTGCTTTTTAGAGACCGGCGCACGGGTGAGTAACGCGTATGCAACCTACCTTTTACAGGGGAATAGCCCGAAGAAATTCGGATTAATGCTCCATGGTTTATTTGGATGGCATCATTTGAATAATAAAGATTTATCGGTAAAAGATGGGCATGCGTGTCATTAGCTAGTTGGTATGGTAACGGCATACCAAGGCAACGATGACTAGGGGTCCTGAGAGGGAGATCCCCCACACTGGTACTGAGACACGGACCAGACTCCTACGGGAGGCAGCAGTGAGGAATATTGGTCAATGGAGGCAACTCTGAACCAGCCATGCCGCGTGCAGGATGACGGTCCTATGGATTGTAAACTGCTTTTGTACGGGAAGAAATGTGCCTACGAGTAGGTATTTGACGGTACCGTAAGAATAAGGATCGGCTAACTCCGTGCCAGCAGCCGCGGTAATACGGAGGATCCGAGCGTTATCCGGAATTATTGGGTTTAAAGGGTTCGTAGGCGGTCAGATAAGTCAGTGGTGAAATCTCATAGCTTAACTATGAAACTGCCGTTGATACTGTTTGACTTGAATAGTATGGAAGTAACTAGAATATGTAGTGTAGCGGTGAAATGCTTAGATATTACATGGAATACCAATTGCGAAGGCAGGTTACTACGTACTTATTGACGCTGATGAACGAAAGCGTGGGTAGCGAACAGGATTAGATACCCTGGTAGTCCACGCCGTAAACGATGGATACTAGCTGTTCGGTTTTCGGACTGAGTGGCTAAGCGAAAGTGATAAGTATCCCACCTGGGGAGTACGTTCGCAAGAATGAAACTCAAAGGAATTGACGGGGGCCCGCACAAGCGGTGGAGCATGTGGTTTAATTCGATGATACGCGAGGAACCTTACCAGGGCTTAAATGTAGATTGACAGGTTTGGAAACAGACTTTTCTTCGGACAATTTACAAGGTGCTGCATGGTTGTCGTCAGCTCGTGCCGTGAGGTGTCAGGTTAAGTCCTATAACGAGCGCAACCCCTATTGTTAGTTACCATCGCGTTAAGGCGGGGACTCTAGCAAGACTGCCGGTGCAAACCGAGAGGAAGGTGGGGATGACGTCAAATCATCACGGCCCTTACGTCCTGGGCTACACACGTGCTACAATGGCAAGTACAGAAAGCAGCTACCTGGCAACAGGATGCGAATCTCCAAAGCTTGTCTCAGTTCGGATTGGAGTCTGCAACTCGACTCTATGAAGCTGGAATCGCTAGTAATCGGATATCAGCCATGATCCGGTGAATACGTTCCCGGGCCTTGTACACACCGCCCGTCAAGCCATGGAAGCTGGGGGTACCTGAAGTCGGTGACCGCAAGGAGCTGCCTAGGGTAAAACTAGTGACTGGGGCTAAGTCGTAACAAGGTAGCCGTACCGGAAGGTGCGGCTGGAACACCTCCTTTCTAGAGAATTAGTTAAGTGTTAATTCTACTTACTCTCGCTGCTTGTTCAAAAAATAAAAAAAAGGTATTATACAGAGTCTCGTAGCTCAGCTGGTTAGAGTACTACACTGATAATGTAGGGGTCGGCAGTTCGAGTCTGCCCGGGACTACTAAAATACACAGGAAATACTAGAGGTTTAGACTAACCGCCCAAAAGTTACTGTTAACTGTAAGCTGTTAACCAAACACTAGAAACGGGGGATTAGCTCAGCTGGCTAGAGCGCCTGCCTTGCACGCAGGAGGTCATCGGTTCGACTCCGATATTCTCCACAAGGACTAAAGTCCAACCGTTCATTGACATATTGATAAAACTTAACTAACAAAACAGTTAGAAAGAACAAAAAATATAGAAATATATAGAAAGTACGATTCGAAAGAATTGTAAGCACATAAGCAAAATAAGGGCGTATGGGGAATGCCTAGGCTCTCAGAGGCGAAGAAGGACGTGATAAGCTGCGAAAAGCTACGGGGATTGGCACACACGAATTGATCCGTAGATATCCGAATGGGGCAACCCAATATGTTGAAGACATATTATCCTGTATAGGAGGCGAACCCGCTGAACTGAAACATCTAAGTAGGCGGAGGAGAAGAAAACAAAAGTGATTCCGTAAGTAGTGGCGAGCGAACGCGGAATAGCCCAAACCAAAGTTGTTACGGCAATTTTGGGGTTGTAGGACCACGACATTTCTTGCGGCTTGAATTAGAAATACCTGGAAAGGTATACCAAAGAGGGTGACAGTCCCGTATAAGTAAGAAAAGATAAGAATAGTGGTATCCTGAGTAGGTCGGGGCACGTGAAACCCTGATTGAAACTGGCGGGACCATCCGCTAAGGCTAAATACTCCTGAGAGACCGATAGTGAACCAGTACCGTGAGGGAAAGGTGAAAAGAACCGTGAATAACGGAGTGAAAAAGATCCTGAAACCATACGCCTACAAGCGGTCGGAGCCCCTTTGTGGGGTGACGGCGTGCCTTTTGCATAATGAGCCTACGAGTTACCGTTGCTGGCAAGGATAAGGACTTCAGGTCTGGATCCGTAGCGAAAGCGAGTCTGAATAGGGCGCTTTAGTCAGTAGTGGTAGACGCGAAACCGTGTGATCTACCCATGGGCAGGTTGAAGTTTAGGTAACACTAAATGGAGGACCGAACCGTTTAACGCTGAAAAGTTTTCGGATGACCTGTGGGTAGGGGTGAAAGGCCAATCAAACTCGGAAATAGCTCGTACTCCCCGAAATGCATTTAGGTGCAGCGATGATCATAGTTACTTAGAGGTAGAGCTACTGATTGGATGCGGGGGCTTCACCGCCTACCAATTCCTGACAAACTCCGAATGCTAATTAATGATAATCATCAGTGAGGGCATGGGTGCTAAGGTCCATGTCCGAGAGGGAAAGAACCCAGACCATCAGCTAAGGTCCCCAAATGTATGCTAAGTTGAAAAAACGCGGTTTGATTGCCCAGACAGCTAGGATGTTGGCTTGGAAGCAGCCATTCATTTAAAGAGTGCGTAACAGCTCACTAGTCGAGCGATCGAGCATGGATAATAATCGGGCATAAGTATACTACCGAAGCTATGGATTTACGTTTTATAACGTGAGTGGTAGGGGAGCATTCTATCGGCAGAGAAGGTGATTTGTGAGAATTGCTGGAGCTTATAGAAAAGAAAATGTAGGCATAAGTAACGATAAGGGGTGCGAGAAACACCCCCGCCGTAAGACTAAGGATTCCTGAGCTATGCTAATCAGCTTAGGGTTAGTCGGGACCTAAGGCACACCCGAAGGGGGACGTCGATGGCCAACGGGTTAATATTCCCGTACTACTTATAACAGTGATGGAGTGACACAGTGATGAAAGCACCGCGAACTGACGGAATAGTTCGTTGAAGCACGTACCTATAGGTTTGATAGTAAAATGCGTCAGACTTGGAGAAATGCGATAGTACTCAGCGTCTACGGACAAAGAGATAGTGTGCCTAAGGGCTGTCAAGAAAAGCTTCTAAACATAGGTTATAAGTACCCGTACCGTAAACCGACACAGGTAGTCGAGGAGAGTATCCTAAGGCGCTCGAGAGATTCATGGCTAAGGAACTAGGCAAAATAGACCTGTAACTTCGGGAGAAAGGTCGCCAGCGCAAGCTGGCCGCAGTGAAGAGGTCCAGGCGACTGTTTATCAAAAACACAGGGCTCTGCAAAATCGTAAGATGACGTATAGGGCCTGACACCTGCCCGGTGCTGGAAGGTTAAGAGGAGATGTTATCGATGAGTAATTGTTGAGAAGCATTGAATTGAAGCCCCAGTAAACGGCGGCCGTAACTATAACGGTCCTAAGGTAGCGAAATTCCTTGTCGGGTAAGTTCCGACCTGCACGAATGGTGTAACGATCTGGACACTGTCTCAGCCATGAGCTCGGTGAAATTGTAGTATCGGTGAAGATGCCGATTACCCGCAGTGGGACGAAAAGACCCTGTGCACCTTTACTATAGCTTAGTATTGTTCTCGGATAAGTGATGTGTAGGATAGGTGGGAGACTGTGAAATGGCGTCGCTAGGCGTTGTGGAGTCATTGTTGAAATACCACCCTTTGCTTATTTGAGATCTAACTCCGCAATTGTGGAGGACATTGCTTGGTGGGTAGTTTGACTGGGGTGGTCGCCTCCAAAAGAGTAACGGAGGCTTCTAAAGGTTCCCTCAGCACGCTTGGTAACCGTGCGTAGAGTGCAATGGTATAAGGGAGCTTGACTGAGAGACTAACAAGTCGACCAGGTACGAAAGTAGAGCATAGTGATCCGGTGGTTCCGCATGGAAGGGCCATCGCTCAAAGGATAAAAGGTACGCCGGGGATAACAGGCTGATCTCCCCCAAGAGCTCATATCGACGGGGGGGTTTGGCACCTCGATGTCGGCTCGTCACATCCTGGGGCTGGAGAAGGTCCCAAGGGTTGGGCTGTTCGCCCATTAAAGTGGCACGCGAGCTGGGTTCAGAACGTCGTGAGACAGTTCGGTCTCTATCTACTGTGGGCGTTAGAAATTTGAGTGGATCTGATTCTAGTACGAGAGGACCGAATTGGACCAACCTCTAGTGCATCTGTTGTCTCGCCAGGGGCATCGCAGAGTAGCTACGTTGGGCAGGGATAAGCGCTGAAAGCATATAAGTGCGAAACCCACCACAAGATGAGATTTCTTTAAAGGGCCGTGGGAGATTACCACGTTGATAGGCTATAGATGTAAAGGCAGTAATGTCATAGTCGAGTAGTACTAATAGCCCGTAAGCTTATGTGAATCTCCCCTTGTTTACATACAAGGGGAGGGCAACTTTCTAAGTGATAGTTAAGTTAAAATATCAATATAGTTAACAATATTAGTTACGTTAAAGTAACAACCGATTTAGGGTGGTTATTGCGGCGGGGCTCACCTCTTCCCATTTCGAACAGAGAAGTTAAGCCCGCTAGCGCAGATGGTACTGCTAACCAGTGGGAGAGTATGTCGTCGCCCTTCTTTTGAAATCCTTGCTGATTTCCAGCAAGGATTTTTTATCTAAAAACATTAATACAAGCAAGATACAAAAAACTTTAAAAAATAAAGCCGAATTAGTTTGGTTTGTAAAATAAAGTTTTCTACTTTTGCACTCGCTTTGAAACACAAGTGAGAAAAACAAGAAGAATACGTTCTAAGACATATTGGACAACAGCATACAAAAAGAGAGTAAGGCAAGTCGAAAGATTTGAATTAACGCGCTAATCGAAAATATAAAAAATATACGATGAAGAGTTTGATCCTGGCTCAGGATGAACGCTAGCGGCAGGCCTAACACATGCAAGTCGAGGGGTATAAGAAGCTTGCTTTTTAGAGACCGGCGCACGGGTGAGTAACGCGTATGCAACCTACCTTTTACAGGGGAATAGCCCGAAGAAATTCGGATTAATGCTCCATGGTTTATTTGGATGGCATCATTTGAATAATAAAGATTTATCGGTAAAAGATGGGCATGCGTGTCATTAGCTAGTTGGTATGGTAACGGCATACCAAGGCAACGATGACTAGGGGTCCTGAGAGGGAGATCCCCCACACTGGTACTGAGACACGGACCAGACTCCTACGGGAGGCAGCAGTGAGGAATATTGGTCAATGGAGGCAACTCTGAACCAGCCATGCCGCGTGCAGGATGACGGTCCTATGGATTGTAAACTGCTTTTGTACGGGAAGAAATGTGCCTACGAGTAGGTATTTGACGGTACCGTAAGAATAAGGATCGGCTAACTCCGTGCCAGCAGCCGCGGTAATACGGAGGATCCGAGCGTTATCCGGAATTATTGGGTTTAAAGGGTTCGTAGGCGGTCAGATAAGTCAGTGGTGAAATCTCATAGCTTAACTATGAAACTGCCGTTGATACTGTTTGACTTGAATAGTATGGAAGTAACTAGAATATGTAGTGTAGCGGTGAAATGCTTAGATATTACATGGAATACCAATTGCGAAGGCAGGTTACTACGTACTTATTGACGCTGATGAACGAAAGCGTGGGTAGCGAACAGGATTAGATACCCTGGTAGTCCACGCCGTAAACGATGGATACTAGCTGTTCGGTTTTCGGACTGAGTGGCTAAGCGAAAGTGATAAGTATCCCACCTGGGGAGTACGTTCGCAAGAATGAAACTCAAAGGAATTGACGGGGGCCCGCACAAGCGGTGGAGCATGTGGTTTAATTCGATGATACGCGAGGAACCTTACCAGGGCTTAAATGTAGATTGACAGGTTTGGAAACAGACTTTTCTTCGGACAATTTACAAGGTGCTGCATGGTTGTCGTCAGCTCGTGCCGTGAGGTGTCAGGTTAAGTCCTATAACGAGCGCAACCCCTATTGTTAGTTACCATCGCGTTAAGGCGGGGACTCTAGCAAGACTGCCGGTGCAAACCGAGAGGAAGGTGGGGATGACGTCAAATCATCACGGCCCTTACGTCCTGGGCTACACACGTGCTACAATGGCAAGTACAGAAAGCAGCTACCTGGCAACAGGATGCGAATCTCCAAAGCTTGTCTCAGTTCGGATTGGAGTCTGCAACTCGACTCTATGAAGCTGGAATCGCTAGTAATCGGATATCAGCCATGATCCGGTGAATACGTTCCCGGGCCTTGTACACACCGCCCGTCAAGCCATGGAAGCTGGGGGTACCTGAAGTCGGTGACCGCAAGGAGCTGCCTAGGGTAAAACTAGTGACTGGGGCTAAGTCGTAACAAGGTAGCCGTACCGGAAGGTGCGGCTGGAACACCTCCTTTCTAGAGAATTAGTTAAGTGTTAATTCTACTTACTCTCGCTGCTTGTTCAAAAAATAAAAAAAAGGTATTATACAGAGTCTCGTAGCTCAGCTGGTTAGAGTACTACACTGATAATGTAGGGGTCGGCAGTTCGAGTCTGCCCGGGACTACTAAAATACACAGGAAATACTAGAGGTTTAGACTAACCGCCCAAAAGTTACTGTTAACTGTAAGCTGTTAACCAAACACTAGAAACGGGGGATTAGCTCAGCTGGCTAGAGCGCCTGCCTTGCACGCAGGAGGTCATCGGTTCGACTCCGATATTCTCCACAAGGACTAAAGTCCAACCGTTCATTGACATATTGATAAAACTTAACTAACAAAACAGTTAGAAAGAACAAAAAATATAGAAATATATAGAAAGTACGATTCGAAAGAATTGTAAGCACATAAGCAAAATAAGGGCGTATGGGGAATGCCTAGGCTCTCAGAGGCGAAGAAGGACGTGATAAGCTGCGAAAAGCTACGGGGATTGGCACACACGAATTGATCCGTAGATATCCGAATGGGGCAACCCAATATGTTGAAGACATATTATCCTGTATAGGAGGCGAACCCGCTGAACTGAAACATCTAAGTAGGCGGAGGAGAAGAAAACAAAAGTGATTCCGTAAGTAGTGGCGAGCGAACGCGGAATAGCCCAAACCAAAGTTGTTACGGCAATTTTGGGGTTGTAGGACCACGACATTTCTTGCGGCTTGAATTAGAAATACCTGGAAAGGTATACCAAAGAGGGTGACAGTCCCGTATAAGTAAGAAAAGATAAGAATAGTGGTATCCTGAGTAGGTCGGGGCACGTGAAACCCTGATTGAAACTGGCGGGACCATCCGCTAAGGCTAAATACTCCTGAGAGACCGATAGTGAACCAGTACCGTGAGGGAAAGGTGAAAAGAACCGTGAATAACGGAGTGAAAAAGATCCTGAAACCATACGCCTACAAGCGGTCGGAGCCCCTTTGTGGGGTGACGGCGTGCCTTTTGCATAATGAGCCTACGAGTTACCGTTGCTGGCAAGGATAAGGACTTCAGGTCTGGATCCGTAGCGAAAGCGAGTCTGAATAGGGCGCTTTAGTCAGTAGTGGTAGACGCGAAACCGTGTGATCTACCCATGGGCAGGTTGAAGTTTAGGTAACACTAAATGGAGGACCGAACCGTTTAACGCTGAAAAGTTTTCGGATGACCTGTGGGTAGGGGTGAAAGGCCAATCAAACTCGGAAATAGCTCGTACTCCCCGAAATGCATTTAGGTGCAGCGATGATCATAGTTACTTAGAGGTAGAGCTACTGATTGGATGCGGGGGCTTCACCGCCTACCAATTCCTGACAAACTCCGAATGCTAATTAATGATAATCATCAGTGAGGGCATGGGTGCTAAGGTCCATGTCCGAGAGGGAAAGAACCCAGACCATCAGCTAAGGTCCCCAAATGTATGCTAAGTTGAAAAAACGCGGTTTGATTGCCCAGACAGCTAGGATGTTGGCTTGGAAGCAGCCATTCATTTAAAGAGTGCGTAACAGCTCACTAGTCGAGCGATCGAGCATGGATAATAATCGGGCATAAGTATACTACCGAAGCTATGGATTTACGTTTTATAACGTGAGTGGTAGGGGAGCATTCTATCGGCAGAGAAGGTGATTTGTGAGAATTGCTGGAGCTTATAGAAAAGAAAATGTAGGCATAAGTAACGATAAGGGGTGCGAGAAACACCCCCGCCGTAAGACTAAGGATTCCTGAGCTATGCTAATCAGCTTAGGGTTAGTCGGGACCTAAGGCACACCCGAAGGGGGACGTCGATGGCCAACGGGTTAATATTCCCGTACTACTTATAACAGTGATGGAGTGACACAGTGATGAAAGCACCGCGAACTGACGGAATAGTTCGTTGAAGCACGTACCTATAGGTTTGATAGTAAAATGCGTCAGACTTGGAGAAATGCGATAGTACTCAGCGTCTACGGACAAAGAGATAGTGTGCCTAAGGGCTGTCAAGAAAAGCTTCTAAACATAGGTTATAAGTACCCGTACCGTAAACCGACACAGGTAGTCGAGGAGAGTATCCTAAGGCGCTCGAGAGATTCATGGCTAAGGAACTAGGCAAAATAGACCTGTAACTTCGGGAGAAAGGTCGCCAGCGCAAGCTGGCCGCAGTGAAGAGGTCCAGGCGACTGTTTATCAAAAACACAGGGCTCTGCAAAATCGTAAGATGACGTATAGGGCCTGACACCTGCCCGGTGCTGGAAGGTTAAGAGGAGATGTTATCGATGAGTAATTGTTGAGAAGCATTGAATTGAAGCCCCAGTAAACGGCGGCCGTAACTATAACGGTCCTAAGGTAGCGAAATTCCTTGTCGGGTAAGTTCCGACCTGCACGAATGGTGTAACGATCTGGACACTGTCTCAGCCATGAGCTCGGTGAAATTGTAGTATCGGTGAAGATGCCGATTACCCGCAGTGGGACGAAAAGACCCTGTGCACCTTTACTATAGCTTAGTATTGTTCTCGGATAAGTGATGTGTAGGATAGGTGGGAGACTGTGAAATGGCGTCGCTAGGCGTTGTGGAGTCATTGTTGAAATACCACCCTTTGCTTATTTGAGATCTAACTCCGCAATTGTGGAGGACATTGCTTGGTGGGTAGTTTGACTGGGGTGGTCGCCTCCAAAAGAGTAACGGAGGCTTCTAAAGGTTCCCTCAGCACGCTTGGTAACCGTGCGTAGAGTGCAATGGTATAAGGGAGCTTGACTGAGAGACTAACAAGTCGACCAGGTACGAAAGTAGAGCATAGTGATCCGGTGGTTCCGCATGGAAGGGCCATCGCTCAAAGGATAAAAGGTACGCCGGGGATAACAGGCTGATCTCCCCCAAGAGCTCATATCGACGGGGGGGTTTGGCACCTCGATGTCGGCTCGTCACATCCTGGGGCTGGAGAAGGTCCCAAGGGTTGGGCTGTTCGCCCATTAAAGTGGCACGCGAGCTGGGTTCAGAACGTCGTGAGACAGTTCGGTCTCTATCTACTGTGGGCGTTAGAAATTTGAGTGGATCTGATTCTAGTACGAGAGGACCGAATTGGACCAACCTCTAGTGCATCTGTTGTCTCGCCAGGGGCATCGCAGAGTAGCTACGTTGGGCAGGGATAAGCGCTGAAAGCATATAAGTGCGAAACCCACCACAAGATGAGATTTCTTTAAAGGGCCGTGGGAGATTACCACGTTGATAGGCTATAGATGTAAAGGCAGTAATGTCATAGTCGAGTAGTACTAATAGCCCGTAAGCTTATGTGAATCTCCCCTTGTTTACATACAAGGGGAGGGCAACTTTCTAAGTGATAGTTAAGTTAAAATATCAATATAGTTAACAATATTAGTTACGTTAAAGTAACAACCGATTTAGGGTGGTTATTGCGGCGGGGCTCACCTCTTCCCATTTCGAACAGAGAAGTTAAGCCCGCTAGCGCAGATGGTACTGCTAACCAGTGGGAGAGTATGTCGTCGCCCTTCTTTTGAAATCCTTGCTGATTTCCAGCAAGGATTTTTTATCTAAAAACATTAATACAAGCAAGATACAAAAAACTTTAAAAAATAAAGCCGAATTAGTTTGGTTTGTAAAATAAAGTTTTCTACTTTTGCACTCGCTTTGAAACACAAGTGAGAAAAACAAGAAGAATACGTTCTAAGACATATTGGACAACAGCATACAAAAAGAGAGTAAGGCAAGTCGAAAGATTTGAATTAACGCGCTAATCGAAAATATAAAAAATATACGATGAAGAGTTTGATCCTGGCTCAGGATGAACGCTAGCGGCAGGCCTAACACATGCAAGTCGAGGGGTATAAGAAGCTTGCTTTTTAGAGACCGGCGCACGGGTGAGTAACGCGTATGCAACCTACCTTTTACAGGGGAATAGCCCGAAGAAATTCGGATTAATGCTCCATGGTTTATTTGGATGGCATCATTTGAATAATAAAGATTTATCGGTAAAAGATGGGCATGCGTGTCATTAGCTAGTTGGTATGGTAACGGCATACCAAGGCAACGATGACTAGGGGTCCTGAGAGGGAGATCCCCCACACTGGTACTGAGACACGGACCAGACTCCTACGGGAGGCAGCAGTGAGGAATATTGGTCAATGGAGGCA
Organism: Myroides albus; assembly: GCF_024722315.1. Classification (NCBI taxonomy): domain Bacteria; kingdom Pseudomonadati; phylum Bacteroidota; class Flavobacteriia; order Flavobacteriales; family Flavobacteriaceae; genus Myroides; species Myroides albus. The sequence continues at coordinate 1,699,797 of NZ_CP102754.1, forward strand.
ACTCTGAACCAGCCATGCCGCGTGCAGGATGACGGTCCTATGGATTGTAAACTGCTTTTGTACGGGAAGAAATGTGCCTACGAGTAGGTATTTGACGGTACCGTAAGAATAAGGATCGGCTAACTCCGTGCCAGCAGCCGCGGTAATACGGAGGATCCGAGCGTTATCCGGAATTATTGGGTTTAAAGGGTTCGTAGGCGGTCAGATAAGTCAGTGGTGAAATCTCATAGCTTAACTATGAAACTGCCGTTGATACTGTTTGACTTGAATAGTATGGAAGTAACTAGAATATGTAGTGTAGCGGTGAAATGCTTAGATATTACATGGAATACCAATTGCGAAGGCAGGTTACTACGTACTTATTGACGCTGATGAACGAAAGCGTGGGTAGCGAACAGGATTAGATACCCTGGTAGTCCACGCCGTAAACGATGGATACTAGCTGTTCGGTTTTCGGACTGAGTGGCTAAGCGAAAGTGATAAGTATCCCACCTGGGGAGTACGTTCGCAAGAATGAAACTCAAAGGAATTGACGGGGGCCCGCACAAGCGGTGGAGCATGTGGTTTAATTCGATGATACGCGAGGAACCTTACCAGGGCTTAAATGTAGATTGACAGGTTTGGAAACAGACTTTTCTTCGGACAATTTACAAGGTGCTGCATGGTTGTCGTCAGCTCGTGCCGTGAGGTGTCAGGTTAAGTCCTATAACGAGCGCAACCCCTATTGTTAGTTACCATCGCGTTAAGGCGGGGACTCTAGCAAGACTGCCGGTGCAAACCGAGAGGAAGGTGGGGATGACGTCAAATCATCACGGCCCTTACGTCCTGGGCTACACACGTGCTACAATGGCAAGTACAGAAAGCAGCTACCTGGCAACAGGATGCGAATCTCCAAAGCTTGTCTCAGTTCGGATTGGAGTCTGCAACTCGACTCTATGAAGCTGGAATCGCTAGTAATCGGATATCAGCCATGATCCGGTGAATACGTTCCCGGGCCTTGTACACACCGCCCGTCAAGCCATGGAAGCTGGGGGTACCTGAAGTCGGTGACCGCAAGGAGCTGCCTAGGGTAAAACTAGTGACTGGGGCTAAGTCGTAACAAGGTAGCCGTACCGGAAGGTGCGGCTGGAACACCTCCTTTCTAGAGAATTAGTTAAGTGTTAATTCTACTTACTCTCGCTGCTTGTTCAAAAAATAAAAAAAGGTATTATACAGAGTCTCGTAGCTCAGCTGGTTAGAGTACTACACTGATAATGTAGGGGTCGGCAGTTCGAGTCTGCCCGGGACTACTAAAATACACAGGAAATACTAGAGGTTTAGACTAACCGCCCAAAAGTTACTGTTAACTGTAAGCTGTTAACCAAACACTAGAAACGGGGGATTAGCTCAGCTGGCTAGAGCGCCTGCCTTGCACGCAGGAGGTCATCGGTTCGACTCCGATATTCTCCACAAGGACTAAAGTCCAACCGTTCATTGACATATTGATAAAACTTAACTAACAAAACAGTTAGAAAGAACAAAAAATATAGAAATATATAGAAAGTACGATTCGAAAGAATTGTAAGCACATAAGCAAAATAAGGGCGTATGGGGAATGCCTAGGCTCTCAGAGGCGAAGAAGGACGTGATAAGCTGCGAAAAGCTACGGGGATTGGCACACACGAATTGATCCGTAGATATCCGAATGGGGCAACCCAATATGTTGAAGACATATTATCCTGTATAGGAGGCGAACCCGCTGAACTGAAACATCTAAGTAGGCGGAGGAGAAGAAAACAAAAGTGATTCCGTAAGTAGTGGCGAGCGAACGCGGAATAGCCCAAACCAAAGTTGTTACGGCAATTTTGGGGTTGTAGGACCACGACATTTCTTGCGGCTTGAATTAGAAATACCTGGAAAGGTATACCAAAGAGGGTGACAGTCCCGTATAAGTAAGAAAAGATAAGAATAGTGGTATCCTGAGTAGGTCGGGGCACGTGAAACCCTGATTGAAACTGGCGGGACCATCCGCTAAGGCTAAATACTCCTGAGAGACCGATAGTGAACCAGTACCGTGAGGGAAAGGTGAAAAGAACCGTGAATAACGGAGTGAAAAAGATCCTGAAACCATACGCCTACAAGCGGTCGGAGCCCCTTTGTGGGGTGACGGCGTGCCTTTTGCATAATGAGCCTACGAGTTACCGTTGCTGGCAAGGATAAGGACTTCAGGTCTGGATCCGTAGCGAAAGCGAGTCTGAATAGGGCGCTTTAGTCAGTAGTGGTAGACGCGAAACCGTGTGATCTACCCATGGGCAGGTTGAAGTTTAGGTAACACTAAATGGAGGACCGAACCGTTTAACGCTGAAAAGTTTTCGGATGACCTGTGGGTAGGGGTGAAAGGCCAATCAAACTCGGAAATAGCTCGTACTCCCCGAAATGCATTTAGGTGCAGCGATGATCATAGTTACTTAGAGGTAGAGCTACTGATTGGATGCGGGGGCTTCACCGCCTACCAATTCCTGACAAACTCCGAATGCTAATTAATGATAATCATCAGTGAGGGCATGGGTGCTAAGGTCCATGTCCGAGAGGGAAAGAACCCAGACCATCAGCTAAGGTCCCCAAATGTATGCTAAGTTGAAAAAACGCGGTTTGATTGCCCAGACAGCTAGGATGTTGGCTTGGAAGCAGCCATTCATTTAAAGAGTGCGTAACAGCTCACTAGTCGAGCGATCGAGCATGGATAATAATCGGGCATAAGTATACTACCGAAGCTATGGATTTACGTTTTATAACGTGAGTGGTAGGGGAGCATTCTATCGGCAGAGAAGGTGATTTGTGAGAATTGCTGGAGCTTATAGAAAAGAAAATGTAGGCATAAGTAACGATAAGGGGTGCGAGAAACACCCCCGCCGTAAGACTAAGGATTCCTGAGCTATGCTAATCAGCTTAGGGTTAGTCGGGACCTAAGGCACACCCGAAGGGGGACGTCGATGGCCAACGGGTTAATATTCCCGTACTACTTATAACAGTGATGGAGTGACACAGTGATGAAAGCACCGCGAACTGACGGAATAGTTCGTTGAAGCACGTACCTATAGGTTTGATAGTAAAATGCGTCAGACTTGGAGAAATGCGATAGTACTCAGCGTCTACGGACAAAGAGATAGTGTGCCTAAGGGCTGTCAAGAAAAGCTTCTAAACATAGGTTATAAGTACCCGTACCGTAAACCGACACAGGTAGTCGAGGAGAGTATCCTAAGGCGCTCGAGAGATTCATGGCTAAGGAACTAGGCAAAATAGACCTGTAACTTCGGGAGAAAGGTCGCCAGCGCAAGCTGGCCGCAGTGAAGAGGTCCAGGCGACTGTTTATCAAAAACACAGGGCTCTGCAAAATCGTAAGATGACGTATAGGGCCTGACACCTGCCCGGTGCTGGAAGGTTAAGAGGAGATGTTATCGATGAGTAATTGTTGAGAAGCATTGAATTGAAGCCCCAGTAAACGGCGGCCGTAACTATAACGGTCCTAAGGTAGCGAAATTCCTTGTCGGGTAAGTTCCGACCTGCACGAATGGTGTAACGATCTGGACACTGTCTCAGCCATGAGCTCGGTGAAATTGTAGTATCGGTGAAGATGCCGATTACCCGCAGTGGGACGAAAAGACCCTGTGCACCTTTACTATAGCTTAGTATTGTTCTCGGATAAGTGATGTGTAGGATAGGTGGGAGACTGTGAAATGGCGTCGCTAGGCGTTGTGGAGTCATTGTTGAAATACCACCCTTTGCTTATTTGAGATCTAACTCCGCAATTGTGGAGGACATTGCTTGGTGGGTAGTTTGACTGGGGTGGTCGCCTCCAAAAGAGTAACGGAGGCTTCTAAAGGTTCCCTCAGCACGCTTGGTAACCGTGCGTAGAGTGCAATGGTATAAGGGAGCTTGACTGAGAGACTAACAAGTCGACCAGGTACGAAAGTAGAGCATAGTGATCCGGTGGTTCCGCATGGAAGGGCCATCGCTCAAAGGATAAAAGGTACGCCGGGGATAACAGGCTGATCTCCCCCAAGAGCTCATATCGACGGGGGGGTTTGGCACCTCGATGTCGGCTCGTCACATCCTGGGGCTGGAGAAGGTCCCAAGGGTTGGGCTGTTCGCCCATTAAAGTGGCACGCGAGCTGGGTTCAGAACGTCGTGAGACAGTTCGGTCTCTATCTACTGTGGGCGTTAGAAATTTGAGTGGATCTGATTCTAGTACGAGAGGACCGAATTGGACCAACCTCTAGTGCATCTGTTGTCTCGCCAGGGGCATCGCAGAGTAGCTACGTTGGGCAGGGATAAGCGCTGAAAGCATATAAGTGCGAAACCCACCACAAGATGAGATTTCTTTAAAGGGCCGTGGGAGATTACCACGTTGATAGGCTATAGATGTAAAGGCAGTAATGTCATAGTCGAGTAGTACTAATAGCCCGTAAGCTTATGTGAATCTCCCCTTGTTTACATACAAGGGGAGGGCAACTTTCTAAGTGATAGTTAAGTTAAAATATCAATATAGTTAACAATATTAGTTACGTTAAAGTAACAACCGATTTAGGGTGGTTATTGCGGCGGGGCTCACCTCTTCCCATTTCGAACAGAGAAGTTAAGCCCGCTAGCGCAGATGGTACTGCTAACCAGTGGGAGAGTATGTCGTCGCCCTTCTTTTAAGAATCCCCAATCTCATATGAGGTTGGGGATTTTTTTGTTTATATACTTTAGATGATTGTAAAGTATTATTACGAATTTTTTTTATTGGCTTTATGTAATAGTGAGTTATATTTTGAGTTTAGAAAGACAGAATAGATATCTATTATGATCCAATTTTACTTTCTTTGTGAATTTTTTTGATATCTCACAGGTAATGATCAAAGAAAAAGATATATTTTATTTAGATAGCTCCTTTATCTTATCGTAAATAATATCAGATTCGTATCCTTTACGATAGAGGTAAGCATGTAATTTGGCTTTTTTCTTTTCAATATCTGTATCTTTCAAGGACTCCCATTTTAGGTTGCTTATACGTTCGAAAGTCTCATAGTATAAATCATCAGTTATTTCTTTTAAAGCAAGCTTGATTAAAGTGGAGGATATTTTTCTGAGTTTAAGTTCCGAAATTATTCTATTTTTACCCCAAGCACTTATTCTGTGTTTTCCTCTTGCAAAATTTCTTGCGAAGCGTTCTTCATTTAGAAATTTGTTTTCAATTAGGTAGACAATAATCTCGTCATGTTCATTGCTGGGAATATTTAAGTTATATAGCTTCGTTATAACTTCATTGTGACAACGATCTTGATAGGCACAATAGTTTTCCAATTTTTTTATAGCTTCTTTTGTTGAAATGTATTTGTTTGGTTCTGTCATGGAATAATAGTTTATCGTTAAGGGATAAATAGTTTGTTGATAGATTAGATTATTTGTCCTAATTGTTGCTAAATTAAAGAAATTAGAAGGAAGGTGTTCTATTTAATTGAATCCTTACTTAGTATTAATTGTAGTTATGTCTTACGTTTTCTTTTTTATTACATTTAAGTAAAATTTTGAACAATGAGTATTAGTAAAAGTTTTCTATTAGAGTTGCAACATGAAGTTGCAAGTAGTAAAAAGATTATTAGTTGTGTGCCAACAGAGAAATGGGATTGGAAGCCTCATACTAAATCTATGTCTCTTGGAGAATTGTCGAAACACATAGTGGAGTTGACAATTTGGACAGAGTATGTACTACTGTTAGAATCATTAGATTTTCAAAGTAATTACGAGCCTTTTAAGGCAGCTTCTACAGATGAGTTAATATCTTACCTTGATAAGTATGAAAAAGCTGTTATATCTGCTATAAATATGTTTGATGAAGAAAAGTGGATGGATGAGTGGCAACTGAAATCAGGTGAGCATGTTATTGTAGCAATGCCTAAAGTTGCTGCTAATAGATTTATTGTAAACAACCACATTTATCATCATCGAGGGCAACTTTCTGTTTATTTAAGATTATTGGATATCGCTATACCTGGAATGTATGGTCCGTCTGCAGATGATATGAATAAGTAATGGCACATAATGAAAATAAGAAAGCCTAACTCATTGAGTTAGGCTTTTTTTGTGCCCGGAGTGGGAATCGAACCCACACTCCGAAGAACACGAGTTTGAGTCGTGCGCGTCTACCAATTCCGCCATCCGGGCTGATGACTTATTGTTTGTGAGTGCAAATGTAGATAAAAAAAATTAGTTACAAAGAAATTTTTTAAAAAAAATCGTGTAGTCAATATATATTTTATAAATTTGCAACGCCTAAAAAAACAACTTAGGCTCTAACTAGCAACATAACAACTAATTATACAAATGTCATATTTCGAACCAGAAGCAAAGATTTTCGCCTGTTCTCAAAGCGTTGAGCTTGCTGAGAAAATTGCGAAAGAGTATGGGTGTGAACTTGGAAAAGTTTCTTTATCACATTATAGTGATGGGGAGTTTCAACCATCTTTTGAAGAATCAATAAGAGGAAGAAGAGTTTTTCTAGTATGTTCTACTTTTCCTTCATCGGATAATCTGATGGAGTTGTTACTTATGTGTGATGCAGCAAAAAGAGCATCAGCAAGACATATAACTGCTGTTATACCTTATTTCGGTTGGGCAAGACAGGATAGAAAAGACAAACCAAGGGTTCCGATTGGCGCTAAATTAGTTGCGAAATTGCTTGAATCAGCTGGAGCAACGCGTATCATGACAATGGATTTGCATGCGGATCAAATCCAGGGATTCTTTGAGAAACCTGTAGATCATTTATATGCTTCTACAATCTTTTTACCCTATGTAAAAAGTTTAGGGTTAGAGAATCTTACTATTGCATCTCCTGATATGGGTGGTTCAAAAAGAGCATATGCTTACTCTAAGTTTTTATCATCAGATGTTGTTATCTGTTATAAACAGCGTAAACAAGCAAATGTCATTGATAAAATGGAGTTGATAGGTGATGTAACAGGGCGTAATGTTATTTTGGTTGACGACATGATTGATACAGGAGGAACATTAGCTAAGGCAGCAGATATGATGATGGAGAAAGGAGCTTTAAGTGTGCGTGCAATCTGTACACATGCAATTCTATCTGGAAGTGCATATGAAAAGATTGAGCAATCTGCAATTAAGGAACTAATTGTTACGGATTCAATCCCTTTGAAAAAGCCATGTGAGAAGATTAGAGTGCTTAGTTGTGCACCGTTATTTGCAGAAGTGATGCACAATGTTCACGCTAATGAGTCAATTAGCAAAACATTTGTAGTCTAAGAAATTTATTAATTTTTTAAATATATATTTTAAATGAAATCAATTACAATTAAAGGATCAGAAAGAGAAAGCGTAGGTAAAGTTTCTACTAAAACCTTACGTAATGCTGGAATGGTACCTTGCGTAGTATACGGAGGAACTGAACCAGCTGTGCATTTTGCAGCAGAAGAAAAAGCATTTAAAAACTTGGTTTATACTCCAAACGTACACACTGTTGTAATTGAGTTGGAAGGTAAAACAATCAATGCTATTTTACAAGATATCCAATTTCACCCAGTAACTGATGAAATCTTACACATCGATTTTTATAAATTACACGATGATAAAGAAATCACATTAGATGTTCCTGTGAAAATCACTGGAAAATCTAAAGGTGTTATGGCTGGAGGTGTTTTAAACTTAAACTTACGTAAGTTGAAAGTTAAAGCTTTACCTGCTAATTTACCTGACTTCGTAGAGGTTAATATCTCTAACTTAGACATGGGTAACAAATTATACGTTACTGATGTAGCTACTGAGAACTATAAATTATTACACGCTGATAACACTGTTATCTGTCAAGTAAGAATTTCTCGTGCAGCAATGAAAGCAGCTCAAGAAGCAGCAAAAGCAGCAAAAGCTACTCCAAAGAAAAAATAATTTCTTTCGAGAGAAACATATTGATAAGCGCTTGTATTTATACAAGCGCTTTTTTTGTGATTGTAATTTATGATTTGTGTGAAATAAGTGTTTGATGTATTTTTGTGACATTCTATTATTTAAGAAAGATTAATCAAATGAAAAAGTTTTTGATTGTTGGGTTAGGCAATATTGGTGTAGAGTATATACACACCAGACATAATATAGGGTTTAAAGTAGTTGATGAAATTGCTAATGAACTTGATGGAGAATGGAAAACCGTTAAACTTGGCAGCCTTGCAGAAGTCAAAATTAAGGGGAGAACCCTTTTGTTACTGAAACCGAATACTTATATGAATCTCAGTGGTAAAGCTGTTCAGTATTGGTTAGAGAAGGAAAAGATTCCAATCGAAAACTTAATGGTTGTAACAGATGACTTGAATTTGGCATTTGGAACTATTCGAATCAAACCTAAGGGATCTGATGGAGGCCACAATGGATTAAAGAGTATTCAAGGTATTTTAAACTCTGCTGCTTATCCTCGTTTTAGATTTGGAATAAGCGATGAATTTAAGAAGGGACAGCAAGTAGATTATGTTTTAGGTACTTGGAGTGATGAGGAGAAAGAACTTCTTCCAGAGAGGCTTAAAATGGCTTCTAAAGCGATACAAGAGTTTGCTTTAGGAGGATTAGGCAATGCTATGAATAATTACAATGGAAAATAGTTATTTTGATTATATAATAAAAGGGAGTTACTTTTTGAGTAATTCCCTTTTGTATTTATTCTTGTGGTTGTACCACAGTGATGTGTAATTCTTCTAATTGTTCTGGCGTAATCGTCGCTGGTGCGTCTATCATTACGTCCCTACCTGAATTATTTTTTGGGAAAGCGATAAAATCTCTAATCGTTTCTTGCCCTCCTAAGATAGCCACTAATCTATCTAAACCAAAAGCTAAACCTCCATGAGGTGGTGCTCCATATTGGAATGCATTCATTAAGAATCCGAATTGTTTTTCAGCTTCTTCTTTCGTGAATCCAAGGTGTTTAAACATTAATTCTTGAGTAGCTTTATCGTGGATACGAATAGAACCACCTCCAATTTCGTTACCGTTTAATACCATGTCATAAGCATTAGCACGTACTTTACCTGGGTCAGTATCTAATAATGGAATATCTTCTACTTTTGGTGAAGTAAATGGGTGGTGCATTGCAAAATAGCGACCAGCTTCTTCATCGTACTCAAATAATGGGAAGTCGATAACCCATAAAGGAGCAAACTCATCAGATTTTCTCAATCCCATGCGGTTTCCTAATTCCATGCGCAGAGCACTTAATTGAGCTCTTGTTTTGTTAGCAGGTCCAGAAAGCACTAAAATCAAATCACCAGCTTTAGCACCAGTAACTTCAGCCCAATTTTTCAGGTCTTCTTGATCGTAGAATTTATCTACTGAAGACTTAAATGAACCATCTGCTTCACATTTACAGTACACCATACCAGAAGCACCTACTTGTGGGCGTTTTACCCAATCAATAAGAGCATCTATTTCTTTACGAGTATACGAAGCTGCACCTGGTACAGCTATACCAACTACTAATTCAGCACTGTTAAATACTCCAAATTCTTTATGTTGAGCTACAGCATTTAACTCACCAAATTCCATCCCAAAACGGATATCTGGTTTGTCGTTACCATATTTTCGCATTGCTTCTTCAAAAGTCATACGAGGAAACTTATCCACTTCAATTCCGTGAATTGATTTCAACAAGTGTCTTGTCATGCCTTCAAATGTATCCATAACGTCTTCTTGGCTTACGAATGCCATCTCACAGTCAATTTGAGTAAACTCAGGTTGTCTATCAGCGCGTAAGTCCTCGTCGCGGAAACACTTCACAATTTGGAAGTATCTATCCATACCACCTACCATTAACAGCTGTTTAAAAGTCTGTGGAGATTGTGGAAGCGCGTAGAATTGCCCTGCGTTCATTCGAGATGGAACTACAAAGTCACGAGCTCCCTCTGGAGTAGAACTAATTAAATATGGAGTTTCTACCTCACAAAAATCTTGAGCAGAAAGATAATTTCTTACCTCTTGAGCAACCTTGTGTCTAAACAATAAATTGTTTTTAACTGGGTTTCTACGGATATCCAAGTAACGGTATTTCATGCGAATATCTTCCCCTCCATCAGTATCATCTTCAATTGTAAATGGTGGTACTGCTGATTCGTTTAATACAGTTAGTGTATTTACTAAAATTTCTATATCTCCAGTTGGAATATTAGGATTTTTAGAAGCACGTTCAATTACTTGTCCTTTAACTTGAATGACAAACTCTCTCCCAAGGTTTTTAGCTGCTTCAAATACTGCTTTATCAGTTCTCTCAGCATCAAAGATTAACTGTGTGATACCATAACGGTCACGTAAGTCAACCCAAATCATAAAACCTTTATCGCGATGCTTGCTTACCCATCCTGACAGGGTAACTTCTGTATTTATATCCGAAGCTCTTAAGGCTCCGCAATTATGCGTTCTGTACATTGCTAAAAATTATTTCTACAAATTTATAAACTTATTGTGAATGAGAGAATAAAAGCTAAGACATTATACATAGATTTTATTAATTTCTAAGATTTTGCTATTTGCTTGTTTTTCATTAGGATAAAGATATAGGCTAATATCGCTCCGCATAAAGCAAGTCCTGCTCCAACCCATTCTGGAGAATTGTATCCTAATCCCATTGTGATTGGTATTCCTCCTAAGGATGCTCCCAAAGCATTTCCTATATTGAAAGAAGCTTGTCCTGCTGAGGCAGCTAACATTTCAGATCCTTTGGCATTGTTTATTAATAGCATTTGCAAAGGAGATCCTATTGTGAAAGCAACTAATCCTGTTATTAATGACATAGCGTAAGCCATCCATTGAATGTGAACTGTGTAATATACGATAATCAAACAAATCGCCATTGCACAGAAGGAAAAGATTACTGCTTTTGCTGGAGGGAAAGTATCTGCTAATTTTCCTCCTACAAAGTTTCCTAAGAACATTCCTAATCCTACTAAAGTCATTACTATAGGTATTTTTGCTTCTGCAATCAGGGCAATGTTGGTCATCATCGGCGCGATATAGCTTATCCACGCGAATAAACCTCCAGTACCAATAGAGATTAAAGCAACTAATACCCACGCTATTGGAGTTTTAAAGAAAGCTGTTTGCTTTTTTAAGTTGGTCTCTTTATCTGCTTCTAATTTCGGAACCCAAGCAGCTATTGTCAACGCTGATATTATACCCAGAGAAGCAATTAACATATAAGCTGTACGCCAAGAGTACTCGTGTCCAATATACGTACTCAATGGTACACCAACTAAATTCGCTGTAGTTAATCCTGCAAACATGATTGCTACAGCTTGTGCTTCCTTCCCTTTCTTTGCCAAGCGCGTAGCCACAACTGATCCAACACCAAAGAATGCTCCATGAGGTAATCCTGACATAAATCTCGATATGATTAATGTTGTATAACTTGGAGAGATTACAAATAATAGGTGAAAAACTGAAAACATGACCATTAAAGACATTAATACTTTATGTGGTGCATACTTATTGGATGACATCACTAAGAGTGGAGCTCCTACCACCACACCTAAAGCGTATGTAGATATGAAGTTACCCGCTTTTGGGATGCTTATCTTTAAGTCATTAGCGATATCAGGTAATAAGCCCATCATTGAGAATTCGGTCATTCCGATGGCTAATCCACCTACTGCTAATGCTATTAAACTTTTGTTCATTTTCTTTTGTTGAGTTTTAATTTTGTATAAATATTATATTGTTTCTTTTCCTCTTTCATATTGGTTTGCCCATTGTAAATCGACACCTAATTCGAGAGCCGCTTTCATTACAAAATGGGGATCTCTTAAAAAGGGTCTTCCTAAGAGAATACAATCTGCTTGATTGTTTGCTAAAATCTCATCGGCTTGTTTACCTGTTTTTATTAGGCCAACAGCCCCAACAAGAATATTAGCTTGTTGTTTGATCGCCTGAGCAAATGGTATTTGGTAATTTGGTTTGATGTCAATGGATTGGTGTTTTACCAATCCTCCCGAACTAACATCAATAAGTTCTACTCCTAATTGAGATACTATTTCTGAAAGCTTAATACTCTCATCCAACGACCAGCCTCCTTCTGCCCAATCTGTAGCTGATATTCTCAACCACAAGCTTTCGGTTGTCAATACTGACTTTACTTCCTTTATAATTTCGACTACTAATCGCGTTCTGTTTTCGAAGCTTCCTCCATATTGATCTGTTCGGTGATTGGTGAGAGGAGATAGAAACTGATGTATTAAATATCCGTGAGCTCCGTGTAATTCAATTATTTTGTAACCTGCTGCTACTGCTCTTATAGCACTTGCTTTAAAATCTGTTACAACTTTCTTTATCTCACTTAAAGACAGGGCTAATGGCGGATTTTCATCTACGTTAAATGGAATTGTTGACGGAGCTACCGTTTGCCAGCCATTTTCTTCATTTGCGCTGATTTGTGCTCTACTTATCCACGGTTTTTCACAGCTTGCCTTTCTTCCTGCATGGGCAAGTTGTATGCCTGGAACTGTTCCTTGTGACTTGATGAAAGTTGTTATTTGTTTGAGTTTATCAATTTGGTGATCTGACCATAAGCCTAAATCTCCATAGGTAATTCTTCCTTCTGGGCAGATAGCTGTTGCTTCTTGGATAATAGCGCCTACTTGCCCTATCGCAAACTGTCCATAGTGTACTAAGTGCCAATCTGTCGCAAAACCATCTATTGCTGAATATTGACACATTGGGGAAACAATTATTTTATTGCGTAAAGTATTGTCCCTTAGTTTTAAAGGAGTAAATAAAGTTTTCATAAGTTGTGTGTTGTTTGGTGGTGCAAAATTATTAATTCATTCTTGGAATAGAAGGTCTTTTGTCCTAAAAAGTGATTTTATTTTACAAAAATCTGTTTTATGTGATTCGTTGTGAAAAAGGTGCCTTATATTTGTTATTTATAATTAATTTAAATTAAAGTATGAGAAATTGTGTTAGGCTACTTGGAAGTGTAGCTTTGATGGCTATTGTTTTGACTAGTTGTAAGCAGACGAATAAGGAATCTCAATCTACAGAGACGTTAACGGTTGAGAATATGGGTAGATCTATTTCATTTGACAAGAAATTGGACAATGTTGTAGTATTTGACGTTGGTGCAATGGAGAATATGGTTGAACTTGGTCTTCCGTTCAAGGGTATGGCTAAAGTTTACAGTCCTAACTACCTTTCTAAGTACGCAGAAGATGACAATATTGTCAATGTAGGCTCTTTTATGCAACCTAATTTTGAAAAAATCAGTTCAGTTGATCCTGATTTAATCATCATGAGTAACTGGTTTGACAAGGATTACAGTGAGTACGCTAAGATCGCTCCTACGATTTCTTTAGGGATTTCTGGAAGTAATTATTTAGCAAGTACAAAAGAGAATATTGCTACGATAGGTCAAGTTTTCCAAGTTGAAGAGAAAGCTGAGCTTTTGATTAAGAATATTGACGACAAAGTTGCGCGTATTCACAACGCTATCAAAGACCGCAGTGAAAAGGCGATGTTGATTTTATACAACAATAAGAATTACAGTGTTTTTGATCCTGAGTCTCGTTACGGTTATATTTTTAAGCACCTTGGTGTAAAGCCTTCAGCAGAAGGAATTGAAGGAGGTAGTGACCACGGTAATGTAGTTTCAAGTGAGTTTATTTTGGAACAAAACCCTGATATCATCTTTATTATCGATCGCGGTGCTGTTATGGATAATCAAATTGCTGAGAAGAAAGAGGTTGAAAACGTTCTTATTCAAAAGACAAATGCATACAAAAATGGCAAGATCGTATACTTAGATCCAAACGCTTGGTATTTAGCAGGAGGGGGTTATATCTCATTGAACATTATGTTAGACGAGATTGAAAATGCCTACAAATAATAAAGAAAAGCCTCTATTTAGAGGCTTTTTTTATTGTTCTTTTACAAATAGATTACTTGCTATTTTCTTTGTTATAGTAATATTGTGATTATCTATTTTGACCGTGTAGGATTGGTCAAATGGTTCGATGTCTGTTATTTCTATTTTTGAACCTAAGGATATTTTTTGTTTATCCAAATATTGCAAAAACTCTGAAGATGAATCTTTTACTCCTACGCAGATAACTATTTTATTCGTTTCTACTTCTGATAATAACTTTTTATCAACTTGTTTTATTTCTCCTTTAGCGTTTGGAATTGGATCTCCATGTGGATCTTGTGTTGGATATTCTAAAAATGCATCGAGTTTATTAATCAGCTTTTCGGACTTTATATGTTCTAACTCCTCAGCGACATCGTGGACTTCATCCCAACTGAAACCAAGTTTATCGACTAAGAAAACCTCCCATAGTCGGTGTTTGCGAACAATCATCTTTGCAGCTAATAATCCTTCTGCAGTGAGTGTTACCCCTTGGTATTTTTGATACTTAATTAACTTTTTTTCATTAAGTTTTTTGATCATATCTGTTACAGAGGACGCTTTAGTTTCGATTTTAGCAGCTATTGCATTAGTTGAAATACCTTGTTGCTGTCCCAAAGACAGGTGGAATATGGTTTTCAAATAATTTTCCTCAGAATATGTAAGCATAATCGCGTGTTTTATTTTAAAAAAACAAAGTTACATTTTTTTTATTTATAAATATATTTTTAGCTTTGCCTAAATTTTAATTAATATAAGTAAAAATATATTTTTATGCGTGTAGCAATATGTTTTTTGTCAACCCTGTTTTTTGTTGGTTCCTCAATAGCACAAAACATTAAAGGAAGAGTAGCTTCTGGGGGGGCGAGTTTGCCTTATGCCACTGTAGCCATTGATGGCACAGCAAGTGGTGTGACAGCAGATGAGAATGGGAACTTTGTTTTGAGTCATCTCAAAGATGGAGCCTATCAAGTTAGTGCTGAATTTGTTGGTTATCAGAAACAGTACAAGCGCGTCAACATTAAGAACGGACAAGATGTAACTGTCAATTTTGAATTGAAAGAAGATTCTAATTTAGATGAGATTGTTATTTCGGGAACTTTAAAGCCTGTTTTAAAATCGGATGCCGTAGTACCAGTAGAGATTTACAATCCCGCTTTTTTTGCTAAGAACCCAACAGCAAGTTTATTTGACGCTGTTCAGATGATTAATGGTGTACAGCCTCAGTTAAACTGTAATGTATGTAATACGGGTGATATCCACATTAACGGGATGGAAGGTCCATATACAATGATTTTGATAGATGGGATGCCGATTGTTTCTTCTTTGTCAACAGTATATGGTTTATTCGGTATTCCGACGAGTTTGATTGAGCGAGTAGAGGTTGTTAAAGGACCTGCTTCTTCGCTTTATGGAACAGAAGCTATGGGTGGTATTATCAATGTAATTACCAAAGATCCTGAGCACGCTGCTAAATTAAGCGTAGATGCCTTTAGTACTACTTGGTTAGAGAACAATGTAGATTTAGGAGCAAGCTATAAGTTAGGAAAGAAAGTAAATGGTTTGTTTGGAGGTAACTACTTTAAGTTCGGAGAGCGAAAAGATAAGAACAACGATGGTTTTACTGATGTTACTCAACAAGAAAGAGTATCTGTATTTAATAAGTTTACGCTTAAGCGTCCAGAGAATAAAGTGGCAAGTTTAGCTTTGCGTTACGTATATGAAGATAGATGGGGAGGAGAGACAAACTGGGATCGCAAGAAACACAGAGGAGGTGAAGAAGTGTATGCTGAAAGCATCTTTACGAACCGATTTGAAGCAATTGGTATGTATCAATTGCCGACAACTGAAAAGATCTATACACAGTTCTCTTATATCTATCACGGACAAAATTCGATGTATGGTCCTGAATCATACGATGCAAAACAACAAGTGGCTTTTGCTCAAGCTTATTGGGATAAAGAGATTGGAAATCACAGTCTATTAGTAGGAGGATCATTTAAGTACACTTATTATGATGACAATACTCGAGCAACTGGAATTTATGATGAAAATGGTTTGGTAAAGAATCAGCCACAAGAGACACCGATACCTGGTATTTTTATTCAGGATGAATGGACTTTAAACAAAAAGAACAAGGTTTTGTTAGGTTATCGTTTTGACTATGATAAAACGCATTATGGCATTCACTCACCAAGGGTTGGATATAAGTATACGCCACATCCACATCATACATTAAGAGGTAGTTTTGGTACAGGTTTTCGCGTTGTAAATGTATTTACTGAAGATCACAGAGCCTTAACAGGGGCAAGAGAAGTTGTCTTTGCTGAAAAGTTAGACCCTGAAAAATCGTATAATGCCAATTTGAACTATACATTCAAGTTGCCTACTAATTTTGGAGTATTCAATTTTGATGTGAATGGTTTCTATACCTATTTTACGAATAAAATTGATGCAGATACTGATACAGATCAAACTAAAATTATATATGCGAATCTCGATGGACATGCAATTTCACAAGGAGTATCTCTAAACGTAGACATGACTTTTGATATACCATTGAAATTAATGGCAGGGGTAACTTATATGGATGTTTACCGCAAGGAAGACGGAGAACGCGAACAAATCTATCACGCGCCAAAATGGTCAGGTAATTTTATAGCAAGCTACAATTTTGGAAATGGATTTAGTGCTGATTTAACTGGGGACTGGAAAGGGCCAATGAGATTGCCAAGAGTTGAAGATGACTATAGACCTGAGTATTCACCTTGGACTGTCTTGACTAATGTTCAGGTAAGTAAGAAGTTTAACAATGGTTTGGAAGTTTATGGAGGTGTAAAGAACTTATTTAACGTATTGCCAAAAGAAGATCCTATTGCAAGATGGTGGGATCCATTTGGAGAGCCTGGTAATGGCGTGACACCGCCAAATGGGCGCAATGATGTCATTTTTGAACCTAATGATTACAGTTATACTCCACTACAGGGAATCAGAGGTTTCTTAGGAGTTCGATATAATATATTTTAGTTAGTTGTAATTTACGATGAGATGTATTCTTTTTTTTATGTTTAGTTATTTCTTTGGGTTAGCAGCTTTTGCTCAACCCAAAGAGATACTAATTTCTCAAGTGGAGGAGGTTCTGAAGAATGATCCAAAGCCTGTGGTCATTTTTTTACACACCAAGTGGTGTAGTTATTGTACTTTGATGGAGAGGAAAACATTTAAGAATGAAGAAGTAGTTAGTAAATTGAATAGCGATTTCTATTTTATTTCATTTGATGCAGAACAGGAAGAGGATATCGTTTTTCACAATCAAACGTATTCGTTTAGAAAGAAAGGTATAAATGGGGGAGTTCACGATTTAGCAAATTTACTAAGTGGAAAAGAGGCTTATCCCGCCCTCATCTTTTTGAATGAAAAACTCGAAAAAGTATATGAGCACAATGCTTATATTCGTCCAGATGATCTGTCTAAGTTACTTGAATTATTATAAATAGCTTTATCGTTATCACAATATGAAATAGCTCAATCTGCTTATTGACAGATTGAGCTATTTCTATTATAGAGGTAAATCTATTACTCCTTACATTAAACCATTTTATTATTTGCCTTTAGCTACAATTGTATGGTTTTTAGATCTCCATTGGGAGTTAAAACTTTTATTTCTTGGGGGTCAAGCTTATTCTTTTTTAGTTCCAAGTCTATGGCCATTGTGATTTCGTAAATTATCTGAATACTTGGTTCTGATAGAGCTTGTCCGATCACAAAGTCAAAGTTAGCATCGCTAAATGAATTATAATATCTCGTGATACTCTTTGTTTGTTGATTCACATTGTTGTTGCTACTCTGTTTAGTTGTTAGACTTGGGCTACTAAAGGCAGAATAAGCATGATAACTATTGCTTGGATAGGTATCTATATAATTACTTTTAATAAATTTTTGTTGGTTATTAAACGTGGTGTTTAATACCGTTTCGTGATGTTTTATTTTATCTAAAAGTACTTGTTCTGCTTTTGATTGAAGTTCTCTCTTTATACTATCTATTTTGCTCGAAAAGTAATTGACTTTTACTAAATCATAGATGTCTTCTTCAGCCAGTTTTCGAACGATATGATCAATGTCGTTTGCATTGCAATATTTAATATGAATGTTCTTGCAAAGTTCAAAACCAATAGGTACTTCGTTATAATCATTTTTCTTAAAGACCTTTTTCTCTATTTCGTATTCGTATAGGGGTACCAAGGAGATCATGTCGATTTGCGTTTCAACTTTTGGTATTTGTGAGAGATTTTGCGTGATAGATTTTAGTTTATTATCCATTAAGGTAACAGTTTCTTCAATGTTTTTACCTGTTTGCTTTAGAGCAAAAATGGCAATAAAGGCATCTGCTTTTACATTTGCTTTTCCACTAACTGTTAGGTTTAGAATCTTGTCGATTTTGGATATTGAAGAGTAATTCGTGTAAGTGTAGTTTGAACTTCCATTCGAGTAAAGTGCGTTTCCTGCTACTTGAGCTTGCACAAATGTTGAACTAAGTAGTAGTAATAAGTAAATTTTCTTCATGTTATTTTATTTGTTAATATGATATTTTTTTGTTGTCTATATCTGTTAGTAATGGTTTGTTTTTAAATTTTTAATAATAATTTATTTATTTCTGTTTTATTTTAAAAATCGAATGGGATTGGTCATTAAATGAGTTTGTGCTAATCAAGGAAGAATTTAACGTATTGAGGTAACACCATTAGGTTTAGCAGTTTGTTCTATTGAATTTAGTTTTACGGCAACTAAGAGAACTTGATACAACTATGGATGATCTGAATAGGTTTGTTTGTGATTAGAATCACAAGTGTCAATAGCAGCTATTGGAGTTGTATATTCGACTGGGGAGTTAGGGTTGTACGAGCGATTTACTGCAGGCAGGTCTACAGCGTGTCATTTTCGTTATGAGAAGGAAGACCTACTATACGAAAAAAACGTACGACAAGAATTTGTATAGTTATAATAGGATTAGAAAACCAAATGTACAGTTAAAAGCAGGATTATAAACAATAACTGTACAGCTATATTAGGACGAGACATAGAACGAGACATTGATTTTAGGGGGTGGTCGGCTTGTGGTCGCATAGTGATCGCATAGTGGTCGCATTATTTATAGCCAAAAACATGCGACCACTATGCGAACTTTATGGTATCACTTAGGGATTATGTCATAGAAGGATCCTATCAAGGCTTCTTCTGTAAGTTTGAAGTGTTTATCTTATTGTAAATTTTTTCGCAACATAATATTGCTTATCCTTAGGGGATATTAGGAGTGATTTTATGGGATTGTTGTGTTTACAACTCTTTTAGGATACCATTTTCAAGAATTAAATTTTTCGTCAATATTTCGCTTACTAATTCTGTGTTATGGTCCGTGACGATGATAATCTTATCTCTTGCTTTTTCTTTTATGCGATGAGCTATAAATTCTTGTAGAATAGGTGATAACCCAGCAAAAGGCTCATCTAATAAACAGATCGGCTGGGGTAGATTTAGAATGTAAAGTGTTTGTATTAATTGTTGCTCACCTTTGGATAAGTCTTTTATTTTTGAGTTTATAAAAGGTTGTATGGGAGTTAGATCAGTATCGTTTGATTTTAGAACTTCTTTTACTCTTAAGTGTTTTGGAAAGATATTGAATTGCGGTTTATAACTGAAGTATTGATTGAGATTATATCTATTAGTTATGACTGTATGATCCACTCGGATGTATGAATGATCTGCTTTGAGTATTCCAAACATAATTTTCATCAGCGTGCTTTTGCCAGTTCCATTTCGTCCACTAATACTGACTACATCACCTGTTACAGCAGTGAAGTATATGCCATTTAATATAGTTTTATTGTCAATGGTGTACTGGAGGCTATCAACGTGTAGAGTATGGTTATATGACATTGAACAAGTATTGAATAAAGTAGGTGAAGACTGCACAGCCTAACGTTAGCAGTATTAGACTTTTTAGAATGGGCATTTTATTATTTCGATGGTAGATCAGTTCATTTTTTCTGAATGCTATGAAATATAAACTGTATAGACCTATTGTGATGATAGGAATAAAGAAAAATAAGACATTTCGCATCGCTATACTCAGGGCAATGTTTAAGATTAATATAGAAAACACATCTCTCCATGGAACTGTGATTCTGCTTTTCATA
Source organism: Myroides albus (assembly GCF_024722315.1). Lineage (NCBI taxonomy): Bacteria > Pseudomonadati > Bacteroidota > Flavobacteriia > Flavobacteriales > Flavobacteriaceae > Myroides > Myroides albus. The sequence goes on from NZ_CP102754.1 coordinate 1,719,900, forward strand.
AGTATGTAATTGTTTGGTTTGTAAATAGTAAGTTAACCTTTTTTATCACACCAAGTACAAATTAAGAAAATTTTAGTCAATCTAAAGTCTGATTTAGTAGATTAGAGGTTTGAGTACTTTATGTTTAGCAATAAAGGTTATGTTTTAGTTAGTGGGTAAATTAATAGTAAAACTTCATTGTGTCCGTTGGTATTTGATAGTTTTAAGTATATTTGCCTCTAAACTAATAACATCAATATGGAATTCAGTACAATTATTAAACAGGCACACTCTGGAGTAGCATATTTGGCTATTATATTTTTAGCTATTGCTATTATTAATGCTTTCGCTGGCGCATCAGCTAAAAGACAGTTTACAGATAAGGATAAGAAGTTTGGATTATTTGCTTTAATCTTTACTCATATTCAATTATTGTTAGGATTAATCTTATACTTTGTATCTCCAATGGTTCACACATTGAATGGCAGTATGGGAGAAGTAATGAAGAACTCAGCATTGAGACTTTATGGAATTGAGCACCCAATGATTAATATCTTAGCAATCGTTTTGATTACTATTGGATGGTCTAAACACAAAAAAGCGACTGACGACAACAGTAAGTTTAAGAAATTTACAATTTTCTATACAATCGGATTGATCTTAATTTTATCGAGAATCCCTTGGTCAAATTGGTTGCCAAGTATCTTTGGATAATTAGAAATACAATATATAAAGGAATCTATTTTTAGATTCCTTTTTTTGTTTTTGACCATTCCAAAAATAGTGGAGTACTCGTTTGGGGAGAGATATTTGTACGAGTGAATAAACAAGAGCTTTTTAAACTTTTTTAGTTTTGGTATATAAGTTGCCTATATATCGAAGTTAGAAACTTTACAAACGATGAAAAAGAGTGTTTATTTATTAGTACTTTTTACTTTTATTTTATTCAGCTTTACAAGTGGAGATTATATTTTCAAACCACATACAACAAGAGTAATTTCAGCTTATCCTGTGAGTGACACACTTGCTGTTGATGATGATTCTATAGTTGTAGCTATTGAAGATGAAGATGATTATGAACTAATCAACGAAGAAACAAAAGCATCTTATTATCACGATAAATTTACTGGTAGAAAAACGGCAAGTGGTGCAGTTTTTAATAATCAAGAGTATACAGCTGCTCATAAAACATTGCCTTTTGGTACAAAAGTAAAGGTTACAAATATCAACAATCAGCGCTCTGTTATATTGACTATTACTGATCGAGGTCCTTTTGTTAAGGGGAGGAGTATTGACTTGTCTAAAAAGGCTTTCTTAGATTTAGCTGACAATTTGAATAGTGGTGTTCTCGATGTGAAGATAGAGCGACTTATCGAAGCAGAGGACTAATCACCTGTTCAACTATAAAGAACTTTACAAGAGTAAATTTTCAATTATACATATTGAAGTATCCGTAAAAAAGACAATACTATATCTTGAATATGGAATTGTTTTTATAGGGTAATCGAGGGGGTTTTTGTGTGGAAAAAATCCACAATTTGAGTATATCTACCGCGTATTGGGACTCTTGTTCAGATGCACTCTCTGACAATTCCTATCGATCATTATATGCTGTAATACAAGTTTGACGTGCTACGTCATTTACTCTTTTTTAGGGAAGAATGATTCAGTTAGTTACAGTAGGTTTTATAACACTGTACTTTGAATATTTCTTCTGGTTGTCCTTTTCTTTTCGATTTTATTTCCACTGTTTAAAAGGAGTATTCGAGATATACGAATTGTAGTAACGGATATCACCAGTAACTTCTACACCTAACCAATCTGGTTTTTCAAACTTTTCATTTTCTGTAGTTAATTCTATTTCAGCTATAATGAGTCCTTCATTATCTCCGTGAAAGATATCAACTTCAAATAGATGACCTTCATACTCTACCAAGTATCTCGTTTTGTCAATGATGTAATCCTCACAAAGTTTGAGTAACTGAACTGCTTCTTCATAATTGATTTCTTTTTCCCATTCAAATCTTTTTGTACCAGCTTCATTTGACTTGCCTTTTACAGTTATATAAGCTTGATGATCTTTTAAACGTACCCTAACTGTTCTATTTGAATCTGAATTCAAATATCCTTGAGTTATTTGTGTTTTTTTAAAACTTTTTGAGATAAACTTCTCAGATTTCACTAAAAATTTTCTTTCTATTTCAATCATGATTATTCAGAATAAAATGTAATTTTATGCCAAATTACAATGATTAAATTTAAAAGCTGTTTTAAAACGAAGAAAATTTATTCGAATGAAGTTAAGACACATGTTACAATCTCCTCATGGAGTTGAAGAATTGTTTAATAAATATGTGATAGACGGGAAGGTATACGCTACTGACGACTTACTTTTTATCGTTGATTTAGTTCATATTTTTAGACCTAAAAATGTAAAGAAAATAAAACGTGTATCCATTGATGCATTAGTTTCATATTTAAAAACACACGATACCGAACGTGCTGCTATTTCTGTTTATCTTAAAGAGTTATTGTCTAATCGCTATTTCAGCCGAATGGTTTCGGATGCAGGGATTCTACAAGATTCTGAATTTTTTAGTGAGGTAAAAAAGCGTTTGTGGGCAAAAGTACTTCCATATCAGCCTGAGAAAGGAACTTACGAATATGTGTTGAATCAAGTTTTCTATAAGCATACCGATGCAGAATGGGTAGATATGATTCCCGTAGAACAGTTGTTGGAATTGTTCGGATTACTTGAGTTCAACGATTTATTTGTCAGTAATAAAGAGGGAACAGTCTTAAACGAGTTGCTAAATTCTATTGATATTATTACTCAAAGGATGAGTGGACGTGCTATGGAGAGCTATATAATCAATATGGTGCCGGAGTACTCCCATTTAGAAAGTCCTTTTAGGGCTTTGGAAATCGAGTTTAGCAGTGTATTAGAGGCTTTCCTAAACGACGAGATTAAGGTTCTGCATGAGAGTGACATGAGCTATAAGCAGATTCTGATTTTACATAAACAGTGTCAGGAATTTGTCAATCAGGCATTCAAGAATAGCTCTAAGTACGGTATCTCAATTAAAGTAAATCAAAGCTTGTTGCGTCTTCGTCAGCAATTGCAACGTGTGTATGTATTGATTTCTCTGTTAGTAGTGAAGGAAGATGTTGTGGTAGAAAGACAAACCAATACTATCGAGTTGGCAAGGAGGTTGGTGAAGTATAACTGTTATAAGTACAATGTAACAGGGCTGATAAAAGAGAGTACCCAATTGATTTCTTATGAAATAACGCAGCATACAGCTAAGACAGGAGAGCACTATATTACTAATTCTCCGAGGGAGTATTGGCACATGTTTAGAGGGTCAATGGGAGCCGGAATTGTCGTAGGATTCTTGTGTATTTTCAAAGTATTTGCTCACCATGCAGATGTTAGTAATTTCGGTGAAGCGATGCTATATAGTTTGAATTATGCATTTGGTTTCTGTCTTATTTATTTACTCGGTTTTACTTTAGCTACAAAGCAGCCAGCAATGACTGCCGCAACGATTATTAAGGCTATTGAAGATGGTAGAAAACAACATATCGATAGCGATGACAAACACCTTGGTTTTGCTAAATTATTTGCGCGTTTGTTTCGCTCTCAGTTTATCGCTTTTGTAGGAAACGTAATTTTGGCTTTTCCAGTTGCATTGTTTTTAATATGGGGGATAGACCAATTGTTTGGAGTGAATATTGTGGGTACTCAAGAGGAGTGGACTAAGATGCTTGTCGATACAGATCCGTTTGCTTCGAGAGCCTTATTTCACGCTGGTATTGCTGGTATCTTCTTATTTTTATCGGGTATTATTTCTGGAAATGTTTCCAATAGAAACAAACACAATAAAGTACTTTACCGCATTCAAGAACACCCTTGGTTGAAGAGAAATCTTGGACCAAAACGTACTGCTAAGTTGGCAAACTGGGTAGATACTAAGTGGCCTGGTATGGTATCTAACGTTTGGTTTGGAGTCTTTATGGGTACTTGTGGTACTATTGGTGCTTTTTTAGGATTGGGAATTGACATTCGCCACATTACCTTTGTGAGTGGTAATATTGCTTTAGGTCTTTATGGATCTGGTTTTGCTGCGCCAGTTGAAATGCTTGTATGGGCTTTTATAGGAATGTGGCTGATTGGATTTATGAACTTCATGGTAAGTTTTAGCTTGTCCTTGTTATTAGCCTTCCGTTCGCGTAATATTCCCTTTAAGGAAACAAAAGACCTTGCTCGTGTTACCTGGAGACACTTTAAGAGTTTTCCAATGGAGTTTTTCTTGCCGACTTCTTCTGGTGTTGTTGAGAATCCGAACAACTTAACAGGGAAAAGTGATACAGACATACAGAAAGACAAGAAATAGGATATAATTAATATCTATTCGCATATAAAGATAATGCAGTGATACTCTTCATAGAGAATATCACTGCTTTTTTTATGGAGTATTGACAAGAGATCTTCTTTATAAGAGCAAAGTTAAACTCTTGTATGATGGGGGTTTATGTAAATAAAACAGCCCTATCAATCAATAGGGCTGTTTATTCATTATGAATTGTTCTTTGGGTTATTTCTTTTCTCAGATAGTTTCTGTTTTAGAAGTTCTGATTGTTCAGCAAATTCAATTCTCGAGACATTTATATAGTCCTCTAAGTTGTGGATATTCTTTGCTAATTTTCTCAGGGACTTTCTATCGCTATTGATAAATAATTCGCTTTGTTGCCTTGCTTCTTCGTGACTAAAGCCAAGTTTTTCAAGCATTACCGCTCCGACGTATACCGCTGTAAAGAAGGTTTCTCTATATACTTCAGTTAAGCCGTCTTGTAAGTATTCGTATGCATTCTTTCTATTTTTGGCGCGTACGATTATTTCGACATTTGGAAAATTCTTGCGGATGACCTCTACAAGTTGCTGATTAACTTCAGGAGGATCCATAGCGGCAATCACATAATCTGCTTGATCAAGTCCAATAGATTTCAAGATGTTAATGGACGTTGCGTCTCCATAGTAAACATTAAAGCCAAGCTTGCGCAAGTGATCAACTCTTTCAGCATCATTGTCGAGTACTAATGTAGGTATGTCATTTGCTTGTAATAATCGTCCTATTGTATTTCCAAAATCTCCAAATCCAGCAATTACAATTTTCTTTTCTGCACTGATATGTGTTAAGTCATCGTATTCTTGACTTTCCTTAGTTGACGGTGTTAACCCAAGATAAGGGGCAATCCACTTTTCGTTTAAAAGGAGTAAGATTGGTGTAACGACCATTGATAGAGCTGTAGTAGCTAACATATAGTCGTACCACTGTTGATTTACTAAGTTGATTGTTTTGGCCAAAGCCAAAATTACAAAGGCAAATTCTCCTATTTGAGAAAGTAGAATAGCGAATAAGAAGGACTGATCTTTAGGGAATTTTTTCCATTTACCGATTGCGAGTAATACAATCGCTTTGATGGACATCACACTGACTAATAATGCTAAGATGATTAAAGGCTCATTGACAATGATATCAAAGTTGATTGTCGAACCAACAGCAATAAAGAAAATACCCAGAAGCAGTGCTTTGAAAGGTTCTATGTCACTTTCTAATTGGTGTTTGTAAGGATTATTTGCCAGTACAATACCTGCTATAAAAGCTCCTAAGGCAGGAGAAAGTCCTACCGCTTGCATCAATATTGCAACCCCAATAACTAAAAGTAAAGCAGAGGCTGTGTATATCTCTCTAATTTTGAGTCTACCTACTGATTTGAACAATGGATTAACAATATAATTTCCAACAAGGAAAATAATAGAAATCGCACCTAATATCGCTAAGGTCTTCATAAACACAGGAGCTCCATCTAACCAGCTACCCGTTCCGGTTTCTATTGGCGTTTTGGCTGATACTGCTAATAAGGGAATAATTGCCATCATTGGGATAACAGCTATATCCTGAAACAGTAATACGGCAAAACTCGATTTACCTGCGTTGGATTGGTTTAAACCTCGTTCAGATATTGTTTGTAAGATGATCGCGGTAGAAGACATGGTTATAATAAACCCAAGCGTCAGAGAGGTTCCTAAAGTCATATTTAACCCCCAATGTGCTATGGCTGTTACAATTGTTGTGGTTCCAACAAGCTGAGCAGTACCTAAACCAATAATTTCATTTTTTATTTTCCAGAACTCCTTTGGGTCTAATTCTAATCCCACAAGGAATAACATCATAACTACTCCAAACTCAGTTGCATGCATAATATCAGCACCGTCTTTTCCGACAAATTGCAAAACAAAAGGGCCGATTAATACTCCTGCAAATAGGTATCCTAAGACAGACCCCATACCTAATTTCTTTGAGATAAGTACACAGATTACAGCAGCAAATAGAAATATAAAAGCTTGTATTAAAAATTCATTCATTTTTTTCGTTTTTAACTACATATTGTTTGTAAAACAGATTAGTATAAAGAAACTATAAAATAAATAAGATCTTAAGGGGTATAATTTTAATATTTTAACGGTTTTCTTCATAGCTCCTACAAATTTATAAAAATCTTATTCCTATAAGTAAGCATTCGATTAAAAATATTGGCCTTTTTTAGGATAAATTTTAACTTTCATACTCATTTGAATAGTACATTTGTGATAGATGGATCGAAAGATTATACATATCGACATGGATGCTTTTTACGCATCGGTAGAGCAATTGGATTTTCCCGAACTGAGAGGAAAACCTATTGCTGTGGGTGGTAGTGGTGAGAGAGGAGTAGTTGCAGCAGCGAGTTATGAAGCAAGAAAGTTTGGCGTTAGAAGTGCTATTAGTGGTGCTCAAGCGAAGCGAAATTGCCCAGATTTAATCTTTGTCAAACCGCGATTCGATCGCTATAAGGAGATATCCAAAGAAATTCGAAGTATCTTCTATGAATATACTGATCTCGTGGAACCATTAGCATTAGATGAGGCTTTTCTGGATGTTACTCAAAATAAAATAGGTTGCCCGAGTGCTACTTTAATTGCTTATGAGATTAGACAAAAGATTTTCGAGCGCTTACAGCTAACCGCATCTGCTGGAATTTCTATCAATAAGTTTTTAGCGAAGATTGCAAGTGACTACAATAAACCAAATGGACAAAAAACGATAGAGCCTGAGGAAGTGATTCCCTTTTTAGAGGCCTTAGAGATAAAGAAGTTCTTTGGTATAGGTAAGAAAACTGCAGAGAAGATGTATCATTTAGGAATTTTTACCGGAAGGGATTTAAAAGAGAAAAGTGAAGCCTTTTTAAGTGAACACTTTGGAAAATCAGGGGCTGAGTATTATCACTTAGTTAGGGGAATACAAACTTCGGAAGTTCGTCCAAATCGAGTTATGAAATCTGTGGGAACAGAGCGGACATTTGATGAGAATTTGTCTTCAGAAGTTTTTTTGATGGATAAACTGGAAGTGATAGTGGAAGAACTCGTATTGCGGTTAAAGAAAGTAAATGTCGCTGGTAAGACGATTACCTTGAAGATTAAGTATGCTGATTTTTTGCAGCAGACAAGGAGTAAAACAGTTCCGTATTTTATTGCCGATGCGGCTATTATTCGCGATATAGTAAAAGATTTATTATACCAAGAGAAACTAAAAGACTCTGTTCGCTTGATTGGAGTTACAGTATCCAATCTCAATACAGAGGAGAGAAAAAAGCCAATAGCTATACAGTTGGCTTTTGATTTTTAACAATGATTATTAAAAAGAAAATGATTAAACCTGCATATTTAAAAGAAGGAGATAAAGTTGCAATTGTTTGTACAGCGAGAAAATTCAGCAGAGAAGAAGCACAACCTGCTATTGAGTTACTACAAAGTTGGGGATTGGTACCCGTACTTGGCGATACTATTGGCCTTGATAATTTCCAATTAGGGGGGAGTGATAAAGAGCGAGCTGCGGATTTCAACAAGCAGTTAGCTGACGAATCTGTTAAGGCTATCTGGTGTGCACGAGGTGGATATGGTACTGTCCGCATCGTGGATGCAATCGACTTTGATTTATTAATGGCTAATCCCAAGTGGATTATCGGTTTTAGCGATGTTACTGTTCTGCATTGTCATGTGCACAACCTTGGGGTTCAAACCTTACACGGCATTATGGCTTTTAGCGTTCCCAAAGCAACCCAAGAGTCTAAAGACAGTTTGTATGCTTCTTTGTTTGGCAAGCCAATCCGCTATGTTGTAGGTCATCATAGCGCAAATATTCTCGGTGAGGCAAAAGGTGAGCTTGTTGGCGGTAATCTCTCAATCATCTATAGTCTGTTGGGCTCAAGATCGAGTATTGAAACGAAGGATAAGATATTGTTTATCGAGGATTTAGATGAGTATTTGTACCACGTAGATCGCATGATGCACAATTTAGATAGAAATGGTCTTCTAAAAGGGTTAAAAGGTATGATTGTTGGTGGAATGACAGATATGCATGATAATGCAATTCCATTTGGTTATGATGCCATTCAAATTATTAAAAGTCTTGTCGCTCAGTATGATTTTCCTGTAGTGTTCGATTTTCCATCAGGACATGGTGTTGAAAATAGAGCTTTGAGAATGGGAGCTGTAGTTAGTTTGAATATAAAAGCAAGTGGAGTGGAACTAAATATTTAAAATTGTCTGTTATGGCTGAACACAATGAACTTGGCAAGTTAGGTGAGGAACTTGCTGTGGAGTACTTAGAGCGTAAAGGGTATTCTATTTTAGAGCGAAATTGGAGATTTCAAGATAAAGAAATTGACATTATCGCTTTATACAACGGTGTATTAGTTTTTATAGAAGTTAAGACTCGAAGTTCGCTCGAGTTTGGGCTCCCTCAAGAATTTGTAAAACGCCATAAGATTAAACGACTTTTAACTGCAGCAGATGCTTATATTGAATTGAACTCTCGAGAGGAGGAAGTTAGATTTGATATTATTGCTATTCACGCAGTGAATAATGAGTTTTCTATCGATCACTTGGAAGATGCTTTCTACTTTTTTTGATGAGTAGGAGATTTCATTCTTGTAATATTTTATGTTTTAATTGAGAATGAATTGAAATTGTCTTTGATGATTTTTACTTTTTATTGTGTTTTTTCTTTTCTTAGAATTTCATTGTTTTTTACAATTATCCTATGTAAATAGTAGGATTAAGTATAGTGTCGTATATGATTTAGTTTGTTATTTTATATTTTATTTAAATAAAGTCTTAATAAGATTTGTTAATTATTTAGAATCAGTTTACTTTTGCATTCAGTTAAATCAGTCTAAATAATACATTTTTAAATGAGAACTATTGCTACAATTATTTTTAGTGCTTGTTGTTCTGTGGTAGGATTGGCACAATCTTCTACCATTAAAGGTAGAGTTGTTGATGAAGTCAATAAACCCTTGCCATTTGCAACAATTTATATCGAGAATACTAATATAACGACGCAAACAGATGCGAATGGAGAATATATTCTAAAAGATGTACCTCAAGGAAAGCAATCTATTAAAGCTTCATTTGTTGGTTTTTCATCATCTGTGAGAGAGTTTAATTTTTCTAAGAAAGATGAGGTTGCTAACTTTTTGTTAGTAAACGATGGGCAGTTAGCTAATATTACTGTTTATGGTCGATCAAATAAAAATGTAAAAAAACTACAGTATTTGACAAGATTACCACTTGGTTTACAAGATCAAGTTCAGTCAATCAGTATTGTTTCTGATCACATTATAAAAGAGCAAGGAGCTTTGTCTATTACAGATGCTGCTCGTAACGTAGCTGGGGTTACTCAGTTTGCAAGTTATGGTGGAGTAAAAGAAAGTATGTCAATTCGCGGTTTCCGTGGTACACCAGTTTTGAGAAATGGTGTAGCTATGGATTCGGACTTTAGAACAGCTTCTGCGATTGCGGATATGCAAGGTGTAGAGAGTCTTGAGGTAATAAAAGGTTCAGCTGCTATTCTACAGGGAATAGGTAATGGATTAGGTGCTGCTGGGGGTGTGATTAACTTAGTAACTAAAACACCAAACTTCCAGAATAAGAGAGAAATTGGTTTCCGTACAGGAAGTTATGGACAAGTTCGTCCAACACTTGATATTGAGCAAGTATTAGATAAGAAAGAAACGTTGTCTTTCCGTTTTAATGGTGCTTATGAGCGCAACGACGGATGGAGAACATTTGTAGATAACGAGCATTTTTACGTTAACCCATCTTTGTCTTGGAAAATTGACGATAAAACGAAGTTAACTTTAGAAATGGATTATCTATATGGTGACTATACACCAGATAGAGGTACTGTTAATTTAGGTCCTGATTATACAGATAAATTATTAGAAATGCCGCATAACCGCTTCTTAGGTTATAAGCAAGATAATATGAATGTACAATCTCTGAACTATGTTGCGCGTTTTGAAAGACAATTGACAGAGAAATTGAGCTTTAGATTTTCTTCTGTTAACTCAATCTATAAAACAGATACTGAAGATTCATCTATTGCATTACACAAAAAACAAGAGGCAATCACTGACTTTAGTGAGTTTGCTAATAGAAAGCGTACTATTGGCCGTTCTGATCGCGATGATAGAAACTCTGTTATTCAAGTTGATTTCATCGGTAAGGATATCTTCACAGGTATGTTGAAACACACTTTCCAAGTTGGTTTTGATTATAGAGAGAATCGCTTAGAAACTCACGGATATGAAGCGTACTTGAATGGTGTTTTATATCAAGATAATATCAATGTCTTAGAAGATATTAACAACCAGAAACCAGAAGGTTTAGAGTATCGTCCTGCTAAGAAAGGACCATACAGTAAATCTGTAACACCAACTTATGGTTTTATGGCACAGGATTATATCCAGATTGGTGATAAATTAAGTGCTTTATTGGGTATTAGATACAGTCGTCTAAATGGAAATGTAACAGAAGGTGCAACTGTAGAAAGATGGAACCCAGCAGTTGGTTTAATCTTCAAACCACAAGAAAACATCAGTACGTTTGCTTCATATACTACAACAAGTAGTTTAAGACAATCAAACTATAAGATGCACGATGGTGGATTCGCAGGACCACAAGATACAGATCAATTTGAGTTTGGATTTAAATCAAACTGGTTTAACGACCACTTAGGGGTAAACTTTAGTTATTACTTCATTACTCAAGATAACTTATTAGCTGAGGTAATTGATGAGAATGGTAAAGGAACAGGCCTTTATGACAAAGTGGGTAGTCTTAAGAGAAACGGTTTTGAATTAGAGATTAACGGTAAGATTACTAATAACCTTGAAGTTATGCTTGGGTATGCTAACCTTGTAGCAAGATACCAAGATAGTCCTAATTACGTAGACGGATCAGCTCCAATGAATGCACCAGAGCACAGTGCGAATGGTTGGATCAATTATAAGTTTAACGACGGTAAACTGAATGGTCTTTCATTAGGATTAGGAGTTTACTATGTTGGAAAACGCCCAGTTAACGAATATGCAAGAACTTCTGATGGTCACGGTTCTTATGTGAATAGACGCCCATTTGATATGCCAGAATATACAACTGTAAATGCACAGATCGGTTATACATATAAGAACGCAAGTATTAAAGTATTTGCAAATAATATGTTTGATCAGATTGGTTATACTTCATATTATAGAGGTGGATATATTAATGAGATTGCTCCAAGAAACTTCGCAGCTCAGTTAACTTATAGATTTTAATCATCTTAGATAAATATAGTTAGTAACATATAACAAACACGATTTTACAATGATAGAATCGTGTTTGTTCTTTTTATAAGTCTTTTTATGAATGTGAAAAAGCATTATACTTTCAGAAAATTTATCAATGATATTCACCTTTGGTTGGGTATAGGTAGCTCTGTGATTTTATTTGTTGTCTGTTTAACAGGGACTATTTATACGTATAAGAGTGAAATACAAACATGGTTAGCCCCTAGTATGTATAAGATTGCGGAAGTAGGTGATACCAAAGTGAGCCTGAATAAGCTGCAAAGTGATATTGAGCAACAATACAATGGGGTAGTTAGTCGTGTTAGTATTTCAGATAACGCCATAAAGCCTTATGTGTTTTCAGTTTCTTTTGCTGATAAAGATAAGCGTGGAGAAACAGTTTATGTTAATCCATATAATGGAGAGGTTCTGGGTGAGGGTAGGGGACCTGCCAGTGAATTCTTTATGACTGTATTTAAGTTGCATAGATGGCTGTTGTTAGATATGAAGATTGGACGACCAATAGTTGGAGTTTCAACTATCATCTTCATCGTTTTATCTATTTCAGGAATGATTCTATGGTTACCCAAAAAAGTTAAAGGTTGGAAAAGTTTTAGACCAGGCTTTCAAGTTAAGTTTAAGGCGAATTGGAAGCGAATTAATCACGATCTACACAATACGCTTGGCTTTTATACTTTTGCTGTTTTATTTGTTTTGTCAATCACTGGATTATGTTGGTCCTTTGAGTGGTACAGAGATGGGTTGAGCAAGGTACTGGGAACAAAAGTATTTGGAGGAAGAAATGAAGTGAAACCATTATCAAATGTTGTCGAAGATGGTAGATCTATTCGCTTGGAAGATGCATTAGCTTTGGCCGATAAAGCTTTGCCTTACCAAGCAAGAACAGTAACTGTAACACTGCCTAAAAACGCAGAAGGTAGTTTTGAGATTAGCAAGAACGAATTGGCTCGATTCAACGAAACAGTGACAGATCGCGTTTTTATAGATCAGTATACAGGTGTGGTAATTCGAAAAGAGTTATTTAGTGAAAAGAGCATAGGAGAGAAGTTGTCAGCCTCAATTCGACCATTGCATTTTGGAGATATTTATGGTGGTTTTTCGAAGTTTATCTATTTCATTGTCTGTCTTATTGCTACGAGTTTGCCTATTACAGGCTTGTTTATTTGGTTAAATAAAATGAAGAAAAAAAGCAAGAAATAAGCTCTAATATAAAGTATAACATTTCTTTATAATTGTGCTATTCCTTTCTTTAAGAAAATGTGTAACTTTGCTTTATAACCTATTTAGATTAAATATTATGTATCCAGAAGAAATAGTAAAACCAATGCGTCAAGAATTAGTTGATGCAGGATTTGAATCACTACATACAGCAGAAGAAGTAGATGCAGTAATTGCAAAGGGCGATACAACTTTAGTAGTTGTTAATTCTGTTTGTGGTTGTGCAGCTCGTAATGCACGTCCAGGGGCTATCATGAGCCTTACAGGAGATAAGAAACCAGCAAACATTATCACTGTATTTGCTGGAGTAGATAAAGATGCTGTAGATGCAGCACGTAAGCATATGTTCCCTTTTCCTCCTTCTTCGCCTTCAATGGCTCTATTTAAAGATGGAGAATTAGTACACATGTTAGAAAGACATCATATCGAAGGGCATCCAGCAGAAGTAATTGCTGAGAATTTAAAAGACGCTTTTCAAGAATATTGCTAAAAAAGTAGACCACCTCTGAGGGTGGTCTTTTTTTTAATGTATATTTGCTTATTAACTATATAAGCAAATGCAAAAGATAATATCAATCCCCTTTTCTATACTCTTTGTAGTATTGTTGCTGGTGGTCTTATATGTTTTTCAAGCTTTTCAATGGATTGCTTTTAATCTATTTGGGTACCAGGCACATAAAAAAGTTGTAGATTCCTTGGTGTGGTGGTTAATGCTCGTTACTGGCGTACTTGGAACTACCTATAAATTTCGAGGTCATAAGGACCTTCCTACAGATAAACCAATAATCTTTGTATCTAATCATCAAAGTATGTTTGATATTCCTATGATTATATGGTTTTTTAGAAAGAATCATCCAAAATTTGTTAGTAAGAAGGAGTTAGGGAAAGGATTTCCCAGTGTTTCGTACAACCTTAAGCATGGTGGTTCTGTGTTGATTGACAGAAAAGATGCTAAACAGGCTCTTGCAGCAATTAGAGATTTAGGGCAATATATCGCTAAGTATAACCGATCTGCTGTAATTTTTCCTGAAGGTACTCGCAGTCGAGATGGCAAGCTAAAACGCTTTTCAGAGAATGGAGTGAAGATGTTGATTAAGTATGCTCCAGAGGCTTATGTTGTACCATTGACGATTAATAACTCTTGGAAGTTATTCCGATTTGGCAAGTTTCCTTTTGGTATGCTTGCTAATATAAGTATATATGCTCATGAACCTATGAAGGTTTCTGACTATACATTTGAAGAAATCTTTGCTAAGTGTGAAGAAAGAATCAAATCAAAATTAGTTTAATAATTACTGCCTATCTGCTCAAACAAACTAAACCAAACCCGCAGCAGTATAGGATATAAATCATTATTTATGTCTATTAAAAACGTACGTCTGGAAGTGATGCACTTCTTAGAAAAGAATATAGATAGTTTTGTTGATAACTATCTTATTCCAGTTGAGAAAATTTGGCAACCTTCGGATTTATTGCCTGACTCTGAGAGTGAGGAATTTATTGATGAGGTCATCGAATTAAGAGAATACGCAAAAGAATTACCTTACGATTTTTGGGTAGTTCTTGTTGGAGATACTATTACTGAAGAAGCACTACCTACTTATGAATCTTGGTTAATGGATGTGGAAGGTGTGAAACAAAAAGAAGGTGAAGGTGGAAATGGTTGGGCAAAGTGGATTCGCCATTGGACTGGTGAAGAAAACCGACACGGGGATTTGCTGAATAAGTACTTATACCTTTCTGGTCGTGTGGACATGAGAGAGGTGGAGATTACTACGCATCATTTATTGAATGATGGCTTTGACCCTGGTACAGATAGAGATCCTTACAAGAACTTTGTGTTTACAAGTTTCCAAGAATTAGCTACTTATGTTTCTCATAATCGCGTAGCTAAATTAGCTAAGCAATATGGAGATCATAAGCTATCTAAGATTTGTAGATTGATTGCTGGAGATGAGATGCGTCATCATCATGCTTATTCAGAGTTTGTCGATAGAATTTTCAAAGTAGATGCAAGTGAGATGTTATTGGCATTCGTGGATATGATGAGAAGAAAGATTACAATGCCTGCAAACCTTATCAGGGAGTCAGGTGGTAAGATGGGTGATGCTTTTGAGCGTTTTTCTGACTCGGCTCAGCGTATTGGCGTGTATACCGCTCATGACTATGTTGATATTATGGAGAAATTAATTCAACGTTGGAAGATTGCTGATTTAACTAATTTAACTGATGAAGCTGAAAAAGCGCGTGACTACTTAATGAAGTTACCTGCAAGAATGACTCGTGTAGCTGAGAGAATGGTAGTAGAGAGTGAGCCGCATGTGTTTAAATGGGTACGTCCAGCGCTGATTAAATAGCAACACAAACCTCAAACAACTCAAACAACACAATAAAATGGACAAACAAATTGATCAAGTAATTCTTTATGTAAAGAAAGAGTTAGAAAACGCTGAGAGTGGACACGATTGGTTTCACATCGAGCGAGTTTATCGGACTGCTTTAACGATTGCTAAAGAAGAAGGTGAAGTTAACCTTACCGTGGTTAAGTTAATTGCTCTTTTGCACGATATAGCTGATAGTAAGTTTCACGATGGTGATGAATCCATTGGACCGCTTAAAGCGCGTAAATTGCTTGAGCAGTTAAAGTTTGAATCCGATGTGATTGATCACGTTGTTTTAGGTATAGAGAATATCTCTTTTAAAGGGGGTAATTTCAATCAAACGTTTCGATCTGATGAATTAGATATAGTTCAAGACGCAGACCGTTTAGATGCTTTAGGAGCTATTGGAATTGCCCGTACATTTAATTATGGTGGATTTAAGAATAATGTAATTTACGATCCGAGTATTGACCCTGTTTTTGGTATGACGAAAGAAGCGTACAAAAACCATAAAGGGACAAGTGTTAATCACTTTTACGAGAAATTACTTAAGTTGAAAGATCTAATGAATACTAAAACAGGTCTGAAACTTGCTGAAGGTCGCCATCGATACATGGAAAACTTTTTAGCTCAGTTTTATACTGAGTGGGAGGGAGAAGCATAAAAAAGGGGAGTCTAATGACTCCCCTTTTTGTTGTAATATAGTTAGATTTTTATTTTACTTCAGAAATTCTTAAAGTATTTACCATACCTTTTTCAACGATTGGCATAGCAGCAAGGTTAATAACCATATCTCCTTTTTTTGCAAAACCTTGTTCCATTACGATATTGTTAATGTCGTCAATTGTTTCGTCTGTACTTACAAACTTGTCGTAATAGAATGCTTGTACTCCCCATAATAAGTTTAACTGCGTAATAATACGTCTGTTAGATGAGAATACTAAGATATTACTATTTGGTCTCCAAGCAGAAATTTGGAATGCTGTATATCCACTGTTTGTCAAAGTACAAATCGCCTTAGCTTCGATATCATTAGCCATTAAAGCTGCGTGATAACAAATGTTTTTAGTGATATAGCGATTTGTTTTGATTGTCGGTGGGCTTTGAGGAACTTTAATCAATGGAGAATTTTCAACACTTTGAATAATTTGTGTCATTTTCTCAATTACTTGTACAGGGTAGCTACCTACTGAAGTTTCTCCAGAAAGCATCACCGCATCAGCACCGTCCATGACAGAGTTTGCTACGTCGTTTACCTCTGCTCTTGTTGGAGTTAAGCTTGAGATCATTGTTTCCATCATTTGAGTAGCAATAATCACAGGAATACGCGCATTTTTTGCAGCTTGTACTAATTCTTTTTGGATTAGTGGAACCTCTTGTGCAGGAATTTCTACTCCTAAGTCACCACGTGCAACCATTAGACCATCACAGCTTGTAACAATACTTTTGATATTTTTTACTGCTTCCGGTTTTTCGATTTTTGCAACGATTGGAATTTTGTGATCAGAGTGTTCATTGATTAAGTTTTGCAAATCAAGTAAATCCGCTGATGTTCTAACAAAAGATAAAGCCATCCAGTCTACTTGTGCTTTGATAGCAAAAATAGCATCTCTAATGTCTTTTTCCGTTAGAGCAGGCAAAGATACTTTTGTCATTGGAAGGTTTACCCCTTTCTTAGATTTCAAAGGACCTCCTTGAATAACTTTCGCTTTTACTTCGTCTTTTCTATTTGTTTCTAAAACTTCGAAAATCAATTTTCCGTCGTCTAATAAAATTCTTTCCCCAGGATTTACATCTTGTGGAAATTGTTGATAGTTCATGTAAACGCGTTGAGCGTCACCTTTGAACTCTTCTTTCGTAGAAAAAGTAATAGTATCACCAGGATTAACTATTACATCTTCAGCCATAACACCGACACGTAGCTTAGGACCTTGTAAGTCTCCTAAGATAGAAGTTGTATATCCGTACTCTTTGTTAAGCTCACGGATTATATCAATTTTTTCTTGTACGTCAGAATAATCTGCGTGCGAGAAGTTTATTCTAAATACGTTTACACCTGCCTTAATCATGTTGTGCAACACTTCTTTCGAACTTGAAGCAGGTCCTAATGTTGCAACGATTTTTGTCTTTTTTTGTGCTACCATATTTTAAAAAATTAGGTTTTTTCTATTTTTAATTGTTTCCTGTCTAACTTCGTAGGCAGTAGAGAAGATTTTGATTGAGTTTAACTTTTCAAGGACTATACCAATGTCAAAATATTCATCAGTATCTTCTATTTTTATTAAGTAATCAACGTTTTTCAGTTCGGGCACAAGGTAACCTTGCTTTGTAATAGCGTGTTTTTTATCACTAAATAGAGGAGATTCAATATCTGTATCAGGTTTAATGAATGCCTTGTTTGCTACAACTTTCCACAAGATATGATGGTCGTGATCTTCATATTCAAAGTGTGGGAAATTGGCGAAGCCCTCATCAGTAGTAATTGTTATATCTTTTTCTTCTTTAACTAAGAATAATTCTAATGTAGTATTAATCGAGTATACGACTTTATAATCTTCTTTTTTAGAAGAGTGTATCGCTATTAGTTTGTAATCTTCAATATCAAAATCATCTAATGTTAGTTTGATAACTTTCGTAGAATCTTTCATACGATACAAATATACAACAATTATAATTTTTTAAACGTTTATTAGTTAAACTTGTTATTATCAAATTGTTAATATAGAAGAATTACTAATTATTTATGAATTTTTTCTTGAAGTGCGAAATAAGCCCTTTGCGCGGCTTTTTCTTCTGCTTTCTTCTTAGAAGTTGCCCTTGCTCTTGCGATTACTTTATTGTCGATATATAATTTTACACCAAAATACTTTGTGTCTTCTGCAGTGTCTTCTTCGAAAGTGTCAAATTTGAAAGTGTGTTTGTTTTTTTGACACCATTCTATCAGTAGACTCTTATAGCTTGTTATTTTTGTTTCTAATTGCTCTATATCAGCTACTTTCGACAATAGTTTTTCGTGGATGAAGCGTTCACATGCTGGGTATCCTAAGTCGAGGTATATTGCGCCAATTAGTGCTTCTAAAAGGTTGCCATAAATATTCTCACCAAATTGTTGGTTACCCATTTTGCTTTCTACATGTGAGATCAAGTCAAGTTCTTTGCCTAAACTATTTAAGTTTTCGCGACTGACTATTTTAGAACGCATTTTAGTCAAGTATCCTTCATCTCCATAAGGCACCTGTAAATAAAGATAAGAAGCGATAATAGAGCCCAACATAGCATCGCCCAGAAACTCCAATCTTTCGTAGTTTACCGGATTGCCATGTGTATCTATTATGTTCATAGAACGGTGAGTGAAGGCTAATTTGTAGTATTGTGGATCAGCAGGTTTTATTCCTGTAATCTTAAATATTGTACGACAAAAATTCCCGTCTTCATTAGAGGAACGGGAATTTTTATATATCTTATTTATTAGCTTACTCAACATAAGAGTATTCTTAGTTTTCTAATTTTTTCACTAAGACACAAGCGTTGTGTCCTCCGAATCCAAATGTATTACTCATACCTACTTTTACATCTCTTTTCTGAGCTTTGTTGAAAGTGAAGTTTAGTTTAGGATCGATACTTTCATCATCAGTGAAATGGTTGATAGTTGGAGGTACGATACCGTGTTCTATAGAAAGAATAACTGAGATTGCTTCAATTACTCCTGCTGCACCTAATAAGTGACCTGTCATCGATTTTGTCGAGTTTAGGTTCATGTCATAGGCGTGTTCTCCAAATACGTTTAAGATTGCTTTAGATTCAGCGATATCTCCTAATGGAGTAGAAGTACCATGCATATTTAATACATCAACATCTTTAGCTTCTAATCCAGCATCTTTTAAACAGTTGATCATTACATTTGTCGCTCCAAGTCCTTCTGGATGAGGTGCAGTTAAATGGTGTGCATCTGCAGACATTCCACCACCACCGATTTCGCAGTAGATTTTTGCTCCACGTGCAACAGCGTGTTCATATTCTTCAATTACTAATGCTCCAGCTCCTTCTCCTAAAACGAAACCGTCACGCTCATTATCCATTGGACGTGACGCTGTTTGTGGGTCGTCGTTTCTCGTTGATAATGCGTGCATTGCATTGAATCCTCCTATACCTGCAATTGTTACAGCAGCTTCTGATCCTCCTGTTACGAAGATATCTGCCATACCTAAGCGAATGTAGTTAAACGCATCGATTATTGCATTTGTAGAAGATGCACATGCAGAAACAGTCGTAAAGTTTGGCCCTCTAAGTCCATACTTCATTGATATATGACCTCCTGCTAAATCTGCTATCATTTTAGGGATAAAGAAAGGGTTGAATTTCGGAATTCCATTTCCTTGTACGAAATTAGTTACTTCATTTTGAAAAGTCTCTAATCCTCCAATACCAGAACCCCAAATAACTCCTGCTCTATCTAAATCAATAGTTTCTAAATTTAATCCTGAATCTTTGATCGCTTCATCTGCACTTACCATAGCATATTGTGCATAACGGTCCATTTTTCGTGCTTCTTTTCTCTCAATAAAATCCTCTACGTTAAAATTCTTTATCTCGCACGCAAACTGAGTTTTGAAATTGGTAGCGTCAAAATATGTAATGGGTGCAGCTCCGCTAACTCCATTAATCAGGTTGTTCCAATATTCTTGAATATTGTTTCCAATTGGCGTAAGAGCACCTAAACCTGTTACAACAACTCGCTTTAATTTCATAAAACTTAAATTTATGGTTTGTAAAAAAAAAATCCCAACTTTCACTTTTCAAAAAGGAAACATTGGGGTAGTTTGTTTGATGTATTTTTTAGATTGTTTCCAATCTGTCCTTTTTTGTACTTAAAAATTATCTGACATTTTAAAAATAATAACGCCCACGTGTTTATTAAATAGACACGTGGGGTATTAAGTTATTATTTTTTAGCTTCTTCAATATAAGAGATAGCTTGACCAACTGTAGAGATATTTTCAGCTTGATCGTCTGGAATTTGAATGTCGAATTCTTTTTCGAACTCCATGATAAGCTCAACAGTATCTAAAGAATCAGCTCCTAAATCATTATTGAAGCTTGCTTCTGCTACAACTTCGTTCTCGTCAACACCTAATTTGTCAACGATAATCGCTTTTACTCTTGATGCAATGTCTGACATAATCTTTAATTTTAAATTTAATTTCTTTCGGCAAAAATAAAAAACTTTATTTTAAAACCTTATTTTCTATGTTAATTGTCGGTGCGAAATTATGAAAATAATTAATACTTCTAACTATTTTTCTATTTATTGTCACATATTATTCTTTTTTTTGTACTCGATTCTAATATGTATAATTGACTATTAACGCATTATTTATGAGAAAAATAGCTCTATTCGCTTCCGGTTCAGGAACTAATGTTGAAAACATTATTAAATATTTTGACGAAAAATTAATTCCGAACCAATACCTTGTACTGGTAAATAACCGAAATGCTAAGGTAATAGAAAAAGCGGAAAAAAGAAATGTACCAGTAGTGATTTTTGATAAAGAAATGTTGAATGGGGAAGAGATACAACGTGTTTTACTTGATTTTTCTCCTGATTTGATAGTATTAGCTGGTTTTTTATGGAAATTTCCCGAGGCTCTTGTCCAGTTATATCCTAACAAAGTTATCAATATCCACCCTGCTTTGTTGCCTAAATATGGCGGTAAAGGGATGTATGGTCACCACGTACACGAGGCTGTTTTAGCTAATAAGGAGAAAGAAACGGGAATTACAATACACTATGTGAACGAGCATTACGATGAAGGAGGTATAATTTTTCAGGAAAAGTCTTCCGTTGAACACTGCACTACATGGGAGGATATTGCCAAGGTAGTACAGGTTTTAGAGCATAAACATTTCCCGATTGTTATTGATAAATTGCTGTTCGATGAGTAATTTTCAAGTAATCCTGTATACTGATGGTTCCTCTCGTGGAAATCCTGGCCCTGGTGGCTATGGGCTAATTCTCGAGTGGGCTGGTCGAAATGTATATAAAGAGATGTCACAAGGTTTTCGCTTGACTACAAATAATCGAATGGAGTTAATGGCAGTTATTGTTGGCTTAGAGATGCTTAAAAATGAAGGGACTTCAGTTCTTGTTGTTTCCGACTCAAAGTATGTGATCGATGCCGTAACGAAAGGATGGGTGTTTGGTTGGGAAAAGAAAGGGTATAAGGACAAAAAGAACCCTGACCTTTGGAGTAGATTCTTGGAGATTTACAGAAAACACCGCGTTTCTTTTCAATGGGTAAAAGGACACAACGATCATCCAATGAATGAAAGATGTGATGTTTTAGCAGTCAAAGCCGCTACATCTTCTGATCTTTTGATTGATGAATATTACGAAACTCTTGAAAACTAGAAAAGGAGTGCATCCTACACAAAGGTGCACTCCTTTTTTGTTTTTAGGCGTGCAAATTCACTACAGCTCTAAGAATGTGTCACCATAATATTTGCTTGGTTTGATCCAAGCCATTGTTCTATCCGCATTTATTATCCAGTTAAATCGCTTGAGCATATCAGCTCCAAATAAGCTAAAAGGTTGATTTTTTAGTTCACCAGTGAAGTAGCCTACTTTAGCGTTCTTTATTTCATAATTTGCTATTTCAAGTTTGTCAATTAATGCAGTATTAGTGATGATGCTTTGACCATACGAGTTTTTTAGTTCTTTTTGATTGATGGTAGTGAGTTTGTTATGTAAGGTATTTTGCTCGGAGAAATTATCATCGTAAAGCAATGCTCCAGAATAGCCCGATTGTAAGTAAAACGGATGAGTGTAAGTGTGTTTATCTATTTCAGTAGTTATATCGATGAATAGAGCTCCATTTCTATAGCTTACGGGAATTTCGCTGTAACCTGTCGTGTCAGGTATATGATCATGAGCAATTAATGTTGAATTGTCATAGTCGATTTCTAACACCTTTCCTTTAAACAAGGTCATGCCAATCTTGCCGTCAGACTCTTTGCCACTGTATTGATTATTTGCAAATGGAATATTAAACCAAGAGCAATTGCCAATTTGTACTTGATTTGAAGGGCTAAAATCGTTAGAGTCAAACGCTATGCTTTCTATAACATGTGTTTTAATTGGAGATATGGCACCGTCGTCCATAGCTAATTGAAACATTAGATCTAAACTATCTCTTTGATTGACAAGCGTCTTTAGAATAATGTTATTACTACTGGTTAATCGAAACGGAATGTGAACTTGTGCTTGTAGTGTAGTACACACAATAAGCAAATAGAATAAAGCTAAGTGGTTTCGCATGAAATTGTATTGTTTTTTAGTGTTTAATCTTTTAAAATTAATTAAAGTTAACTTCAGTTGTATGTGATATTCTTTATTTCCTTTTAAAAATGATGTGATTTGAAATAATCTATCAGTTTTAAGTCTTGATATTAACTTGCTAATCTGTATCTTTAAGGAGAGAAATATATTTTATTGCTATTGTTAGATGAGATAATCTCATCGGTTATGGTGTGATTTTGTTGTGGAAAGTAAAAAAGATAACTTCATTTTATTCAAGAGAATGAGGTTGTTTAACAAAAAATAGATAGTTCTTTTGTGAAATGTTAAAGCGCATGAAATGAAATTTATCATGTCTCTTTATAAAGAATTAATTGTCTATTTAATTTTGTAGTCAAAAAAGTATTGCCCTATATTTGCAGCTTTATTTCTTAGCAAAAAATATGAACAAATTACTGATCGTGGGGACGGTAGCCTTTGACGCGATTGAAACTCCATTTGGGAAAACGGATAAAGTTCTTGGTGGAGCCGGTACGTATATAGGTTTGTCTGCCTCACACTTTAATGTGAAATCGGCAATTGTTTCTGTCGTAGGAGATGATTTTCCACAAGAATACCTTGACTTATTAAAGAGCAAGAATATTGAAACATGTGGAATAGAAGTTGTAAAGGGAGGGAAGACATTTTTTTGGAGTGGACGTTATCACAATGATCTAAATTCAAGAGATACATTAGATACTCAATTAAATGTATTAGCTGATTTTAAACCAGTAGTTCCTGAAGAATTTAAAGATTCTGATGTAGTGATGTTGGGTAATTTGCACCCTAATATACAGATCAGTGTCTTAGATCAATTGAAGTCGAAACCAAAATTAGTTGTTTTAGATACAATGAATTTTTGGATGAATTGTGCTCTTGATGAGTTGAAGGTATTGTTGAAACGCATTGACGTTATCACTATTAATGATGAAGAGGCGCGTCAGTTGTCAGGGGAGTATTCCCTGGTAAGAGCAGCTGAAGTTATTCAAGAGATGGGACCAAAGTATGTGGTCATTAAGAAAGGAGAGCACGGAGCTTTACTGTTTTCGGGAAGTGAAGTGTTTTTTGCACCAGCTTTGCCATTAAAGGAGGTATTTGATCCTACTGGAGCTGGAGATACTTTTGCTGGTGGATTCACAGGCTATTTGACACAAACGCACAATGTGTCATTCAATAATATGAAGAATGCAATTATCTATGGTTCAAATCTGGCATCATTTTGTGTAGAGAAATTTGGAACGGAGAGAATGGAGTGTTTGACTGAAGGTGATGTGCAACGAAGATTACAAGAATTTAAAATGCTAACTCAATTTAATATTGAGCTAACTAAATAATAAAATAGCCTCTTTATGGGGCTTTTTTTAATCAAAAAAACACAATACACACAACTAATTTTATGAGTGACGCACTAAAACACGAATGTGGGATAGCCTTATTAAGGTTGAAGAAACCGCTATCTTACTACAAGGAAAAGTACGGAAGTACTTTCTATCCAATTCAGAAGATGTACTTACTAATGGAGAAACAGCACAACAGAGGTCAAGATGGTGCTGGATTGGCAAGTATTAAATTGGATATGAATGCTGGTGAAAGGTATATTAGCCGTGTTCGTTCGAATAAAGCACAACCGATACAGGATATATTCTCTCAAATAAATGGGCGTATTAATCAAGAAATGATTGATCACCCTGAGTATGCCAATGATGTTGACCTACAGAAAAAGCAAATTCCATATTTAGGAGAAGTGTTTTTAGGGCATGTTCGCTATGGTACGTTTGGGAAGAATAACATTGAAAGTGTTCACCCTTTTTTACGTCAGAATAACTGGGTACACAGAAACCTAATTGTAGCAGGGAACTTTAACCTTACAAATGTAAGAGAGCTTTTCAATGACCTTGTAAACTTGGGACAACATCCCAAAGAGATGTCAGATACCATTACAGTAATGGAAAAGATTGGACATTTCTTAGATGATGAAATTGACGATTTATACTACAAAATAAAAGGAGAAGGATTCTCTAAGAAAGCTGCATCACCTTTGATTGGAGAGCGCTTGAATTTAGCTCGTATATTGAGAAGAGCTTCTAAGAATTGGGATGGAGGTTTCGCTATGGCTGGGATGATTGGTCATGGTGACTCGTTTGTATTGCGCGATCCTGCGGGAATACGCCCTGCTTTTTATTACGAGAATGACGAAATTGTCGTGGTGGCAAGTGAGCGACCTGTGATTCAAACTGCTTTTAATGTTCCTTTTGAAGATATTAAAGAGCTTGATCCTGGAAAGGCGATTATCATCCGCAAAGATGCAACGGTTCAGTTTGAGCAGATTTTAGATCCGTTGCCTTTAAAAGCTTGTTCTTTTGAACGCGTATATTTTTCTCGTGGAAATGATGCTGATATTTACCAAGAGCGAAAAGATCTTGGTAAGTTAATCTTACCTGATGTATTGAAAGTAATAGAAGACGATACCGATAACTCTGTTTTTTCATATATCCCAAATACTTCAGAAACTTCTTTTTTCGGTATGGTAGAAGGAGCTCAAGACTTCTTGAATCAGAGAAAGATTTCGGATATCTTGAATAATAAAGAGAATTTATCTGCTGAGAAACTACAGGAAATTCTTTCTGTGAAGTTGAGAACAGAGAAAATCGCAGTGAAAGATGCTAAGTTGCGTACGTTTATTACTGATGATAGCAGTCGTGATGATTTAGTTGCTCACGTGTATGACGTTACTTATGGAGTGATTAAACCTACGGATAACCTTGTTATTATCGATGATAGTATCGTAAGAGGAACTACTCTGAAAAAGAGTATTATTCGCATGTTAGATAGATTAAATCCAAAACGCATTGTTGTTGTTTCAGCTGCTCCTCAGGTGAGATACCCAGACTGTTATGGAATTGACATGGCTAAATTAGAAGGATTAATCGCATTTCAAGCCGCTATTGAATTATTGAAGGATAGAGGATTGAGTCATGTAATTGACGATGTTTATAAGAAATCTAAAGCTCAGATTGATCTTAACGATAGTGAGGTGATTAATTATGTTAAGGAAATCTATGCACCTTTTACAGATGAAGATATTTCTACGAAGATTGCCGAAATGGTTAAAGACGAAGGGGTGAAATCAGAAGTGAAGATCGTTTTTCAATCAGTGGAGAATTTACATAAAGCTTGTCCAAAGAATTTAGGAGACTGGTATTTTACAGGAGAATATCCTACAGTAGGTGGTAATAGAGTGGTTAATCGCGCTTTTATTAACTACTACGAAGGTAGAGATGAGAAACCATATTAATAGATATCAAATGATTTTATATAAAGCACTAATCTTAGATTAGTGCTTTTTTTTGCTATCAATGGGTGTTTTTTACTTTTTTTCCGAGGTGGTCGGCTTGTGGTCGGCTTTTGGTCGGCATGTGATCGGCTAAAAAGTACTATAAATAAGCCGATCACCTACCGATCACCAATGTATCATAAGCCTATCATCTACTTGCTATATCGAATAGACACTACAGTAGATGGGTTAGATACTAAAATGTTGGATGAAGATATGATTTGCTTAGCAACAAGGTTGCTGCTGCTCAAAGTCAAAAAGACTTTGAGCAAATTAACCTACGACAATCGCTACGCAAAGTCTATTTGACTTTGAGCGAATAATGTTCGTTTGAACTCTATTTCTTTAGCTATTCTGTTTTATAACCAAAAGTAGTAAGCTACAACAGAAATGATAACTGCACAGATAATGTTTAGAAAGAATCCTGCTTTCATCATTTCTTTTTGTTTTATATCTCCTGTACCAAACACAAGAGCGTTTGGCGGAGTGGCAACAGGTAACATAAAAGCACATGAAGCCCCTAATCCAATAATCATTGATAAGCCTAATGGAGGCATTCCAAGTTCTGTTGATATCGATATAAATATAGGAACTAATAAGGCAGCACTTGCCGTATTAGAGGTAAACTCTGTCAAGAACACAATAAAGAAAGCGACAACTAACCCAATGATAAAGAATGAACTTCCTTTAATCATCGATACAAGTAGGTCAGCCATTACTTTACTCGCACCAGAGTCTTTGAGTACCATACTTAAGGTAAGTCCACCACCGAATAGCAAGAGTACGCCCCAATCTACATTGTGTTGTAATTCTTTCCACCTTGAAACCTGACTTATGCAAATGAGAATAAAGGCTCCAAGGGATATGAAGGTGTCAAAATTGGTAAATTCTGGTTTGCCATAGCCTACGAGATTAGCGAAAATTGGATTGAGTTGTTTACTAAATATCCAGCAAATTGCAGTTAAAAAGAATATGCCCAATGTAATCCACCTGTCGCTATTCATATCAATTTTTTCGGTTGTGTGCTTGAATGTAAAGTTAAGCTGAGGTTTGAATACAAGGAAAATAATCCCTATCATAATTGGCAATAAGATAACGACCATAGGTAGTCCCATTTTCATCCAATCGACAAAGCTTATATCTAACTGTGATGCCACGATTGCGTTAGGCGGACTTCCTACTACTGTTCCCATACCTCCTATACTGGCACTATAAGCAATACCCAATAGTACAAATACATAGGTATTGTGGAACTTTTCTTTATCTAATTGTCCCAATACCCCGACAACCAATGGTAACATCATAGCAACAGTTGCTGTATTGCTAATCCACATTGAAAGGACTGCAGTAGCGATAAATAAGTAGAACACTGCAAGGGATAATTTGCCCTTTGCCAAAAACATGATCTTGTTGGCAATGATAGTGTCCAGTTTTTGTACGTGTAATGCCCCAGCCAGAACAAATCCTCCTAAGAATAGAAAAATAGTGGGATCAGCGAATGAGGATAGTGCTGGTTTGGTATCTGTTAGGCCTAATGCTATGGCTAATACAGGCACAAAAACGGCTGTTGTAGTCACGTGAATTGCTTCGGTTAACCATAGTACTGCAACGAAAATAAGTAAGGCAAGTCCTTTGTTTACTTGAGGTTCGTATGGCAAGTAGTTGATGAATACAAATAAGAATATTATATTAAATAGGATAATAAGGTAGTTTCTTATTGACTTTGTAGGTCTTCTTTCAGGTTCATAATCCAAGTGCATTCCGTATAATTTTAGAAAATGTTAATTGTTGTTAAAGTTAAGTATTTTGACTTTAATGAGCGATACGAGAGAAAGAAAATTTTGTATTCAACTTAGTCGTGTAGGGATATAAAAAAAGCGTCAAGAGAATATCTTGACGCTTTTGTAGAATTTATGCTTGATTATTTTGCTTCAGCATATCTTTTAGAAACCTCTGCCCAGTTAATCACATTGAAAAAAGCAGTGATATAGTCAGGACGACGGTTTTGGTAGTTTAAGTAGTAAGCGTGTTCCCAAACGTCCATTCCTAAGATTGGAGTTCCCCCACATCCAACACCTGGCATAAGTGGGTTATCTTGGTTAGGAGTACCACATACTTCTAACTTACCATTTTTTACACATAACCATGCCCATCCAGAACCAAATTGAGAAGCACCTGCTTTTGAGAAAGCATCTTTAAAGTTAGCAAAAGAACCGAAATCTTTGTTGATTGCGTCAGCTAACTCTCCAGTTGGTTCTCCACCACCGTTTGGAGTCATTACAGTCCAAAATAAATTGTGATTGTAGAATCCACCACCGTTATTACGTACAGCAGCTTTAGTCATGTCAAGATTTTTAAGGATTTCCTCAATTGTCTTTCCTTCTAAATCTGTACCAGCAATAGCAGCATTTAAGTTTGTAGTATAAGCATTGTGGTGTTTTGTATGATGTATCTCCATTGTGCGAGCATCAATATGTGGTTCCAATGCATCGTATGCATATGGTAACTTTGGTAATTCGAAAGCCATAATTCGTATTATTTAAAGATTAGTATTATTTTTATTTCAAATTTAGACATTTTATGCTTAATATAAAAAGTTAGAGTGTTTAATAAAAGTTAACTTATAGTACAATTTCAATGTCTGTAAACCATTCGTTTTCAATATATAATGCCTCAGCAGGTGCAGGTAAAACCCATACCCTTGTCAAAGAATATCTTAAAATTCTATTGCGGGATAGTCAAGTAGACGCTTATAAAAAGATATTGGCGATTACTTTTACGAATAAAGCAGTTGCCGAGATGAAGAATCGTGTTGTTTCGTGTCTTAACGCTTTTTCAAAAGAGGATATTCCCTTGAAATACAAGGGAATGTTCGATCAAATTATTGAGGAAACGGGCCTTACAGAAGATTTTGTGAGAAGTCGTTCAAGTCGTTTAATCAAGAGTATTATTCACAATTTCGCTGCTTTTGATATTTCGACTATCGATAGATTTACTCATAAAGTTATTCGTTCATTTGCATTCGATCTGGGCTTACCTGTCACTTTTGAAGTTTCTTTAGAGTCCGATGAGTTGCTACAAGAGTCAGTTGACGCTGTGATTGCCAAAGCTGGAACGGATAGAGAATTGACAGATTTGTTGATAGATTTTTCTTTAGACAAAGCAGATAACGATAAGAGTTGGGATGTAACAAGGGAGTTAAAAGAGGTTGGGAGCTTGTTGTTAAATGAAAATAACAGGGACGAGATTCGCCTATTCGAAAAGAACACGATAGAAGATTTCGTAAAAGTTCGCGACTATCTAAGACAAGAGATTAAGCATGTGGAAGCTCGCACCAAGGAGATTGGTCAAGAATTGCAGTCAATCATTGAGCAAAAGGGAATAGATGTAAAATCTTTTTCAAGAGGTACTTTTCCAAATCACATTGCGTGTATTGCAAAAGACGAGGTTAAGGCTACACAAAAGAGATATTTTGAATTTGACGATATTGCTATCAATAAGACCGCTAAGGACAAGGAGTTGATTGAAGCACTCATTCCTGATTTTTTAAGGCATTTAGATGAGGTATATAAACTCTATAATCGCAGGGCATTTTGTCAAGCTTTTTTGAAGAACCTTACCCCTTTGTCGCTATTGAATACGCTTAGTATTGAAATGGACAATATCCAAAGTGAGAAGAATATTTTGTCTATTTCACAGTTTAATGCCATTATTCATGAAGAAATTCAGGGGCAACCAGCTCCTTTTATCTACGAAAGATTAGGAGAGCGTTATACTCATTTCTTTATTGATGAATTTCAAGATACTTCCGAAATGCAATGGAAAAACTTAGTTCCACTGATTGATAATGCCTTGGCGGGCGAAGATCATGCAGGAGTAAAAGGAAGCTTGATGATTGTAGGTGATCCCAAACAGTCTATTTATAGATGGAGAGGCGGAAAGGCTGAGCAGTTTATTGCGTTGAGTAAAGATGTGAACCCTTTTTCGAACCCGAGTAAGGCGACTATTCACTTGGATACAAATTACAGAAGTTATGAGGAAGTGATTACTTTTAACAATCACTTTTTTAAATATGTATCACAGTATTTTACAGATGTTGATTACAAAGATTTGTACGAGAATAAGAGTTATCAACATCCCAATAAGAAAAAAGGAGGATACGTTGAAGTTTCGTTCTTGGCAAAGGAAGCTGTGACAGAGGAAGAAGAAACAGTTGAAAAGAACGAACAGTTTGCAAAAGCTACTTTGGAAGCGATTCACAAGGTTTTAGAACAAGGTTTTGAGTTAAAGGATATTGTTATCCTTACGAGAAAGCGCGACCATGGAGTTGTACTTGCCAATTACCTAACGGAGAATGACATTGAGATTTTATCTTCTGATTCTCTATTGATTAATAATGCCAGTGAGGTGAGATTGATTATCAATGTCCTTAAGTACTTGAGGAATTTTAAAGATATTGAATCTAAGACTTTATTGCTGTACTATATTGCAAGTAGGGATCAGTTAGGGGAGAATAAGCACGATTTTATTACTGAAGGGTTAGGTGTTGAAAGCGAAGATCATTTTGAGTTATGGTTAAAGGATCACCAAGTGCCTATATCTTTTCAGTCGTGTAGAGCGAAGTCATTGTACGATGCAGTAGAAGAAATAGTGTATGCTTTTATGCCAGATAAGAGTGCTAATTCATACGTCTTGTATTTTTTGGATTTAGTTTTAGAAAAGAGTTTAAAGAATCAATTCGGTATTAGTGACTTTCTGGATTACTGGGAATCTAATTACCACAAGTTTAGTATTCCGACACCAGAAGGGAAGAACGCTGTACAGATAATGACTATTCACAAGTCGAAAGGGCTGGAATTCCCCGTTGTTATCTTTCCTTTTGCCGAAGAAGACTACAGTAGACCAGGTAGAGATAAATTGTGGGTGGATATTGAGTCCGGATTAGAGGGAGATGTCAATTTTCCCAAAGCTTTAGTGGATTCCAAGAAAGAGGTTGTCGAATATGGAGAGAAAGCTCAGAAACTCTATGAACAAAAAGAGCAGGAGATGTTGTTGGACAATATTAACGTGCTTTATGTTGCATTGACTCGTGCGGAGGAGCAATTATATGTCATTAGTTATAAGCACGTGAACTCTAAGGGTGAGTTTAAGAACAACCTATCTAAGTTCTTTCTGGATTTTCTGGTGCAAGAGGGGATGTATAACGATGCGCAGTTAGTGTATTCATTTGGTGAATGCAAGCGCGTTTCTCAACATGAGCCTAATGAGGTAGATCAATTAAATAGATTGATCCAACCCGTAAAACAAGTTATTAATTTTGACAATACGATAAAGATTGCTCAAAGAGAGGCGTTGATGTGGAACTCTCACAACCAGAAAGCAATTGAATACGGGAATGTCGTGCATGAGATAATGTCTTTCGTAGGAAATGTAACAGAGATAGATAAAGCAATTCAAACAGCATTGGAACAAGGGCTTATATTCGATAGCCAAAAAGATGATTTTAAGAGAATTGTCTCTTTAATTGTTAATCACGAGGAGTTAAAAGATTTTTTTGCGATAGAGAATCAAGTGTTCAATGAAAGAGCTATTATTAGTAACCTTCGTCGAAATATTATACCTGATAGAGTTGTTATTCGCGAGAATAAGGCAATGGTTTTAGATTACAAAACGGGTAAAGAAGTAGAAAAATACAAGCAACAGGTTTTGCAATACGCTACAGCGCTAAGTGAGATTGGGTATGAAGTAGTTAAAAAAGTATTGTTATACACAGGAGATGATTTAAATATAATACATTTGTAGTTAAAGGAAAAGTCATTAAAAACAAACAACACTAATTAAATAATTTTAGTATGTACGGAAAGATTAAAGAATATTTACAAAAGGAGTTGTCTTCAATTGAAGAAAATGGTCTGTTTAAAAAAGAGCGCATAATAACATCTCCTCAAGGAGCAGAAATCACAGTTTCAAGTGGTGATAGAGTTTTGAATTTTTGTGCGAATAATTATTTAGGATTATCATCTCATCCAGAAGTAGTGCAGGCTGCTAAGGATACTTTGGATACACACGGCTTTGGGATGTCTTCTGTTCGCTTTATTTGTGGAACGCAAGATATACACAAGAAGTTAGAAGCAACTATTGCTGATTTCTATGGTACAGAAGATACTATTTTATACGCTGCTGCATTTGATGCTAATGGCGGAGTGTTTGAACCATTATTAGGAGCAGAAGATGCAATTATATCAGATAGTTTGAATCACGCTTCAATTATTGATGGTGTGCGTCTATGTAAAGCAGCGAGATACCGCTATGAGAATAATAATATGGAAGCATTAGAAGCTGAGTTAATAAAAGCAAACGAGGCAGGTCACCGCTTTAAGATTATTGTTACGGATGGTGTGTTTTCAATGGATGGATTAGTTGCACCATTAGATAAAATATGTGATTTAGCTGATAAGTATGACGCTTTGGTTATGGTAGATGAGTGTCATGCTGCTGGATTTATTGGAGCGACAGGAAAAGGTACATTAGAAGCTAAGAATGTAATGGGTAGAGTTGATATCATCACGGGTACTTTAGGTAAAGCATTAGGAGGTGCGATGGGTGGATATACAACAGGTAAGAAAGAAATAATTGAATTGTTGAGACAACGTTCTCGTCCTTATTTATTCTCAAACTCTTTGGCTCCTATGATTGTAGGTGCATCGATTAAAGTGTTTGAATTATTGAAGAAAGACACTAAGTTAAGAGATCAATTAGAGTGGAATACGAATTATTTTAAAGATGGAATGAAAAAAGCAGGGTTTGATATTATCGACGGAGATTCTGCAATTGTTCCAGTTATGCTGTATGATGCTAAGTTGTCTCAAGACATGGCAGATCGCCTATTGGAGAAGGGAGTATATGTTACAGGATTCTTCTATCCAGTGGTGCCACAGGGGAAAGCGAGAATTAGAGTTCAGTTGTCTGCTGCACACACAAAAGAGCATTTAGATAAAGCAATTCAGGCTTTTACAGAGGTAGGAAAGGAATTGAAAGTAATTTAGTTTGTAAAATTTAAGGCTTTCAAAGTGTGATTATTAACTAAATTTTTTGAAATATTCAATAATAGTCTTATTTTTGGAGCTTATTACGATAAAAGTAAAAATAAAAAGTTATGAAACATCTCAACAAATTGTTTGCAGCTGCTATACTTTGTGCGGGTATTTCTGCTCAAGCTCAAGATGCTGACCATCCTTGGTCTGTAGCTGTTGGAGCTAACGCGGTTAATACTAAAGTTAGTGCTGCTAAAGGTTTCTCTCACAGAATGGGGGGTTATTTCCAAACAGGAGATTACAATATCCTACCTTCAGTATCGTACTTAAATGTATCTAGATACTTAGGTGATGGATTCTCTTTTGGAGTTGTTGGATCTGTAAACAAGATCGACAAATTCATTAGTGATGAAGCAGAAGGGTATTTCAAATACAATCCTGGTGATTTAACTTACTACGGAATTGATGCAGAAATCAAATATAGCTTCAAAGAGCTATTGAAAACTAAAGTAGTTGACCCATTCATCTTAGTTGGTGGAGGTTATACTTTTATGGGTGACGCAAGTGCTGGTACAGTGAACGGAGGTTTAGGATTTAACTTCTGGTTTACTAAAAACATCGCTTTAACAGTACAGTCTACTTATAAGCATTCATTTGACGATACAAGAATCCCAGATGTTGATGTGGCTTCTCACATGCAACACTTTGCAGGTATCCGTTTCCAATTTGGAGGAAAAGATACTGACGGAGATGGAATCTTAGACAAGTATGATGAGTGTCCAGATGTTCCAGGATTACCAGAATTCAACGGATGTCCTGATACAGACGGAGATGGTATTCCAGATCATTTAGATGAGTGTCCAGATGTTCCAGGATTACCAGAATTCAACGGATGTCCTGATACAGACGGAGATGGAATCCCTGATCCAAAAGATGAGTGTCCAGAAGTTCCTGGTTTACCAGAATTCAACGGATGTCCTGATACTGACGGAGACGGAGTGCCAGATCATTTAGATGAGTGTCCAGAAGTTCCTGGTCCAAAAGAAAACAAAGGTTGTCCATGGCCAGATAGAGACGGAGACGGAGTGCCAGATCACTTAGATCAATGTCCTGATGTTCCTGGAACAGTAGAAAACAACGGATGTCCAGAAATCAAAGAAGAGCAAGTTAAACAACTTAACGAGTACGGAAAAACTATCTTGTTCAACACAGGTAAGTATACTTTCCAACAACCTTCTTACGCTGTTCTTGACAACATCGTTAAAATCATGAAAGAGTACCCAACAGCTAAATTCCACATTGCTGGATATACTGATAGTACAGGATCTGATAGAGTTAACGTTCCATTATCTGACAACAGAGCAAACGCTGTTAAAGTTTATTTAATTGAGCAAGGAGTTGATTCAGCTCGTTTAACTTCTAAAGGATACGGATCTGCTGACCCAATCGCTTCTAACAAAACTGTTAAAGGTCGTGAGTTAAACAGACGTGTTGAAATCCAATTAGTAAAATAATTGTATTTACATATATAAAAGAAAACGCTTCGAGTAATCGAAGCGTTTTTTTTATACCTTTATTTTTATGAATTCGAATACTTTCTTACATAAACTAAGTGCACAGATTAAACAGGATTTTCCTGATAATATGAATGATTTAGTGGTTGTGTTGCCCAATCGCCGTGCTAAGATTTTTTTGTTAGAGTCCTTAAAGGGCTTTTATTCTCAAACTGTTTTTGCTCCTGAAATAATTAGTGTAGAGGAGTTAATTCAAGATATTTCTGGCATACGTGCCATTGATTCAATTGAATTGGTCTTTGAATTTTTTGCTGTTTATAAGGAGTTACATCCTAACGACGCTCAAGAGTATGATTACTTTGCAAACTGGGCGAATATGTTGTTGCAGGATTTCAATGAGATTGATCGTTATCTATTGAATCCCGATCACGTTTTTTCATACTTGAAGGATATTGAGGATATCAAGCACTGGTCTTTGGATCCAGAGAAACGCACTCCGTTGATTGAAAAGTACTTGGAGTTTTGGCGTGTGATGCCTTTGTATTATAAGGAACTTTATCAGCGTTTGTTGAGTAAGAAGATTGGTTATCAAGGATTGGTATATCGGGAAGCAGTTGCACATAAGGAGCTCTTTTTGAAGGATTTAAATAAGACTTTCTTTTTTGCTGGATTTAATGCGTTGAACGCAGCAGAGGAGATAATCTTTCAGTATTTTTTAGGTGAGGGAAAAGCAAAAGTCTTCTGGGATTTAGATCAGCAGTTCTTACACGATCCTTATCACGATGCTGGTCTGTTTTTGAGAAAGATCAAGTCGAAGTGGAAATATTATCAAATGCATCCCTTTGAGTGGATTGTAGATGAGTTTGGTAAAGAGAAGAATATTACCGTGATACAGACTCCTAAGAGTGTGGGTCAGGCAAAGATTACTGGACAGATTATCGATTCTTTATTGGAGCAGAATAGTGGAACGCGATTAGATAGAGTTGCGGTTGTATTGGGAGAAGAGAACCTACTCTTGCCTGTGTTGCACAGTTTACCCGATGCTGTATCAAGTTTGAATATCACGATGGGGTATAGCGGTAATAGCAATCCCGTTCAAATACTGTTAAATAAGATTTTTAAAATGCATCTAGCAGCAATTAAACGCAGTGAGAAGCGATATACCTTGTATTATAAAGAAATGTTAGATGTGCTTAGTAATCCTGTAGTTACGCAAATAATTATGGGAGACTCTATCGCAAAGGAGATTAGCAGTAGAAACCTTACTTTCTTTAATATGGATCGCTTTCAAAGTTGGATTGATGAGATAGATTTTCCGTTGAGAAAACTCCTTTTTTCACCTTGGAGAGGTCTTACTGCTGTAGAGGTTCTTCAGCGACTAATCGAGGTGGTTTTGGAGATTAAAGCTAACCTAAATGACGAGGAGAAAAGCGAGCGTTTAAGCAAGACATTCTTGTATGCTGCTTATCAGATGTTAATGCGTTTAGTTTCATATTGTGAGAAGTATAGTTTTATTCAGAGTTTTGACACACTTTACGCCTTGTATAAGCAAATAATGGATATGGCTGAAGTTTCTTTTGAGGGAGAGCCACTTGAAGGATTGCAAATAATGGGAGTTTTGGAAAGCCGTGTTTTGGATTTTGATACGGTGATTGTGACTTCAGTGAATGAAGGTAAGTTTCCTGCCGGAAAATCTCAGAACTCCTTTATTCCTTATGATGTTAAGTATGAACTTGGATTACCAACATATAAAGAGAAAGATGCTATTTATAGTTATCACTTTTACCATTTGCTGCTTAGAGCTAAAAATGTTTACCTGCTTTATAATTCTCAATCAGAAGGAATGGATGCAGGAGAAAAGAGTAGATTCTTAACTCAGTTGGAAATTGAGCATTGTGCAAATCACCATGTAGAGTATATTACTTATTCTGCAGATTTACCAGATAAAGCTTATGAGCCTATTGAGATTCCAAAGTCTGTCTTGCTTCAAGAAAGACTAAGGGAAATTGCTGTAGGTAAGGGGTTTTCACCTTCTGCTTTAGCTAATTATTTGCGCAACCCAATCCAGTTCTATATGCAAAGGGTTTTGGGTATTCGCGAAGTAGAAGAAGTAGAGGAAAGCGTTGCGTTAAATACTTTGGGAACTATTATTCACAATTCATTGGAGAACTTATACAAGCCTTACAGAGGGGAGTTGTTGTCTGTTGATATCATTAAAAAGTTGCTGAGTATTGCTGATCAGGAGGTACAGGACCAATTTGAAAAAGAGTATAATGAAGAAAAAGAAAAGAAAGGAAAGAACCTACTTGCATTCGAGGTAGCAAAACGCAATGTGTATCACTTCTTGAATCAGGAGATTGAGAGTTTGAAAAAAGGTGATGAGATTAGGCTACTTGAGTTGGAGACCAAGCTTGAGGCAACTATAGAAGATGACCGATTGCCTTACCCGGTTAATCTTTTTGGCTATGTGGATCGCATTGAACAGCGCAATGGGGTTGTTCGCGTCATTGACTATAAGAGTGGGAAGGTTGAGTCGACTAATGTAAGATTAAGTCAATGGGATGGTTTCGCATTAGAGCTAAAGAACGATAAGATTATCCAATTGTTGAGTTATGCTTTAATGTATGGTAAGAATGGAATTACTGAGCCGTTTGAGGCGGGTATATACTCTTTCAAGAACAGAAGAGAAGGTTTCTTGTTTTTCGGATTTAAAGAGGGGAGAGAGGTGGATTGTCGAATTACGCAAGAAACGTTGGATTATTTTAAAGAAGAATTAGTTGGTTTGTTGCTTGAGATATTAAGTGTAGACAAGAACTTTATTGAAGAGTTGAAATAGAAAAAGCAGAGTATTTACTCTGCTTTTTTGTTTATGAAAGTATCTAAACTCTGTAGTAATAGTTCTTTACTGTCTATGTGTAACATGTGACCGCCTTTAATTATGCTGTGCTCTATGGTGGTTCCTTGTAGTTGTTGTAATGTATTTTCAAGGGGCATGACGGTATCATATTCTCCAAAGATCATATTGATGGTATAAGGAGCAAAATGCAAGAGAACTTCTCTGTCAGTTCTCTCTTTCATACCTTCTAAGGCTGCAATGACTCCTTGGACCGGTAGTTGTAGTGCTTGTATTATAGCATTGTCAATTTCAGTGTGGTGGTTTATTCTGTTTTCGTCTGTGAAAAGATTGCTTAAAGCCATTTTAATAAAAGTTGCACTGTTTTTTTTGATAATGCTTATGGAGCGATCTCTGTTAGCTTTTCTTTCTGCACTATCAGCAGCTGAAGTAGAAGCGACTAAGATTATTTTGTTTACAATATCAGGATAAAGCTCACCAAAGGCGAGAGCCACGTATCCGCCCATGCTATGCCCTACTATTGTTAAGTTTTCTAATTGATTTTCTTGAACAATTGCGTACACCGCGTCTGCCATATCTTCCATGGAATGGATGTATCCAAGGCATTCAGATTGACCATGTCCCAGTAAATCTACAGAAAATACCTGGTGTGTTCTTGAAAAGTGTTTTGTAAAGTATTCCCACATATTCGCTGTGGCAAGAAATCCATGTAAGAAGATTATCGGTTCGCCTTGTCCTTGTTCGCAATAGGAAAGTGCAATGTTTTTATATGTTAGTGATTTGTGGATCATTCTTGTTCTTTTAGCGTTGCAAAAGTAGGAAGTCTATCTGTATATTGAAATAGTATGGCCTTTTATAGGTTGTTAATTGTTTTAATTTAATTATCTATATTGAGTCTAAATTACTCTAAAGCATATATATTTGTTATTCACAATTTAATAGAATTACAATGAAGAGATTATTGGGGTTAATTGTTTTGATTTGCAATATTAGTTTTGCGCAATCAGGACAGCCATATCAGATCTATAACGCAAAAGGAAAAAAAGTAACTTATAAGAAGATGATTAGAACACTGGCAAAACAAGATGTTGTTTTGTTTGGTGAGTTTCACAACAACTCTTTAGGGCATTGGCTTCAACTGAAAGTAACAGAGGATTTAGGTAGCAAGCGTCAACTAGTCTTAGGTGCAGAAATGTTTGAGGCAGATAATCAAGTTGGTGTGAGTAATTATGTTTCAGGAAAGATTGATGAGAGTAAGTTTAAAGAAGATGTGCGATTGTGGAATAATTATGTGACTGATTACAAGCCTTTGATTGAGTATGCAAAAGCGAATCAATTAAACTTTGTCGCCACTAATGTACCTCGTAGGTATGCGAGTATTGTATTTAAGCAAGGAGTTGAGGCATTAGATACATTAAGTTTGGTGGATAAATCTTGGATAGCCCCTTTGCCATTTCCTTACGATAGTGAGTTACCTGGGTATAAAAAGATGATGAGTATGTTTGACGATAAAGACCATGCAAACGATAACTTCCCAAAAGCACAAGCGATTAAAGATGCTACCATGGGGTACTTTATCAGTCAGAATTTGTTGGACTCTAAGTTGTTTGTGCATTATAATGGTTCTTTCCACAGCGACTATTTTGACGGTATTTATTGGTATATCAATAAATATTCACCAGGTAAGAGAATAAATACAATCACGATGGTAGAAAGTGATAATGTGGGGGATTTTGAAAATGATAATTTAGACAGGGCTAACTTTATCATTGTTATCGATACGAATATTTTAAAGTCATTTTAACTATTCTGCTAATAAAATAATTTAATATCTTAAAATCATTTTAGTTTGGTTTGAATTTGCCAAATTAGAGTGATTTTTTGTTTGTTTAAACTCAG
The DNA here is from genome assembly GCF_024722315.1 of Myroides albus. Lineage (NCBI taxonomy): Bacteria > Pseudomonadati > Bacteroidota > Flavobacteriia > Flavobacteriales > Flavobacteriaceae > Myroides > Myroides albus. The sequence goes on from NZ_CP102754.1 coordinate 1,759,185, forward strand.
TATAAATAGAGTGTTGCTCATTGTGCATAACGTTAATAAGCTGTATTTTTGAGAGATTTTTTCAAGAAAAACAATTAAAATTACATTATGGCAAAATCTGCACTTTTAAAGTCGTCCTTAGCTAAGAAATATTGGATGGCTCTTACAGGGTTATTTTTATGCTTGTTTTTGGTTGGTCACTTGGCGGGAAACCTTCAATTGATATTTGGTGATGCTTCTGCATTTAACGAGTATGCATTATTCATGACAACTAATCCAGCAGTAAAAGTATTATCTTACGTTACTTATATATCAATCCTATTCCACGCGATTGATGGTATTGTTTTAACTATTCAAAACAAAAAAGCACGTCCAATTGGATATGCAAAAAACAACGCTGCTGCTAATAGCTCATTTTCTTCAAGAAACATGGCTGTATTAGGAACTTTATTGTTAGTGTTTATTGTTACTCACATGGTTAACTTCTGGGCTAAAATGCATTTCACTCAAATGCCTTTGCAAACTATAGAAGTGAAAATGGAAGGACAAAAGCCTTTAATTGTTTATAAAACAGTGCAAGAACAATATATTCCTGTAGAAGCTGTAGATAGAGGGCAAGTTGAATTGAAGGGAACGAAGTTCTATCAATTTGGTACTGATTTGAAAGTAGCTGATGGATACAAAGATTTACATAAGATAACTATTGAGTTCTTTAAAGATCCAAGTTATGGAATATTCTATACGATAGGATATGTATTAGCAATGATTGTTCTTGGATTCCACTTATCACATGGTTTTGCAAGTGCATTCCAGTCTTTAGGAATCAACAATCCAAGATACAACGGAGTAGTTAAGGGAATCGGGTATTTATTTGCTTATTTAGTACCTGCATTATTTGCTATCATTCCTTTGTATATATATTTTATTAAATAGTCCTAAAGAAATTGATTATGAAATTAGATTCTAAAATACCTAATGGACCACTTGATAAAAAATGGTCTGATTATAAAAATCATATTAAATTAGTTAACCCAGCAAACAAACGTAATATTGATGTTATCGTTGTTGGAACTGGATTAGCTGGTGGTTCAGCTGCTGCTACATTAGCTGAATTAGGTTATAATGTAAAAGCTTTTTGTTACCAAGATTCACCTCGTCGTGCGCACTCTATTGCTGCTCAAGGGGGGATTAACGCATCAAAAAACTACCAAGGAGATGGTGACTCAGTTTACAGATTATTCTATGATACTGTAAAAGGTGGAGATTACCGTGCTCGTGAAGCAAACGTTTACCGTTTAGCTGAAGTTTCAGAAAATATTATTGACCAATGTGTTGCTCAAGGTGTACCTTTTGCACGTGAGTACGGAGGTCTTTTAGATAATCGTTCTTTTGGTGGGGTACAAGTATCACGTACTTTCTACGCTAAAGGACAAACAGGACAACAGTTGTTGTTAGGAGCATACTCTGCAATGAACCGTCAAATTGGACGTGGAAAAATCAAAATGTACAATCGTCATGAAATGTTAGATATTGTACTTGTTGATGGTAAAGCAAGAGGAATTATTGCTCGTAATTTAATCAACGGAGAGATTGAACGTCATTCTGCACACGCTGTAGTAATTTGTACAGGTGGATATGGAAACGTTTTCTTCTTGTCTACAAACGCAATGGGTTCTAACGTTACTGCTGCTTGGAAAGCACACAAACGTGGAGCATATTTTGCTAACCCATGTTATACGCAAATTCACCCAACTTGTATTCCTGTTACTGGTGACCACCAATCAAAACTAACTTTGATGTCTGAGTCATTGCGTAATGATGGACGTATTTGGGTTCCTAAGAAAATGGAAGATGCGATTGCGATTAGAGAAGGTAAATTAAAACCAACTCAGATTGCTGAAGAAGATAGAGATTACTACTTAGAAAGAAGATATCCATCATTCGGTAACTTAGTACCTCGTGACGTTGCGTCTCGTGCTGCTAAGGAAAGATGTGATGCTGGGTATGGTGTAAACTCAACTGGTGAAGCTGTTTATTTAGATTTCGCTTCTGCTATTGAGCGTTATGGTAAAGAGCAAGCTCGTATCCAACACTTAGATGAAAATGATGCTAAGTTAGTTTACAAATTAGGTAAAGACGTTGTAGAGAATAAATATGGTAACTTATTCCAAATGTATGAGAAGATCGTAGATGAGGATCCATATACTACTCCAATGATGATTTATCCTGCTGTTCACTATACAATGGGTGGATTATGGGTGGATTACAACTTAATGTCTACTATTGAAGGATGTTATATCTTAGGTGAGGCAAACTTCTCTGACCACGGAGCAAACCGTTTAGGAGCTTCTGCATTAATGCAAGGTTTGGCTGACGGTTACTTTGTACTTCCTTATACTATCGGAGATTATTTAGCTAATGACATCCGTACAGGAGCTATTCCAACAGATTTACCAGAATTTGCTGCTGCTGAAAAGAATGTACGCGACATTATTGATCATTTAATGAACAATAAAGGAACGCATTCAGTAGACCACTTCCACAAGAAATTAGGTAAGATTATGTGGGATAAAGTTGGTATGGCTCGTAATGCTAAAGGTTTAACTGAAGCAATGGACGAGATCGCTGAATTGAGAGAAGATTTCTACAAAAATGTGAAAGTTTCAGGTACTGCAGAAAGTTTTAACCAAGAGTTAGAGAAAGCTTTAAGAGTAGCTGACTTCTTAGAATTAGGTGAATTATTCGCTAAAGATGCTTTACACCGTGAAGAGTCTTGTGGAGGTCACTTCCGTGAAGAACACCAAACTGAGGATGGAGAAGCAAAACGTGATGATGAAAACTTTGCGTATGTTGCTGCTTGGGAATACAAAGGTAACCCAAGAGAAGCTGTTCTTCATAAAGAAGACTTAGTTTATGAAAACATTAAATTGGTAACTCGTAGTTATAAATAATATTGAGATTAAGATCTTCGGATCTTATCTTATTGTAAAAATTCGATGCAAATGAATCTTACACTAAAAATATGGCGTCAAAAAAACGCTAAAGAAAAAGGACAAATGGTTGATTACAAAATCAGCAATGTTTCTCCTGATATGTCTTTCTTAGAAATGCTTGATGTATTAAACAACGAGTTAATCGAGAAAGGTGATGATCCTGTAGCTTTCGACCATGACTGTCGTGAAGGTATTTGTGGTATGTGTTCTTTATTTATTAATGGTGAAGCACATGGACCAGATAGAGGAATCACTACTTGTCAGTTACACATGAGAATGTTCAAAGATGGTGATACTATTTATATCGAGCCATTTAGAGCTAAAGCTTTCCCTGTGATTAAAGACTTAGTAGTTGACCGTACTGCTTTTGATAAAATTCAACACGCAGGTGGTTTCGTATCTGTAAATACATCAGGTAATACACAAGATGCAAATGCTATACCTATTCCTAAACACGATGCAGACCGTGCATTTGATGCTGCTACTTGTATTGGGTGTGGGGCATGTGTAGCTACTTGTAAAAACTCATCAGCTATGTTATTCGTATCTGCAAAAGTTTCTCAGTTTGCTTTGTTACCACAAGGTAAAGTAGAGGCTGCTGAACGCGTGTTAAACATGGTGAATGAAATGGATGCTCTTGGATTTGGTAACTGTACGAATACAGGTGCTTGTGAAGTAGAATGTCCTAAGGGAATCTCTTTAGAGAACATCGCTCGTATGAACAGAGAGTACTTAAAAGCAAGTTTGAAATAACATTGTTTTTCCAAACATAAATTGAAAGCAGATATAGAAATATATCTGCTTTTTTTATGTTTTTATTTTAATTGTAAAAAATGAGATGATTTATTTTTGCATTTTATTTTTTACAATTTAATTTATGAAAGCTACAAAGTACATGGCTTTTAAGTATAAGGTATATGATGTATTAAACAATGATTCTACGACAATAGGTAGTAAGGTTGTTCAAGGTGCTATCATTATTTTAATCTTGATCAATGCTCTTTCTTTAATATTTGAATCTATACCTGAAGTGAAAGAGGATTATGCCAGTTTTTTTTATTACTTCAATTTATTCTCTGTTATATTTTTTTCTGTTGAATATTTCTTGAGAATGTGGTCGATAACTTGCGATCCTCGTTTTAATAAGCCTTTGTTGGGTAGGGTTAAGTATGCGTTCACTTCGATGCAATTAATAGATTTGTTGGCTATACTTCCTTTTTATTTATCCTTCGTGCATTTTGACCTACGTGTAATTCGTTTGATGCGGGTTTTTAGACTCCTAAGGGTGTTTAAAATTACAAAGTATGTTTCTGCCTTATCTATCGTGGTAAATGTCTTTAAACGCAAAGCAAGTGAGTTAGCGATAGCTGCTTTCATGCTTGTCTTTTTGTTGTTGATAGCTTCTACAGCTATTTATTATGCTGAGAACCCTTTCCAGCCAAACGCATTTTCGAGTATTCCTGATTCTATGTGGTGGTCTGTTATTACTATTTGTACGGTGGGATATGGCGATATATATCCCATTACAATCTTTGGAAAGTTGATTGGTGGTGTGTTAGCTGTGATCGGTATTGGTTTTTTCGCCCTGCCGACAGGTATTATATCTTCTGGTTTTGCAGAGGAACTTGCCGAGCGTAAAGAGAAGAAGAGAAAGGATGAGTTTAATACGCATGGCTGTGATCCTGAAGTAACTTGCCCTTGTTGTGGAAACAGCATGAAAGCGAAGTAAGATTTATTATGCTTATTTTTGGAGTTCTAATAGGTATTTTATGAAAGTAGCAGTGTTACAATCTCCATTGGCTTGGGAAAATGTAGAGGAGAATAAAAAACAATTTATTAAGCAGTTAAATGAGATTCAGCAAGACGTTGACTTAGTTGTTTTACCTGAGATGTTTACATCAGGTTTTACTATGCAGCCAGAACGCGTGTATATGACAATGGAGGATGAGTTCTTAGCTCATCTAACAGAGATTGCCAATCAAAAGAATATGGCAATCATTGGAAGTGTAGTCATAAAGGAGAATCAGCAATTCTTCAATCGATTGCTTTTCATTGAACCAAGTAAAGAGTTACATTATTACGACAAACGACACTTGTTTTCACTGGCAGGTGAGGAGAAGGTTTACACAGCAGGACAGAATCGCATTATTGTTAACTACAAAGGTTGGAGAATTTGTCCTTTAGTATGTTATGATTTGAGATTCCCTGTATTCGCTCGAAATAGTAAAGCAGAATACGATTTGTTGATTTATGTGGCAAGTTGGCCTGATCAACGCATTTATGCATGGGATACTATTATCAAGGCAAGAGCAATTGAGAATATGAGTTATGTAATAGGTGTTAACCGTTGTGGCAGTGATGAGAATAACAACGTTTATTCAGGGCATTCACAGGTGATTGATTATATGGGTAAGTATTTAATCGAGCCTCTTGTTGGTCAACAAGTAGCAACTGTTAGTTTAGACTTAGGTTTACAGAACAAAGCAAGAGATCGGTTTGGGTTTCTTAGAGATGCTGATCAATTTACAATAGACCTAAAGTGATTTTAGAACATTCATAATGTAATTTATAGAAAAAAAATAGCCTCAATCTAATTGAGGCTATTTTTTTATTGAAAATTGATATCTTGTTGTATATCCCAATTGGCTCTTACATCAATAGCCTCAGGGAAGTAGATTGTTTCTTCGGGTTGTCTTTTGTCCCAATAGTATCCTGAATCCCACTTGCCATTTTTATTATCATCGTATATTACTCGGATATAGTATTTTTTCGGTTGTAGTAAAAGGAACTCAATATCGGTCTTTTCTTCGCTATATTGACTTGCTACAAGTTGCTCTCTCTCATCCAATAACTCTATTATGATTGGGAATCTCTTTATCCCTGTAAAGTTTAAGAATAGATTACCGTAATCTGTATGAGGATTTGTTTTTACGGTGTAATTTAATGTATCATTAGATGTCCCAAAAAAGTCAGTAAGGGCTTTTGGCATTAAATTAATATAGTAATTGCCATTTTCCTCTTTCTCAAACTTAAGTAAGATATCATGTTGCATTTTCTTATTCTCAATAGAGAAGGGAATTGCTACAGAATCTTTGTTTAAAACGGTGATCAACTCCTTGTTAATTGACTCCACAGGTGTAGAGGTATTTAATTTGAAGTCATTGATGTAATGCAAGACACTATTTGTCCCAGTGATAGCTAAAGAGTCTATTTCTTTTACCTTTGCTCTTGGTTTGACTGTAAAGGTTTTGTCATAATCTCCTTTTACAACTTTTACGTGTAGAGAATCCGCAATGACTTGAGGGAACCATACTTGTAGAGAATCTTTTTGCGGTAATTGAGTATAGGTACTCTTGATGATACTATCGTTTTTTGATACGGTTAGTTCCGCATCTTTTATATCTCCAAAATAGGGTAGATACCACTTGTTTTGCGATATTTGAGAAGGTCTATTAACCTCTAAATTTTCCTGTGATTTAAATAAGACAAGATTATAAGTCTGATCGGTTGGTATAGTAATCGAATCTTTGACAAAAGCGATTTTATCTTGTTTTGGGTCAAATTTATAATTGTTGTTCTTGTCTTTTAACGCTATAAGATAGTAGGTACCTTCTTTGATATTCTCAATTGTAAAATCAGTTAAACTATCTAAAGTATTAGTGACATAAAGTGGTTTTTGCTTGTAAACAGTAGAGTCTGTAAAAGTTCGCGCATCATAAAGCATAACATTGACAAAATTGTCTGCTTTTAATTGATTAGCACTTGATATTTTTCCACTTAGTTTTAAAGAATCGATAAAATCTCCTGTAGAGAATATATACTTAAATTGTTTTAAGATATTGCCTTCGTTATTATCTACAATAGCATCGCCAAAGTTAAAACTGTATGTCGTATTTTCCTTTAGAGTGTCTCGCAATTTAATCGTGATCACTCGTTTGGCATTTCCCATAGGTGTTACCTCTGGATCATTTTCCATAGGTGGCGAAATAATCAAGTTTTGATTTAACTTATTTACTTTGATAAACTCATCAAAATCAATAGTTATTAGATCTCCTTTGAAGTTTGCAGTAAAGTTCTTAGGAGTACTTTTTAGTACTACTGGAGGGATGGTATCTTGAGGACCACCAGTTATATAACCGCGCTTCGCACAGTTAGTCAAACTAACTACGCATAGTACAAGTAAACATGTGATAAAATATATTCGAAACTTCGACATAACTCTATTTTAAAAAGCAAATTAACGATTATATTTTTTACTTCGAAAGTATCTGTAATTAAAAACTTTTTGTAGACATTGCTAAACAGAGTATTGTTACTTTTGAATGCGGTATATTGAGCAGTTGTTTAGCGCATTTTTCTAATGTACTGCCTGTTGTTAGGATATCATCTAATAGCAAAAAGTGTTTTGCTTGTTTGTCTGCTTTGGGACAGAGCACAAATTCTGCCTCTTTTGTTTTTAACCAATCAAATAGCCCTTTTTTGGCTTGAGATTTACCTCTCTTACTTTTGATTAATAATTTCTCATTGATAGGGATGTGAAAATTATCGGCCAGTGCTTTGGCAAATCCCTCTACTTGGTTGTACCCTCTCTTTCTTTGTTTAGATTTGTGGAGAGGTACAGCGATTATTTCATCGACTGTATCTAATATTGTGGTTTCCTTCAATTGTTGTGCATATAGATTACCAAGGAAGTAACTAATTTCAGGGTGGTTGTTATACTTCAGATTGTGAAGTATATTTTGAGTAGCTGTTCCTTTTTTATAGTATAGAAAGCTACAAGCCATTTCTATTTTTACCCGACCATAGAATTTTCCCATAGACTGATTGTTTGCTATTTTGTGCTGGTTGGTTATGGGTAAGGCACATCTACAGATTGTACACAAGATTATCTCATTTTTTAGCAAAAGAGTATTGCAGGCCATACAACACTTAGGAAATAGTAAATTGATTAAGTTCTCAAGTAGGTTCATCTGTCTGAATATTAATAGTCTATGAAAATAATAAAATAGAATTTCTCAAATGAGTTTTTAGCGAATATCTTTGTCCTTTAAAGAATATTCAATGACAAAGCAAGAGAGAATACAACGTGAAATAATCGTATTGATGAAAGTGGCGAAAGAGAACGATAAGCTTGATTTATCCGAGAAGATAGAAGAATTAGTTTTCAGTATAAAACAAGGGATAGATGAAGCACAAACAGATGATGAAGTTGTCTTATATGCTAAGTATCTAAAGATTGTTAACAGCATTAAGAAGTAAAGAATATGGCAGAGAGTAAATTGTGCTATTGCGGCAGTGAGATGACCTATGAGAATTGTTGTGGGCGATTTTTATCTGCCAAAGAGAAGCCGACTACAGCAATTGAGTTAATGCGCTCAAGATACAGTGCATACGTGCTGGCTAATGCCAAGTACATTATTGATACTACTCATCCTAAGGTTAGGTATCAGCACAGTAAAAAGGCTATTCTACAATGGGCTAAAGATAACGTTTGGTTAAAGTTAGAAATCGTTTCCAGTGGGGAAAGTCAAGTTGTATTTAAAGCTTTTTTCATGGATCAGCAAGGGGTAGAGCACGAACACTATGAAAATTCTTTGTTTGAGAAGTTGGGTGATCAGTGGTATTATGTCTCAGGTACATTTAAAGATGAAAACTAAGTGAATAATTATAAATTATTTGATTTATACTTTGTAAATTAGTGATTAATTAAAAATTATTTAACTATGGGTTTAACGAGAGTAGAGAGTGATTTGTTAGGAGAATTACAAGTTCCTCAAGAAGCATATTATGGTGTTCAGTCACAACGTGCAATAAATAATTTTAAAATATCTAATAGTAAATTGTCTCACTACCCTGAGTTTGTAAAAGGGTTAGCACAAGTTAAATGGGCTGCAGCGAAGACTAATTTTGAGTTAGATGTATTAGATGAGAAAATTTATAAAGCTATCGCTGAGGCATGTCAAGAGATTTTAAGTGGAAAGTTTTTAGAGGAGTTTCCTATTGATATGATTCAGGGAGGAGCAGGAACTTCAGTAAACATGAATGCCAATGAAGTAATTGCCAATCGCGCTTTAGAAATTTTAGGACATCAAAAAGGAGAATATCAGTTTTGCTCTCCTAACGACCATGTCAACTTATCTCAGTCTACCAATGATGCTTATCCAACTGCACTTAAGGTTGCTGTTTTTGAGATGAATAAAACTGTCGTACATAGCTTAGAGAAATTAGTTAAAGGTTTTGAAAGTAAGGCAAAAGAATTTGAAAATATAATCAAGATGGGACGTACACAACTTCAAGACGCTGTACCTATGACTTTAGGTCAGGAGTTTGGAGGTTTTGCGTTTACCTTGAAGAAAGAAATACAAGCGCTAAATTTTGCAAGTAAGTCCTTTTTAGAGATAAATATGGGAGCTACAGCAATCGGAACAGGTTTGAATGCTGTACCAGGATATGCTGAGTTATGCGCTAAGAATTTAGGTGAATTGATGAAACAAGAGGTTGTATCGGCAGAGAATCTTGTTGAGGCTACTTCTGATACGAGTGGTTTTGTCGCTTACTCAGGATCATTGAAGAAGTTAGCTATCAAGCTATCTAAGATTTGTAATGATTTGCGTTTGTTATCGTCAGGACCTCGTACAGGATTAAACGAAATACAATTGCCTCCAATGCAGCCGGGGTCTTCAATCATGCCTGGTAAAGTGAACCCTGTTATCCCTGAAGTAGTGAATCAAGTTTGCTTTAAAGTGATAGGTAATGATATGACTATTACGATGGCTTCAGAGGCGGCACAGTTGCAGTTAAATGTAATGGAACCCGTATTAGCTCATACCATAATGGAGTCTATGATGTGGTTGGAGAATGCTATGGACACACTATTGGACAAATGTGTTGTTGGAATTAAGGCTAACGTTGAGCACAACAAAGAATTGGTGATGGGAAGTATAGGTATTGTAACTGCTTTGAATCCTTATATTGGATATAAAGCGAGTACAAAGATTGCAAAAGAGGCATTGGAATCTGGCAGAGGAGTCTATGAGTTAGTATTAGAGCACAATCTATTGAGCAAAGAGAAATTAGATGAGATCTTAGATCCAAAACACATGTTAGCACCACATAAAAGTAAATAGTTTATACTATTAAATAATATTTAAAGCCAATTTGTATTTCTGTATAAATTGGCTTTCTTTTGTGTTTATATTTGAATTATGACAATTGTTAAGGTTAAAATATTTGTTTGTATTGTGTAATATTGTGATTATATTGAATATATTTAATAGTATATTAGATTCGTTTAATTACTTTTGAACAATTGAAATAAATAGATAACATGAAGGCTTTAGTTATTGGTGCGACTGGAGCAGTCGGCAAAGTATTAGTTAGACAGCTACTCTGTGATGATTATTTCACGGAGGTAGATATTTTTATACGCAGTGAGTGGGATATTCAACATCCCAAATTGGTTACGCATATTGTCGATTTTGAAGAAATAGATCAGTGGGCTCACCTGATAACTGGTGATATAGCCTATAGCTGTTTAGGAACAACACGCAAGCAAGCAGGTAGTAAGGAAAGGCAAAAGCATATCGATTATGACTATGTGATGCAGTTTGCTCAGTATTGCAAGGGAAATGGCGTTAAAACGTTCGCGATGGTTTCCTCTATTGGGGCAAATGACAAGAGTACTAATTTCTATACCCGAGTAAAAGGGCAATTGGAAAGGGTAATCTTTACTTTGCGTTTTAATTCAACAGTTATTGTTCGTCCCAGTTTGTTAATTCGTCCACATTCAGATCGATGGGTAGAGAGAGCATCTATTCGCTTGCTCAAATGGTTGAACGCATTAGGGATTATGAAGCGATTTAAACCTGTTTCGCTAACCCAAGTATCCAATTGTATAAGAGAAGAGAGTAAACGACAGAATTGCAAGATTATTATTGTTGAAAACGTATATATTTAGTGGCAGTTTGTCTTTATACGGAATAATTTGCTTGTACTGTAAAATATGAAAAGAGGCTATGGAGAAATTTGCTCCACAGCCTCTTTGTTTAGTTTGGTATATCAAGAAGGATTATTTTACTTGAGTAAACTCTAAGTTTACATTGATTTTTACATCTTTAGCAATCGCTTGTCCTGATGGATCGTACGCTACTCCGAAATCAAAGCGATTAATCGTAGTAGAAGCTTGGAATCCCAATTTCGTATTTCCTTGTCCATCATCTTTTAATAGACCACCATAAGTAAGGTCGAAGGTTACTTTTTTTGTGACATCTCTGATAGTAAGGTTTCCTTCCAATTTGTATTGATCTTTTCCCGCTTTTTTGATTGATGTACTTTCAAAAGTCATTGTAGGGAACTTTTCTGCGTTGAAGAAGTCATCCGTTTTTAAGTGGTTGTCACGCATCTCGATAGATGTGTTCACACTATTCATCTCTACTGAGAACTTGAATGCTCCCTTCGTTAAATCTTCAGGTGTTCCTTCAAAAGTTCCTGAATATTTGTCAAAACGACCATCTACAAAAGAAATTCCTAAGTGTTTTACTGAGAAGTTTAAAAATGAGTGGTAGTTATCTACATTCCATTTAGTCTGCGCAAATGAAGCTACCGAAAATAATGTTGCTACAAATAATAATGCTATTTTTTTCATGGTAATAATTTTTATTGTTTTGTTATCTATTACAAAGGTAGTACCAAACTTATGTTGTCTTGCTTAATCTACATTAAGAACGCTTTTTGTGTTTTTTAGCATATTCTAACTTATTAAATATAAGTAATTTATATTGTATTCTTCTCTTTTTTTTACTTATTGAATGTTTTGGCTCCGTCTTATTATTGTGTTTGTTGTAAAGGTATTTTGATGCGTAAAGGCGTATTTCGAAAACTACTTTTAAAGGTACTTTTTACAGCCTGAATGGGGGTGGTCGGCTTGTGGTCGGCTTGTGATGGGCATTTGGTCGGCTAATAAACACCATTTTTAGCCTATCACTATGGGAACATTAGGATATCATATCACAATCATTTCGAAGCGTGTTTACCTCAGGATCTATATTGAACTTAGCCAATGTGGTTTTCAATATCTTTTGATGTGAAAAGGTTGATGTGCGTTTAATTGTACTTTTAGACAAGAACGAATAGTATTCTTAGTTAACTGCTCATACTGTATGAGATTTGTTTTTTAAGAAAATGCCTACTAATAATTTGCGTTTAACAAGCATAGGTCAGATCTGTTTATTGACTATTTGGCGTAGAGATCAATTATAGAATCAGGAGTAGTTAGCAAGAATTTTTGTCTATCTACTTAGTGTAGGATTGTAAATATGCACCTTGAACGTATTTCTATTCAGTTTGAGAAGATTGACTGAGTATAGCTGTTTTACCTCGGTGAAGGTATTGCATACCTATCTTTCTCACTTGATGAGGACTTTCCTTTTTGCTTACCTGGACTTTCAGGTAATTATGATTAAGGATAAAGAATTTGCATATACATTGTTTACACAACCATTTGTACTAATGTATGCGTTTTGTGTAGGGCTGATACCTGTTGTAGTTTTGATGTGTATTGTGATTTGAAGGTTTAGAAGTAAGATCCTGTATACGTCTTGGCATTCGTTGATGTTATTCATAGGCATCGTAATTTTTGGTTTGGGAGAAGTAATGGTAGTGTGATGTGTTCTACCAACTCTATGGACTGGGGATTTAATGACCTTGATTTTTGGAAAGGCAGGTGAGAGATTGAATGAGGAGAGTGAAGGCATGAATACAGTAAAATAGAAATGTATACCTAAGAGAAATAAAAAAAAGCTGTTCCGGTGAGGAACAGCTTTCGTATGTTTAATAATCAACTGATTACTTCATTTTCTTTAACCAGTTTTTCATAGATACTTCGTTTTCTATGATGTTTTTAAGGTCAGCGATTGCTACACGATCTTGTTTCATCGTGTCACGATGACGGATAGTAACCGTTTTGTCTTCTAATGACTGGTGATCTACCGTAATACAGAAAGGTGTACCTAATGCATCAGCACGGCGGTAACGACGACCTACTGCGTCTTTTTCGTCATAAGCTACATTAAAGTCCCATTTCAGTTCTTCGATAATTTCTTGAGCTAACTCAGGAAGACCATCTTTTTTTACTAAAGGCAAAATTGCTGCTTTAGTAGGAGCAAGAACTGAAGGTAATCTCAATACAGTACGTGTACTACCATCTTCTAAGGTTTCTTCTACTAATGATTTAGAGAATACAGATAAGAACATACGGTCTAAACCTACTGATGTCTCAACTACATAAGGTACATAAGACGTATTTGTTTCGTTATCGAAGAATTGTAGTTTCTTTCCAGAGAACTTCTCATGTGCTTTAAGGTCAAAGTCAGTACGCGAGTGAATACCTTCTAACTCTTTAAATCCAAATGGGAAGTTAAACTCAATATCAGTAGCAGCATTAGCATAATGTGCTAATTTCTCATGGTCGTGGAAGCGGTAGTTCTCTGCTCCCATACCCAATGATAAGTGCCATTTGTGACGAGTTTCTTTCCAGTACTCGTAGTACTTCATTTCCTCACCTGGTTTTACAAAGAATTGCATCTCCATCTGTTCGAACTCACGCATACGGAAGATGAACTGACGAGCTACGATTTCGTTACGGAAAGCTTTACCTGTCTGAGCGATACCGAATGGAATCTTCATACGTCCTGTTTTCTGTACGTTTAGGAAGTTAACAAAGATTCCTTGAGCAGTCTCAGGACGCAAGTATAAGTCCATAGCAGAGTCTGCAGAAGCTCCAAGTTTAGTTCCGAACATCAAGTTGAATTGACGCACTTCCGTCCAGTTTTTAGAACCTGTATCAGGATCAGCAATCTCAAGTTCTTCAATAAGTGCTTTTACGTCTGCTAAATCTCCTGAATCAAGACCACGAGCCATACGCTCTAAAATCTCTTTTTTCTTCGCTAAATATTCTACTACACGAGGGTTAGTAGCTACGAATTGTTCTTCGTCAAAAGCTTCTCCAAAGCGCTTCTTCGCTTTTTCGATTTCCTTTTGAGCCTTTTGGTATAATTTTTCACAGTAGTCTTCGATAAGAACGTCAGCTCTGTATCTCTTTTTACTGTCTTTATTATCAATTAATGGGTCGTTGAATGCATCGACGTGGCCTGAGGCTTTCCAAGTGGTAGGATGCATAAAAATTGAGGCATCAATTCCTACAATATTCTCGTGCATTTGTACCATAGATTTCCACCAGTACTCTCGAATGTTTTTCTTTAACTCCACACCGTTTTGAGCGTAGTCATATACTGCGCTTAAACCATCGTAAATTTCGCTTGAAGGAAATATGTACCCATACTCTTTCGCGTGCGAAACAACGTTCTTAAAAATATCCTCTTGTTTTGCCATGATGCAAAAGTAATAAAAGACTTTAAGATTAGAAACTATGCTATAGGCATTTTGTTGTTAATAACCTTAAGTTTATTGATTTACTATACTTATTAATTGTTTTTATTTAAATTATCTCGATGGTATTCCTCTAAGATACGCTCGGTATTCTCTATATGTCCTGACAGATTCCATTGATCGTGTCCTGGGATGATAGATTTCACCTTTTTAAATTTGCGTTTTACCGCTTTAATGGTTTTAGGCCAGGCATTTACATTTGCATCCGCTATATTTCCAATACTTGTAGCTTCAGCACTCTTAATCAGACAACCTCCATACAGTATTTTTTCTTGTGGAAACCACACGACAGTATTGTCTTTTGTGTGACCTTCACCTAAGAAATAAACCGTTAGTTTATCATTGCCGAAGGTAAAGTGTCTTTCTTTATCAAAAGTGTGTTGTGCTTGAGGTTCATTGCGCTCTTTTAGCATCTCATTAGTTTGTACAAAGGTATACGTTTGAGCTCCAGCTTTATTAAAGTAATCTAACCCTCCCGATCGATCTTCGTGAAAGTGGGTAGTGATTACCCATTTAATCTCTTTGTTGTGTGCTTGCTTGATGTGATTTACTAAAGGTTCATATTGCTCTTTATCCCAAGGGGTGTCGATGAGCAATACTCCATCGTCAGTTACTACATATAAGGCGTTAGAGGAGTATTGTACACCATTAAACTCTTGATAGGTAGTGTAGACATACATTTTGTCATTTAACTTTTCGATCTTTAGTCTTTCGGATTGGGCATGTGCAATAAATGAGCATGTTAGCAAGGCGATAGTGTAAAGAAATTGACGCATAATTTAACGTATTGATTGAGGGATTATATCCATCCTTTTTTCTTGAATTTTTTAATCACTGATAAGAATTTGTTCATTTCTTCCGTTGTACCAAGGGTAACTCTACTCCAATAAGTCAATGGAGGAAAGGGACGACCCACGATAATGCCTTCTTTTTTCATCTCAGCAGTATACAACTCAGGTTCACATTTTATTTGATGAAAAAGGAAATTCCCATGACTTTCTAAGTACTTAATGTCTATTTGATCAAATAACTCAGTCGTTATCTTTAGTGAATGAGTATTCATCGCCTTACTTTCGTTGATATAAGCTTTGTCGAGTAGAGATGCTGTACCTGCCACAGCAGTAGTTGAACTAATGTTTTCAATTGCCATAAATGGACTTAGTGCTTTTGCTGTTGTTTCAGTTGAAATACTGAACCCCAATCTCATTCCCGCCATAGCGAATAGCTTTGAGAATGTGCGTAACACTATAACATTATTTCTGTTCTCTCTGATAAATGAAGTTCCACTGACAAATGCAGGATCTGTAATATATTCTGCGTAAGCTTCATCCACCATAAAGAAGTTCTTTGTAGCATCGGCTTGCGTGATCCAATCTGCAATTGTCTGCGTAGAGGTAAGTGTTCCTGTAGGGTTATTTGGGTTGCACAAATAGCATATTGATAGACCGTCAAATGCATCTGCTATGTTTTTCATAGTCGCGATATCCATACAAAAGTTTTTGTCTAAAGGAACATTAACTACTTTTATTCCCATAGCAGAGGCGTGCTCTGCTGCCAACGAAAAAGAAGGTTCTGGTGAGATAAGTTGGATTTTTTTTCCAGCTTGTGCCGCTAAATAACCTTGCATATTGATTAGACCTCTAATGATATCAGAGGATCCTGATCCAATGGTAATTTGTTGCTTTTCTACTTTAAAAGTATCAGCTATAGTCGCGAGCAGTTCATTTATGTGACTTTCAGGATATCGGTTAACGTTTGATAGTACATCTACAATAGCTTTTTTTGCTTTTGGTGATAGACCAAGGCTATTTTCATTAAAGTGTAGATATAGTGGATTGTCAACATTTGTTGGTAAATCTAATCCCGCAATTGTTTCTAAAGTTTTAGTTGTTGCATATCCTTGCGTAAGAATGCTTCCTGCAAAGAGGGTACCTGATAGTTTTAATAGACTGCGTCTGTCCATAGTAAGTTGTAATTTCTGAATTGTTTTAAAATAGAAAAAGCCTTAATCACATGAATAAGGCGTTGAGAGAATAAAGTTAGTGTTTATATCAGAATTACGCTATACACAAGCTGTGTTTTTACAAAAAAATATTTGAAAGATATGATTGATATATCTTAGTCGTTTTTGCTTTATGTATTTAGTGTTGACGCTAAGTCTTGAATTTATTCGAGTTTAGGTAGGAGTCTATAGTTTTGTATGGTCAACCATTTTAAGAGTGTGGCGAAACAGACTTTTTCTTTACATTTGTTATTCATAATTATAATTTAAAGCGCGCTATAAAAGATGAAGAAATATAACCACTCTATTTTTTTGACCAAAAACAGTAAACTATTGTTAATGGTAGGACTGTGTATATTGACTTTTAGTTCTTGTAAGAAGAATAAAGAAACAGAATCAAAACAGGAGAAGACAGAAGAGGTAGTAAAAGTTAATCCTATTGATGCGTTTTTAAACAAGTTCGAAACGGGAGTAAATAAGCAAACAGATTTGTATGTAAAGCTTTCTAAAGGGGAGGAGGAACACTCTAAAGCATTCAATGCTGTAAGTGAAGAAGTGACAAGGTTAGTTAGCGAAGGATACGGTTTGGATTTAGGTGATTTTACGGATGAACAAAAAGCAAGGTTAAAAGAGATTCAAGCAAGGTACAGTCAAATAGTAGGAGAAGGCGAGTAGTGTATAGCCTTTTACTCATAATGTCTTTGAAAAGTATTTCTTTGGTTTGAAATATAGATGTAAAGCATTAAAAATCTTCGTTTTATACTTCTATTGATTTGGTCATATATAGTATTTTTGAAGGAAAAAGCTGCATGACTATTCCTCATTTTTTATCGAAGATATATTTGTATTTCGCTGTTGTTATCGTTATACCTTTTTTTTGTGCTTGTGAAGATTCAGATTTTATTCCTCCAAGAGATTGCCCTAAGGTGGTCACACTTAGTAAAACTTCTTTGACCTTTGAAGTGCAGGGCGGCGAGCAAGTTGTGACAGTTAGTCCAAGTTCGTTTACACTAAGTCCAAGTTTTGGCTTTTTTGATTCTAATTCATCTGGGAACCAAATACTAACAGATGAGATTAAGACCAAAAATATCTGGGTGAAAAAAGTAAGTGGCACTCACCAAATAAATATTGTTGTTTACCCTACTTATAAAGAGGATAATAAAGACTTTACGGTTGAGGTTATAGCTGAAGGCTATTGTTCAGCAAGTTTTGATATCAAGATTAAAGAATAAATATAAAGTCATAGTTGATAAAATCAAAAAAGGAGTAGGTAATCGATTACCTACTCCTTTTTTTGATTTTGCTATTCCTCTTCTTCTGTGTTTTTTAGTTTCATTAGCAGTGTATAAGCTCCCTTAGTTACTATTTTCTTATTCGATAGTTCTGTAGGATTGTTTATTTGTATATAGCCATCTTCTTTTGGCCCAATCTGCACGGGTGTCATTTCATAAGTTTGTCTCTCCGTTTGGACAAATACGTAGTTCTGCTTTTCGAAGTAAACGACACTTTCCTCTGGTAGCGCCTGCGATACTTGGGCATGTGTGTCGATATCGGCATTCATATACATACCTGGAACCAGTTTTTTGTCAAATTCTTCAAAGTGGCAATGCACTTCTGATACACCGTCTGCATTGACATCCATACTGATTAAAATAATTTTTCCTTCATATCTTTTGTCTGGGTTGGCATTCGTATAACTTACGACGCGCTGTCCTATCTCCAACTTATCTAAATCTTTTTCATACACTTTCAGATTCAAGTGAATATCTAAAGGATTGATCAGTTCAAACATCACGTCAGAAGGAGTGACATACTTGCCTACATTGACATAAGCCTTACTGACAAATCCGTTTATAGGGCTATATATGCTGATTGTACGACTAATATTGTCATGGGTTAAGGAACTCGGATTGATATTGATTAAGGCTAATTGTTGAGCCAAAGCATTCATTGTGATGCGTTGATTGTTCATTTCTGCTTGAGCTATCTGCATTACCTTGTCACTGCTGGCTTGACTCGCATTCAAGTCTTTCTGGCGATTGTAGTCCAATTTGGCAAACTCATATTTGTCTTTGGCGATGAGGTAATTTTGTTGTAATTGAATATACTGCGGATCCTCCATCATCGCGATGAGTTCACCTTTTTTGATATGCATACCAGGTAGTAACTTCGTGCTCTTTAGATATCCTCCTAACGGGTTGGTAACTGAAACTAAGTTTTGTGGAGGGACATCTATTTTCCCTGTGAGTTTTAGTGTTGTTGCAATTTTACGCTCAGATAGAGTTCCTGTTTCAATCACTGTGTTTTTCATCTGTGCATCTGTTAAATGTACAGTTGTTTCATTTTCTGCTACTGTAGTTGTGGTTTCTTCAGTAGGTTGTTCTTTTTTACATTGCGTAAAGAATATCGCGCTTCCTAAAGCAAGGATTAGTACAAAACTGCGCGTTTGAATATAGTTAGATTTCATGATGATTACTTGTTAGAGGTTAAATAGTTGATTTGAATAACATTGTCATTGTACATTTTTAATGTATCGAGGTATCTATTGACAGTCTCTATTGACTGATTAATCAACATTACATATTCGAGGTAATTGATATCCCCGTTAATGAATTGCAATTGTGCCGTTTTTGCAATTGTATCCGCATTTGCAAATGAGAAGTTTTCATAATGAGTTAGAACCTCCGCATTGCTTTGATGAGATACTAACAATTGTTGATAACGAGAATTCATGAGTTCCTTAGCAGTTGTGTATTCAGCTGCTGCTACTTCTTCTGCTTTTTGTGCACTTTTAATTCGCCCTCTCTGTCCGCTTGTAAACAGAGGTAAACTAATCCCTACTTGAAAGGCGTGAAAGCGATTGTTTCTATCATAGTAGACATCATTGGCAGCCAGCCCCATAAAACTACTGTTATTATAAGTCGCTTGTATATTCGGTAATTGTTTCGAGCGCTCAAGTTTAGTTTGTCCTTCGGCTATTGCCTTTTGATTTTCAATGGCTTGTAAAACAGGGTTGTTTTCTAAATCATTCTCGATAGTATTTAAGACTGCGCGTTGCTCTTGTACAACTGGCTTAATGTCTTCTGCAGTATTCAGCAAATATCGGAGTTCTACTAAGATAAGTTTCTTTGTTTTTTGGACTTCACTTAGCTGCGCTTGAATGCTCATTTGTTGATTTTGGGCTGTTGTTTTTTCCAGAATATTACTTTCACCTTTCTGTAGTCGTAAAGCCGCTTTATTGTAAAAGTTAGCGTATAAACTATCTGCCTTGAGTAATAGATTCTCTTTTTCTTGCCAATACATAAAGTCATAGAAACCTTGAGTTACCGCTTTTTTTAGCTCAAAGGTTTTTAGTTCAAGGTCGTATATGCTTTGTTGGTACTCGGCTTTGAATACCTTTTTTTGTCTATTGTACACCGTAGGAAATGCTATTTCTTGTGTAACAGTAAATTTGTTATCTGTATAAGGACCATTGATTTGCCCAAATTCTCCCGTAAGGGTAGTTTGGGGTATATCTGTAGAGGTTTTTATAAAAGCCTTAGCATACTCTGTTTTTAGTTTTTCTGTGCGTATACTACTGTTATGCTCGATAGCTTGACTTATTGCATTCTCTATAGTGATAGGTGTTTGTGCATTAACAGTGAGTCCTAATCCAAGGAAAACGACTACTGCGGTAATGGCCTTTTTCTTTTTCATAAAGCTAAAGTTTAGTTTTTGTTCAAAAGTGATATACAATAATGGCAATACAAAAAGGGTTAAGAATGTTGCTAACATCAATCCTCCGATTACCACCGTTGCCAGAGGTCGTTGTACTTCTGCACCTGCTCCATTGCTCAATGCCATAGGTAGAAATCCAAATGAGGCTACACATGCAGTCATTAGTACGGGGCGTAGTCGCGAGGTAGCACCTCTAACTACTACGTAAACTATATTTTTTACACCTGATTTTTGGAGTCTGTTAAACTCTGCAATAAGCACGATACCATTCAGTACTGCTACTCCAAATAAGGCTATGAATCCCACACCTGCACTGATGCTAAAAGGCATTCCTCTCAACGCTAACAAAAATACCCCTCCAATGATGGATAAGGGAATGGCTGTGAATATCATCAGACATTCTCTGATATCTCTAAAGGCAAAGAACAACAATAAGAAAATTAGCACTAACGCTAAAGGTACTGCGATAGCCAAACGCGCTTTTGCCTCGTTTAAGTTTTCAAATTGACCTCCATAAGTGATTTGATAACCAGTGGGAAGTTTGATTTGCGCTTCTACTTTTTGTTGCAATTCTTCTACTATACTCTGTACATCTCTATCCTTTACATTAAAACCGACAAATATTCTGCGTTGTGCGTTTTCGCGTTGAATTTGGTTAGGTCCTTCTTTTATTTCTACTGTTGCCAACTGATTTAAAGGTACTTGATTGCCAAGTGGAGTAGGGATGAGTAGATTTTGAATGTCTGAGAGGTTTTTGCGATTGGCCTCATCCATGCGTACTACCATATCGAAGCGCTTTTCACCTTCATACACCATACCCGTACTTTGGCCTGCAAGAGCGGTATTGACAATTCGGTTGATTTCAGCAATAGAAAGTCTATAGCGTGCAATCGCTGGACGGTTATACTCTATCAATAACTGCGGCATGCCAGTCACTGGTTCTACATATAAGTTAGTTGCCCCTTTAACTGTGCTGGCAATATGGCCGATTTTTCCTGCTATTTCTGCTAATTGATCTAGGTCCTCACCAAAGACTTTTACGACTACATCTTGTCGGGCACCTGTCATTAATTCGTTAAATCTCATTTGTACTGGGAATTGGAATCCCACAGTTACTCCAGGAACTTCTTCTAAGGCTTTCGTCATTTTTTCTGCAAGTTCTGGAAAGCTCTCTGCTGAGATCCACTCGCTTTTATCTTTTAAGATGACCATCATATCACTGGCATCCATAGGCATTGGATCAGTAGGTACTTCAGCACTACCGATTTTGGTTACTACTTTCTCTACTTCAGGGAAGCGTGTCTTTAAGATATGTGCTGTTTTCTGTGTACTTTCGATAGTTGTCGTTAAGGTACTTCCTGTTAAAACTTTCGTATCTACGGCAAAGTCACCTTCTTCTAAGGAAGGAATAAACTCGCCTCCAAGGGTAGACAAGATATACAAGGCAATTGCAAATAATACCCCAACTACTGCGTATATCGTTTTCGGTAGTTCTAAAACTTTAACAAGGCATTTTTGATAGAACTTTTCGAGTTTTGCCATAACGCGTTCAGAGAAGTTTGGCTTATGAGTCACTTTACGACTCATGATCAGTGAACTCATCATTGGTACATAGGTCAGCGATAAAAGGAATGCTCCTAATAAGGCGAAAGCTACAGTTTGTGCCATTGGTTTAAACATCTTCCCTTCAATGCCTTCTAATGTAAGGATTGGGATATACACAATTAGGATAATGATCTGACCAAAAACAGCACTGTTCATCATCTTAGAAGCTGAGTGTATGACGGTTTTGTTCATGTCATCTTGTGAAAGTTTATTCATTGACTTATACCGTGCATTATGTGAGAATTGATGAAGGACAGCCTCGACGATAATAACGGCACCATCAATGATCAGTCCGAAATCGAGTGCCCCTAAGCTCATTAAGTTTCCACTTACCCCAAAGAGGTTCATCATGCAGATCGCAAACAGCATGGCTAAGGGAATAATAGAAGCGACTAATAGTCCTGCTCTCATATTTCCCAAGAATAGTACTAATACAAAGACTACGATAAGAGCTCCTTCAGTAAGGTTTGTTTCTACTGTACCTATGGCGTTGTTTACCATTTTAGTACGATCAAGGAAAGCTTCTATCACCACTCCTTCAGGTAGTGTTTTTTGTATTTCAGCTACTTTGTCTTTTACATTTTTGATAACTTCATTGCTGTTCTCTCCTTTAAGCATCATTACTACAGCTCCAGAAACTTCTCCCCTGTCATTATAGGTCATGGCACCATATCGGGTAGCATGTCCTATCTGTACTTTTGCTACATCTCTAAT
Source organism: Myroides albus (assembly GCF_024722315.1). NCBI lineage: Bacteria > Pseudomonadati > Bacteroidota > Flavobacteriia > Flavobacteriales > Flavobacteriaceae > Myroides > Myroides albus. The sequence goes on from NZ_CP102754.1 coordinate 1,781,640, forward strand.
TAAAATTGGATGCTCAGAATGCTTTGAAGTTATGGCGATGCTTTCGATATCTTTAATGTTACCTACCAATCCTTCTGTTCGGATATATAATACGGTAGGACCTTTTTCGATATAGGCTCCACCTGTATTCTCATTGTTGTTTTCTAAAGCAGTAAATACATCATTAATGGTAATGCCATAAGCATCCAATTTATTTGAGTTTACAGCTATTTCATACTGTTTTAGTTTTCCTCCAAAACTACTTACTTCAGCTACTCCTTTGACAGATAGTAGTTGGCGACGCACTACCCAATCTTGGATAGAACGCAGTTCTGTTAGGTCATATTTATCTTCATATCCTTCTAAGGGTCTTACTACATATTGGTAGATTTCTCCTAACCCTGTGGAAATTGGACCTAACTCAGGTTGTCCTATGTCTTGTGGGATGTCTGCTTTTACTTGATTTAAGCGTTCGCTCACTTGTTGTCTTGCCCAATAAACATCGACATCTTCCTCGAAAACAATAGTTACTAGTGATAACCCAAAACGAGAGAAACTACGCATATTCTTAATGCCGGGAATATTGCTATTGGCTTGTTCGATAGGGAAGGTAACTAAACGCTCTATATCTGTTGCTCCATACGACGGAGCTACGGTAATTACTTGTACTTGATTATCCGTAATATCTGGTACTGCATCAATTGGCAGTTTGGATGTTTGGTAAATACCAACACCGATTAGAGCTAATACAAATAGCCCTATGATGAGTTTATTCTTTACAGAAAACTCAATTATTTTATTTAACATGATTTGTGTCTGTTAATACGTTAAAATTGCTTGAATGTAATAGACAATTTCTCCATGCAATATTGCATAGATCGTTGACTTAAATTTGGCGATAAGGTATTAACAGTATTTCGGCGGTTGCCAAATAGAAGATAAGTAGCTACTCTCGACTTCATCTTCGTCGAAAGCGTGTATCTTGTCGTGGATGGTATTGAATCTAATGCGTTCTATCTTAAGAACAGGAGTAGGAGTAACGATACCTATTATACTCACAAAGTGATGCGTGACAAAAGGTAGCTTTTCGTCTACAGGATCTCCTTCTTCCTTGTGACTTTCACTATAGTGTATCTGTAAAAAGCCCCACATGGTTAGATTGGGGTTGTTAGTCTTGTGCTCTACGTAATGTTCAATCAATAGTGGTACTTTCAACAACTGACCAAACTCAGTTGTCGAGACCAAAAAGATTAACATAAACAGTAGTGCAACTTTTCTTTTCACAAGAATCCCCTATTGATTATTAATACAAAGTTATAAACTTATTAACGAATGAAAGAGCTAAAGTACTAATTTGTATTAATTCAAAGTTACTAAAGTATTAAGTTCTAATTCAATTCTAATAAAAATGAATTGTTTTGGAGATAGTGCCTATATTCCGATCTTCTTTTATATATCTTCGTTGATAGGTTCGAAATCTCTTTCTGTAAAAGCTTCTGTAAGTATATTGCTACTGCATAACCACTCGATTGCTTCGGTAAGCGTATTCCCCAAAGGGTATATTAAATCTTCATTTCGCGGAAGGACAAAGTATTGCTTGTTATAGTAGATGATTTCATCACCGTCCAAAGTGTCTCCTAAACAAATTGAATTTAGTACTTCTTCTTTTGTCAATACATTTTTCCCATCATCCCAGAAGTAATATTCTGTTATGCGTTCTATCCATTCCTCTTGGTTATTTGCAACAAAGCTTGGCATGTATATACGAATATATGTACCTCCGAGAATACCTCTCCCATATTGTGAGATAAATTGTGTATAACATTCAGGAAGCTGAATGTTTAATTTGCTTTCACAAGTTGAAAGTTCAGATTCTTCAGGTAAGACAAGTTTGGTTGTATGTGTTTTGTAATTAGGAATGATATTGTAGTTATACATGATCTTAGGGGATATTTTGTATGTTATTTAATCCTGTGCGCAATTCTAAGTTTAAAAAGTATTGTTCTTCTGCAGATATTGGGCGAATAATGCTTTCATTGAGATTCTTTCCTTCAACAGTCCACAGGGGAGGGGAAAAGTTGAAAACATCATCAGGAGAAAGTGATTTCAAGTCTTCTTGTTCAGTTTTCCAGTGAAAGTCTTGATAAAACTGTTCAATATTTCCAGAGAAAAAGAAGTTTATCAATTGAGAATAGTTTACTTCTAACGGTTCGAAGTCTAAACTATCTGGAGCAAAATAGTACATAGAGCCGACATCTTTTCCTAATACACCAGCATTTATACAAAAATATCCTCCAATTGCATCATCTGCAACTAACAGAAAACCAGGTTGATTACTAAAGTCATTGCTTTGCTTGTTTTTGTTCCATTCAGATATAGATCGAGTTAGTTTTTCTGACCCACTACCTAAGATACGTATCCATCCATCGGCAACAAGTATTCCTCCAGTTTCATAGATTATAGCTCCCATAGGTGAGCGGGTGCTCACTTGAGTATCCAGTAGTACTTGTTCAGCCTGTTGTTTTGAAATAACTGGTAAAACTTCTATAGTTCTTGTAGCTTCATTAATCCACTGTTGAACAAGCTCCCACCCAGGTTCTTCTGTGTTGATGAGTTCGCTTATATCTCGCATGATGATTTTCTTTAGTTGTTGTGCTATAAAGGTACTAAAAGGGAATAGGCAACTATAGGTTTTTTAAATAAAAAAAGAGAAATATATTGTATTTCTCTCTTTGGGTGATTACACGATAAAAGTAATTATTTGATATTGGCAATATGTTCTATTGCTTCATCTACTGGAGAATAGATGGTTACAACTGATTTAGTAACCATACTTAACATTATAAATAAGCAGAAGAAACTTAGATAAGCCATTACCTTACTCGATTGTTTTAAACTAACCACACTCAGTACTAACCCAATAAAAAAGAACAATGGACCTATGACTTTTGCATAAGCGATTGTCTCTGGATAAATAAATAACATTATTGATCCTATGGATAAAAGTAAGGCGAAAATACTCAATAGAGGATTTTTTCTTGTTTCGTTATAAATCATAGTTCTGCTATTTTAAATTTTTAAAAGAAAAATATTATGCTCAATAGCGAGCCTTGATATTTTTAAAAAGTTTACAAATATAATATCCTATTTTAATTAATAAGTATAAAAATCATTTATTTTTACTTCTTTATAACTTTTTTTAATAAATTAATTAGTGTAAAATTCTTAAAAATCAAATTAATATTTAATGATAGTTATCATGTGTCTTCTTTTTTTTAAGAAATATGATTTCTTGGCTCTAATGTGTTGAGGAAAAAGAGGTTTTAATCTACGTAAAGTATTGTAGTGATAATTGCTTTTGTAGATAATATGGCAATTGAAGATAGTATAAACAAAAAACATCAGGCTTAACCTGATGTTTTTTGTTTTATTTATAAGGGTATGTTCCCGTGTTTTCTATTGGGTAGCTCTACTTGTTTATTTTCTAACATGGCAAAAGCTTTTAATAGTTTGCGTCGCGATTCATTAGGTAGAATTACTTCATCGATAAAACCACGTTGTGCTGCTCTGTATGGTGTTGCGAATTTGTCAGCATATTCTGCCTCTTTCTCAGCTAATTTAGCTGCAGGATCTGCTGCTTCAGAGATTTCTTTTTTGAAGATTATCTCGCTCGCTCCTTTTGCTCCCATAACTGCGATTTCAGCATTTGGCCATGCAAAGTTCATATCTGCTCCGATGTGTTTTGAGTTCATCACATCATAAGCACCTCCGTAAGCTTTACGCGTAATGAGTGTTACCTTTGGTACGGTAGCTTCGCTTAGTGCATATAGTAGTTTTGCTCCATGTACAATGATACCATTCCACTCTTGATCTGTCCCTGGCAAAAAGCCTGGTACGTCCACTAATACTAATAGAGGAATATTAAAGGAATCACAGAAACGCGTAAATCTCGCTGCTTTAATAGAGCTATTTACATCAAGACATCCAGCTAAGAACATTGGGTTGTTTGCAACTATACCAATACTTTTTCCTCCTAATCTGGCAAAGCCAACCACGATGTTTTCAGAATAATCTTTGTGAATCTCAAAAAACGTATCTTCATCGATGATCTGATGAATGACATCTTTCATGTCATATGGTTTATTAGCACTTTCAGGTACTATATTATCTAAGTCAAATCTATATTCCTCAGTTATTTTATACGGTACGTCGTATGGTTTTTCTTGATTGTTTTGAGGCATATAGGATAAGATCCTTTTGATGTCTTCAAGGCAAGCAATGTCATTAGCTGAGGTTGTATGTGCAACTCCTGATTTTGTTGAGTGTGTACTGGCTCCCCCTAATTCTTCAGAGGTTACTTCTTCATTTGTCACAGTTTTTACTACATTCGGACCTGTGACAAACATATAACTTGATCCCTCAACCATCATGGTAAAATCTGTAATCGCTGGTGAGTATACTGCTCCACCAGCACAAGGTCCCATGATAGCGGATATTTGTGGAATAACTCCAGATGCCTTAACGTTGCGATGAAAAATATCTGCATATCCTCCAAGGGAACGTACACCTTCTTGTATACGCGCTCCTCCTGAATCATTAAGACCAATCATTGGAGCTCCCATTTTGACAGCTAAGTCCATGACTTTACATATCTTTTCGGCATGTGTTTCTGAAAGTGCACCACCGAAGACAGTAAAATCTTGTGCGAAAATGTACACTAAACGACCGTTAATCGTTCCATAGCCTGTAACAACACCATCGCCATAGTAAACTTCTTTATCCATTCCAAAGTCTGTTGTACGGTGCGTTACCAGCATTCCTATTTCTTCAAATGAACCTTCATCTAATAAATACTCAATGCGCTCTCTTGCTGTAAGTTTGCCTTTACTATGCTGTGTGTCTATTCTTTTTTGCCCTCCGCCAAGTTTAGCTTGGGCTTTTATATCTTGTAATTTTAATGTTTTTTGATTCATGGTAGAATTAGTTTGGTAGGCGTAATAGTTTTTGATCTTCCAAGTATTGTTGTAATGCTATATAAGCAGCAACTTCTTCTTCATTTTTATACTGTTGTTGTATAATGTCTGCTTTGTAATATTTCTTTACAAAGTTTGTATCAAAATTCGCAGATCTAAATGCTGGGTGTTCAAATACAAATTGACCAAATGGGAGCGTGGTCTGAATGCCTTTTACTTTAAATTGCTTGATTGCATTTAACATGATCTCAATCGCTTCTTCACGTGTCTTTCCAAAAGTGATTAGCTTGGTAAGCATAGGATCATAGTATATTGGCACTTCCATTCCCTCATCTATTCCATTGTCAACTCGAATACCAGGTCCTATAGGCAATTGATATTGTTCTAAGTGACCTACACTTGGTAAGAAGTCATTTACAGGATCTTCTGCATAGATTCTTAGCTCTAATGCGTGACCTTTAATTTCTAAGTCTTCTTGTGTAAAAGGAAGTACTTCACCTCTCGCAACTCTAATTTGCATTTCTACTAAATCTAATCCTGTAATTAGCTCAGAAACAGGATGCTCAACTTGCAAGCGGGTGTTCATTTCTAAAAAATAGAAATTTAGGTTTTCATCAATTAGGAATTCTACCGTTCCTGCTCCGATGTAATTGCACGATTGAGCAACTTTTATAGCTGCTTCTCCCATTGCTTTACGAACCTCAGGTGTCAGTACAGCAGAAGGTGCTTCTTCAATTACTTTTTGATGGCGTCTTTGGATACTGCATTCTCTTTCATATAAGTGAACAATATTTCCGTGTTTATCTGCAAGTACTTGTATTTCTATATGACGAGGAGATCCGATGTACTTTTCTATGAAAACAGATCCGTCTCCGAAGGCATTTGTTGCTTCAGATATTGCGCGATTCATTTGAGATTCAAATTCGCTTTCATTTTCGACGATGCGCATTCCTTTTCCACCTCCTCCAGCAGAAGCTTTTATTAGGATAGGGAATCCAATTTGTTTAGCAAAAGCTTTTGCTTTATCAAGGTCTGTAATGGCTTCATCTAATCCTGGAACCATTGGGATTCCATATGCTTTTACTGTTTCTTTTGCCGCTAATTTACTTCCCATAAGTTCGATGGAATGTGATTCAGGGCCTATAAATGTTATTCCTGCTTTGTCACAGGCAATAGCAAAGTTAGCGTTTTCACTTAAAAACCCATATCCAGGATGTATTCCATCAACATTTAGTGATTTAGCGACTTCTAAGATTTTATCTCCTAATAGGTAAGATTGGTTTGAAGGAGCTTCCCCTATACATACAGCTTCATCAGCCATTCTAACGTGTGGTGCATTTCTATCTACAGTTGAGTATACAGCTACTGTTTGTATTCCCATCTTCTTTGCTGTCTTCATGATGCGCACAGCTATTTCTCCGCGGTTTGCGACTAAGATTTTATTCATTTCTACTCAAATTCAATTAATACTAATCCCTTATCAACAGTAGCTCCTTTGCTAACGTTAATAGCTTTGATTTTTCCAGCTCTTGGAGAAGTTAGGTTGTTTTCCATTTTCATGGCTTCAAGAATGAGTAAATTGTCATTCTCCTGTACTTCCTGGCCAACCGCTACTACTATGTCTAAGATAAGCCCAGGCATAGGTGCTTTTATTGAATTGACTTGTTTAGTCGAATTCAATGCGAAACCAAGCTTGTTGATTAGATTGTCTAAATCGGTTTGAATGTTTACAGTGTATGTATTGCCATTTACTGAAACAATGTAGTTTTTAGTATTAAAATCTTTAGATAGAAGTTTTGCCTCATACGAAGTATTGTCCTTTAAGACATGATATGAGTCTATCCCTGTTTTTGCGGAATTGATGTTTGTATGTAATAAATTCTCACTTTCAAAAACAGCATCACCACCTACTTTTAGTTGATACGTTTTATTCATTGTTATTTTATAGTTTTTGGTATTTGTAAATATAAATAAATGTGCGATATATAAATAATATTTGTTGAAAATTTAATCTTTAGACCTCTTTAGTTTGATATATTGCTTTTTGTTCGCATTTTGACTTATTTATGATGATTAAAAAGACACCGTGAAAGAACTGCATTTGGGTGTAGGTGGGTGGTTTTTGCTTTATTTAGTGAATAGTATGTATGAAAAGAGATTTGTTTTTGCACAAAAGAGTATAAAGGTACTTTGTTAGTGCTTTCAAAGGAGAAGTTTTTGACATTTATTAGGCTAATGAAGTATTGAAGGTCAAAGTGGTGATATGTAAGTTAAAACAGTATTAGTAGGAGAGAGCTCTGTTCTCTGAGTATTGAAAAATATGTTTGTAAAGTCTGCTGCAGTATGGTAATTGGCTCTTGTGGTGTGTCTATATGACGTTTATCGATTTGTTTCCTTTGTCTAAACGTTCAAACTTTTTGTTTGTTTTTTTATAAGGTATTTTAGGTGTATTTGTTACTGTTTCACAATTAGAAAGCAGGTAAGTAATGATATGGAGATTGTTGGTGAAAATGAGCTATGGCTTATCAGGTTGTAAGCCAATTGATGCTTGAGTACTCTAGAATTGAGCAACACGCTTGGTTTAGGGAGATAAGGAAGTTCGAACTGGTGGATATGCAAAGAGGTTACTTTCGCTTTGAAAATAACCTCTTTGTGTTTTATTCTTCTTCATTATTTGCTAAAGGATTCCATCCTCTTGCTTTTAAAGGAATTTTTGTATTTGCTCTTGTGATTAAATGTAACCCTTCGCTCTCTTGCGTTGTGTGTCCAATTATCGTTAGATTTGGATTTGCTTTTACTTTTTCAAAGTCTTCCATTTTGATAGTAAAAAGAAGTTCGTAATCTTCTCCTCCATTTATAGCCATTGTGGTAGAATCAATATTGAATTCTTCACATGTATTTATAAACTGAGGATCAAGAGGTAGCTTATCTTCATATAAATTGCATCCTACTTTGGACTGTGTGCACAGGTGAAAGATCTCAGAAGATAAACCATCTGATATATCAATCATTGAAGTTGGGTGAACGTCTAAGTCTTTTAGTAATTGTCTTATGTCAGTTCTCGCTTCTGGTTTAAGCTGTCTTTCTATGATGTAATCATACATCGATAAATCTGGTTGACTATTTGGGTTGACTAAGAATACTTGTTTTTCTCGTTCTAAAACTTGCAATCCCATATAGGCCCCTCCGATATCTCCCGATACAACTAACAGGTTGTTATCTCCAGCACCACTTCTATAGATAATCTCGTCTTCATTTGCTTTACCTATTGCCGTAATACTGATTATTAGTCCTGTTTGAGAAGAAGTTGTGTCACCTCCAACTAAATCTACCTTGTAGTAATTACATGCCAGTTTAATTCCTTCGTATAATTCTTCTAACGCTTCTAATGGGAAACGGTTAGATACTGCTATAGAAACCGTTATTTGCGTCGGAACAGCATTCATAGCGCAAATATCTGATATATTTACAACTACAGCTTTGTATCCTAAGTGTTTTAAGGGAGCATAAGCTAAGTCAAAATGTACGCCTTCTATCAATAAGTCTGTAGATACAACTACTTTTTCTTTCTCAAAAGATAAAACAGCAGCATCATCACCTACTGATTTGATCGTGGATTCTTGCTGGATAGGGAAGTCCTTTGTAAGATGTTCTATTAAACCAAACTCGCCTAATTGTTCTAAACTTGTTCGTGATTGATTTTTATTCTCGATCATTGTATACATTTAATTAATTAATGTGCAAAGGTATAAAGAAAAAGGCGATAGTGTATTTACTATCGCCTTTTGTTAACTTATTTACTATAGTCCATGTCTTCTAAACTGCGGAAACTTAGCATTGTATTCATTGAATTCTTCTTTCAATTTGGCATAGAATGAAGGATCTTCTTCTTCTGCTATCAAGACAAGTTGTCTCCAGATCTCTATCTGTTCTACAATCTCTGATTGATAGTAGTTTATTTCGTCTATTTTCAAACTATTGAAATAGTTCAATTGCTCTTTTGATTTCTGTGCGAGTACTGTTGTCATTTCTCTCGCTTTTTCTTTTTCGCCAACTTTGTAATAACCTTCAACAAACGGCTGAACTAACTGGTAATAGCCATAGTATTCTATAGGCATATTATCCATAGCAATATCAATTATTTCTTTTGCTTTGTCTTCTTTGTTTTCAATTAACAGCTGTTCCATTAAACGAGCAAGGTTAATTCTATAACTAAGTGCGTTTCTTCTTGTTTGTGGGTCATGGTATATTTTGTCACTTCCCATATTTCCCCAGTACCAAGACTTGACATTAGTGTACATTCTATCTGCATCGATTCCTCCTAAGTCTAATGGATGACCACTTTCTGTTGAAGTTTTAATTGGGACAAGTTTGTATATTAAACCTTGAAGTTGTAAGTAGTTCTTCATCCAAACGAAATCATCATCATTAAAACTTCCTCCTGAGAAATAAACAGGTCTTTCCCAATTGTTATTTGCAATGATATCAAGCATAATTAATCGGTGCTTGTAGATTGCTTGTTCAGAGATGTTTACTTCTAATGAGTCTACAACTTGATCCATTAAATAAGGTGAAACAATATTGTTTTTCTTGATGATATCTTTATCAACAGGGATACTTATCTTGTTTGTAGGCAATAAGTACAACGTTGTTCCTGCCTCTGATTTAGTCTGTAATCGTTTATCGTCTGATCGGGCGAAGCTCATAAAAAGATTAATATCTAATCTTTCTTGTACCATAGGTTGTATGATTAATGCATCTCTTTTATTACCAACATATTGATCATGGGTAAACTTGATTGGCAATGGCTCAGAGTCATATGCTTTTGCTTTCATTTGGTCAATGTACCAGTCAAGCGGTAGTAAGCTTGTACATACAACGCGCACATCAGTTCTATAACCTTCTATTTCTTGTAAATACCAAAGGGGAAATGTGTCGTTATCACCAATGGTAAATAAGATAGCGTTTTTATCACATGAGTCTAAGTACGCCTTTGCATTTGCCAATGCTGTATATCGGTCTGATCGATCGTGATCATCCCAGTTTTGTGAAGCCATTAGTACTGGTGCGGCTAATAATGATAGTCCTACTATTGCTGGTCCAACAACCTTTGGCGAAGCGTATTTCTTAATTCCCTCGTAGATACTATATACTCCAAAACTTATCCACATTGCAAAAACGTAAAAGGCAGGTACAACTGCGTAATCTCTTTCACGTGGTTCAAAAGGTCTTTCGTTTAGGAATATCTTTAATGCAAAACTTGTAAATAGGAACAACACAAGTAATACCCAAAACATTTTAGGGTCTTTTCGGTAGTGGAATACTATTCCTATTAATGCAAAGATAAACGGCAAGAAAAAGTATGTATTTCTTCCTTTGTTATTTAAGCTATCTGGAGTTAGTTCGTCTTGGTTACCTAATCTCAAAGCATCTAAAGGCTTGATTCCACTAATCCAATTACCGTGAAGAGCTTCTCCTTGACCTTGAATATCATCTTGACGTCCTACGAAATTCCACATCAGGTATCTCCAAAACATATAGCCAAACTGATACTCGAACATATAGGACATATTGCTACCAAAACTCGGAACTTCGATATCAAGATATTGTCCGTATTGATCTAAGAATTTATCTAAACCTTCGATACCGATTTCTCCTTTATCGATTGCTTCTTGTACACTTTTCGAAATTTGAACTACTTGTTGTAATTGTGGGTACTGTGCCATCGCACTGATTACTTCTGGTTTAACCTCAAAGCTCAGTGGTTTAGTGTAACGCATATAATTGATGCGGTGATTTCGATCTGTACTCCACAGTCTTGGTAAAAAGCCTTTGTGTGTGCTATTATAGTTTTGACCAGCATTTTGCCATTCGTTAACTATAATGTATTTACCAGTTTTATAATCTCTTTCGTAGTTCGGATTCTCATCTTTCCACGGATTATTTTCATCTAAGCCAACATATTTCTTTGTAAAATAAGAATCGTAATAGATACTTTCGTCACCATACTGTTCACGTTGGTAATAGGCAAGGAGCTCTGCAGCATCTGATGGCGTGTTTTCATTGATTACCACTTTTGCGTTCGCTCGAATAGGTAACATAATCCATGACGTCAATCCAATACATACAAAAAGAAGTGCTAATATTATAGTGTTCGCTTTTACATAATTGTGCTTTTTGGTATACTTCAATGTGATAACAAAAAATGCGACAATTAGTAAGAAAGCTATAATTGTACCACTGTTAAATGGCAATCCCATTGAATTAACCATGAAGATTTCTGTCTTACCAAAAAGGGCAAGCAGCTTTGGAAATAAGAATGCAAATAAGAAGAATAATATCGCAACTGCAGCTATATTTCCAATTATAAAGTTTTTAATAGTGATTTTTTGATATTGTTTAAAGTAATACAATAACACAATAGATGGAATTGTCAATAAGGCCATTAAGTGTACTCCAAAAGAAGATCCAGCTACTAAGGCAATAAGTAAAAGCCATCGATCACCATTTTCTTTGTCTAAATCATCGTACCATCTCAAACCAAGGTAGAGTAGTAGAGAAATTAAAAACATGGCAGATGCATATACCTCTGCTTCAACGGCACTAAACCAAAAGCTATCTGAAAAGGTAAAAGCAAGTGATCCTACTGCAGCACTCCCAAGTACCACGAATGCATTGCTTGTATTCCATTCAGATGTTTTTTCTACTATTTTCTTAATTAAGTTAGTGCTACTCCAATACATGAATAAGATTGTGAATGCACTTGATAGTACAGCAACCATATTTACCATTAAGGCAACTTTATCTGGTGAAGTTGCAAAAAGGGAAAAGAATGCTCCTAACATTTGATAACCTGGAGCTCCTGGAGGGTGTCCTACTTGTAATTTAGCTGAAGTTGCTATATACTCTCCCGGATCCCAAAAGCTTACTGTAGGTTCGACTGTTAAAGTGTACGTAATTAAAGCGATAAGGAAGCATATCCATCCTCCTATGATATTCCACTTTTTGTAATTGAATGTTAACATAAGTGTAGTTGCTTGAATATTTAAGATATTATACTTACAAAGAAAAGATTTTTTTTGTGTCTTTTACTTGAATTAGAAAAAATTAATTTTTTTGAACTAAAAATTTGGTGAATATAAAAAATGTAGTACATTTGCAACCGCAATACAGAAGCAGTACTGCTTTAGAATGCGAAAATAGGTATTGGCCTATGGTGTAATGGTAACACAGCTGATTTTGGTTCAGTCGTTCTAGGTTCGAGTCCTAGTAGGCCAACGAAGCCCTCTTTTATAGAGGGCTTTTTTTATGTTCCAGAAGTTTTTGTTTACTAAATGTTAAATTTTATTTACATCAGTATTGATAATGAGTTTGTTAGTTTTTATGCTATACAAAACCTCAAAAATATTTTGGAATGTTGTTAAACATATACTACATTTGCAACCGCAATACAGAAGCAGTTCTGCTTTAGAATGCAAAAGGTATTGGCCTATGGTGTAATGGTAACACAGCTGATTTTGGTTCAGTCGTTCTAGGTTCGAGTCCTAGTAGGCCAACAAAACTTTTAGAAGTTTTATCTGTTAGAAATATCCATTTTATATTTATAATTAAAAAGGTCGAAGTTTATTAAGCTTCGACCTTTTTATTTTGTTACATTGTTCCTTTGAATTCGGCTTTTCTCTTTTCTATAAAAGCTGTTGTTCCTTCTGTGAAGTCTTCAGTTTCAAAACACTCACCGAAGTTCTTGATTTCTTCATGGAAACCATTTATGCCGTCTCTGTAGTTTGCATTGATAGATTTGATTGCTCTTCCAATTGCTGTTGCTGAGTTGTTGGCAATTTTGTTTGCGATGTTTTTAGTGAAGTCAAGCAGTTCTGTTTGATCTACTACGTGGTTTACTAATCCATAAGTTAAAGCTTTGTCAGCAGTAATCATTTCTGCAGTCATTATCATTTCCATTGCTCTTCCTTTTCCTATTAACTGTGGCAAACGCTGTGTTCCTCCATATCCTGGTATTAGTCCTAATGTTACTTCAGGTAATCCCATTTTAGCATTTGTTGATGCAATACGGAAATGCGATGCCATTGCCAACTCTAATCCTCCTCCTAATGCAAAACCATTAATAGCTGCAATCACTGGTTTGTTTAGATTTTGTATGAAATCAAAAAGCAACTCTTGTCCTTTAGCTGCCAATTGGGATCCTTCACTCATATTAAAATCTGAGAACTCCTTGATATCTGCTCCTGCAACAAAGGCTTTTTCTCCGCTTCCAGTTAAGATAATAACTCTTACTTCTTTCTCTAATTCCAATGCTTTCAAAGCGCTGTGTAACTCCTCTATTGTTGGTTTGTTTAAGGCATTAAGACTTTTAGGCCTATTTATTGTTATAATGGCTATTTTATTCTCTTTTTCGATTAAAATATTTTCGTAATTCATTCTATATTTATTTTAATTGTTATCATTACTTAAAATTGGTAATCTCACAGTGAAAGTTGTCCCTACATTTGTCTTGGTTGTGAAGGTGATACTACCGTTATAATTTTCTACTATATTTTTTATAATACCAAGGCCAAGTCCCATACCACTTGTTTTTGTTGTAAATTTTGGTTCAAAGACTTTGTTGATATTTTCTTGCGATATTCCAGTTCCATTGTCAGTAACTTTAATAATTACATCGTTTGCTTTTTGTTCAATGCTTACTTCTACACTTGGTTGTACTGTATCTTCTGGAATCGCCTGAATCGCATTTTTGACTAAGTTAGTAATAATTCTGATTAATTGCGTTTGGTCAATTTTCGAAATGATTTCATCTTTAGTAGTTGTAAATGTGATATAAGGTTCGTTAAAGATATCTAATGATAGTTTAACTGTTTTGACTACATTGATTGTTTCGTCTTTTTGTGCGGGCATTGAGGCAAAGCTTGAGAAAGCTGTTGCTACTGATGACATGGTGTCAATCTGCTGAATAAGTACTAAGCTAAATTCTTTTAGTTTAGTGCGTATATCTGGATCTTGTGGATCAAATTTTCTTTCAAAACTCTGAACTGTAAGACGCATTGGAGTTAATGGGTTTTTAATCTCATGCGCTACTTGTTTAGCCATTTCTCTCCAAGCTTGTTCTCTTTCGGTTTGAGCGAGCTTGTGGTAACTGTCCTCAAGTTTGTCGACCATGTCGTTGTAGGCGTTTATTAAAGCCGTGATTTCCTTGCTGGTAGAAGTATTCTCTATTTTCTCATTTTTCTGACCAAGTTCTGTGCTTGTTATTCTAATGCTGATGTCTTTTAAACTCTGTATGATGTAGTTTGAAAGGAAATATGAAATAGCGATTGACATAATAAGCATGATAACATAGACTTGACCAAACTTTACCATGAAATTTTGTATTTCATTTTCGTAAAATTCAGTCTTTTCTTCATAGGGGATCTTTAAAATTCCCAGCGGCTTGAATTTATTGTCCTTTAAAAAGCTATAGGCAATTCTAATACGGCTTTTATCGAGATCTTGTATGTCTACAAATCTTTTGTTATGTGATAGTTGTATCGTTCTTAGGACTATTGGTGATAGCGTATTGGAGATGTTGTCTACAGAAAAACTTCCCCTGGAAGATATGATCATATTCCCACTTAAGTCATGGATGTTAATCTCTGTATCGTGTATTGCTGCGAGTTCGTGTATTTTGTCTTTAAAGATTAGAGCTAAATTCTCCGTTGTTACAGGGTAACTTGTGGTTGTTAGGATATAGTTTATATTTTCATTAATCGCTAATTCCTTTCGCTCTAATCTATATTGGTGATAATTACGAGCTTCCTCTCTGAATTGATAAACTGATACTGCAGATATCAATACAGAAGAAATGATACTCAAGAAAATAAGTGAAAAAAATATTCTATTTCTTAAGGAAAAATTCTTTAAAAGAAACTCATCTTTCATTAGTTGTTTTTGTGTTCTCTTATTCGTTTATAGAGTTTTATGCCCAACATTAAGAGAATTGACAATCCTACAATTCCCACTACTCCAAATATCCAATTTACTGCGCTTTTTAAAATTACTAAAAAAACTACAGAAAATAGAATTATTGTTGCTCCTTCATTCCATATTCTGAAAAAAGAGGAAGTCTTAGTTAAAGTTCTGTCGTTTATCTGTTTGACAAATAGGTGGCAGGTGTAGTGGTATGCAAATAGCAGTGCTACAAATAGTAGTTTGACGTGCATCCAAGGTTGTTGTAGCCAAAATGGTTGTTCGACAAGCATCCAAGCGCCAAAAATGGTTGCTAATATGGCAGCAGGCCATGTAATAATATTCCATAGCCTGTTGGTCATAATTGTATATTGCTCACGTAAGATGCTGGATTGTAGTTCAGGCATATCCTTTGTTTCAGCATAGTATACAAATAAGCGTACGATGTAGAACAAGCCTGCAAACCAACATACAACGAAGATGATGTGTAGTGCTTTTAAGTAAAAGTAAAACATAATTATTTAGATTTCCATTCGTTTATCCAGGTAACCATTGCATCTATCCACATTTCATCGTCATTTAAACAAGGGATTGTTCTAAACTCCTCTCCTCCACGTTGCAAAAACTCATGATGTGCTTCCATGCCTATTTCTTCTAATGTCTCTAAACAGTCTGCTACGAAAGCAGGTGTGACAACTGCAAGCTTTTTGATGCCTTTTTCAGCTAATCCATTTACTGTAGCATCTGTTGGAGGTTGCAACCATTTGTCTGGACCTAATCTCGATTGGAACGAAGAGCTGTGTTTTTCTTGTGGTATTCCAAGTAGTTCCGTTACCTGTCTTGTAGTTTCTAGACATTGGTGTCTGTAGCAAAACTCATGAGCTTTTGACGCAGTAGAACAACATTGTCCGTCCATTTTACAGTGACTTTTGGTAACATCAGATTTTCTAATGTGCCTTTCGGGTACACCGTGATATGAAAATAGAATATGATCATAGTCAAATCCTTCCAAGTGTCCTTTGATTGATGCAGCAAGTGCTTCAGTATACTCTTTTCGTTTGTAGAAAGCAGGGAAACTTGTTAAGTTGATATCAGGGAAGTGTTTCTTTATGATTTCAGCAGCCAATACATCAATAGTCTCGGTTGTGGCCATTGCAAACTGTGGGTATAGTGGGATCATTAAGATATCTTTGACACCTTTGTTTTTGAGTTCTTGTATACCTGTTTTGATAGAAGGTTCTCCGTAGCGCATTGCTAATGCAACTGGAATATCTACTTTTTCTTGTACCTTTTTGTGTTGTCTTTGCGATATTACTATTAAGGGAGATCCTTCAGGCCACCATATTTTTTGATAGGCTTCAGCTGATTTCTTAGGTCTTGTATTAAGTATGATACCTTTCACTAAAAAAGCGCGTAGAATGTATGGCATGTCTATTACGCGTTTGTCCATTAAGAATTCATCTAAGTATGGTTTTACATCTTTAGCTGTTGGGGATTTAGGTGACCCTAAGTTTACTAATAATATACCTTTCATTGTTTAATTGTTTGTGTTGATAGACATTAAGTATTTTTTGGGAGTAGTGCCAAATTTCTTTTTGAAAGCAGAGATAAAGTGACTCGCTGAGCTATAGCCAACTTTCAATCCAACTTCGTTTACATTGTAATTACCGTTCTCTAAAAGTTTTCGAGCATATTCCATTTTGTAGTCAAATAAGAAACTGAAAACAGAGTCTCCGTAGATTTGCTTAAAGCCTAATTTTAGTTTTTTTATGTTTATACCTACTGTGTCTGCAAGTTCTTGCAGTGTAGGTGGTTCAGTCATTCGCGCTATTATTATTTCTTTTGCTTTTCGAATTTTTACTACATCGTCTTCATCTGATAGGAAGGGGCAGTTCTCTAAAGTCTTATCTTCTGTTTGATGAAAGAGTAGACTTAGTAATTCGTACGTTTTACCTGTATAGTAAAGGTTTTTTATAGATTGATTCATATAGTTGTTGAACATCTGGTTCAATACTATGGCCATAGAAGGAGAAGTCTGATCTTCGTGATAATACTTTTTATTGATGTTATCTCCTTTTAAGAATCCTATAAACTCTGCTTCAGAAGAAAACAATGCGTGAAATTTCTTGATTGAAATTAACACGCCAATAAACCAAGTGTTTGGGTTTATCTCTAAGTGTATAGGAAGTTGTTTTTGAGGGTTGTAAAGCAATAGTGATTTATCCTCTGCTAATCCTAAAGCGTATGCGCCTTGATTGAATACAAATTTACCAGATCCTTTTAGGCAAAAGTAAAATTGAATCATATCAGTACCCATTTCTTTCTCAAAACGAATAGTTTCATTATTTGTATTTTCAATTCTTAAAATTGAAAATTGTGAATCAATATTTATTTCTTCAATAGGACTCATAGCGATATTTTTATGACAATCAAAAAAACTTTTAGTTGTATTTTTTATTTAGAATGATTCTACATAGAGGCTTTGTTAAGCCTTGCTATTACTGCAAATGTACTGTATAATAATTAAATATGGTTATTTTTTTTAACTTTTTCCTCGAGCGATATAAATAGTCCCTACAGCGTTACTTTTGTCGATTCTTTAGTTTTAAATTTGTATACTTTTTTGAAATAATAGTGCAATATGGAAAGAATAGATAAGGCTAAGTCGTCTACATTTTATACTGTAGGTTTAAGTTATAAGAAAGCAGATGCCGAAATGAGGGGTAAGTTTAGCTTAAATGACGAAGCCAAAGACAATCTATTAGAGCAGGCGAAAAGAAGCGGTATTGAGAGTTTAATTGTTATCTCTACTTGTAATAGAACAGAGATTTACGGTTTTGCTCAGCACCCTTTTGAGTTAATACAGTTGTTGTGTGATAATAGTAATGGTACTGTAGACGATTTTCGCAATGTCGCTTATGTTTATAAGAATAGAGAGGCTATAGACCATTTATTTCGCGTAGGTACTGGTTTAGATAGTCAAATATTGGGTGACTTCGAGATTATTGCACAGATTAAGGCAGGGTTCTACTTGTCAAAAGCGAAAGGCTTAACAACTAATTACTTCGAACGTTTAGTTAATGCTGTGATACAAGCAAGTAAGCGCATTAAGAATGAAACAGAATTGAGTTCTGGGGCTACCTCAGTATCATTTGCTTCTGTTCAATATATTATGGATAATGTCCAAGATATTTCTAACAAGAATATACTGTTGTTTGGAACTGGAAAGATTGGGCGTAACACTTGTGAGAACTTAGTAAAGCATACACAGAATGACCATATCACTTTAATCAATAGAACAAAGGAGAAAGCTTTAGAAGTTGCAGGGAAGTTTAATCTAATTGTCAAAGATTACGCAGATTTACAATCTGAAATTCGAAAAGCAGATGTTCTCATTGTTGCTACGGGAGCACAGAATCCCACTGTAGATAAGCAGTTGTTGAGTTTAAACAAACCTTTGGTGATATTGGATCTATCTATTCCAAAAAATGTGAATGAGAATGTAAAGGAATTGGGGAATGTGGAGTTAATCCACCTGGATTACTTATCTCAAATGACTGACATTACACTTGAACGCAGAAGACAGTTTATTCCACAAGCAGAGGAAATCATTGAAGAAATCATGAATGAGTTTATTGCTTGGACGAAAATGAGAAAATTTGCACCTACTATACATGCACTAAAATCTAAGTTAGAGCAAATAAAAGACGGTGAGTTAGATTATCACCGCAAAAAGTATGATGGCTTTGATCAAGAGCAAGCAGAAATTATAAGTATGCGCATCATCCAAAAAATCACTACTCAATTCGCTAATCATCTTCGTCATGAGGACACAGTGGTTGATCAGAGTATTGAATGGATAGAGAAAGTATTTCAATTAGAAACAAATCATAATGAATAGAGTTATTAGAATCGGTACACGCGATAGTGAACTGGCTTTATGGCAAGCAAAAAAAGTTGAAGGTGAACTTCAAAAATTGGGTTATAAAACTAAGTTAGTTCCCGTAAAGTCTACAGGTGATTTAGTTTTAGATAAGCCTTTGTATGAAATGGGAATCACCGGAATCTTTACAAAGACTTTGGATGTAGCGATGATTAATAAAGAAATTGACATTGCAGTTCATTCGATGAAAGATGTGCCGACTATGTTGCCACAAGGTATCGTGCAAGCAGCAGTACTGAAACGTGCTAACTCTGTTGATATTTTACTACACAAAGGCAATACTGATTTCTTAGATCCTGAAAAAGGGGCAACTATTGCTACGGGAAGTTTAAGACGTAAAGCGCAATGGTTACACAAGTTTCCTAAGCATACGATTGTCGACCTAAGAGGAAACGTAAATACCCGTATGCAAAAGCTACAAGATAACGATTGGAACGCTGCTGTTTTCGCTTCAGCTGGTTTAGATCGCATAGCAAAGAAACCTAAGAACTTTATCAATTTAGATTGGATGATTCCTGCTCCAGCTCAAGGAGCAATGCTTGTAGTAGCAATGGCAGATGACAATTTTGTTTTAGATGCTTTGCATCATTTGAATGATTATGAAACAGAGATGACTACACATATTGAGCGCCAGTTCCTTAGAACTCTTGAGGGAGGTTGTACAGCGCCAATTGGGGCTCACGCTATGTATAATGAACACGATGACACAATTCAATTTATTGGTGCATTGTTTTCATTAGATGGCAAAGAGAAGTTTGAAGTTAGTAAGGTAGTTCCTATTCAAGAATGGAAAAAGCTCGGTTTCTTTGCAGCTAAAGAATTGTTAGAAGGGGGAGCCAATAAGCTAATGGAAGAATTACGTCAACAATTAAAAAAATAGAATGTCTTTTATTCCAACCATTTTATCTACTCGTAAAATTCAAGTGACAACACTTGAAGCTTTAGATATACAAGGGGTGAAGTTATTACAAGAGGACTATATCTCAACTGAACACTTAACTTTTGATCTCAGTAAGGTGAATGAGTATGTGCTTTTTACGAGTCAGAATGCAGTAAAGAGTGTGATTAGTCAAGGATATAGAGAAGTTCTGAATAAGAAACCTGCTCTATGTGTGGGGATAAAAACAAAGGAGTTGTTGGAGGAGAACGGTTGGGAAGTTAAGGCTTGGGCACATTATGCCAAGGAATTAGCTCCTATCATTGTTCAGAATTATACAGACAATACGATAACATTCTTTAGTGGAAGTATCAGAAGAGATTTATTGCCTGATGCTTTTAGGGCGAATGGTGTAGTCTTTAATGAGTTTACAGTATATCAGACTGTGCTTAATCCATTAAAGAATGAACATAAAATTGATGGATTGTGCTTTTACAGTCCTTCAGCGATAGAGAGTTATCTTCAGCAGAACAGCATCACGACAGAAGTGTGCTTCTGTATAGGAGATACGACCGCAGAACCATTAAAAGGAGTTACACAGAATATTGTAATCGCGAAGCAACCTACAGTGGAGGCTACATTACAAGCTTGTGTGGATTATTATAAATAGAGTCAGCTAAAAATTGACGTATTAAAATCGAATAGAAATGATTAAAAATGATTTATTCTTAAGAGCGTTAAAAGGTGAAACAGTAGAGAGACCACCTGTATGGATGATGCGTCAAGCAGGTAGATACTTACCAGAGTTTCGCGAATTAAGAGATAAGTATGATTTTTTTACACGTTGTAGAATGCCAGAAATCGCAGCTGAGATTACAGTACAACCGATTCGTATTGTAAAACCAGATGCTGCTATTTTATTCTCAGATATTTTAGTCGTACCACAAGCGATGAACATTGATGTAGAGATGAGACCAGGAGTAGGACCATGGGTACCTAATCCTATCCGTTCTGCTAAAGATGTAGAGCAAGTTATCGTACCTAATATCGAAGAGACATTAGGATATGTAATGGATGCTATTAAAGTAACGAAAGAGATGTTAAACGATGAGGTACCATTGATTGGATTCGCTGGTTCACCTTGGACTATCTTTTGTTATGCAGTAGAAGGAAAGGGTTCTAAGAGCTTTGACTTAGCGAAGGGAATGTGTTTTTCTGACCCAGTAGCTGCTCATACGTTATTACAAAAGATTACTGATACAACTATTTTATACCTTAAAGAAAAGGTAAAAGCAGGTGTAAATGCTGTACAAATATTCGACTCATGGGGAGGAATGTTATCTCCAGTAGATTATCAAGAGTTCTCTTGGCAGTATATTAACCAAATAGTAGAAGCATTAGCGGATATCACTCCAGTTATCGTATTTGGAAAAGGATGTTGGTTTGCATTACCTGAGATGGCGAAGTCAAAAGCGTCTGCATTAGGAGTAGATTGGACTTGTAGCCCACAGAACGCTCGTTTATTCACAGGAGGGGATATCACATTACAAGGTAACTTTGATCCAAGCCGTCTAATGTCGCCAATTCCTACTATTAAAAAGATGGTACACGAGATGATCGATGCATTCGGAAAAGATAAGTATATCGTAAACTTAGGTCACGGTATCTTACCTCATATCCCAGTAGATCACGCAAAAGCGTTTATCGAAGCGGTAAAAGAATACGAACACAAGTAAAATATTGACAGAAAAGCCTGCCGTAGTATGCCGTAGGCTTTTTTGTTTTACTATATCATTTGACCTATGTTAAACAAAGGAACCAAAAGCGAAGAAGATAGACGAATAGAGTCTATTGTACAGAAGTTATCTTCCATAGGGTTTGTACCTGAAGACAAAAAGTTGATTGGGGATTTAGATGAAGAATTGAAAAAAGTAGGACTTAGTTATGAGTCTATGCTTGTTATGGCGAATGGTGAATTGGCACCTCATTTGTTGCGTTTCCATTTTTCTTGGGAGTATATGGAACAATTTGGAGATGTTTTAGTGAAATGGTCTTCTCAAGAGCCTTTGTTAAAAGCAAAAGCAAAAGCTGTCTATCAATTTATACAAGACGAGAGTAAAGCATTTTCATTTGCAATTATGACTAAGATTAGTAGTTTGTAACAGTTCATAGTTCATGCTACAACTTAGCGTATCTACCTTATGTAATTTAGTGGTAATAATGAAAGCATAAGGGGATTTTCTGCGGATCAATTCTTGTAATTATAAAGTGTCCTACTGCTGTAGGATTGGCACTATTTGAATATGAAAGAACAATTTTATCAATATATACAACAACTTCAAGATACGATTACAAAAGGACTTGAAGATATAGATGGAAAAGCAATATTCCAAGAAGACCTTTGGGAACGTCCTGAAGGTGGTGGAGGTCGCACACGTGTAATCGAGAATGGTGCAGTATTCGAAAAAGGAGGAGTGAATATCTCTGCCGTGCATGGACCGTTACCAGTAGCGATGCAAAAGTACTTTAATGTAGGAGATGTAGATTTCTTCGCTTGTGGATTATCGTTAGTGATTCACCCAAAGAGTCCTATGGTACCTACTGTACATGCCAACTGGCGTTATTTCGAAATGTATGACAAAGAAGGTACAGTAGTGCGTTCTTGGTTTGGTGGAGGACAAGACCTAACACCATACTACTTATTCGATGAGGATGCTACGCATTTCCATACTGTATGTAAGACAGCTTGTGATAAACATAATCCAGCATTTTATCCATTGTATAAAAAGCAATGTGACGAATATTTCTGGAATGCGCATAGAGATGAAGCACGTGGTATCGGAGGATTATTCTTTGACCGCTTAGAAGCAACAGAAGAAATGTCTATGCAACAGTGGTATGACTTCGTAACCGAAGTAGGAGATAGCTTCTTAGAAGCTTATGCACCTATCGTAGAACGTCGTATGGATACCCCTTATGGTGATGAACACCGTACATGGCAAGAAATCAGAAGAGGTAGATATGTAGAGTTTAACCTTGTTCATGATAAAGGAACTCTATTTGGATTAAAAACCAATGGACGTATCGAATCTATCCTAATGAGTCTGCCACCACATGTACAATGGGTATATGACCACCATCCAGAAGAAAACAGTTGGGAAGAAAAACTGTTGAAGGTATTGGCAGAACCAATTGATTGGGTGAAATAGGTCACGCACGGATTATAAATCCAAGACAATAGTATAGACGTAACGAATTACGTCTATCACAATACAGGTACAATGATTGCGCGGATTTGTAATCCGTGCATTAACAATAGTATATAAACATATAAAACCAAAAAGATTATGTTTCCATTACAAAGAGGTAGAAGATTAAGAACAAATGAGTCTATTCGTAGTTTGGTAAGAGAGACTATCGTGACTCCACAAGATTTTATGTTCCCTATGTTTATAGCAGAAGGGACTAATGTACAAGAAGCTATTCCTTCGATGCCAGGTATGTTCAGACGTTCTGTGGATTTGACAGTAAAGGAAGTAAAAGAGCTTTATGCAGTAGGTATTCGCGCAGTGAATATCTATGTAAAAGTAAGTGATCATTTAAAAGACAATGCAGGTACAGAAGCATGGAATCCTAATGGATTGATGCAGACTGCTATCAAAGCGATAAAAGATGCTTGTCCAGATATGATCGTAATGCCAGACGTAGCATTAGATCCATATTCTATATACGGACACGACGGTATTATCGAGAATGGAGTAGTAGTGAATGACCCTACAGTAGATGCACTAATGAAGATGAGCGTATCTCACGCAGAGGCAGGAGCAGACTTCGTAGCACCGAGTGATATGATGGACGGGCGTATCTTGCGTATGCGTGAAGCATTAGACCAATCAGGGTTTACGAATGTAGGTATCATGAGTTATTCTGCTAAGTATGCATCTGCATTCTATGGACCATTCCGCGATGCACTTGACAGTGCACCAAGAGCAGATGTAGAAATACCAAAAGATAAAAAA
Organism: Myroides albus; assembly: GCF_024722315.1. NCBI lineage: Bacteria > Pseudomonadati > Bacteroidota > Flavobacteriia > Flavobacteriales > Flavobacteriaceae > Myroides > Myroides albus. Next base: position 1,805,388 of record NZ_CP102754.1, read on the forward strand.
ACATACCAAATGGACTATGCTAATCGTATCGAAGCTGTAAAAGAGGCGTTATATGATGTAGAAGAAGGAGCTGATATCCTAATGGTAAAACCAGGTATGGCTTATTTAGATATCGTACGCGAAGTGAAAGACGCTGTGAATGTGCCTGTAGCGGTGTACCAAGTATCGGGTGAGTACGCTATGGTAAAGGCTGCATCAGAGAGAGGATGGCTTGACCACGATCAGATCATGATGGAACAATTAACGTGTATCAAACGCGCTGGAGCAAGTATTATCTCAACTTACTTCGCTAAAGAAGCAGCAATACTTTTGAATAAATAATAGTTGTATCAAGTATAATAAATAGAAAAAGCTCAGTGATTAATTTCACTGAGCTTTTTTGTTATTGTTTAATAGCCAATTACCATTAGGATAGTAAATCTATCAATTCTTTACTTCTTATTTGTTAGCTTGTTTGTCGCGAATTCTCTTTTCTTCCAAGTATCTTTCTTCCGAAGTTTGACCGTAAGGGTTTTCAGGGTCGTAATAGATAACAATTTTCTCTCCTTTATCCTTTGCTAAGAAGGTGTCTTGTCTATATTCCGCAACGATTGTTTCTCCTTTAGCTGTTACAAATTGTATCTTGTACAGTGTTGCCTGTCCTTTCCCAATTCTACCATTACCATAAGTGTCTAAGATTGTAGCTTCAGCTTTCTCATAGTTTGTATAATAGAAATCTGTTCTGTTCATCTCTTGACGGTTTGGCATATAGACGTATAAGAAATACATTATCCCTGCACACAGTACAAGTGGGAGTACGATAATCTTCCAGTTTCCTTTTTTTAATTCACTTATTAATTTTGATAAGTCTGGAGCTGAATTTTCTTGATTCATAGTATGAAATTTTAATTTTTGACAAATTTAACTTTTATTTTAGAATATTTATCATTTTATGCGTCATAAATTAAATAGGTTGATAAATGTCTTGTTATCCTTGTTCTGGCTATGTGAAAACTAATTAAAGTGTCAAGCAGTATTTCCCTTTATTGAATTATTGCTTGTGTATAATAGTATATAAACGTATAGTTATCCACAATACTGGATTGAAAAAGGGGGATTAGTTCTTAATTCGGTGTATATCTTTTTTTCTATACTATTTAGTGGTTTTAATATTCGTAAGTAGTTGTATTATAGGTTTTAAATCTATATTCTATTGTTTAATAAAAGGAATTTATTGTGTGATGTAAGTGAAGTTATCAACAATTGTTAACACTTTAAGGACTGTTATTAACGGCGGTTATCAACAATGTTAATAACTATGTGGATAGTCTAATCTACTATTGTATTCTTTTTCCAATTTTAAACCAAATTGTTTTTTGCCTTCCTATCTTGGCATTACAATGTCTCTTTTAAGGAAGCAAATCGAAGAGCAGTTTATGAATTTTACTTATTCGATATAGCGAATGAAATTTTTTAGTTAAGCTACTATTCGCATTATATGCGAATGTAAAGTTTAATTTTGTCCGATAAGTGCACTAAAAGGACGCTTTTGTATACTGTTAGGTATGTTTTGTTTTTTTATTTTTGAACAAACAAATAAACAACAACAATGATGAATTTTATAAAAACTGGCGCTTTGTTATTTATACTTATGAGTGTGGTAGCTTGTGGTGGTAAAGATCAAAAAGCAAATACAAACTTAGATGATCAAAAAGAATGGACAGAGGCTGAATTACTTGATAAGGGAGATAAGCTTTTTAGAGGAAAGGGGAATTGTACAAGTTGCCATATGGCGGACAAAAAAATGATTGGACCGAGTATTCGTGAAATTGTAAAAGGCTATGATGCTGTTGGAGCTGACTTAGAAGCTTTTTTAAGAGGAAAATCCGATGCAATAATTGAACCAGCTAATTTTTCAATGATGCAACCTAACTTAACGATCACTAAGCGCTTTTCAAAAATGGAAATGGATGCGCTAATTTTGTATATGCGAAGTTTGTAAATAACAAGATATAATAGACCATTAAAGCCCTGAATATTTAATTTCTGGGCTTTTTTTCATTTAATACCTTATCAGTTTTTAGCAATAGAGTTGTATATAACCCAATTAATATTAGTTAACGTGAGTTCGATATAAGAAAAAGCAAAAAAAAGCTATAAAAAAAGAGATAGGATTAGTATATTTAAGGTTCTGAATCACAAATATTTAACTAAAACTATCTCTATGTTATCTACAGACAAAATTACTGAAATTTATTATGAAGTCGATGAATTTTTTAAAGCATATTCAAATGTTTTGCAATCTCATAGTATTGAATCAGATAGTACAAAGAAAAAACGTAATCGAAAGTCAACACTTAATGCAAGTGAAGTAATGACTATTTTGATTTTATTTCATGATAGTGGTTTTAGATGTTTAAAACATTATTATATTGATTATGTAAAAGTTCATATGCAAAAGGAATTTCCTAAAACTGTTTCTTATAATCGCTTTGTAGAACTACAAAAAACGGTTATTGTACCTTTAGGAATCTTCTTAAAATCTAATAGATTAGGCAAATGTACAGGAGTTTCATTTATAGATTCTACTCCTTTAAGAGTGTCACACATTAAAAGAGAAAAGCAGCATAAAACATTTAAGAATATAGCAACAAAAGGTCAGTGTTCTATTGGTTGGTTTATGGGGTTTAAACTTCATTTAATTATAAATGATAAAGGTGAAATACTTGATTTCTTATTAACTCCAGCCAATGTTGATGATAGAAAACCTTTAAAAGAATTGAATTTTCATAAACGTATTTTTGGTAAACTCTTTGGAGATAAAGGATATATCAGTAAAGATCTTTTTGAACAAATGTTCGTTGATGGAGTACATTTAGTTACTAAAATCAAAAAAAACATGAAGAACTCAATGATGCTACTTGCCGATAAAATACATTTAAAGAAAAGAGCACTTATTGAAACTGTAAATGATGAATTAAAGAATATGTGTCAAGTAGAACATACAAGACACAGATCCTTTAATAATTTTATAGCAAATATGTTAGCTGCTTTGATTACATATTCATACTTCCCGAAAAAGCCTTCTATTAATAATATTAACGACATTATTGATCAAAATAGACTAATAGCTTAAGTCGAACTCACGTTAGTTAGTAAATGGGAATATAATACTAATCAGAATGGGGTGGTCGGCTTGTGGTCGGCATGTGATAGGCATGTGATAGGCATGTGATAGGCTTAAAAGTACCAAAATAAGCCTATCACTATACTATCACTTACCGATAATAATGGTATTATACTGTGAGAAGTAGTATGCGGTGTGAATCGAATTAGTTTATTTCTATACAAGAGAAGGGGACTGTTTTGTGTTGGATATTAAGAATAGTACAGTTTATTTCTATAACTACAAAGGGATCTGGTAAACGTAAAGAAGTAAGAAGTGGTAAAACGATTATTTTGGAATTTTATCAGACACAATGTATTGCGTCTGTACTGTGTAGATTGTGTTCTTTTCAACAATAGAGGTGCAATATTTTGCACCTTTTTTTCGTGAGATGCAAAATATTTCATGAACCTTAATGTCTTGCCTGGTATGATTGTTATTTAGAAGCATTACAAATGCCGTTGAAGTCTTGTAGTCATTGGTTATTTAGAAGTATTCTAAGGATTTTTGAACGCTATATTTAGTAAATTTACTTCTCAGAAATAAACTAACAATTCAATGGACTTCATATATCAAGATCCGTATCCAATACTGAAAGATGACACGGCTTATAAAAAGATATCTTCTGACTATGTAAAAGTAGAAAAGTTAGGAGATAGAGAAATTTTAGTAGTTGATCCTAAGGGGATTGAATTAATTGCTGAAACGGCTATGACAGACGTTTCTTTTATGTTGAGAACAGCTCACCTTGAAAAATTAAAAGCTATTTTAGATGATCCGGAAGCGACAGATAACGATCGTTTTGTAGCGTATAATTTATTGCAAAATGCTGCGGTAGCAGTAGAAGGTCAATTGCCATCTTGTCAAGATACAGGAACGGCGATTGTCGTTGCGAAAAAAGGGGAGAATGTATATACTGGGACTAATGATGCGGAGAGCTTATCAAGAGGTATTTTTGAAACATATCAAAAGAAGAACTTACGTTATTCTCAGATTGTTCCAATAAGTATGTTTGAGGAGAAAAACTCTGGATCTAACTTACCAGCACAAATTGATATTTATGCGACACAAGGGAATAAGTATGAATTCTTATTCTTAGCGAAAGGTGGAGGTTCTGCTAACAAAACATTTTTGTATCAAAAGACGAAGTCGTTATTAAATGAAAAAAACCTTACGGAATTTATCAAAGAGAAAATAATGGACTTGGGGACAGCAGCTTGTCCTCCATATCACTTAGCATTAGTGATTGGTGGTACATCAGCTGAGGCTAACTTAGCTGCTGTGAAGAAAGCTTCTGCAGGATACTATGACAACTTACCTACTTCTGGTAACATGGGCGGTCAAGCGTTCCGTGACTTAGAGTGGGAGAAAAAACTACAACAAATTTGCCAAGAATCTCAGATTGGAGCACAGTTCGGAGGTAAGTATTTTACACACGATGTTCGTGTGATTCGCTTACCACGTCATGCTGCATCATGTCCTGTAGGTTTAGGTGTTTCTTGTTCGGCAGATAGAAACATTAAAGCAAAAATTACTGCTGAAGGTTTATTCGTAGAGCAGTTGGAAACTAATCCAGCTCGTTTTTTACCTGAGACAGCACCACATTTAGAGGAGCCTGTGGTAATTGACCTTGATAAACCTATGAAAGAACAATTGGCTGAATTGACAAAACATCCAATTAAAACACGTTTAATGTTGAATGGTACAGTTATCGTGGCGCGCGACATCGCTCATGCTAAGATCCAAGAAATGTTAGACAATGGACAAGAAATGCCTGAGTATTTCAAAAATCACCCCGTTTACTATGCGGGACCTGCAAAAACGCCGGATGGTATGCCTTCTGGTAGTTTTGGACCGACAACTGCAGGCCGTATGGACCCTTACGTTGATAGCTTCCAGGCTGTAGGTGGTAGTATGATTATGTTAGCCAAAGGTAATCGTAGTCAAGCTGTTACTGATGCTTGTAAGAAACACGGAGGTTTCTACTTAGGTTCTATTGGTGGACCAGCAGCTATCCTTGCAAAAGAGAATATCTTGAGCGTAGAGGTAGTTGACTTCCCTGAATTAGGAATGGAAGCGGTGCGTAAAATTAAGGTGAAAGATTTCCCTGCCTTCATTATCACTGATGATAAAGGAAATGACTTCTTTCAAAACTTATAAGAGTAAACTAACAATTTAATAATCGGAAAAGGCCGATACTCGTAAGAGTATCGGTTTTTTTTATTGGTGTTAACTGATTTTTTTTTTGGTATATTTAAGCTATGAAAAAATCAACTTATTTTCTTGTTTTATTGCTATTAGTACTATTGGGCATAGGGACTAAGTATTTTGCAATGGTTGTATTCTCTTACCATTTTAGTGATGCGTATTGGTTTGGGGTGGGCGCCGTATTGGTAACTTATATTTGGAGTAAAAAAGATTTTACTGGAAAACCGTGGTTTCTAATAAAGGAGAAGAGTAAAGAATCTACCAAAATGGTGGAAGTAAAACAAGAGAATTTACAAGTAGATAAAAAAGTTCTTGAAGGGTTTAAGGAATTGATAGGATTAAGTGTTCCAAATAATAAAACAAAAGATGAGTTAATAATAGTTATTGATCGTTTGCCCAGTTTACCAAATTATCATGAAGAGTTTATTGAAGAAATGGATGCCTTGCGTTATGTTAGTTTTCATTGTAATGAAGAGGCTATTGATTTTATTATTTCTTTAGATTGGAAAGAAAGGGTAGATGAATTTATCTATAGAATCAATAGTTCATTAGATAATATTTGGAATATAACAATAAAAAATATACCAACGGTTAGGAATTATCCATCTAATGGTTCTGTAAATTCTACAACAGTGTTTAAAGATGTTGATGTAGTATTGCGTCAACATCGACTGCAATTAGGGTTTTTTGATGTGGATGAAGATTGTTATAAGTTTTTTGTTCATAGGGTGGAGGATAAGGACTTGGTAAGAATTGCTGTTGAAAAAATAGGGTATAATTATTTTGAATGGAAGTAGTACATGATAATAAAACACTAGGACATTCTATACTTTTAATAAAAGGTTTGTTTAATTTAACTCTTTAGGTTTATATAAGTTTGATAAGGTTTTTGGATATTGACGGTCGTAAAATCTATACTTCGTTGTTAGTACATAAAGAGAATGCTCAGTTAGATGTAATATTAAAAAGGTATCAAGTGATAGAACAGAGTTTTAAATCTAAAGAATAATATAAATAGCCCTATTCTAGTAAAGAATAGGGCTGTTTTTTAAAACTTACTTCTTATATCTCAAGAGGAGTAATAAGCTAATTAGGAGTAATAAAGCTGCTATGGCAAAGGCTATACCAGGTAAGTAAGGTAAGGTATTATCCTGTGTGTATAGGTAGAAACAATAGGTAAATACTGGTGGAGCCACAATAGTTGTTAATCCGTTAAGGCTTCCTAATACTCCTTGTAGTTCTCCTTGATGTTGCTGATCTAGTGACTTAGAGAGCATAGACTGAAAACCGGTCTGTTGTATACTTCCTAGTAAGTATAATGTGATACCTACCCAGAGTTGTATTTCAGTAACACAATAACTCAATAAGAGTAATCCTATAAAGCTGGTTAATAAACCGATGTAGACAAGTCTTTGGTCAGATAATTTAGTAGATAAGTATTGCAATAGGTATGCTTGTACTAAGAAACCTATAATTCCTATAATGGTTAGTGAGATTCCTACCTGCTGTTTACTCCAGTCAAACTGTATCATGGTATAGAATGACCACGTACTCTCCATGCTATGTGATGCAGCAGATAATAAAAAGAATACAATAAATAGCAGACTTAGTTGTTTAAAGCGTTTGATACTTTTTAGAGATTGTAAAGGGGAGATTTCTTTTAGTGATAGTCGCATCAGTGAACGTGAAGTATTGGTTTCTGGAAAAAAGAAATACCCATAAATAACATTTAATAAACCTAATATTCCCGCAAAGTAAAAGGGGTAAGTAAAATGATATTCTCCTAATAACCCTCCTACTAAAGGGCCTATGATAAAGCCAATATTAAAAGCTGCATTTAAATAGCCGAAGTATTTCGTTCGGTTGCCTTCGTCCGTAACATCTGTAATGGTAGCAGATGCCACAGCAAAGGTGGCACCTGTCACTCCTGCGATAAGCCGACTGATGAATAGTAACCAATAACTATGAGCAAGTGCCATAATAAAACAGTCTATAGAGAATCCAAAAAGGGAAAGTAATAATACTCGTCTACGTCCATAGCGATCGCTAATAACCCCTAAGATTGGTGCAAAGATAAATTGCATAAAGGCGTAAGCTAACGTAAGTACACCTCCGTACTTCGCTGCTGTGCTGAGGTCAGCATGTAGTACGTGTTCTAATAGTTCTGGTAATACTGGAAAGATAATACCGAAGCCAGCACTATCTAATATAATGGTGATCGTAATGAATATTACGATGCTGTTAATCTTGTTTGATTGCATAAGTATATATAATAAAATAACGGTACCCTAAAGATGGGGTACGCTTAAATTAACTGAGTCACTTACTACGCTGTAGGGTGTGACTGTGATTCGAAATGTTATTTTACTATTGCTGCATAATGAACAAAGATAATGTGTAATGGGTTTATTATCAAAGAGTAATTGCCTTTTTTTAAAAAAAGAGAACAGATGTGTACAGTTCTAGAAGGTTATATTTCTATGAATTTTAGTACCTTGCCTTATCATTATACACTACTATGAACGACCTATTATCATACATATACAACAATCCATCAAGTCTTACCAAAGGAACAGGAGGAGACGAATTATTCTTAGCGAAGTACAGTGAGATACAGAAGAAGACAGATGCTCCATGCTTTTTTTGGGGTAATGTGAAAGATCCATTTATTATGGCACGTTGTTTAATTGCGTTGTCTAATGTGGTGAAGTCAAGTTTTAATTTATCTCCTGCTGATTTGGCTAAGCTAAAAGACCCTATCGCTACGGCTGGGGATGGTAGAGTGCGCTTTGAGGGATTTTCTCATTGTGCAGGAGTGTATGCAAGAGTAGATGTATTGCCTGATGGGTTAGATGGAGAGTTTTTAGAGAATGGGACTACGAATGTAGACTTTAACCAACCGATGCTTACTGGGCTGAATAGCATTAAGCAAAAGGAGAATGTCTTGCTGTCAATAGGTCAGAAGGAAGTTAGTATTCAGACGGAGGATAAGAAAATAGTGGAACGCAAAGTGCCTCTTCCGATTAAGTGGATTAAGGGACTGAGCACGGTACAGATTTACCTGTCTAAGGCAGAACGTGTACATACGTTTAATAAAATACAGGCTCAACAACTGTTTAGAGGTATTCCGAAAGGGATTGTGAAGAATGATTATTACTTGATATTGAGAGGGAATATGCCTTCCTTTTCTCCTGTTAAATCAAACAATGGTATTTGTGTAGGAGGTATTCACCGTTTACGATTATTAGAACCTTTATTACCTTATATAGATTATATGCAGGTCTTTCCTCATCCTGATATGCAAAGCACCACTTGGCAGTTGTATTTTGGAGATATTCGATTTAGTTTGTCTTTATCTCGTGAAGCTTTTAGAGGGTTCTCGGGAGAGGGAGCGGCTTTAGAATCCTTGATAGAGGATGTGGATGACGAGTGGATAGATGCGATGGATAAATATGCTTATGCGAATCAACGTTTTAATCCGACAATGTTTGCGATGGAAGAAGGGATGAGTTTCACTGATGCAGATAGTCTGACAGGGCGATTAGCCGCTATGGGGTTGTTAGGTTTTGACTTAGATGACAATGCTTTCTTTTACAGAAGGTTACCCTTTAAGTTAGAGCGCATTCTAAGTCTAAATCCTCGTCTAAAGAATGCAGAGAAACTAATTGCTGAGAATAAAGTAGAGATTATTAGCCAAGCTAATGGACGTGTGGAAGCTCGTGTAGAGGGAACTGGTGGTGTGAGACATACAGTAATCTTAGATGGCGACCAAGAGCGATGTACTTGTGAGTGGTATGGTAAGTACCAAGGAGATAGAGGGATGTGTAAGCATGTGCTGGCGGTGAAGAAGCTGGGTAGTAAATAATTTGTTGCACAGTAATTTGATTAACGAGTGGCTGGCTTTTTTAACCTTTAATTGTTATTGTAGTTTCGTTAAAACAGAGAAGATAGGGTAGATGCTTTCATCTGACTTGGTTTTGTTTTAGAGCGAAGTAAGTTGTAAATTTAGGATAAATCATAAAAACCACTTATATGAAACAATTAGAAAACAAAGTAGCAATTATTACTGGAGCTGCTTCTGGAATAGGTAAATGTGTAGCGGAGTTATTTGTCAAAGAGGGAGCTAAAGTTGCAGTTGTAGATTGGAATGAAGCAGAAGGTAAAAAAGTAGTATCAACATTAGGTGAAAATGCCATTTTCATTAAGGCAGATGCTGGGAAGGCTCAAGACCATGAGAGAGTAGTGCAAGAAACGGTTGCTGCTTTTGGTCAATTAGACATTGCTGTTAACAATGCAGGAATTGTTGGAGCCTTTGCTGTAACTGGCGAATATGGTGTAGAGGATTGGGATAAGGTGATCAGTATTAATCTCAATGGGGTATTCTATGGTATGCGCTATCAGTTGCCTGAAATGTTGAAAAAGGGAAAGGGAAGTATCATCAATGTATCGTCAATCTTAGCTGAGGTTGGCGTGGCTAATTCATCTGCTTATTGTGCAGCAAAGCACGGTGTGAACGGTTTGACGAAGACAGCTGCTTGGGAATATGGTACGAAGGGTATTCGCATTAATGCTGTGGGGCCTGGTTATATAGGTACTCCACTGGTGACAGAGAGTTATAGTGATGAGGTTATTAAAGAACTTTCTTCTCGCCACGCAATGAATAGACTCGGTAAGCCTGAAGAAGTAGCTGAGTTAATTTTATGGTTAGCAACTGATAAATCTTCGTTTTCTACAGGAGCATATTACCCTGTGGATGGAGGTTATTTGGCAAGGTAGATTGAGAAGTGTTAATAACGATAAATCTATGTTAATTATATTTTTGGAAACTCGTTTTGAAGTTTTTAAATAGTAATTTCATAGTACTTTAATATACTACAACTGAGTAAGTGTTTTAAGACTGCACTTGCTTGGTGAAATAAATAAGCACTTTTTCATTATATTTTTTTTAAGCCGACCTTTTTAGGTCGGCTTTTTTAGGTCGGCTTTTTTCGTGTTGAGGTGTGGCAGTTTAACTACTATGAGTTTCATATTGTTGTTATGGGTATTAGAGTTTTAATGGTTATATGTAGAAAGTTTATTTTAATAGCAATCAATGAATAGTGGTTAAACTTGGTACTGTAAGCAGTGTTTTGTGAATGTAAGTGACTGAGGAGCAAAATAAGAATGGGGATGAATGCAGAGCTCTTGAGTCAGACAGCAAGTTAGTTCAGTTAGAGTAGAAGCTCGCGTAGATGGAAGTGGAGGTGTGAGACATACGGTAATTTTAGATGGTGACCAAGAGCGATGTACTTATGAGTGGTATGGTAAGTACCAAGGAGATAGAAGGAGGTGTAAGCATGTACTGGCAGTAAAGAAGTTGACAGTTAAAGGTTATTAGTTTACTGACTGTAAACTGTTCACTGTCCACCGTTAACCTAAATACTTTATTGTTATAATTTTATTACAGTATTTGGCAGTCGGATAATTTGAGATTAACTTTGCGTCATGCAAATAGACAAAAAAGACATCAGAAGTTTATCTAAGGAACAATTAAGGGATTTCTTTGTTTCTCAGGGAGATAAGGCATTTAGAGGAAACCAAGTGTACGAGTGGTTGTGGAGTAAGGGAGCTCATAGCTTTGAGGATATGAGTAACTTATCATTGGCTACCCGTGAAATGTTGGATGCTAACTTCGTCATTAACCACATCAAAGTTGATAGTATGCAGGTAAGTACTGATGGTACGATCAAGAATGGTGTGCAGTTACACGATGGTCTTATTGTGGAGTCTGTTTTGATCCCAACAGAAACGCGCACGACTGCTTGTGTTTCTTCTCAGGTAGGTTGTAGTTTAGATTGTGAGTTCTGCGCTACGGCACGCCTTAAGCGTATGCGTAACTTGAATCCAGATGAGATTTATGATCAAGTATTAACCATAGACCAACAAAGTAGACAAAATCACGGACATCCGTTGTCTAATATTGTGTTTATGGGAATGGGAGAGCCGTTAATGAATTATAATAACGTACAGAAAGCTATTGAGAAGATTACTTCCGAAGAAGGATTAGGGATGTCTCCTAAGCGTATCACTGTGTCTACTTCTGGTTTGCCTAAGATGATTAAGAAATTGGCGGATGATGGAGTGAAGTTTAAGTTGGCTGTTTCACTACACTCAGCTATTGAAGAAACGCGTAATCGAATCATGCCATTTACAAAGAACTTTCCACTGACTGATTTGAGAGAAGCACTTCAGTATTGGTATAGCAAGACGAAGAGTCGAGTGACTTATGAGTACGTGATATGGAAAGATATAAACGATGATAAAGCATCTATTGATGCTTTAGTTAGGTTCTGCAAGTATGTACCGTGTAAGGTGAATTTGATTGAATACAACCCTATCGACGATGGAGAGTTTCAACAAGCTTCAGAACAGGCAACGAATGCGTATATCCGAGCATTAGAAGCAAATGATATAACTGTTGTCGTTAGACGCAGTCGCGGTAAAGATATCGATGCTGCTTGTGGGCAGTTGGCTAATAAATCTTAATTGCCTGCAGCTTATGCAAGCTAATTTAAAAACAGTAATTGAAAATAATATTATAAAAACTCTTTTTGTTTCATTTGTAGCAAAAAGAGTTTTTTTTTTGGAAACGGTTTACCAACAAAAAAGTCGTATTTTTGATTTCGTTATGAACATAGTACAGCAAATACAGAGTCCGATTAAAACTGAAATGGAGCTTTTTGAGAAAAAGTTTCACAAGTCAATGACTACTAAGGTCGCATTGTTGAATCGAATCACTTATTATATTGTAAATCGCAAAGGGAAACAAATGAGACCCATGTTTGTTTTCTTAGTGGCAAAGATGGTCGGTGAAGGCGAAGTCAATGAGCGTACTTATAGAGGAGCTTCTGTCATAGAACTTATCCACACGGCTACTTTGGTTCACGACGATGTGGTCGATGATAGTAATAAACGTAGAGGGTTCTTTTCCCTTAATGCGCTTTGGAAGAATAAAATTGCTGTATTAGTTGGAGATTATTTATTAGCCAAAGGATTACTTCTTTCCATTGACAATGGAGATTTTGACTTATTGCGTATTATATCCGTGGCAGTTCGTGAGATGAGTGAAGGAGAGTTGTTACAGATAGAGAAAGCCCGTCGATTGGATATTACGGAAGAAATTTACTATGAGATTATCCGTCAGAAAACTGCGACTTTAATTGCAGCATGTTGTGGGTTGGGTGCTGCTTCAGTACAACCTGACAATGCAGAATTAGTAGAGAAGATGCGCAAGTTCGGCGAAGTGATCGGAATGGCTTTCCAAATAAAAGATGACTTATTTGATTATACCGATGGTCCTATCGGTAAACCAACAGGTATTGATATTAAAGAGAAGAAAATGACTCTACCTCTTATCTATGCCTTAAATACTTCTGACGCAAAAGAGCGTAAGTGGCTTATCAATTCTGTCAAAAATCACAACGAAGATAAAAGACGTGTGAAAGAGGTAATCGCCTTTGTTAAAGAAAAAGGAGGCCTTGAGTATGCTACTACTAAAATGATAGCGTATCAGCAAGAAGCACTTCAAATTTTGAATCAGTTTCCAGAATCCCCTTACAAAGATTCATTGGTTACAATGGTGAATTATGTTATTGAGAGAAAGAAATAGTTATATAAACTGACAAGATATATAAAGAAGTCGCTTGATATTACCTTAAGCGACTTCTTTTTTTATCTTTGCAAGTATCAAGAAGTAAAGTAAAATATGATTTCCAAAAGTACCATAGATGCCGTTTTTGACGCCGCTCGAGTAGAGGAGGTGATAGGGGATTTTGTACATTTAAAAAAGGCGGGAAGTAATTATAAAGGATTAAGTCCTTTTGTGAATGAGAAAACGCCCTCTTTCATGGTTTCTCCGGTAAAGCAAATATGGAAGGACTTTAGTTCAGGAAAAGGTGGAAATGCAATTAGTTTCATTATGGAACACGAGCACTTTACCTATCCAGAAGCTATTCGCTATTTGGCTAAGAAGTATGGCATTGAAATAGAGGAGACTGAACAAAGTCAAGAAGAAAAAGAAATGCTGAACGAGAAAGAAAGTATGTTCGTCGTGTCTGAGTATGCTAAGAAATACTTTCAAGAGGTACTGTTTAATTCCGAGGAGGGAAAAGCGATTGGATTATCATATTTCAAGGAGAGAGGTTTTACAGAGGATACGATTCGAGAGTTCGGATTAGGTTATTCTCCTGATAAATGGGAAGCGTTTACTTCTGATGCACTTGGTAAAGGGTACTCATTGGAATACCTCGAGAAAACTGGATTGACAATAGTCAAAGAAGATCGTAAGTTTGATCGATTTAAAGGGCGTGTCATGTTTCCTATTATGAGTATGTCTGGTCGAGTATTGGGATTTGGTGGCCGTATTTTGACGAATGATAAGAAGGCTGCTAAGTATTTGAATTCTCCAGAGAGTGATATCTACCATAAGAGTAAAATATTGTACGGTATATCACATGCTAAACAAGAGATTGCCAAGAAGGATAATTGTTATTTGGTAGAAGGTTATACAGATGTTATCCAAATGTATCAATCGGGTATTAAGAACGTTGTGGCTTCTTCAGGGACTGCATTGACGCCAGACCAAATTCGTTTGGTAAATCGCTTGACGAAGAATATCACTATGCTATATGATGGTGATGCTGCCGGTATTCGCGCTTCGTTTAGAGGAGTAGATCTAATTTTAGAGGCAGGAATGAATGTTCGGGTTTGTCCTTTGCCTGATGGAGAAGATCCGGATAGTTTTGCTCGTAAACATTCGCTGGAGCAATTGGAGAAGTACTTTGAGGAGAATGCAACGGACTTTATTCGCTATAAGGCGAATATGCTTATGGACGAGGCTAAACACGACCCTATTAAAAAAGCTGATCTGATACGCGATATGGTCATGAGTATTTCTAAAATACCAGATCAGATACAAAGAGAAGTATATGTGCAGGAGTGTGCGCGTATTATGGATATATCGGAGGATGTTATCTTTAATTCACTTGCTCAACAAGGTAGAAAGGAGCTTCAAGAGGCAAATAAAAAATATAATGAGGAACGCAAGAAACTTGAGGTTGTTCACAGCAAGAGCGAACAACGCAACCGACCTGAGGACGATCCTTTGTATATTCTTGAACGCAAGATTATAGAGATCTTATTGTTGTATGGCAATGTAAAGGAAGTGTTTACGGAACTTGTTTATGAAACCAATGAGGAGAATGACATTGTTGTTAATGAACACAAAGTTGAACAAAAGGTCTATGAAAGAGTATTTTTAAGTTTACAGGAGGATGAAGTACACTTGACTAATTCTCTTTTTCAAAAGATTTACTCGAACTTAATTGCGTATTACAATCACAATGAGTGGAGTTTAGAAAACTATTTAAAGCAATTAGATACGGAGCTTTCAAATGAGGTTACAAGTATCATTATGGATGATGAGAAATGGACGTTACACAATTGGGAGTCACAGAATATCTTCGTTAAACAGAAAACACAGGGTATTGCACAGTATGTTTCAGAAACCATTCTTACCTTGCGTATGTACTTAGTTAATAATCTTGTTGAGAAGTACAAACAGAAATTACCTGCAGAAACGAATGTGAAACGTTCAAATGAAATGCTCACTGTAATTATGGATTATACAAGCTTGATTAATTTGTTCTCTAAACGCTTAGGACAAGTCACATCAAGGTTTAAAAATATAGAGGGATAATTAACAAAAGATAGCCTTTGCTATCTTTTGTTAATTAAAGATTTCAATGTCAGTAGTGACTTGTGTATTTGTGTTGTAAAGTTTACGGACTATTGCATGATATGTTATATAGCCATTGTATTGTCCATTACTAAGGTTTAATTTCATTCGAAGGTAGTTGTCATTTCTATTATTGCAACTTTCTTTAAATATAGAATTAAAGTTGATTACACTGCGAAACCCATTAACATAAACTTGACCTATAATCAAATCTTCATTTCTCCAATCAATTTGACCTCTGTAATATTCTGCTCCTCTAACTCTGTCTTGAAATTCATGTTCAGATCTGATTACTGTAAAAGAATCTCCTTGTAAGCCAATCACTTGGAGATTACTTGTAGGTGATGGTCTTTGTTCATTTAGTTTATAGGTCTCGTAGTAATCATTGCCACAATAGTCATCATCTGTACTACACGATATTAAACCAAACATTACTATTAATAAATAAAATACTTTTTTCATAGTTTTAATTTTTATTCAAAAGTAGCTAATATTTTAAATAGTATGTATGGTAAGAATGAGTTATTTTAACAGTTTACTTTAAACTGGTAGGAATAATACATATAGGTATAGGGTTTATCTTGTGTTGATTGATTCGATTTAATCTGCTGTAGATTTCAAAGACTTCTTTCTCTCTTCCTGTGAAGTCATCTGTCTTAGCTCCTTGTTCGTGAGCAAGCATTGCTATCTCTAATTCGTCGTATGACGCTCCTAATTGATCTTCATCAGATCGATCATCGCCAAATAAACCGTCAGTAGGTTTTGCAATGATAATATTACTTGGTATTTGAAGATATTCACCTATTTGTCTAACTTCTGATTTCATTAAGTCAGCAATTGGACTTAGGTCAACCCCGCCATCACCGTACTTTGTGAAAAAGCCTACACCAAAGTCTTCGACTTTATTTCCAGTTCCCGCAACTAATGATCTGTTTATTCCCGCAAAATAATAAAGGGTAGTCATTCTAATTCTGGCTCTTGTATTGGCCAGTGTTAAGTTAAGTAAATATTCGCTTTGGCTACTTGGTACCGCTTTAATTAGAGATTCAAATGTATCTGTAAGATCAGCTTCTACTGATTGTACATTATTGAACTTGGCTTTTAAGAATGAGATGTGCTCTTTTGCTCTTGTTACTTGTGAAACCTCTTGATGTATAGGCATCTCTACACATAATAGGGGTAAGCCTGTCATCGCGCAAAGTGTTGAGGTTACGGCAGAGTCTATTCCTCCCGATATACCGATTACATAGCCATTAACTTTAGCTTGAGTTGCATACTCTTTTAGCCACATAACAATGTGGTTAGTTACAGCTTCCACTTGAAAGTTTTTATTCTTCATAGTATCCAATTTTTTAGTGCAGTCTCAGCTATCTTTTTATCTTTGTTTGAATAAAAATCACGATGAGCTATGACATTTTTCAAATTTAGTAAATTATCAGCTGTTCTTTTCTGTAGTCTTTTCCTTTTTTTAGTGAGTTGCAGTGATGAGAACAGTAAATTAGATCAAGAAGTTGCTAAGATTCCAATGAATATTGAAGTATATCGCTTTGATGAGATTTTTTACAAAGCATCTATGGAAGAGGTTCCCGCTGTAAAGGAACAGTTTCCGTATCTATTTCCTCATGAGGTTTCTGAGCAATATTGGTTGAATAAGAAAAAGGATACTTTGTTTGCAGAATTAAATCAGGAGGTTGAGAAGAAGTTTAAAGATTTGGGAAGTATTCCACAGGAAATTGAGGCTTTCTCAAAGCGTGCCAAGTATTATTTTCCAGCTGAAAGCGATAAAAAGAAATTTATTACTGTTGTGAGTGAGGTAGATATTACGTTGAAAGCTGTTTATGCAGATACACTTGTCTTTGTCTCACTTGACACATATTTAGGAGAGGATCACAAGTTTTATCAAGGTTTTGCGCAGTATTTGCGACCAGAGTTTAATCTGAATCGAATGCTACCTGATCTGGCAGAGAATTTTATTATTCAGAAAATGGAGCAACCTACTGACCGTCGTTTTATTGGTAATTTAATTCATCATGGCAAGATTTTGTATGGTAAGGAGGTATTATTGCCAAAGGTCAGTAAAGAAGATATTATAGGGTACTCTGCAGATCAACTACGCTGGGTAGAATTAAATGAGGGAGAAGTTTGGCGTTATTTTATGGATGAACAGTTGCTTTATAGCACAGATCTTAAATTGAATAAACGTTTTATCGACACAGCTCCATTCTCTAAGTTTTATTTAGAAATAGACAATGAGGCTCCTGGAAGAATTGGTACCTGGATAGGTTGGCAAATTGTGCGTTCGTATATGAAAAATAATAATGTAACTTTGCAGGAGCTTTTAGCAAAAAGTACTGACGAAATTTTTCAACAATCAAAATACAAACCTAAGAAGTAATGAGTAAGAAACACGTTTCTGATATTAATATTAGAGTAGAATTAGACGACAATAGAGTTCCGGAGAAAATATTGTGGAATGCTAAAGATGGAGGTGTTGAAGCCGCTGCTGCCAAAGCAATGTTATTGTCTATTTGGGATCACAAGGCTCAAGAGACATTGCGTATCGATTTATGGACGAAGGATATGCCAGTAGATGAGATGAAAAAGTTCTTTCATCAAACGCTTGTTGCGATGGCTGATACTTTTGAACGTGCTACACAAGACGAGAAAATGTCTGCAACAATGAGAGATTTCTGCGAGTATTTTGCAGAGAAAATGGAATTGTTAGAAAAATAAAAATAGAGGCGTTTATGCCTCTATTTTGTTATGTATCTTAATCAGTTTAACTCTTAGACTACCATTAAATTACAACCTCTGATATCAGAGTTGTCAAATCTACCTAATATTTCAAAAGTACCGTCTGTATATTTCTTTCCCAAGTCTTGCGTTGCGATAAACGAACAAGAGTTTATATTAGCTAAATCAATGACATTAACCCCTCCGGTTTTCCCGTTCTCTACATAGCTTAAGGCATCTTCAGGATCCCTTGTTAAGATATCCATCCATGGAGGACATTGAAAAATGCCGTCTCCTAAGGAATACCCTTGAGATAATAGCTCAGTCATCCCATATTCAGAGTGTATTTTATTTACGCCAAAACCTTTGCACAATAGAGCGTGAAGTTCTTCCCTTATCATCTCTTTGCGTTTTCCTTTCATACCTCCTGTTTCCATAATGATGGTATTGTTTAATTGAAAAGACTGCAATTCAATCAAATCCAACAAAGCATAAGTTACTCCTATCAACAAGATATTTTTGCCTTCTTTATCTAAAGTCGTTAGTGTATCTGCTAATTCTTTATAGTTGTGTAAATAGAACCCACTTTCAGGGTGAATAGAGGACTTAATGAAATCGTCTGCCATATAGATTAAAGAAGAACCTTCTCTTTCTAAATATGACGGTAAAAGGGCTAAAACTACGTAATCTTCAATGTTTCCATAGAAGTACGAGAAAGCCTGTCTAAAACTATCTTCGTAAAAAGCTAAATCAGTGACATGATGTTTACTTGTCACCATACCAGTTGTACCGCTACTTGTAAAGGTTGTTTGTATCGGAGATGTAGAGCTTAAGACATCTTTAGATTTAAAGAATTCGATTGGTAAAAATGGAATATCAATTACAGTCTTGACCTCTTGAGGCGTTCTCTGAAGTAAATCGCAAAATTGCTTATATACAGGATTGTTTTCATATTGAAAGCGATATACTTTCATGGTTACTTTATGAAAGTCTTTCTTCGTCTGTATTTGTATAATATCTTCTGGTCTAAACACGAGTGTCAAATTTTGTACAAAAATACAAATAAAAAAAGCATCAATATATATTGATGCTTTTTTACGTATATTAATTATATTATTTACTTCACTATAATCTTACGAGTGGCTGTTGAGTTTTCCTCTGTTATTTTCATGATGTAAATACCAGCATTTACACTGTAAGGTAAAACAAGTTCTTTAGAGTTTAATGTAACTTGAAACATCTTCTTTCCAACTACATTATACAATTCAACTTCTTTTTGTGCGTTTTTAGAAGATTCTATAAATATTTTACTGTTGTTTACAACAGGATTAGGGTATATAGAAAGTCCTTCAATACTCTGTGTAGAATATCTTGCTTCATTTGGTTGGATTCTATCCTGAGCGAAAGCTGTACCTCCAGCTATCAAACCAAAGAATGTTAAAAGAGTATAAAAGTATTTTTTAGCCATATACGTAAATATTTGGTATAAATGTAGTTAATAAAAATCAAATATAAAAGAAAAAAGTCCTGCTTTTTTTATAGCAGAACTTTTTATAACACATTTTATTCACTTAATTAGTTTAGACCTACAGTCCAACCTTTTGTCCACTCTGGAGCTTTATCCTTGTTTCCTGCTCCATCGTTATCTTTCTCAACAATTGCTTTACTTACATCAACAGCTTCTTTACCACTATTAGCTCCTTTGAATTTCTCTGTGATATTCTTTCCGAATTGAATTCCATTGATTTTTAAAGAACCATCGTTTACATTTTTGATTGTTTGATCATGTTGAATATCTACTCCAACAGCCCAGAAATCAGCAAAAACATTTGATAAGTTTCCTTTTGTACCTTCACGTAGTTTTAATGCTTGAGCTTCTGACCCTTCTAATGAACCAAGTAAAGTGATGTTCTTGATTGTAGGGTTTGAATAAGGTGCTGCTGCGTTATCCTTACTGCTGTTGTCAGCTTCAATACCTCTATTTCCTTCAGCTCTTTTTGAGTACCAGAATTCGTTATTTTGTCCAGACCAACCTTGCGTCCAGTCAAATTGATCATCTTCGTTATTTGTTGAAACTAAGTATTTAGCACTTACTGTACCACCAAACCATTCGAATCCGTCATCTGAACCTTCGTGAGCTTGTACATATTCTATTACTGTTCCCGAACCAACTCCAAATAATGAAAGTCCGTTAAATTCTTTTTCTGATGAGAAGTTAGCTCCTGCGTACTCAATTCTTAGATATTTGATAGATCCTGAGTTGTCATCTGCTTTAGTTCCTCCATATGTCAAATCTGCTACTTCTGACTGTGCAGTTTCGCTTCCTCCATTGATTGGTGCTTTTCCACAAATCACTAATCCTCCCCATGAACCTCTTTCTATTTTTGAAGAAGTCATTACTACTGGATTTGTGCTTGTTCCTTTTACATCAATTTGTCCACCTTGTCCGATTGCAATATAAGAAGCTGTTCCTCCTGTACCGATGATTTTTGCTCCTTCTTCGATCACAAGTTTTCCACCATCTTGTACTTCAAGTTTTGATGTTAATGTATATTCATTATTTTTTTCAAGAGTGCGAGTTTCTCCTTTTTTCACTAACCCTGAAATTTCTTTTCCTTCTCCATTTCCGTTACCGTTTCCATTCCCATTTCCGTTATCACTGTTGTTGCTATTATCATCTGATGAACAACTTGCTATAGCTACTGATAGAGCTAAAATTGATAAACCGTTTCTAAATAATTTTTTCATAATTTAATTGTGTTACTTATTTTGTTATACAAATATTGAAAACAATTTTTATTTGCAGGTTAAGTGATTGTAAACTAATCATTAACAAAGCGTTAAGTAATGAATGTAAAATCAAAGAATATTGTTTGTTTTGACTTAACATACCCCTTTAGGTAGGTCTTTTGTTAAGGCTTTGTAAACATTTTTGTTTATCGTTGAAGTCAATGTAATATGTTTTGTAGCTTTTTTGTATTTGAGAACGTATTCCAACAAAAAAAAGTGGATTACATTGAGAGATGTAATCCACTTTTCGAATAATTAATTTAGAGTTTAGTTTAGAATGTGTATTTCAAACCAAGACTTAAATTAGAACCTAACTTATATGATTGTACTGTTACATCTTGTGTTTTGTTTTCCTGTTTTCTTTCGATTGAAGGATTAAGTAAGTTCTTAGCGTTTAAAGTAATTCCAAAATTTTCATTGAAGTTAAATTTGAAAGCAAAGTCTAACATATTAAATGCTTTATCTACTAAGTTTCCACTTTGTTCTGTTCCCAGCGCATAGATCTTATCCGAGAAGTAAGCGTAAGATAGAGTAGCGATTAAGCTTTTTTCTTTCCACTCTTTGATATAAGATAAATCTGCGTTTAACAATAGATCTGAAGCTCCTGTAAAAGATGAGTTTTCTTCTGTGAAGCTTGTCGAAAGTGGGTTTTCATCTGCCACTTTTTTATTGTCTAGTTCTTGGTAAGTCTTCATCCAAGACGCATTAAGACCTCCAGTAATTTTGTTTGTTTCAGCATCGTCAAATGAGATTAAGTTTTTTCTAACTTCAACTTCTAACCCCACTGCATATCCATAGTCACCTGTGTTGACATAAGAAATGTCATTAGATGCAGAAGCTATAGTAACCTCGTTAATTGGATTTTGGATGTATTTTCCAAAAACTGTTGCTGAGTAAACTTCATCATTTGTTGGAAACATTTCCCATTTCAAATCTAAGTTGTAGTCATCAGAAGCGTAAACGAATGGGTTACCCGTTTTCGTTTCTGTAATATCTTCATATAAGAATAGAGCTCTTTCTTTAAATTGTGGTAAAGTATATGTCTTTGAAGCTGCTAATCTCAAGTTTTGAATATCTGTTAGCTCATATTTTAAAGATAAGCTTGGTAAGAAAGCATTTTTAGTCAACTCGTTTTCACTACCAACATTGTCTAATTGCGTTTGCCATTTTACATTCTGAGTGATTGTTTCAAATCTCGCTCCAACAACCCCAGATAAACGATCACTCAATTGATATTCAACATTGATGAAACCTGAATGTATATCAAGATCTCCTGTATAAGTTTGTGGTTTTAATGCATCTTTTGTTTCAGCTCCACCTCTAAACGTATACGTTCTAAAGTACCCTTTTTCAAAATTATCTTGGTTAAAGAAACTGTCTAATGCTAATGGGTTAATGTTTTTGTTATGTGCATTTACGATTTGGAAGTTAAATTGTGTTGCTTCGAAATCTCTCTTTTTATTGCGGAAGTTATATCCCACAGTTACTTTTCCTTTGTAAAGGTTCTCACTGTTTTTTGCAAAACTGTAATCTAAAGCTACGTTAGCTGCAAATTCATTCTCTGTTAGATCTTCAAAATAACGGTGATTGTCTGATCTCGAGTTTGTAGAGAAGGCATATGAATCACTTCCATTATTGTTTAGCGTGTATTGTTGTCTATCTGGGGTTTGAGCAGAAACGCTGTTGAATGCTGTTCCCCATCTAAACTTAAGTTGCTCATTGATTTCGTGATCACCCAAAAGTTGATTGACAAATAAGCGATCTTGTCTATAGGTACCTCTTGATATTAGTGTTTCAGCTCCTAATTCTTCTGAAGTAGTATCTCTTATATACCCGTTATATTGCTCGTTTTTCTCTTTTGAGTCATTGATAAATAAGAAGTTGTATTTAATATTGTGCTTTGGGTTGATACTGTAATCAGCATTAAACATTGCTGTTGTATTTGTACTGTACTCATAAACTTTTCTGTTCAATTTTTTAGTGTAATTATCTTGTGCTTGAACTGAGCCAGAAAGACCTTCATGGAATCCAAAATTATTTCCAAAAGAAACAGTTGCAAATAAATCCAATGAAGATTCTTCACCAAAGAAAAATGATTTACCACCATTGACGTTTATGCTTGTTCCTATCGGAACTCTCTTTTCGGATTGAGTTGAATTATTGAAAGAGAAAGAACTCAAAGGGTTGTTTGGAATCTTGGTATTTGAAAAACCAAATGAGTTTCTATCAGCGATAGAATAAAATGTACTTTCTCCTATGGCGTTTGTATTGACATTCGACCCGATACCTATTTCGAGAAAATCATTTCCGTGGTGTTTTTTTGATATGATGTCGATATTTGCACCTGCAACATCTCCATATTGTTTTACGCTATAAGCCTTGTCTATTGATATGTACTCAACAATATCAGTTGAGAAAATATTTAAGTCAATATTCTTTTTCTCTGGATCGTTTGACGCCAAAGGCAGTCCGTTTAACGATGTACTATTATATCGGTCTCCAAGTCCTCTTACGAAGATTGTACCTGACCCCTCTTGTTTAGATATTCCTGTTGTTTTTGTTACAGCAGTTGCAACATCACTTACTCCTTTTCTCGATAATTCTTGAGATCCGATGTGTTGTTTGATTTCTGCTGCTTTTTGTTGGTCAAGTAATAGAGCTGATTCCCTACTTTTTGAGCGTGTAGCTTCTACGACTACTCCTTCAAGTTGGATGCTTTCCTCCTCTAAACTCATGTTTACTTTAAGGGGTTTGTCTTCAATAACTTGAATGGTCTTTTCCGCAGTTTTATACCCTAAGTATTGGTATACAAGTGTGTAATTTCCTGGTTTTAAATTGAATTCGTACTTTCCGTTAATATCAGTATTTGTACCGATTGTTTGGTCTTTAATACTAACTGTTGCAAAAGCAAGTGGTTCTTGAGTTGTTTGGTGACTCACTACACCATTTACTTTGACTGATTGTGCTTGGACAGCACAGGTAGTTGCAACTAATGCAACCAGATTTAATAATTTCATAAAAATTCAGTTGTGTTTTGACGCAAATAACTTAACTGAATGTGAAGTGAGTGTTAAGGCAACATTATCAAATCGTTATGTCATTGTTATTAAATGGTTAAGTTATTAAAAAATCGTAAACTAAATTTTTTGTATTTTAGAATATTCTATCTTTGAGCCCTATAAACACACAACATTATGATGAAAAACGAGGATATTACTATTTTAATCGCAGATGACGAGTTCCAAAATATTGAACCCTTAGTTTACAATTTGAAAAAGGAGGGTTTCAACTTAGTTACTGCCTTGAATGGTGTAGAAGCTGTAGCAAAAGCAAAGCAATATCGACCTGATTTAATTATTCTTGATGTCATGATGCCTGAGATGGATGGGATTATGGCATGTCAAGAGATACGCACTTTGGAGGGCTTTGAGGAAACAGTAATTGTCTTCTTAACAGCACGTGAGGAGGATTTCTCTCAAATAGCTGGATTTGCTGCAGGTGCAGATGACTATTTAACTAAACCTATTCGTCAGAAGGTTATTGTTAGTAAAATACAATCTTTGTTAAGACGAGTGAAAATCGATGAGATTATCGATGAGAATGTCGTTAAGATTGGCTATTTCCTTGTGAACAAGAATACGTACAAGGCTTATTATAAAGGGGAGGAGTTAGTCCTTCCAAGAAAAGAGTTTGAACTACTTTTTTTACTATCATCTAAACCCGGTTATGTATTTACACGTGAGGAAATACTGGAGTCTATATGGGGTATGGATGTGATTGTGGGTGGGCGTACTATTGATGTACACATTCGAAAATTGCGTGAGAAATTAGGTGAAGACTACTTTAAAACTATTAAAGGAGTGGGATATAAGTTTGAAAATGTAGAATATTAATATTTTTAAACATAGCGTATTAATGTCTGTAAAGTTCAAGAAGACTTATAAATTTGCTCTGAAGGCATCACTGTATATCATGTTGTATGGTTTTGTTTTAGTCATGCCTTTAGTTATTTATTTTACAATTGTTTCATGGTGGCTGTATATCATCCACAGTATCCTGGTTTTCTTTATCTCTTTCTTTATTATTCAGTACAGAGTTGAGCACTTTATCTATCGCAGAGTGAAAAAAATCTACGACAATGTGTCTTTATTAGAGCATACTGAATTGCGATCTAAAGCTGTCACTACTGATATGCAAACGCTAACTGAGGAAATAGAGAAGTTTGCTACAAACAAGAAGATTGAGATCGAATCTCTTCAAGTGAGAGAAGAGTATCGCCGTGATTATTTAGGAAATATCTCTCACGAATTGAAAACTCCTTTATATACTATCCAAAGTTATTTAGAAACGCTTCAAGATGGCGCTATAGACGATCTTGATATCCGCGATCAATACCTCGAGCGCGCGATGCAAGGAGTGGATCGTCTAACCTTTATCATAAAGGATTTAGATATGATATCTAAATTAGAAACAGGTGCTTTGCATTTAGAAGTTGGTGTATTTGACATTGTAGCTTGTATCCAAGAAGTGTTTTATTTTCTTGAGTACAAGGCAAAACAGCGACATATCACTTTAATGTTTGATATGAGTTACGATATGCCAATCTATGTGAAGGGCGATCGCGATCGCATTAGTCAGGTATTGACTAATTTGGTGAGTAACTCAATTAAATACGGAAAAGACAAGGGAACTACTGAAGTGAGTATTGAAGATTTAGTTCAAAATAAAATGATTATTCGCGTAACTGATAATGGTGAAGGCATCAAGAAGGAGCACATACCAAGGCTTTTTGAGCGTTTCTATCGAATAGATAAAACGGGATCAAGGCAAGTAGGGGGCTCTGGATTGGGCTTGTCTATTGTCAAGCATATCGTAGAAGCACACGAAGAGCATATCTATGTCGAAAGCAGTTATGGATATGGATCGGAGTTTTCATTTACTTTAGAAAAGGCTCCTTTAGACGCTTATGCAGATCCTTTAGTGACAGATTAGTTTGATCAAAATAGCATAGAATGTTTTTCTTTAAGTTTAAATAATTATTTTTGCTCAAAATTTTTCTAAATAAAATAAATAGTGGGAAGTAAAAATAAGTTAAAGCGATTTAGAGAGAACGAAACATTTGGTAACGTTTTCCAGCCTACAAGGGAAGATATGATTGAAAATTTGCCACAAAAAGGCAAATGGGCAAAAGAAGTATTTCAAAATGACAATCCGATTGTTTTGGAATTAGGATGTGGAAAGGGTGAATATACAGTTGAGTTAGCTAAGCGTTTCCCTGAGAAAAACTTCATTGGCATTGACATTAAAGGAGCTCGATTTTGGCGTGGAGCAAAGACTGCTGTAGAGTCTGGAATGACTAATGTTGCATTCTTACGCACGCAAATAGAGTTGATTGAATATGCTTTCGCACAAGGAGAAGTTAGTGAAATTTGGATTACTTTCCCTGATCCACAGATAAAATATAAACGCACTAAACACCGTCTTACCAACTCTGAGTTTCTGAAGAGATATAAGAATATCCTTACAGCGGATGGTATTATGAATCTTAAGACGGATAGCGAGTTTATGCATGGGTATACTTTAGGACTTCTTCACGGAGAAGGTCATGAGGTATTGTATGCAAATCACCATATTTATAAAAATGAAGGTGCTCCAGCAGTGGTTACTGAAATTCAAACATTTTACGAGTCACAATATTTAGAGGAAAATAAACCTATTACTTACATTCAATTTAGAATAAAATAGAATGGAAGTAGAAGGAATAATATTACTATTATATGGTTTTATGGCAGCAGTCCTTGGAGTTTCACTCCCAGGACTGTTGAACATGACTGCTGTAAAGATTTCGCAGGAATATGGGTACAACGATGCCTTTAAATATATCTGCGGGGCTTTGAGCGTAATATTTATTCAGACTTTTATCGCTATATTTTTCTCTCGATTGATTGAATCGAGTCCTGCTATTACGGAAGCTTTACACGAGATTGGACTGGCAATTTTTTCAGTATTGACGATCTACTTTTTTTTCTTTGCTAAGCGCAAAGAAAAAAGAAAACACCAAGGAGACATTCCCAAAAGACAAACTCCGTTTCTACAGGGAATCCTGTTGGCCTCTATCAATGTTTTTTCTATTCCTTTCTATGTCTTTTTGAGTATAACATTAGCCACGTACGATTACCATATCTTTGATCAAATCTACACTATACTATTTTCGTTAGGAGTAGTGATGGGATCGGCTTTGATGTTTTATATGTATATCTACTTCTTTAAGAAGATTACCAGGGAAGATGCTTTTATCCTAAAGAACATCAATTACATTATAGGTAGTATTACTGCGATTATTAGTTTAATTACGGTTTATAAGTTATTGCGTTAAAGATGAAGGAACAGAATTTTTTTGAACGCGTCTATGCCGTAGTTAGGCAAATACCTCATGGTAGAGTAACTACATATGGTGCTATCGCCAGGGCTATCGGTGCAGCTCGATCTGCACGTATGGTTGGTTATGCGATGAATGCCTCGCATGATGACGATACAGTTCCTGCTCATCGCGTAGTTAATCGCAATGGACTACTTACAGGCAAATTTCACTTCGATGGAACGAATCTAATGCAACAGTTATTGGAGAGTGAAGGAGTGGAAGTTGTTGATAATAAAGTAGTCAATTTTAAAGAACTCCTTTGGGAACCTACCGTGTACGAAGGAGAATAAATAGTTTTAAAAATTCCCCTTTTTCTACAGAGGCATATTACTCTCTTGTTGTTTAGATGCCAATAGCTCATATTTTGTATTAGTTTGTTTACATCAAATTTTGAAAGTAAAATGATTGCTATTTTTTGTAAGTCTATTAGGATTCTTCTTTTACTATTCATTCGATTTAAGCCTTCGGATTATCGCTTCTGCATATTTATTGGCAACTTACCTATCGCTTTGTAGCGACATACAAAGACATTGCTTGGGGTTTTCTTGCACCTTTCTTCGACAAAAGGGCCCTCTAGGCAAGTAAACCCCTAGAAAAGTGCAAGAAAACCCCAAGGAAGTGCAAGCCAACCCCTCTTATAAAGTATGCTAATCTGCTTTTTAAAATTCATCAACCTCCTCATTGATTTTGGTAATTTCGTCATTAGATAAGATAGAATTAACTTTAGTTGGTGCTTAAATATCTGTATCTTAAAGTCTTCATATTGATCGTGTTTTTTCTTTTCTATTATCGAGTTCAAGGTTTTTTATATTTTTTCACTTCTTTAAGCTGTAGAACTCTTGTTTAGTAATACTATTGAGATTGTAATACTTTAAGTTCTTGATTATTAAAAGTATATGCCTTTTAGTGTTTTAATAGGTTAGAAATTATATCGGTCTTGAAGATAGCTTGGGGTGTTGTTGAATAGATTAAAGAAACTAAAGATATTGAGGATGAGTTATTGCATTTTAATGTGTAATTTTAGAAGTCAAAAATAGTTATGAAAAGCTTTTTATTTTAGTGTTATCTTTTTTTACGGTGGTTACTACTTGTTAATCAAGTTGTTATATGTGTTCCTCCTATATTAAGAAAGACCTTTTCGGGTCTTGGGAATTTGTGTATTCGAAGGTATATGATATAGATGGGAATATGGTAAGTGAAGTGGGAGATGAAAGCCCTAATCACTGTAAGTTATTGGTTATAACTTTTGGTGAAGAAAGCATAGAGTATTTTAAGTATAATGGTATAGACAAAGAAGGAAAGTGCATAGTATTGATCAAAAAAGTAAAGTACGATTTGAGAGATAACTGTATTTATACACTTGACGGTGAAGGGGATTTAGTTTTGGGAGATATGGTGGTAATTAAAGAATTATCTGCGGATACGCTTTCTTTTTATAGAAGGTTAGCGAATCCAGTTGTCAATAATGGAATAGTGCTTCAAGGCGTAGAGTTGCAGTTGAAAAAGGTGAAATTGACAAATGTAGAATATGAGATAAAGCATGGTCTGTAAGCCCACGCTGTCAATCTTAGTAGATTATAATATATCTGTATATGATGCGGTAGGCACAGCTTCTTAGTGTCTAATTTCTAATTCTTTAATTAATTTAATACAGTGGGAAGTTAAGACTGAAGACCGTTCTTTCTTCTCGTCTGTGGTACGTTAGGTACCCATTGTGCATCTCTACAATATTCTTAGAGAGCGGTAGTCCAATACCTGCACCTTCTTCGCGAGTGGTGTAAAAAGGTATAAATATTTTGTGTTGAATTTCCTCGGCAATCCCACTACCTGAATCTGTAAAGTCGATGTAGATACGATTATTCTTTTCGTATAGATCTACCGTTATTTGCTTGGTAGGTTGCTTGAGTACAGCGTAAATTGCGTTGGTTAACAAGTTGATAAATACTTGTTCTATCTGTTGTTTATCTACGTTTAATAGGACATTGTCAGCCAGGTTTACTTTTACAGAAATACCGCTTTTTTTAAACAGTGGTTGCAAAGTTTCGATACTATTATTTAATAGAGATTTTAGATTTGTAATCTGTTTTTTTGGACTTGGCAACATAGTCAATCTCCTGTAATTATCAATAAAGTGCTTTAAGTGGTCTGTTCTATTGACAATCGTTTGTATACTAATTTTGATATCTTCTAAGTCTTCCGAGGTAAGTTCTGTATTATCGTTTAAGATTTGTTGTGTATTATGTGCAAGCGAGTGAATAGGAGTTAGTGAATTCATGATTTCATGAGAAATAATTTTCATTAAGTTTTCCCAGGTATCCTTTTCTTTTTTGTCTAAAACATTTTGTATCGAGTCTAATAGGACAATAAAGTATTCTTGGTCATGACTTACTGTTTTTGAAGTTTGTAGCATGAACGTCTGTTTATTTTCATTCTCTATTTGGAGGTCAATAGACCCTTTCGATTCTTTGAACCCAAGTTGGGTAATATGATTGGTCAATGAAGGTAGTAATCGGTTGAGATTGTACCATGTCTTTACTTTTGGGATGTCAAATAGTTCAGAGAAATAATTGTTGACAAGGAAAAGCTCCCACGTATCTACCTTTCTTTCAAAGATGATAATTCCTGTTTCTAAGCTGTTTAATATGTTGAGGTAAACGAGTTCTTTAACCTCATTTTTCATTTGGTCATTTTGCAATTTGTGATAGAGCTTTTGCAGATTGTCAAAAGTGTCGTTTTTTTGAGGTTTTGAAGTCTTTAAGCTATAGTCTTCATAGAGCATAGCAAGGACGACCCTGTCTATGGTATTGTAGTACTTTTTCTGAAAGTAGTAAAACTCAACAAATAGCATGATAATTACGAAGCTAATCAACACAAGGGAGTAGTTAAGTTTCTGTTCAAAGACAACTACTGCTAAAAGCCCGAGTAACAATATAGTGAAAATGCGTAAAAATGCTTTGATGTGGAATGACATAGCTAAAGTAACTTTAATTTTTAATATTGTATTTTTCTAATCGTCTATAAAGTGCAGCCCTTGACAAACCAAGTTCTTCTGCCGTTTGGGATATATTTCCCTCGTGTTTTTCAAGGCATTTGACAATAGAAATACGCTCCATATCTTGTAGGGTATTTTCTTCTTGATTTTGGGGTATGACCATTGTTAAGGAAATACCGAAATCGCTTATTGCCAAATCATTTTCTTCAGATAAGATCATCGCTCGTTCAATTCGGTTTTGCATTTCCCGAATATTACCCTTCCAATCGTACTGTTCAAGTGTTTCAAGGACATCTGTTTTGATATTGGGAATCGCGCGGTCGTATTTGTTTGCATACTGTTCCAGAAAGAAATTGACAAGGGGAATGATATCTTCTTTGCGTTCTCGCAATGGAGGTAGATTCAAAACAACCGTATTGATTCGATAGTATAAGTCTTCTCTGAAGAGTTTGTTTTGTACTTCTTGTTCTAAGTCAGTATTCGTAGCTGTAATGATGCGTATATCCACTGCTCTCTGTTTAGATTCTCCCAGTCGAATCACACTTTTTGATTGGATCACTTGAAGTAATTTTGCTTGCAAGTGAAGGGGAACATTGCCAATTTCATCCAAAAAGATTGTACCGCCATTGGCTGCTTCGAATCGACCTTCTGTATCCTGTTTAGCATCTGTAAAAGCACCTTTAGCATAACCAAACAATTCACTTTCAAACAAATTCTCATTGAGTGAGCCTAAGTCAACGTGAATAAAAGGCTTGTCACGACGTGTAGAATTGTCGTGGATGTGTTTGGCAAGGACATATTTTCCCGTACCATTTTCTCCTAAGATTAAAGCATTAACATCTGTTTTGGCTACTCTATTTGCCATATTGTACACCTTTTCAATCGAAGGTGCTTGACCGACAAACACATTGTCTTTTTCTGGTAAGGCTAAGGATATTGCTTTTTTCTTGCGAGTTTGTTTGATTGCTACTTTGATGGTTTCTACTAAAGTTTCATTGCTCCAAGGTTTTAGTATATAGTCAATAGCCCCAAGCTTGATGCCCTCCACTGCAGTTTCAACATTTCCATAGGAAGTCATCAGTATAATTTGCGTTTTCGGAGAGATACGCTTTATTTCTTTAAACCAAAATATCCCCTCTTTTCCGTCTTCAAATCCAACTCTAAAATTCATGTCCAAAAGGATAACGTCCACTTCTTCTGTTGAGATGTATTCGATAGCCTTTTTTGGGTTCGTATTCGTATTTACTGTTTCGAAATGACGTTTTAAAAGCATTTTTGCAGCTATTAGAATCTCAGTGTTGTCATCGAGAATTAAAATATTAGCAATTGTTTTTTTCATAGTTAGTGGACGGTTTTACAAAATCGAACATAAAGGTGTTCATTATCGAACAGTCTGCTTTAGGTTCCATCTTGCAAGTTGTTGAATAATATGTTGTTAGCAATTCTTTATTAATTGGTATAGTTTTTCTTTTAAATACTTGAAAAAGAAAGACATGGATAGAGCATTGCCTCGTAAAAATAGAAAAAAAGTTAAAGTAATTGCAATTGTCGTGGCAATATTACTTTTAACTTTCGCTACTTATAAAACTTTCTTTCAAAATATCGCTTTGAATGTTGAGAGAAAAGAAGTTCGCATACGTGCGGTTGAGGAAGGTTTTTTTGAGGATTATATTTCCTTTCAGGGACAGGTTGAGCCTCTGCACTCCATGTTGATAAATATAGTTGAGGGAGGTGCTATTCAGGAGTTATTCATTGAGAATGGTGCGTTTGTAAAACAAGGAGACCCCTTAGTGAGATTGTATAATCCAAGTACGGAGTACAACTTTATGTCGCAGGAAAATGCGTTAATTGAGCAAATGAATAATCTGAATGTCAGTAAGATGAATATACGAAATCAAGAGATTAACTTGACAAAAGATCTTATTAGTGTTCAACATGATTATAAGGAGGCAGAGTTAATGTATGAGTTGAACAAAAAACTATATGATCAAGAGGTATTGTCGAAAAGTGATTGGGAACGCACAAAGGAATCTTTTCGTTATCAACAAGAGCGCAAGGCCTTAATCGAGGAAAGTATTAGCAAAGAAAAGCAGACAAGTGCTGTTCAGCTTACTCAGATAGAGCAATCTATGGTTGTCATGCAGAAGAGTCTTGTAAAGTTAAGAGAAAACAAAGAAAATTTCTTATTGACAGCTCCTATATCGGGTCGATTGTCATCTTTTGATGTAATTTTAGGAAAAACCTATGCTGCAGGTGAGAGCATTGGAAAGATAGACGTTATGAAGGGGTATAAATTAGTAGCACAGGTTGACGAGTTTTATCTTGAACGCATTCAGGTAGGTCAGAAAGGTCAAATCGATATGAAGGGACAATTGTTAGGGGTTGAGGTAAAGAAGATTATTCCGGAGGTAAAAAAGGGAAGGTTCGAAGTACAATTGGAGTTCTTAACAGATAAAGAATTGAAGCTTCAGGAAGGAAGCACCTTTGGTGTAAAATTATTCCTATCTGGAAAAGAGAAAAGGCTTTTATTGGCAAAGGGTAATTTTTACCAAGAGACATTAGGAGAATGGGTTTATGTCGTAAAGAACAATAGAGCTGAACGAAGAAAAATAGAAATAGGTAGAGAAAATCCAGCCTATTATGAGATAGTATCGGGGTTACAGCCAGGGGAAGAAGTGATAATATCGAGTTATAAAGATTATTTGAGAGTTGAATATTTAAATATTAAAAATTGAGATTATGGTAATACAGATTAAAGATATGTCTCGTGTGTTTCAAACAGAAGAGGTAGAGACAACAGCCCTTAATAAGGTGAATCTTGAGGTGAGAAAAGGAGAGTTTATCTCTGTAATGGGACCTTCAGGTTGTGGAAAGTCAACGTTGCTTAATATCATCGGATTACTTGATAGTGTAACAGGAGGTAGCTATCTCTTGTTAGACAAAGAAATGGTTGGACTAACTGAAGGACAGCGTTCACAAGTAAGAAAAGAGAATATTGGTTTTATCTTTCAGAACTTTAACTTGATAGATGAGTTATCAGTGTACGATAATATAGAGCTGCCTTTACTTTATAATAAAGTGGGGAGCAGTGAACGCAAAAAGCGTGTAATGGAAATTGCAGAACGCTTAAATATTGTTCACCGATTGAAACATTATCCTCAACAATTGTCAGGTGGTCAACAGCAGCGTGTTGCAGTAGGACGTGCTTTGGTTACAAATCCCAAGATTGTTTTAGCCGATGAGCCAACTGGAAATTTAGACAGTAAAAATGGGGGAGAAGTTATGGAGTTGTTAACTGAACTTCATCAACAAGGAGCGACTATAATTATGGTGACTCACTCTAACCATGATGCATCTTATTCAGAGCGTACTATTTTGATGAAAGACGGTATGATCCTATCTGAAAAGATCAATACAAAGATTGTTGATGTTTTTGCAGAATAAATTATGGTACGTATAATAATTAGTTTCTTCTTGTTTTTAATGTCTTGGGTGATGAGTGCCCAAACGACAAAAACAGTTGATATAACAGGGAGTATTGTTGCTCTGGATGTGTCTTACCCTATTAACGTCTATGTCGATGCGACGAAGGACGATAATGTCATAAAGGTTGAAGCAAAGGAAGATGTAATTGAGTATATCTCTGTAAGGCAGGTAGGTCAGAAAGTTGTTGTTGATGTAGATACTAAAAGTAAACGAAGAAATCTGGGAATTGGAACTGTAAATGTCTACCTCAGCCAAAAGAGTATTGAAAAGTTTTCGGTTAGTGCTGTTGCAAAAGTATATGTAAGCGGGAGGATGAAAGTGAATAGCCTTACTGTTGGCGTTGATGCGAATGGTGGTCTTCAAGGAGATTTTCAGGCAAATTCAGTGAGCTTGAATATAGATTCTGCTGGATGGTTTAAAGGGAATATATCAGCAACTTCTATAAAGGCAAATATAGATTCTGCTGCTAAGGTTACTGTCAGTGGAGATGTAGAGTCGCTAACTGTTAATGTCGATAGTGCAGCAACATTTGACGGTAAAGACTTAAAGGCTAAAAACGTCAAAGTGGAAGCAGATTCAATGGGGAAAGCATTGGTATATCCTACAGAAAGCCTAAATGCTTATGCAGATTCAATGGGAAAAGTGGTCTATTATAACACACCGAAAGAATTAAAGAAATATACTGACTCAATGGGGTCTGTGAAATCAAAGTAATAATGTTGCAGAATTGGCTTAAACTATATATTGCGTTCATCAATAAATCAAGGTATTTTTTTTTGTGGAATATCTTGGGATTAGCACTTGGAATCAGTGCGGTTGTACTTGGGACTATTCACTATCAAGATGAATATGGGTATAACCGTTGGATACCTGAGGTGGATAAGATATATGAAGTAAATATTGATGTAGGTACAGAAGCCAATTCAATTTATATACCTGCAGGGGTTGGGCCTTCTTTACAGCAAAATAGTTTGGTTGACAACTATTGTTATTTTGCAGTAGAGTACCTCGAATTTTATGCAGCAAGCACACTAAGTAATCGTGTGCAAAAGGGAATATTGAATACACAAAGGAGCTTTTTTGACTTTGTTCCCTTCTATTTTGTCTATGGAAGGGCAGATGAGGTTTTTCAAGATGACTATTCTATAGCTATCTCGAATGAGGTCGCTCAGTTTTTTTTTGGCGATAAGAATCCAATTGGCGATACGTTGTCTTTGGCTCATCAGCCTTATATAGTAAGAGGAGTGTATCAACTGAATAAGAATGTGACTATTCGACCACAGGTGGTACTGGCTAATATGGAATGGCATAAGGAGGAAAGTAAATCACTGTGGCAAGAAAATATTGGAGGCTTACTGGTAAAGATGAAGCACGAGGGAGATACGCTTTTGGTTTCAAGATATTTAGCAGATACATTTAAGCAACAAAAGCGAGCGAATAAGTTTTTTGATGAAGGAGAAGATGTTTCAGTTAGTTTATCCTCTTTTAGAGAAGGTAGGTTTGTTTCTAAACAGACTGCCCTTTTGGAAGGTAAGACAAAGCATGATACTGTTAACCTAATCACTGCTTGTTCTATTCTCATTTTTATACTGAGTATTCTAAATTATATCATATTAAATCAAACAAGTGTTTTAATAAGAGCCAAAGAGTTTAGTATTCGAAAAATAGTGGGAGCAAGTAAGTTTCAACTCGTTTTTCAGATCGTGTTTGAGACACTGCTCAACTTAATCTTATCACTACTTGTCACATTGGTATTTATAGAAATTAGCTTACCCGTATACAATCAGTTTTTGCACAAGACATTGCTGTTTTCTTTTGTTGAGTCATTTGATATTATCGCTATAATTAGTGTTGTTGTTATAGTATTAGGGGGATTTATCCCCGCTATTTATGCTAATTATATTACTCGTAAGCATATTGTCAATAAGGTACAGGGTTCATTATTGATTTCGATGAAATGGCGTATGTGTTTGGTTGTTTTACAGTTGATCATTGCCTTTTTCTTTATGATAGGAGCCTTGATTATTCACAGTCAGGTGGAGTATGTTAAGCGTCAACCATTAGGATTTGAATACGAGGAGGTTTTGCAAGTCAAATTATATACACAGCAAATTAGGCGTAAGTTCTACAAAGGAGAGAAGATAATCGACCAGATTAAAGAGATTAAAGGGGTTGACGGAGTTGCCTTATCTACTTTGTCATTTAAGAGCAAGTCAATGAGTAGTAATCATATAGCTTATTTTGGGCAACAGTTAGTAAGTGATTTTGTACTTGAAGGGGTAGATGACGAGTATCTTACATTAATAGGTTCGCGTGTTTTAGCTAAAGAAGTAGATATTCCTTCAGAAGTATCTACTGTTGTAGTTAATCAAAAGTTTGTTCAAAAAATGGGAGTTCCTATAGAGGAGGTTATAGGAGAAGTAATTTCATTTGAAGGAGTTACTTATGTTATAGAATCAGTTATAGCGGATTTTTACAATAGTGGATTTGAACAAAGAGTAAAGCCAACTATCTTTTTTAAATGGCGAGATATAGAATTTCTTCCCTATATGATAGAATCTTTATCAATTAAGATTGATAAGGACGAGAGTGAGGAAACAATGGAAAGGATTTTAGCTTACTGGATTGTGAATGTGGATGTGGAGTATCCATTCGAAGTGATGACGATTAAAGATCATATCGCTTTTACTTATGAAAGGGTAATTTCTCAACGCAATATGTTTGTCCTTTGGAATTTAGCAGTAGTGCTTATTTCACTTTTTGGATTATATGCAACATTGTCTTTTGTATTGGAACAGAAGATGAAGGAATTGGTTATCCGAAAAGTATTGGGAGCAAGTACAAGAACGCTTTTGATACAGTTGATATTTCCTTTTATAATAGCTGTTTTTATCTCTTTCTGTATCGCTGCTGTACCCACTTTCTTATTGATGGATAAATGGTTGCAACGCTTTGTATACAAAGAGGGTATATCATTTATGCCTTTTGTTATTTCCTTTCTTGTGCTGTTATTTATTGTGACAGCTATATTGTTACTGAAGGTATTGAAGGCTTTGAATTTTAAAGTAATAAACTATTTAAAACACGAATAGAGATGCTAAAGAACTGGTTGAAAATTTATTGGTACAATACGATGAAGCACAAGATGTACTTCTTGTTGACAGTGGTAGGATTGGCGATTGGTATTGCGTCAATTACATTGGCATCGTTATATTATCTGGAAGAGAAGAGCTATAATCAATGGAATCCGAATAAGGATGAGGTCTATGTAATTGAGAATTTAGGTAAACGAATGATGTATAGTTCACAACCTTTGACTTTAGGAAGGTATATTCACGATAATTCAGGCGCTGTAGAATCTTATATGTATTATGGATATTATAGATCAGTGACTGTTAATCGCAATGGAAAGTCTTTTGAAGTAAAGAAAGCACTTGATTCACAGAATACCTTTTTTTCATTCTTTCCCTATGATTTTGTATATGGTAATGCACAGACAGCATTAGTTAATTTGAATGATGTAGCATTAGAAGTGACTTTGGCTGAACGTATATTTGGTCAAGGGGTTAACCCTATTGGACAGGAGATTTTATTCGATGATCAGAACTATATTGTAGCAGGAGTATACGAAATTGGAAAGAAGAGAAGTTCGTTGATGCCTGAATTAGTGACTCATTCGTTAACGCAAGAAGCAATGACTAACAATGATTGGGGATCAGCCAGTACTCCAATGCTTGTTAAAACAAAAGATACTCATAGAGTAAGTGAAATCATCGAAAGTGTGATAGATGACAATCTCTATGCGGGAGCAGCCAAAGATAAAGGGATGAGTTTAGATGAGTATAAGAAAACCGTAATTGGTGATATGCTTACCAGACCTACTTTTTACTCTTTGAAAGATATACATATGATGAATGGCAAATACTTCTTTTCAGAGGCGAGCGCAAATTTGAATTTGTTGTATATAACAATTGGTTTATCTGTTGCTTTACTACTACTCTCGATTTTTAATTATATCAATTTGAGTTTAACCCAAATGATGGAAAGAGGCAAAGAAATAGGAGTACGTAAAGTATTAGGGGCAAAGCGAATGGATATTTATTTACAATGCATTTTTGAGTCGTCCTTAATGGTTCTCACAAGTTTTGTATTGGCTATTTGCGTTATGGAATTACTGTTGCCTTATATCAATATATTCTTGAATGTAAATATTAGTATCTCTTTTATACAGCATATATTTATTATAGTAGCTATTCTGAT
The DNA here is from genome assembly GCF_024722315.1 of Myroides albus. Lineage (NCBI taxonomy): Bacteria > Pseudomonadati > Bacteroidota > Flavobacteriia > Flavobacteriales > Flavobacteriaceae > Myroides > Myroides albus. The sequence continues at coordinate 1,843,198 of NZ_CP102754.1, forward strand.
AGTGGTTATCGTGCTTTGCGGATTTGTCCCTGCTATGTATATCTCAAGACATAAAGCAATCAGTGTGCTGAAGGGGCGTATTGCTAATGATGCAAAGGGTAGCTTAATGCGTAACAGCTTATTGGTTTTGCAGTTTGTTATCGCTTGTTTTTTTATTATAGGCTCTATAATTATTAATAAACAAGTTAATTATATGCTCAACAAAGATCTCGGGTTCAAAGGAGATCAAATTATTTCAGTTCCTTTCTTATCAGAGACAAAATACGATAGCATTCGCTTTGATAAGTACAATAATTTTAAAACGGAAGTACAGAATGTAACTGGTGTAATTAATGTAACAGCTTCTTCAATGGTTTTTGGTCCATTAGGTGGTAGAAACGTGTTTTCTTTTTTTGAAAAGGGAGAGGACAAATTATTGGTTAGTCGCATTGTTTTAGATTATGATTATCTTGATGTTATGCAGATTAAACTTAAAGAGGGAAGAATGCTCTCAGATCAATTTGCATCAGACAGTATCAATAATGTTTTAGTCAATGAGGCATTTATCGAAATGTTTAATATCAAAGAACCTATTAATTCAGAAATAGTCAGTAATAAAAAGAAATATACAGTAGTAGGAGTTATACAAAACTTTAATTTAAGTGGTGTAGAGAATGGTATTAACCCTCAAGTATTTGCACATCACGCAACTTTTCAGGGTGCTAAGGGACTGTTTGAAGAGGTGTCAATCAAAGTAGAGCCAGAGCGAGTAGAACAAGTATTGAAGGACATAGAGAAACTATGGCTAAAGTACAATAATGAGAGTAAGATTCCTTTCGATTATGAGTTTGTAGACAAGCAGTTTGCCAAGACTTTTGACCGGGTATTATTAGAACGAAAGATGTTTGGTGTATTGAGCAATATTGTTGTATTCATTGCTTTATTTGGATTGTTTGCAGTATCGTCTTTTACGATAGGAACAAAGCTAAGAGAAGTAGCTATCCGCAAGGTACTTGGAGCTGAGACAACAGGCTTACTAAGACAGTTGTCGTATCAGTATGTTGTTTATTGTTTGGTTGGATTTGGTATAGCAGTATTCCCGAGTTATTACTTTTTAAATAAGTGGTTGGCAAACTATGCTTATCGCATAGAGATTGGATGGGGTGTGTACGTGTATAGTTTATTGTTGATTTTAGGATTGACATTGTTGATTGTTATCAGTCGTGCTTATAAGGCGACAAGAGTAGATGTATTAAAGTATATCAAATACGAATAAAAATGTTAAAGAACTGGTTGAAAATATATTGGTCTAATGTGTTGAAGAATAAAATCTATTTTATTCTGACATTAGTAAGTTTAGGGGTGGGGTTTGCTTCTGTTATACTGTCTTTTGTACATTATAGAGAAGAGGTTTCTTATGATCAAGATAACCCGAATAAAGACAATATCTTCACAGTAGAGTCTATTCTGAATACAGATACAAGTTGGATGAAGTTGCCTTATCCCTTTGGCTCTAAGCTACAAGAAGAGTCTTCTCATATCGTTGATTATACGTATATGGATAACTATTATGGGGAAGGAAAAATAGCTATAGGAGGAGTGATAAGAGAGGTAGAGAAGGTAGGTTTTGTAAAGTCTAACTTTTTTAGCTTTTTTCCATCAGAGATTATAAAAGGAGATAGAAGTAATCCATTTAGCGGACCTAATACTGCAGTGATTGCAGAGGAGTATGCAAAGCAATTGTTTGGAGATGAAGATCCAATAGGTAAAACCGTAGTTTGTTATAAAGAAAACTATGTCATTAGTGCTATTTATAAGTTAAAAGAGAGAAGAAGTTCTGTGATGGCTAACATTCTGGTTAATGCAGTAGATCAGTATGAAAAAGAGGGGATAGAACAATGGGGCAACTATAATTCAACTATTTGGTTAAAGTTAGATGATGCTAAGTATACAGCTGAAGTAGAGTGGCTGATAAAAGATATTTTGATTAGGTATGTATATGCGTCATTGGCTCAGGATAAAGGTATGAGTTTAGAGGAGTACATGGTAGAAGAAGAAGGAGTGACCTTGGACGAATTTAGAGCACTAAAGGACAAAGGGTATAAATTACATATTTTATCAGAACAAAGAATGCAGAAGAGATCTGAATTAAGTGGTACACCTGAAGGGGCAACTAATGTTGGGAGATTAAATATAATTATCGGACTTTCTCTGCTGATATTGATATTATCAGTGTTTAACTATATCAACTTAAGTACTGCTCAGGCAATCAGTCGTACACGAGAAGTAGGAATTAGAAAGACATTAGGTGCGACTAAGAAGAACCTTATTTTTCAAGGGTTATTTGAAGCTTTCATCACATCAGCATTAGCTTGTATCATTGCCTTTGTATTGATTGAATTTACAATACCTTGGTTAAGGGTTTTTCTCAATTCACAGATGGAAGTAGAAGGAGCTTATATATTGCCGTGGTTATTGTTGTTCATGGTATGTGTGATTCTTTTGGTCGGTATCATTCCTGCTTTATTTACTGCGAGTTTTAAAACGTTAGAGGTGCTAAAAGGCGAGGTAAATAAGAGTAAGAAAGGCAAGACATTAAAGAACGTTATGTTAGTCGTGCAGTTTACGGTGGCTTGCTTTTTTATGGTGGGTAGTTATATCGTATATGAGCAGGTGACATATATGATGAATAAGGATCTTGGATTTAAGGGAGATCAAGTTGTCATTATTCCTTATTTATATAAAGGACCTCATGGAGAGAAGCTGAATGTTTATCACTCTCTTAAGGAAGAGATAATGACACTAAATGGGGTTGAAGATATTTCGATTGCTTCTATTGGTATCGGTAGTAATTTCGGTAGTTCATCTAGTTTTTTGTACAAGGGCAATAGGGTGCAGGGGATCAATGTAGGAATGGATTATAACTATTTAGATGTATTAGATATTAAAATGAAAGAGGGTAGAAGTTTGTCGTCTGAATTTTCCACTGATTCTATCTCTAATATATTGATTAGTGAGCGCACTGTTTACGAGATGAAAGAAGAGAATCCTATAGGGAAGACTATAGAGTGGAACGATAGAAAATTAACTATAGTGGGAGTCGTTAAAGATTTTAATCTATATAATTTGAAAGCCGATTATGCTCCTCTTGTTTTCTTTAGTTTAAAAACCATTTCATGGGTGGGATTAAATAGCAGACAGATTACAGTCAAAGTTAAAGGAGATAATGTTGAAAAAACGATGAATGAAATAGCAAAGATATGGGAGAGAAGAGATGTTTCAGAAGAGCCTTTTAGTTATGAGTTTTTGAATAAAAAGTATGCAAAGACATTTAACAATGTAAAGAAAGAGAGAGACGTTTTTCTAACGCTTAACGCAATTGTTGTGTTTATCGCCTTATTTGGACTGTATAGCTTGGCTTCTTTTAATATTAATAACCGCTTAAAGGAAGTAGCTATTCGCAAAGTATTAGGAGCAAGTGCTTCAAGTTTGCTAAAGCAGTTATCGATGCAATATGTAATGATGTGTTTAATAGGATTTGGTATAGCTATATTCCCGAGTTATTACTTTTTGAATAAGTGGTTAAGTGATTATGCTTTTAGAATTGATATCAGTGTCATGCCTTTTGTAGTGAGTCTTTTACTAATTCTCTTATTAACAGGGATAGTTGTTTTTATTAAAGCCTGGTCAGCGACGAAGATCAATGTATTGAAGTACATCAAGTATGAATAACCATAAAACAAATTTAAATATGAAAAAAATAGTCATGTTCTTCTTATTAGTAGGAGGAAGTGTATTTGCACAGTCAAAAGAAACACGTCAAGTGAACGATTTTAGTTCCGTTAAATCTTCACAGGCAATAGAAGTAAACTTTACTTACGGTGAGTCGAAGAGTGTAGTAGTTGAGGTGGAGAAATCTGAGAATATGAAAGATGTAAAGACGGAGGTTACTGCTACAGGAGAATTGCAGATTTATATTGAACAGAAGAAGAAAAACAGAAAGAACTGGGGCTTTAATTCGAGTGAATTTGGCAAAGTAACAGTAACCGTTAGTAATCCTACTTTAGAAGGAGTAAGAGCATCATCTTCATCTAAGTTTAACTTATTGAACAAGGTTATTGCAAAGTCATTTGACGTGAAGACGAGTAGTTCAGCAAAGTTTACAGGAGCGTTAGTACAAGCTGATAATTTGAATATTGAATGTAGTTCATCTTCTAAAGTGCAAGGTGAGTTTGAAGTGATGAATAAGACTTCTGCAAGCGCTAGCTCTTCTGCGAGTATAGATATCTCTTTAAAGACAAGTGATGTAAGTCTTGGAGTGAGTAGTTCTGCAAGAATGAGTTTATCTGGAAAGGCTGATTCAGTGAATGCTACTGCGTCAAGCAGTGGGAATATAAAAGCTGGTGACTTTACAACTAAGGTATTAGAAGGCAAGGCAAGTTCGTCTGGTTCTATGGTGTTTAATGTAACTGATGAGGTATCTGGTAGAGCGAGTTCTTCAGGACGTGTTTTATATACAGGAGGAGCTAAGATAGTGAGTTCAAACACTTCCTCTTCAGGACAAGTAAAAAATATAGATTAATTAAATAAATAAGGATTCTAATGATTAACAACTGGTTTAAGTTATATCTAAGGTATTTCTGGAAGAATAAGTTCTTCACTATTTTAAATGTTCTGGGATTATCTATTGGGGTAACTGCCTTATTATTAGTATTAATATATTGGCATAATGAACATAGTTACAATCAATGGAATCCTTACAAGGATAGAGTATATGAGGTTTATAGTGCGGGGTTTGAAGATGGGGAAATAAGTCCTTGGTTACCTGCTCCTATGGCGACGCAAATTGAGGAGCTTTCAGATGTTGTTGAATCATATACTTTTTTGTGGAACTTCACTCGCAGAAAGAGTATTGTCGTTGGAGATAAGCAAGATTTTATATTTAATATAGCTGATCACCAGGCTTCTTATCTCGATATGTTTCCTTTTCCTGCAGTATATGGGTCTATAAAGAGCTATCAAGATAATAAAGACAATGCTATCGCATTAGAACATCAACAAGCTATTCGCCTATTTGGTGAAGGAGTAGATCCAGTTGGAAAAGAGATTGAATTAGATGGAGGAAAGCATGTTGTTGTTCGTTTAGTTTATCAAATTCCTTCGGCGACATCTAATGCTCCTAATGCACTTGTATCTTATGGAGCAGAGCAGATGATTAAAGATAATATCAATATTTGGGGTGATTATAATTATAATATCCTGATAAAATTAAAAGAGGGCGTTCAACTCGATATAGTAAAAGACAGAGTCATCAATACACTTTATCAACCTTTCTTAACAAGTTATGCTAAAAGTGAGGGGATTACCGAAGACGAGTACCGTGCGAAGTATCTGAAGGAAGATCAGTACGTGTTTTTTGATTTAGAATCTGCTCATCTTAATCCGAAATCTCAGATATATGGAAGTGGGAGTAATGCAAAGAAAATATTGACGAGTATGTTAGTTGTTTCTTTGTTGTTATTGCTATTGTCTATTTTCAATGCTGTTAACTTAAGCATGGTACAGAGTTTCAAACGTGCAAGAGAAGTAGGTATTCGAAAGGCATTAGGAGGTGCGAGATCAAATATAATCAGTCAATTTGTGTTTGAATCCCTTTTGACAATTCTCATGTCTCTTATAATCGCTTTGTTTTTAGTGGAATTGTTGTTGCCATATTTTAATTTATTAGTAGACAGAGCACTTGTTTTCTATATAAGTGATTTTATAGTTGAATTGTCTATTGTGGTCGTTGTTATACTTTTATTATCAGCTATATTACCTGCTCTTTTCGCCGCATCTTTTAATCCCTTGAAAGTGCTAAAAGGAAACTTTGTAAGAAGTAAATCAGGAGTTGTTATTCGCAATATCTTCTTGGTCTTGCAATTTGTTATTGCCTTCTTCTTTTTGACGATAGCTTTGTTTATGAATAAGCAAATAACGTATCTCATAAATCAAAACCTTGGATTTAAAGGGGAGCAAATTGTAAATATAAAATACGAACTATCGGGCTTCCAAAATCGAGATGAGGTATTTAAAGACTTTAAGGATGACTTTTTAAAGATTCAAGGAGTAGAAGGAGTAACCGCTCATTCTTTTAAAATTGGACAACAAGTAGGAAGTTCTTCTACTAATTTCATTGGAGATGTTTCATTGCATAGTGGTAATATAGTTGTAGATCATAGCTTTTTAGATGTTATGGGAATTCAATTAAAGGAAGGAAGGTTTTTTGATCCAGAGTTACGAACGGATAATAGTGAAAAGGTCTTAGTTAATGAAGCATTTGAGAAGGCATTTAATTTTAAAGAGGGAGTGATTGGCAAAGAGATTCGTTGGAATAATAGAGTATTTCAGATTATTGGTGTTGTCAAGAATTTTAATTTACACGGTTTTAATACGGAAGTATCTCCTCAAACTTATTTCTTAGGTGACTCAGTAGGATGGTTTCATCATCTGTTAGGAACTATATCTGTCAAGCTGAAGACAGATGATGTGCAAGGTACATTATTTCGTATAGAGAAGTTTTGGAAAGATCGCGTAGAGCCAGTATACCCTATGGAATATGGTTTTGCAAATGAACAGTTTGCCAATACGTACCGCCAAGCAACGTATCAAAAAACATTGTTCTTTGTACTAATGAGTATATCTGTATTTACGGCACTTATAGGGCTATTGTCTATTGTGTCGTTCAGTATTGAGAATAGATTAAAAGAAGTTGCTATCCGAAAAGTTATGGGTGCCGATTCGAGAAAGTTGACTGTTGCTTTGTCGAGAAGTTTTATGCTGTACTGTGTACTCGGATTCTGTATCTCTGTGTACCCTGTTTATTTTGCTGTTCAACTGTGGTTAGAAGATTTTGCATACCGTGAAGCGATAACGGCAGTGCCTTTTATAATAGCATTTAGTAGTTTGTTTTTATTATCTATCCTATTAGTGATATGGAAGGCAAGGAAGGCAACGCGTATTGACGTTTTAAAATATATAAAGTATGAGTAAGAATTGGTGTTTAGTATTGACTATTCTGTTCAGTGTTGTCGGAGTAGCTCAGGAGAAGTGGACTTTGGAGTACTGTGTAGAAAAAGGAAAAGAGAATAGTTTAAAACTAATGGTAGCTGCTTTAGAAACACAAGTTGTAGAGCGTCAGAAACAAAGTGTAGTTTCCTATTATTTACCCAATATCGGAGTAAATGGCAATCAAGGTTATAATTTTGGATCAGCGATTGATCCGACGACTAATAGCAGAGTCAGTTCAAATATTGCATCTACTCAGCTTTCTTTGGATGCTAATGTAGAGCTTTTTAACTGGTCTAATATTGTGAAATATCAACAAGAAAGCCTGGCCTTGAATATGTCAGAACTTTCTGAACAAGAAGTTTTGTTTCACTATCAGAGTTCTTTGCTTCTTCGCTTTTATGAGATAGTAGGCTTGCAAGAGTATTTGAAAATCCAAGTAGAACAATTGAAGAATAGTGAGACAAATTACAAGCGCGTATTAAAAGAAGTAGATGCTGGAGCTAAGCCTAATAGTGATTTGTATGACATTGAGTATATTTATAACAGCGAGCAAATAGCAATAGAAAGAACCCAAAATAACCTGTATAATCAAAAGTTACAGTTTTTACATTTCCTCAATATGAGTGACAGTCAAGTGGAGTTATTTGAATTAGTAAATAACACGGAATCTATTGGACTTTTTACGGATTATTTGTTTAATCCAAGGTTGGAAAAACAACGTTTAAATAGCCTTTTCTTGCAAAAAGAGAAGCAATTGATAAGTTCTCAAAGTTTACCAAAACTTTCTGTAAGTTATCAATATGGATCATTCTATTCAAAACCCTTTAATACAGCTTTAGATGCACAGGTAAATGCCTTCTCTAAGCAGTTAGGCGACAACAAAAGTCACTATGTTGGTATCCGCCTTAGTATTCCTGTTTTTACGGGAGGAGTTGTGATTAGGCAGGTGAGAACAAAGAATACTGAAATAGCGCTTAACGATTTGAAAATTAAGGAAATTGAGCTTGAATTAAACAACGAAAATACACAGTTAGAACACGAGATTCAGCAATTAAAAACACTGGAGAAAAACTTGATAAAAAGTATTGAAATGTCCGAAAAGTCATTTACGACAACACAAGTGAAATACGAAAATGGCAAGGTAGATATCTTCTCTTTTAATTCAGCAAAAAACCAATTGCTTACTTCTCAATATGCATTGGTGAAGAATAACTTGGATCGTCAATTTTTAGAAAAAAGATTAGCGTTGAATAATAGCAATAAGCTCTGATACTGAGTTTAAAGGCTTATTTGTATTTAGAATATATTAACACTAAAATCTCAATATTTCCTATTATCTTTGCATATAAGTGTTATCATATTAATTTGTTGAAAACTAATCTTATATAATGAAATTAGAGAGAAAAGAGATTCTTAAAGCTTTAGAGACTATATCTGTAGCTGGAGAAGGGAAAAATATGGTTGAAAGTGGTGCAGTAGCTAACGTAATGACTTTCGGAGACGAAGTAGTTGTTGATTTAGTTTTATCTACACCAGCATTACATATCAAGAAAAGAGCTGAAGTAGATGTGATGAAGGCTATTCACGATCACGTCTATGAAAAAGCTAAGGTTAAAGTTAATATCAAGATTGAAGCTCCTGAAAAACCTGAGATCAAAGGAAAAGCAATTCCTGGCATAAAGAATATCGTTGCGATTTCATCAGGTAAAGGTGGTGTGGGTAAATCTACTGTAACTGCTAATCTTGCTGCAACATTGGCTAATATGGGCTTTAACGTGGGGGTATTAGATGCAGATATCTATGGTCCGTCAATGCCTATTATGTTTGACGTTGAAAGTGCAAGACCTATTTCAGTTGAGGTAGATGGTAAATCTAAGATGAAACCGATCAACGCCTATGGAGTAGAAATACTTTCTATTGGATTTTTTACAAAAGGGGATCAAGCTGTTATCTGGAGAGGTCCAATGGCAGCAAAAGCATTGAATCAAATGATTTTTGACGCTGATTGGGGTGAATTAGATTTCTTATTGATAGACTTACCTCCTGGAACTGGAGATATTCACTTATCTATTATGCAGTCATTACCTATAACAGGTGCTGTTGTTGTATCAACACCTCAAGCAGTTGCTTTAGCAGATGCTAAGAAAGGTGTTTCTATGTTTATGTCTGAAAGTATCAATGTACCAGTACTTGGTATCGTTGAAAATATGGCATATTTTACTCCTGCTGAACTACCTGAGAATAAGTATTATATTTTCGGAGAGAACGGTGCGCGTAATTTAGCCAAAGATTTAGACGTTCCTTTCTTAGGAGAAGTACCTATTGTACAAAGCATTCGCGAAGCTGGTGACTTTGGTCGCCCAGCAGCTTTACAAAATGACACGGTAGTAACAAGCGTGTTCGAAGAAGTAACAAGAAATGTTGTAGAACAAGTTGTGAAGAGAAACGAATCTTTGCCTCCTACAGAAGCTATTAAAATAACTACCATGGCTGGTTGTTCAGCAGTAGGTAAAAAATAAGAATTAATCAATTGAAAACTATGGCATCAGAAACTATCAGAGAAAATGTTATGAAGGCGTTAGATGAAATACGCCCATTTTTGCAAACAGACGGAGGAGACATCACTTTAATCGATATTGTTGATGATAAACACGTTAAAGTTCGTTTAGAAGGGGCTTGTACTGCATGTAGCGTAAACCAAATGACTTTAAGCGCTGGTGTTGAAACTACTATTAAAAAGTACGCACCAGAGATTGAATCTGTAGTTAATGTTGGATAATAATATTTAAGGTCAATCAGTTAATAAGGCATTCATGGTGTTTTTTACTGCTGATTGACTTTTATCATTTCTAATAATCACTGCAAAGTTGAACTTTGCACTAAAGTAAACACTACATCATGATCGAGACAGATATAATTATTATTGGAGCTGGGCCAACGGGGCTATTTGCTGTATTCGAAGCAGGGCTTTTAAAATTAAAATGTCATTTAATTGACGGGTTACCACAACCTGGAGGACAATTAACTGAGTTATATCCAAAAAAACCAATCTTTGATATTCCGGGCTATCCTTCTGTAGGAGCAGCGGAATTAATTGACAACTTGATGGAACAAATTAAACAGTTCCAACCTGGCTTTACTTTGAATGAAGTAGCCGAAACAGTTGAAAAATTAGAAGATGGAACTTTCATTGTTACAACTAACAAAGGGACAAAACACCACGGTAAGGCAGTTGCTATTGCTGGAGGATTAGGATCTTTTGAACCACGTAAACCAGAGTTAGAAAACTTAGCTTTTTACGAAGATAAAGGGGTTGAGTATTTCGTTAAAAAACCTGAAATGTTTGCTGGCAAGAAGATTGTTATTGCTGGTGGAGGTGACTCTGCTTTAGATTGGAGTATCTACCTTGCAGATCTTGCTGCGGAAGTACATTTAGTTCACAGACGTAACGAGTTCCGTGGAGCTTTAGATTCAGTAGAAAAAGTTCAGGCTTTAAAAGACCAAGGTAAGATTAATATGCTTACTCCGGGTGAAATAGTTGAATTAAAAGGAACGGATAAGTTAGAAGCTGTTGTCGTTGATATCGAAGGAGAAAAACGAGAAATCGCTTGTGACTATTTCATTCCATTGTTTGGTTTAACTCCAAAGTTAGGACCTATTGCAGATTGGGGACTTGAGATAGAAAAGAACGCTATTAAAGTTAATAATGCATTGGACTACCAAACGAATATTCCTGGTATTTACGCTATCGGTGACGTGAATATTTATCCTGGAAAATTAAAACTTATTTTATGTGGATTCCACGAAGCTACTTTGATGTGTCAAAGTGTTTATAATATGTTGAACCCAGGTAAGAAGTTCGTATTGAAATATACTACAGTTTCTGGAATTAATGGCTTTGATGGTACTCGTAAAGAGGCTGAAAAAGCTGTTGTAAAATCTATTGAATAGTTATGGCAGAAGATATTAAACTTACCATTATTGACAGAGATGGAGAAACACATATTGTGGATGCTCCTACTGATATGGGAATGAATGTGATGGAAGTGGTACGTGCATATGAACTTGCCCCAGAAGGTACTATTGGTATTTGTGGAGGTATGGCAATGTGCGCTTCATGTCAATGTTATGTCATCAATGGCGATGAGGTTGAGTTACCTGAAATGAACCCAGATGAGGAGGCTATGCTTTCCGAGGCGTTTAACGTTAAGGATAATAGTCGTTTAGGTTGCCAAATACACATTGAACCAAGTTTAGAAGGATTAGTTGTTCAATTGGCTCCAGAGAGTTAAACTTGTCAACTAAATACACTATACCAAAAAGGGAATTACTACGTTTTGAAGTAATTCCCTTTTTTAGTTTTACCTATTTTAGACCATAAAAAAAGCTTCATGTATTCAATGAAGCTTTTTGATATAATTAGAATGAAGTAGGATTATTCTCCTTCCTCAGATGAAATTTCCTTTTTATTAGATTTGCCTGCTTTGCTCTTTAATAGTTTGATGATTACAGGTAGTGTTGTCACTAATACTAAGAACAATACGATATACTCTATATAGTGTTTTAAGTTGATATCATAGCTTTCTAATAACCATACTTGCAAATAGTGCCCAGCGAAGATTAATGTAGTTGCCCACAAGAATGAACTAATCACATTGTAGAACATAAAACGCTTAACATCCATACGAACAATTCCTGCGATAATTGGAGCAAATGTTCTTACAACAGGTAAGAAACGCGCAAAGATAATTGCTCTACCTCCGTGTCTTTCAAAGAATACTTTTGACTCGTATAAGTATTTCTTTTTGTAAATGAAATTATCTTTTACATTGTAGAGATAATTTCCACTTTTTGCCCCGAACCAGTAGCCAAAGGTATTTCCTAATATACCTGAGATAGCGACAAAAGTGGCAAGTAATGCAACATTGATAAAATCACTGTCAATATTGAAAAGTTCTTGCATTAGAGCAGTACTGTAAATACCTGATAAGAAAAGTAAACTATCTCCAGGTAAAAAGAAACCTGCAAATAACCCTGTCTCTGCAAATACAATAAATAGTACTACATAAATTCCAATTGAATGCCCTGCAATTTGTAAATTGATGTAAAACTCTGGGTTAATCAATTGGGAAATTTGAAATTCTTCCATAGTGTTTTTTTATAGTTTGTCTGTTTTATTCTTCTTGACTGTTTGTTTCAAATTTGTCTATCGCTGCTGTTGATAAACCATTCCCCAATACGTTTGTCATACTACGGCCCATATCGCAAAAGTGATCAATTGGCAATATTAAAGCGATTCCTTCAGGTGGTATATTAAACATTGCACAAGTAGCTACAATAACAATCAAAGATGCACGTGGAACTCCTGCAACACCTTTACTTGTAACCATTAGTACTAATAGCATTCCTATCTGTGTTGCTAATGACATTTCTACTTCGTAAATCTGAGCGATGAAGATACTGGCAAATGTTAGATACATCATACTGCCATCCAAATTGAAAGAGTATCCCAAAGGTAATACAAATGACACTACTTTTGGAGAACATCCGTATTCTTTTAAGTTTTCTACTAATTTAGGGAATACAGCTTCACTACTCGTTGTAGAAAAGGCAATTAATAGCGGCTCTTTGATTGCTTTCATTAAGCGCCATACGTCTTTGCCAAGGAAGAAGTATCCGGCAATGATTAAGATAGTCCAAAGAACAATTAGGCCTCCTAAAAATGCAATTAAGAACTTTCCGTAAACCAAGAAGATGGAAAGTCCATTCACTGCGACAATCCCCGCTATAGCTCCTAATACACCTAATGGTGCAGTCCACATCACATAGGTTACCATCTTTAAGACAACTTCAGATATTTTGTCGAATAAGGTTATGATTTGATTACCGCGTTCCCCTAAGGTTGTTAAGGCAATACCAAAGAAAACGGCAAATACAACAATTTGTAAGATCTCATTGTGCGCAAAGGCTTCAAAAACACTCTGAGGTATCAAGTGTTCTATAAATGATTTAAGACTTAAAGCATCAGTTTTAGATACTAACTCAGTTGCATCTTGCATATTGTCTAAGTCAAACTTTGCATTAAATCCGGGTTTGAATAAATTGACTAAAGCAAGTCCAATTGCAAGTGAAAAGAAGGAAGCTGTGATGAACCATGCCATCGCTTTTACTCCTACACGTCCCACCATTTTCATATCCCCCATTTTCGCTATTCCTACAACAAGTGTACAGAATACAAGTGGAGCGATAATCATTTGGATCAGTCGAATAAAAATTGTTCCAAGTAACCTAATGTTATTCGCAAAGACTTCTTTATGTGCTGGGAACTGGTAATAAAAGGTGCATCCCAAAAGTACACCCATGATTAAAGCAATAATAATTGCGATAAAAAGTTTGTTGTTTTTCATCTACAATAAAGATTTGTGCGTGAAAATAGTTATTTTTTTATAATAATATCCTCTTTCACAAAAAAATAACAATAGATAAAAGATGGTTTTGTTGTATTCTTTGTTTCTTTTCTATTTTAATGTCTAACTATTCTTTGTCTATATATTAGATGTTTAACTACTGAAGCATGTGATATAGTTAGTTGTTTCTTGTTTTTATTGACAATTAAGTAATTCTTTTTTGGCTGATTCACCTCATTTGAGTTACAGTTTATTCAGATCCATTTGCTATGGTCTTAACTCAGCTGTTTAGAACTGATCTTTGACTTCCTGCTTTGCGATTTCCAATTAGAGGACTGTTAAAGAGGTGTATTAAACGGTATAGAAGATTTGATAATTAAAAGAAAAGGCTAAATTTACGGCTTTATAAATCCCTAACTATGAAGAAAATATTTTTGTTTGCCTTGAGTTTAGCAAGTTTAAGCGCGTTTTCACAAGAGGTAATGACTAAAGAATTACTTTGGAAACTAGGACGAGTGTCTCCACTCGGAATTTCGAAAGATGGTAAAAACTTAATTTACAAAGTAGGTTATGCCAATATGGAAGAAGATAAGTTTGATACTACTACTTATCAAATTCCTTTATCAGGTGGTGTGCCAACTGAGATTACTGAGTATAAAGATTTACTGACAGATAAGAATGTATCTCCTACAGGAGAATATGTGCTGTTGGACAAGGCTGTTAAAGTCAATAATGTATTAGGAAAAGATCTGTATCCGAACATGCCTAAGTCGGATGCTTACGTTTTTGATGGATTAGACTATAGACATTGGGACACTTGGAATGATGGTTCTCATAACCACGTTTTTTATGCTCCTATTGGAAAGGAAGATGCAGCTATTGATATTATGCCTAATGAACCTTATGACGCACCACAAAAACCTTTTGGTGGAGATGAAGATTACGTATGGGCTCCTGACGGCAAGAGTATTGTTTACGTAGCAAAGAAGAAGTTCGGTACAGAGTACGCTACAAGTACAAACACAGATTTGTATGAGTATAACTTAGCTACAAAAGTGACGAAGAACTTGACTGAGGCAAATGTTGGTTATGATACGAATCCTACGTTCTCTCCACAAGGATATTTGACTTGGCTGCAAATGAAAAGAGATGGTTATGAAGCAGACAAGAATGACCTAATTGTGCGTTATGAAGGTGGAGATCAAAATCTAACCGCAAATTGGGATGGTACAGTAGGTAGTTACCAATGGAGTAACGATGGAAGTAAAATATACTTTACTGCTGCTGTTGGTGGAACTATACAGCTTTTTGAAGTTAACTTTCCTGGAAGAAAGCGCATTGCTCCTGTTGTAAGACAAATTACGGATGGTAAGTTTGACGTGACTGGTATTGTTGGCATTGACGGTGATAAAGCAATTGTTACCCGTACAGACTTTAACCATGCAACAGAAGTGTTTTCGTATGATATGAAAAAGAAAACTTGGAATCAAATTACGAAAGTAAACGATGATATTTATTCAAAAATTGCTTTGAGTCACAGTGAAAAAAGAATTGTGAAAACTGTGGATGGAAAAGATATGGTTACCTGGGTAGTTTATCCTCCAAATTTTGATCCGAATAAGAAGTATCCGACATTGCTTTATGCACAAGGAGGACCGCAGTCTGCCTTATCTCAGTTTTATTCTTTCCGTTGGAATTTTCAATTGATGGCTGCAGAGGGATATATTATTGTAGCTCCAAACCGCAGAGGAATGCCTGGTCATGGCGTAGAGTGGAATGAGGCAATTAGCAAAGATTGGGGTGGAAAACCAATGCAAGATTATTTGGCAGCTATAGATGATGTAGCTACCGAAAAGTATGTTGATAAAGAGAGATTAGGTGCTGTAGGAGCGAGCTATGGTGGATATTCAGTGTTTTTCTTAGCAGGTATTCACGAGAATCGCTTTAAGTCTTTTATTTCACACTGTGGAGTATTTGACTTGGTTAGTATGTATGGAACGACTGAAGAAGTGTTCTTCCCTAATTTTGACAC
Source organism: Myroides albus (assembly GCF_024722315.1). Taxonomy (NCBI): domain Bacteria; kingdom Pseudomonadati; phylum Bacteroidota; class Flavobacteriia; order Flavobacteriales; family Flavobacteriaceae; genus Myroides; species Myroides albus. Next base: position 1,858,666 of record NZ_CP102754.1, read on the forward strand.
TGGAGGTGCGTATTGGGAGAAAGACAACAAAGATGCTCAAAATGCTTATGCTAATTTCAATCCAATCAATAATGTTGATAAATGGAATACACCTATCCTTATTATTCAAGGAGGGAAAGATTATCGCGTACCAATTGGACAAGGACAAGAAGCTTTCCAAGCAGCTCAATTGAGAGGGGTAAAGAGTAGATTCTTGTATTTACCAGAGGAGAATCACTGGGTTGTAAGACCGCAGAATGCTCAAGTATGGCAAGGTGAGTTCTTCCGTTGGTTGAAAGAAACGTTGTAATAGATAGTATATTAATAGGAAAGAAACAGTGTATCTCTGATAATGGAGGTACACTGTTTTTTTATGGCAGTATTTTTATTTTATTGTTTTGGAGTAATCTTCTTTTTTTTCATTGATAGTGTTTTTGAGTACATTAATTAATGTGAAGTTGTGCATATTTTGTTGATAAAAATGTAATAGTGGTGTATTGTATATGTTTTAAGTGTCAATTAACTTAAATTTGTGTAAAAATTAATTGATATGAAAAAGATTGTTTTTGGTGCTTTTATTGCACTTGCATTTCTTGGAGCATCTTGTAGCTCAGATGACGGAGGTTCTACTGGCAATGGTGAGAACGGTGGAGGGATAACTCCACCAAATAATAAAATAAAGGTAATCGATAAGATTATAATTGACAGTAAGTTTAATGATAGAGGTAAAGTAGAAGAAGGAGAAGCTACTGTTGATTTTACCTATGTGGATAAGAAATTACACACTGTATCAGATTTAGATAATGATTTTTACTACAAATTTATCTATGATGATAAAGGGATAGTGAAAGAGGTCGAATCGACTCAACTTGAGTATTTTCCAGGTGGAGATCAGTTAGTAACTACCAAGTATGTTGTGGCAGAAGTTTTAGGTTTAACTCCTTTTAATTTTGGTAAACTGGGTGTTATTAATGGAGTTGATAGAGGGAATGTAGTGGATATGACTTTTTATTCATATAACTATAACAATGAGGTTGTCAACACATATAGTAGTGTTATGAAATACGATGACAAACCTTTTGGACCGTTTCATACCTTGAATACAACAGGAGCAGTTGACCTAAGTAAGAAAACACAGGTTGATTTTGGCAATAGTAAGGGAGCTATTATGGGATTGGATTATGCGAATAGGGTATTGCCTTCTAATAATCCTACTTATTTAAAACATACGTTGGTAGAAGGTAAGGAAGAAGTAGAAGTTGTTATTACTTATACCTATGATGCTAATAATTATCCAGTGTCATTTGTTTATAGTATAGTAGAACACTTTGTTAGTAATGAATGGGATAGAGAGGAGAATAAGTACAAGGAAGTAGTTTTTACAGAGAAAGTTGATGGTAATGCTGTAATTATTTATAAAGAGTTATAGTAAGTCTATCATATATTAGATAGAAGAGGTTATTTCCTGCAATGGGAAATAACCTCTTTTTTGTTTAAGACAGGGTTATTTTTCTGTCATTGTGCTGGTTCGTATAAATGGGATATAGCGGTGTTTTTTACTTTTTTTTCGAGGTGGTCGGCTTGTGGTCGGCTTGTGATAGGCATATGGTCGGCTTAAAAGTACCATTATTAGCCGATCACTACCCGAACATATAGTAAGCATATACATATCAATACAATCAAAGTCGTAAGAGTTAGCGTACCATGCTGGCATGGGGTGTGGATGATGGTAGGGCTGTCCCATTAGAAAAACAGATTGCGAGTTAAGTAACTAAAGTTGCTGTTTTACCTAAAAGTATGACGGAAAAATAGTTTTATGATAGAAAATAAGGCTGTTTAAATCACTTTTTCTATCTTTACGATTCTAACAAACCTAACAATATGTATAGAAATCAATTAAAAGCATGGGTATTTGCTGCTATTTTATCAGCGGGCTTTTCTGTGCAATCTTTTGCACAAGATAATTTAGTGAATGCGTTGAAATACAATGCAAGTGAGAAGAGTAAAGAGTTATATCAATTTACACCAGTAGTTGATATAGAGAATACTACAATTAAAAATCAGGGGTCTTCGGGTACTTGTTGGAGCTATTCTGCAAATTCATTTCTTGAATCAGAGATGATGCGCATGGGTAAGCGTCCTGTTGAGATATCTCAAATCTTCTCAGCGCGTAATGCTTATATTGAAAAGGGAAAAATGTATGTGAAAATGCATGGATCTGTTACACTTGGTGATGGTGGTGCCTTTCACGATGTAATTAATATGTATAGAAAATATGGGGCGGTGCCTCAGTCTGTCTATGCAGGATTAAACTATGGTACGACTAAGAATAAGTTTGCTGAAATGGCTGCTATTCAAGAGGGAATCCTCAAAGCTGTGGTTTCCAATCCCAATGGGAAACTTACTCCGAACTGGGAAAAAGCTTATGCTGCTGCTATAGATGCTTATCTTGGAGAGGTACCTGAAAAGTTTACTTGGGAAGGTAAAGAATATACTCCTAAAAGTTTTGCAAGTGAAGTAATTGGCCTAAATGCAGATGATTATATTGAAATAGGTTCTGATTTGAACTATCCTTTCTATGAAAAGTTTATTTTATTAGTTCCAGATAACTGGGCATTTGATCAAGTTTACAATGTGAAGATGAACGAGTTGACGGATATAGTTGATCACGCTGTGAACAATGGCTTTACGGTAGCATGGGCTGGTGATGTAAGTGAAAAGTATTTTAGTTGGAAGAATGGCGTGGCTTTTGTACCAGAAAAAGAGTGGGAAGATATGGATGAGGAGGAACGCAAGACTTTATTTGATGGACCTAAAGGAGAGCGTAAAGTAACACCAGAAATGCGTCAAGAAGCTTTTGATAATTACTCTACTACAGATGATCATGGTATGCACATCGTAGGTACTGCCAAAGATCAAAATAATAAGGAATACTACATTATCAAGAACTCATGGGGTATAACAAATGATTATAAAGGATATATGTACATGTCTAAGGAATATGTAAAGTACAAAACAACGGATATTATGATTCACAAGGATGCACTATCTAAAGACATGAAAAAGAAACTGAAAATTTAAAAATTGAAATAAGTTATGGAAAAATTAGCTGCTGGATTAGAGAATATGATCACCAATATTATGGGAAGCCTACCCAAGATTGCAGTAGGTGTCTTAATATTAGTGATAGGAGGGTTTATTGTTAAAGCTGTTTTACGAGGATTGCGTCGTCGATTTGAGAAACGTGAAATGGAAAAGTCTTTGATGGGATTCTTATTGAGTATGATCAAAGTGATTTTATACATCCTTTTAATACTTACAGCTGCATCTACTATGGGAATTCAGACATCTTCTTTCTTAGCGATGTTTGCCTCTGCAGGTTTAGCGATTGGTTTAGCACTTCAGGGGAGTTTATCTAACTTTGCTGGAGGGGTGTTGATCTTGTTGTTTAAGCCTTTTAAGGTAGGAGAGTATATTTCTAATACGGGAGGTGTAGAAGGAACAGTTGATAAAATAGACCTGCTCTATACTACGATAACTGGAGCTACAGGATTAAAAATCTATTGTCCAAACGGACCGTTGGCTAACTCGGTGATTACGAATTATAGTGATATTACTTCACGTCGTTATGACTTCGTTGTTGGGATTTCGTATAGTGCTAATATTAAGACAGCACAGAATGTTATCCAAGAGGCTCTTGCCAAACATGAAGCAGTTAAACAAGATCCGAAACCTATCATATTTGTAAATAGTTTAGCGGATAGTTCTGTTAATTTAAATGTACGTGTATGGATGGATAAAGCTAATTACTGGGATACTGTTTTTGTAATTCAGCAACTGGTGAAGAATGCTTTAGATGAAGCAAATATAGAGATTCCATTTCCACAAAGAGATTTGCATATTATCTCAGATAATACAAAGTAGGATAAATTCATAATAAGTTATAGGCCTCGTACATTTATTGTACGGGGCCTTTCTGTTTCATATTTAATAGATTGCTAATATTAATAGCAATACAAATAACAGCTTTTGCTATATTATGGGTAAATTTGATAAAAATTAAAGGTTATGAAACAGACTGTATATATCTATTTGTTTGAAGGATATTCGGATTGGGAAATATCTTTTCTACTTCCTGAACTCAGAAAATTGAATCAATTCAAGATTGAGTTTGTATCTGATTGCAGGCAAAAGGTGGTTTCTATGGGGGGATTGGAAGTTACTCCTACGAAAAGTTTAAGGGACATCGCATGGAATCGCGTTGCTGCTTTTATTATTCCTGGTGGTCATTTATGGGAGAGCAATCGCAGGACAAAAACGAAATTGTTTAGTTACTTAAATCAAGTGGTTGAAAGTCAGTGTGTCATCGCTTCAATTTGCAGTGCGACATTGTTGTTGGCAAGTGTCGGTTTGTTAGACAATAAATTACATACGAGTAATTCGCTTGAGTATTTACAGGAGCAAGCATCGATGTATAAAGGCGAGCTACTATATATTGATCAACCTGTCGTTTTTGATGATGGCGTGATTACAGCTAACGGTATTTCTCCTATTGAGTTTACAAAGGAAATATTATTAGTTTTAAATGTCGATAAATATTACGTTGAGCAATGGTATCAATTGTTTAAGCACGGTGTTTGGAGTGAGGCTTCTTGAGTAACTCCGTCTGTGTAGTTGTATTTTGTTATGGTTTGTGCTTTAGATGTGCAGCTACAATTCGCTTGCTATTTGTAATGAATGTGAAATGACTTTATCTATATAGATATATTTGTTGTTGATTAATTTCATAGATAGAGTATACATATAACAGAGGGGGGCTTGAAGCCCCCCTCTGTTATTTAATAGCTTATTTTGAAAGCTTATTTCTTATTCGATAATGTAATCTTTGTATTCTTCTGCAATCTTGTCAAATAAAGCTAATAATTCGATTGGATCATCTGTGGTTACTAATTTTAAACGGTGTGGTTTAAAACCGTGAATACCTTTGAAATAGTTTGTGTAATGACGTCTCATTTCAACAATTCCCAATCTTTCACCTTTCCATTCCATAGACCAAATTAAATGGTTCTTAGCAGCGTCTAAACGATCTTTTATTGTCGGTGGCGCTAAAATCTCTCCCGTATTGAAAAAGTGTTTAATCTCATCAAATATCCAGGGATATCCTATGGCTGCTCTTCCTATCATCATTCCATCTAAACCAAAGGTTTCTTTGTATTCTAACGCTTTTTGAGGACTGTCAATATCTCCATTTCCAAAAATTGGAATTTGTATACGAGGATTATTTTTGATGCGCTCAATATGCGTCCAGTCTGAATGACCTTTGTACATTTGAGCTCTTGTACGCGCGTGAATAGTCAAAGCTTGTACCCCTACATCTTGTAGTCGCTCTGCTACTTCGTCAATGTTAATCGAATCTTCGTCCCAGCCCAGTCTTGTCTTAACTGTCACTGGTAAATGTGTACTATTGACTACAGCTTTGGTTAGTCGAACCATTAGATCAATGTCTTTTAGTACACCAGCTCCAGCTCCTTTTGATACTACCTTTTTTACAGGACATCCAAAGTTGATATCTACTAAGTCTGGTTGTACGGTCTCTACAATTCTTGCAGATTCAGCCATAGCCTCTTCATCACCACCAAATATTTGGATTCCTACTGGTCTTTCGTAGTCAAAGATATCCAGCTTCATTCTACTCTTCATCGCATCTCGAATTAACCCTTCCGAAGATATAAACTCAGAATACATCAAATCAGCCCCATGTGCTTTGCACAGGCGGCGGAATGGTGGATCACTTACATCTTCCATTGGTGCCAATAAAAGCGGGTGATCAGGGAGTTCTATGTTGCCTATTTTTATCATATTCGTTTTCGAAATTTGATGCAAAAGTACAATATTTTTAGTTTTTCTACTTTTTTGTGTTCAAATTGTAATTTTAACTTGACTTTCAATGAACTATACAGACTTAAACGATTGCTATTTTCGTATCTTTAGAGCCTAATTCTCGATGCCTTTATATTATGAAATTAACATCTTACGATAAGACTCCTTTTCAGATACAGTTCTCTTTTCACAGGTTGATTCACGAAGTGAAGGCCTTCGTTAGTGACGACCTGCAAAGTGGTCTGAAAAAAGGGTATTATCAAGATTTACTTCAAAGAATAGATCAAGTACCTACTCTGGGTATAATAGCTAATGAACAAGTGATTAAGGATAATCAAGAATTGATAAATGAGCTTTTAGAGATTCTTTTTCCGCGCGGATTACAAGACAATGAGATTAAGGCTGTTTCCATGCCTTTTCAAAGTTTGATGTTCAATTATACCAAGCGATTCCACAAGATTATTGAAGAAAGTGGAGGCAATTATGATATTGAGATTAGGAATTTTAGTCCACATCAGTATTATATCGCATGTTGTTGTATCGTGATGAATTATTACTTCAAATGTGATTTTGATATATCATATCCTCTTTTTATTGACTTGCCTGACAGCAAGGGTATTATTCATCACTATAGAGTATTGTACAATGCCGATTTCGTGGAAGTATTCCCAACGGAGAAAGCCCTGATGTTATCCAAAGAAGATATTGAGTTACTACAAGATAATTACGACGACCTCGATTTGTGGATTAAGTATTTTCCTCAAGAGAGTTGGATTATTCGTGGATTCGGTATCATAAGTTTAGTGGATGTTACTATTGAAAGTGCTATTTCACTGTTAAAGGAGAATTTTCTGAAAGCAGAGCTTCAACGTGAGCCGATTGGCAATACTTTGGGACAATTATTTAGTTCGATTTTTAAAGTACCTAATTTGAAGGTTGGTTATACTCCTTTGGAGTTTGACAAGTTGATTCAAGTAGAAACAAGGGATATTATGGCGCTTAATAGCTACTTGATTAATGAGCAAACTAATGAAATTGTCCTTTCAAAGAATGCTTATACTAAGATTATAGAAAAGTTGGAGTATTTTTCAATCTCTGATATAGACGAACACCTTGCCAACGAAAGTGAACGCATGATGTATGAACAGTTGAAAGCCCGTGGTGTAAAGAGTTGTTTATTTAGTCCAGTAGTTATTTCTACGGGCATAGAAGGTATTTTGGAAATCATATCAGAAGATCAGCGTGCGCTTCACAGCGTCAATGCACAAAAGCTCAATGCGCTGATCCCTATTATTGCTGAGACATTTGAACGAGTAAAGATTGATTTGTTGAATCACGTTGAAGCAATTATACAGAGAGAGTTTACAACGATTCACCCAAGTGTATATTGGAAATTTTTAGAGGAGGCAAGAAGGAATTATGTAGAAAGTGTCATAGAGAAGGATTACTACATTAATCCCATTTCTTTTTCGGATGTTTATCCTCTGTATGGGGAAATTGATATTAAAGGATCGAGTCAGTTGCGCAATGAAGCGATAGTTAAGGATCTTAGGGAACAATTATCTCTGTTGAAAAAGATGTTTAGCAATTCAAAAGGAGAGGTGTCTTCCTTGATTTTAGAGAAGCATTTTTTAAAACTTACTGCTTTTATCAGACAGTTGGAAACTCACTTTTTTTCTGGTTTGGAGCAGCGAATTGAAACCTATATAAAAGAGGAGTTACATCCATTTCTCAAAAAAGAAGGCCATTTGTTTGATGAGGATTTGTTGAAAACATATTTTAATCACATCGATTTGCAGATTAATATATATTATAAGTATCGAAAGATATTTGATCATCAAGTAGGTCGTATGAACAAGTGTTTTTCTGATATTTTAGATGCTCGTCAAAAGGTCGTTCAGAATGTGTTTCCTCATTATTATGAGCGTTTCAAAACGGATGGGATAGAGCACAATATCTATATTGGGGAATCAATTTGTCCAACGTTAAGCTTTGATTTTACTTATTTGCAGAATCTCCGATTATGGCAGTTACAGGTGATGGGAGAACTTATGTGTACGCATTATCGAAATAATATTCAGGAAGTAATTCCGATGGATGTAACAGTTTTGATTTTTGTCTACGATACTTCACTTGGGATTCAGTTTAGAATGGATGAAAAGCGCTTTGATATTGATGGATCATACAATACAAGATATGAAATTATTAAGAAGCGATTGGATAAAGCTTACATAAAAGAAACAACCGAACGCATTGTACAACCCAAAAAAGTAACTATCGCATTTGCGTCTTCAAAAGATTTAGAAGAATATAGAAACTACTTGAGTTTTGGTCAGAAGTTAGGCTTGTTTACTTCAGAATTTGAACAATTTGAGATTGAAGATATGCAGGGGGTTTCAGGAATGATAGGACTGCGTATCGGCGTGAATCTCGATTTTGATACCGAGTCATTAGATTATGTGAATCTGATGCACTTATTTTTGAGAAATCACTATTTGTAGAAAAACAAAAGGCTGTCGTATCTAAACGACAGCCTTTTGCTTTTTATTATCTGAATTATATTGCTCTAAAGGCATATACAAAGGAGATTACAGAGACTAATATACCTACTGTGAAAACCGTATATGTTATGTTTAGAAAGCGATATTTTCTATTTAATACGGCTCCTAAACTGTAGAGGTCTTTTGTCAAAGCATGGTGAAGGTAGCCTTTGTCCTTCATGATATTCATTAGTGTATCTTCGTACTCCTGGTAGGGCATCTGGTGGAATGTACCAAAGAATAATAGATTGACCTCTCTATTTTCGACTTGTTCTCTTGTAAATTTTCCCGATGTTACTTTTGGTCTTGTCGATAAGATTGCAAATATGATTGTGGCTACACTGAATATCATCAAAATAAACGTGGGATATATCAAATGGGCATTACTTGGACTATCTAATTTAGGTATTAAAGTAGAGAGGCAAATCGAAATGATAATGGCGTTAACTGATAGCAGGATATTAGCTTTGCGATCTGCTATGGCACTTAGCTGAGTGTGATTTCTCAATGTTGTTCTAAATAGCGTATCAATCGTCCTATTGGTTTCGACCTTTTCTTTTTTCTTTTTCTTCTCTTTAATTTTTTCTATCTCCTTTAAAATTGCCAGTAAATTTTCTTGCTTTTTGGGTTGCCAATTTTGTTGTGCATAGGCAGTATAGTATCGATGTCTATACAGCATGACATCTCTATTTTGTTCGTGCCATTCTAAATCAGTGTACGTCTTGTGATTAAGAGACTGTAACTCTTTGCGCAAAAGGTTGCTTACCTCTACATAGTTGTCATCTGAGAAGTGGGCAAAATCTGCATCTTTTATTATGCACTCAAGGTCATTATCGGGGATATAATCGAGTTTTGTTGCTCTGATTAATTGCATTACTTGTAAAACAACATCGACATCAACGCCATTTTCTAACAAAAAGGTCTGTGCCATTTGAGCACCGCGTTCTTCGTGTTCTTCCAGTGAATTAATGTATCCAACATCGTGAAACCATGCAGCATATCTCAAAATTTCAGTGTCTTTTTCACTCATTGGTTGATGGATGAGTATTTCTTCTAATCCATTCACTACACGTAGAGTATGATTAAAATTATGATACGTATATTGATGTGATAATGTATCTTTGTGTATCTGAAAGATATGTTCTTCAACCTTTTGTAGAATTGTCATTTTTTCAAAAACTTTATTGACTCTAAATTATGAAATTAATTCCTCACATAGGACTAAACGCTGTTAAAAGTCCTTTAGTATCTATATTTAGTATTATTCTGCTGTCCTATGGTTGTGCTTCTTACAAAGATCGTGCAAACAATATGCAGGGAATGAGTATATCTCCCTCTTATGAACAGGTTGAGGTATCTCATACGTATTACCTGTTGGGAAATATGGGCTACTTGGAGAATGAAAAGGTCAATCCCTATTTTTTAAGTGGAGGGGATAAAGCGAATCAGACAATTGTATTCTTGGGAGATAATGTTAGTGGCGGCTTGTCAAAGAAGCATCAAGAACAATATCAAAAGAGTCTCAAACAACTTGAGAATGAGGTACAATTAGCTAAATCATTTGGAGGCAATACTGTGTTTATTAATGGAAATAAGGAATGGTCGGCTGGATATGAGGGTATCAAGCGCATAAGTGATTACTTAGAAAGTGAATTGGCAAATAAGAAAGCACTCTTACCGCGAAAGGTATGTGGTTTTGAGCGATTAAAGAACAATGATGAGACTGTATTAATTGTTGTAGATAGTCAATGGTATCTTGAGGATTGGAACAAGCAACCGAATATCAATGAAGATTGTGATATAAAGACAAGAGAGGATTTCTTCGAAGAATTAAGAGGGGAGATTAATAAGAATCAGAACAAGGTAGTGCTCTTAGCTATGCACCATCCGGTAGTGAGCAATGGAAATCACGGAGGCAAATTCTCTTTTAACGATCATTTGTTTCCCTTTGAGTCTAAGATTCCTATGCCTCTCATAGGCTCTCTATTTAACTATACTCGTGCTATGTCTGGAGTGTATGCGCAGGATTTGCAAAGTAAAAAATACAATGAGTTCAGTAAGCATCTTCGTACAATGACACAGATGTATGAGAATGTTATCCTTGTGTCAGGTCATGAAAAGAATCTACAGTATATAGAGAGTAGTGGTGTAAAGCAAGTAATTAGTGGTGCTATGACGAATAGTAATACTGCTGCTCGAGCAATTGATGTAAATGACTTCACATCTACTAAGAAGGGGTACGCCAAAATAGAAGTATTAAAGGATAGAACTACTTGGCTCTCTTTTTGGGCTTTAAACCAAGATAAAGAAGAGCTCATCCACCGTCAGAAAATACTTGAGATAGAAAATCCTTCCTTTGACCCTATTAATGAAATAGAGGAAGGAGTTACATTCGCAAGTGTTTACCCACAAGAATGGGTAAAGAAAACAAGTTGGTACAAGTTTTTATGGGGCGAACATTATAGGGATACTTATGGAACACCTATAGAAGTACCAATCGCAGATATAACGAAGATAAACGGCGGATTAACACCTACTATTTCTGGAGGTGGTAATCAATCTATGTCATTGCGTTTGGTCGATAAGGACGGAAAAGAATATGTCATGCGTGGAATTAAGAAGAGTGTGGCCAGATTTGTGCAAACAGCTGTCTTTAAGGATCAATATGTTATGAACTCTTTTGACAATACTTGGGCTGAGCGCTTTATTTATGACTTTTACACGACATCACATCCCTATACTGCTTTTGTGTTGGGAGATTTGTCAGATAAAATAGGATTGTTTCACACAAACCCTAAGCTGTATTATATCCCTAAACAAACTGCCTTGGGAAGGTTTAATGCAAACTATGGGGATGAGTTGTATATGATTGAAGAAAGGCCTACAGATGGCTTTGAGGAAGAAGATAGTTTTGGGAATGCTGCAAATATTATTAGTACTTCGGATGTGATTGCAAAATTGCGCAAAGATGAGAAGTACGAAATAGATCAAACAGCTTTTCTGCGCGCGCGCATTTTTGATATGCTCATAGGGGATTGGGATAGACATGGGGATCAATGGAGATGGTCAGAGTTTAAAGAGGAGGACAAAGTTATATACAAACCAATACCACGAGATAGGGATCAAGCTTTTGCCAAAATTGATGGTGCATTATTGAGGTTAATTAAGAAATTACCTCCTTTAAGACATATGCAGAATTATCAAAAGAGCTTTGCAAACCCAAGATGGCTAAATAAAACTGCATTTCCATTAGATCAATATTTATTAAAGTCAACAGAGTTAGATGATTGGTTAACTCAAGCAGAGGATATTGTCAGCAAGTTAGATGATGAATCTATTGAGACGGCATTTGCAGCATTGCCTAAAGAAGTTCAAGGTAAAGAAGTTGAGGATATTATTGCTGTTTTGAAGTGGAGGAGAGATCACATCAAAGGGTACTTACCTAAGTATTTTGATAAGTTGCGTCAATATGTGGTTTTGGCAGGTACAGATAAGAAAGATAGATTCGATATTGAGCGTTTAGAAAATGGAGATGTCAGCGTTAAACAATATCGCCTTAAAAAGAATAGTGATGAGTTAGTTTTTGAACATGTGTATTCTTCTGCTCAAACAAGTGAGATTTGGTTGTACGGACTTAATGATGAGGATGTTTTTAATGTAAGAGGAGAAAGTAAATCGACTATTCGCTTGAGATTAATCGGAGGCAAGAATCAAGATAAATTTGATGTTGCAAATCCATCGAAAGTAATCGTTTACGATTATAGAGATAAAACAAATGAAATCATTTCACCAAATGGCTCTGTCCGCAAATACATCAGTAATTCTTATGACTTAAATAATTTTAATTATGAGCGTTTGCCTTTAAATGTCAATATGCTGTTGCCTAATATTGGATATAATCCTGAAGATGGTGTAAAATTGGGATTCTTATATAGTTCGACACGTTCTAAATTTGTTCAAGATCCGTATAGTGCAAAACATACTTTGAAGGGTTTCTATTCTTTCAATACAAAGGGATTAGAAGCGGAGTATAAAGGTTATTTTCCTAATGCAACGAACAATTGGATGTTTACAATAGGAGGAAGAGCGACAAGTCCAAACTTTGCTATTAATTATTACGGCATAGGCAACGAGACTTATTACTTTGATAATGAACTTGGAAAGGACTATAAACGCGTTAGAATCGAAAGTTATTCTATATCCCCTGGATATAGATATGAAGGAAAACAAGGAGGGAGCTTTGAGACAAATATAGAATACGAAGCTTTGAAAGTGCAGGATAAAGCGAATCGATTTGTTACGAGTACACCTGAAGTTGTAAATCAAAAGGTGTTTGATTTTCAGCAATATGCAACTGTAAAAGGAGAGTTTAACTATGAACAGTATAATTACAAAGCAAATCCAACAGTTGGTTTTGGTTTTAATGCAAAGGTGGGTTGGAAGTTGAACTTAAGAGATACTGATCAAAACTTTACTTATTTGGATTTACAAATGAACTTTGTACATTTTATCGATAGGAGTGAGCGATTAGTACTCGCTACAAATTTTAATTATCAAACGAGATTTAATGATAATTACGACTTCTATCATGCATCAACTATAGGAGGAAATGCAAACTTGCGTGGTTTTAGACCTGAGCGATTTACAGGAAAGACTTCTTTTGTACAAACAACAGATTTAAGATATAATGTTGCTCAATTTACTGCTGGGTTTTTACCATTGACTTTTGGCCTATATGGAGGGTTTGATTACGGTAGAGTTTGGACACCAAATGAAAATTCAGACAAATGGCATAATGCCTATGGTGGTGGAATTTGGTTTACAGCAGTAGAACAAGCGACCATCCACTGTTCTTATTTTGGAAGTGTTGATGGAGGTCGCTTTGTATTTGGTTTAGGGTTTGGGTTTTAATGTACCCAAATCTACCTTGTAAATTTTACCGCCTTTTTTATCTTTGACTTCGTCAGCAAGATATAGCGTATTGTTGTCTTTGAATGTGATTGCCTCTTTTTGAGAAACGTGGTGTAGCTTATGTGTGGTAATTTTACCATCCATAATTGCATTTGGGTTAAAGCTATCTACGATCCACACTTTTGAATGTGATAATAATACAAAGGAGTTCTCATCTGGGCTAATGGCAGCACCAGTAATAGCACATTGTTTGTATATATTACAGCCTTTAAATTTCTGAACGTATTGTGCTTTGTGATGTCCAGCTACGTTTGGTACTTTATAGACTAAAGAAGTGCCATCAAATGCTTTGCTTCTATTCTTTGTAAAAATGTAGAAATTATCATTGTAAAAAAAGAAAGCCTCTGCATCGTAAAATAGTTCTGTATCAACAGGGGGGAATGCCGTTTGTTCTGGGTATTCAAATGAGATAATAGCAGCTGGTGTTGCTGACTTTTTACTTAGATCCTCTTTGTTGATTTTGATAATTCTCAAATCTTTTCGTTGGTTTTTGTTATTTCCAAAATCGCCAATGTACAGATTTCCTTCTCTATCAGCAGTTAATTCTTCCCAATCAATATTCTTCGTTTGGGCAACTTCTAACGTATTAATGATATTTCCCAATGAGTCAATTTGATATAGCTCACTTTTATTTCCGCTATCTTGTAGGGTCCAGAAAGTCTTTGATTCCGCATCATAGTGTATACCAGAAACTTCTTTCAGTTGATTTGGAAGCGTGATATAATCTTGTGTGATATCCTTTTTTTGTCCGCAGCTTGTCAGTGCAAACAGACTAAATAAAATCAGGGTAGAATATACTCTCATAGCAATAATTATTTTTAAACTATAAAGTTACTAAAGAGTTAAAGATAAATGAAGCTGTGTTTTGAAAAATATTGTGATTTTTTGAAGGAAATAGTTTATAATAATTTGATAGTCGACGAAAAAAAGCATATATAATTCAAACTTTAAAGTATATTTGCAAAATATAGGGTTATTGTACTGTAATAGAAAGAGTATAAACGCCTTAAAACAATGATTATATGATTATTGAAAGTGGTTTCAATACTTCTAATGGGCATGTAATCACTAATTAAACTTTGATATTACGAAGAATGAAGAACATTAGAAACTTTTGTATCATTGCTCATATTGACCATGGTAAGAGTACGTTAGCGGATAGATTATTAGATGCTACACAAACGGTAACAGCTAGAGAGCAACAGAATCAGTTGTTGGATAATATGGATTTGGAACGCGAGAGAGGTATTACTATCAAGTCTCATGCTATCCAAATGGAATATATGCACAATGGAGAGAAATATATTTTAAATCTAATTGATACTCCAGGGCACGTAGACTTTTCTTATGAAGTTTCTAGGTCTATTGCAGCGTGTGAAGGAGCGCTTTTGATTGTTGATGCTGCGCAAAGTATTCAAGCACAGACTATCTCTAACCTTTATTTAGCGTTAGAAAATGATTTGACAATCATTCCTGTTTTAAATAAAATTGATTTGCCAAGTGCCAATCCTGAAGAAGTAAGCGACGATATCGTTGATTTATTAGGTTGTGACTATGAAGATATTATCCCTGCATCTGGTAAGACAGGACTTGGAGTTGATAAGATCTTAGAGGCAATTATTAATAGAGTACCTTCTCCTAAGGGGAACCCAGAGGAACCACTACAAGCGTTAATTTTTGATTCTGTCTACAATCCCTTTAGAGGTATTGAGGTTATTTTCCGTGTGATAAACGGTAAAATTACGAAAGGGCAAAGAATTAAATTTATGGCTACTGGGAAGGAATATTTTGCAGACGAAATTGGGACATTAAAATTGACTCAAGCGCCTAAACAAGAAATTTCAAGTGGTGATGTTGGATATCTGATCTCTGGTATTAAGGAAGCAAGAGAAGTAAAAGTAGGGGATACGATTACTGATGCAAAAGTACCTACACAGAATATGATTGAAGGGTTTGAGAACGTGAAACCAATGGTATTTGCTGGTATTTACCCTGTTGATACGGAGGATTATGAAGAATTGCGTAACTCTATGGAGAAACTCCAATTGAATGATGCTTCTTTAGTATTCGCTGCAGAGAGTTCAGCAGCTTTAGGATTTGGTTTCCGATGTGGATTCTTGGGAATGTTGCACATGGAGATTATTCAGGAGCGTTTAGAGCGCGAGTTTAACATGACGGTTATTACAACTGTACCTAACGTGTCTTATTTAGCCTATACGAAGAAAGAGCCAGATACGGCTATTATTGTAAATAACCCGTCAGACCTACCTGAACCTTCTAAGTTAGAGAGAGTTGAAGAACCATATATTAAAGCAACTATTATTACTAAAGCAGACTTTGTTGGTCAAGTAATGAGTTTGTGTATTGATAAACGTGGTATTATTACTAATCAAACTTACTTAACTGAAGATCGTGTAGAGTTAATGTTTGATATGCCGTTAGCAGAGATTGTATTTGACTTCTACGACAGATTAAAAACGGTATCTAAAGGGTATGCTTCTTTTGACTATTCGCCTATAGGTATGCGTACGTCAAATTTAGTTAAAGTCGACGTGATGCTTAATGCGAATGTAGTAGATGCGCTGTCTGCTTTAATGCACGCAGATAATGCTTATTCAATTGGAAAGAAAATGTGTGAGAAGTTAAAAGAGCTTATTCCACGTCAACAATTTGATATTCCTATTCAGGCAGCTATTGGTGTGAAAGTTATTGCTCGTGAAACAGTAAAAGCTTTACGTAAAGACGTTACAGCTAAATGTTATGGTGGGGATATTTCTCGTAAACGTAAATTACTTGAAAAGCAAAAAGCGGGTAAGAAACGCATGCGACAAGTGGGTAACGTTGAGATACCGCAAGAAGCATTTATGGCAGTATTAAAATTGAACGATTAATTAGGGTAACTTACTCTATTTGACAATATTAAGAGACAATCATTTTTTAAGTGATTGTCTCTTTTTTTGCATTACATTTGCGGCGTTTATTTTTAAAATATATATGAAGATAATTTTAAGTAAAGTATTGTTTGCTTTATTGTTACTATTAGGTTTCTACGGATGTAAGGAACAAAAGGCGGCTGAAGTCGTTAAGGTAGTAGAAAATCAAGAATCGAAGGAAGTTCAAGAAGTTCAACAGGAGAAACCTATCACAATAGAGAAAACTGTTCTACCTAGAGAATCAAAAGTAAATTTCAATTTGATTATTCCTGCGTATTACAATCAGGAGGGAGAAAAGAGTGTTTACGAATCTATCAATGACTCTTGGTTGGAGTTTAGAGAGGTAAATGGTGCATTTGTCGTTCAAAAAGCAGAGTATAATCTATCAGATCCCCTGATGAATGAGTGTACAGGAGAATTACAAGTGGGAGTCTTTTCGCCAGATGAAGAAGAACCCCTTATTTATTTTTCACCTGATAATAGCGATATTAAAGAGGGAGAGTTGATCTCTTTGCCTAAAGGGGCTTTGCCATTCTGGACTGAGAATGTAGTAGAATACGTTTACGAAGGAAATACGTATACCTTTTCATCTACAGGTAAGCTTACGGACTTTTATGAATATACTACAGATGACATTGAGGAGCCACAAATGCATAAAAGTTATTCGGACTATGTGTTGTATTTATCTGTCAATGGAAAAGACAAACAAGAGATACTCAAAGTAGATAGTTTCGATGGAACTTTTTTACAAGTTTTATTTGTAGGAGATATGGATGGAGATGGCAAACTTGATTTTATATTTGATACATCAAGTTTTTATGAAGAGAAATCTATTGATGTCTATTTATCGAAGGGAGCTAAGAATTACCTATACCTTGCCTCTCAAGGTAGAAATGACTTTAGTTGTTAATAAATAAAGAAGGAGATTACACTGTGTAATCTCCTTCTTTATTTAATAATTGTCTTGGTATTGATTGATATATCCCATCAGGGTCTGCTTATCCATATAGCCTGATTGTCTCCACAATAGTTTGCCTTTTCTAAAGAGCATCGTTGCAGGTACTCCTCTCAGTTGAAATTGCGTACTGTATTGTGCTACAATCGACTGGTTTTTATCAACGTCTATTTTGACAATTGTAATTTGATCTTCTAAAGTTCTTTTAACTTCTTCTAATACTGGTGCAAACATTTTGCATGGACCACACCAGGTAGCAAAAAAGTTAACAAGAACTAATTGATCGCGTTCGATTAGTTCTTGAAAATTATTCATTCTGATTATTTATTTGTAGTTGAACAAGTTGAAGAACAGCTTCCGCCTTCAATAAGCGATAAGTTGGTATTCTTGATTGCTCCAAATCCGCCAATTATATCTATCATATTGTGGTATCCTCTTGCCTTAAGGATAGAGGCTGCTATCAAAGAGCGGTATCCTCCAGCACAGTGAATATAAAACTTCTCATTCGTAGGGAAATCAGCAATGTTTTCATTGATGTAATCTAATGGAGAATGTGTTAAGTCACTGTAATTTAAGTGAGCAGAGTTGTACTCTCCTGGCTTGCGTACATCAACAACTTTAATTGGATCAGTATTTAACTTCTCAGCAAATTCCTCAGCAGTGATTTGTTGTACAGTGTCATATTCATGTCCGTCTTCTTTCCAAGATTTGAATCCTCCTTTTAAGTATCCAAGGGTGTTGTCATAACCTACACGTGACAGTCTAATGATCGCCTCTTCTTCACGTCCCTCAGGAGTTATAAGCATGATAGGTTGTTTTATATCTGTAATTAAAGCACCTACCCAAGGAGCAAACTGACCATCAAGTCCTATGAAGATAGAACCAGGGATGTGGCCTGAAGCAAATTCGGCTGCTGGTCTAACATCTAATAAAAGTGCCCCAGAATCATCAGCTAATGCTTGAAACTCTTTAGAGTTAAGGGCTTTGTTGTTAGTAACTATAGTTTCTACATTCTCATACCCTTCTTTGTTTAATTTAACATTCAACGGGAAATAGGCAGGAGGTGGTAGTAAACCATCCGTTACTTCTTTAACAAATTCAGCTTCTGTCATATCAGCTCGTAAAGCATAATTTGTTTGTTTTTGATCTCCTAATGTTCCTACAGTTTCTTTACTCAAGTTTTTACCACAAGCAGAACCTGCTCCGTGTGCTGGATAAACGATTACGTCATCAGCAAGCGGCATAATTTTGGTGCGCAAGCTATGGTACAAGGTAGCTGCTAATTGTTCTTGTGTTAAGTTAGCCGCTTTTTGAGCCAAGTCAGGTCGACCAACATCTCCTAAGAATAGGGTATCACCACTAAAGATTGCGTGATCTTTGCCGTTTTCATCTTTTAATAAGTACGTTGTACTTTCCATTGTATGCCCAGGAGTATGTAGGGCTGTAATAGTGATATTCCCAAGTTTGAATACTTCCCCATCTTTAGCTATATGTGCTTTATATGTAGGGTTTGCATTCGGCCCATATACAATAGGTGCATTTGTTTTTTCTGCTAAGGTGACATGTCCACTTACAAAGTCTGCGTGAAAGTGCGTTTCAAATATGTATTTGATTTTAGCGTTGTCTTTAGCAGCTCTATCTAAGTACGGTTGTACTTCTCTTAAAGGGTCAATGATTGCAACTTCTCCATTGCTTTCTATATAGTAAGCTCCTTGAGCTAAACATCCAGTATAAATTTGTTCTATTTTCATATCGTTGTTTATTTTTTTAAGTTAAGTAAAAGTAAGAAGTTGTTTTTAATAACACAGTAACTTAGGTTACAAACTATAAAAACACTTCTTTGATAAGTATGTAGATTGCCATAGTCAAGACAAAATAGCCAAAACCTTTTTTCAGATTATTGTCAGGAACGAATCGGGTAAGGTAGATTCCTATAAAGATTCCAATGATTGATATTCCACTAAAAGTCAGTAGTAAAGTCCAATCAATCAAAGTATGTGAGAGATCGCCTAAAAAGCCAATTAAGGACTGTACGGCGACAATACACAAAGATGTTCCTACGGCCATTCGCATGGGCATATTGGTAAATAAGACTAAAGCCGGTATAATTAAGAATCCTCCACCTGCTCCAACGGTACCCGCTAAAAGCCCAATCAATATTCCTTGAATGACAAGGTTAAATACACGAGGGTTGTCGTTTTGTATTTTTGAGGCCTTTGCAGGCTTAATCATTTTTGTAGCAGAAGTAAACATGACTAAGGCGAATAATACCATTAGAGCCATGTTTTTATCTATATTCCATGCTCCTATTGATATAAATGGGGGAATCAAGGGTAGCAAATAAGCGCGGGTGATAAAAACAGCAATAAGAGAAGGTATTCCAAATAAAACAACAGCTTTAAGATCTACTTTTTTGTCGATGTAGTTTTTTATTCCTCCGATTAATGCTGTAGAGCCCACAATAAATAGAGAATAAGCTGTCGCTACAAAAGGCTCTACTTTCATAATGTAAACCAGTATAGGCACAGTTAAAATAGATCCTCCACTTCCAATTAAGCCGAGTGATATTCCTATTAACAATGCAAGACCATAGCCTATAAATGCTAAATTTTCCATATTGTAATTAAGGTTTTAGCAGCTCAATATATTTTCTGTTAAGTTGTATGATACCCTCGTTTTCCAGTGTTTTTAGTATTCTTGAGATGACAACTCTTGAAGTATTAAGTTCGTCCGCTAATTCTTGATGTGTATTATTAATAAAGCGACTATTGTATATCTTAGCTTTGTTTCTAAGTAAATTACACAGTCTTTCTTCCATGTTCAAAAATGCCAAGCTATCGATAGCTGTTAGCATTTCATTCATCCTATTGTTGTAGCTATTTAATACGAAGTTTCTCCAACTTTTGTATTTGACCAACCACTCATCCATTTTGCCAACAGGGACTAAGACAACACTTCCATCTCTTTCAGCAATGGATCTGACTTGACTTTTAGTTTCACCTAAACAGCAAGTGAGCGTCATGGCACAAGTATCACCTTCTTCAATAAAGTACAAGACTATTTCTCCCTCTCTCTGATCTTCTCTAATAATCTTGATAGCGCCAGATAACAACAAGGGAATTTTTTTGATGTATTCTCCAATTTCCATTAGTATTTCACCTTCTTTAAAATCTTTAATTGTTGAAACTTCAATAATTTCATCTAATAGTTTTTCCTCGAAAGTGTGACGATATTTGTTCCTTATTGCATGTTCCATAGAAATGTGGTAAATGGTTTAAAAGTCCTAATTTACTTTATTGAGATAATATAACAAAAGTATTGGAGTTTTTAATCCAAATAGCACATTAATGAGGGAGCCATTTTCTAATTAGTCCGTAGAACCACGTACCTAAAAGTGCACCAATTATCGCTATCGCTATTGGATAGAAACCTGCACCTAATAAGGCAAACATTGGACCAGGACATGCGCCTCCAAGTGCCCATCCTAAACCGAAGAAAATACCGCCAATAAGATATCGAGGGATACTCTTTTCTTTTGGTGTAAATTCAATTTTATTTCCAGAAAAATCCTTAATATTTTTCTTTTTGATTATCAGAGTAGCAATAACGGCTATAGTTAAGGCTGTTCCCATAATCCCATACATGTGGAAGCTGTCAAACTGAAACATTTCATAGATTCTAAACCACGATGCTGCTCCTGATTTAAACATCCCTATTCCGAATAACATTCCTACTAATAAATATGCTAATTTTTTCATCTTGTATCGTTAATATAACTATTTGTGATTGTTTTTTTTTGTATTCCCTTTGAGTGAATGCTCTTGCTTAAAAGATGAAAGGGAATAAGATGTGAACCATAATAAGCCCACCGATGAAGAATCCAATAACCGCTATTAAAGATGGAAGCTGTAGATTGCTCAAACCGCTAATAGCATGACCTGAGGTACAGCCACCTGCGTAGCGCGAACCAAACCCTACAAAGAAACCTGCGATAAGCAATAGTACAATGGATTTCACTGATGAAAATGCTTCGGTTCCAAATAATTCAGTAGGGATATATGATTTTCCAGCACTTTCAATGCCAAGTTCACTTAGTTTGCTTATTGTATTTTCACCTAATGGAACCGCTGCAGTGTCTATGCTTAAAAAATGATACGCAATAAAACCACCTAAAATAGTACCCACTAAAAATAACAAGTTCCACGTTTGTGCTTTCCAATTAAAACAGAAAAAATCACAACTTTTTCCTGCTCCCATCATTGAGCACATTGTTCTTAAATTGGATGAGAATCCGAAAGTTTTCCCCATTAAAAGTAATAGTATTAGGGTTATCGCGATGAATATTCCTCCAATATACCAAGGCCATGGTTGTAGTATCAAATCCATAATTTTTGATTAAGTAAATTAATATTGTAGCAAATGTCTTTAATATAAATGAACTTAAATGTAACCTAAGATACAATACTCAAAAAAAAGTATTTCAAGTTTAATTAGGGCGATAGCTGTGGTTTTTGTAGTTTTATAGGTACATAAACAATATATCAAAAACTTTAAAATGTAGTATTATGAAAGATGCTAAACACAGAGTAGTTTTTCAACTGAACACAGATAATATTATCGAACAAAATGCTTTAGTTACTTATACTAATAATGTAAAAAAACATTGGGGAGATGATGTGGAAATTCACGTAGTTGTGCATGGACCTGGCATTGGTATGGTGAGAAAAAGTAAGTCTATGATCGAGGAGCCTATTAAGGCATTAATGCTTAAGGGAATTAAATTTTTTGCGTGTGAGAACACGATGAATGCTCGTCAGATTGACAAGGCTGATATCATGGAGAATGTTGGTTATGTTCCTTCTGGAGTGGTCTATATTATCGAACAACAAGAAGCAGGTTGGGCATACATAAAATGCAATTTATAATATAATTTTATTGTTGAGTTTTGCTTTTTATGTAAATATTGTCATTTACCTTTGTTTGTCTATTTTTCAATTTGATAGTGATGATATTTAATACAGATAAATTCTGCCAATATATTGGTGCAGAAGTTGTAGGCTATAGTACGCCTAATACCTTAGAAATAAATAATATATCTGTTGATAGTAGGTCTCTATTAAATGATGAACATACATTGTTTTTTGCACTTGTAGGTAAGAACCACAATGGGCATGACTATATAGCAGAGCTTATCGACATGGGAGTGAATTACTTTATTGTAAGTGAAGTCCCAGAGGTATATGGAGAGAATGTTACCTTTTTTAAGGTTGAGAATACGTTAGCTGCTTTTCAGAAAGCAGCTTCTTTTCACAGGAGTAATTTTAGTTTACCAGTCATTGGTATTACTGGCAGTCGAGGGAAGACTGTAGTGAAGGAATGGCTCAATTTTTTATTGAGTGAAGATTACTCTATTATTAAAAGTCCAAAGAGTTATAACTCACAGACAGGTGTTCCTCTTTCTGTTTTTGGAATTGAAGAAAAACACAATCTTGGTGTTTTTGAAGTAGGTGTTTCTCTTTCAGGAGAAATGTCTCATTTAGAACCAATAGTCAAGCCGACGATTGGGATTCTTACGGCAATCACAGACGAGCATAATGATGGTTTCGATAGCTTAGAAGATAAAGTTCGCGAGAAAGCACTACTTTTTAAAGATGTGGAGGTCTTAATCTGTGAAGATGATCCTTTGATTAGGAAGTTTGTAGGAGAAGATAAGATTTTTGGCTGGAGTTTGGGGAATAAAGACGCGTTAATCTACGGCTCGTTGGATAATGCTTCTTTAACCATTACATATAAGAAAGAGGTTACTTTCAACGTTGAGGTACCTTTAGCTGATATTACTTCCGTGCAAAACATCATGACTTGTATCGCTACTATGTTGTACTTAGGGTATGATTATGATTTAATAGCAAAGAGGATTGGTCTTCTTTATCCTGTAGAACTAAGACTTCGACTTACTAATGGTGTGCATAATTGCTCTTTAATAGATGATGCCTATAGTGCCGATTATCAATCTTTAGTTATTGCTTTAGACTTTTTAGAAAAGCACAAGATTAACAAGAAAAAAACGGTGATATTATCAGATGTGTTTTTTAGTGGTAAGAATGAACATGAAGTTTATCTCTCTGTCATAGAATTGTTGCAAACAAATAATATTACTCGAGTTTTTGGAATTGGACAACAGATTAGCAAGTATTTGGCGGATTGTCCAAACACTTATCTTTATGAGACAACAGATGAGTTTCTGCAAAAGGTTTCTACAGATGAATTTCAAGAAGAAACTGTCTTAGTGAAGGGGGCGAGAGCTTTTCGATTTGATAGAATTGTAAGCTTTTTGGAAACTAAAACACATGAAACTGTTTTAGAGGTTAATCTAAATGCTCTGCGTCACAATTTAAATTTTTATCGTTCAAAGCTAAATGCTGGAACAAAAGTCATGGTCATGGTCAAAGCTTTTGGTTATGGAAGTGGAAGCTTTGAGATTGCGAAACTACTTTCACATGAAAATGTTGAGTACTTAGGTGTTGCTTTTGCAGATGAAGGTATTGAACTTAGAAAGTCTGGGGTGAAAACGAAGATTATTGTCATGAATCCTGAGATAAATGCCTTTTCTGCAATGGTAGCTTATGATTTGGAGCCTGAGGTATATTCTATTCGAGAGTTGCATGCTTTTTTGAAAGTAGCAAGAGAGCGAAACTGTTATCAGTATCCTGTTCACATAAAACTTGAAACAGGGATGCATCGCCACGGTTTTGTCAAATCTGAGTTAGCTGAATTGATAGATATCTTGCGTTATACTAATGTCGTTGAAGTGAAGTCAATATTCTCTCATTTATCTTCCAGTGATATGCCAGAGTATAAAGAATTCACATTGCAGCAAATTCATACTTTTAAGGAAAATGCTGATTATTTGTGTTCTTCTTTAGAGATTGAACCCATACGCCATATTTTGAACACGTCGGGGATTTATAATTTTGCCGAGTATCAAATGGATATGGTTAGGTTGGGTATAGGTTTGTACGGTGTAGGTAATGATGTACAAGAGATGAGTAAATTGCAGAATGTCAGTACATTGAAAACCCGAATTATGCAAGTTAAAGATATAGAAGATACTGAGAGTGTAGGGTATGGAAGAAGGTATCGAGCAAATGGTAGACGCACCATAGCAACGGTTCCAATTGGCTATGCAGATGGTATAAGTCGATCTTGGGGTAATGGTGTTGGTTATGTGTTAGTTAATGGGTCGAAAGCAATGATAGTTGGTGCAATTTGTATGGATATGTTGATGGTAGATGTGACAAATCTCGAATGTAAAGAAGGTGATGAAGTAGTGATTTTCGGTGAAAAACTCCCCGTTACAATTATATCAGATGCTTTGAATACCATACCGTACGAGATTTTGACTAATATTGCACAAAGAGTTAAAAGAATTTTTTTTCAAGACTAAAAATGTTATATTTTTGCGAAGTAAGAATTTATTAATAACCGTAAAAAGAAAATAACTATGGGATTTTTAAAAGAGTTTAAAGAGTTCGCTGTAAAAGGGAACGTGATGGACTTAGCAGTTGGGGTAATCATTGGGGGAGCATTTGGTAAAATTGTAACAAGTGTTGTAAATGATGTAATCATGCCTGTTGTATCTGCGATTATTGGTACACCTGATTTTAGTAATATGTATTTAGTACTAAAAGGTGAAGCAGCCGATGGAGCTCCTTTAGCAGCAGCGAGAGGAATAGACGGTAATGTTGTTTTTGCTTATGGTAGTTTTATTACTGAGGTAATTAACTTTACATTATTGGCTTTATGTGTATTCTTGATGGTTAAAGGAATCAACAAATTGAGAAAAGCAGAAGAAGCAGCGGTGGAAGAAGCACCAGCAGTTGAAGAGCCAAAAGCTCCTTCACAAGAAGATTTGTTAGCTGAAATCAGAGATTTACTTAAAAATCAGAAATAAGATTTCTTTTGAGAATAAAGTTTTTAGAAAAGAGTGGTGCTTTAAGTACCGCTCTTTTTTGTTTATCTAATGTTTGTGTTTGGTATTTCACGTTGTGATTGAGTAATATAAAAATTAAGTATTTTTGCCTTTTAAAGAAAATTTTTGAAATGCCATTAATTCAAGTGATCGAACATTCAGCTGATGTTAAAGCCTATGTTTGGAAAGTAGAGGAGTCAATAGAGGAGTTGTTGGCTGGTTTGCGTTTAAGAGTAGAAACTCAAAAGCGTTTGCAAGGGATGAAATCGCAAGTACATCAAAAGGGGTTTTTAGCTATAAGACAACTTTTGAATGGAATTGGCTACAGTGATTTTGATTTGCTTTATGATGGAAATGGAAAACCTTATTTGATTGATGGGAAATTTATTTCAATCTCGCATTCATTTGAGTATGCTACTATCATTGTGGGTAATGTCTCTGTAGGTATCGATGTTGAAAAAATTAGAGAGAAGATATTTCGCATTGCAGAAAAGTTTTGTAATGACGAAGAACTTCTTTTTGTGGGCAAGAGTGAACATCCAATCAATGTTTTGACTAAGATATGGTGTGCAAAAGAAGCCATGTTTAAAATGTGTGATTCGAAGGGAATTAGTTTTAAAGATCATATGCATGTAACTTTCGATGGTAAGGCAAGTGTAAAAGGAGATAGTATTAATAAGGATTTTTGTTACTATACTGTTAATTTATCGGGCTTTACTTTAGTTTATGCAATTGAGCAGTTAAAGTAGTATTGTAAATTGTAATCTTTTTGTATTTTCGTCAAAATATTAAATGGTATATGGAGAATAATTTAGATTTTGCAACACCTGTTGCTTTAGAGTCAGAAGCAGTTAGAATACAATTCTATAAGAGAACTTATGGAAGTTTGGCTTTAGGGGTACTTCTATTTGTGATTTTTGAAGCTGTTTTATTAAACACGCCTTTAGTTGTAGATGGTATGATGTCATTTATGGTAGATACTAAGTACGCATGGTTAATGATTTTAGGAGCTTTTATGGGAGTTAGCTATATCGCTCAAAACTTAGCTTATAATTCTGCAAGCAAGCCAAAACAATATGCTGGATACGCGTTGTATATTTTGGCACAAGCTTTTCTTTTTGTTCCTCTAATGGTAATAGCTGTTAGTAAAACAGGAGACTTTTCGCTTGTTTCTCAAGCAGGTGTAATGACTTTAGCGTTATTTGGTGGATTGACAGGAGTAGTATTTGCTACTAATGCGAATTTTTCAATCTTAAGATCAATAATAACAATTGGATCATTTTTAGCTTTAGGAGTTATAGTAGCTGGAATCTTGTTTGGATTTAGTATTGGTTTATGGTTTTCTTTTGCTATGGTTGCCTTAGCATCTGCAGCTATTTTATACGATACTTGGCAGGTTAAAAATAAGTTTGCGGCAGATCAATATGTTGCAGCTTCTTTGTCTTTATTTGCCTCTCTGATGCTGTTATTGTGGTATATCCTAAATATACTATCTGGTAGAAATAATTAATATAAAAAAATATAAGTTACATTTGAACCACATTATAGCTATAATGTGGTTTTTTTATAGTAAATAGATAATAAGTGATCTCATGTTTGATTTCTTTTTTGGGGTGTATAAAGATGCTCCATTGTTACAAATTGTATTAGAGTCCATCGTTTTTCTTTTTGGAATATTAAGTGTATGGTATGCGGGTAAAGAGAATATTTTAGTTTATCCTACCGGAATAATAGCTACTGTTATTAGTGTTTATCTTTTATACGTAGCTGGTTATTTGGGTGATATGATTTTGAATGGATACTATTCAATTATGAGTGTATTCGGTTGGTATAATTGGTCACGGGTAGAGAACAATGAAAAAGTTTTAAAGATAAGTAGAACAAATTCAAGGGAGAAAGTCATCGGTTTAGCTATCTTTTTAGTAACTCTTGTTGTCATTTACGTTGTTTATACTTTAGTTGGCAATAAGATTGAACCAGAGAATTACATTGATATTTTTACTTCAGGTGTGTTCTTTACGGGTATGTATTTTATGGCTTTAAAGAAGATAGAGAATTGGACTTTATGGATTTTTGCTGATCTTATTTCTATACCTCTTTATGCTTATAGAGGTCTGGGGATTTTAGCGGTTCAATTTGCTATCTTTACAGTAATGGCTACGATGGCTTATATTTCGTGGTATAAAATTTTGGAAAATGATAAGAGAAATAATTGAAAAGGAATGTGATTTTAAAGCAGTTCGAAGTGGTGGTGCTGGAGGTCAGCATGTAAATAAAGTATCTTCAAAAGTTGTACTTTTTTGGAATGCAAAGTTATCTCAAGGTATCACTAACGAAGAGAGGGAACTTCTTTTTGAACGTCTGAAAAATAGATTTAATAAAGAAGGAATCTTGATTATTGAAGCAGATACTACACGTAGTCAAATTAAGAATAGAGAAATAGTTATCCAAAAGCTTTTTGACTTGTTGAGTAAAGGATTAGCAACTCAAAAAGAGAGAAAGGCAACAAAAACACCTAAACGCATAGTGCAAAAGAGAAAGGAAACAAAGGAAAAAATCTCACTTAAAAAAGCTTTGCGAAAGCGTATTTTTTAATGATTTGATAATATAGAATAGCAAATTGATAATGATTATCTAACATTCAAAAAGGGGATTAACAGTATTATTGGTATAGAATATTTAAGCGAATAAATAGATGATACCGAAGATAATACACCTGTGTTGGTTTGGAAAAAAACCATATTCTGATAAAGTACAAATGTGTTTAAACTCATTTCACAAGTATTTACCTGAATACGAGATTATGTTTTGGAATGAAGACAACTTTGATGTAACTGAGCTAAAATTTGTCCAGGAAGCCTATGCTGAGAAGAAATATGCTTTTGTATCTGATGTTTGTCGATTACACGCTTTAAAATTGCATGGAGGAGTTTATTTTGATACTGATGTTGAAGTGCTTCAAGAGTTGGATTCTTTTTTAGACTTTAGCTTTTTTTGTGGTTTTGAATCGGATAAACTTTTAAGTACCGCTGTTATTGGTGCGGTTCCAAATCACCCAATTATAAATGAATTATTAGATTTTTATAGTAATAAGACTTTTTATAGAAAGTACCACCCTTATAAGAAATACTACACTACGCCGAATACAATTCACGTCACTAAGAAGATTAAGGAAAAAGGTTTAGTATTAGAGGATAGGATGCAGAGGTTAGCAAATAATGTAGCTATATTTCCCACTTCGTATTTTAGTCCTATATGTACAAAAACAGGTGTATGTCATTTAACAGATAATACCTTTACAATTCACCATTTTACTGGTTCGTGGCAAGGTGGTAAAAATCGCAAGGAATGGATAAAGTCTTTCTTTGGTTTGTAAATGAAAGAAGAGTGCCTATATTTGCAACATAAAATCTCAAAGGGGTGCCTTACGGCTGAGATCATACCCATAGAACCTGGGCGGGTAATGCTGCCAAGGGAGTAAACAACATTTCTTTGTTGTAATGGAATAAGTGTAATTATTAATCAATAGAAATAATTGCCCCTTTTATTTGTGAAAAATACTTTTTTTACGAATGAAAAATAAATTTTCAAAATCATTTTTAGTGTGTGGCCTTGCCATAAGTCTACCTGTATTTGGGGTGGCTCAAGAGAAAGTAGTAAATGATAGCATTCAGCATACTGCCTTGAATGAAATCGTGTTGTCAGCTACTCATATTGATGAGAAAACACCTATCGCTTTTACAAATGTTAGTAAACGTGAATTAAGCAAACGCAATTTGGGTCAAGATATCCCTTCATTGTTAGGTCTTTTGCCTTCTGTTGTTACAACTACTGATGCTGGTGCTGGTATAGGGTATTCAAGTTTTCGAGTTAGGGGGTCTGACGCTACTCGTGTCAATGTGACCTTGAATGGTATTCCTTATAACGATGGTGAGTCTCAAGGATCTTTCTGGGTGAATATGCCTGATTTTACTTCTTCTGTACAAAATATCCAATTGCAAAGAGGTGTTGGTACATCAACTAATGGAGCTGCTGCATTTGGTGCAAGTTTAAACCTTAATACAGATGAGTTTTCACATGAAGCTAATGGTGAAATTTCAAATAGCTTTGGTAGTTATAATACAAGGAAATCAACTGCTAAGTTTAGTACAGGGTTAATCAACAACAAATTTGAGTTGGCAGGTAGATTGTCTGATATGAAGTCAGATGGATATATCGATAGAGCCTCGGCAGATATGAAATCATACTTTTTACAAGGGGCTTATGTGGGTGAAACTACTATGATTAAAGCACTGGTTTTTGGAGGTAAGCAAAAAACGTATCAAGCGTGGAGTGGAGTTTATCAAGATGACCTTGATAAATACGGTAGACGTTATAACCCTGCAGGAAAGTATAAGGATGATAATGGAAACGAGCAGTTTTATAAGAATGAAACGGATAATTATATTCAAAAACACTATCAACTTCACTGGACTGAAAGATGGAACGACGCATGGTCTTCTAACGTCTCTTTACATTATACGAAGGGAGATGGTTATTACGAAAATTATAAAAAGAAGCAAGATTTAGAAAGTTATGGACTATCTCCTGTAATCGTTGATGGAAAGGATATTCGCGAGAGTGACTTGATAAGACGCAAACACTTGGATAATCACTTTTATGGAATGGTTTTCAATACTAAGTACGCTACGGATAAGCTTAGTGTAGTTTTAGGTGGGGGAGCGAATAAGTATGAAGGTGATCACTTTGGAGAAATACTATGGGTAAAGGAAGCGGTAAAGCATTCGTACAAACAGGAATATTATCGCGATGATGCTGTTAAAACAGATATGAATTTCTATGCTAAAGCAACTTGGCAATTTGTTGATAAGTGGAGTCTGTTTGGAGATATGCAGTATAGGAGGGTTACCTATGAAGCTAATGGAATTGAAACAGGGCTTGTAAATGACAAGTTTAACTTCTTTAATCCTAAAGGAGGAATAACTTACCAATTGGATAATCAGAATCAGTTTTACTTTTCTTATGCTCGTGCAAATAGAGAGCCGAATAGAAAAGATTATGAAGGACTTGGAAAGCCCAAAGCGGAGAAATTAAATGATTATGAATTAGGATGGCGTCACAAAGGAGAGAGAGCCTCAATCAATGTGAATGCTTATTTGATGGATTATAAAGATCAATTGATACTTACAGGAGAAATCAATGACGTAGGGGGGATGTTGAGAGCTAATAGTGGTGATAGTTATAGGCTTGGACTTGAGGTCGAAGCAAATGTAAAAGTCTTAGATAAAGTGTATTGGTCTCCGAGTTTAACTATAAGCACAAATAAGAATAAGAACTTTAAGACAAACATAGACGAACAATCAGTTAATTTAGGAACGACTAATATCGCTTTTTCTCCTGATTTTATAGCGTCGAATACACTGACTTATCTGCCTATAAAGGGTATGAGTGTTTCTTTGTTAACTAAGTTTGTAGGGGAGCAATATATGGCTAATATAGATGCTAAAGAGTCTAAGTTGGATTCCTATTTTATTAATGATTTAAATGCGACCTACGAGTTCCCTATTAAAGGATGGGTAAAGTCTATAGGGGTATCAGTTTTAGCAAATAATATTTTTAATGTCAAGTATATATCAAATGGATATTATGATACTGATTGGGGACCTGCTTATTATTCCCAAGCAGAGTTTAATATTTTAGGTGGGGTAACAATTAAGTTTTAAAACGCTGAAATAAGAGTTGTGGATTAATAAAAGAAAGAGGTTTAAAAAACCTCTTTTTTTATTAATATTTTACATAGATAACGTCTCCTTTTTTTTGGGTATCAGGATAAGCCTTTAAAGCATATTTAAGCTTAATTCCTACAGGTCTCCCCCAAGCTCCTGTAGCTATATCGTAAGAAACTTTCTCTCCATTATGCAGATGTGTTGCAGTACAATAGAAAAATGTTTTGCGAGTAGGGTCTTGAATAAGTATGGAAGAACCATCTGCTTGTATATGGTGATTGGGGCAAGTTAGTTCATAACTGTAATATTCATTCATTCCATTTGACGAGTAAATAGCTACACCTGAAATACCTGCTTGAGCTGACCGATCTACGTAGACTCCACCTGGATATCTTAAGTTATCAGCATAGGATAAGGGAATACTTAAACTTACATTCTGACTTGGTAGATAGGGATTTGAATTATTGATATCACTTTTTGAACAGCTTGTTATTAAGACTATTGTGGTAAAAAGCACTAATGTTTTTTTCATTGTCTAAATATTTGTAAAACAAATTTAATTATTTAACTTTGACAAAGTGTTGAAGGACACAGTTAATAACATAGAAACGTAAAAAAAATACAATATTGTAAGAAATCCCGTATTTATGGGATTTTTTCTATTTATATAAACCATTAATTATGAGTAAGATTTCGTATTATACTGCTGAAGGACTAAAGAAATTGAAAGACGAATTAGAGCAGTTAAAAAGTGTTGAGCGTCCGAAGGCTTCTCAAGCAATTGCTGAAGCTAGAGACAAGGGAGATTTATCGGAAAATGCGGAGTACGATGCAGCTAAGGAAGCACAAGGTTTATTGGAACTTAAAATTGCTAAATTAGAAGAAGTTGTTGCTAGTGCAAGATTAATTGATGAATCACAGTTAGATAATTCTAAAGTGTTAGTATTATCTAAGGTTAAGATCAAAAATCAGGCGAATGGAATGCAAATTACATATACATTAGTTGCAGAAAGTGAAGCTGATTTGAAAACTGGAAAGATATCTGTTACTTCACCTATAGGTAGAGGACTTTTAGGTAAGAGTGTAGGAGATGTTGCTGAAATTCAAGTTCCAAATGGAATTATGAAGTTTGAGATTCTTGAGATAGGTAGAGATTAATTAAAAAGATATTAATATGAGCTCAATATTTACAAAGATTATAAGTGGGGAGTTGCCTGCTTATAAAGTGGCAGAAGATGATAATTTCTTAGCTTTTTTGGACATTAATCCTAATGCTAAAGGTCATACTTTGTGTATTCCGAAGAAAGAAATAAATAAGATCTTTGACATGGATGAGGATCATTATTTAGAGCTAATGAAGTTTTCGAGAAAAGTGGCTATAGCTTTAGAAAAAGCGATACCATGTAAGCGAGTTGGTATGGCTGTTGTCGGTTTAGAAGTTCCTCATGTTCATGTGCATCTAATCCCTTTACAAGAAATGGATGATATGCGCTTTACTAAGAAGGAGAAATTAACTACAGCTGAATTCGAGCAAGTTACTGAAGCTATTAAAGCTGCCTTGTAAGGGAATTGAGTTTCTAATAAAAACAAAAAAGTCGATAAGAAATTATCGACTTTTTTGTTTTTTATATGTCAAGCAGAAAGTTGTGCCTTTGCCTACTTCTGAGTGATAAACTTTAATTTTTCCACTTTGAAATTGCTCTACTATTCTCTTGGTAAGTGATAGTCCTAATCCCCAACCTCTTTTCTTGGTTGTATAGCCTGGCTCAAATATTTTTGAGTGAAGTTTCTTTGGGATCCCACTACCCGTGTCCGTAATGAATATGTTTACAGTTTTGTTGTTATCCTGTATGAGAATGTCTAACTTACCTATACCTTTCATTGCATCAATGGCGTTTTTGATTAAGTTTTCAATTGTCCAACTGTGAAGCTCTTTGTTTAGAGGAATCATAATTGGGTAGTCAGGTAGGTTGATTGTATATTCAATTTGTTTAGAATTTCGAGGACTGAGATACTCAAAAGTCTTTCTTGTTTCTTCTACAATATCGTAGGGACTAAGTTGAGGTTTAGATCCTATTTTAGAAAAGCGATCAGCAATTGTTTGCAAGCGAGCTACATCCTTGTGAATTTCTGATGTAATCTGCTCATCTACGTTTTCAAGCTTCATTATTTCAATCCATCCGAGTAGCGAAGATAGTGGAGTTCCAATTTGATGCGCCGTTTCTTTGGCCATACCTGTCCAAAGCTTATTTTGCATAGCACTTCTATGGCTCCTATAAAAATTGAAGATAAGTACAGAGAAAAATAGAAATACTAAAACTAATGATATTGGATAGTATTTGAGTTTAGTTAATAGGGATGAGTTACCATAATATAAATATTGGATTTCATCACCTATTTTTACTTCCATCGGAGTATTTTGTGATTTTAATTTCTTTAAGTAATCCTGCGCTTTCTTAGGGTTGTTTACTATTCGTTCATCTACATTAATAAAGGATAATATACTGTCTTTTTCAGTAGTTTGTACAATTGGAATAGTCTTGTTCTCTGTCAGAATAAGAAGAGAGAGTCCTAAACTTGTATCGCTTAGTTTCGCATTGTATAATGTATTGGTCGTTTCCGCCCAGATGTTCATTTTAATACGTTCTTCTTCTTTGTACATTTGGAAGAAGGTATAAGTATTCCACAAAATTAGTACAAGAGTGAAAAAAGCTGCTGTTACAAGAAGCCAACGTATTATTTCCTTTTTGTTATTCAATTGCGTATTATTATTAGCGTATATAAAAGTATGTAAATTAAACGAGAAAGTTCTTTTAGAATTGTATCCTTATAAAATTTTCCCTTTCTAAAAGCTTTTGTAAATTTACTACTTTACAAAAATATAACATTATGAAGACTATAAAACCAAGTGATATTAGCGTAGTGGAACTACAGGGTTTCTTACAGAGTTCTGTTGGCCCTCGTCCTATTGCGTTAGCTAGTACTTTGGATGCTGATGATAAGCCTAATCTTTCCCCTTTTAGCTTCTTTAATTTGTTTAGCGCTAATCCTCCTATTTTGGTATTTTCACCTTCGAGAAGGGTAAGGGATAATACATGTAAGCATACATTGTTCAATGTACAAGCGACAATGCAAGTAGTTATAAATGTCGTGACATATGATATGGTACAGCAAACTTCTTTGTCAAGTACTGAGTATAAGGATGGTGTTAATGAATTTATTAAGGCAGGTTTTACCATGATTCCATCGGACGAGGTTAGGCCATTTAGAGTTAAAGAAAGCCCAGTGCAGTTTGAATGCATTGTGCAAGAGGTAATTGGTTTAGGAAATGAGGGAGGAGCTGGTAATTTAGTGATTTGTGAAGTTGTCAAAATGCACATTGATGAGGGTATCCTGACTAGTGATGGGAAAATAGATCAAACTAAATTAGACTTAGTTTCTCGCATGGGGGGCAATTGGTACTCACGAGCTAATGAGGGGATGTTTGAAGTAGAAAAACCTTTGACTACATTGGGAGTAGGAGTTGATGTTATACCACGCGATGCTTTGGATAGTGGTGTTTTTAATGGAAATGACTTGGGGATTTTAGGCAATGTAGAGCACTTGCCAAGTGAAGAAGATATTTTGAAATTCGTAGAGTCAAATAATGAATTAAGTGATATCTTGCAAGGTGGAAATGTAAATGATAAATTTGCATTGGCTAAAAAGTATTTAGAAGAAAATAATGTACCTTTGGCTTGGAAAACCATACTGGCAAAATAGTTAATAAAAAACGAGGAAAATATTTATACAATGGAAGTTACAGGAAGAATCAAATTGATTGGACATATTCAAGATATTAGTTCAAGTTTTAGAAAAAGAGAGGTTGTCGTAACAACAGATGAGCAGTATCCACAACATATTATGATTGAGTTTACTCAAGATAGAGTTAGTTTGTTAGATACATTTCAAGTTGGAGAACCTGTTCGTGTTTCAATTAATTTGAGAGGAAGAGAATGGGTTAGCCCACAAGGTGAAACGAGATACTTCAATACAATTCAAGGATGGAGAATTGAGAAAGCTGCTGCTGGACAACCGGGTCCTGATATGCAACAAATGCCTAATCAAGGATTTGGTGGTAATAATATGAACCAAGGTGGTTTTGGAAACCAAGGTCAACAGAACCAGGGATTCCAACAACAGCAAACACAACAAGGTGGTTTTAACCAAAGTAATGACGGTTCTCAGTTTAACAATCAACAAGGTGGGTTTAATAATCAAGCTCAACAAGGTCAAGGTTTCCAACAGCAACAAACGCAACAAGGTGGTTTTAATCAAGGAAACCAAGGAATGTATGCTCAGAATCAAGGTCAAAACCAATTTAATCAATTTGGACAACAGAATACAGGAAATCAGTTTCCGCCTGCTTCAAGCTATAATGAAGAGGAACACGATGATTTACCTTTTTAATTAAAATAGAAAGTCCCTGAGTTAACCTTAGGGACTTTTTTTACCTTTTTTTAAATGATTACTCTCTTAAATGAACATTACCTAAGTTTTCCAGATGTTGATCAAGCCCATGAATCAGGCATACTTGCCTTAGGTGGAGACCTTTCTCCAGAAAGATTGGTGTTGGCTTATAACTCTGGTATTTTCCCTTGGTTTGAAGACGGTGAACCTATTACTTGGTGGGCACCTAACCCGCGTATGGTTTTGTTTTTTGATAATTTAATCATTTCTAAGAGCATGCGTAATGTCTTGAATAGAGGTTCATTTCGCATTACCATGAATACTTGCTTTAGAGAGGTAATCACGAATTGTCAAAGTATTAAACGCGTAGGGCAAAATGGTACCTGGATTACGGATGATATGATTGAGTCTTATTGTACTTTACACGAGATGGGAATTGCTAAATCTTTTGAGGTTTGGCAGGATGGCAATTTGGTTGGTGGGTTATATGGAATTGATTTAGGCCATATCTTTTGTGGAGAGAGTATGTTTTCGAAGGTTTCTAACGCAAGTAAGGTTGCTTTTATTTACTTAAGTCAATATCTCCAGTCAATGGGATATAAACTGTTAGATTGTCAAGTTTATAATGATCATTTGAGCAGTTTAGGCGCAATAGAAATTCCAAGAGATGTTTTTATGGAATACTTACTTCAAGGTTAGTCCTTTTTCTCAATTGCTTTCTTCATTCTGTTGATAAGTATTAGTTTTTATACCTTTTTTCTTTTTTTGTTGATAACTAATATGTTTGTGCTTTATTAGTGTTGATAACTACTTTATATCTGTTGATAAGTGCTCATATAAGCCCTATGAAATGTTGATAACTCTTTATTCGTGTTTATAAATTCCCTTTTTATTGTTTATAACTGAAGTATTGATGTTAATAAGTTAAGAGGTTAGATCTCACAGGAGAGCTATTCTTTTGTGTAAAATAATTCCCCTGTGAAATTCTTACTCATGTCTTAGAGGTATAGTTCCTTTCCCATTTCTATAAATTCTTCTGACTTTTCTCGCATTCCTTGCTCTGCTGTATCTCTAATCTCTTGTGATATTTTCATAGAGCAGAACTTAGGTCCACACATTGAACAGAAGTGAGCTACCTTTGCACCATCTGCTGGTAGAGTCTCGTCGTGAAATTCTCTTGCCGTATCAGGATCTAGTGATAAGTTGAATTGATCTTCCCATCGAAACTCAAAGCGTGCTTTACTTAACGCATTATCTCTGTATTGTGCTCCTGGATGCCCTTTGGCTAAGTCTGCGGCGTGTGCAGCAAGTTTATAGGTAATTACTCCATCTTTTACGTCTTTTTTGTTCGGTAGTCCTAAGTGTTCTTTGGGAGTAACATAACACAGCATGGCTGTTCCATACCAACCGATCATTGCCGCTCCAATGGCTGAAGTGATGTGATCATATCCTGGTGCAATATCTGTAGTTAATGGTCCTAATGTATAAAAGGGTGCTTCTCCACAATCGCGTAATTGCTTTTCCATGTTTTCTTTAATCATGTGCATAGGTACATGTCCTGGTCCTTCTATCATGACTTGTACATCGTGTTTCCAAGCGATTTTGGCTAATTCTCCTAAGGTTTCTAATTCTGCAAATTGTGCTGCATCATTAGCATCAGCAATTGAACCTGGCCTTAAACCATCCCCTAAGGAGAAAGCGATATCGTACTTTTTCATGATCTCGCAGATTTCTTCAAAATGGGTATATAGAAAATTCTCCTTATGGTGAAACAAACACCACTTCGCCATTATAGATCCTCCGCGGGACACTATACCTGTCACTCGATTAGCAGTGAGGTGTATGTAGCGCAGTAGTACCCCTGCATGAATGGTGAAATAGGACACGCCTTGTTCAGCTTGTTCGATTAGGGTATCTTTGAATATTTCCCAAGTTAGATCTTCTGCTATCCCTTTTACTTTTTCTAAGGCTTGATAAATTGGTACTGTACCTATAGGGACAGGTGAGTTGCGTATTATCCACTCTCTTGTTTCGTGAATGTTTTTACCTGTTGATAAGTCCATTATGGTGTCCGCACCCCAACGACAAGCCCATACTGCTTTCTCTACTTCTTCTTCTATAGAAGATGTAACTGCGCTATTTCCAATGTTTGCATTGATTTTTACTAAGAAGTTACGACCAATAATCATGGGTTCACTCTCTGGGTGATTGATATTGTTTGGAATGATAGCGCGTCCACTTGCTATTTCTTCACGGACAAATTCTGGAGTAATAAAATTTTTAGGAGTATTAGCGCCAAAGCTATTGCCTTGATGCTGCTGCTTCATAGCTGAGGTAGCTTTGTTTAGCTGTTCTATTCTTTGGTTTTCTCTGATAGCTACGTATTCCATCTCAGGTGTGATTATTCCCTGTTTAGCATAGAATAATTGAGTTACGTTAGCTCCTTCTTTAGCCACTTTAGGGTTGTGTC
The DNA here is from genome assembly GCF_024722315.1 of Myroides albus. Taxonomy (NCBI): domain Bacteria; kingdom Pseudomonadati; phylum Bacteroidota; class Flavobacteriia; order Flavobacteriales; family Flavobacteriaceae; genus Myroides; species Myroides albus. Next base: position 1,896,538 of record NZ_CP102754.1, read on the forward strand.
TAAATTCGAAGCGCAAATGATTGAGTTTTTCATCTGCCAATCTTGCTTTGCCGTACTCTGAAGTGATTGATCTTAGAATATCTACATCCTCTCTGTCTATGATCCACTGTTCTCTTAGGCGTGGTATTCCTTGGCGGATATCGATTGTAATGTTTGGATCTGTGTAAGGGCCAGAAGTGTCGTATACTGTGACGGGAGGATTGTGTTCTGTGGTTCCATTGGAGAGTTTAGTGTCGCTTAGTGAGATTTCTCTCATTGCTACTTGAATAGGGTAGATTGTTCCCTTGATATACACTTTTCTTGAGTTGGGAAAAGGCGTTTGTGAAATGCTGTGTTGTTCCATTGTCTTATTTAGTTTAATGAGTAAATACTTGTTAGATTGAATGGAACCACTTGATTGTAGTACGTGTGATTATTTGGTATATCCTTACTTATAGACAATTGCTGCGTTGGTGAGATAGTATTGACGTTAGTAGTCTTATTGACCTTTACAATTCTCTGTCTTTGTATTGCAGTAAGGCTTACAATAAACTGTTTACAAGTGAATCGTTTGTAGCAGAAAAACGGTACGCTGTGTTTATAGATTTTAAGTTCCATTCCTTTTGTTCTTATGAGATATAACTTTAGGAATGGCTACAAGAAGGCACGGTCGTACCTATTTAATGAAGTCATCTTACTTTTCCCTACGCTAGTATTAACCAGATCAGGTTCAAAGGGTGAAGTCTCAGCCTACAATTTGTGTAGACACCCCTAAAGCTTGAGGCAAATATAGCCATTAATCATTAGCAAACAAATTACCCGCTTGTTCCTCATCGGCCAAATAAAAAACGCTGAGAACTAATCTCAGCGTTTCTATTTATATTTTTTCTGCATAAAGAATATAGTATCTTGGAGTAAACCACCTCAAGAGAGGTCTGATACCTAACTTTTTGATTGGGTGTGTCCACATATCTCTATCGATGATCTTATATCCAGCTTTTTGTACAAGCCAATCTAATTGCCAAGATTCAAATTCGTGATAATGTCTGTCTAACATATCCGTTTTACTTCTATAGGCAGTGCTAAACCACAATCTCAACGGAACTGATATTACAATTTTATTAGCCTTACATGATTTAAGTACTGTATAAGGATTTAGTAAGTGTTCTAAAATTTCAAAAGCCGTTAAGACTTCGTAATCTCCATTTGTTAAAGCACTCTGATCTTCATCTAAATCTTCTCCGGTGGTATTGGTAACTTTGAATCCATCTTCTTGCATAATTTTAGAAAGTGGATTAACTACCCCTAAGTCTAGAATGGTTGAGTCTTTCGCAATATGTTTATTGACAAACTCCATTGTCTTTCTAAATCTCTTACTTGGATATGTTTTTTCGTACATGGTATTTTAAACGAACTGAATTGTATTAAGCTTCTGCTGGTATAGTTTTACTTTTCGATATTTTGTTTACGATTATAGCGATAGCTCCATCTCCCATAACATTACATGCTGTTCCAAAACTATCCATAGCGATATAAAGTGCAATCATTAAACTTTGTTGCTCCATATCGAATCCCAAGATAGAGGCTAATACTCCTAATGAAGCCATAATAGCACCTCCTGGTACTCCTGGTGCAGCTACCATAGTGATTCCCAACATAAAAATAAATCCAACCATGAGGGTAAAATCAACTGTTTGACCTTGTACCAACATCAATGCAATAGCACATGCAACTATCTTCAAGGTACTTCCAGCTAAGTGAATGGTTGCACATAGAGGTACTGTAAATCCTCCAATTTTTGGATCGACATTATTTTTTATTGTCTGCTCTAATGTAATTGGAATTGTTGCAGCAGAAGATTGTGTTCCTAAAGCAGTGAAGTAGGCGGGTAGCATATTCTTCATCAGCATGAAAGGATTTTGCTTACTTATTGTACCTGCAATTACATATTGGAATACTAATACAAAGACGTGCAGGATAAAGATCACTCCGATTATTTTTACAAACGTATCCAGTACAACGAATACTTGACCGTTATAAGTCATATTCAAGAATATACCGAATATAAACAGCGGTAAGAAGGGAATGATTGCTTTATTGATAACAGACATAATGATGCTCTGAAAATCGTTAAAAACACCCTCTAAATACGTGAAATTACCTTTTGATATTCCTATTCCTAACAGAAAAGAGATAACGAGAGCACTCATAACGTCAAACATGGGGGGCATAGCGATATCAAAATAAGATTCCAAGTTTTTAGTAGATTCTGTAATATTGCCCAGCTGTTCAGTGGCTAAAATATTAGGGAAAGTAGTAATACTTACTCCATAGGAGATAAATCCAGCGAATAGCGTAGAGCTATAAGCAATGGCGGTGGTAATTAATAAAAGTTTACCGGCATTTTTACCAATATTTCCAATTGCTGGTACTATTAGACCAATGATGATCAGGGGAACAATAAATTTTAAAAATCCTCCGAAAACACTATTAAAAGTGCTGAATATTCTCCCAATTGATTCTGGGAGGCGGTTACCTAACACGCTACCTAACACGATAGCAATAATAATCTGTATTAATAGGTTGTTTTTTAAAAATTTCATAATAAAAACTAGTTGTGCTGGGTAAAAGTAATAAAAAAAAGCCTCAGAATTAACTGAGGCTTTTATAAATATTGCTAAAAGGTTGTTGATTAACCTAAAGAAGCTCTTTTGAATCCAGTGATTTCTACACCAAAACCTTTCACGTATTCTCCAACTTTTTTAGACTCATCTTTAATAAAGTTTTGGTCTAATAAAGCTTTCTCTTGATCTAAAGTAGTGTTGTCACTGATGAAACGTTGAATTTTACCAGGTAAAATTCTATCCCAAATATTTTCTGGTTTACCTTCAGCTTTTAATTCAGCTTTAGCATCTTCTTCCGCTTGTTTTAATACTTCGTCAGTAATTTGAGCGTAAGAAATATATTGAGGTACATTTTTAAGAGTTTTTCCTAAACGTACTAATTCTTCATTTTCTTTTACGATAACAGCAATACGAGCTTCAGTTTCTTTAGCTACGAACTCTGGATCGAAATCTTTGTAAGACAATGTTTCAGCTCCCATAGAAGCAACTTGCATAGAGATATCTTTTCCTAACTCCTCAGCTTTTGCAATTACAGCAGATAAAGCAGTGATAGCAGCAATTTTGTTACCGTGGATGTAAGTACCGATATAAGCTCCTTCTAAAACTTCGAAAGATCCGATTTCAATTTTCTCACCGATAACTCCAGTTTGCTCGATTAACTTGTCAGCTACAGTCATACCTTCAAATTCAGAAGCTAAGAATTCTTCTTTTGTGTTGAAGTTGATTGCTTTTTGAACCATTTCTTTTGCAAGAGCAACGAAAGAATCATTTTTACCTACGAAGTCAGTTTCACAGTTTAATGTGATAACAACTCCTCTAGTTTTAGTATCATTTACGTAAGAAATAGCTACTCCTTCGCTTGACTCACGGTCAGAACGGTTAGCAGCAACTTTTTGTCCTTTTTTACGTAACACTTCGATAGCTTTATCGAAGTCACCTTCAGCCTCTACTAAAGCTTTTTTACAGTCCATCATTCCGGCACCTGTAATTTGTCTTAGCTTGTTTACTTCTGCAGCAGTAATATTTGCCATTGTTCGTTGTATTAAATAGTTAATAAAAAAAGTCGTTATCGACAGCGCTTACAAAAGTAGACAACTATCAGCATAACGACTTTATGATATTGTTAAAAAATTATGCTTTAGGAGCATCAACTTTAGCAGCTGCTGCTTCTTCTTTTTCAGATTTTCTTTCTGCATTACCTTCGATAATAGCAGAAGTAACTAAAGATAATATTTTTTCAATTGATTTAGAAGCATCATCGTTTGCTGGGATAACGAAATCAACTTGACGTGGGTCAGAGTTAGTATCTACCATAGCGAAGATCGGAATGTTTAATTTTTGAGCTTCTTTAATCGCAATGTGTTCAGCTTTGATATCAACTACAAATAGAGCAGCTGGTAGACGAGTCATGTCAGCAATAGAACCTAAGTTCTTCTCTAATTTTGCGCGTAGACGTTCAACTTGTAAACGCTCTTTCTTAGAAAGAGTCATAAATGTACCGTCTTTTTTCATTCTATCGATTGAAGCCATTTTTTTAACAGCTTTACGAATAGTAACGAAGTTTGTTAACATACCACCTGGCCATCTTTCAGTGATGTAAGGCATGTTAGCTGCAGCTGCTTTTTCAGCTACGATGTCTTTCGCTTGCTTTTTTGTAGCAACGAAAAGGATTTTTCTTCCTGATGCAGCGATTTTTTTCAAAGCTTCATTAGCTTCTTCAATTTTAGCTGCAGTTTTATATAGATTGATAATGTGAATACCATTACGCTCCATATAGATGTAAGGAGCCATATTTGGGTCCCATTTTCTAGTCATGTGTCCGAAGTGAACACCTGCTTCTAGTAATTCTTTAACTTCTACTTTGTTTGCCATTTTTGTAATAGTTTACGTTCTGTTACTTTAGCAATGGATGAGTAGCGAGGATAAATTCGGTCCCAACCATTTAGATGCTAAACTACCTCTTGCCTCGGCAAGTGGGCAACAAAAACTTAGATTTTTTAATAATATGTAAATATTAACGTTTAGAGAATTGGAATCTCTTACGAGCTTTCTTCTGACCGAATTTCTTACGCTCAACCATACGTGGGTCACGTGTAAGTAATCCTTCTGGTTTTAAGATTGCTCTGTTTTCAACTTCTACTTCACACATTGCTCTTGCAATTGCCATACGCACTGCTTCAGCTTGTCCTGTAGTTCCTCCTCCGTATACATTTACTTTGATATCAAAGTTCTCAGCATTCTCAGTCATTGCTAGAGGCTGTAAAACTTTGTACTGTAATGTACCAGTTGGGAAATAAGTTTTAAAATCTTTTTTGTTTACTGTGATGTTTCCTGTTCCTTCTGAAACATAAACACGAGCCACAGCAGTTTTTCTTCTACCGATTTTGTGAATAACTCCCATTACTTAATTTCGTTTAAATTAACGGTTTTAGGTTGTTGAGCTTCGTGTTTGTGCTCAGCACCTACATTTACATTTAGATTACGGAATAATTGTGCTCCTAATTTGTTTTTAGGCAACATTCCTTTTACTGCTTTCTCGATCAATAATGCAGGGTTTTTTTGTTGCATTACTTTAGCAGTTAATGATCTTTGTCCTCCTGGGTAACCTGTGTGACGGATGTAAGTCTTGTCATCTAATTTGTTACCTGTTAGGTTGATTTTTTCTGCGTTGATAACGATTACGTTGTCTCCACAGTCTACGTGCGGTGTGTAATTTGTTTTGTGTTTACCTCTTAAAAGTACTGCAACTTTTGAAGCAAGACGTCCCAAATTTTGACCTTCAGCGTCAACAATTAACCACTCTTTTTGAGCAGTTGCTTTGTTAGCCGATACTGTCTTGTAGCTTAAACTTTCCACAATAAATTTGTATTTAATTAAACATTCCATTCCCAATTAAGGGAGTGCAAAATTACATAAAATCTTTTACTATACAAATTTATAGTCTTTTTTTTCGAATTAATTGGGGCTCAATCGTTTGAATAACAATTGTATCGACAGAAGTTTTGTCCTGCTTTATGCTATCTTTTAATGTGCCATTTTCTTATCTATACTTTTTTTCTTTTGAAAAGAGATGCTTAGAGGTAATTGTTTTATTTTTAGTAGCTTATTATACAAAGAATAGTTATGAAAAAGTTATTTGTTTTTCCAATTGTGTTTCTTAGTTGTTTGTTTTCTATGAGCTGTAATCAGACTCATAAGAATAGCGCGTCAGTAATTACTGATACAAATAGTACCTCTCCTGTCATAATTGATAATAAACACGAAAGGCAAAATGCGTTATATGATCGTGTAAAAGTAGATTTAGTGGAAGGTAGATTTACAGAGGCACCTTCGGAAATTGAACTGAGTATTTGGAATCAATCACAGGAGGTAATCAAGGTGAAAGGCGATTATAGGATTTGCATATTAGAAGGTAGAGAGTGGATCCCTATTGATTTTGAAGATCTGTCAATAGGAGGTGACTCTTATGTTATTAGTAAAGGTGTGAGTGTGAAAGTATCTGTTCAGATACATCCTAATTTGGTTGAGTACAAGCAGGGGGACTATCGGGTTTCTGTTGCTATTGATAGTGATGTAGGAGAGGTCGAAGTAGATGGATATTTCTCTATTGTGAAGTAGATTAGAGATGATAAAAAGAAGTTGTGATTTGCTTTTATACGTTTAGAGATTCAGATGATCAGGTGTGCTTATGCTTTAAACAAACAAGGAACAACTGTTTTTTTAGTTGTTCCTTGTTTGTTATTTTACTTAGTACAGTTTGGGGTTATATAATTCTGGATATTTTGCCATTTTGGCATCATAGTAAGGAGTTATTATATCTAATGTTTGTTCAAAAGTTAAGTCGCTGACCGATATTAACTTAAATATACCACATTCTTTTTTTCTATAATCTGCGTAACAAAGTGCTACGGGAATATTTGCTTGTTTGGCTATTTGATAGAATCCTTGCTTCCATTTGTCTGAAAATGATCTTGTTCCTTCTGGGGTGTTTACAATGGCAATTTTCTCTGCCTCGTTGATTAATTCTACAGCGTACTCCACTAAATTCTGTCTTTTTGATCGATCAACTCCTATACAGCCTAATGCTTTAAAGAAAAAGCCAAACCACGACTTAGTATAATAATCTTTTATAAACATTTTGAAGGGAACTCCCATTATCCAAAAACAAGCTAAACTGTAGTAGAAATCCCAGTTTGAAGTGTGAGGAACACAGATTAATACTGTTTTTTTAGCTTCATCAATAGAAATTCCATTCGTATTCAATTTCCATCCTGTGACTCCTAACATTAAACGACCAAGCAGTTTTTTCATTTCTCTTTGTTTGTTAATTATAAAAAGCAAATATAGAATAATTTACGTGTCCCCACTCGTGGTATAATTTGTAATTAAATGCTAATCTTTTTTCGCTAACTATTGTATTATTCTGATTTCTCTTCTTTTCTCAACTTTTTGGTTGTCTGTATATAGAAGTAGTAGTTAATCGATAAGTTCGAGAAGAAATAGATATTCGGAAAACTTAAGCTAAGACCTATTTTTTAAGAATATTCCTATACTGAACAATGTACTGAGTATAAGCAAGACCAGTAGTTCTTTCATCGGATTGGGATGGTTGGCTTTTTGCATGATACGCACACCAATTTTGTAATACACGGAGTGAGCTATTGTAAAGACAAAGAAAGGATATAGTAAGAATAGTATGACAAACAAAGGTGGGTAGATGGTAAAGTATGAATGATGAAATTTTAAGACCGCCAGTGCTAATAAAAAGAGCCCAAAGAATAAAATTGTAAATAGGACAATGAGGATCAATGTTAGCTTTATCCGTGTTCTGATTGTTTTTGCAGTAGGTGTTTTTGGTACTGTAGTCATTTGCCTTAGTCCAATTTTTAGAATAGTATTTTCCAGTATTTCAATTCGTATGGTGTAAGTAAAATTTCTGAGTATTAGTTGATTAAACTTTATTTCTATCGTAAAACATAGAGTTGTACTTCACTCAAATCTGGGGAGAACGCAGAAGTACACAATCAGTGTAGTGATGGAAAAAAAGCAATGAGTCACATGTGATGTTCTTAATTTTTGTTATTGGAAAGATTAACTGTTGTAGTATCTGGTATTTGTATGGATAAAAGGGATAAGGTTGTTTATTTGTGAATAGCAATAAGTCATTTTTATTTATTACAAGGTAATCTGTTATAATTTGTTAAATTTACATGTTTTTTTGTTTATATAAGGAGGGTATGATAATAATAAAGGAGGCAAGAGATAAATATTTTAGTACATTAGAACGTGTGACCACTACAGGGACGTTTACTTGTCCAGAGTGTCAGAAAACACATCGAATGCAAATAGAAGCTATATGTACAGTTGAGCATATAGTGTATGTACCAATCTATGCCCATCAGAAAAAAGTTATCGTTCGTTGTCCTGTCTGTGATACAATGTTTGCTCCAGCGTATTTTCCGACAGCATCGCGAGAGGTGATTTCGCGATTGGAAAAGAAGTCGTATCGATGGTATCATTTTTTGCTATCTGGATTTACTATTTTATTTGTGTTAATCTTTGTGATAGGGATGTGGATTGGAAATAGGCAAGAGAATGATTACAAAAGAGATCAAATCGCTATTTTAGAAACAGGTGATGTGGTGTTCTACGAACTTGAGAACGGTGATCGTTCGGCTATGTACGTGACAGAAGTAGCAGGTGATACTTTGTATGTCAGACAAAACAGAAAATCTGTGCAAAAAGGGGATGTGTTTTTGATCGATGAACCGATGTACTACACAGAAAAGGTGACGCTGTTTTCTCGCACGAAGTTAGAAGAACTGTTTGCTGAGGATAAGGTATATAAGATATATAAAAGTACAACTACAATCGAGTTTAACCCTGAAATATTTGAAAATATAGATCAATAATTTTTTAAAGAGTATGACAACACTAATCTTTAAGGTACTTAATCGAAAAAAGTATAACATCACAATGATTGCAATCTTTGCCGTAGTATTGATATATTGCTTTATTAATCTGATATCGATTGTACATGCATTTAATACAGGGAGTACAAGTGCGTTTATATATATTACAGTATTTGTTGTGGTCATTCTACTGATTGTCAGATTGCGTTCAGTGTTTACTACGCAAGTATGCATTGATATTAATGAACAAGGAGTGACAATTAAGAAAGGTAGAGAAGTGAAATCTATCAAACACGCAAATATTGTTATGGTTAAACGATATTCAGCTGTTGCAGGGGATTTGGTGATTTTCTTTGCAGCCGGTCAGGAAGAGCCTTTCTTTTCTTTTGAATCTGCTGACCGAACGATGATAAATACCCTTTTAGGGCGCTTGGAGAATTATCAGAGTTATACTGCTGTTGATCGAGTAGGTAAATTAGATGAGCATTGGACAGAATACCTAAATGGAAGAGCTGTAGAGGGAAATGTAAACCTCCTTGCTAATGCGAGAGAACATGAGGTGAAAGGTAATAAGAAGATATTTGTTATTATCGGTGTAGTATTAGGTTTGGTCGTGTTGTTCCCTATTATGTCATTGTTGATTAGTAATAATGAATATTATGAAGCGAGGGATGGTCAGATGTATTATGGGGATGTACTATTAGAAGGTGTTAATCCTGATGCGATCCGCAGGTTAGACGCAAATGTGATCAAAGACTCTACACATGTCTATTATAAGGATCAGGTACTTGCATGGGCTGACCGTCCTACATTTAAATATTTAGGTACAGTGTTCTTTAGTGATAAAAATGGGGTGTACTTCGAGACTAATAAGATGTTTGGTTCGAATGAGATAAAACCGTTGGAAGGGGAGTATGACAAGGCTACTTTCAAAGCGTTAGGTAATTCTTTTTTATATAAGGATGCAAATTATCTTTATCATTTAAAAGCAGGTATGGAAGGAGAAAAAAGTCCGTTGTCAATACTCGAAGTAGAAGGGCTTGATCTGAATTCATTAGAAGTACTAAATGACAAATGGGCAAAAGATAAGGGGCAAGTTTACTTTGTAACTTGGGAGACTTTGCGTCCGTGTCTGGAGATAGATGTAGCTTCTTTCGAGGTGATAGATGGAACAGTAGCGAAGGATAAAACATCAGTATACTATCTATCTAAAGATCTAAAGTCTGATAATGCTCGTGCTACCAAAGATGAGAATTATGCTATACTAAAAGGTGCAGATGCGCCTACCTTCGAAAAAGTAGATTATAAGACGTATCAAGATAAAAATACGGAATGGTCTATCTATAGTGAACGTGAACAAAAAAAGAGGAAGGAAACTCAAATTCGAGATCGTGAGGATGTAGAGTAAATACCAATTGTTGTATGTAAAAAAGAAGTCTTGCGAAAGACTTCTTTTTTGGGAAAAGTTTAGGAATATCCTAATCAAACAATTAGGACTTTGGTTTTATAGTGGTAAAAGTACAGAGATTGAGTTTATACAAAAATGTATTTTGGGTGAACTTAGCTAAAAATTGAGTAAAGCAATCATTTAGTTGGGGGAGAGGACATTCGGTGGTAGTTTTTCACGCGGTATTTTTGTCTTTTTTATGAAAGATAATGTTGAAAAAGAAAATCCCATTTGATTTTTTATCAAATGGGATTTGTTTGTTTTATTAATGTGCTTCAAGCCAATTTTGTCCTACTCCTAAGTCAACTATTAATGGTACGGTAAGAGTGAAAGCATTTTCCATTTCTTGTTTAACCATTGTTTTTAAGTTTTCTAATTCTTCTTTATGGGCATCAAAGACAAGCTCATCGTGTACTTGTAAGAGTAATTTTGATTGCCATTTTTCTGAGATTAACTTTTTGTGAATGTTAATCATTGCTATTTTGATAATATCTGCAGCGCTTCCTTGAATCGGAGCGTTTACGGCATTTCGTTCAGCAGCTCCTTTTACAACTGCATTGTGGGAATTGATGTCTTTCAAATATCTTCTTCTACCTAAGATAGTTTGTACATAACCATGTTCCCTTGCAAAGTCAATTTGCTTAGCAATATAATCTTTTAGTTTTGGATATGTTGCGTAGTAAGTGTCTATTAACTCTTTACTCTCTGAACGAGATAAGTTAGTTTGATTGCTCAATCCAAATGCAGATACACCGTAGATAATCCCGAAGTTAACAGTCTTTGCATGACTACGTTGTTCCTTAGTTACTTCTTCAAGAGGTACATTAAACACTCTTGCAGCAGTAGAACGGTGAATATCTTCTCCGTTTTTAAAGGATTCAATCATATTAGGTTCTTCACTCAAAGCTGCAATAATTCGCAGTTCTATCTGTGAATAATCGGCTGCCATGATTACGTAGTTTTCATCTCTTGCAACAAATGCTTTTCTCACTGAACGCCCTCTTTCTGTTCTAATAGGTATATTTTGCAAGTTTGGATTATTAGAACTTAGACGACCTGTTGCGGCTACAGCTTGCATATATTCTGTATGAACTCGCTTTGTTTTCGGATCCACTTGTTTAGGTAAAGCATCTACATAAGTGTTTTGCAATTTTATCAGTTGTCGCCAATCTAAAATATCTTGCACTATTTGGTGCTTTGGAGCTAAGTCGCTTAAGATTTCTTCTCCAGTAGCATATTGTCCTGTTTTTGTCTTTTTTGGTTTGCTTCCTCCAATCTTTAACTTGTCAAATAAGATATCGCCAAGTTGTTTCGGTGATGCTAAGTTGAATTCTTCTCCAGCTTCTTCGTAGATTGCCTTTTCTAATTGTTTGATATCCTGATTTAATGCACCTGATAGGGAGGCAAGGAAGTCTATATCTAAGCGGATTCCTTCGCTTTCCATATCTGCTAAAACAGGTACTAAAGGCACTTCTATATTTTGAAATAGTTCAATCGTGTTTGTCGCCTGCAATTGAGGTTCAAAGTTTTGTTTTAACTGAAAGGTGATATCGGCATCTTCTCCTGCGTATTCTTTTACCAATTCAGGAGAAATGTCTTTCATAGACTTTTGATTTTTACCTTTTTTGCCAATCAAATCTTCAATTGGTTGTGGGGTATATCGCAAGTATGTTTCAGAAAGGATATCCATATTATGACGCATGTCTGGATTGATCAGGTAGTGCGCGATCATGGTATCGAATAGAGGTCCTTTTACTTCAATGTTATACTGTTTGAGTACTTTAATGTCATACTTGAGGTTCTGACCAATCTTCTCTATTTGTTCAGATTCAAAAAACGCTTTGAAAGACTCGAGTAATTCTTGAGTTTCTTCTTTGTTGTCAGAGAACGGAACGTAGAATGCAGTGCCTTTTTCGTAAGAAAAAGCAATACCTACAAGTTCAGCATTTAAAGCATCTAAACCTGTTGTTTCAGTATCAAAACAAACACTTGTCTGCTGAAGTAAACTTTGAACTAAAAGGCGAATACTCATTTTGCTATCGCATAATTGGTAAACGTGATTTGTTGTGCTCAAGTTAGCAAAATAAGGAGAGTCGCTATTTGTAGTATTTTCAACCTCTCCAAAAAGTGAAAATTGATCGTCTAAAGTGGCATTTTTTGCGTTAGACGTAACAGTTTCTGGCGTTTTTATCGATGGTTGGTTTACACTGAATATTTTGTCAAATTGTTCTTTCATCCTTCTGAATTCTAATTCTACGAATAGAGCTTCAGACTTTTCGATATCTGGTTGTTCAAGAACAAATTGATTAGCATCGAAGGTAACAGGGCAATCAAGCATGATCGTCGCAAGTTTCTTTGAAAGAATTCCCTTTTCTTTATTGTTTTCAATGTTCTCTTTCATTTTTCCTTTTAACTGATGGGTGTTGTCAAGTAAGTTTTCCATTGAGCCATACTCTTTCAAAAACTTCTTTGCTGTTTTTTCACCAACACCAGGTAATCCTGGAATATTGTCAACTGAATCTCCCATCATACCTAAAAAGTCAATAACTTGAATAGGTTCTTCAACTTCGAATTTCTCTTTCACTTCATCTATTCCCCATATTTCAACGCCATTGCCCATTCGCGCTGGTTTGTACATGAATATGTTCTCTGATACCAACTGAGCATAGTCTTTATCAGGTGTAACCATATATACTTTGAAGTCTTCTTTTTCAGCTTGTTTTGATATTGTACCAATCAAATCATCTGCTTCAAAACCACTTACTTCAATAATTGGAATGTGCATAGCCTTTAAGATCTCCTTAATGTACGGTACAGCTATTTTAATAGCTTCTGGCGTAGCATCTCGATTTGCTTTATATTCTGGGAATAACTCTAAACGATCCTTACTTCCTCCATTGTCAAATGCTACTGCTAAATGATCAGGTTGTTCTTTTTTGATAACATCTAATAGTGAGTTCATGAAACCCAAAATAGCTGATGTGTCTAATCCTTTTGAGTTTATTCTTGGGTTTTTGATAAATGCGTAATACCCTCGGAATATTAAAGCATAAGCATCAAGTAGAAAAAGACGTTTTTTATTATCCATAGGAAGAATTTATTTGTTTCTAAAATTAAGTTTCAAAGATACGCAATTTGGTCTTCGCTTGAAAATCACTCCTCCATAATGTCTTTGTGGAGAATGGTATTAAATAATGTTAAAGGTATTTTGTAGACTGATACAAAAGGGTAAATTTGAAATAAATGTATTCACTCATGTTGAAGTTTTTAATTATCGGGCTGTTGTTGTTTGTTATCGAGTTTTATACTTATCAAGCATTTAAACAATACTTTAAAAAGTTTTCAAGTCGCTTACTCTATGTGATGGCATCTGTTATTCTTGTTCTTTTTATTGGCTATGGCTTTTCAAAGTTCGATCCTAAGTCAGGTGATATGAATTTACCATTGACTGCTGGAGCTCTTATTGTATTATTTTATTTACCAAAACTTATTCTGACTCTTGTTTTGTTGGTGGAGGATGTCGCGCGTTTATCGATTGGTGTTTATCGATTTATTCAAAGGGAGTTAGGAGATAAGCAATCTTCCAGAGTGAATGAAGATGAGAAAGATTCTATTATACCAGGTAGAAGGAAATTTGTTACCAACATAGCTTTGGGTATAGTGTCAATTCCTTTTTTGTCTGTATTGCACGGTATTACTATTGGACGTTATCGATTTCAAGTCCACGAGCATATAATTGAATTTAGTGATCTTCCATCTGCATTTGATGGTTTTAGATTTACGCAATTATCCGATATTCACTTTGGTAGTTTTGACGATCCTGAAAAGTTGATGCATGCTGTTGAATTGATTAATGCTCAGAGATCTGACATGTTGCTTTTTACGGGTGACATGGTTAATAGCGTGGCAAGTGAAGTGAATCCGTGGTTGAGTACTTTTCGAAAGATTCGCCCACACAAGTATGGGCAATTTTCAATCTTAGGGAATCACGATTACGGAACTTATGCTCATTGGGAAACGGACGAGATGGAAGACAAAAACTTCAACGAAATCTGTGATATTAGTGATAAACTTAATTTTCAACTGCTGAGAAATGAACATGTTAGTATCAATAAAGACGGTGAGTCTATTTGTGTAGTTGGGGTTGAGAACTGGGGTGCAAATGGCAAGTTTATGAAATTTGGAGATTTAGATAAAGCCACACAGGGAATAGAATCGACTGATTTTAAAATTTTGATGAGTCACGATCCATCGCACTGGGATGCTCAAATTTTAGATCATCCGATGAATTTCCAATTAACCTTATCGGGTCATACACATGGTTCGCAATTTGGAATTGAAATTCCTGGCTTTCTAAAGTGGAGTCCTATTCAGTATGTGTATAAGCAATGGGCAGGTCTTTATGAAACATTAGGGAAGTACTTGTATGTGAATAGAGGGTTTGGTTATCACGCATATAAAGGTCGTACTGGTATTTGGCCTGAGATTACAGTTATAGAATTACGAGTGAAAAAGTAAGTTTTTACACAAAAAAGTATATTTTTGTATATATAAGTAGAGTAAATATCTAAAAACGAATAAAAAATAATTATATGTCAAAGTTTGGGGATTTAGTAGAAAGAGATGTACCTGTATTAATTCAATTTTTTGCGAAATGGAATGATGGGTGTACAAAAATGAATCCTGTATTACACGATGTGGCGGCAGCGATGGGTGATCGTATTTTAATCGTAAAGATTGATGTAGAGAAAAATAGCGAATTGGTGGAAGCTTTGCGTATTAAGCAGGTACCTACTATGCTATTATATAAGAATCATACGATGATTTGGCGTCAGACAGAAGTAATGGATGCGAATTCATTAATCAATGTCATGACTTCCTTACTATAAAGTGTCAAAGGTATAGCCTTTATCTAATAAGCTTTCGATTAGTATAGGCAATGCGTATTTCATGTTTTCTTGCGCTTTTAGGCTGTCGTGAAATACTATTATACTTCCTTTTTTAAGGTGCTTTAAAGAGCGTCTTAAGCATTGTTTTGGGGTTAAATTCCTATCGTAATCTTTGGTGAGATTGTGCCACATGATTATTTCATATCCTTTATCGCTTAGTCTTTTAGCTTGTGCTGTCTTTATTTTTCCATAAGGAGGTCTAAACAGCTTAGAATCATTTGAGCAGTACTTTTTTATCTCTTTTTCACATAGTATTGCGTTGGCAATATAGTCTTCTTCACTGGTTTTCCAACCGTTTAAATGATTGAAGGTGTGATTGCCTACTTGGTGACCTTCATTTATTATTCTCTTAAATACTGAAGGGTGTTTTCGGATATTATCACCGATGCAAAAGAAAGTAGCTTTTATGTTGTAATGTTGAAGGAGGTCGAGTACCCATTCTGTTACTTGGGGAATAGGTCCGTCATCAAAAGTTAGGTACACTTTTAATTCACTTGTTTTTCTGATCCAAGTGTATTTAGGGAAAATCTTAGTTAGTATGTATTGACCTATATTCATAGAAACAAAGATAAAAAAAAGAGTGGCTGAAATTTTCAACCACTCTAATTATCGAATAACAATTAACTATAAACGTTATTTTACACCTCCACCTACAGCTCTGTATAAAGTAACTAAAGAGTTAAGTTGAGCTAATTCAGTATTGATATAAACTAGTTCAGCAGCCAAAGCACTTTCTCTTGCTGTTAATACATCAAGATAAGTTGCTAAGCCTTGAACTAATAATTCTTCTGAGTATTCAGTTGCAAGTTGATAAGACTTGTACTCTTGTTCTTTTAATACCAGTTTATCTTTTGAACTTTCGTAGTTGTACAGCGCATCAGAAACTTCTTTTGAAGCATTTAAAACTGATTTTTTATAGTTTAAATATGCTTTTTCTTGATTTGCTTGTGCTACTTGATGTTGAGTTCTCACTTGTCTACCATTTAACAAAGGTTGAGTTAATCCACCAATAATATTAGCGAATAGAGAGTTGGTATTGAATAACTCGTCAAAGTCTAAGCTTTGTAAGCCTCCATTAGCAGTAATGCGGAATGAAGGGTAGAAATTACTACGAGCTACATTTGTCATTTCAAAAGCATTGATAAGTTCAAATTCAGCAGCTCTAACGTCAGGTCTGTTTGTAAGCAGTTGAATAGGCACTCCAACAGTTAAATCTGTGTTTAACGTTTGACCATCAAGTTGCCCTCTTTTAATCGCATTTGGATTTTCTCCAAGTAGAATACTGAACGTGTTTTCCGTTAACTTGATGCTGTTGTTGATGTCAACTAACAAAGCTTGTGCGTTATATAGCTGAGCCTGTGTTTGTTTTACTGCAACTTCATTAACCTGTCCTGCTTCTTTTAGAGCTTCAATTGTTTCTAAACTATTCTTTCTATTGACAATTGTTTTTTCTGTAATTGCCTTTTGTTGATCAAGAGCTACTAATTGAAAATAAGTACTTGCAATTGAAGATATTAACTGTGTTTTTACAGTTTGATGGGCAGCTACAGATTGTAAATAACTTGCTGTAGATGCTCTTTTGCCACTTCTGATTTTACCCCATACATCTAATTCCCAAGAGAATTGTCCTGTAACGTCGTATAAATCGGTTTTTACTCTTGTATCTCCAAAAGCTATTCCTTGTGGTCCATTTTTAGACGCAACAGAGTGAGTGTAGTTTGCACCTACATTTAAGGTAGGGGCATATCCCCATTTACCTTGTTGCATATAAGCTTTAGCAGCATTCATATTCTCTAAGGCAATGCGAATGTCTAAATTGTTTTCTAAAGCTTGATCAATATATTGTTTTAAAATTTCGTCTGAGAATAACTCTTTCCATGACACATTGGCCATAGAAAGAGTATCTTGAGAAATCTTATCAGTTCTAAAGTATTGCTCATCGATAACCTCTGGTCTATCGTATTTTTTGGCAACAAAGCACGATTGCATTGTCAACCCCAAAAGAGCAATAGGAATAACTCTATATAAAGTTTGTTTTTTCATTTCTTAGTGCGTTTTTTCTTCAAATTTAACAGGCTTCACTTTTTCTTGAAGATATTGGAAAATAGCATATAATACTGGAATTACGAAAACTCCAATGATTGTACCGATTAATAATCCAAAGGCAGCACCTGTACCGATTGAACGGTTACCAACGTCTCCAACTCCTTTTGCAAATACCAATGGCATAAGACCAAGGATAAATGCGAATGAAGTCATCAAGATCGGTCTTAAACGCGCTTTAGCACCGTTAATAGCAGATTCTGCAATTGACTCCCCATGTTGTCTTCTCTGAACAGCAAACTCTACAATCAGAATGGCATTCTTGGCAAGTAATCCCACAAGCATGACCAGAGCAATCTGGAAGTAGATGTTATTCTCTAATCCTGCTAATTTCTGTGCAAGGAATGCTCCCATAACTCCTGTAGGTAATGAGATAATTACCGCAAATGGCAATAAGTAACTTTCGTATTGAGCAGATAGTAAGAAGTAAACGAAGATTACACAAAGTGCAAAAATCATTACTGTTTGGTTACCTGCATTAATCTCCTCACGAGATAGTCCTGTAAAGTCAATACTGTGACTTGTTGATAATGTTTTTTGAGCAACCTCTTGTACTGCGCGAATTGCATCCCCCGAACTATATCCTGGTTTCGGAGCACCATTGATATTTGATGATGTAAATAAGTTGTAACGGTTTACAGATTGCGGACCATATACTTTTTTCAAATCAACAAACTGGTTTACTGGTGCCATTTCTCCTGTAGATGTTCTAACGTAGATTTCACTTAAGCTATTTACATCTGATCTATATTGTGGCAATGATTGAACCATTACGCGGTATTGCTTACCAAAACGCGTAAAGTCTGCTGCATATATACCTCCAATATAACCTTGTAAAGCCGAGAAAATATCACTTACTAAAACACCTGATTCTTTTGCACGAGGAATATTTAATTCAAGTTCGTATTGTGCATAGTTTGTATTGAATGACGACTGAGCATATAATACTTCAGGGCGCTTCATTAATTCACCTACGAATTCTTGTGATTTTTTATCGAATTCTGTTAATTCACCTCCACTGCGATCAAGTAATTTCATCTCAAATCCGGCAGACATACCGAATCCTGGTATACTTGGTGGTTGGAAGAAAATCATTTTCGCATCTTGGAACTGAGTTGCAGCAAGTCCAAATAATTTACCAATGATTACATCTGTTGCAAGATCGTCTGTTTTTCTTTCAGAGAAATCCTTTAACTTAATCATCGCCATACCATAGTTAGAACCTTGTCCATTGATGAAAGAGAATCCCGAAACAACAGTTACGGCATCTACACCAGGAATTTGTTTTACTACAGCAGAAAACTCTTTTTGTAAACTTGTTACACGGTCTTGTGATGCTCCTGTAGGTAATTCAATATTACCCATGATGAACCCACGGTCTTCGTTTGGTACGAATCCTGTTGGCATTGTCTTAGCAGAGTAGTATGTAATTCCAAGACATCCTAATAAGATTACAAATGTTAACCACTTGTGTTTTAATAAGAATTTGAATGAATTACCATATCTATGCGTTAAGTTGTTAAACCCAACGTTGAATGCGTCGAAGAAACGTTGAACAAAATTTCTTTTTCTTCCTTCGTGATTGTCATGTTGCTTTAAGAAGATAGCACATAACGCTGGACTTAAAGTCAAGGCATTTACTGCTGAAATCAAAATAGCTACAATAAGAGTAATACCAAATTGTTTGTAGAATACTCCAGTTGGACCACTAATAAAGGTTACTGGGATAAATACCGCAGCCATTACTAATGTAATTGAGATAATGGCACCTGAGATCTCTCCCATTGTACTAACACTCGCATCCAATGCATCTTTACCCGTTTCCTCCATCTTGGCGTGGACGGCTTCCACCACAACTATGGCGTCATCCACCACAATACCGATGGCCAGTACTAATGCGAAAAGAGTAAGTAAGTTTAATGAAAATCCAAATACACTTAGGAAAAAGAAGGTACCAACAATAGAAACTGGTACCGCAATTAACGGAATAAGTGTCGATCTAAAGTCTTGTAAGAAGATATACACTACCACGAATACTAAGATAAACGCTTCAATTAAAGTACTTACTACTTTGCTAATCGAAGCATCTAAGAATTCGTTTGTATCCATCAATACTTTGTATTTCATTCCTTCAGGAAGGTTTTTCTCCATTCCCTTTAGAATCAAATGTAAGTTTTGGATAATCTCTTGGGCGTTAGAACCTGGTGTTTGGTAAATAGCCATTGCTACTGCTGGGTTACCATCAAGTTCAGAACTACCTACATAAGATTGTGCTCCAAGTTCAATACGAGCTACGTCTTTTAACCTTAGGATTTGTCCGTTACCTAAAGATTTTACTACGATATTTTCATATTGTTCTTGAGTTTTATACTTACCACTGTATTTTAATACATATTGAAATGCCTCAGCATTGTTTTCCCCAAGCTGACCAGCAGCTGCCTCTAAACTTTGCTCGTTTAGTACTCTAACTACATCGGAAGGAACTAAGCCGTATGCTTTCATTTTTGCAGGTTCAATCCACACACGCATTGAGTAGTTTCGAGAACCAAATGCTTGTGCATCTCCTACACCAGTAACACGTTTCAGCTCTGGGATTACGTTAATGTTCATATAGTTTTGGATATAGATAGCATCATAATCCGGGTTTGTCGAATAGAACGACAAGAACATTAATGCACTTGTTTGCTGCTTTTGTGTGGTAACCCCCGAACGAGTTACCTCTGCTGGTAACAATGGAGTAGCTCGAGCAACACGGTTTTGTACGTTTACCGCTGCGATGTCTGGGTCAACTCCTTGTTTAAAAATTACTTGAATACTTGCACTACCATCATTACTTGCTGTTGATGTAATGTAGTCCATGTTTTCCACCCCATTCACTTGTTCTTCAATTGGGATAATCACAGATTGCATTACAGTTTCAGCATTTGCTCCTGGGTAGCTCGCCGCAATTTGTACAGTCGGCGGTGCAATATCTGGATATTGCGTTACTGGAAGTGCGGATAGTCCTAACACCCCAAGTATTACTATAAGGATAGAAATAACTGTAGATAATACAGGTCTTTCGATAAAAGTCTTTAACATGCTTTAGAAAGTTGATTTTATAGCTTCGTTGATAGAGTTGAATTCTACTTTGTCTGGTGTAATTGCAGAACCATTACGCAATGTTCCTAATCCTGTACCAACAATAGTTTCTCCTTTTGCAACTCCTTCTTTAACAATAGCTAATTTGTTTACTCGATCAATTACATTAATTTTTGCAGCCTTTGCAGTATCATTTACAACGCGGTAAACATAAATTTGTCCTTGTTGTTCGAAAGTCGATGATTCTGGAACAACTAAAACATCTTTATATTCCACAGGTAGTAATAAAGACCCACTGTTACCATTGCTCAAAATGTTATCTGTGTTAGGGAAAGATGCTCTTACCTGAACAGTTCCTGTAGCAAGGTTTACTTGACCTGTCATTGTTTCAATTTTACCTGTACTTGAGTATGTTTGTCCATTGGCTAAAACTAATTTTACTTCTGGTAAGTGCTTTAATTTTTCGCTGATTGACTTTCCTTCAATTTTTTCTAAGAAGTTAAAATACTCCTTTTCATTCATTGAAAAGTAAGCGTACATCTCACTGTTATCTGAAACAACTGTTAACGGTTGTGGATCACTTGGACTAACTAATGAACCAACTCTAAAAGGAATAGCTCCTACGATACCGTCAATTGGACTTTTGATTATAGCGTAATCAATATTAGCAACGATACTTTGATGTTGTGCCTTAGCATTTGCTAATTGACCTTTAGCACTGTTTAGTGTAGCCTCAGCAGTATCTAATTGAATTTTACTAATGATACCTTTATTTACAAGAGGAACTAATTTATCGTAGTTTACTTGTGCTACGCTAACTTGTGCTTCTGCTGCTTTTACGGCTGCTAAAGCGGCGTTTGCATTTTCATTTAATGTATTAGTCTCAAGTCTGAATAAAGGTTGTCCTTTGCGTACAACCGAACCTTCATCAACGTAAAGTTCCTGAATATATCCAGCTATTTTAGCTCGTACATTACTTGTAACCTTACCTTGTAGAGTAGTTGGGTAAGTATTGTGTCCTATCACTGTTTGTGTAGGTACTTGCACTACTTTATATGGTAGTGGGCCGTGAGCTGCTTGCTGTTCTTTTTTACCACAAGAACCTGCTGTAATCGCAAGCGACGCTAGAACGATAGTATGGAAATAACGTTTCATATAATTACTTAATTTGTACTTTTTAATTTTTCTATAGTTTCTGTTAAATGTTTTTTGCTCTTTTCAAGGTGATCGATATATAATTTCATTTTCATCTCACAGTTTTGTGCATTGATTTCACCGGTTGTGACAAAGTTTTCTAATCGCAAACTTAGATTGTGCTCTCTCTCCAGTAAATCGCGTATTAACTGCAATCTTGTGGTCATGAAATTAGGGTTTAATCTAAAAAATCTTTTTCTTTCATCTATTTTGTTAAAATGTTCTATTTGGTTGTTTGAAATTAATAAATTTAAACTATTTGACACAGAACTTTTACTTGCATTTAATTTTTCTACTAACTCATCAAAAGTCACGCCATCTCTATTATTATTAAACATAATATAGGTGTATATCTGAGCCGTCAGAGGCGAGAAGTGATAAACTATCTCATGATGTGAACAGAAATCTTGAAATAAATCAACTAATTCTGGATTGTATTGTCGCATAGATGTCGTAATAAAGATTTGAGAGCAAAGATAGTTTTAGTTCGGTAAATACAAAACTAAAAAAACTTAATTTTTTTATAATTATTTAAACGGCGTATAAATAAGGGGAACTTACTGTCGATAGCTCCAAAATGTATTTCCTTGATAATGTGATGATATTTATGTGGCATCGTTTTTCTGCTTATTTTTTTTAAAAAAAATTGCATTGATTCTGAAAATAGCTTTATATTTGCCCTCACAAAATGCGGAAGTAGCTCAGTTGGTAGAGCTCCAGCCTTCCAAGCTGGTTGTCGCGAGTTCGAGCCTCGTCTTCCGCTCTAACAAACTCGATGTAAGTTTTCAAATCACATCAAATGCGGAAGTAGCTCAGTTGGTAGAGCTCCAGCCTTCCAAGCTGGTTGTCGCGAGTTCGAGCCTCGTCTTCCGCTCCAATAAACTCGGTGTAAGTTTTCAAATCACATCAAATGCGGAAGTAGCTCAGTTGGTAGAGCTCCAGCCTTCCAAGCTGGTTGTCGCGAGTTCGAGCCTCGTCTTCCGCTCTAACAAACTCGGTGTAAGTTTTCAAATCACATCAAATGCGGAAGTAGCTCAGTTGGTAGAGCTCCAGCCTTCCAAGCTGGTTGTCGCGAGTTCGAGCCTCGTCTTCCGCTCTAATAAACTCGGTGTAAGTTTTCAAATCACATCAAATGCGGAAGTAGCTCAGTTGGTAGAGCTCCAGCCTTCCAAGCTGGTTGTCGCGAGTTCGAGCCTCGTCTTCCGCTCTAATAAACTCGGTGTAAGTTTTCAAATCACATCAAATGCGGAAGTAGCTCAGTTGGTAGAGCTCCAGCCTTCCAAGCTGGTTGTCGCGAGTTCGAGCCTCGTCTTCCGCTCTAATAAACTCGATGTAAGTTTTCAAATCACATCAAATGCGGAAGTAGCTCAGTTGGTAGAGCTCCAGCCTTCCAAGCTGGTTGTCGCGAGTTCGAGCCTCGTCTTCCGCTCTAATAAACTCGATGTAAGTTTTCAAATCACATCAAATGCGGAAGTAGCTCAGTTGGTAGAGCTCCAGCCTTCCAAGCTGGTTGTCGCGAGTTCGAGCCTCGTCTTCCGCTCAAAAAGAGCTTAAGTATATTTACTTAAGCTCTTTTTTTGCTTTATGTCGTCCTGAAATTGGGTATTTGGGATCAGTGTCAAAAGTTGGGGACTACGCAAAAAGTTTAGTTAATCTAAACAGGAAAAACTTCTCACCTTTCACTGAATCAAGAGCAAAAGTAGGATCAATGACAAAAGTTGAGTGGCTTAACTTCAATTTTAATGAATAGCTCAGTCTAATGGTGTTTTGTCAGCAGTTGTTTGGTATAATACAAGATCTTATGAAATCTCTTTTATGTTTTAGTTGTATTTTACGTTGACTAAAGGAATTGGTTTTGATTAGATTTTTGTCACAGTATTTAAGAAAGTTAGGTAAGTGAGAATCTTCTCATTTTATCGATTACAAAAAAAAGAGGTTACCTATTTAGGTAACCTCTTAATATGTCTAATAATTGTCTAATTATTTCACAGCTTTTTTATGTGCTACAATGTCTTTGATAGTAAATAAAGCAGGTGTGTTTATACCATATTCTCCTTTATCTGATGAATCAACATAGAATACTATGTATTTTGCAGCTTTTTTGTCTTTAAATTGAATCTTTTGCCAATCTTTTGTTATAGTGTCACCATCTTTTTTGAAGTTAACCAGTTTTTGTTCGATAGGTTTTTCGTTTAAAACTTTTTTGTTTTCATCTAATAGATAGATAACTACTGAAAAATAATCTCCTTTCTCAAATTTTTTAGCAAAGCTATCACCGTTTGTAATTGAATAATATGTATATGGACTTAAGCCAAGATTGATTTCAACAGGTACTAGTTCACTGCTGTCTTCTCCTTGTAATGTTACAACTGTTGCAGTTTTTTCAATGTCAATAACTTCTCCTTTTGTATACGTTTTTTCAGCACCTTCAGTATAAGCTACTAAGAAAGGTATAGTTTCTTTATCTTTGATAGTATTAGCCATAGTTCCGTGCATATTCTGTGCAAAATTGGTTTCATGGTCAGTCTTGTCTATACTGTTGGATGCTATGAAACCATTCCAGTACTTTGCATCGCCGAACTCAGTCACAGAGTGACTAAAAAGGAAGTTATTGCTTTCAATTTTAGCGCCGTCTGTATATGTTCCATCCCAAATATAACCATCTTTTACTTCTATTTGTAAAGGAATTTCTTTAAGGTCTAATACGTTGTAGTTTTCGCCATAGAAAGATGTAACAGCATAATTATATAGGTTAATAACCCCTTCTTTATTCGTTGTTTTTAAAGTAATAGATTCTGTTTTTGCAAAATCCATTTTGTAAGTTAAAACTGGTGAATCGGAAAGTTCTTTCTGTGTTGTATTATTGAACCATTTAAAGGTTAAACCTGTTGGGTCAATTTTTGGATCAATAGTAAATTCCTCTCTTGCTTCAGCGTTTACTTTCTCCTCTTGAATATAGATTACATCATTTGAATTGTCATCACTTGAACAAGAAGTAAAAACTGTAGTGGTGATTGTTAAACCTAAAATAAATAATAAACTTGTACGTAAAAATCGCAGTTTCATTGTAAGTGTGTTATTGTTAATAATAAATGCAAATATAGTTTAATTAGTAGGTATTTTATTGTGTATTATTAAATAAAACATCTTTAATTATGACAAATTATGTCGTTATTTTTCTTTATATATTGCGGATTAAGGATTTATAAAAAAGTAACCCGAAAGGGTTACTTCTTAAAATTAATTATCTACTTTATCAACTGTTATGGCATCAAGACAAAAATACACAGCCGTATTAGGTCCCACTGTTGGGTCTGCATCTGTAGTATCAAGTTGAAAGAAAATATACTTAACTTCTCCTAAGGCACTTATGTCAACTTTTTCCCAATTTTGTGACATGATAAGTTCATCGCCTCGGTAGTCTGCTAAATAATGGGTTACTGATTCTGGTTTTACATTGTTGTCTTTATCAACTCCTTTAACTGTAATTGTAAAGTAGTCCCCTTTTTCAAATTTACGCGCAAAACCATCCCCATTAAGATTTCCCCAATATGGCCATGGATGATTAGCGATTGATACACTTACTGCTTTGTAGGTGTCGTCTTCTGAACCTATTTTTACCCAATTAGAGTATTGTTCTTCATCAAATTTTTTGGGATCAGCATTCCAGTCTTTCATATAATATCCCCAATAGCCCACAATGTATGGAGTTCCTTCACCTTTAACTCCTCCTTTAGCCATGTTACCCCATTGGTAGTTTATCCAACCTACAGAACCTCCGTCATCTGAGTGCGATAAGTTATCTGTACTGTTTGAAACCGTAAAACCATCCCAATAATTCCAACTTTCTTCTGCAGTATGTGAGAATTTAAAGATTTGATGTTCTACATAAGTTCCTCCTATATAGGTGTTTTTCCAATACTTTCCACCTAAAGTTTCTTTTCCGTCAGATAAATCAAAAGAGGTCAAATCTAACGTAACATAGTTGTAGTCCAAACTCTTATCTACACTAACCTGATAGGTGTAAAGAGTAATTGTGCTTGGGCTTACTGTTTTTAGTGTTATTTCGTGTACACCTGCTGAATCTAATGTATATTTGAGGATAGGTTCTGTTGAAATAACTTCGTCATTTAAGTACCAAAAGTAGGTTAAGTTACTTGCTTCTATTTGAGGGTCAATCACGAACTCTTGTTTGGCAATCGTTTTTATTTCTACAGTCTCTTTGACGATTGGAGTGCTATAAGGAGTGCTGTCATCACTCGAACAACCTGTAAGTAGCGTTGCAGTTAAAGCTATTCCTAAAAAGAATAGTTTAGTGAATTTGAATACGTTGTAATTTTTCATTTTGATTGGTTATTTAAAGTTTTTATTTTAATTATCTCGTAGGAATAGTTACTTTGGCTTTGTGTAAGTCTATTACTCCGCTTACTTCTGTTGAGGTTTCTCCCAACCATCCAGCTTGTTGATTTACTCCTGTATATATTTTGATAAAGTCCACGCCCGGAAGGTTTGCTTTCTTACCTGCACGGTCTACTGCCCAATTGATGTCAATAGCTGATTCATCATCATTGTTGGGTGCATTATCAGCATATCCGTAATCAAAACTATACAATACCCAGTAAGTGCCTTTGCCACTTTCGTCTATAGCATTATTTGGTAGTTTGGTACCAGTGAATGTGATTTTATCTTCATTTATCCACTCAGGAAAATAGTTTTGCTGGTGGTATGTGTTTTTAGGCATGTAACCGCTCTGACCTTGGTTATCTTCCCATTTTATGTACTCGATGTCGGTAGCCCATTTGTTGATAGTATCTATTACAGGAGCTTTGTTTGGATCAGGTTTGTGATAAGTGATACTGTAGTTTGCTATTGTTTCACTATTAGTGTGTTCACTCCCAGCGATTTCGTACCATTCATCCTCATCGGGTACACCATTTTTGTTAGCATCATAAGCTACCATGATTACTCCAGGTTCGCAGCTACCCCCTCTATTGGTAGCATTTGAATTTGGGTTGCTATTCGCCCAGAATGCATTACCTAATACTTTAAAGTCTCTTAGTCCTTCTACATTTTTGATAGTTTCATCAAACCCTACGACTATATATCCTCCAAATCCTCCAAGAGAAACCATAGATAGTTTGTCTCCAGAAATAGCTTTCAGTGCTTTCTTCTTCATTTCTTCTTCCGTGTCTCCCTTGACATATTTTGGGATATCGTTTGTAAATTGACCAGCAGCAGGTTTGAAGTCAATTACTTTTGTCACATCACTATAGTTATAAGAGATGGTAGGAGGGGTGTTATCTTCTTCTTTTGTGGTGCTGTCATCACTGCTTGAACAGCTGTACAAAGCAATTGCAGCTGTGAACGCCATTGCGATGTTTAATAGATTTATTTTGTATTTAATCATGGTTATTGAATGTTAGTTATTTTTTTATAAAAGCAAAATGCGCCGGAATATTGCCTCCTGTAGTTTTCCACTTCAGTTGACCTTCTGGTGAATAACAATACACAAAGCCTGTTCCGACATAGTCTTGCGCATCAGTCATAAAGATTTCCTTTGTTTCGGGATTTACAGCAATACCATAAGGAATTAAAATTTGTTTGTCAGTACCATCTTTGATGATATTGTCAGTTATCACTTGCTTGGTATCAGTATCGAGTATACCGTATGATATGGTATTGTTTCCCGTATTGTGTTTATACGAAGTAGCGTAGTAATACAATTTATTGTCGTCTATCGTCATATTACTTACTGGTATGTCTAATTTTTTGACAACCTGATCTGTTGCACTGTCAATTACATATAAATTTGGTTCTACGTCGTAGTAATCACCACGTGAACTGACATAGATGTCGCCATTGCGATCTATTTGCATGCGGTGAAGGTTGATGCCTACATCTATTTTCTTAATTTCCTCAAAGGTGTTCAAATCCACTACAGATACCGTTGTATCGTAATTTGGTACACGATATCCTCCCGAATTTGCTACATATAGTTTGTGGTCTTTTATAACCATTTCCTCAGGCTGGTATCCAACAACTACTTTTCTTGTCACCTCTAAAGAAAGGGTGTCTATTTCGGCTACAAATCCTATCTCTGCATTTGGATTTATCTCCACCTTGCCTGAGTAAGAACTCACATAAGCTTTTCCGTCCTTAAAGTTCAAATAGCGGCAGTTAGGGACATGTATTTGTTTGATGTGTTTTCCTGTAGCTACGTCGAATACTTCTACAAAGTTTGAAACGTTAATTGTAGCATATACTTTACTTCCATAGATTTTGATGTCATTGCCAACATCGCCAAGCTCTTTTGTGATGTTGGGATTTCTTTCAGAGAAAATGTCTCTGGTATATACACCCGTATCGTAGGTAAACATATCTATAGAAGCTCTATTCATCCCCATATTACCTTCGTTTAGGAGGTAAAACCCACTGTACTCTTCGTTGTTTGTAGGTATAGAAACGTTAGAGCTGTCCGATGTGAATATCATTTCATCTTTTCGGCAACTTATAACTAAGAGCGTTAAACAGAAAACGGTTAAAAGTTTTTTTATTCTTATCATAAATCAATGCTTAAAGTAAAACGAAAATTACGCCCAGGCATTGGGAAATTTGTTACGACCTCATAATATTGGTTCGCTAAGTTATTTGCTTCAACGATAGCTTTGAATTTATAATCTTTCCATTTAAAGCTCTTTTGAAGTGAAATATCATGAGTATACCAAGGTTGTATTTCATTGCGTTTTATGTTGTTTTTATTGCCATTATATCGCTTACCTACATAAATAAAACTGTAGTTAAGTCCCCAATCTTTGTAGTTTAATTCGACTATCGAAGATCCAGAATGCCAAGGAGCATATGGTATTTGATCTCCATAATATGACGGTTTTCCGTATAGTGTTAAACTCTTGTCTTTCGAGCTTGTGTATTCGTAGGTAAGGTTAATTCCTAAGTCTAAGTCAGGAAGTATATTTAATGTAGTTCCTACTGCTGATTCAATTCCGTAGTTTTCTACCTTACCAAGGTTAGTCATCATCCATCGCATCATACTTGAAGTAGGAGATGCTATGATTTTGTCTGTGATATTTGCATAATAAGATTCTACTGAAACGCGAAATTCTTTGACGAAAGAGTGGTTAAGTGCTTTATTGTAATTAATCCCTAAGTTAAATTGCCTTGATATTTCAGGTCTTAGGTTTGACGTTCCTAATTGTGTATAGTAGAGGTCATTGAAAGTTGGAAGTCGAAAGATGTATTTGTAAAAAGCATGAATGTTTAGATTGTGTTCATTCCAAGGTTTGTAACTTACAAATAGGGAAGGAGCCCAGACAGATCTATTTGGTGCTTTGAAATTGTGACGCACTTTTTCATTCGTAAAGGTTCCCAGTATGTTTCCTTGTGCTTTTACTTTACCTAAATCAACCGAAGTTGCAAAGGCAGTCATAAAAGTATATCTTTCAGGATAGGAGAATAAAGTACCTTGTCCTTTTCGTGTAGCATTTAGTTTGTTGTATTGCAGGTCTGTAGAAAGTGAAACTTCCCATATAGGGCTAATTTTATACAGATGAGCTGCAGATATATACCAGTCTTGTTGGTAGAAGGTATTGTCAAATTGGGGGTTATAGGTAACCTCCTCTCCTTGAAAATCTACCGTTTTACGAGAGGTGTAATTCATAAGGTCATAGGCAAACTTAGCTTTTAGCAGAAACTGGTATCGATCAGATACATATCTTGTCCATTCAGCTTGTCCCATAAAGTTTTTGTCAATTTGACGCTCGTTGATGTTCTCGGTTTCTAAGGTAACGTCACTTTTCTTGATAACAGCTCCTGGAAGACCTCTATCTGATTGATAGTAATATAGGTTTGCAGACCATGTGTTTTTATCGTCTTTACCATACCAAGAATTTTCAATTCGGTAAGCATCTATGTCGCTATTCAGGCGATGTCCGACTGTGTCGTAAGCGACTGTCCCATTTAGGTTATGTCGCTTTTGTCTGAATTTGTAACGGCCGTTAGAATGCATGTATTCTGCACTTATAGTAGTGCTAACATTATCGTTAATTTTGTATTCTGTACGAATGGAAGGATTGGTTAATTGAATGCTACCAGCTTTATACTTCGCTGATAGGTTAACATCTTTTCCCTCTGTGAAAACAGGCTTTTTAGTTTGGATATAGACTGTAGATGCTGAGGCATATTCTTTTGCAGACTGGAAGATAGTACTCCTTTGTCCATTATATAGTTTTATTGCCTCTACATTGTCAAGAGAGAATTTACCTAAATCCACAATACCGTTTTGTGCGTTTCCAATCTGTATACCATTGTAGAAGACTCCTACGTGGTGCGTTCCCATGTTTCGAACATCTATCGTCTTAAGTCCTCCCATGCCACCGTAATCCTTAATTTTTACTCCAGAAAAGTAGCGTAGGGCATCTGCTACACTATGGCTATTAAGTCGTTCGAGAGCTTCTCCCGAAAGTGTTTGTACTGGTATAAGATCTTTGAAAACTTCTTTTTGAATGACAATTTCATTTAATGTGGTAATACTGTCTTTTTGTGTTTGTGCAAAAAGCGTAACCTTGCCAACCCAGAGGAAGGCAATAGACAATAAGCAGAATTTTAATTTCATAGTTTTTGGGCTAATATTTAGTCTAATACCTTTGGGCTAATACAGACGCATAAAACATTAGTCCCTAAATTAGGGGAAGTGTTGTAGCGTGTTTGTTTTATACCCGAAAACATTAAACAGCAATCAATAGATGGCAGGTATTCTGACTTACTCTTTATACAAACGTCCTTCCCATATTAGGCCAATACAGTGGACAACGAGGTTTGCTAAATTTATGAGCTTACAGCAGCGGGTCTGTTTAGGACTTTCACCTAATTCCCTTTTTATTATTATTCTAATAAACCACCTTGATTGATACAAATATATGTAAAAAACTCATTTGAAAAAGGAATTAAGTAGCATACTATCAGAAAAATAAGGTCTTTCAAAGCTTGATGACTAAGTAACCTATTGCTTTTTGTAGATAAGGGTATGGATATTCCTCTTTTTATTTTTTGAAGAAAGTAATTATATTATCTAATTGTTTTCAACAGTGTGGAAATAGGGTAGGTGACTTTTATACGTTTTTGTTGCTTGTTTATTCATATTATCTTCAGCAGTGGGGTAGACACGCATGCCTCTTTTACCTTGGGTTTGTTCTGAGGAGATAATATTCAATTCAATTAATGTGTTTTTGGGATAAAGGAAGAACCCTTTGATGGAAGGAGAATCGATATCGATTAAAAGGAAGTCAAAATCGTCATCGTTAGAATAAGGTCTTGTTTGTCCATCCTCATCACGTTCCCATATTGCCACAAAAAGGCCTACTTTTTTAGGAGTTAGTTTCGCTTTTCTATAAATAATATTTTTGTTTTCTAACGTAAATGAACAGGCATTGTATTCACTTGTTTCTCTTGGGAACTTAAAATCACATGGTATTGCTTGAGTAGAAATGTTTAGTACACCTTGCAGTGTCTTTAAGAAGGATGGAATAGAAGCCATTATTATATAAATTTGAGGATAAAAAGTAAAAGTAATTATTGTTGTCGTAAATTTTGTAAAATCATTGTTTATTTGCAATATATTTAAAATAGTACCATGTTTTCAAAACCGAGAATTGCATTGTTTATTGGGATTCTGTGTATTTCAATTTTCCCTGTCATTGTAAAGATGAATTTGACTCCAAGTCTAATTTCTGCTTTTTATCGTATGGCAATTGCCGCACTATTTGTGGTTCCTTATGCTTTTATTACTAAGAAGTTGCATATTTATCCACGTAGAACGATGTTTTATATTGTCTTATGCGGTATTTTCTTTGGTTCTGATATTGCGGTTTGGAATCAAGCGATTCAAGGATCTACCGCGACACAAGCGACGTTGTTAACTAATTTAGCACCTGTTTGGGTAGGGATAGGAAGCTATTTTTTCTTAACTAATAAGCCAAGTATCAATTTTTGGATAGGGACGGTGTTTGCTTTGATAGGAATGGTTGTACTTGTTGGTGTAGATGTGTTTGTTAATTTGTCTTTTGATTTGCCATTCGGATTGGGTATTCTCTCAGGGGTCTTATATGCGTGTTATATCTTATTGAGTAAAAAAGTATTGGGCGAAGTAGGTGTAATTCCATTTATGACCTATAGTTTGCTTGTTTCTTCTCTTTTCTTAGGAATAGTTAATTGGATTAGTGGTTCCAGTTTTATTGGCTTTAGTACAGCAGGATGGTTAAGTCTTGTTGTACAGGGGATAGTTTGCCAATTGTTAGCTTGGTTGTTAATTAGCTATGCCACACAGAATATGAGGGCAACAAGAGTATCGTTGAGTTTATTAAGTCAAGCTCTTATCGCTGCTCTTTTGGCATGGATGTTCTTAGATGAGGATATATCAAGTAAGATGATTTACGGTGGAGTTATAATTCTATTTGGTATTGCTATCACATTTATCGAAAAACCTTTATGGTCTTTTAGAAAGAGAGTGATTAAGTAGAATAAGCACTGTTTTTTGGTTTAAATGCCTTATATTTAAATGATTAAATTTTTAAATATGAAAGTAGATTTTTATACTAAGGCAATACTAACTGTTATCGCAGGTTGTTTATTGATAATGGTAATTCGAGATTTATCAATTGTTCCAAAAGCCCATGCTACAGAGGGAAGTATTCCAAATTCTGCGCCTTTAGGATATGGATTAGTTCCTTTGAATGACGATGGTAGTATGAATGTGCGAGTAAGTAATTTTGATGAATATACTAACGATGTAAATGTTCGTTTTAACGATGAGTTGAAAGTGCGCATTACCAATTCTGAAATCAAGACATCAATGAGTAATTCTTTTGGTAATGTTATACGAGTGAAGCTTGAAAAGTAAGTTAGTTAAATGGTTAGTTAAGTAATTAGTTGCCGAACCAAACAGCGTAGTTTTTAATCATGATAAAAACTCCTAAACCAAAGAATACGATACCTGCAAAAACTTTCATGAAAGTTGAGGCAAGGAATCCTATAAATGATCCTACTGCTGCTTTGAAAGCTCTGGAAAGATCATCGCTTTTGTAAATTATTTCACCTATGAAAGCGCCTAAGAAAGGGCCAATGATAAAACCAAACGGAATAGGTGCGATTAAGCCAACAACTAATCCAATATTGGTACCCCATACTCCATAACTACTTCCTCCGAAACGCTTGGTACCCACAGAAGGAATTACGTAGTCGAGAATGGTGATTGCGATTGTAATGACGGCAGTAGCCCAAAGTAAATAACCGCTAACAGAAACTCCTTCTACAAAATACAAAGACAATAATCCAAACCAGCTTAAAGGAAGACCTGGAAGACCTGGTAATACACTGCCGATTAAGCCAATCAAGAGTAATGCTATACTTAATATTAATAGAAAATATTCCATCGATTTTTTTTTGTATTTTTGATTAATTAACGTCCGACATTAGTAATTAAGTATGTATAGGTTAGTATTTTTTACCATTATAGCTTTCTCTTTTACCGCTTGTCAGTTTTCAACTTCTAAGATAGAAAAAGAAGGTGAATTATTACAAAAAGAGTTAGAAAAAATTGATTGGTCCAAGGTGGATACCTATCCAAACTTTGAAGGTTGTGATACTATTCAAGATTTGCAGCAGAAGAAAGATTGCTTTTTCGATAGTGTTGCACTCGAATTGCAACAGCGACTATTACAGGACACGTTAGAAGGGAAGTTCTCTCAAATTGAAAGTGTGCAAGTATTAGTTACAGTTCAAGCAGATTCCAAAATTGACTTTGCTGTTTATAAAGCACCAGATAGCTTAGCTATTCAGATATATGCTATTGACAGTTTATTACAAGAGAAAAAGAAAGATTTTCCTGCTATATATCCCGCAACTAAAAGAGGTATTCCTGTATCTACTCAATTTGTTATTCCTGTGTTATTAAACAAATACTAAGTTGATTTTACTCGATAAGTCAATACGAAATAACTCCCTATACTTATCGGTAGCACAATGTTTAATAACCATATCAGTGTAGCTACTAAAGCTACTACCCACTGGCTAACGTCTAAGGCCGAGAATATAAACATGGCGATACTCCCCTTTACAGCAAATTCAAGAAACTGAAAATTCGGCAAAGATGAAGCCATTAAATAAATAGCAGATACAGCACAGAGCAATTCAAAGTATGGAATATCTACTCCGAATAAGTAGTATAAGATTACGTATTGATGCGTGAATGAGGCATATCGGAGTGAGGCTAAGAACAGGTTCTTGCGGTGTTTAGATTTAGGGATTTCTTTTAACAGGTTGATAATGGTCTGTAGTGAGTACCCTTTGATAGCGAAATTGCGCACCGAGAATAATAAAGTTAGCACAACAGTAATAATACCAAAAGTAATCCACAAATATCGATTGGGAATGATTTCGTGATATTGATTTAAAACTGTTAGCCCAATTAACCCAAATAGGATAGCATAGATTACTTGTACTCCGTTACATACCATATTGAGGAATATGACACGAGGGGCGTCTTTTTTCTCAAAATACAGTGCCTTACCAGCGTATTCACCGATGCCGTTAGGGGTAAAGATACCCAAAGTTAAGGCACTTAACACCTGCTTGGTTGCTTGTCCAACGGATACGGGTTTAATAAGAGAAGATAAGCTTTGCCATTTGAGAATTTCAACGAAGCGGTTAGAAAAAGTTAAGAACATCAAGGCAATTAAAGCAGGATAATTTTCCTTCTTTGCAATAACCTCGCTTAGTATGTGAAAGTCCAACGTTTCATCATGCGATAGCTGGTTGTAGATATAATAAAAAGCGGTGCTAACAACTAATATTTTAATTAGAAGTACGAGATATTGCTTAGTTTTGTCAGATAGAATCTTCATCAGTGCAAAGTAAGCGATTATTTTAAACAGATGTAGTGCTTTAATAAAATTTTCAGAAAAGAGACTTTAATTATAGAATTCTCTTTTCTTCATTATTTAAACAATTAAACACAAGTATTTTGACTGTAGATAGAATCATTTTAGGAATAGATCCAGGAACTAATGTTATGGGATTTGGAGTGATTAAGGTAGTAAACAAAAAAATGGAATTTATTCAATTGAATGAATTGCTATTGTCGAAATATCCTGATAAATACACTCGATTGAAACTTATCTTTGAGAGAACCATTGAGTTGATAGAGACACATCATCCAGATGAGGTTGCCATTGAGGCTCCCTTTTTAGGTAATAATGCGCAGTCTATGTTGACACTGGGACGTGCTCAGGGTGTAGCTATGGCAGCAGCTTTATCACGCAGTATACCAGTTACTGAATATGCTCCTAAGAAAATAAAGATGTCTATCACAGGAAGTGGAAATGCAAGTAAAGAACAGGTTGCAAAAATGTTGCAGCAGTTACTGCCAGGGTTGAAAGAACTGCCTAAGAATTTAGATAGTACAGATGGCTTAGCTGCAGCTGTATGTCACTTTTTTAATAGTGGAAGAACCGTGGTAGGAAAAAGCTATAGTGGTTGGGATGCTTTTGTTAAACAAAATCAAGATCGAGTAAAGAAATAATGGCTGGTATCTATATACATATTCCTTTTTGTAAACAGGCTTGTCATTACTGTGACTTTCACTTTTCTACTTCTTTGAAGAAGAAAGTAGATATGCTGGATTGCTTACACAGAGAATTGGTTTTGCGTAAAGGAGAACTTGAAGGTGAATCTATTGAAACTATTTATTTTGGAGGTGGAACTCCAAGTATCCTCACTGTTGATGAAATTGATAAACTTATACAGACCGTATATGAACAGTTCGAAGTTGTCGATACACCAGAAATCACTTTGGAGGCAAATCCAGATGACTTAGATAGTGAAACACTTCACAAGCTTGCGTGCTCAAAAGTCAATCGATTGAGTATCGGTATTCAGTCTTTTGATGATGAAGATCTCAAAATGATGAACAGGGCACATAATTCTACTGAAGCTATAGAATCACTGGCTTTAGCTACTACCTTGTTTGATAATATATCAATAGACCTAATCTATGGTATTCCCAATATGGATAACGAACGCTGGTTAACCAATGTACAGCGTATCTTAGACTTGGGAATTCCACATATTTCGTGCTATGCCTTAACGGTGGAGGAGCGAACTGCACTCAACAAATTAATTAAAAAAGGTGTAATACCAAGTCCTGAAGAAGAAGTAGCTCATCAGCACTTTATGCTTTTGATTGAAATATTAAGAGCTAATGGGTATATCCATTACGAGCTATCTAATTTCGCTAAACCAGGTTATTACTCTAAGAATAATTCGGCTTATTGGCTGGGTAAGAAGTATCTGGGAATAGGCCCTTCTGCCCATAGTTTTGACGGTACTTACAGAAGTTGGAATATAGCAAATAACAGCTTGTATATAAAAGAGATAAATGACGACAAACTTCCTCGAGAAGTAGAAGAACTCAATTTGACAGATCGCTATAACGAGTATATTATGACGGGATTGCGAACGATATGGGGAGTAGATTTGATGCGTGTAAAGAAAGAGTTCGGTCAATCGTATTACGATTATCTAATTAAACTTTCTTCTTCTTTTATAGCAGATGAATTGATGAAGAATGAAAACAATATACTTACGATCACAGATAAGGGAAAATTCTTAAGTGACGGGATTGCATCTGATTTATTTTATTTAGATTTGAAATAAAACAATGGAGGCATTTATAACCTATTGTGATACAGTATATAGAATTGATTTTTCTAAGCCGATTGACATCTCTATTCCACTTGTCAATTCGGAGGCAAATCCTATTGCATGGTATTTAGATAAGCCTGAAATATCGCCTGTAGTCGTGGGAGAATGGGTAGGTAAAGTGAGTGAAGGTCAATCATCGACTAATTTTAATACTATTATTTTTAATCCTCATGGACATGGTACGCATACAGAATGTCTTGGACATATCACTCATGAATTTTACAGTGTAAATGAGAGTTTAA
This sequence comes from Myroides albus, assembly GCF_024722315.1. NCBI lineage: Bacteria > Pseudomonadati > Bacteroidota > Flavobacteriia > Flavobacteriales > Flavobacteriaceae > Myroides > Myroides albus. Next base: position 1,932,841 of record NZ_CP102754.1, read on the forward strand.
AAGAATATTTCTTCTTAGCACAACTTATTACAGTCTTCCCACAAAAGCAAGAGAATGACGATTATATCATAACCTTAGAACAAGTGATGGAGCTGTGGATACCACAGAGTCAAAAAGCTATTGTAATTCGTACGACTCCCAATGACCTTAGCAAAAGACAGCGAAAGTACTCCTATACTAATCCTCCTTATTTATGTGCGGATGCTGCAACATACTTAAGAGAGCGAGGAGTTGAACATTTGCTTATAGATCTTCCAAGTGTGGATAGGGAGCAAGACGATGGTCGCTTACTCGCTCATAAAGCATTTTGGAATGTAAAGGATACTCACGTACTCAATCAAGATGCGAGGTTAAGTGCTACGATCACAGAGTTGATTTATGTTCCACAAGAAGTAGAAGATGGTTTCTATTTTTTGAATATACAACTTGCTTCTTTTATAAATGACGCCAGTCCAAGTAAACCTGTATTATATAGAATCATATAAATAATGGAATTAGAAGAATTATTTGATTATTGTTCCTCTAAGTCCTATGCAACAAGTGGTTTTCCATTTAACGAAAACTTACTGACCTTTCAAGTAGGTGGAAAAATATTTGCTATGATAGCGGTTCACTTTTGGGAACAAGGTAATAAAAACATTATACTTAAATGCCCTCCAGAATTGGCTTTGGCATTACGAGACGAATATGTGGATATTACACATGGATATACCATGAATAAAAAACACTGGAATACGATATATCTTAGAGGTAGATTTACACTTGAGCAGATCAAAGAATGGGTAGACTTATCTTATGACTTGGTCTATGATTCACTAATAAGTAAAGAGCTTAATAAGATGGATAAATTATCTTTATAACTATGGATATAAATGTTATATACGATTACTGTTTGAATAAGAAAGGGACAGTAGAAGAATTTCCCTTTGATCAGGAAACCTTAACCTTTAAAGTTGGAGGGAAGATCTATTTACTGCTAAACTTGACCAAATGGGAACAAGGAAATCGATTTATCAATCTCAAATGTGATCCAGAGCGTGCCGAAGAACTTCGTGCCGATTACAATGAGATTACACCAGGATATCACATGAGTAAAAAACATTGGAACAGTGTACAGCTTGGAGGAGCAGTGCAATGGAATTTGCTTAAAGAATTAATTGATCATTCTTATGATTTAGTATTTAATAGTCTTAGCAAGAAATTAAAAGATGAAATAGTTCATTTATAATCTATTTTGTCATTTAGTTTAATCAAAATAAGTACAGAAACAATGAAGGTGTTTATAGAAACCGAAAGATTAGTTATACGCCAGTATAAGGAAAGTGATTTAGCTGATTTCATTAGAATGAATCAGGATGAACACGTTATGGAATTTTTCTTAAGGAAAATGACAGTAGAAGAATCCACAGCGGCTTACCATAGAATGCAAGACAAAATTGAAGAACAAGGGTATGCTTTTTTTGCTGTAGAAGAAAAAAGCAGTGGAAGCTTCATTGGGTTTGTTGGTCTATTGGATATTACATTTGATGTAGATTTTGCGCCTGGAGTAGAGATAGGTTGGCGTATGTTACCTGAGTTCTGGGGCAAAGGATATGCAACAGAAGCAGCAAAGGCTTGTTTGAGATTTGCCAAAGAGACATTGGGATTATCTAAAGTTTATTCCTTTACCACAACACAGAATATTCGCTCGTCTAATGTGATGCAAAAGATTGGAATGAGATATGTAAAGAACTTCAATCACCCTTTAGTTCCCGATGATCATCCCTTACTCGTGCATGTGCTGTATGAGATAAATATGTAATAGGTCAGATGAGGATTGTGACAGATTATCCTTTAAATATATCTTATATAACTTCAAAATAAGATACTGGCAACTATATGTTTACTGAAGAAGAAATCTATGGTCCTAATTTAGAGTATAGATTGTTTTAGTTATTGAGGTAGTAGAACAGAGGTTAAATCTACACAAGTATTAACTTAATGGTGTGTAATTTTTAGTAAAATAACCTATTGAAGTTCTACCTAAATGTGCTATGGTTAGCAAAGTTGTAAAGGCTTTCTCAATTCGCTTGTATCTTAGCAAGGAGTTAGCCTGTGGAGCAATGTGACAAAATCTTTCTTTGCTTTGTACATTCTTTTCAATAAGTACAGGTAAACTGTGAACTATGGAAGGTTCGTTGACTGTAACAAGATAGGAACACAGCAAGTAATAGCTTTTCTATTTTTCTTTATTCTTTGTTGTTTTTCTTAGGGTAGATTGTTATTGGTAATGTTATTTGGGAAGTCAGATTCTTTCCTTTGTACTGTGCAGGATTCCACGAGTCAGCAGTAACATCAACTATCATAGTTTTCATTTTATCATCAGTATTATCAGGAAATAAGCTGCGTATTATTTCTGTTGATTCTAAAACTCCTTGTTCTGAAATAGTTAATTCGAATACTATGGTTACTGGTACAGGTAAGCTTTCTTGAGGAAAGTTTTGATAAAATAATTTAGTAAAGTTTACGTCAATTTGATCTTTTGCAATACGCGAATAGGCAGATTTATAACCTTGATGGTTGTTGAAATCCAAAGTATCAGTGTTTGATCGAGCACAGACCATTGCAGTGCTTGGTATATATTCGTCAATAGTTACCTTATTTTGAGAAAAAGCATTGAATACGAATGCAGTGACTAAACAAAAACTTAAATATAAAGGAAGTTTATTTTTCATTTTTTATTTAAAAGTACAAATTATTTGAATACTTGCAATTAATAATTATGGGGTAGTTTGTAACTTTTTCCAATAGAAAGGAATGCAATTGCAGCAAGATAGAGTAAGTTTCGTATTTGAATGTATAAGCTGAGGTTTTCGGGCAGATAATAAAAAGAGAGGAGCCTTTAAAGCTCCTCTCTATATTCTTGTCATTTTAATAGAATACCACAAGTAAGTTTTATTTATGCTTAATCTTCTTGTGGGAAATAGTATTCTCCTGTGTATTCTAAATTAAATTCTTGTGCAGAGTTTGCTGGAGTACTGATTTTCACACTTGCGTTGTAAATATCTTTACGGATCATTTTTCCTATATTTAAGTTATAGTTTAGGTTGCTTGTAATAAAGTCCTTAATGATGATTTGTCCATCACTGTCAATTTCACCAACCATGATTGTAGGAGATTCAATGTTTTCTGTATTTGGAAGTACATATTTGTATGTCTCATCTTCTTGTAAAATGGCTGGAGCAAAGAACATGAAGTAAATAATGTAATTTGTTTTTAAGTCTGTATGTCTAACAGTCCAAGAGGATACTTTTGCACTATTTTCATCTTCTTCGTCTAAATCAAAGAATCCATCAAAGAATATTTCACCAACGTCAATGTTGTAAGTAGTTCCTTTGTGCTTAAAATAACCTTGTCCATTTGGCTTAGAATCTACATCTACTTTTATGGTGATAGGATCGCTGTCAACATAACCTTTTTTGGTTGCTATAAAGGTAAATTCACCTGCCTCTGTTGCTATCCACTTATTATCTGTAATAGTAGTTCCGTTTGATTGTTTGATGGTTACCTCTGTAATTTCTTTTTCTCCTACTTTGGCTGTGAAAGTAATTTCATCACCGATGTAGATTGTGTTTTCATTAGCTTCTAAGGTAAGCTTTTCCTCTTCAGGTGTCACTACTGGAGGTGGTTCAGGTGGATTGACTACTGGTGTTGTGCTATCGTCACTGCTACAAGAAAAAAAGCCCATTGCTGCTCCAAAAACGGCAATGTAAGTAATAAATTTTTTCATACGTTCTAATGTTTTATAGTTAATTAATTACTAATATATGTAATAATATTTTATAATAATTTATTATTTTCAATAAATTATTCAATAATTATACTTATAAAATAATTATAATTCAATAATGTATTTTTCAAACATTCTCTGTTATTGAATCACTTTTTTTTCTGTATTTCTGTGATAAATAGTTATTAGGCTTATGTATCATTTGAATGTTTAAGGTTTTTGGCTAATATTTCCCACTTTTTGCATTAGGCAGAGTATTTTTTTATTCAAAATACTGTTTAACAATAGTTTGTGTTTTAGTATTATACTTATCGCTAAAAATTGGCTATTTTTGATTTCTTTTGAATTAAACTTTACTTTAATGGTTCGGTTAAAACGCTTTATGTTATTTCAAGTACAGTGCTATATATGGGCGCTACTTGTTGCGTTTGCTACTATTGGATGTTCAGCGAAGCAAAACTTATTTGCCGCATTTGACATCAGTTTAGAGAAACCTTTAACAGGAAGTAAAGCTTTAGCTAATGGGATTAGCATTGTTTGTGACAGTGAGATAAGCAATAAAGTTAACGAGCAATCTGCACAGCAGTTTTATCACAAAGTTGTTCCTTTGTCAGATAAGGACTATGTAGTGAAGGATTTGTCTTTTATAACCACTACATCTACTGTATGGGAAAGTTACATTCTACAATTAGCTGGTACTTCACCACCTTTATATCTCATGTTTAAAAAATTTAAGATTGCTTTGATTGGATAGTTATTTCGAAGAATAAAAATTTAAAATAAACTATTACAATATCTTAGAATTTAATAACATGCAAACTTTTAATAAACAGTCGTTTACTACGGCTGGCTTTTTTACGCTCGCTATTCGCTTAGTAGTTGGGTGGACTTATTTCTCTGCTTTTTGGAGACGTTTAATACTTGAAAATAAACTAATCGAAACCGAAGCAGGTTATATCGGTGTTAAGTTTAATCACTTCTTACCCAATGCAATTGGGATCAAGCCTATTATAGAGTACTTAGTTACTCATCCCGATCTACTTTGGTGGGCAATGGTTATTTTTACGATAGTTGAAGCTATTGTGGGGTTATTTATCATGTTGGGATTATTTACGCGATTGATGTCAATTGGAGTTGTTTCTTTAGCAATGGGGATACTATTGGGATCTGGTTGGATTGGTACAACTTGTTTAGATGAATGGCAGATTGGTGTTTTAGGAGTAGCTACAGGCTTTATTTTATTTTTGACAGGTGGTGGATATGGCTCTTTAGATTACTATTTTGAGAAGAAAGGACTTTCTTTTACCAATAAGAAGTGGTTTGGTTTCTTGGGTTCAGGTGTTTTGCCGATTAAGAATTTGAAACCGATTGTATTTGTAGGGTCTTTTGCTATTCTTCTTTTGACACTTTACACGAATCAAGTTTTTCACGGAGGAGTATTTGGTACATTGCACAATAAGTCAGTTAAGCCAAAAATTGAATTGAATCAAGTAAATTGGGTAGATAATTCATTGAAATTTGAGGTTTATCGCGTAGAAGGAGCAGATGTATACGGTTCATTTTTGATTGGTGTTCAATTGGAAACTAAATCAGGAAGGGTGATCCAACACTGGGATGGAAAAGCACTTTCTCAAGTAAGTGAGGATTCAATTGACAATGCTTACGTTGCTCAAGTGAAGGCTGGTAAACACAGTATGGTTATTCCCTTAGGAGCTAAGGCAATCTTGAATTTTCAAACAGAAAATAGTAGACCTTCAGAGGACGTTGTATTGCGATTGATTGATATCAGTGGAATAGAATGGACTGCTGAGGTAAAATAGAATAAAAGTATTTTGACTTTGCCAAAGAGATACTGCTTTTGAGCAGTATCTCTTTTTTGTTTTAATCGTAACATGATTGGTGATTTGTATCAACAGAGTAATCCTTCTAAGATCCTTTCTTTCCTTTTTTGTGTTAGACCTTACAATTGCTTTACAAATTGAATATGAATGGCATTTGCCTTAGTCTGTTTTTGCATTGACTGACAGTAGTAGCATCTACCTTTGAGCTAATGTCACAGGGTAAGGTACTATTATTATCATCTTCCTTTTTACTATTCAGCAGAGTAGCGATAGTTTATTAGTATAATGCAAGCTTGATATAAGAAAAGGAATAGTACCGTAATCTTTCAGATATTAACTCAATGATATTTTCCCACGCAAAAGGATTAGCCTTTCCTCATATCGTAACGAAATTACCGAGAATGATGATGAAGCTGATGAATTTTTTAAAGCAGATTTACCTGTTCTACGATAGGGACTTTCTTGCACTTCCTTGGGCTTTTCTTGCACTTTTCTTGGGGTTTTCTAGCCCAGAGAGGGGTTTTCTCGAAGAAAGGTGCAAGAAACCCGCAAGCAATGCCTAACCATCTCAGTACAAAACTATAGGTAGATTGTCATTCGGTAAGGGGAAATCATAAACTGTTTTTTTTAAAAGAGATTTTGTGTTAGTATAATTGTGTTTACGATCTTGGAACATTTCGTAGTGAAAAAATTATTTAGCGAAGATTTACATACCGACATAGTGGATACTTATAGACCGTGAGTCGTATAATGAGGTAATTATAGGGTAGTAGACTTGATTTGTAGGGTGTATTGTATAAAAAAGGCCTTAGTCTAAACTAAGGCCATTTGATATTTATTTATGCAGGAAATTACCCGTGTATGTGTTCTTTGTTACCATAAGATTGGATCAGTTGTCCTTCGAAATCTAACCATTCTTTCCAACGTTTATCAACATCTACTTTTTCTGTATATTTTCGTGCAAACTTTAAGAAGGTTGTATAGTGGTTAGCTTCAGAAACCATTAGATCATAGTAGAATTTTGCTAATTCTTCATCTTTGATATTTTGTGAAAGCACACGGAATCGCTCACAACTTCTTGCTTCAATCATTGCTGCAAATAATAATCTGTCAATAAAAGCATCATTGCGACTTCCGTCTTTGCGACAAAACTTATAGAGTTGATTAACATAGTCATCTTTGCGTTCACGTCCTAATGTATATCCGCGTTCTTTGATGATGTCATGTACCATTTTGAAGTGTTCCATTTCTTCAATTGCAATATCCGTTAATTCTGTTACTAGATCTTCGTGTTCTGAGTTATAAGTAATTAAAGTAATAGCATTAGTAGCTGCTTTTTGCTCACACCAGCAATGATCCGTTAATATCTCTTCTAAGTTAGACTCAGCGATATTTGCCCAACGAGGGTCTGTCAATAGTTTTAATCCAAGCATAATTCCTTTTCGTTTTATGCAAAAATAGCAAATATTAGATAGTAACATACTGTATTATTGGATTATCCTATCGTTATAACGGAGTTGCTTTTGTTTGTATTATATGTTATTGCATATAAAATGATGTTTTAAGGGTAGATTATATGTTATTGCATATAGTTTTGTGTCGTATTGATTTAAGAACAAGTATTTTTGTAGAATGAAACACAATTTATCAGGAAAGAAAGTATTAGTCATAGGACCTGTATGGCCAGAGTCCAAATCATCTGCAGCGGGGAAGCGTATGCTACAACTTCTGCAATGTTTTAAAGATTGGGGAATGCAGATTTACTTCGGAAGTACAGCTAAGAAGTCTGAGGTGAGTGATGATTTGTCTTGTTACGGAGTGACTGAGGTAGAGTTATGGCTTAACGATGCCCGTACAGATGAAGTATTAGCTGATCTGATGCCTGATGTAGTGATGTATGACCGCTTTATGATAGAGGAGCAGTTTGGATGGCGTGTGACAGAACAATGTCCTGATGCGATGACAATATTGGATACAGAAGACTTACACTTCCTACGATTTGCTCGTCAAGAGATGCAAAAGAAAGGAGGAGAAGATATAGAGGACTATCTATATTGTGAACGTGCTAAACGCGAATTGGCAAGTATACTGAGATGTGATTTGACTTTGATTATTTCAGCGTATGAGTATAAGTTATTAGTAGAGAAGTTCCATATCTTACCGAATGCGCTTTTGTTTATTCCCTTTATGGAAAAAGAGATCACATCTGAGGATATCAGTAATTGGAAAGGCTATGAGGAGAGAGAGGACTTTGTGTTTATAGGAAACTTTATTCACGAGCCGAATTGGCAGACTGTGCTTAAGCTAAAGACGGTAATATGGCCGCTGTTGCGCAAGAAGTTGCCACAGACAAGAATGCATATTTATGGAGCTTATCCCTCAGCTAAAGTGATGCAATTACACAACGAGAGTGAGCGTTTTATGGTTCACGGTAGAGCAGATGATGCATTAGAAGTGATTAGTGCCGCTAAAGTGATGTTAGCTCCTATACCCTTTGGAGCTGGGATTAAAGGGAAGTTTGTTGATGCGATGCGCGTGGGTACACCTTCAGTGTCGTCGTCAGTAGGAGTAGAGTCAATGAAAGGTGAATCAGAGTGGTGTGGCTATGTGGGAGATGAGGTAGAGGATTTTGTTGATAAAGCAGTTGATTTGTATTTGAATGAATCTATCTGGAGGGAAAAACAATTGTTAGGAATTGAAATATTGAAACGCAATTATGACGCTGAGTTTTATTCAGAAGCCTTTTTGCTGGCGATATTGCGCTTATCTAAAGATTTGGTCGCGACACGTCGAGCGAATTTCTTAGGAGAAGTATTTAAGCATCATACTGCCCAAAGTAGTAAGTACTTTGGTATGTGGATAGAGGAAAAGAATAAAAAAAGCGAGTAAATTTTTACTCGCTTTTTTGTATTTATAGAGATGATTATTTCATCATTTCAGTATAATATTTGTAGAACAATGGAATAGTCTCAATACCTTTTAGGTAGTTGAATACTCCGAAGTGTTCGTTAGGAGAGTGGATTGCATCAGTGTCTAATCCGAATCCCATCATTACTGATTTAGAGCCTAATTCTTCTTCGAATAATGCTACGATAGGAATACTTCCTCCTGAACGTACAGGAATAGGTGCTACTCCGAATGTATCTGTATATGCCTTAGCAGCAGCTTGGTATCCGATAGAGTCGATAGGAGTCACATATCCTTGTCCTCCGTGATGAGGTTTTACTTCTACACGTACTCCTGCAGGAGCGATGCTTTCGAAGTGTTTTTTGAATAGTTCAGTGATTTCTTCCCAGTCTTGGTTTGGTACAAGACGCATAGAGATTTTAGCAAAAGCTTTGCTGGCGATAACTGTTTTAGCACCTTCACCAGTATAACCTCCCCAGATACCATTCACGTCTAATGTAGGGCGGATAGAGTTACGCTCATTCGTCGTATAACCTGCTTCTCCGTATACATCATCAATATCAAGTTTTTGTTTGTAGTCTTCTAAAGAGAATGGACGTTTAGCCATTTCGTCTCTTTCTTCACGAGATAATTCTTCTACTTTATCATAGAATCCTGGTACTGTGATATGGTTGTTCTCATCGTGTAGAGAAGCAATCATCTTCGTCAATACATTGATAGGGTTCGCTACAGCTCCTCCGTATAGTCCTGAGTGTAAGTCTCTGTTAGGACCAGTTACCTCTACTTCTACATAGCTCAGTCCTCTTAATCCTGTCGTGATAGAAGGCTGCTCGTTAGAGATCATTCCTGTATCAGAGATTAAGATTACGTCATTCTTAAGTTTCTCTTGGTTTCTTTTTACGAACCATCCTAAACTTACAGAACCTACTTCTTCTTCCCCTTCGATCATGAACTTCACGTTACATGGCAAAGCATCGTTAGCAATCATGTATTCGAACGCTTTTACGTGCATATACATTTGCCCTTTATCGTCACAAGCTCCACGAGCGAAGATTGCTCCGTCAGGGTGTAGATCTGTTGTTTTGATTACAGGTTCGAATGGAGGAGAAGTCCATAACTCTATAGGATCAGCAGGTTGCACATCGTAGTGGCCATAAACTAATACTGTAGGAAGAGCCGGATCGATGATTTTCTCACCATAAACGATAGGATAACCAGGTGTTTCGCATAATTCTACTATATCACATCCTGCTTTTTCTAAACTTTCTTTTACTGCTTCAGCAGTGTTTATTACGTCTTGAGAATATGCACTATCAGCACTGATAGATGGCTTTTTTAATAGTTCAATTAACTCATCTAAAAGACGTTGTTTGTTTTCTTGAACAAATTGTTTTGAATCTTTCATAATATAAAAGGATACATTGATTTTGTTACTCACAAAGCTATGAATAAAAAAATACAATTTTTTTCTTGCAGATAAAAAAACCTGTTGTATATTTGCAACGTCTTAAAGGAACAGGATGTTCCACTGATTACGCGGGTATGGTGAAATTGGTAGACACGCCAGACTTAGGATCTGGTGCCGCAAGGTGTGAAGGTTCGAGTCCTTTTACCCGCACAAGAAAGCCTCTTCATTTGAAGGGGCTTTTTTTATGGAATTATTTTAACAATCATTTATTTTTAAAGCTCTTATACATAGGCTTTTAAGGGATCAATCTCAAAAGTTGTGTTTAGGCATAAAGCTTAGTCAATCTGTATAAAAAGAAATCAATATCTCTTACACCTCTAAACTGAGCTCTGAATGCTTTAATTTTTGCATTAAAAGATTCAGCAGAGGCATTGGTACTTCTATTATCAAAATAGTTAAGAATTGTTTTATAATTGATTTGCATTGTATTGATAACAGTGCCGAATTGTTTTAAATTAATCTTCATAACATCATTGTACCAATGAGCCAGTTTAGTATAAGCTACTTCTTTTACTGTGGTTGTGTTATATATTATTCTTAAGTTTTGCGCTACATTATAAGCTTGTTTAATCAAAGGATATTGATTAAATAATATATCTGCTCTTTGCATTTGATTAGTAGTCCATTTACTTGGATCCATAGTTAGTAGATATCTACTTCTTATAAGTAGTTGCTTAGCTGTATCTCCATTATCAAATTCTATTGGAATAAATTGTTTACCTTCTTTTTTAGCTTGTAGGATTAAGTTGTTTTCAATATCTGAAGCATTCCAACGTTCTTGTATTCTAATATCTTGTAATGCTTCATTTACTAGTTTCTGTACATGAAAACGATCTGTTACTTGTGTCGCATTAACAAAGCACTTCGTAACAATTTTTTTCATAGAATTTGCCATATCAAGTGTTATCTCCTTAACTTTAGATCTTGTCTTAGAGGAGATTGTAAGAAGCTTCTCTATAATAGGCTCTACTTTAGTGCCAGAAAAAATTGCTACTATACTCCCTTGCTTTCCTCTACTATATTTGTTTGTAATAATTGTATAGAGCTCACCTTTTGACAAAGCTGTTTCGTCTATTGATAGTTTAGGACCTATGTTTTCAGGAAAAAGAAGATAGTCTTTAGCGTGTTCTTTATGTTCCCAAGCTTGAAAATCACTTAGTGAATCTTTGTATTGGCGTTGTAGTTTTTTACCATCAATATTAAAGAAACCTCCTATTGTATGGCAATCACTTGCCTTAGTATCTATTAATTTCTTTTAAAAAAGAGGCAAACTCATCAGTTAAACGAGTGCCTTTTGCTACTAGATTCCAATCTCTCTGTACTAATTCGCGAGTAGTTTTATCTAACCAACGACGACGCTTGACATGAAGATAAACACTATTTCCTCGTAAAGGAAAATCTTGTATTGTGGTTTCATTATGAAATCCATGACCTATAAGAATACGGTCTTTTGCTTCATCCGGGACTCTATTAAATTCTTCAAAATATAGGTGCATTGTTTCACCTTGTTTTATCGTTTTTACTAAATCAAAATGTTCTACTAAAAACTCAGGTAAAATCATTTTTACAAACTCAATATAGTTTTCCACGGTTATTATTTATTATTACAAAGATCTGTAGTTTTTAATTCACACACAACTTTTGAGATTGATCCCTTTTAAGAATTAATGACTTTTTTTATTATTTAAGATTTGTTTTTAAGCAGAAAAATCTATTATATTTGCCACGTCTAAAAAGGAACAGGATGTTCCACAAGATTTCGCGGGTATGGTGAAATTGGTAGACACGCCAGACTTAGGATCTGGTGCCGCAAGGTGTGAAGGTTCGAGTCCTTTTACCCGCACAAAAAAGCCTCTTCAACTGAAGGGGCTTTTTTTATTTACTTCTGAGGAGCTATTCTTTTAGGACCAGTACTGGTTTTGAATTTGTTGTAGTTGAGTCTTGTGAAGTTTTAATTATTACAGAATAGGAGAGTTAGATTAAGCTCTTTTTTTGTAAATTTCATTTTTAAACTATGACCATTTAGTGATAGGTGTGACTTTTGGTTATCTGTTTGTCTTATATTCAGTAAAACTCACCGTTTATACAATTATGTTTGATTTAAAAACTTTTCTTTCATCACTTTTAGAGTACGAATTATACGCGAGTAAGTCTATAACGATTACGATAGGGACTATACTTTTCATTGCTTTTACTTTAACTATTACAAAGTATGGGTTGCGCGTATTGAAGAAAACTTTTATGAAGATGGCTACGCCAGATGTTGCTGCAAGATTGGGTAGTGTATTTAATTTTGTCAATTACTTTATATACCTGATTATCTTTTTATTCTTATTAAATGTGATAGGGATTAATATAAGTATGTTTTTGACTACGTCAGCAGCATTGTTTGTTGGGCTTGGGTTTGCATTACAAGATATTTTTAGAGATTTAATTGCGGGAATTTATATTTTGATAGATAAGACGCTTAATGTGGGAGATGTTATTGAAGCTCATGGACAAGTAGCAAGGGTTAAGACAATTAACCTTCGTTGTACCATTGTTGAAACACGTAATCGAAAGGATATCGTGATACCTAATCGCAAGTTAATTGACGATATAGTTTACAATTGGACGCACGAGGACCCAATTATTCGTGCCCGTATTGACGTGGGGTCGTATATTGGTACAGATTCTGAATTGGTCAAAGCGGTATTGCTTTCAGCAGTTGAAGATAATAAAGATGTTCTGAAGCATCCTAAGCCGATTGTGTTTATCGATCAATTTGGAGATTCTTCTATCCGCTTTATTTTGTATTATTTTATAGATAATGCTTTTGATAATGATCGAATCGCTAGTGACATACGTTTCGAGATAGATCGGAAGTTTAAATTGAATAATATTCATTTACCTGTTCCTGTTCTAAAGTTAGATAAGTAATTTTATATCTATTTTTATAATTACTTTTACGCCGTTTTTATGTCTATGCCATGAATAGTTCAAAAGGAAGTAACAATAAGGTCAAAGGGGAAGATGTCTTAAGGAAGTTACCTCGTCAGACTCGCAAAAGGAGTACACGCAAACCTAAACCAAAAGTAAAAAAGGGCAATTCTACTTTTAATCAAATAAAGTGGGTTTTGATTATTTTGACCTTTGTCGGTGTAGGAGTATGGTTTGGACTTACGTTTAGTGAGGGAATTAATTATTTTTTTAGTAGAGATAGAAAGGAAGCGGAAAGCAAGTCATTATTTGATTTTAGAACTGCAGAGGTGTTAAGTCGCCATGAGGGAAAAATGATTGGACTTGATGTTTCTCATTATCAAGGTGATATAGTTTGGGCTGATGTCGATTCAGTAATTGGACGAGCTCCAATAGAATTTGCGATTATTCGATCTACGATGGGAGTTGATGGTAAGGATAAAAAGTTTAAAAAGAACTGGAAAGGAGCAGGTGCCAATCATTTTATAAGAGGAGCTTATCACTATTATCGACCAGATGAGAATTCATTAGAACAGGCAAAAAACTTTATCAATACAGTCACATTAGTAGAGGGAGATTTACCTCCTATTCTGGATATTGAAGATTTTCCGAAGGAACAGCCAATGGATAGTCTTATAAAGGGGGTGAAAAAATGGTTAGTCACAGTCGAAAAACACTATAAAGTAAAACCAATCTTGTATTCAGGTGAATATTATTATAATACTCATCTCAGTAAGGCATTCCCTGAATATACTGTTTGGATAGCTAACTACAATTTCTTTGTAGAAGAAATTAAAGATCATTGGCAATTCTGGCAATTCACTGAAAATGGCACTGTAAAGGGGATTAAAGGTAAAGTTGACTTGAATGTATATAATGGTACTAAAGCAGATATCAGAAAATTATTGATTAAGTAAGTAGGATTTACTTTATTGTTTAACATCCAAGGCATCTCGCAATGCGTTTCCAATCAACATAAAACTAATGACTAATAGGAACATCGCCAATCCAGGTAAAAGTGCTAAATAGGGCTTGCCGAGTAAAATGTAATTGTAGTTTTCTTTTATCATAGCACCCCAACTCGGTGTTGGTACTTGTGTCCCTAAACCTAAGAAACTCAGTCCACTTTCCATTAAAATAGCTGAAGCAAAATTGGCAGCTGAAATCACGATAACAGGAGCCATACAATTTGGTAAAATATGTTTGCTTATGATTCTGTAATCATTGTACCCTAATGCTCTTGCAGCCGTAATATATTGTTGCTCTTTGATGCTAATTACTTGACCTCGTACAACACGTGCAACTTCTACCCACATCGTCATACCAACTGCTATAAATACTTGCCAGAATCCTTTACCTAAAGCTAATGTAATAGCAATAACGAGAAGTAATGTAGGAATTGACCAGAATACATTGATTAGCCATAAGATAAGGGCATCTACTTTTCCCCCATAATATCCCGCAATTGATCCTAAGGAGATACCAATTACAAGAGAAATCAGTACAGCGACAAAGCCAATAGATAATGACACTCTCGATCCAATGAGTAATCGACTTAAATAGTCCCTTCCTTGATTATCAGTCCCTAACCAATATGTTTTACTCTTTATGATTTCCGATAAGGTAGGATTTGAAAAATGGTTTAGGGGAATTGATTTGAAATCTTCTAATTCGGGTTGTGCACTATACGGTTTGTAGTAAAGTGTGTCACTGTCAACTTTGTATTCTCCTATTGGAATATGTTTTAATGGTTCTTTGCGACCTGTCCAATATTCTTGAAAAGATCTCTTATAATTATCTTGTAGTTGAATATAGTCAACAGTAAAGCCAGGAGATTTAGAATGCAGTGCTAAATCACCTGAATTTGCATTAGCTGAGTAATCGGGAATATAAAAATATACCGTCAGAGAGATAACGCTTATAAGAATGATAAACCAAAAAGACAAAACGCCCCAAAAGTTCGTTTTGAATTTTTGGAGCGCTAATCTTGTATAAGAATTGTTATTGTGAGACATTGTCTTTATAACTACAAATTATTATCTAAACCTTATTTAACAGGGTGAGCTTTAAAGCTTTCTAAGTCTTTTAAAATATTAATACCTTCTTCTACATATATATCACCTTGTAATCTTTCATGCCATCTATCTCTCTTGTCTTTTAAGATAGTGTCATTCGAGATACGTTTAATTTCACTTGGTAAAGAAGAAAATTTCAAAGTGTTTTTATATTTAGAAATAGCTTTAAACTTCTTCGCTTTTTCTTCAATTTCTTTTTGTCTTTCTTGGTATTTATCAATTTGTAAAGCAAAAGTTTTTTCGTCTTTACGCTGATTAATCCATTGTGCATTTTCATCGATTAAAGCAAACTGTTCATTTGTTTTGATACGCTTGTAACTTTTCTCAATGATAGGAGTGAAGTCGTTTTTGTATGCAGTGTAATCTGCTCTTTCGATTTTGTCCCATGGCATAGCATTATCCATATCTCTTTCTCCCATATCGATATAAGAGTATCTATCTGGTAAAACGATATCACTTAAAACACCTTCTCTTTGGGTAGAACCTCCGTTAATTCTATAGAATTTTTGAAGTGTGATTTTTAAAGCACCTAAATCGCCATAAGGTTGTTTCTTCAATAGTTCATTTAAGTCAACAAGATTTTGAACAGTTCCTTTTCCATAAGTATGCTTACTACCAATGATAATTCCTCTTTTGTAATCTTGGATTGCAGCGGCAAAGATTTCAGAGGCAGAAGCAGAGAAGTTGTTCACTAAAACAACAAGCGGTCCTTCCCAAACGATTTGTGTTCCTTTGTCATCTAATACTTGTTGTTTCCCTTTTGAAGATTTTACTTGAACTACAGGGCCTTCTTTTGCAAACAAGCCCATCATATCCACAACAGTAGAAAGTGAACCCCCTCCATTGTTTCTAAGATCCATCACAATACCTTCAATCCCTTGAGATTTTAGTTCTTTTATCTCTTTTTGTACATCTGTAAATGCATTTCTATTGTCTTTGTTTTCAAAATCGATATAGAATTTAGGAAGGTGAATTAAACCATATTTTTTTCCATCGAGTTCGATTATAGAAGACTTAGCATAAGTTTCTTCAATCTCAATCTTTTCGCGCATTAATGAAATAATGCTAATTGTTCCATCAATTTTTTTGATTGTCAAGAAGACCTTAGTTCCTTTTTTACCTTTAATTAATTTTACAACGTTATCCAATCTCATTCCAACGATATCAATAGGTTCCTCGTCTTCCGTTTGAGCAACTTTTAGGATAATGTCTCCAACTTCTATTTTTTTACTTTTTTCAGCAGGACCACCTGGTACAAGTTCATTAATCTCAACACCTTCAGGTTTCTTTCTAAGTACAGCTCCGATTCCTTCAAAACTTCCACTCATACTTGCATCAAATTTCTCTTTGTCTTCAGGAGCAAAGTAGAAGGTATGTGGATCGTAGCGCTCAACAATTGAATTAAGGTAAATTGAAAGCCAATCTTTTCGCTCTAAATCATTAATTACATCAAAGAATTCATTGAGAGATTTTAGCGTGCTTTCTCTAGCTTCTTCTTCAAGTTGTTCGAAAGTTTTCTTTTCAACTGGTTTATCCTCTTTCTTCTTGTCTTTCTTTTGTGTTGTAGTTATTTCCTCATCTGTTAAGTCACCATCTTCTTCTATGACATCTTTTCCTTCTTGAATTTTAAGGTTATCAGTTAAAGTAGATAGTACAGTAAGTTTTAGCTGTTTTTCCCAACGCGATTTAAGTTCTTCTCTGTCTTTTGCATAAGCAAGCTTATCGTAATCTGCATCAAAAGTTTCATCAATATCAAAGTCAAATGGAGTAGCTAATATTTCAGTATAAATATCTTTAGCTTCTAACATTCTTTTGTTAATACGATCATAGGTTAAATCAAAAAAGGAAAGATCTTTTAGTTGAATCATGTCATCTAAAAGTATTTCATATTCAGAAAACTCTTTAATATCCGCTTGAGTAAAATAACGTTTCATAGGGTCTAATGCCTTTAAGTATTCGGTATAGACCTTTTGAGAAAATTTATCGTCAATTTTTGGTGGATCATAGTGAGTTCGATCCAATAAATACGTAACCAACTCTAATAGAAGTTGATCTTTTTCAGGGTTTTCTTTAGGCTCTTTTGGCATGAAACTCCAAAGTAGAGCTGAGACACCTAGTAAGATTAAAATAACCTTATAATTTTTTTTCATAAATAACTTAATAGTATTCATTAATAAGTTTTCAACTAAAGTAGTTAAAAAAGTAAAGATACGGACTTGTCTCCCGATAATAATTTGTTAAAATGGAAAATTAGTACTGATAATTCACTTTTTTTAATGGTTTGACAGAATATGAAACGCCTGTAATTTGGCTAATATTTACTACATTAGCGAATGTAAATAAAAAAATGAAATGATGCAAAAACCCTTGATTTTAGTAACAAATGACGATGGAATTACTGCTCCTGGAATAAGAGCGTTAATTTCTGTAATGAAAGAGATTGGGGATGTGGTAGTTGTGGCTCCCGATAGTGCGCAATCTGGTATGGGACATGCCGTTACAATCAATAATACTCTGACTTTAGAAAAAGTAAATATTGATAGTGATATTGAAAAAGAATATGCTTGCTCAGGGACTCCTGTAGATTGTGTAAAGATAGCTTTAGGTCAAATATTAGATCGCAAACCAGATCTATGTGTTTCTGGAATTAATCACGGTTCAAATTCGTCAATAAATGTTATCTACTCTGGTACGATGAGTGCAGCACTTGAAGCAGGGATGAGTGGTATACCGGCTATAGGATTTTCATTATTGGATTTTAGTTGGAATGCTGATTTTGAACAAATAAAACCATTTATCAAGAAGATCACTTTGGAGGCACTTAAGAAAGGAGTTCCAACAGATGTAGTGTTCAATGTGAATTTTCCAAAGTTGAAGTTTGATGAGATAAAAGGAATTAAAGTATGTCGTCAAGCAAAAGCTACTTGGGTTGAGAATTTTGATAAGCGTATTAGCCCTCATGGGAAAGAGTACTATTGGTTAAAAGGGGAGTTCGTTAATCAAGACAAAGGCGAGGATACTGATGAATGGGCTTTAGAGCATGGCTATGTTTCTTTGGTCCCTGTACATTTTGATATGACTGCGCATCATACAATAAATCGAATTAATACTTGGGATTTGTAATGGATTATAGGCTAAAAGGAATATTAATTGGTTTTGTAGCAGGATTAATTGTAACTGTAATTGGTTCAGAAGTATACCTAAGACTGTTTACCCATTTTGACTTGGTGAATGATTTTAGTTTTATTTATAGAACAAAGTTACTTGGTCGTATTACTGCTATAGGAAGTCTATTCAATTTGGCTTTATTTACTTTTTTTATTACCAAGCGTCGCGATTTTTACGCAAGAGGGTGTATTTTAGCAGTCTTTTTTATAACCTTGATTACATTTTTTATATAGATGAAATATTATATTATAGCAGGAGAAGCATCAGGTGATCTACATGGTTCCAACTTGATGAAATCTATTTACAAGAAAGATCCGCAAGCTGAAATTCGCTTTTGGGGTGGAGATTTAATGGAGAGTGTAGGAGGAAAACTTGTAAAGCATTATAAGGATTTGGCTTTTATGGGGTTCATCGAAGTGGTTCAAAATCTGCGTACAATATTGAATAATATTTCTTTTTGTAAGAAGGACATTCAACGTTTTAAACCAGATGTGTTGATTTTTATTGATTATCCTGGTTTTAATATGCGTATAGCAAAATGGGCTAAGGAAATTAAGATTCCAACTCATTATTATATTTCACCTCAAATCTGGGCATGGAAAGAGAGTCGTATTAAGGCAATCAAAAGAGATGTTGATTTTATGTATGTAATCCTTCCATTTGAGAAAGATTTCTATGAAAAGAAACATCAGTTTCCAGTTACTTTTGTGGGACATCCATTGATTGATGCTATTGGTCAGTATAGAGAGAAAGAGCATGAAGACTTTAGAGCAAAACACAAGTTGGATGATAGGCCAATTATTGCACTTTTGCCAGGTAGTAGAAAACAAGAGATTAGTAGGTTACTGGGTGAGATGCTTTCTGTGATTCACAAGTATCCGGAATATCAATTTGTAATAGCAGGTGCTCCTGGACAAGAGCCCACTTTTTATGAACGATTTATACAAGATAAGAATATTTCTTTTATCTTTAATGAAACGTATGCGCTGCTTAATGTTGCACATGCTGCTTTGGTAACTTCAGGAACTGCTACTTTAGAAACTGCTTTGTTCCGTGTTCCACAAGTTGTTTTGTATAAAGGAAACCAGATTTCATATGAAATTGCAAAAAGAATAATAACTTTACGTTATATCTCTCTTGTGAATCTCATTATGGATGATGATGTGGTTGTGGAATTAATTCAGAGTGATTGTAATTCTAACCGAATAGAAGAGGAGTTTAAGAAAATTGTAGGAGGAGAGTATAGAACACAATTATTGCACAAGTACGATCAATTGATTGATAAATTAGGTGGAACTGGTGCAAGTGATCATGTAGCAGAGGAAATTATTAGAAATAGTAAACACAAGATGAATTAGTCGATATATTCTATAAATTATGATGGGCATTAAGATTTTATCTACTGTATGTATATTTACCTTTTCACTGCAATCTTTTGCTGTTGAAAGTATGCGAATTTCGTCTGATCTAAATGACTTAGATCCTCAAGATAGAAAGACAATAGTCTTAGAGGAGAGTAAGAAGATAGATGAGGATATACAATCTCAGTTGGATGAATTATTAAATGACTTTATAGAAGAAATGAATAATTCGTCTGTCTATGCAGGTACAGATGCTATATTAAATACTGCTTTTAATTATGAAGGAGTAAGATATCGATTTGGTGGTACTACATATTCTGGCATTGATTGTTCGGGATTAGTGATGAATGCATTTGCCAATACAGATTTGAATCTTCCTCGCACTTCAAGTGAATTGGCGCAAGTGGGAGAAAAAATTAAAAAGAATAAGGCTCAAAAAGGAGACTTGATCTTTTTCAAAACACGTGGAAATAGAATTAGTCATGTTGGTATTATCACTGAGGTAACGCCAAATGACATCAAGTTTATTCATTCCTCAACCAGTAGAGGGGTTATTGTTTCATCGATTAATGAAACGTATTATAAGAATAGATTTGTACAGATAAATCGCGTGTTATCAGATAATTAAATTTTCTATCTTTATTATAATTTGGAGAGAATTTTGATACTACATTCATTATGAAGGTATTGAAATTCTCTTTTTTGTTTTACAGTATATTTCTTTGTCTGGGGATTTTATTTGCAGAGAGTACAGGCCTCCTTTTTGGGGGAGGAATGTTGTTTGCCTCTTTGCTTTATATAAGCTTGACAAGTTTGAGTTCTTGTAAGATTCGCAGTTCCTCTCTTGTTACTTTTGTACATGGTTTCCTTATCAGTTGTCTGTTTTTTAGTTTAGGTGTTTGTTGCGTACATTTAAGGTCATATGTTTCCCAAGAGAAGGAATTTTCTGTTTCCAGTTTTGATGATAGGTATGTTGCTATAACTTTTGTAGTTGAACAGCGTTTGCCTTCCTCTAATTCAAACTATACAAGGTATATTACTTCTGTCGTTAAGCAGGATAGCGTTGAGTTACAAAAGAAGGTCTTGCTCTATTTTCAAAGCGAAAGCAACTATCTTCAAGTGGGACAGGTCTATTACACTAAGGCGAAGTTTCAAGCGATTTCGCCACCTAAGAATAAGAATGGTTTTGACTTTAAACGTTATATGTTTGTCACTCATCAGATTGAGGCGCAGTTATATGTTAGTGATGTGGTGTATCTTGGGAAATCCCTGCATTGGCGTGATAAGATAAGGAGTATTAGAGATAGAGCTATTGGTCTTGTTGTTCAAAATCAGTCGTTAAGTATAGATTCTAAATCATTTGTTTTAGCACTTGTGTTTGGGGATAGGAGCCTAATTGAGTCAGATATAAAAGAGCAGTTTAAGACTTTGGGTATTATGCATATTCTCGCTATTTCAGGATTGCACATTGGCATAATCTATTTCCTTTTAGCAGCTATATTTTCCTTTTTATCCAAGAAATGGCGTTTTATTCTCATTACTTTATTGTTATGGTGTTTTGTATTTCTCTCTGGATTTTCTCCTCCAGTTTATAGAGCAGTATTGATGTTTAGTGTGATTAGTCTAAGCGTTGTTTTAAGTCGGGATAGTAAATTGGAGTACAGTATCGGTATAGCTTTGGTTCTGAGTCTAATATTTGAACCCTTACTGCTGTACAATGTCAGTTTTCAGATGTCTTATGTGGCTGTATTGAGTATTGTCTTTTTGCTACCTATCTTGAGAAAGTTTAGATCCAAGTATAAAGTGTTGAATTATTTTATCGACATTACCTTTGTGTCTATTGTGGTTCAAATTGGCTTATTACCCTTGCAGTTGTTTTATTTTCAACAATTTACTTTTGCATTTTTTATTGGAAATCTGTTGGCTATTCCTGCTGTTACTGTAATCCTTTTACTTGCCATTTTGGTTGTATGTAGTATTGTGTTTACAGGGAGGTTTTACCTATTCTTAGATGTTGTCTTTAATGCTTCTTTAGATTTGTTTCTTGGTTTAGTTAGTAAACTGCAATTAGTCGAGTTCTTAGTTTTTAAGGAGGCCAAGGTAAGTAGCTTAGCTATATTGCTTTATTTTGGTTGTATTGTATTACTGTATTGGTGTTGGAAGTTAAAGAACAGATGGAGCTTTGCTTTCTTGTTGATTTGGTGTAATGCGTCTATTTATGCACTTATTCTTGAAAGGAAAAACACTGCGACGGATTGTCTTTTGATGCCTTATACTTCAAGAAGGGAGTCACCTGAGATTGTGGTTTATCAAAATAGTAAATTGATACATCAGTTTGGTATTAGCGATGCTACAACGAATAAGATTATTCCTTATTTAGACTGGAAGATTTTAGTTCTGCATGAACACTCGCCTTTTTACTTGAATGATATTGCTTACGACTATCTGATTGTCATTGGAAATGCAAAGGTAAATTACGATCGGTTGTTTTCTGAATGTACTTTTTTGGAAGTCGTTATCAGTAGTAATACACCTACTTGGTTGAGAGAGCTGATTAAGAAAAGTTGTTTAAAACACAATATCCCTTTTCACGATATTTATGAAAAGGGATATTGGGAATTATCAGTATAATATTTTAAATCTGATTTAGAAGTTTTTCAGGAGTCTGGTAACCTACAATTGTTTTGGTAACTTCTCCTTTACTATCAAAGATAACCATTGAAGGATATCCTGGTATTCTCAAGAACATTGTGAAATCGTGTGTAGCATTCTTGTTCTTTCTTTCTGGGTCAAAACCAGGATTAGTATATTTATTTCCCTTGTGGTTTATTTCTTCATTACCTTCAGCGTTAAACTTAACAGCATAGTAATTCTTATTGATGTGTTCTACTACTTTGCTATCAGTAAATGTCATTTTATCTAACATTTTACAAGGTGTACACCATTCTGTAAAGGCATCCATAAAAATCGGTTTAGGATTTTTCTTTTGAGCTTCAGTTGCTTCGTTAAAAGTCATCCATTTGATTTCTTGTGCTTGTAATGTAAATGAAAGCATTGAAATAGTGAATAATAAGAATATTTTTTTCATGAGTTGTCGAGTTTTTTTATTAATGTTTATTTTACTCCGTGCATTAGTTTCTTAAGCAATGGGTTTAATGCGATAACTAAGATACCCGCAACTATAGGAACAACAGTAAAGATTAAGAAAAATACTGATAGTGAATATTCTTCAGTTATTTTTTCAATTTGCCCTCCTAATTTAGCAGCTAAATTATTTCCAATTGCGATTGCAAGATACCACATTCCAAACATTAATGCAATCATACGGCCAGGTACGAGCTTTGAAACGTATGATAAGCCAACAGGAGAAGAGAATAGCTCTCCAAGTGTATGGAAAAAATAGGCGAATACTAACCACATCATCGAAACCCTTGTACCTTCAGATATTCCATGAGATCCGTAGGCAAGAATACCAAATCCAATTGCCATAATGATTAATCCTAATCCATATTTAATAGATGCTGGCGGGTTAAATCTTGAATCCCATAGTTTTGATACAATGGATGCCAAGGCGATGATAAAGAAAGAGTTAAGTATTGAGAACCACGAAGCAGTTATTTCTACTTGATTATCTTTTATTTCAGTAATTTCAGCTTGAACGATTGTCGTTGCTTTATTGTGTGTTTTGAAATCAGTAGTCAGCTTATCTTTTTGTTTATCACTAAGAATTGTGAAATTTCCCAATTCCTCATAGATTTCAACTTTTTTCCCTTTTTCCAATATATCTAATTGAGATACGACAGCAGTTTGTTTTACAATATCGTCCCCTTCTTTTGGTTGATTTGCTGGTGAAATAGGCGTGTACTCATATATTTTTTCATTGTGTTTATCCAATTTTGGCTCACCAGCTTTATCTAAAGCTACTGTTTTAATTGCATCGAAAGTTACTTCGTACGCATTAGAAGACCAATCTCTCCCTAACATCCAGATTGCTGCAGCCCATACCCCAATAAAGGTAATAGCTAAAACAATATTTGATATCAAAGCTTTCTTGATTGTTTGTTTGGCCAGTAAAAATAGAACCCAAGAGATAATCAATAGTGGTACTACTGTTAATAGGAGATTAAAGACATTGAATAGCATGGCCTTGTTTCCAATTAGTACCCTTTGTGTATTATCTCGTGCAAAAACTATAAGCGAAGTTGCTCCCTGTTCGAAAGACATCCAAAAGAAAATAGTAAAGAATGCAAATATGATTACAGCAATCATTCTATCTCTTACGATTTTAGTATATCTAACAATACGAGAAATAATTAGGTAAAGAAAAATCAGTAAACCAGCTATAATAATTAGTGTCTTTCCGTCATATCCCAGTATGGTCTCAGGAAACAATTTTATTTTACCAACGATATAGAACGCATCGTCAAAAGCATATAGAAAGCCAATGATAGATGTAATTACAATAAGTATATAATCTAAAGTTGTGAAAGGGTTCAGCTTTACTGCTTCTTTCTCTTCATGAATAGTTGTATGTGTGTTTTTTATATCACTCTCTGACAGTTCTATCGACTTGTTTGGCACATCTCCTATGTTTCCAAATATAGGCTTAGCAAACCAGAATTGCAGTGTTCCTAAAAGCATAAAGATACCTGCAAGTCCAAATCCATAGTGCCATCCAATACGCTCTCCAATGTAACCACATAACATCATTCCAAAGAATGCACCTGCATTTACCCCCATGTAAAAAATGGTGTATGCTCCATCTTTTTTCTCAGGAAAAGACTTGTACATTTCGGATAAGATTGAGGTCATGTTTGGCTTGAAGAAACCTGTACCGACTACAAGTAATACGAGCCCTAGATACATAAAGAACTCTGTTTCTAAAGTCATTGAGGCGTGCCCCAATGTCATGATAAGAGAGCCTATGACAACAGCCCATCGATATCCTATATATTTATCAGCTAATATTCCACCAAAGATTGGTGTGATATAAAGTAACATAGCATAAGTTGCAAATATAGCTCCAGCATCTACCATACTCATTTCCCATCCGGGATTTAGTCCTATGACTGACATGGTTAGGAATTGGATTAGTAGTACGCGCATCCCATAGAAGGAGAATCGTTCCCACATTTCTGTAAAGAAAAGAACGAATAATCCAGAAGGATGTCCTAATACTTTACTGTCAAAGAAATTGGGTTGCGTAGAAGTGTCTGTTTTCATTATATATAATAAGTTTAGGTTGGTGTTTCCTCTTTTAGGCAATGCTAAAAGGCTAAAAATAGTAAAATAAACTTATAAATATTTTAATTGAAAAAAAATTACTGTAATTATATGTCTTTTTTGTTGTGTTTTCTTCGTTATTTACTTTTTTCTTGTTTCTCAGGATCATTTGTAACAACCGCTTTATTTAAAAGTATTAGTAGTTTCCATACTTTCTGTTCTTCATTGTGTTTGTAATGTCTTTGATTCGTTACTTATCTTGTTTTAGTTTTAAGTAGGAATAGAGGAGTTGTAAGAACAAGTGGCAAATCAATCAATGCTTTTTGGAGTATCTATTTAAAAATAAAAAAAAGCGCTTTAAGTATTTAAAGCGCTTTTCTTACCATTTATCTTATCTATTTTTCTTTTCAATTGGTCGAATAATCAATCTATCATAAGCAATCAATGTTATTACTGAGAAGATTCCTATTCCAAATACGACATACCATATTTTGTTTGGATTATACGTACTCCACAACATATCTGCCATTTCCCAATGTGATAGATTTAGCTTTTGTTCTGCTAAAGCAAAATATTCATTCTTAGAGAAAGGGAAATGTACTTGACTAATATCGATATTTTTTGAGGCTGCAAACTCTTTGAAAGATACAGTTACTGCATTCCAATCTACGGTATCAGCTTTAAGGTTAAACTGTTTTTCGAAGGCAGATAAAGTCATATCTAGTGTTTTTGCACCTTGTTCCATGAATTTTTCATGGCTGACTACTTCTGGCATATCAATATTTCGCGTAGTCATTTCTCTTTTCAATAAAGACAATTTATCTGACCAAGATTGATACAATCCTCCCGATATAAAACTGGTTACGAAGTAACTTGCTGCAACAGGTAAAAAGTATGTTCCTTGATATAGTCCTTCTTTTCCTTTTGGTGTGATTAAGGCGATAAAAGATGAAACGGTTGGGCTTGACATCATTTCTCCGATAGAGAACACCATTGTTCCTATGATTGTAAAAATAGGATTATGAGTGTAGAAAGTTAACCCAACACCTATACTTGCTATAACAGCCCCTCTAATCACAGCGTTTATATGACGCATTTTTGTCACGAAGTATGAAATACTCACTTGGCAAACAATAATCATAAAAGAATCAATATTCGTAAACCACTCTGGCTTAACTTGTCCATCTTGAGTCATTAGTTTACCTAATACGGGTATGTTTTCATTTAACCAATTGCTCAAGGCAGCAGAATTTACCCAATCTTCAATAAAGTTTGGCAACGTATTAAATAACTGGTTGAACATCGTCCAAAAACCGATCATTAAAACAAGTAATATACCTAAACGAATATCTTTTAGTGCTTCAAATATACCTAAGATAGAATCTTTGATAGCTTTACCTATAGAGTCTTTTGGCTTTTCTATTCTAGGTTCTTTATAAAATAACAATAGGACAATTAAATTGATTCCTATTACTATTGCTGCTTGAATGAAAATAATTTTCCAACCATAAGTAGTACGAAGTCCTGAAGACATAGCGGGTCCTATAAAGCCCCCGATATTAACCATCATGTAGAATATCCCAAATCCCATGGTTCCTGTAGTTTCGTCTGTGTTTCGAGCTACGATGGCTGAAGCAACTGGTTTAAAGAAAGCTGCACCAATCGCAACAAGTAGGAATACCATATATACACTCCAATATGCGCTTACTTGACCTAATAGGAAGTAACCTGAGATCATGATTAAGTAGGCTATTGTTAAAGAGATCTTATATCCAATACGATCAGCTATCACTCCAAAGAGCAAAGGCAAAAAGTATAATATCCCAACGATACCTCCCATAATACTACCTTTTTGTACATGGTCGAAACCAAGACCTCCTGTATCTGTTGACCCTACCAAATAAAGACCTAACAGTGTATAGATACCATACCATGCCCAACGTTCCATTAGTTCCATAAAGCTGGCAATCCAGAAGTTTTTATTGAAAGATGTTACAGTTTGTCCGAATGATTTATTGTTCTGTGACATTGTTAAAGACTGTTTAAATTTTAGGGGAGTAAGTTAAGTCGTATATTTTATACGACAATGAATTAATGGGAGAAATTAAGGTTTTTTTCGGATGTATTTTATAGGAGTAGATAAATAGAAATTATAGCTTCTTATTTTTATACTGTTAATGCTACAAAAAGAAAAAAAGAAGAGGTTACTGATAAGTAGTAACCTCTTTTGGGTAGTCTTCCAATTTGCTCATTTGTATTACTACCTGTTTTAATGTGCAAAAGCTATTTACTTTGTTTTTGTATATATACAAATATACTAAAAACTTCTACATGTGTTTTATCCTTATAGACAATCTATTTAGATAATTCTTCTTATGTACACTTTGCTTATTTGTTTAATTGAATCTACTGTTTTTATTTGGTATAGGTACTTATTGTGACAGTTTTTAGCATTTTTAATTTTCTAAAAGTCTATCTGACTCATTTTATATTAAAAAACAAAGAAAAAGTACCATGATTTACTTAAAACACCGCAAATATTTGTAAAAATTAATAAAATAACGCATTAAGTTGTGTTTATTTTATTAAATTTAACACGTTTTAAAAAGGGATGTGATACGTTAGTTGATATTTTGTTTTTGACTGAGTAAAACACTCTTGGAAGTCTTCAATTTTGATAAGATAGGTTGCAAGTTACAAGTGTTCTTATGAAAGATAATTAAATTGTATTCCTGTGATGAAATGGAGAGTAAACTTATAGTAGTATTACCTTTATCAGTAGTATTGCTTATTTCAAAAGTGCCTTGAGTTTATACATTAGTACTTTTGATTTTTTAAAGATTTGTTTCAGTTACCTATAGTTATACTATTCGTATAAGAGCAAATGATAGTAATGTTGACAATAACGAGCAGAAGGAGAGTGATATAAAGCCTAATAGTACTTTCCAGAAGCATAGAATAATGTAGACTAACCTGTTTACGATGAAGTAATAGATAGAATGAATAGACATCTTAATTAGGTTGATGTAGACAACAAAACAATTTTTCTTTTCAGCTGAGCATAACGACTTTGTCGTTATGCTTTTTTTTATGATATAAGTGTAATCCTTGTAAATTATTTGTTATGTAATTTAGAATATTAGATTCTATTTTTGTCAGTTCTTTACAACCTGTAATTAGTTTGTGTATGATTAAAAAAGAGGATTGAGAATCACTTTTAGCCTACCTAACAACTTTTAATAAAAATCGTAAAAGTTAATAGATTCAAACTTCTTGTGTGCAGATGTAAACGTTTAGCGAGGATACATGTTTCGGTAGTCAATTCAAGAATCTAATAGTTGTCATCAAATATAGAGCCATTTGTCGGTATCGAACCTCCAAATTGTGGTGATATTAATTTGCTTGTTTCGATTATTCTATTATTGTCTTTTCTATCTTACTTATCTTCTTATCAACTTTTAGGAAAGTTTCAAAAGTCTCCAATCTCAATAAATTTGCGATGAGCATCTTAAGTTAGTTTTGTGTAGATTAGTGTGGTATTTGAGTATTTGTGGGGTATGATTGAAGTTTGTTTGCAATACAATGCTCTGTGAATCTTTTATTGCTAAGTTGCTTTGTTTATTTTTAATTGAAGTTATCTTGCAATTATTACTATAATAAATTAAGCTATTAGTTCTTACTTACATTAACTAACCCCATGTCCGTTAATTAGTATAAAGGGATAATAGATACTATTAACTCTTGTTTATTTGAACCAAACCTCGTAGCCAAAACGGCAAATAGCTATAAACATAATAAAGAGGAATACATATCTAACCCAAACTTGCCCTTTTAGAATAGCCATTTTAGCTCCACAATATCCTCCTAATCCATTGCAAAGAGCCATTGGAATAGCTATTTTCCATACTATTGCACCCTTTAATAGGAATAAACAAATACTTCCAAGGTTAGTTACTAAATTTATCATTTTAGCATAAGCAGATGCTTTAAAAAAATCAAACCCCATTAAGAATATAAACCCCATAATAAAGAATGTACCTGTAGCAGGGCCAATGAAGCCATCGTAGAATCCGACTACAAGGGATATAATTATTCCCCAGATGTACTTTTGTCTATCGGTGATATTGCTTATTGCCTTTCGCGTAAAGTCTTTCTTGAAGTAGGTGAAGATCCACAAGAGTATTAATATGACGAATAATAAGGGTTTCATAAAGTCATTATTGACCTTAGTGAGTGTATAGGAGCCTAAAAAAGCACTGCCAAATGACAGAAAAGCAAGAAAGGCGAAAAAGAGCCAATTAATTTTCGTTTTTTTAATATACAGTCTGACAGCCATTGCCGTACCTGAAAAAGCAGGGATTTTTAACGTTCCAATTACTGTAGATACTGGTATTTGAGGTAGTAATGCTAAGCCTAAAGGGGTTTGAATTAGACCACCACCACCAGCTACTGCATCAATAAAACCAGCACAAAAAGCTACAATACCTAAGTACAACAAAATGTCTAATTCCATTTCTGTTATTAAAGTTTTAAATTTTAGAAGTGTAATTAATCTTTACCAATCTATGTCTATAATTTCTCTATTAAAGAATCATATCACAATAGTTAACTATTGTGTTATACCCTTTCTCTTGAAAGTAATGCTTTGGGTCTTGTTCATGGGCAACTAATACGAAGTCACCTCCCCATCCTCCTAAGCTTTTTATTGAACCCGGAAAGTCGCTGAATAATTCCTGTTTAACAGTAGGTGTGTTTAATACACGACTCATGATGTTTTCGTGTTCTTCAATGAGTGTTTGGAATTTGACAAAAGATTGCGTCGTACTCATTTCTTTACTGATAGCAGAAACTTGATTAATTTCATATGTAAGATTGCCCTTTTTGGAATGAAAATGGGCAATAGCTTCTTTGCTATCTTTCTTTTTATTTAGGTATACAAAATATAAATTGTCAGCAAATATCGGTTTAAAGTCTATTAACTCAACAGTTGGTTGAAGTGGATCTGTAAGCGTATAATATAAGCCTTGATTGTGTTGCGCACAAGCTATATCATATCCACTGCCTCCAAAAGATTCAAAGAGCAATTGGTAAGGATTAATATTAAACCACTGAGCAATATTATTTATCCATGTAGAAGAAGTACCTAGTCCCCAAAGCCTTGGGAAAGTTAACTCTGTAATAACTTCAAACCCAATCTTGTCTTGTGATAGTAACTCACTGTTTTGTTTATGAGCAGCACGTAGAACTTGGAGAAGAGTTTCAAAGTATGTTGAATGATCAGTAGTAGTCGAGTTTGACTTGATGTCAGTAATGCTTATTTCTTCATCTATCCACTTTTTCCCATCGATGTCTAATCCAACCCACTTAATTGTAGGTTTGTTGGTTTGTTTCACAATCATCGATTGCCCAAACTTTGTAGGTAGGGCAAAGGCAAGAGCTCCTTCTAAAACTAAATATTCTCCTGATAACAAGAGTTTTCCGTTGCTGTAAAACCTCTTAGTCATTATTTTCGTAGACTTTCTAATAGTTCAACTACAGCGCTGTGTGATACTACATTCTTTTCAAAATGAGCAACTACTTTTGCGCGTTCTGCATCTGTAGCTTTAAATTGATTAAGGATATTCATTAAGTGCATTTTCATATGACCTTGTTGAATACCTGTAGTAGTCAATGATTTCACAGCTGCAAAATTTTGAGCTAATCCTGCAACAGCGATGACTTGCATTAATTCAGTAGCAGAAGGATTTTGAAGCATAGTAAGTGCTACTTTGACCATTGGGTGTAAAGAAGTCAAACCTCCAACTGTACCTAATGCTAACGGCAAATCTATCCAAAACTTGAATTGGCCATTTTCAATAGAAGCATGAGATAAACTACTGTATCGCCCGTTTCTCGATGCATAGGCATGTACTCCAGCTTCGATAGCTCTAAAGTCATTACCAGTTGCTAATACAACTGCATCAACTCCATTCATAACACCTTTGTTATGAGTGACTGCTCTATAAGGCTCAACTTCTGCTATGCGGACTGCTTGAACAAACTTTTCGGCAAAGAGTTGAGGATCTTTTATATCTTTTCCTTTTAGGTCTTCTATCGGGCAACTTACCTCTGCACGAACAACACAGTTAGGTACGTAATTTGACAGAATACTCATAATTACATCGATAGCCTTTTCTTTTTCTGAAAAGTTTGAATATTGCATTGCCTCATTCTTAAGGGTTTTGGCAATCTGTTCAAGACAAGAGTTGATGAAGTTAGCCCCCATACTGTCTTTTGTTTCAAATGTAACATGTAATTGATAGTAGTTCTCTATATCAGTTGTTTTGTCACGTAACTCAATATTCTTAATTCCGCCCCCTCTTTTTTGCATATTCTGAGTAATTGGTGCGGTATCTTCATAAAATTTGTGTTGGATTGTATTTATGAATTGGGTCAAAAGATCAATATGACCTTTGTATATGAAGTGTACTTGTCCTATTTTTTCTGTGCCAAGTATAGTTGTTTTGAACCCTCCTCTTTCAGACCAAAACTTTGCCGCCTTTGCTGCTGCAGCGACTACGGAACTTTCTTCTATCACCATTGGTATGGTATACCACTTCTCATTTATTTTAAAATTTGGAGCAACTCCAAAGGGAAGGTAGAAGTTAGTAATCGTATTTTCAATAAACTCATCGTGTAATTTTTGTAACTCTTGATCACTATTCCAATATTGTTCAATGATTTCTATTACATCTTGATTATTATTGAAATAGGTGTTTGAGATCCATTTGATCTTATCGTGTTTACTCAATTTGGAGAATCCGTTTATAGTATTGGCCATTTGATTGTCTTATTTTGAAAGGACAAAGATAAAGTATTCTGATAAGGTTAGGAAAAAACTCGCCAGTCAATTCTGTAAATGTGTGTATTGGGTATTTTGATATAGGTGATTTGCGTTTTTCTAATTCCTTGATAGGTAGTGAGCTGAACGATTTTTATTCTGATTTGTTTGACTTTTCTACATGTGCATTAGGATTATATTGTCGTAAATAAGAAGTACGATTAAGCTATTTAACTGATTTTATCTGCATTAAAGCTTTGTAAAAAGCAATGAAGATTATATAGTTTAGCCATTTTTATTTAAGCGTTAACAATAAAGCATAGTTAGTCCGTTTAAAAAACTAAAAAAAGAACTATTAATATTATTTGTTCAAGTTATTGTGAGTTTTAGTGTCAAAAGTGTGTCAATAGAATTAAGCTTTTATTGGTTAATTCCAAAAAAAAGTTGGTGTAAATCAGATTTTTTCATTAAAATTGGAAGTTTTTTCGATTAAATAAATAATGAAACACCTTAACTTTACCCTATTATTTTGTGTTATTGCCTCACAATTTGGGTTCGCTCAAAAACAGATTGAACTTAAAGAAATTTGGAATGGCACATTTCGTACAAAAGTAATGCAGTCAGTCAATGCTATGGCAAATAGCAATCAATATTCCCGTATTGAGCAAGCTGCTAAAGAAATTCAAGAAATCAATTTATACGATTTTCGTACACTTGAAAAGACGAATACAATATTTAATACTCAAGATTTTAAAGAGATTAAAACTATTGATAGTTATGTTTTTGACGATAAAGAAGAACAAATCTTAATCGGTACAAATTCTCAAGCTATCTATCGCAGATCAAGTTTAGCCGATTTTTATTTATATAATACACTGACAAAATCTTTTGTAAAAGTAGCTGAACATGCTATCATGGAACCTACGTTTTCTAAAGATGGAAAGAAGATTGCTTATGCTTACCAGAATAACTTGTTTATTTATGATATAGCAAGTCATAAGTCTACACAAATTACAACTGATGGTCTGAAGAATCACGTTATTAACGGTATCTCGGATTGGGTTTATGAAGAAGAGTTCAGTATTGTAAGAATGTTTGATTGGAGTTTGAACGGAGATAAAATTGCATATGTCAAGTTTGATGAAACTGAGGTTCCTGAATACTCAATGGATGTCTATGGAAATGGATTATATCCTACTCAAGACAAGTTTAAGTACCCAAAAGCAGGTGAAAATAATGCGATTGTATCCTTACACATATATGATTTAAACACAAGTAAGACCTCTCAGGTTGACTTAACTGAGTTTTCGGATTTTTATATACCGAGAATCAAGTGGACAAATGACAATAACTACTTAAGTGTTCAAGTTATTAATCGTCATCAAAATGATTTGAAACTGTTTTTTGTCAATGGAGGAACATTAGAGAAACAACTAATTTTAAATGAAACAGATAAGGCTTATGTAGATGTTCAGACGTTGTCTTTTCAACCCAATAATGACTTTATTTGGCTAAGTGAGAGAGATGGGCATAATCATTTATATCACTATAACAGAGAAGGTAAACTTATCAATCAGATTACTAAGGGAGATTGGGAAGTAACGGATTACTATGGTATTGATGCAAAAAATAAAACATTATTTTTTCAGTCTGTTGAACAAGGATCTATCTATAGAGATATTTACTCTATAAGTCTAAATGGCAAAAATAAAAAGCGTTTAACAAGTGAAGTTGGAACGCATTCTGCTATCTTTAGTCCGAGTTTTGACGTCTTTATCAACACATTTTCATCAAGTGTTAAGGCTCCAAGATATTCGTTGAAAGCTGCACAGACTGGTAAAGTAATTAAAGAAATTCTCAATAATAGTGAGTTGGAATCTAAGGTTGCTGATTACAACTTGCCTAAGAAAGAGTTTGTTCAGATCCCTACAGAAGAAGGGGTGCAATTAAATGCTTGGATTCTAAAACCTTCTGATTTTGATCCAACAAAGC
The DNA here is from genome assembly GCF_024722315.1 of Myroides albus. Classification (NCBI taxonomy): domain Bacteria; kingdom Pseudomonadati; phylum Bacteroidota; class Flavobacteriia; order Flavobacteriales; family Flavobacteriaceae; genus Myroides; species Myroides albus. Next base: position 1,966,423 of record NZ_CP102754.1, read on the forward strand.
AGTACCCAGTATTTATGTATCAATACAGCGGCCCTGGATCTCAACAGGTTGCAGATAAATGGTTTGATTCGAATGATTATTGGCATGCAATGTTAACTCAAAAAGGGTACATAGTCGTTACAGTAGACGGTAGAGGTACGGGCTTTAGAGGAGCTGACTTTAAGAAGGTTACTCAATTGCAACTTGGTAAGTATGAAGTAGAGGATCAGATTAGTGCTGCAAAATATTTAGGAAAACAGAGCTATGTAGACGAAAGCAGAATTGGAATATGGGGATGGAGTTATGGAGGATTTATGTCATCTAATTGTCTTTTGAAAGGAAATGATACCTTCAAAATGGCAATAGCTGTTGCTCCTGTTATTAATTGGAGATATTACGACAGTATCTATACTGAGCGTTATATGACTACTCCTCAAGAGAACCCAGAAGGGTATGATGACAACTCGCCTTTTACTCATGCGGATAAATTGAAAGGGAAATATCTTTTGATTCATGGTACAGCAGATGATAATGTGCATGTACAGAATGCAATGGCAATGATAGAGACATTGGTGCAAAAGAATAAAGACTTTGACTGGTTAATTTATCCAGATAGAAATCACGGTATATACGGAGGCAATACAAGACTTCAGTTATATACTAAGATGACTAATTTTATTTTGAATAATTTATAATAGAAGTACACCTTAAAAATATATATAACACCAACCAAAAACAACCTTTATAACACGTACTTAATTTTTAAAACAAACTAATAACTTATTAAATGGCAGCAGAAACAGCTACAAACGCAGATCTTTTTAAGTCTAAGGTACTTGGGCATCCAGCAGGTCTGTTCGTTCTGTTCTTTACTGAAATGTGGGAACGATTCTCTTTCTATGGAATGAGAGTTTTATTAATTCAATTTTTAACAGCTAAAGTTATTTTTGGCGATGCATTCTCAGGATGGGGATGGTCAGCAGAACAAGCTGGTGCACTATATGGTACCTATGCTATGTTGTTATATCTTACACCGATTTTGGGTGGAGTTATCGCTGATAAGTATATAGGCTCACGTTGGGCAGTTATAATCGGAGCTATTATCATGACTTTAGGTCATGCATCCATGGCTGCTGAAGGAATATCTAAGCTATGGTTTTTCGTAGGGCTAGCTTGCTTAGTAATTGGTACAGGATTTTTTAAACCTAATATGCCTTCTATCTTAGGAGAAATGTACAAAGCATTACCTGAAAAGAAAGACGCTGCATATACTATATTCTATATGGGTGTAAACTCAGGAGCTTTCTTTGGAATGATGCTATGTGGATATTTAGCCGAAACTGAAGGATGGCATTATGGATTTGGATTAGCAGGTATCTTTATGTTATTAGGTACAATCCAATTCTGGTTAGCGAAACCTTTGTTGGGTGAACTAGGGGAACTTAAAAAAGTAGATAATACAGTAGAGAAAACATCAGAGCAGATCAAAGAAGATCATGACACTAAAAACCCTTACACATTAGTAGATTATATCTTAATCGGTATTGTATCTGTAATCGGTTTATTATATGCTTTCAATGATCCTTTGTCTAAGAACGGAGTACTTGACCTTTTTGCTTTCTTAGATACAGAAACATTAAGAGGACAGAATATCATGGCAATCCTTGCTTTATTGACTTTCTTATATTTGGTTATTTCTCGTATTTTACGATACGGAAAGGTGATTAGAGATAGAATGTTTGCGGTGATTCTATTGGCATTTTTCTTGATGTTCTTCTTCATGAGTTTTGAGCAAGGAGCTACCTCATTGGTACTTGTTGCGAGAGATTATGTGGATAGATCATTAGAAGGAGGAGCTTTATTGGCATTTAATATTATCAATACTTGTTTAACAGTAATTCCATTGCTGATTATCTCTTGGGTATTATTCTTGTTAGCTAAAGCTACTTGGACTAAGATTGCTATGTCAAATATCATTTTATTCATTTGTTTTGCTGGTATTTGGGCGATGGCTATTTATATGTTGAATGCAGAATTCAATAAAGAAGTTTCTGAGATTACTGTATCTTGGTTCTCTATTTTGAACTCATTTTTCATTATATCATTAGCATCTACAGTTTCTAAATTATGGGATTCTAAGTATAATCCATCAGCGGCTTTCAAGTACGGAATAGGGTTAATCTTTGTAGCTATTGGTTTTTTAATTTTAGGATTAGGCTCAATGGGAGCAACAGAAGGAGTAAAAATGTCGATTATATTCCTAATATTAACATACTTATTCCATACCTTAGGGGAATTATTTATCTCTCCGGTAGGGCTATCTTATGTATCTAAATTAGTTCCTGGAAAGATGCTTGCATTCATGTTTGGTATGTGGTATTTAGCACTTGCTATTGCTCAAAAGTTTGCGGCTATCTTAGGAGGACAAATTGAAAATATAAAAGAGGAATATTCGTTGAGTCACTTCTTCTTCTTATTCACTTTAATACCTGCTACAGCTGCTATATTGGTAATGTTAGTGAATCCACTATTGAAAAAACTAATGCACGGTGTTCGTTAAGAACTCCGTGCATTGCACAATATAAATAATTATAAAAATGAGTCAACAACAGACATTAGAGGAGATCCAAAATTTTGAGGGAAAATATCCCAAGCAAATTTGGAGTTTATTCTTCTCAGAAATGTGGGAACGTTTTAGTTTCTATGGTATGAGAGGAATGTTGGTTTTCTTCATGATACACCAACTAGACTTTGCACAAGCACAAGCCAATTTACAATACGGTGCTACTCAAGCATTCGTTTATGCATTCACTTTCTTAGGTGGTATTTTTGCAGATAAGATCTTGGGCTTTAGAAAATCTCTTTTTTGGGGAGGGGCAATGATGATTTTAGGAAGTGTAATTCTTGCTATTGATCCTCATAAGTTCTTCTTTGAAGGTATTGCCTTCACTGTGATTGGTACTGGTTTCTTTAAACCGAATATTTCTACCATGGTAGGGTATTTGTATAAAAAAGGTGATAATCGTACTGATGCTGGTTTCTCATTGTTTTATGCAGGTATTAACTTAGGGGCTCTTATCGGAGGTTATCTGTGTATTGCTATTGGTAAAGGACATATTTTATCAAGCTATATTGATGAAGCGCATCGTTGGAATGTTGCATTTGGATTAGCTGCTTTTGTAATGTTAATCAGTTTAATCAACTTCATCTTTACCAAAAGACATTTAGGTCCAATTGGACTTCAGCCAAAAGAGGTATCAAAAGATGGTCAAGAAAAGAGAATGCCGTTATGGAAGGAAGTGGGGACTTATATATTGACATTTGCTATGGTACCTGTAATTGTGTTCATGATTGACAATACTGAGTATACGGCTTACTTTATGTATACAGTAGGGCCTTTAGCATTATTGTATTTGATCTATGAGATGACAAAATTGACCAATAGTGAGCGTAAAAAGATTATCGCTGCTTTGGTGTTTATTTTCTTCTCAATCTTATTTTTTGGTATTTACGAACAAGCTGGTGGATCGTTAAGTATATTCGCTGCTCAGAATCTTAATTCTGATTTGTTGGGTATGCATTTAGATCCAAATGGTGTGAATAACTCTGGTGGTGCCTTTTTCATCATTTTCATTGCACCGATTTTAGGTTTATTGTGGATATGGTTAGCGAAGAAGGGAATTGAGCCGAATACAGTAGTGAAGTTTGGTCTTGGTTTCGTGCTTTTAGGAGCAGGTTATTACGCTTTATTTGCGACGAGATTATTTGCTGATTTACAAGGTATGACATCTTTAGATTTCTTTACTTTTGCTTTATTAATCATTACACTTGGGGAGTTGTGTTTGTCACCTATTGGTCTTTCGATTATGACTAAATTGTCTACTGCTAATCTACAGGGGATGATGATGGGGATGTGGTTCTTAGCAAGTGCTTATGGTCAGTATATGGCTGGTATCATTGGTGCAGCAATGTCTACTTCTGATACAGAGAATGTATCTAATTACGAAGCTTTAATCGCATATACGGATGGTTACAAGGAGTTAGGACTTTATGCTGTAATCGCCGGGATATTGCTTATTGCTCTTTCTCCACTTATGAAAAAACTTATGCAAGACGTACGATAATAGTTTGTCTATAGTCTATATAGTATAACAAGCCCCTTGGTTTTTCCGAGGGGCTTGTCGTTTTTTATCACTTGTCTTGCAATGGTTATTAGTTGATATTGATTTATTTATGCTTACCTTTAATGTAAAATTTAGCTATGAATAAGATTGAAGATGTACTGCAAAATACTGACCATAGACCCTGGCCGCTACCAGAAGATAAGTGGGTTTACTATCAAGAGTGGAATAGATTGCTCTTTTTGCACTTTGAAGTCCCTTTTGAAGATCTTAGGGAATTGGTACCCGATTGCCTTACTTTAGATGATTTTAACGGTAAGTACTATATCTCTATAGTACCTTTTACTATGGAGAATATTCGCCCTCGCCAACTCCCTTCAGTGGGGTTTATTTCGGACTTTGATGAATTGAATGTGAGAACTTATGTCAAGCATGGTGACAAAGCTGGTGTTTATTTCTTAAATATAGAAGCAGGTAAGCGATTGTCAGCTTTTGTTTCTCGTTTACTATCTGGATTACCGTACGAAAAAGCAAAAATGAAAAGAAGTAAAGGACAATACTTATCTTTAAACGAGGAGAAGAAGTTCTTTCTCAAAGCTAAGTTTATCGTGGGAAAACCAGTTGTGGAGAAGACCGCCTTACAATTATGGTTGACAGAGCGTTATTGTCTGTATATTTATGAAAATGAGGAATTGTTTAGATATGAAATACATCACAAAGAATGGGATATAAAAGAAATTACATTTGAGGATTTGGTGTTTAACTATCGCTTTGGCAATATTCATTTAACGGAGGAAAACTATATCTGTCCCAATTATTCTGATGGAATAGTTGTTGTCTCCTGGGGTAAAGAAAAAGTAGAAATATAAAGGAAGATTCCTATTCGTTATATACAAAATCAGCGACTCTTTTTGGAGTCGCTGATTTGTTATATTGAGCTTTAGGCTATTATCTGACAGGTCTAAGCGTATTGCTAAATGTCACCTTGAAAGGGACTTCTTTGTTTGAATTGTTCTTCATGATATAGATGAACTTAAACATTTTAGCATGATCTGTTTCTATGGTAACCTCTCCTTTTGTATAGCTATCTTTTACGAGAATATCTTTTGTGTTTTCTATTCTTATTGATTTGGCTATACCCGTAGATAAATCACTCATTATCATCGATTTTAAAAATGTTTTGTTCTCATTCTTAATCGTGATATCCTCTCCTTTGAATCCTTGAGTTAGAATTATGACAGAATATTTATCTTCTGTAGCTCTCATTCCCTTTAGATAGTTCTCTTTTGTTTTCTCAGTTACAGAGCGGAAGTCATCTCGGACTTGTGCATAATCTGGTAAATCGATAACATCTTTTTCGTCTGGTAATCGATCTTCGGTCTTAATTTCTTCGATGCGTTCTTCGATTGTTAGGTCTTTGTTAGGAGCTTTAACATGTGATGCCGATTTACACATTGAGAATAAAACAATTAAAGCTAAAAAGGGTAGTTTTTTCATATTCTTAATTTAACGATGATAAGGATGCGATCGTAAGTAAGTATCTTTGTGCAGTAAAGATAAATTATTTTGAAGCATATTAAAAATGCGAATAGTTAAAATTGACAATTGATGAAATACGATGTGATTTTAGTCGGAGGTGGAGCAGCAGGATTTTTTACTGCCATTAATCTTGCAGAACAAAACAAGAAATTGCGTATCGCAATTCTTGAGAGAGGCAAAGAAGTATTGTCAAAAGTGAGAATATCTGGTGGAGGACGATGTAATGTAACACATGCATGTTTTGATCCAAGAGAATTAGTGCAGTTTTATCCCAGAGGTGAAAAAGAACTATTAGGACCTTTTCATCAGTTTTGTTCAGGTGATACTATTAGCTGGTTTGCTGAGCGTGGAGTGAACTTAAAAATTGAAGAAGATGGAAGAATGTTTCCCGATACTGATTCTTCAGAAACGATTATTAACTGTTTTTTAGGTGAAGCTAAGCGCTTGAAAATTGATATTATTACAGGAGTGAGTGTTCAGAGTTTCTTTAAGAAAGAGGACACTTGGAAACTCGATACATCCAAAGGAGGATATGAATGTTGTCATTTAGTAATTACTACAGGTAGCAATCCAAAGATTTGGGGCTTGATGCAAGAGCAAGGGCATAGCATTGTCGAGCCTGTACCTTCTTTGTTTACTTTTAATGTCAAGGATAAACGCATTAAAGATTTAATGGGGATAGCTGTGCCTGCTGAAGTAAAAGTAAAAGGTACTAAGCTTGAAGCAAGTGGTCCCTTATTAATTACACACTGGGGAATGAGTGGCCCTGCAGTTTTGAGATTGTCTGCTTGGGGTGCTCGCATTTTAGCAGATAAAAAGTATCAGTTTTGTATTACTGTGAATTGGGTTCCTCAACACAGTAGAGAATCTATCTTTGAAGATCTACAAGAGGTTCGCAAGGAACAGTCCAAGAAGAATGTCATTAAGCGTGGGCTGTATGATTTGTCAAATAGGTTGTGGGAGCGAATTGTTTTATCTTGTGATATTGCTGAGGATGCAAAGTGGGCTGATCTAAACAATAAACATCTGCAAGTATTATCAGCAGCACTTACTGAGGCTGAGTACCAAGTAAACGGTAAGAGTACCTTTAAAGATGAGTTTGTTACTGCTGGTGGAATTGACTTAAAAGAAATAAATTTCAAAACAATGGAGAGCAGAATACAGGATAATTTATATTTTGCTGGAGAAGTTATGAATATTGACGCTATAACAGGAGGTTTTAATTTCCAAAATGCTTGGACTACTTCTTATATAGCTGCCTTAACTATTGCAAATAAAAATGGAGAATCAGATGAAGTATAATTATTATAATTTCCCAAGTAGAATAGTATTGTTGATTATTAGTATAGGACCATTTCTCGGAATGGGCATTTACTTTTTATTGCAGGGGATTGGTTTTGCGAAAGTTCTTTCAGTTCTTTTATTCTTTTTGTTTGCTGTATTTTTTTATAAGGCATTTTTTATGAATGTGATTATTGATGAAGAAGGAGTTAAGTATCAAAGTCTATTTAGAAAGCAGTCTTTTGAATGGGCAGAACTACACGATGTATTAATCGTAGTTAGACAAAGGCGATCCGTTCCTGATTTCTATAAATTGAATGAGTGGTTCGATGCTGGATATAGTGGTAAAAGCTACTTTTTATTATTTAGAACAACAGATGCTTTTCCTGAGAACCCAATGTTTATGTTTAGCGCTCCGATGAGCTATCATTATATTAGTGTTCAGTATCGAAAAGGAATGGAGAAGATTATAAGAGAAAAGCTTAAATAGAATTTTGTATTATAATTTTATCGATGCAATATTAGTTTTTTTAACTATTTTTATGAAAAAATTAATATATGTTAGATAAAATTAAGTATGCGGCTACCCTCTCTATGTTAGGAGGTGTTAGTTTCTTTAAGTTAGTGCTATTAGGACTTTGTAGTTTGGTAGTGACTTTTTCAGCAGGGTTTTTATTGCTAATTAATGCGTCAAAATATACCTCTCAAAAGGTAGAGTCTGATTTTTTCTTAGTTAGTTTATTTAAACTGTATCCACTTCAAACCCTTTTGTTATTGTTGATTATTGCAAGTGGTTTTGTCTTATTTAGCATTTCTGGTAAATACGCTATGCAAAAAGTTGCAAACAAAATTGTCAATGACAAGGCAGAGACTGCACTTTATCCAGTGCTGGACAAAGTTTTGAACAAGGCATTTGGCGGTATTGGTGAGGAAGAAAAAAGGAATATGTTTCAGAAGGGTGTAGACTTCTCGCTGGTACAAGTTAAAGCAGTTGACGCGGTCAAAAACGAGACTGAGAATAAATGGGTAAGAGGATTGCTTGTTTACGGCTTTGAAAAGTTGAGTATTGACGATATTCCTTTCAATGATCCCAATATTGATATACGGGATATAGTGAAAATTAAGGTTGTTGACTTTATCAAGGAAATGGCTGAACCAAGTAAAGGTTTGTTTTGGTATCTTGTTTTATATCATTGGATTGTATTGGGGATTATTATTTTTACGAGGTAAGACAAGTTAATCTGCAACTATACCTATTTGGTAAAAAAGAGAAGCATACATTACTTATAAAAATATAGAAATACAGCATTTAGTTATTTGCTCTATTCTAATTAGAGACCCTCTATTGCAACGCTGTTAGCTTGTAATAGAGGGTTTTTGTTTAGAGTTATCACAGATGCAAAAATTGGTGGTTCATTTTTTATGCCTTTAGTCTTGTTGCTCAGTCATCTGGTGTCTATTTGATGTGCAAGTTGGAGATTAAAGCGATTTTATATTTGAATCATAGAAAACAGAACTTATTTTAAAAGATAAAATGCTCGTTTACCAGATTGAAGTAAACTGTTTTTTTCTTTTGACTATCTATAAAAGTACTTTCTGTATCGAAAAGAACGCTTTTTCTACTTTGTTTGCAACAGGATTTGTTTTGTTTATAGCGTGGATTTTAAAATTTTTAATGTGTGTTCAATAGAAGAACAGAAAAAAGATTGTAGTCTTTAAGAGATTAATTTATTGGTGTTTGTTTATTCTAAGGAGTGAGTTTTAGCTGATCTATTAATGAAATCATCGAAAATGATGATCAAGTTGACAAATTAAAAAAAGCAGATTTGAATGCCTTATTAGAGGGTCTCGCTTGCACTATCTTCGGGATTCCTTGCGCTTTTCTTGGGGTTTTCTTGCCTAGAGGGCACTTTTCTCGAAGAAAGGTGCAAGAAAGGTGCAAGAAAACCCGAAGCAATACCCAAACACATTGGAACAAAATCATCGGTAGGGAGTCAATAGAGATGTGGAAGTAATAAACTGCTGGCTTGAAATGATTTCACCTTGTTTTGTGTGTTTCTTACACCAGGTTTGATTCTTTTTTTGGTGATTAAAACTCTGGTATTAGTTACACTTGTATCTATTTGTTTCAATACTCCTTTAGCACGCCCATGAGAATGCCATAGAGAGCAATGGCTTGTTGATACATGAACGATACATCGGAGATACGAATAGAAAGAAGCGAATTTTTGTTTTCGCTCTCTTTTTACTTTTGTTAGAAGTATAGTTTCCAGCTAAAGAAAGTTTATTAGTGTTTCTTGTCAAAGAATGAACTGAGTCGAAGTTTTATTTAAGATAGTATTTTAGGTAAGAGTTGCTCTCTAATAGAGATGTGATGTTGAGCTTTACAGGTGTAATTTCAATATTAGATGGGTTTTACGAAGAAAATAGGGATGTGTTAGGAGAATAAAATTGGCAGTTAATAGCGATTATGAGCAAATACAGTTTCACAAAAGCGATTACTTTGTTTGGAATAGGGGGACAATCAAGAAAAGATAGTATTTTTGTCAAGATAGAAATTAAGAAGAAATGAATATAGAAGATTTTATTTTTAATCAAGAAGTAGATAAGTCGACTGCACTACAGGGGACTTTTACATGGAGTGCACCGAGTAATATCGCATTGGTCAAATACTGGGGAAAGATAGGAGATCAGATACCTGCCAATCCTTCTTTGAGCTTTACGCTATCTGAGTGTAAGACGATTACATCTCTTGACTATAGAGTGAAATCTGAGAAGGGGATAAGCTTTGATTTGCTATTTGAAGGTAAGCCCAAAGAGGACTTTAAGCCCAAAGTGCAGAAGTTCTTTGAGCGTATAGTGAAGTATTGCCCTTATATAGAGGATTACCATTTCGCAATTGATACGAAAAATACCTTTCCGCACAGTTCGGGGATAGCGTCATCTGCATCAGGTATGGCTGCATTGGCTGTGAACGTGATGTCATTAGAGAAAGCGTTGAATCCCACTATGACAACTGCATATTTTGATCAAAAGGCGTCTTTTTTGGCGCGATTGGGTTCAGGAAGTGCTTGTAGAAGTATTTCAGGAAGTATCGTTGTATGGGGTGAACAAGCAGAAGTGTCAGGTAGTTCTAACTTGTATGGGGTAGATTTTCCCTATGAAGTACATCCTAAGTTCAAATCCTTTTGCGATGTAATTTTATTAGTTGACAAAGGAGAGAAAAAGGTATCGAGTACAGTTGGTCACAATTTGATGAATAATCATCCTTATGCAGAAAAGCGATTTGAACAAGCTCATGTTAATTTGAGTGAGTTGAAAAAGATTTTGATAGAGGGTAATATTAATGGCTTTGTGTCGTTAGTAGAAAGTGAAGCTTTAACACTTCATGCGATGATGATGACCTCTATGCCTTATTTTATTTTAATGAAGCCAAACACACTTCAGATCATTGAGAAAATATGGGCTTTCAGAGAAAAAACGGCAATACCTGTGTGCTTTACTTTAGATGCTGGGGCAAATGTCCACGTTTTGTTTCCAAAAGAAGATAAAGATTTTGTGATGACTTTTATTAGACAAGAATTGGCTCTTTTATGTCAAAACCAGCAATTTATTGTAGATGAAATTGGTTTTGGCGCAGAACAAATAAAATAATTTTGTATCTTTATGTAATGGTATATTTATTGCCTATATTATAAACTAAAAAATTTTGGTTATGAAAAATTTGGTGAAAATATTCGGAATAGTGTTAGGTACTGTCTTGATTGGACAAGTATCTTATGGTCAAGAATTAGTTGAAGATCAGAACCCAAACTATAGAAATAGTATGTATAAATATGTTGCAATTAAAGACTCATTGACTACAACTTTGAGTACTACGGTTCAGGATACATATAAGGCATACGATTGGTATGAGGCTAAGCAAGAGCGAAAAGCGCAACGTAAATTGTGGAAACACGAGGAGCGAATGGCACGAGCTAAGTATGGTAGAAATCACTATTACTCTGATTACTATGGTAATAGTTATGGTGGGTACTATAATGGATACAATAGCGGATGGAATTGGAACTGGTTAAGACCAAGTATTGGTTTTAAAACAGGTAACTGGTTCTTCTCAATTTAAAATAAATAGCTAAACGAAAAATAAAATAAGAAAATTATGCAGATGAAACGTATTGCATTAGCAGCAATCTTAGCAGTGTCAGGATTGTTTATCTCGTCTTGTGGACGTCAAGTAACAAGAGTAAGTACTGATGAAACTATTGATATTAGTGGAAGATGGAATAACTCTGATTCGAGAGAAGTTGCGCAACAAATGACAAAACAAGTATTAGAAGGGCCTTGGATTTATAATTATCAAGATGAGAACGAAGGGAAAAGACCTGTAGTGATTGTTGGTATGGTTTACAATAAAAGTCACGAGCATATTGAAGCTGAAACTTTTGTAAAGGATGTAGAGCAAGCGTTTATTCAGTCACAAAGAGTACGTTTAGTACAAGGTGGTAAAAAACGCGAGGAACTTAGAGGAGAGAGAGCTGATCAACAAACAAATGCATCAGTATCTTCAATGAAAAAATTTGGACTTGAACAAGGTGCAGACTTTATGTTGCAAGGTTCAATTAACTCAATAGTTGATTCTCACAAAAAACAAAAAGTGGTTTATTATCAAGTTAATTTAGAGTTAACTAATATTCAAACAAATGAAGTGGTTTGGGTAGGAGATAAGAAAATCGCTAAATATGTAAAACGTTAATAAATAGACATTCATGGTTTTAAATAGAACCATAAGTATATTACAAAGAACATCAGTGCTTTTTGCGCTGATGTTCTTCGTGTTTGGATGTGCATCATATCACGATAGAATAACTGATTACTATAAGAAGGTAGGTGCAGGTGATTACGTTGAGGCTGAAAAGTCATTAGATAAGAATGCCTTAGTAAAGAAAGATCGAAACAAGCTTTTATATCTTATGGAGAAAGGTAGGTTAGCCCACCTTCAAGGAGAGTATGCTAAGAGTAATAATTATCTGAACGAAGCGGATTTATTGATTGAGGATGCGGTTAAAAGTGTCGGAGATGTTGCTGTCGGCTTATTCTTAAATTCAATGTCTCAAAGTTATAAAAGTGAGGAGTTTGAGATTTTTATGTTGCATTATTACAAGGCATTGAATTATTTGTTTTTAGGAGAAACTCAAGAAGCTGTCGTTGAAGCAAGAAGAATTTCTCTGCAAAATTACGCTCAAGGAGATAAGTATAAAGACAAGACTACTCGCTATTCGAAAGATGCTTTTTCGCTAATTCTTCAGGGGTTGATTTACGAACATGCAAAAAATTACAATGATGCATTTATTGCTTATCGCAATGCAGTGGAAGTTTTTAAATCTGCTCAAGGTTCTTATTACGGTGTGAGTACGCCAAGAGCTTTAAAGATGGATTTATTGCGCATGGCTTATAATCTTGGGTTTACTGGCGAATTAAATGCTTATCAAAAGGAATTCAACTTAAAGTATAATCCTAAAGAGGAAAGTGAAGGAGGAGATTTAGTTATTTTTTGGGAAAATGGTATGGCTCCTATAAAAACGGAAGAGAATATCGTTTTCACTCTTGTAAAAGGTGAAAAGGGAGGACTGTTTTTTACAAATGCTCTTGGAATTATGATTCCTGTTAGTTTAAATATTTCTGGAGGGACTACATTGAATGATGTTCACAGTTTGAATATTGCCTATCCAAAGTATATTGTGCAACAGCCACCTTATTTTAAGGCCTTAGCGAAATCGAATGACTACAACTATTCTTTTGAATTGGTTGAAGATATTGATGCTTTAGCTGTAATGACTTTAAAAGAAAGAGCAGGAAAAGAATTAGGTGATATTTTAACGCGTATGGCAGTTAAAAAAGCAGCTGAATACGCATTGAAAGCAGCAGCAAAATCCAATGGAAAAGACGGAGAGGCAAATGCAGTTCTGGAAGGTATTGGATTCGGAGTACAGTTGTTTAATATGTTTTCAGAGAAAGCAGATACCAGAAACTGGCAAACTTTGCCAGCAAAAGTAAATTATACGCGTATTCCTCTAAAAAAAGGAGAAAATGTAATCAATGTTGAAATGGAACGTCCTACAGGACAACGTTCAACATATAGTATAACCGTTTATGGTACTGGAGGTGTTCAGTTTCATAACTTTGCAACAATGAGGTAAGTATGATTGTAAATAAAGTGTGTACACATTGTAAACAGGAGATAGAATGTAAAGTTGATCAGATTGCTGATTGTGATTGCAGTAAGGTTGAGGTGAGCAATGATACACGTCTTTTTTTGAAACAGACCTATCACAAGTGTTTGTGTAATACCTGTCTTGAAAATATCAATGATTTAGTTGCTCAAGCAAAAGGAAAAGATTTTCCCAAAAGGCGAAGTGAGATGATTGAAGGAGTACATTATTATATCGAAAACGGGTATTTTGTATTTACAGAACTGTATCATTTAATGAAAGGGTATTGCTGTCAAAACGGCTGTAGACATTGTGTTTATGGCTTTAAGAATAGATATTTATAAAAATCCAATTGAAAAAATAACTAAGTGTATAATATTGCTTATTTTTGCATTGAAAAAAAAATCGTAAAGTAACTATGAAAGGACCTTTATTTTATTCAAAAATTCTTCTGTTCGGTGAATATGGAATTATAAAAGATTCAAAGGGATTGTCTATTCCTTATAATTTTTATAATGGAGCTTTGAAGGTTGAAGATAATCTGGAAGGATTTGCTTTAAAGTCAAATGCAAGTTTAAAGAACTTCGCTTTGTATTTAAAGGATTTACAAGAAGCTGAACCGACATTAGTACAGTTTGACATTGATGCTCTTTTAGTAGATATTAATAGAGGTTTGTATTTCGATTCCAGTATTCCTCAAGGATATGGAGTAGGAAGTAGTGGGGCTTTGGTTGCGGCAATTTACGATCAGTACGCAAAGGATAAGATTACAGTTCTTGAAAATTTGACTAAGGACAAGTTGTTGATCCTTAAAGGAATATTCGGTAAGATGGAAGCTTTTTTTCATGGAACAAGTTCTGGTTTAGATCCTTTGAATAGTTATCTGAGTTTACCAATCTTGATTAATTCAAAAGACAATATTGAGCCTACTGGTATCCCTTCTCAAAGTGTTGATGGTAAGGGGGCTGTGTTTTTAATAGATAGCGGTATTGTAGGCGAGACAGCTCCGATGATTACTATCTTTATGGAAAAGCTAAAAGATCAAGGTTTTAGAAACGTATTAAAAGAGCAGTTCATTAAACATACGGACGAATGTGTTGAGAGTTTCTTAAAAGGTGATTTTAAAAACCTTTTTTCAAATACCAAACAACTTTCTGCTGTTGTCTTTAATCATTTTAAACCTATGATTCCTGAGAAGTTTCATCAAGTATGGCAAAAGGGAATTGAAACAAATGATTATTATTTAAAACTTTGTGGATCAGGTGGAGGGGGATATATCCTTGGATTTACTCCTGATATCGAAAAAGCAAAAGAATCATTGAAAGAATATGAATTGGAAGTAGTTTATCAATTCTAAAGAAATAAAATAAAAGTTCTAACCTTTCGCAATCGCGAAATAAACAGGCAATTCACTTAATGTTATCTAGGAAAAATAAAATACTCTTAGCTAAAATATTCAGCTTGTTCTCTGTTGTGAGAGGTTATAACATTTTGATTATTGTTATTGCGCAATATCTTGCATCAATCTTTATTTTTGCTCCTGAAAAAAGAGCATTAGATGTTATTTTAGATTGGAGACTCTTTCTGATTATTTTCGCGTCTTCGTTGGCAATTGCCGGTGGGTATATTATCAATAATTTTTACGATGCAGAGAAAGATTTGATTAACAGGCCAATAAAATCTATGTTAGATCGCCTTGTTAGTCAAGCTACTAAATTAAGAGTTTATTTTGCTCTTAACTTTATTTCTGTTTTATTGCTGATACCCGTTTCTATTCACGCTTCTATTTTCTTTGCGGTATATATTTTCTTACTGTGGTTTTATTCTCATAAGTTGAAGAAGTACCCCTTAGTAGGTAATTTGACTGCTTCTTTATTAGCTATGTTGCCTTTTTTTGGTATATTAATGTACTTTCAATCTTATTATATTGGAATATTTATTCATGCGTTCTTTTTGTATATTCTTATTTTAATACGAGAGTTGCTAAAAGATATGGAAAATATTAAAGGTGATTTTGCAAACGATTACCAAACGATACCTGTTCGATTTGGTGAAAGTGTGGCTAAGCAGGTGGTTAGTGTGTTAGTTTTAATCGCTTTTATTCCGATTTACGTTTTGGTTAGCTATTTGGATATAGGATATATGAACTACTATTTCTATTTAAGCTGTACGGTATTAATCGTGTTTTTGATCATGCTTTGGAAGGCCAATTCAGTATCCGAATATCACAAACTTCACATTAGTTTGAAATTGTTAATCTTGTTAGGTGTATTTTCAATCATGTTAATTAAACCTGATGTTTTAGTTAGTGGTAAGATACTATTAGAAGAAACTTTGTAAGTTTGCACCCTATTTTTAGAAACATTCTTTAATAGAGAATTAGTTTAACTATCTTTGCAAAAATAATTTAATATGAATAACGGTAAGTCAAATTCGAGAAATAATAATAAATCTACTCGTAGTGGTGGTGGTAATACCGATAAGAAGAAGACCTTCAAGCAAGGTGGTAGCAGTGATGGAAAGAAGTTGTATGGGAAATCGAATAAGCCATTTGACAAAAAACCTAAAGTTATAAAACAAGTAAAAGAGTCTGATGAGATTCGTTTAAATAAGTATATCGGTAATTCAGGTGTTTGTTCAAGACGTGAAGCTGATATCTATATCGTTTCGGGAAATGTAAAGGTAAATGGTGAAGTGGTTACGGAATTAGGTTATAAAGTGAAGCCTAATGATGTTGTTAACTTTGACGGTACTGTTATTACCCCTGAAAAAAGAGTATATGTGTTGTTGAATAAGCCTAAGGGATTCTCTACAATTAACGAGGAAGTTGTAAGCCCTGAGAATGTATTGTCATTAGTAAAAGGAGCTGCAAATTATCCAATTGTACCTGTAGGACGTATGGATAAGTCAACACTTGGATTAATGTTGTTTACAAACGATACAGCTCTTATTCAGAAGCTTAATTCTCCTGAGCAGCGTTCTTCTAAAATGTATCAAGTAACTATTGATAAGAACTTGAAGTACGAAGACTTAGAAAAGATACAAAAAGGTGTTTACATTGACGAAAGACGTGTATTCGTTGAGGAGGTTGCTTATGTAGCAGACCAGCCTAAAACTGAGATTGGAATTAAATTGAAAGCATCTAACGTAAAGTTGGTTCGCGCAATTTTCGAAAGTTTAGATTACAATGTGATTAAACTTGATCGCGTGATGTATGGTCCTTTGACAAAGTGGAATTTGCCAAGAGGTAAATGGAGATTCCTTACAGAAGAAGAAGTTAGAAACCTTAAGAATGGCTAATTCTTAATCGTTTTTGTGATATATAAAAGCTCGCTTGTAAAGGCGAGCTTTTTTTATTTTAACTGTAATGATATTCCGTGAACGAGTATCAGAGATTATCGGTGTTACTCTTTGTTGAACCCAGATTAGGCAAACGAAAAGTAATTGTACAAAATAACTTTGAATTAGTGAGTAGAGCCTACCATAGTAAGGTTTTAGAACTAATACAAGAGATATGAATTAGAATTGCTTTGTAGTATTTGACTAATGAATCTGGGTTCAAACTCCGTTTTTTGGGTTAGTAAGTTAAGTGTTACTCCTGTTGTGAAATATCAATTGATTTTCACTCATAAAAAAAGTGAACAGACGCCTGTCTATTCACTTTAATATTTAGATTGAAAGTGTTTATTTAACGTGAGTTCGATATAAGAAAAAGCAAAAAAAAGCTATAAAAAAAGAGATAGGATTAGTATATTTAAGGTTCTGAATCACAAATATTTAACTAAAACTATCTCTATGTTATCTACAGACAAAATTACTGAAATTTATCATGAAGTCGATGAATTTTTTAAAGCATATTCAAATGTTTTGCAATCTCATAGTATTGAATCAGATAGTACAAAGAAAAAACGTAATCGAAAGTCAACACTTAATGCAAGTGAAGTAATGACTATTTTGATTTTATTTCATGATAGTGGTTTTAGATGTTTAAAACATTATTATATTGATTATGTAAAAGTTCATATGCAAAAGGAATTTCCTAAAACTGTTTCTTATAATCGCTTTGTAGAACTACAAAAAACGGTTATTGTACCTTTAGGAATCTTCTTAAAATCTAATAGATTAGGCAAATGTACAGGAGTTTCATTTATAGATTCTACTCCTTTAAGAGTGTCACACATTAAAAGAGAAAAGCAGCATAAAACATTTAAGAATATAGCAACAAAAGGTCAGTGTTCTATTGGTTGGTTTATGGGGTTTAAACTTCATTTAATTATAAATGATAAAGGTGAAATACTTGATTTCTTATTAACTCCAGCCAATGTTGATGATAGAAAACCTTTAAAAGAATTGAATTTTCATAAACGTATTTTTGGTAAACTCTTTGGAGATAAAGGATATATCAGTAAAGATCTTTTTGAACAAATGTTCGTTGATGGAGTACATTTAGTTACTAAAATCAAAAAAAACATGAAGAACTCAATGATGCTACTTGCCGATAAAATACATTTAAAGAAAAGAGCACTTATTGAAACTGTAAATGATGAATTAAAGAATATGTGTCAAGTAGAACATACAAGACACAGATCCTTTAATAATTTTATAGCAAATATGTTAGCTGCTTTGATTACATATTCATACTTCCCGAAAAAGCCTTCTATTAATAATATTAACGACATTATTGATCAAAATAGACTAATAGCTTAAGTCGAACTCACGTTATTTATTGTAAGTACGCAGGAAGTTCCATAGGTACTTCCATTAATAAGACTTGACTATTTTTACTTGCTTTGATAGAGAAAGATTCCTTTTCGTCAAAACCAATCGCATCTCGTCTGTGTAGAACATCTTCTTCTATGCTTATTTCGCCTTCTAATACAAATAGGAATATGCCATTTGATTTGTCTTTTAATTCGTAACGTAGTTCTCTGTCTTGATCTAAATCAGTGAGATGAAACCAAGCATTCTGGTGAATCCAAACCCCTTTGTCGTCTGGGTTAGGCGATAGTATTTGATCCCATTGATTTGCTCGATCCTCTTTGTTTAGCTTAAGTTGATCGTAACGTGGTTTTACATTTAGTTTATTTGGAAATAGCCAGATTTGTAGGAATTGTGAGGCGTTAGTTTCATCTGGATTAAACTCACTGTGATTAATACCTGTTCCTGCACTCATCACTTGAATTTCTCCTGTGTTTATAATAGTGCCGTTTCCCATGCTGTCTTTATGTGATAGACTGCCATTTAGCGGAATAGAAATGATTTCCATATTCTCATGTGGATGTGTTCCAAATCCCATTCCAGGAGCTACATAATCGTCATTTAAAACTCGAAGAACACCAAAGTGTATTCTCTCGTTGTTTTGGTAATTTGCGAAGCTAAAAGTATGATATGATTTTAGCCAACCGTGGTTAGCATATCCTCTACTGTCAGCTCTAAATATAAGTTTGTTGTTCATAATTTTACCCTTTTAAATTCACTTACAAAGTTAAGATATGTTCCCTCATACCAACTTAATATAGGTTAAGAAGGAGGTAGTCATCCGAGAAGAAATAAAAAAGAGTAACTTTCTAAGTTACTCTTTTTAAATTATCTTGTTAAACTGTAATATTCTTTAATAATATCATCTCTAAAGTCAGGATGAGCAATATTGGCTAAAGCATGTACCCTTTGGTCAATAGTCTTTCCTCGGAGATCTGCAACTCCATATTCTGTTACAATAAATTGTGCGTGTGCTCTTGACGTGACTACACCAGCGCCAGGTTTAAGAGTGGGAACAATTTTATTTTCACCTTTCTTAGTTGTAGCGGATAGAGCGATAATAGCTTTACCTCCCTCGCTCATTGTGGCTCCACGCATAAAGTCTACTTGACCGCCCACACCTGAGTATAATCGGTGTCCAATAGAGTCAGCAACTATTTGACCAGTAAGGTCAATTTCTACAGCAGAATTAATGGCAACTACTTTAGGGTTTTGTCTAATGACAAAAGGATCATTGGTATAGCAAGATTCTCTTAATTCAAAGAAAGGATTATTGTCAATATACTTATATAAGCGTTCTGTACCAACACAGAAAGTAGAAGTCGCTTTTCGATTCGTTGTTACTTGTTTAGAACAATCAAGTGCTCCTGCCTCAATGAGGTCAATCACTCCATCAGCAAACATTTCGGTATGTAGTCCTAAGTGTTTGTGATTTCTAAGTTTAAGTAAAACTGCTTCGGGAATTGAGCCAATTCCCATTTGTAATGTACTGCCGTCGTCAATCATTTCAGCGATAAAACTGCCTATCTTATCTTCAGCGTCACTAATAGTTGAACTATACTCTGTAAGAATAGGGGTGTCATGATGTACTAAAACGTCAATTTGAGATAGGTGTAAAGTAGCATCACCAAAAGTACGCGGTAAGTAGTTGTTTACTTGTGCAATAACTAACTTAGCTGTTTCTATTGCTGCAGGTTCAGCTACAACTGATGGTCCTAATGAACAAAAACCATTAGCATCAGGCGTTGATACTTGAAGGAGTACGACATCTAAAGGAACTAATCCACTTCTAAATAGCTTTGGTAGTTCACTCAAAAACACTGGTGTATAACTGCCATTGCCTGCTTTGATTGTATGTCTTACATTTCCACCAATGAAAAAGGAATTTACCTTAAAGCTCTCTTTGTATTTGGGGTCAGCATATGGTGCTGATCCCAGCGTGTGTATATGAGAAAATTCAACGTTTTTTAACTCGTCAGCTCTCGCAACAATTGCATCTATTAAGTGATTGGGAGTAGAGGCTACCGAGTGTAAGTATATTCGGTCATTTGATTTTATCAATTTGGCTGCTTCTACTGCTGTCAGGTGTTTCATTGTAGTGTTTTAATAATGTTAATACTGTTGTAGCGGTTAATAGATTAGCTGGACTAAATTACGCTTTTGCTTTTGATAGCCAAAGCAAAAACTATATCTATTCATTTTTTTCATTGAATCTAAAAACGTAATTTTGTAACACTAAAAAAATACAAGGTATGATTATTCCAAAAACTCCAGAAGAAATTGAGTTGATGAGACAAAGTGCCCTATTAGTTTCAAAAACATTAGGGATGCTCGCAACGGAACTAAAGCCAGGAGTAACGACTTTAGAATTAGATAGAAAAGCGGAAGAATTTATTAGAGATCACGGTGCTGTGCCTGGATTTAAAGGACTTTATGGTTGTCCATCTTCTATTTTGACAAGTGTAAATGAACAAATCGTACACGGATTACCTACCGATAAACCTATTGTAGAAGGGGATATCGTTTCTATTGACTGTGGTACTGTTATGAATGGTTTTTATGGAGATCATGCATATACATTTGAAGTTGGTGAAGTTGCACCAGAAGTAAAGAAGTTATTACAAATCACAAAAGAATCTCTATACGTGGGTATTCGTGAGTTCCGAATTGGAAATCGCGTGGAAGATGTAGGTAGTGCTATTCAAAGATATTGCGAGGCTGAAGGATATACTGTTGTTCGCGAGTTAGTAGGTCACGGACTGGGTAGAAAAATGCACGAAGATCCTGAAATGCCAAACTACGGTAAGCCTGGTAGAGGGAAGAAATTTATCGAAGGACAAGTAGTTGCAATTGAACCTATGATTAATTTAGGTACTCGCAACATCAAGCAATTAAACGATGGCTGGACTATCGTTACTCGTGATGGAAAGCCTTCTGCGCATTTTGAACACGATGTAGCTATGGTTAATGGAAAGCCTGAATTGTTATCTACTTTCCAGTATATCTATCAAGCATTGGGTATTGTGAGTAACGAAGAGGATGAGTTTAGAGCTAAACCTTTAGTGCTTTAATTCTCCTTAATTCTTTTATGAAGAAATTATTCAAAACGATATTGAACATTGTACCTCGGCCGATTTTAATTCGGCTGAGTTATATTGTTCGCCCTGTTTTGGCTTTATATCTTAAAGGCAGTCGTTATACTGACCCAATAGATGGTAAAAGCTTTCGTTCGTTTTTGCCTTATGGTTATGCTACACAACGTCATAACGTACTTTCTCCAAGTACACTTTCTTTAGAAAGACACCGCCTTTTATGGCTTTATTTAAAGAGTGAAACAGATTTTTTTACTGCTTCAAAAACTGTACTTCATTTTGCTCCTGAGCAAGCTTTCTACAAAAGATTTAAGAAACAGGCTAATCTGTCGTATACTACAACTGATTTAGAATCTCCTTTGGCCGATGTAAAGGCTGATATATGTAATCTTCCCTTTGAAGATGATAGTTTTGATGTCATCCTTTGTAATCATGTATTAGAACATATACCTGATGATACTAAGGCGATGCAAGAATTATATCGCATTTTAAAACCTGGTGGTATGGGGATTTTTCAAATACCTCAAGACTTATCACGTGAAGTGACTTTTCAAGACGACTCTATTACAGACCCAAAAGAGCGTACACGTATTTTTGGACAGTATGATCACGTTAGGGTTTATGGGCGTGATTACTTTGACAAACTTAGAGCTATAGGTTTTCAAGTTGAAGAAGTATATTACACAGATAAGCTAACTGCTGAGCAAATCGACAGGTATTGTTTAGCGGCTGGAGAGATCATTCCAGTGTGTTATAAAACAATATAATCCTATTCATTGCAAAGGTGATTTTACAACCTTTTTTTATTCAATAGTACTAGTTTGCATCATCTCCTTATGTATAGTTGTTAGCTTAGGACCAATGTCTTTTCGATTCCTTTGATATTTCAGTATCTTCGTTTGCGAATAATAAAAAAGAGATACGATGATAGATACAGTAATATTTGACATGGACGGTACGTTAATTGACTCTGAGAAATTCTGGCAACAAGCAGAAAGGGAGGTGTTTACTGAACTTGGTGCTGTCTGGGAAGAAGAAATTGCACATCAAACGACTGGTAAAACTGTTCGTGAAGTAACGGAATTATGGTATAGTATGTACCCATGGGAAGGTAAGACATTTGAGGAGGTTGAAAAGGCTGTTATTGATCGTGTAGGGGAGTTAATACAGGAACAAGGAGAAGCAAAAGTAGGCGTAGTTGAAACGTTGAAATTCTTGAAACAGAATGGGATCAAGATAGGATTAGCAACTAACTCAACTGTGGGGTTAATTGATGTAGCTGTAGATAAACTTAATATTAGAAGTTACTTTGAAACATTGGTTTCTGCTTTTGAGGTACCTAATGGCAAACCCGCTCCAGATGTGTACTTAAAAGCTGCTGCAAATTTAGGTTCTTTGCCTATTCATTGCGCTGCTGTTGAAGATTCAATTACGGGATCTCAATCTGGTCGTAATGCTGGAATGACTGTAATTGCGATTCCCGATAACCTTCCATACGACGATGAGCGATTTAACTTTGTAGATTATAAGTTACACAGCATGTTGGATTTCGAAAAAGTAATCAGTCCTATTTTAAAAAAATAGTATCTTAGGGTTTTAAATAGATCATCATGCTTTCAAAAATCTCTATTCTCTTGTGTACTTTGTTTACGGTGGTATCCATGGGACAAGTTCCTCAAAATATTACTGTAGATTATATTAAGTCGGCCTCGTTTATGAGGGGAAATCAATCGACATTTCCCCATTTTAGATTAGGAGAGAGTTTTACATTAGAATTTGATGACTTATATGGAGATGAAAGCAACTATTATTATAGAGTAAAAGCTTATAATTACGATTGGACCCCTTCTAAGTTGAGGACGATTGAGTATATCGATGGAATGGATAATCAGCGTATACGCAGTTATGAAAACTCGTTTAATACCTTACAAGATTATACGCATTACAGTTTGACTTTGCCCAATTCCCAATATAAGATCACCAAGAGTGGTAATTATGCCTTAGAGATTTACGACGATCAAAATGAGGTTGTCATCCGAAGAAAGTTTGTCTTGTATGAGGATAATGCCAAGGTGTCTTTACAAGTAAAAAGGACAAGAAACTTGGACTTTTACGATTCGAAACAGCGCTTGGAGTTCAGTGTCCCTATGGGAGAAGCTGAGTATCAGAACCCCATGAAAAATATTAAAGTTGCAATCTTTCAGAATGGCAGATGGGATAGCTTTTTACACAATATTGCACCTCAGTATATTATTGGAACAGACTTGGTTTACAAATATGATGAGGAAACACAGTTCTGGGGAGGTAATCAGTATTTGAATTTCGACAACAGCGATATTCGACAAGTGAACAATATGATTGGAGCGACAAATGTAACGAATGGTATTTATAATACATATTTGCATATCAATGAGAGTAGAAGGGCAAAGGTGTATACGTATTTTCCCGATTTGAATGGTCACTTTTATCCTCGTATGATTAACCAGTATAAGAAGGTTTCGACGGAGGGAGAGTATAGCTGGGTTTATTTTTCGTATAGTCCAGAGTTAGATATGCCTGAGAATACCGATTACTACGTTACGGGAATGTTTAATGATTACGAGTTGACATCAAGTAATAAGTTGGTGTATAATGAGGAGAAAGATGTCTATGAGAAGGCGATATTAATTAAGCAAGGGTTCACTAACTTCAATTACACAGCAACTGTTGATCGAAAGGTTGCTCCAGAGTGGAATGCAGATGGTAATTTTGCATTGACAACCAATACTTACCAAGTAATAGTGTATTACAGAGGAAGTATCGATCTATATGATCGTGCAATAGGCTACGGATTTATCAATGCACAAGATATTACAAACTAACAATGTGCAAAATGCGAATGGTTTTCTGATAATTTGCAGTGATTAAAATTGTGATATTGTTATTAAAAAAGCGTATATGTTTAATATAATTTACTTTTAAAGCTTTTTAACTCTAAAAATTGGGGATTCTGCTATAAAATGATTAGTTTTGATGTATCAATTAGCAATAATTATGATTACGAAGGTAACCAAAGGTGTGAAGATATCTATAAAAACGGCTTATGAAGGTAGTTTTTATAGAAAAAAGAAGCTTAGTTATGCTTTTACTTATGAAATAACTATTGAAAATCACTCTGATGCAATCATACAGATAGACTCTCGTTTTTGGAAGATTTTTGACTCTACTAACGGATTTGAGTTTGTGCAAGGAGAAGGGATAGTTGGACAGCAACCTATATTGTATCCTGATGATTCACATACCTATCGAAGTGGGTGTGTTCTGGAGTCTACTATGGGAACTATGGAGGGAAATTATACCGTAAATAACTTATTGGATAATTCTACATTTAAAGTTTTAATTCCGCGTTTTCAATTAATAGCACCATTCAGTATGAACTAAATACTGTTGCTTTTAAAGGAGATAAGCGAAATATCTTCCTTTATTTTTATTTATATTTGTAATCATTCAATTTTTAATAAACTACTTAAACATAACAAATATGCCAAAAGGAATCTATAATGTTCCAAAAGCTGTAAATGAGCCTGTAAAATCATACGCTCCTGGAACTACAGAGAGAGAGTTGACGTTGAACTCTTTTAAAGAGCAATACAATTCTCAAGTTGATATCCCATTATATATTGGTGGAGAAGAAATCAGAACTGGAAATACAAAAGATTTATTTCCTCCTTTTGATCACAAACATAAATTAGGTGTTTATCACCAAGCAGATAAAGCATTAGTAGAAAAAGCTATTGCTACAGCTTTAGAAGCAAAGAAGAAATGGGCTGCTATGCCATGGGAGCACAGAGCTTCGATTTTCTTAAAAGCTGCTGAATTATTAGCAGGTCCTTACCGTGCTAAGATTAATGCTGCTACAATGATCGCTCAAGCGAAAACATTACATCAAGCTGAAATTGACTCTGCATGTGAGTTTATTGACTTCTTGAGATTCAATGTAGAATATATGACTCAGATCTATGCTGAACAACCAACTTCAACAGATGGTGTTTGGAATAGATTAGAGCACAGACCATTAGAGGGATTTGTTTATGCAATTACACCATTTAACTTTACTGCAATTTCGGGTAACTTACCGTCTTCAGTTGCAATGATGGGGAACGTAGTTGTATGGAAACCTTCTGCTACTCAAATTTACTCTGCAAGAGTAATTGTTGAGGTATTCAAACAAGCTGGTTTACCTGATGGTGTAATCAATGTTGTTTATGGAGACTCAGCTATGATTACTGATACTTTGTTAGCAAGCCCTGATTTTGCTGGTATTCACTTTACTGGATCAACAGGTGTGTTTAACAGTATGTGGAATAAAATTGGTCAAAATATCAATAACTATAAAACATACCCTCGTATCGTAGGAGAAACAGGAGGAAAGGATTACGTTTTAGCGCATCCATCTGCTTGTCCAAAAGAAGTAGCTGTTGCTCTTACAAGAGGTGCTTTTGAATACCAAGGACAAAAGTGTTCTGCTGCATCAAGAGCTTACATTCCTGCTTCATTATGGGATAAAGTAAAAGATTTTATGGCAGCTGATTTAGCTACTATTAAAATGGGATCACCAGAAGATCCAACAAATTACGTTTCTTCAGTTATCTCTGAAAGCTCTTTTGATAAGTTAGCAAAAGCAATAGACCAAGCAAAAGCGGCAAGTGATGCTGAAGTAATCTTAGGTGGTAAATATGACAAATCGGTTGGTTATTTCATTGAACCAACTGTAATTTTGACTTCAAATCCTAAGTACGATACGATGCAGACTGAATTATTCGGACCTGTATTAACTATCTATGTGTATGAAGATGCTAAATGGACAGAAACATTAAAATTAGTAGACGAAACTTCTGCTTACGCATTAACAGGTGCAATTTTCTCTAAATGCCGTTATGCAATTGTTGAGGCTACTGAAGCATTAGTAAACTCAGCTGGTAACTTCTACATTAATGATAAACCAACTGGAGCTGTGGTTGGTCAACAACCTTTTGGTGGAGCAAGAGCTTCAGGAACTAACGATAAAGCTGGTTCAGTATTGAACTTATTACGTTGGGTTTCTCCAAGAACAATTAAGGAAACTTTTGTTCCTGCAACTGATTATAAATATCCTTTCTTAGGATAATATAATATATTAAAGGCGGTTGCAACTGTTGCTAACCGCCTTTTTTTATTAACACTTAGATTCAATTCAGTGCTTTTTATTGGGAATGTATAATTATTGTTATTATACTACTTAAGTAAGAATACACTAACTATTTTGCTTTTATCTTTTTTCGACAATAGAGAAAAGTCCCTTTTTATTAGGATCGTTTTTTAAGAGACTATTAAACCATAACCACTTATTAAACGACTGAGTAAAAATATATCATCTATTTTGCTTTTATTATTTTTCGAATACTGAAAAATGATCCTTTTTATTTTAAAGTACTGGGTTATAATTATTAATTAAAAATAGTATAACTCATGTTTAAAAAATTAATTGACAATAAACAATTAGTCATTAATCCCCCTGTATTTATTACCTCTATTTTATTGATTATATCTCTAATAGCGGTTTGTTTGATTTTTCCAAATAAGGTAGGTGGATGGTTTCACGTGGCTCAATTAGCTGTTACCGAGAATTTCGGATGGTTTTTTGTAATCACTGTTAATATAATTTTGATTTTCGCGCTGTATTTAGCCTTTAGTAAGTTTGGAAGTATTCGCCTTGGAGGAGATGAGGCTGAACCAGAGTTTAGTCGTCCTTCGTGGTTTGCTATGCTATTTAGTACAGGTATGGGAATTGGAATTATGTTCTTTAGTATTGCGGAGCCTGTTTCCCATTTCTTTAATCCACCAAGAGCAGTTGATGGCGATATTGAAGCTGCAACTCAAGCTATGGAATTTACGGGTCTTCACTGGGGATTGCACGCTTGGGCTATTTATGCAATGGTAGGTCTTGCATTAGCTTTTTTTGGTTTCAATAGAAAACTCCCAATGACTTTCCGTTCTTTATTTTATCCTTTCTGGGGAGAAAAGATACACGGTTGGTGGGGACATATTATTGATATCTTATCGGCTTTAGCTACTGTTTTTGGATTGTCTACTTCTTTAGGTTTAGGTGTAACACAGATCTCAGCTGGTCTTAGCTATTTATACGGATGGGAAATCACGCCAGGTATCCAAGCTATTATTATCATCGGAGTAATTGGTATTGCTACTATATCCGTATTCTCTGGATTGGATAAAGGGGTTAAATTGTTGAGTAACGCCAATATGTATATAGCATCAGGTTTTATGCTATTGATTTTCATTTTGGGGCCTACTTTGTTTATTCTGAAAGGATATGTACAAAATACAGGAGCATATTTGGCTAATTTTATTGACATTAGTACTTGGAATGACACTTATCAAGGATCAGGTTGGCAGAATTCATGGACCATATTTTATTGGGCATGGTGGATTGCTTGGTCTCCATTCGTAGGTAGTTTTATTGCTAGAATCTCAAAAGGGCGTACAATTAAAGAGTTTATTCTCGGTGTATTAATTGTGCCAGGGTTGATTACGCTATTGTGGATGAACGTTTTTGGAGGAAGTGCTTTAGATACTATATTGTCGGGAGATTTAACAATGGTTACTGCTGTTAAGGAAGATATCTCTACTGCTTTGTTTGTGTTTTTAGAGAATTTCCCAATGACTAAGTTTTTGTCAATTATAGCAATTATTCTAATATTCTCTTTTTTCATTACATCTTCAGATTCAGGTTCTTTAGTAGTAGATAATATTACTTCAGGTAGCTATGGAAAATCACCTGTATGGCAAAGAGTCTTCTGGTCTTTTGCTCAAGGATTCATTGCGATTGTCCTACTATGGGGTGGAGGATTAGATGCCTTACAAACTGCTGTTATTATTACGGGATTACCTTTTGCTGTGATTTTGATAGTGATGTGTTATAGTTTACAGAAAGGTTTAAAAGAGGAGATGAATAAGAGAGATAAGAAATTAAAATCTAAACAAGAAAAGAGTTATAAGGATATTATCTCTGACTTATTAGATGAACAACAAAATAACTAATTATGACGACAGATAAAGCTTTACATATTTTGGTCGGAATCGACTTGTCAGAAATGGATCAGCACTTGATTGACTATATGGGTGTTTTAGATCATATTTTGAATATTGAGAAAATTACGTTTATACACAATTTAAAATTAGGTGAGTTGCCAAAAGAACTTGTGCAACCAGAAAGAATTGAGTTACTTAAAACTCGTATTGCAGAGAAAGTGAAACGCATGATAGGAAGTACAAGTGCGACTTATCAATATGAAGTACAAGTTCACTGTGAAAGTTATTCGGAAGTAGCTTTTATGAATATCACCAAGAAGCATCCCTTTGATTTGTTGGTGTTGGGTAATAAGCAAGAGTTAGAAGGGAATGGTGGATTAGCAGATAAGTTGGTGCGCATTATTCCTGCAGCAACGCTTCTTGTGCCAGAGACATATCAAACGCCTGTAACTACAATTATTGATGCTATTGACTTTTCGCGTTATACATCATTGATTATGGGGTGGGCAGATCGCTTCAAAAATAATTCTAAAGGACAAAAGATTGTGCATTCAGCAGTACACGTTTCTAAGTTTTATTGGGGATTCTATCCTACGATGACTGAAAAAGAATGGGAGAAGGCAACGAGAGAAGATATAAAGGAGAAACAAGATAAATGGAATAAGAAGTATGCAAACTATTCTGATATTGAGATTGTGCCTGCAGAGGACAAAAATATATCAGCCTCACTTATTCAGTACGCAAGAAGAAAGAAAGCAGATTTGATGATCTTAGGAGTAAAGGGATCTACTGGTATTAAGGAGATCTTCTTGGGAAGTGTTGCAAACCATTTGTTGCACAGACCTACTAATACCTGTTTGCTATTTGTAAAAGCTCCAAAGGCTTAATTTTTTGATTGAGGTAAGGTATGGCATTTTATGCGAGGTACTTGCTGCCTCAAAGAGAACAAGTATTACTTATTGTTCTATTCTCTATTTTAGACATTAAAAAAACCGATCAGATGATCGGTTTTTTATTATCCTTTATATTTAAGAGGAAGATAAACTACTTTTTTTGTATCAAAGAATTCGTTGTCAAAAATATTCTTTAAGTCAAATTGCACTGCTTTAGGGAAGTTTTGGAGTTCCTCTGTTAAGTCCCCTCCTTTTAGGTATAGGATACCATTATCAAATTCGTGTATGTTTTCTTTTTTGGTTTTGTGTCTTATCCAACTTACAAAATCAGGCATATTTGTAACAGCTCTACTGACAATGAAGTCAAACTTTTCGTCAATATTTTCAGCTCTTTTCTGTTCAGCTCTTACATTTTGAAGACCAAGTGCTTTTACCACTTCATTGACAACGCGTATTTTCTTAGCAATGATGTCGATTAAGTAAAAATTAGTTTCCGGATATAAGATAGCTAAAGGTATTCCAGGAAATCCTCCACCAGTACCTACATCTAAAATAGAAGCCCCTGGTTTAAACTCCATTACTTTGGCAATTCCTAAAGAATGTAAGATATGTTTGGTATACAATTCGTGTATATCTTTTCTTGAGATGACATTGATTTTAGCATTCCAGTCCGTATAGACTTCTTCTAACTTTTCAAACTGTTCGATTTGCTCGGGAGTAAGATTAGGGAAATATTTTAAAATTTCTTCCATGACTATATTTTTGGCAAAAATAGGCTTTTTATTGGTAAAATTAGCTGAGTTAAACTATTTATGAGTTATTATAATTACCTTTGGTATATTGAATATCGAAAAACAATAGTAGAGATATGAATAGTAAATTTTTATCTGATAGAATTAATAATCTAACAACATCTCAGACTTTGGCTATGGCAGCTAAAGCTCGTGAGTTAAAAGCACAAGGGATAGACGTGATTAGTTTAAGCCTTGGTGAACCTGACTTTAATGCTCCTGAATTTATTAAAGAAGCAGCAATACAAGCAATTAAAGACAACTACAGTAAATATCCCCCAGTAGATGGATATCTTGAGTTAAGAGAAGCTATCAGCAAAAAGTTTAAAAGAGATAATAACTTAACGTATGCTCCGAATCAAATTGTTGTGTCAACTGGAGCTAAGCAATCATTATATAATGTAGCTCATGTGATGATCAACCCAGGAGAGGAAGTTGTTATTCCTGCACCGTATTGGGTAAGTTATGCAGAGATAGTGAAAATGGCTGGAGGTATTCCAGTGGAAGTTCCAACATCAATCGAGAGCGATTTTAAGATCACACCTGATCAATTAGAACAAGCTATTACACCTAAGACAAAGATGATCTGGTTTTGTTCTCCTTGTAATCCAAGTGGTTCTGTGTATAGTAAAGAGGAGTTTGAAGCACTTGCTAAAGTTTTAGATAAGTATCCGAATATTTTTATCTTATCTGATGAGATTTACGAGCACATTAACTTTACTGGATCACACTGTAGTATTGGTACTATTGGTAACTTAATTGAGCGTACAATTACAGTGAATGGTATTGCAAAGGCATTTGCAATGACTGGATACCGCATAGGATATATTGGAGCACCTGAATTTATTGCTAAAGCATGTACTAAAATGCAAGGTCAAGTTACTTCTGGAGCTAATAGTATTGCTCAACGTGCTACTATAACTGCTGTGGAGGCTGATCCAAGTGTTCTGAAGGATATGGTAAGTGCTTTTAAGAAAAGAAGAGATTTAGTAGTTGGACTATTAAACGAAATACCAGGAGTTAAAATTAACGTACCTGAGGGAGCTTTTTATGTGTTCCCAGATGTTTCTTCGTTTTTTGGGAAAACATTGCATGGCGTTAAGATAAATAATGCCGACGACCTTTCTATGTACTTATTAGAAAAGGCAAACGTTGCCACTGTAACAGGTGAAGCTTTTGGTAATCCAAACTGTATACGTATGTCTTATGCAACAAGTGAAGATCAATTGAAAGAAGCTTTTAGACGAATTAAAGAAGCTCTAAAATAACAAAGAGATATAATCTTTATGTTAAAGCCTCACTAAAGTGGGGCTTTTCTTATATGTATATAGTATTTATTTTTTATTTTTAGAGAAGTAAAATTTATAAGTTGTGGATTTATTATTAAAGAGCATTGCCAATCATGTTAAACTAACAAAGGAGGAAGAGCAAATAGTTTTAGAATCTTTTACCATAACAAGATATCCCGCCAAAACAAAACTGCTAAATGCTGGAGAAGTTTGCATTAATTCATCATTTGTGATTTCGGGTATTTTGCGAAATTACTGTATGGATGATCAAACAGTTGAGCATACGATGAGTTTTGCAACAACAGGTTGGTGGATGGCAGATATGTATAGCTTCTTATCTCAAGAGCCTGGCCAGTCCTATATTGAAGTCGTAGAAGATGCTATCGTAATGACCTTGACAAGAGATCACCAATTATCGCTTTTTGATCGTGTTCCCAAAATGGAACGTTATTTTCGCATATTGATAGAGCGTTCTTTAGTAGCTAATCAACAGCGCTTAATGGATAATATGTCTTTATCTGCTGAAGTTCGATACGAGCGTTTCTGTGAGCGTTTTCCTACTATTAAATTCTGTCTTCCTCAAAAGCAAATTGCTTCTTATTTGGGAATCACACCTGAGTTCTTTAGTAAAATGAAAAAGAGAATGTTACAGGGTAAGTAAATTAGTCAATTTTTTGATGTATATAAGTAAAAAGACCATGCAAGTTATTGCATGGTCTTTTTCGTATGTTGTAATCTTTTATACCAAAGAATGTCTTGTCATTTCTTTTGGTTGAGGTACGCCCATTAATTTTAAAATAGTAGGGGCTAAGTCACCAAGAACACCGTCTTTTACTTCTTTAATGTCTTTATCAACTATGATAATAGGAACAGGATTAGTTGTGTGTGCTGTATTAGGAGTTCCATCTGGGTTAATCATAACCTCACAATTTCCGTGGTCTGCTAATATAATCACAGTGTAATCATTGTCAACTGCTGTTGTAACAACCTCTTCAACACATTTATCAACAGCCTCACAAGCTTTAATAGCAGCAGACATTACGCCAGTATGTCCAACCATATCTCCATTGGCAAAGTTCAAACAAACAAAGTCAACCTCTCCTTTTTTAAGTTCTGGTACAAGTGCATCTTTTAAATCAAAAGCACTCATTTCTGGTTTGAGGTCATATGTTGCAACTTTAGGAGAAGGACATAGGATACGTTGCTCTCCCTCAAAAGGCAACTCTCTACCACCAGAGAAGAAGAATGTTACGTGTGGGTATTTCTCTGTTTCAGCGATACGAATCTGCTTTTTACCGTGTTTTTCAAGGATTTCTCCTAATGTATTGTGAAGGTTTTCTTTGTCGTAAACCACTTTTACATTTTTAAAGGTATCATCATAATTAGTTAAAGTAACAAAGTACAATGGCAGTTTTTTCATGTCGTGCTCAGGATGATCTACTTGAGATAATACTTGAGATAACTCACGACCTCTATCTGTACGGAAGTTAAAGAAGATAACTACGTCGTCTGCTTCCACATTGCCAATCGGTTTATCGTTTTGATCTACCATTACAATTGGTTTTATAAACTCATCTGTAATGTCATTTGCATAACTTGCTTTTATGCTTTCAATAGCATTTGTTGAATGTTCTCCCTGACCGTTTACGATAAGGTGATAAGCTAAGGCAACTCTTTCCCATCGTTTATCTCTATCCATTGCATAATAACGGCCTATGATTGAAGCAAGTTTACCAGAGGTTCCCTCAAGGTTCTTCTCTAAGTTTGTTACGTGTTTTACACCTGATTTTGGATCTACGTCACGTCCATCTGTAAAAGCGTGTACAAATACATCTTTTACTCCAGCATCTGAAGCGGCATTTACTAGACCGTAAAGATGTTGTTCATGCGAGTGTACTCCACCATCAGAAAGCAGTCCTAAAAAGTGAACTTTCTTATTATTTTTCTTAGCATATTCAAATGCTTTAACTAATTCTGGTTCTTTGGCAATTTCATTGTTTTCTACTGCCATGTTGATTTTTACAAGGTCTTGGTAAACAATTCGCCCAGCTCCTAAGTTCATGTGTCCTACTTCAGAGTTCCCCATTTGCCCTTTTGGTAGTCCCACATTTAGTCCATCAGTAAGAACGAATGTATTAGGATATTTTGTGTATAATGAATCTATAAAAGGTGTTTTAGCAAATTCTATAGCAGATACTTTTGGATCTTGTGTTTGTCCCCATCCATCCAAAATCATTAAGATTACTTTTTTATTCATAGCCTTAAAATTTAATTATAACTTCATTGTGTTATACAAAGTTACGTATAGTTATCAAATTAGTAGATTGTTTCCTCCTTAATTCTGTTAGACTTTTATTTTTTTCGAATCTGTAACTGATATTGCTTAATTCTATTTTTATTAACCAAAAATGGCCCGATATTTTCTAAGTTGTTGAAATATAGTTGGAAGTGTTGCGTTTTAGTAGTAGTTATTTAGTAACACATTTATAAAATTGTAGGAAAGTTTAAAAGATATTTTATAAATTTACGTTTCTATAAAAATTTTAACCCTAAAAAAGAATAATGAATTAATGAGAACAAAGTTTATTGCTTTATTTGTATTGACGTTTTCTATTGTTGGAGCTGGTCGTACAAATTATGAGAGAAATTGGACAAATGTAGAGACAATTAACTTAGTGAATGAAGTTGATGTTGCGAATACAAGAGAATTAGAAGAGATCAAAAGTGAGGATAGTTTTGAAAGTTTGGCAACTTCAACGTATAACTCCCTTACTTTAAATTCATATGAAGCTCCTTCTTTAAAGGTTTTTAGTACGGCTTTGCGCGGCTATTATAAGATGGTTGAGAATGGTGAAATATTAAACACTAAGTTGACAATCGTCGATTTTAGTTTATCTTCCTCACAACAGCGCTTATGGGTTATTGATATGGATTCGAATGAGGTTGTTCTACAGTCGTACGTTGCACATGGCAAAAAGACGGGTGATGAATATGCTACTGCTTTTTCTAACCGAATAAATTCACATATGAGTAGTTTAGGGTTCTACAAAACAGGTGAAACATATACAGGTCGCAATGGGTTTTCATTGCGATTGGATGGAGTAGAAAGAGGGATTAATGACAATGCAAGAGCAAGAGCAATTGTTGTTCACGGAGCAGACTATGCTTCTGAAGACCTTGTAAGAGCGCAAGGAAAATTGGGTAGAAGTTATGGTTGCCCTGCAGTTCCAGTAGAAGTGAATGATACTTTGATAGAGTTAATTAAAGGTAAATCATGTCTTTTTATTTACCATCCTAATAAAGACTATCAAGTAAAGTCAAGAATAGTTTAGTTTTTTAGTGTAAAACGTTTATATATAAAAAGCAGTTCATCGTGAACTGCTTTTTTATTGGGCTATTGTAATTTTTTATATAAATCAGAGTCAAAGTTGTATACATCTCTGTACTCTTTAATATTTCCTTTCTTATCCACTTGTATTGTCCAATACAATTGATGTACATGAACTGGTATTTCCGATACTTTAAAGTTAGTCGTTTTGTGCGATTTTATGATTTCGTCTACTTTTTCTTTTGATATATCATTCTCTTGTACTTGAAATATAAATTCGGCCAAATCAAATGGGTCTTGTACTCGAACGCAACCTGAACTCATATTTCTATTTTCTCGGTTAAAATAAGCGTGATTTGGCGTATCGTGTAAATATACGGCATGATTGTTATTGAACATAAACTTGATGCGGCCCAATGTATTTCCTGGACCTCCTTTTTGCACATATCGATATGAACCGTATTTGTCCGCATTCCACTCTTTTGGATCTACTGCTTTTCCTGTTGATTTATCGTAGATTGTAAAGTTTCTTTTGCCAAAATAAGTTGAGTCTGTGGCTGCTTTGGGTGCCATATCATTTTTTAAAATAGTTGGTGGCACTGTCCAAGTTGGGTTCATTGAGATATTAGTCAATGTGGAGGTAAGAATTGGTGTTTTACGCGCTGTAGTTCCCACAATTACTTTATGTTCTTTTATTGTGTCCTTATTAGAAACAGTAACCAAATTAAACCCAGCTATATTTACCAAGATATAATGATCACCAAAAGTTCTTGGAAACCAACGCCATCTTTCAAGGTTTACGATTAGCTTTTCTTTTATTCTATTTTCTTCATTGTCAATGGCCTTAATAAGATTTACATCAAGCTTGTTCGAAACTGGCAATTTCTTAGCTGTTTGAAGCTGCTTTACAGTAGTTTCTAAACCTTGATCGTATACGTTGTCTATTTTCAAAGAGTCTGCATATAAAGACAGAAATGACAAGTGTTTCTTGATTGTTTCTATTCCCTGTACTGTATCATTGACATTCACGTTTTGGGTGATAGGGTGCAAAGTATCTTTTTGTAAATGATACAAATCTTCCAACTTTTGTTTCAGATAAGTATATTCTTTATGTACAGGGCGCAGACTATCAAAGGTTGTAACAATAGCTCTATTGTCAAGAGCGAGTAGCATAGTGGCCTCAGCATTTAACTCTTTTCGATCTAAATCCCAATCTTTAGATAGGCGCTTTGGGTTCAGTACGCCATTGAAGAAATTATTTGCATTCAAAACAAAGCTCTTACTGAAAAGAATATCCGCTCTTGTTTTTGCTTGATCATCTAAGTCAGCGTAATTCGCATGATAGTATTTCAAGCTATCAATTTGCAAGTTCTTATTCTGAATGATACCTTCTTTGTAATTATCATTTATAATCTGAATTAACTGAGCTCTGTTGTCTTTGTCAAACCAAGCTGATTTATTGTCATTTAGTGCATAAAACGACTGCACATTTTCGCTCTGTTTAGATAGGATAATACTGTCCATAACAATAGCAGCCTTATAGTCTAAAGGTTGAACTTTAATGCTGTCGTTGTAGACAATTTGCATTTGCTGAGCCACTGGTTTCTTGCACGCAGTATAGAAAATCAGCAAGGGTATTAGATAGTATAAGTTTTTCATTTTAAGAAAATAATACTAAAATTAGTAATAATTTTTAATTTTAAATGATTTATTTTATTATAGTCTGAAATTGTGCAGTTTAGCAATTTTCGCCATGAGGGTTATCCGTTTGTTTACATTATTAGAATTTTAGGGATACAAAGTGGACTATGCTAAAATTAAAAACCGGACTATTCGCTTTAGCTGTTCTCCCTGTAAGTTTGCACTGTGATTCATTGTGAAGATCAACAGGATAAACTAACGATTGAAATAAATACAAAATGAAAAGATTTCTAATTACTTCGGTGATTGTATTTAGTTATTTGGCTGCAAATGCACAAGTACAAGAAAGAGAAGATAGAATAGACGATTCTACAAAGATTGAGGAAATAGTTATTTATAATCAGCGCCTTCAGCTGCCAAGTACCTTAAAGAATAGGAATATTACCATTATAGGTCAAGAGGAAATTAAACAACTTCCTGTTTCTTCTGTCAATGAGCTATTAAGTTATAGTGCTGGGGTTGATATTCGTCAACGTGGTCCATTTGGTACTCAAGCGGATTTGAGCATAGACGGAGGTAGTTTCGAACAAAATGTATTGTTGTTAAATGGACAAAAAATTTCTGATCCACAAACAGGACACAATAGCTTAAATATACCTATACCTTTAGAGGCGATTGAACGCATCGAGATTGTGCGTGGACCATCTGCTCGCTTGTATGGTATCAATAGCTTGACAGGAGTAGTTAATATCGTAACTAAGAACCCAAAGAAAGATGGTTTATTTGCTCATGTATATGGCGGTACAAACTTTAAGAAGGACAAAGAGGATGATCACGGTGAGGTTTTTAATGGGAGAGGAGTTCAAGTAGGCGGTACTTTGCTGAAAGAGAAGAGCAACCATATGTTGTTTGGTAGTCATGATTCGGGAAATGGCTATCGCTACAATACTGCTTATCACAATAACAAAGCCTTTTATCAAGGTAACTTTGTACCTAACGAGAATAACAGTATAATGGTGTTAGGAGGATATGCGAGAAGCTCTTTTGGAGCTAATGGTTTTTATGCTGCCCCAGGTGATAAAGAGTCAAAAGAAATTGTATCAACGACAATGTTTAATATTAGTTCAAGACATTATTTGAGTGATCGTTTTACACTTATGCCAAGTGTGGCTTATCGCTATAATTTTGATGATTATCAGTATTTTAGACATAATTTAGATGTAGCGAGAAGTAGACATTACTCGCATGCAATAACATCTAATCTACGAGGGGAATATCTTGCTGATTTCGCTAAGATTTCATTTGGAGGAGAGATGAGATATGAAGAGATAAACTCTACGAATATTGGCGATCACAGTAAGACAAATTATGGAATGTATGCGGAATTACAACGAGAGTTTTTTGATCGTTTAGACATCAATGTAGGAGCTTATGTCAATTACAATACGAAGTATGGTTGGGAATTCTTTCCAGGTGTAGATGCAAGTTATACTATCAACGAGAATTGGAAAGCTTTGTTTAATGCAGGTACAGCAAGTAGAATACCGAGCTTTACGGATTTGTATTTAGATCAAAGACCGGGTAATATTGGAAATCCTGATTTAGAACCAGAAAAAGCTTATCAGATTGAGTTAGGAGGTAAGTTTCAAAAGAATAGGTTGAGTGTTGAAGCATTTGCTTTCTACCGAGATATCAACGACTTTATTGACTGGGTGAGAGTAGATGTTTCAAATCCTTATCAGCCATATAATGCAATGAAGAATAAGACAAAAGGATTTAATACTAGAGCAAACTATCTTATCGGTAAAGGAGTTTCTAAATGGAATATAGGGATGTCCTACACCTATTTAGATCCAAAAGTTGAGAACAAGGATAGTGAAAAGTTATCTAAGTACGCTATTGAGAGTTTGCGCAACCAATTTGTAGCTTCAGTTAATTACAGTTATAAAAACTTTAGTGCGACATTGGTAAATCGCTACAGTGAACGCATTAGTTATAAGAGCTATTGGATTAATGATATTCGACTAAATTACAATGTAAAGAATTACAGCTTTTACTTAGATGCACAAAATATATTTGATACCACTTATATTGAAGCAGGAGCTGTCCCTATGCCAGGTAGATGGTTTTCAGTAGGAGTCAAGTTTAATGGGCTTTAATAGACCAGGGCTATAAAAAAACGGGAATAGTAAGTTCCCGTTTTTTTATACCCATCAATCCGCTATTTTTACTCCTTTTTTATTGATAATAAACGATTGAAATCTCACTTCTACCTGTGCTTGTCCATCTTCAAAATTACTTGCGTAATCGTATTGAAATGGAATGGCGATTTTGCCTTTTTTGTTGATGTATCCAAACAAATTGTCTTTGGATGCCAAGACCAGACCATCAGAAAAACTTCCGACGTATTCAAAAGATGGCTCTATAACCACTTCACCTAATGTGTTGAAAAAGCCCCATAAGCCATTTTCATAGAAAGCAATCATCCCTTCACTGCTTGTTTGTAATTCTTCATATTGAAAGGGAATAATTATTTCTCCTTTATTATTTATAGCACCTTGAAGGTCATCAAAGGTGACAATAGATAGATTATCTACAAATGATTCAATTTGTGAGAACATCGGCTCCATAAATAGTTCTCCAGTCTTTTTCTTTATGCCAAAAAGAGCTAAGTCGGAATCTTGAAACCAACGTAAGTTATTTTTGAATTTAAAATCAGGATCATTCTTTAAATCAATAAAAACAGTATCTACTTTTACTGTTATTTCCGATTTAATATCTAATTGTGCATGAATTGTTTCAGCCCAACTAACATTGCAATATAGCCCTATAAAAAGTCCTATGGCTATTATTTTTTTCATTCTATAAAAATTGAATTACAGTGAGTTTTATTGCTGTAAAGTTATGTGATTTCCCAGTATTTTTTTTACTTTTTATTAAATACAGTTGGTCCAGCTTGTGCTTTTGGAAATATAGTCATATCTGCTATTTGAACGTGCTCTGGCGCATTAACTGCGTAGGCGATTGCATGGGCAATGTCTTCTGCCAAAAGGGGAGTATATCCTTCGTAAACTTTTGAGGCTCTATCTTTATCTCCTTTAAATCGAATGAGAGAAAACTCTGTTTCAACAGCTCCAGGGGCAACATTCGTAACTTTAATGCCGGTATTGACTAAGTCTAAACGCAGACCTTTCGAAATAGATTCTACAGCTGATTTAGAAGCACAATACACAGTCCCATTTTGATAGGTTTCTTTACCAGCAATAGAGGATAGGTTGATGATGTGTCCACTTTGTCCCAATAGCATTAAAGGGAGAATTGCTTTCGTTACGTAAATAAGACCTTTGACATTAATGTCAATCATCGCTTCCAGGTCATCGAGTTCAGCATCTTGGAAAGTCGATAGGCCATGTGCATTCCCTGCATTATTGATTAAAACATCGATCTTTTGCCATTCTTTTGGCAAAGATTGGATTGCCTCATTTACTTGTCGCTTATCGCTAACGTCGAAAGTCAGTGTTTGAACTTCTGTTTGAGAAGAAAGTTCTCTTTTCAATTCCTCTAATTTATCTGATCTTCTTCCGCACAATATTAGTCTGTAATTGTTAGCTAATGCAATAGCTGTTGCTTTTCCTATGCCAGAAGTAGCACCAGTAATGAAGGCTGTTTTCATAATAGTCTTTTTTAGTGGTTATAATATGGTTTGCTTTAAACCTTGTAGAATACATAACCAAAGGTAGTTAAAGAAAGACTTTTCTTCAACTTTTTGAACCTTTTTGATATTTACCGTTTTTAGCTCTCCTTTAGAGTTATCGCGAATGATTAGGTTACCTAATGCAGAGAGTACTTTTTTCTTTGCTTTGCCATCTTTACGGTAAATAGTTACTCTTAAGTTTTGGTATTTCATACCGAATGTACCTGTAGCGACTTTGGCATCTCCTGAGAAATTAAACTGCACAAGTTCAAGTTTTCCATCTGTGGAGGCTTTGACATAAGGTTGTAGGAAGGGCTGCATCGCAGTAGCAGGGAAATTTTTTACAGTTCCCTTAATATTAAATTTATCAGCTCTATTCAGAATATTAAATGACCAATCTACATGTAGAGGTGCTGCATTCATAAAGTTGGCATCTACGGATATAGTTGTTAGTGGTAGTTTTTTCTTGTTGTATCCACTGGCTAAGTTCTTAATATTTGCAGTGAAATTACCAAGTGTAATTTTACCCGGTGCTACTGCTTTAGCATCGCTTTCTTCATATACCAAATGCGATTTTCTTATGCGTACTTCATCTATTCTTAACCCAAAGTTGATGTCGCGTAGCTTTTTGCTAAACATCGACTTATTACTCATGTTATGAGGAGGTATTTTATCTCTATAGATGTTTGCATTTAGTTGGTCTAACTGCAAGAGTTTTGTATTAAAAAAAACAACTCCTTTCTCGTCAAATCCCCATTCGTAGTCTGTCAAAGAAATTTCTTTCGCTTTTAACCTGAAAATATCATCGGCGTACTTGAATGTTTTGACCATTTGCTTGCGAGACATTTTAGGGTTCATCACAAAGTTATTAAAGGACATCGTATGATTGGAAATGGCTATATTATCCATTTCTATTTGGTAATACTTACCAGAGTCAAAATTTACTTTACGTGTTTTGAACTGCGTTTCTCCATAGGCAAATGGCAATTTGTTAACAGCTGTTAGCGGAGTGATATAGATGTCTTTAATAACCGCACTAACACTATCTACAGATAGTTTATTTTGTTTGTTGTTGTTTTCTTTTATTACAAAGTTTGTATTGCTAACGGTCAGAGAATCTATTTTGACTATATCTAAGATCTTTTTTCCCTTTGCTTTTGGAGTGATTAATTTACGTTGTGGTATATGTGTTACTTCAGCATTATCGACTGCTATTGAACCGATATGCAATGTATCGTTTACTTTGTTGACAATGCTCTTAATTTTTATATTCGTGTGTTCAGATTTCCAAGCATCCAAAGAGTTAAATGCAAAGTCCTCTATTGCAATTTTGTTTATACTTAGATCAAAAGGGACGAGCTTGGGTAGGGCTGTTTCTAATTCTGTTTGCTCTTTTTTGTCCGTTTTTTGCTTTTTATTAAGTAGCCCAAACTTTGCTGATTTAGTGTTGATTTCGTCTATAGTGACATAGAACTCATCCATGTTCTTATATCCCCAATCGACTTTGGATAAGTGTAGCGTTGGTATTTTTAACAAGAGGATGTTTTCGTTAATCGCGTCAATATGTTCGTGACTCTTTTGCAAGGGCTTAATGCGGATACTATCTGCTTGAATGTCCGTTGTAGTGATATTTACTTTACCGATAGTTAAACTGTGTCTGTCATTTAGTCGATTGTATACAGAGTCACTACTCATGCTATAAGAGGTATAGGTAAAGGGGATAGGTTTGTCTTTCGTTTCTTGTCCAAAATGTACACCTTCTACTTTACTCGAAAAATTGTAGATTTGATTGATGATATGTCCACCTTTAAGACTTTTGATAACTACATCAGCATGGTTTACTTTGATTTTAGAAATATCTATACCTGCAGTTAGTTTAGTAGATTGATTCTCTTGTATACTGTCACTTTCGCTTTTCCATACGGTGATATAAGGCCGATCAAGTTCGATGCGATTAGCTATTAAATTGTGCTGTTTCAGCAGCGTCCAGATTTCTACTCCCTGTATGAAAATAGAGGATATATTTCCTTCAATACGCGTTGCTTGCTTGTCTTTTAAAATTTGATGAGGTGTTAGCTCAATGTCTTTAATCGTAAGTTTTCGAAGTGCAAGTGAGTATTCTACTTTGCCGTACTTTAGGTTATAGGGAGTATTGTTCTTTTCGGTGATTATCTTTGGAAGTTCAGTGTGAATAAAATGGTTCACATAGTTCTGTCCTACTGCGTATAAAACGAATAAAATGGCGACAATTAGGAGATACTTATATGATTTTTTTATTACTCTCATGAACTTATTGGTATTTACTGATAACTAAAGTAATAGAAATAATAGAGATATTCTATTATTTTAGTACTAATTGGTATTTTATCAATAAACCTGCCAAACCATCTTTAGAGAAAATTGCTTTTTTGATTTTGGTAAACTGTGGGTCAATATCGTAATTGTAACTTGTGTAGAAATCTGCGCGTTCAGCGTTTGCTTTGTGGAAGACAGCGCGATATAAATTGCAATTGTCAAACATAGCCATAGTCAAATCAGCATCTGAAAAATCAACACTAATCATACTACAGTTGGTAAACATCTGATTCTTTAGTTTAAGACCATAGAATTGCGTGAACTCTAAATTGCAATCTGTAAAGGTAAAGTCAAAGATCGTTTGATCCATCATGGAAAAGTTTACCCTTGTAAAATTGGTATTGAAAAAATGACAAGTTCTGAAGCCAATATGACCTATTTGCGCATCTTTAAAATTGCAATGTCTAAAGTTGCAATCCATAAATATAGTAGCAAGGAAAGAACATTGCGTAAAATCGCAATTGATAAATTGACAGTTTTCAAACTCTTTGAAGGAAATATCGTGAGGATTAAAGACTACATTCTCATAAGTCTTGTCGTAAATAAATTCTGATGTCATGGTTTATGGATTAGTAAGTATGTGTTTCGTCAAGAAACATTTGGGTTGATAAAAAAAGCTGATATCGTTGTTATCAGCTTTAATAAATTATTCTATGATATGAGGGATAAACCTACTTTTGTCTGTTGTAATTAGTCGATTACTCTCTCTAAAGGTGATGCCACATGGTTCTTGTCCGATGATCCAGCTTCCGATGATAGAGTATCCTGTATTTTCTCGATGTAGTTTTGCTAATGCTTGGCAGATGTATCCTTCCTCACCATATTCACCTGGTGTAGCCTCTGTAATCTTTCCATTTTGATAGAGGGTAACATTTGCACCTTCTCTTGACAATAGCGGTTTTTTTACATAATCTAACATACCATTTGGCTCGTCAAAGTAAGCCTCCAATAAAAGGGGGTGATTCGGATATAGCTTCCATAGAATAGGCATTATAGCCTTATTCGACAACAGCATTTTCCACGAAGGCTCAATCCAGTTTGCTTCAGCCATATCATTTGGAATATGTAAGGCAAATTGCTCATAGATTAACCACTCCCAAGGATAAAGTTTGAAAATATCAGTAATTACTTCATCCTCTAAGTCTGTAAAAGTTTCTCCATCCCATCCGATGTCTTCTACGAATATCAGCTTGGTATTAATACCTGCTTGTATGGCACAATCTCTTAGATACTCTACATTTGTAAGATCTTCTAAGTGTTCTTTTATACAACTAAAGTGGAGGGTGTTTCCTTTTAAGTATGGTTTAAGGTCTTTCCACGTTTGTATTAATTGGTCGTGTACAGAATTAAATTGATCTACTCTATTTCCAAAGTAGTGTTGCATCCACTGCCATTGGATAACACCTGTTTCGAAAAGGGAAGTAGGTGTATCTGCATTAAACTCCAATACTTTTAATCGATTTGTCTCCTTGTCGTAGGCAAAGTCAAAACGGCCATATAAGCTCGGAACATCATTTTCCCAACTTTTCTCAATGTGCTCTTGCATGAAAAGTGGAATTTGAAAATGATCGTATAACTTATGGCTGATTACATATTCTACTGCTTCAAGGCACATGGTCCACAAGTCTGCGGTAGCCTCAAATATTTGATTGGCAAAATCTTCAGATATACTGTAATAATATTCTTCAATCCAATAAGGAATGTTGTTATCGTCTG
The DNA here is from genome assembly GCF_024722315.1 of Myroides albus. Taxonomy (NCBI): domain Bacteria; kingdom Pseudomonadati; phylum Bacteroidota; class Flavobacteriia; order Flavobacteriales; family Flavobacteriaceae; genus Myroides; species Myroides albus. The sequence continues at coordinate 2,010,177 of NZ_CP102754.1, forward strand.
TGTGAAAGCCAAAGCCATTATCCTCTAATCTCTTTTGCCAATCACGGTCAGTCGTTAAATATTTAATTTTCATTTAAGTTCATTAAGATGTTGCACCACTGGATTTAACTTTAGATGTATTTCCAAAGCCTCCTCTTGTCGTTTGTGTCTTTTTTACAGCATTTGCTTTTGCAGTATTTGTTCCAACATTGGATTGTTGGTGTAAGCCTGGACTTGTATAACCAAGGCCACCGCCTCCCATCATTGGACGAAATGCCATATACCAAAGTAAGGCGCTCCCCATTCCACCTCCATGGCTACGTTGATTTTCATATTGTTCAGTTACCTCAGTATAAGGAGCTGAACTATCAGCACGCATATAAACACGTTGAACATCTCCTTTTTGTTCTTCTACTTTAGAACAAGAAGCTAAAGCTGCTGTGATTAAAACTAAGCTGACTGCTTTACTACTTTTTCTTTTCATCATTTATTCAACTGTTACGTATATTGGTGCTTTCTCTAATGTAGTTGGAGCTTCTCCATTCCAACCAGGTACTTCTTTTACTGTTTTGATTGTATCTGTTTTCTCAATGATTAACTGACCATTAGCCCATACCTTCTGCGAAGTAATGTGATAGATACTATCGCCTACAACAGTTGATTTTAGCGATACTTCACGAGATGATTTTTTGTCTAATGTCGCTAAGTTGTTAGCATTTTGTTGTTGACTATTTGTACAAGAAACAAATGTGATTACAATTGTTAATAGAGCAGCTAATTTATATGTCTTTTTCATCGAGATTTGATTTAGGGTTAAAGATAGTAAAGTTTGATAAAAACAGAAAGGTGTTGTGAAATTGATTTCTTTAAGTTTGGCATGATTTGTACTCTGCTATGTGTTTATTTGGGATTGTGAGTACCCTGCTTGTGTATGTTGTTCGATTGGAGTATTTGTAGATTTGATCCTTGTTTGTGTTGAGCGATTCTCAATGACTGAGTACGTTTCACAAGAGGTGTGATTACAAGAAATTAGTTGTTCAGCTTTAATCGCGAAGGATGTTTAGGGCATAATTGCTTTTTCTTCTTTTTAGAACTAACGATAACTCTGTTGTAGAATGGGGTTTGTAAGATCTGAATTAACCTGCTGGTTTTTGGGAGGTATATGCTAAAATATGATTAAAGTTATTCCATAAGTTAAGATTATAGGTTAATTTGTGTGCTGAATTGCGTTACAGTCGAAGTATAACTGTAGGGGGATTCACTTTAGCTCGTATTGTATTTGATCGTAGCTGTGACAAAGTTTAAGTCGCAGTGAATTTGAATATGATACAGTAGTGACCACTTTTTAATTTAATACCACTTCAAATGACTAATATCACTGTGTTACAGATGGGGGATTTGACTCATGATCAAGTTAGGAACGACTTTTATGCCAATACAATTCCCAATCACTTAAAGACAAATCACGCCCATGTAGAGAAGCCCCACAAACACAATTTTTACGTGTGTATGATTTTTACTAAAGGTTCAGGTAAGCACGAAATTGACTTTAATACTTATGATGTGGTACCAGGAAGTGTGTTCATGGTAGCGCCTGGGCAGACACATAGCTGGGTGTTGTCAGAGGATATCGATGGGTATATATTCTTTCACACCCAAGAGTTTTTTGACTTGTATTACGTTCGGGAGTCGATACGCGAGTATCCTGTGTTCCGCTCTGTATTTTCTCCTAATGGGTTTTATATTTCTGGGCAGGAGAGGGAGGAGATAGAGCATCTGTTTAAGAAGATGGTTCAAGAAGTAGAAGGTGATCTGTGGAAGAAAAACCAGGTCTTATTGAATATTGTTTCTCTTTTTTACATCGAGACCAATAGAATATTATTGACTGATCAATCTTTTAAGGTGCAGTATAGTTCGTCTTATTACAATCACTTTCAGGCTTTCGAGGGGTTGTTAGAGAAGTTTTTTATGATAGAAAAGTCAGCAGCGGTGTATGCAAATAAGCTAAATATGACTCAAAAGCACCTTAATCGCATTTGCAAGACTCTGGTTAATCAAACTACAACCGATATTATCTTAGATCGCGTTATTTTGGAAGCCAAGCGTATGCTGATGTATACAGGAAAGAGCTTTAATGAAATTGCACTTGATTTAGGTTATGAGGATTATTCTTATTTCTCAAAAGTATTTAAAAAGAGAGCGGATTGTACTCCAAAAGAATTTCAGAAACGATATGAATAAAAAAAACTCCTTAATGCAAATTAAGGAGTTTTTTATTTGATGCACGGGTGGAGGGATTCGAACCCCCATCAACGGTTTTGGAGACCGCTATTCTACCCTTGAACTACACCCGTTTCTGTGTTTCGTGGTGCAAATATAAATAAATGTTTTCGAATAAACCTACACTATTCTTCATCTTTTTTATAAAACATATTTAGCCACATAATCCTTGCCACTCGGTAGTTGAAAGTCCATAAAACAAAGACTACAACGACGATTGCTATAAATGCTTGAAGCATAGATATGTTAGTGCCAAATAACTCATTTAAAAGTAAACGAAGAACCATTACTGTAACCATTTCTGCAACAGTTAATGCATAACTTACATACATCGCTCCAAAGTAAAAACCTGTTTCTCTGTGGAAGTTATATCCACAAGAACCGCATTCTTTAGTCATTTTAGGCATGCGAAATGTAATTGGATTTCCCTTGTCGTGAAATAATTTCTCTTTACCGCAGTTTGGACATTTACCGCTTAAAACTTTATTAATATAAGACATAGTTATTCTTTTTTGGCAAAGTTCGGTAAAAAAACAATAATGTACATGATTAATATACTTGCTTTTTTGTATTAAACGGACATTTTTAGCTAAATAGTACTTTAACAGTATTGAATATAACCAAAAAAAGGAGGCTAATTAGCCTCCTTTTTTCCTTGCGATTGATATCTTAAACTGGTATCTTAATTGATAAGATTACCGTATTCATCATATTCTTCTTCTGTAGTTGTACTTTGCTCCGGTTTAATCAAGTTTCCGTATTCGTCATATTCTTCTTCTTCTTGATATTCCTCTTTGATGTCTAAATAATCCAATGCACTACGACCTTCTTGTTTTCCGTAGTAATCATCGTATTCTTTATACAAGTTAGCAATCTCCTCTAATGTTAAGATTTCTTCTTGATCCTCATCAATACCTTTTTCTTTGTTTTCGTAGTATTCTATTAAGTTACGCTTTTTAGTTTCATACGCTTTTTTAGCTATATTTCTTTGAGCGTAATATAATTTGCGATCGTGTTTGTACACTCTGTAGATTTCTTTTGTTTCAAGTTTGTAGTCTTGATCTAATTTTTTTAGAACAGTTTTCAAGTCTTTTTCTTCCTCAACAACAGTTAAATCTTTTTTCAAAATAGCCCATTGGTCAATTTGCTCTTGATTCAGGTTTCTGTTTATAAAAGTTAGATATGAAGCTTTTAATTCTCTTTCATGCATATTTCTTTCAATATCAGACATCGATTTTTTGGAGTTCAATTTTTGTAGATCTCTTTTAATATATTCGTTTTTGATTTTGAAAGCAGTAGCCTGTTGAGGTGTCAGCTTTAATGTTTCTTGATTTTCAAGAATTAATTTGATATCTACATATTCCACTTTTTTAGCAGACTCCTCTTCTTGCTTTTTCGATTTGCTTTGAGCAAAAGAAGTTGTTGTTATTGTAGAAACTATTAGAAATAATACTAAGATTTTTTTCATTCCAATTTTTTTAAAAAATTTCTTTTACCTTTTTATTTTAATACTACAAATTTATAATAAATAATGGTAAGTCAATTTGCTTTTGATTCTTTTTCTAAGGGGGCAAATGCAAATGGCTGTCCTCCCTAGTAAGGTGTTTTACTCCTGTATCAACAATAACGATTAAGAAGCTATTTTATTGTGCCGCACAATAGTTAAAAAACATAGTGATTATACATTATATATTTGTAATTTTGTTAATTGCTAAATTAATACTATATTTTTTAACTTTATATAGAAAATTAATTTATTAAATCGCCGTTGTAATGGGAAAGAAAGTATACAGTAGTTTTTACAGATTAATTCACTGGTTGATTGCTATCACAATGCTCTTGCTATTGTTGACTATTGTATTGCGTATGACTTGGTTGAATAAAGCAAACATGAGTGAGATCATAACAAGTTATGCTGCGAGTAACCACATTGAGATGAGCAAAGGAGAAGTGGTTAATCTGGCCAGAGAGATACGCGAGCCGATGTGGATATGGCATATCTATTTTGGATATACTCTTTTAGGGCTTTTTGTTGTACGTATATTGGCAGGTGTTTTTACTATTATTCAATTTCAGAATCCATTTAGCAATAATATCACTCCAAAGGTTCGCTTTCAACGCTTTGTTTATATCGTTTTCTATCTCTGTATATTTGGTTCTTTGGTAACGGGATTGATGTTGGAGTTTGGTATTACCAAGTACGTTACGTTAATTAAGAGCCTTCACAAAGCTTCTATTTACTATTTTGTCGGCTTTTTAGTCTTACACTTTTTGGGTATTCTTATTGCGGAGTTCACATATGAGCGCGGTATCGTGTCCCGTATGATTAACGGTCGAGACAAGTATGAGTAAAGTCGATTTCTCTTTAGCGTAGCTTTTCCTGTTTTAATTTCCTCATGCTGATTTAGTTCTCGATTATGAGATTTGAAAGCCAGTACAATTGTTTTGGATCTATGTCAAAGGTTTAGAATAGATCTGGAGTGGAAGATCTTAGCTCTATGGGGCATAGTTATTTTTGCCTTAGTTTCATCCCAGCGGTATACTTTGCACAATATTTCAATAGTACTTGTCTATAATAGTAGGAGGGCAAACTTCATTTTTGCTTTGGAGCTGACGTGATTAAGGGTGTTTACGTCCGGATAGAAAACCTGTTTCTATCGTAAATCGGTATATGATTTAGTTTAAAGATTTTTTATTTAGAGAAATATCTATGCGATGTTAGCGGTGGTTTCTTTGGAGTTCCTTTGGGGTTTCTTCGGGTTTTCTAGGGGTTTCCTTGCTGAAACAGGCCTTTTTGGGGGTAAAACTCGAAGGATACCCCAAGAAAAGCGCAAGAAAGTCCAACGAAAGCACTATTGTTATTAGTGTTGGAAAGCCATATTGTTTTATAAAATTGGGATGCGGATGAATGCTTGGAGGTTTCGCTCTATTTTTATGGTTCTCTCTGGGAAGAAGTTAAATTTTCTATTTGATGAGCACAAGGAGTGTTTGATGTTGATACAAGGGACTGCTACCTGGCTTGTCCTTGATCCCAATAGAGATGGAGTACTCTATGAGATAATTCGCAGAGAAGGTCAGTCCCAAGATGTCTCTATTTCTGTTGGCTGTGTAAAGACAGTTGTTTTCAATAAAGATAAGCGAACTTTTATTTATAAGGTTGACACAGATAGAAAGTTATTCTATACTTCAGAAACTGTTATTAGGCAAGAGAGCAATGGGGATAAGTACTATCCGCGTACGCTGAATAATATGTATAACATCAAATTGTACTATAATGGAAAGGGTGAGCTTATAGATAAAGAAGAAAGTTACGAAGGAGAAAATTTACGTGATTATTAGATTAGGGATACTTAACTGCTACTTCGCATTGTTTTATGGTTAAGTAAAACAATTAGTTGATATAAAAAAAGCACCTATTGGAGAATAGATGCTTTTTTTTGTGGTCCCACCTGGGCTCGAACCAGGGACTTGCTGATTATGAGTCAGCTACTCTAACCAGCTGAGTTATAGGACCGGTCGTGTGACCTAAGATTGTAATTGTGGTCTAACCTGGGCTCGAACCAGGGACCACCTGATTATGAGTCAGGTGCTCTAACCAACTGAGCTATTAGACCAGTGTCAAAACATGTTTAACGGGTGCAATATTACTGCGTTTTATTGGTTTATGCAAGTGAAAAGATTAAAATTATCTAATTTCTTGGCAGAGTTCAATTAGGACGCCATTGCTTGATTTAGGATGAAGAAAAGCAACTAGCTTATTGTCAGCACCTTTTTTGGGAGTTTCGTTTAAAACCGTGAACCCCTCGGCTTTTAGACGAATAATTTCTTCTTCAATATTATCTACTTCGAAAGCGATGTGATGTATTCCCTCTCCTTTTTTCTCAATGAATTTCGCTATAGGGCTGTCTGGGTTTGTAGCTTCAAGTAGCTCTATTTTATTTGGGCCTGTTTGAAAAAAAGAAGTAGTCACTCCTTCACTTTCTACAGTCTCTTGTTTGTAAGGCATGGTATTCAGTAATTTCGAGAAAAGTATATTGGAGTCTTGCAGATCTTTGACTGCAATTCCAATGTGTTCAATTTTTTTCATTCTTTTAATTTGGTTGATATACAAATATAACAAAGATTGCTATTTAAAAAATTGTATTTTTGCACTATGGAAACGAATAGACAGAAAAAAATGGGAGCACTTTTGCAAAATGATATCGTAGATATTTTGCAAGGAGAAGTGCGCAAGAACGGGATTACAAATTTGATAATCTCAGTTTCTAAAGTGAATATTACAAGTGATTTATCTATAGCTAAAGTATATTTGAGTATATTTCCTGCCGAGAAGGGACCTGAGTTGTTAAAGGCAATTCAATCGAACTCTCCTTTGATTAAGCATGAATTAGCTCAACGAGTAAGACATCAATTGCGCAAAGTGCCAGATTTGAACTTTTACATAGACGATAGTTTAGAGTATATCGATCAAATCGACAAAGCGCTAAAAGGCGATGAGAATCCAATCGGCAATCCAGAATTATTAGTAAAAAGAAAGAAAAAGTAATTGAATTTCTCCTACTACATAGCCAAGCGATACGCTTTTAGTAAAAGTAAGAATAAAGCGATCAATGTTATAACTGCTATTGCTTCTGCAGGTATAATAGTGAGCGCTATCGCTATGTTTGTCGTATTGTCTGTGTTTAGTGGGTTGCGTACTTTTTCGCTTTCATTTGTCAATGACTTAGATCCGGACCTAAAAGTGTTTTCAACCAAAGGAAAGAGTTTCTTGGCTGAAGATGCTCAAATTCAAACGCTTTGGGAGTCAGGATTGTTTCAAGGGGTAAGTAGAGTGATTGAAGATCGATTGCTGTTTACCTTTAAAGAAAAACAGGTTGTTGCTTATGTGAAGGGAGTTGACTCTGATTATAGTTATGTGAGTGATTATGACGAAAAAGTAGAGTATGGCAATTGGTTTGAATACGACACCAATGAATGTGTTGTTGGATTAGGAATTGCTCGTATGCTTACTTTGGGATTGTTCGACAATGAACATCCTTTCGAAGCGGTAGCTATTAAACCGGGAGAAGGTGTTATTGAAAGCCCTGAGGAGGGGTTTGTCAAAAAGGGTTTTTACCCTGTTGGAGTTTACTATGTAGCTAATGAGGAGCTCGACGATAAATATATTTTTGCCGAGATTGATGAAGTCCGAAAAGTTTTGAGTATTCCCCATGGGGAAATAACCAATATAGAATTGAAATTAGCAGCAGGTGTTTCTGAGAAACAAGGTTTAGCTTTGGTGAATCAAGTTTTTGGAGACAGTGTTGTAGTTAAAAATAAGATCCAATTAAACGACGGTCTTTATCGTATGTTGAATACAGAGAACTTTGTAGTTTATCTTATTTTTGTCTTAGTTGTTATTATGGCTTTGTTTACTTTGATAGGAGCCTTGATTATGATTATTTTAGAAAAACAGCCGAATATTCGCACGTTGTTTAACCTTGGAGTAGAACAGAGAAATCTCAAGAGTATTTTCTTGTATCAAGGTTTGATTATTACTATAATTGGTAGTATAGTTGGGATATTATTTGGCGCTTTACTGGTCTTGTTGCAAGAGCAGTTTTCTCTTATTCTTATCAGAGAAGGTTTGGCGTATCCTGTCGAATTTGATTTGATGAATGTTTTGATTGTCTTTGTATCAATCGCAGTGTTGGGATATGTGGCTTCTTATATAGCTTCTGCTCGAGTGAATCGAGATTATCTGAATATTCCAAAATAACAAGGAGTTAGCTTTTAACCTTTAGTTATTTTCTATTTTCTTTATGGCATTTTTTATCAAAAGTGCGTTTTTATTTACTTTTTTTAGCTGTGTTCGAATTATCTTATTTTTAATTAGATAATCATGTCTTGGATTTTTTGTATTTTTAGCAATTAGATTAGTTAATTAAATTTTACCTATTTCACAGTTTTTTTGATAGTTATCGCAAAATAAAAGTGTTGTGTTATTTCGATGTTGCTTGTTTCGTATAAGTTTATTCAATGTCATTTGCCTACATTTGTGAAAGGAATATTTTTAAAAAATAGTATTGTAAAAAGAGAAAAGTTTATGGGAACATTTAACGTAGAGTACTTAAATTACGTGAGCCAGATTGCAAATGATTCAATGTCGTTGACAGAACATGCAGAAGAATTTATTAATAAGAATGACTATAGTGACCCACATACTTGGTATAAGGCACACGCAGTGTGTATGTTGGCAGAACAGATCGGTAAGGATAACGACACAATCGTTAGATTATACGATCAGTTATTTGAAGAGTCAAATTGTATTCACAGTGCAATGCGTTTGAATGATGCAGATTACGCTTTGTGGTTTGATGATGTAAAGGAATTAAATCGATTATTTATAGATAAGGGGTATGCTCGTGCATACGGATACCAATATGAGCTGTTTGAAAGAGGTCGTTATGGATTTAAGGATACTGAGTTCTGTAAAGAATTGCTTGATAAAGGAACTGCAGCGGGAGATGACTATTGCCAAATATATATGGGTAACTGTAAGTACTATGGACTTTTCGGTTATGAAGAAAATAAAGAAGAAGGGTATCGTCTGATTAAGGAGATTGTCGATAAAACAGGATCTGATTTGTCTAAGATATTCTTGTTGAACTTAGAGAGTAGAGCAAGTGAGTCGGCTGAGGAAATGTGGGCAGTGATTCAGAAGAATGATGAGTTGATTAATGGCAAGAAAAAAGCGATGTATGTATTGGCTGATTATTACCTAAGAGAGGGTGAAGATAAGAAGGCGATGGATACGTTATCTGAAGGAATAGCTAATGACAGTCCTTTTTGTAACTACTTAATGGGGTTGTTAACTGTGAATGGTCGCTTTGCAGAACACGGTCAAACAGAAGAACAAGGTCGTCAGTATTTAGCAACAGCTTTTGATTATGGTGTAATCTATGCTGGTTTTATTCAAGGGTATTACTACTTATATCCTGTTAATGGAGGAGATAATGATTTTGAGAAAGCTATTCCACAACTTGAGTTTGCTGCAAAATACAACTCACCAGAGGCTTTATTAGAATTGGCAATGTTGTATTTATATCACAATGACTATAAAGATATTGAAAAGGGTATCTCTTATTTAGATAGAGCTATATCAGAAGACTTTGTCAAAGCATTGGCAGAGAAAGCTTATGTGTTATTAGATTACGATCAAGTTGAGCGCAATGTAGAAGAAGGAAAGAGATTGTTAGAATTAGCAATGGAAAAAGGGAATGACTATGCTCCTTATCGATTAGGTCTTGGATATCAAAATGCCGAGTTTGAAGAAGAATCTGATTACGAGAAAGCATTGTATTTATATGAGTTAGCAGCAGAGCGCGGTAATTTATCTGGTATTGAAATGGCTGGTCGTTATAACCGCTACGGGTACACAGGAGAAGCTTATCCAGAAAAAGCATTAGCTCATTACCGTCGTGGTGTAGAAGAATTTGGATCAGACTATTGTCGCGTAGAGTTAGCGATGATGTTAACTAACGGAGAGGGAACTGAGGCAAATGCAGCAGAGGCAGAAAAACTGTACTTAGAAGCGTTAGACAATGGATACATTTATGCAGCAATGCGTTTGGGATTGATTTATGAAGATGGTTATTTAGGAGAAGCTTATCCAGAAAAAGCAAGAGAGTATTATGCGATTGCAGCAGATGGAGATAATCCAGTAGCAGAGTCAGTATACCATTTGGGACGTTGCTATAGATATGGTATTGGAGGAGAGGAAGATCACGCAAAAGCATTTGAACTGTTTGAAAAGGCTTTAGAGTTAGGCTTTATGGATTCGAACGTTGATATGGCTTTAGCTTATGAAGAAGGAACATGTGGAAAAGAAGCTAATCCAGAAAAAGCAATTGAATATATGACAGCTGCGGCAGAAGCAGGTATTGGCTATGCACAGTATAAATTAGGTTGTTATTACACTTATGGATATGGCATGGATGTAAATCTTGCAGAAGGGAAGAAGTGGTTAATGGCTGCCGTTGACAATGGTTCTCCTTTGGCAATGTTAACTATGGGAGATTACTACTTATATGGTTATGAAGAAGGAGAAGCTTATGATCCTGCTTTCGAATTTTATAAAGTTGCAGAAGAAAGAGGGTATATCTCAGAAGGATTAGGTATTTGTTATCAATTTGGTATTGGTACAGAGAAAGATGAGAAAATGGCTTTCAATTGCTATAAAATGGCAGCAGAACGAGGATATGATTCAGCTATTTATCGATTAGGTCAAGCCTATTATTTCGGTATTGGTACTGATAAAGATAGAGTTGAAGCATTTCATTACCTTAAACAAGTAGCAGATCGTGGAAATATGGATGCGGCTGGTTATATTGGAATTATGTTAGTAAAAGGAGATGGAGCAGAGGTAGATCAAGAGTATGGCGTGAGTTACTTAATTCAAGCAGCAGAGGCTGATAATGACTATGCACAATATGAACTTGGAAACTGCTATTTAAAAGGAGAAGGAGTCGAACAAAGTGATGATTTGGCTATGGAGTGGTATAGTAAGGCAGCTGAAAATGGAAATGAAGATGCACAAAAAATTATAGGAGGTCCACGTAAACGCAGAAGATAATGGATGAGAATCAGAAACAATACCAGTTTCAGGTAAATATGAAAGGAATGATAGAACTGTTGTCAGAGCATATTTATAGCTCTCCAACGGTTTTTATCAGAGAATTATTACAAAATGGAATGGATGCCGTTACGATGCGTAAGGGCATAGATTCTTCTTTTCAAGGTAGAATAGACGTTACTTTTGACGGTGACCAAATGACTTTTCAAGATAATGGTATTGGGTTGACCCAAGATGATGTTCATCAATTCTTATCAGTTATTGGTCAAAGTTCCAAAAGAGGTGATTTAGCTGACAAGGATTTAATTGGAAAGTTTGGTATCGGATTGTTGTCTTGCTTGGTTGTAAGTGAGGCAATCGTTGTGGAAACACGCTCACTCTATAAGGAAGAATCTGTTAGATGGACTGGTCGAGCAGATGGAACTTATGAAGTAGAGATAATAGATTTACTGCCTGAGGTAGGAACAAAAGTTATTCTAAAGGCAAAGAGATCTTGGAGAACTCTGTTTAGAAAAGAGGACGTAAAAGAGAATATCTTGTTCTATGGTAGTGCTTTGCCTATTGCGGTAAATCTCATTGAAAATGGAGAAACAGAGCAACTTTTAAATGGTAATCCCGTTTGGTTAGATCCAGAAAGTACAAAAGAAGATCTATTGGCATACGGAAAGGAAGTGTTTAAGACTCGATTTTTAGATGTATTTAGATTAGAATCAGAGGCAGGGGAATTACAAGGAGTCGCTTTCATTATTCCGAATAAAGTTAATACAACAGCTACTAAAGAGCACAAGATATTCTTGAAGCGAATGTATTTATGTGATCAAGCTACTAATTTACTTCCTGAGTGGACGTCATTTGTACGTTGTATTATTAACTCGAATGCATTGCAACCTACTGCATCTCGTGAATCTTTGATGAATAATACAGTTCTACAAGAAACGAAGAAAGAACTCAGCGACTGCTTTAAGAATTACCTAAAGACACTTTCGTTAACAAATATCGAAGTGTTGGAACAGATTATTACGATTCACCATATGTTCATTAAATCATTAGCAGCCTCAGATACTGAAATTATGAATTTGTTTGAAGACTACTTGCCTTTTGAAACAAATCAGGGAATGATGTCATTTGGGTTAATCAAAGAATCGTATAAGAATATTTACTATACTCCTTCTTTGGATGATTATAGACAAATACGCCGTATTGCTGGTTCACAGAAAAAATTAGTTATTAATGCAGCGTATAGTTATGAGACGGATTTAATAGATAAGATTAAACGTCAAAGGCCAGATTTAAGCATTGAGAAGATTGCTCCCAATGATATCTTACAAGAGTTTGAAGCTGCTATAGTTAAAGACGATACAATTGATGAGTTTGTGACTCGTGCTAATGCAATATTGAAAAAGCACTATTGTAAAGCTGAAGTAAAGCGCTTTGAGCCAAAAGACACTACAGCGATTTACATTGCTAATGAAGATGCATTGTCAAGTAAAAACATTCAGAGTTTGTCCACTTCTTCAAATCCTTTTGCATCGACGTTGAAACACTTTAAAAAGCAGGAGGAAGTGATTCCTACTTTGTGTTTTAACCAGCAGAATGAGTTGATTGAAAAAGTGATGGTTATCGATGATAAGGAATTATTTGAAGCGTTGATAAATGTGTTGTATGTACAATCTTTGATGTTAGGTGGCTATACTATTAACAAGCGCGAAATGGATACGTTTAATGATGCTTTATATCAGTTTATGATTTTAGGGATGTCAAGTTTTTTACCTAAATTTTAGAGATTAGTGTATCGTTTAGAAATACAGAAAATACTATTAGCTATTGACGAGCATTTTAGTGATGCAGAGTATTGCATGGCTTTGATAAAGCAAGCCATTCAAATTGCGGATAAACACCAGGATTTAGAATGGGGAGTCGATTTGAGATATGATCTCATTCACGAGGAGAGAGCAACTTCTTCTTGTAGTGAAAGTATATCGGCCTTTGCCTGGATATTAAACGTTTGTGATCAGTATCCCGATCAGTTTGATGAAGCTGATTTTATGTTAGAATATCAATGGATGCTTTGTTCAGCTTATAGTAATTCTTCTTTGAGTAAAGAGCAAGTAATGACAATAGGCGATGACTTGTATCGCAGATTAGATCGAAATAATTTATCAAAGCGAGGATATTATTTTACGATGGCTGAGTATGCGCATAATCTTGGAGATTATGAGATGAGCGAATCTTATATCAACAAGGGGATGTTAGAGCCATACGATGAGGAGAATACTGAAGCAAGCGAATATGATTATCGCATAGAGCATTTGTGTTTAATGCAGCGATTTGATGAAGCAGTAGCTGTTATGGATCAAATGGAAATAAAGAAGCTATCCGCTTTTGCACTGCCCTTTGAAACTTATTGTGCGATGGCTTATACGATGGCTCGTGCAAAGGATGAACGTGCGATAGTTTATTTGAATAAAGCTAAGGAGTCATATGAGAAACTAAGAGAGGTCAATAGCTCTATGTTGTATAGTATGGTTAGATATACTTATGCTATGTTTTTGTTAGGAGATTCATATTATTTGACAATGTATGAAAAGATTGCTGAGTGGGAAATCGGTGCAGAAGATGATTTATTGTTTATGCTAAGTAGACACGTAGCTGTGATGTTCTATGATGGGGGAGAGCAGAGGTTGGCTTTGTCATCTAAGTTAGCTTTTTATCAGTCGAGTGATATTTATGACTTGAAGCATGTTTCGACATACTATGAAGCAATAGCTAAAGATCTTGGGGAAAAATTTGATCAACGCAATGATAGTGACTTTGCTACAAATGAGTATAAAGAGTTGCTATTAGAGCGCGATTATAAAATATAAGTAATGAATTACAACTTAGAAATACAAAAGATTCTACTTAAAGTAGAACAAATGGAAAAGTTTAGCGATAAGGTTGTAGCGTTAAAAGAAGCGATACAATTGGCGGATCAGCACAATGATATTGATTGGGGTTTTGATTTGCGTTTAGACCTTATTCGCAAAGAGAGAAATACATCCAAATGCGAGGAGAGTTTCCCTGCTTTTGCATGGATTTTAAATGCAAGTGATACCAATGCTGATTATTTTGATGAGTCTGATTTCTTGTGGGAGTATAAATGGATGTTTTGTTCTGCTTACCGAAATGCATCTATTTCTACAGAACAGATCATGCAGATAGGAGAAGATCTAAAGAGTAGATTAGTCAAGAATGGATATAGCTTACGAGCTTACTACAATGTAATGACAGGCTATTATTTACATTTGAGAGATTATGCGAAAGCACAAGAGTATATTGACTTAGCAGATGGAGAGGTAATAGATGATATGACTAATTGCCCAGCTTGTGAGTTAGATACAAAAGTAGAGGTACTTATGGATACGGGCAGGGTAGAAGAATCATTGGTGAAGGCTAAAGACTTAATCAGTAAGAAATTAACTTGTTATTCAATGCCTTTTCAAACATTTTGTCACTTTGCTTATAAGTTGAATAAGATTGGAGATGAAAGAGCTGAATTGTATTTTGATAAGGCATTAGAAGAATATTACGCTCATGATTCTTATGACAGTTCAGTTGGGTACTCTATGTCTCAATTGATATGCTATATGTACGAAAAGAAGCATCCTGATACTTGGGAGTTCTTTAGTCGCGTTTGTGAATGGCAGATTGGAGCAGAAGATATTCACGTGTATAATTTCTCTAAATATATGGCTTCAATGTTGAAAGATGGAGGAACTCAAGCATTGACTCTATCATCTCAGTTGCCATATTATCGCAGTGACGGTATATATGACTTGTTCGATTTGTACACTCATTTTAAGCAAATAGCTTATAGCTATGCAGATCAGTTTGATCGACGCAATGACTTAAAAGGTGTTTACCGCAAAGAAGTTGATGAAATATTACAATAAAGAAAAAAACGAAAAGATTTATCTTTTCGTTTTTTTGTATTGAAATTTTGGAGAAGTACGGCATTAGTAAAGTACTTTCGTATATTTAAAAGCAGTATTTAAATTTGTTTTTTCGATAAGAAAAACAATATGTTGCTTTAGCTATTATTAGGTATAGTTGAATGGGAAATTATATTTTAGAGATACACAAACTTTTATTAGAAAGTCAAGATCTACCCAATCCAAAGGATAGATTAAAATTACTGAATACTGCAATTGGCATCGCAGATAAGCACAATGATTCAGTTTGGGGATTTGAGACGAGGTTGTTATTGATTAACACAGAGAATTTTACGCCAAGTTCAAAATTGAGTTATCCTGCTTTTGTCTGGATCTTAGAAAAAGTAGACCAAAGCGATAGTCCTTTTGATGAAAAAGAGATCATGGGAGAGTATAAGTGGTTAGCAGCTACTTCATACGGTATTGCAAGTCTTTCAAAAGAGGTTCTTGAGCATATTACTGAGGATTTTAAAAAGAGATTAGTAAGGAATGGCTTTAGCTTAAGGAGTTATCATCATTTGAAAGCTTTAGGGCTTCAGCAGCTTAGAAAATTTGTTGAAGCACGCGAGGTGATAGACCTCATAAAAGAGTCGCCTTTAGATGACCTTTCGGATAATATGCCATTTGAACTATCTCTTGAAGCATATAACTATTTGGGGTTAGAAGATTATGATGCTGCCTTAATCGTTGCTCAGGATTTATTTAATAATCGCTTTTCGTATATTAATACAGCTTTTGAAGCGTATTGTGTATTTGCTTTCGAATTTTATAGAATAAATGACGATAGAAAGGATAAATACTTTGAGTTAGCTAAGGCTAATTTACCTGAGTTTAATGCTCATGATTGTATTACCTACATAAGAGCGAAGATATTGTATATGTATTTATTGCATCAATACGGTCATGAATCGTGTTGGGAACATTTTGAACAAGTATGTATCTGGGAGCATGAGGCAGATGATTTTTACAGTTTCTTTTTCTTGAAATACGCTATTTGTTTACTTAAAGACGGGGGGATAAGAAGTTTTAATTTTCCAACTTATTTACCTTATTATAAAGAGGATGGGATTTATGATTTGTCTGAAATGTTAAGTATCTTTAAAGAGCGAACAATAGGGTATGCAAAACAATTTGATGAGCGAAATGGCAACTGTAATTTCGTCAATGAAACAGTTCGACTTTTTGAAAGTAATTAAGTATTACTATACGATAACGATATAAAAGAAATACAATTTTTTTAAGCTATGGGGATAAATCACAATTTAGAGATTCAGAAACTCTTATTACAGCGAAAACAGGTAGATGATATTCGAGCAGGGATTAAAATCTTAAAGCAAGCTATTCAGATAGCAGATGCTCATCAAGATATTGATTGGGGATTTGATTTGCGATTGCGATTGATGAATGAGGAAGCAGATCTTTTTGAATGTCAAGAGAGTTTTCCTGCTTTTTCGTGGTTGTTAGAGGTGTATGATGCTAACCCTGGTTATTTCGACGACGAGGATTTCTTGTGGTTTTACAATATGATGTTTACTTCCTGTACGGCAAATGCCTCAATTAGTAAACAACAAATGCTCGATATAGCAGAGGATTATAAAAATAAACTCATTAAGGCTAGTTTTAGTTTAAGGTCATATTATCATTTACTTGTTTTATTTTATATTAGAACTAAGGACTTTGAAAAGTCTTTAGAGTTTTTGGAATTAGGTAAAGGCGAAGTAATTGACTCTCTGAGTGGCGGAAGTAATATTGTATGGGAAAAGGAGATTAAAATAGGGAACCTATTAGCATTAGATCGTATAGACGAAGCTTTGTCTGAGATAAGAGAGTTCTTCTTTGTTAGAGATAAACACAATATCACGGCATTTTGTGCGTATTTAGAAATTGCTTTTTACTATTCTAAAATAAATGATCATGAGAATGCATTAGAACACTTAGAAAAGGGTATAGAGCTGTATGATCACGATGGTTTGTATAAAACAAATAGTATAACAACTACCAAAGCCATGTATATGTACCTCCTTTATATTTATGGTAAAGAAGGATATCTTGAACTTTATGAAGAGTTAAGTTCATGGGGTGAAGAAATAGAAGATTTCTCACTGTTTTACTTTAGCAAGTTTGCTGCAGTGATCTTTAGAGATGGCGGTAAAGGTAAGTTAAGTTTATCTCCAAGACTCTCAGTGTACCGTGAAGATGACAATTACGACTTCGCTGTTCTACACGAGTTTTACAAAAATAAAGCATTCGAACTGGCAGATAAATTTGACATAAGAAACGAAAACAATTGGCAAAGGGATGAGTTTGAACGTCTTTTAGTTAATAAATATGTAGAATAGAAAAAAGAGGATATATCCTCTTTTTTCTATTTTAAAATAAGCTTATCTGTCCTTCAGAAGAAGTAGAGTTGTTCTTTTTCTCTTTCTTTTTTCTTTCGGGTTTTGTTGTGTTTTCACCTTCACTATCATTTAGACTGTCTTGTGATGTGTTAAAGACTTCAATCTGCAGATCTAATTCGCTCTCGTCTGATTGATTTGCCTCATGCTGCAAATTTATTGTTGGTATTTCAACAGCTGCCTTTAAATCATCTCGTTTCTCATTACTCAATCCTTTCTTTTGAATGTCAAAATAGGCAGAGAATGGATCTAATTCACTTTTAGAAATAGATTCCTTATTCGTGCAACTATTTGTATCTGAATCGACAGTGAGTTCTAAAATAAGATTGTTGTCATCGTCTAACGACTCTTGATACGCAATCGATTTTGGATCAGTATGATTGCTGTTATCATTATTAATTGAAACAATCGTTGTTTCTTCAACTGTATTGACAATCGTTTGATCAACATCAACTTTTATGTCTTCTTCTTTAGTAACAACATCATCCTCACTATTGCTGTGTTCTACTTCTCTTGTTGGAGTAATTTCATCATAAGAGCCATCGAGTCTAAACTGTATTACATTGGATTGTATATCAATTTCTGGTAAGAAATGATCTGAGCTTCTATCTTGGTCGGGTTCACAATCTTCTTGTATATCTGTTATTTCAGTAGCTAAATCTGATGATGTTTTTTCTTTTGTAGGTTTGAATTTCTTTTGAGAGTTTTCCTCAGTATTAGTCACAACATCATTAAAAGTAAATAACTCTGGGAATATTACATTTTTCGCTTGTTGGTGGCTATTGATATGTAAGTCTATAGTTTCTTCTTCCTCTTCATTAAAATCATCTTCTTTGGCAAAGATGTCGACCTTACTATGAAGCTCATTGATGAGCTTTTTTATTTTTTTTATGTGTGGACTATCGTTAAAGATTCCTTTTTCTTCTACTGATTCTACTAATTTATATAGAGAGTAGGCTTCGTGATACTTTAAAACTAATGAATGTTTTTTGTTGTGATCCAGTATCGAAACTTGCTTCTGAATATTTTTTGCCTTGTCCTCTAACTTAGTTATTAGGTCTTCTTTTACACTTATAAGAAGTGCATCTGTAACATTCTCAACGACATAGTCGTCTGTTTGTTTTATCATTTTGATAACAGTCAGAAGAACATCATTATTAAGTTTGAGTTGAATTTTTGCGATCATTGTTGCGTATTGAAAAAGCTTGTTTTACATAGAAAATGGGAAGCACAAAATAATGAAAAAATATTGGAAGAACTATTTAAAAGCCGTAGAAATTATCAGTGATTAAGTCTGGTATTTATCAGTTGACAATTAGAGAGAGAAAGCTTATTTCTACTCTTTTTTATTTGTGAAAAGAGTATGTGGAATTTCTGAAATTATCCAGCTTTAAAAAGGTGAAATTGCTTTTGTTTTAAGACAAATGTCCTTTTAGTTAACAAATGTTTTATAAGAGGGGCATAAATTTGCATAGATAGAGTATTTGAGTATAATTAATGTGAAAAATATAAAAATATCAAAGTATTATGTGAATTATATTAAGTAACTTTATGAAGCAATAAAAAGGGAGCACTGAATATGAATTTTTATGTTTGGTGTATTATTGATTTAATTTATAAATATTAATACTTAAAGGATTAGGCTATGAAAATTGCATTTTTTTCTTCACAACCTTATGACATTACTTTTTTCAACAAATGTAATAAAGACTTTAATTTTGAATTGGAGTATTTTGATATCGGATTAGATGATCAAACTGTGAATTTAATAACTGAGGATGTTGACACTGTTTGTGTTTTTGTAAATGACAAGGTAGATGCCGCAGTAATAGAAAAACTTAGCGAGAAAAAGGTAAAGTATATTGCTTTGCGTTGTGCGGGTTTTAATAATGTGGATTTAGAAACAGCACATAAATTTGGTATTAAGGTATGTAGAGTTCCTGCATATTCACCAGAAGCAGTAGCTGAGCATACATTAGCAATGTTGTTTACATTGAATAGAAAAATTCACAAGGCTTATAACCGTGTACGTGAGCAAAACTTTTCTTTAAATGGACTTTTAGGTACTAATATTTACAAGAAGACTGTAGGTGTTATCGGTACTGGTAATATTGGTGCAGTGTTCTGTCGAATGATGAAAGCGCTGGGAACAGAAGTACTTGCATATGATTTGTATCCTAATGATAAATTAAAAGCAGAGGGAATTAGATATGTTGAGTTAGATGAAATATTTGCTAAGTCTGATATTATTTCACTTCACTGTCCTTTGACTCCTGAAACAATGCACGTTATTAATCCAGAGTCTATTGAGAAAATGAAAGAGGGAGTTATATTGATTAATACAAGTAGAGGTAAGTTAATTGATACGCGAGCAACTATTCAAGGGTTGCGAGCTAAAAAGATTGGAGCATTGGGTATCGATGTTTACGAGCAAGAAGAAAATGTATTCTTTAGAGATTTATCAGGAACAATCCTTGAAGATGAGAGATTGCAATTGTTAACTTCTTTTCCAAATGTATTGGTAACAGCTCACCAAGCATTCTTTACAGACGAAGCACTAACTCAAATCGCCTATGTAACTTTAGACAATTTAAAACAACTACAAGCTACAAATAAAATTGAAGGGCGAAATGCTGAATTATAAAAGGTAGTAAAACTATCATAGTTTTTTGTTGAAGCAAATTGGAATAATTGTTATTATTTCAATTTGCTTTTTTTATTACTTTAGTTTGAAGAATAAATTAAGGCTTACGGCTTAATTAGATAAGATATATTTTGAAAAGGTTTCCTGCAGAAATTCAGTTTAAGTACCCTTGGCGTAGTTATCAACAAAGAGTATTGGATAATTTACAAAAACACTTAACTGATAATAAACTTCATGTGGTAGCACCTCCTGGCTCTGGAAAAACAGTATTAGGGTTAGAGGTGATGCTTCGATTGAATCGTCCAACATTAATATTAGCTCCGACAGTTGCTATTCGAAATCAATGGGTTGATAGATTCTGTGAGTTGTTTTTAAATACAGATCAAGTACCAGATTGGATTTCGTATAGTTTATTCGATCCTAAATTTGTTACTGTATCTACCTATCAAGGACTGTTTGCCTCCTTTAGTAGAATGGAAGAAAGTTCAGAAGACTTAGCTATAGACAATATTGAAGAAGTTAAAGTTAGCAAACGCGATGCATCAAGAATTGTTGCACTTTTAAAGCAATTGGAAGTAAAGACGTTAATAGTAGATGAAGCACACCATTTAAAGAATGAATGGTGGAAAGCACTTAATTATGTCGTCCAGGAGATAAAACCAACTGTTGTCGGTTTAACAGCTACCCCGCCTTATGATGTAACAATAAGTGAATGGTCCAGATATTGTGAACTCAATGGACCTATTGATGAAGAGATATTTGTTCCAGAACTTGTTTTAGCTGGTGATTTATGTCCTCATCAAGATTTTATTTATTTTAATATTCCCAAAAGAGAAGAAAGTAAAACGATATTAGATAATCGAGCAAGGATAAATGAGATATATGAAAAGCTAAAGAGTGATATTACTTTATTAGAGGATATAGAGGGTTTGTCATTTATGCAGAGCCCCAAGGAGTACTTGTATTGGATATATGATAATTTAGAGTTTTATATGGCCTGCGTTATCTATGTGCATCAGTTTCGCAGTGAGATAAATGATGAACATTTGTTGGTCTTAGGTAATAGAACGGCTAAAGTACCTACTTTGAATTATGATTGGATGCAGAAGTTATTGGAATTTTACTGCTTTAAATCAAAGCCTTTTTTTGTGGAAGATGAGCGATATACAGTGGAGGAATATGAGGAAAAAGTAGAGCATATGCTAAATCGACTTAGACGTTATGGTGCAATGAGTAATAAGTTAATCCGTTTCACCAATAGTTTAAAGGAGAATACACTGTTGAGTTCAAGTGTAAATAAGCTCAATAGCATTGTTGATATCGTTGAGTTTGAGAAAGATTGCTTGGGGGCAGATTTACGCATGGTTATCTTAAGTGATTTTATTCGAAAAGAATATCATGTGAGTAGTGAAGTAAACGATGTGGTACATCAGAAATTAGGGGTTGTTCCAATTTTTGAACAAATTAGACGAAGAGTTTCTTCTACAAATCGCCTTGGTGTACTTACTGGATCTTTGATTATCATGCCATTATCTGCTAAAAACAGGTTTACAGAACTACTTCATATTCGCAAGGTAGATGAGGTAATGCTCAAACCATTGATGTATGATGGTAGTTATGTAGAAGTAAGTCTTGTAGATCGTATAAAAAACGATATCATTAGTATTATTACCCGTCTTTTTGAAGAAGGAGAGATTGAAGTTTTAATTGGAACTAAGTCTCTTTTAGGCGAAGGGTGGGATGCCCCAGCTATAAATAGTTTGATCTTGGCAAGTTTTGTAGGTTCTTATGTTTCCTCAAATCAAATGAGAGGGCGTGCAATTAGAGCGCAGAGAGATAATCCTTTAAAGACAGCAAATATTTGGCATTTAGTTACTTTCAATGCTGACCTTGAAGACGGCGGGAGTGATAGGAAAACGCTAATTAGACGATTTAAGAGTTTTGTAGGGGTATCTAACCACGAATGTATTGACGATGTTTTTATTTCAAACGGAACAGCTCGATTAGGTCTATCTCACTCCTTACTTACAGAAGACGATATTAAGGAGCAGAATAGCTTTACCTATACGGTAGCATCAGATAGGAGTAATCTAATGAATCGTTGGCTCTCCGCTACTCAAAAAGGACAAAGATTGGTTCATGCTATAGGAATACCCTTTGCTGTGTACAATAGTTCATTGCAAGTAAATTCAGTAGTATTTGAAAATAGTGAGGATGCTCGAGTTTTTTATACTAATAAAACATTAGCTCATCTAAAGTATTCTTATCGGGTTTTAATATTAGGTACATTAGTCAATTGTATTGCTTTTGCACTTCAGTATTATTTATTTCAACTTTCCTTGTATCATTTGTTGTACTTCGCTTTAGAAGTCATTGTGTTTGCTTATTTCCTAAAAATTAGAGAAAAGAGAAAACGCTATAGTTCGTTAGCAAGGAAGTATGTAGATATTGGTGATGATATTGCTGCCATTGCTAAAGCAGTAACTTTAACATTGGAGCGATATAAGTTGATTCTAACTCCTTTTTCAGAGTTAGATATAGTAGTTAAGAAGAGTAGTAATGGAGGGGTTTCTTGCAGTTTAGAAGGAGGTACCGTTTTAGAAGGGAATTTGTTTAGTGACTGTATACAGGAATTATTTAGCCCTATTGAGAATCCCCGCTATGTGATAGAGCGAAGAACGTTTCTAGCTTTAAAGGGGAATTTTAGGGATTATCACGCTGTTCCTACTTGTTTAGGTGTAAGAAAAGAGATGGTATCTTACTTTTCGCAAAAGTGGTCAGAACTTGTAGGGGAGAATAGAATAATTTTTACCCGAACTGTTATGGGAAGAAGTAAGTTGTTGTCTGCAAGGGTTAATAGCTTATCTAATAAATTAGATAATGAGCCTTTAGTAGATGAAAATATATGGGTATAAAAGATAGGGGAATACTCAAAAGAGCTTCCCCTATTTTTACTAACTAATTTTATAGATGCACTATTGACTTCTACTTTTATCTTCGAAGTTTGCTTCTTGAATTACCTTTTTATTCTTATTGTTTCCAAAGTTATAAGTTGCACTAATGGAAACTCTACGTGAACTCCACTCATTGTAAAAGGTTTGTGTGTTATCTGTATAATACATTGTTCCAGAGCTCTTACCTGTATTGAATATATCCGATAGAGTTAGATTAAGGTTTAGTTTTTTATCTAATAGGTTTAGTTTCATTCCCGTAGACAAAGTTTTATAAGCATTATATCTTGAATTGTCTTCTTTGTTTGGTAGCATATGATACCAGTTTAGAAATACTTTGACTGTTTTTGCCTCGTTTATATTGAATGTGTTTTGGGAGTAGTAGGCAAATGTTGAACCCTGCATTCCTTTTAGTGTTGAATCTTTAGAATAATATGGAGAAGAAAAATAATAGTCAGCCCCTGTGTTAGTTTCCCACCACGGTAGTATTTTATTGCTGTAAGAAATATCAAATCCATAGTTGTCACTATTTAACATATTGTACCATGACTCTGTAAAGTATCCATTTTCAAATACGCTTAATACATCAAAGGAGTTAGATACATGATAGTAGTTTAAAGTTAATGATAGAGCACCATTGAAGATATAGCTTAGTTCATAGTTGTCTGTAAATGAGGGGGCCAAATTCGGGTTACCTGTTGTATAAGAATAGGTATTTCCATAGTATTTAAATGGGTTTAAGATACTTGAATTGGGTCTATTGATTCGCTTAGAGTAGTTAAAACTCAAGGCATGGTCATCACTTGGTGTGTACGTTAGGTAAGCGGTAGGAAACCATTTGTTATAAGATTTGGTAAACTGGCTATTGTCATTTTGTAGTTTGCCTTCAATTTTAGTTTGTTCAAATCTCATTCCAGCTTTTACTTCCCACTTATCACTCAGTTTCTTGCTTAAACTTAGATATGCGGCATAGTTATCTTCACTATAATTGAATTTATTACTTTTTGTAGGGTCATAAACCTTTTGTTCATTTTCGAAGGTATAGAAATACACTTTTGATTTGTTGTCAAAGTTTGTGTATTTAGCACCAGTTTCGAGATTGATCCATTTGAGGTCATAGTTTAAATCTATATTAGCACTCCAAACATTGTAGTTTAGTGCGCTTTGGTTTATCAGTTGATTTAGTATGGCGTTGGTAGCATTGTAATCATTAATGTAATTTGTATTATCAGGTGAGTTGTTAAAGTAGTTCACTCCGAAAGCTAATTTGTTTCCGAGTGTATCCAGTTTTTGGTCATAGAATACATTTAGAGTATGATATGAGGTTGGGTTATCTGTGTAATTTAACGAAGTTAACACTGAGTCATTCATTACTCGGGGTACAGTGAAGTATTCTATTTGTGAGTACTTAGTATAATCATTTTTCGATGAGGTATAATTATACGATGCACCTATTAATGCTAAGTCTGTAACTTGATAGTTTACTGTAAAGTCAACGCTTTTTTGTTTGTACTTGCCCGTTAACTCTCCATTGTTTTCTAATCCATTAGTAACACCTGTATAACTATAGCCATTTTTATTTTTATTTCGCCCATCGTAATTGTTGGCTTTTAACGATAAGTTCCACTTGTTTTTTTGATAGTTAATATTTCCATTCGCTCCAATATTTCTCTTGTTGTTATAGGAAAAACTACTGCCTATTGACCCATATAGACCTTGTCGTCTGTTTTTCTTTAAAACAATATTAATTAGTCCACTATTTCCTGAGGCCTCATATTTGGCTGGAGGAGTAGTTATTACTTCTATTTTTTCTATATCATCTGATCGCAATGTCTTTAAGTAATTAGCTAAGGCCTCTCCGCTTAAATGAACAATCTTTTCATTTATCATTATGGTAACACTGCTTTTACCTACAATAGATATTTTGTCATTTTGCACTTTTATCATTGGAGTATTTGCTAAGGTTTCTATTGCGTCCATCCCTTGAGAAGAGATACTATTTGCTGTATTGAAAACCAATCGATCAACTTTGCGTTCTATTAATTTTTTCTCTGACTTCAGTACAATCTCCTCTAATTGTTTATTGCTTTCAATAAGAATGTCTTTCAACACAAGGTCTTGGTTTAAATCAATTGGTTGACTATTGAGTACTTCACCTAAATAGAGTACTTTCAGGATGTATTTTCCTTTTGCGATATTTTCTAAAGAAAAGGTTCCTGTTTCGGATGAAAAAGACTGTTTTATTAGCTTATCATCATTCTGAATTAGTTGTACCTCCGCATAGTCAAGTGGAGTATGATCTTGTTGTAAGACTCTACCTTTAATTGAATTTTGTGCCCATATTGAGGTGTAGCAGAACAAGGAAAGGAAAATTATTATTAATTTTTTCATAGTTTATTTTTTTGGTGATCGCTATAAAGGTGTTTGTAAAGGAATCGGCTATTTAGTATTCTTTGTTTATATTATTTTATACTTATCAACAGTTATTATTAAACTTATCAACAGTACTTATTTTATTTGTTTATAACTTAATGGTTAATTCGAAATAGGTGTGTTAAGTATGTTTTTTATAATGATAAGTTAGTGATTAATTGGTTTATATTGAATTATTTTATTTTTTTAATTGTTGATAAATAAGGTGGTTATTGTCTGTTATGAGTGTTTTTATGCTTGTTATATCCTTAGTTATCTACAAAGTTATTGACATCATTAAGCAAAAGTTTTTATTACACTTTACTTTCTATTTTCTACTTTTCTCATCAGTATTTCCCCCTTGGTGATCTGTAACTTTGATTTTACTATTTCCAAAGGAATAACTAATACCTATATTGACGTATCTATTATCATAGTTGTTCTTATAAGACTGATTGATCCCATTTGTTTTAGTCGAAACTTTTTGCGTACTCGTATTAAAAATGTCGTTGGCATATATAGATAGATTAAGTTTTTTGTTCATCATGGCATATTTTAGGCCTAAACTCAAGGCGTGAGAAGGGTTGATTGCCCACATATTTTCTCTGATTTTAGGTTGATACCAATAATCCACTTGAGCATTAAGAGTTTTATCTGAATTTAGATATACTGTATTATTAGCTGTAAAATACATTCCACCACCATCTCTTACATCTAAGTTTACATCCTTTAGTAGCTTAGATGTCGAATAGAAGAAGTATCCCCCTATTTGAGATTGTAACCATGGGATTGTATTAAAAGAGTAATTGATATTCGCATTAAATCCTTCAGAGTCGATTATATTTTCTCTTATGTATATCTGCATATTTGTCGATTCTTCTACCATAGGGTATTGTGAGAATCTATCTTTTGTTTTGCTATATGATATCGATGTTGTTAGCTTTCCTTTATAGATATGACTTAACTCAATATTATCTGTGAAAGCGGGAGTTATTTTTGGGTTCCCTCCAGCAACGCTATATTGAGTGATATACCATTTGAATGGGTTTAATTCCCAGAATGCAGGTCGGTATATACGTCTATTGTAGTTAATAGAGAATGAGTTATTGTCATTTAAGTTATAAGTAAGGTAAAGGGTTGGAAATAGTTTCGTGTAATCTTTTTTATTCTCTGTATTGTACACTTTTGAAGTACCTGTAGTTTGTGTGTTTTCTACTCGCATACCTACTTGCATAGATAGCTTGTCATTAAATTCTTTAGAAGCACTGAAGTATGCGGCTTGTGTATTTTCTTGATATTTGAAATTGTCTTTTTGATTGTGATCTTCAATAGCTATGCCTGAAGAAAGGTCAAAGAAATCGGATTTGTTTCTTGTGGTTACAAAGCTCGCTTTTACTCCATATGATAGTTTAAACCATTTTAGCGGTTGTTCCATATCTATCTTTGCGCTGAAGTTGTCAATGATTTGATCTCCACTTGTCGAAGCTATGAACATATTATCAGGAGAGTTATTAACACCCTGTGTTTTTGTGTTGAAAACCCTGTTTTTATAATTGTTGTAGTTGAAGTAATCTACATCCATAGTTAGTTTAGTACCCACAGTATCAATGTTGTGTATTAGGTGTAGATTTGCAGATTGATTGTTGATATCTCCTGTGTTTTTAGCGTTTGTATAGATGTTTTGAATATAGTTATGCACATGGTTATCAACAATAATTTGACCATTATCATCAAACTTAGGATTGCCAATGCTCCCCATATATTGAACTCCTATTGATGTCTTTTCACTGATCTGATAATCAAATTGGAAGTTACCCGATAATCTATCGTTGTTGTTAAAGCGTCTTGACTTTCCGTTCCAAGTTTCGTTCGCATAAAACACTGTTGAGTTTTCTATGACTTGTGACATTCCTTTTGAGCCACTAATATTGGCTTTAAAGGAGATTTTTCCTTGATTATAGCTAAATACGTCACTGAATCTATACGTTGCTTTATGACCAGTAAATACCCCAGTACTTATTTGATTGTTCCACGCATTGGGTTGATTTTCTTTTAGCACAATATTGATTAATCCACTGTTTCCTTCTGCATCATATTTTGCGGGTGGTGTTGTGATTACTTCTATTTTTTTGATGTTGTCAGAGGGGATACTTTTTAAGTATTGCATTAATTCTTCACCTGTAAGCTGTACAAGCTTATCATTTATCATGACACGTACACTGCTCTTTCCTATTAGACTTATGGATTGAGTGTCTACTTTAAGACCAGGTGTTATTTTTAGTAAATCGACAGCATCATTGTTAGTGGCGTGCACTGAATTTTCAATATTGAATACTGTTCGGTCAAGTTTTTTTTCGTAAATCCTCGTAGGAGATTTTATGACAATTTCCTCTAATTGGGTGTCATTCTCGATGACTATAGTACCTAAGTCGATCGAATGATCTACTTCCAAAGTGTTTTCATACTGTTTTAAGCCATTGCTGTAAATCTGAATAGTGTAAGTTCGATCTTTTACATCTTCAATGCTAAAAAGGCCATTTTCAGTTGTATAGGTTTGGTTGATTAAGGCTCCATTTGAATCTAATAGATATATTTCTGCAAAGTCAATCGCTTTGTTACTCTTTGTTTGTAGGTTTCCCTTAATTGAGTTTTGAGCATTTATATTTGCTGTGAAAAATAAAGCAGTGGCCAATAGTAGTGTAGATTTCATATTTGTCTATTCGTTTAATACAGTTAGTCTATACGATTAGTATGCCGCTTTTTATTTGTTTGTTAATTAATTGGATTATAGTGTTTTATGTTTTTGTTTGTTTTGTGTTTTGTTCATTTTCGAACAGTTTTTTTGCGGAAATGGACATGCTTATACAGTGAGTTTAGCTAAGCAGTTATCGTTTGAGAGAAAAATTCACCTTGATCCGTTGTTACACAAAAAGGTATTTAAATGAACTTAATTATTTTGAATAACTTTTTTACTTCCAACTTATTAGGTAGTTTATTTATTATAATTCACGACTGTCGTGTGCTGTTTTAGTAGGGTATTCTATTTTAGAATAGCATCAGTATAGGGTTATCTTTATGTGATTGTTTATATGCATTTCTTTGCAGAATGGTCACAATTATTGCAATGAATGAGAGAAGTTTATTATAAGCTGCGGTGATTGTGCTTTGGGATGCGGTTAAGTGGAATTGTAGACGTAGGGTTATTTTATTTTTAGTGGAAGTAATCTATGAATGAAGGTTAAACTATGTCAGTAGAATGAATTTTGTACTTTCCTTATTCATATTTGTTTTTTTAAGTTGAAAATATTGTGTTTACTAACCTTTTTTAGTAATTATTAAAAGAACTATTAAGAAGCTTTGTGCTATTTTGATAAATAGTGCGTTTAAATGTTGTAATATATTTATTTTTTGGCATTGAATGTTGGGAGAAATGTCTTATTTTTGTAGAAGTAAAAGTAATAGGAAAAATTAGTATTTTTTAGTTTAAGGAAGTATGGAAACAGACAAAATTAAGAGTAGAAGAAAGAGTTTAGGTTTCTCTCAAGAGTATGTTGCTATGAAATTGGGTATTTCACAAAAAGCATATTCTGACATAGAAAGTGGAAAGACTAAGCTAAAGACAGAAGTGTTAAATGAAATTGCCGTAATTCTGGAGATTTCCCCATATTCGGTGTGTCCTATTTCTTGTGACTGTACAAGGGATTTAGAGAGAAAACACAGTGATTTAGTAAGTTATCTTGTAGAAAAAGGTATTGATATTCCAAAAGAATATATGTAAAACAGTAAATAGGGAATAAAAAAGAGGGTGATATCACCCTCTTTTTTATATAGTCCATGTTAGTAAGCTCGCTCCCCAAGAGAAGCCTGCTCCAAATGCAGTTAGTAACAGAGTATCTCCTTTTTGTATTTTATCTCTGTTTTCCCAGATACAAAGTGGAATTGTTGCTGCGATTGTATTTCCGTAATAAGCAATATTGTGTAAGGCTTTGTATTCTTCGAGGTTAATCTCTTTTCCAACAGCATCTATAATTCTTTTATTAGCCTGATGTGGAACTAACCATGAAATATTATCTACTGATAGATTGTTTCGATGAAGTAAATCCATACAAACCTCAGACATTCCTTTTACTGCATTTTTGAATACAACTTTACCATCTTGTTTTAGATAGGTTTTGTTAGTGTCAAATCCATCTATATTAAATGGATAGAGAGATCCTCCACCTTCGATGTTTAAGTATTCTTTTCCAAGTCCATTACTTAACAATAAAGCATCTTGGATTCCTGAAGTCGAATTAGGTTCTAACCATACCACGCCAGCTCCATCGCCAAATAAAATATTGGTGTTTCTGTCTTTTATGTCTACATAGGCACTTATTTTATCGGCTCCTACAACTAAGACGTTTTTGTACCTTCCAGTTTCGATAAGAGATGCTCCCATGTCTAAAGCAAATAAGAAACCTGAGCAAGCAGCATTCATATCGAAGGCCCAAACGTTCTCAATGCCAAGTTTTCCACAAATAATATTAGCTGTTGAAGGCATTGGCATATCTGGTGTTGAGGTGGCAACAATTAGTGCGTCTATTTTACTCTTATCCTTTTTGTAGTTTGTCAAGAGATCTTCGATGGCTTTTACTGCCATATCAGAAGTAGCTAAACCTTGATCTAATATTCTTCTTTCTTTTATTCCTGTTCTTTTGGTAATCCATTCATCCGTTGTATCGGATATTTTTTCTAAATCAGCATTGGTGCGTTTGTTTGTAGGAACATAACCTCCAATTGCCGTGATAGAAGCATATGTGTGTTTGTGAGTAATATTGTTGTTCATTTTTATAGCATCTTTATTTCAAATAACAATAAAAAGAAGTCAAATTTGGGTTGACTTTTTCTCCTCAAAGGTCTATCTTTTTTCTGTTTTTTAAGTAGATAATTAAACGTTTAAATTTGTAAAAAAGACGTTTTTATACCAAGTGCTTCTATAAAATTATGATAAATTTTTGAATTTAGAAGGGGCTATCTTCGTATGCGTTTTAAAGAATTTACTGAACATCGCAACATCTGTAAAATTCAACTCTGATACGATTTCAGTGATTGTTGTTTTGGGATTTCTTAAGAGTACTTTTGCTTCCAAAATAATGGTATCAGATATGAATTGTTTAGGCGTTTTATTTAAAACTTCTACAATTACCTTTGTTAGGTGTTTTCTACTGATATACAATTGATCTGCATAAAATTGTACACTGCGTTCTTTTTTGAAATGTGTTGCGACTAAGTAGATGAATTGCTTTGTTATTTCTTCTTTTCGTATGGGTTTTGGTTTATTTCTTTCAAGTATCGATTTGCCATAAAAATTTCCAATTTCATACATCAGTATTGAAAAGTGATGTAGTACAAGATTTTTTGCAAATAAGTTATCACTAAGGTACCCCAGTTTCTTTAGTTTGTGTAGGTGGTAGTTAACTTCTCTTAAGCAAGCTCGATCAAGTGAGATAACTTTAGGATACTCAGAAGAGAGAAATTGGACCAATGTATCAGCTTTAAGGTGAAAACCTGCTTCTAAAAATAGATCTGAATCTATGAAGGTTGTTTTTACCGCAAATTCTTTAGAAAATTCTTTAATTTCAAAAAACTGATTGGAGAGAACTACTAATAGGTCGTCTTTTTTGATGACACGGGGCTCCAAATTAATGGTAATTTCACATTGACCAGCGGTAACTAAAATAAGGCCGAATGTATTGAATTGATATGGTTTGTTTACAATAAAGTACTGTTTGTATTTTGGCCCAATGTCTAAGACAGCTAAACGTTTATCGGTTAAAACATTCTCGTAGCGTTTAATGATATCTTTATGTGAGTATACTTGTATATGAGATCTTGGCACGGTGACTTTTGTTTAATGGATGGTAAATTTATGAGTTCTCTAATGAATAGTAGTTAACATAGATTAATAAAGAAGTGAAGACATACTTTTTAGGTATGTCTTCACTTTAACCATCAAGGTAAACTGATTATTTGTTTTTCGAAGCAAATTCATCAACGAAGTCTTCATTGAATTCAAAGTCTTCTGTCATTAAAGAGTTGTAGTCAACAATTTCTTTTTTACCAAAGAAATTACTAATCTTATCAAATAGGGAGTAAACTATGGGTACAATCACAAGTGTTAATAAAAGTGATGATAGTAATCCTCCTATAATTACTACAGCTAAACCGTTGTTCATTTCGGCACCCGCTCCTTTTGCCATAGCAATTGGAATCATACCTATAACCATGGCAATTGTCGTCATTAAAATAGGTCTTAAACGCGCGTGGTTTGCTGCTATCAAGGCATCGTGTACACTGTCACCAGCTTTTACCTTTTGGTTTGCAAAGTCTACTAATAGAATCGCATTTTTACATACAAGTCCAATCAACATAATAATTCCCAATATGGTAAATATATTCAATGAAATATTAGTAAGAGCCATCGCTAATAAAGCGCCAATAAAAGATAATGGAACAGAGAAGATTACTATAAAGGGCTTAGAAAAGCTATCATATAAAGCGACCATTACCAAGTAAACTAAGATGATGGCTGCCAATAAGGCAATTCCCAATGTTCCGAAACCTTCTTGTTGATCTTCCATTGTACCTGACCATTGATAATTTACTCCTGCTTTCTTCTCTAATTGGTCAAATTGAGCCGTCCATTCATCTGCAATTTGGCCTGGATCACGACCGATCGTTTGTGATTTAATTGTCACAGAAGGTGTTTTATCCCTGCGCTCTAACACAGACGGCCCCGAACTATAATTAATGTCTGCAAATTGGCTGAGTTTAATATGTTGACCCATTTGATTCGTAAATGAAATCTCCTTTACGTCATCAATTGTTGTTCTTGCATAGTCTTGAAATCTGATATTTATGTCATATTCGTATTCTCCAGCTCTAAACTTACCGTCTGTATTTCCATTAAATGCCGTTTGCATAGTCATACCAACAGTATACATATCTAAACCTAAGGCTGCCATTTTATCTCTGTCTACTTGTACGTTGATTTCAGGACTACCTGTTTCAGCAGTTAATTTTACCTCCATAGCTCCAGGTACTGTTTCCAAGAGTTCTTTTGCTTGAATCGCAAAGTCCATTGCTTCATTCAGCGTTGGGCCAGTTACGGTTAAGGAGATTGGAGCTTCTTCGGCACCAATAATTCCAATAGGTACTGTTTTCACTTTTGCATTTACAACCAAGGGTACAAGTTCGTTTTTAAGCTTGGCAGCATATATAAATGAGTTTTCTTTACGGAGTTTTTTATCTGTAAGGATAACTTGAATTTCGGATTTATACTTTGTCGCTTGAATACCACCGTATCCTTCAGACGATTGCCCTACAGTGGTGATCATATCTACTATCTCTGGCTTGGTGCGCAAGTATTCCTCTACTTCTTGTGTAACCTTATTTGTTTGTTGTACCGAAGCATCTTTGTCTAATTCTAACTGTACAAGGAATTCTCCTTTATCTGTTTTTGGCAAAAATTCGAATCCAATATATCCCATTGGAATTAGGGCGATCGCTGTAAAGAAAGAAATTCCTACGACAATCATCACTATTATTGTATTCTTGAATGATTTTAGCGACCAAACTAATAAATCTGATATCGCATGTGTAAAGGAGTTTAATCCCTTCTCGAAATAGTGAATTACCTTACCAAATATTGTTGTTGGCTTGATGATTTCGATTTTACCATATCTTGAGAATAGCCATGGAACAATTGTAAACGAAACCAATAAGGATAGCATTGTCGCTATAATTACTGTTACACAGAACTGCTTAATAATGTTTGGTACAAGACCTGAAGACATGGCAATAGGTAAGAATACAA
Organism: Myroides albus; assembly: GCF_024722315.1. Classification (NCBI taxonomy): domain Bacteria; kingdom Pseudomonadati; phylum Bacteroidota; class Flavobacteriia; order Flavobacteriales; family Flavobacteriaceae; genus Myroides; species Myroides albus. The sequence goes on from NZ_CP102754.1 coordinate 2,043,279, forward strand.
CTACAATAACAAGTGTTATGGCAGTGACCGTAAATCCAATCTCCTTAGCTCCGTCATAAGATGCTCTTACTTTGTTTTTACCCATTTCCATATGGCGGTGGATATTTTCAATTACCACAATTGCATCGTCAACTAATATTCCTACTACCAAGGACAGTGCTAATAAACTCAGTAGGTTGAGGGAATATCCGAATAAATACAATCCGATGAAGGTCGCAATTAACGAAAGGGGAATAGCAATCATTACTATGACAGCATTTCGTAAACTGTGCAAGAAGAATAGCATTACAAAAGCTACTAAAACAATGGCAAGGAATAAATCAAACATCACTCCATCTGCTGCTTCTAAAGTAAATTCGGAAGTATCATTTGCGACTTTAAATTTTAGATCCTGGTCGCTATAGTTCTTTTGAACTTCATCGATTGTCTCTCTTGTTAGCTCACTGATAGTTACTGCATTAGCGTCCGACTGCTTGATGATTTGCATTAGGATAGTGGACTGTTGGTTGAATCGAGCTATTTTTTCGATCTCTTTTACACCATCCTGTACATCCGCAACGTCTTGAAGTCTAATATCTATTCCTCCTTGTGAAGCTATCACTAAGTTTCGCATTTCTTGGACATCTTTGTATTTTCCAGCCAAGCGAATTAGCGTTTGTTTATCTTGGGATTTGACATTTCCAGTAGGGAAGTCAAGGTTAGACCCTAATACCATCTGTTGTACTGCTGGTACACTTAACCCATAACCTTCAATCTTCTTGGGGTCCAAAAGTACTTGTATTTGTCTTTCTTCTCCTCCTATTAGTTCAACTTTGGCTACACCATTGATACGTGAAAAGATAGGTTGGATCTTTTTATCTAATAAATCGTATAATTCTTTTTCGTTTAATTTACTCGTTACACTTAATGCCATAATGGGTAAATCACTTAAAGAGTACTTCTGTAGTGAAGGCGGATCTACATCTTTGGGTAGATCTTTTAAGATTGCGTTTATTTTTCGCTGCGCATCGTTTAGAGATAAGTCTACATTGGCTTCAGCATTTAAGTAGATCATTATCGTGGATAAACTCTCAAAAGACATTGCCTCAACTTTTTTTACGTTCTCTAATGAGGCTACCGCATCTTCTATTTTTTTCGTTACTGTATTTTCAATTTCAGAAGGTGATGCACCAGGGTAAACTGTTGCAACTGTAATGACATTAACCTCGAATTTGGGAATTAACTCATAACTTAGGTTCTTATAACTGAATATACCTCCTAATAATAGAGCAATAAACATTACTATTATTATGCTGGGGCGTTTTATCGATATTTCTGCTAATTTCATACTTTATCCTCTTTTTAGGATGTTAATTAATGATTGATACAGGACTGTTATCTACTAAGTTGATTTGACCTGACGTTATCACAAGATCACCTTCTTGTATTCCTTCTAATACTTCAACGAAGTCTCCGAAGTTTCTACCCGAAACAACTTTTTTACCTACAGCTTTCTCGTCTTGTACTACGTAGATTAGGTTTGAACTCACACTTCCTACAAAAGCGTTTCTCGGTACCAATAAAATAGGGGTATTGGTGTCTTGGTCTGCTTGAAAGTAAGCAGAACCATACATACCAGCTCTAAGTTTGGCGTTTTTATTGTTTTCTATAATTAAGTCAACTGGGAAGTTCAAGGCAGCATCTGCTTTAGGCGCAATGAAACTAATTTTACCATAAAAGGTATCATTTGGCAATACACTTGCTTTGACTTTGATATTATCGCCTTCCGTTAGATTTGCTACATGGCTCTCATCAACATTTACACGCAATTTTAGTTTGTTTACGTTTACCAGCTCAAATAGCGGAGCACCTGGACCTACAAAAGTACCTTGTTCAATGTGTTTCTTATTTATAATGCCATCTATGGGAGCCTTTACATTAGCGTCATTAGCTGTTATTTTTGCAGAGTTTAAGTTAGCTTCTGCATTTTTTAATACAAGTCGTATTTGATCTAATTGCTGCTGTGTCACTCCTCCTGTTGTAAATGCACTCTCGAATCTCGCAGCATCTGCTTTTGCTGTGGCATATGCAGACTCAGCATTTTGCAATTGGATATTTATTTGATCAGCATTGACTATCGCTAATGTTTGACCTTTTTTTACTCTACTTCCTTCTTCTACTAATATTTTCATGATGCGACCTGGAGTTTCTGCCGAAACCATGACTTCCTGTTCAGGGACAAAGTTTCCATTAGCCTTGTAGTTTGCATCAATCTTCTTTGTCTGTGCTTTTTCTGCTCGAACGGATATAGTAGCACTCTTTTGTGAAACGATTGCTGTCTCTTGATCGTTTTTAGTTTTATTTGTGTTCAATATATATACAATACCTCCAATGATGGTGATAGTGACTAAGGATATTATTATTTTTTTCATTTGAATGTTACGTTGTAGTTTTTAATCGATCAGACTTTTTAATTCTCCTTTTGCTTTAATTAACTGTACTTCTGCAAGTTTATATTCTAATAGGGAATTTGTATAATTGTTCTCAGCTTCTGTGAATGCATTTTCGGCATTTAGAAGGTCAGTAAGGGATGCTAATCCTTGTTTGTAATTATTTTGGATATTGTCTAATATACTTTTGGCTAAAGAGACATTGTCTTTTTGAATATTAATGGTTATCAAAGCGTTTTCCATTGATTTTTGCGCATTCTTAAAAGAGAGATCTAACGCTTGTCTTGTATCTTCTAATTGAACGTCTATTTTTTTCAGTTCAACCTCTACTTGTCTTACTTTAGAGCGTGTCTCAAATCCATTAAACACTGGGATTTTTAGGCTTATTCCTATGACTGCATTACTTGTCCAGTAAACCCCGTCTGTCGGCTTTCCTCCCCAAACAAATTTGTCCCCCAAACCTTGATAACTCATTGTACCAAATGCAGCTAAGGACGGATAATAATCTGCTATTGTTGCTTTCTTTTTATAATGAAGCAAGTCTTTTTGCTTTTCTAATAGTTGAAGTTCAGTTCTCTTTTCGACATTTGGCTCTACAAGAAGGACTGATTCATCAATCTGAAAAGTATCCTCTGCTAAGCTAATCGGTGAGCTCAATTCCATGCCCATAAAGAACTTAAGTGCATTTTGTTGTAGTTCGATCGCATTGACTACTTGCTGTCTTTGTGATTTTAGGTTGCTAAGAGCAACTTTAGTTCGATCTAAGTCTATTTTAGTTGCGAGGCCATTTTTATGTAGATCTTCAATGATGTCTTTAATTCTTGTAGTACTTGCAATTGTTGTTTCTAATGTAGATTGAAGTTCTTTTGATTGAAATACTTGATAATAAGTTGTTGCAACTTTTTCGATTATATCTTCATCAGATAACTCTCTATTGATAATGTAAAATTCCTTTGCTGTACGAGCCGCTTTTAATCCCATGAATACTGCTTGGTTAAACAAGACTTGTGTCACAGTGGCAGATGCTTGTGAATTCCATTTTAAATTAAAGGGAATCATTTGTGTTTGACCACCTAAGGACAATGGCATTTCTTGTATTAAAGGGTTATTTGCTACATTGGCCTCTACATTGAGGTGTGGTAGTGCATTCGCTCTAACTTCTTCGATTTGATATTGACTGTTTTCAATTTCCAATGAAGCTATCTTTGACTCTGCTTTATGTTCTAAGGCGTATTGTATAGCATTTTTTAAACTTAACTCTTTTGTCTGTGCACAAAGAGGAATAGTTAAGCTCGATAGGAGTAGAGTAAGTATGTATCTATACATATTATTGGTGTGATATTAGAGTTCTTTAAATAGTTTGTTGAATATTTTTAGCCCTTTTTCAGTAGCAATACTTTTTATGTGGTATTCTAAGTGCAGTGCATGTACTTCTGAATGGGTGTATTCGGATTCCGGGAAATAGTCTAAGTCTTCGATTGCCACTAAAGAAGCAATGTGGAATCTCGCTACAAAATCAATGTCAATGTCTGAGCGGTAAACTCCTTCTTTGATACCTTTTTCTAAGTTTTTCTCTATCAATTTAACGTATTTCTTTTCGTGAAAGACTTTCTGCTTCTGTGCAAGTTTTGGATAGTACTTCGTTAATTGATAAAAACAACCTGATGAATCAACTAAAAAAATATCATTGATGTCTTTGTGTGCGGCTACAATTTCAGGTATAGCTTCTTGATCCAATTTTAGTGTTGACTCAAGTTGTTGCAGAAACTTGTGGTTAATGTTCGTTAGGCTTTTTTCTATTAGTTCAGGTTTGGATGAATAGTGTTGATAGATCGTTTTTTTTGATATTCCCAACTCAGTTGCTATATCATCCATTGTCACAGTTTTGAATCCTTGTGTCAAAAACATTTGTGTTGCTTTTTCTAATATTTGTTGTTCCATTACTTTTAATTTTTTGAGTAGTCAAAGATAAGTAGGAAACTTTTGTGTAAAAAAAGTTTCCTATCTATTTAAGGAAACTTTAACTTGTTTGTTCGTTTCTTGTTTTTTGTAATCCTTTGTTTTTAAAGGGATGCGTGATTTTTTTACAGGAAACTTTTTTGTTTGTAAAGTTTTTAAGGGTAAAGCAGGGAGTGCTTTAGGTGGATTGTAAATAGGATGTTGATGTGTAGTAAATGAATTGTTATAATGGCTTAGAAATCAATGTTTTCGCTTTGAGATTTTAGGGGGTGGTCGGCTTGTGGTCGCATAGTGATCGCATAGTGGTCGCATACTTTATAGGTAAAATTATGCGACCACTATGGGATCAAACTACGATCAAGATGAAAGCACTGCGGTTATACTTATAGGGTAGAGGAGTAAATACTTCGCTTTTGTGGATAGTAAAGTAAGTAGAGATGAGGTTGGTCTGTTAAGCGATTGTAGGGCGATGGCTTTTTTAGTAGGGAATGACTTAGAGCTCAGGGCTATGCCATTCAGAATAGAATTTCTGTATACTTGATTGTACCATTTATTTTCAAGTAGTGTATGAAGTGGTGTAGAGCCAATAGCCAGTGGGTATTGAATAGGTCATTTGTTGTGAGTGAAGGAGGTTTTCTCGGTAGGGTAATGAATACCAAAACAGGTAGTATTAATATCTTAATCTATTGTCTTGCGTGATGCTTAATTGTTAAAATAATATAATTATATTTATATATTATAATTTAAGGTGTTTTTTAGTTATTCGTTATTGGCTTTTTAAGCGTTGTTGAGTATGGTTGTTAACATCTGGAATTATAGGTAGGATAGTTGTAAGGAAGATTCTTGCGATTGCAATAACTTGTTTCTTATTAGTTGATTTAGTTGGTGATGTATTGATGAGAGGAAGAAATGTTGTGTGCTATGTGGAGTTGAAAGTTGTTTGATATCGCTTAGTGTAGAATTGTAAACGGAGTTAATTCGATAAATGCTATGGCAAAAAGGTTTATTAAGGGGTTTGTTTTCTTTTTTATTGGAGTAAGTTGTTTTGGACAAAAAGCCATTTATAAAGAGCTCAACGATGCTGTTGTTGAAAGTATGTCTTCAGGTGATAACTTGAGTGATCGTATTAGTGATGTTCTGAATGAGTGTACTACGATGGCGGTCGAGTGTGATTTTACTGGGCAGTTTAGTTTAGTTAGCCTCGATGAATCCTTGAGTCAAACGGAAATTTTTGATCCTCAATTTTTGATAAATAGTGTTGCGTTTATTGATGGTACAACATTGGATAGTAATAGCAAGGTGATTACTGTAAATTCGTTGCGTGATAAGTATAATGTTGTTAGAGTAGAAGACTTGGGAAGATTGCCTTTGCGGGGAATAGAAAAAGAGGTGTTCCATAAACAGAAAAAGGGTTATTTTGTCTTTGGAGTGATGGATAGAAGGCTTTTGAGTTCAGTATCACTTTCTTTTCGCTTTAAGCTGAAAGATTATAAAACCTATATTTTAGTTGAAGATAGAACGAAGGTAAATACTGAAGTTGGGGATATTCGCTTAGTGGCAATTGACGATAAGACGGCTGTTATTAATTATCCTTATTCAGCGAATTTCGAGATTGAGGTAGAGGGTGTTGCCGAAGACGGGCATATTGTTTCTAATGTATCAATTAATACAATGTCTATCAGAGAAGAAGTAATGAATGAAACAGGGCATATACTTGAACAAAGAAGGATAGATAATCTCGTTTTTAGCGAACCAATCGCAGGTGTGATGATTAAGACTATTGTATTTAATAAAAAAGAAGAACAGCTCACCTTCACAAAGGTTTTGAATTGATAAAGTATTGCTGTCATTTGTTGCTTAAGATTGAATTTGCTTTTTCTGTTTTTTTTACTGCAATAGGTGGTAAGTAGGTAAATAAATGTCAGTAGAGTTAGCAATTATGTACTTTTTGCTATTTGCAAATACTTAATTGAAAATCTGCTGTGTGAATGATGTTTTTAAAAAGGGTAAGGGATTTGATCAACTTTAAAAAAAACACGTATTTTTACGAAAAATTTAAAAAAATGCAATCAATAGTAAAGTACAAAGAGCAAATTTCAGAGTTTATTGATTCAATTTCATTGTCAGGTACTCCAAAAGAATTATACGAACCTATTTCATATATTTTATCATTAGGTGGAAAGCAGATTCGCCCAGTTCTAACTCTTATGGCTGCTGATGTTTTTGGTATTGATCCCAAAAAGGCTATTCACGCAGCAACAGCGATTGAGCTTTTTCACAACTTTTCGTTGATGCATGACGATATTATGGATGATGCTTCTTTGAGAAGAGGACATCAAACAGTGCACGAGAAGTGGAATGTCAATACAGCTATTTTATCAGGTGATGCAATGTTGATCCTTGCTTATCAGTACTTTGAGAATTACGAACCTGTGATTTTTCGCGATTTAGCCAAATTGTTTAGCAAAACAGCTATTGAAGTATGTGAAGGACAACAATGGGATATTTGTTTTGAGAATAGAAATGATGTTGCCATTCCGGAGTACATACAAATGATCAAATTTAAGACAGCTGTATTAGTAGGGGCTGCTTTAAAGATGGGAGCGATTGTTGCGGAAACTTCGGAGGAGAATGCCAATAAAATTTACGACTTTGGTTTGAACCTCGGAATAGCATTCCAATTACAAGATGATTATTTAGACGCTTTTGGTGATGAAGCTACCTTTGGTAAAACAATAGGGGGAGATATCTTAGAAAATAAGAAAACATACCTTTATTTAAAAGCTTTGATCAACGGAAATGCTGAACAACAGAAGGAGTTGATGTCATTCTTCTCAACTACTAACTGCAGTGATAAGCAAGCTAAAATCAATCGAGTAAAGGAACTTTTTGTAGAGACTAATTCTGCGACTGATTCGCAAAAGCTAATTGAAGAATACACTGAAGTTGCACTACAATTGTTAGAGCAAATGGATATTCCAGAAAGTAAAAAAGAACAGTTACGAGTGTTTAGCAATGAGTTAATGAATAGAAGAGTTTAAAGTCAGAGGCGCAAAGACTGCTATTTTTAATATATAGAAATGTGGGATTCAGTAAAGTATCTTGACGAACATTTAGTTCAACAGAGTTTTTTAAAAGATTTAGTATTGCAAATTCAGAAAGACTTCCAAACAACTGTGAATACTGATATTGTCTTTTCTGTAGAGACACCGTCCGAGTTAGTTAGTCAAGTTATCGGGCAATTACATCGCATCATTCATTCGACGAATGTTTCTCGATTTTCGAGTCTATTATATCGAATAGACGTTTCTGAAAGAGATATTAAAGCAATTAAAAACGTGGACATTGATGAATACATTGAACGCGTCGCTTATCTTATTATTAAGAGAGAGTTTCAAAAAGTCTATATTAGAAAAAGCTTTCAAGAATAGTTGAGCTTTAGCTAAAGCAAATAAAAAATAAGCCTATGGAGATTAAACTTTTTCTCGATAGGCTTTTCTATTAAAAATACATTCTCACAAAAGGCATAAATCCACTTCCGTAAACCATGTCTTTCTCTCTGTATAAGACATTATATCTAATTCCTATTGTAACTGGGCCATTGACATAACCAATACCAAGGAAAAGAGCAGTGTTCCAAAAGTTGTCATCGCGCTTCGTTAAATCTTTATATGTATATGAATTGTTAACTCTTAACTGCTCTAATTCTGCAGAAAGTTGTAGTTGAGGTATAGGGTTAGACAATACAATTAAACTACCACCATATATCCAAGAGTCGTATTCTTTAATGGCATTGTAGTAGTATCCTCTATCTTTACTTTTAATGTAACTACCTTGCAATCCAATACCTGCACTTACATAAGGTGTGAATTGATAGATTGCACTTGGTGCAATCATGATGTCTGTATATCCGCTTCCGAAGCCTAAACCAAGACCTCCACCGAATTTCCAATTTTTAGTAAAATCATAATTTTTCGTATCATTTCTCTTTTCTTGTGCAAGAATGGAAAAACTGCAAGTTAAAAAAAATGATATCGTCAAAAAAAACGACAATATTCTGATGTTAAATCTTTTCATATTGGTACTAGTTACTATATAATAGTATAAAAATAAGTAAAAGTTTATACAATTGTCATAAAGAGTTGTATTTTTGTATTTATAATATTTAAACAAAAGGTCTTTAGACGAAATTATGGATAGATATTCCTTTTTAAATGCGGCTCACACTGCATTTTTTGCAGAGTTGTATGATCAATATTTAGAAAACCCAGATGGTATTGAGCCAAGTTGGAGAGCTTTCTTTCAAGGATTTGACTTTGCAAACGAGTATAGTGACGGGCCAGTAGAACAATTGTCACAAGCGTATACTTCGACAGCGACAAGTAATACTGCTAATGTGGGCAACTCTGGACAAATAGAGCAACTTCAAAAAGAGTTTGCTGTATTGCGTTTAATTGACGCTTACAGAACTTATGGGCACTTAATGACTAAGACAAACCCATTAAGAGACAGAAAAGTAGAGCATCCAGATTTAAGTTTAGAGAAGTTTGGTCTTTCTCAAGCAGATTTGAATATTAGTTTTGAGGCTGCTAAAACAATACAACTTCCAACTTCGACATTGGGGCAGATTATTGCTCAATTAGAAAAAGTTTACTGTTCAACTTTAGGTATTGAATACAAGTATATCACTGACGAAAAGATAGTGTCTTGGATTCAAAATCACTATGAAGCACCAGAAGCTAAATTTAATAGCGAAGAGAAAAAAGAGATACTTCACAAATTGATTGAAGCTGTTTCTTTTGAGAACTTCTTGAATACTAAATACGTTGGTCAAAAACGTTTCTCTTTAGAGGGACTTGAGGCAGCGATACCAGCAATGGATTTCTTACTTGACTCTGCTGCAAATAGAGGAGTAGAAGAAGTTGTTGTAGGGATGGCTCACAGAGGACGTCTGAATGTGTTAGCTAACGTTTTTAAGAAACCTGCTCAAGAAATTTTCTCTGAGTTTGACGGTAAAGATTACGATACTGTTGAAGGTTTTGACGGAGACGTTAAGTACCACTTAGGTCTTAGCTCTGCGAGAAAAACAAGATCTGGAAAAGACTTGTTGATAAACTTAACTCCTAACCCTTCACACTTAGAAACTGTTGGAGCTGTTATCGAGGGTATTGCAAGAGCAAAACAAGATACTGTTTATACTGATAGTCCTTCAAAAGTATTACCTATCGCACTTCACGGTGATGCTGCTATTTCTGGACAAGGTATTGTTTACGAAATTGTACAAATGGCCAAACTTAGAGGTTATAAAACAGAAGGTACAATTCACGTAGTTTTGAATAACCAAGTTGGTTTTACAACAAATTATACAGATGGTCGTTCGTCAACTTATTCTACAGATATTGCTAAAGTAACTGCAAGTCCAGTTCTCCACGTAAATGCTGATGATACTGAAGCTGCAGTAAGAGCTTTCTTATTTGCTTTAGATTATCGTATGACTTTTGGAACTGACGTGTTCATTGATTTAGTTGGTTATAGAAAATATGGACATAACGAAGGTGATGAGCCTAAGTTTACACAGCCTATTTTATATAAATTAATTTCTAAGCACCCAAATGCAAGAAATATTTATAACGCAAGATTATTAGAAGATAAGATTGTTGATGAAACTTTCGTTAAGTCTTTAGAGCAACAATATAAAGATGCTCTTGAGGTTGATTTAGAAACTTCACGTAAAGATGAGTATGCTAAGATCAGAACGTTCATGCACGAAAACTGGAAAGGTTTTGAGATTGCTGAAGTTGATAAGATGTTGGCAGATTACGATACGAAGGTTTCTAAGGAAGTTTTAACTCAGATTGCAGAAGTTATCACTGAATTGCCTGAGGATAAGAAGTTTATCAACAAAGTGAAGCGTCTTATCGGAGATAGAAAGGCGATGTTCTTTGAGAAGGATCAATTAGATTGGGCTATGGGTGAACTATTAGCTTATGGTTCTTTATTGACTCAAGGTTATGATGTGCGTATGTCTGGACAAGACGTTGAAAGAGGAACTTTCTCACACCGTCACGCAGTTGTTAAAACAGAAGATACAGAGGAATCTATCATTTTGTTGAATCATTTGAAAGAGCAAAAAGGAGAAATGAGAATCTTTAACTCATTGTTGTCTGAATATGCTGTTCTTGGATTCGAATATGGTTATGCTTTGACTAATCCTAATACTTTGACTATTTGGGAAGCTCAATTTGGAGACTTTTCGAATGGTGGTCAAATTATGATGGATCAATATATATCTGCTGCAGAAGATAAATGGACTAATCAGAATGGTTTGGTTATGTTGTTGCCGCATGGTTATGAGAACCAAGGTGCAGAACACTCATCAGCTCGTTTAGAACGTTATTTACAGTTGTGTGCTGAGGATAATATGTTTGTAGCTAACGTTACTACTCCTGCAAACTTTTTCCACTTAATGAGAAGACAAATGGTTACTAATTTTAGAAAACCATTAATTGTCATGTCGCCAAAGAGTTTATTAAGACATCCAGAGGCTGTATCGTCGATCAAAGATTTTACTGAAGGTAAATTCCAATACGTTATTGATGATCCAAAAGCTGATGTTTCTAAAGTTAAATCATTGGTATTTTGTAGTGGTAAATTCTACTATGATTTAGTAGCAAAACGCGAAGAATTAGGTAGAGATGATATTGCATTTGTTCGTATCGAACAATTGTTCCCATTGCCAATTGAGCAAATCAAAGAGATTCTTGCTAAGTATACTAATGTAGAGGATTATGTTTGGGCACAAGAGGAGCCTAAGAACATGGGAGCATACAGTCATATGTTAATGCATTTCCACGAAAAACCTTTACGTTACGCAGGTACTAAAGCATATAGTGCTCCAGCATCTGGAAGCTCTGTTCGTTCTAAAAAACGATATGCTTATGCCATAGCAAAGGTTTTTGATAAAAATTTATAATAAAACAGTATTTTTACATAACAATATTAAATAAAAAACATACAGATGAGCATCTTAGAAATGAAAGTTCCTTCGCCAGGTGAATCAATTACAGAAGTTGAGATCGCTACTTGGTTAGTAAAAGATGGAGATTACGTTGAAAAGGACCAAGCTATTGCTGAAGTAGATTCAGATAAAGCAACTTTAGAGTTACCTGCAGAAGAAAGTGGTATCATCACTTTGAAAGCTGAAGAAGGTGAAGCTGTTGCTGTAGGACAAGTAGTTTGTCTAATTGATATGAGTGCTGCAAAACCTGCAGGAGGCGCTTCTACAGAGGCAAAACCTGTAGCTGAAGCTCCAAAAGCAGAGGCACCAAAAGCAGAGCCAGCTCCAGTAGCGGCAGCTGCTACTTATGCAACAGGAAGTGCTTCTCCTGCGGCTAAGAAAATTTTAGAGGAAAAAAACATCAACCCTACAACTGTATCAGGTACTGGTAAAGATGGTAGAATAACAAAAGAGGACGCTTTAAACGCAAAAGCTTCTATGGGTACTCCTACAGGTGGACCAAGAGGTGAAGAGCGTAAGAAAATGTCTATGTTGCGTCGTAAAGTTGCTGAGCGTTTAGTAGAGGCTAAGAATACGACTGCTATGTTAACTACATTCAACGAGGTTAATTTGACTAACGTGAACAAGTTAAGAAGCGAATACAAAGACGCTTTCAAAGCTAAACACGGTGTAGGTCTTGGTTTTATGTCGTTCTTCACTAAAGCGGTTACACGTGCTTTAGAAATGTATCCTGATGTAAATTCTATGATTGATGGTCAAGATCAAATTAAATTTGATTTTGCTGATATTTCAATTGCTGTATCAGGACCAAAAGGATTAATGGTACCAGTAGTTAGAAATGCTGAATTATTGTCTTTCCGCGGAATTGAATCTGAAATTAAGCGTTTAGCTTTAAGAGCTCGTGATGGACAAATCACAGTGGATGAGATGACAGGAGGAACATTCACTATTACTAATGGTGGTGTATTCGGATCAATGTTATCAACTCCAATTATTAACCCTCCTCAATCGGCTATTTTAGGAATGCACAATATTATTGAGCGTCCAATCGCTGTTGAAGGTAGAGTTGAGATTCACCCAATGATGTTTGTGGCTCTTTCTTATGACCATAGAATTATTGATGGACGTGAGTCTGTTGGTTTCTTAGTTGCAATTAAAGAGGCTTTAGAAAATCCTGTTGAATTGTTAATGGATAACAATCCTAAGAAAGCTTTAGAATTATAGTATCTTATAGGTAATTATATAGAGCGACAATCGGTTAACGATTGTCGCTTTTTTTATGGACTAAATTGAGTTGCGCGATATAGGATTGACTTCAGTTAATGGCTGGGACTGACACGAGCTTAGTATGGTAGCTCTGTGTCTTTTAACACTGTTTTTATAGTTTGGTATACCGTATATCTCTTTGTAAATTAGTGTTTTATGTAAGTTGTTGATTCTTAGTGTTTGTTAATAACTTCTTTGATTTGTGAATAAGTTGGGGGGAATTTCTCTTTCTATTAGAGTTAAAAATTCTAATCTTTGTAGATATGGCATTCTCTTTTTAGTTTAATAAACAAATAAATTAATCAATTTACTATGGCAATTCAAGAACCAATTTTAACAGAAAATAAGAATAGATTTGTTATTTTTCCAATAAAACACCATGACATTTGGGACTGGTATAAGAAAATGGAAGCCAGTTTTTGGACTGCGGAGGAGATTGACCTTCAGCAAGATTTGGCAGATTGGAATAATAAGTTAAATGAAGATGAACGCTATTTTATAAAGCACATTCTTGCTTTCTTTGCTGCCTCTGATGGTATTGTTAATGAGAACTTAGCAGAGAATTTTGTCAATGAAGTACAGTATCCGGAAGCTAAGTTTTTTTACGGCTTTCAGATTATGATGGAGAATATTCACAGTGAAACTTATTCTTTGTTAATTGATACTTATGTGAAAAATGAGGAAGAAAAAGATAAGCTTTTTAGAGCTATAGAAGTTTTTCCTGCAATTATGAAAAAAGCCGAATGGGCTTTAAAATGGATTGAATCTGATTCTTTCGCAGAGCGTTTAATTGCTTTTGCAGCAGTTGAAGGGATATTCTTTTCTGGAGCTTTTTGCTCAATCTTCTGGTTGAAGAAACGCGGGTTAATGCCTGGACTAACGTTTTCGAATGAACTAATCTCGAGAGATGAGGGAGTTCATTGTGATTTCGCTGTGCATTTACATAATCATCATTTAATTAATAAAGTACCTAAGGAGAGAATTAGAGAGATTTTAGTTGACGCTCTTAATATAGAAAGAGAGTTTATTACGGAATCTTTACCAGTTAGTTTAATTGGTATGAATGCTGTTTTAATGACACAGTATCTTGAGTTCGTTACTGATAGGTTACTTGTAGAGCTTGGTTGTTCAAAAGAGTACAATGTAAGCAATCCCTTTGATTTCATGGATATGATTTCTCTACAAGGCAAAACAAACTTCTTTGAAAAGAGGGTTTCGGAATATCAAAAAGCAGGTGTTATTTCGAAAGAAGAAGGTGGAAATACAATTAGTTTTGATGCAGATTTTTAATTAGTAAGTAAGAAGTTTATGTACGTTATAAAAAGAGATGGCAGAAAAGAGCCTGTTAGTTTTGACAAGATTACTGACAGAATTAGAATCTTGTGCTATGAGTTAAGTGAATTAGTCGACCCTGTTAAGGTCGCTATGCGCGTGATAGAGGGGTTGTACGAAGGTGTAAATACATCAGAATTAGATAATCTGGCTGCTGAGACAGCTGCATCTATGACCGTTTCGCATCCTGATTATGCTTTGTTAGCAGCAAGAATCGCAGTTTCAAATCTGCATAAAAACACTAAGAAGGTGTTTTCTGAAGTTGTAGATGATTTGTACACCTATGTGAACCCGAGAACTAATTTAGAGGCTCCTTTAATTGCTGATGATGTATATGCAGTGATCAAAGCGAATGCTGATAGATTGGATTCAGCTATTATTTACCAAAGAGATTTTAATTACGATTATTTTGGATTCAAAACACTTGAGCGCTCTTATTTATTAAAATTAGATGGCAAGATAGTGGAACGTCCACAACATATGCTTATGCGTGTTGCTGTAGGTATTCACTTGAATGACTTAGATGCGGCAATAGAAACTTATGAATTGATGTCGAAGAAGTTTTTTACGCATGCTACTCCAACGCTTTTTAATTCAGGAACTCCTAAGCCACAAATGTCTTCTTGTTTTTTGTTGACTATGAAGGATGACAGCATTGAAGGGATTTATGATACATTAAAACAAACTGCTAAGATTTCTCAATCTGCTGGTGGTATAGGATTGTCAATTCACAATATTAGAGCAACTGGATCTTATATACGCGGTACTAATGGTACATCTAATGGAATTGTACCAATGCTAAGAGTATTTAACGATACTGCAAGATATGTAGATCAAGGAGGAGGTAAGCGAAAAGGTAGTTTTGCTATTTATATAGAACCATGGCATGCTGATGTTTTTGATTTTATCGAATTGAGAAAAAATCACGGTAAAGAAGAAATGCGTGCTCGTGATTTATTTTTGGCTTTGTGGATGAATGACTTATTTATGAAGCGCGTTGAGACAGATGGGCATTGGACTCTGATGTGTCCTAATGAATGTCCTGGACTTTACGATGTATATGGCGATGAGTTTGATGAGTTGTATACTAAGTACGAGAATCAGGGTAAAGGTCGTCGTCGAATCAAAGCGCGCGAATTATGGGAAGCTATTCTTGAAGCACAAATAGAAACAGGAACTCCGTATATCTTGTATAAAGACGCGGCAAATAAAAAATCAAACCAAAAGAATTTAGGGGTAATTAGATCATCTAATTTGTGTACTGAGATCATGGAGTATACTTCTCCTGATGAAGTGGCTGTATGTAATTTAGCATCTATTGCTTTGCCAATGTTTGTTGAAAAGGGACAGTTTAACCACCAATTCTTATTTGATGTAACGAAGCGAATTACTCGAAATCTAAATAGAGTAATTGATCGCAATTACTACCCAGTTGAAGAAGCGAGAAACTCGAATATGCGACATAGACCTGTAGGTCTTGGTGTTCAGGGGCTTGCAGATGCCTTTATTTTATTGCGACTTCCTTTTACTTGTCAGGAAGCGAAGCAATTGAATCAAGAGATCTTTGAAACTATTTACTTTGCAGCTGTTACTGCATCTATGGAATTGGCAAAAGAAGAAGGTGCCTATTCTACATTTGAAGGATCGCCTATATCACAAGGTGAGTTTCAGTTTAATTTATGGGGTATAGATGATAGTCAATTGAGTGGAAGATGGGATTGGTCAAGTTTGAGAAAGCAAGTCATGGAACATGGAGTTAGAAACTCTTTGTTATTAGCGCCAATGCCTACCGCTTCTACTTCTCAGATATTGGGGAATAATGAAGCATTTGAACCTTATACTTCTAATATCTACACAAGACGTGTTTTGTCAGGGGAGTTTATTGTTGTGAATAAACATTTATTAAAAGACCTTGTAGACCTTGGTTTGTGGAATGAAGATTTGAAACAAGAAATAATGCGTGCTAATGGATCAATTCAGCATATAGAGTTTATTCCAAAAGACATTAGGGACCTTTATAAAACTGTATGGGAAATGAGTATGAAGGACATTATCGATATGTCAAGAGATAGAGGGTATTTCATTGATCAATCCCAATCATTGAACCTATTTATGGAAGGAGCTAATTACGCGAAGTTGACTTCTATGCATTTTTACGCTTGGAAAGCCGGGTTAAAGACTGGTATGTATTACTTGCGTACCAAGTCTGCGGTAGATGCAATTAAGTTTACTTTGAATAACGAGAAGAAAACAACTCCAAATACAGCTCAAGATGTGGAACAAATTTCCATTGAGGAGTATCAAGAAATGATTCACAAAGCAAGAATGGCTTCGAACAACGAAGATGATTGTGAAATGTGTGGTTCGTAGTTGATCATAGTTTCGACTATTTGAGGTGATCTGATAGGACAGTAAATAGTTTTAAGGGAATATACTAATGTCTTGATAAGTATTGTACCTTTGTTGCTTTAATTGATTTTATTATGTCTAAAGAAACTAAAAAAGGTATTTACCAAGGTGTTATTGAGAAAGATTCAGAAGGAAATTATTTTTGTGGGCCATATTTGTTAGATTATCAGTATACAGAGGCTAGCTTTAAAATAGGAGATTTAGTAAGTATCAAGACTGTAATTGCTAACCCAAGTGGTAAAAGTAGAACAGCTTACCCTATGAAATCAATGAAGTTTTTTCTTGTAGGTGATGAGAAATAAGAAAGCGTATCAAGACGCAATATAATTACGAGGGTACAGTGTAAACTGTACCCTCTTTTTTTTCTATATGCTAATGTGATCTTTTTGTTGTGATTTGATTCTTCTTTGTATAGTGTCATTGTGTTATAAATTTGTTGGAATAGTTTACTTTTTTTATATTCTGGTTGGGGAATCTGATTATTATTAAGGGTATATTTGTTCATTAACAACACACAATTTTTTTAGTATATGAGTTCTTTATATTATTTAGATCGCAGCAAAATTTCTTTGGATGACGTCATGTTCAATGATAACGTGAAGATTGAGTTAGAGCAGTTTTTGAAAGAGTATAAATACCGAGAAATACTTATGAAGTATAATCTACCTGTCAGTAATAAAATATTATTATACGGAAAGACGGGGTGTGGTAAGACCATGACTGCAAAAGCTATTGCTAAACATTTAGATAAGAAACTTATTATTGTTAATTTAGCGACTATTGTTTCTTCTAAACTTGGTGAAACGGCAAAGAATATAGAGAGCTTGTTTAAAGAAGTACAATATGAAAGTTCGGTACTTTTCTTTGATGAGTTTGATTCTCTCGGTCAGATTAGAGATTACGACAACAAAGATAACAGCGAGATGAAACGCGTGGTTAATGCTATTTTGCAATTAATAGACAACCTTCCTGCTAAGTCTATTCTTATGGCTGCAACAAATCAAATACACATGATAGATGAGGCTTTAAGACGTCGATTTGAGCTTCAATTGGAATATACCTCTCCTAACAAGGATGCATTAGATGCTTATTACGATAAGATGTTGGCTGTTTATCCAGAAGAATACGCTAAAATTGAAAGAATCTATGACATTTCTTATGCAGAAGCGAAGAACCATATCTTTAGAACTGTAAAAGACAATATTATTAATAGTCAATTAGCTTTAGAGCTATAGAAATATAATTTTAATCATTGCATATGATGAAATGGGAAAAACTGTTATCTCTAAAAAAGCACGGAGATACATTTGTTAGACACCGCTTAGATGAGAGTGAAACTCGTATTGGCTTTGAGGTTGATTACGATCGCATTATTTTTTCTTCTGCATTTCGCAGTTTACAGGATAAGACTCAAGTAATTCCTCTTTCAAAAACTGACTTCGTACATACGCGCTTGACCCATAGCCTTGAAGTATCTGTCGTTGGGCGTTCATTAGGTCGAAATGTTGGAGAAAAGCTATTGAGCAAGTATTCTTATTTGGCTCAAGAGTATGGTTACACAGTAAATGATTTCGGAGCTATAGTTGCAGCAGCGGCTTTAGCACACGATATAGGTAATCCACCTTTTGGTCATTCAGGCGAAAAAGCTATTGGCGACTTTTTTGTTAATGGTAAAGGACAGCAGTTCAAAAAGCATTTGTCAGCTTTAGAATGGCAAGATTTTGTGGATTTTGAAGGAAATGCTAATGGTTTTACTGTATTGACTAAATCACGACCTGGTGTTGTTGGAGGATTGCGTATATCTTATGCTACTCTTGGGGCCTTTATGAAGTATCCTAAGGAGAGTTTGCCAAAGAAACCGACTCTTGATATATCGGATAAAAAATATGGCTTCTTTCAAGGTGATAAAGCTGCTTTTATTGATGTTGTGGATGAGTTAGGACTTATCTCTAAAGATAAAAAGTCATTGAGATATCATAGACACCCTCTGGCTTATTTAGTGGAAGCTGCAGATGATATTTGTTACACTATAATAGACTTCGAAGACGGAATTAATTTAGGTTGGATTCCTGAAGAACACGCTTTAGAGTTTTTGATTAAAATAGTCGAGAGGAGCATTAACCGTGATACTTATTCACAGTTAACTTCTAAGGAAGATCGCGTTAGTTATTTACGCGCTTTGGCTATTGGAAGTTTGATTCAGGATGTAACAAGGGTATTTATTGAGAATGAAGAGAGTATCTTAAAAGGGGAGTTTCCTCACGCTTTAACTGATAAATGTGCCTACATTGCTCAAATGAAAGATATCATTAATATTAGTGTTAATAATGTTTATCAAAGTAAGGAAGTTGTTGAAAAGGAAATAATTGGCTATAAGGTAATACATAGCTTATTGGATAGTTTTACCACAGCTGTTAATAATCATTACCACCATGATGAAACGCATTACGATACTTTAGTGCTGAAGTTACTACCTGAGAAGTATCATTTAGAAACTGATAGTTTATACGAACGATTAATGAGTGTATGCCATTTTGTTTCGATGTTGACTGATGGAAAAGCTTTAGAATTGTATCATTCATTAAAAGTTGAGTAATCTCTTGGAATAAAAAAAGGAGTTATAGTATGCATTATACTATAACTCCTTTTTTATTGCTTAAAATATCTATTTAGAATGTAATTATTCTCTTGTTGTAGGCATCCACTTGTGAGCGTAGTTCATCATATCATTTTCCCAAACTTGACTGGCTTCAGGAGCTTTGATAGCTTTAGCTTCTTCTATAGTCTTACCTATGACATCACCTTTGCTACTAGCTACAGAATTACTTCCGTCTTTAGTAGCAATGGCAAATGTTGCTTTTGCTCCATCTGCTGATATGTCTTTAACGTAGATTGTTAGATACTGTCCAGTTCTTCCTTCGTAATAACCTGTTGAGCCTGTTACTTCATATATCAATTGGCCTTTAGCTTCATCTGTTGCTACTTTTTTTAGAATAAAAGATGCAGAATCACCAAAACCTTTGCCCATATTAGCTCTGAAAAGGAAAGCGTCTTCATCACTATTTATTTTAAAAACATATTGAGCGGTTGGATTTCCTCCTTTCATGATAATTTCAGAACCATAAACTCCTTTTAGTTTATCCATATTCTGAACTTTATCTTCTTCTTTTTCTAACTTTAACCAACCAAATTTCATATTACCATGCGGATTATCTGCTGTAATAGTTTTAGTGGTTGTTTTAGTTTCCGTTGGATATGCAGATTTGATTGCTTCATCTTGTGTTGGGAAACTGTAGTCCATATGTATCAGAACACTTTCTTCTTTTTGATCTTTAAAGAAGAAGGTCTTGTATTCTTGCGTAGATTTTGACTTAGTCACTGCTTTAATGATTTCGTCTTTACTTGTGTTTTTATATACTGATAGTACGTCGTAAACATCCTCTGCAGTTGTCTGATTTGATTTATCTTCAAATATGATAGTTATCTTATTTGATTCAAATTTAAAAGGCAATGGCATTGTTGGAGTGTGTGGAAAAACGTAAGTCCCCTCGATAGGTAAAATGCTACCTAAAGCAATTTGATCTTTGTTGTCAGGTCTGATAGGTTCATTATTGTCATCACTTGAACAGCTTGTAAATAGGAACGCCAGTATAGCGACTCCAGAGAATAGTTTGGTAAGTTTCATTTTATAATTATTGCTTAATATTATTTAGACCAAAAATAAATAATATTATTTAATACACAAACTTATTTTTAATATTTCTAAATAAGTGATTTTGTTAGCTATAAATATGGTAGATCTGGCTGGATAATGTAAAGTAGAATCTTTGACTTAGTTTGAGTAATGTCGAAATAATGTCGAAAGGATTGATTTAGCCTTAAATATTTAATACTCATTCAATTGATGGAGCTGAGTTGGTGAGGAAAGGCATAAAAAAAAGGCACTTAATTAAGTGCCTTTTTTTATTTTGTTATCTGTTAAACAGATCTCTGATTCTTAAGCTTCAAATGGAAGTACTGAAACGTATGACTTGTTGTCTTTTTTCTTTTGGAATTTAACAACACCGTCAATTTTCGCGTGTAAAGTGTGATCTTTACCCATGTAAACGTTTTCACCAGCATTGTGCTTAGAACCTCTTTGTCTAACGATGATGTTTCCAGCGATAGCTGCTTGACCACCGTAAATCTTAACGCCTAAACGTTTCGATTCTGATTCTCTACCGTTCTTAGAACTACCTACACCTTTTTTGTGTGCCATGACGTTTTAAATTTTGTTTGTTAATTACTCAGCTGCTTCAGCTGTTTTTTTTGTTGCTTTCTTTTTAGCTCCACTTGCATTGATTCCCTCAATTACAATTTGAGTTAAAGCTTGTCTGTGACCGTTTTTCTTTTTGTAACCTTTTCTTCTTTTCTTTTTGAAAACGATTACTTTGTCACCTTTAAGGTGTTGTAAAACTTTAGCTTCAACAGAAGCACCTTCTATAGCTGGGGCGCCTAAAGTGATGTTGTTGTTATCATCAATTAAAAGAACTTTGTCAAAAGTAACAGTTGTTCCTTCTTCAGATGCTAAACGGTGAACGTACACTTTTTGGTCTTTGCTCACTTTGAATTGTTGCCCTGCTATCTCTACGATTGCGTACATAACAATAAAATTAAGATGTTTATTAAGGGTGCAAATATAAATCTAATTTTTTATTTATAAAAGTATATTTTATAGATATTTACCTTTATTGTGAAATTATATTTCAATGGTTGTGAGATTGTTATGTTTTTTATTGAGTTTATATAAGTTTCTGCTTGCTTTCTACTTTGTTTTGAAAACTAAGCTGTAGTGCTGTTTTAGAATAATAGCGATTGTAGACAGTGTAGGAAAAGATAGCAGTAAATAGCATTGTCATTTGTAGTACACGTTAGTAACTTCAAGTGTGATGGTAGGTTGACATGATCTATGTCCTTGTTTATTACACTCTTAACAATAGAGTAAAAAGAGTATTCCTATAAATAAATTTCATTTTAGTTGTAACATTCTTTGCAAGATGACGACATATCTTATTAGATAACCTAATTTCAAAAATATTATATAATGAAAAAATCCTTATTGATTTTTAGTGCATTGCTATTAGGAGTTAATGCTTCTGCTCAAAAAGTTGAGTTTGAAGAGTACACTTTAGACAATGGACTACACGTTATTCTACATCAAGACAAATCTGCACCAGTCGTTGTTACTTCTGTATTGTATCACGTTGGAGCAAAAGATGAGAATCCTGAAAGAACTGGTTTTGCTCACTTTTTTGAGCATTTGCTTTTTGAAGGGACAAAAAATATTGAACGTGGTGATTGGTTCAAGATTGTTACAGCTAACGGAGGACAAAATAACGCTTATACTTCTGATGATAAGACATATTATTACGAAGTTTTCCCTTCAAATAACTTAGAATTAGGACTATGGATGGAGTCAGAGCGTTTGTTACACCCTGTAATTAACCAAGTAGGGGTGAATACGCAAAATGAAGTTGTGAAGGAAGAAAAAAGATTGCGTATGGATAATCAACCTTACGGGCAATTGTTCGGTCAGGTAAAGAAAAACTTGTTTAAAAAGCACCCTTATCGCTGGGAGACTATTGGATCTATGGAGCACCTGGATGCGGCTACTTTAGATGAGTTTTTAGATTTTAACCATAAGTATTATGTGCCTAATAATGCTGTATTAGTTGTTGCTGGTGACATTGAGATTGATCAAGCTAAGGCTTGGATACAACAGTATTTTGGTGTGATACCAAGAGGAAAAGAGGTTGTTAGGAATTTTGAGAAGGAAGATCCAATCACTACTGAAATTAGAGCGGAGTATCAAGATCCGAATATTCAGATACCAATGTTAGTTCAAGCGTATCGTACACCTTCAATGAAAACTCGCGATGCAAGAGTTTTGGATATGATTTCGGCTGTTCTATCTGGAGGAAAGAGCTCTCGATTATACAAAAAAATTGTTGATGAAAAGAAAATGGCTTTGGAGTTAGCTTCTTTTAGTTTTAGTCAAGAGGATTATGGTATTTATTTTATTTATGGATTGCCAATGCAAGGCTTTACACTTCAAGATCTTGTAAAGGAAATCGATGAGGAGATTGTGAAGTTGCAGACTGAGTTGATTTCAGAAAAAGATTATCAAAAACTACAAAACATCTTTGAAAAGAGATATGTTGATTCAAATTCTGATATTGAAGATTTAGCTGATAATCTTGCGACATATTATAAACTTTATGGAGATGTAAACTTGATCAATACTAATATCGATATTTATCGCAGTATTACGAGAGAGGAAATAAGAGAGGTTGCTAAGAAGTATTTGAACACAAATCAACGCCTTATTTTAGATTATATTCCTGAAAAAAATGCTAACAACTAAATAATAGATTCTAATGAAAAAAGTATATATATATGCAGCTTCTCTTGCTCTTGCTTTAACAGTAGTTCAGGGAGTTGCACAAGATAGAAAACAACCTGCTCCTGGACCAGCTCCAACAATAAATATTAGCGAACCAACTTCTTTTGTGTTAAAGAATGGGCTTAAGGTTTTGATTGTAAAGAACAATAAATTACCTCAAGTTTCTTATACTTTGACAATTGATAACCCTTTGGTTTTCGAAGGGGATAAAGCAGGGGTTTCTTCGTTAGTGTCTGGGATGATGGGGACAGAAACAAAGAATAAAAAGAAAGATGTTTTCAATGAAGAAATTGATTTTTTAGGTGCATCTATACGCTTTAGCAGTAGCGGGGCTTATGCAAGTGGTTTATCCAAGTATAATGCTGAAGTATTAGAACTTATGGCTGAAGGAGCTTTGAATTCCGTTTTTACCCAAGAGGAGTTTGACAAAACTAAAGCTCAAGCAATCGAAGCTCTTAAGATCAATGAAAAAAGTGTGACTGAAGTTGCTGCAAAATTAGAAGATGCTTTGCTATATGGAAAGGATAATGCAGCAGGGGAGTTTGAAACTTTACAGACAATTGAATCTGTGACATTAAAGGATGTACAAGAATATTATGTGAAACACTTCAATCCTAATAATGCTTATTTAGTTGTTGTTGGTGATGTGGATTACAAATCGACTGAAAAGTTAGTAACCAAATTGTTTGGCAAATGGAAAAAGTCGAATGCTACTTATCAAAGTAATACTGTGAAGGGTAATGTAGCTAAAACACAAATTGACTTTATCGATATGCCTAATGCTGTTCAATCTGAGATTGCTTTGGTAAATGAGGTTGAATTAAAGATGAATGACAAAGACTTTTTTGCTGCTCTGATTGCAAGTCAAATACTTGGAGGAGGGGGAGAAGGACGTCTTTTCTTAAACTTGCGTGAAGCACATGGATGGACATACGGAGCTTATTCTATGGTATCGACAAGTCGTAAGTACCCTGGTAAATTTAAAGCAACTGCATCTGTTCGAAATGTTGTGACGGATAGTGCTGTAACTGAGTTTATCAAAGAAATTGATTTAATGCGCACCACATTAGTTAAGCCGGAGGAATTAAAGAATGCTAAAGCTAAATATGTAGGTAGTTTTGTCATGAGTATTCAAAAACCAGAGACAGTTGCAAGGTTTGCTCTTAATAAAGAATTGCACAAGCTGCCGAAGGATTTCTACGAAAACTATATTAAGAATGTAAATGCTGTGACAGCTGAAGATGTACAGCGCGTAGCAAAGAAGTATTTCTTGAAAGACAATCAAAGAATTGTTATTGTAGGGAAAGGTGCAGATGTAGCTAAGGGATTAGAGAACTTAGGACTGCCAGTTAATTATTACAATACGTTTGGTGATTTAATTGATAAACCTGTTTTTGAAAAAGCTATTCCTGCAGGAGTTACTGTGGAGTCAACTGTAGATAAATATATTGCAGCTATTGGTGGTGAAAAGCAAGTCAATGCAGTGAAATCTATCTTGATGAAGAGTAGTGCAGCTGTTCAAGGTATGAACTTGGAAGTTACTCTTAAGTTAAAGGATGGTTATTTGTACAGTGAACAAAAGATCAGTGGTGGACCTGTTGTAGGCAAACAGATTTTAACTCCTAAAGGGGGGTATGTAATTGCACAAGGACAAAAGATGGAAATGGAAGGTGAAGAGTTGAAGAAATTGAGAGATGAGGCTGTTCTTTTTCCTGAGTTAGAGTGGAAGAAAGGGAAGTCTGTTTCATTGGTAGGAGTAGAGAGTATTGATGGGAAAGATGCTATAGGTGTTCAGGATGGCGACACGGTGTATTATTACGATTTAGCTTCAGGATTAAAGGTGTCAACCATAGCAACAAAATCTTTTGGAGAGCAATCTATGCAAGAAATTACTACTTACAAAGACTACAAGGAAGTGAAAGGAGTTAAATTTCCATTCACTCAAGTTATCAATGTAGGAATGGAAATGGAAGTGAAGGTTACGGAATTGAAAGTTAACGAAGGAGTATCTGATGCGGATTTCAAATAATTGATTATCTACATCATTAGAATAAAAAAGCAATCATTTTATGGTTGCTTTTTTTGTACCTTTGTGTTTAGATTAATATAAAGAATAATTACGGTATGAGATTTTATAAGTTAGCAGTAATTGCTTTGATTGGAGGATTTGTTTTTATGAGTTGTAATGACAAAAAAGCAGACAAGGGAGTTGAGAATAAAGCAGAGATAGAAACAATTTCAAATGATGCTAAAGAAGTTACAGGTACTGTTGAAACAGCTACTTTTCAAGTTGAAGGAATGACTTGTGAGATTGGATGTGCTAAATTAATTGAAGGAAAATTAGCTGGATTAAATGGTGTTAAAGTAGCAAAAGTTGATTTTGAGACTAAAACAGCTACGGTTGAGTTTGACGATGCAAAACAGAATGTTGAATCTTTGATAGCTACTGTTGAGAAGATAGCAAACGGTATCTACAAAGTTGAGAATATGAATGTAGGTAGCATAAAATAATTAGCGTATAGATTTACACGACTAAGTTGTGTATTTTATTCATAATGGGTAAAAACGAAGGTACAAGGTGCTTTCGTTTTTTTTTGTTTTATGTGGTCTTGAATTGATATAAAACGGTCAGCAATAAATTTACAGATTGGGTCTAATTGTGTTTTACTTTTGAGATTGAAGTTATTTGAGTTGGAAGTCATTCTTGAGTTAATCCTATTTGATCTGGATTCGATTGCAGCCAGCAGCTTGCGATTTCCACTTACCTATTAGTGATTTACCTACCGCTTTGTAGTGAGATGCAAGGGCATTGCTTGGGGGTTTCTTGCACCTTTCTTCGACAAAAGCACGCTCTGGGCAAGGAAACCCATAGAAAAGTGCTACCAAACCCCAAGAAAGTGCAAGCTAACCCCTCGTATAAAACTTGTTAATTCGCTTTTTAAAATTCGTCAACTTTATCTTTCATTTTGGTGATTTCGTTCATAGACAGGAATGGGACAGTCTTTTAGAATGGACGAATGCTGATCAATTGATCACATAAGGTTATTATCTATTTTCACTTCTTGTATGAAGTCACCTTGTTTGCTTTACTAAGGAATTTTTTTGAGCACTCATTATTCACACTGTTATCTTCTTTTAAGCTCGTCCAATCTCATTGTTGCAATTGTCATTTTGCTGTATTACACTTTGATTTGTTTGTTGTATAGTAGCGAACTTGTTTAACTCATTTTCAACCTTAGATTGGGTGGAGTAGGAGAATCGTGGAGTTGATTATGTGGTAAGGGAAGAATTGGTTGTCCTTCGATCATTGATCTTGTCTTGTATGTTGTGAATTGTTTGTACACAAAAATAGTTATGAGCCGTTGTTTAACCCTTTTGATATACAGGTAATTATGCAGATATGTCGGTTTTGTTGTTGTTTGGCTTTGAGCTATGGATAGATTGTTTGCTGATTTCAGTTCTTAATACTGCCAAAGAAGTATGAGCGAAAGTGTAGTTCGACAGTAAAAGGATAGTGGAGTAAGTAGAAGTGTTATCAGAGAAGGGTGATGCCGTAAAGGTGCTTTTGGCGGTATTAGGGGCTCTAACGTGCAGGGTATAGTATAATTGAGCAGGAGTGTGTAGAAGATTGAATATAGGCTGTATTATTGATTAGGTGAGTTATAGTAGAAAAAGACAAAGGAATGATTGTATCTTAATCATTCCTTTGTTTTACATATTTATTTCGTTAGGACCACATTTGATTGTAAAGTCTGTGATTTCATCTTTTCTCCACTTTAGCGTTTCTATAATGTGTTGCATATCACTTCTTATATACTCTTTAGCTGGATAGATAGAGTCATAGTTTGGAGTTGCGTAAAAATAAAGAGATGCTGTCAGAAAGTTTTTAACGCTATCTGTTACATAGAATTGTACATTAGTAGCGGCATCACCTTGAAGTGAATAGAACATCCCGTATACTTTGTCATTAGGATTGATATAGGGTTGTTCAATGATGTCATCCGCTTTGATAAAGTGCTCATAAGTAAGTTTTTGAGCATCTTTAAATAGCTTGTCTAAATTCTTGTCTATCCTCTTGTAATTTAAGTAAATCGTAGCTTTCATTTGCGGATAGTGAATCTCAATAGCATCTGCTTTTACTTCTTTGACGGAGGCAATCTTGTTTTTGTCAAACGAGAATGATTTGGTTTGACTCTCAAATGTCGAGTACTCTTGTACTGGATATTCTAAGGCTAAGAATGCTTTTGGTTTAGGTAATGATTCATTTTTACAAGAAAGGAGTAAACCACTTGTAAATAAGAGTATTGTAAATAGTAAGGTTCGTATCTTTTGCATTAATAAATCATTTTGTATTTAGAACGGCAAATCGTCATCATTATTTTCTTTAGGTATAACGAAGTTATTGACGTCTTCTTTTTTCTGTTGATCAAACGCAGATTGATTGTCTTTGTGATCTGCATTTCTCTTTACATCTAAAAAAGTAAATTCAGTAGCCATAATCTCTACTGTTTGTTTAGATGTTCCATCATCTGAAGTCCACTGCCTTGTTCTAATGCGACCTTCTATATAGATTCGATCTCCTTTTGATAGGTATTTTTCGCATACTTCTGCAGCTTTATTTCGAACTACAATATTGTGCCATTCTGTTGAAGTGATCTTCTCATTTGTTGTTTTATTGATGTAAACCTCATTTGTAGCCAAAGGGAATCTACCTATACAATTGCCATTTTCGAAATAATGTATTTTTACATCGTCTCCAAGGTGGCCAATTAAAATAACTTTGTTTAATGTACCGTTCATATTATGGCTATTTTACTTTGTGTTTATAGAGTTAATAAAGTTATGAATTACGATTGGAAAACCAAATTTATTTAATTGGTTCCATGATACTATTTCATAATTTTCGTTTCGTGCTAATTTTTCACATTTTATCATCCAAAAGTGTATGTGTAGTTTTTGGTGTGACAGAATGTGAATAACATAATCAGTATTTAGTTGTACAATGTCTTTGACAGGCTGATTTTTGAAGTCTTCTGTGAGTATTTGTTGTACGTTGATATCATTTTGTTCAAAGCGATCGATTAATGGAAACTGATACAGTTTTTGCCATATATCTTTTTTTGTCCTCTGTTGGATATATGTATTCTGGTCATTATCAACGAATATTAAGAAATCTAAGTATCTTTTCTTTACTTTTGTCTTTGCAAGTTTTACAGGTAATTTGTCAACTTGATTGGTATTGTAGGCAACGCAATCTTGAATAAAAGGGCATTGTGGGCATTGAGGTGATTTAGGTGTACATTGTATGGCACCAAAATCCATGATGGCTTGATTAAAGGTCGCAGGTTGTTCATGAGAGATTAGTTCTTGTGCTTTGGCTTGAAACTCTTTTTTGGTTGTAGCCGTCGATATATCTGAGGTTATACCATAAATTCGCGATAGTACTCGAAAGACATTCCCGTCGACTACAGGTACGATTTCTCCGTATGCAATAGACGCAATAGCTGCAGCGGTGTATTCACCGACTCCTTTAAGCTTGAGTAGGTCTTTGTAGTTGTTTGGGAATACGCCATTGAGTTCATGTGTTATTGTTTTTGCTGTAAAATGAAGATTTCGAGCACGGCTATAGTAACCTAAACCTTGCCATAATCTCATAACTTCGTCTTCATGGGCGTTGGCAAGATCTTGTACCGTTGGATAGTTGGTCAAAAAAGCCTCAAAATAGGGTAATCCTTGAGCAACTCGTGTTTGTTGAAGAATAATTTCTGATAGCCAAATTGCGTAAGGGTTCTTTGTTTCTCGCCATGGTAAATGGCGTTTATTTTGTAAATACCAAGTAATGAGTTTGTTATGGAAAAGCATTTTAAAAAGTCTTAAATGCAAACTTAAAACTTTATATAATTAAATTTTAATCGATTAAGGTTGAATTATTGGATTATAAATTAATATATTTGCACACTCTAAAAATTTCGGACAACAACAAAATAATTTATATCTAAAAATGACGAAAGCAGACATTGTAGCTAAAATTTCAGAGAAATTAGGGCTTGAGAAAGGTGACGTACAGGCGACAGTTGAATCTTTTATGGATGAAGTAAAGGCGTCGTTAGAGACAGGTGAAAACGTGTATCTAAGAGGTTTTGGAAGTTTTATCATCAAAACAAGAGCTGAGAAAACAGGAAGAAACATTTCTAAAAACACTACAATTAGAATTCCTGCTCATAACATCCCAGCGTTCAAACCTGCTAAGGTGTTTGTAGAAGGCGTTAAGTCAAACACAGAAGTTAAAGTAAAATAATTTATTAATCTCTAAATTACACACATTATGCCAAGTGGTAAAAAAAGAAAAAGACATAAGGTAGCGACTCACAAACGTAAAAAAAGAGCGAGAGCTAACCGTCACAAAAAGAAAAAGTAGTTTAAAACTACTTTTTTCTTTTACTGAAAGAAAAAACAAAAAAGACTTATCTCTTGGAGGGGTAGGTCTTTCGGGTTATATACCTACTATTGTTGTTTAATCCATCTATACAAACTCCTTTTGGTTTGAATAAACTGTTAATGAATGAGTATGGATATAAATGTACAGTATGAATAAAGAGCTAATTATTAGGTCGAATTCTGATACAGTAGATTTTGCCTTATTAAAAGATGGAAAACTTATAGAATTACACAGAGAACGTGAACAAACAGAAGATACTGGATTTCAAGTTGGCGATATTTTTATTGCTAAGATCAGAAAACCAGTGGCTGGATTAAATGCCGCTTTTGTTCATGTGGGATTTGAGAAAGATGCGTTTTTGCATTACCACGATTTGGGACCAAATCTCAAGACTCTGTTGAAATTTACTAAACTTGTAAGCGGAGGTAAATTAAAAGAATTTTCTTTAAAGAATATTCCTTTTGAAGAGGAGATTGATAAGGACGGTGTTATCACTGATGTGTTAAGTGCTAATCAATCTTTGTTGGTTCAGATTGTTAAAGAACCTATCTCGACAAAAGGACCACGCATTAGTTCTGAGTTGTCAATCGCAGGGCGATATGTTGTTCTGGTTCCCTTTTCTAATAGAGTGTCGATCTCTCAAAAGATCGAATCTAAGGAAGAAAAGGAACGATTAAAGAAAATGGTACTTACAATAAAGCCAAAAGGCTTTGGAGTTATAGTACGCACAGTTGCTGAAGGTATGTCCGTTTCTGATATCGAAAGAGATTTAGAAAATTTAATGGACAAGTGGAATGCCATGTGCAAAAAGTTAACTACAGCTCATCATCCTTCTAAAGTGTTAGGAGAAGTGAATAAAGCATCTTCTATACTGAGAGATGTATTTAATGATACTTTTACGGGTATTATTACAGATGATGAGGATATGTACTTTCACACGAAGGACTATTTGCAAGAGATTGCTCCTTCTAAAGTTTCCATAGTGAAACACTATCAGTCAAGAGAGGTACCTATTTTTGAAAAATACAGTATTGAACGTCAAATCAAAACTTCTTTTGGTAAGACTGTTTCTATGAGTAAGGGAGCTTACTTAATTATAGAGCATACTGAGGCACTTCACGTGATTGATGTCAATAGTGGAAATAGGTCTAACAAAGCTCAATCTCAAGAAGATACTGCTCTTGAAGTGAATTTGATTGCCGCTGCAGAAATTGCAAGACAATTGAGATTACGAGATATGGGTGGAATTATCGTAGTGGATTTTATTGATATGGGGAACCCAGAGAATAGAAAGACATTATATGATTTCTTAAAAGAGGAAATGAGTGATGACAAGGCCAAACACAAAATCTTGCCGCCGAGTAAATTTGGTTTAATTCAGATTACAAGGCAAAGGGTTAGACCTGAAGTAAGTATCGAAACAAGAGAAGAAGACCCTAATGAACATGGGGAAATTGAAGCTCCTATCCTTGTTATCGATAAAATCAAGGCTGACTTGGAAAGCATTGTTTTAAGAGATAAATCAACTAAGATTATCTTGAATACTCATCCATTCGTGGCTGCGTATTTGAAAAATGGTTTTCCATCTATTCGCTTTAAGTGGTGGATGGAAATGAAAAAGTGGGTAAAGATTGTCCCACGCGACGCTTACACGTATTTAGAATACCATTTCTTTGATGATAAAGGTAACAATCTATCAGAATAAATAAAAACCTGCTAATGAGTTAGCAGGTTTTTTTTATTCTGTTAAACTGTTGAAGTCTATTGTGAATTTAGTTATCAGAGCTAAGAGCTATTTCAATTTCAATAGTCTTGCTCGCCCCTAAAGAATTGACTATAGTCAAGTAATGTTTTCCTGGAGTGGTTTGGATAGGCATCTCGTGAAAGATTGTTGTTGAACCTATGTATTCTTCATTTAAGTACCAATAGATATTTCTGTCAGTTGTGTTTACAGCAGCTTTAGCTATTAGAGGCTGTAACTCTGATAGGAAGTTCTTTGTTAGATAAATTACATCTCCGTGTTTTGGATAAATAAATTCAATTGTGTTCTTTTCACCGCTTTGATCACAGTCCTCTCTAAAAGGAGGAGGGTCTTTGTAATCACTATGGTAATTCTTATAATAATATGACATAATTGGCGGTAATACAAACCACGGTTTACTCACGATATTTGTGATTAGTTCACATTGGCTATTCACTTGATATTGCTCTGTAACATCAAGGTGTAGCAATGTGTGGTACGGGCATATTTCTACCTTCTTCTCTCGATAGGGAATGAGTTGTTTTATAGCCTTGCAATTTGGACCTGCTGTATAACCGGAAATCTCACAGACATCTTCTTCTTCTAAATCATCCAGAGGTGTGTCAAACCAAGTCGCCTTAGGAAGTAACTTGAATAGGTCGAAAAGAATGGGCCCTGCCATTCTCACTCCACTGATAGATGGCCTTCCTTCCCCTGTAGCATTACCAACCCATACACCTACGATGTATTTTTTATTCAGACCCACTGCCCAAGCATCTCTTCCTCCAAAACTTGTTCCGGTTTTCCAAGCAACTTTAACGGCAGAGTCGTAATGTTTCCACGCTTCATCACCTTCGGGTCTATTAACGAGAGTTAATGCTTTAAAAGTGCTGTAAATAGCTCCTGCGCCTATTGTAGCTGATTCTTTTCTTTCTTTTCCAAAGTCGAGTTTCATTTCGTCTTTATCCCATTGAAGTTCTTGAATCTCATTTTCTCTATATTTACCCTGGTGACTGTTGAAGTAGTTTAATGTTGAGGCCATACCCGCGTATGCTCGGGTTATTTCCCAAAGACTGCTTTCTGCACCTCCAAGTATGAGAGATAGCCCATAGTGATTAGGGTGTTTGTTTATACTTTTGAAACCGAAAGACTGCAATTGGTCGTGAAATTTGTAAACGCTGTATTTCTGTAACATTAGCACAAAGGGAATATTCAATGATCTGAATAATGCTTGATCGGCAGGTACACCTCCTTCGTATGTGTTGCTATAATTTTTTGGCTTATAACCTGATATGACGATTGGGATATCTTGGATGAGCATTTTGGGTAATATTTCAGCTTCATCTAACATTGCTCCTGATAAGAAAGGCTTAAGTATACTTCCTGTACTTCTTTGTGCTCTAATGATATCTACGTCTTTCTTGTTTTGAAAGGTAGTAGGAGAATTACCAATATAGGAGACTATTTGACGTGTGTCTACATCAATAATGATTGCTGCGATATTGTGTATTTCAGATTGTTTATAATTGTGATAATAGCTCGCAATAATTTCATTAGCCCTTACTTGAATGTCGTAGTTGATCGTTGTTTTAGTCAGTTTTTCTTTCTTAGTTTTAGTAACTAATTGCAAAAGATGCGGTGCAATTTGTGGTAGATCATGAGGCTTTTGAGGTAGTTGTTCTATTAAGGCCAGCTCATAGGTGGTCTTGTCTATGATTTTATTGTCATAGATTTTTTTAAGTAAAGCATTTCTTTTTCGCAATAGTATATCTTGATTCTTGCCTGGGTAAATTAATCTCGGAGCATTCGGCAAAACTGCTAAAGTCGCTGATTCTGCCCAAGAAAGTTGGTCTGGTGTGTTTCCAAAGTACCTCCAAGCAGCAACATCTAATCCTACCACATTCCCTCCAAAAGGGGCATGAGATGCGTAGAGAGCAAGAATTTTGTCCTTGCTGTATCTAAACTCCAATCGCGTGGCTTGTATGGCTTCAATTAACTTTTCGGCATAACTTCTCTTTTGTCCATCTCGTGCAAGTCTGATTGTTTGCTGAGTTAAAGTACTTCCTCCTCTTATGACGCGTTTTGCTTTCAAGTTTGTTATAAGTGCTTTTACTGTTGATACAGGGTTGATACCCCAATGATAATTGAAGTACTCATCTTCATAGTGCGTAATACACATTTTAAACTTGTACGGAATAGTATCAGTTTCTGGGAATCTCCACTGTCCATCAGTGGCTATTTGGGCTCCTATTAACTTTCCTTCTTGACTTTCAATAACAGTCGAGTAGGGCTTGTCAAACAACTGTCTGGGCAAACTGAAATAATAGATTATTAGCAAAAGCAGAACAATGGAAACTTTTACTTTTTTCTTAGTACTCCACGTAGATATTTTATAGAATTTGTTTTTGCTCATATAAACACAAATAAATACAGGGAGTATAAGCTCCCTGTATAAAGTATAAAAATATTAGAATAATTATTTAACTACTTCTATCCATTTACCAGCTGTGCGAGAACGATATGAGTTATCGTACATTGCATTTGCATGCACACCTGGCATATAGTATTTACCTAAATAAGAGGCATTCAGATTGACTTTTAGAACTTTACTACTCTTTCCGCTGAGGTAGAAATAGAACATAGATCTATCATCTCTTATATCTGTATGACTTACTTGATTGTCGGAATCACCTGCTTCAGTGTAACGTAGATTGACAATTTCCCATCCAGAAGGTACAATGTGTGTAAGTGCTATATTATCCACTGATTTTATGTCGTTGTTTGTAATCGTTATATAAGCTATAAACTCAGTTCCTTGATTTAGTGTGGTTGGATCTATTGTCATACCTTTTGTATCAGTGAATGTAGTTTTGATACTTAACTTACTCTCATCTACCAATTCTTTTCCAATAGGAAGTATACCACTTGTAGCAACTTTTACATATAAAACGCCATTGCTTGTGTTTGTTAGCGACAATTCATTATTTGTTTTTAATGAAGTTAGGTCTTTATTAAAGAAGTTATTCTTGTCGTTAACAGTAGCAGATTGTCCATTTAGTGAGTATGTAGCTTTTATACCATTAGATTTAGCTAATTTTTTTGTGTATTGTGAAATAGCATTTAATCCATAGGCAGTGGTTTGCGTACTCATCCAAGTATCTGAACCAAGTTTGTGTGCCAATTCTGTAGCAAGTTCATATGTCCTTGTAGCATCGGAGTTTGTCAAGATTAGCGTTTCCAAGGCCATAGCCATATTTCTTTCATAAGACCCATAGTAAAAGTAATTGTTATCTCTATTATCTAAGCTGCCTTCTGTAGCGAGTTTTGTAGCAATTTCTTTTTGCCCTACTAAAGCATAGGCTGCTGCTAATCGTAGTTTAGCAATTTGTGAAATATTAGCAGTTTCTCTTAACCTGTTCATGGATGCTAATTCTGGAGCTCCAGCTAATGCTAAAGTATAAAGGCGATATGATTGAGCAACATCGTTGTTGTAGTTTGGTTGATGTCTCCAATTTCTCGCTTCATTTTGTTGATATGAAATCCAGTTCGCTTTACTTCCGACAGGTAAGACATATCCTCTTTTTTCAGCTTCTAAGAAGAAGTGACCAACATAAGAAGTAGCCCAATCATCTGCGTATGTTGAAGAACTCCAATAGCGGAATCCTCCATTGGACATTTGGCGTTCAGCTAATTTTACAATACCTGCATTAACGTTGTTTTGAATCGATTTCTTTTTAGAGTCGTTTAACTCCGTAAAGTCTTCTAAGAACAACTGCGGGAATACACCTGAAGTAATCTGTTCACTACATCCGTGAGGGTAGTTAATAAGGAATTTCAATCGAGATGTTAAGTTGATGCCAGGGAAATTTGACAGTTCTAAAACTGCAGTATTAGTTCCGCTTACACCAAAATTTTCCCAGTTTATTTTCTCTGTTTGGTTTGGATGAATTGTAATGGTATGGTTTTGTGTTGCAATTGGATTTGGATTTAGAACATCTAATTCTACTTCGTAGTTAGCCTTTTCTTTTCCAGAAGTAGCTTCTATAAGAATTTTAGATACACCTGTTTTTTGCAATACTTCTAAATCAAAATATACAATTTGATCACCAGGACTGCTGAATGTTATATTTTGAGAGCTTTCTGTTAACAATTTAAACTTGTCGTCTGTTTTAACAGTTACTTTCACATCTTTAATCTGTTTTTCCATTGCAAATACGGTAACAGGTAAAGTTACTTTTTCACCAGGTACAGCTCTTCGAGGTAAAGAACCCAAAATCATAAGAGGGTTATTCACTTTTACTGTTTTTTCAACATTACCATAAGCTTTTGTATTTGCATTGGCAGCTACTATCATAGTCCTAACAGAACCGATATATTTAGGCATTTTTAGTTTGTGGTTAGCCGTTTTTCCAGCTTCAAGTATAAAAGGACCTTCGTGTATCACGACAGGTTTGAACCTATTCGCTTTTTTCACTTCTCCTGCACCCAGATCTTCATCCCCTCCTATACTGAAAATTTGATTAATTGATCCACCATAGGCTCCAATTACATCATTGTAGATGTCCCATGTACGCACTCCTAAAGCTGTTTTTGAGTAGAAGTTATCCCATGGGTTAGGAGTTTTAAATCTCGTTAAATCTAATAATCCTTCTTCTACCACAGCGATAGTATAAGTCATTTTTTGTCCAGACTTTTCTTTTACTTGAATGCTGAAATCCGCTTCTGGCTGCAATCTATCAGGCATAGTGATGATTGGCTCAAGCTTTGTCTTTTTATCGTAAACGTCTATAGGGACAATACCATATAAGCGAATAGGTGAATTGTTAAGGGTGTTAGCGTGTGGCTGAATTGACGATATATTTATATAAATATTAGGAGCCATATTAGCTGTAGCAGTAAACTCAAAGTTTGTTTCGCCCTTAGTTGTTTTTACCCAATGTGTTTCAACGACATTTGTTCCATTTTCAATCGATACTAAAGCTCTACCGTTTTCACTTGAAGGGAAAGATAGTTTTACTTTCTCACCAACAGAATACTCTTTCTTATCCGTAGCAATAGATAACATAGTTGCTTCTTTAGCCTGACTACCTTTAGCTCTTGTAGAGTAGTATGGCCAATCTACATAAATAGTGGTTGCAGAAATATGCCCACTAGAAAGGTCTGTTGCAACTACTTCATAAGTACCCCAATCTTGCTCTGGAATCGTTAGAGTGTATTCACCAAGACCATTGCTATTCGTTTCAATTGTTTCTGATAGGTAAAGTGAATAATAACTTGATGTACTGTAATCTGAATATCCATTATTACCTCTGCTCCACCACCAAGATCCACTGTTTTTGTAGATATCTATTTTAATTCTTCCTTGTAGTGTTTCTTCTTGATCGTTTAACTTAACGAAGCTAAATTTTAACTTCTGATCTGTTTCATAGTATCCATATTTATTTGGATCTGGTGAAAGAATACCAACATAAGAAGAAAATGGTGAATACGTAGCAGTAGAAACGTCAGTAGACATATCTCCTCCGTTCTCAAATACTTTAGTTACGAATATTGCTTTTAGTAAACCTGCATTTTTGAAAGAATAATCTGAATCGAGGTAGAAGGAGAAATTACCATCATAGTCTGTACTTCCATTAAAAACTGTGTTATCTTGTGAATAGTCAGAATAGAGATTGTTTTCAAAAGTGTAATTTTTGAATTTCTTGAAGGCAGTAGGCTGCTTGATCAACTTCATTGTAACATTTGCTTTTAGGTTTTTAGCAGTAGTACCTTGCAGCCATTGAACATTGAAATCAACGCGTTTACTTGTTGTACTTGACAACACTTTACCTTCTACATTGTTTTTTATTTTTAAGCGGTTTGGCTTAATTGTTTCAATCTTGATTCTTTTATAGAACTTCACACCACCAACACTCAGGTTAGCTGACCAATTTCCTGTAGGTGCTTCAGCTGAGGTTTTTAATTGGAATACATAGTGATTAGTATTGTTTTTCTTGCGAATTATTTGATCTACAAGCTTTCCATAAGGATCACTAAAAGTTAATTTGATAGGATGTTGTGATGGCAACGGATTTGCTGTATCATCTAATATAAAGCTGATAAAGATGTCGTCACCAGGTCTCCATACTCCTCTTTCTGTGTATAGATAACCATTGATTCCGTTATTTAGCTTTGTACCATCAACATCAAAGTTGCTAATAGCTAATGCATTGTTTTCTTCAATTTTTACGTACGTAGTGTTTTTTTCGTGACGTACAATAGCAAATGAAGGTTTTTGTTTTTCTAAGTTAATGCTTAATAGACCATAAGAATCCGTCTTAGATGATGCTATTAGCTGTTGTTGGTAGGTGTAAAACTCAACTGTTGCAGCACCGATAGGTTCTGTTGATATTAAATCAGTTACTATTGCTGAATATACATTATTAGTTCCCCCTTTGATAATTACTCCTAAAT
The DNA here is from genome assembly GCF_024722315.1 of Myroides albus. Taxonomy (NCBI): domain Bacteria; kingdom Pseudomonadati; phylum Bacteroidota; class Flavobacteriia; order Flavobacteriales; family Flavobacteriaceae; genus Myroides; species Myroides albus. The sequence continues at coordinate 2,080,767 of NZ_CP102754.1, forward strand.
CACTTGCAAGTACGTTAATTGCTTTTTTTCCTTGATAATAGTAGTAAGCTGGATCACATGGATTATCTCTTTCAGACCAATTGTAATAATAGTATTCATAATCATCATATTCGTCATATTCGTCACTATAGTCTGTTGCATATTGTTCATTACTATCGCTATTATCCTCGGTTGATTCCTCTCCACAGGTATATAAAGAATACGCTTTCTTCATACTAAGTTCAACTCTGTAGATAGCTCCAGGCTCTGGAGTAATGATAGAGGCTAAGTCAAGTGCATAAGTATTCCAATTGAGTAATGCTTTTGGATTAGCATTGGTCAGTTTTATTGTTGTTTCAGCTATAGGTGAAGCAACATTGTGTAAATTATAAGAACCATTTAAGCTATTGTCTTGTAAGAATTGCAAGATATTGTTTTCGAAGATTCGATATACCTTTACATCCACAGCATTCAGTGTTGTAGCTTGGAAATTTATCTTTAAATTCTGTGAACTTGGAAGTATAGTACCGTTACTCAATAATTCGATTTGGGGACTAAGTATACCAAAATTTACAGTGAAGTAATGTTCTAAATCTGATGTGATGTTTGACGTTCCGTCTAATCCTCTAATTCCACGATGTACAGTTAAAGTAACTTCATTTTTTATAGGTTTGTCTACATATACTTTCAAAACATTACCGTCAGTGGTATATGTCAATTTACTATTGTTATCCGAAAGTGAAATTAAACCCTCAAAAGACTGATTTTTCCTTAAAGGTTTAGAGAAATTAATCCAAACTGATTGATCATCGTTTGGAAATGTTTTAATGAAAAAAGGGTAAAAAGCATGATTTGGTGGGATACTAAAAGTAAAATCAGTATTTTGATTTGTATTCAGTGATTTTCCGTTTATACTTAATACTAATTCAGTGCTTTGATCTTGAGCGGTAATTTTCTTTGCGATAAAGGGAAATTCTTTAGCTTCACTTTTAGCTTCACTTGTTAATTGTAGTTCTACTTTCTCGTTGTTTTTAAGCTTCGCTGTAATAACCTTTTTTGCTTGTTCAGTAGTCACCCAGTCGCTTGAAGAAAGAACACCGTTAACGATAAAATTATCCGTGTCAACTGATTGTAAATCATTGAATTCTACGTTGAATGTTAAAGGTATGGTGTTAAATTGGAAATTAAATTCAGAAAGTTTATCTTCCAATTTTACTATTTCTCCCAATTTTAAACTCACTGCGTATTTTTGATCCTGTTTTAATCGTTCAGTTGGTTCAAATCGCAATACATTTGTTGGCAAATAGATAAGTTTACCCTTCACTGCTGGAGTGATCGTAAAGAGTTTTGAATCTACTTCTTGATTTGCCTCCCAGTCACCTATATTTTTAGTAAGACCTATGTCAATAGGTGCCTTGGTAGATACAACACCAGTCGTGAAAGACGCGATATACTCTGTGAATAGTTTAGGATTTGACAATGTCAAATCACTGTTTACGTCTTTTTTACAAGATTGTAAAAAGATAAAACAGAAACTAAACATGAGTATGAGTAGTTTTTTCATTTTCATATTAAGCAATTTTATTATGTTCTTTTTTTATTAAAAAATTCAATCATTAAGTTACTACATTCTTTTTGTAGTACACCAAATTTAATAGTCGTTTTAGGGTGTATTTTACCGCCCATTGCTCGATAGCCTCGTTTCTCATCTTCCGCGCCACATACAATTTTAGAAATTTGACTCCAATAAAGAGCTCCTGCACACATTTGGCAAGGTTCTAAAGTTACGAATAAAGTACAGTTCTTTAGGTACTTAGCGTTTAAAAAATTAGCTGCTGATGAAATAGCTTGTATTTCTGCATGGGCAGTGACATCGTGTAGTAATTCTGTCAGATTGTGGCTCTTTGCAATAATTTGATTATTGGCTACTATGATTGCCCCAACAGGTATTTCGCCTTTTAGAGCAGCTTCTTTTGCTTCATTGATTGCAATTTGCATGAAGTATTCATCAGAAAGTATATCAGTCATTGTGGTCTTAACATATTAAAGAATCAAAAGTAAAAACAAAATTGTAATTTTGTTTTTTATTTGTTAAAAAGAATGTCTTACACTATACTAAATCAGATACAAAACCCAAAGGACCTCAAGAAACTTACTATTGGTGAGTTAGAAGAATTAGCTCGTGAACTTCGACGTTTTATAATTGAAGTTGTGGCTACCAAAGAAGGGCATTTAGGTGCAAGTCTGGGTATGGTGGAACTGTCCATAGCATTGCACTATGTTTTTGATACTCCAAGTGATCAACTTGTATGGGATGTGGGACATCAGGCTTACGGACATAAGCTGCTTACTGGAAGGTTTAAAGACTTTTATTCCAATAGACAGAAAGGTGGAATAAGTGGTTTTCCAAAGAGAGATGAGAGTGTTTATGATGCTTTTGGTGTTGGTCACTCATCAACTTCTATATCAGCTATTCTTGGGATGGCAATTGCTTCTAAGTTGCAGGGTAATACTAAGAAGCAACATATCGCTGTTATTGGCGATGCATCGATAGCGGCTGGTATGGCTTTCGAAGGACTAAATCACGCCGGAGTTTCCGATACAAATATGCTTGTTATTCTCAATGACAATGCCATTGGTATTGACCCAAGTGTTGGCGCTTTAAAGGATTATTTAGCCTCAGTTAAGCAAGGGAAGAATCCCCGTGTTAACAATATGATCAAATCTCTTCACTTTAAGTATGACGGACCTTTAGATGGACATAATTTGCAGGATCTGATTAAAAAATTAGAACAACTTAAAAAGAGAAAGGGACCTAAGTTTCTGCATTTGATTACAACAAAGGGAAAAGGACTTAAACAAGCAGAGGAAAACCAAGTGAAGTACCATGCTCCTGGTAAGTTTAATAGTCAGACAGGTGAATTACTAAAAGAAAAGACAGAGCAATTTCCAGCTAAGTATCAGGATGTCTTTGGGCATACTTTAGTAGAGTTGGCTAAGGCAAATCCAAATATTGTTGGTATTACGCCTGCTATGCCTACAGGAAGCTCAATGGGCTTTTTGATGGATGCCTTTCCAGAACGTGCTTTCGATGTAGGAATAGCCGAACAACATGCCGTAACATTAGCTGCGGGAATGGCTACTCAAGGTTTACTGCCTTTTTGCGCTATTTATTCTACCTTTTTGCAGAGAGCTTATGATCAGATTATTCACGATGTTGCTCTACAGAAGTTGCCAGTTGTTTTTTGTATTGACAGAGCTGGTTTAGTGGGGGAGGATGGAGCTACTCATCAGGGAGTATTTGATTTAGCTTATTTATCATGTATTCCCAATCTGATTATTGCTGCTCCTTTGAATGAAGTTGAATTGCGCAATTTGTTGTATACTGCTCAATTGGAAACTGAGTTACCTTGGGCTATACGCTATCCTCGCGGTAGAGGAGTACTAAGGGAAGATTGGAGACAATCTTTTTCAAAAATAAGCATTGGAAATGTTCGTGAATTGCAAAAAGGAAATAAATTTGTCATTCTGTCTACTGGTACAATCGGTAATCACGTGATTAGTGCATTTAACCAGGTGCAGAATAGTGCATGGGGTCATTGTCATTTTACCTTTGTCAAACCATTGAACGAGGTGGAATTGCATAGAATATGTCAGCAGTATGAGCGAATTGTCACTATCGAAGATGCTTCTGTCTCTGGAGGGTTTGGAAGTTTGATAAGTCAATTTGTAAGTAAGAATTATTCATGTGTGTCTGTTGAAAGTTTAGGTGTTCACGATCAGTTTGTCGAGCATGCTACTGTTCAGCAGCAATATGAAGAATGCGGTATAGATATAGAATCGATAATTAGAATTATAAAGGAATAAGTTTTGAAAAGGTTTACAAAAGTTTTAGGTAGTATTTGTTTTTTCTTTAGCATTTCTGTTGGGGGATATGCACAAGGTAATTTGATTGGTACTGATAGACCAGTGGCGCAGGTTGCCAAGGTGGAAGATGTTCAACGAGATACAGTTATAGTTCAAGAAAATCCTTTTAACCCTCTCATGGGATATATACCTCCTAAAGATTACAGTTACAACAGTATCAATTATACACGAGGAAGCGGTAATTATAACTTGCCTTTTTTTAAACCAGAAGTCTATGTGAAAGCGAGTAAACCCAAGTTTTCTGAAATTCAATTGAACTATAATCCAAAAATCGATTTACACGTTTTGCCTATTAACGATGAGATAATCGGTTATTGGGAAAAGAGCAATAAGCTTGGATTAGACCTGAACCAAATTGCCTTTGTGAATTGGAGTTCGGGTGGGGATAATTCTATTTCAGGGATTCTAAAAGGAGATTTTCAACGCAAGTATATAAAAGGACGATTAGTTTGGGATAATACTTTAAGTGTAAGATATGGTGTCAATAAACAGTCTGAACGCGAACTTCGCAAGACAGACGACGTTTTGGATATCAATTCTTCTTTTGGTTATAGAAAATCAAATATATCGGATTGGTATTACGTTGCTAAATTAAACTTTAAAACACAGTTTACGGATGGTTTTAATTATCCTAATACAGATGATCCAATCTCACGTTGGTTTGCACCAGCTTATTTGTTTGTAGGGGTTGGGGGTGAATATGTATTGCCGAAAAGCAGAATGAAGTTCTATATTTCGCCATTGACTTATAAAGCTACTTTTGTAGCCGATCAGACTTTAGCTAACCAAGGAGCTTTTGGGGTAACTAAAGCAGAAAAAGATGACTTGGGTAATATTTTGAGAAAAGGAAAAAAGTATAATGCCGAATTGGGTTTTTTATTGAGTAATGAATGGAAGAAAGAAGTGTTTAAGAACATACTTTTAGATCACAAGCTTACACTGTATAGCGATTATTTGAATAACTTTGGTAATATCTATGTTTCTTGGGAGTTAAAATTAGACCTCAAAGTAAATGATTACGTACGTGCCAATGTTGGTACCTATTTAATTTATGACGATAACGTAAAAACAAAAGTGGAACGCAACGGAGAGCAGGTGACAGAAGGACCTAAGGCACAGTTTAAACAAACCCTTGGTGTAGGTTTAGTATACACATTCTAAAATAGTAGCTATGAATAAAAAAATCTTTTTTACTGTATTGTTCTTTCATATCATTTCTATTTCATTCGGTCAGATAGAAGGAGAAGAATTCGTAGCGACGGACAGTTTGACTTCAGTGATTAAGGAAGTTGATTATAAGTACAGAGAAGATCAGTTTTATTTTGGTGTGACTCATACTTTGATGCAAGATAAACCCGCAGGTTATTCACCTTATTCATTTTCTATTGGTGTAAATGGTGGATTTTTGCGCGATTTTCCAATTAATAAAAGTCGCACTGTAGCAATTGCTCCTGGGATAGGTTACTCTTATTTAAACTTGAGAAGTAGTTTTGGTTTAAATGAGAATTTAGATTATGTCATCTTGGACAGTTATAAACAAAGTGCTTTATCAATTCACTCTATTGATTTTCCTATAGAATTTCGCTGGAGAAATTCAACTCCTGATAGCCATAAGTTTTGGCGTGTGTATTTAGGATTCAAAGCCAGTTATCGTTTCAGTGACCGCTTTAAAACTAAGACGAGTGAATATACAAGGTATTATCGAAATGACGATAATTTGAATAAATGGCTCTATGGTGTTTATGCTTCACTTGGATTTAATACGTGGAATTTCTACGTGTACTACGGATTGAACAATATCTATAAAAAAGATATGATTGCTAATGACTCTCAACGTTTGAAGATGTTGAATGTAGGGCTAATGTTTTACATTTTATAAAGTAAATATCTTAGCGTTGTATATAAAGAAAAATTGAGGTAGTATTCCAATTATTGTTCCTAAAATAACCTCTAACGAAGTGTGTGCTTTTAGGTATAATCTCGCACTTCCAATTCCTCCTAATAGCATTACCATTGCTATAAGTAGTATATGCCCTTGTATTTGATATTGAACTAATAAGTAAACAGTAAAGGTAATCATCGATGAGAATAACGCCATATGAGTACTGCATTTCTGTTTGACAAAAAGAAAGAGAAGTAAAAGAGTATAGGTGCATATCAATCCCCAAAAGTAAAGCTTAAGTTCGTACGCACTATTCTCCATTAAGATGTAATCTTTTAGGCTGATTAACAAGATGATATTGACAAAGAAAGGAAGAAGTCTCTCTCTTGGGTTATTCAGCATAACTGTTGAACTAATCAGCTTTAGGGAATGTAACAACAGGTAAATTGTAATAGGTAAGAGTATAGTGATAATACCCACTTGAATGGATATAATGAGTATTTCTGTACTATTAAAAAAGTCACTTGTAAAGTAAAAATAAAGCAATACCGTAAATAGGGGAATTACTATAGGGTGAAATAGATAAGATAATATTTTAAGAGTTTTTTCCATATTGTTATTACCTTAAAACAAAGTGTAGCTTCACTAAATAGAAAAATTAAATGCGTTTGCGCATTCTCGCCACAGGAATATCTAATTGCTCTCTATATTTAGCAACTGTTCTCCTTGCAATAGGATAGCCCTTTTCTTTTAATAATTCAGCTAATTTATCATCAGGATAAGGTTTGCTCTTTTCCTCATCATTAATGATGTTTTGGAGTATTTTTTTGATTTCAATAGTAGATACTTCTTCTCCTTGATCATTAACCATAGCTTCCGAAAAAAAGTTTTTGATTAAATGCGTACCGTAAGGCGTATCCACATATTTGCTATTTGCCACTCTTGATACAGTAGATATGTCTAAGCCAATTACATCAGCAATATCTTTAAGGATCATTGGTTTTAACTTAGTCTCATCACCAGTCATAAAATATTCTTCCTGGTAGTCCACAATAGCGCGCATGGTTACATAAAGTGTTTCTTGACGCTGTTTAATAGCATCAATAAACCATTTAGCTCCATCTAACTTTTGTTTGATAAACTGAACCGCATCTTTTTGAGCGTTGTTGTTTTTAGAAGACTCTTTGTAAGATTGCAACATCTCTTGGTAATCCTTAGAAACGTGTAATTCAGGTGCATTACGACCATTGAGAGATAGTTCTAATTCTCCATCCACTATTTTAATGGTAAAGTCAGGGGTGATGTGCTCTACTATGCGGCTATTTCCAACATAGGCACTTCCTGGTTTTGGATTTAACTTTTCAATTTCGTCTATGGCATTTCGAAGTTGATCTTTGGTCACTCCGTATTTTTGAAGTAGCTTATCGTAATGTTTTTTAGTAAAAGAGTCGAATTGATTTTCTATGATGTCTTTTGCTAATTCTATTGCATCTGTAGGTGTTTTATGTCTTAGCTGAAGCAGTAGACATTCTTGTAAATTTCTGGCACCTACACCAGATGGCTCTAATTCATGTACAATAGTTAAGATTTTCTCAACTGTTGCTTCATCTGTATAGATACCTTGAGTAAAAGCTAAGTCATCGACTACATCCTGTATTTCTCTGCGTATATATCCCATATCGTCGATACTACCTACAAGAAATTCAGCAATAGCTCTGTTTTCATCTGTTAAGATGAAAGTGTTCAATTGGTTTAATAAATCTTGGTGAAAACTGTCAAAAGCAATGATAGGTGCTTCATAGTCTTCATCATCTTTACTGTAGTTGTTAGCTTGTAATTTGTATTCAGGTGTCTCATCATCACTTAAATACTCGTCAATATTAATATCCTCAGTCTCTATTCTGTCATTGTCAAAATCATCATATTCATCCGCATAGTTATCTTCTTCATGCGTAGATTCGTTTTCTTTACCACTTTCGAGGGCTGGATTTTCAATTAACTCTTCTTTCAACCTTTGTTCGAAGGCCAAAGTAGGCAATTGAATTAGCTTCATCAACTGTATTTGTTGAGGTGATAATTTTTGCGATAACTTTAATTGAAGACTTTGTTTAAGCATTTTGTTTAATAATTGTGCGAATAAAAAAATGTTTACTTTATTACAAATAATTATTTATCAAAAATAATAAAAAAATGTGATAAAGTAAACATTATTAATAAGTATCAAGACCCTTAAAACTCTGCGCTTTGTGGAGTTCTTGGGAATGGAATTACGTCTCTAATATTGGTCATACCTGTCACAAAAAGCACAAGTCTTTCAAAACCAAGACCAAATCCACTGTGAGGAGCTGTTCCGAATTTGCGAGTATCTAAGTACCACCATAATTCTTCTTCATCAATACCCATTGATTTTATTTTATCAACAAGCACATCATATCTTTCCTCTCTTTGTGAACCTCCTACAATCTCACCAATTCCCGGGAATAAAATATCCATTGCTCTTACTGTTTTACCATCCTCATTCATTCTCATGTAGAATGCTTTGATTTCAGCTGGATAATCAAACAAAATTACAGGACATTTGAAGTGCTTTTCTACTAAGTAACGCTCGTGTTCACTTTGCAAGTCAGCTCCCCAACCATCGATGATGTATTTGAATTTTTTATTTTTATTAGGCTTAGAGTTTCTCAATATATCTACTGCCTCTGTATAGCTAACGCGTTTGAAATTGTTTTCCAATACAAAGTTTAGCTTCTCTAATAAAGACATATCACTTCTCTCTGCCTGTGGTTTGTTCTTTTCTTCGTCTTGTAAACGCTTATCTAAGAATACTAAATCATCATGACATTTTTCTAAGGTATATCTCACAACGTATTTAATGAAATCTTCTGCAAGATCCATATTGTCGTCTAAGTCATTAAAAGCTACTTCAGGCTCGATCATCCAGAACTCTGCCAAGTGACGAGAAGTATTTGAATTTTCAGCTCTAAATGTAGGACCAAATGTGTACACAGAACCTAAAGCCATAGCATAAGTTTCTGCTTCTAATTGACCAGATACAGTTAGGTTAGTTGATTTCCCGAAGAAGTCTTCTTTGAAGTTCACTTTTCCTTCTTCAGTTCTCGGTACGTTGTCAAAATCTAAAGAAGTAACTCTGAACATTTCTCCAGCTCCCTCTGCATCCGAACCTGTAATGATTGGCGCATTGAAATAAAAGAAACCATTATCTTGAAAGTATTTGTGTACTGCATAAGATAAAGTACTTCGAACACGCATAATTGCTCCGAACATATTTGTTCTGATTCTCAAATGCGCATTTTCACGTAAGAACTCTAAAGAGTGTTTTTTAGGTTGAATAGGGTATTCTTCTGGATTCGCCTCGCCGTAAACTTTTAATTTATTTACTTGAATTTCCACGTTCTGTCCAGCTCCTTTGCTTTCGATTAATGTACCAGTAACAGAAATAGCAGCACCTGTATTTACTTTTTTAAGTAACTCTGCTGGAAATTTGTCTAAATCTACTACACATTGAATGTTGTTGATTGTAGAACCATCATTTAATGCAATAAACTGATTGTTTCTAAAGGTTTTTACCCATCCCTTAGCTTTAACTTCATGCAGTAGGTTTTTACCTGTTAGAAGATCGACGATTTTCGTATGTTTCATGATGAAATATAATTTTAATAATCTGTATGTCTGTTTTTAAAAAACAAAATACTCGCAAATTTAGTAATTTTCTATCTATAATAGAAGATAATTGTCATATACCCATATTAAATTGTATCGCTTTTTTTTGTTTTCGATTAGATTCAGTTAAAAGTTCTATCCTCACAAAAAAAGTCAGCTCTATTACCTGCTGACTTTTCATTTGACTTAGTGAGTACACTGTGTTATCTTTTTTTGTAAATGCGTTCTTCTGCTTTTTGCATTGCTGCCTGAAGGGTTGTTATTTTTTTATTTTTAGCATCGTTTAATACTTCTAACGTTGTGTTGTAGATGTTTTCGGTGCGTTTTAACGCTTCATCTTGTCCATAGTGAACTATTTCCCCAAAAACATTTATTATTCCTCCAGCGTTGATTAAGAAGTCTGGTGCATATACGATTCCTTTGTCTTGTAGTATTTTGCCGTGAACTTGCTCTACTGCCAATTGATTATTAGCTGCTCCAGCAATTACTTGAGCTTTTAGTTTGTGAATAGAATCATCATTTATTGTCGCTCCTAAAGCACAAGGTGAATATATATCCATATCTTCAAGAAACAAATCAGCTCCTGTGAAAACCTTTGTGTTGTATTTTTGAGAAACGTATTCTACGCGTTCTTTATTTATGTCTGTTATCGTTACGATAGCTCCATTTTCAGTAAGGTGTTTTACAAGTGTTTCGCCTACATTACCTATACCTTGTACAAATACTTTCTTGCCGTTAAGGTCATCGGTACCCCATTTGAAATTTGCCGCAGCCTTTAACCCCATGAAGACTCCATAGGCAGTGACAGGTGAAGGGTTACCAGATCCACCAAGCTCTTTTGAAATTCCCGTTACGTGTGGGGTAATTGAGTGTATTAAATCCATGTCAGCTGTAGTAGAACCTACATCTTCTGCTGTTATATATCGACCACTTAGTGAATCTACATATTTAGCAAAAGCCTTAATCATCTCTGGAGTCTTATCTTTTTTCGAATCTCCTATGATTACTGCTTTACCACCTCCTAAATCTAAACCTGATATTGCCGATTTATAGGTCATTCCCCTGGATAAACGAAGTACGTCGTTTAAAGCTTCCCATTCTGATTGATAGTTCCATATTCTCGTTCCACCTAAGGCAGGTCCTAAATTGGTATTGTGGATACCGATAATAGCTTTTAGTCCTGAATCTTTGTCGTGGCAAAAAACAATTTGTTCGTGATTGTCAAAGGAAAACTGACCAAATACGGGATTAGATTTTTGTAATTCTTCTGGTGTAAAGGTTCTTGTAGTCATAATACTTACTGTTTTTTGTGATTTAATTCTTGTAAGTTAGTGAAACATATTGAATTAGCGTATGATAAATATTATGTTTTAGCGATGAGTATAAAAAAAATCCACAGTGCTGTGGATTTTTTAAAAATTGATTATAAGAATAATTCTTTAGAAGTTTATACTCTACAACTTATCGAAGAAGTAGAAATAAAAAAATCCGCAAACCTGCGGATTTTTTTTAAACTTTCATGATTTCAGCTTCTTTAACAGCCAATATATCATCTATTTTTTTAACGAATGCGTCAGTTAATTTTTGAACTCTTTCTTCAGCGTCTTTACACATATCTTCTGAAGTTCCGTTTTTTTCTTCTTTCTTGATGTCATTATTAGCATCTTTACGAGCATTTCTGATACCTATTTTAGCATCATCAGCTTCAGATTTAGCTTGTTTCGCTAAGTCTTTACGTCTTTCTTCTGTTAACGCAGGGATGTTAATAATGATGTTATCTCCATTATTCATTGGATTCAATCCTAAGTTTGCAATCATAATTGCTTTTTCAATAGGTTGTAACATGTTTTTTTCCCAAGGAGTAACAGTTAATGTACGCGCATCAGGAGCATTGATATTTGCCACCTGTGATAGCGGAGTTTGAGAACCGTAGTAATCTACAAACACAGCTCCTAACATTTGAGGAGAAGCTTTTCCAGCACGAATATTTAATAATGATTTCTCTAAGTGAGCTACAGTGTTCTCCATAGACTCTTTTGCAGAGTCAATTATTAAGTTGATTTCTTCTGTCATAATTATAGGTTAATTTATGTTCACAGACACAGTTGTTCCAACTGTATCGTTCCCTTGACAAACTTTTAATAAATTATCTTCTTTATTCATGTCGAATACAACGATTGGCAACTCATTTTCTCTACTTAGTGTAAATGCCGTTGTATCCATTACGTTTAATCCTTTTGTCAGTACATCACTGAAAGTGATTTTTTCAAATTTAATAGCTGAAGGGTCTTTTTCCGGATCTGCCGTGTAAACTCCGTCTACTCTTGTACCCTTTAAGATTACGTCAGCGTTAATTTCCACCCCTCTAAGTACTGCAGCAGTGTCAGTTGTGAAATAAGGGTTACCAGTTCCAGCTCCGAAGATGATAATTCTTCCTTTTTCCAAGTGTCTCACTGCTCTTCTTTTGATATAAGGCTCAGCTACAGCTTCGATTTTTAAGGCAGTTTGCAATCTTGTTAACATACCAGCAGCTTCTAATGCTCCTTGTAAAGCAAGTCCGTTGATTATTGTCGCAAGCATTCCCATGTAGTCACCTTGTACACGGTCCATTCCAACATTTGCTCCAGCAACTCCTCTAAAAATATTTCCTCCGCCTATAACAATCGCGATTTCAACACCTAAGTCGTGAACTTTTTTAATTTCAGCAGCATATTCTGCTAATTTTTTTGGATCAATACCATATTGTTGATCTCCCATTAGAGCTTCTCCACTTAATTTTAGTAGAATTCTTTTGTATTTCATCGAAAGATTATTTTTAAAGTTTTGCAAATATAAAGATTATATACTTCTATAAAATAGCTTTTTGTAATTTATCTTGATTCCTTTGATAGGATTCCTTAGCGGCTTCATACCCAATGTTGTATATTTTATCCATTTTTTGACGATTTCGTTCAAAAGTAGAATAGTTTATTAACTCTTGAGGTTCAATCAACCAGTCGCACTTCTTACTCTGATGAATATTGCTCATAGCTGTCATTAATTCATAGGCACGAAGGGTGACAGCGCGTATAGAACTCAATTGGTCTTGTGGAACTTCTTGGATTGGTGTAACATTTATACCTATAACAAAATCGGTTACTTGTTTCATTATATTGATAGGGAAATTGTTTACAATACCACCATCACTATATATTTTATCCCCTATTTCGTAGGGAGAGAATATTCCGGGGAAGGCACTTGAAGCTAAAATAGCATCAGCTACTTTTGTATTATTATCAAAAATATGTAAAGTGCCTTTTGAAATATCTGTTGCTGTAATATACACTGGAATAGTTAGTTCCCCCAAAGTTTTATCACTAAAGACTTTGTTTAGATATTTATCAAATGCGTTTACATCGATCAAGCCTGCTTTTTTTAAGGTGAAATGTTGCCAATTGAATAAATTGACAGACTTAAAAAAATCTAATATTTCTCTTGGTGGCATTCCATACGAATACAAACAGGAAACTATTGATCCTGCACTTGTGCCTGCAAGTGATGTAGGCTTTATGTTCTGTTCCTCTAAAAACTCTAATGCTCCTGCATGAGCGAGTCCTTTGTAGCCGCCTCCAGATAAAACTAATCCTATAGTTTTCTTACTCATAGTCCTTTGTATTGTTAAAGTGTTTTGCTTAAAAAAGATGTATCTTTGAAATAACAAAGAATAAATTTACACAAAATGATACAGATAGACCTGAAAACGCTTGATAAAAGTTTTACTTACAGTGAATTTAGAACTTTCGTTAGCGAAGCTTTGGCAAATAATATTGCTGCTTTAGAGATTGATGAGAGTTATTTGAGCTATGCTCAATTGAATGAAACGCGCTTGAATAGATTAGATAAAACTTTAAAAGTCGGAGAAGAAGCTGCTGCTTATTTGCAACAATTGAAAAAAGATTACTTGTGGTTGGTTATCTCTGAATCTTGGTGTGGTGATGCAGCGCAAATCGTACCCATGATTAATAAAATGGCTGAATCATCTGACCGCATTGATCTAAAGCTTGTGTTCCGCGACAAGAACCTTGATTTGATGGATCAGTTTTTAACTAATGGAGGTAGAGCTATTCCAAAATTGATTATTGTTGATAAGGAAACGATGCAAGTTGTAGCTGATTGGGGACCACGTCCTGTTTTAGCTCAAAAACTTGTAGAAGACTACAAAGCGGCTCACGGGACAGTTGATGAACAAGGAAAAATCGAACTGCAAAAATGGTACACAAAAGATAAAGGTAAAGAGGTTGAAAGTGAAATTATAGCACTGATGAAATCTATCTAATTCCTGAGAATATAATAAAGCTCTTTCTTACTAACGAAGGAGCTTTTTTTAATGTGTTTTATCTACTTAAGTATTCGTTCTTTTAGAAGTCTCTGTCTCTTGGTTGTCTTGATAATATCAGTGTTTATATGCTCGAGTACTCCTTTTGTCTCTCCTCATTTTATCTCGTGATTTCGAATGTTGTTTTTGTGTTTCTGAGCTGTATTTACTTTAGTTTTATTGATTGAAAGAAAAGCAAAGCAGTAGTTAGCAAATAGGTATCTTGTAGTAAGGTATTAGCTTCGTGATATTGCCTTATTCTAAAGATAAATTGACTTTATGTGTAAAGACCTCCTGTTTGAGTGGATTGAAAGAGGGATGGAGATATTCAGTTTAACGCTCATGACCGAAGTAGATCAATGGAGTTCGTTTCTTTTTGAATTTTATTAGAGACAGTACGAATTGTATAAAAATGTTCTCGTCCTATTTTGATTATTCAATCAAAATAGGACGAGATTTATTTTTGTCTAACGGAGTTAGTGATATTTGAAAAGTGATGTTCGATTTACCTTTCTATTGCTCCCAGCATTGTTAAATGTTGAAAGTATGACATACCTGCAGGATTTAGCCCAGGTAAACCTTCTGGTATCGGTTGATTCAGATTTTCGAAATACTCAACCCATACTGGAAAGAATTCTTCTGTGTGTTTTGACTTATAAGTCATGGCAAATAAATAAAAGAATGATTTGCCATTATTAGCATATTTAAAGGCATCGTACAATAATTCGGAACAATAATATTTTCCGTTATCGAGTAAGTAATTCTCATCATATGGAACTCCTACTTGTTGTAGAGAAAACTCCTTCGCTTTTTCTATTAGTTTGCGGTATTTCTTGTTTATTCTACCTAAATGACTTGGATTGGGTGACTTATCCAGGAACTCATCTAATGGGGTGATACATACCTCTGGATGAGTAGCTTCAATAACTTGTAGTTTGCCTTCGTGATTAATAACCATTCCAATATGGTTGAAATTGTTGTCATTATACCCAAAAGTTACTTCGTTTATTGCATCGCATAATGGTCCACAATTTAGGTTTTGAAAGATTAGATCTCCTTCTTTTAATTCTGTTTTCTGTGCAAAACTCAAAAAAGGCACTAATGTAAATAGTAAAAATAGTTTCTTCATTTTATCAAAAAATAGTAGTTGTGCTAAAGTACAATTATCTGTTAGTTTGAACAATTTTTTAAAATCAATTTAAGTTTCTTCTTTTCTGTATTTTGGTTGAGTAGAGCGTGTTTAGATATAGAAAAGTACGAAGAGTCTATTTTGTAGTTGTAGAGAGAGAACATGGGGAGAGTGGGGTGTTAGTATGTAAAAATAGTAGCATTTAGGTGAAATAGTTTCAGTAGTCTTTTCAAGTTTTTTCTGTTCTAAGCAGATTAGGATTTGTTTGAGTTATTTGTTCTTAAGTGAAACAGATTGAGAGATTATCATTAATTTAGCCAATCGAAAAGTTGAGATATGGAAAGTTTTGTAGCCATTGATTTTGAAACTGCTAACCAACATAGAAGTAGTGTTTGTAGCGTAGGATTAGTAGTTGTAGAGAATCACGTCATTACAGATAGTTATTATAGTCTGATAAAACCTATTCCTGATTTTTATAGTTATTGGAATACGCAGGTTCACGGATTGACCTCTGAAGATACAGCATCTGCTCTTTTTTTTCCTGACATTTGGCAAGAGATGAATGCTATTATTGGCGACCTGCCTTTAGTTGCACATAATAGTGTTTTTGACGAGGGGTGTTTTAAAGCTGTTTTAGCAGCCTATAATTTACCCATACCTAACAACCCGTTTTATTGTACATATAGAAAAGCAAAGAAGATGTTCCCTGAATTGCCTAATCACAAATTGAATACGGTTTCTTCTTACGTTGGATATAACTTGAAAAATCACCACAATGCTTTGGCTGATGCAGAAGCGTGTGCGTTTATAGCACTTGAGGTGTTTAACGATTAGGGGTGTTATAGTTTTCTGAGAATTTTTATTCAATTTCCTTTTTAAACCATTCGTATTTTAACGTATCGTTTCTTAATTAAATATTAAAATAGCAGTGTTCGCTTTGCGTTTACTCACAAAATAGCTTGCTTAACTATTTATTCTTATCGTTTTTATTTGACTCATTGTACATTTATAAAAAACTTAGAATGAAAAATGGAATCAATGTTTAGTTTAAACAGGTATCGCATAGCATTGTGGATGTCTATAATGACTGGATTTTGTTATGGAGTTGTATCTTGTAAAGAGAAAAGCCCAAACAAAATTGGTGCTTTGGAAGCAAAGGAGCAAAATTACCATATAGATTTAAAAACTGACAGTGAAAGCAATGAAAGTGAAAAGCTTGTCAAAGTGGAAGCATTTGGAAAAAAGGGAGAAAAGTACAAAGGGGAGATTGTATTTAGGGGGGAGAATGCTGCAGGTTATATTTATGTCAATTCTGAGGAGAAGATTTTTGTAGATGTTAAAGAATCTATTGATGGTGGATTTGAGGCTATTGATATTAATGGAAACAAATATTTCTTATTATTAATGCGCTAACCTGCATATCAGAAAATCAGTTTGAGATAAACTTTAAATTGCATCAGTGTTTCTTATGAATAGTAATTGCTATCTAAAATTGGAGAATAAGCTTGTAGCTAATACTATCTTAGAAAGGTATGCTTTCTTGTTTCCTAACACTTTTATATCTTATCTTTTTTATTGTTTATTGGTTCTATAACAGTGGATCTACTTGTATGTCTTAAATATTGGGTGATTTACTGGAGGTAAATTTTTAAAGCCTTTAGAACGGTAGTAACGAGGTATAGTGATGATTTTTCACTATCCTTAAATCAATAAATGTTTTATCTATTGCTATTTCTTGTTTTTTTGTAGTGTATCTAACTGTCTAATTGTATTCGGCAGCGAACGCTCTTATTTGTTCTTTTGGAGGATTAAGCAAAGGAGTAATACCCTTTTTATTGGTTGTGAAAATTTTGAACTACATATGAGTCTATTGAATATTTAATATAATAGGGGATTTGTTAGGAGTTCCTTGGGGGTTTCTTGCGGTATGTTAGGGGTTTTGCTCGCAAAAAGACGTGTTTTCCGAAGAAAACCCCTAACATACCGCAAGAAACCCCGAAGAAAGTACCTGCAAATTAGTACTGATTTAGTTGTGTATAACCAATACAAAAGCATTCAGTACGAAACGAAATTTACCACTATGTAGTTTGGATAGTTGAGTTAAGTACTTTCGCTTATGTTTGGTATTCTTTCTTTTAGCTATTGTGCTATTGTCTTTTTATGGCCTTTACCAGCTTTGAATGTAGAAAAGATCTATCAATTAGTTATATATAAACTTACGATGTAGTGAAAAGGTTATATGAGAGAGTATTTAAAGCAGCGCAATTGTCCGAAGTTATGGTTATGTTCCTTACATGGTTTGCAATTGCATTTACTGTGGTTATTATAGTATTAAACCTTATTTGTTTTGAAGATGGCTCTCTCATTCATGGTCTTGCTACTTTGGGTTTAGGTAAGCATCATTTGTTTTTGTAAGCCCCTGATAGCTTTTTTGTAAATGTTTCTTTCTACATAGGTAAAGAGTGTGAATTTTCACTCTTTTCCATTAATACTATTGAGATTCTATTTCAATGTAATAGGTGAGATTTTCATTTTGGTTTTATTATTAGCCATTAGTGGATATAAATGCCTTTTTAATCATTGTTGTTTAATGTCTTTGGCTAATCGATAACAAGTAAAAAAATACCACCACATCTGAAGGGATGGGTGGTATTTAAATTTTAGGCTTCTTCTGTCGAAGCTTGTGCTTTTATGTTCGTTTCAAATTCTTCTAAGGATAACGCATTCTCTATTGTATAGTCACCTATTTTAGTTCTGCGTAGTGAAGTTAAGTGACCTCCAGATTTTAGGGCTAATCCTATGTCATAAGCTAATGATCGAATATAGGTTCCCTTGGAACAAGTTACTTTAAAATCGATGTTAGGTAGGGATACCTGAGTAAACTCACACCCATATATTGTAATAGGCCTTGTATTGATTTCTACTTCTTCTCCTTTTCGAGCGTGTTCATACAATCGTTTACCGTCTTTTTTGATTGCAGAGAAGATTGGAGGACGTTGCTCTAAATTACCTATAAATTGTAATCTTACTTCTTCCAATAGATTTTCAGTGATATGTTCTATAGGATAAGTCTGATCAATTTCTGTTTCCAAATCATAGGATGGTGTGGTCGCTCCAACTTGGATAGTACCTGTGTATTCTTTGATTTGTCCTTGTAACTCACTGATTTGTTTTGTGGATTTACCTGTGCAGATGATTAGAAGTCCAGAGGCTAATGGATCTAAAGTTCCAGCGTGTCCTACTTTAATCTTTTTTAGTCCAAGCTCTTTTTTTAAGAGCCATTTTATTTTGTTGACTGCTTGAAATGACGACCAATGAAGAGGTTTGTCTATCAAGAGAATCTGACCTTGTTGAAAGGCCTCAGCCGAATAGTTTATCATAATTATTTAAAGTATCCAAAGTATAATAATAATATAGCTCCCGCTATAATTCTATAGTATCCCCAAGGTTTGAAACCGTATTTTTTTATTATTCCAATAAAGAATTTAATAGCTATAATAGATACAAAAAAAGCTATTACATTACCTATTAAAAAAAGTTTCATGTTGTCTGGATTTTCTAAAAGGATTTCGTATCCGATTTTCCCAGATTCATATTTCTTCAGTACAATAGAATAAACTGTTACAGCAGCCATCGTTGGAACGGCAAGAAAAAATGAAAATTCAGCTGCTACTTGACGAGATAGTCCTTGTTGCATTCCACCAATGATTGAGGCAGCTGATCGGCTGGTTCCAGGCATCATCGCAAGACATTGCCAAAAACCGATTGTTATAGCTTGTTTTACTGTAATATCTTCTTCCTTTAGCGTTTTTGGATTTTTGAAGTATTTATCAATAAAAATCAATACTACTCCACCGACAATTAACATGATGGCAATGTATATTGTAGCACCTAACACTTTGTCAATTGCTTCGTCGAATAGCTTTCCTAAGATTAAAGCGGGAATTACAGCCAATACTAATTTTTTGTAAAAATTCAACTTTGTAAAGTCAAAGAACTTTCTCCAATATAAGGCTACTACTGCTAATATGGCACCAAACTGGATAGCAGTTTGAAATAGTTTTACAAAATCATCTTCTTGTATTCCGTAATAAGAGCTTACAAATATCATGTGAGCTGTTGAAGAAACTGGTAAATATTCGGTTAGTCCTTCTACGATTGCAAGAAGGATAGCTTGTATTAAATCCATTAATTATGTTATTTGTTTATTTATTAGCGTTTAAAAATAGAGTATATCGCTACTCCTATTCCAACGAAAAATACGGTAGGAGCTAAGTGTATTCTTCGAAAACTATAGATAGCTTCGTTGAATTGATTAGGATCATCATTTGTAGCTCCAGCCATTAGAATAAAACTGAGCGCGATAATAGCTAAGCTTATTAGCATATAGACATAATTGCTTTTCGCAAATAAAAACTTTTTGTTTGAAGGACTATCTTTTGTGTTCATATATTATTGCTTAATATAGTTCATCTGATTTTAAATTTAAATAACGCTGAGTTGCAAAGAAAGTACTGATACTTGTAATAATCAATCCAAGTAAAAGTAAACCAAGCGAAACTACTACTAAAGGTAAATAGTTTTTAGTAGGATCAATGCCTACATCTGGAAATTTTGAATCGGCATAGAAAGTCAGAGCAGTAATTGCTATGATTGCAATGACACTACCGATAATTCCCAATCGGATACTGTGAAATATAAAGGGTCTTCTGATGAAGCTTTTTGTTGCACCTACCATTTGCATTGTTTTAATCGTAAAGCGACTTGAAAAGATTAATAAGCGCAATGAACTGTTGATTAACAGCATTGATATCAAGGTAAGCACTGCAGTGATAACAAGTACCCATTTGGTAATGCGGTCCAAATTGTCATTTACCATATCTACCAATTGTTTGTCATAAGCAATTTCTTTTACTCCCTTACTCTGCATTAGTTCTTTTTCGATTTTGGCAATACTATCATTAATGACATATTCTCCTTTTAGATGTAGGTCAAAAGAATCTTGCAATGGATTAAAACCAAGAAATTCGATAAAGTTTTCACCAAGTTCTTCCTGATGTTGTTTCGCTGCATCTGCTTTGGAAACAAATACAAAGTCTTTGACATAAGGTGCTTTACTCAGTTTCTTACTGAAGGTATCGGTGTTATATTCATTTGCGTCTTTGTGGAAAAAGACAGTCATCGGTATTGTCTCTCTAAAATTATCAGAGATTTTTCGCGAGTTTATTACAAACAAACTCAGTGTTCCTAATAAGAATAGGACAAGGGCAATGCTGAATATAACTGAAAAATAAGACGAAATAAGTTTCCTCTTTTGGTATTTTTCATAATGGTTAGTCATAATCTTTTCTTTAAGGGGGTAAAAATAACAAACAAAAACGTTTTTATTAGATAATAACGATTAAAGTTTTCTAATTGTTATAAATATAGTTTATTTTTGCCTAATATGTGCTTGATTATGTCGATTGTTGGACTAAGCACCATTGTAAAACTTACTTATTAACTGAATAGTATGAAGTATAATCCGAACGAAATTGAAGCTAAATGGCAAAAATTTTGGAAAGAGAACCAAACATTTAAAACCGATAATAAATCGGATAAACCCAAGTATTACGTATTAGATATGTTTCCTTACCCTTCTGGGGCTGGATTACACGTAGGGCATCCCCTGGGATATATTGCATCTGATATTTTTGCGCGTTACAAACGCCAAAGAGGGTTTAATGTCCTCCACCCACAGGGATATGATAGTTTTGGTTTACCTGCAGAGCAATATGCTATTCAGACAGGGCAACACCCTTCAATTACTACAGAAGAGAATATTTCAAGATATAGAGAGCAATTAGATCGCATTGGTTTTTCTTTTGACTGGAGTCGTGAAGTTCGCACTTCTAATCCTGACTTTTATAAACATACACAATGGATTTTTGTGCAACTTTTTAATTCGTGGTATAACTGTGAATCAAATAAAGCGGAGTCAATAGATACTTTAATCGCTATGTTTGAGAAAGAGGGGAATAAGACTGTTAAAGCAGTTTGCGATGATCATATTCCGTTTTTTACTGCAGCAGAATGGAGTTCTTTTTCAAGTGAAGAACAAGAGGCAATGTTGCTAAAATATAGAATGACTTATCTTGCTGAGACAGAAGTAAACTGGTGTCCAGCTTTAGGTACAGTTTTGGCTAATGACGAGATTAAAGATGGTCTTTCTGAAAGAGGAGGGCATCCGGTTGTTCGCAAGAAAATGAAGCAGTGGAGTATGCGTATTTCTGCTTATGCAGAGCGTTTATTAGAGGGGCTTGATCAGATTGATTGGACAGAAAGCTTAAAAGAAAGTCAAAGAAATTGGATTGGTAAGTCTGTTGGTGCATCAGTTACTTTTAATGTTAAAGATGCAGATCACACTATTGAAGTTTTTACTACTCGTCCTGATACAATTTTTGGTGTTAGTTTTATGACATTAGCTCCAGAACATGATTTGGTTCTGAAAATTACGACCCCAGAGCAAAAAGCTGCTGTTGAGGCGTATATTGAAGCTACTTCGAAGCGAAGTGAACGCGATCGTATGGCGGATGTTAAGACGATTTCGGGAGTGTTTACTGGGGCTTATGCTCAGCATCCTTTTACGAAAGAACCAATCGAAATATGGATTGGGGATTATGTGTTAGCAGGATATGGAACAGGTGCTGTAATGGCTGTTCCCGCTGGAGACACTCGTGATTATGCATTTGCAAAACACTTTGGAATAGAGATTAAGAATATTTTTGATAAAGATATCAGTGAAGAAGCGTTTGCTGAGAAGGATGGTTTCGTATTAGAAAATTCAGATTTTTTAAATGGATTAGACTATAAAGCTGCTACTGCTAAAGTAATTGAGCGTTTAGAAGCTTTAGGTCAGGGATACGGAAAAACGAATTATAGATTGAGAGATGCTGTCTTTTCTCGTCAAAGATATTGGGGAGAACCATTTCCTGTTTATTATGTAAATGGACTACCGAAGATGATCGATAGCAAATATTTTCCAATTGTCTTGCCTGAGGTAGAGAAGTATTTGCCGACAGAAGATGGGCAACCGCCTTTGGGGAATGCATCTGTTTGGGCTTGGGATACTGTTAATAATGTGATTGTTGACAATAGCTTGATTGACGAAAAAACTGTTTTTGCTTTAGAGTTAAACACTATGCCTGGATGGGCTGGTTCTTCTTGGTATTGGATGCGTTATATGGATCCGACAAATGAAGAAGTTTTTGCATCAAAAGAGGCATTGGATTATTGGCAAAATGTCGATTTATATATAGGAGGAAGTGAACATGCAACGGGACACTTGTTATACAGTCGTTTTTGGAATAAGTTTTTGAAAGACTTGAATTATGCTCCTACAGAAGAACCTTTTCAAAAATTGATTAATCAAGGTATGATTTTGGGAACATCTGCCTTTGTTTACCGCATTGAGGGAACAAATACATTTGTTTCTAAGGATATGATTCAAGGTGAGAAAGTACAAAAGTTGTATGCATACGTAGGCTTAGTTAATGCTTCGTCCGAATTGGATACGGAGGCTTTTAAAGCTTGGAGACCTGATTATGCTAATGCTGAGTTTGTGTTGAATGGCAATGGTAAGTATATTGTTGGGCATGAGGTTGAGAAAATGTCTAAATCCTATTTCAACGTTGTGAATCCGGATGATATTTGTGAAGAATATGGAGCTGATACTCTGCGTTTGTATGAGATGTTTTTAGGACCATTGGAGCAAGCGAAGCCTTGGAATACTGCTGGTATTTCTGGAGTGGCTGGATTCTTGAAAAAACTGTGGAGATTGTATGCGGATGACAATGGTGTTGTTATTACAGATCAAGAGCCTACAGCGGAAATGTATAAATCTCTTCACAAGACGATAAAGAAAGTTATTGAGGATATTGAGAATTTCTCTTTCAATACTTCGGTGTCTCAATTTATGATTTGCGTAAATGAATTATCTCAACAGAAGTGTCATCATAGAGCGATTTTAGAGCCTTTGGCAATTGTGATTTCTCCTTATGCACCTCATATTGCTGAGGAGTTATGGTCAATGTTAGGAAATAGCACTTCAGTTGCTTTAGCTGATTTTCCAGAGTTTAAGCAAGAGTATTTAGTAGAAAGTTCTAAAGAGTATCCTGTTTCTTTTAATGGTAAGATGAGATTTAAAATTGAGTTGCCATTAGATCTGAATGAAGATCAAATCAAGGAAATTGTGATGTCTGATGAACGTACTCAAGCTCAACTTCAAGGTAGAGAGCCTAAAAAAGTAATTATAGTCCCTGGAAAGATTATCAATCTTGTTGGGTAATGATAAAATAAAAAACGAGCATTTTTAAATGCTCGTTTTTTTTTATCTTCCTGGTCTAATAAGCAAAGTGTTTGGAAAACTTTTCTTGACAATTTTTAGATTTCTTTCAGCTTCAATTCTCGTTTTAAAATTACCTGCCATTACTTTATAAGAAGGAGTGCTATAAGTGATAGTAGCATCGATCTCTGGATGCAAACTTCTAAAGGAAGCAAGTGCTTGTTTAGCCTCAGAACCTTTGCCATAAAATATTTGCAATCTGAACTTGTCATTGGTAGAAATGTTATTGTTGTGTTTTTTCTTGTATTCCACTAACTCTGTGACTTTAGTGGGTTCGTTTACTACAACATTTTTGTTTTGAGCACCAATTTCAGAAATGCTTAAAACTGTAATACCAATTGCAAAAAAAACTCTTAAAATTCTCATAATGAAATGTATTTGGTACAAAAATACAATTAATCTGCAAAAGTTGTTTGATATACTCTATTTAGAACGCGTATAAATTATGTTTAAAGGGCTGTAAAGGTTTTTAGAGTAATTCATAAATTGTATTTTTGTCGGAGTTTGTAAATAAGGTGTATAAGATAGCGGTCTAATTGGCTGTTAAAAAAGACCAAATTTAGTTGAAAATCATTTTATAACTATGAAAAAAGTGGGTAACCATAATTCGTTTTCAAAGATTTTATTCTTTTGTTTAGCGTTAATGCTATCGTTTACGACAATTTCATTTGCTCAGGATGCAGCAAAAGGTAAGGAATTGTTCAATTCTAAGTGTGCTGCATGTCACAAGTTAGATGCAAAATCTACTGGACCAGCTCTTCGTGGAGTAGTGGAACGTCACGACGGAGATGTAGAGTGGCTACATAAATGGATTAAAAGTAGTTCGTCTTTGATTAAATCAGGGGACGCTACAGCTGTTAAATTATTTGAGGAGTGGAATAGCGTGCCTATGAATGACTTCCCTGAGTTATCAGATGAAGACATTGATAATATTCTTGCCTATACTTCAGAGGAAAAGGCAGCGGCTCCAGTAGTAACAGATAGCGGAGCTTCATCACAAGGTGGGGCGAGTAAAGCTGATGCTGTTTCTAATATTGTAGTATTAGGAGCGCTTGTTGTTGTTTTATTGATGTTAGTAACAATGCTTTTCTCTGTACGTAAGGTACTTAAGAAAGTAATTGAAACTAATGGATTTGAGCATGAAATTATACAACGCACTTCTATATGGAAAGCATTTGTAAAAAATCAATTTTTAGTAATCGTTTCAGTTATTGTAATGGTTTTAGTTGGTTCTTATTTTGCTTTTGGATATATGATGCAAATTGGTGTTGATAAAGGGTATGAACCTGTTCAGCCAATTCACTTCTCTCACAAAATACACGCAGGAGATAATGGTATTGATTGTAAATACTGTCACTCAGCTGCGCGTTCAAGTAAGACTTCAGGTATTCCTTCATTGAATGTTTGTATGAACTGTCATAAGAATATTTCTGAGTTTACAGGTGAAGCTGGAAAAGACTATGGAAAATACACTCCAGAGTTTTATACAGGAGAGATTCAAAAATTATATGACGCTGTAGGATGGGATGCTGATGCTCAAAAATACACTGGAAAAGAGAAGCCAGTTAAATGGGTACGTATTCACAACCTTCCTGACTTTGCTTATTACAATCACTCTCAACACGTAAATGTTGCTGGATTAGAGTGTCAAACTTGTCACGGTCCAGTTGAAGAAATGGAAATCATGAGACAACACTCTCCATTAACTATGGGATGGTGTATTGATTGTCATAGAAAAACAGATGTTAAGTTAGAGAATAATGAGTATTACGCTAAAATTCACAAAGAGTTAGCAGGTAAGTACAACAAAGAGAAGTTGACTGTTGCTGATATGGGTGGATTAGAATGTGGTAAATGTCACTATTAATTATTAATAAAGAATAAAGAAGCTAATATATATATACAATGGCATCAAACAAAAAATACTGGAAAAGTGTTGAAGAGCTGAACGAAAATAGTTCTATTGTTGAGACGCTAAGAGATAATGAGTTTGTTGAGGAGATTCCTACAGATGAATTCCTTGGTGATAAAGACAAATTGTCTTCGTCTTCTACAACTCGTCGAGACTTTTTGAAATATGTAGGTTTCTCTACTGCGGCTGCTACTTTAGCTGCTTGTGAAGGGCCTGTAGTAAAATCTATTCCGTACGTTGTACAGCCGGATGAGATTGTTCCTGGTGTGGCTGATTACTATGCTACTACGGTTGCTGATGGATTTGATTTCGTGAACGTTTTAGTTAAAACTCGTGAAGGTCGTCCAATCAAGATTGATAACAATAAATTAGCTGGTGCATATTCAGGAGCTAATGCTCGTGTGAATGCATCTGTATTAACGATGTATGATAGTTTACGTCTTAAACAACCTAAAGTGTCTGGAAAAGATACTACTTGGGATGATGTAGATGTAAAAGTTAAAGCTAGTTTAGAAGATGCTAAATCAAAAGGAGGGAATATTGTGTTGTTGACTAATACAATGGCAAGTCCTTCTACTGATAAATTAATAGGAGAGTTTGTTGCGGCTTATCCAACTGCTAAGCATGTTGTATACGATGCAGTATCTTCATCTTCTGCTTTAGACGCTTACGAGAAAGCTTATGGAACGAGAGGGTTAGCTGATTATGACTTTAGTCAAGCTGATGTGATTGTTTCGGTAGATGCTGATTTCTTAGGTGACTGGCAAGGTGGAGGGTATGATTCTGCTTATGCGCAAAAACGTATTCCAAAGAGAAATACAGATGAGAGAAAAGTAATGTCTAAGCACATTCAACTTGAATCTAATATGTCTTTAAGTGGAGCTAACGCTGACGTTAGACTTCCTTTAAACTCTGCAGACTTAAAGGCTGCTTTGGTTAAAATTTACAATATAGTAGTAGGTGCTAATGTAAGTACTAACGGTACTGCTTATGATGAAGCTATTAAGAAAGCTGCTCAACAATTGAAAGCTGCTGGAAGTAATGGTGTTCTTGTAAGTGGAATCGACGATGTAAATGCACAACTACTTGTGTTTGCTATTAATGAAGCTTTAGGATCTAAGGCTTTCTTACCAGAGCAAACTAAATTTGTTAGACAAGGTAATGACGCAGCAGTAGCTCAGTTGATAAAAGACATGACTGCTGGTAAAGTTCATACTTTAATTATGTCTAACGTTAACCCTGTTTATTCTTTAGCTAATGGAGAGGCATTTGCTGAGGCTTTGAAAAATGTTGATTTGTCTGTAGATTTCTCTATGAAAGAAGACGAAACTGCATTAGTTTCAACTATTGCTGCAGCTGCTCCACATTACTTAGAGTCTTGGGGTGATGTTGTGATCAAAAAAGGTCACTACTCAGTTACTCAGCCAACTATCCGTCCTTTATTCGATACTCGTCAATTCCAAGACGCATTATTGTTGTGGACAAATAATAATACTCCTTATTACGATTACGTAAAATCTGTTGGACAAGCTACTATTTCAAACAAAACTTGGAATAAAATTGTTCACGATGGATTTGCTACTTTCGGAGATTTAAACAAAGTATCTGCTAACGCTGACTTTACTTCTGCTGCTAATGCAGTTGCTAAAGCTAAGAAAGAAGGTGACTTTGAATTAGTATTCTATACTAAAACAGGTATGGGAGATGGGCAACAAGCAAATAACCCTTGGTTACAAGAGTTCCCAGATCCAATTAGCCGTGCTTCTTGGGATAACTATGCAACTGTAGCTCGTGTAGATGCAGAAGCGTTAGGAATCGTGAATAAACATGTTGCTAATGGTGGTTTAGATGGTAGCTATATTACGTTAACTGTAAATGGTGTTACATTAGAAAACGTACCTGCATTAATTCAACCTGGTCAAGCTCCTGGAACTATTGGTCTTGCTTTCGGATATGGAAGAAAAGAGGCTCTTAAGAAAGATATGCAAGTTGGGGTGAATGCATACAAATTGTATTTCAATGCTAATAAAGTACAGACAGTAAGCGTAGCTAAAGGTAATGGAATGCATGAATTTGCTTGTGTTCAGTTACACAATACTTTAATGAGTAGAAATGACATCATTAAAGAAACTACTGCTGATGTTTTCAATGCAAATACAGAAGAGTGGAATGTATTCCCAATGGTAAGCTACGATCACCAAAATGTGAAAGCGCGTACTATTGATATTTGGGAATCGTTTGACCGTACAGTAGGACATCATTTTAATTTATCTATTGACTTAAACGCTTGTACAGGATGTGGGGCTTGTGTTATTGCATGTCACGCAGAGAATAACGTACCAGTAGTAGGTAAATCTGAAGTTAGAAGAAGTAGAGATATGCACTGGTTGCGTATTGATAGATACTATTCATCAGAAGATACATTTGATGGAGATGTTCAAAAGAAAAAAGATGCTAAAGGATTAAGTGAGTATCGCAGTGCTTTCTATGATTTAGAAAATCCAGCAGATAACCCACAAGTAGCATTCCAACCTGTGATGTGTCAACACTGTAATCACGCTCCATGTGAGACTGTGTGTCCAGTAGCAGCAACATCTCATGGTCGTCAAGGACAAAACCACATGGCTTATAACCGTTGTGTAGGTACAAGATATTGTGCAAACAACTGTCCTTATAAAGTAAGACGTTTCAACTGGTTCTTATATTCTCAGAATAATGAGTTTGATTTCAATATGAATGACGATTTAGGTCGTATGGTATTGAATCCAGACGTAGTAGTTCGTTCAAGAGGGGTAATGGAGAAATGTTCATTGTGTATTCAAATGACTCAAGCTACAATCTTAAAAGCTAAGAACGAAGGTAGAGCAGTACGTCCAAATGAATTTGAGACTGCATGTTCGGCTGCTTGTTCAAGCGGAGCTATGGTATTTGGAGATGTCAATGATAAGGATTCTGATATTGTAGAATTAGTAGAATCAGATCGTTCATACCACTTATTAGAGCACATTGGTACGAAACCAAATGTTGTGTATCACGTGAAAGTTAGAAACGTGTAATTAACTTGAATTATTAATTAAAGAAACATATAAAGGATTATGTCGTCACATTACGAAGCACCCATTAGAAAACCTTTAGTTATTGGTGAGAAAACTTACCATGATATAACTGTGGATGTGGCTAGACCTGTAGAAGGGAGAGCTAATAAACTATGGTGGAGAGTATTCACTATCGCTTTGTTAGCGTTTCTATGGGGAGTAGGATCAATGGCTTATACAATAGGTACAGGTATTGGTACTTGGGGATTAAATAAAACAGTTGGATGGGCTTGGGATATTACCAATTTCGTTTGGTGGGTAGGTATCGGTCACGCTGGTACCCTTATTTCAGCCGTATTATTATTATTTAGACAAAAATGGAGAATGGCAATTAACCGTTCTGCAGAGGCAATGACAATTTTCTCTGTAGTTCAGGCTGGTCTTTTCCCTATTATTCACATGGGACGTCCTTGGTTAGGATACTGGGTTTTACCTTTACCAAACCAGTTCGGATCATTATGGGTTAACTTTAACTCGCCATTATTATGGGACGTATTTGCGATCTCTACGTATTTATCAGTATCATTAGTTTTCTGGTGGACTGGTTTACTACCTGACTTTGCAATGTTACGTGATAGAGCTATAACGCCATTTACAAAAAGAGTATATTCAATTTTATCATTTGGTTGGTCAGGTCGTGCAAAAGACTGGCAGCGTTTTGAGGAAGTATCATTAGTTTTAGCTGGTTTAGCTACTCCTCTTGTACTTTCTGTACACACGATTGTATCTTTTGACTTTGCTACTTCAGTTATTCCTGGATGGCATACGACTATTCTACCTCCATACTTCGTTGCTGGTGCAATTTTCTCTGGATTCGCGATGGTTACTACCTTGTTGATCATTATGAGAAAAGTATCTAACTTAGAAGCGTATATTACAATTCAACATATAGAGTTGATGAACATTATTGTAATGATCACAGGATCTATTGTAGGGGTTGCTTATATCACTGAGTTATGGGTAGCATGGTATTCTGGAGTAGAATATGAGCAATACGCATTCTTAAACCGTGCAACAGGACCTTACTGGTGGTCATATTTCTTAATGATGACTTGTAACGTTGTTTCACCACAGGTAATGTGGTTTAAGAAAATTAGAACTAACATTATGGCTTCGTTTATTATCTCTTTAGTTGTAAACGTTGGGATGTGGTTTGAGCGTTTCGTAATTATCGTTACTTCATTACACAGAGATTATTTACCTTCATCTTGGACAATGTTCCAGCCAACTTTTGTTGATGCAGGTATTTATATTGGAACTATTGGTTTCTTCTTTGTATTGTTCTTGTTGTATTCAAGAAGTTTCCCTGTAATTGCACAGGCAGAGGTGAAGACTATCTTGAAATCTTCAGGAGAGTACTACAAAAAGGAGAGAGACAGCAAAGAAAATCATCAATCTTTAAATCATTAATTCGCTATGAGTAATAAAGTAATTTACGCAATATACAATGATGATGATGTATTGTTAGATGCAGTAAAAGAAACAAAAGCAGCTGAACATCATATCGAAGAAATATACACTCCTTTCCCAGTGCATGGTCTTGACAAAGCAATGGGGTTAAAGCCAACGAGAATTGCTATTTGTGCTTTCTTGTACGGATTAGTTGGTTTAGCTTTCGGTACATTTATGATGTATTACATTATGATTATTGATTGGCCACAAGATATTGGAGGAAAACCGAGTATGAGTTTTATTCAAAATATGCCAGCTTTCGTTCCAATTATGTTTGAGATGACTGTATTATTTTCAGCTCACTTAATGGTACTTACTTTCTTTATGAGAAGTAAATTATGGCCTTTTAAAGAGGCTGAAAATCCAGATGTAAGAACAACGGATGATCACTTTTTAATGGAAGTTGCTTTAAAAGGAGATGAAGATTCTGCTATTGAGTTCTTCAAAAAAACTGGAGCAGTTGAAGTTAAAGTAATTGAAAAGTAATTGTAGAATGAATACGATATATAAAATAGTAGCTTTAGTAGGAGTATCAGTATTGACTACTTCTTGTTTTAATAAAGAGCGTCCTAATTATCAGTTTATGCCAAATATGTACGAATCAGTAGCATATGAGACATATTCAGAGGTACCTACTACGGTATTCAAAAATGGTAAAGAAGGACAATTACCTGCTGAAGGTTCAATCCCAAGAGGATATGAACCGGAAGCTTACCCAGATACACCAGAAGGGTTGAGTTTGGCAAAAGTTAATTTGAAGTCTCCTTTAGCGGAGGCTGATAAGAACTTAGAGAAAGGTAAAGAATTATATACAATTTACTGCTCTGTTTGTCATGGTGCAAAAGGAGATGGAAATGGTAATTTGGTGAAAAAGGAAAAATTCTTAGGAGTTCCGAACTACAAAGATCGTGAGCTTACAGAAGGAGGAATTTATCACGTAATTACTTATGGTTTGAATTCTATGGGATCTCACTCTAATCAATTATCTCAACAAGAGCGTTGGTTAGTTACAGATTACGTTTTAAAATTGAAATCAGAATAATAAATTGTAAAACTTATTTGAAAGTTTAGATATGTACACATTTTCAAAAAAATTGAAGACTTTTGCATTCGTGCTAATGCTTATTGGAGTAGCAGGGATTATATATGGCTTCATTAAAGCACCAAAAGATCTTGCTGAAGTAAAAGCGAATCTAATTGAGCAAGCTCACGACGGTCATGGTGAGCACCATGTATCTGCTGCTGATCACGCTGTGTCTGATGCACATTTTGATCATCATGCTGAGCACGTTTATGGTCAGCTTAAAAACAAACCTTGGACTGCATTATATGTAGGATGTATTTTCGTAATGCTTGTTTCTGTGGGTATCTTGGTTTTCCATGGAATTAATTACGCTGCATCTGCAGGATGGTCGCCAGTACTTTTTAGAGTGATGGAAGGACTGTCAGCTTATATTTTGCCTGGATCAATTATCTTTTTCATACTATTGTTACTTTCGGTTTACGGAATAGGTGGTAATCACTTATTTATTTGGGCTGATAAAGATGTAGTAGAAGCGGATGCTATTATCAAAGGTAAAGAAGGTTATTTAAATGCACCATTTTTTATTATTAGAGCGATAATCTTTTTAGGAGGTTGGAACTTATACCGCATTTATATGCGTAAGCAGTCTTTAGCTTTAGATGCATCAGGAGACTTAGTTTACCACAAAAAGATGTTTAAAGCGTCTGCTGGTTTCTTAGCTTTCTTTATTGTAACGGAATCTATGGCTTCATGGGATTGGATTATGTCTATTGATACTCACTGGTATAGTACTTTATTTGGATGGTATGTTTTTGCAAGTTTCTTTGTAACAGCAATTACAACTATCGCTTTTGTAACTTTATACCTTAAGAGTAAAGGATATATGGATTTTGTTAATACTAGCCATATCCACGATTTAGCTAAATTTATGTTTGGATTAAGTATTTTCTGGACTTATCTTTGGTTCTCTCAATTTATGTTACAATGGTACTCAAATATTCCAGAGGAGGTAACTTACTTCATCTTTAGAATACAAGAGTTTAACTTGCCATTCTTTGGTATGTTAGTATTGAATTTTGTATTGCCATTATTATTGTTAATCAATACAGATTTCAAACGTTTAACATGGATTGTGGTAATGGCAGGAGTATGTATTATTATTGGTCACTATATTGACTTCTATTTAATGATAGCTCCTGGTACAGTTGGAGGTTCTTGGTTTATTGGTGCAGCAGAAATTGGATCACTATTATTCTTCATTGGATTGTTTATCCTTGTTGGATTTAGTGAGATTGCTAAAGCTCCTTTATTAGCTAAGAATAATCCATTAATTGAAGAAAGTAAACATTTCCATTATTAATATTTAAAAATAAACAAATGACAAGTTTATTAATAATAGCTGTAATTGTATTGTTAGGGATTGCTATTTGGCAATTGACTAAGATATTCGATTTAACGCAAGTTGGATCTAAACCTAACGATATAAGTTCAGAAATCGCAAATGACAAGGATAATAACGTTAATGGTTATTTGACTTTCGCTTTCTTAGGATTTATTTACGTTTTTACTATCTTTTGCTTAGTAGAATATGGTAGTTTTCCTTTGATGAGCGATGCTGCATCAGAGCATGGAGAGAAGGTGGATTTCTTGATGTGGATTTCTATGGGACTTATTTTTGTCGTACAGATTTTTACTCAATTTTTACTTCACTACTTTGCATTTAAAGGTAGAGGTGTAAAAGGAAGAAAAGCACTTTACTTTTCAGATAATGATAAGTTAGAAGCAATATGGACTATCATCCCAGTAATTACTTTATCAGGGTTGATTTTGTACGGATTATTTGCTTGGAACGACATCATGTTCGTGGATGAAAAAGAAGACGTTTTAGTCGTAGAAGTTTACGCTAAGCAATTTGGTTGGGATGTTCGTTACTCTGGAACAGACAATACTTTAGGTAAAGCCAATGTTCGCTTTATTGAAGGTATCAACGTTGTTGGAGTAGATATGTCAGATCCAAATGCTGCAGATGATAAAATGGCAAAAGAATTACACTTGCCATTAGGAAAGAAAGTAGTTATGAAATTCCGTTCACAAGACGTTTTACACTCTGCTTATTTCCCTCACTTTAGAGCACAAATGAACTGTGTGCCAGGTATGGTTACTCAGTTTGCATTTACTCCTACTATCACTACAGAAGATATGAGATCGCGTGATGCTATGATAAAGAAAGTTAACAACATCAATAATATCAGAGCGGATAGAAGTCAAGAATTAATTGCAAACGGTCATGAGGCTTTGGATCCTTATACATTCGACTATTTGTTATTATGTAACAAAATCTGTGGAGCATCTCACTATAACATGCAAATGAAAGTTGTAGTTGAAACTCCTGAAGAATTTGAATCTTGGTTAAGTGAACTTCCTACTTTAAAAGAGCAAGTTGCCGCTGAAAAGGGGACTAATGTGCCAGTAGTAGAAGAGAAGGTTGAAGAAGCATCTGAAGCTGTTGCTCAGTTGTAAGGTAAAACTCACGTATTAAAACTAATTTATACTATGTCAGCAGTAGGACACGAAATAAATCTTGATCACTCACACGATCATCACGATAAAGGAAACTTCTTTACTAAATATGTATTTAGTTTAGATCACAAGATGATTGCCAAACAATACCTGATTACAGGTATTGTTATGGGAATCATTGGTATTGCGATGTCACTTTTATTTAGAATGCAGATTGCATGGCCAGAAGAATCTTTTACATTATTCAAATGGTTATTAGGTGACAAAATGGCTCCTGATGGAGTTATGAAAAACGATGCATACTTAGCGCTTGTTACAATGCACGGTACTATTATGGTATTCTTCGTTTTAACTGCAGGTTTAAGTGGTACATTCTCAAACTTACTTATTCCATTGCAGATTGGAGCTAGAGATATGGCTTCAGGATTTTTAAATATGTTATCTTATTGGTTATTCTTCATTTCTGCAGTATTGATGGTTATATCTTTATTTGTAGAAGGAGGACCAGCATCTTCAGGATGGACAGTTTATCCTCCTTTAAGTGCTTTACCACAAGCTATTCCAGGTTCTGGAATGGGGATGACATTATGGTTAGTTTCTATGGCTATTTTTATTGCTTCTTCTTTAATGGGATCTTTAAATTATGTAGCTACAGTAATTAACTTAAGAACAAAAGGTATGAGTATGACAAGATTACCTTTGACTGTATGGGCATTATTTGTTACTGCAATTATTGGTATTGTATCTTTCCCTGTGTTATTATCAGCAGCATTATTGTTGTTATTCGATAGAAGTTTTGGTACTTCTTTCTTCTTATCAGACATTTATTTAGCTGGTGAGGTATTACATTACCAAGGTGGGTCTCCTGTATTATACGAACACTTGTTCTGGTTCTTAGGACACCCTGAAGTTTACATCGTTATTTTACCTGCAATGGGTATTACTTCTGAAGTAATTGCTTGTAATGCTCGTAAACCTATCTTCGGATACCGTGCGATGATTGCTTCTATTTTAGGTATTGCGTTTCTTTCTACGATTGTATGGGGACACCATATGTTCGTGTCGGGAATGAATCCTTTCTTAGGTTCTGTATTTACTTTTACAACCTTATTAATTGCAATTCCTTCTGCTGTAAAAGCATTTAACTATATTACGACAATTTGGAGTGGTAACATTCAAATGAACCCTTCTATGTTGTTCTGTATTGGTTTCGTTTCTACATTTATTACAGGAGGTTTAACAGGAATTATCTTAGGAGACTCTACATTAGATATCAACGTTCACGATACTTATTTCGTAATTGCTCACTTCCACTTAGTAATGGGTATTTCTGCTCTTTACGGAATGTTTGCAGGTATCTACCACTGGTTCCCTAAAATGTTCGGTAGAATGATGAATAAAAACCTTGGTTATATTCACTTCTGGGTTACAGCAGTATGTGCTTACGGAGTATTCTTCCCAATGCACTTTATCGGTTTAGCTGGTTTACCACGTCGTTATTATTCTAACACTGCGTTCCCATTGTTTGATGAGTTCTATGATGTTAACGTTTTAATTACGGTATTTGCATTAGTAGGTTCAGCTTTCCAATTGGTGTTTTTATGGAACTTCTTCGTTAGTATTTTCTACGGTAAGAAAGCAACTCAAAACCCATGGAGAGGTAATACACTTGAATGGACTACTCCAGTTGAACATATTCACGGAAACTGGCCAGGTGAGTTACCAGTAGTTTACAGATGGCCTTATGACTATAGTAAACCTGGATTACCAGAAGATTACGCTCCTCAAAACATGCCTTATATGGAAGGTGAGGAACAATTAAATCACTAATAGAATTTTTCTATATATGAAGAAAGGGTACCTGAATAGGTGCCCTTTCTTTTTTTATTGGGTAATCTACGTTGTTTATCTTTTTGTAATTGTTATTTTTTTGAATGATTTTTTTTAAATTATCTTTGCTTTATGAATGCAAATTTAGATCCTACAAATAGGAATTATTCTTCTGATGAAAATGATATCGAAAGAAAGTTACGTCCACTTTCTTTTGATGATTTTGCTGGTCAAGAACAGGTTTTGGAGAATTTAAAGATCTTCGTGAAGGCAGCAAATCTTCGCGATGAGGCTTTAGATCACACTCTCTTTCATGGTCCTCCAGGATTGGGAAAAACTACATTAGCTAATATTTTGGCTAATGAACTTGATGTGGGTATTAAGATTACGTCTGGACCCGTTTTGGATAAACCTGGAGATTTAGCTGGGCTTCTAACTAATTTGGAAGAACGCGATGTACTATTTATCGATGAAATTCACCGTTTAAGTCCTATTGTGGAGGAATATCTGTATTCAGCTATGGAGGATTTCAAGATTGATATTATGATTGAATCTGGGCCAAATGCCCGTACGGTTCAAATTAATTTGAATCCTTTTACACTTGTAGGAGCTACAACTCGTTCGGGTCTGTTAACTTCTCCTATGCGTGCTCGATTTGGGATACAATGTAGGCTTCAGTATTATAACAAGGAATTGCTTTCCACTATTATTGTACGCAGTGCTGAAATTTTAGGAGTACCTATAGATTTAGAAGCAGCTATAGAAATTGCTGGACGCAGTCGAGGAACACCTCGTATCGCTAATGCCTTACTTCGCAGAGTTCGTGATTTTGCACAGATCAAGGGAAATGGTAGTATAGATTTAGCTATCGCTCAGTATGCCTTGAATGCTTTGAATGTAGATTCTTTTGGTTTAGATGAGATGGATAATAAAATCCTACTGACGATTATCGATAAATTCAAAGGAGGGCCTGTGGGCTTATCTACACTTGCAACTGCTGTATCAGAGAATGGAGAAACGATAGAGGAGGTTTATGAACCTTATTTGATTCAAGAAGGGTTTATAATTAGAACTCCTCGTGGTCGTGAAGCTACAGATAAAGCTTACGAACACTTGAATCGCACACGTCAATTTAAACAAGGTGGTTTATTTGAATAGGTACTATGATTGATAATAAGGCTAAGTATGCCAATTTGATTAAAACTGAAGCGTTAAGATTGGGTTTTTCTTCTTGTGGTATATCAAAAGCTGATTTTTTAGAGGAGGAGGCTCCACGACTTGAAAATTGGTTGAATCAGCAAATGCATGGTAGCATGTATTACATGGAGAATAACTTTGACAAGCGACTTGATCCAAGGTTGTTAGTTGAAGGTGCTAAGAGTGTAGTCTCTTTAACTCTTAATTACTATCCTGAAGAAAGACAAGCATCATCTACTTTTAAGATTTCAAAATATGCTTACGGAGAAGACTACCATTATGTAATAAAAGATAAGCTCAAAGAACTTCTATATTTCATTCAAACTGAGATTGGTGATGTAGGTGGTAGAGTTTTTGTCGATTCTGCGCCTGTGTTAGATAAAGCCTGGGCAGCCAAAAGTGGCTTAGGTTGGGTTGGTAAGAATAATAATTTGATTACTAAAAAGTCTGGTTCTTTTTTCTTTATTGCAGAATTGATTATTGATTTAGATTTAGAAGTAGACGGTATCACAACCGATCATTGTGGCCATTGTACTAAGTGTATAGACGCTTGTCCTACAGGGGCTATAGAAAGCGCTCATATTGTTAATGGAAGTAAGTGTATTTCGTATTTAACGATAGAGTTAAAAGATAGTATACCGGATGAATTTAGTGGTAAACTTGATAATTGGATGTTTGGATGTGATGTTTGTCAAGACGTTTGTCCTTGGAATCGGTTTGCTATACCTCATAAAGAGGAGCGTTTCATTGCTAATAGAAAGTTAATTAGCTATTCAAAACAAGAATGGAAAGAATTGACTGAGGAAACATTTAATGAAATATTTAAGAAATCTGCAATAAAAAGAACTAAATATGCTGGTTTGTTGCGAAATATTGATTTTTTAGGGGATTGATTTCCTTATATTTTAATTATACTACAAAAAGACTACCTTTGCTCAGAACCTAAAACGAAATTTATGAACAAAGATAGTTTACGTAGGGAAGCATTGAAGTATCACGCTGAGCCAGTGCCAGGAAAGATACAAGTTGTTCCTACCAAAAAATACTCTTCTCAAAGAGATTTATCTTTAGCTTACTCTCCTGGAGTAGCAGAACCATGTTTAGAAATTGCAAAAGATGTAAACAATGTTTACAAATATACAGCCAAAGGTAATTTGGTTGCTGTTATCTCAAACGGGACAGCAGTATTAGGCTTAGGTGACATTGGTCCAGAAGCATCTAAACCTGTAATGGAAGGTAAAGGTCTGTTATTCAAGATTTTTTCAGATATTGACGTGTTTGACATTGAAGTTGATACAACGGATGTTGAGAAATTTATCGAAACAGTAAAAAATATTGCACCAACTTTTGGAGGGATTAACCTTGAAGATATTAAGGCTCCTGAATCATTCGAAATTGAGAGACGATTGAAAGAGGAGTTGAATATTCCTGTTATGCACGATGATCAGCATGGTACAGCAATTATTTCAGCTGCTGCATTACTAAATGCTGTTGAGTTAGCAGGTAAAAAGATGGAAGATGTTACAATGGTTGTTTCGGGTGCTGGATCTGCAGCTATAGCTTGTGCAAAATTATATGTAGCATTTGGTGTTAAACAGGAGAATATCAAGATGTTTAACAGTAAAGGAGTATTGAAGAAAGACGATACACGAATTTCTGATTTACAGAGAGAGTTTGCTGTTGATACAGATATTTCTTTAGCAGATGCAATGAAGGGAACTGATGTATTCATCGGTTTATCAACAGCAGATGTTCTTAAGCCAGAGATGTTGTTGTCAATGTCTGAGAACCCTATTGTTTTTGCAATGGCTAATCCAAAACCAGAAATTGATTACAATTTAGCGGTTGATACACGCAAAGATGTCATCATGGCTACAGGAAGATCTGATTATCCTAATCAAGTTAATAACGTTTTAGGGTTCCCTTATATTTTTAGAGGAGCATTAGACGTTAGAGCCACTAAGATTAATGAGGAGATGAAGATGGCTGCTGTAGTAGCTTTAGCTAAACTTGCAAAAGAACCTGTTCCAGAGCAAGTAAATATAGCTTATGGAGAAACTAAACTAAGCTTTGGTCGTGAGTATATTATTCCTAAGCCTTTTGATCCACGTTTGATTTCAGTTGTGCCACCAGCAGTAGCTAAGGCAGCAATAGAAAGTGGCGTAGCTCCACAACAAGAAGTGGATTGGGAGAAGTATTGTCAAGAACTTCAAATGCGTATGGGGAACGATAATAAGTTAGTTCGAATGCTTATTAATCGTGCAAAAACGGAACCGAAAAGTGTTGTTTATGCTGAAGCTGATCACTTGGACGTGTTGAAGGCAGCTCAAATCGCTTATGAAGAAGGGATGACTAATCCAATTTTATTAGGAGATAAGGAAATCATTTTGGAGCTGAAGAAGGAGATAGAATTTCATGCTGACGTTGAGATTATTGATCCAAAATCGGATGATCAAAAAGACAGAAGATTACAGTTTGCTGAAGCTTATTGGGCGACAAGAAAAAGAAAGGGAATTACTCTTTATGACGCAGAGAAATTAATGCGTGAGAGAAATTACTTTGCTTCTATGATGGTTAATGAGGGAGAGGCTGATGCTATGTTAACTGGATATTCTCGAAGTTATCCATCTGTAGTGAAACCTATTCTAGAGTTAATCCCTAAAGCACAAGGCGTATCTAAAGTTGCAACAACAAATCTGATGTTGACTAAGAGAGGCCCTATGTTCTTGGCTGATACTGCTATTAATCCAAATCCTTCTGCAGCAGATATTGCAAAAATTGCTGTGATGACTGAAAAGACAGTGAGAATGTTTGGAATGGATCCTGTTATTGCAATGTTATCTTATGCTAACTTTGGTTCTGCAGAACAAGAATCTCCGAGTAAAATGAAGGAGGCTGTTGCCATGTTACATGAGCAATATCCAGATATGGTAGTAGATGGTGAAATACAGATTGACTTTGCTTTGAATGACGAGATGTTGAAAAAGAAGTTTCCTTTTTCAAAACTTGTTGATAAGAAAGTAAATACACTAATATTCCCTAATTTGGATTCAGCGAATATCACGTATAAAATGTTGAAAGAATTGAACAAAGCTACATCAATAGGACCAATAATTTTGGGATTAGATAAAGCTGTTCACGTTTTCCAACTTGGTGCAAGCGTTGATGAAATGGTGAACATGACTGCTGTGGCAGTTGTGGATGCGCAAGTAAGAGAAAATAGAAAAAAGAAATAATAAATTAATCTTCTGAATTTCTATCATTTTTTCTATTAGTAATTAGCTTATTTAATTACTATTTTTGAAGTTAAAATAACTAAGAAAAATGATAGCACATATTGAAGGAAGATTGGTTGAAAAAACACCTACAGAGGTAGTAATAGATTGCGGGGGAGTAGGATATTTAATCCATATTTCCCTGCAAACTTTTTCTCAGATAGGATCATCTGAAAAACTTCGTTTATATACCTTTCTACAAATTAAGGAAGATGCCCATACTTTATTCGGTTTTATCGATAAAATTGAACGCGAATTATTTAAGCTTTTGATTTCGGTATCTGGTATTGGTGGGAATACTGCAAGAAATATCTTATCTTCAATTTCTGCTAAAGAATTACTACAAGCGATAGCTTCAGGAGATTCTAAAACTATACAATCAGTAAAAGGTATTGGTACTAAAACAGCACAAAGAGTTATTTTAGATTTACAAGAGAAAGTTGTAAAACTATATAATATTGATGAAGTTTTGCCTATAATTAACAATACAAATGCAGATGAAGCGTTATCTGCTTTAGAGGTATTAGGCTTTGTTCGCAAATCAGCAGAAAAAGTAGTAGACAAGATTGTAAAAGCCAATCCTGATGCTACAGTTGAAGTGATAATAAAACAAGCTTTAAAAAATTTATAGGTCTTGAGGGGGAATAGTCTTTTAGTAAAACATATTATTTTAATGTTTTTAATATTTGTATCTGGAACTGTTACAGGTTTTGGACAAGAAGAACTATTGCCTGAAGAAACTGAAGATCTAAGTTGGTTGGAACAAGAGGTAGACTCTTTGCAACCTAAGTATGATTTTGGTAATTTTATTATTCCTGATCCCAATATTATAAGAGAATCGTATTCTTATAATCCAAGTAACGACCGCTACTATTTTACGCGAACTGTTGGGGAATTTAATGTTAATCTACCTCTTATATTGACTCGAAAAGAGTATGAAGACCTTGTGTTGAAAAGTGAAATTAGAAAGTATTTTCAGCAGAAGTTTAACGCTATGCACGGACGATTAGAGAATGAAGAAGAACAGCGTGATATGTTGCCGCGTTATTATGTGAATTCAAAACTGTTTGTCGGTATTTTCGGTTCCAATACTATAGATGTTAGACCTTCAGGTTCTGTTGAGTTTGATATGGGGGTGAGGTTTACTAAGCAAGACAACCCCGTGATGTCTGCTCGCAATCGAAAAAACATGATGTTTGATTTTGATCAACGTATTAGTATGGGATTGCAAGGTAAAGTAGGTACAAGATTAAGTGTTAATGCCAATTACGATACACAAGCTACTT
Source organism: Myroides albus (assembly GCF_024722315.1). Taxonomy (NCBI): domain Bacteria; kingdom Pseudomonadati; phylum Bacteroidota; class Flavobacteriia; order Flavobacteriales; family Flavobacteriaceae; genus Myroides; species Myroides albus. Next base: position 2,121,696 of record NZ_CP102754.1, read on the forward strand.
TTGACTTTCAGAATTTAATGAAATTGTCATTTGAACCTGATGAAGATGATATTGTTCGAAAAGTAGAAGTAGGTAATGTTAGTATGCCAATCACAGGTTCTCTTATCAGGGGAGCTCAAAGTCTTTTTGGTGTTAAAACTGAATTGCAATTCGGTCGCACGACAATTACTGGAGTTTTTTCTGAGCAAAAGTCGCAGACAACTTCTGTCCGTGCTGATGGAGGAGGAACGTTAGAAGATTTTGAGTTGTTTGCAATTGATTATGATGAGGATAGACACTTCTTTTTATCTCAATACTTTAGAGATAATTACGACCAAGCTTTGAGTAAGTATCCTTATATCAACAGTAGAATACGCATTACTCGTGTAGAGGTTTGGGTAACGAATCGTTATAGTAGATTAGGACAAACTAATAACAATGCAAGAAATCTTGTCGCAATTCAGGATTTGGGAGAAGGTAAGAGTAAGTTTGGCGATAATCGATATGTGTCTTCTCAAGATGCTAATTTCTTTGTTAATTCAGCAGCAAATGCTTATCCAGATAATGCAAACAACTTATATGACCCTAAGAAAATTGGTCAATCCAATTATTATTTAGATAGTAGTATTCGCTTTGGATCATCAGGTAGTTCGGGTATTAATACACAAGTGCAAGAAGGACGTGATTTTGTCAAAGTGGAAAGTGCAAGGAAATTAAACAGCTCTGAGTATACATATCACCCACAACTTGGATATATTTCTTTGAATCAGCGTTTGTCAAATGATGAAGTATTAGCTGTTGCTTTTCAGTATACAGTTGGGGACAAAGTGTACCAGGTGGGTGAGTTTGGAACGGATTCAGGAAACCAAAGTAATTCAAATAACATTAATCAACCTAATACACCTAATACTGGTGAGGAAACAGACAATGTACCTCTTTCTCAGAATTTAGTCGTTAAGATGTTGAAGAGTAGTATTACTCTGACTAATGTTCCACTTTGGCGTTTGATGATGAAGAATATCTATCAAATACCTAATGCTTCATATATTACCCAAGATAGATTTAGATTTAATATTTTATATACAGACCCAAGTCCATTAAATTATATTAGTTCTGTCGATGGAAAACCCTTACCAGAAGGAGTTGAAAAAACACCTTTACTGAAGGTTTTTAATCTTGATAGATTGAATTATACGAATGACCCACAAGCAGGAGGAGATGGATTCTTTGACTTTCTTGCTAATGGAAGTATGCAAAATGTCTATGACCCCAATAATCCCAATGCTAATATGGGAAATAATAGTTACAATAACCAAGGAAACGGTGGTTATGGTAATAACAATGGTTTTGGTAATAATGGAGGCTTTGGTAATAACGGTGGCTTTGGTAATAACGGTGGTTTCGGCAATAATGGAGGTTATGGAAATAGCGGTGGCTATGGCAATAGTAATTACAATCAGTATGGTCGAAATACATTTGATGGTATAACAATCGATGCTGTAAATGGGCGTATTATTTTTACAACAGTAGAGCCTTTTGGAGAACATTTATTTAATCAACTAAAGAGTGGACCTCTTGATAATTCGGATTATGATGTCAAGACTTCTTATAATAAGAATCAAGAGAAGTATGTCTTTAGAGAATTATATACAGGGACAAAAGCCTCAGCTATCCGCAGTCAAAGTCAGAAGAATAAGTTTCAATTAAAAGGTAAGTATTCAAGTACAATGGGAGAGGGAATTCCTATTGGAGCATTTAACGTTGCACCAGGATCCGTTGTAGTGAAAGCAGGTGGACGAGTTTTAATTGAAGGTGCTGATTATACTGTTGATTACAATAGAGGACGAGTGATGATTTTAGATCAAGCTCTATTAGCCTCTAATACTCCTATTGATGTTTCTGTTGAAAATAACACTATGTTTGGTCAACAGACAAAGCGATTTTTCGGATTTAACGTTGAACACAAATTTAGTAAAGACTTCATCGTAGGAGGTACTTATTTGCGTCTGTCTGAACGACCTATGACTCATAAATCAAGTTATGGAGAAGAAGCTGTGAATAATACAATATGGGGTTTTAACGCTCAATATTCTACTGAAGTACCTTTCTTTACTCGTTTAGTCAATAAACTTCCCAATATAGATACAGACGCAGAATCTCGAATTTCATTTAGAGGTGAATTTGCTTATTTGCAACCAGGTTCTTCTAAATTGGATCAAATGAATGGTGAAGCTACTTCTTATGTTGATGATTTTGAGGGAACTCAATCTACAATTGACGTCAAAAGTCCTCATGCGTGGAAGTTAGCAAGTGTACCAAAAGGTTTTTATTTTAAAGATAGCGATGACAATAGGATACCAAGCTATTTAGAAGGCAATAATAGCAAGGGAAGAGTAGGACGTTTAGAAGATGGTTATAGAAGAGCAAAATTATCATGGTATACGATTGATCCAGCTTTTTATGTTGGATCAAGACCCAATGGTGTGACTGAGTATGATTTGTCTTCAAATGTTACACGTCGTGTATACAGTGAGGAGTTGTTTCCCAACAAAGATATTGCTTATGGAGAAAGTAGGGTTATCACTACACTAGATTTAACTTATTATCCAAAAGAGAGAGGGATATATAACTTCAATCCAGACTTTAAAGCTTCTCGTTTGTCAAATACACCAGAGAAGAATTGGGCGGGGATTATGAGAAGTTTAAGTACTTCGAATTTTGAGCAGGCTAATATTGAAGCATTGGAATTTTGGTTAATGGATCCTTATGTAGGAGGAGCAAATGGCGTAGCAAATCAAGGAAATATTGGTGAATTGAAGTTAAACTTTGGATTGATTTCAGAAGATATTCTTAGAGATGGATATAAGCAATATGAAAATGGATTGCCAACTTCAAGTCTGAGTGAAAATAGTATAATCAATACTGCATGGGGGAAAGTACCAGCAGCACCTTCTTTGATTTATGCATTTGATACGAATGCTGATAATAGAAGGATGCAAGACGTTGGTTTGGATGGATTAAGTGATGAGGAGGAAAAAATATGGTTCCCTGATTTTGCCCATTTAGCTGATCCAGCAGCAGATAATTTTGTTCACTATTTAGATGCAGAAGGTGGAATCTTGGAAAGGTATAGAGATTATAATGGAGTGGAAGGAAATAGTCCAGCAGGTGGAAGTCGTGCGGGAAATAATCAACCAGATGCAGAGGATGTTGATGGGGATAATACAATGAATACTATTGATGCTTACTTTCAATATGGAATTGAGATTAAGCCTAATATGACAGTTAAAGATAAATATGTTGTAGATGTTAGGGAAACTACTACGCAGTTGGCAGATGGGTCAGTAGCACCAGTGCGCTGGATTCAATTTAAGGTGCCAATTGATAACAATGGTGAGAATATAGATGGTATCAATAAGAAAAGTAAAGGACAAAAGAATAAGGATTCAGAGCAAAGTACACCTTTCGAAATAGATATGCGTTCAATACGCTTTATGCGTATGTTCGTTACTGGCTTCAGAGATCAGATAACTTTGCGTTTTGGAAGTTTAGATTTAATTCGTTCTGATTGGAGAAAATCGGATAGAGATTATTCTGACTTTAATAAAGAAGGAAGTGAATATGAAGAAGAAAAGGAAAGTACAAAGGCTGCTTTTGATGTAACTTCAGTAAATATTCAAGACAATTATTCACGTAAGCCAATTCCTTACGTTATTCCTCCTGGGGTTCGCCAAGAGCAGATGTATATGAACAATACATTGATTAATCAAAATGAGCAGTCTTTAGCAATGAAAATCTACTCGAAAGACTTGCAAAGTAATACTGCTGGTTTGGCACCTGGTGATGCAAGGGCTGTGTATAAAAACTTCAATGTTGACATGCGTCAGTACAAGCGATTAAAAATGTTTATACACGCAGAGGGAATTGAAAATGGAGGAACTGCTGTTTTGAAAGATGATGAGGCTGTTGCATTCGTGCGAATTGGTAATGATTTAGTTGACAACTATTACCAAATTGAAATCCCACTAAAGGTGACTAATTTTGGAGAAACACTACCTGATCAAATATGGCCAAAAGAGAATGAATTGGATTTAGCACTTGATTTATTGACAAAAATTAAAGTGCTAAAGATGACTGATTCACGTCAAAACAATCAGTTAAATTCTGCTTTCGTATATAAAACTGAAGCTGAATTAGGGGGTGAAAGAGATGATGTTTTGATTGGTATTAAAGGAAATCCCAATTTTGCTAAGGTACGTATGATGATGATAGGGGTAAGAAATAAAGGAGCACATAGTTCTATTCAAGGTGAATTTTGGTTTGATGAGCTTCGTTTATCAGATATGGACAATAAAGGTGGATGGGCGGCAACTGCAACTGTAGATGCTAATTTTGCAGATTTTGCAACCGTATCAGCTACTGGTATGAGATCAACTATTGGTTTTGGAGGTATCGAACAAGGTCCACAACAGAGAAGTAAGGAAGATTACAAGTCATATAGTATTGTGACAAATGTTAATCTCGGACATTTGTTTCCAAAAAAATGGGGGATTGTTTTGCCTTTTAACTATGCTATTAGTGAGGAATTTATAACTCCAGAGTACGATCCTAATAACTTAGACTTAAAGCTTAGTTTGGTTAAGTCAAATGCAAAATCTTCTGCCGAAGCTGAAGAAATTGAAAAAAGGGCAATGGATTATACGAAGAGAAAGAGTATAAACTTTATTGGGGTTAGTAAGATGCGAAATCCTGAGAAAAAATCCCGTATATACGATGTAGAAAACCTTACGTTCTCACACTCATATAATGAGGTTAAGCATCACGATTATGAAATTGAATCAAGTTTAGAACAACAAGTTAGAACTTCTGTAGATTATGCTTATTCATTTCAACCTAAATCGATAGAACCTTTTAAGAATGTTGGTTTCTTAAACAATACTTACTTGCAGATTATTAAAGATTTCAATTTTAACTTGATACCTTCTAATATCTCTTTTAGTACAAATGTACTTCGTCAGTATAATCGTCAGCAGTTTAGATTGTTGGATGTTGAAGGGATAGGACTTGATCCATTGTATAGAAGAAATTATTTCTTTAATTATAATTATGGATTTAATTTTGATTTAACTCGCTCTTTAAGGTTGACTTATATAGGAGGAAGTAATAATGTGGTTCGCAATTACTATGATAGTACTACAGGAATAGTTGACAATAGCAACACAATTTGGGATGATTACTTTAATGTTGGCGAGCCAAATCAATTTACACAACAGATCAATTTAACTTACGAATTGCCTTTAAATAAGATTCCATTCTTGTCGTTTATTAGATCAAGTTATACTTATACTGGTAGTTATAACTGGCAACGTGCTTCAGAAGCTTTTTCAGAAGTGGAGCTTGAAGGAGTAACATATAGTCTTGGTAATACAATACAGAATGCGCGTACGCAGGCTTTGAATACTACTCTTAGCATGGAAACGCTTTATAGTTATTTGGGTATAGGAGGTAAATCAGGTAAGAGTAAGAATGCAACTAAAGCTAAGAAAGCAGCTATCGTACCTGGCCAAAAAGTGGTACAACAAGTCAATAAGGAAGAAAAGGGTGCTGGGGTATTTGGTAAAACAGTTAGTGTGTTTACTGATATTTTGACATCAGTTAAGAATATACAAGTTAACTATGCAGAGAACAGTGGAACAACTTTACCTGGATTTATGCCAGGAGTTGGATTCTTTGGTTCTTCTAAACCAACTTTAGGATTTGTTTTTGGAAGTCAAGCAGATGTTCGTTATGAGGCTGCAAAGAATGGTTATTTGAGTGAATTTCCAAATATGAATCAACCTTTTAGTCAGGTAAGTAATAAGACATTAAATATAACAGCTTCACTTCGACCTATTTCAGATTTAGTTATTGATATAACTGCCAATAGAATGAAATCTGATAATTACACAGAGCAATTTGCAGTCGAAGATGGAAATTATATGCAGCAAGCACCTTATAGTTATGGGAATTTTACAATTTCCACGATGATGATTGGTACGGCATTTTCAAATGCTGATAGTTTTGAGCAAATGAGAAACAATCGAATTATAGTTGCTAATAAGTTAGCTGTTGCGAATGGTATTGATATTAGTAATATAGCGAATTTGGATGAAAAAGGTTTTCCAAAGGGATATAGCTCAAACAGCCAAGCTGTGTTAATTCCATCATTTTATGCAGCCTATACAGGTAAGAGTGCAAGTAGTTCATCAACGAGTATTTTTAAGGATATTCCATTGCCGAACTGGACACTGCGCTATACTGGGTTTATGAAGTTAGGTTTTATAAAGAATCACTTCAGGAAGTTCTCTGTTCATCACGGGTATCGAGCAGCATATACATTGGGGTCATATACATCTAATTTTGACTATTACAAATATCAAAATAATCCAAGTGAATTTGAAGGAGCGAATATACCTTCTAAGTACGTTGTAAGTAATGCAACTTTGTATGAACAATTCAATCCACTGGTGAGATTTGATATGGAGACAAAATCATATATACGCATTCTTGCAGAAGTGCGAAAAGACCGAATGCTTTCACTGAGTTTAGATAATAATTCGTTGACTGAAACCAATGGAAATGACTTTGTATTAGGTCTTGGTTATCGCATAAAAGATGTCGGCTTTAATTCGATGTATGCCAACAATGGTATGGGAGGAAGAATTTCAAGTGACATCAATATTAAGGCAGATCTAACGTTGAGTAAGCGTGAAACCTTGGTTCGTTATTTAGATTTTGACAGTGAACAAGTGGGAGGAGGACAGGATATGTGGTCATTGAGAATTACTGCGGATTATATGTTGAGTAAAAACTTAACTGCTATTTTCTTTTATGATCATTCTTTCTCTAAAGCGATCATGTCTACTATGTATCCAATTACTAATATTAGAGCAGGTTTTACAATGCGATACAATTTTGGAAATTAAGCGCTTATGATAAGTTCTTATTCGCTTTAGGGTAGCTAAAAATTATATTTGAGAGATAGCGTATTCTTTGCAGTGAAATTGGTGTGAAAACACAATGGAGTAAATAGAGAAAGTGCAATGAATAAGAATGAAGGTTTTATTGTGATTTGCTGTATTAACAAAAAAGGTTATATTCGTGCATATATAGTAACAACAAGGAAAGAAGATTGAAAATTTCTTGTGTGAGGATGGCTTTATAGTAATAATATTATACATTTGCTAAAAACTAAATTAAAATGAACATACCAGCTAATTTAAAGTACACAAAAGATCACGAGTGGGTAGCTATCGAAGGAAACGTTGCTACAATTGGAATTACTGATTTCGCACAAAAGGAATTAGGAGATATCGTTTACGTTGAAGTAGAAACAGTTGACCAAACCTTAGATAGAGAAGAAGTGTTTGGAACTGTAGAAGCAGTAAAAACGGTTTCAGATTTGTTTTTGCCATTGACAGGTGAGATTATTGAATTTAATGAAGGTTTAGAAACAGAACCTGAGTTAGTAAATACTGATCCTTATGGAGCAGGATGGATGATAAAAGTTCAATTCACGAATGAGTCTGAATTAGCTGATTTACTTTCAGCAGAAGCATACAAAGAATTAATTGGGGCGTAAATTTTTTTTCTGGTTAGGAGTTATTTGGACAGTATTAGTTTTAATAGCTTGCCTAAGTGAAGGAAGTTCAATTCCCAAAGTATCAGTATTAGATATACCCTTTAAGGACAAAATTGCACATTTTGTATTTTATTTGGTATTTTCAGTATTATGGTATAATTATTTTGCAAAAAGTTGGTTAAAGATCTCGCGAATTTCTTTAACATTTGTTATCTTTACATTAGTTATTGTGATAGGAGGAACAGTAGAATTATTACAATTGTATTGTACTAAAAGTCGCAGTGCTGAATGGGCTGATTTTTTTGCAAATTGTTTAGGAAGTATTACTGGTTTGATACTTTGCAACACAACAATTAAGAAATAGTAAAATATTGAAAGCCCCTTTATAGGGGCTTTTTTAATTTTAAATAATTATATTATGAGAGATTTAAGAGAATTCATGGATTCTACTTATTTGAAAACAGCTGCTCAAGCTGGAGTAAGTGAAGCCGAAAATAACAAAATCGTAGTGGATTTGATCCAAGAGGCTATTGATGAAAAGTTCAAGTTAGCTATGATACGTCCAGAGCAAGTGAAAGTTGGTCGTAAAATGGTTGATGATGCTAAATCAAAAGTTTTGATTGGAACAGTAATTGACTTTCCTGAAGGAAACAGAGGTTTGGAAGCTAAATTGAAAGAGGCTAAACAAGCTGTTGCTGATGGAGTTGATGAGTTGGATTATGTTGTTGATTATACTGCTTTCCAAAAAGGAAATGTAGAGCAAGTAAAGAAAGAAGTTGAAGAGTGTACTGCTTATGGGCTAAAAGCAGCTAGAACTGTAAAATGGATTCTTGAAACTGCAGCATTAAAAGATTCAGAAATTGTGCAACTTACTACATTGATTAAAAATGTTGTAATGAGCAAATTTGACGAGAAAGATTACGGAAGAGTATTTGTAAAATCTTCTACAGGGTTCTATAAAACTGAAGGAGGTAAACCAAATGGAGCTACTATGCCAGCACTTGTGTTAATGGTTGAAAATGCCGGACCACTTGCAGTAAAAGCTTCAGGAGGAATCCGCGATAGAGAATCTGCAATTGAAATGATAAATTTAGGAATTACGCGTCTGGGAACTTCAGCAGCAAAAACAATTGTTGATGGAAGTGGAAAAGTAGATAGCTACTAATTTCTTAAAGAATGGTTATATTCAAAGCTGAAATGGTTGTTTTTAGGGTTTGTTATAAAAATTGATTTATATTTGCAACTCATTAAAAACAAATGAAAACAGCTTTGAATATAACTTCTGAAAAGAGTACATCAATTTCAGTACTTAAGGAATTTAAAGAAATGACAAAAATGGGACTTGCTTTAAGTGTAGTGTTTTCTACATTAGCAGGTTATTTGATAGCAGTTCCGAATTTAAAAAGTATTGATCTTTGGGTGCTTTTAGCTTTAGCCATTGGTGGCTATTGTATGGTAGGTGCATCTAATGTTTACAATCAAATTATTGAGCGTGAATTAGATGCCAAAATGAAACGCACTATGAATCGTCCAATTGCTTCAGGACGAGTAAAACCAACAGCAGCATTTATCTTAGCAAGTGTCTTAACACTTTTGGGAATTGGTATTTTATATGCAATTAACCCTAAAACTGCTATGTTTGGTGCAATCTCAATTTTTTTATATACAAGTGTATATACCCCTTTAAAAACTATTACTCCTTTATCTGTATTTGTAGGAGCTTTTCCAGGTGCAATACCTTTTATGCTTGGATGGGTTGCTGCAACCAATAACTTTGGCATTGAAGCTGGAACATTATTTATGATTCAGTTTTTTTGGCAATTTCCTCATTTTTGGGCTATCGGTTGGTTTTTGTATGATGATTATCAAAAGGGTGGATTCTCTATGCTACCTACAGGTAAAAGGGACTCTAAGACAGCAATGCAGACAATCTTGTATACTGTATGGTTGATAATTGCATCTATTTTCCCTGTAACAGGAATGACAGGTAGATTGTATTTGTCTCCAATATCAGCGGGGCTTGTTTTAATAGCGGGATTATGGATGTTAAGTGCAGCCATTAGATTGTATAGACAAAAAACGGATAAGGCTGCAAGATCATTGATGTTAGTAAGTGTGACTTACATATCATTGATTCAAATTATTTATGTACTAGATAAAATTTTAAGATAACAATGGAAATGACTTCTCAAGAACACTACGAAAGAAAAGGTAAAGCATTAAAGGTTATGATGCTGTTTGGGTTAGGAAGTATTGCAATGGTTTTTGCAGGACTAACAAGTGCTTATGTGGTAAGTGAAACAAGACCAGACTGGTTAACAGATTTTGTTTTGCCAGATTCATTTCTATATAGTACAATAGTTATATTGATTAGTAGTATAACATTTCACTTAGCATATAGAGCTGTAAAATCAGAACAAAGAAGTAAAGCAACAAGTTATTTGCTTATTACTTTGATATTAGGTTTGTTATTCGTTTTTTTGCAGTTCAAAGGGTTTGGGCAGGTTATAGATAATGGTTATTTCTTTACAGGAAGTGAGAGTACAATTACAACGTCGTTTTTATATGTGATCGTAATTGTGCACATTGTCCATTTGATAGGAGGTATTTTATCCTTATTGGTGGTAATTTATAATCATTTTAAACAAAAGTATAATGCACAGCAACACATAGGAATAGAGTTGTGTGCGTGGTTCTGGCACTTTTTAGATGTGCTATGGATTTATTTGTTTTTGTTTTTTACATTCTATAAATAAAAAAATTAAATTAAATTTGAGAACTTTATAACTAACAACTTTTTATGGGAGCGACAGTTACTACAGCAGCTACTAAAGAAAACACATGGGGCGGAGGAAATGAGCCTCTAAAAGTAAGCTACGGTAAAATGATGATGTGGTATTTCATATTATCAGATTCATTAACATTTTGTGGATTCCTTGTAGGATATGGATTTACTCGCTACAAGTTCATGGATACTTGGCCAATTGCTGACGAGGTATTTAATCACTTTCCTTTTTTACATGGAGTTCATGCGCCAATGTACTATGTTGCATTGATGACATTTATTTTAATTTTCTCTTCAGTTACTATGGTGTTAGCAGTAGATGCAGGACATCAAATGAAGAAAGGGAAAGTTGCAACGTATATGTTTTTAACTATTCTAGGAGGATTGGTTTTCTTAGGATCTCAAGCTTGGGAGTGGAAAAACTTCATTACAGGGACTTATGGAGCTGTTGAAACAAGAGGAGGTTCTATTCTTCACTTTGTAAAAGGAGAAGGAGAGGAAGCTAAACAAATCGCTCTATCTGATTTTGCTATTGTTGATGCAAATAGAGATGAAGCTACTTTGACTAGAGGTAAAGGAACGTGGTTTTTAAAAGGACCAAGTGCGCCAACTTACTCAATCGAGGAGATTAAAGCAGGTTTATTAGCGAATCCTGACATTAAGATCAGAACTCAAAAAACACTTGAGAATGCTGAGACAGGTCGTAGATACAAAGAGGTTCTTACAAGAGAGCAGTCTGTTGAAAGAATTAACGATGCTACTATTGTGGTGGAAGGTGCAAACCTAATTCGCAATGAGTATGGTCATAAGACATTCGGAGATTTCTTTTTCTTTATTACTGGTTTCCACGGATTCCACGTTTTTACAGGGATTTTAATTAACGTTGTTATCTTCTTTAATGTTTTATTAGGAACATATCAAAGAAGAGGTTCTTACGAGATGGTAGAAAAAGGTGGTCTATACTGGCACTTTGTTGACTTAGTATGGGTATTCGTATTTACATTCTTCTACTTAGTTTAATTTTTTTAAAAACATTTCATTATGGCAGCAGAAGGAGCACATCAATCAAATACAAAAAAGATCTGGAAAGTATTTTTTATCTTATCACTAATTACAATTGTAGAGGTAGTTTTAGGTATTTTTAAACCAGATTCATTACACCACGTACACATCTTTGGATTAAGCTTGTTAAATTATATCTTTATTATTTTAACAATTTGGAAAGCTTACTATATTATGTGGTCATTTATGCACTTAGAACAAGAGAAATCATCATTTAGATGGTCAGTAGCAGGAGTTCTAGGATTTTTATGTGTATATTTAATTACTTTGGTATTAATTGAAGGAAACTATGTATATGACGTTTTTCATAACTCACAATACAAGTGGATTTTTTAATAACATATTATATTTTGAAAAGGCGGTTTATTAACCGCCTTTTTCTATTTTTGTACGTTACATAGTGTAATTAACCTATAGAGATGAAAAAATACATAATACTTGTTTTACTGTTTGTTATGCCAATTTGTGCATATTTATTTTTTGCTACAGGTGTAAATCAATTTGAGCGCTTACCTGTAATAAGTGAAGGCGTAAATGAATTTCCAAAAGGTGAAAGCTTTTTAGGGGGCCAACCTACATTGGAAGGGAAAATTACTGTGTTAGGGTTTCCTGGTGCGCACCTTTTTAAGGATAGAGGCGATGCTTTTAATTTGAATCAAAAGATATACAATAAATATCGTGAGTTTGACGATTTTCAATTGGTGATGGTATTGCCTATTGGAAGTGAGGAACAAGCACAACAAGTCGTTGACGAATTGAGTCCCATTTCAGATATGTCTAACTGGAACTATTTGTTTGTAGAACCAGAGGACTTGAAAACTTTTTTTAATTCTTTAGGAACAGTGGGGAAACTGGATGATGATTTAGCAAGTACAAATGTTTACCTAATTGATAAAGATAGGAATTTACGTGGTCGTAAAGGAAAGAGTAAGGGAGGGAAGTTTGAGTATAAAGAAGGATATTCTACAATTAGTGCTGCAGAACTGCACAATGATATGATGGATGATGTAAAAGTTCTTTTAGCTGAATATCGCTTAGCATTAAAACAATATAAACGTATAAATAAAGCCGACTAACATGAGAGATAAATCTTATATCTGGATTTCTTTTATTGTCTTAATTTTTGGTATCTGGGTAGTGCCAAAAGTAATTAAGAAGTTTGAGAAAGCAGACTTAATGTATATGGGTACTGCGCCCCATTTTGAATTGACTAACCAAGATGGTAAGACTATCACGAGTGACAATTATAAAGGGAAAGTTTATGTCGTGGAGTTTTTCTTTGCTAATTGTCCGACTATTTGTCCTATTATGAATATGAATATGGTCAAATTGCAGAATGCTTTTTATGGGAATATGAATTTTGGTATTGCCTCAATAAGCATTGATCCTGTAAATGATACTCCAGAAGCTCTAAAACGTCATGCAACGGAGTTAGGTGTAAAGAACCCTTACTGGTACATGATGACTGGAGATGGTAAGTATATTTACGATTTAGCTAAGAAGTTCAATTTATATACTGGAGTTAATCCAGAGGCAGCTGGTGGTTTTGAACATTCTGGTTTGTTTGCATTAATTGATAAAGAGGGCAATATCCGTTGTCGTAAAGATGAGCATGGTAATCCTATTTTATATTATGATGGAACAGACGATGAAGCTGTAGAATGGTTAAAAGAAGATATTAAGTTATTATTAGATGAGTAATGGAAGGAAGTAAAAATAGTATAGAGCAAAAGTACAATAAGTGGATATGGATTTTATCAATTGCAATTCCTGTTGTTGTCGCTATTTTATTTGGTGTTAACTTACAAAAGTTAGGTTATGATGTAAAGCCTTTGAGCTTTTTGCCACCTATATATGCTACGATAAATGGTATAACAGCAGTTTTATTAGTAATAGCAGTATATGCTATTAAGAAAAAGAAGAATGTCAAATTACACGAGCGCTTAATTAAGTTGTGTATTTGTTGTAGTGTTGCTTTTTTAGCAATGTATGTAGCTTATCACATGACTTCGATTGAAACTAGTTATGGAGGAGAAGGTTTTATACGCTATGTATACTTCTTTATTTTGATCACGCATATTTTATTATCTATTATTATTATCCCATTTGTATTGGTAACTTTTGTTCGTGGAATTGCTGGTGCTTATGAAAGACATAAAAAATTGGCGCGTATAACATATCCTATGTGGTTATATGTAGCAGTAACAGGTGTAATTGTTTACTTAATGATTTCTCCGTATTATGTTAATTAGTAAAGCAAAAGTGGTTTATATGAAAAGATTAGTTTTATTTTTTTTGTTTTTTATACTAAGTATTCATGACTCGGTAGCTCAATGTGCAATGTGTCGTGCTGTATTAGAAACAGAAGATGGAGGAGTAAAAGCTGAGGCTGTTAATGATGGTATTGTGTATCTTATGATATTCCCATACTTATTAGTTCCATTAGCTCTTTATTTAAGTTATCGCGTATATAAAAGTAAAAAATCTACAAAATAAGTTTAGAAAGCCGCTGTTATTAGCGGTTTTTTTTATTTCTTTATGTTAACAATATAACAAAGCATTAATTTTATTATATATCGCGAATGAAGAATTATTATTGTAATTTTCTGGTCTTCGTTACTTTTTTTATGAGTTCTTTATTGGTGTATAGTCAGGAAAAGACTTGGACGCTTGAGGAATGTATAGATTATGCTATAAAGAATAATATACAAGTGAAGCAGTATGAATTAGAGAAGGAAGCTGCTTACTTGAGAAGGCAATTGGCTTTGGGGGATTTTTTACCCGCATTAGATGTTTCCGGACAACATCGATGGACAATTGCAGATCAACCTGATTTAATCACCAATAACCTTAGCTCTCAGACACTTCAATCAACTTCATTGGGGCTGAATGTAAACGTGGATATTTACAAGGGGTTAGCTAATCATCATAAAATGGTTAAGGCTAGGATAGATTTTTTAGCTTCTGAGTATAAATCTCAACAGATGAAAGAGAATATAGCCTTACAAGTTATTAATTCTTATTTGCAAATTATTTTCAATAAAGAATTGGTCAAGACAAATTCAAATCAACTTGAATACGATTTTAGTCAAGAGGAGCGTACAAAAGATTTGGTAGATGCTGGTGTTGTGCCTGCTGGAGATCTATTAGAAGCAAAGGCGACAGTAGCAACTTCAACACAGAGGTTAATTTTGTCAGAGAATGAATTGGTGATGGCTAAGCTTAGTTTAGCACAGCTTTTGCAATTGGAATCTTATTCAACTTTTGAGGTAAGTGATAGTAATTACGAAGTTGAGAACGATGAGATATTAGCTTATACTCCAGATGAAATAATTGAAAGGGCGTTTGATGCTTTAATGAATATAAAAATTGCAGAAGCCAATTTGGATATTGCTGATAGAAATGTGAAAATTGCAAGATCCGCCTATCATCCTACAATTGCTGGTTTTTATAATTTTAATTCAAGTGCGACTTATGCTGATAGAGTAATAGGACAAAGAGCAACAGGAGAATCAACACCTATAGGATTTGTAAATCAAACAAATCAGGCCGTTTCAAGTCCCAAATATCAATCTGTGATTGGCGGACCTGAAGCTTTTTTTGATCAACTGTCTAATAATAAAAATTCTGTATTCGGTGTTTCTATCAGTATACCTGTTTTTAATGGATTTAAAGTCAGAAATAACCTTCGATTAAGTAGATTAGCAAAAGAGCAAGTAGAAAATGAAAAAGAGGTGGCTATTTTGGAATTAGAACAACAAGTTTTTCGAGCTTATACTGATACTAAGAATGCATTAAAGAATTATGAGGCGAGTGTATTGACACTTGAATCACGTGAGAAGTCACTTGAGTATGCCAAAGAAAGATATTCAGTAGGTCTAATTAATATTTTTGAATTAAATCAAAATCAAACTTTGTTTGTTACGGCTCAGTCCAATATGTTAAAGTCAAAGTATGACTATATTTTTAAAACCAGAATATTAGAGTATTATTTTGGCATTCCACTATTTTCAAATTAAGAGTTTATGAAAAAGAAGTACTTATTAATTATTATCGCAGTAGTAGCCTTAGTTATAATTGGCTTCGCTTCAGGAGTATTTGGACAGAAGGAAAGTGAAAGTATTGTAACCACTATAGAGCTTGATAAAACAGATATTGTAGAAACAGTTTCTGGTACAGGAAAGATCCAGCCAGAAATTGAGATTAAACTTTCTTCAGAAGTATCGGGAGAAATCATAAATTTGCCCGTTAAAGAAGGGCAAGTTGTCAAGAAAGGTGATTTACTTGTTGAGATTAACCCTGATTTATATGAATCTATTGTAGATAGAAATAAGGCTATATTGGCTACCAGCGTGGCGGGTTTATCACAAGCTGAAGCTCAGTTAACTGAAGCTCAAGCAAGTTATAATCGCTATAAAACACTTTATAAGAAAGGGGTGATTTCAGGTTCTGAATGGGATAAGGTTGTGTCAACTTATGAAGTAGCTAAAGCAACACAAAATTCAGCTTTTTACAATGTGGAAAGTGCAAAAGCTGCTGTGACTGAAGCACAGAGAAATCTTTTGCGAACAAGTATTTATTCACCTACTTATGGTACGATATCGCGCATAGATGTAGAATTAGGTGAACGAGTTTTGGGAACCCAACAAATGGCTGGTACAGAACTAATGCGTGTGGCAAATTTAAGCAGAATGGAAGTTGAAGTTAATATTAATGAAAATGATATCGTCAAGATAAAGGAGGGAGATGAAACAAGAATTAATGTTGATGCGTATTTGAAGAAAGAGTTTAGGGGAATTGTAACGAGTATCTCTAATTCTGCATCAAATCAAACTTTATCAGCAGATCAAGTCACTACTTTCAAAGTGAAGATTCAGATTTTGGAGGAGTCTTATAAGGATCTGATAGATTCGAGAATTGAAAATTATTCCCCTTTTAGACCTGGAATGACTGCTGCTGTTGATATTATTACCAATGTTAAAAACGGTATTTATGGTGTTCCTATCAGTGCTGTTATAATGCGTAGCCCAACAGATACTGTGAGGAACTCAGAAACCAGTAAAAAGGTTTATGATAAGGAATTAATGAAAGAAGCGGTATTTGTAAATCAGAAGGGAGTTGCAAAACTTAGATTTGTAAAAACAGGCATTCAAGATGATAAAAATATAGAGATTGTAGCAGGGCTTGAGAAAGGGGATGAAGTTATCACTGGACCCTATTCTTTGGTAAGCCGTACGTTACAACATGGAGATAAGATTAAAGTTGAGTAGAATGATTACAATTTTAAATATTGAAACTGCAACTAAGAATTGTTCAGTTTCTTTATCAGTTGATGGAAAAATAGAAAAGTTAGTTGAAATTGCGGAAGAAAACTTTTCACATGCAGAGAAACTTCACGTTTTTATTGAAGGAGTATTAAAGCAATGCAATAAGAGTTTGAAGGACCTTGCAGCAATTGCGATTAGTCAAGGGCCAGGTTCTTATACGGGCTTGCGAATAGGTGTTTCATCCGTAAAGGGCCTTTGTTATGGGTTGAGTATTCCGATGATTGCCATTGATACCTTAGAGGTTTTAGCGAGAAGTGTAGTAAAAGAATCGGGAGTTATTGTCCCTATGATTGATGCAAGGAGAATGGAAGTCTTTTCTTGTGTATTCGATAAAGAGTACAATCAATTAACCCCTATTGAGGCGGTAGTAGTAGATGAAAATTCTTTTGAGAGCCTGTATCAGTACGACAAAGTGTATTTTATAGGAGATGGAGCTTCGAAGTGCAAATCCGTTTTAACGAAAGATAACTTCGTGTTTTTAGATGATATAATTTACCCTTCAGCAAGAGAAATGGTAGAGGTTAGTTATCAAAAGTATGTAAATAAAGATTTTGTTGATGTAGCCTACTTTGAACCTTTCTATTTGAAAGATTTTGTAATGGCAACAAAAAAAAATAAGTGATGCTTATAAAGCATCACTTATTTTTTTTGATTCAAGTAAGATATAAGAAAATACCTGGTTGTAATTATCGTGTTCAACCCAAGCTTGTACTGTATAAGTAATCTTAGTATCTAGTAGCTCTTTAATTAGTATTCTCGGTTTAGGTTGATTGAGTATTGAGTCATTCTGCTCTAATTTTGCTTGTAGTAATGACATAAATTCAACGGTATTCTTTACTAAAGAAGTTTGCACAGGAACTTCTAATCTTCTCAAATTATTTTGAGATATATTCTTAATTTTCCCATTAGATAAAACTCCATTGGGTATGTACACAATGTTGTTTTGGTAAGTTTGGATTTGCGTAGAGAAAATATGGATTGTCAATACCTTTCCTGTTTCCCCTTGAGCTTCAATTATGTCGCCAATTCTAAAAGGCTTGAACAGAATAATGAGTACACCTCCTGCAAAGTTGCTTAAAGATCCTTGTAAGCTCAATCCAATAGCCAAACTCATAGCACCTACAATAGCTACAAAAGAACTTGTCTGTATACCAAGTTTGGAAGCTATGATTACAAACAAAAGAATGCGCAAACTCCAAATGAGAACATCAATTAAAAAACTGGCAAAGGTTGGGTCAATTCTTTTTTCGAGAAATAATTTATTTGCAATTTTTTTTAGTGATTTAATTGCAAACATACCTATTGCAAGTATAATAAGAGAGGTGACAACTTCTGGTACAAAAACAAATATTTTCTCTATATAGGTACTCAGTAAAGTATCAAGTTTATCCATGACTATAATGTGTATTTATCTAAGAAACGATTATCTTCTTCTGGAGCTAAACACGTTAACCCTGTACAAAAATAATATAAAGAATGTGCTTTTTGATTATTGCCTTTGTTTAAATAGGGAATAGTAGTGGTTGAATTAATTGGAAATATAAAGGTTTTCGCAATTGGCTTTTGATTTAATTGTTTGGTTAAGTCTAAAGCTTGTTCAGAAACAATAGTGAGTTCTTGTGGGTTTTCAATATACAAGTTAGAAAGCAACCAATGAGAATAGGCTGAAGGATAGTCAATCTGTGATAGCATTACTTGATTCATTCTCTTTGCAATTGTAGTATAGTGCATGTTTTCAAATAAAACACCAAGTTTTAGTAGGTTCATACACATGATTGCATTAGATGAAGGAATGACATTGTCTTCAGTTTCAAAAATAGGTGTAATAAATTCCTGTCTTTCATTATTCAAGAAGAAAAAGCCATTTGCTTGATCATAGAAAGTATCTAAGCAATAGTCTAAACTGTTCTTTGCTATGCGTAAATATTCTTGGTTAGCCGTATTCTCGAATAAATTAAGGCAAGCTTGAATGAAAAATGCATAATCATCTACATAGGCTTCAATTGACTTTTGACCATTAATAGAGGAATGGTATAGTCGTTCTGTTTCTTGATTAATTAAATTGCTTTGAATATAATTGAAAATGCCAATTGCTTCAGTTAAGTATGAATCCTCATTCAACGCTGTATAACAGTCTAATAACCCCACGATATACATCGCGTTCCAAGCAATAAGAATTTTGTTATCAATACGAGGTAGTTCTCTTTTGTTTCTTGCTGATAATAAGTCTGATTCCCATTTCGTTTTTAGGGCTTGTATTTCGTCAAGAGAAAGCTTGAACTCATTTGCTATATCTGATAAGTGCTGAGTTTGGATGAAGACATAATTGTTGTTTTCCCAATAGCCAAAATTATTAATATTGTAAATAGTAGAAAATACATCGAAGCGTTCAGTGATAATTGTTTGCAATTCTTCTTTAGTCCAAACATAGTACGCTCCCTCTTGTAGCTTTCCTTCTTGGTCAAGGCTATCTGCATCGTAGGCAGAATAATACCCTCCTTGGCTATCTCTCCAATTGTTTTCTATGAAAGATATCGTTTTCTGTATTGTTTCTTTGTATAATACATTATGAGTTCTCTTATAGGCATCTGCATAAACTTGTAATAATTGTGCATTGTCATAAAGCATTTTTTCAAAGTGTGGGATATGCCATTTATAATCAACAGAGTATCTCGAAAAACCACCCTCCACAACATCGAATATTCCACCCCAAGCTATTTTAGTTAAGGTTAAGTCGATATAGTCAATTAGATCCTTGTCTTGTTTTAGTATTCCATATTTTTGAAGAAAAAGTAAGTTTGTTGGCATCATGAACTTAGGAGCTCGATTATACCCTCCAAATTCTAAGTCAAAACTCTTTTTCCAATTGTGTAGTAAACCATCGAAATTAAATCTTGATTGATTATCAAAGGTGGGGGCAGAGCTCAAAAGAGAAATTCCCGTATGCAACTGTTCAGCATATTCCAATACTGTTTGAGGTTTGTCTCTGTAGAGATCATTTAATTGTAAAAGTGAATCAGACCATTTTTCTTTTGTGAAGTATGTACCTCCCCAAATAGGTCTTCCATCAGGCAAACAAACCACATTCAGTGGCCATCCTCCTTGTTGCGTCATCAATTGCACAGCTTTCATATAAAAAGCATCAATGTCAGGCAATTCTTCTCTATCAATTTTTATGGAAATATAGTGATCATTCATGATGGTAGCAACATCTTCATTCTCAAAACTCTCGTGCTCCATGACATGACACCAGTGACAGGTAGAATACCCAATACTTATTATAACGAGTTTATTTTCATCTTTAGCCTTTTGTAGGCTATCGTGATTGTAAGGTAGCCAATAAACGGGATTAGTAGCATGTTGTAGTAAGTATGGGCTTGATTCAAGGTAGAGTTTGTTCATTTTTATATTGTATTGATTAAGTAAAATTAAGGTTATTATTTAGAATTGAGCATAATGATTTTCTCACGTGACAATATCCTATATGAGAAAAGTAATCTTTTTAAGAGCATATATGAGTTGATTACCTTCTTATTCTTGTTTTTAAAGGCGTTAGTATGTTTGAAATCAATATAAAATATAAGTAATTGTTTCAATTTTACAATAAATCATAACATTGACTTAACATAGGTTTTCAGATTTATATAAACCTTTGCGACTCACTATAATTAAATATTAAGATTAATGGAACAGATTTTTATTGTAATGCTTATTGCTTTAGCAGTTTTAGCTATTATTGATATTACTGTAGGGGTTAGTAACGATGCTGTGAATTTTTTGAACTCAGCTATTGGTTCTAAAGCTGTTACTTTTAAAACGATTATGATAGTTGCTTCCTTAGGTATTTTAGTAGGAGCACTATTTTCAAGTGGGATGATGGAGATAGCCCGTAGTGGAATCTTTGTACCCAAGATGTTTTCTTTTAATGATGTCATGATCATCTTCCTCGCCGTAATGATTACGGATGTTTTGTTATTGGATGTTTTTAACTCATTAGGTCTTCCTACTTCTACAACAGTTTCGATTGTTTTTGAATTATTAGGAGCTGCGGTGTGTTTAGGTGTAATTAAGATCGTAAACAGCGGAGATGGATGGGATACACTTCCTGAGTATATTAATACGGCAAAGGCTACCGAAATTGTCGTAGGTATTCTAATGTCTGTAATACTTTCTTTTACCATAGGTACGGTTGTGCAGTATCTTTCTCGTTTAGTTTTTACTTTTGATATTGACAAGAAATTAAAGACGTATGGAGGAATATTTGGTGGTATTGCAATTACTGCGATTACTTTCTTTATTTTAATTAAGGGATTAAAAGGGGCAAGTTTCTTAACAAAAGAAACAAGCACTTGGATTAACGAGAATCAGATGACAATTGTCTTAATTAGTTTTGTCGTTTGGACTTTTATTTCTCAATTACTTGTAAGTGTATTCAAGGTACATATACTTAGAGTGATTATCGTTATTGGAACTTTTGCTTTAGCCTTAGCATTCGCGGGTAATGACTTAGTAAACTTTATCGGTGTGCCTATTGCAGCATTTCAATCATTTGGCTTTTTCCAGGCATCAGGACAAGCTCCTGAATCATTTATGATGGGAGTTTTAGCAGAAGAAAGTGTAGTCGCTCCATTCTACTTTTTGTTAATTGCAGGTGCAATTATGGTTATAACACTTTGGACATCTAAAAAAGCTAAAGCTGTGATTGAAACAGAGATGAACTTGGCAAGACAAGATACAGGTACATCTGAAGAAAAGTTTGATTCTAATATATTGTCTAGAACAATTGTTAGAGGAACGGTTTTGATAGGAGCAGCTATTGACTATGTGCTTCCAAAATCACTTCAATTAAAGTTAGATAAGCGATTTGAAAAGCCTTCAGTTATAGTTAAGCGAGCAGCAAAGGATGAGCCTGCATTTGATATGGTCCGTGCTTCTGTGAATTTGATGGTTGCGAGTATATTGATTTCTATAGGTACTTCTATGAAGTTACCACTTTCAACAACGTATGTTACTTTTATGGTTGCGATGGGTACATCTTTTGCCGATAGAGCTTGGGATAGAGATTCGGCTGTATATAGAGTAGCTGGAGTGTTTAATGTAATTGGTGGATGGTTTGTAACGGCTATTGTAGCTTTTGTTGCAGCTTTTATTACAGCTTATATTTTGCGTATAGGAGAGATATATGCTTTAGTAGGAATGTTAATTTTAGTTGGTATATTACTTTATAGAAGTAATAAAATTCACCAGAAAAAAGAGAAAGAAAAAGAGTTGCAAAACTCTCAATTGAATAGAGTAGATATCGTAAATATTCAAGGTGTTGCATCAGAGAGTTCTACTCAAATTGCAAATGTATTAACTCGTGTAAATGAACTTTATACAACTGTTATTGATTCAATCGCTCTACAAGATATTACTGAATTAAAGAAGAGTAAAAAGAAATTAAAGAAATTAGAGAAGGAAGTAGATAATCTGAGAGGTAATGTTTATTTCTTTATTAAGAACTTAGATGATACTTCGGTTGGAGCAAGTAAGTTTTACGTAGTGACTTTAGGTTATTTACAAGAAATGATAAAAGCAGTTAGCTTTATTGCACAAAATAGCTACACACACGTAGATAATAATCACAAGAAATTGAAGTTTAATCAGATTAGAGATTTAAAACTGATTGATCAAAAATTACAGGTATTATTTGACAAAATAATTGTGCTATTCACTGAAGAGAGATTTTCTGAAATTGAAGATATACTTAATGATAAAGAAGAGTTAATCTCGTCAGTAGATAAGTTAATTCAAAAACAAATCATTCGTATTCGTACAACGGAAACAAGTGCTAAAAACAGTAAATTGTATTTTTCGATTTTATTTGAATCAGATGATTTAATTAAAGCTACGATTGGATTATTAGAATTGTTTAAGAATTTTGATGTGGATGTTAAGAGGAAATCATTCATTAGAATGAGTTAATCTTTATATTAATTAAAGTGAAAGGGAGGTTGTTTAAACAACCTCTTTTTTTTATGTATAATCCTGTCTCCACAATAGTCAAATACTACAAAGCAGTTCTACTTGATCTTTCTTTCATTAGTTCTAAAACCATACTATGGTAAGTTTAATTTACTAAATCAGAGTTATTTAGTATAATTCCTTTTCGTTTATATGTCTATTGCCTAATCAGGGTTTAATTTTGAGGATAAAAAAAGGGATTATGTTTTACATAATCCCTTTCCATATTTACTTTATTTATCATTAACCATTATAAGCTTCCACTATAATAGCTTCGTCATTAAGCATATGTCTTAGCATTCCTTCAATTCCATTTTTAAGTGTAAAAGTAGAAGAAGGACAACCACTACAAGCACCTTGTAATACAACGTGTACTGTATTGGTTTCTTGATCGTATTTTTGAAAAGCAATATTACCTCCATCAGCTTGTACTGCAGGCTTAACATTCTCCTCTAAAATATTTACAATGCGCTGTGATTTTTCATCCAGGGAATCAAAGTGTTTATCAGCTTCAGCTTCGAGTGCTTTAACATCATTTAAAAGAGCTTCTTCAACAGCTAAGTTGCCGTTTTCTAAGAACTCTTTTATGAATCCTCTTGTCGGATTGATGAACTCATTCCAATCATAAGCATCGAATTTAGAGATTGAAATATAGTTCTCATCGATGAATACTTCTTTTACAAAAGATTGTTTAAATAATTCTTTTGCAAGCGGTGAAGATGTTGCTTCATCTATATTTTTATATTCAACGTGTTTTTTTGTTAATAATTTATTGGCAACGAACTTAATTACTGAAGGATTTGGTGTTGATTCAGCATATATTGTAATTGGTTGCTTTTTTATTTCTTTTTTAGATTCAATTAGTATTTTCTTACCTTTAGCAAGGAATAAGTCTATTTGATCAGCCACGGTTTCTTTCACATCATCCCATTCAACTATTGAAAATTTTTCAATAGCGATAAAATTATTTGAGATATAAACCGTTTTAACAAAAGGAAGATAGAATAATTCGCGTGCAAGAGGAGAATTTGCAGTCTCATCTATGTTCTTGAATTCGAAGTTTTCGCCCTTCGTAATGAAATCTGGTAAAACAAATTTTATAATTGTAGGGTTTGACGTATTTTGAATTTGTATTTTTGACATATTATTTTAGTTTTTTCAAAATTAACAAAGAATATTACTAAGTGTCACGAATATAGATTATTTAAACATATAATTAACAAATAAGTAAGCAGTAATAATTTTAATATAGCAGTAAAATGAGCAAAAGGTTCTGGCTTTTATTTTTTGTTCTTTCCGTTTTCATCACTACAGAGAGTGTACAAGGAAGAACAAATTCTATTGATTATGTAAGTAAAGAAAGTATTGCTACCCTTGCAGATGAGCAAGAGCAACCAAATCCTGAAGTTAAGTTTGGGAAACCATTTAATATAGAACAGTGCGTGCCTGGGTTAGATGCAAACAATAAGATTGTTTCTAATAAAATGGTTATCTATTTAGGTGAGGCACTAAAAGATAAAGCCACAGGTAGCGAAGTTGATGCTACTGGAAATGCTATAGTTCCTCGTGGGTACAAATATAGCTTTCACGAAACACGTGATTCTGCTGAGAGTGGAACAGGTGCTATTGCAAATGATAAATTAGAGATAGCGAATCCTGCAGCTCATGACAAGACATTGTATTTGCGTGTTTTTCCTGTAACAGGTGAAGGAGATGCTCATGTGGAAGAATTTATTTTGTCTATCAAAGATCAAGGATGTAATTTAGAACACCGTTTAGTAAAGTTACCTGATATGTACACTTGTGCTGTTGATGGTAAAGGAACTTTTGATCTTTCAAATGCAAGTAACGATTTGTATTATGGTCAAAAAGAGGTTGAGCTTTCTGTTAATGGTTCTAAATTAGTAGGTCCATTGAATAATTATGAAGCAGCTGATAAGACTGTTGTTACTGCTCAAATTAAATTATTTGGAACAAATGACGTTGCGTCGAGAACTTTTACACTTTTTGCTGAGTCTTTTGCATTGAATCCCAATGATGCAAGTTTAACTGCGAACCAAAGTAAAGAAGATAAGGATGGGAAGCGCTTTGGTATTTTTGATTTGAACTCGGCTAAGTCTCAAATCATTCCAGAGAACGATGAGGTTGACTTCTATTCTATAAGCTTTCACCTAACAGAATCTGATGCAAAAGGTGGAGTAAATTCTATACCAAAGCCCGAAGAATTTGAAGCTGCTGATGGCAGTGTTGTTTACACTCGTGTAGAAAGTAAATTAACGAGAAAAAACTGTGTTGTATCAGGTAAGAAAGTAACGCTTAAAGTAACGGAGAAACCTTATATACCTGCATTAGATAATGTGTCTTATTGTGATAACAATGTCACTTCTTTTCGTTTATCTCTAACAGAGCAAACTATTATTATTGCTGATGGAAGAACGATAGTAACAGAGGAAGAGGCTAACGAAGAAGGTTTTGATCCAACGGATAAATTTACTATAGACTTTTTTAATTCTAAAGAAGATGCAGAGAACAATCAGAATAAGATTGTAGGTGTTGAATTGGAAGTTAAAATTAATGAAGCAAGACAGATATGGACAAGAATTACAGATTTAACAACCCAAAGTTTTAACACTGCTTCTTTCTATGCTTCTATTGGATATAGTAAATTAAAAACGGAACACAGTACAGACAGAACAGCAAGATATTGTCAGATTGATACGGGAACAACAAATTCGTATACCGTAGATCTTAGAAATAACGATAGTTTCTATATCGGTAAATTAAGAACAGATCAGTTTGGTCCAAGTTTAAATCCTGAAGGAGCAAAGTTGACAGTGTACTATTATAAGACAGAAGAAGATGCTAAGAACGATATTCGCATGGATGAGAGTTTAGTTCGCAACTACCCTATAGGTATGGGAGAAAAATCTGATCTTATTTATGCTCGAGTAGCAATGCAGAAAGAATTTGACTGTCCATTGGCTGAGAATTACAGTTCTTTTTATGCTAGTTTGGGAACTACGCCTGTGGTAGAGTATTATCCAGAGGATGCAACACTACAATTATGTGCTGATTCTCAAACAGGCACTATTACGCCTATTGTATTGGGTGTTACTTCAAAAGATTTAAAAGGAAGACCTTTGTCTTTAGTATGGATGAAAAAAGTGTATGACTCAAATAATAACGCTTCTTGGAAAACGCTTCAAGTTGGTGAGAAATTAACTTACGAGGCTGTAGAAGCAGGAGAGTATACTGTTAGTGTTAGTTTCAAGAACGAGCCTTATCCAAACACTGAATCTTGTACGGTTGGTAGATCGTGGATTATTAAGGATTTGATAGAGGTATTTGTTGAGAATGCTGATGCTACTGGTATGGTAAACTCATTGGATATTGATGAGTTTGGAAATGCTGATGTCGTGATCGGATCAAAAGGAGGACTTTCTGGAAATTATGAGTATGCAATTGATAGAGGAGGATTCCAAATGAACAACAGATTTATGAATGTGCCTATTGGCAATCATACAGCTTGGGTTCGCGATGTTGCTTCTGGTTGTATGGCTTTTGTAGATTTTTCTGTTTTTGGTTATCCAAAGTATTTTACTCCTAATGGAGATGGATATAATGATGTTTGGAATATTCCTGGTTTAAAAGGACACCCTGAAGCAAGGATTGCTATTTTTGATCGTTATGGAAAATTACTAAAACAAATGAGTGCTCAAGGTGAAGGTTGGGATGGTACATTTAATGGTAAACCTATGCCTTCAACAGATTATTGGTTTACAGTTGAATTTACAAATGATACTCCAGGCAAAGATGGAGATGGTCAAAAAGTTAGTTATAAAGGGCATTTCTCTTTAAAAAGATAATTTGTTATGAAGAAGATATTTAGAAAAAGTTACCTGGTTATTATATTATTAGTATCTCAATTAGGTTCTGCACAAGAAGGTATGTCAGTTTATTCAGAATATTTGGCTGATAACTATTATCTTTTACACCCTGCAATGGCAGGAATCAAAAATAGCCTACAGGTGAGAATGTCTACAAGACAACAATGGAGTGGAGTAGACGATGCTCCTAAATTAATGACATTGAATGCAAGTACTCGTCTTAATGATCAATCTGCTATTGGAGCTGTATTTTTTAATGATAAGAATGGTTATCATTCTCAAACAGGATTCAAGGGGACTTATGCTTACCATATTACTTTTAGTGAGTCGCGTTATGATTTACACCAATTATCTTTTGGTTTAAGTGCGGGGTTTGCGAGAACATCTTTAGATGAAAGTGAGTTTGGTGGTTTTGATCCTAATATTGATGGAACCTCAAGTATTAAAGACTCTTACTTTACAATGGATGTGGGAGCAGCTTATCACTATAAGAATTTCTTCTCAATGCTGACCGTGAAAAATGCCATTACGAGCAAGTCAAATCTGTATTCAGATGCAGAGAGTAATAATTTGCGCAAGTATTTATTAGGAGCAGGCTATGCTTTTGGAAATACGAAGTATGGAGAAGGTTGGATATACGAACCTTCTACCTTGATTCAATATACGGAGGAGTTAGAAGAGATAGCGATGGACATCAATATGAAAGTGTACAGACAATTTGAGTTTGGTCGTATTTGGGCTGGAGTTTCTTACCGTACGAATTTTAATGGGGCTGATTATGAAAAACAGGGACAAATCAAAACGCAAAGACTTCAGTATTTTACTCCATTAATTGGGGGAAATTATAAGAATCTATCTTTTTCATACGCTTACTCACAACCAACAGGCGATGTTAAGTTTACAAATAGTGGGTTTCACCAGTTTACAATTGGGATTAACTTATTTCCAAAAAGAGTTAGTTTAGATTGTAACTGTCCTACAGTGAAAGATTAAATAAAAAATCCCGATATTTATCGGGATTTTTTATTTGGTATAATTATGATTATAAAAGCTGTACGCGGAAAAGCTCCTCGCATTCCAGAGGATTGTTTTGTTGCTGAGAATGCTACTATTGTGGGAGATGTTACCTTTGGCACTCAGTGTAGTGTTTGGTTTAATGCGGTGATTCGCGGAGATGTTAACTCTATTACGATAGGGAACAAGGTCAACATACAAGATGGCGCGATTGTTCACTGTACTTTTCAAAAGCACCCAACGGTTATTGGCAACAATGTCTCTGTAGGACACAATGCCATGGTGCACGGTTGTGTTATACACGATAACGTATTGGTAGGTATGGGCGCAATAGTAATGGATAATTGCGTAGTCCATAGCAATACGATTATTGCTGCAGGAGCTGTTGTAACTCAGAATACGGTTGTGGAATCTGGTGCAATATACGCTGGTGTACCAGCAAAGAAAGTAAAAGATATTAGTGCGTCAGATTTCGCTGGTGAAGTAGAGCGCATTGCTAATAACTATGTTATGTATTCAAGTTGGTATAAGGAAGAAGAATAGGTATGTATAGTTGAGTCCAAAATCCGCGTTAGCCCAAATATTGTAAAGTAACTCTACATTATAGCTCTTTTAGTAGCTCTAATATCATACTATTGTATGCTTGTATCACTTGTTCAGACCTACTTTGTATAATTATCTTTCGTTTATTGTCTATCGCGTATTTTGGGTTGAGCTAAGTAAACTACTTGACTATTGTTCTTAGCTTTTAGAAATCTTTGTATTCGGCTATGTGCGGATCCGCTAAGAAAGACTGTAATATAGTTGGCTCGATATTAGTATAGAACTTACTATATCCATCTGTTGTTTTGTCAGTTAATAGATTATGCTGTTCAAGCACCTTCTGCGTGTGTTTAGCAACTGCTTTACCAGAATCTATGATCAATATATCTTCCCCTATTATATCTTGAATAAGAGGTTTTAAATAAGGATAATGTGTACATCCCAAAACCAAGGTATCCATTCCTTGCTCCACCATTGGATATAAGTACTCTTTTAATAACATTCTCATTTCCTCCGTATTCGTTTTCCCCGACTCAATTAGGTTAACGAGATTATAGCCTATTTGCTCTATTATTTTTATATTAGGGTATAGTTTTATTTTAGAAGCAAAGAAATCGCTTGTAATCGTCCCTTTCGTTGCTAAAATACCTATTGTAGATGTTTTTGTTAAAGAAGTGGCCGGCTTTATAGCTGGTTCAATGCCTATAATTGGAATAGTAAACATTGATCTAATTTCTGCAACTGCATTAGTGGTTGCAGTATTACAAGCCACAATGATCAACTTGCAATTTTGATTGATCAAGTATTCGACATTTTTTAAGGAAAGTTGAACTATTTCATCTTTGCTCTTTATTCCATAAGGAGCATTGAGTTGATCACCTATGAATATAGTATCTTCATATGGCATAAGTTGTTTTACTTCACGCCAAATTGTTGTTCCGCCAATTCCGGAATCAAATAAGCCTATTGGGTTATTCTTTTGCATATACAAAAATAAAAAAACCACTCTAAAAAAAGAGTGGTTTAATATAAGTTTTGAAAGGAATAAATTATTTAACTCCTAATTCTTTTTTAACGTCATCTAATAAACTTGGTCCATCAGCTACTAATAATCCTCCACCAACAGTTGCGTCCATTACGTAGTCAAATCCTTTAGCTTTAGCTACTTTTTTGATTGCAGCTTGTGCTTTCTCCATGATAGGTTGTAATAGTTGCATTCTCTTTTGCTCTAATTGTTGAGAAGCAGAATTTTGAAATTCTTGGATTTTTTGCTCCATCTCACCAACTTCTTTAGCTCTTTTTTCATTTTCAATTTCTCCTGCAGTTGCAGCTTCAGCTTGATATTTTTGAACTTTAGTTTGGTATTCAGTAATCAATGATTTGAAATTAGCTTCAAATCCTTCTCCCATTTTTTTCAATTCAGCATCTGCACTTTTCATTGCTGGTAATTCACTCATTAAAGCTTGAACGTCGATATGAGCTACTTTAGATTGAGCCATTACAGCAGTTGAACTTACTCCAAAAAACATTGCTGCTGCAATTAATAAAGATTTCATTTTTCTCATGTTACTCGATTTTTTTGATTTATTTTCTATAATTAATGTTCTTATTTTTTGGCTTCTTGTTTTTTATTTTCAATTTCTTGTTGAATTTGAAGCCTTTTTTCTTCTTGTTCTTTTATTCTTCGTTGTCTATTTTCTTCCTGCTGTTTTTTAATTTCTTCTATTTCAGCTTGGCGTTTTTTTCTCTGTTCTTCTTTTTTCTGTCTTGCTTCTTCTATTTTGCGCTCTTGTTCTAATCGTCTTTCCTCTCGGAGTTTTTGAATATCAACAGTTTCTTTCGATTTGCTGTTTTCTTGTGCAGCTTCTCTTCGACTTTGTTGTTCCATTTTGATTAGCTCATCTCGTTCTTCTTTTTGACGTTGAAGTTCAGCTTTTTGTTCTTCAATTTGTTTTTTGCGTTCTTCGAGAGCTTTTTCTTTAGCAATTTGAGCTTCTTCGCGTTGTTTCTCCATTTCGAGTTGCTTTTGTGCGATGATTGCTTTTTGTGCTTCAATGCGTTCAAGCTTTTCTTGTTGTTTTTGTTCAAGTTTAGCTTGTCTTTCTTTCTCTCTTTCTTCTTGTTGGCGACGAATAGCTTCTTTTCTTAAGAAGTTAGGATCGTTTTGTTCTTCCTGTTTTTTCTTTTTCTCCTCTTGTCTAAGTAGTCTGTCTGCCTCCGCTTTTCTTCGTTGTTGTTCTTCGCGTCTTGTTTGACGCAAAGCCATTTCGTCTTCGAGCTTTTCTTCTTTTTCGACTTCTTTGACTTGTTTTTTAGTCATATTTTGTTTGCGCCTTGCAGTAGCCATTCGCTTTAGGACTAAATCACTAATGTCGTGTCTTTTGGTAGCAAGTACCATTGTCGATTCCGTATTTTTGTCAAGAACGTAGTCAAATTTTCTCGCTTCAGTAATATCTTCAACTATGGCAAAAACTTGATCTTGAATTGGTTTAGATAACATTACTTTCTGTGTTATCAAATCTCCTTTAGTTCCAAATCTCTTTTGTTGGTACTCGTATAATTCTTGTTCAAGAATTGAGATTTCCTCCTCTTTTTCTTCAATTAATTCCCTTGTTAAAAGTATGCGTTCTGTCGCAAGATTATCTTTTAGCGTTTGTATTTCTGCCTGTTTTTTATCGGCTTCACTTTTCCACTGTGCTGCTCTTTCATCCAAGGCAGAAGTAGCATCTATATATTCTGGTGTTTGTCCCAAGATATACTCCATATCTATGTAAGCTATACGGGCACTTCCTCCCTGAGCAAAAATAGATATAGATGTAAATATACAAATTATAGAAGCTAATACAAGTCTCATGTCAATTCAATTTTATTTTGAACTACATTAAAATGATTGTCCAAGGATAAAGTGTGTTTGCCATCCACTTTTTTGTGTTTGTCCAGGTACTGGATCAAATCCATATCCGAAGTCGATTCCCAATAGACCAAACATCGGCATGAAAACGCGAACACCTAATCCAGCTGAACGTTTTAACTCAAATGGCTTATAATTTTTGAATGTATCATAAGAGTTACCTGCTTCAGCAAATGACAATACATATACCGATGCACTCGGTTTTAATGTAATTGGGTATCTTAATTCTAACGTGAATTTGTTGTAAATAGTACCTCCAATTTGTTCTCCTCTTTCATTTAATGGCGTAAGTGTTTGATTTTGGTAACCTCTTAATTGAATTACCTCTCTACCATCTAAAGAGAAGTTTGCCAATCCATCACCTCCAACGTAGAAACGCTCAAATGGAACAATTCCTCTATTGTCGTTATAAGCTCCCATATAACCAAATTCTCCTACAGTTCTCAATACTAACTTGTCGTAGACAGTTGTGTACCAATCTCCTTTGAATTTGATTTTATAATACTCTAACCAGTTAAAGCGTTTTTGGTCAACTTTACTTTGATCTGCAGCAGCATCTCTCCAGTCGTACACTGGTTGACCACTACTGTTGATATAAGTTCCTTCTGGCATAGGCATACCTGTTGAAGGGTCGATTGCTCCAGCTTTTGTTTTAAGTTTGTAGTCTTGTTGATCTTTCAACTTCGTATAGTCTACTTTATTGAATAGCGAATAAGGTGGAGTAAATTTACCACTAATGCTGAATAAAGAACCAAAAGTTGGGAAAATAGGGTCCATACCACGGTTATCACGTCTTAATTCAATTTGGTAAGACAAGTTTCGCGAAGAACCATCACCAAATGTAAATAACCCAGTGTTATAGTTATTCATATCATAGTATTGGAAACTCAAAGTATGAGATAATACAAAATAATCATCAGGTACATTTAGCTGTTTTGCAACCCCAAATGACAATGTTGTAATATTGAATCCTCTACTGCGGTCTGTACGACGGTTGTAGTAGTCATATAGGTTTTGTGTACTATAAGCTACAGTACCGAAGAAACTCACTGGTTTTCTTCCTCCAAACCAAGGCTCTGTAAAGCTCAAACTATAGGTTTGATAGTAGCTACTTCCTTGTAAACGCAAGGCAAGTGACTGACCATCTCCCATTGGGAATGGTTTATATGCTTCTTTCTTAAAGATATTTCTCAATGAGAAGTTATTAAACGAAAGACCTAAGGTTCCGATGAAACCTCCACCACCATATCCTCCTTGAAGCTCAACTTGACTTGATCCTTTTTCTGCAACAACCCAGTTTACATCAACTGTTCCTGCATTAGGATCTGCATTTTGAATATCTGGTACGATTGCTTGCGGGTCAAATATTTGTAATGAAGCCAGCTTACGGATCGTTTCCATCACTAAAGCTTTGCTCCAAGTTTCTCCTGGGCGAGTACGCAAATCACGTTGGATTACGTGATCATGAGTATTGTGGTTTCCTGACATTGTTATGTTGTTGAACTTAGCAATCGGACCTTCCATAATTCTCAATTCAAAATCAATAGTATCATTCGCTGTTTTTACTTCTACTGGAGTAATTTGAGAGAATAAATAACCGGTATTTTGATATAAGTTAGTTAAGTCATTCGCATCAGGATTTGTTTTATCAGCAACACGCTTATCTAATAAGACACCGTTGTACACATCTCCTTTATCGATACCTAATAAATTTCTTAAGTCAGAACTTTTATAAACAGTATTACCAAGGAATCGAATATCACCGAAGTAATATTTGTTCCCTTCTTCAACTTTAATGTCAATAGCAATTCTATTCGTCTTAGGGTCATAGTTTGTAGAATCCATAATCACACGTGCATCACGGTAACCACTTTCTTTATATTTATCTACTAATTTACCTAAGTCATCTTCATATTTAGCAGCGATGAATTTTGAAGGCTTAAATATTCGCAATGGGTTAAAAGGACTACGTTGTTTTGTGTCCTTCATTGCTTTTTTAAGCTTTTTGTCTGTTAATTTCTCATTCCCTTCAAAGTTGATAGCTGAGATACGAACTTTCTTTCCTTTATCTACACCAATAACAAGATCAACTCTTCTATTAGTAGAGTCTGTTGGTATTGTATTAAGGGTAACTTTCGTGTTGTAAAAACCATCCTTCTTGTATTTATTCAATAAGAAGTATTTTGTTGTAGACAAAAAGTTTTCATTAACAATTTTACCTTTCGTTAGTTTGGCTTCTTTAATAAGGGCTTCAGATTTCGACTTTTTATAGCCTTTAATCTTTACGCTATTCAAACGAGGTAACTCGTTTAAACTTAATTCCAAATTAATAGTATCATTTACGACAGATGTTTCATAAATGTTGATATCTGTAAAGAAACCTAAGTTCCATAGCTTTTTTAAAGCGTCAGATATTTCTTCTCCAGGTACTGTTATTTTTTGTCCTTTACTCAGTCCAGTAAAAGTTATAACTGTTTGTGGGTTATAATTGTATTTTCCAGTAACTTTTATATCTCCTAAAGTGTAATTTTTGGGAGCGTCGTAAGTAGGAATGTTTATACCGTCTTGTGCTTGTGCGTTTGCATATAGAAGTCCAGCAATAAACAGTGCAAAAAGAGAGGTTCCTTTTTGAAACATTATATTCGTTTTTTATTTAATTTGTTCACTAGTTTTTCCAAATCTTCTTTCTCTTTTTTGAAAAGTCAGAAGGGCTTTTGATAATTCTTCTTCAGAGAAGTCAGGCCATAGTACATCAGTAAAATACAATTCAGCATAAGCTATTTGCCAAAGTAAAAAATTACTGATTCTCTGCTCGCCACTCGTCCTAATTAGAAGGTCTACATCAGGTAAATCGTTCGTGTAAAGATGCTCATTTATAATTGTTTCATCTATATCAGCCTCCGAAATTAAGTTATTTTTAACTTTAAAAGAAATTTTTTTAATAGCCTCAACTAATTCTGCTCTTGAACCGTAACTCAAGGCTAAGGTCAAGGTCATTTTGTTATTTTCTCTTGTCTGGTCGATTACCTCTTTTAAATTTTTTTGTACTTTATCTGGAAGTAATTCCAAGTTGCCAATAGCATTTAGTGCTATACCATTACTCATGAAGGTAGGTAGTTCTTTTTTTAGAGACTTTACCAATATTTCCATTAATTTATCAACTTCAAATTTAGGTCTATTCCAATTTTCAGTTGAAAAAGCGTATAAGGTTAGGTTTTTTATTCCAAGTTCTGCACAAGCAGTAATAGTTGTTCGCACAGACTTTATGCCATTTTCATGCCCTATTGTTCTTAAAAAACCTTTTTGCTTTGCCCAACGCCCATTTCCATCCATGATGATTGCTAAATGCTGAGGTAGCTTGTTTACGTCAATTTGTTCTTTCCAATTCATCTATTTAATCTGCGC
Source organism: Myroides albus (assembly GCF_024722315.1). Lineage (NCBI taxonomy): Bacteria > Pseudomonadati > Bacteroidota > Flavobacteriia > Flavobacteriales > Flavobacteriaceae > Myroides > Myroides albus. The sequence continues at coordinate 2,156,233 of NZ_CP102754.1, forward strand.
AATAACATGGGTTCTTTCCAAATGTATAACTTATCGATATACCGCTGTAAAAAAACCAATCGTTTCCATTTTTACCAAAACTATAATACTCTCTACGATCACCTTTAGGATGACTTCCATCCAGATTATCTGTATTTGTGTAATTAGCCAGTACTTCAGCTGTAATATTTAGCTGAGGTGTAGCTCTTATTTTAATACCTCCACCAAAAGGAATTGCAAACGAGTTTTTCTTCTTGCCTCTTACTAAATCTACCTTATCTAATCTAATGTCTTCTTCTATAGGTTGTTCAAAAGCCTTGTAATACAAGTCGTCATATCGAATACCTGAAACTCCTAAATAAAGAAAAGGGGTAAGAGCAAATTTTTCCTCGTGTAAATCAAATTCAAAAAAGTTGAATTCGATTCCTACTGATAGTTGCTGTATGTCATTTTTAAAACTATAACCCCTTTGCTTTCTATTTCCCATGTCCGACTTGGCATCGTTACCGCTGATCTTCGTCTGTAAAAAACTTACTCTATACGAATGTCTTGGGCTGCGATTCCATCTGTAATAGGCATGAAACGAAAAGTCTGTGGGATTTATAATTTGAGTAGAACCTACATCTCCTACATAATTGGCTCCTCCAATACCTACACCGACTTCGTGTATCTGTGCACTGGCAATGTTCGCAGTCAATAGCAATAATAAGGAAATTAAAAGTCTATTCATTTTGTTAAAATAAGCTACAAATATAGTAATATAGAGTTTTAATTAAACCTTTTTTGTGATATTATGCTTTAATTAAAACTGAACTATTCATTTGTAAACGTTCAATGTTGTAAAAAATTATACTCTAATTCCTTTTATCTTCTCCCCAAAGTAATTTATTGCGGAGTGTTTTAATAAAACTCTGTGAAGGGAATTCTACTAAATCCATTGTAAAAGGCGCTTTTGAGATGATTACTTCTGTTTCGTTGGTCACTGTTTTTGTCGTAGTATCAAGCGAAAGTAAAAACTTCTTCTCACGACTGCTTACTTTTAGCTTTATCTCTAAATTGTCTCTAATAACTAATGGTCTTACGTTTAGGTTGTGTGGCGCAAGAGGGGTAATAACAAAACAATTTGTTTCGGGTTCAATGATTGGCCCTCCACAGCTAAGTGAGTAACCTGTCGAGCCTGAAGGTGTCGCAATAATCAAACCGTCAGCCCAATAAGAGGCTAAAAACTCATCGTCTAAGTAGGTATCTACTGTAATCATCGAAGTGGTATTCTTTCTCGATACCGTAATTTCGTTTAAAGCATACTGGATTTCAAAATCGTTATTCTTTGGTGGGTTGCATCTAAAACTAACCAACGATCGCTTTGAAAGTTTGAAGTTATTCGTAAAGACATTAGGCAGCAATTCTTCTATGTCATCCTGTTGCACATTGGCCAAGAAACCAAGTCTCCCCGCATTTATCCCTACAACCGGAATATTTTTGTCTTTAATAAAGTTTGCGGCTCTCAGCATTGTACCATCTCCACCGATACTAATGAAAAAATTCACGTCGGTCGACAGTTCTGCATTTTTGCCAAACACATCATACTCTTTTGACAAAATATTATTGTGTTTTAGCAAATTGTAAAATTGTTCTTCAAATATGATTTCATGCTCATAATCTTGAAAAACTTTTAATAACCTTAGTATGATGTTTTGTACTATAGGTTTACTAGTTTGTCCATAAATTGCAAACTTCATTATATATTCATGTATTTATTAAAATAGTCAGATCGATCTCTTAGCTCATTGCGATACAAATCATCATTGTGGTTACTTTCAATTTCGTATCCATGTCTTCTAAAGTCATCCAATATCGCATTTGTATTGATATTGTTAGTCTTTATTAGGATGTTAGTATTGCTGTCATTGCTGTTCAGCAAAATTACGCCAAAAAGTTTAGCATTGTTACTTTCTACGATTTGACTTACTGCTGATAAGCTAAATGTATTCGTTGCTTTAGACACAACAATATGCTCTCCGTGTTCTTGTAAGAAAATGGAATCATTCCAAACGGCAGATAAAGGTTCTTTGCAAATAATGCCAAGTAACTGACCTTCTTCTGTTAGATAGGGAATGATATTTGCATCGTTTAGACTAAGCAAATTTAGTGCCTCAAAGATAGAAGGCGTAGGTTGGTCTGTTAAATAAAAGTGTTCTAAGTCATATAGCATTTCCCTAAGAGCAGTAGCTTCATCTGTGTTTTCAAGGTCCTCTGTCAAGAGGTTGCCTAAAAAGAAGTGATTTTCATCTACAATAGGAAGATGCGAATATCCTTTGTTTTCTAAATACAATAGACATTCACTTACCGTCGACGACGAAGTGAAGTAAGGGATAGCAGTTACTATTTCTCTTTGTAGTGAAAACATATAGGGTGACTTGAATTATTCAGTGCAAAATAATCAAATTTAATCAATAGGCGTAGATTATACTTTGTATTTTTGCGTTTTAATTTTATAAGTATGACTAAATTATCTGTAAATATTAATAAAATAGCGACTTTGCGTAATTCGCGTGGAGGCGATGTACCTAATTTATTACAAGTAGCTAAAGACGTTCAAAAGTTTGGAGCGGAAGGGGTGACTATTCACCCACGTCCCGATGAGCGACATATTAGATATCAGGATGCTCGCGATTTAGTGAATGTGGTTTATACTGAATTTAATATTGAAGGTAATCCTATGGATAACTTCATGAAGTTAGTTTTCGAGTGCAAGCCTACTCAAGTAACTTTAGTTCCCGATGCAGTTGACGCTCTTACCTCTAACGCAGGTTGGGATACTGTTAAGCATAAGAGTTTTTTACAGGATGTGATAACTGAATGTAGATTACAAGGAATCCGCACTTCTATTTTTGTCGACCCTGTATTAGAAATGATTGAAGGGGCAAAAGTAGTAGGAACAGATCGCATCGAGCTTTATACTGAAGAATTTGCTACGCAATATGGTCTGGGAAATGAAAAAGCGATTATTCCTTATACTAAAGCAGCAGAATTGGCAAGTGAATTAGGACTGGGGATAAATGCAGGTCATGACTTGAGTTTAGACAATATCGAGTTCTTTAAAAATAATATACCTAATTTGTTAGAAGTATCTATTGGACATGCCTTAATTTCTGAATCACTATATTTGGGATTGGAGAATGTAGTAAATATGTATATTAGAAAATTACAGTAATGACGGATATTTTATATTCAAATATTGAAGGAGAAGGTGGAATCCCTTTGTTAGTTATCCACGGATATTTTGGGACTTCTGATAATTGGAAGACATTTGGAAAGCAAATGGTTGAACAAGGATATGAAGTTCACCTATTGGATTTGCGCAATCACGGTAGAAGTTTTCACTCTGCGGATTGGTCTTATGACTATATGATAGAGGATATTACTCGTTATATGGATCATTATAATATGTGTGATGCAATTGTGTTAGGCCACTCAATGGGCGGTAAATTAGCGATGAAGTTTGCTATGAAGTACCCTTCCCGTGTTGAAAAATTGATTGTTGCAGATATTGCTCCCCGCGCTTATCCTCCGCATCATCAAGACATCATCGAAGCGTTGCAAGCAGTAGATTTTAGCGTTAAACCAAGTCGACAAGATGTCGATGCGATAATTTCAGAACGCATTAAAGATGTAGGTACTCGTATGTTTTTAATGAAAGGTTTGTATTGGAAAGAACCTGGGCAATTGGATTTTCGATTTAATTTGAATGTTTTCGCTGAGAAGCCTGAAGTGGTGGGTGAAGGATTAACAGGAGAAGGTGTCTATGAAGGTAAAACTCTTTTTATAAGAGGGGGAAATTCTAAGTATATTCAAGAAAGGGATTTCGAAGATATTCAGACGTATTTTCCACAAGCTGTTATCGAAACTATTCCTGGAGTTGGACATTGGTTACATGCTGAGAATCCGGATATGTTTTACGAGATTGTAAGTAAGTTTTTACAGTAGTAAAAACTGTTCAGTATATAAGGAGGCTAATTCTATGCATAGAATTAGCCTCCTTTGCTTTTGTGAGGGTTTGTTGGACTAGTATGAAATAGAAAAACTGTACCATGATAGTCGTAGAATAAGGCTATATGTTTGCAGTGTACAAAAAGGTTCTGTGGCTGAGTGGTTAGGCCTGATTACGCAATAATCAGTAGATTGGTTCGAATCCAGTCAGAACCTCAATTCTCTGTGCGATTCATTGCGCATGGCACAAAGTGATCTTTAGGGATTTAGAAATGACTTCTGTTTTAGTTACTTCATAATTGATGTTTTTTCTAATGTGAATTAGGGGTACCAAGTATCGATTTGCCGTTTTGGCAAAGGGTTTAACATTTTTTAAAAGTTTGACAAAAATGAGAATACACAAAGAGGGAACGGGATCTATATCGCTTTCGGTATGCATATTTATAGCTGTTAATTCACTATTGTTCTTATGTCTACCCAGTAGTTGGTGGATATTGCAATACGCAATTCTTTTGATGACCTTGGTGGCCATGTCTTTAGTGGTTTACTTTTTTAGAATCCCTTCAAGGGTATTAGCAGAAGATGACAATTTGATTTTGGCTCCTTGTGATGGAAAGGTGGTCGTCATAGAAGAAGTAGAGCCAGACGAGTACTTTACGGAAAAGCGCTTGCAGATTTCTGTTTTTATGAGTGTATTGAACGTACATGTCAATAGAAATCCAATAACTGGTGAAGTTGTGTATAGTCAATATCACCCAGGGAAACACCTTGTGGCGTGGCATCCTAAATCTTCCCTTTTGAATGAAAGGCATACTGTTGTGTTAAAGCACAAGAATGGGCAGGAAGTTTTAGCCAAGCAAATTGCAGGTGCTTTAGCTAAGCGTATTGTTAACTATCTCCATGTGGGCGGAGTAGCTACACAAAGTGAAGAGTTAGGATTTATTAAGTTTGGTTCTCGAGTGGATCTCCTGTTACCCATTGATACCATAGTTAACGTCAAGTTAGGGGATTGTGTTCAAAGTGGCATCACCCCTTTGGCTAAGTGGAAATAATTAATCTGTTTGTTGGAATTTAAGTAGAACTGTTCTTTGGGATAGTTCTACTTTTTTTTGTGTGTTTCGGATTCTCTTGTTATTTCTTTTTCTACTTAGGCACTTTTTGAGTCAGTGTTCAGGAAGTACAATTGCTTCGTACAAGTACTAAAGTATAAGTAATGTGTAGAAATGGTTTATAATCTTGCAATCGGATGAAGGAGAAGCAGGGGGTGATTATTGATAGGATGATAAACAATAACTGTACAGTTATATTAGGACGACAGGGGCTAAATAGGGGGTGGTCGGCTTGTGGTCGGTATATGATCGCATAGTGGTCGCATACTTTCTGCAGAATAATATGCGACCACTATGCGATCAATATGTAATCATATTTGTATCAATGTATGGCACGTACTTCTGAAGGTCAAGTTAGTTGTCGCTTCTCACATAAACGGAGGTGTTTTTAGAGCGAATAGCTAAGGGAAACGTTGGTTTAGAAAATTGGGGTAAAATGAAGTTGTTTTTTGCGTTTGGAGCATTTGAGAACTCCCCAAATGCTGATCTTAGAAGTATATATACTTATTATATGTAAATCCAGAGAGGTTAAAACTTAATTTACAGCAAAGAAGTATTGTTTTTTTAGAATTAATTATAACGTTATGTTTTATTATTATTTCTACTATATGTTAAATTAATAGTAATTATAGTTATGTGTTGTTGGTTTTATTTGAATAAAATTTATTTTATTTTTTACTAATGTTAAAATAAGGCTTAAAAATTTGTAAAATTATAATATCTATCTATATTTGAAATTAGACGAATTGTAAACAATATTAGATTATGGTTAAAAAGTTTATATCATTATCCCTGTTATCTTTAATATCTTATTCAGCATTTGCTGGAGGTTATAGAGTAGCAATGCAAGGTAACAAACAGCTTGCGATGGGACATACAGGAGTAGCTGTGGTAAACGGTGCAGAGTCAGTGTTTTTTAACCCTGCTGCAACAGTTTACTTAAAAGATAAATGGAATTTTTCGGCTGGAATGAATGTATTGGTAGCAGATACAAAATTCCAAAATGAAACATACGGTTGGGAGAATGAAACTCGAAATGTAGGAACTCCTATCTATGCTTATGGTACTTATAAGGCTACCGATTGGTTAACAGTAGGATTGGCAATCTATTCGCCTTATGGAAGTGCTGTTGATTGGGATAGAGATTGGCAAGGAGCTCATTTGGTAAACAATATTGATTTAAAGGCTTTTTACTTTCAACCTACTGTAGCAATTAAAGTAAGTGATCGCTTTAGTTTTGGAGGGGGACCTATCTTTGTAAATGGAGGGGTAACTTTCAATAAGAATATCTCGAGAAGTATGGTTGACGAGCATGGCAACAAAACGGATGTAACTATTGAAGCTAAGAATGTTACAGCTTGGGGATGGACTGCAGGATATATGTTCAACTTTGACGACCATTTAAGAGTGGGGATGAACTACCGCTCAAAAATCATTATGAAAGAGAGTGATGGTAAAGCTAAGTTCTACGATGTACCTGGATTTGGTGAAGGTATGTTCCAAAATGGAAGAATTAAAGCGCAAATGCCATTACCAGCAGAGTTTAGTGTTGGGGTATCTTATGAGTGGAATAAGTGGTTGTTTGCATTTGATTACAACCGTACATTCTGGAAAATTTACGATGCATTAGTAATTGATTTCGTAAATAGCCCATTGGGAACATCAGTTAACCCTCGTAATTATAAGGATTCAAGTACATACCGTTTAGGAGCACAGTATACTGTAAATGATCAGTTGTCTTTAAGAGCAGGATGGTACTACGATGAAAGCCCTGTTCAAGATGGATACTTTGCACCAGAAACACCGCGTAACGATTCACGTGCATATACTGGAGGTTTAACTTATAAGTTTAAAAATGGTTTAGGAATAGACTTAGTGTTTAGTTATTTACACTTTAGTGATACTAATAATTCTTATGACTATTTCCAAGAAGATGGACAAAATGTTTCGTTTGGAGGAACATATAGAAGTGCTGTGACAAGTGGAGGTATCGGTGTAAGCTATAGTTTTTAACTTTAAAAGAAGACAATCATGAAAAAAAGATATTTATTAGTGTTGCCAGCTTTAGCTTTATTAGCGAGTTGTAAACCAGAGATTAGCGATAAAATAGATTCAGGTACATACTATCCAGGTAATGCAGATTTCTCTACTTATGTAGCAGTTGGGAATTCATTGACTGCCGGTTTTATGGATGGTACGGTTTACCGTTCAGGACAGGCCAATTCGTTTCCTTCTATTTTAGCGAGACAGTTTGAAGTTGTTGGAGGAGGGCAGTTTACACAACCTTCTTTTGACAAAGACATTAACGATGTAGGAGGCTTGTTATTTGGAGGTGCGGTTAACCCTGGGTTTAAGACCAAGATGATCATTAATATGTCTACAGGAGGACCTGAAAACATTAAAGGACAATCGACTTTAGAGGCAACAGAACAACAGAAGAAAGCATATCACAATGCAGGTGTTCCGGGAGCTAAAACATTCCACTTACTTTCTGCAGGGTATGGTAATCCAGCTAATTTAGCTTTAGGAAAAGCAAATCCTTATTTTGTTAGAACAGCAACATCAGAAAATGTTACTGTATTGGAAGATGCACTGTCTTTAAGTCCTACGTTCTTTAGTAATTGGATTGGAGCAAATGACGTACTTTCATATGCAACTTCGGGAGGTGAAGGAGTGGATCAGAATGAGAAAGGTGGTTTAAATCCTGGTGATTATGGAGCAAATGATATTACACATGTGGGCGTGTTCCAAGATGTGTATGGTAAAATTACCAATGCTCTTACAGCTAATGGAGCAAAAGGGGTGGTAGCTACTATTCCAGATGTAACAGCGATACCTTATTTCACTACAGTTCCTTATAATCCTTTAACACCTGAGTTAATTGGAGTTGATAAAATAGATCAATTGAATGGTCTAATAGGCATGTTGAAACAAATACTGGCAAAAGGAGGACAAGGAGATAGATTACAGATGATTTCAAAAGAAGCAGCTAATCCATTGTTGATTCAAGATAAAAGCTTAGCTGATATGTCCGCTTTGTTAGAAATGGGAATTAAACAAGCAGTAGATGCAGGACTTTTTCCTATCAAATTAGAACCGGCTCAGATTAAGTTAATAGCTGTTTCTTTTGGTCAAGCAAGACACGCTACGGCTAAAGATTTGATGTTGTTGACAAGTAAAGCAGAGATTGGAGCTTCATTAGCTCAATCTACTGGAAACGCAACAATTGATGCGATGTTGAAAAAAGGGGTTACTTTCCCAATTGGAGATGAGTTCGTGTTAAATTCTGTTGAACAAGAAAAAGTGAAAAACGCTACCACACAGTTTAACTTAATTATTAAGCAAATTGCAGCAGAGAAGGGGTTAGCTGTGGCAGATATGAACGATATATTGAATAAAGCAGTATCGGGATTGAGAGTAGAAGATGGCCAAATCTACACGGCAGATTACTTTAAAGGTATGGGGAATTTGAATACGGTGATGTTTTCACTTGACGGTGTCCACTTAAATCAAAGAGGATATGCTTTCATAGCAGCCGAAATTTTGAGAGTGATTAACAGACATTACGATGCAAAGATTCCTTTGGTGAATCCTGCAGTTTATCCTGGACCTACTTTATTGCCTAATAATTAATAATTTATTACTTTTACAAGAAAAAAGGTATGAATTTTATCATTAGATTATTAATTACGACGGCTTTAGTCATGTTTTTATGTTGGTTATTACCAGGAGTAAGTGTTGATGGATGGACAACTGCCCTATGGGTAGCTGTTGCAATGGGGTTGTTAAATGCATTTTTAAAACCCATATTAGTTTTCATGACACTGCCAGCAACGATTGTGACACTGGGATTATTCCTACTTGTGATCAATGCAGTAATAATTCAATTAACAGCATACTTTGTCAAGGAATTTACTGTTGACAATTTTTGGTACGCCTTATTATTTAGTATCGTGTTGACATTTTGCCAATCCATAGTTAATGGTAAACAGCAAGATGATCGCCTACAAAGGCAGTAAAAAAATTATTGATTGAAATACAATTACTTAAAAACTTGGATGGGTTGTAAAAATAATTTATTTTTGCAACCCAAATTTATTATGTAAATACATCAAAAAATGAATATTACAAGAAATAATGTAGATGCTCTTAATGCAATCGTAACTATTGAGCTTGCAAAAGAAGATTATCAAGGTAATGTAGATAAGGTTTTATCTAACTACAAAAAGAACGCTAGTATTCCTGGATTTAGAAAAGGAGCAGTGCCAATGAGTTTAATCGTTAAACAATACGGTAAAGCGGTAATGTTTGAAGAAGTAAACAAAATTTTGCAAGACAAATTGAATAATTATCTTGTAGAAGAGAAAATCGATATTTTAGGAAACCCACTTCCAGTGGCAGATGAAACTTTTGACTGGGATGCAGATGTATTAAAATTTGATTTTGAATTAGGATTAACTCCTGAATTCACTGTAGATTTAGAAGGAAAAAACAAAATTAATAAATTCAAAGTTGTTGCTGATGACGCTATGTTAGATGAGCAAGTTGAATATATTCAAAAACAATACGGTAAACTAATTTCTAAAGAGACAGTAGAGGAAACTTCAGAAATGGTTGGTACTTTCACAAATGAGGAGGAGGGAATCAACAATGAAGTTAAGATTGCAGTTTCTGCTTTTAGAACTAAAACAAACCAAAAGAAATTCTTAAACAAGAAAGTAGGTGACCAAGTAACTGTTAGTACAAAAGGATTGTTCGATGACGATCACAAACTTATGGAGTACTTAGCAGTTGACCACGATAAAGTTCACGGTTTAGAAGTAGATGTTGTATTTACAATTAAAGAAATCAACGAAACTGAATTAGCTGAATTAAATCAAGAATTATTTGATAAATTATTCGGTGAAGGAGTTGTAACTTCAGTTGAGCAATTGAAAGAAAAAATCAAAGAAGATGCTGAGAAACAATTTGCAGGACAAGCTGACCAAAAGTTTGTAAATGATGTTTATGAGCACTTATTAGAAAGTACTTCATTTGATTTACCAGCAGCGTTTTTAACTAAGTGGTTACAATCAGCTGGTGAAACTCCAATGACTGCAGAACAAGCAGCTGAGGAGTATGCTAAATCTGAAAAAGGTTTACGTTACCAATTGATCGAAGGAAAAGTGATGTCACAATATGATTTACAATTAGACTTCGAAGAAATTAAAGCTTTCACTGTTAAGTTAATCAAAGATCAGTTAGCTCAATTTGGACAAGCTGAACCAGATGATAAAACAGTTGAAGATATCGTAGCAAGAGTTATGTCTAACCAAGAAGAAGTAAGACGTATTTCTGAGCAAGTAATGAACGATAAAATGTTAGCATTGTTTACTGAAAAAGTAAATGCTAAAGAAAAAGAAGTTTCTTATAAAGATTTCGTAAAGGAAATGTACGGAGAATAATTTCCGAAAAAAAATAAGTATATTTGAGCGTCTTCCCGAAAGGAGAGACGCTTATTTTTTAATACTAAAAAAGTAAATAAAAATGGATTACGGAAAAGAGTTTCAAAAGTATGCAACTAAGCATCACGGTATAAATAGTATGTACTATGACAAAATCGTTAGTAGTATGACTCCATACATTATTGAAGAGCGTCAAATGAATGTAGCTTCAATGGATGTATTCTCTCGTTTAATGATGGATAGAGTTATCTTTTTAGGTACAGCTATTGACGATTATGTAGCAAATATTATTCAAGCGCAATTATTGTTCTTGGAGAGTGTGGATAATGAGAAAGATATTAGTATTTATGTAAACTCTCCTGGAGGAGGAGTGTATGCAGGTTTAGGTATCTATGATACTATGCAATTCATTAAACCAGATGTAGCAACTATCTGTACAGGAATGGCTGCATCAATGGGAGCAGTATTGTTATGTGCTGGAGCTGCAGGTAAGCGTTCTGCTTTACCACATTCTCGTGTGATGATTCACCAACCATTAGGTGGAGCTCAAGGTCAGGCATCTGATATCGAGATTACAGCAAGAGAGATTATGAAGTTAAAAGATGAACTGTATCAAATCATTTCAAAACATTCTGGACAGTCTATGGAGAAAGTTCACCACGATAGTGATAGAGACTATTGGATGATCGCTCAAGAGGCAAAAGAGTATGGAATGATTGATGAGGTATTAATTAGAGAATAAATTATATATGGCGAAAGAAGAAATGAGATGTTCTTTCTGTGGGCGCCCTGAGTCAGAAACGAATATTCTTATTGCTGGTATAGATGCTCATATCTGTGATAGATGTGTTGAGCAGGCATTCGGAATTGTTGAGGAGGATGGAGAAGCGAAGGAGCTGGAAAGTTTAGCTAAAGATTTATTACTAAAAAAACCAAAAGAGATTCGAGCTTTTTTAGATGAATATGTGATTGGACAAGATCAAACTAAAAAAGTAATGTCCGTTGCAGTCTATAATCACTATAAACGCCTTTTGCAAGAAGCGAATAGTGAAGAAGGTGATGTTGAAATCGAGAAGAGTAATGTCTTAATGGTAGGGCAAACTGGTACTGGTAAAACGTTAGTGGCAAAGACAATCGCTCGTATGTTGAATGTTCCTTTGGCTATTGTTGATGCAACAGTTCTAACTGAGGCAGGATACGTAGGAGAGGATGTAGAAGGTATCTTGACTAAGTTGTTGCAGGCAGCAGATTATGATGTTGATCGCGCTGAAAGAGGGATTATTTTTATTGATGAGATCGATAAGATTGCTCGTAAGAGTGATAACCCTTCTATTACACGTGATGTATCAGGAGAAGGAGTGCAACAAGCTTTGCTTAAACTCTTAGAGGGAAGTGTTGTGAATGTTCCGCCAGAAGGTGGTCGTAAACACCCTAACCAAAAGTTTATTGAAGTTAATACAAAGAATATTCTGTTTGTTGCTGGTGGTGCTTTTGACGGTATTGAACGCATTATTTCTAAACGTTTAAATTTCCAAGCTGTTGGATATAACGCTACGAAAGAGAATGAAAAGGTAGATAAGACAAACCTAATGCAATACATAGTACCAAAAGATATTAAAGATTACGGTTTGATTCCGGAGATTATCGGACGATTACCTGTATTGACTTATATGGATCCTTTGGATAGAGAAACTTTGAGATCAATCTTGACTGAACCTAAGAATGCACTGATAAAGCAATATGAGAAGTTGTTTGAAATGGATCATATTAAATTTTCAATTTCAGAGGATGCCTTGGATTACATTGTGGATAAAGCATTGGAATATAAATTAGGGGCTCGTGGTCTTAGGTCTTTATGTGAAGCTATTTTGACAGATGCTATGTATGAATTGCCAAGTCAGGATCACGTTGAAGAACTACATGTTGATCGAGAGTATACTGAACAAGCATTAAATAAGAATTTACTACAGAAACTTCAAGCTTCTGTATAAGGATAAAATGTAAAAAGCGATAGATTAATCTATCGCTTTTTTGGTAATATAATATTAGTTAGGATTCAAAAACTTGTTTTGAAGTTTTTTAAATTGATTCTTGTGGTAATCGCCATTCTCTGTTTGAAGGAATAAGTGATTTAACCTTTGCTCTATTTCAGCATTTTTCAACATGAATGAAGAATACTTCTTAAGGCTTGTTCTATCGCCATTCAGAGCTTTTTTGTACACTTTGACGTAGTTGTGTATGTTGTTCTCGTATTCTGATAGAAGTAGGCTTATTTCTTGATCAGCTGTTGTTCTTTGCTGTTTTTTTTCATCGATAAAATTCCAAGTTATTTTGACACACAGCATACTAAAGATTAGAATTAAACATACAATAACAACTTGTCTCAATTTGAACATATTTTAAATAAAGCTATTTGTTTTCAATGCTAAATTATGACAACTCAAATTAACTATGGTACGGAAAACCATAATTGGGATGTTTTTTTCTTGTTAAATTAGAATTAAATGAGTCCTAAGTCTTTTGCAATACTGACAAGGTGTATTGTGTTTTTCGCCTCAAAAGAGAGTTTTAATTTTCCAATTCTCTTTTCTATACTACTTGTACTACTGATCGTTTTTGATTTGGATTTAAAAACTGCACTGATTTCTTGCTGTGTATAGCCCTTGGATAGTAAACTGATAATCTCCAGATCTTCGTCAGAAAGTATCAAAGCAGTTGAAGTAGTAGTTATGTCCTCTATATCTGGTGATAGATAACAGTTTGGGGTTGATTGTATGTGTTCAATAGCGTGATGGAGTTCATTGATACTGTTGCGACCTTTGCTGATATAAGCGTCAATCTTTAACTTTTCTATTAAAGTGTTTATCTCTATGTATCTGTTCTCTATTGAATAAACAATTATTTTGGTATCAGGATAATTGGCCTTGATTACCTCAATTAAGTCAATACCTCCTTCTAATTTTTGTTCGCGATAATCTTGTTCAAAGGACAAGTCAGTAATGATCAAATCAAAGGGAGATGAATTTAAGTGCGCATTTTGAATTTTCAACCAAGCGTCATCACAATATTTGGTATTGTATATTTCGGCACTGTACTTCTCAGAAAGTGCTGTAACAATACCTACATTTATACTGTCATAATCTTCTACTACTAATATCTTTTTAAACATATCTATAGGGTATGTAGATTGAAAGTTTTGTGCCAATCTCATTTTCTCTGTCAAAAATAATATATCCTTTTATATTTTCTATGCGGGATTCCATATTGGAAATTCCATTCTTCTTTTTAATATCTTCGTAGATAAGTCCTATGCCGTTATCTTTATAGTATATTGAGATTCCATTTGCTTCTTTTGTAAACTTGAATACAACAAGTGTAGCCATGCTGTGTTTTGTCATATTGACAAGAAGTTCCTGTAAGATTCTGTAAATGGTGATTTTTTGAATTTTTACCAGCATACTGAAGTCAATATTGTCTATCCCTGTGATGATGATTTTAGTCTTTTCACTTGTGTATTCATTGAATAAGTTTGTCAGCGTCTGAGTGAAGTTGACTTCGGTATCGATAGAGTTCAATTGAGTAGCTATGTTTCTCGACTTTTTGTAAATCGCGTCTAAATCTTTAATTAGGTGTTCTTTTTTTTCAGGGTCTTGTAGATTAAAGTTTTGTGTGTAAATCAACGTGTTGAAAATATCATTAGCTAATTCATCGTGGACTTTTTTGGCAATCCTACTCTCTGTTTTATAAACTTGTTTACCTTTTTCTACTATGTGTTTCTTTTTTATTTTAGAATAGACAATGGTTACAACAAGGAGGATTAGCAAGAGTACGCAGACAAGTACTAATACTGTATTGTGTTGCTTGGTTATGGTTGTGTTTTTGACTTGTAAATTGTATTTCAGCTTGCTGTTTTCTTTGGCGTGTTTGTCGTAGTCGTATCTAATTTTTGCAAATTGATTTTTCGATAACTGTGTTTCAACGTGAAATTGATTAGAGAGTGCGATATAATCGGTTACACTTTTTTTGTATATAGGGTGATTTATAGCGCTATTGTTTATGAGGATCTCGAGAATAGTTAGTTTTTCTTTCTTGCTACTTATGTCTTCTATATGTTCATAAGCCATTTTAGCGTAGTTTAATGCGTTATTGGCATCTTTGTCGCTGTAGTACTCACTCAGAGCGATATAACTACTTACAAGTTCGTATTTGTCATTTTCTTTTTCTCTTAGTTTAAGCGCGTAGGACAATTCATCTCTACCACTTGCTTTGTTAATTCTGTACTTTGCCTTCCCTAAGTTATTGTATATTTTGGCTAAATCAGTAGGGTTAATACTGTCTTTATATTCCTGTAAAACTTGGGAAAGGATTTCTTCAGCTTCTTTATATTGTTTATTCTCGATGAGTAAATAGCCTATATTGTTTTTGGTGATGATCTGATGTTCTTTATCATTACTTATCGCAAGTGATTTTTTTGCATATTCAATGGCATTTTCAAAATCAAGGAGTTCCGTATAACTCAAAGACAGAACTAAATTGGAGTATATCTGTAAGCTTGTGTCATCTTCTTTGATATAGTAAAGTTCCTTCGCAATGGTTTCTTGTGCGCTATTAGCATCTCCAATTGTTAGATAGATAGTGGCAATCTTGAGATTGTTGTAAGTAATCATTTCATGATCATTTATCTCCCTGAGTTCTTGATTGGATAGAAGATATAACTCAAATGCTTTTTCCAAGGCACCCAAATCAAAGAGACTGTCAGCTTGTGCTGTATATTGTCGGCCTAAGAGATTAGATTCTTCCAGATTTGGATTGTCTTTTTTCGAGCAACTAAGGCATAATGCTATACACAATATAGCATATAAGAGTAAATTCGAAGATGAAAAGTAGCGCTTTAATTTCATTCTTCGAATTTACAGATAAATTAGCATTGATAAAAGCTCAAAACTAGTGTGACTTACAATGTCTATTTTGTAGGTCTTGTCGGTGGTTTAATCGGCGGTAATCCCCAATCTTTCTCGGGAGCTTCTTCCGTATCGATATCGGTTCCAATTGATTTTGGTCTTGTTGGTGGTTTAATCGGCGGTAATCCCCAATCTTTCTCAGGAGCTTCTTCTGTATCGATATCGGTTCCAATTGACTTAGGTCTTGTTGGTGGTTTAATCGGCGGTAATCCCCAATCTTTCTCAGGAGCTTCGTCTGTATCGATATCAATTCCCAAAGGTGATTTTTGACTTTGAGGAGGAAACCCGTAAGGCTCATCGGAATTTTCTGAGTTATTTTGTTTGTTTAGATTTTGTGTTGGAATACCTTCCTCTATTTCGCTTTTCTCGCAACTTACTAATGTTAGTAAGCTGAGGTTTAGCAGTATTAAAATTCGATATGTTTTGCGTACCATATTCTAATGTGTATTAAAGTGTTTTTATTAGTACTCTGAGAAATGAAGGGAAGTATGAGAAGGATAAATGAATAAGCCCTTTCTTATTTCATTTATGGTTTTCACATACTGCATTGCTCATGTTTCGCAACAAAGAACCCTTAGTAATACAGAAGTAGAGAAGTGTCATTCCAATTATTCCGATAATTCTAATAATTCCACATAAATGAAAGAGAATACTTCACAGGCTTATATTGAAGCAGTACAATTTTATATACAGACAAAGATTAAAGAAGGAAAGGAAGATTATTATCTTTCGCCCTCACCAAAGCGGATTAAAGAACTTTCAAAGAGAGTTTATAAGGGAAGTAATGTTAGATTAGATCAGAAAATTATAAGTACTTTCTTTGGTTTAGAAGAATCAAGATCAATAGATCGACAATTTGATAGTTTTGACTTATCCAAGTTGAAGCCAGTTCAGAACTTTATACTTGGAAAAACGAAAAGGCCTGGTATTGTCATTGTTGATTTAGTAGCTGTATTATATGAGTTTCCTATTAGACCATTACAGCAATTTCTAAATCAGGAGAGGGAAGAAATAGAATCTTTTGTGCTTTGTATACAAGAAAGAGACATGGAGGTGCTGAAGAATTTAGAATCTATGAGTCAATTACAAAAACTTAGGGATAATAGAGAAGGAAATGATCAGGCAAATGTAAGTACTTATATCAAACTACACTGGTTAGTCGTTTGTAGCTTAGTGATCATTTTTTTTTATTAGGGATACTCTGTGCTTATCTTTTAAGGTAAAAAAAAAGACCTAAACGATTCGTCGTTTAGGTCTTTAGTACTCGGAGCGGGACTTGAACCCGCACGGGCATTACTACCCACTGGATTTTAAGTCCAGCGTGTCTACCACTTCCACCACCCGAGCGTCTTGATGTAGACTACAATAGTTGTTCTGTATTGCGAGTGCAAATATAGAATGTAATATTTTAGCACACAACTTTTAAATGATGTTTTTTTGATGAAAAAACACATTATTTCTTTAGGTGTTGATTAATAGTTAGTTATTGAGTGTTTTTTATGTGTATTATTAGTGTAATAAGTAGATACGATTAATAAAAGTGAAGAATATGATAGCAGAAAGATTGACTTTACTCTTTTGTTATACTATCAAATAGTGGACTTGCTAACTTAGTTGAAGTTAATATTAGCAAAGAGCATAGGGATAGTGAGATTAATCTATTTGAATGCTCTGCTAAGTATTCTGATAGCATTATTCTTTAAAACTTATTGTATTCCTTCATAGAACAAAGATGTTAATCTGAACTTCCTTTCTAAGTTTTTTAATATTTGTTATTTAAGTGTATTTTTTATGTATTAATATATTTATTTAGGTTAATTTTACAATGCTTTCTGTGTTTTTAGTTAAAATTATTTATTAATGTGAAATTGAATGATCAATTACCTGATTTGATGATGGAAGCTTAAATTGGTAAGTAGAGAAAGTAGATTAATGACAAGAGAAAGAAAGGAACTGAGAACATGAATAAGTGGAGTATATTTTTAGTATTATCTGTTTTAATGGTTGGCTGTATAAAAACCACAAAAAACAGCAATAAGAAAGAGGTGAAGTATTTTGAGAAATATGAATGGTATGCGCGCGAGAGTTGGGATGGTCGTTTTCCGATGTATTTTCATGATGGTTATTATATCTTAGAAGATGGGAGTACCAAATATATTCCCAATGGTTATACTGCAGGAAGTTGGGGAACGCCTTTAAGTTTGCACGCAAGTGGAGAAACGACACTTCCAGTAGGTTTATCAGTGAAGTATGTTTCATTTGTGGAGAAGAAATGTTATGGAGGAGAGTTTGAATTGCCGATTGATACCATCAAAAAGTATTTTCGACAAGGAGTTATAGAAGAGTTTAAAGGAGAGTCTACCGGGTATAGAAATATAATTACAGGAATCACACCTGGGGGGACTGTAGTAGTATGGATAGGAGGTATATCTACACAAATAGAGATTGCGCGTTTTAAGGCAGAAGAAATAAAGTTAAGTGTCAAGGAAATCTGGCCAAATTCAAGTATAAGTGAAGAAGACTTTTATGATATAAAAAGATCAGATCCTGATAAGTATGCTTATATACAGGAGTACGGACTTCCTCTGGGTATCTGGGATAAGTATCGCACGCGATTTAATTGGGAGTTAAAGTGGGATTTACCTAAGGGCTATGAAGTTTATCAGTATAAGGTTGAAATGTACAATGCAGAAAGAGTTAATCCTATTTTGTTTTTTAAGGAGAACCCATTGAATCCCTTCAAGGGAAAGGCTAAGGCTATTCCAGTGTTTACGAGATTAAATATCAATAAAAAGGGAACAAAACAGATAGATTACGTAGTTATGCGTTACGATTTTGAAGAGATGTATGCGTTAATGAGTAAGGTTTCAAGTCCAGAAACACCAATTACCATACATATCAAAGTGAACGATGATTTCTCTACAGAGTGGTATGTAGAAATAGAAGGAGTGAGATATCCAATAAAAGGTAGAGAACCAATAATAATTACATACGGACAAGACTCTGATGAAGATCGCAATTGGCGCACGTATGAAAAGTATCTAAAGAACCCCGATAAAGCACTATAATGAGCTGGTTTTTTTCAAGTAAAAAGGAAGCGTATTCCATTTTCGGGTATCATAATTCATTAGAGTTTAGACAAGGGAAGAATCATGTTTTTCTATATGGAATTATGATTGATTATAAAGGGAATATAAGTGATCATTGGATACATTTTTTATGTGAGGTGAAGTATCTGAATGATTGTGTTGTTCAGATAAATCAAAACCAAGTGTATCTTAATGATCAATTACTTGATTTGATGATGGAAGCTTAAATTGGTAAGTAGAGAAAGTAGATTAATGACAAGAGAAAGAAAGGAACTGAGAACATGAATAAGTGGAGTATATTTTTAGTATTATCTGTTTTAATGGTTGGCTGTATAAAAACCACAAAAAACAGCAATAAGAAAGAGGTGAAGTATTTTGAGAAATATGAATGGTATGCACAAGAGAGTTGGGATGGTCGTTTTCCGATGTATTTTCATGATGGTTATTATATCTTAGAAGATGGGAGTACCAAATATATTCCCAATGGTTATACTGCAGGAAGTTGGGGAATTGGTTTATCTACCCACATAAGTGGAGAAACGACACTTCCGGTTGGTTTATCGGTGAAGTATGTTTCATTTGTGGAGAAGAAATGTTATGGAGGAGAATTTGAATTGCCGATTGATACCATCAAAAAGTATTTTCGACAAGGAGATATAGAAGAGTTTAAGGGAGAATATATAGGGTATAGAAATATAATTACAGGAATCACACCTGGGGGAACTGTAGTGGTATGGATAAGAGGGATGTTTACGCAGGTGGAGATTGCGCGTTTTCAGGCAGAAGAAATAAAGTTAAGTGTCAAGGAAATCTGGCCAAATTCAAGTATAAGTGAAGAAGAGTTTTATAATTTAGAGAGAAGACGTCCTGAGCAATACGCTTATATACAGGAGCACGGACTTCCTCTGGGTATCTGGGATAAGTATCGCACGCGATTTAATTGGGAGTTAAAGTGGGATTTACCTAAGGGCTATGAAGTTTATCAGTATAAGGTTGAAATGTACAATGCAGAAAGAGTTAATCCTATTTTGTTTTTTAAGGAGAACCCATTGAATCCCTTCAAGGGAAGGGCTAAGGCTATTCCAGTGTTTACGAGATTAAATATCAATAAAAAGGGAACAAAACAGATAGATTACGTAGTTATGCGTTACGATTTTGAAGAGATGTATGCGTTAATGAGTAAGGTTTCAAGTCCAGAAACACCAATTACCATACATATCAAAGTGAACGATGATTTCTCTACAGAATGGTATGTACAAATAGAAGGAGTGAGATATCCAATAAAGGGTAGAGAACCAATAATAATTACATACGGACAAGACTCTGATGAAGATCGCAATTGGCGCACGTATGAAAAGTATCTAAAGAACCCCGATAAAGCACTATAATGAGTAGGTTCTTTTCAAGTAAAAAGGAAGCGTATTCCATCTTTGGTTATCGTAATTCATTAGAGTTTAGACAAGGGAAGAATCATTCTTTTCTATATGGAATTATGATTGAGTATAAAGGGAGCATCAGTAATCATTGGATACATTTTTTATGTGAGGTGAAGTATCTGAATGATTGTGTTGTTCAGATAAATCAAAACCAAGTGTATCTTAATGATCAATTACCTGATTTGATGATGGAAGCTTAAATTGGTAAGTAGATTAATGACAAGAGAAAGAAAGGAACTGAGAACATGAAAAAGTGGAGTATATTTTTAGTATTATCTATATTTATTGTGCGTTCTTTTTGTAAGAAACATAAAAATTGCTTTTGCTTAATTACTTTTAAAGGTTGTCATGAGTGTGAATTTAGCTTGTAAAAAGTATGTTGTTCTATATAACTAAAATTGAATGAGCCTTATAATTCTAAAATGGATAAAGAATTATAAGGCTTGTTTTTTATTCAGTTGTTTCTGTTAGTTGTTTAAACAGTGTTATTGCTTCAGTACTCCAATCTTGTGTAAGTGCAGGATAATTATCAGCCAAACCAAAGGTTGTATACATCACATTTTCCCAGCAGTACTCAGCCATTTCTTCTACTTCATTTCCACTGTCTTCAAAATCCTCAAGATCTTCGGCAGAGAAATAATAAGTAGCAAAATGTTCTTTGCTATCTAAAAGTAATTTTAGTACCTCAGTTGAGGTAAAGTATGCTGTATAAGCTTCTTCATGTGGTTGTTCTTGCACAGACAGAACCCCTTGTATATATACTTTAATACTTTCTGCGTCTATTCCGTATTTTTGTAGAAAAGGTAACGTGTAATTTTGATGTACATATTGATGATCTCCGTCTACAATGTGGTAGTAGTTAATTAGAAGATTAAAATAACGTCTATCCCATAGTCCTAATGCCATGACAGCAAAGGTTGAAGGCATCGTACATACCTCTTCATCTACATTAGTGTACCATTCCCATTTTCTCATTACTGTGTTGATATACTCGATCATCAACGGGTGTAGTGCTTCATATTGTACAGCAGTAGCAAATAAATATCTTTGACCACACTCCGGTAGGTTGTCTACCTTCAAATCTTTTAAATTTGGTCCTTCAAATTCAATAGCATAACTCTTAGGAAAGTCATCTTTTAGTAATTTGTTTATATAAGTCAGTACTTTTCGATACGTTTGTTCTGTATCGTCTTGTACTTTTATTCTAATGGTTGCAGTTACATCGTTTGCAATGCAATCTACCTGCTTGTCTTGAAACACAAGAATATCATTTGCAATAGTACCAGCTCCATATTGGTAGAGTTCATCTACTCTTTTGGATCCAAGGCGTTTCGCTAAGTTAAAGTATTTGTTAGCAGTTATAGTGGCATAACTGGCGTCGTATTTTATATGTCCAATAGCCAAATAACACAAGAAACGAAGTATTTCGTCTTGTTCTTGCGTTAAGGGTAGAGGTTCTTGCTTAGTGTCTACTTTGAGCGAACTATCCTTATAACTTACTTGTGGAAATACTGTAGAAATTAGTTTTTTTAATTTCTCACCTAAAGTATAATAATAACTATTGAATCCACTTAAAGCTCTTAGTTTTTCAAAAAAAGCGGTGTATCTTTCTTCAGAAAAAGGAGTTGTTTGAAAGAAATAGTCAATTACAGTACCATTGTAAAATCGCTCACCTGATTCTAATACATAAGGTGATGGATAATCGTCTGCAATCAAACAAGTATTATTGAATATAGCTTCTATAAAGCGATCTAAGAGTGCTTCATTTCCCTCTATTTTTACCAAGTAGTCTAATTCTCTTTTCATTTGTGTAATAAGTACAGATAATGTTTAGTTTGTTTTACGGGACTAAAGGTATAGTTATTTTAAAGAAATCAATCGAATATAGATAGGAGATGAGTTATAAACAAAAAAATCCTAAGCGTAAACTTAGGATTTTTAGTACTCGGAGCGGGACTTGAACCCGCACGGGCATTACTACCCACTGGATTTTAAGTCCAGCGTGTCTACCACTTCCACCACCCGAGCGTCTTAGTGTAGACTACAATACTTGTTCCGTATTGCGAGTGCAAATATAGAATCTTTTTTTATGAAATAAAAAGTCTTTTTTTACTTTTTTTAGATAAAAATACTTACCTATTGGCTATCAGTTTTTTATAGTATTGATTCAAGAAATTATTCTGTTCCAAAGATGTCATCAGCTGATAGATTGCCAAAAATATCAAAGGATAAGTCCAATATCTCAGCGTTGTTGAAGTTTAGTTTTATCTCCTCCATAGCTTTTTCAAATCTCAATTCTGTATTGAATCTCCTACTGTTCGCATATATCTTTTTCTCTATAGCTAAACGGAAGAAGTGTTTGCCTCCTGGAGTTTTGAACTTGATAAAGTTGAGAGAACTAAAGTTTGATCTAAGAAACTCAATATTTGCTTGTACAGCTTCAATGGTCGGATACTCCACACTAGTCATAAGGGTTTTCCCTCTTCTATGTTCAAAAGTGTATTTATATTTTCCGTTCTCTTTAATACTAATAACGAATGCACTCATATCATTTAAGAAACAAAATTAAGAAATCTTCTTTCCTAGAGATACCCTTAAGGATAACTTCTATAGGGACAAAAAAAAATCCTAAGCGTTAACTTAGGATTTTTAAGTACTCGGAGCGGGACTTGAACCCGCACGGGCATTACTACCCACTGGATTTTAAGTCCAGCGTGTCTACCACTTCCACCACCCGAGCAAAAAGTTTGAGCGAAAAACGGGGTTCGAACCCGCGACCTCAACCTTGGCAAGGTTGCGCTCTACCAACTGAGCTATTTTCGCATATTGTTTTTATGAACGTTGCTTTACTTCTGTATTGCGAGTGCAAATATAGAACGAATTTCCGTATCTCCAAACATTCAGATCGAAAAAAAATGAAATATTTTACAAGTTGTTGATTATCAAAAATAAAAAAATGAAAGTTTTTTTATACAAAAGCAGTAGTCCTTCAAAAAGACTACTGCTTATCGTATTATTTGGTAACTAATTTCTTCAATTCATTTAGTTTCATCATGGCTTCAATAGGGGTAAGCGCATTGATATCTGTATTGAGTATCTCCTGTTTAATTTCCTCGAGTAAAGGGTCATCCAGATTAAAGAAACTCAACTGTAAATCTTGTTCAGCAGGTTTTAGAGCTTGTTCTTCTTTTTTGTGTCCTTTTTCGAGCTGTTTTAGCATCTTTTCGGCGCGATTAATTACTGTTTTTGGCATACCAGCCATTTTTGCTACGTGAATACCAAAACTATGTGCGCTACCTCCTGGTACTAATTTTCTAATAAAAAGCACGTTATCTTTAAGCTCTTTTACTGATACATTAAAGTTTTTAACGCCATCAAAATATTCTTGCATATCATTTAATTCGTGATAATGAGTTGCAAAAAGTGTCTTGGGTTTTGTTGGATGTTCATGCAGGTATTCTGCAATCGCCCAAGCAATGGATATACCGTCATAGGTACTTGTTCCACGGCCTATCTCATCTAACAATACTAAACTTCTATCGGATATATTATTTAGAATGGATGCTGTTTCATTCATTTCAACCATGAAAGTAGATTCTCCCATTGAAATATTATCTGAAGCTCCAACACGGGTGAATATTTTATCTACAACGCCCATTCTAACTGCCGTAGCAGGGACAAAACTCCCCATTTGTGCCAATAATACAATCAAGGCGGTTTGCCTTAAAATAGCTGATTTACCTGACATATTAGGTCCCGTGATCATGATGATTTGCTGGGTATTGTTGTTTAAATATACATCATTAGATATATAAGGTACATCATGTGGTAACTGTTTCTCAATGACAGGGTGCCTACCTTCAGTGATTTCTAAATCATAGCTGTCATCAATTGTAGGTCTAACATAATTGTTGTCAATAGCCAATTGTGCAAAGGACGCTAAACAGTCAATTTGAGCTATTAGATTAGCATTTAATTGTACGGGTTTTATATATTGCGCACACCAATTGACAAATTCGTCGTATAACTCTGTTTCAAGTTTATATATTTTCTCCTCTGCTCCTAAGATTTTGCTTTCATACTCTTTTAATTCTTCGGTAATGTATCGTTCTGCATTAACCAAGGTCTGCTTTCTAATCCAGTTTGAAGGAACTTTATCTTTATGAGTATTGCGCACTTCTATGTAATAACCAAAAACATTATTAAAGGCTACTTTTAGTGAAGGGATACCTGTATTTTGGCTTTCTCTTAATTCTATGGCTTCTAAGAAGGTCTTTCCTGAGTGGGATATACTTCTTAATTCATCTAACTCTTTATTTATTCCTTGCGCGATGGCATTTCCCTTAGTGATTGATACAGGAGCCTCTGGGTGAATTGTTTTTTCAATTCTTTCGCGCAGGAGTCCACAATCATGTAAAGCGTCTCCAATGCCTTTTAAGGCAATATTCTTACTTTTTAATGCATGTTCTTTGATGGGAATAATAGCGTCAAGTGACTCTCTAAGATAGGTTAACTCCCTTGGTGAAACTTTACCTGTGGCTATTTTAGAAGTTAGTCGTTCTAAATCAGATATCTGTTTAATCTGTTTTTGAAATACAGTCAATAAGGCAGTCTCTCTTTTTAATTCTTCTACTACCTCATGTCGTTCTACTATTCGCTTATTGTTCTTTAAAGGTAATGCTAACCAGCGTTTTAGTAAGCGTCCTCCCATAGGAGAAATCGTTTTATCTATGACACTAAGCAAGGTA
Organism: Myroides albus; assembly: GCF_024722315.1. Classification (NCBI taxonomy): domain Bacteria; kingdom Pseudomonadati; phylum Bacteroidota; class Flavobacteriia; order Flavobacteriales; family Flavobacteriaceae; genus Myroides; species Myroides albus. The sequence continues at coordinate 2,180,989 of NZ_CP102754.1, forward strand.
ATAGCATTTGGATTTGTACTATTGTAAAGCTCTAAATTGCGTATAGTAAATCGATCCATCCACACATAAGCATCTTCTGCTATGCGTTGGATATTACTGATATGCTGTATCTTGGTGTGTTGTGTTTCAGATAGATAGTATAAGATAGCACCTGAAGAAATAATACCTTCTTCCAGATCTTCAATCCCATATCCCTTTAATGAGTTTGTATTAAAGTGCTTAGTAAGGGAATCAAAGGCAAAATCTTCTTTGAATACCCAATCGTCTAAAAAGAAAAGGTTGTAATTGTTGCCAAAGTATTCTTGAAACTTTAGTTTATTGTTTTTTTGTACCAGTACTTCACTTGGGTGAAAATTCTGTAATAGTTTATCTATATATTCACTATCGCCTTCAGAAGTTAAAAATTCTCCTGTGGATACATCTAAAAATGAAATACCAATATTCTTTTTTGCAAAGTGAATTGCACATAAGAAGTTGTTTGTTTTTGATTGTAGTACTTCATCATTAAGTGCTACACCTGGAGTCACAAGTTCTGTGACACCTCTTTTTACAATTGTCTTTGTTGTTTTAGGATCTTCTAATTGATCACAGATTGCCACTCGCAAACCAGCTTTTACTAATTTTGGTAAGTAGACGTTGACTGAATGATGTGGAAAGCCTGCAAGTTCAATTTCACTTGCAGTACCTGGAGATCGTTTGGTAAGTGTAATGCCTAAAATATTTGCAGTTCGAATAGCATCTTCTCCAAATGTTTCATAGAAATCACCAACTCTAAATAACAAACAAGCATCAGGATACTTAGACTTGATGTCATTGTATTGTTTCATTAGAGGAGTTTCTTTTGGAGCTTTAGCCTTTGCAGCCATATTGTGTATTTTTTGTGATTTGTACAAATATAAGACAGAAAATGAAATGAGGGATTTCATTCCACCAATTAATGAAACTCGAATGCCGAGAATGAATCAATTAGTAGATTTCATTAATGTTGTGATTCACCTTGAGCAAAGTTTATTTTAAAGGAATGCCATAATGACGTTTTAGACTGCGAATAATTATTGAGGTGAAAACCGTAATCAATAAGCCAATAAGACAGCCAATAGTCACTGATAAAGTTCGAATTACAGGAGTTATTTCTACTCCCATTTCTGTTGTATGAGGTTGTATGAGAATGATTAGAAGAGCAACTAAAGCAACTCTTGCCATATTTAGAATATTGAAAAAGTAGCAGGTCAAGATGGTGATGAAAACTCCGAGTAAACACACATAGAAGTTTACGTTGGGCTGTATTTCTAAACAGATAAGTCCTGCAATAGAACCGACTAAATTGGATTTGAATCGCTCGACAGATAATTTCTTTGAGTTTTTACCCTCAGGAGAAATGACAAGCATAATTGAAATAATCGTCCATATTAATTGATAGTCCGGGAATTGCAATAACAAAGCGTAGCCAATAGCAAGACCTATTGTACAACGTATGGTGTAAATTGTTACAGGTGAAGTTATTATCCGGGTTATTAAATTCGCAAACATAAAAATTAAATTAAGCTTGCAAAAGTACTTATGTTATCTTAGAGAATCAATGAAATATGTCCTTTTCTGTCAAAAATCAATTAGTCAATTGTAGTAAAACTAAAAATGCAAACGGTTAGCAGTGAAATTAAAATCGAAAAGTAGTACAAGAAGCGTGGGTTGTTTTTTTCTGCAGTTAAATTGAATAAGATGATGCTTGGTAGGATTATTAATGCTGTGATACAAGGTAACCAAGCAATATTGAAAAGTGTCGAAAAGTATTCATTCAGATACAAAGAAGTATGTATACTACTATACAGTAATACGCAAAAGAAAATGTTGTTTACTATATTGATGTAAGCTAAGCGTTTAAGAGTTAATTTTTTCATCTAATTAGCAGTGTTTTATAGTGTGTTTCCTTGAGTTTGATTACAATTTAATTAAAATAGTATTGACTGATTAACCTCCTTTTTTTCAGTGTTTGTATAGTGATAGACTTTAAAACAAATTATTTGTTTATTACTCAATATAATTTGCTGTTAAGCGATGTTTACTTGTCAATTCTTTTTTCTTAGAATTTATTAAGTAATTTTGCCCAAAATTTTAAGTTATGCGCAAATTAGCTAATAGCGAATTAGATCGTAAGAATGTAGAAGAATTCAAGGCTTCCGAAAAAACTCCAATTATAGTTGTATTAGATGATGTAAGAAGTTTGCACAATATTGGTTCTGTGTTTAGAACATGCGATGCTTTCTTGATAGAGAAAGTGTACCTATGTGGTATTACAGCTACACCTCCGAACAAAGAAATTCACAAAACAGCATTGGGGGCTACTGATACCGTGGAGTGGGAGTATGCAAAAGAGGTGGTTGAAGTTGTTAAGGGCTTAAAAGAGCAAGGAGTTTCTGTACAATCAGTTGAGCAGGTTGAAAAAAGTGTGATGCTTCATGACTTTAAAGTTGAAACAGATGTAAAGTACGCATTAGTTTTTGGTAACGAGGTCAAAGGGGTTAATCAAGAAGTTGTTGATTTAAGTAATGGCGTTATTGAGATTCCACAATTGGGAACCAAACATTCGCTTAATATTTCAGTTAGTGCAGGGATCGTGATTTGGGATTTGTTTCAACAAATGCAATAGCAATTTATACAGTTTTATTTATACACATATCCTGTCCATTGCTTGGAGGAGAAAGCGGATTTCTATCATTTAACATAGGCTCTGATTGTGATTAGTCTGCCTGGATAAAGGTTGTCATCACAGTTGTAGTGGATAAATAAGGAATACAGCTCCTTATTGATACTGAGCATACTAACGGCAATTGCTCTTTTGATGATTTTAAAAACTAAAAGAAATCAAAGGAGGAATGTGATAGCAGGTAAGACGGCAATTCAATGCGAATGTCAACTTCGTGTTTTTTTGTTTTTTAAGAGAATTGATTTACAGGTGATTAATATATGAAAGCTACTTTATAACAAAGTAGCTTTTTGTTTTCAAAAACACTGATTCTCGGGCTATAGAAGCTAACTGTGTAAAATTAGTATCCAAGGTTATAAAGGAAACCGCCACGCAATCTTTTTGTTCTACGATAGATTTAGGCCTTAAGATACAGCTTATCTAATCTGCTCGTTTAGTTTAGCACTTCAATACGACCTGGATAGAAAAACCAATAGCTAAGCGGTCTATTTACTTTAAGAATATAGTAATTGTAGCAATCAACGAGTAACGATAAAACTCATATATAGAGTATTCTTCAGTATGATAATGATCAAATACAGCTTTTTACGAGAAGGATTTGTGCGTTTTTGGTCGTACTTTCTTAGGGGTTTCTAGGAGGTTTCTAAGGGTTTTCTTGGGAAAATACCCCTTTTTGCCAGTAAAACTGCAAGAATACTCGAAGAATTGTGCAAGAAAGCCCAAGGAAAATACAATTATCTCTTGTACTTAGTTAATACATAATCGGTTTGAATGCTTTACAATTACTAAGAAAAAAGGAAAACTATATCTAAGTGATTTTCTGAAATCACATAGAGTAATGCAACAAGAGATAGTTTAAAACAATTCTATGAGTAATAGATGAATAGGAGGAGGAGGATACTTGAAGTCGTTCATTGGTTTCAAGGTACCAGAGAAATCAAATCAAAAATGCTTTACTTTCACTTTTGCAACTTGTATTGCTACCAATAGTGACAATATTCTTTGTGTTAAGAACGGCAATATTGATGCTGTTGGTTGATCTTTTTGGATTGGAGTTTATGTGTATAAAGCAATGAGAGAATGGGAATTTTGTGGTTTTTAGAAGGAATGAATTTTTTGCATACGCAACAACTTGAGATACTGCTTCAATATTGCTTTTAAAAGTATATATTTGATTCAGAAAAAATATATAAACGATGAAAATATTTGAAATAGGGAATGGGCAAACCATTATGAAAGGATCAAGCGATTATTATTGCTCATTGGAAAATGAAAAAACCTTGCAGATTTACAAGGGGTTAAGTGAGAATGAGCCAGTGATTCGCGTAAGTATGTTGTACTTTCAACGCAATGAAGGAGTAACTCAAGAAGAAGCTATTCGCACCTTTCAAGAACAAGCAAAAGAGCACAATGCTGAATGTACTGTTCTTCCCAATAAAGTTTACTACGCATACGATAGTCATGCAATAGAAGATGTGTACATGCATGTCTATGAAGTAATGTATGGTGAAAATATTATTATCGTTTCTTTATCTGCTGCTAAGGGGACTGAAGGAAGCGAAGATGTAAAAGCTCATTTGGAGGATATGAGACAAATGGTAGAGAGTATTGATAGTCTGGCATCTTTAGAACTTCCATTACTTGAACCTACTTATAACGATATGTACTACCTCTCTCAGGCTGTTGCAAACCTCTATGGAATGGATGCAGAGGAAATCGATGAATATTACACAAGTGGTAAAGCAATAGATCGCTTACAAACAATTCTCGACAACAAAGAGTATGACCAAGCAGATGGAGCTGCTCACTTTGCTTTAGGGATGGCATTTGGTGTGGCGATGGTTTACGAGTACCCTGATCTACATTGGGTTTTGGTAAGTGATCAATATGGTAGAGAGCTTGCGCTGCAATATCAGAATTTGGCAGTTCAGTGTTTTCCTATCAGTATGATATTAAAACGCTTAGAGGACAATGAAGTTATTGATGTTAAGCATTTGTTGCAAGAAACGTTTAATCAAATTCAAGCTACCTTGCAGAAAGACGAGGATTTTAGATATTTAGAATACAATTACTAATAGTCCACTAGACTCAATTTTTTGTCTTGTTGTGGAGAGTTTTTAGAATTCGGATTTGGCAATTGATTTAGTCAACACTTGTTTTCTTAAAGAAGAACCTTAATTTAATCAATACTTTGAGATTAGATATGATCATAAGAATAAGAGAACATGAATTGTTTTAATCACTTAGATCAAATTGCTATATCTCAGTGTACTGGTTGCTCAAAAGGACTTTGTCCTTTGTGTTCACAGACATAAACGATACCTATTTGTCAAATTTGTAATTCAAAGCGGTTTACTTCAGAAAGGTGGACTATATTGAAAGATATTTTGACAATCTATATTGGAGGAGGAATACTCCTGTTTGTTTTTATTCAATTTACTATTAATACTGGCAAATCTCCAAGTAGTGATACTCCAATAAAATTGGCTATGTACTTTATGATGTTTTATCAATTTGCTGCTGTTATTGCAGGTTGGAAAATGTTCAGTAAGATTACATCATCTATGTTTATGTGATTGTCTATTATTGGTTAGTTAATCTACGTTATGATTAAGTTTCTCTTATCTTCAATGGTAGGATTAGTCATATTGCCTATTCGTACAATTCGAAGTATTCTTAGATTAATAGAGTTAAAGAAAATAGACCGTATTGGTAAAGTGGTTTAAAAGGGTTAACCCCTTTGAGTATACGGTATAAATATAGAGGGCAGTCAATTGCATCCAATTGACTGCCCTTTTATTTTGTGTATTATTAAAATATTCTATTTTAGTTTATCTTGAATTAGATTGAGGATGTGGATATAATCTTCTTGATTAGCAACAAAGTCTAAGTCAGAGATATCAATGGTCAGCACCTTTTCTGGGTGTAGTGTCTTAACATAGTTTAGATAACCTTGGTTCACATTATCTAAATAGGTAGATGTGATATCACTTTCGTATGATCGTCCTCTTTTCTTTATATTGTCAAGTAGTCTGTCCGTATTTTGATATAAGAATACATAGAGATCAGGTTGAGGTGTCTCTTTGTACATGATTTCAAATATTTGATGATATAATCTGAACTCATCTTCTTCTAAAGTAATTTGAGCAAAGATGAGTGATTTGTAGATATAGTAATCTGCTATAACAAACTCCTTGAATAAGTCATATTGAGCTAAATCATCAGATAACTGATTATATCGATCGGCTAAAAACGACATCTCTAAGGGAAAAGCATATCGTGTTGCATCTTTATAAAACTTAGGAAGGAAAGGGTTATCTGCAAATCCTTCTAATATTAATTTAGCATTGAAATCATCAGATATTCGAGTAGTCAAGGTTGTTTTACCAGCTCCGATATTTCCTTCAATTGCTATAAAGTTGACATCCGTAAATCCATATTTACTGATAGGTTCTTCAATAGTTCCCACCAATTTGTATTCGGTTTGATCAGGACATACTTTCAGTAATTCTCGATACGATTTTTTTAGGATGGGATGTGACCATTCTAAATTCAAGTCAGCTGCCGGTAAAAGAACAAATCTCCTGTCCTGCATCAGAGGATGAGGTATGGTCAATGTCGAGCTATTGTGTACTTCTTGATTAAATGAAATGATGTCTATATCTATGATACGCGCTATATAACCTGGTTCGTTACTGCGTATTCTACCCAATGTTTTTTCAATTTCTAATATTTTAGAAATGGCTACTTCTCCTTCCAGTGTACTATGTATAAGTAATGCACAATTAAAAAAAGCCTCGCTTTGAAATCCCCAAGCAGGAAATTCGTAAATTGGCGAAACCTTAATAACAGTACCTATATGTTTGTGAATAAGATCAATGGCCTTTTGGATATTAGCCATTTTATCACCTTGATTGGTACCTATAGATAATACTATGTTATTTTGTGTATACATAAGGGCAAAGTAACTAAAAGAAATTTGAATAAATGCTACTTTTGTAGTAGTTCTTATCCACAAAATTAATTGGGAATGTAACAAAATTAGTATCAATACGACTAATAGAATAAATTGTTTTATATATGAGATTTTTAAGAAATGTGTTAGCGACAATCGTAGGGTTATTTGTCTTTACTATTTTAGCTTTCTTTATGTTATTGTCAATTGGAGCGGCAATCGGAAGTAGTGGCTCTGAAAAAGTAGTAGTTAAAAGCAATTCTGTTTTAGAATTAGATTTATCTAAAGTGACTTATGATTATGGAGGTAAATTTAACTTTAAAGATATCAGTATTTCAGATGAAGATACAGATGGTTTGTCAAATGTTTTGAAAGCCATTGAAGTAGCTAAATCAGATGATAAAATTAAGGGGATATCTATTTTGAAGAACAATTCTTCTTTGGGGATTTCACAGCGAAGCGAATTGCGTGAGGCATTAGAGCGTTTTAAAGAAAGTGGCAAGTTCGTCCTGTCTTATGCGGATATGTACTCGCAGACAGAATACTATTTAAGTTCTGTGGCTGATTCTATTTACTTGAATCCTGTGGGAGATTTAGATTTTAGAGGGTTAGCAACAGAAATTCTTTATTTGAAAGACCTTCAAGAAAAGACTGGTGTGAAGATGGAGGTGATTCGTCATGGTAAGTATAAGAGTGCTGTAGAACCATACTTAGAGAATAAAATGAGTGCAGCGAATTATGAGCAAATTTCTGTGTTTTTAAATTCTATTTGGGGTAATGTGGTTACTGATATATCAAACAGTAGAAATATCTCTGTAGAGAAACTGAATGAGATCGCTGGCAGTCTGGGTGCAAGAACACCTGAATTAGCTTTGAAAACAGGCTTGGTAGATAAAGTAGTTTACGAAGATGAGTATCATGCTGATATTAAAAAAGCACTTAACATAGACGACGATGCTGAGTATAATAAAATTAAAATTTTAGAATACACTAAGTCAATACATGCTGCTGAAGCTTTGAAAACAAAAGACGATCAAATTGCAGTTATTTATGCACAAGGTCAAATCTTAAGTGGTGAAGGAAATGTAAACTATATTGGAGAAGGGTCAATCAATAGAGCCTTGAGAAAAGCGAGAAAAAACGATAAAGTAAAAGCGATTGTTTTGCGCGTGGATAGTCCAGGTGGAAGTGCATTGACATCAGATTTAATTTGGCGAGAAATAGAGTTAACTAAAAAAGAGAAACCTGTAATTGTATCTATGGGAAGCATGGCTGCTTCTGGAGGTTATTACATCTCGTGTAACGCAGATAGAATTTTTGCAGATGCTACCACAATTACTGGGTCTATCGGCGTTTTCGGTATGTTGCCAAACTTCAGTAATGTCGCTTCGAAGTATGGCGTTAATGCACAACAAGTAAAAACGCATGAGAATGCAGTTATGTATAGCCCATTTAAACCTTTAGATGAAAATTCAAGAAAGCATATCACAGAAAGTGTAGAGAATGTATATACTACGTTTGTTAACCGTGTAGCAGCTGGTAGAAACATGACTTTCGAGCAAGTTGACGCTTTAGCACAAGGTAGAGTTTGGACGGGTACAGATGCGATTGCTAATGGATTAGTTGATGAGATCGGAGGCTTGAGTAAAGCTATTCAATATGCAGTTGATAAAGTTGAACTTGAAACTTATCAAGTTGTCAATTATCCTGAGTATGAATTAAATTTTGAGGACTTGCTTAGAAAATATTTAGGAGCTTCTGTTCTAAAAACCCAAGATGAGTTGATCAAAGAAAAGATTGGAGAAGCTAATTATGAACTAATTGAGCGTTTAAACTATTTTAATTCTTTAAAAGGAGTGCAAACAATATTACCTTATGAGATAACTGTCTATTAAGAGTAACAATAATGGAAATATGTAAGAGAGCCAACCGTATTTATACGTGTTGGCTCTTTTTTTCGTTATTTTGTATAAAATATATTTGTTATGGGTAAAAAGATTTTGAAATGGGGTGGAGGTATTCTTGTCCTATTAATTATTTTATTGTTATTAACTCCAGTCTTGTTTAAGGGGAAAATACAAGACTTAGTTAAGAAGACTATTAATGATAATATTAATGCCACAGTCAACTTTGAAAGTGTAAACTTAAGTTTAATACGCAATTTCCCTAAGGCAACAGTGTCGATTAATGAGTTAGTCGTTATTAATAAAGCTCCTTTTGAGGGAGATACACTTGTGTATTCTGAAAAGATTGGTCTGAAAATGTCAGTGATGCAATTGTTTAACAGTGCAAATGAACCAATGCAAATCGAGTCTATCTCCGCTCTGAATACAAAAGTGAATGTACTTGTAGATGAGAAGGGGGTAGCTAACTATGATGTGGCAATTATAGATGAAGAGGATCAAGAGGATTCAGAGGATTCAGAAACGACTCCTTTTTCATTGGCATTAGATTATTACTTAATCGAGAATTTGAATGTCAGCTATACTGATTTAAGTTCTAAGATGACTTTTATTGCAAAAGAGTTATACCATCAAGGTAAAGGAAACTTAGCTAATAATGTATTGGACTTAAATACGGAGACGAGAACGAAAGTTTCATTCGACATGGAGGGGACCAAAATGTTGAATGATGTAAGTCTATCTCTAAAAGCCATTATCGGAATAGATATGGATAGTATGAAGTTTACATTTAAGGACAATAAGGCTTTGATTAATCAATTGCCTTTGCAGTTTGATGGGTCATTGCAGATGGTTGAGGATGGTCAATTGTACGATTTGACTTTCGGTACTCCTGATTCAGATTTCAAAAACTTCTTGGGATTGATACCTGAGGCTTATGCAGGAAACTTGGATGGGGTAACTACCTCAGGGGATTTTAAGGTGGATGGAAAAGTAAAAGGGAAATTATCTGAGCAAACGATACTGACATTGGCAATTCACATGGGAGCTAAGAATGCGTCATTCCAATATCCGGATTTGCCACAAGGTGTTTCAAACATTGTTTTAGATGTCAATATAATGAATCAGACAGGAATAGTGAAAGATACTTATGTTGACCTTAACAAACTGTCATTTAAAATTGATAAGGATGTTTTTAATGCAAGTGCAAACATTAGAAATATAACAGAGAATATGCTTGTAAACGCTAAGTTTGACGGAATAATTAACCTGGCAAATGTGACAAAAGCATATCCAATAAAAATGGATATACCCCTTTCGGGAATATTGAAAGCAAATGTGAATACTGCTTTTGATATGAATTCGGTGGAAAAAGGACTCTATCAAAATATAAAAAACTCAGGTAGTCTATCGTTGACAGGGTTTAACTATTCAAATGATGCCATGGCGAAGCCACTGCAGATACAAGAAGCAGCTTTGACCTTTAATACAAGTAATGTAAGCTTGAATAAGTTTAACCTGAAAACAGGAACAACAGATATCGCAGCTGATGGTCGATTAGATAATTTATATGGGTTCTTATTCAAAAAGCAAACACTAAAAGGAAACTTCAATGTTAATTCAAGCAACTTTGTCTTGGCGGATTTAATGAAAGAAGATGTTGTTTCAACAACGGAAACTCCGAAGAAGGAAGAAAAAGCGACAAATGATGCAGCAGAGCCTTTAAAAATACCAGGATTCTTAGATTGTACTATTAACGCAAATGCTAAAAAGGTAGTCTATGACAATTTAGTGCTTAACAATGTGAAAGGTAGTTTGGTTATTCGCGATGAAGCTGCTCGTTTACAGAATATGTCAACAAATATCTTTAATGGTATATTAGCGTTTGATGGGAATGTATCAACAAAAGAAACTACTCCAGTTTTTGATATGAATTTAGGATTAAAATCCCTTGATGTAAAAAGTACATTTACAGAATTAGAGTTTCTTAAAACGATTGCACCAATTGCGGGGATTGTTAGTGGAAAAATAAATGGGGATGTGAAGATGAGTGGGAAGTTAAATGCTTTAGACTTAACACCAGATATGAATAGTTTAAGTGGGGATATTCAAGGAACTTTGGTTGACTCTGAAATTGATCCTCAAAAATCTCAATTGCTTGCGGCTTTAGATAAGGGGGTTTCTTTTATAGATTTAAAGAAAATAGATTTAAACAACAAGCGTATGCATATTGTGTTTAAAAATGGAAAAGTACAGTTTAAACCCTTTGACATAAAGTTAAAAGACATGGCAGTACAGGTATCAGGAGAACATGGTTTTGATCAAACGTTAGACTATGATTTAGATTTTAAAGTACCTGCTAAGTTATTGGGTAGTGATATTGCAAATACATTAGCTAAGTTAGGACCAAAGGAAAGCGATAAATTCAATGCGATCCCTGTAAAGGTAGAGTTAACTGGTAACTTTGCTTCTCCTAAAGTTGGAACAAATATGGGAGAAGTGGTAACTAATTTGACAAATCAGATTATTGAAGAACAAAAAAATAGATTAGTTGACAAGGGAACAGAAGCTTTGTTTGATATGCTTGGTGGAGGAAAGAAAAAGAATGAAGGGGAAGGAGCTAATGCGGAAGGAGAAGCAAAAAAAGATGAAACAGAAGAAGTTGTTAATAAACTCGGTGAAGGATTAAAAGGGTTATTCGGCAAAAAGAAAAAAGAAGAACCTGCAAAAGAATAGTTTAAAAATGAAGAGAGCTCTTTAGAAAGAGCTCTCTTTTTTGTTTTTCGTATTATTGAATATTTATATTGACTACAAAGCCTTCATAGGTACGAATATTAAATACGGTTCCATCTTCAAATATTAAATATTGACCTTTTACTCCTTTTAGTTTCCCTTCAAAAGAAGGCGTTTTTTCTAAATTGAGACTTTTAATTTTTGTTGGATATTGCAAGACAGGATAGTTGAGGTCTAATAATCTGTTCGATGTTGTGTCAAAATAAGATTTAACTTCTTCTGGTAGCTTGTCTAAGAGAGATTCTCTTATTGCAAATAAATCTTCTGTAGCTATTTCGTTTTGAAGCATTTTTCTCCAATTAGTTTTGTCTGTAAAGGTATCTTTTAGAGCTACTTCAGTGATTCCTGCTAAATATCGGTTTGGCACCTCTACAATCTCTATTGCTTTGGATGCTCCCTGGTCTATCCATCTGGTAGGAACTTGAGTTTTACGAGTAACGCCTACTTTTACATCACTGGATAGTGCAAGGTATACTATATGAGGTTGTAATTGAACTTTTGATTCATAAGCTAAGTCGCGGTCTTCAATCCCTAAATGTGCTGTACTTAGTTCTGGTCTCATAATCCAATCACCAACTTCAGCACTTTTATAAAAGCAATCATAGCAAAATCCTTGTCGAAATATCTTTTTGTGCTCTCCACAGTTCAAACATTCATATCCGACAAATTCGATTTGAATTGTTCTGTCTAATATTTGATTGATATTTAAAAAGTTATTTTTAAAGACTAAATAGTATTCAATAGGATTGTTAAATTCCGTCTGCATTTTGTTTAAAACTCCTTCGTATTGCATAAATAAAATTGTTATTTTTGGTAAGGCAGTAAAAATACAAAAAACATTTACTACTAAAATTATTTGCTTTTTTATTTAAAAGTAAATTAGACTGATTATTTGACACTATATGGCTTTTACAATTATTAATTCTATAGCATCATGGATTCTCAAGAAGCGAATTCATCAAATAGATTTGTTTAGAAAATACCCTAATGAAGTTCAAAATGATTTGTTTTTAAGTTTGATTAAAACAAATGAAAAAACTTTATTGGGTAAAGAGTTTGGATATGAAAGTATATCTAACTATAAGACTTTTTCTGAAAGAGTACCTTTATTCAAGTATGAGGAATTTGAACCTTATATAGAGCGTGCGCGAAAAGGTGAAAGCAATATATTTTGGCCAGAGCAGATTCGTTGGTTTGCAAAGTCAAGCGGAACCACTAATGCCAAGAGCAAGTTTATTCCTGTTAGCAATGAAGCTTTAGAGAATTGTCATTACAAAGCAGCAAAAGATCTATTGTGCTTGTACTTAAATAACAATGAAAATTCCCAACTCTTTACCGGAAAAAGTTTGAGATTAGGTGGAAGTAAGCAGTTGTATGAAGATAATAATACTTTTTTTGGTGATCTTTCGGCTATTCTGATTGACAATATGCCTTTTTGGGCAGAGTTTAGCAGTACGCCAAGTAATAAGACTTCCTTGATGTCTGAGTGGGAAAGTAAGATGAATGCGATTATCAAAGAGGTTAGAAATGAGAATGTAACAAGTTTTGCAGGTGTTCCATCTTGGATGCTGGTATTGTTTAATCGCATTATTGAGGAAACAGGTAAGCACGATTTACACGAGCTATGGCCTAATGCAGAAGTTTACTTTCATGGGGGAGTTAGTTTTGAACCGTATAAGGATCAATATAAGAAGTTATTGCCAAGAAAAGACTTTAGGTATTACGAGATCTATAATGCGTCAGAAGGGTTCTTTGCTATTCAAGATCAGAACGATTGTAATGAGTTGCTTTTGATGCTTGATTATGGCATTTTCTATGAATTTATACCTATGGATACCTATGGGACGTCAAATCAAAAGATTATTCCGTTATCCGAAGTTGAAAAGGACAAGAATTATGCTATAGTTATTACAACCAATGCTGGTTTAGTACGTTATTTGATTGGAGATACTGTTCGATTTACAAGTTTACTACCTTATCGCATTAAGATCACTGGAAGAACTAAGCACTATATCAACGTTTTTGGAGAGGAGTTAATGATTGAAAATACGGATAGAGCACTGGCTAAGACATGTAATGAGTTTAACGCTGAGGTAGCTGAATATACAGTTGCACCAATTTTTATGAATGGAACAGATAAAGGAGCTCACGAGTGGTTAGTCGAGTTTACTAAAGAACCTTCGGATATGAGACTTTTTAGTGAAGTATTAGATAAAAACTTACAAGCATTAAATTCTGATTATGAAGCTAAAAGAGCTAATAATATGACATTGAATCCATTGGTGTTTCACAATGCAAGAAAGAATTTGTTCTACGACTGGTTAAAAAACAACGATAAGCTGGGAGGTCAACATAAAGTTCCAAGATTGTCTAATGAGAGAAAATTGTTAGAAGAACTTTTAAATATGTAGAATAGAAAGTAATATAAATAAGAAAACCTCGCCTTGCGAGGTTTTCTTTTTATGAATAGTTTTGCTAAAATTATTTAGCAGCTTCTTCTGTAGCTGGAGCTTCTTCTGTAGTAGCTGGAGCTTCTTCTGTAGTAGCTTCAGTTTCAACAACAGTTTCTTCAGTTGTAGCTGGAGCCTCTTCAGTTGTAGCTGGAGCTTCTTCAGTTGTAGTTTCAACAGTTGTTTCTTCTTGAGTTGCTTCTTTTGCAGTTTCTTTACAAGATACAAAAGATACTCCCATCATAGCTACTAAAGCAATGCTTAATGCGATTTTTTTCATCTTAAATTAAATATAAAAGTTAATTATTAATTCGAGACAAATATATAACTTTTTTGATTCCATTATTTTTTTTGCAAACTTTTTTTTTATGTTTTTTTTTGCAATTAAAATATTGTAAATCAAGTATTTGGTTAGTTGTTCTTCTTAGGGTGAACCAGTTTCATCTCGTCTATTAAATGTTTTGCATCTGCAAACTTATCGATGATGAATAAAATGTATCTGGCATCCACCATAATGTTACGACAGATAGAAGGGTCATAGTAAATATCACTCATCGTTCCTTCCCATACACGGTCGAAATTTAAACCGATTAAATTACCGTATGCATCCACTGCCGGACTACCTGAATTACCTCCAGTTGTGTGGTTAGTCGCGATGAAATTAACAGGTAATTTTCCGTTGTCTGCATATTGACCATAATCTTTCGAATTATATAACTCTACTAATTTTTGAGGAACATCAAATTCGTAGTCACCAGGAACATATTTTTCCATAATTCCTTCTAAATGTGTTACTGGTTCGTAGTATGTAGCGTCTTTCGGGAAGTAACCATCCACTTTACCATAAGTAACTCTTAAAGTACTGTTTGCATCTGGGAAAATGCGTGCATCTGGATATAACTCTAATTGAGCTTTCATGAAGGTACGTTGCAAAGCGTTTATTTCTCTGTCTAATTCTTCATATTTAGGAAGAATGTTTTGTTGGTAGTTTTGGAAGATCTCTTTCGCAAAAACATAGCCAGCATCGTTATTCAGATTTTCTAAAACTTGCTTGCTGTCACCTTGAAGTAATTGTTGTAATCCTTCATATGATGTCAATTTACTCGTACTGTATATTTTTTTAGTAGTTGATGCAATGTCAATGTTCTTAAGAATTTCTGGCAAGAACTCTTGAGGTGCTTCTTTCGCGTATTTTCCTACAATAGCTTCAAATACTTTTTCATCTACAACTTTGCTGTAATTTTTATAAAAACGCTCTTGTCCTTTAACGATAGCATTCTTTTTATTTTCGAAAGCTTGTGTGTTATTCAAAGAGCTTTCAATAGCGTAAACTTTCCATGCAGCCGATAGTAATTCTGCATTTCGCAGCGCTACTTCAGTGTAGTAATCTTTACTTACCGCATAAGGAGTTATTTCTTTGTAAAGCTTTTCGAATTGAGGTAAAATATTTGCGTACTCTTTCGTCTTTTTATTTTTATTAGCTCTTTCTATAAAATCCTTTTCGAATGCTTGTTTAGCAGCAACAGCATTTGTTTTGTTTAAACCTAAGCTTTCTCCAATCCACTTTTTCCAGTAGTTAGCTGTACTTGCATACTTAGAGGCATATTGAATCTTTATCGCTTGATTAGCACGCATAAATTCATCAGTAATTTTAAGTGCCGTATCTCTAATTCCAATTCTCACAGGATTTAGATCATTTACAATTTGTTCAACAGCATACGAAGGCAAATACTCTTGAGTTCTTCCAGGATAACCAAAAACCATAGTAAAATCGCCATTTGATATACCATCTAATGAGATAGGGAAGTAGTACTTAGGTGTATATGGTACGTTGTCTTTAGAGTATTCTGCAGGTCTGTTATTTTTGTCTGCATAAATACGGAAAAGAGAGAAATCTCCTGTGTGTCTAGGCCAAACCCAGTTGTCAGTATCTGAACCAAATTTACCAATTGATGATGGTGGAGCTCCAACTAAACGCACGTCTTTGAATGTCTCAGTTACAAATAGAATATATTGATTCCCTTCGAAGAATGATTTGATTTTATTCTCTTGCCATTCTTCTTTTGGAAAGTTTGCAATTGTCTTAGCAATGTTTTTATTGATTTTCTCTTTTTTGACTACTTCAGAGTCTTTGTCTTTTACTCCTGCTAATACTTGTTTTGTCACATCTTCGATGCGTACCATGAAAGTAACAACTAAGTTATCATTAGGAAGTTCATCTGCTTTTGTTTTAGCCCAGAATCCATTTGCTAAGTAGTCATTTTCTACTGATGAATGCGCTTGAATTTGACTGTAACCACAGTGGTGATTTGTAAGTAGCAACCCTTGTGGAGATATTACTTCAGAAGAACATCCTCCATTAAAATGCGGAACCGCATCTTTCATACTTGAGTTGTTTACATCGTAAATGTCTTGAACTGACATTTTCATACCTAGGCTTTGCATTTCTGTTTCGTTCATTCCTTTTAGAAGGGAAGGAACCCACATTCCGCCTTGTTGCGCATAGATAGGCATAGCAACAAGAACAACAAGTGCCTTGAATAAATGTTTAATTTTTTGATTCATAAAAGTATTCGTTAGAATTGAATTTGCTGGCAAGATACAATTTTACAAGAGAAAGCTAAAATTGAAAATCGCATAAAGCATGTTTATAACAGGTGTTCTGTCATATAACCTAAGTGCGATTATACTATATAACAGTGATTGGTAATGACGTAATTTGTCATTACTGATCATCGAGTAGAGGGAGAGTTACTCTATAATGACGTTTGAATTTAACTGTTTACGATGTGAAATTATTAATAGTAGAGATAGAAATGCATAGTCAATGTATCTTCTGTTTTTGAAATGTTCAGGTAATTATTACCTGCAAGTGTTTGGATTTTGAGCTGTATAGGTTATTTTTGAATGAAAGGTTAGCGCACGTTGCTATCACTAATATAAATCGCAAACTAAAATGGATACATATACATTAAGTAATGGAGTCAAAATTCCTTCTGTAGGATTTGGAACTTGGAAAGCGGCTGAAGGAGAACAAGCAGTAAATGCTGTTCTACAAGCCTTAGAAGTAGGATATAGACATATTGATACAGCATATTTCTATAAGAACGAAGTTAGTATCGGTAAGGCCATTCAATTATCGAATGTCAAGCGCGAAGAAATTTTTGTAACGACAAAGTTATGGAATGAGCATAGGGGATACGATCGTACATTAAAAGCTTTTCAGCATTCATTGGATAATTTACAATTAGCGTATATCGATTTATATTTAATTCATTGGCCAGCATCGAGTAATCAGTTTGCAGATTGGAAAGAAGTTAATGCTGATACTTGGAGAGCACTTGAGAAGCTTTACAAAGAGGGTAAAGTTCGCGCTATCGGTGTATGTAATTTTCATGAACATCACTTGCAAGCTCTGCTTGATGTAGCAGAGATAAAGCCGATGGTCAATCAAATAGAGTTTCATCCCGGTTTTATGCAAGAAGAGGTTGTTTCTTTTTGTGCAAAAAGCGGTATACTCATTGAAGCATGGAGCCCAATCGGTAGAGGGAATGTTTTGGATAGTGAATTATTGCAGTCACTTGCTTTAAAGTACCATGTAACTGTTCCGCAATTATGTTTGCGATGGATATTACAAAAAGGGCATTTACCTTTGCCAAAATCAGTTACTTCTCATCGAATAAAAGAGAATTTAGATTTGTATCATTTTGAAATTGACAGCAAAGATGTTGTGTTAATTGATAAAATGTCCTATATTGGTGGTTCGGGATTGCATCCCGATCGTGTTGACTTCTAAATAAAGGAGGTCTTCAGTTACAGTATAATTATTAATTCATATAAAAAAGGTAAACAGATTCAATCTGTTTACCTTTTTAATTATAGGATATGTTGTAGTATTTTATCCGTGGCATTTTTATTTTTTAGAATAAATTGACTGGATATTTGACCAATTTTAGCTCTTTGATCTTCATCTTGTAGCAGATCGTTAAATGTATTATTTAGTTCGTTCTGATTGTGAATGACCTTGCATCCCCCTAAAGCTATCAAATCTTTTGCTTCTTGAAACTTATTGTATTTTGGACCTATAACAACTGGCACTCCAAAGGTAGCAGCTTCTAATATATTGTGTATCCCCGCTCCAAAACCTCCACCAACATAGGCAATATCTGCATAGCTGTATGCTTTAGTAAGCAGACTATAGGCATCAATTATATAGACGGTGTACTGACTGAGTATTTTACCTTTGTGCTCAGAGTGTAAAACAAGTGGTTTGTTAATGGATTTTATGAGATTATTGATTTGCTCTTGTTTGATATTATGAGGTGCAAATATGAATTTTGTATTTGGATCTTCGTTATTATTAATATAATCGCAAATGAGTTTTTCGTCTTCTGGCCAAGAACTTCCCACTACCACAGTTTTACTGTTCTTGTCATTGGTAAACTGATCTAAGAAATCGAGAGTATTGCAATTGTCTAAGATTTGTGAAACTCTGTCAAATCTCGTATCCCCAACGATTTCGATGTTTTGGAAATGCAATTGATTAAGTAGACGTTGCGAAGTGCTATTTTGAACAAAGAAATAAGTGAATGCTTTAAGAGCTTTGCGATAGAACCCTCCATACCACTTAAAAAACACTTGATCTTGTCTAAATATTCCCGAGATGAGGTAAGTATTAATATTTCTTTTGTGTAGTTGATGTAAGTAGTTTGGCCAATACTCGTACTTTACAAAAAAGGCCTTTTCTGGATGTGTAATATCTAAGAACTTTGTTGTGTTGTGGATAGTATCCATAGGCAAATAGACTGTAACATCTGCAATAGTATTGTTTTTCTTTACTTCAAAACCGGATGGAGAAAAGAAAGTTAATACAATCTTGTAATCAGGATACGCTATCTTTAATTTCTCCATGACAGGTAATCCCTGTTCATATTCTCCTAATGAGGCAACGTGTATCCAAAATACTTTATCATTTTTTCCAATTTTGTCCTTCAATGTGATAAAAGATGTTTTTCTACCCTGTACAAAGAGTTTTATCTTTTTGTTGAATAGAGCTACAATATGCAAGATAAAAATAGCGCAATAGGTCAGTAAATTGTATAAATAAAACATAGAAATATCTTTATGTAGCGAAATTACGTTTCTTTTGAGAAAGATTGGACTTCGAACATAAGAATTTATTACTTTTGTAAGTGCAAATATATCTGGAATAAGTCTTCTAAATCATTGCTGTATAATTGTTGCGCATTGATAAAGAATATAAGATACTAAAGAATATTAGGATGAAAAAAATTCAAATGGTTGACTTGAAAAGTCAATATGAAGGAATTAAAGAGGAAGTAAATAAATCTTTACAAGAGATTTTAGAATCTTCAGCATTTATAAACGGACCTCAAGTACACTCTTTTCAAGCAAGTTTAGAGAAATACTTAGGTGTAAAACACGTGATTCCTTGTGCAAATGGTACAGATGCTTTACAAATCGCTATGATGGGCTTAGGTTTAAAACCTGGAGATGAGGTGATAACAGCAGATTTTACATTTGCAGCTACAGTAGAAGTGATTGGTTTACTACAATTGACACCTGTGCTTGTGGATGTTTGTCCAGAGACATTTAATATATCAATTGATGCTTTAAAGAAAGCAATTACTCCAAAAACAAAAGCAATTGTTCCCGTTCATTTATTTGGACAGGTAGCTAATATGGAGGAAATCATGAAGGTAGCTAAAGAGCATAATTTGTATGTAATTGAGGACAATGCTCAAGGAATTGGAGCTACTTATACTTATAGCGATGGTACACAAGCTAAAACTGGTACAATTGGACATGTAGGTGCTACGTCATTTTTCCCATCTAAGAACTTAGGATGTTATGGGGATGGTGGTGCTATTTTCACAAATGATGATGAATTAGCTCACGTATTGAGAGGAATAGTTAATCACGGAATGTACGAACGCTATCACCATGATGTAATTGGAGTAAACTCTCGATTAGATAGTATGCAAGCAGCAGTATTAAATGCTAAATTGCCAAAATTAGATACATATAATGCAGCAAGACGTAAAGCTGCTCAACAATATTCTGCCGCTTTAGCTAATCATCCAAATGTGATTACTCCTAAAGTTGATGGAGGAGAAGATGCTCATGTGTTTCATCAATATACACTACGCATTGTAAATGCTGATAGAAATGCCTTGATGGCTCATTTGCAGTCTAAAGATATTCCTTGTGCTATTTACTATCCAATACCATTACACAGTCAGAAAGCTTATTTAGACCCACGTTATAATGAAGCTGACTTCCCTGTTACTAATCAATTGGTGAAAGAAGTACTTTCTTTACCTATGCACTCTGAACTTGAGGAAGATCAAATAAAATTCATAACAGACGAAATAAAAGCTTTCTTAGGATAAGGTTTTAAATGATTTTAAATTGAAAAGACTACCATTTTACTGGTAGTCTTTTTTTATTTATTGTTATTTGCGAGCTTTCTTTCATTTTTTGGGTAAGTAATTTGATTGACTGTAAATGAAACTAATCCGCATAACATTAGCGATATTGCAACTATGTTCATCGCTCCGTCATTTAAACTGTTTAAAAGCAATGATGTTAGAAATGTAAAAGCTAATTGAGATGCTCCAAAGAGCGCAGATGCTGTCCCAGATTCTAATTTGAATGGTGCCAATGCTAAAGTAGTTGTCGTTGGGAAAATCATTCCTAATGGCAGAACAAAAGTGAATAGAGGAATTAGTTGAATATAGATGCTAACATTTATTTCTATAAATAACCACAACAGCCCTGCAGAGATAATCTGTATACTGGTACCAAGTCTTATAATGTCCTTGGGGTCTAATCTCTTTCTCAAAATAGAGGAGGTTAAGAATGATCCAAGCATCAAACCGCAAGAATTAATCATAAAAATAAAGCTAAAAGTGGTACTGCTCAGCCCACCAGATTCCATTACCAAAACAGGTGAATTGGAAATGTATAGCATTAAGCAACTATAGGCTATACTGCCAATAATGGTGTAGGTTATGAAAGTTTTGTTTTCAAACAACCTTCCATAGTTTTTCAAGATTGATTTAACCTTTAAAGAAGGTACTCGCTGTGTACTATCTTCCCTTAGAAAGGAAGAAGTCATAAAGATACTTAATGTAGCAAAAAGTGCCATTGCTGTAAAGACATGTTGCCAATCAAAGTACTTTAGTATTACATTACCTAATACAGGTGCAATAATGGGAGCTATTCCTCCAATTAAAGCAAGAATACTGAATATTTTTAGAGTTTGATCTTTATCAAATCGCTTATTCACTATTGCTCTTGCAATTACAACACCTCCACTACTGCCAAATGCTTGCAAGAATCGATAAATCCACATCATCTCTATTTCTTGAACATAGATACAAGCTAAAGAGGAGATGATAAAAATTGATAAGGAGATTTGAATAGGTCTTTTACTACCGTACTTATCAGAAATTGGTCCCCAAAAGAGTTGACCAATAGCTAACCCTCCTAAAAAGGTGGATAGTGATATCTGTACTCTATTTATTTCGGTACTTAAATCATTTGCAATCTTTGGGAATGCAGGTAAATACATATCGATAGCTAATGGACCTAATGCAGTTAAGCTAACAAGTGTTAGGATTAGTATCCATTCTTGTAAAGAGAGTTTTTCCAAAATTTAATGAAATAGAAAATCCTTGGCCTAAAGCCAAGGATTGATTTATATTATTGTTTTTAGTAAGTTATGCAGAGTGTGTGTCTGCATCTTTGTCGATTTTTTTGATTAATCCCACTAATACTTTTCCTGGGCCTACTTCAGTAAAAGATGTAGCTCCATCAGCAATCATTTGTTGTACAGATTGTGTCCATCTTACAGGTGCTGTTAATTGAACGATTAAGTTCTTTTTAATCTCTTCAGGGTTGCTTACAGCACTTGCAGTAACATTTTGGTATACTGGGCAAATTGGCTGATTGAAAGTAGTAGCTTCGATAGCTGCTGCTAATTCTTCTCTTGCAGGCTCCATCATAGGTGAGTGGAATGCTCCTCCAACAGGTAATAGTAATGCTCTTTTTGCCCCAGCTTCTTTTAGTGCTTCACAAGCTTTCTCTACAGCTGATGTTTCACCAGAAATCACTAATTGGCCTGGACAATTGTAGTTTGCTGCTACAACAACTCCGTCAATTTGGTTGCATACTTGTTCAACGATTGCATCTTCAAGACCTAAAACAGCAGCCATAGTTGACGGTTTTATCTCACATGCTTTTTGCATTGCCATAGCACGCTGTGAAACTAATTTTAAAGCATCTTCAAAAGCTAATGTACCATTTGCAACTAATGCTGAAAATTCTCCTAAAGAGTGACCAGCTACCATCTCTGGTTTAAAATCCCCTATTGTTTTAGCTAAAATAACAGAATGTAAGAATACTGCTGGTTGAGTTACTTTTGTTTCTTTTAATTGGTCTGCAGTTCCTTCAAACATGATATCTGTAATTCTGAAACCAAGGATTTCATTCGCTTTCTCAAACATTTCTTTTGCAAGGTCTGAGTTTTCGTATAAATCTTTACCCATTCCTGTAAATTGAGCTCCTTGTCCAGGAAATACATATGCCTTCATAAGTTTAGTTTTTAATTTGAAGAACAAAAATAAGCTATTTTTATTACTTTGATGTAATGCTATAAAAAAAGGTCATCTGAAAATCAGATGACCTTTTTATGGATATATGTTTTTAAGATTATTGGTAAACAGCGATTCTGTTATCTTCAATCTTAGCTCTGTCTTTAAGTACATTCATTGTTCTACCTTGAACTTGACTACGATCAGTATATTCTATTCTTGACTTATACGAATTAACATTGATGTCTGGTGCATTAGTAACACTTGTCGTTTTAATCATGTATACTCCACGTGCTCCATCGATAAGTTTAGAGTTTGTATTTACTTCAGTAGCAAAAGCAGTTCCAACAACTTGTGGTTCATAACCTGACATAGGAATTAAAGGTGCTTTAATCGTTACATCAGTTGTAGAAGCTATAGATGCATTTGAACTTTTAGATACTTCTTCTAAAGTAGCTCCTGTCATTTTAGCTCTAATGATTTTAGCTTTTTTCTCGTTCATTAAGATAGGTTCTACAGCCAATCTCGCTTCAGAAACAGAAGCTAAACCTGTGTTGTTAGTTGTAGTAACTTTGGCAATGATATGACCATCAGCATTATCAAAACGCTTGATATCTCCTTCTTTTGTGTTTTTGTTGAAAGCCCAAGTTCCAATAGCACGTTGTTGACCTATACCAGGTAATTGATCTTGGAAAGGATGTAAAGTTACTTTTGTTTGTGTATCTAAGTTCATTTCTTTTGCTTTAGCGATAAAATCACCCGTAGCAGCAGCTTGTTCTAATGATGTGGCTTTGCTGAATACTTCATCAGCAGTAGCATCAGATACTTCAATTTTTCTAGCAATATTTGCTAATTTCACTCCTTCTTTTTTGTCCAACACCTGAATTACGTGGAAACCATATTCAGTTTCAGCAATTCCCATTTTACCTGTAGGGTTATTAAAGATGAAATCTTCAAAACCTTTAACCATTGTACCTTTTGAAATACCTTCGTATTTACCACCTTTTGCTTTTGATCCAGTATCCTCTGACTCTAATGCTGCAAGAGTTGCAAATGAAGATGAATCTGCTTGTACTTTAGCTAAGATTTCTTCAGCTTTTGCTTTAGCTGCTTCTTTTGTTCTTGTAGTGTTTGCCATTTGAGCTCCTTCATATGTGATTAAGATATGAGCAGCATCAACTGAAGCTCCAGGTTTTTTATCTACTAATCTTGTTAAATAGTAGTAATCACCTAAGATATAAGGACCAAATACTTTATTAGGTTCAAGGTTGAATAATTCTTCTTGGAACTCTAAAGGCAAATCCTTTTTAGCATAATAAAGTGAATCATATGGTAAATCTGAATTAGCGATAACAAATGCTTCAACATTTTTTACCGTTCTAAATCCAGCAATTGTATCATTTTTGTTTGTTTCAGCGTTGTATTGAATACTTGGTTTTAAGAAACCTTCAATAACCTCTTTAACTTCTTCTTTATCTTTGTTTGATGGTAAGCTCGGAACGAAAGCATATTCAATTACACGAGTAGGTTCAGATTTGAATCTGTTTTCGTGTTTTTTCATATAGTCCAATATCTCAGCATCACTTACAGAAGCTTCTTCGTTGTTAATTGTAGAGTATGCAATAGTAACATAATCGAAAGATACTTTGCTATTATCTGTTTTATAAGCAAACTTAGCATCAAGGTCTGTTGTATATAGACCACCTTGAATAAGTGCAAAGTACATTTGTTGTAAACCAAATCTTTCTAAATCTTTTTCAAAGGCAAGCCATTGATTCCACATTTCTGGACCACCGCTTTTGAAAGACAGGATAAACTCGTTAAATTTTTGAGTGTTGAATTGTCCAGCTTCGTCGAGAAACTCTGGGTTGTTTGCAAATACTGGGTGACTTTTGGCAACGTTTACCAATTGCTCTTTCCCAATGCGCAAACCAAGTTTCTCTATCTCCTCATTTAGAAGGATAGTACTCACTTGCTCGTTCCAAATAGTTTCGATAGCTTGGCTATTTGAAATCTGTTGTTGTTGCTCTAACTGTGCGACACGTTGAGAAAACTCTCTTGTATTAATTTCGTGACCATTAATTTTTCCTACGTTACGAGGTGGCGCTCCTGCACCAGTTCCTCTAACCACATCACCAACGATAAATGCTAATAATGCAATTCCAATTCCTGCAATTAACAGCGCAGATCTTTGTCTAATTTTTGATAAAACTGCCATGCTTTTCTATTATGTGTAATTTTTTCAGTGAGCGAAAATACAATTATCTTATTAATAATAAAAGAGGTACTCTTATTATTTTAGTATTATTGATTGTTTTTTTTTAATTAATTAGTTTGAATTTTATAAAACTTTTCGCCTTTTTGTTTTTTTTGATTTTATTTTCGTCTTTTTACTTATAATTTATAAGTAAAAAGTACTACTTCTTAGTAGTACTTTTTGTATTGTTATTTTTAGTTTGTTCGTAACCTTCCATTCTCGTAACTGATTTTTTTCGAAAAAAGAACATAAAAACAGCTACAGCTGCTATAGCAATACCTAACCAAAAGATACCTTCGCCTTTAATGAACTTATCTACTACGTCGTAGACAAACAATATAGCGATAAAAAGGTAGAAATAGGGGATAATTCTTAATACTTTCATTTATTTTTCTTGTTTGATGCTTTCAGCATAACTGTTTTGTGCTTTTATTACGCTTAGTTTACTGTCGAAATCTATTCCTACTCCTGTGGTAAAGTTGTCTTTATCTGTTGATGCCTTATACTTGCCTTCCGTATATAACCAATCATTCTTTTGATCATAGTATAATTGATCAGATTCAAGTTTTTTACCATCTTGAGTAGTAATGACTACATTTCCTTGTAGGTCTATTAGCTCAGTCTTTGAATAGCTAATTGCATAGTCAGCTACTACTGTTGTTTTTTGATCGTTTTTGTCAATAAACGTAACATGAACGCCTTCTGGAAATTCAGTAAACTGATTTGCTACATTAGAGTAATCTAACATTTTGTCACTTACCAATATAGCTTTTACCCTTCCAGAATCTACATATTGAAGATAGATATTCTCTCCTTCTCCTCCAGGGAAAAAAGAAGTTCTGTTTAGGGATTGTATATTCTTGAAATTATCTTCACACGATGTCAATGCAAAAACTATCGCAAGTAGGGATACGGTAGTGACTATATTTTTTATTATTTGAGCCATCCAATATTACTATTCGAATCTTCTTCGTTTAAACCAAATGTCATTTAATGAGAACCCTACATTTATGCTAAAGTAGTTTTCTTTGATTAAACCATGACTGTCTTTTCCTCTCGATCCATATTCAAATCCGATATTTAGATTTGTAAGTGATCTACCTGGTAATGGTAGTCCAACACCAGCTGATACGGCATAATCATTGATTGATTGATTATTTAGCACTAAACCAGTATTTTCATATCTAAAACCTGCTCTATATACAACTTTGTTAAAGTAACTTGTAAAAGAGTTGTGTTTTGGAATGTAAAAACCTCCGATAGAATATCTTTTTGTATTTTCAAAGGCTGAGATTGGGGATACATTAGTACTTGTAGCAAGTTTGCTGTTTTCAATATAAGTAAACTGACCTCCAATAAACCATTTGAACTGTTTACCTATACCTGCTCCTAAGCTTAATTGTTGAGGATTAGTAATTTTTTCATCAGAGTCTACTGTGATAATCTGATCAATCATTCTATTTGGGTTATACACATCCCAAGTCTGTAACTTTGTTAGGTTATCAGTATTCCATTTTGTTTCTGGACTGTAGGTAATATTTGTTTGCCAATCATACCCATTTAACTTTCCTTCATATTGAGCTGATAGTTTCATTGCAAAACCTTTGTAATCAACTCTTCTCTTTTCGATTGTCTGAGTAGCTAATGCTATACCATCTCCACGGTCCTTGATCCAAGTAGCAATATCATTACTTGTATTTCCGAAGTGGTAACCAGCATCAATACCTAAGTGTAAGTGAGGAATTACTTCATAACCAGCACCAACAAATACTCTGTTCACACCGCCGTCACCATTATATGAATTTGTAGTTACTCTGTTGTTTTCGTCTGTGTGAATACCAGTAATTTTATAACCAACATTTGACTGAGGTTGTAAACCGAAAACCACACCTAATTTTTGAGTAATAATTGGTAATCCTATAGCAATATAATCGACAGATTGTCTTTTAACTGCATCAGTTTGTCCATTTGCTTTAAAATCATAGAACTTCGCTGTTGCTCCAATTGAAAATGCAGTGTGTTTTAATTTGCCATAAGAAGCAGGATTCTGTAAGTTAATGTGGATACTGTCAGCATAAACACTAGTACCTCCCATAGCTCTATACTCATTTGTACCACTATAGTTTACATTTCCTATTCCGTAGAATGAATACGGAGTAGCTGTTCCTTGCTGAGCTATAGCTGCAGTTCCAAGAAGTAGGCTAAAGCCTAATAGAATTTTTTTTATCATTTTCAATTATGTATTGATATAAGGCGTTCAAACTTTCTAATAAAAAGTTTGAATTAGCAAATATTATATTTTTTAATCTTTTTGCCAAAAAAAGTGTGTCACCACCTGTTAAAATAATTGTTAAAGAAGGGTATAATTCTTTGTATTGGTTGATGATACCATCTATTTCGGAAACTATACCATTAATAACGCCTGAATGGATTGCTTTATTAGTGCTGTCGCCAATTAAATAATCTATATCTTCAAGCTTTAATAGTGGAAGTTTGGCTGTGTAATCGTTTAGAGATTTATATCGAAGTGAAAAACCTGGAGATATTGCACCCCCAGTGTATTCATTTTTGTGATTAATAAAATCGTATGTAATGCAAGTGCCTATGTCAATGACTAACTTGTCTTGATTTGGATAAAGTAAAGAAGCTCCTGCAGAAAGTACAATCCTGTCAATTCCTAATGTGTTTGGAGTAGTGTAATTATTTATAAATGGCAAAGGAGATTGATGATTAATCACCATTAAATTGGTATTTTGTCTAAGCCAATCTAATTCACCTGTTGCTAATTTTCCTACTGATGATAGTATTGTCGGAGTATTTTTTGGTAGGTGAGTAAATTTTTTTTGAAAAAAAACAAGAAAATTTTCACCTTCAAAAGTGAATAGGTTTTCAAGTCTATTGTTTTCAAAGTGAGCTATTTTGGTTCTTGTATTGCCAATGTCGATGGTTAAAATCATTTCAGTTTTCTTAGAAAAGCCAAAGGTAGTGAATGATTTTTTTTATAAAAAGTTTTGGAAGTAATAAAATCTGTTCTATATTTGCAACCGCTTAAGAGAACAAGATTCTCGATTACTAAAAGGCAAAAAGGTGCCTTAGCTCAGTTGGTAGAGCAAAGGACTGAAAATCCTTGTGTCCCTGGTTCGATTCCTGGAGGCACCACTAAATTACCTTTTAGTAAACATAAGAAATTGGGTGCCTTAGCTCAGTTGGTAGAGCAAAGGACTGAAAATCCTTGTGTCCCTGGTTCGATTCCTGGAGGCACCACTAAAATTTCTTATTTAAAAGCAACTGGTGCCTTAGCTCAGTTGGTAGAGCAAAGGACTGAAAATCCTTGTGTCCCTGGTTCGATTCCTGGAGGCACCACCAGAAAGCCGATACAGTAATGTATCGGCTTTTTTATTTTAGTATTTCTTGATAGTGAAGATGGGAATCAGTAACAAAAGAGAAGTGTCAAAAGTTGGGGGCTACGCAAAAAGTTGGATCAAGTACAAAAGTTGGGGATCAGTGGCAAAAGCTTTGGTCATCCAATGTATGCGTAACCATCGAAATGAATCCGTCTAAGCGTTTTTTATTACGCAAAGGTATTGTTTATGCTTAGGCTGTTTTAACTCCTTTAGGTTGCTTAAAATAGGGTAAAATCTCCATTTACCTATAATCTACTTAATAAGGAATGGAGTGGAGTATAAACTCTTAGTTTTTTGAGTGTAAATTATTAAATATGTCAAACAGGGTGCTACCTCAATAATTGTTTGTGTTATGAGGTTGTTTGTTTACAAATATAGAATAGCAATTGTCAAATTACCATTCGTTTATTTTATTGGCATCTAATTTTAGAAAAATAAATAGTAATAGGGTAAAGGCTATTAAACTAGAACCTCCATATGAAAAAAATGGAAGTGGTACTCCAATGGTAGGAAATAGTCCAATTAGCATCGTAATATTAAATGCAAAGTGAATGAAAAGGAAACTAACAACGCAGTATCCGTAAACTCGATTGAATCTCTTTTTTTGATTTTCAGCTAAGTAAATTAGTCGAAAGAATAGAAAAACAAATAACACTATCACTACCGATGCACCTGCAAAACCCCATTCTTCACCTACAGTTGTAAAGATATAATCTGTATGCTGTTCTGGTACAAATCCACCTTTGGTCTGTGTACCTTCTAAGAAACCTGTTCCTGTCCAGTTTCCAGATCCGATTGCTATTTTAGATTGATTAAGGTTGTAACCCTCGGCTTGTAGGTTTACGTTTTCGCCTAATAATACGTTGATACGATCCTTTTGATGGGGTTCAAGTACATTGTCATATACGTAGTCTACAGAAAATACAAACCCTGAAGTGAAAATAGCTAATATGATATATATAAAAGGGTTTCGGTTGATACTCTTGTTGAAATAGAAGTGCAAACTTGCTATAATAATTATTGTAGCAATGATAATAGCAGGTTTAACTACGAGGGCTGCAATGAATAGGACGACAGTTATAAATCCTGTCCATAGATACCAACTTGGTAGTCCCTCTCGATATAACACAAAAATTAGTGAGGCAAATAACATTGCACTACCTGTATCGTGTTTTAGGATTAACAAGGTTGGAATAGCAATAATTGTAAGTGCGACTAATTGTTCTTTGAAAGTGTTTAAATGGCCTTGGTTATCGGATAAGTATTTAGCTAATAGCAAAGCAGTCGTGGTCTTTACAAATTCAGAAGGCTGAATACCAAATCCTGCAATCGAATACCAGTTGGTTTGCCCTTTTACTGATTTACCAAAGAAGAATAACCCAATGATTGACAGAAGTCCAATGATGTAAAATATTAATGCATATTTTTCATAGAATTTGGCATCTATGGAAAGTATCAAAATGATAATAGGAAATGTGAGTATAATAAATATTAGTTGACGACCATATATTTGATTAAGGTCAAACATAGAGGTTGGTTCGGCAGGTAGTGATGCTGAATAAATAGTAAACCACCCTGCTATTACTAATAAGAAATATAGGAGTACTGTTAACCAGTCTATATTTTTTTGTACACTAACACTTCTCATTATTTTTTACTTTTTTCTGCAAGTTTATATAGTTGTAATACTTTGTCGTATTCAGATTGAAGACTACCTTCAAGCATTCTTGTTTCTAAATCTTTTCTTACAATCTCATTTAATAAATATTTTTGAACCATTAAGCTGGTAATAGGAGCAGCCCATCTTGACCCCCAATATCCATTTTCAATAAAAACGGCTATAGCTATTTTCGGATCATCTTTTGGAGCAAAGGCAACGAAAACAGAGTGGTCAGTTAATTGGTAGCGTTTTCCGTTAATACGAGTAAAGTTTTCTACTGTTCCTGTTTTACCACACATATCAAGTTGTTCTACTGCAACAGATCGTCCTGTACCTGTTTTAAACACTTCATTCATTCCCTCGATAACAGGTTCAAAGTGTTTTGGATCAATTGTTGTTTGATTTTTTGTAACGAATTTTTTATCGATTTTATGGTGTTCGATCCCCTTAATGATGTGAGGTGTATAGTAGTAACCTTTATTGGCAACAGCAGCTACAACATTAGCAAGTTGCATAGGAGTCATAATTACTTCGCCCTGTCCGATTGAATTGGATATGGTTGTTGTACTTTTCCATGCACCATTTGGATACCATCTATCGTAATAGTCTGAATCAGGAATGTGACCTTTTCTTCCTTCAGGTAAGTCGTATCCTAAGAATTGACCCAGCCCAAAACTTTGTAGATGCTTATTCCAAGCGTTAATTCCATCAGCTGGTTTTTTATACTTTTCAATTATGCGCTTATAGGTTTGGGCAAAGAAAGTGTTACACGATTTAGCTGTAGCTACGTGTAAGTTCCAGTTCCCACTATCGTGGCATCCCATCCAAGCACCTTTACCGTAGTAGAATCCTCTGCTGCAACTAAAAGTCGTATGTTGATTTATAACTCCTTCTTGAAGGCCTATTAAACCAGTTAGTATCTTAAAAGGAGATCCTGGAGAATATTCTCCAGAAAGAACTCTATTATACAGTGGTTTAGCTAATGAGTCATTGTAAAGTTTGGTATAATTCTTTGATCTTTCTCGGCCAACTAATAGACCTGGATCGTAGGTAGGTGCATTGATAAGGGCTAATATCTCACCAGACTTTGGTTCTATAGCAACAATACCGCCTCTTTTGTTTTGCATTAAAAGCTCACCATATGCTTGTAATTCACTATCAATGGTAAGGGTAATATCATCTCCTTTTAATGCAATAGTGTCATAGATTCCATTTTTAAAAGAACCTATTTCTCGATTAAATCGATCTCTTTGGATATACTTTACCCCTTTAGAACCTCTTAGGACTTCTTCGTATTGTTCTTCGACTCCTTGGATACCAATGAGGTCGCCAGGTCTATAGTAAGGGTTTGATTTTATGTTTAAGTCATTAACCTGTCTAATGTATCCAAATATATTAGCACCGTGATTTACTTGATAATCTCTCAGAGAACGCTTTTGAATATAGAATCCGTTAAAGTGTCTAATTTTTTCTTGGAACGCAGCATATTCTGCCTTGCTTAATTGAGGTAGAAATATAGAAGGTAGCCTTGGGCTATAAATAGTAGCTTTGCTAAGTTTTGAGTCAAATTCTTCTTTAGTTACATCTAATAATTTACAAAGGGCTAATGTATCAATATTAGTAACCTCTCGCGGTATTACCATGATGTCATATGACGGTTGATTGGCAACTAATAGTTTTCCATTTCTATCAAATATATATCCTCGTTCAGGGTATTCATATACAATTTTCAGAGCGTTGTTCTCTGATTTTTTGATGTAGGTATCATCAATGATTTGTAAATAAAATAAACGAGAGAGTATTACGATAGTAACAACTGTAATTATTAGCGGTAAAAGAAATTTTCTCATTTTTTAGAAGGCTTTATTAGATAGATGATTAGGACACTACATAATAAAGTAGTTATCATTGTGATTATTGTTCTTGAAAGAATTTCTAAAACAAAACTAAACCTAAATAGCTCCAATGCAAATAAAGTAATATTGTGTACTAATATGCTTATTGATATGTAGCTGAATACTTCTAATGAATTAAAGATGTCTTTTGTTACTTTTTTTAGAATATTTAAGTTGTGATATTGATAACTAATACCAAAAGAGAACTTCAATATCATTGGACGTGCAAAAGCAAGAATTAGTGATGCTGCAGCGTGTATACCAGCTGAGTTGATAAACATATCTACAGCCAGCCCTAATAAGAAACTCGTTAAGTATAATAAAGCTTTATTACCACTTGAAGGATACAAAATGATAAATAAAATATAGGGGAAAGGGTTGATAGATCCAAACAAATCAATATTGTTGAATATCAGAACCTGTACTAAGAGTAAAGTTATAAAACGGCCTATATTTGATAATACAATACTATTCATCTTCTAATCCCTCTTCTAAAGTGTTAATCTCTTCTACGTAGTTGTTTTTGATAATGTAAACATACCCTAAATTAGTCATATCATTGAATAATCTAACTGATATGGTAAAATAGTTTGAACTAGCAGTTGTATATGCTTTTTCAATAACCCCAATCGGTATGTTTTCAGGGAATATTTTAGAGATACCTCCTGTAACAATTGTATCTCCTTTGTAAATTTCGGCCAATCTTGGAATATCAGTAAGATTCACATAACCTGTATTTTTTCCATCCCATTCTAAAGTTCCAAAATGATTAGAACCTTTGATTTTAGCATTGATTTTTGATTTTACGTTTAAGATACTTTGTACAGTAGAATAATTATTAGATGACTTTTCAATAATTCCTATAACACCGTTGCTATTAATAACCCCAAGATCTTTTTGGATTCCTTGTTTAGAACCTCCCTTGATTGTTAGGTAATTTTCTTTAGTATTAAATGAATTTCGAATAACCTTAGCGACAAGAATAGAGTATTCATCTGTTTCGCTTGGCTGCAGTTTGGCTATTTCTAAAGAGTCTTTGTCTGTCAGATTGTTGTAAACGATTGTCTTTAAATATGCATTCTCTAAAACCAGAGCGTCATTCTCTGATTTTAGGTGCATATATTCTTTTAAATCATTTACATTTTCATAGACATAGCCAGTTACTCCATTCGCTGAACTGATAAAAGAACTTCTATGAAAAGTATGTGTTCTAATAATAAAAGCAAATGATATTAGTAAAAGCAGCAAAAACAGTAGCTTAGTACTGTTTTTTATAAAGAAGTTAAATATTTGCTGCATAGTATATTATTTACTTGATAAGTACACTTTTATATTTGTCAATGTTTTTGATAGCTAGTCCAGTACCACGTACAACTGCTCTTAATGGATCTTCTGCAATATAAACAGGTAAGTCTGTTTTTTGAGAGATTCTCTTGTCTAATCCTCTAAGCATTGAACCTCCACCTGCTAAATAGATTCCTGTATTATAAATATCAGCAGCTAATTCTGGTGGTGTTTGTGATAATGTTTCCATTACAGCATCTTCAACGCGTTGAATAGATTTGTCAAGTGCTTTAGCAATTTCGCGGTATGATACAGTAACTTGTTTTGGTTTACCAGTTAACAAATCACGCCCTTGTACTAACATATCTTCTGGAGGAGTTTCTAAATCTTCAGTAGCAGCTCCAATTTGTATTTTAATTTTTTCTGCAGTACTTTCTCCAACAAATAAGTTGTGTTGTGTACGCATATAATAGATAATATCGTTTGTGAATACGTCCCCTGCGATTTTTACAGATTTATCGCAAACAATACCTCCAAGAGCAATAACTGCAATCTCAGTTGTACCTCCACCTATATCAACAATCATATTACCTTTTGGTTGCATAATATCTACACCA
Organism: Myroides albus; assembly: GCF_024722315.1. NCBI lineage: Bacteria > Pseudomonadati > Bacteroidota > Flavobacteriia > Flavobacteriales > Flavobacteriaceae > Myroides > Myroides albus. The sequence goes on from NZ_CP102754.1 coordinate 2,214,527, forward strand.
ATACCAATAGCGGCAGACATAGGTTCATGTATAAGGTAAACCTCTTTACCATTCACTCGCTCACAAGATTCTTTTACCGCACGCATCTCTACTTCTGTAATACCTGAAGGAATACAAACAATCATGCGTAAAGCCGGTGTAAACATTTTTTTTCTTAATGCTGGAATGCTTTTGATAAAGAGGCTTATCATTTTTTCTGATGCGTCAAAATCAGCAATAACTCCGTCTTTTAATGGGCGGATTGTTTTGATATTTCCATGGGTTTTCCCCTGCATTAAACTCGCTTCTTTTCCTACTGCAATTATTTTACCCGTTGTTCTGTCACGAGCTACAATAGAAGGGTTGTCAACAACAACTTTCCCATCGTGAATGATTAGAGTGTTCGCTGTACCTAAATCGATAGCGATATCCTCTGTCATAAAATCAAAAAATCCCATACAATTAAATGGCTTTTAGAGTTAATAATTTTGTTTGCTATACAAAAGTAATAAATTAATGTTTAAAATGACGCGTTCCAGTAAATACCATCGCGATATTGTTTTCATTACAATAATTTACACTTAATTCATCTTTAATCGAGCCTCCTGGTTGGATAACAGATGTAATACCAGCGTGATCTGCAATCTCTACACAATCAGGGAAAGGAAAGAATGCATCGCTTGCCATTACTGCTCCTTTTAAGTCAAAGTTAAAAGAGTTTGCTTTTTCAATTGCTTGACGCAATGCATCAACTCTTGAGGTTTGACCAGTACCAGAAGCACATAATTGTTTGTTTTTAGCAATAACAATTGTGTTTGACTTTGTGTGTTTACAGATTTTTGAAGCAAATAACAAGTCTTCTATTTCTTGTTCAGAAGGCTTTGAGTTAGTAACGTTAGTTAAATGCTCTTTAGTATCAGTAACATTATCTTTATCTTGAACTAAGATACCATTTAAACAAGTTCGAATTTGTTTTTTCGGTAACTCCACTTCATTTATTACTAAGATAATTCTATTTTTCTTTTCTTTAAGGATTTCTATAGCTTCATTTTCGTAAGATGGTGCAATTACTACCTCGCAGAAAAGTTGATTGATTTCTTCAGCAGTTTCTTTATCTATTTTTCCATTTGCAATAAGCACACCTCCAAAAGCTGATGTTGGATCTCCAGCTAAAGCATCAATATAGGCCTCTTTCATGGTGTTTCTTTGTGCAACTCCACAAGCATTGTTGTGTTTTAGTATTGCAAAGGTTGGTTGCTCTCCTTGAAATTCCTTCATTAAGTTAACCGCTGCGTCCACATCGAGAAGGTTGTTGTATGAAAGTTCTTTTCCATTTAACTTTTGGAATAGGGAATCGAAGTCTCCGAAGAACTGTCCTTTTTGATGAGGATTTTCACCATATCTCAGCTCTATTCCATTATCTACACTTATTTTTAATGTAGATTCTTGCTCATTAAAATAGTTAAAGATAGCACTATCATAGTGAGATGAGGTGTGAAATGCTTTAGTTGCAAGATATCTTCTTTGCTCTAAAGAAGTTTGTCCATTATTTTCTTGAATCATATTCAAAAAGATATTGTACTCATTAACTGAGGCAACAATAACAGTGTCTTTAAAGTTTTTTGCAGCAGCTCTAATTAGCGAAATACCTCCAATATCTATTTTTTCAATAATATCGGCTTCGTTTGCACCCGATGCAACAGTTTTTTCGAAAGGATATAAATCAACAATTACAAGATCAATTTGAGGAATATCAAATTCTTTCATCTGAGCAACGTCTCCTTCGTGATCTTGTCTATTTAAGATCCCTCCAAATATTTTTGGGTGTAAAGTTTTTACTCGACCTCCTAAGATTGAAGGAAACGAAGTGATGTCTTCTACTGCTACTACTGGTATTCCTAAGTCTTTGATAAAAGTTTCAGTTCCCCCAGTAGAGTAAATTACTACGTTGTTTTTATGTAATTCTCTTACAATAGGTTCAAGACCATTTTTATCAAACACAGAAATTAGTGCTGAATTGATTTTTTTAGTTGTGTTCATTGTTGTGTGTTATTAATGAACGGCAAAAGTAAGTATTGTAATGATAATTCTAAAGTATATAATTGAAGTTTTCTATTATTTGAGAAGTTTTTTTTTATTTTTTATCTTTAGAGTATAAATGCTGTTACATCTTTACTTTTGTAGTATATAAAAACCAACATGATTCTATATTTTAGACTTCTAATGAGTAGTTTTCAATTTGCAGTGAATGCTTTGAAAACCAATAAGCTAAGAACCGTATTGTCTCTTTTAGGAGTCACAGTTGGTATTTTTTCTATAATTGCTGTACTTGCTGCTGTAGATTCCCTTGACAAAAATATTAAGAAAGAATTGAGTGGTTTTGATTTGAACATGATTTATGTTTTTAATCATTCTTTTGGGCCTGTAGATATTCCGAGGTGGAAAATAGATCAATACCCTAAAATGAAGTACGAGGAGTTTGATTTTTTAAAGCGTAATGTGCAGGGGGTAGAGTATATTTCTTATAATATTTTTACTAAAAGTGAGATGCTTAAGTACGGTGCTAATTACGCCAATGACGTAAGTATGCAGATTGGAGGTAGTGATTTGCAGTTTCTGGATAATGTAAAAATATCTAATGGTAGGTTTTTCAATGAATCAGAGGCTACAAATGGAGCTTACGTGGTGGTTTTAGGTGCAGAAGTAGCTAAGACACTATTTGGTGATCTTGATCCTATTGGTAAAACGATTCGCTTGTATAGCCGTAATTTTCGGGTTATTGGAACAATTGATAAACAGGGAGCCAGTACTTTTGGTTCGAGTTTAGACGATAGGGCTTATATTCCTGTGAATGTTGTTCGTTTATTGTATGGAGACAATGTTTCAACTTTTACACCTGTGGTCGTACTAAAACCATTTAAAGGCGTTGAGATTAAGGAGTTTGAAGACGAGATACGTTCTAAGTTGCGATTGTTTAGAGGAATGAAAGCTGGGGAGGAAGATAATTTCTTTGTTAATGTATTTGGGGGAATGCTTGACTTTATCGATACTATAATTGGGCGAATGAATGTCGTAGGGTGGATTATTAGTGGGTTTTCACTCTTAGTTGGAGGTTTTGGTATTGCAAATATTATGTTCGTTTCTGTGAAGGAGAGAACGCATTTGATAGGAGTACAAAAAGCAATAGGAGCAAAGAAGAAAACTATTTTATTACAATTTTTATTTGAAGCCGTTATTTTAGCATTAATAGGCGGAGTTATCGGGCTACTTTTGGTTTGGATTATCGCCTTGTTAGTTACTACTTTTTCAAGCTTTGTACTAACACTTAGTATTGCAAACATAGCTATAGGATTATCCCTATCTGGTTTGATAGGTATTTTGTCTGGGTATTTACCAGCTCGATCAGCTGCAAGGTTAGATCCAGTGGAAGCGATAAGAACAGGAATGTAAAAAAAAAGCATCCATATTATATGGATGCTTTTTTTTATCTCACAGATCTATTTAGTATCAGATCTAAATATAGATTTACATTTTTCTTTAAATCTCGACGGTGAACTATAAAATCTAAGAAACCGTGCTCTAACAAGAATTCCGAAGTTTGAAATCCTTCAGGTAAATCCTTTCCTGTAGTATCTTTTACGATACGAGGACCAGCAAAACCAATTAATGCACCTGGTTCAGCAATGTTGATATCACCTAACATAGCAAAAGAAGCTGATATTCCTCCTGTAGTAGGGTCAGTACACAATGATATATAAGGGATTTTTGCATCACTTAATTTTGCAAGTTTAGCTGATGTTTTAGCCATTTGCATTAGTGAAAAACCAGCCTCCATCATACGAGCTCCACCTGATTTTGAAATCATTAAAAATGGAATATTGTGTTTTAATGAGTAGTCTATACCTCTGGCTATTTTTTCTCCTACTACAGATCCCATAGAACCTCCAATAAAAGCAAAATCCATTGCTGCAACTACTAATTTTTCTCCTTTTGATTCTCCGACAGCAACTCTAACAGCATCTTTAAGCTGTGTTTTATTCATTGCTTCTTTTAAACGATCTACATATTTTTTTGTGTCTTCAAATTTTAAAATATCTTTTGAAGAAAGGCTTTTGGCTATTTCTTTGTAGTCGTTGTTGTCAAAAAGAATTTCGAAATATTCTTTACTACCAATACGAACGTGGTATCCATCTTCAGGGCTCACCCATAAGTTAACTGCAAGTTCGTCAGAATCAATTATTTTTCCTGTAGGAGATTTGTACCAAAGTCCTTTTGGAATATCTTTTTTGTTTTCTGTTGGAGTCTGAATTCCTTTTTCTTTCCTTTTAAACCAAGCCATAAAATGTTTGTTTTGTTTATATTAAGTTCGAAAGCAAGGAGAGATTATAACGTATTTACGTTGTTTAAATCTTCAAAAGCTTTTTCTAAGCGAGCGATTAAAGTTAATTCTCCTTGTCTAACCCATACACGTGGATCGTAGTACTTTTTATTAGGAACATCTGATCCTTCTGGGTTACCTATTTGAGTTTTTAAATAGTCTATTTTTCCTGTCATATAGTCTCTGATACCTTCAGTATAAGCGAATTGAGTATCAGTATCTATATTCATTTTGATTACTCCATATCCTATAGCCTCTCTGATTTCTTCAACTGAAGAACCAGAACCACCATGGAATACAAAATCCACAGCATTATGTCCTAAATTGAATTTTTTAGATACATATTCTTGAGAGTTTTTTAAGATAATTGGAGTTAGTTTTACGTTTCCTGGTTTGTATACACCGTGTACGTTACCAAAAGATGCTGCAATAGTAAAGCGGTGATTTACTTTTGATAGCTCTTCATAAGCATAGGCAACTTCTTCAGGTTGTGTATACAATTTAGAAGAATCTACACCTGAGTTATCTACTCCGTCTTCTTCACCTCCTGTAATACCTAATTCAATTTCTAACGTCATACCTAATTTGCTCATGCGCTCAAGGTATTTTTTAGAAATTGTCATATTTTCTTCTAACGATTCTTCAGATAGGTCAATCATGTGAGAGCTGAACAATGGTTTACCAAATTGTTTCATATGTTCTTCACCTGCATCTAATAAGCCATCTATCCAAGGTAATAATTTTTTTGCACAGTGGTCCGTATGTAATATTACCGGAACACCGTAAGCTTCAGCTAAAGTGTGAACTAATTTTGCTCCTGCGATTGCTCCTAATATTGCTGCTTTTTGGTTGTCATTTGACAAACCTTTTCCAGCCATAAAAGCCGCACCTCCATTAGAAAACTGAACAATTACAGGTGAATTTAATTTAGCAGCAGTTTCTAATACAGCATTAATAGTACTTGAACTAGTTACGTTTACTGCTGGTAAAGCAAATCCTTTTTCTTTTGCGTATTTAAAGATTTCTTGCACTTGCTCCCCAAATGCTACTCCTGGTTTAATATTATGTCCCATGTGCCGTTGTGTTAAAAGTTTCTACAAAAATACTAATTATTATTGGATTAAAATGGATAATTGATTCCAACATTTAATACCGATTCTCTAAAGTTAAATTCCTTAAACCATTTTCTATTTGAATCGATTGTTGGATTAAATGTTTTGAATCCCATATCTAATCTGAATACAAAGAAACTAAAATCATAGCGAATTCCAAATCCCGAAGCAACAGCAAAATCTCTTAAAGAGGAAATACCATTGAAGGTATAGTTCTCATCTTCCACATCGTCAAATACATTCCAAATATTTGAGGCATCTATAAATAAGGCTCCATACCATTTTCCTCCTATATTAAAACGATATTCAGAACTGAAGAAAAGCTTCATATTTGCTTCATTGAAGTCGTTTATTCCTCCACTTTTACCTGGACCTAAACGATAAGATTGCCAACCTCTGTTGTCATTTGATCCCCCTGAATAGTAACTTCTCGTAAATGGAATTGAGTTTGAGTTGCCATAGGGTACCGCTAAACCACCAAAAGCTTTAATTGCAAATACACGTTGTTTTCCTAAATCCCAATATTTTACAAAGTCAATTTCTGTTTTGATATATTGAGAAAATTCTACGTCCATGATCGTTTTCTTTCCTGTAGGGCCTTCTTTGGTACTCGCATTTTTCATTATCAAGTTCATCAACGCTCCTGCAGATTCTACTTTTGTTCTTAACGTGTAGAAATTATTGTCATTGATGCTTGTACGCGTGGTTTTGGTGAATACTAAATTACTTGCTATAATTAAGTTATTTTCAGACAAACGAACTCTTCTTTCTTCAATGCTGCGTATCACTTTCTTGTCTTCCTCACTTACACCAAGCGGATTATTTGGATCTAAGGCATCCCAAATGAAGTAATTAGCGCCACTATCTCCAATAGTCAAATCACCACTTTCGTCATAGTATGTTTTCGTTGCATCAATTTTGTAATCTTGAGCAATAGCATTTAAGCGACTATAAGATGAACTGTAAACGCTAAAGTAATTGTTGGGATTCGTGTTTTTTACATATTGTGCATTTAGTAAATCTAAACTAAAGGAATTATGATGAGAGGGTAGCCATTTATAATTAATCGTTCCTGTAAAATTATCTTTGTCTAAACCGATGTTCCTCTGTTTAGATATACCGAAACTCATCGTTGTTGTCGGCAACATGGATTTGGGAATGATGCGATCGGTCTTTATTGGAAAGAAAACACGGGGAAAGGTTAATTTAACATCTCCACCATACTCGGTTACATTGAAAAATACATTATTAGGATTGTTCATTTGGCGTGAAGAACCTATACTTCCTTTAAGACCTACTTCTAAGATTTCCGCTCTTTTGAACACATTTCGAAACAATACGCCAACACTCCCTCCTATACCAAAATCTTGAATATTGGAATGAGTTACGTCTAACGAAGGGTTAAATGTCATCTTTTTTCGAGAGGTTAGATAGATATTAGAGATTAATGACTGACCTGTTGTATCTCTTTGATCTTCTATATACTCAATGACTGGGTAGTTGAATATCCTTAAATTACTTATGGATCTCGATGTTAAAATGCGCTTTTGATCACTGAAAGTACTCCCTTTGGTGATAAAGATAGCATCTGTTAGTGCTTTAGGCTTGTATTGTAGCTTAGCAGAACTATAGATATTAAAGTTGTTGTATTGTAAACTGTCTAAGTCGTATTTTTTATCCTTACTACTGTTGTCTGTAAATAAGTTTACTTCACTTATCTTGTAAAGCTTAAAGGGTCTTTCTACAAGTGTATCACCGGATTTTACTGTCTGAGGATCTATGATTAAATTGATATTGGCTGTGTTTTTTTTATCCAATATTGTATCAACTTCATATCTTATATTCAATTCTTGAAAGTGATATGCACCTTGATTTCTAAAGTCATTTGTAATTCTTTTTCTTTCCTCATCAAAATTCTTGACATTAAAAACGGTGTTAGGTTTTATCAAACTCTTATTTTTACTTTCAACATAAAGACTTTCCAATTCTTTTGTAGTGATTGAAGTCTTAATACTGTCAATATAATAAGGTTCTCCAGTTGTTACTGTATAGGTTGCTTTCACTTTTTTTTCTCCAACTGTATCTATTTTCGACTCAACTTTTGTGTCGAAATACCCTCGATTGAAATAGTAGTTTTTTAATCTTTCAACTGATTTGTTGGTTTTCAAAGTATCGTATAGTGCTGGTACTTCTCCTGTTTTTATCAAGAAGTTATTAATACCTGCAATAATAAAAGACTCACCGAGGCGGTTAACTTGTTTTTTTGATAATACAGCAGTAAGCTTTTTTTCTGTATTAGGGTGCTCTTGTAACCAAACCTGGTATAGGGAATCTGCATTCGGTTTTGCCAGATTGTAAAGGTGTAATCTCAAGCGAAATCCCGTAAAAGGAAATGTACTATTAGGAGTTTGGTATAACTGCTGGTATATTTCTTCTTTACTTGATTTTTTAGTATTTTCTATAATTGTATTATCAACCAAAAGAGCTCTATCTCGTGGAACTCTCTTAGTTGTCGAACATGCAAAAAAACTTATGCTCGTTAATATAATTAGTGCTATTTTTGGTAAAAATTTGCTCAAGGTAGTATTCATCTAATATAGTCCAAAAATACATTTTTTTATGGTTACGAAAAACCAAATAAAATTAATTAAAAGCTTACATCAAAAAAAATATAGAAAAACGCATCAGCTTTTTATTGCTGAGGGAGTTAAAGTGATTAAGGAATTGTTGTCTTCTGATTTTGCGCTCGAGCATTTGTACTATTGTGAAGACATAGATTTTGGTATTGAAAAGTCAAAGCAAACTAAAGTATCGAAAGAAGATATTAAGAAAATGTCTGCTTTGATTACAACGCCTAATTGTTTAGCTGTTTTTCATTGTGCAAAAGAGAGGAACGTAAGTTTTGATCATTTAGTTTTAGCCTTAGATGATATTAGAGATCCTGGCAATTTAGGTACTATCATTAGATTATGCGATTGGTTCGGAATAGAACATTTGTTGTGCAGTCAGGAAACAGTTGATGTTTACAACCCCAAAGTAGTGCAAGCAACAATGGGATCGATAACGCGAGTAAATATTGTTTATGGTGATTTGCTACAACTCTTAAAGGATAGAGGAGAGGATACACCTGTATATGGTACTTTTATGGATGGGGATAATATTTATACAGAAAAATTAGGTTCAAAAGGAGTTATTGTAATGGGGAATGAAGCTAATGGTATTTCTTCAGAAATAGAAGCAATCGTTACTCAGCGTATGAGTATACCAAGGTTTGGAAACCTACAGTTGACCGAAAGTCTAAATGTAGCTACGGCAGCATCTATTATTTTGAGTGAGTTTAAAAGGACGACTATTTAAGAGTTAAATATAAAAACAAAAAGTTATCTTTCAATGGATATAGAAATGCCCCAAAAAGTATCTCACTTTTTGGGGCATTTTTTATGCTTTAAAAATATATCTCTTAGTGGAAGGTAAAGGAGATGAATATCCCTCTTTTTTTCATTGATTTTATTCCTCCTGTCCAAGGACTATCCGCCGAATAATCTCTTATTAATTCATCTTGTAATCCAAACACTCCTTTTATCGCTGGAGTAAATTTGAAATATTGAAAATAAATATCGATTCCCGCTCCAATTTCGTAATTCGCTGTCCACTTTTTCATTCTCCAAATACCTTCGTAATTATCTTTAGTTGAGCTGGAATTACTGCTTAAATCTAAATCTAAGGAAACACCACCTATAATGTAAGGTCTAATATTTCCAGTTCTCAAAGCGGAGAACTTTAAAAGTAACGGAAAATGTATATAAGTTGAATTAACTTCTTTAAAAGAAGAATTTTTTATTTCGTTAGGCGTTGGATTTGCATTATCGTGTTGCTCTTTGTAATAATTGTATATAAGAGCTTTCGGATAGGTCAGTTCTCTTTTGGAATAAAAGAGTCCTGGTTCAAACCTTAAATCTAAGTATTCCATGATTCGCAAGTTACCAACCAAACCAACATTAAATCCCGTAGAAGAATTTACTTGTATTTCAGTATAGTCATGAGGATATTTCTCTCTGAGATCTTGCATTTGCTTATAGTAATCTTCCGTATAACTTATTTGGTAGTTCATACTATTAAACCCAAGGTAGTAACCCCAGTGTACACGTTGTTGATCCCATTCTTGTTTGTTTAAGATTGGGTTTCTACCAAATATCCATTGGGAGAATCCAGAAGTAGTTCCCAATATAAAGAAGATTATTATAAGTATTTTTCTCATATTATTTTGAAGAAGAATAAATTGTAGCAATTCCCATTGTTTGAGGATTGTGTTTTACTTCTTTAAACCCAACTTTTCTTAAAATATTGTTTAAAGCTTCTCCAAAAGGGAAATTTTTAGCTGAATCAGATAAATATTTATAAGCTTTTTGGTCTTTAGAAAATAATTTACCCATGAAAGGTAATATATTTTGAGTATAAAAGAAATACCCTTGCTTAAAAGGAAATTTAGTAGGCACAGAAGTTTCTAAAATAACGAATATCCCTCCAGGCTTTAAAACCCTAAGTATTTCCGATAATCCTTTTTCTAAATCTTCAAAATTTCGAATACCAAACCCTACTGTAATTGCATCAAATGAATTATCTGCAAAGGGCAAGTTTTCAGAATCTCCTTGAATCATTTCTATTCTATCTTGTAGATTCAATGCTTTTACCTTTTGTCTTCCAACTTCTAACATTCCTGCAGATAAATCTAATCCTGTAATTTTAGTTGCATCGGATTTTGATAATAAAATGGCTAAATCACCTGTACCAGTAGCAATATCTAAGATACTTTCTGGTTTCGTATCCGCCACCATCTTCAAAACTTTACGTCTCCATCCTTGATCTGTTCCTAAGGAAATCATTCGGTTTAGGTTATCATAGTTCCCTGAGATGTTATCAAACATCTGTTCTACTTGTTGTTTCTTTCCTAAGTTAGATTCTTTATATGGAGTTATTTCTTTTGACATTGTAATGAATTTTGAGCAAATATAATTATTTAAAGACAAATACAGGGTTTCGTTAGTAGGATTAATTTTACGGGGATAAAATAAAAAAGTCTTAGTTTAACTAAGACTTTTTATATTGTTAATCTACATACATATGATAGTATTCTCCTCCTACAAAATCCAATGCTTTGCCTTGTTTGAAGCCTAACCTTGTGTACAGTTTCATCGCCCCTGGATTCTCCAAATCGACTATTAAGCCAACTTGTTTAAATCCTTTTTCTTTAGCAAAGTCAACTGCAAACTTAAGTAAATGACTTCCTACTCCTTTGCCTTGTACTATAGGCGATACAGCTACAGTGTCTAGGTAAAATTCACTGCCTTCTGTTTCAGGTTCTGGAGTCATATCGTTGTTGTATTGTTTTTTCATTAATTCTAAAACAGGCTCTCTTAACTTATAAAAATCATCGCCATTATATCCTGTTACAGACCCGACTACATTGTCATCTTCATCTACAGCTACAAAAGTATTTTCATAACTATATAAGTTATTTGGCTTTTTGAAAAGAATAGTTAGAAAGTTGATTGCTTCTTCGATGTCTTGTTTTTGAATAAAGCTAAAAACAATATCTTCCATTGCTTGTAACATTAATTCAGGTACTACATCATAGTCTTCTCTTTTAGCTGCTCTTATTTTGTATTGCATTTCCTATTAATTTAATTCATAGGCAAATGTACTAAAGTAACGAGAATTTATTCTCTTAATTTTTGTTTCTCTTGCCATTCTCTTTCTTTGATGACCTTATCCCATACCTCACTTGCGTTTTCGATGCCAATTTCTTTAGGGTCAAAAATAGGGTCTTTACCTTCTTTTCTTTGTTTTATATAGTCGTTAAGAGCCCTTAAAGCTGGTTTGTATAGCAGTAGAATTGCAATTATATTAATCCAAGCCATAGCTCCAACACCTATATCTCCAATGTCCCATGCTTTGCTCGGTTCACTTATAGAAGCGTAGTAGACGAAAACTAAAATAATCAGACGCATTGCCCATCTTAATACCAAGTTTTTCTTTTTACTTAAGTATTCGAAATTGGACTCAGCAATGAAGATGTAGGACATAGTTGTCGTTATCGCAAAGAAAGTTAGCGCAATAGCTACAAACTTACTTGCAAATAAGGGGAATTGCGTAGCAATGGCATTTACTGTATATTCAGATCCTGGCTCGACTCCTGGGATATTCTCTATAATAAAACCACCCATACCGTCAGCTACATTGTATTGATTGGTAAATAAAATCATCAGAGCTGTAGCTGTACAGACAAAAAGGGTGTCTATGTAAACAGAGAAAGCTTGTACTAATCCCTGTTTGACAGGATGCGATGTTTCAGATGCAGCTGCAGCATGAGGCGCTGTTCCTTGACCTGCTTCATTTGAGTATATACCTCTTTTTACACCCATCGCGATTGCTGCTCCAAATACTCCTCCAAAGGTTGCTTCCATATTGAAAGCTGAACGAAATATTAAACCAAAGATATGGGGTACTTCTTGTATGTTTATTCCTATGATTACTATGGCCATTGCGATATATGCAACTGCCATAAAAGGGACAATTACTTGTGCGATACGACCTATCTTTTTTGCACCTCCAAAAACCGTTAGTGCTAAAAATATACAGATAAAAATACCGGTGATCCATTGAGGAATATCAAAAGCATGTTGGATGCTAATAGAAATACTGTTGCTTTGAATACTCGGTAGGAAAAGTGAACAACTGATTATAGTGATGATTGAAAATGTCAAGGCAAAAGCTTTACTCTTTATCCCTCTTTCGATGTAGAATGCAGGACCCCCACAGTATTGACCGTTCTTTTCGACTTTATATATTTGCGCTAAAGTCGATTCTATGAATGCTGATGCACTTCCGAGAAAGGCAATCATCCACATCCAAAAAATGGCTCCTGGACCTCCAGCTGCAATGGCTGTCGCTACACCTACTATATTTCCTACACCCACTCGTCCTGCAATTGCTATACTGAATGCTTGAAAAGGACTTACTCCTTTATCAGAGGAACCTTCTGTAAACAGCAATTTGATCATATGCCTAAAGAAGCGAACTTGTACAAATTTGGTGCGTATACTAAAGAATAAACCTGCAATGAGGCATAAGGCAATAAAAACATTTGACCAGATTAGGTCATTTAGTAGTTTGATGATTTCTTCCATTGTGTTGTTTGTGCTTTTTGTTGTGTGTGGAGAACACCTCTTTTTGTATTAAGCTAAGATGTACTCATTTTTAGATTTGTGGAATTTAAGGAAATTTTAAGTATTGAGTCCTGTTGATATTGTCTTTTTTTAAATTTAAAATGATTCTTGCTAATATTTACGATACAAATAGACTTCTATTGATGTAGTATTCTCTTTTAGGTATGTAAGAAAATCGGTTGAATATTGACAGAAATATTTAGCTTTGAACAGACAGAAATAGATAAACTAAAAGCTTATGTCACACATAGATTACATTAGGCGTTCTGAGGGAATGTCATTAGAGGAGATCTTATTAATGCGCATTACTATTGTCTTAGAGACCTTTGAGAAGGTGAGTCAGCAACACAAGTGGGATTATGCTTATGCAGAGGGGAAGTGGACTGTAAAAGAGTTAGTACAGCATTTGATAGATTGTGAACGTATTTTCAGTTATCGCGCTTTGCATATTGCTCGTCAAGATAACAGTGTTTTAAGTGGATTTGATGAGAATGAGTATGTTGATCAAGCCAAAGGAGAGAATAAAGAGCCACAGGACTTAATAGAGGAATATATTACACTGCTAAAGAGTGTTTATTATCAATTTAAAGGTTTTACAACAAATGCTTTAGCATTACAGAATAAAGTAGCAGATTACGTTATTACGGTAGAAGAGATAGGTAGGCTTAATTACGGGCATACACTGCATCATATCGACGTGCTATTAGAAAGATATTTAGAGTAGATATAAAAAAAGAGCCACTCATTGAGTGGCTCTTTTACAATAATATTTTATTAGTAGCGGATGCTAAATAAACCTTCAGCTTTATTTTCAAGGTTGTCAAAGCGATCTTTACACTCTTGAATTAATTTAACTGCTGCTGCTTTATCTCCAAATCCGTCAGTAGTAACTTTTTTATTCTCTAAGTCTTTATAAACTTTAAAGAAATGTTCAATTTCTTTTTTGAAATGTTCGTTTACATCATTAATGTCGTTTAACTTGTTCATTAATGGATCTGAAACAGGAACACATAAGATTTTTTCATCTTGACCTTTATCATCAGCCATATAGAAAACACCTATTGGTTTTACTTCAACCACCATTCCTGGTAATGAAGGTTCAGTGAACATAACTAATACGTCTAATGGATCTCCGTCTAATGCTAATGTTTCTGGAATAAAACCGTAATCAGCTGGATATCTCATGTTTGAATATAACAATCTATCAAATCTCAAGCGTTTTAAATCGAAGTCATACTCGTATTTATTTCTGCTCCCTGCTGGAATTTCAACAAAAGCATCAAAAGTTTCAAATGTACTCATATCTTTTATTTTTTTAACTCATTCAAAATTGGTTGCAAAAGTACTCTAAATCATTGTTTCTAACAAGTTTTAAGATAATTATTAGAAATAAATTGCGAATGAACCTCTTACAGCAAATTTACGTGAGTCAGGCATATCTAAATAGTTTCCTCTCCAGCTAAAGTCAAGTCTGAATATTTTGAAAATGTTACCGATAGCAAAATAATATTCATAATATATGTCTTCTGGTGCTTTGTATTGAATACTTGAAGCATTTAAGTCGATATTTCCTTGAGATATTTTTCCATACATCCCTCTAACTCCAACTATTTCACGAAGGTTAAAATCTCTCAACCAAGGAATACGCGAGAATAATCTTCCCCCAAAATTGTGCTCTAAGTGTAGTGATGCATATTCATCAGTTACAAACTCATAGTAATTTAGGTTGGCAAACGTATTTTGAATATTAAACCACGATTGGTTTCCAGGTACAACATTTAAAAGCCCCAAAGGTACTTCTCCAAATGTTTTACCTACTTCCAATATAGGTGTTAATGTACCAAAACCACCTAATAGTAAAGGCTTACTTACATACAATTGAAGTTTCTCATATTTAAAATCACTATCTAAGACCCCTTTAAGCCCTTGAGTATAGCGCAAGTATAATCTTAAGTATTTATTGTCTATATCAGTTCTGTCAACTCCATAGCCTACTGTTTTTCTACCAGGGGTATATTCAATCGATGCCATTATTTCAGATTGCTTGGTTTCATCTGCTATAATGTTGTTTTCTTTATCGACATAGTAATCTAAGTTAAACTGATCTGATGCTGCTCTTAGTGTTTTGAAACTAAAGGTCGTTTCGAATTTTAAATTCTTAACAGGCTCAATTTCTAACCCTAAAGTAGATAAATTGATTTTGGTAAGTTTCGTATTATCTCCACTTGCAAATAGAGAGCTGGATGCAAAACTTCGGCCCAAGACATCTTTAGATTCGGTTAAACTAACACCTATTTGTTCGATATCTCGTCTATTTCCTCCATATAGAATCAATCGGGTATCGTTGTCAAGTAGCACACGTCCACTAACACCATATTTGAATTGATTGTCTTTGAAGCCATAAGCACCATAACCTTCTAATCGCCATTTATCGTTTGGACCATAATAGGTACGCCCTCCAGTTCTAAGTCTTAACCCTTCTATATCATTGTATCCAAAGGTTGAAAAGATGGGACCATAATCAAATTTGTACTTGTCAATATGGTAGTAGTTTCCGATAATGGTAGAAGTCAAGTCAAATAGCATTCTGAATTTTGGTACAGTTTTTAAAGTATCTAACATTTTGTAGACACCAAGCTCATCTTTACTCAAAGGTTCAAAACGATAGGATTTCCAAAACTCATCATCTCTTTTATACATCGACTCATCGAAGTAGTTTACTTTTTCTGCATAGAACTCATCAGGATGTTTTATATCAAACTTGTGGTTTTTGTAGATTGAGGTTCTCTTTCCATAAACACCTTTGGAACTCTCTTTTTTTGAAAGTGCAAAGTCGGACATAAAGTGATCTCTTGTCAATAAGAATACCGAGTCATTTACCACTTCAAACTCTTGTTCTATGTAAATATCTTTTACCCAGTTAATGTTGGCATCTTTACTGGCTTCCATTGCTATTTTCTTAATAGCAAAAGTGGAGTCATTCACCCAAAAATCCCCCTTAAAGGTTAATTCTCCTTTTCTACGAGGATAGTAAACAATATTATAACACCATTTGTCTTCTATAAAGGCACTATCAGCTAAAACATAGTTATATACATTAATCCCTGTTCTCGATAGTGGGCTAACGAAATCTTTGTCAAATATTTTGATGTAATTGTTATAGATATTGTATTCTGCGTAAAGGTCTTTTACGAAGGCAATGATGTGTTGATTTGTGTCAAATCCAGAGTTTTTATTACCCAGCGACTTTTCTCTTTTTCTGTTGTTGTCATTATCACCATAGACTTGAGCAATGTTCTCATTGATGAAAATCGGTAAATAGGTTTTTCCAGTTACCTTAGAAGTATCCATTTGCTTAAAAATAAACTCCATACCGCGGAATAACTTTTTATTTTGATAAGCACTGTCTATACTATTTAAGTCAAACTCTATTTTTTCGTATTTGTCATATTCATAACGGGCGAACATATTCAGACCATTTTTTCGTTTTCGCTCCCAAATTTTTCTGAGAATATCGATCGCTGGATTGTTCTTCTTTGATGTTTTACCTACGAATATTTTTACTTCTCCCAATAAGTTATCGAGTTCAAGTACCACATTCATATTGAGATTAGTTCGTTCTGTCAAAGGAATCTCAAGTGTTTTATATCCAACAAATGAAATGACTAACGTAGTGTATGATTTTGCAGATTCAAGGTAAAATTTACCGTATTCGTTTGCGACTACTCCTTCAGTAGAGTTTTTGAAGTAAACGCTGGCATATGGGACTTCTTGATTATTACTATCAATGATTTTTCCACTTACCTTGGTTTGTCCCCAAGTAATTAAAGGAAATAGTATAAATAGTAACAGAAACTGGATTTTATTTTTCATAACTACAATATATATAAAAAAAACACTCCATCTTAACTAATGTTAAGATGGAGTATTCAAATATACTTTATTTTTTACTTATAAAGAACTTTTTTCACTGCATTTACAACGTCGTTAGCGTTTGGTAACCACTCTTCCAACAATACTGGTGAGTATGGTGCAGGAGTGTCAGCAGTAGTAATTCTTTGTATAGGAGCATCTAAATGATCAAATGCTTGTTCTTGTACTAAATAAGTGATTTCTGAAGAAATACTTCCAAATGGCCAAGCTTCTTCTAAGATTACTAAGCGATTTGTTTTCTTTACAGAGTTTAATATAGCTTCTTGATCTAAAGGACGAACTGTACGTAAATCAATGATTTCACAAGATATACCTTCTTTTTCTAATTCATCAGCAGCTTTGTATGCTTCTTTAATGATTTTTCCAAATGAAACTATAGTAACATCTTTACCTTCTCTTTTAATCTCTGCAACTCCTAATGGAATAGTGTATTCTCCTTCTGGAACTTCTCCTTTATCTCCATACATTTGCTCAGACTCCATAAAGATTACAGGATCGTTATCGCGAATAGCAGATTTTAGTAAACCTTTTGCATCGTATGGGTTAGATGGAACTACTACTTTTAATCCAGGTACGTTTGCATACCAGTTTTCAAAAGCTTGTGAGTGTGTAGCACCTAATTGACCTGCAGAAGCAGTCGGTCCACGGAATACAATTGGAATGTTGAATTGACCTCCTGACATTTGACGCATCTTAGCCGCGTTGTTTATGATTTGGTCGATTCCTACTAAAGAGAAGTTGAATGTCATAAACTCAACAATTGGACGGTTTCCGTTCATGGCAGAACCTACAGCAATACCAGCAAAACCTAATTCTGCAATCGGAGCATCAATTACACGTTTAGGACCGAATTCGTCCAACATACCTTTAGAAGCTTTATAAGCACCATTATATTCTGCTACTTCTTCACCTATTAAATATATTGATTCGTCGCGACGCATTTCTTCGCTCATGGCTTCACATACCGCCTCTCTAAATTGAATCGTTCTCATAATTTTACTATTTTCCGTAATTAATTTACTGAAAGCAAAAGTATAAAAAAATATCTTTATCTATCGTATCTAATCTATTGTTTTGTATATTTTAAGACTTATTCATTTCTTTTAGAAGGTATTGTTTTATTATTTTCACTATCTATCTGTTTTTTATTCATTTTGACTACTTATTTCCCTGCCTTAAGTATTATTTTTCGATAATGGTTTTCAGTATGTTTTTGAATGGATAGTGTCGCTTTTAATTTGGTTCTGCGGTATTCTTTTACATTTGAGATTCCATTTGTAACCATTCCTCGTATTTTAACCTTGTCACTACTTCGATTCGATCATCTTTGAAGTATTTGTCATATCTATTGGGTGATTTATAAGCAAATGTAAACCCACATTTGGCTTGGGCGCGAAGTGATTTAATGTTTCCCTCATAGAATCCACACCACAAGTCAGTCATCTTTAAGCTTGTAAAAGCGTGTCTAATCAGTGCTTTTAACGCCTCTGGAATATATCCTTTTCCCCAATGTGGAACACCCACCCAATAAGCTACTTCTGCTTCGTGATTGGAGATGTCAAAGTTGCTATTCTCGCCAATTAGCAATCCAATACAGCCAATGGCTTCATTTGTTTCTTTTAATGCAACCGCGTAGATTTCAGGATACGCAAACTCCTTTTTGATTATTTCTCTACTTTCGTCTACACTTTTGTGTGCTGGCCAACCTGCTGGTGGGCCTACATTTTCGTCTTGAGCATATAGGTATAAGCTCTCAGCATCTGACTCTAACCACGGACGTAGTATCAGTCTTTCTGTTTCTATTTTCATTTTAATCTGTTTTGTACTTCTTAACTTTTACGTTCGAAGTTGTTATAAATTATCTGAGGCAAATGTAGGAGGAGGTGTTCATTTCTTGTATAGGTTTATTTGAGAAGAAAATGTAATTTTGAAAACTATATTGCTTATTCAGAGTGTTTTTTTATTATAATTGTGTGATAATAGAAAGTTTTTTAAAAGATTTATGCAAACTATTAAGTGTTCGTACGGTGTAGAGGTTGGCCAGCTGACAAGTGACGATTTGTCTAATTATCCCTTGGTGTTACCTTATTTGGCAGTCTTCTATGTGGAAAAGGGTGAGGTAGATTTCAATATTGATTTTAAAAATTTTTCTCTTTATGAAGGGGGTGTTGTGGTGGGGGGAGAAGATAATATTGTTTCTCTTTCCAATCCCAGTGACGATGTGGTCATAGCGTATTATTTTGTAGAAAGAGATTTTGCTTCAAATATAGCCTATGTTTTGCCTAATGAGCTGTTTGGTTACTTACACTACAATCCTGTTATGTATTTGGACAGTGAAAAGAAACGCGCTTTTGCCATTTGGAGAGATTTGTTTTTGTATTGTATTCAATTGCCTAATCTCAAAGCAGAGAAAATTATCTGCAATCAATTTCAAAGTTTATTCTTAATTATGACTGAATGGGTATGTTTTAATGAATTTGTCATTGAGAAAAATTACAGCTGTCAAGAAGAACTCTGTTGGAAATTTTGGGATTTGATTACACAATATTCTAAGGAGTATAGGGAGGTGTCTTTCTATGCTGATAAATTATCTATTACACCCTATTATCTCTCTCAAATATCAAAGGAGTTTCTCCACTATAGCCCCAAAGAGCTTATAAATCGTCAAGTTGTTTTAAATATCAAGCATTATTTAGCGAATACAGATTTGAGTGTTAGTCAAATCGCTGATGAAATGAATTTTGTAGATCCATCTTATTTAGGGAGGTTTTTTAAAAGGGAGACTAATTTGAACCCTTTAGAGTTTAGAAAGAAGTAGATTAACGAATGTGACTTTAGCTAAAAAAAAGAAGCTTCTCTTGAGAGTTATCTCTCAAGTAGAAGCTGTCTTCGTAATTTGCATTAATATTTAATAATCCCACAAATCTAAATCAATTCGACTTTGACCTTCGTACTCTAATGAGAAAGGTTCACCTTGCAGCGATTGACACTTGGTTACTACCTTGCCAGAGATCATGTTCTTTTCATTTGGATCTCCTAAGTTTAGGTTTATTTCTACATCTTGTCTTGTGTACCCGTATATTTCAAATGTTTCTAAATGGTGTACGCGCAATGAGGTCTGTAGAATATTATCTTTTTTAGGTAATTCGAAAGAGTATTTATCTCCTTGGATAAGGTGTGCTGGAGTGAAGAAAATAGAAAGAGCAGCTATTTTTTCATCGTTGTTAATGGATGAAAGTATCCACCCTGCCATTTGTTTTGTGCTGGTCTTGTCCTGATACATACCTTGCAAGGAAAGATGACTTTCTTGTATTTCGTAAGTCTTACCTTTGAATATAAAAGTTCCTTTGCCTTGTGTTTTATCATCAGGAAGGGAAAGCACTTCGACTCTTACTTCGTTACTGTTTTTATAGCCTTCTTTTTTAGCTATAAATTTATATTGTCCTGCTTCTGTCGGAGTCCACTTATTGTTTTTAAGAACGGTTCCCTCAGCTGTTAGCACCTCCGCTTCAATATCCTGACCTTCACTATTTATAGTTTTAAAGTATATTTCTTCGCCTATGTATATCGTATCGAAGTTTACTGAAAGCTTAAGCTCCTTTAACGGTGGATTGACTACTGGGGCCGCTGTTGTATCACTGTCATCACTACTGCAAGAGAATAGGACAGTTGCCAATGCGAATCCACTTAATAGAGCAATGGTTTTTTGTAAATATTTCATAATATTAGTTCTATAAAGGTGTTTACTTTTATGAATCAGTCCAATTTTGCAAGTGTAAGTGATGTAACCCTCTGTATTCTAATGAAAAATCTTCTTGATTGACATTTGTACAAGTCGTTTTGATGTATCCTGAAGCAATTTCTTCGTATTTTGTTTGCTCTAATTTTGCTTTTATAGTGACATTCGTTCGAGTGTAATATATCTCTGAGGCATCTTGGAATATAGATAGCATTGTAGAGGTTATATTAGTTTCGTTTGGCAATTGGTACATTTCTTTACCTTCAGCTGTTGTGATAATGGGGGTGAAACATATTGAAAGTACAGATAATCCACTTTCGTTGTTTACCGAATCTATAATCCATCCTGCCTCAAAAGAGTTATCGTCAGATTTGAATTTCCCTTCAAAAGAAAGTGTACTCTTGTCTATGGTATAGGTTTTACCTTTGTAGGTAAAGGTTCCTTCTCCTTTTACTTCTGGTTCTTTTTCTTCTTCCTTCTCTTTTTCTTTCACTGTAATGGAGATTCTCTCACTGGTTTGAAAACCTTTTTTACTTGCAGTGAAGTAAAATATTCCGGCTTTTACAGCTGTCCATTTGTTATTGGCAATTTGTTCCCCATCGGCAAGTGTTATGATTGCGTCATTTACGGGTTTGCCATCTGCGAAAATGCTAAAGGTAATGTCTTGATCAACAGTTATCTCATTTGAAGATGCCGTTAAATGTAACTTTGGCTCTTTCTTATCTGTGTCTTTGTTATCGTCGCTACTACATGATGTAGCTAAGAAACACAAGATACTCAAGCTTGCTATATATTTTAAAATTTTCATAGATGTTTCATTTAAGTAAGTAGTTATTTACTTATTAATCATTTTTTGTTTTTTATTCGTGTACTGTTCTTTCGTAGTTGTGTGTTCCTTTGTAATTTAATTCAAATGGTTCACCACCTAAGTCTTCTATTGCTATTTTTATATTACCAGGAACTATATTGTTTACATTGATAGCGCCAAACTGTGCTTCAACTTCGATACCCATTACGGCAAGATCTATCACAGACTGCGTAGTTTCATCTATTACTGTAAGCATTAGTCTTGATATATTTTTAGTTGTTGGCATTTCAAATGTGTAGTTTCCATCTTTGCCCTCAGCTGCAGGTGTAGCAAAGAAAGTGTAAACACTAATGTTCTTTTCAAGGTCTTTCGATTGTAATATCCATGTTGCAGTAGGGTTGCTACTCGAAGATATTCCCTGTAGTATTAACTTGCTACTGTTAATTGTATAGGTTGCACCTATATAAGTGAAGCTGCCTTCTCCTTTTGCTTCCGCATCTACTTTTTCTGTAACAATTATCTCTAAAGGAGTACTATCGATAAATCCTTCTTTGCTTGCAATAACTTGAAAAGTTCCTTCTTCAGTTGGAATCCACTTATTGCTGTTTATTTTTTCTTTGTTTAAGATTTCTAAAGTAAAATCAGATATTCCTTCTTCTTCAGCTGTTACTGTGAATAAAACTTCTTCCCCATTTTCAACAGTTGTTTTATTCGCTGTAAGTATGAGTTGTGTCTTTTCTTTTGTGACAACAATAGAAATTTCATTGCTGTTCTCAAATCCTTGTTTTTGGGCTACAAATGTAAAAGTACCAGCAGCTTCGGGCTTCCATTCCCCTGAAGTAAGCGTTTCTCCGTCTTTTTGTTTAACAAGGGCGTCAGTGATAATTTGATCGTTAAGTTTGACAGTGAATTTAACGGTTGTACCAATAGTGGTAGTTTCGTGATCAGCAGTTAAAGTCAACTTCTGTTTGTCTGCAGGAATAGTTGTTTCATTGTCATCACTTGAACAGGATAGAAACAAAAAAATCACAGCAAATAAGCTTGATAGGGTAAATAAATTTTTCATAATGTTTAATGTTGGTTGGTTTATATTATTTTTTTAAGCTTATGGTTTTCTATACTTGTACTTAGTGAATAATAAGGAAGTAGTATTCAATAAGACCAATGTGTTATTTATTGCGATGAAATGAATATGGCGTTTAGAAAGCTTTCTTTTTTAGTTGATAATTTGATATATAATGAACTAATATAATTATTAAAAATTGAATAAATAACTATAATTTATTGTTTATTTTTATAAAATATACTTTTTAAATATAAAATTATTCTTTTTTACACTTTGCAAATAATAAATGTGTAATTAAGTGTTTAGTCGCTTACTTTAAGCTTTGTTTGGATAGTATTGCCTTGAAAATATTTTGTTTTTATATGTATTTGCAAGCATTAGTTTGATTTACCTATGTTTGTCACTTCACTTCGATTAACACAAGTTCGATTTTAGAAAAGGCGGATGCTTATAGCCTTTTAGATATTAGTTTATATCTGTTTGTCTACTCAAAAAAAAAGGTTCTATTTTATCTATTAGCGAAATCAGCAAAATAGATGATTCAGTTGACGAATCTTAAAAAGCAGATTAGCATATTGTAAAAGAGGGGTAAGCTTGCACTTTCTTGGAGATTAGTAGCACTTTTCTCGGAGTTTTCTTGGCCAGAGAGGGGTTTTCTCGAAGAAAGGTGCAAGAAACCCCCAAGCAATGTCCTTGCATATCGGTACAAAGCTGTTGGTAAATTGTCAATAAATATGGGTAATATAATAAACGGCTGGGTTAAATCGAATTCACGTTGGATGGTGTACTTTATCAAAAGGAATTAGAAGCAATAGGCATCGTTGTATGCTTTGTTTTGCGAGTTTTGTTTTTGAATTTATCAGAAAGTGATGTTTTCTTTTCATCCTTTTCCAAAGGAGGCGATTTTATTTTACATAGTTCAAGTGACAATTGTGTTTGGTAGTGAGTTTGCTGCTGTGAGGTCACCCTTTTTTTGCATAATAGAATTAGGTTTTGTAATCGATTATTTTGATAGATCGATTTATTTCGCTGCAATCTATTTTCAACAGAAATTTTGTCAGTGTGACTCTTTGTTATTATGCTAATCATTGAGAGTATTGGAGTGCTTTTCATTTTTATTTTCCTAAATGCAAATAACTTGTACGCTTTGTAAAATCGGTATTTCAAGTAATCTGCTGGGAGGTTTGTTCGGATATTGTTCGGATATGCTTGGGAAAACAAGGCCTTTGCCGAAGATTATCCGAACAATATCCGAAGCAAGTATATCCAAATAGACAAAGAAAGTGAATAGGTGTCAAGGAATATTTTGTCAATAGTGGTGATTGTATAAGGTTGTCGTATGATGAACTCGTACTTCAAATGTATAATTTTTGAGAGATGTGGAGTATAGATCCTTTGAGAGCTACTGTTTCAGTGATAAATGACACAATTTTACTATTTAAGATGTTAAAAAAAATATCTTATTATTAATAGTAACCGTATTGTAATTGCGAAGTAAATAAGAAAATGGATTAAAATAATCTATATTGTTTGGATTAAATCTAAAGAAGAGGTGTTTTGTCTAAATACTAAAAGTATTCGGTCTACAAAATATTATGCGTGCATAGTAAAATAATCAAAATAAATTATTATTTTCGTCAATACGAGAATTGTGAAACTAAAAAACTATATAAGATGAAAATATTAGTTTGCATCAGCCATGTGCCTGATACTACTTCTAAAATTAACTTTTCGAATGGTGATACTGAGTTTGATACAAATGGAGTTCAGTTTGTTATCAACCCAAACGATGAATATGCTTTAACACGTGCTATTTGGTTTAAAGAGAAACAAGGTGCAACAGTTACTGTTGTTAACGTTGGAGGCGCTGATACAGAGCCAACTTTAAGAAAAGCTTTAGCTATTGGAGCAGACGAAGCAATTCGTGTGAATGCTAATCCAACAGATGGGATGTTTGTTGCAAAACAGCTTGCTGAGGTAGTAAAAAATGGAGGATACGATTTGGTATTGGCAGGGAAAGAATCATTAGATTACAATGGAGGAATGGTTCCTGGAATGTTAGCTACATTTTTGGGATACGACTTCATCAATTCATGTGAAGGATTAGAAATAGAGGGAACTTCAGTAAAAGGTATTCGCCAGATTGACGGAGGTAAAGAAACTATTTCGGGGAAATTGCCAATTGTGATTGGTGGACAAAAAGGATTAGTAGAGGAAAAGGATTTGCGTATTCCAAATATGCGTGGAATTATGTCTGCACGTACAAAAGCGCTTACAGTGTTAGATCCAGTAGGGGCAGAGGCTGCAAGTAAAGCGGTGAAATTTGAAAAACCTGCTGCTAAATCAGCTTGTAAAATGATTTCTCCTGATAACTTAGATGAGCTAATCAATTTACTTCACAACGAAGCTAAAGTAATCTAATCTATTAATTTATTGTAAACCTTAAAAAAGAAGAGTATGTCAGTTTTAATATATGCTGAATCAGCAGAAGGAAAATTTAAGAAAGTAGCATTAGAATTAGCTTCTTATGCTAAGAAAGTAGCAGATTCTTTAGGAACAACTGTTACAGCAGTAACTGTAAATGCATCAGATGTAAGTGAGCTTGGCAAGTATGGTGTAGATAAAGTATTAAAAGTATCAAACGACAAGTTAAATACGTTTAATGCAAAGGCTTATGCAGATGTAATAAAGCAAGCTGCACAGAAAGAAGGAGCAAAAGTAGTTGTTTTATCTTCATCAACAGATAGCTTATATACAGCACCGATTGTAGCTGTAGGTTTAGAAGCAGGATTTGCGTCTAATGTTGTAGCTTTACCAGAGAGCACTTCTCCTTTTGTAGTAAAGAGAACTGCTTTTTCTAATAAAGCATTTAACCTAACAGAATTAACTACAGAGGTGAAAGTAATCGCAGTAGCTAAAAATTCATTCGGTTTAGTTGAAGCGACTGGAGCTGCAGCAGCAGAGGACTTCGCTGTAACATTAAACGAAGGTGACTTTGGTTTAAAAGTTGAGAATGTTGAAAAAGTTTCAGGACAAGTAACTATCGCAGATGCTGATATCGTTGTATCTGGAGGTCGTGGATTAAAAGGTCCAGAGAATTGGAAAATGTTAGAAGACTTAGCTGAGGTATTAGGAGCGGCGTTAGCATGTTCTAAACCTGTTTCTGATTTAGGATGGAGATCTCATGAGGAACACGTTGGGCAAACAGGTAAACCTGTAGCTTCAAACTTGTATATTGCAGTAGGTATTTCTGGAGCAATTCAACACATTGCAGGTGTTAATTCATCTAAAGTGAAGGTTGCTATTAATACTGATGCAGAAGCGCCATTCTTTAAAGTTGCAGATTATGGTATTGTTGGTGATGCTTTCCAAGTTGTACCGCAATTAGTTGAAAAATTAAAAGAATTCAAAGCTCAAAATTCGTAAGAAGTACAAAGCTTTCACAAAATATAAAAGCAACTAAGCAAAGAATTTATATCTTTGTTTTAGTTGCTTTTTTGTTTATAAACGAAAATTATGAGTTTGATAAAATTAATGGTGAAAGGAATATCATACAGCCATTCACAAAATGGTGCGTATGCCCTAATATTAGATGAAGTTGAAGGTCAAAGAAAGTTGCCAATTGTCATTGGTGCTTTTGAGGCTCAATCTATTGCGATTGCAATTGAGGAGGAGATAAAACCCCCACGTCCTTTAACTCACGATTTGTTTAAGACTTTTGCTGAGCGTTTCGAGATTCAATTGAAACAAGTAATTATTCATAAATTAGTAGATGGTGTTTTCTTTTCAACTATTATTTGTGAAAGACTTGGTGTTGAAGAAATGATGGATGCGCGTACTTCTGATGCGATTGCATTGGCTATTCGATTCGGTGCACCTATATTTACCTATAAAGATATAATGGAGCAAGCTGGTATAATACTCAGTGGAGAAGATGCTCAAGAAAATTCGCAAGAGGATGATGTAGATGATATCGTAGCTCAAGTTGAACAGATTATAGAGGAGGATACAAAGGTAGATGACTACAGTGGATTCAATGAGAAACAATTGAATATTTTACTGAATGAGGCTATTGAAAATGAGGATTATGAAAGAGCAGCTAAGTTGAGAGACGAATTAAATAAAAGATAAGAAACGATAAGATTTTAGGACCACACAACAATGAAACAATATTTAGATTTAGTAAAAGAAGTATTAGAAAAAGGGGTACAAAAAGGTGACCGCACGGGTACAGGAACCAAAAGTATTTTTGGTTATCAAATGCGTTTTGATTTATCTGAAGGCTTTCCTTTAGTAACAACCAAAAAAGTACATTTAAAATCGATAATACACGAGTTATTATGGTTTTTAAAAGGAGATACTAATATCAAATATTTGAAAGATAATGGCGTTCGCATTTGGGATGAATGGGCAGATGAGAATGGCGATTTAGGTCCAGTATATGGTTATCAATGGAGAAATTGGAATGGGGAAGGGATAGATCAAATTAAGGAAGTAATAGAAACTTTAAAGGGGAATCCTACAAGTAGAAGGATTATGGTTACAGCTTGGAACCCAAGTGTAATGCCAGATACTTCTGTTTCCTTTGCTGAAAATGTTGCCAATGGCAAAGCAGCTTTACCTCCTTGTCACTCTTTCTTTCAGTTCTACGTATCTGATGGTAAATTGTCATGTCAACTTTATCAACGTAGTGCCGATGTGTTTTTGGGTGTGCCATTTAACATCGCTTCTTATGCTCTTCTAACGATGATGGTAGCTCAGGTTTGCGATTTAGAATATGGAGACTTTGTACATACTTTTGGTGATGTACATATCTATAATAACCATATTGATCAGGTGAATTTGCAATTGTCAAGAGAGCCTAAAAAATTGCCTAAAATGTTAATCAATAGCGAAGTAAAGGATATCTTCGAGTTCAAGTTTGAAGACTTTAGTTTGGTTGACTATGATCCGCATCCAGCTATTAAAGGACAAGTATCAGTGTAATAGTAAAAAAGAGAATACTATGGATAAAGAAAATAACTATGAAATGTACGATTACGCACGTCATCGTATAAAACAGAAAAAGTATTTATTCTTTCATTTTGTACTGTTTGTATTAGGGAGCATTGCAATGTTTGTTATAAATGCTTTTGTTCAAGATACTACAGTCGCTCCAGTTTGGTGGCCTTATGCAATTGGATTATGGGCATTTGTGTTGTTTCTTCATTTTGTCAATGTGACAATTGTCAACCGATTTATGGGCAAGAAATGGCAAGATAAACAAATAGCTCGTTTAATTGAACAGCAAAAAAAGAAGATTAGTGAACTCAGAACAAAAGTAGAAAAGGACTTTCCGTTAGTGGATGTGAAGCGCGATCTGAATCAACAAGAAACAGTTTCAATCAACAAAGATACTGAGTCTATAAACTAATATACTGAGAGATGACTATTACATTAATAGCGGCAGCTGCTGAGAATAACGCTTTGGGTAAAGACAATAAGTTATTGTGGCATTTGCCAGATGATTTTAAGCATTTTAAAGCAAAAACTTCTCATCATACAATCATTATGGGAAGAAAGACGTTTGAGACATTTCCAAAGCCCCTTCCTAATCGAAAACACATTGTTATAACAAGGCAATTAGATTACGTTGTACCAGAAGGATGTGTGGTTGTTCACGCTTTGAGTGAGGCATTTGATTTAGTCAAAGATGAACAGGAAGTATTTGTGATAGGCGGTGGAGAAATATATAAACAGGCTTTGCCTTTTGCTCATAAGATTGAATTGACACGTGTTCACCACACTTTTGATGCAGATGCCTTTTTTCCTGAGTTTAATCAAGATTTATGGGTATTAGAAAAAGAAGAATATCACGAGAAGGATGAGAAGCACTTTTACGCTTTTACCATTCTTACTTATACAAAAAAATAAGAAATGCGTTTTGTAACTACTGTACTATTTTTATTGTTTTCTGTTTATAGTTTTGGACAAGATACGCTCCGACCAAAACTTAATCTATCTGAAGGCATAATAAAGAACTCTTCATTTCTGATTAGAGATGTTTTTGACTATAACTATACGCTATTAGAGAATACGCTATATAAAGCAAATAAATATCAATCAAGCCATTATAAAACAAGTAAGTTTGGAGATATTTCTAATGTGGACTTAACAATCCCGAATTCTCCTATCTTGTTTTTTAAAGAGGAACAAAGTATCATTGTTTTGAATCGACTATTAGCCCAGCTTGATATCATAGATTTCAATGTAAAATTTCCAAGCATGGATATAGCTTATATTGCGCATAGTGCTGGGAGAAAATTGTGGATGGTTGATTTGGCAAATGATGGATTTGTTCGCTTGTACAATATGAACTCTTATGAGCGTCATACGATTTACAATTTAGAAGAAACAAATTTTGTCAGTTATTATTCAACGTTGACAAACTTATATTGGTTGAATACATCCAATGAGATTAAGGGAATAGACGTAAAAGGACAAGTTACCTTGAACTATAAAAGCGAAGACCCTATTGATAAATGGCAGATGGTTGACAATAATAAAATTATTTATTCTTCTAATAATAAATTGTACTTCGTTGATATAGTGAAAAGTAAAAAGTATTTCATTGATTTGAAGGAAAAAAGCATTTTAGGCTTCTTTTATAACACTCAAAAATTGAGTATTTTTACAGACGAAAAATTAAACAATTACCTTTTAAAATTACCGTAATGCATATAGCTATTGCTGGAAATATTGGTGCGGGAAAAACTACATTGACTAACTTATTGGCTAAACACTATGGGTGGGAGCCACATTATGAGGACGTTGTAGATAACCCATACTTAGATGATTTCTACCATCAAATGGATCGTTGGTCTTTTAACCTACAAGTTTACTTTTTAAACAGTCGTTTTCGCCAAGTTTTACAAATTAGACAAAGTGGTAAGGCCATCATTCAGGATCGTACTATATATGAAGATGCGTATATATTTGCTCCAAACTTACACGCTATGGGGTTAATGTCAAATAGAGACTTTAACAACTATTCTTCGTTATTTGAATTAATGCAAGAACTTGTTGCAGCACCTGACTTATTAATTTATTTAAAAAGCTCTGTACCTAACTTAGTGGGACAAATACACAAGAGAGGGAGAGAGTATGAGAACTCAATCTCTATCGAGTACTTGAATAAATTGAATGATCGTTACGAAACTTGGATTAAAGGGTACGACAGAGGTAAACTCTTGATTGTAGATGTTGATAACTTGAACTTTGTGGATAATCCTGAAGATTTGGGAGATATTATCAATAGAATTGATGCAGAGATAAACGGATTATTTAAGAAATAAGAAAAAAAGCTAATTCAATTGAATTAGCTTCTCCGATATTGTAGAAAGTCAAGAATCATCATTCTTGACTTTTTTTATTGTGTAATTTCTCTAAAGAGATTTTCTAAGTTTTTGCTTTTTACTTGTAAAGACAACAGTTTTAAGCCTTGCTCTTGTGCAAAGTCAAATACAGTAGCTCTAAAATCTCCCTCTATTGGAAATACAAGTTCCCATTTGGTATCGTGGATGTGATTTGAACGAATTAAATTAGGGATTCGATTAATGAACTCTATCTCAATTTTATAGTCAAATTCTACTGCAATGATTTGTTCGTTTTGATTCTCTAACATTGATGAGAGCATTTGGTCTGCTACTATTTTACCTTGTTTAATGATAATAACGCGTTCACATATAGCTTCGACTTCTTGCATAATATGAGTTGACAAAAACACCGTTTTATTCTTTCCAATATTCTTAATTAAGTCTCTAATTTCAACTAATTGATTTGGGTCTAACCCAGTTGTTGGCTCGTCTAATATCAAAACAGCAGGATCGTGTAATAGAGCTGTCGCAAGTCCAACACGTTGTCTGTATCCCTTCGATAGTTGACCTATCTTCTTGTGTGCTTCAACAGTCAAACCAGTTAGAGTAATCACTTCTTCAATGCGTTGTTTTTCTACTTTGTATATTTCCGCATTGAACTTTAGATATTCGCGTACGTACATATCGAGATATAGGGGATTGTGCTCAGGTAAGTAGCCGATAGAACGCTGCACGTTTCGAGTTTGCGTCTCT
Organism: Myroides albus; assembly: GCF_024722315.1. Taxonomy (NCBI): domain Bacteria; kingdom Pseudomonadati; phylum Bacteroidota; class Flavobacteriia; order Flavobacteriales; family Flavobacteriaceae; genus Myroides; species Myroides albus. The sequence goes on from NZ_CP102754.1 coordinate 2,244,876, forward strand.
ACGTTGTAGTCGTTGACAAAGGCTTGACCTTGGTCACTGTGTACATAAGTAGTTAAGATTTTCATTAACGTTGATTTTCCCGCTCCATTCGGACCCAAAAAACCTACTATTTGACCTGTTGGTACTGAAAAATTAATATTGTCTAAGGCTTTTTGATCGCCGTAACTTTTACTTATATTTTGAACGATTAAAGACATTTTATAGCTGTTTATAAAGAATTGACTATTGATTTAATGCGAAAAACCTAAGGTTACACTCAGTACTATGATTCCAATCACTATCAGAGAAATAAATACATATAACCAGTCTTTTTCAAAAAAGAAAGACACTAATGAAAGTAACAAACGCAAAGCAGGTGTTATAAAAAGTAACAGTATCCCAAGAAAGATGATTGATTCACCATCTCCATGTCCCACTCCTGCAAATATGCGATTAATTACATTGAATATATTGTCGTCTTTTTCTATAAACGTACTAAAGTCTACTGTATTACCTGACTTGGTAAACATTACGATAATTCCCCCAATCACTGCTACTGTCAAGGCAAGTAATACACCATATCTCAAGACATTACCAATGATGCTTTGTAAGTCTGAGTCGTTGAATTTTGCTGTACTCATAGTTTATATATTACCCATTATACCATTATACATCATATTTATAGCTAATGCCAAAATTAAGAAAGCAAAGAATACTTTTAGTTTCTTAGGATTAGCTTTTACCAAAACTTTTGCTCCAACCATAGCGCCGATCAATACACCTATAATCACTGGCATACATATACTCGGTTCGATATAGCCTTTTTGGATATAGATAACAGAACTTGCAATAGCTGTCACTCCCATCATGAAGTTACTTGTAGTTGTTGAAACTTTAAAGGGTACTTTCATGATTGTATCCATTGCAATTACTTTAAAAGCTCCTGAACCAATTCCTAAAAGTCCGGACATCATACCTGCAATTCCCATCATACTGAATCCACCGACAATATTGGTCATTCCGTATTTTACTTTTTCTCCTGATGGAGTTGGATAACTGCTGTTTAATTTTAAGTTGCGGGCAAGAGCAGATGAATCTTCGGGTAATACTAAGTGATCCTCTTTTTTTCTAAGTGAATTAATAGATGAAAAAGTCAGTGTAAGTCCAAATACGATTGCTAAGATTGAGGTAGGAGCATTTGTCGAAATAATAGCGCCAATTACGGCTCCTGCTGTAGTGGCTATTTCTAAAAACATTCCCAATCGCATATTCGTTATACCTTCTTTTACATAAGCAGAGGCGGATCCGGATGAGGTTGCAATAACTGCTACTAAGGCTGTACCAATGGCATAATGCATATCCACCCCTAAGAAAACAGAAAGAAGAGGAATAATGATAATTCCTCCACCCAAACCTGAAAGTGACCCTATAAAACCTGCTGCAAAAGCTCCTAAGAACATAATTAGTGTAAAGGTTAATAATGTCATTTACTTTGATTTTTGATTGAGTAAGGCGTAAAAATACTTATTTATAAACAATTAATCTTTTAAAAATATAAATATTCTAATTCTTTAGCTTAAATTGTATCCCTTTTTGAGTATAAAATCGTAATTTTCCACTCAATTAAAAGTCGTTATTAATGTAAATATTTAAACCAATGGAAAAACTTGATGTAAACAAGGATTGGATGTCTTTATTCCAAGGACAAAATCCTGCAATAATTGCAGGACCATGTAGTGCAGAAACCCCAGAACAAGTAATGAGAATCGCTAAATCTTTGCCAAAAGAAGTAAAGGTCTATCGCGCTGGTATCTGGAAACCTCGTACTCGTCCAGGTGGGTTTGAAGGTGTTGGAGCCATTGGATTAAAATGGTTGCAACAAGTGAAAGCTGAAACGGGAATGTTACTTGCAACAGAAGTAGCAACTGCCGAACACGTTCAATTGTGTTTGGAACACGACATCGATATTTTGTGGATTGGTGCGCGTACAGCTGTTAACCCTTTTGCTGTACAAGAAATTGCCGATGCACTTGAAGGTACTGATAAAATAGTACTAATTAAAAACCCTGTTAATCCAGACTTATCTTTATGGATGGGTGGAGTAGAAAGATTAGCAAAAGCAGGTATTAAAAAACTGGGTGTTATCCACAGAGGTTTTAGTACTTACGAAAAAACAAAGTATAGAAATATTCCAGAATGGCAAATACCATTAGATTTAAAGTTACATTTGCCAAATATTCCAATTTTCTGTGATCCATCACATATTACAGGAAATAGAACGAAGATATTAGGAGTATCTCAACAAGCATTGGATTTGAATTACGATGGGTTAATGATTGAAACTCACTGTGATCCTGATAACGCTTGGAGTGATGCTGCTCAACAAGTTACTCCAGAACAATTAAGCGATATTATCGCTAATTTGAAGGTGAGAAATGCAACAGATGACACAGAGGATTTCTTACAAAGAATACAAGGAATGCGTATCCAAATCGATGATATGGATAGTAAATTATTGGATTTGTTGAGAAAGAGAATGGTGATATCTGATTCTATCGGTACATTGAAGAAAGAGAAAAACGTAGCCGTGTTCCAACAAGATAGATGGACGAAAATATTGGAGAAAATGCAAGAGGAAGGAAAACACATTGGGTTTACCGAGGAGTTCATTACTAATATTTATACAGCTATTCACCAAGAGAGTATCTATAGACAAGATAAGATTATTAATAAAGAAGAAAAGTAAGATAAGAGTATTATATGAAGGGAATCGTTTACAAATCAACAGGTAGTTGGTATTCGGTTAAGAGTGAGGATGGCGAATTCTATGATTGCCGTATAAAGGGAAAATTCCGTATAAAGGGGATCAAGAGTACTAATCCTATTGCAGTTGGAGACCATGTACAATTTGAGTTGGAAACGACAAATGATGTGACTACAGGAGTAATTGATATAATTGAGACAAGAAAGAATTACATTGTCCGTAAATCAGTCAATCTATCAAAGCAAGTTCATATTATTGCATCGAATATCGATGTAGTGTTTTTACTTGTAACTATTGATAATCCTGTCACAACAACGAGCTTTATTGATCGCTTTTTAGTTACCGCTGAAGCTTATGGTATTAAGACAGTATTGGTGTTTAACAAAGTAGATACTTTCTCGGAAGAAGCCTTAGATGAACAACTTTATCTTCAGTACATTTACAGTCAAATTGGATATGAGTGCTTACGTGTTTCTGCCATGACGGGTAAAGGTATAGAGGAAGTGAAAGAGAGAATGAAAGGAAATGTTTCGATGTTTTCTGGACATTCCGGGGTAGGAAAATCTACTTTAATCAATGCGATTGAGCCTGGCTTGAATCTAAAGACAGCTGAGATTTCACAGCAGCATCAACAAGGGCAACATACAACAACCTTTGCTGAAATGTTTGATCTTTCTTTTGATGCCCAAATTATCGATACACCTGGAATCAGGGGGTTTGGTATTGTGGATATGGAGCCACAAGAAGTAGGGGATTACTTTCCTGAGTTCTTCGCCTTGAAAGATCAGTGCAAGTTTAATAATTGCCTGCATAGAGAAGAACCTCAATGTGCTGTCAAAGATGCTTTAGACGATGATTTGTTAGCTTGGTCAAGATACAAGAGCTATATACAGATCTTAGATGGAGAGGACGAAAATTATCGAACAGATGTTTATAAAGAAGGAAGAAACCAAGACGAATAGTCTTGGTTTTTATTATTATTGCTGGATTGATCTATCTTAAACATCTTTGTTTTTCTCAAAGAATACCTTACCTTTCTTCTCAATTATTTTAAGTAGAGTATAAATGAAAAAAATATTTCTTATCTCATTTTTAGTTTTGAGTACTTTTAGTAGTATTGCTCAGGTATCAATAGACAATGTAACTAAAGAAGAATTATTAGAAAAGCAGAATAGAGCGTTTCCTACAAGTGGTGCTGTCATTGTAGATGAAAAGAACAAGGTGTATTTTGATATTAACTTAAGGGACGGAAATTTTATATCAGGCGAAGAAGTTACTCGAAAAATTAAGCTTTACAAGGAGCGGGACCTTAGTAAATTATCCTTTACAATACCTTATTTTGTTCGAGGTGCTTATGCAGAAGATGTCACTATCGATGAAGTCTATGTTTATTCTTTAGTAAACAATGAAATCACAAAAACTAAAATAACATCTTTTGAATCAAAGAAGGAGGGGGATTACCGCGAGAAAGGTGTAGATTTTACCAAGATTCCCAATATCCCTGAAGGCAGTATAATTACTTATCGATATAAAAAGTTATCGGAGAATTTAGATGTCTTGCCTGAATGGTTTATACAAGGAGATTTGCCTAAACAAAGATCTATTTATACCATGCGCATTCCAACTTATTTTACGTATCAGATGATTCAAACAGGTAGTCAAAAGATTGCGTCAAATGAGAGTATTATCGATGTGAAATACGGAAATGGTTTACTGGATTCGAATACGATTAAAACATTAGAGAAAACACTTGTCGCACTTAATGTTCCCACTTTTTCTGAAGAAGTCTTGGTAGATAATGCTGCCAATTATATCAATAAGGTTAGATTTGATTTGAGTAGTGTACAATTTCCTGGAAGTAAACAGCAACAAGTTTTAGGAACAAAACAAACGTTTTTTGAAAACTTACAGAAGAATAAACGCTATTGGAAGGAAATTTTAAATGACCGCTATTACAGAAAAAAAATAAGTCAACTTGATTTATCTGCAAAGAGTGATTTAGAGAAAGCTGATTTGATACTAAATTACCTTCAGAAGGAAGTTACTTGGAATGGAATGTACGGCATTTACCCAGAAAACGGACTGAAGAGCACTTATTTAAGAGGGCAGGGAAATACTGCTGATATTAATCTCATGTTAATCTCAATGCTGCGATATGTTGGATTAGATGCAAACCCTGCTTTGGTTAGTACACGTAGCAATGGGAAGAAAAAGGAATGGCAAGGAATGTACTACAATAACCTTATAGCTGTTTTACAAAGTGAAGGTAGCTACTATTTTTTAGATGCCTCAAGTAAAAATGCCTCTATAGGTGTAATTCCAATTGACAATCTAAATGGTGTTGTTACTATGTTTAGTGACAAAGAAGGTACGAAAGACTTAATCTCTACACCTGCTTTTGTTTCTTCTCGAAAGGAGAATTATCAATTAGAGTTTAAACCTAATGGTTCCTTGACAGGTACAGCAATCCACGCCTATGATAATTACGAAGCTTTTTTTGTAAAAGAAAAGTTTAGTTTTATGGGAAGGTTTAAATATATAAAGGAGTTAGAGTTTGTAAACCCAGGGCTATCTGTTCACAATTTTGTTCTTAATGACAATAGGACGGTGGATAAGAATATTGCTCGAATATCGTTTGGTGTGAATAAACCAAATGGAAGTTTTAGTTTTAACAATAAGTTTTTTGTCAATCTCTTTCAATTCTATGATGGGAAAAGCAATCCTTTTGTGACAGATAATAGGCTTTACCCTATCGACTTTGCCTTTCCTAATTCATATACTTATTCTGTTTCCCTTTTAATTCCTAAAGGGTATAAGGTTGATGTGTTGCCAGATGATTTAGAAATTAAAGATGTTGATTCTGGTGTATCAGCTCAAGTAAAATATACAAGGAAAAACAATAGGATAGAGGTAATGGTCGGTTTGCTTAAATCAAAAGCGGTCATTGAACCAGAGTATTACGAGAATATAAAACAGGTATACAACAGCTTCTATAATAAGTTACAAGAGCAAATAACGATTGAAGTTGAACTTGAATAAGCATATTAAGTGACTATTAGAAAACGGATTATTCTCGATCGGAATAATCCGTTTTTTTTATTTATTTACCCTGTGTATTCAGTTCTGTGATAATTATCTTATGTGAAAGAGTATGTCATAAAAGATGTATCTTGATCTAATTAAGACTAATCTTTAGTATTTTCTCATTAAATTATCATAGTGAGATAGCAGTCAGGTAAGTAACAAGTAGAATGTTATTTTGGTGTAACTAAGAATACACCGTAATTAGTCTTATCAAATATAGAATTTGCTGTATTTAGTACATCCTTTGGGGTAATGCTGTTAAGTATATTCTCATAGTCATTAAAGTCCTTCAAAGATCCAAAATTAAGCTGAACTTCACGCAGCTTTTCTATCCACTGGTAAGTGCTGAATTCCGTTAAATGAAGCTGTTTGTTGTTGAGTACAGCTAATTTCATTTGATCTAAATCCTTTGTTGATATTGGTCTTGTCTGTATAGACTGAATCACCTCTTTAGCTAAGTTTTCAAGCTTTTCTATATCGGATAAAGCTGCAGAAAAGTATAGACTAACAGACGTTTTGGGCGTTGGATAAATCGCAACATCTATTGAAGAAGAAGGAGAATATACTAATCCCTCTTTTTCCCTTGATAACTGTAAGAATTTATTGTCAAACAATTCTCTTACCATCTGAGCAAGGATACTTTCTTTGAGTGTTGGATTAATACTTCCATTAAATACAAGTGTTGCTTCAGTGCGTTCTACATCTGCACTTGGTATAGTCACTCGCTTGATATCGTTTATTTGTGCCTTTGGTTTGTTGTTTTCTTTTAGGTAAGAAGTATGTGGCGTAGTAACTAAACTACCAAAGTATGCGATTGATTCAGCCTTTATATCTTCTACATTAAAGTTACCAGAGATCAATATGTACACTTGGTCTAAGTTTGCAAATGTTTGTTGATAAAGCTCAAAGAAGCTTTCTAACTTAACCTTTTGCCAATCTGCTATTGTGTTTAATTCTTCTTGAATAAAAGGCGTTCCTTTTTTGTATTCTTCTATTTGATGACTGAGCTGAATAGAAGGATTGTTTAATAAAGTAGAAGGTATAGGCTCATGTTCTAAAGACACGATGCTCTCTTGTATATATTCATTAAAATCCTCTTTTGGTTCTATGTAATCATACATTTTGCGGTAGGTCCATTCAAACATATCTCTAATATGTCCTAATCTACTTGAAGTATTGACAATAGTTGCCTCATTAGAGAGGCTTACCAGTGTGGATACCTCTCTATCAGCTCCCACTTGTAAGTACCCATCTTTAGTTAGGCCATGAATCCATGCAGAGTCAATAAAGTAACTGGCGTCTTGATAATACTTTTGCTCTTGTTCCTGGATAAGATTTAAGCCATTTCTGGTAAAGACAGTGAGTATGATATTATTATCCGTAGCATGAGTGGGTTTAATACCAATGCGTAGACCGTTTGCTAAGGTTAATTCAGTTACCCCAATGTGGTTGTAAATATGCTCTTTTACAACGGCATTATCATTTGATTTAACTATAGGAGGCATCGTCTTCCAGTGAAACGAACCTTGTGTTCTTTCTTGTTTTTTCTTTTCTTTTTTGTCTTTAAAGAGGAGTGTTTTAGTCTTGCCTTCATTCCAGGAGTCATTTAATTCTTGAATAGAATGAATTGAGAAGATATTGCTATTTACGGTGCATAAGTACAAATTTTGTCTATCTACCGACCATGTATTTTCGTGTTTTACTACAAGATCATTTGCTGTGATTGTCGATAGAATTTCTTCTAATAATTGAATTTTGTGTCGATCTGTCAAGTAATGACTATTCACAACGACTTGGTCTATATAGTTATTAGCTAAGAAGTATGCATCCTCCTCAGTAGAAATAGCAGATTGATTGAGCAAGTGCTGTTTATAAGCTTCTAATTCTTCTTTGTGAATTCCCTTTAAACTCATTGTATTTAGCACACTTGCTACTAAGTGGATGCGAGTAGATAGTTCTTCCTTTGTTTTGGCAGTTATTTCTATGACATCCTCATTTTTATTAGGTAGATACCACGTGCTATGAGCAGAGGTATGTGTCTTGGCTTGGCGAAGCTTCTTGCTTAACCATTGTTTATACAATTGTGCAATAGTGTGTTCTTTAAACCCTTCTTTAGTAGATAAAAAGGGAGCACTATTAAAACGAATAATTTCAACCTTATTAGTACGAGTATCTGAGGTGTTTACTATTTCTAATGCATTGTCAAATGAAGGGGAGAAGGTATCCCAACTTTGAGATCGCATTAAAGTAGAGTTCCCTTTAAACGAGCTGAAACTCGTTTCAATCTGTTGTATAGCTTCTGTTGGATTTACATTTCCTGTGATAATTATAGTAGCGAGAGAAGGTGAGTACCATTGCTTATAAAATGCCTTTAACCTTTTTGCGTCTAGTACTTTAATGTTTTCTATACTTGAGATAGGCAATCGATGTGCGTGTTGACTACCTTCCAACTTTTTTTTGTTAAAAACGGATGCTGTCCCAAAGTCCTTAATTTCTTGGATGACGATCCTCTTCTCTTTCTCAATATCCTCTGTGTTAAGGTGTGCTTTGCCTAAGAAGTTCGCCAATATAGTAATCGCTAAATTTTGTTGACTTTGATCGAGCAGGGATAATTCATACACAGTACGCTCATAGGTAGTATAAGCATTGATATCTCGGCCAAAGCGATACCCTAAACGCTGTAATGTATCAATGGCTTGTCTACCTGGAAAGTCATCACTACCATTAAAAAGCATGTGTTCTAAGAAGTGTGCATATCCTTGTTCATCATCTCGTTCTTGTAGTGATCCTACATTTAAGACCAGACGATATTCCGTCTTCTGTTGAGGTATAGGATGGATAATATAGTTTAGCCCATTGTCTAATGTACCATAAATTGCATTATCTGCTTTAGGCAATGGAGATAAAGTATCTTGCCCAACTGCAAACAGGGGGCAAAGTACTAAAGCAAAGAAATATAGTATTTGAGTACGTTTCATTATTTTAGTTTGTATTCAACAGTGAATAAGATGTAGTCATTTGCATGTTCATGCCCTATGATGAACTGAAAGTTAAGATGCGTATCTGTTAATGTAGCCGATGTCGTTCTGTAGTTACCTCCTTCTCCCATATCGTAATAATCTTCTTGTATATCCTGATTATTGAGATAGTATGACGGGTTTACAGTACCTCCCATTTCTGTGTTTTCTATAGCAAGGGGATTTCCTTCGTCTAAGAGTTTCTTAAGTCTATCCCATGCACTGTATTTAAACTGAAATGGTACAATCGTATAATCATCTCCCCATATATCTTGGAAGGTTTTAGTATATGATAGCTTTCTAGTCTTTAAATCTATGTATATATCGTCTAATTCTACTTCAAAAGTTTCCTTGCTGGTAGCACTTAGGTTGATCAAATTCATGATGTGTTGAGAGGCAGGTACTTGAGTCCAAAACTCGTTGTCATCTATCGTAAGCAACCGCTGTAGTTTATATAAATACCCTTCTATCCCCATAGGATTAGACACCATTTTTAATACTGGTTGTTCAGGTGTAGATTTATCGCTTAATGTGATAGTGGTAATTCCATTTATTTGGGAAGTTTCTGCTTGATACATAGTTTCGAGATTAGCACCTCCAGGAAAGTTGATTGTAGTATTCACTTTAATCTCTCCCATTAATGGATAAAGATCTAATCCCTTTCGTTTATAACCATCGAGTAATTCAATTTGTTTATCTGTTAGTGCTTCTACCTTTTTGATAGGGGTGACTAATAGTTGTACCTCTTTATCTAAGGGGAGTTTGCTTGTATTGTTGATTAGTTTTATAGTGATTGTGGTTTCATCACTTAAAAGTTGTCTTGATGAACTCTTTATTTTTAGTTGTGCTTTTTTCTCTTTTGGAGCAAACTGTATAATAGGATTTTCAATGGTAAGAATATCTTTACCATCTATCGTATTGTTTTCTAATGCGAACTCCAGTGTAACGGCTTCTGTGATTGAATTAACCAAGAAGACATTGACAGTTACTTCATCTGTACTGTTATCTTGTAAGATGTGAGTCCCGTTTGGCTGTAAGACAATTCTGTTCTCTCCCGTATAGCCTTGTAGCTGATTGTCGTCTTGTGTACAGCTCAAGGTAAATAAACTCAAGAGTATTCCCGTAAATATCGTTAAGTAGTGTTTCATTTTAGTAATCTTAAAGTTCTATTGACTGCCATCCATCATTTTGTACCAGGTTGTTATTAAGGCGAATTTCAGCAGTTGGTATAGGCCATGTCCAGCGAAAATCTGTAGCTTCTATGGTATTGGATTTTTTATTAGAATCAGATTCATATCTCGCGATATTGGTATTCCACCTTTTTAGGTCAAAGTAATTAGTTTTTTCACCTATGAATTCCTTTTGTTTTTCTGCTCTAAAGAGTAGTCTTAGTACTTGTTGAGAAGGAGAATCTGTGATAGTTTCACTGTGTACAGAAGTTTTAAAATCATTGTAGAGTGATATTGCTTGTGCTATTTTATTTTGCTCGATTAAGCTTTCTAACAATAGAAAGTAAGTTTCTGTATTTCTCGATAAGATGATGCGTTGTTCTTCTTTGTCATTATAGTTAGATTTGTATTTGCCCAATAGAGCTCTTGTACTTGAGGCTATACCTTGTGCTTTCATGTCATAAAAGAACTGAGATATTGTATATCTCATGTCACTTTCTTCAAACTTATTTAAGAAATGTATTTGCATAATATCACCATCGGTTGTTGTAGTTAGGTAATGATTGGGATTTTCTCTGAAATCGTAAGCCCAATACACTTGCCTTGTAGGCGAGTTGTCTTTGTATTTCCAAAGCGAAGCATATGTCTCAGCAGTATTTGGAAGTGGAGCGGATTCGCTTAATAGCGCAGTGGCTAAAGCTTCTGCCTTGTCGTATTGTCCTTGGTATAACGCAATTTTGATCTCTAATTGTTTAGCGGCTTGAGTAGTGATAAAGTATATTTTTTGCGCTGCATAACTATCCATTAAAGAGATACCTTCTTGTAACATCCTCTCTATATATTGAATAGATTCACTTTGTGTTAACCTTTTGTTGGATTCTATTTTTAGCTCATCCTTTCTCAACACTCCTGGAGCTTCTGGATTATATCGCGTGCTGTATAGCTGTAGTAGATCAAAGTAGATATACGCTTTAAGTACTAAGGCATTTCCTTTGATGTAATCCCAGTCAGTCCCTTTGTCTCTAATGTGTGCTTCTGTATTTAAAAGTGCATTTAAGTGAACCATTGCGCTGTAATAACTATCCCATTGACTATTGGCTAAGGTCTTTAGGGCTATCTCATTCCAAGTATAGTGTTGCTTAGCATTGCTATTATATTCTATGAGATAAGTTGGCTGTAGGTCTTCGCTTAATAGTGTAAATGTACTTCCATTTACAGGTAGTTCCTTGTAAGCTTGAGCCAATACAGAGGTTGCTTTTTGGGTTGTATTGATGATGTCATCACCTGATATTTCTTGTTCATTTTTGACATCTAAGGAACAAGAGCTGATTGACAGAACCGTCAAGGCTGATAGTATATATTTTATCATTAGAATGTGGCGTTAAGTGAAAAGGTTAAAATGGGTTGAACGACGTCTTTTAAGTTTCCTCTATCTTTTTCAAAGCGATAAGTGTATATGTTATCTGCCTGAATATTTATTTGTAGTGTTTTAAAATATTTATTGACAAAACTGTTGTTTCGAATACTATACCCTAATTGGATATAATTAAGTTTGATATAATCTGTCTTGTATATTTTTCTTGAACTGGGTTGTTTGTATAAGTTAAAGACACTGCTGGGCATATCTTTCATTGGATAAGTTTTGTTTTCATCTCCTATTTCAAACCACATATTGTCTAATTGACCAGCCAAAGCATTTTGATTTGAACTAGATAGATCGCGTACATATTGTTGGCTTTGTACTGCTTTTCCTCCTAATCCATAGTTAATATTTACAGCAAGAGACCAGTTTTTATATGACCAATAGTTATTAAAGAATCCTTGGTAAGGAGCAATGCTATTTCCATAGTCTCTATAATAAGTCTTTTGTAAAGGGGCATTGTAAATGATGATATTGTTATTGCTGTCTACATATTCTGGCAGCCCTGTAATAGGGTGTATTCCATTGTCGTGAATACCGTAGATTATACCTAAAGGTTTGCCTACTTCGTACTCAGGCATTACTGCGGTAGGTGAATTATAGATTTTATCTGTTCCATATAGTCTTTTGACAGTATTCTTGTTGTAAGATATGGAAGCAGCTGTATTCCATTTGAAGTCTGACAGGCGTACAATATCTCCACTTAGCAAGAACTCAACTCCCGCATTTTCTATTTCTCCTATATTTTTGGTATATGTCTGAAATCCATTACTTGAAGCTATAGGCGTAGCGAATATGGCCTCTTTAGTTAGGTTGCTATAAAAGGATGTCAATAAATTAAATCTCCCCACAAAACCTAAATCCATGCTTATATTGGTACTGTATGTCTGTTGAGGTTTTAGACTCCTATTGGGTAACCCCATTAGTTGTAGAACGCGGTATTCTCCATAAAAGCTATTGGTATTTGAATAAGTTGTGTTTATCGCACTTGGGACGATTCCTGTCATACTTGCTGTATAACCTAATGAGGCCTTAAATTTAAGAGAAGTTAATAGATCTTGTTTTTTAAAAAAGTCATATTCACTTGGTGTCCAACCTATACCTGTAGACCAGGCATCATTCCATCGCTTATTACTTGGGAGAATAGAAGATCCATCTCTTTTAATACTGGCATAAAAATCATATGTATTCTGGTAGTTATATCCTAAGGCTAACCCGAAACCGAGTTGAGTATTTTTAATTTTATTACCGCTGGCTTTTGGTGCATAAGTACCAGTCAAGCCATTGTTAATACCAGAGAGACTATTGACGTCGTCTGATATTCCATATCCACTTGCTTGTAGATCTTTAATTTGTGTTGTGTAATAATCCATGTTTACTCCAACAAATAAGTTGTGATCTCCAAATTGCTTTTGATAGTTGGCGCGGATATTAGAAGAGAAGTCAAATATCTTGTTATCACTTTCACTGATATACCCTTGTGCGTTTAGAGGTATTTGTTTTTGACTATAGGCCGTAGATAGAATGCGTTGGTTTTTTTCTGCGATGCTGTAATCACCACCTAATACACCCGATATATTCAGCTCTGGCAAGATATCCCAGTGCATGACCACAGAGGAACTAAAGCGTTTAGTCGTTGTCTTCTGTTTGTATTGGTTGATCAAATCTTGATAGCTGAGATTAGAATTTTGACTAAATAATTTTTTTGAATCTTTAGATTCGTATGGGTTGAGTGTAAATGCTAATGAGGTAGGGTCATTACTCATGCCGTTTTCTGTATTCGCCGTAGACAGACCAAAACTATTGTTTAAAGACAACCTAAAGTTGTGTGCTAACATATAATCTAAATTGGCACGTGCGGTTAGTTGATTGATATCATTACCTGGAATACGACCTCCTTGTTTACTGTAGTTCAGGGAATAGAAATACGTACTTTTTTCTGTTCCTCCGCGTACTCCTAAGTTATAAGCTTGAAAGATATTGGGTCTGATTAACTCTTTAAACCAGTCTGTGTTGATTTGTTTTAAGGAATCCAATGTTTTAGCTCCACGTGCTAATTCTTGTTGCAGATTTGGGCTATTAGCATATAGACTGTTGATGTATTTAGCAGAATTGATATAACCAGGAGAACCAGCTTTTTGGATGCGTTCTTCGAAAGCGAGTTTTTCTTCTGTTCCCATCATACGCGCAGGGCGTTCACCTCTAAAAGTAATTCCTTGTTTCATCGAGAAGCTCACTACTGGTTTGCCTTCGAAGCCTCTCTTCGAAGTTAATTCTATGACTCCATTAGCCGCTTTGATTCCATATAGAGCAGTAGCAGGTGCGTCTTTTAGTACCTTGATTGTACTAAAGTCGTTAGGGTTAAGCGTCATAAAGGTTTCTGTTGAGATAATAATACCATCCATAACAAATAGTGGTTCATTAGCACTACCTGTATAAGAAAAGGAAGAATTACCTCTAAGGCGTATCTCTGGCTTTTGACCTAATTCTCCCGAAAAATTGACTGTCAAGCCTGGTACTTGACCTTGTAATAGCTTTGCCATGTCTAACTCAGAGCGTTGGCTTAGTTGTGTCATGTCTACTGTGATGACAGAACCTGTGCTATTTCGAATATCGATATCGTTGATATTCGTGGATTTGTGTATGATTAATTCGTCTAGTTGTTTGACGTTGGAAAGTAAACGGATGGTTTGTTCTCCTTTTTTCAGTTTCGTTTCTAAGTTTTCGTAGCCGTAACGACTGATGATGACTGAGGAGTGATATAATTCAGGAATTGCGAACTCTCCTTTTTCATTGGTAAAGAAAGTATCTCCTGAGGCTAATACGGTGATTATAGCCGTATCAATTCCTTTTCGGGTTTCTAAATCAATAATCTTACCTGTAAAGACAGGTTGTTGTGCATAGACCCCTATAGCACAGAGTAAACTGATTACAAGTAAGGTAATCGTCCGTTTAGATGTGAGTAACATAATAGTTAAATATAATTAAGACTAATTCTAAATTAAAGCGCAAAAGTAAAGAGTTTTTTTGCTTTTCAAAATAGATAATGACTTTATTTAGATTAGATAGATTTTAGTAGTGGATAAATTGCGAACTATTTGTTTGTCACTTTCGCTTGAAGCATAAACTGTTTTGTTTAGATAATGTGTTGTTTTTTAGTTGTGTGTAATCTTTGTCTATGGTATATTTAATAAACTATTATTTAGAGTAGTTTGGCCTACTTCTTTGAGTTGCGTTTGGGATAGTAGTAGTGTTATATTTTGGACTTTTAAGAATAGTTATAATAATTAGCTTGATAAATTCGAAGACAAAAGAGAGGTGAAAATCTGTTTTTTACAAGAAAACGATCCCATTTCAAAGGAGTTATTAAATAGATTGTATACAAGGGAAATTGATAAGTATAAACGATTTGTTATATTTTTATTGGAAGTGGTCGCATAGTGATCGCGATCTGATGGCATAGTGATCGCATGTTTTTTGCTTTTTATTATGCGACCACGATGTGATTATTATACTATCATTATACTATGATATAGACTAATATTCAATGAGATAGTCAAATAAGCGGGATGTAATCTTGCTCATAACCTTAGAAGTAAAGCAATAGCAATTTAGAGGAGGAATGAAACTCTGTCTATTAGATAGCAATGGATTCAATTAGCACCTCTTCTTGATTTCATTTGAAAAGGGATAAGAGTGATGAATATTTCCCATAAAAAAAGAGGACTGCTTATTAGGCAGTCCTTGCAATGTATGGTAAAACAATTTTTATTTTTTAGTAGAGGTAGTATTCTTATAGATTTTCCCACCTTTGATAATCACGATAAAATTCTTCTCAGGATTAGCAATAAGTGATAAATCTTTAAGTGGGTTTCCATCGACTAATAATAAGTCTGCATAAGCATTTTCTTCTACTACCCCAAGTTTTCCTGGATATGGGCTGCGTAAGCCAGATAGTTGTAATAATTCGGCATTATCTTGCGTCACCATTTTTAGAATCTCAGCATTTGTAAACCATTTTTGTAAACGCAGGATATATTCGTTTTGTTCTTTATTTAATTCTGGTTCGAATAAGAAGTCAGTTCCCCAAGCCAGTTTGACACCTAATTGTTTGGCTAATGGCCATACTTTGTCTTGACCTTCTAATACAGGTTTGCGTTTTTCTTTGCGTTGGGCATCCATATTATCATTGTTGTCCATTAGGTTCTGTAAGCTTAGCCATATACCTTTGTCTTTCATGATTTTCAAGGTTTCTTCATCCAACATCTGACCGTGTTCGATAGATTTTATACCTGCTTCGATAGCGCGTTGTACAGCTCTGGGTGTATAGGCGTGTACCATAACATAAGTACCCCAATCTTCCGCAGCATCTACAGCTGCTTTGATTTCGTCAAAAGTGTATTGTGTCACATCGATGGGGTCATAAGCAGAAGAAGTACCTCCACCTGCCATCACTTTGATCTGACTTGCCCCGAAGCGTAGGTTCTCTCTTGTAGCAGTAAGTACTTCATCACGTCCATCTGCTATAAAAGTAGCCCCCATTTCTTCAGCACGAGAAGGCTTTCCGAAGAAGCGTCTTGAGCGCTCATTAGGAGTTCTAAAGTCTCCATGTCCTGCAGTCTGACTGATCGTAGCTCCTGAAGGCCAAATACGTGGACCTGCAGTCTTGTCTGCATCAATAGCTGCTTTTAATGGGAATATTGGTCCACCAGCATCTCTCACGCTTGTAAACCCACGCATTAGCATACTGTGTGCTCCAGTAGCTACCTCTTTCATCAAGCTTTCAGGAGTAGCTGTAGGCGACATCATTTGCTCCATAGTTAACGCTCCAAATACCATATGTACGTGTACATCGATTAACCCAGGCATAAGAGTCTTGCCTTGACCATTGATTTTAGTAACGTCATTACCTTTTACAGAGATGGTTTTAGGACTAATTTTTTCTATCGTTTGCCCATTAACCAATACATTCATTGGCTCTGTTAGAGAGGCAGTTTCGTGATTCAGGATTCTGACGTTCTCAATTAGAACTTGTTTTGTCTGTGCAAATGTGATAGTTGTACTAACTACAAATAGCGCTAATATGGATTTTAACTTCATAGACTAAAGTAAATTTTATGTTGATTCTACTAAAAAATTTGATAGCCTCTAAGATATTATAAAAACAGGGTTTAGCCTAATGTAATTTTTGAAAGTAGCTTGTAATTCGATTAGGTAGGCAGGAATCTCCGTTTGTAAACAGTGTGTTTTTAATCATTTGTTATCAAAATAAATAAAGGTAATATAAGGTATAACTTTAGAAAGTTTTTAAGTTTGTAAGTAATAGATTAAAATAAAAAAATGAAAGTAGTAATCCAGCGTGTGACCAGAGCGTCTGTTACCGTAGAGGGAAATAAAATAGGAGAGATTGACAAAGGGCTTCTTGTTTTAGTAGGAGTAGAAGATGTAGATACTGAGGAAGATATTAATTGGCTATCAGGAAAGATTGTGAATTTGCGTATTTTTGAAGATGAAAATGGAGTGATGAATAAATCTGTAAAAGAAGTAGAAGGGGAGGTATTATTAGTAAGTCAGTTTACGCTGCACGCTTCTACTAAAAAAGGAAATAGACCTTCTTATATCAGAGCTTCTAAACCAGATTTTGCTATTCCGATGTATGAAAAGTTTATTAATAAACTTGAAAGTGATTTAGGAAAAAAAATACAAACAGGTGAGTTTGGGGCAGATATGAAAGTAGAATTACTGAATGATGGCCCAGTCACAATTGTAATAGATAGTCAAAATAAAGAATAATGAGTACATTAGTAAAATACAGTTTCTTTACCGTAATATTTGTAATCCTAACTTGGGTTATGACAGATGAAGTTTCATGTGCCTTGAAAGGAGATGAAATCTGTTTAATGAATTTTGCATTTAAATACTTGGTGTTTATGGTGCTAATGGTTATCTACGATAAATGGTTGAAATATAAGATTTTTAAAAAAAAGTAAATAATGAATATACAAGATGCACAAAAAGCTGTAGATAGTTGGATCAAAGAACACGGCGTACGCTATTTTAACGAGTTAACTAATATGGCTCAGCTTACGGAAGAAGTAGGAGAAGTTGCGCGAATTATTGCAAGACGTTATGGTGAGCAATCTGAAAAAGAGAGTGATAAAAATAAGGATTTAGGTGAAGAATTAGCAGATGTAGTCTTTGTTGTACTGTGTTTGGCAAATCAGACTGGTGTGAATCTACAAGAGGCATTTGATAAGAAAATGGACTTGAAGACAAAGAGGGATCACGATCGTCATCATAATAATGAAAAATTAAAATAAAATATAAAGCGTGAAAGTATTTCTTCCTCAAACGCAATTAGCCACGAATCAGCATCTCTTTATTTCAGGTAGTAAGTCTGAGAGTAACCGCCTGTTGATTTTAAAACAGCTATTTGACAAATTACAGATAGGTAACTTATCTGATGCTGATGATGTGCGAGCTATGGAACAAGCCTTAGAATCTAAAGGAGAACTTGTTGATATTCACCATGCAGGTACTACGATGCGTTTTTTGACTGCGTATTATTCTTTATGTACTACTCGTGAAGTCGTATTAACGGGGAGTAGTCGAATGCAAGAAAGACCTATAGGGGTTTTAGTAGAAGCATTAAGGCAATTGAACGCTGAGATTACCTATGTAAATAAAGAGGGATTTCCCCCATTGAAAATCAAAGGTCATCTTTCTGAAGGTGGAAAAATAACACTTCCAGCAAATGTGAGTAGTCAATATATTACTGCACTATTGCTGATTGGAACCAAACTTGAAAAGGGAATGGAACTGCATTTGATCGGTGAGGTAACTTCTCGTCCATATATTGAGATGACTCTGCAATTGCTCAGAAAATTGGGGGCAAAAGTGTTTTTTGAAGATAATGTTATACATGTATATCCTATTGAGCAAATTGTGGAAACTAACTTTGTAGTAGAATCTGATTGGTCATCTGCATCTTATTTTTATTCTATGATTGCTTTGTCTGAGATAGGAACTAAGATTCAGTTGTCAAGTTATAAGGAGGAGAGTTTGCAAGGAGATAGCAAAGTTGCACTATTGTATGAACAGTTAGGAGTAAACACTTCATATCAAGCTGACGCTACAATAGAACTTACTAAGGTCAAACATGTAAATACAGCTTTCGAAGCTAATTTGATAGAAACGCCAGATTTAGCACAGACAATTGCAGTGACTTGTTTTGGCTTAGGGATTGACTGTCGTATGTCTGGTTTGCACACTTTGAAAATTAAAGAAACGGATCGATTATTAGCTCTAAAAACAGAGTTGTCAAAATTAGGGGCTACTATTTCGGTTGATGATGAAAATTTAACATTAGAAGCTTCAAAAGAGATTCGCCCAAATATTTCTATTGATACTTACCAAGATCACCGTATGGCTTTGGCGTTTGCTCCATTGGCGCTAAAGACCAATCTCATGATTAATGAGGCTGAAGTGGTAACAAAATCTTTTATTAGTTATTGGGATGATTTGCAGAAATTAGGTTTTCAAGTTCAAGAACAATAAGGGATAAAAGAAAAATATGGGCAAATACTTGACAACCCCTATGTTGAGGTTGTATATTTGCAAATTCTTTTGCGAAAGCAAAAAGTCTTTGTGTAATTAAATATTAAAAGCGTATTCAATGAAGTTATCAAACTTTAATTTTGATTTGCCAGCTGAGTTATTAGCAGAGTTCCCATCTGAGAACAGAGATGAGGCACGTTTAATGGTGGTGGACCGTAAAACTGGAAACATAGAACATAAATTATTTAAAGACTTAATCGACTATTTTGACGAAGGAGATGTTATGGTATTGAATAATACGAAAGTTTTTCCTGCACGTCTATATGGTAATAAAGAAAAAACTGGAGCAAGAATCGAGGTTTTTTTATTGAGAGAGTTAAATGCAGAACAACGTTTATGGGATGTTTTAGTTGATCCAGCCCGTAAAATACGTATTGGAAATAAACTATATTTTGGTGATGATGATTCTCTTGTGGCAGAAGTAATTGATAATACGACTTCAAGAGGTAGAACACTGCGCTTTTTATATGATGGTTCTTATGAAGAATTTAGATTTAAATTGCAAGAATTAGGAGAAACGCCAATTCCTAAATACATTAATCGCGAGGTTGTGCCAGAGGATGCAGAGAGATACCAAACAATATATGCGACCGAAGAAGGGGCAGTAGCTGCACCGACTGCAGGTCTTCACTTCTCTAAACACTTAATGAAGCGTTTAGAAATTAAGGGAATTAAGTTTGCTGAGGTAACTTTACATATTGGTTTAGGGACATTCAACCCAGTTGAAGTAGAGGATTTATCTAAACATAAGATGGATTCTGAGGAGATGTTTGTCAATCAAGAATGTTGTGATATCGTAAATGAAGCTAAAGTTAATAAGAAACGCGTATGTGCGATTGGTACAACTTGTATGCGTGCATTAGAAAGTTCAGTTTCTTCTAATCAAACATTAAATCCGTTTGTGGGTTGGACTAATAAATTTATTTTCCCTCCATACGATTTTAGTATTGCAAACTGTATGGTGACAAACTTCCATATGCCTAAATCGACTTTATTAATGATGATTTCTGCTTTTTGTGGTCATGATCTTATGATGAAAGCCTATGATTTAGCTGTAAAAGAGAAATATAAATTCTATTCATACGGAGACGCAATGTTGATCCTATAGTAGATTAAATGATAATTTAAAAAGCCTTTGAGTCTCTCAAAGGCTTTTTTTATGTCAAATACGAAGGAGGGTTTTATCTTATATTTAGGAGTTTGTTTGTTTAAAAAGGATTAAATTTACAGTTAATAGTTATTGAAAACACTCTATATATCATGACTTTTAAGAATATACTTGCTTATGCCAAGAGTTTGGATGAAAAAGATCCCCTTGCTAAGTACAGAAGCGAATTTAACTTTCCAAAAGTAAATGGAAAGGATGCTATTTACTTTACAGGTAATTCGCTTGGATTACAGCCCAAAAGAGCTGTTGAATATGTAAATGAGGTAATGAAGGACTGGGGAGAGTTGGCCGTTGAGGGGCATTTTTATGCTGATAAACCTTGGTGGGATTATCACGAAAGATTTCGTGAGCCTTTAAGTGCAATTGTTGGAGCCCTTCCAGAAGAAATTACAGTTATGAATACACTGACTGTAAATCTGCATTTGATGATGATTTCCTTTTACAAGCCAACAGCACAACGCTATAAAATCATCTGTGAAGAAAAGGCATTTCCAAGTGATCAATATATGATTCAATCTCAAGTGAAGGTACATGGATTAGATCCAAAAGAGACTATTATTGAGGTGAAGCGAAGAAAGGGAGAACACAATTTCAGAACAGAAGATATTTTAGCTGCTATTGAGGAAGCAGGTGAGGAGTTGGCTTTAGTGTTAATGGGCGGACTAAATTACTATACTGGCCAAGTCTTAGATATTGAAAAGATAACTGCTTCTGCTCAAGAACAGGGGGCAAAAGTTGGTTGGGATTTGGCACATGCTGCGGGAAATATTGAATTGAAATTACACGAGTGGAATGTTGACTTTGCAGCATGGTGTAGTTATAAATATATGAATGCTGGACCAGGAAGTGCTTCAGGGTGTTTTGTTCACGAGCGCTATCACGACGATGAAAGTATTGTTCGCCTTGGTGGATGGTGGGGACACAATAAAGAGAAGCGATTTTTAATGGAACAAGATTTTGATCCTATTCACTCTGCTGACGGATGGCAAATTAGTAATCCTTCTATTTTAAGTTTAGCACCCTATTTAGCTTCTGTAGAAATGTTTGCTGAGGTTGGTATGAAGGCTTTGATAGAGAAAAGGGATAAGATAACGGCTTATTTGGAATTTGTACTGCAAGATATTGCAAATGAAGAACAAGCCTCCTATGAAGTAATAACACCTCAAAATTCATCAGAAAGAGGAAGTCAGGTGTCTGTCTTTCTACATGGTAAGGGTAAGAACTTATTTAAATACCTTATGGAACAAGGAGTTATTGTAGATTGGCGTGAACCGAATGTGGTTAGACTTGCTCCAGTACCACTTTATACTTCTTATGAAGACGTTTTTAATTTTGGACAGATTTTAAAGAAAGCAAGTCGAATAATATAGTTTTAATCAGAGTTTTAGAGATTGAATTATAATTTTAAATTTGCAAAAAATAATAACTATATAGATGTCAACAAAACAGCAAAAGATAGCTAATTTCGATCCTTCTCAACCAGGATTAGCTGATGCAACAATTTATGGGCTTCCATTCACAGCAGATGAGAGTGAGGTAATTGTAGTTCCTGTACCTTGGGAAGTTACAGTAAGTTATGGAGCCGGGGCGTCAGAAGGGCCAGAAGCTATATTAGAAGCTTCTTATCAAGTAGACTTATTACACCAACAATATCCTGATTTATGGAAATTGGGTATTTATATAGATGAAGCTCCAGAACATTGGGCAACAGATAGTGCAAAGTATAAAGAAATGGCTCAGCCAATCATTGAAGCACTTGAGAATGGTGAGAACATTGCGAACTTACCAGAGTTGCAAAAAGATTTAGATACAATTAATGCCGTGTGTGATAAATTTCACAAAGAAGTAGAAGAGAAAGTATCTTACTGGATGGCAAAAGGAAAACGCGTAGTATTATTAGGAGGAGATCACAGTACTCCATTGGGATATTACAATGCATTAGCAAAACATCACGATTCTTTCGGTATTTTACACTTTGATGCGCATATGGATTTAAGAGATGCTTATGAAGGGTTTACGTATTCGCATGCGTCTATTATGTTCAATACTTTAAAGTTACCTCAAGTAAAAACAATAGTACAAGTAGGTATTCGCGATTTCTGTGAACAAGAAGTAGCAACAGTAGTAGAAGCAGATGGTAGAGTGCTAGTGCATACTGATGCAGATTTGAAGAAAGATGAGTTTGAAGGAATGAGCTGGAAAGATAAATGTGATCAAATAATTGCTTCATTACCTGAAAAAGTAGCTGTTAGTTTTGATATTGACGCTCTATTAGCATGGTATTGTCCTAATACAGGTACACCAGTACCAGGAGGGTTAACTTATGAACAAGCGACTTATATGATTACTCGATTATCAGAATCTAACAAGCAGATTATTGGAATGGACTTAGTAGAGGTTGCTCCAGGTGATGATGATTGGGATGGTAATGTAGGTGCAAGGCTGCTGTTTCACATGTGTGGCGCTTTTGCTAAATCACAAGGTTTATCTGTAGGTCAGAAGATAGAGTTTAAGAAATAGTAAAGTTTTATAAAAAAATAAGAGTCCCTTAGGGACTCTTATTTTTTAGGATAGGGATTGATGATTATATTATATATTGCAATACTTATTGCTGCAATTAAAAAGATCTGTTTAAACATACTATCCGTTTTGAATATAAAGTGCATAATATACCAAAAAGATAGTAAGATAGTGGCTGCTGTCCATAGTAAGTGCTTCATTAGGCTTGTGATTTAGGGGGTACTTAAAGGTAGAGAAAGTTTGATTTTTTAGAGAAAGAGTATCAAACAATGTTTCGAGATTTTAATAACAAAACAAATAAAATAAAGGAATGAATAGTATAGCTGTTGTGGGAAGTGGGTTAGTTGGAGTGGTACTGGCAATTAGTTTAAAGCAAAAAGGCTTTGATGTTGTGGTCTATGATAAAAGTATTGATATACGCAATATGGATTTTAAAGGTAGATCAATCAATTTGGCAATGTCTGATAGAGGGTGGAAAACGCTTAGGGAAATTGGTATAGAAGATGAAGTCAAACAATTGGCAATTCCCATGCATAGTCGTGCTATACATACCATAGACAAACAACAGAGTATTCAACCTTATAGCGTAAATGGTGATTCTGCTATCTGGGCAATATCCAGGGGAAATCTCAATAAAGAGTTAATTACTATTGCAGAGCGATTTGGAGTTGAGTTCTGTTTTGATACGCCTATTTGGGATGTGGATTTAGATCAAGGACTTTTGTACACTGCTAAGGAAGAGAGAGATAAGTGGACGTCAATTAAATACGATGTTATTTTTGGTGCCGATGGAGCTTATTCACGCGTTCGCCATAGGATGCAGAAACAAAGTATGTTCGAATATCAGCAGTCTTATTTGGAATTGGGGTATAAAGAGTTTATCATACCTGCAGATGCTGCTGGAAAACACAAACTTTCGCCAAATCTATTCCATATATGGCCGAGAAAGGATTTTATGTTTATCGCTTTAGCTAATACCGATGGTTCATTTACTTGTACGCTGTTTCTACCGTATAAAGGAAAGGTGTCCTTTGAGAGTATTCAGTCCGTTGAGGAAATTGAAGTGTTTTTTGAAACCTTCTTTTCTGAGGTGAAAGAGTTAATTCCTGATTACTTAGCTTTATATCAAGAAAATCCTGTAAATTCATTGGTTACCATGAAATGTTTTCCTTGGGTATATGAAGGTAAAGTTGCCCTGATAGGAGATGCAGCTCATGCTGTAGTGCCGTTTTATGGGCAGGGATTAAATGCAGGTTTGGAAGATATTTATGTTTTAAGTCGAATTATTGACAATTGTACTGAACGCAATTGGAAGGAAGTATTTAAGGCTTATCAGGAAAATCGAAAACCCAATGGGGATGCTATAGCAGAGTTGTCTTATCGCAACTTTGAAGAAATGAGTGCGTCCACGGCAGATACTATGTTTTTGTTGAGGAAGAAAATAGAAGTGAACTTTTCTAAGAAGTACCCTAAACTTTGGCTACCTCTTTACGATAGGGTTACTTTTAGTGATGATAGTTATCTCAAAGCATTAGAAATAGGAGACAAACAAAAGAGTATAATGGATGATATCATGCAAATTGAAGAAATTGCATTGATTTGGGATACGGAAGCGATTGAAAAGGAAATACTAAAAAGATTATAAAAAAAGAGAAGGTAAGAACCTTCTCTTTTTTGCTATTATTTCTTTTTCTTGTTGTTGTTCATCATCTTGTTTAGGATTCCAAAAGCGCCTCTAATGAAGGTAGCACTTGTGACAACTTTTAGAATGCCTTTTGTCAAATCGCTGTTGTCTGACTTAGAACTGGTAGAAGATGTCTTGGAAGGAGTTTTGTTGTTCTCTTTTTCACTTTCTAATTGCTCTAATTTGGCGGTAAGTATTTCATAAGCACTTTCTCTGTCAAAGTATTCGTTGTATTTAGGTGTTAGTTTAGATTTAGATATAATATCATCTATTTCAGCTTGTGACAATATATCCATTCTACTCATTGGAGCTCTCATGGCGCAAACTGCCAAGGGAGTAGGTATCCCTTTTTCGTTTAGTGCTGTAACTAAAGCATCACCTGTTCCCAATTGAGTAATGATCTCATTTGTTTTGTAGAAATCAGTAGAGGGGAAGTTTTCAGATGCTGTTTTGATTGCTTTTCTGTCTTTTTCAGTAAAAGCGCGTAGTGCATGTTGGATTTTTAAGCCCAATTGAGAGAGAACACCATTCGGGATATCTGTGGGATTTTGGGTAATAAAATAGATACCAATACCTTTAGAGCGAATTAGCTTTATAATAGTTTCAATTTGATTGAGTAATGTTTTGCTTGCCTC
Source organism: Myroides albus (assembly GCF_024722315.1). Classification (NCBI taxonomy): domain Bacteria; kingdom Pseudomonadati; phylum Bacteroidota; class Flavobacteriia; order Flavobacteriales; family Flavobacteriaceae; genus Myroides; species Myroides albus. The sequence continues at coordinate 2,269,933 of NZ_CP102754.1, forward strand.
ATTAAAGATCAAGTGAGCTTCATCTATAAAAATTACTAATTCAGGTTGTCCGCTATCCCCTTGTTCTGGCATTTGCGAGTAAACTTGTGCAAGTAAATTAAGCATAAAAGTAGAGAATAACTTAGGTTTGTCTTGAATATCCGTTAGTCTTAAGATATTCACATAACCGAAGCCTCTGTCATCTACACGCATTAAATCTTGAATATCAAAAGAGGGTTCACCAAAGAAAAGTTCTCCTCCTTGCTGTTCGATTTCGATTAGTTTGCGAATAATAGCTCCCGTAGAAGAAGCAGATATTCTACCATAATCGGCTTCTATTTCTTCTTTTCCTTCATTTGTAAGGAATTGTAATGTCTTTTTAAAATCTTTTAAATCTAAAAGTGGTAATTTTTTATCATCACAATATTTGAATATTAGAGATACAATTCCACTTTGAGTTTCATTTAAATCAAGGATTCTACTAAACAGTATTGGACCAAACTCTGTCAAGGTTGCTCTTAGTCGAACTCCATTCTGTTCAGAAATAGTCATCAATTCGACAGGAAAGCTACTCGCAGCAAAAGTTAGGTTCATTTGCGAATGTCTATTCTTAATAAATTCATTTTCTGTACCAGCTTGAGCAATTCCACTGAAGTCTCCTTTGATGTCCATCATTAAAATTGGAATACCTTTTGCAGATAACTGTTCAGATAATACTTGTATAGTTTTGGTTTTACCCGTACCGGTAGCTCCAGCGATAAGTCCGTGTCTATTAATGGTTTTAAGAGGAATATTGATGAAGTGATTAGGCTGAATTTCCTCATTAAATTTGGCAGCACCGATAGTAATAAAATCTCCTTTAAAGGAATATCCACTATTGATTGTCTGGGTGAAGTTTTCTTTTGTCATAACTTAAGTTGAAATGTGAAAAATTTTATACATTAGCACAAAGATAAAAGAAAGAAAAATTATATTTTGTTTAATTTCGAAATGTTAAATTTAAAGGTAATGTAAAAATCTATGTAGATTATTTCATTTAGAGTTGTTATCTTTACCTTTGCTTAACATTTTCTTTTAATACGAGGTTGTTAAATTATATTAGTGTTAAATGAGATGGATTAATTTTAAAAATATTGTTTTTAATTTTTTTATTTCATCTAAAAACATAAATTTGCGACTCTCATATGTTCTAAAAGAGAAAAAAGTAATAAGTAATAATTGAAAAAAAAAGAATTAAATTTTTAAAAAGATGACAAACGTATCAAACGAATCAGTTGAGAAAAAAAGTTCTAGTTCAGGAGCAAGTAGAGTAATTGCATCTGCAGCAGTTGTGCTATGTATATTATTTGGATATGTTATTTGGCAGTATGTAATGGGAGCTCCATCTAACTTTGAGAATGGAGATCCAAATGGACACCCACTTCCAGGAAACTTCATGGGAATGGTTTATAAAGGAGGAATTGTAGTAGCGGCGTTAATTGGATTATTAACAATGACTGTAGTTTTCTCAATTGAGAGATTCTTTGTGATTTCTAAAGCATCAGGAAAAGGAAATGTTGGGAAATTCGTACAAGAAATTCAAGCAAGCATCAATGCTGGTAGAATTAACGAAGCTATGGAAGCATGTGACGCTCAACAAGGGTCAGTTGCTAACGTTGTAAAAGCTGGATTAATTAAATACGAAGAGATGAAAAAAGAAGGTTTTAGTAGTGAAGAAGCTACTGAGGCTATTCAAAAAGAAATCGAGGAAGCTACAACATTAGAGATGCCAATGTTAGAGAGAAATATGATTGTATTAGCTACATTAGTATCTATTGGTACGTTAGTTGGATTATTAGGAACAGTAACAGGTATGATTAAAGCGTTCTCTGCTTTAGCAACTTCTGGTACTCCTGACTCAGCTGCATTAGCAACAGGTATTTCTGAAGCGTTAGTATGTACTGCAACAGGTATTGGTACTTCTACATTAGCAATCGTAATGTATAACTCATTTACTACAAAAATTGATAGATTAACTTACTCTATTGACGAAGCTGGTTTTGCTATTACTCAATCTTACAGAAGATTCAAAGGGTTAGTAAAATAATTAAAGGTTAAGTTAAATAAAGTATTAATAGATTGGGATTTGCCTTTGGCAAAACTTAATCAAAAGATCTAATCAATGGCAAAAGGTAAAATGAAAAAGAAAAGTATGAGAGTGGATATGACCGCGATGTGTGACGTGTCTTTCCTACTTTTGACTTTCTTCGTATTAACTTCTACAGCTAAACTTCCGGAGCCATTACCAGTAGATACACCAAATTCGACAGTTCAAACTAAATTACCTGAAAGTAACTTAGCTACTGTAACACTTGGTGAAGGTAAAGTATTCTTTGGAGTATTAGGAAAAGAAGATCGTAAAGCTACTCTTGAAAAAATGGGTGAGCGTTACAATATTACTTTTAGTGAGGATGAGAAGCTAGCATTTTCATATTTGGAGGGAATCGGTTCTCCAATGAATGAATTAAAAAGCTTTCTAAGTTTGCCAGCTGATGTTCGTACAAAACAAAGTGCATCACAAAGTGGTATACCTACAGATTCACTAAATAACCAATTAAAAGATTGGGTTCAATGTGCACGTCTTGTTGCCAAAGAAAAGAATGAACTTGTCTTAAACGTTGCTATCAAAGGGGATGCTGAAGAAGAATTCCCTCAAGTTAAAAAAGTTATGAACATTCTTCAGGAGCAAAGAGTAAACAAGTTTTTCTTGGTTACAGGTTTGAGAAATGAAGATTTTTAATCATTAAAAAGATACTGTAAATGGCTGAATTAAATACAGGTGGTGGCGACAAGGATAAAAAAGTAAGAAGTAAGAAACAAAATGCCGGAGTTGACTTAACAGCGATGGTTGACTTAGCATTCTTATTGATTACATTCTTTATGTTGACAACATCAATGAATAAGCCTCAATCAATGAACTTGGCGATGCCTGATAAATCTGAAGATATTCCTAAAGAGGAAAAAATTAAGGTTGATGAGAATCGTACAATGACTGTTCTAATTGGAGGTGATAATAAAATGAAGTGGTATATGGGGATGCCTGGTACACCACTTGAAGGACCTACAGAATCTTCTTATGGAAAAGAAGGAATAAGAAAAGTCCTACTTGAGAAAGATAAGCAAGCTAAAGCTTATTCTCAAGACGTAGAAAAAGGATTGATTGTTATTATTAAAGCAAGTGATAAAGCAAATTATAGCAACTTAATCGATATTTTGGACGAAATGGCTATCACGAACATAGGAACCTATGCTATTGTAGACATTACTCCAGAAGAAGTTGAAATGTTAGGTGAGAATTAATAAACGTCCTTAAGGATAAATAAAAGAAATTATGTCAAAATTAAATATCTTTAAAAAAGATTGGCTTGATATCGTTTTCGAAGGACGTAACAAATCTTACGGAGCATATCAGCTTAGAGCTACTAACCCTACAGTGACCACTTTTTCTTTGATAGGAGGTATTGCTTTCTTTACGTTAGCAGTTTTTTCTCCAAAGATTTTTGGTGAATTAGGGAAAGAGCGAAATAAAGGAATTGATAAGGAGGTTGTGATTCAGACAATTGAAATGCCTGATGTGGAGTTACCACCACCGCCACCGCCACCACCACCAGTTGAGGATGTTCCACCACCGCCACCTCCAGCAGTGAAGTCGGTAAACGATACTAAAAAGTTTACAGACCCTGTAGTTGATACTAAGGAGAATGCGAATGAAGAACCACCAAAACAAAAAGATTTCAAAGACGATGTTGATCCTGGAGCTAAAGACGCTGAAGGAGATAAAAAACACGGTGAAATTAAAACTGGTGAGAAAACTGGTGACGCAAATAAAGAGGATAAAGTAGAAACAGATGAAAATACAGTATTCGTTGCTGTACAAGTTCAAGCTTCTTATCCTGGAGGTATGCCAGCTTTCCAAAAACAATTTGTTAGTAGATTTAGAACACCAGATATTGATTCATCTACTAAGCGTATTCAAGTTATTGTTCAGTTTATCGTAGAGAAGGACGGTTCATTAACTGATATCAAAGTTCTTCGTGACCCTGGTTACGGAGCTGGTAAAGAGGCAGTGCGTGTTCTTAATGGTATGCCAAAATGGAAACCTGCACAACAAAACGGTAGAACAGTACGTTCTCAGTTTACATTACCTATTACAATTCAAGTACAATAATCGTATGTTGAAAAATAAATTTGAACAGAAATCGCTATTGCAGCGATTTCTGTTTCTTTTTGGCTTCTGTTTTTTTTTATTGTATGTCGGACTCGGCATTACTTTAATCGTATGGAAGGATATGCCTATAGCTTTAGAATATAATAATCGTATGCTATTTGGTATTTTATTAATTGTTTACGGAGTATTTAGATTCATCCGTTTAAGGCAAGAGAATTAGAATTATTAGAAATAGTAAAAAGGGGACCTGTTTAGGTGCCCTTTTTTACTTTATGCTTTTGTTAAATCATTCTATTTAAGGATGTTTTCTTATAAATCTTTTTATCTTTATAGAACTTAGATTGGTTTAAGTTTGTAATAAAGATTATTTATGAATAGAGTAGTGCTCAAAAGAGCTCGTTTTATCTTGACAATATGTTTGTTAGGATTAGGATTTGCACAGTGTAAAAGTGATAAAAAAAGTGGTTTGGGGTCTAATGATACCAAGGAAATTAACTTTGAAGAGATCGAGGAGACACCAGTTTCTGGAAAGATTTCTATTCTGGTAGAGGAATCTGTATTTCCAATTACAGAGGATGTGGCAAGAGTTTTTGAACATGAATACACACGTGCTAAAGTTGACTTAATTTCAAAACCCCAACAAGAGATATTAAGTATGATGCTCAAAGATTCATTGAGAGTAGCTATTCTTCCACGTGACTTAAATGAACAAGAACTTGCTTTTTTTGTTGGAAAAGTTACGCCTAAACGCACACATTTTGCCACGGATGCTATTGTATTTGTTACCAGTAAAAGCTTTAAAGATTCTGTTGTAGATTATGATCGCGTTTTGAAGAACTTGGTTAAGAGCGATTATCTAAGAGATACGAAAGATTTGCAATCTGAGTTAGTGAAAGATCCTATTTTGGTATTTGATCATTATAGTTCTTCGGTATCTGCCGCTTTTAGAGAAGCAACAGGAAGTAGAGATTTTCCGAAGGATTATGCCTATTTTTTACCATCAACTAAGGATGTTGTCAAATATGTAAATGAGAATCCAAATGCAATCGGTGTTATTGGGCTAAATTGGTTGGTTCAACCTGATGGTGAGTTAAAAGATGTACTTAAGAATATTAAGGTTTTAGGTGTAAAGAATAAGGAGGACGGTATCTATTATAAGGCGAGTCAAAATAATATAGCCGAAGGAAAGTATCCTTTAACTCGTAAGATATACGTGATAGATACGCAAGGTAAATCGGGATTAGGTGTTGGTTTTGCATCTTATATCGCTGGGTATAAAGGGCAGAGAATAGTACTTAAGTCAGGTTTGGTTCCATTTAAAACCCCGCCAAGAGAACTTAACGTTCGCAATGAATTATAAATCAGAATTAATAAACACACTATATCATGACTAAACACAATAAGTTATCACTTACTTTATTAATTGGCGCTTTGTGTAGTACTGGTGCACTTCATGCACAGGACTTAGCAGAGGCAAAGAAAGCCATAAAAGGAGATCAACTAGATAAGGCAAAGCATATTTTAAAAAATTTGATTGATAGTAAACCTAATGAAGGTGAGAACTATTATTATTTAGGAGATATTTATTTGCAAGAATCTCAAGTTGATTCGGCTAAGTACTTTTTTAATCAAGGTGTCTCTGTTAAGAAAAAGGGATCTTTAAATTATATTGGTTTAGGGCAAATCGATCTTGATTCATCGAATTTAACTGAAGCAAAAGACAAATTTGCTAAGGCTGAGAAAGAAATGAGAAAGAAAGACTACCATGAACAGTTACTTGTGGCAGCAGCTTATTTGAATTCGAAGAACCCAAATGTTGAAGAAGCAGAGCGCATAGCTAAAAAAGTGTTGGAGCAAGACTATCAGAATGCTTACGCTTTTTTCATTGTAGCTAAAGCTAATTTGGCTAAAAACAATTATAATGAAGCATATGCTGCTTTTAGCGATGCCGCTATATTAGATCCTAATTTATTAGAGGCTCGTATGGAGCTTGCAATTATTACTAAACGTACAAGGGCTTTTAAAGAAGCAATTAATTCTTTAAATGAAATTAATAAGGAGTTTCCGGATTATGCACCTGTTTACAGAGAGATTGCAGATACTTATTACTTATGGTCGACTACAAATAAAGCTGATGAAAGCGATTTATTGGCTAAGGCAAATGACAACTATAAGAAGTATGTTAGTGCTACTGATAATTCTTTAGAGGCTAAGATGAGATATGCTAAGTTTTTAGCGCAATCAAATAATTATAAAGAGTTAGAGATACTTGCTGAAGATTTAGTAAAGTCTAAAGGAGTAAATGATAGAGTATATGAGTATTTAGCTGTGGCTACTTTTAATAATGGCAATTATGCGAAGAGTAGTACTGCTATTGAAAGTATAAAAAACAAGTCTGCAGAGAATTACCTGCAATTAGGTATCAGCTATTTAAAGCAAGGACAGCATACATACAGTAAAGGTATCGAAAGCTTAAAGAAAGCGGTTCAAGTGGATTCAAAAATAGCATCTTCTTTTAATACTTATGGAATAGAGCTTTTTAGAGCTGATAAGTTTCAAGAAGCTATTGATTTGCTAAGTATCTCTGCTGAAGTTAAGGATCAAAGCAATTATAGTTACGATAACTATTATATCGCTTATTGTTATTATTCTTTAGGATTAGATATGAAAGAAGGTCAGGAAGATTACATGAAACAAGCGGTTAAATACTTTGATCGAACTATTGCAAGTGCTCCTAATATTACTGAATCTTATTTTTTCCAAGCGAGAGCATATCGCAATATAAATAGCGAAGAAGCATACGAAGCGCGTTTCAAAGCTTATCAAACATTTGAGAAGGTTGTTTTAGCTAATAGCAAGGAGACGGAACTATCAGATAGTGATAAGAGTCGTTTAGTTGAAGCTTATAATGCTATGGGGGCTTATTATGCTAACATAGATGATATTTCTAATGCAAAAGATATGTTTGATAAGACATTGCAATATGAAGCAAACAATGAATTTGCAGTACAGACATTAAAGGCAATTTCGAATTAAGTGTTATAATTTTAAAAAACTTATTTGTATTCTAACAAATAAGTTTTTTTTATTTAGGAAGTTTATACCTTGAATATGCTTTATCTTTGTAACCATTAAGAAGATTAGAATATGTTACAAGAAGAACGTAATCTTGCGTTACAAGAGGGTAGAGTATTGCCATTAATGGAGGAGTTTTATACTATTCAAGGAGAAGGATTTTATTCGGGAAGTGCTGCTTATTTTATACGTTTAGGGGGATGTGATGTTGGTTGTCATTGGTGTGATGTTAAGGAAAGCTGGGACCCAGAATTACATCCATTAACTAAGATTGAAGATATCGTCGCTAATGCTTCGTCAGAGGCAAAATTGGCTGTAATAACAGGAGGAGAACCTCTTATGTACAATTTAGATTACTTAACTTCTAAATTGAAAGAAGCAGGTATGCAGACTAATATTGAGACTTCTGGTGCTTACGAAATGTCTGGAGATTTTGATTGGGTTTGTTTATCGCCTAAGAAAACTAAATTGCCTACTGAGAGCGCTTATGCTGCAGCGAGTGAGTTAAAAGTTGTAATTTATAATAAACACGACTTCATCTTTGCTGAAGAACAAGCTGCAAAGGTAAATCCTAATGCTTTGCTTTTACTCCAAACTGAATGGGGTAAACGCCAGGAGATGATGCCACTTATTATAGAATACGTTAAGAATAATCCCAAATGGAGAATCTCTTTACAAACACATAAGTATTTAGATATCCCTTAATATGTATTTCATTTACCAATTATAAAAATTAATTTAATATGAGAAAACTACTATTTACTTTTGTTGTAATCTTCGCATCTCAAGTGAGTTTTGCACAAGATTTCAAAACTGATACTAAGAAGTATATGGATATGAGTGGGCAACTTGCAATCTTTGAAAAACTTACAAGTCAGTTAGAAGAAAATATACCATCAGACAAAAGAGCAGATTTTAGAAAAGATCTAAATGCAAGCTTGAATGTATTAAAAGATAAGATGGCTGATTTGTATATGAGTGAGTTTACACATCAGGATGTAAAAGACCTAATCCAATTTTATGAAACACCTTTGGGAAAGAAACTTTCAACTAAGAGTACAATATTAATGGAAAAGGGTGAAAAAGTAGGTCAGGAATGGGCTATGGGATTACAGGGAATTATGATGAAGTATATGCAATAAAATAGAAAAAGAGGAACTAAGTTTCCTCTTTTTTATTTTGTCAAACCTACTGTATATGGCAATAAAAGGAAAATCACTTTTAATCGTGATAAGCACAACTTTACTGCGATGAGCAGGAAATGGTGAATCGTATTGAATTACAATTAGATATATAGCTTAGCTAAGTAATCACAATTGTCTCCTTCGTAAATTAAATCACATTCAAAACCATTTGCATGGGCAGCATTTTGCAAGGTGTTATAGTCCAGGTATAACCAATTAAATGGATTGTCAATTTCCCCTTTGTATTCAACTGTAAAGGTTAATTCTCCATAATAATCTTTGTTCTCCATTGGTATCCACACGCCGCCATCTTCATCTGTATCAAACATATAAATCAAGTCAGAACTGTCTATTAATATTTGTCCACCTGGATTCAATAACGTCTTTAAATGTGTGAGGTATTTTGTTGTATTTATAAGTTTACCAAATATCCCTGTTCCATTCATTAACAGCAGTATAGTATCGAAAGTTTCGTCTTTTAAATCTAAAATATCTTTTACTTCAGCAGCTTGTATTCCTCTCAAGCGACAAGCTTCAATTGAATTTGGTGATATATCAATGGCTTTTACATCGAAGCCTTTCTTGATTAAATGCAAGGAATGAGCTCCAGCACCGCAACCTACATCAAGTATCTTTCCCTTAGCTAAATCAAGTGCTTTTTGTTCGATTTTAGGCATTTCTTCATATTTTCTAAAGAGATAATTAATATCCATTTCTTCAGATTCAGAAATGTCTGTTTCTGTGATTATATTCTGTGGATTATTATTTGTTTGGAAATCTAAAATTGCCTTACCTAATAAATCTTTCATTGTAATTATTGTAAATAAATTAAATGGAGGTTGTAAATTTGCATCAAAATTTAGTTGATGGATAAAGTATTAAAACAACTTCCTACACTCGCCAAAGATAAGCATAACGAGAATAAAAAGTATTTCGATAAGTTAAAAAAGAAACCTCCTAAGGATCTCGATTACAAAATGGAAGAAATACACGAACAAGTTTTTGATCGAATAGATTGTTTGAGCTGTGCCAATTGCTGTAAAACTACTGGACCTCTTTTTACCAATGCCGACATTGAAAGAATAGCAAAGCACCTGAGATTAAAACCCCAACAGTTTATCGATCAGTATTTGCGTATTGATGAAGATAGGGATTATGTTTTACAAAGTGTACCTTGTACTTTTTTGGATGCTGATAATTATTGCATGATTTACGATGTAAGACCAAAAGCTTGTCGAGAATACCCCCATACAGATCGCAAAAAGTTTAATCAAATAACCAATCTAACTTTAAAGAATGTAGCTATTTGTCCTGCTGCTTTTGAAGTTGTAGAGGAAATGAAAAAAAGAATAGCCTTAAAATAATTATTATTTTAAGGCTATTCTTTTTATTTTTTAAATGAAGAAATGTTCTTCTTCTAATAATTGTAATTCTTCTTCTGTGTATTCATCTACTTTCTTTGTAAAGTATTCTACGTACTCTAAAATTAAGTCTTTTAGTTTTTCAAAAAATGCAACCGCATTACTTAAAAAGCCTTTGATTCTATCAAACCAAGCAAGAATACAATCCACCCAGTTGATTAAACGATCTCCTATGTTCATAGTTGTTTTATTAGTGTATTTGTTAGTTGATAATATTCCAAATATAATAAATTAAAATGCGAATAGTTTATAAAATTAATATAAAGTTATTGAAATATTAGTAGTTAACTTAACCATGCTTTAAGCTCGTGAATCTGTGATTTACTCACGAGTATAGGACTTTCCTCTTCGGGATTTGGCTGTAGTTTTATCTCAATTTTTTGGCTATTGTGTTTAATTATTTCGCTTACTGAATTTATATTAACAATGTATTTTCTATTGATTTTAAAGAAGTAATCTGTGTCTAACTTTTTAATTACGTCTTTTAAAGTGTCATCGTATATATAACTATTGTTGTCAAAAGTATGTAAGAATAAATGCTTTCCTTCCGCAACAAAATAGGCAATGTGGTTTGATTCAATAGATTTTAATTTATGACCATTGTGTACTAAGAAGCGCTTTCTAATTTCAGAACTATTTTCTTCATCCAATAAAACTAGACTTTTAAGCGTATTATCAACTTCAAATTGCTTTACAATATTGTGAAACTTCTGCAATGCTTCCTCTAATTCTTCCATTGTGAAAGGCTTGAGTATATAGTCTATTGTAAACTGTTTAAATACTTGTATAGCATATGAATCATAGGCTGTTACAAAGATTATTGGGCTCTTTACTTCTACGTTTTCGAAGATTTCAAGACTTTTGCCATCGCCTAAGTGAATGTCCATGAAGATTAAGTCGACCTTGTTCACTAAGAAAAAGCGAGTAGCTTCCTGAACTGAAGACAGTAAAGTAATATCTGTGATATGGATAATATCTTGTCTTTCTAAAAGGCTTTTTAGGTAGTTTGAAGCCAAGCTCTCATCTTCTACTATAGCTATTCTCATTTGTGACTTAATTTGATCACAAAATTAAGAAAATTAATTTTATATCATTATAGTCAATTAAGAACATAAAAAAAACTACTCTAAAGATAGAGTAGTTTTTAAGGCGTGTTTGGCTATAAATTTGGATTGCTTTGTTTTGCTGTTTTTGGAAAAGGTAAAGTATACCTTATATCGTTTTCGACAAGTCTGTAAACTTTCCCATCTAATTCGTGAATGATTTCTTTTTGATTTAATCGTCTTAAATCAAACCAACGATGTCCTTCGAATGCAAACTCTCTGAATCGCTCTTCTAAGATAAAATCTAAAAATTGCGCTTGATTAAAATTAGATATCTTTGAAAGTAGTTTAGTAGCAGCATCGCTTTTATAGCGTTTAGCTATCAGTGACTCTAAAGCTTCTTTTGCTTCAGCTAAGCGATTTAATTGTACTAATGCTTCTGCTTTGATCATGTATAATTCAGCAGTTCTAAAAGATACTTTTCTGTCTTTTAAACCAGTTTTTTCTACTGTTAATTTATCTCCTGATTTTGAAAAGTAACTTGTGAATCTCAAATCGTTTTCTTGATCATACGCTTGAATTAAATCTTTTGATACATAAGCAATATTTCTAAACTGACCATCAAGAGCGTCTTCTAATGCTAAGATTGACTCTACACTTGTGATTGAAGTCACAGGTGTTTTATTGTCTTGATTCAAATCTTGTAATTGATGCTTATAAGTCAATGCTTCTTCAGCACTTTTTAACGCATCTTCATAGTTTCTTTGATAAAGGTGTACGCGAGCTTCTAAGGCTAAAATTGCTGGTCTTGTAAAACGGTAATTTTTCCCCACTTCATAATTGTCCACTTGAATGTGTTCTTTTGCACGCTGGATGTCACTGTGAATTTGAGCATATACTTCAGCTACAGTGTTAGGAGATTTGAATTCTTCTATCTGAACTTCATTTTCAATTACAATACCTCTTTCATGCCCAGCAGTTTCTTTGTCATATGTTTTAGCATAAAGGTTTACCAAATCAAAGTTAGCCATTGCCTTTAAGGCATAGTACTCAGCTAATAACTGTTCTTTAGCACTTCCAGGCTCCATAGTCTTTACTCCTTCAAGAGTCGCGTGATTAGCGTAAAATACTATTTTATAAAAACTCTCATATGGAAACTCTTGTGTGGAGTTGTCTGCATTTTGATCATTGAATCTGTATATCTCTCTAACAGAAGTAAGAAATGTATTTTCTTCTGTGTATAAGACTACTTCATCAGTACGAGTAGTAGCTAATGATTTATGCTTAGGATAAGCATCGTAAGCCGAAGTGATGAGTTTTCTAAAATCATCTACTGTCTTAGGTATTACTTTTCCCTTTGGTTCTATATCTAAGAATTTATCACAGCTCGATGTTGTTAGAGCTAATGTGATACAACTCATTATTAATACTATTTTTTTCATTTTGTTTCAGGTTGTTAGAAGCTTATGTTTAATCCTATTGATACAGACTTTTGTATTGGCTGAGTATATATGTTTCCATAAGTCTCAGGGTCAAAATAACCTTTGTAATCACTTCCAAATACAAATAAGTTTCTTCCCTCAATAGTGATTTTAGCATTGTCAATTCTCATTTTACTCATGACCTCTTTAGGGAATGTGTACCCTAAACGAATACTGCTGATACGGATATAGCTTACCTCTTTAGTCCAAATGTCAAGGTTCTTGTATGCGTTTCCTGCATCAATTCCTCCGAAGTACTTCGATAACATCCACATGTCGTTTGTTGCTCCATAGTTACCATTGTTATCATCTGGTGTCAAGTTAGGCATTGATCCATTTGGATTCTCAGGTGTTTTCATATCTAAGATTTCTCTTGAATAGTTATGACCTGGATCCAGTAATGAAATATCGTATGAAGGTGCTCTTTTTACAGTTTGTTTTATACTAAAAGCAGCAGAGATATTCAAATCGAAATTCTTGTATCTAAAGTTGTTGATGATACCTCCTGTAAACTTAGGATCTGCATCTCCAGCATAGCTATATAGGTTTCTATATTCTTCAGCTGTTAGGTCTGATCCTACAAGATATCCTGGCATAATATCTTCCATTTCATCTTTTAGTTTAAAGAACTCTACTCCTGAAACTTTATTTCCATCTTTCCAGAATAGTATATTTCCTTGATCATCTAAACCTGCAGTTTTAATTACAAATACTGAGTTTACTGGTAATCCTTCTCTTGAAGGTAAAAAGCTATTCTCACTAATCATGATTCGGTCAACATTGCTCTTATTACGAGCCAAGTTGATTGTTGTACTCCATGAGAAATCAGGTGTAGCTATGTTACGTGTGGTTACCGAAACCTCAAAACCTTTATTAGTTACTTGAGCCCAGTTCATTTGTGTAAAAGCAAAACCTGTTTCAAGTGGCAATGCTCTCAATCCGATTAAGTCTGTACTCTTACGGTTGTATGCATCAAATTCAAAAGCAATTCTGTTATTGAATAAACCTAAATCTAAACCAACGTTTGTATTAGTTGTTTTTTCCCAGCGCAATGTTCCGTTAGGTGGATTTGTAACCTGGATATTTGACTCTGAATATCCTGGTAGAATTTCACTTTTGTTGTATTCTCCAATTACAAAAGGAGATGTTGTTTTATCTATGTTTCCTTGTAACCCATAGGATGCACGTAAACGCAAGTTGTTAATAAACTCAACGTTTTCCATGAACTTCTCATTGCTTACTGCCCATGACCCTGAAATAGCCCATAGTGGCACATATTTGTATTTTGGATCTACTCCGAATAGGTTAGAACCATCGTATCTCACACTACCAAAAATGGTGTACTTACGGTCAAAAGTATATGCCGCTGTCGCAAAGAAAGAAGCAAATGCATCATTCGCTCTGGTCTTTCTATACGTTTCGTATTTGTTTTTATCTCCTTGCCCAATACTCTCAGGAAACAGAATTTGTTGTGTTTGCAGGGTATTAGGATCATAACCATATCCCTTTGACTTGATAATTGTGTTTTCTGTTTCGCGAATCTCCATACCTGCCATAACATCTACTTCGTGTTTGTCGTTGAATATAGCATTGTATGTTGCTTGAGTCTTCCAGTTGTACTGAAACAATTCGTTGTTGAAGTTCTCAATTACTCCACCATCAGGTAAGAAGTATTTTGTTTCTCCATTTTGTCTATATCTCGTTCCTTCTCTGAGTACACGAGTAGAATAGGTTTCTTGTCCTAAGTATTTTTCCGTGTCACTTTTGTCTAATTGTAAACCAAATTGTGATGTTACTTTAAGATCTTCAAGTATTTTATACTCTAAGTCAAATACTGCTTTGATAGACTTAGTCTTTAAATCATAGCTTGTGTTTGCTCTTTCTTCTAAGAAGTTAAACGGAATATAGTTTCCGTCAAATCCATCAATATCTTTATCGTAATTGTAACTTCCATCGGCATTGTAAGGTGTTAAATATGGATTAGCATTACGTGAATATACGCTTGGACTAATATTCGCATTTATGTCAGTAACAAAATTCTCCTTGATAGAGTAAGTTCCGAATACTGCCACTCCTGCTTTAAACCTATCTGTCAATTGATAGTTGTTTTTGAAAGTTAAGTTGTAACGCTCAAATCCTGTACCTATCGTAGCTCCTTTTTCATCGTAGTAACCTAAAGAGAAGTAGTAATCTGAATGGTCATTTCCTCCAGATAAGCTCAATCCATACTGTTGGTTCACAGTTGCACGATACAACTCATTCCCCCAATTTGTATTTGTATTTCTTAAATTATTAATGCCATTTTGAGAAGCTAATGAGATTGCTCCAATACCTCCTTGACGGTAAGCATCTAAATCGTTGTTTTGGTTTAAGATGCGCATTACTTCACCTTGTCCAGAACGCAAGTTATTGATGTCTTGTCTTCCTGCTAACATTAATTCTAAATCAACTTTTTCAGACGAGTTCATCATGTTTAATTTAGAGAATCTCGGTCTTTCGTTGATAAATGTATTTGCAGTGAAGTTAACCTTCATAGGTCCTTTTTTACCTTTTTTAGTCGTAATAACGATTACTCCATTGGCAGCTCTTGCTCCGTAGATTGCTGTTGCTGATGCATCTTTTAGAATAGTAATATCTTGAATGTCATCTGGGTTTAGACCGGCAATTGAAAAGTTTTGCAACTGATCAATATTGTCTTTATCGTTAAAATTAGGTACGTCATTACCTTCTAATGGCATACCGTCAACTACCCATAATGGATCTTGAGGCCCATTTAAAGAAGCTGTACCACGTATTCTAATTTTTGTTGGTCCTCCTGGTGAACCTGTAAGTGGTGTAACGGCAACACCTGCAATCTGTCCTGTTAACATTTGGTCAACGCTGGCTACACCTACTTGGTTAATATCCGACATTCCTATCTGCGCAACTGATGAAGTAAGTTTTCTTTTTTCAATTGTTTGATATCCAGTTACAACCACTTCACTTAACATATTTGTGTCACTACCAAGAAGTATAGTATAGCTGTCTTTTGTCGTTAAGTTTACCA
Organism: Myroides albus; assembly: GCF_024722315.1. Taxonomy (NCBI): domain Bacteria; kingdom Pseudomonadati; phylum Bacteroidota; class Flavobacteriia; order Flavobacteriales; family Flavobacteriaceae; genus Myroides; species Myroides albus. Next base: position 2,285,369 of record NZ_CP102754.1, read on the forward strand.
GTTTAGATTCATATCCAATGTAACTTACGCGTATCGCTTTTGTATTAGTAGGAACTTCAAGTTTGAAGTTCCCATCCATATCTGTCATTGTACCAATACTGGTACTTTCTATAATTCCTTTTTGTGCAGTCTCGTTCGAAACAGTCTGTGTTTCTACGATAATGGATGCCCCTGGTAAACTTAATTTATCCGTAGCATCTGCAACAAAACCTGTAATCACTCTTTTCTCTTGTGCAAAAGTCAGAGAGAACGTTAGAAGTGAAAATAAAAGAAAAAGTTTCTTCATTGTTTGTTTAAATAAGTGGGGTTAGTTAAGGTTTAAAGCCTCGTTTATTCTATTGATGATATCAATATAATGTGCGCGTGTAGCTTTGTCACCTGTATTCTTCTTTTTGTTTAATAGGTGTTTGATTCTTATTAATTCTCCTTTTTTGTAAGAAGTAACTTCGGATACTCTTTTCATTACGGTATAATTGATATTGCGCAATTTGTTTGCCCCTTCTGTGTAATTACACAAAGTTGGCATTTGTAATGAGTAGTCGCTAATTAATCCTTTTTTACTTGTTTTCTCAAAAAGTTTATTAACATCAATAATTAAGGCGTCAACATAATTCTTTTGTGTCATTCGCTCTAAAATCGATAGTGATTTTCCTTTTTTTGTCAATGCAAAAATCTCACTATTAAGCATATCAAACAAGTCAGAAATTGTGAAGTTTTTCTCTGTTCCCATTTCTGCTTGTAATACTTCATTCTCTAAAAGACGAAGTAAACGTTCATCCATTAATGTGTAGTACAAGGTTGTGTATTGTAACTCTCTCGCTAATGAATAAGGAGAGTATTCAAATGGACCTACAGGAGAGTCTTTTAGGCCGTATGTTCTATCTATCACTTCATTAAAGAACAACCAGTTTGGCAATTGTAAGGCATTTTTTGCCAAGTATTCTACTGCTCTTTTTTGTGTTTCATATGGGACAGGTTCATAAGCTTTTTTGTTGTTTCCGTAAACCGCATGGTTTAAATAAACCCCTCCAATATTGGATAGAACATGTTGATTATACATCTGCCATTGTCCAATAGCTCCCATGTATAATTTTCCAGCCTCGTAATATCCCTCTCCTTTGTCGTATGTCCAAGGAATAATATTATTTACTACAATTTTTAAATTCTTTAATCCGTATTCACTTGCTTTCATTGCATCATCTCCTAAGTCCTCTGATTGTGAACGTGGATCTACAATGTTTAGATAGCTCTGTTGTTCTCCGTAGAAATACATTGGATCATCTTGGTGATCTTCTATCATTTTGCGCAAAGCTTTTTTCTCTGTTTCTTGATCAGGATACCAACGGTAACCCCACTCAATTGCATATTTATCGTACAAGCCAATTTGCGGAGTTATAGCAGTTACTCCATCTTCAGGTTGAGCTACGTAGTTGTACCTCGCATAGTCCATAATTGATGGTGCTGTACCACCCATTTTATCTGTGAACTCTTTTGAACGCAATGAATCTACAGGGAATGCATAAGACGCACCCATATTGTGTTTCAAGCCAAAAGTGTGTCCTACTTCGTGAGAAGATACAAATCGGATAGCTTCTCCCATGTGCTCATCTGTAAACTTATTCGCTCGCGCTTTTGGGTCTATTGGACCAGTTTGTATTCTCATCCAACTGTGTACAGATGTCATTACATTATGCCACCATATAATATCTGCTTCTAAGATTTCTCCACTTCGTGGATCCATAACAGATGGTCCCATAGCATTAGATTTTGGTGATGCAGCATATGTAATTACGGAATAGCGTACATCGTCAATATCGAAATCTTTATCCTCTGCTGTTGGTTCTTTAGCAATAATGGCATTTTTGAATCCCGCTTGCTCAAATGCTACCTGCCAGTCATGTACCCCTGCGATAATCTTTTGTCTCCATTGTGGTGGAGTAGCAGGGTCAATATAGTATACGATAGGTTTTTTAGGTTCTACTAATTCTCCTCTTAAATATTTTTCTACATCTTCTTCTTTTGGTTCAAGATTCCATTTAGTGATGTACTCGCGTTCTTCCATTTTGTGTTGAGCATCACTGAAAAACCAACTCTTCTCAGTAAAGAATCCAACTCTTTTGTCGGCAATACGCGGTTTCATTGGCTCTTTCGCCAATAACACTATATTGGTAGTCACACCTAATGACACAGGCATATCACCACTACCTTCGTTTACACTTGTCGTCAGTAAAGACTTGACAACCATATTCTGAGGAAAGGCTTTTACACCTTCGATATACGATAAGTTTGTCTTAATGGATGTAGGTAACCCCAATCCAGTTAACACGTCATTAAAGCTGGTTTGATTTCCATCAAATACTTTATTAACTTTAATTACTGTAGCTGTGGAATCTGGGTTTTGTGCTTCAATTTCAAAAAATTCAAGAACTGATTCAATAAAGTTGTCTTTAACAGATTCTGTAATAGCATCTTCTTTGGGAGAAGTTACTCTTGGCGTTTCTGTCTTTACCCATATTTTATTAGCTAAAGTATCTTTGTGAAAAGTGATTAGTTTGTTTTCATAATTCATTCCTTTATTTGCACCAGCATCATTCACTTCTAAAGGAACTTGTGATAGTTTGTTGACAATCAAAAACTGACGGTTTAATAAACTATCAGGTATTTCAAAGTACATATCCGTTTTGACTTGGATTGCATTGAACATCCCTTTTTTGTATACGCCATCTTTTATTAAGTCAGCATATTTATTTTTTTTAGTATCTGTCGAATCTTTTTCCTTGGAAACTGCCTTCTCAGTTTTTGGGGTAGTTTTTTTCTTTGCAGCCAAGGCTGGGGGAGCCTGTAATAAGGCGCAAGCAAAAACTAATGCACTGATACTTAGTTTAACCGTGTTTTTATTCATTACAATGTTAAGTTATAGTTAAGTCAGCTAAAGCTAAAGCACTTCGCTATAACTAAAAAATTTATGGGAGTGAGTGGATTAAAAAGGGGAGTGAGTGGATAATTTTAACATTTTATCAAAGGCAATATACATACAAATGTATTCTCATGTGCTGATGCACTGAACATAGTTATATTGTAGTATTTATATATTGATTCTAAGTATTTTAGACCAAATAACTCTCCTTCTTGTGCTACTTTCTTTGGTTGCAGATTATTAATTACCTTTGCTTTATCGTCATCGATTATTAACTGAATTAACAAAGGTTTTTCTCCCGTTAGTATATTGTGTTTTAAAGCATTCTCAATGGTAATTTGCAAAGCTAAAAAAGGAATTTTATAACAACTGTTTTCCTTTCTATTGTCGTTTATTTCAAATTCTAAAACGTCTTTAAAGCGAATTTTCTGTAGTTCAATATACTTTGTAATAAAAAAGATCTCGTCTTCTAAATTCACAATATTGTCCTGAGGAGGAGTGATTAAGTAACGGTATATTTTACTTAAATTTAACGTGAAGTTCTGAGCCATTGACTTGTCTAAGTCAATTAACATAAAGAGGGAGTTCAGTGAATTGAATAAAAAGTGCGGGTTAATCTGATTCTTTAGTTGTTGTAATTGGATGAGTGCTTTCTCTTTGTTTACCTTTTCATTTTCAACAGCAAGCTCCTCTTTTTCTATATATACCTTGCGTGTTGCTAAGGTGAAAAAGTAGAAAAGCATGACAATTACCAACACCGTTGTGATTAAAATTAAAATAGTGTTTCGCTCAATTGGCGCTATGTTGTCATCGACATTGAATTTCGGAAAATTAACTGTGATATACCCTTTGAAATTCTCGGATTTAAAAGAGCTGACAAATCTAAATACATCAAGTTTTAAATACTCAGATTCCACGACATCGGGATTGGTCACTTTGGTAGGTGGGATAGTATCTTTTGGTGATATATTGTGTAATTCGAATACATTTTTCCCTATGATTGATATCTCAGGATGATAGATACACAATCCTTCTTTCGTAAATATATAGGCGTAGTTTGGTGTAGTAACATCTATTGTTGTAAGGTATTTGTGAAACATTTTCATATCTACCGTAATACCGTAGACTAAACGCTTGTTATCGTTCAGTTTATAGCTGTTGTACATCAACCAAAAGTATTGTTTGTTATCAGCAACGAAATCATTGTATGTTGATTTGTCTGGATTATTCAGAATGTGCTGAACAAATATATTTTTATCGGTTAAATTGGTAATATCGCCTACGTAATAATCACTTATTTGATTGTTCTGATCTAATACAATGTACCAATTGGTCTTGATAATATTGCCGTGACTGTAAACCTCATTTAGTACTTCAAATTTGATTTTAAGTTGATCTAATGGCGTTTGCGTAGCGATTTGATCTAATGATAGAAGGTGCTCATCAACTTTGTAAAACTCTTGTTCGAGCGAACGTAATTTTTGATAAAAGTTCTTTGAGGTAATATACTTATAGGTCTCTTGATTGTTCTTATTGATGGAAGAGCTAAGAAAATAAATAGCGATAATTGTCACGATTAGGATGACAATACCAATAAGCATAAAAGCTTGTCGTGATATGTATAATTTAGTCTTTGATGTCAAGAGATAGCCTATTAGTAGATTAGATATGGCGAACGCATTATTTTAAATTGATCAAGATCATCTTGCCAACTTGCTCTGATTTGCTGTTCGCTTTTTCCAGAGGTTATTTGTTGTTTCAATTTATTTGTTCCAGCTAACTTGATGAAAAAATTAGTGAAGAACTTTTCTTTATTTACAGAGTTTTGATATGCTTTTAGCAACCATTTGATTTCTAATTTATCTACGTTTTCTATCGCACTTAAATTTTCCCCATAACACATTTTTCCGTTGTTCATAGGGTCCTTAGCTCCTGCATTTGGTTTTGGAGTAAAAGAATAGGGCATGTTTTTGAGATAAGGGGAACCGTAGATTTGAAACTGTAAATTAGTACCTCTACCTGAACTCACATTCGTCCCTTCAAAGAAACACAAGCTCGCATAGAGGTTGATTGCCTTTTGATTGGGTAAATTTGGCGAAGGGGCAACTGGCAAGTCATATGACTTTGTTCGATCATAGTTTAGAACAGGGATAACTGTTAGGTCACATTGAATCCCTTTCTTCAACCACTTTTGACCATTAATCATTTGTCCATATTCACCAATGGTCATTCCGTGCATAGCCGGAATGGGATGCATACCCACAAAGCTTTTGTTTTCCATCTCTAAAGTTGGTCCATCAATGATACTTATGTTTGGGTTAGGTCTGTCAAGTATAATAACGGGAATATTGTTTTCCGCACATGCTTCCATAAGGTAGTGTAAGGAAGATATATAAGTGTAAAATCGTGCTCCAACGTCTTGTAAGTCAAATAACATGACATCAATATTGTTCAATTGTTCGACTGAGGGTTTTTTACTGTTTCCATAAAGTGAGATGATTGGCAAGCCTGTTTGAGCGTCTTTGCCATCTTTGATTAGTTCTCCTGCATCTGCTGTACCTCTAAAGCCGTGTTCCGGTGCATAAATCTTTGTAATGTTTACACCATTGCTTAACAAGTAGTCAACAACAGAGGTGTCATAGTCATTTGAAGTAAGATCTGACTTTACCACGCCTGTTTGATTTGTAAGAATACCTACTTTCTTATTCTTTATTTTATCGAGATATAGGGAGCTATTTTGTGCACCTACGATTATTGTTCTTTCCTCATTTGAAAGCTTTTTTTTCGTATTAAAAGCGTGTAATTGAAAATTTACTGTCAGTAGCAAGGCTAAGACTGAGAATAAAAATGTATTTTTGAACATTGAACTTGATATCATATTTGTCTTGAAATTAGAATATTTTATAACCAAACGATTAGTAACTACAAAGAATCATAAAAGTAGTATTTCTACGCCAATAATTAAAATTGCTATTACAGCTATAGCAATGGGAATTGTTATGATGTTGGTTTCTGTTGCTACTGGTTTAGGATTAAAGTACAAAATTAGAGATAAAATTTCAGCTTTTAGTGGGCATGTCGTAATTACAAGCTATGATAATAACGCAACTGATATTACTTTAAAACCACTGGATGCTGATTTGTCTAAATACGAGGCATTTAACTCGGTTAAAGACATAAAGAAAATACAGTCCTACGCATCTAAAGCTGGGATAATTAGAACAGAGTCTGCTTTTGAAGGTGTTGTGTATAAGGGTGTTGATTCTCTTTACGATCTAACAGAGGTCGAAAAGTACCTTACAGTAGGTCGATTGCCGAAAACCCAGGCAGCAATGAGTAATGAAGTTTTGCTATCCGAGTATATCGCTAATCGATTGCATTTGGAAGTAGGGGATAAGATTACAACCTATTTTATGAAAGAATGGGGAAATAAAGTACCCAATGTGCGTCAGTTCGAAGTTGTAGGTATATTCAATTCAGGCTTGCAGCAGTTCGATGAAAATATTGTCATAGGTGATATTAAGCATGTGCAACGTTTGAATAGATGGAAATCTAATCAAGTTGGTGGATTCGAAGTCATTGTTAAAGATTTTGATAAGATTGAAGAAATTGGCGCTCAAATTTATTTAGACTTACCTTCTTCTGTTGATAGCCGTACTATAGTCGAAAAGTATAATAATGTTTTTGGCTGGATTGATATGTTTGATTTTAATATTATGGTAATCATTATCATTATGATTGTGGTAGCTTCTATTAATATGATTGTAGCACTTTTGGTATTGATCCTGGAGCGCACACAAATGATTGGAATATTAAAGGCTTTAGGAGCTAATAATTGGACTGTACGCAAAATCTTTTTATACAATGCTTGTTATTTAATCTTGAAAGGTTTGTTCTATGGAAACCTTATTGGATTAGGATTATTATACTTACAAAAGTTTACAGGTTTAGTTAAACTTGATGCTTCCGCATACTATGTGAGAGAAGCGCCTGTATTGATTCGCTTATCAGATGTTTTGTTATTGAACATTGGTGTTGTTATTATTGCACTATTAGTTTTACTTATTCCTTCTTATTTAATTACTAAGATTTCTCCAGTCAAAGCAATTAGGTACGACTAAACTATACATTATTGTAGTTTTAATGCTTGTGCAAAAACGCAAGGGAGGGGCAAACTGTTTACAATTATTTTTTTATCGCTATTTGTTTTGTTAAATTCGGGAATTATTTATTTAACAAAATCATATTATGATGCGAAATTTACTTTTTTTATTGTTGTTTTCTGCAATGATACTTACTTCTTGTGAGAAGAAAGGAGAACCTTCTCCAGTGGGTGAACTTTATAGTGCTGAGCAAATTTTAAATTTGCCTAAAGACAAATCATTGGACGGAAAGTTAATTCAAGTGGAGGGATATATTTCCTTTTGTTCTAAAAGACCTTTGCGTATGAATAGTAAAAATAAAATTACTATTACAACAGAGCAATATTGTCAGGGAACCAAATTGATTGACGCTAATATTTTTATGAGTTCGGCAAGCGTTTCTTACAAGCCTGGAGGTGAAACTCCTCGAAACTATATTAGTGTTACTGATATTAATAAGGTAACAGCTGATAGTATGGTTTTTATTTTAGATGATTATTCAGAAGATAGCAATGAGAAGTTTATGATTTCTGGAAAACTTTTATTTGATGGTAGTGGTTATTCATTGGAGGAGTTAACTTTCATTAAAGCAGCTGCTAAGCAGTAATCAAGGTGAGTTTCATCTAATTAAAGAATATAAAAATAGGATTAGTGTTTTTTAGAATGCTAATCCATTTTTTTTTACCCCATAAAAGTTTTGTGTTTTCTATTGGTTAAATTACCGAGAGTGACGATGATGTTGATGAGCTCTTAATAGGATGTTGGATGATGTTATTGATGGGGTTTTCTTGCACTTCCTTGGAGTTTTCTTGGGGTTTTCTTGGAGTTTCCTTGCTAAAAGGGGTGTTTTGTCGAAGAAAGGTGCAAGAAAGGTGCGAGAAAAGTGTAATAAACTCCCAAGTAAAAGAGTACATAGCTATAGGTAAATTGTTTTTATATAAGGGTAAGCAAAAGATTCTGTATCCAGTAGAATGTATAGTATGAAATCGAGTTAACAGTGTGTTGTGTTTACAGCATCAGTGCTGTAGATTGGCTATCAACTGAAGGTAAACTTACATTAAGTAACAGCAAATAAGTATTGTTTTAGGTCAGTCATACTTCAGTGGTGTGAATGGTCATTTTGATTCGACCGTGATCATGATTGTATTGTTGCTTGTGACCTGCTTTGTATTATTAATGAGTTATAAAAGGCGACTTAAGAACTAAATCGCCTTTGTCTTTTATCCTTTGTATTCAAATAGTTGTTTAATAGTCTGACCTATATCTTCACCAAGTTGTTTACTGACTAAGTATAGAGCGCCGTCTATACCTGCTGTGATACCTGCTGTCGTCAGCACTCTTTCTTGGTCTATGTAGCGCATACCTGTGCGAACTATAGCCTTTGGCAGCGCTTGTGCTAATGCTTCTATCCCCATAAAGTGTGTGGTTATTTCTAAACCATTAAAAAGTGCTGTATTGCTCAGAAGTAAACTACCTGTGCATACTGTAAATAACAGAGCACCTTGCTGGTGTTGATTTACTATCCAAGAAGTATAAGTATTTTGGAAATATTCGTCTTGTAGATAGTTCATGACGATGTCAGGGTTAGCTCCTGGTAGAACGATGACATCCGGTGTAGGACAGTCTTCAAAACTGTACTGAGGTAAGATTTGAGTCGTATTGGCTTCTGTTTTGACTACTTCTTTCGTCGCAGAGACTAAGTAGTGATTATAGCTGTTGGGTTTAAGCACATTTGCTTTAACAAATACATCTAATGGGCCATTAAGATCTAATACTTCCACTTGATCAAAAATGATAAAGGCTACATTAAGGGGACGGTTTGTTGTTGTCATATTTTATTGTTGATAGAAGACAATAGAGGATCTGTCGAAGGCTGGCTTCGATATCGGTATTGTCTTGGGTTATTTGTGATTACTTAGTTGGTAACTAAATGCTAAAGGTTAATTCTTGTAGATTGGAACACACTTCTATAATGAGTAGGAGTGACTTTGACTAGTTTGACAAATGCCTTCCTAAATACATGATCAGAAGTATATCCTACTTGACTAGCTATTTCTACTATAGTGTAAGTTGTAGATTCTAATAGGCGCTTAGCATATTCTATTCTCACACAGTCATTAAAAGCACCTGGAGTCATTCCTGTTTCTTTCTTAAATACCCTTGAAAAATTGCGTTCACTCATATAGACATGATCTGCAAGTTCTGCAATAGTCACCGCTTGTTGGGTTAGATGATCTGTGATATACTGTTTTACTTTTCTAACTAATGAAGTGAGGTCTATATCAGCGGGTATTAATGTACTATAGAGCTCTTGTGTGTTTGTTCTTTTTAGATTCACTACTAGATATCTTGATACATCAGAGGCTAGTGTATATCCATTGTCCTCTTCTATTAAGGCTAGAGCTAAGTCTATACCAGAAGTAATTCCTCCAGAAGTATAGATATTGTCATCTTTGATATAAAAGTGATCATAGGTCAGTCGAATAGAAGGGTAAGTCTCCTGGAGTACTTTAGCATATTGCCAGTGTGTAGTTACTTTTTTATTGGTTAGTAATCCTGTCTTGGCTAGTAAAAAAGCTCCTATACAGATAGAACCTATACGCTTTACAGTAGGTTGTATACCCTTTATCCAATGTAACACAGCTGGATCATAGTCATGCGTTAGGTCTGCCTTAGACCCAGCGATGAGTAATGTATCTAATGGAATATGATGGTCATAAATGGTATAATCACACTTTACACTAATGCCTGCACTAGTAAGTACACTTTTGTCTACTGTTCCGGAGATTAAGTGGATTTGATATTGAGTAAGTGCAGATGTAGCTGTGCGGATCATGAGCTGATTAGCAGTATTGAATACATCACTCGGCCCTGCGAAGTCCAGTAGCTGTACTTGAGGTAATAATAGAAATCCGATATGATGTAGTGGGGTATTCATACTGCTATCTTGTTTTATGATAAGACAAAGGTAAGAAGGCTTTATGATGTATAAATGACATATAACGTACTTTTTCTGCCAAAACAGAAGATGTCTTAATAAATGAATCGTTGTTTTATTTAGATTGATTTGAGTTTAAATGTTAATTTTTATCAGTTAAGAGCTTGTTTGACTGTGTTTTGAGGTTTGTTATTTAAATTACTTCTAAATAATGTTGTTTAGAATGATTTTAGATTATACATTTGCCCCATAAAACATAATACAGTCGTGATGCTCAAACACTTTACTATTATCACACGACCAACCCAACTAACTATTATTATCTTATCGTTATTCATTCACTTTCTCAGTTATGGGCAGAATACTCGTTCTCCTATCTCGATCAAAGTGCAGAATGAGTATGGTGTAGCTATCCCTACAGCTGTGGTGATGATAAAAAGTGATAAGGAGTCTGTCTTAGAACTTACAGATGAGGCAGGTGAGGTGGCTTTTAAACTAGTGCCTGATAACTATCTTTTAGAAGTACAGCACATCAGTTATTCTTTTTACAGCCAGAAGCTAAATACCTTAACGCACAATAATTTTACAGTTGCCTTAAAGGCTGAAACGAATCAATTAGAAGAAGTCGTGATTACAGCTAAAGAAGGGACGGGACTTACGAGTACTTCTGTGATTAATAGAAGGGCTATGCAACATCTACAGCCTTCTAGTTTTGCTGACTTAATGGAATTAGTACCTGGCGGTAGAGCACAAGATCCGTATCTAGGGGGTGTCAATAAAATACAGCTGAGAGAAGTAGGTAGAGTGGGGTCTAATATAGGGGGTGTTGGAAATAAACAATATGACACTTCTTCTCTAGGGACTTTATTTGTAGTAGATGGAGCACAACTAAACTCGGGTGCAAACCTTCAGTATACTTATGGCTATATGGATAATGTTTCATCAGGTGTTAATAAGAATATCAATATTAGCTCAGGTGTTGATATGCGTACAATCTCAACAGATCAAATAGAGAAAGTAGAAATCATAAGAGGAATCCCTTCTGTAGAATACGGAAACCTTACTTCTGGTGTAGTAAAGATCACGAAAAAGAGTGGATATTCTAAATGGCAAGCACGTTTTAAAGCAGATGGATATAGTAAACTATTTGCTGTTAATAAAGGTTTTGAATCTAAGGACAGTAGCTTTAAGGTAAATGTAGGGTTAGATTATCTAAATGCTAAACCAGAACCTCGCAATGATTTAGAGAGTTATAAGCGTGTGACAGGTACTGTACGCGTGAGTAAGGATAAGAATTTAAACAATGGAGGATTGTTTTCTTGGGTATCCAACCTAAGTTATACAGGGTCTATAGATGACGCTAAGTCTGATCCAGATATTGACCTGACAGGTGCGAATAAATATAAAGTGGATAATAAGTTCTATAGTCTGAGTAATATAGTGACTTATGAGAGTAGAAATGAATCTTTCTTTAGAAGTATAGAATTACAGACTACGTTTAATCAACGTTTTGATAAGATTAACCAGACAAAGTTTGTACAGCTAGAGGCTGCTACAGCATTGCCACTTTCTACGGTGGATGGTGAGTACGATGGTTTTTTTCCTACGGCTAATTATATTGCAGAGAGTGTAGTAGATGGTAAGCCACTAGATATCTTCGCTAAGGTAGTAAGTGCATTTCGTTATAATATGTCTGCTATTTCTACAGATATACGCGCAGGTATTGATTGGCAGTATAGTAAGAATAACGGTAGAGGTCAGGTCTATGATATCTATAAGCCTTTAGATCCTAAATCTACTTATAGAAACAGAGCATATAAGGATATTCCTGCTTATGTAACGACGGCTTTGTTTGCAGAGCATATTTCCTCTGCTAAATTTGGACAACACGGTCTAACATTAGCATTAGGAGCGAGAGGATCTATTATGCAAAACTTGTCTAATGATTTCACTATGAGTGGAAAGATGTATATCGATCCACGTGTGAATGTACAATGGACACTACCCTCATTTATGGTAGCGAATAAGGAAGCAAAAGTAGACTTAACGTTAGGATGGGGACAGCAGAGACTATTTCCTGACCTAAATCTTCTTTATCCAGAGAAATACTATAGAGACGTTCAGCAGTTAAACTATTTTCACAGTAATCCTGATTATCGTACAGTTAATTATAAAACGACCGTTTTTGATCCACAGAACAAAGCACTGACACCTGCTTTAAACAATAAGATAGAGGCTAGGTTAGATTTGAATTTGGGGTTTCATCAGCTGACTTTTACAGTATTTAAAGAAAGAATGAGTAACGGGTTTAGAACGATGAACCAGTATGGAATCTTTGATTATAAGAGATATGATACTTCTAATATAGATCATGATCATATCATGAGTACACCGAATAAAGAGGATCTTCCTTACGAACAGTTTAATGAAAACTTCTTATACAATGTCTCTCGCAATGGAAGTAGAACTGATAAAGAAGGAATAGAGTTTCAGTATAGTTCTAATAGAATATCTGTAATTAATACACGTATTACAATTAGTGGGGCATGGTTTAGAACTGAATATGGCAATAGCTTACCAACTTATAGACGTGGTAACTCTAATGCTAATGTGAATGGTAAGCCTTATCCATACTTAGGACTATACGATGAAATGGAACCTAAGAGCAAATACGAACAGCTAAATAGTAATCTATTATTAGATACATATATCCCTAAACTAGATCTACAATTCTCTACTTCATTTCAGTTTAACTGGTACTACTTAGCAAAGAATGAACCGATGAATGGAATGCCTAGCTACTATGTAGGAGTAGATGGAGAATTACGACCTTATGATGCAGAAGAGGCAAAAGGAACATTGTTAGAACAATTAGTAATCCCACAACATAGCAATGCAGATAAATCTAGAAGAACACCTATGCTGATGGATGTGAACTTAAAGCTATCTAAGAGTTTTAGAAACAAGCAGATCACAGTGTCTATGTTTGCTAATAAGCTATTTACCTATTATGCTCCATATTTTGTGAATGGGACTAAGGTAAACAGAAAGGGGCTAAGAGACCCTTACTTCGGAATGGAAATAAATTTTAATCTATAAATACTTATAAAAATGATAAAACGACTTTTACAATCATTATGCTTACTACTAGTAGTATTAGGTTTTAATGCTTGTTCTTCTGATGACAATAGCAATATGACAGGGGATGAGCAGACTTTCGTAACATTCTGGATTAATGATCCTCAAGATGCGAAGATAGAAGAGATAAAACAGATGACTATTTACTTGACAGAACTAAACTCTAATAAGAAAACGGAGTTAGTATATGAAGGAGATAAGAAAATACAGAAAGCACTTCCTACGGGTACTTATGATATCACAGTAGAAGGTGTAATCACACATAAAGTAAACGGTGTAGTAGAGGAGAGTAAAGTAGGTAACTTTATTAAAGGAGTAGTGATCTCGGGTAGAGAAATGACTAAGGCTATCGATATCGTATTTAAAACGAGTAGTACAGGTTTTGTAATAGAAGAGGTATTCTTCGCAGGGACTAAAACACCACAAGGACTTCAGTATACAGATGACCAATACTTTAAAATAACAAATAACTCTGATGAGGTATTGTATTTAGACGGAATGTTATTTGTACAATCTAAGTTTATGACAAATGATAAGCAAGATTATACACCTAATATTATGAGTGAGGCATTGTCTGCTGGAGCTATTTTACAGTTCCCAGGTAAAGGAAAAGACCACCCAGTAGAGCCAGGCAAATCAGTAATCTTTGCAGAGAATGCTATTAACCATAGAGAATTTAACAGCAACTCAATTGATTTGACTAACGCAGAGTTTCAGAATTTTAGAGATGGTGTACATGATGTAGTAGGATTAAAAGCAGCTAAAATGATTACGATTCACGATGAATTAGTGGTTAATATTCAAGGAAGTTATGTTTATGCTTTAGTGAAAATGCCTGAGGGAATGACAACGGAGAAGCTAGTAGTAGATAATATATATGATTATGAGTACGAAATGATATTCGGAGGAGAAGCATATCCTAGTGTAGACTCTGCTATTAAAATTCCAAACTCATGGATAGTAGATGCTGTAAACTTAGGTATCGCTGATGAGTATATGTGGAATGTAACATCTCCATCAGTAGATATGGGGTATACTTATATCACACAACATGTAGGGGATGAAGGAAGATATGGTAAGGCTGTAAGAAGACATGTATTAGGTAAGAATGCAGCAGGGAACAATGTTCTAAAAGATACTAATAATTCGACAGTTGACTTTGCACCTGCAGTAAGACCGTCATTATTTAAATATTAATTAGTGTAGTATGAAGCACTTTCATTTTGGGTTATGTCTGTTGTCATTGTTGAGTACTGTATGGGGATATGGTCAACAGTCAGATTCATTGGCAATAAAAGTAAAGGAGAATCAAGATGTAATACATCATTTTGAAGAACCTATTTATGTCAATCCATCTCACTATTTAGACTATAGAAAGTACAGCTTAACTTCTTTCGAAATCGCAAAACAGAATAGTAAGAATGAAACAACCTTAGCTCAAGAGGGTAAAAACAGAGATGATTTGTCTTTTCAAGCGAATGCTTACCATAAATTAGATAAGCATAGTGCTGTGTGGGGCAGTGCTACTTATCAACAAGGTAAGCGAAGAGATGTAATGTGGAATGAGAGTGCGGATTACCATTTAATATTTCCGTATGTGGTAGCGGATAGTGTAGGTGGAGATATTAAGTATGAAGATTATCATATCGCTGGTGGTTATGCCCAACGATTAGGAAAGTACAATATCGGTATCTCTGGTTTTTATAAAGCGAAGATGGAATACCGGAATATAGACCCTAGACCTAAGAACCTCTCTGCTCGATTAGGAGGGAATATAGGTGTGAGTAGAGTATTTAAGGAGTTCTTTACTATAGGGGTAAATACTTCAATAGAGAAATATACACAGAAACACAAGATGGACTTTTATAGTCCTACTGGATTTCCTGTGATATATGAGATGAGTGGAATGGGAAACTTCAATAATCTATTGAAAGGAAAAAGAAGAGAGGCTTATTATGATGGTTGGAGGTATGGTACTTCTCTACAAGTATATGACACTTATCAGAAGAAGTGGTTTGCCACAGTGGGAATGAATATTTTTAGTTTTGAGAAGTTACTGCCTGATTTCTATGATTTGCAAGTTTCTAAAGTTAAGGAGGTAGAGCATTTCTTCTCTGTAGGGAAGCTATTTGATGTACAAGCTACTCAGTTAGGTGTTCGCTTAGATGGAAACATGAAGACGAGAAAGGGTACAGAGAATTTGTTTGTCAATGTGAGCGCTACGAACTATTTAAAGATAGGACAAGAAGAACAATATAAATACGAGAATAAGAGTCTTAGATTAAGTGGAGTATTTAAGTATGGAACTTTAAATAGTGTGTATAGTATCTTACCGTATATAGGAATAACTCAAGAGGTAGAACGTTATAAAAAGCCTTATTCTAAAACAGATATTCAGTATACCTATATGGGAGCAGATTTACAATGGATGTACACATTTAAGGATAGAAGTCTATTGACAGTAGCTTCTAATTGGAAGGTAAGACAAACTGCTAAAGAAAAGGCTACTTTTAATTATGGAAATAGTAATGCTATAAATCAAATGCTACTTGATAACTATGCTGTTCAGATAGCAGAGTATTGGGAAGGAAGCTTTAAGGTTCGATATGATTTTGCTTTGCCGAAAGTAATAGATGTATTTGTAGGTGGAGAGTATTATTTCCAAAATTATAAGCAGTTTCAAAACAACAGTAGTGTGATGATGAGTTTAGGGATTACGTTTTAAAAGAGAGAGAAGATAGATGAAAAAAAAGGTAGGTGTTATTATTGGGGCGGTATTACTATTTATAGGATACACTAATTTTGAGGTAAGATCAGTTTCAGAATACACAGAGATTACAGATCAATATAAAAGACCTATAAGCTATTGGCCTAGTCCGATAATAGATAAAAGTGTAGAATGGAAAGAGTTTGGGGCAATAGAGGTAGATACATTATACTATGAGACACAAGATTTGCCAGAAGTGGTATTAGGTAAAGCACTGTTCTTTGACCCTAAGTTATCAAAGTCTAATCAGATATCTTGTAGCTCTTGTCACGATCCTGAAATGGGATGGACAGACCATAGACAGGTATCACTAGGGAATGATCATTTATTAGGAGCCAGAAATACTCCTTCTTTATACAATATTGCTGAGCGTAGTTCTTTCTTTTGGGATGGTAGAGCATTAACGCTAGAAGAGCAAGCGATGGGACCTTTATCTGCTCATCATGAAATGGATATGGATGTCAAATCACTACCAGCGAAGTTAAGCAAGTATAAAGAGTACAAGCCCTTGTTTAAAGAAACTTACGGAGATGACAAAGTGACTTATGAAAGAATAGTGGGGGCAATAGCTACTTTTCAAAAGACAATTAAAAGTCAGCCTAGTCGTTTCGACAAATTTATGCAAGGAGAGTATCAGTACCTAACAGAACAGGAGATATATGGAATGCACTTATTTAGAACTAAGGCAGGATGTATGAATTGTCATCATGGTAAATATCTTACAGATGAGTCTTTTCACAATATAGGATTGACATATTACAAGAGAGAGTACGAAGACTTAGGATTATACTTACATACCAAAAAGGCAGATGATGTGGGTAAATTTAAAACACCTTCTTTAAGAGACCTATTAGTGACTAAGCCATGGATGCATAATGGGTTAATGGATGACTTAGAAGGAATAGTGAATTTGTATAATAGTGGGATGCACATGATAGACCCTACAGAGGAAGAGAAAGCATTAGATCCACTCTTTCCTCTAACAGATCCACTGATGAAACCATTAAAATTAAATGAGAAAGAAATAAAAGCTATTGTAGCATTTTTAGAATCAATGTCAGGAAGTTACTATAAAATGGAACGTCCTATTTTTCCAACGAAGTAACGCTTATTTACTTTAATGGTATGTAAAAAACTTCTTTAGAGACAGTTCTAAAGAAGTTTTTTCTTATTTAGAAGTAATCAGTATAGTGTTAATGATGGGGACTTGGATGTAATGATGTGTTTATAATGTAAATTGGTTTAATATGTTGAGTATTTTTCATCTATTTTGTTTAATATGTGTTTTTTATGCTATTTATATTAAATCTTAAATATATATGTGTAATTAATTTGAACCAAGTCTAAATAAATTGCGTAATGTATTTTTCTTGACTACTTTTGTCAACCTATTTGAAAATAGATTTGAATGAAATGCGCGACACATTTAGCAAAACATATTTTTCTAACTATTGTTTTGTTATTCAGCTCTTTACTTTTTGGTCAAGGCAACAAAGTTTCTTTATCTTTAAGAGCAGTTGATTCTGCCAAAATACTCATCACAGATGCCACCATAATCGCTGTTGATAGTAAGAATCAAAGTTATATCCAATTGACTAATGATAAGGGAGAAGTTATTTTTAGCTTAACTCCCGATAATTATACTATTCATGTGAATCATATTGGATTTCAGCATGAAGAATTTTCAGTATCCTTATTAGGTGATTTATCAAGAGAAATTGTTTTAACGCCTAATGCTAACATTTTAGAGGAGATGATTATCACGGCCACAGAAAGTAAAGGTTTAACTTCTACTTCAGTGATTAATCGCCAAGCGATGGAACATTTGCAACCTTCAAGCTTTACGGATCTTATGGAATTATTGCCAGGTGGTCAAGCAAAGGATCCTATCTTGACAAGTGTTAACCCTGTGCTATTACGTGAAAATGGCAGTAGTGGTTATAATACCAGTTCCTTGGGAGTTCAGTTTATGATGGATGGGAATGTGCTTAATTCTAATGCGGATCTACAAGTATCCTCAAATACAACATCAGGTCCTCTTGGCAAAACTTCTCACATAGGTATTGATATGCGTAGTATTGCTACCAATGATATTGAAAGTGTTGAAGTGATTCGCGGTATTCCTACAGCTGCCTATGGTGATTTAACCTCAGGATTGATTAAAATCAATAGAAAGGTTGGGTATACTCCTTTACAAGCTCGCTTTAAAGTGGATGGCTTTAGTAAATTGTATTATGTAGGAAAGGGAATTGATACCAAAAGTGGTTGGAGGCTGAATGCAAGTGTTGATTTTTTAGATGCTAAAAGTGAACCGCGAAATGTACTTGAGAATTATAAGAGAGTTTCTGCTTCACTTCGTTCGGAGAAAGCATGGACTTTGAATGATACGGAGTTAGTTTGGAAATCCAATCTTGATTATAGTGGAACGATCGACAATGATAAGTTTGATCCTGATACAGGTTTTGACCGTACAGATTCTTATAAGAATAGTAAACAATACTTTTCATTAGGTAATAATTTACAATTGAACTTCCCAGAATATGCGGTGTTTAATAATGTAAAATTGAATACATACATCTCTCAAGGAATAGAGGATATCAAAGGAAGTGTCTTTGTTCAACAAAGTGGGCGAAATGCCATACCTATATCAAACGAGACAGGAGTTAACGAAGGTGTTTTTCTACCTTCTTCTTATGTGTCAAACTACAAGACGCAAGGAAGACCTCTGAACATAAATACAACTTTACAAACTACTTTGGGGTTTGTCACAGGGGGGATTAGTCATGAGATTGAATCCGGTATTGAATTTAGATATTCTAAAAACAACGGAGATGGTGAGGTCTACGACCCTATGTTACCTCCAACATTAGGTGTTGTAAAAAGACCAAGACCTTTTAAGGATATACCTGCTTCACAATTATTAGCTGCCTATATTGGAGATAGAATGGAGTATGACTTGGGAGCACATCACTTACAATTATACGGAGGACTTCGCATGTCTAAAATGTTAGGTATTAGCAAGGACTTTAGTATTAGTGACCGCGTTTTTGTAGAGCCACGTGTCAATTTTCAATGGGGATTACCTGAGGTGAAGATAGGGAATGATTTTTTGAAAACAGATATCACTGTAGGATATGGTGAACTCTATAAACAACCTACTCTGGCATTGTTATATCCACAAGATAGATATTTTGATATGGCTCAAGTAAGTTATTATGATCCACAAAATGATAACTACTATGCTCAATTTTATACGTATAGAATGTCTTTGCAAAATCAAAGCCTGATTGGAGCAAAGAATATCAAACGCGAGATTAGACTGGATTTAGCTTATAATAAACATAAATTCTATATTACTTACTTCGACGAAAAGATGTCAACAGGTTTTAGAGATATGACACAGTTTATGGGGTTTGAATACGATCGATATGAAGCTAAGGATATCGTGTGGAATGACGAGTTAGGCCGCCCTAACTTAGATAGTTCCACTTCTACCAATAAGCAAGTAATGTCACAGTATTCTCATACCGAAAACGGTAGTAATACTTTTAAAACAGGGATTGAATTTGGATATAGTTCTCCGCGATTCGAAAGTATTAATACTCGTTTTACTTTGAATGGAGCTTGGTTTAAAACTACTTATTCAAATAGCGCTCCTATTTTGCATAGACCTGGTCTATCTGTAAATGGTCAAGAGTTTTTATATGCCGGTATATATGCTGATGATAATGGGTATAGAAGGTCTTCGTTAGTTTATAACTTGGTTGTAGATACTTATTTACCAAGCTTAGATATGAATATTTCAGCTTCTCTACAAGGTGATTTGTTTAGAAGAGATTTGAATTTGAATCGAGTGGCAGCTCCTTATGCTTATATAGGTATTGATAATGTTGTACATGAGTATACTGAAGAGAGTATGAAGGATCCAATGCTTCAACATTTAGTTAGAAATGTTTCGAGCACTGACGGGATGGAGAAACGCACGCCTTTTACTTTTAATGCAAACTTTAAGATTTCTAAGCGAATATATAAGTCTGTAAAAGCGTCAATGTTTGTTAATCGACTATTTACGCATTATGAATCTTATACCTTCAACGGTGTGAAAGTTAATAGAAAAGATGATAGTGGTCCCTATTTTGGAATGGAAATCAATTTTAATATTTAGAAAATGAAATTTAGACAAATATATTTAGCTGTTTTATTAACAGTAATGAGCTTAACTGTTAGCTCTTGTCTTAGTGATGATAACGCAACTGAATTAACTCAGAATGCCGTTGTTTCTATGACATTTAAAGTTGATGATGTTAAGGAAATTAAAGAGTTAGAAGTCGAATTTACCGAGGTGAATACAGGGATGAAGACAATCGAAAAGGCTGAGAATACGCCTTATTTTTCAGTTGCGCTTCCAGTGGGATCCTACCGAATGTCTTCGGAAGGTATTGGTATTCTTGAGGATGGTGAAGAAGTAATTTTAGGTAGCAAAAACGAGATGCTTGATATTACAAGTCAAGTAACGAATGTGAATATCAAATTGACAGTTAAACAATTTACTGATGATTTTATTTTTGAAGAATTATTTTACACTGGTTTTCAGACCAATGAAGGAAAATCATACCAAACGGGTAGGTATTTTAAAATTGTCAATAATACAGATAGAGTGCTCTATGCAGATGGATTGTTAATCGCTCAATCTGACTTCATGACTACACGCGATAATAAAGAAACCCCATTCATTTTAGATGAGGCATTTGTTTGTCAATCTGTTATGATGCTACCTGGTAATGGAACGGACTATCCTGTTGAACCTGGTGACTTTATCGTTATTGCAGACAATGCACAGAATCACAACCTGCCCAATGTGGCTGGACCTGACTTAACAAAAGCTGACTTTGAGTTTCCAACTTTAGACGGTCCAAAAGTGCAGCCAGATAATCCAAGTGTACCAAACGTTGATGTAATTTATACAAAAATGAATTTTGGTATGTTTGTCATGCATGACCGTGGTTATACAGGTTATATTATTGCTCGTTTTCCTGATGGAGAAAGTGTTGATAGTTGGTTAAGTGAGCACAAGTATGACTATTCTTACTTGACTGGATCTGGAAAAGAGCAGAGTTTTAGTCGCTATAAAATTCCAAATAATTGGATATTAGATGGTGTGAATAATAGTATTCCTGATAAGCTGGAGCGTTTGGTTACAAGTGCTGGTATTGATAGTGGTTTTACTTACTGTGCAACATCGGATGGTGATAAGGGAAGATATGGTAAATCGGTGCGTAGAAAAGGTTTAGGACAGAATGAATTTGGAAGAGAAGTATATAAAGATACCAATAATTCATCAGTTGATTTTGTTCCCGAATCAAGAGCGTCTTTACTAGATGGAATTATTCACAATTAAAGAAGGACAAGATTGAAGAAGATTGTTGTAAATAGTATCAGTGGTTTATTTGTTTTTATCTTATCACTGCAGACTTACGCTCAGCACGTAGTTGCGGATAGTCTTTATATTAATAGAGAACTACAAACGAACGTGTACACTGAATTTGGAAAGGAGTTCTTTGCTAATCGCTCGTATATGTATTCGGCAATTCCCTTGTCGTATTCTGAATTGAATATGAATTATCAGTCTGATCGGAAAGATGCTTATTTGGTACAAGATGGTGATGGATTAGACGCTTTTAGTGTCAATACTTTTTCTTACCAAAGATTGAAAGGGAACAAAGTTATTTGGGGTGGTGCTTCATATAAGAATCAAAAGCAAAAGAATATGATGTGGAATGAAAATATGGATAGGCATATTTTGGGTCCTTATGTTGTAGGGGATTCTATTGGTGGTACGATGAAGCAAGATATTTATCACTTTAGTGGAGGTATTGCTAAGGAATGGCGGAAATTTACACTTGGTGCTGAGGTTACTTATACGGCAAAAAGCGGTTATAGGGAAGTGGATCCAAGACCTAAAAATACCGTTTCTGATTTGAAGGTGCACTTAGGTATTACCTATAATGTCTTTAAAGATTACGAGATTGGTGTATATACTCATTTGAATAAGTATTCACAAAACTCAAGTTTGAAGTTTGTAAACTTATTAGGTAAACCAATCGCTTATCATCTGACAGGCTTGGGATCTTATAATTACTATTTTAGCTCGGCTGTTGATATGACTAATTTATACGAAGGTTTTGGTTATGATGTTGGAGGTACCATTGCTAAGAATAAGGGGAAAGATTTTGTGATTCAAGGAGCTTTTGGCAAATTTCAAGTAGATAAAGGGATAGGCAGTTCTCCTGCAAAAGATATGTCTAAATTGGAAACCAAAAAGTATACAGTAAGTGCTGTTAAATACATTGATTTTGAACAACATCGCCTTGGAGCTAAAGTAAGTTACCTCTTGAGTGAATCGAGAGGAACAGAGTATTTTTATTCGAAAGTCGAAAAATTAGAGACCAAGATTGCAGAGAAAGAGTTGTATAAATTTGTACGCAGCGACATTTATACTTCTATTTTCTATCAGTATAGTACTGCTTTAAGTAGATTCACTGTTACTCCGCTATTTGGAGTGGAACAAACAGATGAAAAAAGAAGGGATACACAAGTTAAACAACGATTTACATATATTCATTTAGGTATTGAAGTAGATTATTTGAGAAGTATTAATACTTCAAGTACAATTAGTCTAAAACCGTATTTTAAGGTTAGAAACTTAAAAGAAACAACAGAAAGATTGAAAGAGTTCCACTATAGCCCTGCTATGAATCAATGGGTTAAACAGGACTATATGATTAACTCTGCAAATTATTTTAATTGTGGCTTAGTAGTTAGATATGATTTTAAAGTACAGAACTTACCTAATATTTTTGTACAAACTCAATTTGAACAGGTTAAATATAATGTGAATGAAACAAACAATTTCGTTAGTGCAACCTTAGGGGTTACATTTTAATGAATTGTTATTTAATAAAATAATTAATGAAAAAGATAGTTTATTTGTTATCTGGAGTCATAGCTTTTGGACTGGTTAGTTTTAGTTCTGAGTTTACAAGTGTTTTGTGGAGTGATACTCCTGATTACACTAAAATAGTGGAAATGTACAAGAAACCGATTAATGAGTGGCCGAAGCCAACGATTGATCCAGGAGTAGAGTGGAGTGAATTTTCAAGTATTAAAAGAGATACAGCTTATTTTGTAGATCAGGCTAAGCCAGAAGTATTGTTGGGAAGAATGTTGTTTTTCGATCCTAAGCTGTCTAAATCTAATCAAATATCTTGTAGTTCTTGTCACGATCCTGAAATGGGATGGACTGATAGACGTATGGTAGGATTAGGACATGATCATTTAAAAGGGGCACGCAATACACCTTCTTTGTATAATACAGCCGAGCGTACTTCTTATTTTTGGGATGGTAGAGCAAACTCTTTAGAAGAACAAGCAAATGGACCTTTGAGTGCTCATAATGAAATGGCAATGGACGTAGTTGAATTACCTGCAAAAATGAGTAAAATTGAAGGCTATAAAAAGTACTTTATTGATGCTTTTGGAGATGATAAAATTACATACGATCGAATTGTAGGTGCAATTGCCTCATTTCAACGTACAATTAAAAGTCAACCAAGTAGAGTAGATGCTTTCATAGATGGAAAATACAATGCCCTAACGGAAGATGAGATTTATGGAATGCATTTATTCAGAACGAAAGCTCGCTGTATGAATTGTCACCACGGACAGTATTTTACAGACGAATCCTTTCACAATATTGGTTTGACGTATTACAAACGTAAATTCGAAGACCTGGGAAGATATGTCGTGACTAATAATCCTGATGATGTAGGTAAGTTTAAAACTCCTGGACTTCGAGATTTGTTGAATACAAGACCTTGGATGCATAATGGTTTGTTCGATGACTTAGAAGGTATTGTGAATATGTATAATAGTGGGATGCATATGATTGATCCTAAGCCTGAGCAAAAATTAGCAGATCCGCTTTATCCTGTGACTGATTCTTTGATGAAGCCTTTAGAATTAAGTAAATCTGAAATAAAATCTTTAGTGTCTTTTCTTGAGGCACTGTCAGGTAGTAAGTTTAAGATGAGACGTCCTGAGTTTCCTATAGAATAGTAAGAAGGTGGTTATTTTAACCACCTTTTTTTGGCTGTAAACAGCGTTATCTTAAATCTTGCTTTGCTGTTGAGGTATAAAATAAGAAAGGGATAGGATAAACTTCTATGGACATTGTTATTTCTCTATGGATAGAGCATGTACAGTTATTTATATCAAAAAAGGTTTCTTACAATAAAGTGTAGAAACCTTTTTTTATGTAAATGCAAGAGCTATGACAAAAAGATTATAGTAAAATGACTGTTATATCTTATTAAAAAAACGTACTATATCTGTTATTATTGTTAAATTAGAGGATATTTAAAGTTATAGTTATGTCATTACAAATCTATCCAGAGTATCCTTTGGATGAGTTAGAACAATTATTGATAAATGGAGTAAAAGTTCCTTATGGTGAATTCTTAGTTTACAAGGATATAGTGGATGCGCTAAGTGATAGCCCTCACGATTGGTACGTGTGGTATAGTATGAAGTTGCCGTTCCACGATAATTCAATGATCAAGAGAGTAAAAGCAGATGCAGAGCTCGATTTTATTATTGTCTCTAAATTTGGAATTATTGTCATGGAGGTGAAGGGAGGAAATATTTCTGTTGATCAAGGCCGTTTTTGTTATAAAGATGGCAAGCGAAAAAAGTGGTTAAACCAAAACCCGTTTGAACAGGTTAAAGGATATAAATATACTTTAATGAATAAGGTTTTTCCGAGCTTTAAGCATATTGCTTTTTGTGAAGCTGTTTCTTTTCCTACTACAATGATTCCCATTGAAAATACAATCTATGATTCTAAATTGATTTATAGTGAGTACACCAAAAGGAATAAGTACAAGAATATTGAAAAGTTTTTAATGCACATTTATGATTATTCGAAACATAAATTAGAAAGTATTCATCCAATTCGCTTTTCCAATCTAACTCCTGGAGAGATTGAGACTATCGTCAATACTTTTAACCCTGTCGTATCGGATACAAATGTGTTCCAAAGTCGTGATTCTCTCGCTTGGTTGAAAGAACGCAATCTTGATATTTTGTATTCGCTATCTGAAAACCCAAGGCTAATGATTGAAGGTGCTCCTGGTACAGGTAAAACGACAATGGCAATGGCCTATGCTGAAATGCAAGTTGGTCGTAAAGGTATTTACTTGTGTTGGAATTTGCTTCTGTGTGGTTATAATGCTCAACGATTTAAGGAACTGAAAGTGAATATTGACTGTATGACATTTACGCAGTTCGTCATTGAGAATTTGCCAAATGTAAATGAGAGTGATTTGTATTATTTAGAACCAAGTAAGTTTGCTGCATATATTCGTGAAACAATTGACTACTTGCAAGATAGTGGTAAATTACCAAATTACGATTTTATGATTATTGACGAAGCGCAGGATCTATTCGATCGCAACTTACACTTGATGATGCATAAGTTATGTGGTGATCACAATGGAATGAAGCAAGGTAATATCATGTTGCTATATGACCTGGATCAAAGTTTTTCACTTTTCGGAAGGGATGTTACGGATTATGCTTATTTCTTGAAAGAGTATTTTACACACTTTAAACTTCACAAAGTTAGGCGTAGTGCTCAAAAGACACAGATTAGAAAAATTGCTGAACATATACAGAGTCATCCTGAAGACTGGGATGATGTTACAACACATCATGAGTATGATGAAATTGAACTCAGGTCTTTTGATACTCGAGATGAATTGAAATATGCTATGGAGGAAATTATAAAGAATATAAATGACCCAAGTTCCTCTTTAATGGCAGAAGATGTTATTGTTCTCGTTCAAAGTAAAGTTTGGCAGCGTAAGAATAACGTTGCAGATTTGATCTTGGAAATGGGAATGGAGGAGCTTACGATTGAGAATCTTAGTTTAAAGCCTAATAAACTTCAATATACTACTGCAGTTAAGTTTAAGGGACTGGAGCGTAAACACGTTATTTTAATTGTGGATAAACCTAATAAGTTGACGCCATATGAATGGTACATAGGTTGTACACGTGCTATTGAGAATTTGTGTATTTGGCAATTACATACTTATGAAGAACATGATGAGAATAGTGAAAATGCCTATAAACGCCGTAAAGCTTAAATCTGAAATACTGATTGAAAGACTACCGTGGTAGTATATCTGTGCAATTAGTTTGAAACGCGAAGGATTTGCTTTAAAACTATTTAGTGTATGGTTGAAAATTACAAGAATACTTGAGGCAAGAAGGATATAAGGAATTTCGGGGATATTATTTATGCTGTTTCTATTTTGGAAAATAGGATTAATGCTTTCTTTGTGAGATTGTCTAAAGGTGTTTTATCACCTGATTGCAGTTTATGTAAAGATCTTCAATGGTTCTCTTATTAGAAGTAAGATAGCGATTTCCTTTATCTGCAGTAGGAAAACGGTATACCAAAGTTTGTTGAAGGAATAAAGTTCAAACCAGTTGTTCTCCCCATTCTTGCTATTAAAAGAAAGTTACTTAGTAGTCTTTGTTAGAAATTAGTATTTAATATTAATGGGATAATGTAGTATAATGTCTCTGCTTACCTTTGTAACGATGGATGATTGAATAGGTGTTGTAACAGTAGTTAAGGAAATATGATTAGATATTGTAATATGGCATCTATTCAAGTAAACTGAAAAGGCTTGACTATTTATATTGTCAATTAAAACTTTATGATTATTAGGAAATTTAACTTGTTCTAAATTTTTCTACAATTGAGATAGAACTTCAAAATGAAAGCAGCCACCTTAAAAAGGTGGCTGCTATGCAATAAAAAAAGATTAGGGCTACTGTTTCTTCAGTTATTTTAATTGCTTGAAGAAAGAGCAATAATTATACATGAAGTAATTTAAGTGAAAATGTTTTTTTCTGTTGTAAAAATAAGATTTTTATCTCACATAAACTTATAAATTTCAAATGAATTTATGTGTTTATTAGTTTTTCCTAAATACGTTTGGACTCATTTTAGTTGCTTTTTTAAAGAAACTAGAGAAATATGTTGGATATTCAAAGCCTAATGTATAAGCTATCTCTGACACACTCCAGTCTGTTGTACTTAGTAGTTTTTTAGCTTCAACAAGTATTCTTTCTTGTATACACGTTGAAGTAGATTTACCTAATATCTTATTAATTGTGTGATTCAAGTGATTTGTATGTACACTTAGTTTTGTTGCGAAATCATTAGGAGTCTTTAATTCTAAGACATTCTGAATAGATGTCACAGGGAACTGTTTCTCTAATAATTCCAAAAACTGTGAGCACAAACGTTGTGGCGCATTCTTTTTATGCTCTACTTTATAAGCAACATTTAGTTTATTACTTTGGTGAATAATAATCTCAATGTAGTTTCTTAATAATTCTATTTTCTGTGCGTAAGATTGTGACGCTTCTTCTTTCATCTTTTTGAAGATAAAAGAAATTAATTCATCCTGAGATGGGGTTAGACTAAAAACAGGGTTCTCCTCAAGGTGAAATAAAATAGATTTCATTAAGTTACTTTTGAAACCTAAGAAATTATTGCTAAATAAACAGAAGTAACCTTCTGGATTTTCAGATATAGGTTCAAATGTATAAGGAGATAAAGGGTTTGAAAAGAATAAAGTTGGACCTTCTAATTCAATTACCTTTGTTCCACTAAAAAATTTACTCTTGCTTTTTAAGTAAGAAACTTTGTAGTAAGACTTTTTATTGTAAGGAATGAATAATTTCTTTCCTTCTTCTTGTGTGTAAATTTTAAAGTCTTCATTTGGTGAATTTTTCAATTCAATCAAACTAGATTGAATTTGAATTTTTTGTCTTGTGTTTGTCATAATAGGTGTCTTTTGTGTGTTGTGAAAGTGGCTTAAGTTTTCTTTAACACTTGTTCGTAATTAATAGTACTAAAGGGTTGTTTCATTGTATCTACTTATATGTGTTTTTATTCTGTCTTATTGCTCATACTTGTATATTGTAAAAATATTAACATAAAATATATTGAAGTTGTGTAAAAAGTTTTTTTTATTGACTTTTTTACCTAAAATAAGGCGATTTTTTATGGTTTAAAGGTTACTTTATGTTGTTTTTTTAATATTGTTTT
This sequence comes from Myroides albus, assembly GCF_024722315.1. Classification (NCBI taxonomy): domain Bacteria; kingdom Pseudomonadati; phylum Bacteroidota; class Flavobacteriia; order Flavobacteriales; family Flavobacteriaceae; genus Myroides; species Myroides albus. Next base: position 2,313,458 of record NZ_CP102754.1, read on the forward strand.
ATGTGATTTATATAGATATTTTTCTTTGATTTATAGATATGGGAACTGAATTGTTAAAGAATACTATTTAATTTTACTATGTTTTCAATGTGAATAGGATAAAATATGTTGTCTTATTTTTGTTAATAGTTACTTAAAATTTTAGTATTGTTAGATTTTTTGTTTATGCTTATTATTTCTTATTGCTTTGATTTTATGAGTAGTTGTATTTGAGCTTCCATAGATGGAATATTTTTGATTTGTTAACTTGCGATTTATGGTAGGCTCAGTTTTAATACTTAAATTTGTATAGAGTGGTTAAAATTTAAGTGTGATTTAATGAAAAAAGAGGAAGAAGTGAATAAAGAATGCCCTGCAGAACAATTGCTAAAGACGTTAGGGGGGAAGTGGAAAATGCATATTTTACATTCTACAGAGGGAAAGCCTAAGAGATTTAGTGATTATATGCGGTTGATTGAAGGGACGAATAAACAATCATTGTCTGTTGCACTACGCGAGCTTGAAAATGATGGCCTATTAATTAGACAGGTGATTACCGAAAAGCCTATTCATATAGAATATTCATTGACTGAGAAAGGAAAACTTATTATTCCAATTTTCGACGATTTATATAAAACCTTAACTGATTAATCAGTTAAGGTTTTTGTGTATTGAATACGTGTTACTTCTGTTGATATCTTTGTTTCTTGTGTTTTTTTGTATCCTCTTTTTTGTAATAGCTTCTCTGATGCTTTATTATCTTAGCCCCTAAATAAGCTGGAGTGAAACTAGTAAATTAATTACATAACTTTGGACTTATGAAATACAAGAAATGGAGCTTATCTGAGAAGCTATCAATTTTAGAAGAAGCAGAAGAAAATGGGGTAATAGAAACTTGTCGTAAACACAGTTTAAGTACAGGTACTTTCTACTCATGGAAGAAGAAATTCGATTCTCAAGGAGAATCAGGATTAAGACCTGCTGTTTCTGACAAATCAAAAGAACTTAAAAAAGCAGAAGAAGAGAATAAGATTCTCCGTAAACTACTAAGTGATAAAGAAATAGAATTAGAAGTTCAACGTGAACTTCTAAAAAAAAAGTTTGGGACATCCGATCCAAAAAAGATCTGGTAGAATACTTTTATAGTAAATATCAAAAAAGTAAAGCTAAACTAATACATTGGGTTGGCTTAAGTGAAAGCACGTACTACTTCAAGGGTTCTGGCAAGTCAAAAGGTAATAAAGCTACTTTATTAACCTATCATAAAACCCAAGGTTGGGTTAATGAACAAACTGTTGTAGAGTCAATTAAAGAGCTTTTAAGGGGTGATTTTATGGATTGTGGCTACCGTATGATGAGCGAGTATCTTAAACGCGAAGGGTACACCATTAACCATAAAAAAGTATATCGTATCATGAAAAACGCCAAGCTTTTACAAACTCGTATAACTAGAGATCATTCGGATAAGAAGTACGTTAAGCATCGTAAAGTAAAGACTACGAGACCCTTAGAGTGTATTGAAATGGATATTAAGATGGTATGGATACCACAAAAAGGTAAAAATGCTTATTTACTTTCTGTAATTGATGTACACAGTCGTAGAATATTAAAAGACTACTTCAGCTTTAATATTAAGCAGAAGCAGGTAATAGAATTATTGTCAGGGCTTTTTGAAGAGTTAGATTACCCTAAAAATGTGGTTATTAGATCGGATAATGGTAGTCAATTTATTGCCAAGAATGTAAGAGAATATCTTTCCTTAGTAGGTGTATCACAAGAATTTACACACGTAGCAACACCAGAGGAAAATGCTCACATAGAAGCCTATCACGGTACTTTAAAAAGAGAGGTTTTTACTAAATTTGAATACTTTACTTTTGGACAAATAGAACAAATATTAAAGAAGTACGTAGTATTTTATAATAACAAAAGACTACATGGCTTGCTTGGAAAAATCACTCCAATGGAGAAATGGGAAAAGGACAAACACTTGATTTGTAGCAGAGAAAAAGTAGCCTAAAACATTATACTTTAAAAATTTAAAAATACTCTAGGTTTATAGGGGTCAAAACATTTATTACCTTTGATTAGATGCGCAATGATCAACTTCTTTTTTAGAATGTGTTGTATATAATCTTCTACTTTTATTAATAATTCTGTTGCAAGTCCCCTTCTCCAGTAGGTTGATAGGATAATGTATCCTATTTCTATTGCATTGTCTGTTTTATCACAGTCATACAAACCTATTTCGCCTATTATTTTATTGTCTGCTTTGTGTGTTATTTTATAAATTCCTATGCCATTTTTATATAGCTTATTATTGGATTCAAACTTCATTGACAAGTACTCTGACGTGTAATAATCTTTTCTATTGGGAATCCAACACATTGTTTCTTTGTCGTTATAGTAGTGTCGAACATGCGGAATATCATTTAACAAATTAATTTTGTTGATATATAAGCGGTCTGTTTCAAGGAAGTTGTTATTGTTCATTTTTTAACATTTTTCGGTTTTGTATTGTATTCTATTTTTTGAAATTGGTATAAATTATGTGATAAGGTCTAAATAAAAATGAAATGTAATTATTAAAGTTGTTTTAATATTTTTATATATTGTACCCCCGTTTTGGTATCAAAACGTTATTTTTTAATCATAATCTCTTTTTGATTTTTTTCTAAATTTAAATGAAAAAAGATTAGACATAATTTATCGAATGAATAAAAAGAAGTTTTTCGATGCGTTAACAATAGGATTTGCACTTTTTGCAATGTTTTTTGGCGCTGGGAATATCATTTTACCACCTATTATTGGTCTTTTGACTGGTAACGATTGGAATTGGTCAGTTACAGGCTTTTCCTTAACAGCTATTCTTGCTCCTTTTCTTGGTATCATTGCTGTACTATACTCAGGTGATGAGTTCACTGATTTAGGAAAGCGAATTGATAGTAGATTGGGATGGATTCTGGCAACAGCTATCATCTTAAGCATAGGTCCTTTGGTGGCTATTCCACGTACTGCAGCAACGACCTTCGAGATTGGTGTGGTTCCTATATTTTCTGATTTTAGTCCAGTTCTATCTTCTGTTATTTTCTTCGGAATTACTTTAGCACTGTCAATTTCACCTTCCCGTGTAGTTGATATTATTGGGAAGTATCTGACCCCTATATTATTAATATTGTTGATTTTTTTAATTTTCTTAGGGATTACAAGCCCATTAGGTCAGTTAGAAGAAACTAATATTAACGGATTGGAGGCTTTTAGAAAGGGATTTTATGAAGGATATCAAACGATGGATGTGTTAGCTTCAGTAATTTATGCAGGAATTATTATTTCTGCGGTGAAAGCTCGTGGATATGTAGAGTTGGGTGAAAAAACGAAAGTTACTTTTATGTCAGGCTCTGTTGCTATATTCTTTTTGTTATTTATTTATGGAGGTTTGGTTTACCTGGGAGCAACTTCTGGTTATCCTATAAATGATAGCTTAAAAAGAACGGAGTTGTTGTTACATATTTCAAATGGCGTTCTGGGTTCAAGTGGTACTATAGCCTTGTCTTTGTGTATTGCTTTAGCTTGTCTTACTACGGCAATCGCTTTGGTATGTGCAACAGGTACTTTCTTTAGTCAGTTGACAAACGGCAAATTGAGTTATCGCTTTATCGTTATTGTTACCTGTTTATCATCTGGATACCTAGCTGTAAAAGGCGTGGATGATATTATTGATTATGCAGGGCCTTTCTTAGGGATAATTTATCCAATAACGCTTACCTTGATTATATATATGGTTGTTTTTGGTAAATATGTAAAGAGAAAAGCTCCTTTTGTAGCTGCAATTATAACTACAACTGTTATTGCTTTGTATCAGTTTGTTGTTTATATGATTGGTTTGTATAGAGAATCAATTTTTGAGAATAGAATGCATGCGACTAATACTATTGATAGACTTAATTCATTAATAGAAGTTGTTCCAATGAGTCGTTACGATGTGCCGTGGTTGATTCCTTCTTTTATTGCTTTTACAGTTGTTTATTTTTTAGGTAAAGTTGTTTTCCCTAAAAGGGAAGCTTAATGAGATATTTAGTACAAAAAAGCCAATCATAGACATGCCCCAAAAAGTTAGACACATTTTGGGGCATTTTTTATGAGTAGAAAACAGAAATACAATTATGAATTTAAGTTACGTTTAGTAACTATAATTCTAGAAGGGAAACATAGTTTAACAGGACTTGCAAAAGAGGAAAGCATTATGCCTTCGAATCTGAGGTTTTGGATTAAACTTTATGAAGCTTATGGCAAACAAGGCTTACTGGGAATTTCCCAAAGTAACTTTACGATAAAGGAAAAAGTTAGCATTATACAAGACTATCAAAAAAGTGGATTATCTTTGATTAACACCTGCGTTAAGTATAGAATCTCTAGTTCTTCTGTGTTATTACAGTGGATTAAAAAATTCCAGAATAATGGATTTAAAGGCTTGGAAGATAATCGAGGTGCACATTTTAGGAAAAACAAAACAAACATCAAGATGACTAAGAAAAGAAATATTCCAGGGATAAAAGCATCGATGAGCGAAGTAGAGAAGCTAAAAATAGAACTAGCATACTTGCGGGCAGAGAATGATTATCTAAAAAAGTTAGAAGCCTTAGCTCAGAGCAAGCAAGCCAAAAAGAAGAAGCCGTAATAATTACGGAGCTAAGGCGCATACATAAACTAGAATATTTACTACACTTAGCAGGGCTAGCTCGTAGTAGTTATTATTACCATACGAAGAGTATAACTTTTTTGGATAAACATGCTGAATTAGGTAAACATGTAACTCGTATTTTTACTAAGTATAGAGGATTATATGGGTACAGAAGAGTCACATTAATGCTTCGAAGAGAACTCAAAATACCTGTAAATTTCAAAACTGTCGCAAAACTAATGAAAGAACTAGGTCATAAAAGTGTGATTAGAGCAAAGAAATACAAGTCTTTTAAAGGAGATATAGGTAAAGCAACAGAAAACGTACTAAATCGAGATTTTAATGCAACTAAGCCTCATCAAAAATGGGCTACAGATGTAACAGAGTTTAATGTTAAAGGAAGTAAATTATACCTATCTCCAATAATAGATTTGTTTAATGGAGAGATAATTAGTTATAATTTATCCACTTCTCCAAACTACCAGCAGATTCTTGATATGCTCAATAAAGCATTTAAAAGAAGAAAAAAAGACAAAGCAACTGACATAGAAACCATACTTCATTCTGATCAGGGTTGGCAATATAGATTACAGAGATACCAGAATAAGTTAATGGATAATAATATTAAACAAAGCATGTCCAGAAAAGGAAATTGTCTAGATAATGCTATAATCGAAAATTTCTTTGGAGTATTGAAATCAGAACTGTTTTATTTAAAGAAATACAACTCCATATTGGAATTAACTCAGGAGATAAAACAGTATATAAAATATTATAATAACGAGCGAATACGCATTAATTTAAATGGAATGAGCCCAGTAGAATACCGAGCTCATTATATTAAAAAGATTGCATAACTTCGTCCAACTTTTTGGGGTCAGTCCATCATTAGATTGGCTTTTTTTATAGTGAAATTTTCTTCCCTTGTTCTGGAAATATGTATTTTACTTGAAGTGGATTGTTTTGTTCAAGTTCCTGCTTGATTGTTTCTATTTGATTGCCTACTGGCTTTAAGTGTGTAACAATTATGTTTAAGTCTTTTAGGGTTTGACTATCCGTATATTGAGCTAATTTAGTTAATTCTTCATTTAATAGGTTAGGTGTTAGGTGGCCAAATAGTTTATCTTCTGGCTGTGAGTTTGGAAAAGAAACCTCAATGAGTATGGTTTGTAAGTTTCTATTCTTAACTAATGGGGCAATGTATTCCCATATTCTATTTAGGTTGTCAGACTTTTCTATTCTATCAGCGCCAGTGTCACCAAAGTATAGTACATATTCATCATTGTTTTGAATTAATATAGCTGAACTTTTTTGTGGATTTACATGGCTTAATTCAAATACTTCCGCTGATAAAGTGGTGTTTTCAAGTTTAAAAGTGCGAAATGGAGTTAGCTTGTGATATATGTATTTTCCGATAATAGGTTTTTCTCCTTCATTACCGAAGTTTGCCCAAGATGCATTTTTGAAGTAATTGTTTTTGAAAACATCAATAACAAATGGTAATCCGTAAATTGGTTTACTACTGTCATCTGGAGAATTAATGATTAAACCAGCAAGATGATCTAGGTGGCCATGAGTTATAAAATAACCTTTGATATAATTCTGTAAGATGTTTTCAGTTGTATCATCAAATGTATTGTATTCAATTGTTTTGTTTATTCCTGCTCGTATCGTGCCTGCATCTAAGGAAATATAGCTCTTGCTATTTTCTATACCTATTAAATATGAGGATAGATTACTTTCAATCCCTCCACCATATACACCTAAGGGAATAATTTCAAGTTTTTGTGAATAAGTGAGTGTGCTAATTAAAATAAATATACTCAATAATATTTTTTTCATTGTGATTGTTTTTTTACAAAAGTAGAGATTATTTGTCTTTCTATGCGTGATTTAACAAGATGTTTCGGTTGCTCTCTGTAGCTTTGACCTTGTATTTAAAAGGAAAAAGGTGTAGAGTAGCAATGGGTTTATTGTACTTTACACCTTATATATTGGTAAATCTTGTAAGATCATTATTCGTATCATTTGTAATTAGCTGTTAATTACTTTCTCAACCCTCGAAATTGTATCAGATTTGTTTAAAGTTAATCTTACTATACTGTCTGCTTTAGCTAGTAAATCGTGTGGTACATTAGGCTCAAGAGTGATTATATCTCCTTCTTTTAAGTTATATCGCTCACTGTTTACACCAAAATCAATGTTGCCCTTTATAATATGTACAACTATGGGGAACTTTGTTTTGTGTTCTTTCATCTCTTGTCCACTTTTAAAAGCGATTCGTATCTCTTTTGTCGCTGCGTTGTCAATCAATATAGCTATCGCTGGTTTACTATCGCCATAAGTTAGGTTCTCTAAAATATTCGCTTTATCCATAACTCTTATTTTTAAATTCTATATAAAGTTAGTGAATTACTTTGTGGTATTTAGTTGTTTATTTAATTATGTTAGTGGTAGTTGTGAAAGATTTAATGGACCTTATAAGGTATGAGAATACTAATAGTAGAATAAGATGTTAGTTTAGATGTGTACTATACTATATATAGTATAAAGAATCTTGTTAAAGGAATTAAATGCATTATTACTGGTGTAAGTAAGGTAGGGAAGGAGTGTGATATCAGAAATACTAAAAAAAGTTTCACTTGTAACGTGTATCATAATAGGTAGTTATCGTTACTCCGAAAAAAACCTTTAAAAAAAGGCGTTATAAAGTTTGGAAGTAGCGTAAAAGATACTACTTTTACATCCGCATTAGAGAAGTAATAACAACTCTAGAGGTAGATGCTCCTAAATATAAAGAAAGCAGCAAAGAAGAATTAATAACTTTGAAAAGCTTTAAAAACTTTAACAAAATAAAGTTTGGATAAGTGAAAGATAAGGTATTATCTTTGCGGTCCGCTTCAGTAAACACTGTGGTTTGCAAGAAAAAAAGAAAAAGAAATTTTTCGAAAAAAGTTTTGCGAGATTAAAAAATAGTTTTACTTTTGCACTCGCTTTGAAACACAAGTGAAAAAAACAAGAAGAATACGTTCTAAGACATATTGGACAACAGCATACAAAAAGAGAGTAAGGCAAGTCGAAAGATTTGAATTAACGCGCTAATCGAAAATATAAAAAATATACGATGAAGAGTTTGATCCTGGCTCAGGATGAACGCTAGCGGCAGGCCTAACACATGCAAGTCGAGGGGTATAAGAAGCTTGCTTTTTAGAGACCGGCGCACGGGTGAGTAACGCGTATGCAACCTACCTTTTACAGGGGAATAGCCCGAAGAAATTCGGATTAATGCTCCATGGTTTATTTTGATGGCATCATTTGAATAATAAAGATTTATCGGTAAAAGATGGGCATGCGTGTCATTAGCTAGTTGGTATGGTAACGGCATACCAAGGCAACGATGACTAGGGGTCCTGAGAGGGAGATCCCCCACACTGGTACTGAGACACGGACCAGACTCCTACGGGAGGCAGCAGTGAGGAATATTGGTCAATGGAGGCAACTCTGAACCAGCCATGCCGCGTGCAGGATGACGGTCCTATGGATTGTAAACTGCTTTTGTACGGGAAGAAATGTGCCTACGAGTAGGTATTTGACGGTACCGTAAGAATAAGGATCGGCTAACTCCGTGCCAGCAGCCGCGGTAATACGGAGGATCCGAGCGTTATCCGGAATTATTGGGTTTAAAGGGTTCGTAGGCGGTCAGATAAGTCAGTGGTGAAATCTCATAGCTTAACTATGAAACTGCCGTTGATACTGTTTGACTTGAATAGTATGGAAGTAACTAGAATATGTAGTGTAGCGGTGAAATGCTTAGATATTACATGGAATACCAATTGCGAAGGCAGGTTACTACGTACTTATTGACGCTGATGAACGAAAGCGTGGGTAGCGAACAGGATTAGATACCCTGGTAGTCCACGCCGTAAACGATGGATACTAGCTGTTCGGTTTTCGGACTGAGTGGCTAAGCGAAAGTGATAAGTATCCCACCTGGGGAGTACGTTCGCAAGAATGAAACTCAAAGGAATTGACGGGGGCCCGCACAAGCGGTGGAGCATGTGGTTTAATTCGATGATACGCGAGGAACCTTACCAGGGCTTAAATGTAGATTGACAGGTTTGGAAACAGACTTTTCTTCGGACAATTTACAAGGTGCTGCATGGTTGTCGTCAGCTCGTGCCGTGAGGTGTCAGGTTAAGTCCTATAACGAGCGCAACCCCTATTGTTAGTTACCATCGCGTTAAGGCGGGGACTCTAGCAAGACTGCCGGTGCAAACCGAGAGGAAGGTGGGGATGACGTCAAATCATCACGGCCCTTACGTCCTGGGCTACACACGTGCTACAATGGCAAGTACAGAAAGCAGCTACCTGGCAACAGGATGCGAATCTCCAAAGCTTGTCTCAGTTCGGATTGGAGTCTGCAACTCGACTCTATGAAGCTGGAATCGCTAGTAATCGGATATCAGCCATGATCCGGTGAATACGTTCCCGGGCCTTGTACACACCGCCCGTCAAGCCATGGAAGCTGGGGGTACCTGAAGTCGGTGACCGCAAGGAGCTGCCTAGGGTAAAACTAGTGACTGGGGCTAAGTCGTAACAAGGTAGCCGTACCGGAAGGTGCGGCTGGAACACCTCCTTTCTAGAGAATTAGTTAAGTGTTAATTCTACTTACTCTCGCTGCTTGTTCAAAAAATAAAAAAAAGGTATTATACAGAGTCTCGTAGCTCAGCTGGTTAGAGTACTACACTGATAATGTAGGGGTCGGCAGTTCGAGTCTGCCCGGGACTACTAAAATACACAGGAAATACTAGAGGTTTAGACTAACCGCCCAAAAGTTACTGTTAACTGTAAGCTGTTAACCAAACACTAGAAACGGGGGATTAGCTCAGCTGGCTAGAGCGCCTGCCTTGCACGCAGGAGGTCATCGGTTCGACTCCGATATTCTCCACAAGGACTAAAGTCCAACCGTTCATTGACATATTGATAAAACTTAACTAACAAAACAGTTAGAAAGAACAAAAAATATAGAAATATATAGAAAGTACGATTCGAAAGAATTGTAAGCACATAAGCAAAATAAGGGCGTATGGGGAATGCCTAGGCTCTCAGAGGCGAAGAAGGACGTGATAAGCTGCGAAAAGCTACGGGGATTGGCACACACGAATTGATCCGTAGATATCCGAATGGGGCAACCCAATATGTTGAAGACATATTATCCTGTATAGGAGGCGAACCCGCTGAACTGAAACATCTAAGTAGGCGGAGGAGAAGAAAACAAAAGTGATTCCGTAAGTAGTGGCGAGCGAACGCGGAATAGCCCAAACCAAAGTTGTTACGGCAATTTTGGGGTTGTAGGACCACGACATTTCTTGCGGCTTGAATTAGAAATACCTGGAAAGGTATACCGAAGAGGGTGACAGTCCCGTATAAGTAAGAAAAGATAAGAATAGTGGTATCCTGAGTAGGTCGGGGCACGTGAAACCCTGATTGAAACTGGCGGGACCATCCGCTAAGGCTAAATACTCCTGAGAGACCGATAGTGAACCAGTACCGTGAGGGAAAGGTGAAAAGAACCGTGAATAACGGAGTGAAAAAGATCCTGAAACCATACGCCTACAAGCGGTCGGAGCCCATTAGTTGGGTGACGGCGTGCCTTTTGCATAATGAGCCTACGAGTTACCGTTGCTGGCAAGGATAAGGACTTCAGGTCTGGATCCGTAGCGAAAGCGAGTCTGAATAGGGCGCTTTAGTCAGTAGTGGTAGACGCGAAACCGTGTGATCTACCCATGGGCAGGTTGAAGTTTAGGTAACACTAAATGGAGGACCGAACCGTTTAACGCTGAAAAGTTTTCGGATGACCTGTGGGTAGGGGTGAAAGGCCAATCAAACTCGGAAATAGCTCGTACTCCCCGAAATGCATTTAGGTGCAGCGATGATCATAGTTACTTAGAGGTAGAGCTACTGATTGGATGCGGGGGCTTCACCGCCTACCAATTCCTGACAAACTCCGAATGCTAATTAATGATAATCATCAGTGAGGGCATGGGTGCTAAGGTCCATGTCCGAGAGGGAAAGAACCCAGACCATCAGCTAAGGTCCCCAAATGTATGCTAAGTTGAAAAAACGCGGTTTGATTGCCCAGACAGCTAGGATGTTGGCTTGGAAGCAGCCATTCATTTAAAGAGTGCGTAACAGCTCACTAGTCGAGCGATTGAGCATGGATAATAATCGGGCATAAGTATACTACCGAAGCTATGGATTTACGTTTTATAACGTGAGTGGTAGGGGAGCATTCTATCGGCAGAGAAGGTGATTTGTGAGAATTGCTGGAGCTTATAGAAAAGAAAATGTAGGCATAAGTAACGATAAGGGGTGCGAGAAACACCCCCGCCGTAAGACTAAGGATTCCTGAGCTATGCTAATCAGCTTAGGGTTAGTCGGGACCTAAGGCACACCCGAAGGGGGACGTCGATGGCCAACGGGTTAATATTCCCGTACTACTTATAACAGTGATGGAGTGACACAGTGATGAAAGCACCGCGAACTGACGGAATAGTTCGTTGAAGCACGTACCTATAGGTTTGATAGTAAAATGCGTCAGACTTGGAGAAATGCGATAGTACTCAGCGTCTACGGACAAAGAGATAGTGTGCCTAAGGGCTGTCAAGAAAAGCTTCTAAACTTAGGTTATAAGTACCCGTACCGTAAACCGACACAGGTAGTCGAGGAGAGTATCCTAAGGCGCTCGAGAGATTCATGGCTAAGGAACTAGGCAAAATAGACCTGTAACTTCGGGAGAAAGGTCGCCAGCGCAAGCTGGCCGCAGTGAAGAGGTCCAGGCGACTGTTTATCAAAAACACAGGGCTCTGCAAAATCGTAAGAT